>OY970247.1:0-3174868 GCA_963715495.1 uncultured Solirubrobacterales bacterium
GGCGCCGTGATGGTGGTGCGACCGCTGGGCGAGGTGGACAGCGAGCTGAACAGGCTGCTGGTGATCCTCGCGATCGTTGGCGTGGCGGGGATCGCGTTGGCGGTGGCGCTGGGCGCGCTCGTCGCGCGTGTGGCGCTGGCGCCGGTGAGGCGGTTTACGGCGCGCACGGAGACGCTCACGGAGGCGGACGCGCTGGGAGGGGGGAGCCTGGATCTGTCCAAGCGGTTGGAGGTGGAGGGCTCCGACGAGCTGGGCAGGCTGGCGGACAGCTTCAACCGGACGCTGGATGCGCTGGAGCTCTCGGTCGGGGCCCAGCGCCGGTTGGTGGCCGACGCTGGGCACGAGCTGCGCACGCCGATTGCCAGCCTGCGCGCCAACATTCAGGTGCTGGGCGAAGCGGAGCGGTTGCCAGAGCACGAGCAGGAGAGCCTGCGCGCGGACATCGTGGCGGAGCTGGACGAGCTGACCGCGCTGGTGGCCGACGTGGTCGAGCTCGCGCGGGGAACGGCCCCCGAAGGGAGTGAGGCATCATCGTCGTCGGACGAAGTGCGTCTCGACGAGATCGTGCGAGCGGCGATCGAGAAGGCGCGGCGACGCGGCGGGGTGCGGTTTGAGGTGAGGCTGGAGCCGACGGTCGTGACCGGCCAGGCGGACAGGATCGACCGGGCCGCGGGAAACCTGCTGGAGAACGCCCGCAAGTGGAGTCCGCCGGAGGGCGTCGTGGAGGTGGAGCTGTGCGATGGCGTACTGAGCGTCCGTGATCACGGCCCGGGGTTCGACGAACAGGATCTGCCGCACGTGTTCGACCGCTTCTACCGGGCCGAGGAGGCGCGCAAGCTGCCGGGATCGGGCCTGGGCCTGGCGATCGTGCGCCAGGCCGCCGAAGCGTGCGGGGGCGGCGTCGAGGCGGCCAACGCGCCGGGGGGAGGGGCGCTGCTGAAGGTCGGCTTCGGTCCGCGGACGGACTCGGCGCCCGGGGACGATGTGCCGCGGCAGCGGTCGTGAGCACTGTGGCGTGAGGGAGCGCTGGAGTGGGTGTTTGGACGCTACGTAGTCTTCCGCAGTGACACGCGGGCGGGTACTGACGCATGGCTGCTTGACGGCGGTGTAAGATGGGGTTTGCAATGGAAAGTGCATGGATCATCGGGAGCTTCCTCTACTTTGATGTGGGTCGGATGAATTCGTCCAATGGAAATTCTCGGGTGATCGCAACTTTCGGGAGTACGAAGGGTCTAGGCCGGGTATAGAAGCCCTGGCCACTACGGGAGGTAGCTACATGAGGTCCCACGCACGCTTTGCTCTTCTTGCGCCTTTGATCGGCGCGATCTTCGCCGTCTCGGCGTCCGCGGCTCAGGCGGCGCCTGAATTCGGCGTGGAAAAGTTGATTGGGGCCAACTGCACTGCAAGCTTTGAAGCGTGCGGCTCGGAAGAAATCAAACTGGCGCCCGGGCTCGAATACTCGTTTCCCAAGGAACCCAGCCTGGCTGAAGCTAAGGAACAGGCTTACACCCAGGCTGCCGGACACCCCCCATTCGGGATTACGGACTTCAAGGTCAACACGGAAGGAGCTTTCCCCAACGAGGTGCCGGCGGAAGGCAAGATTGTGAAGCACGTTCGCACCGATGTTGGTATCGGCGTCAGCACCAACCCCGAGGCCGTGCCGAAGTGCACGATGAAAGAATTCGACGCGAGCGAAAAAGAAGAAGAAGCCGTTCCGGGCACTGGCTTTTATCCGGCACCCAAATGCGCAGAAAGCGGCTCGGAAAGCACCGTCATCGGCGTCAACAAGGTGGTCGTCTACGCCGGCCCGGAAGGCGTTGCCCCGGGAGTGTCTGACCTCCCGCTGGAAGGGACCGTCTACAACCTCGTGCAGCCTCAAGGTGTCGCCTCAGACTTCGGCGTTGCGCTCAAACTGCCGACGGCGCTCACCAAAGGCGCGCTTGAAAAAGGCTTCAAAGAAGCGGAAAAAGCGGGGGCAGTACCCGGAGTCGGAGGTTTTCCCTCGATACCGGTACAGAAATTCCTCGAGGAACAGCAGTACTACTCGCATACTCAGATTCTGGGCAACGTCGAATGGGCGGGCGACTATCACGACTACTACGAAATCGACGTCTCGCCGGCGCTTCCGCTGATCTCCTCGCGGTTGGTCTTGAAAGGCAACATTGGCAGCACTGGAAACGGTGGGTTCATTACGGTTCCGAGCAACTGCGCCGGCCCGGGTCCTGCGACCACCAACACCGTGACGCTCGAATCGACCGAAGGCAAGAAAGGCGCAAAGCAATACGTCACACCGATCGGCCCCGAAGGATGCAACGGTGCGTCGCCGTTCGTGCCAGTTCCTTTCGCCCCCGCCTTTGCGCTGACACCAGAAACAAAACAGTACGATCAGCCCGATGGCGTGACAACCGAACTGACGCTGCCGCATGATCCCAGCCCGACCGGTATCGATACCTCGCAGCTCAAGACGGCGAGCGTCACTCTGCCGGAAGGCCTGACGCTCAACCCGTCGGCCGCAGCCGGTCTCGGCACTCAGGCATGTACGCCTGCCCAGGCCAGGATCACCAGCCGAGAAGCGGGCGTCGCGTGTCCGGAAAGCTCGAAAATTGGCACGGTGGCCTTGGACGTCCCAGGCCTTCCCGCGGGATCTCTGCAGGGGAATCTGTATCTCGGTGGACCGGAAACGGGTCCGATCACGGGACCTCCGTACACGATGTACATCGACGCCGAGTCAGCGCGGTACGGCATCTCGGTGCGCCTGAAAGGCTCGGCTACGCCCAATGAAACAACGGGCCGCGTGACCGCGAGCTTCACAGAAAACCCGGAGCAGCCCTTCAGCAATCTGACCCTGCACTTCAAGGGTGGTCCGCTGGCGCCACTGGCTAATCCGCTGACGTGCGGCACGGCGACGACCGAAACGAGCCTCAGCCCCTTCACTGGCACGGCCGCGCAGTCGCCGACGAGCAGCTTCACCGTCGACGGCAACGGCAAAGGCGGTGCGTGTCCGGCCCCGCTGCCGTTCGCGCTGACCCAGAGCACTAACAACCTGGCACCCGGCAACGCCGGCGCGAACACGTCGTTTGACTTCAACCTCGAACGTGGCGACGGTCAGCAGTACCTGTCGCAGGTCAAGACCGTGCTGCCCCCGGGTCTCGTCGCTAAGATCCCGGCGGTTCCGCTGTGCGTCGAACCTCAGGCCGCCCTGGGCACCTGTTCGGTTGCCAGCCAGGTCGGAGTCGCGAAAGTGAAGGCCGGTGCCGGGTCGATGCCGTTTGAATTCTCCGGTCCCGTCTATCTGACCGGCCCTTACAACGGCGCTCCCTACGGGCTCTCGATCGCGGTGCCCGCGATCGCCGGACCGTTCAACCTCGGCCTGGTGGTCACGCGTGCGACCATCAACGTCGACCCGGTCACCGCGCGCGTGACCGTCACGAGCGTACTGCCGACGATCGTCAAGGGCGTGCCGCTGCGGATGAAGAGCGTGAACGTCAACATCAACCGGCAGGGCTATCTGATCAACCCGACCAACTGCGGCGCGTTCCTGACCGAATCGACGTTGACTTCGACGCTTGGCGCGACGCAGAGCCTGTCGAGCCCATTCCAGGTCAACAATTGCAGTGCGCTCACGTTCAAGCCGAAGTTCGGTGCGGCAACTGCCGCCAAGACCTCTAAAGCCAATGGGGCGAGCCTCGAAACGACGCTCAATATGCCGGCCGGTGGCGCGAACGTCAAATCGGTGCTCGTGCAGTTGCCCAAGCAGTTGCCCTCGCGGCTGACAACGCTCCAGAAAGCGTGTCCTGAAGCGACGTTTGCCGCGAACCCGTTCAACTGCCCCTCCGGCTCGTTCGTCGGTGGCGCCAGGGCCAATACGCCAACGCTCCCCGGCAAACTGCAGGGACCGGCGATCCTGGTCTCGCACGGCGGGCAGGCGTTCCCCGATCTCGACCTCGTCATGGAAGCCAACGGCATTCGCGTGATCCTGACCGGCAACACGAACATCAAAAACGGGATCACCACGACCAACTTCGCGACGACCCCGGATGTGCCGGTATCGAGCATCACGGTGAACCTGCCGACCGGAGCGCACTCGGCGCTGACCGCCAATGGCAACGTGTGTGCGAACAAGCTCGTGATGCCGACTACGATCGTCGGGCAGAACGGGACCGCGGTCAAACAGAACACGACGATCAAGGTCACCAACTGCCCGGTGCGAATCGTCGGGCAGAAGACCGTTGGCAACACCGCCTATCTGACCGTGCAGACTTACTCAGCCGGACGGATCAGCGGCTCGGGCGGCAACCTGTCGACGACCTACCGCCACCTCAAGCAGGCCCAGAAAACAGCGACGCTGAAGGTGCCGCTCTCGCGGGCGGGTCAGCGCAAGGGCAAGCCGCTGAAGGCGAAGGTGCGGGTCGGGTTCTTCCCCAAGAAGAAGGGCGCGCCGACGTCGGCCACCTTCGTGACCGTCACTTTCGGGTAGACGAAGTTTGAGTACCTGCTCCGGGGGCCGCAATCGCGGCCCCCCGGAGTGTGTGCCTGCGTTGAGCGATTCGACGACTAGAATCGCCATGAGTGGGTATATAAGTCCCTGACGCTCATCGGGTTCAGAGAGAGGTGGAGGATGAGGCATGCTGCTCGTATGGCATCGCTGGTAGCGCTGACAAGCGCTGTTCTGTTCGTCGGGGCGTTGACGCCCGCCGCACAGGCGAGATTCGGTCCGGCGAGCTTCGAAGCGGGGACCTGCATGGAAACATCCTGCAAATACACGAGCAACCCGAACGTCTTCTACACCCAGGCAGCGGGCCATCCCCCTTGGGGGATTACGAAGTTCGAAATGAATCACAACGGGAGCAACGTGGAAGGCGCGCCCCTCAAGAGGATTCGCGTCGACGTCCCACCCGGCCTCGCGGCCGATCCAGAGGCTCTCCAGAAGTGCGCTCGTGCCCAGTTCGGAGCAGATCCAAGCGGTTGCCCGGCTGCCAGCCAGGTTGGAACGACTGAACTGGAAGCCGCCGTGGAAGCCGTGCGGGGGTCGGGGATCACCGTCACTCTCCCGAAGCTCAGTGGAACCGTATACAACCTCGAACCGTCCCCCGGCCTCCCGCTCGACTTCGGCATCAACGTCGAACCGGCGGGAGAGCTCGTAGCTCCGGTCCACCTGTTTCTCGAAGGACACGTCGACTGGAGCGGCGACTATCACGAGTACTTCGAAATCAACAATGTCCCCGACGAAGCCGAAGTCAAAGTTCTCGGTGAACTCCTTCCCATCAAAGCGTCGCTGACGGTGCTCATGTCGCAACTGAACTTCAACGGCCGCGCCGGCCAGGGCAACTTCCTCACCGTCCCGAGCGTCTGCTCTAGCACCACGACCTCTCACCTGGAACTCGAATCCTACGCCGGCGAAATCTCACGAACGGAAACCCACACGCCGGTCGGCGTCGAAGGCTGCGACAAAGTGCCGTTCAAGCCGACTGCGACGGTCAGCCCCGAAACAGCCGCCTCCGATCAGCCGGACGGCGCCACGACGGTCGTCAAGGTTGCGCAGAACGTCAGCGCCATGGACATCAACACGTCCGACATCCGCGACGCGCACGTCACGCTGCCCGAAGGCATGACGCTCAACCCAGCGGCCGCACACGGACTTCAAGCATGCTCGGCCGCTCAGATCGGGATCGAGACCACCAACTCGGTCAGCTGTCCGGCGGGCTCCAGGGTGGGGACCGTCACGATCGAAACGGATCTGCCGCCGGGCTCACTCTCGGGCCCCGTCTACCTGGGCAGTCCAAGTGGAGGAGCCATTACGGCACCTCCATACACGATCTACCTGGACGCCGAGAGCAGCTTGGGCGTGTCGGTCAGGCTTCAGGGCTCGGTCACTCCGAACCCGAGCACGGGCAGGCTGGAAGTGACGTTCGCGAATAACCCGCAGCTCCCGTTCAGCGAACTGATCCTCAGCCTTGACGGAGGCTCGCACGCACCGCTCGCCAACCCGCTTACGTGCGGGAGCGGGGCTGTGGAATCCATGTTCACGCCCTACACG
This sequence comes from uncultured Solirubrobacterales bacterium, assembly GCA_963715495.1. Taxonomy (GTDB): domain Bacteria; phylum Actinomycetota; class Thermoleophilia; order Solirubrobacterales; family Solirubrobacteraceae; genus Palsa-744. The sequence goes on from OY970247.1 coordinate 6,038, forward strand.
GGCGCCGCCACGACCCTCAGCTCGACGCCGTTTGTGACGAGCGGGTGCCCGTCCCCCTTGCCGTTCTCGCTCGGGCAGAGCACGCAGAACAGCCCTCCCAACGCCGGCGCCTATACCTCCTATAGGTTCAACCTCGCACGGCCGGATGGCCGGCAGTACCTGTCCAAGCTCACGACGGTCCTGCCCGCCGGGCTGGTCGGGGCGATCCCTTCGGTCACGCTCTGCGGAGAACCGCAGGCACAGTCGGGAGCCTGCCCGGCGGCCAGCAAGATCGGCTCGGCGACGGCGAGCGTAGGGGCCGGCTCCGACCCGTACAAGTTCACCGGACCCGTCTACCTGACCGGTCCGTACAACGGCGCTCCCTACGGGCTGTCGATCCCCATCAACGCGGCTGCCGGGCCGTTCAGCCTCGGCACCGTCCTCACGCGGGCGGCCATCGACGTCGACCCGCACACCGGCCGTGTGATCGCCACCAGCTCGCTGCCGACGATCGTCAAGGGCGTACCGCTGAGGCTGAAAAATCTCAGCGTCGCGATCAACCGCCCCAACTTCCTGTTCAACCCGACGAATTGTGGGCCGCTCTCGACCGACTCCGCGCTGACCTCCACATTCGGTGCAACGCAGAGCGTCTCAAGCCCGTTCGCGGTCGGCAACTGCAGCGCGCTCGCGTTCAAACCGTCGCTGAAGGCCGCGACCGGCGCCAAGACCTCGAAACCAAGCGGGGCGAGCCTGCAGGTCAGCCTGACCCAGCCGGCGCACGAGGCGAACATCAAGTCGGTGTTCGTGCAGCTGCCCAAGCAGCTGCCGGCACGGTTGACGACGCTGCAGAAAGCGTGCCCGGAAGCGACGTTTGCGGCGAATCCGGTCAGCTGCCGCCCGTTGGGCGCGGAAGTCGGAACTGCCACCGTGGTCACGCCCGTGCTGCCAGGCAAGCTGTCCGGGTCGGCCTATCTGGTCTCGCACGGAGGCGCCGCGTTCCCCGACCTCGACTTGGTCCTCGAAGGCGACGGCGTGCGGGTGATCCTGACCGGCAATACGAACATCAAGCGGGGGATCACCACCTCGACGTTTGCGGCGATTCCCGACGTGCCCGTCTCGAGCTTCGTGCTGAGCCTGCCGGTCGGAGCGCACTCGGCGCTGGCGGCGAACGGCAACCTGTGCACGAGCAGGCTCGTGATGCCGACGACGATCACCGCTCAGAACGGGACACAGATCAAACAGAACACGACGATCTCCGTGAGCAACTGCGGTGTGATGATCGTCTCTCACCGGGTCGCCGGCCACAATCTGATCCTCAAAGTCAGGACGTTCGCGGCCGGGCGTATCAGCGTCAAGGGAAACAATCTGCGCGCTAGGTTTCGACGCGTGGGCAAGGCATCGACGACGACGCTGAAGATCCCGATCTCGCGCGGCGGCCTGCGATCGCTGCGTCGGCATGGGCGGCTGAAGGTCCGTGTGCGCGTGGGGTTCGTGCCCAAGCAGCAAGGCGCGCCGAGCTCTGCCGCGTCCGTTGCCATGACGTTCAGGTAGAAGCGCTACATTCCAGGAATGGGCGGTGCGGGTACGGATACCTTTGAGGAGCCTGCGCGCGCCGATTCACTGCTGGCCGGCGTGCGGCGCCTCACGCTGCTTGCCGACGGCGCCGGCGATGGCGAGGAGATCTTCAGAGGGCTCGCCCGCGAGCTGCTGCTCGCGCCCGGGGCGGAGGAGGTGCACGTGCATCGTCTCTCCAAACCTCCCGCCGAGGATGAGTCAGTCGTCGTATATCTGTTCGAGGGCGATGGACGTCTCAGCTATCTGACGCCCCGCTCCGAGCGCCCGGCCGGCGTCAGCTGGGTTGCGAACACCGCGCGCAGTTTCCTCGCCGCCGACGCCGGCGAGCTGGCCGCGTCCCTTCCTCGGCTTGCGGAGACCGGCAACGCCAGCTGTGCGCTGCTGCTGCCGATGGTCGTCCGCGGGGAGGTCGAGGCGGTTGTGGTGCTCGTGCGCCGAAGAAAGCTCTCCGAGGCTTATACGGAGCACTCGATCGAGCTTGCCACGACGCTCGCCGACCAGGCCGCCACCGCGCTCGCGCTCGTGCGCGCGCGCGCCGAGGCGGGCACGGACCCGGTCACAGGCTGCATGAACCACCGCGCGATGCGCCGGCGCCTGCACGAGGAGATCGGCCGAGCGATGCGCACTCACAGCCCGCTCTCTTGCATGCTGATCGACCTCGACAACTTCAAGCTCGTCAACGACCGCCAGGGCCACCAGGCCGGCGACACGGTTCTGCGCGAGGTCGGCCAAGCCCTCGTCGGTGAGTTTCGCGCCTTTGACCGTGTCGCCCGTTACGGCGGGGACGAGTTCGTCGCGATCCTGCCCAACGCCGATCTCGAGAGCGCCGCGGCTGCTGCCGCACGCGCACTGCAACGGCTGCAGGCTCTGCCCTCGCGCGACGCCACCCCCGATGTGGTCGGCGTGGGCGCCTCGATCGGTGTCGCGCAGTGGCAGGCGCCGATGGGAACCGACGCGCTGCTGCAGGCCTGTGACGCCGCTCTGCTGCGCTCCAAGCGTCAGGGGAAGGGGCGCGTTACGCGGGCCTCCGCACCCGCGTATTGATCCGGCGAGCGGTCGGCTGCGAATAGAGAGCAGTGAACACTCGCGGGTTGTGTGTATGGCCCCCGAGATACAGCCGGGGCGGATCAGTCAATCGCCATCCGCGTCTCGGGTGAGACGCCGAACGAGAAGCAAGCCAATCTTGGCGGCATCGCCGAGGGACGATGACGCCCACCCCCGTAGTGGATCCGCTACGCGATTCCCTCCCCAGGGGAATGAGGCGACGGCCCCGGAATGATTCCGGGGTCGTCGTTTATCGTGTGCCCACGGAGGCTGGCGAACCGGTGGCCCATCGGTCTTTGGGGGGCTCCATCGGTCTTTGAGGGGCTTGCGCGCGGCTCTCTGCGAAACTGAGGGTCGACCCCTTTTGCAGATCGGCCCTGGAGGTGCCCATGTCGGATAACAGCTTCGGCGCGGAAGACACCCTCGATGTCGGGGGGCGCAAGTATGAGATCTTCCGTCTCGACGCACTGCAGCAGCGCTTTGATGTGGCGCGGCTGCCGTTCTCGCTGAAGGTGCTCCTGGAGAACCTGCTGCGCACAGAGGGCAACGGCTCGGTCAGCGCGGCCGACATCGAGGCGCTCGCAAGCTGGGACGCGGGCGCGCAGCCGAGCAAGGAGATCGCATTCACGCCCGCGCGGGTGCTGATGCAGGACTTCACCGGCGTACCCGCCGTGGTCGACCTCGCCGCGATGCGCGACGCGATCGCGGACATGGGCGGCGACCCCGCCAAGATCAACCCGCTCGTGCCGGCCGAGCTGGTGATCGACCATTCCGTGCAAGTCGATGCGTTCGGCACCAGTGATGCATTTCGGGTGAACGCCGAGCGCGAGTTCGAGCGCAACCAGGAGCGTTACGCGTTCCTGCGCTGGGGCCAGGGAGCGTTCGACGACTTCGCGGTCGTGCCCCCCGATACCGGGATCGTCCACCAGGTCAACCTCGAGTACCTCGCGCGCGTGGTCTTCCCGAACGAGAGATCCGGCTCCCGCTCGGGCGGGCGGGCGGGCCAACTCTATCCCGACACGCTGGTCGGGACCGACTCGCACACGACGATGGTCAACGGGCTGGGCGTGCTCGGCTGGGGTGTGGGGGGGATCGAGGCCGAGGCGGCGATGCTCGGCCAGCCGATGTCGATGCTGATCCCGCAGGTGCTCGGGTTCAGGCTGCACGGCGAGCTGCCCGAGGGCGCGACTGCGACAGACCTCGTGCTGACCGTCACCGAGATGCTGCGCGAGCGCGGCGTGGTGGGGATGTTCGTGGAGTTCTACGGCGCCGGCCTCGCCGGCCTGCCGATCGCCGACAGGGCGACGATCGGCAACATGTCCCCCGAGTTCGGATCGACCTGTGCGATCTTCCCGATCGACGCCGAGACCCTCACCTACCTGCGGCTCTCGGGACGCTCCCCCGAGCAGATCGCGCTCGTCGAGGTCTACGCCCGCGAGCAGGGCCTGTGGCACGACGAGCACTCCGAGAAGCCCACGTTCTCCGATGAGATCGAGCTCGATCTCAGAGCCGTCGAACCGAGCCTGGCCGGACCCAAGCGCCCGCAGGACCGCGTCGCGCTCTCGCACGCACGAGAGTCCTTCCGCGAGGCGCTCTCCGGATACGTCCAGGACTACGACTGGCGCGACGAGGCCTCGGCCGAGAGCTTTCCCTCCAGCGATCCCCCCGCCAACGGCAACGACCTTCCCAAGGCCGACGACGGCGGTCCCAGCTATGCGCGCCAGGCATCTTCATCTTCATCGTCTGCGGCCGCGGCCACGCTGAGCCCGCGCGGCGACTCGGCCACAACGGTCACCCACGACGGAGAGAGCTTCGAGCTCGATCATGGACACGTCGTGATCGCCGCGATCACGAGTTGCACCAACACCTCCAACCCGTCGGTGATGATCGGTGCCGGCATCCTCGCGCGCAACGCCGTCGCCCGTGGGTTGATAAGCAAGCCCTGGGTCAAGACATCGCTTGCACCCGGGTCGAAGGTCGTCACCGAGTACCTGGACCGCGCCGGTCTCACCGAGCCGCTGGAGCAGCTCGGGTTCAACCTCGTCGGCTACGGCTGCACCACCTGCATCGGCAACTCCGGCCCGCTCGCTCCGGAGATATCCCAGGCGGTCAGCGACGCTGACCTAGCTGTCGTCTCGGTGCTGTCGGGCAACCGCAACTTCGAGGGACGCATCAACCCCGACGTGAAGATGAACTACCTCGCCTCCCCACCGCTGTGCGTCGCCTACGCGCTCGCGGGGACGATGGACATCGACATCGTGCGTGAGCCCCTTGGCCGGGACGAGCAGGGCGAGGACGTCTATCTGCGCGACATCTGGCCGTCCGAGCTCCAGATCGCGCAGACGATTGCCGAGGCCGTCCACTCGGACATGTTTCGCAAGAGCTATGCCGAGGTGTTCTCGGGTGACGATCGCTGGAACGGCCTGGAGGTGCCCTCCGGTGAGCGCTTCGCCTGGGATGAGCACTCGACCTATGTACGTCTGCCCCCTTATTTCCACGACATGCCGCCGGAGTCGGAGCCGGTCTCGGATGTAGACGGCGCGCGTGTGCTTGCGCTGCTCGGCGACAGCGTCACGACCGACCACATCTCTCCGGCGGGCGCAATCAAGCGTGACGGGCCCGCCGGCCTCTACCTCCAGGAGCAGGGTGTCGCCCCCCGCGACTTCAACTCATACGGCTCGCGGCGAGGTAACCACGAAGTGATGATGCGCGGAACGTTCGCCAACATCCGCCTGCGCAACCAGCTGGCTCCGGGAACCGAGGGGGGTGTGACCTTTTATTTGGGCCCACCCGTGCCGCCCACTGGCGGCGCGCAGGACGCGTCGGAGAGCGGGCCATCGATCGGCGATGAGATGTCGATCTACGACGCGGCCATGCGCTATGCGAGCGAGAACGTTCCCTTGGTGATCCTCGCCGGCAAGGAGTACGGCTCGGGCTCCTCGCGTGACTGGGCCGCCAAGGGCACCGCGCTGCTCGGCGTGCGCGCCGTGATCGCCCAGTCGTTTGAGCGCATCCATCGCTCGAACCTCGTCGGGATGGGCGTCCTGCCGCTGCAGTTCCCAGACGGCGACAGCGCCCAATCGCTGGGGCTCACCGGCGAGGAGGTCTTTGCGATCGAGGGCTTGGCGGAGGCGATGAACGGCGGCAGTGCGCCCCCGCGCGAGGTTCAGGTCACGGCCCAGCCCGCATCAGGTGAGCCGGTCCGGTTCGCGGCGCGCGTGCGCATCGACACCCCCCGCGAGGCCGACTACTACCGGCACGGAGGTATTCTCCGGTACGTGCTCCGTGCGCTCCTTGCGCCGTCCTCGGCGTCAGCTCGGGATTTCTCGGGCTCGACGTCTCCGGAGACGAGCGTATGAGCGATGCGACCGGCAAGGACGCGACCGGGGATGCTTTGACCGATGAGGGGGGTGCCGGCGCCGGAGTGACCGGCGCGGGTGCGAACGACGAGAGCGCCGTGCCCGAGCTGCTGCTCGACCTGCTCACCGCGCACGGACCGTCCGGCTATGAGACCGATCCCGCGTCCGTATGGCGTCAGGCGGCCGGTGCGTTTGCGCAGGTGAGCACCGACGTGATGGGTACGCCACTCGCGCTCGTATCGCCCAAGCACGGCTTTGACAGTTCGCCCAAGCGCCTGCTCGTGATGGGCCACATCGACGAGATCGGCATGATCGTCACCCACATCGACGATGACGGCTACCTGTGGTTTGCGCCCGTCGGCGGCTGGGACCCGCAGATCCTCGTCGGTCAGCGCGTGGCGCTGGCCACGCGCGATGGCGTGGTCAGGGGCGTCGTCGGCAAGAAGCCGATCCATCTGCTGCGCGACGAGGACCGCAAGAAGGTCACCGAGATCCGCGAACTGCACATCGACATCGGTGCCTACGATGGCAAGCAGGCGCGTGAGCGCGTGCGTATCGGCGACGTCGCCGTGATCGACGCCGACCCCGTCGAGCTGCTCGGCGGCCGGCTGGTCTCGCGCGCCCTGGACAACCGCATCGGCTCGTTCGTAGCGTTGCAGGCCGCGCGCCTGGTGGCGCAGGCGGGCGGCGCCGAGTGGGAGTTGGCGGCAGTCGCGGTCGCCCAGGAGGAGATCACGTTCGGCGGCTCGCGCACCAGCACGTTCTCACTGGCGCCCGACGCGGCGATCGTGATCGACGTCACCCATGCCACCGATGCGCCGGGGGTCGAGGTCAAGGAGCTCGGCAAGCACGAGCTCGGTTCAGGCCCGGTGATCACCCGCGGCTCGACCATCCATCCGCGGCTGTTCGAGCTGCTCTACGACACCGCCACCGACGAGCAGATCCCCTTCACGGTCGAGGCCTCAGCGCGCGCCACCGGCACCGACGCCGACGCGGTCCACCTCACGCGCGCGGGGGTGCCCACCGCCCTGGTGTCGATTCCCCTGCGCTACATGCACTCCCCGGTCGAGCTGGTCCAGCTCGACGACGTCCATGCCGCCGCGCGCCTGATCGCCGCCACCGCCCTGCGGTTGGACGGCGAGGCGTCGTTCACTCGCTGAGGATCAGGCCGACTCGATGTCTCCCTGTGGAGGTTCGTACGGTGGAGTATCGGGTGTTGCGGGCTTGGTCTGATCTCGCGGCGCGCGTAGCGTTAGGCCCGGAACTCGCTCGAAGTGGCGCCGGTTGCGGGTCATCAGTGGCAGTTGGTGCTCAACCGCGGTGGCGGCGATCAGGGCATCCGCGATCTGCAACCCGGTGTTACGTTTAATGCGGCCGGCCCTCCGCGCGATTCGTGGATCGACTCCCACCTCCTCGCAGTCTTCGAGCAGAGTGTCTACCGCGGTCTCCTCGCGTTCGTTGCCGGCAAACAGCTCGGTGCGGGTTATGACCGAGATCGCTATGTCGCTCGTGTCCAGGTGACGACGACCGCGGATGTGGTCGATCAGGACATCGGTATCGAGCAAGATCTTGCCCATCCAGCGGCGCCTGTCTAATTCCGTTCGATCCGGTTCCAGTCCCTGTCGAAGCGATCTGGCTCGTCGCGGTTGGGATATGGGAAGTCGGGAGCGATGCCGAACGTTTCATCGAGCACGCGCTGTCGCTTCGCGCGCCGTGCCTCCGCGGCTGCGTGGCCGTGGGTGGCCAGGTACTCATCGAGCGCCGTACGAATGACTTCCGCCAGCGTGCGCCCGTCCTGCGCGCGCAGCTCCTCGATGCGATCACGCTGCTCCTGGGTCAGATAGACCTGGGTACGAGTTGCCGCAGCCATATACAGCGCAGCATACAGCACCTCAGGACGGACAGAGAATCCTCACCCATGACGGACCGAGAATCGCCTGCCGGCTACGAGAATCGCCTGTCGGCTACAAGAAATCGCCTGCCGGCTACGAGAATCGCCTGTCGGCTACAAGAAATCGCCTGCCGGCTACGAGAATCGCCTGCCGGCTACGCCGCGTCGAGCTCGGTGAACTCTGCGACCTCGTAAGCCTTGCCGGGAACTCCGCCGAGCGCGATCATCTGCAGGCCGTCCGGGCCCGGGTAGATCTTGCGCTTCGTGCCCGCCGCGACCCGTACCAGCGTGTCAGGGGTGAGGTCCACACGCTCGCCCTCGATGTCGAGGTGACCAGAGCCGGACAGTGCCAGGTAGACCTCCTCCTGACCGTCGGTGGCATGGTCGTGTTCCGGGTAGTCCTTGTAGTCGGCCGGCAGCCGGACTATCTGGAGGCCGAACGAGGTGACGCCCAGCTCGGCTCTGGCCTTGACGAGACCGCCTCCAAAGGCAGCCTCCATGTCGCCGATCTGCTTTGCCGTGTAGTCAGCCATGTCTGATCTCTTCCTATCTCCGAGGTTCACCGAGTTAAGTCTTGCGCCGGAGCTTACCGGCATGGCGGTGTGGCGCATCATCCGCGCACGACTCGAGCATCATCCGCGCACGAGGCGCTTGTACGTGATCCGATGCGGCCTGTCCGCGGCCGCGCCCAGTCGCTCGTGGCGGTACTCCTCGTAGGCGTCGAAGTTCCCCTCGAACCATGTCACCTGCGAGTCGCCCTCGAACGCGAGCACGTGCGTTGCCACCCTGTCCAGGAACCAGCGGTCGTGGGAGATGATCACCGCGCAGCCCGGGAACCCCAGCAGCGCCTCCTCCAGCGCGCGCAGCGTGTCCACGTCCAGGTCGTTCGTGGGCTCGTCCAGCAGCAGCACGTTGCCGCCCGTACGCAGCAGCTTTGCCAGGTGCACCCGGTTGCGCTCCCCGCCGGACAGCTTGCCGATCTTGGTCTGCTGATCGGTTCCCTTGAAGTTGAACCCGGCCGTGTACTGACGCGAGTTGACCACGCGGTCGCCGACGGTCAGCTGGTCGAGGCCCTCGGAGATCTCCTCCCACACGCTCTTGTTCGGGTCCAACGCGTCGCGCGATTGGTCGACGTATGCCAGCTGCACGCTCTCGCCCAGCTCCAGCGCTCCGCCGTCGGGCTGCTCATCCCCGGTGATCATCCGAAACAACGTCGTCTTGCCCGCGCCGTTGGCGCCGATCACGCCGACGATCCCCGCCCGCGGCAGCTCGAACGTGAGGTCCTCGATCAACAGCCGATCGCCGAATCCCTTGCGCAGCTCGGTCACGTTCAGCACCTTCTCGCCCAGCCTGGGGCCCGGCGGGATATGGATCTGAACCTCCTCCAGCTTGACGTTGCGCTCCTCCGCGATCAGTTGCTCGTAACGCGCCAGCCGCGCCTTGGACTTGGTCCGTTTTCCCTTCGGGTTGGTCCGCACCCACTCCAGCTCGGCCGCGATCGTGCGCTGCCGGCCCTTCTCCGTGCGCTCTTCTTGGGCCAGCCGCGTCTGCTTCTGCTCCAGCCAGCTGGAGTAGTTGCCCTCGTACGGTATCCCCTTGCCCCGGTCGAGCTCGAGGATCCAGCCCGCGACGTTGTCCAGGAAGTAGCGATCGTGCGTCACTGCCACGACCGTTCCCTTGTACTCGGCCAGGTGCTGCTCCAGCCATGCGACCGACTCGGCGTCGAGGTGGTTCGTGGGCTCGTCCAGCAGCAGCAGGTCCGGGGCTTTCAGCAGCAGCCTGCACAACGCCACCCGCCTGCGCTCGCCGCCGGATAGCGTGCCCACCTCCGCGTCGGACGGGGGCAGCCGCAGCGCGTCCATCGCGTACTCCAGACGCGTGTCCAGGTTCCAGGCGTCGGCCGCGTCGATCTTCGCCTGGATCTCGCCGAACTCATCGGCCGTCTCGTCGGAGTAGTTGGCCGCCAGCTCGTTGAACCGGTCCAGCAGCGCCTTCGTCTCGGCGACGCCCTCCTCGACGTTGCCCTTGACGTCCTTGCTCTCGTCCAGCTGGGGCTCCTGGGCGAGCATGCCCACGCTCGCTCCCGGCGCGAGCGCCGCCTCGCCCCGGTACTCCTCGTCGAGGCCCGCCATGATCGCCAGCAGCGTCGACTTGCCCGAGCCGTTGTATCCGAGCACCCCGATCTTTGCGCCCGGGTAGAACGCGAGCGTCAGGTTGTCGAGCACCGTCTTGTCCGGCGGGTGCAGCTTGGACAGGCGATACATCGTGAAGATGTGCTGAGCCGACATCGCGTCGCAGGATAGGGCCTACGCCAGAAGAGGTGGTGGGTTGAGGGGGTCGGGCCGTGGATGGCAGACGCCGGTCGCGAGCGCAGGCGTGCTGGTGGCACGTCGAGCATCGTGGGTGGCGTATGACGCCGCGGGACGGGGCCTCAATCCCGGCAGATATTCTGGCGTAGGCCCACAGGCGGTCCTCGGCTGCGAGCCTGACTCGGGCGGGGCATGGTGCAGAGGTCCGTCAGTGCCGTGTACCGCCACGCTCACCGGCTCCACCCACCCGTCGGCGGTCGCTAACGTTGGGGGGTCCATGCCGACCACGGTGCTTGACATAGAGCAGCATCTGCTCCTGCTGGAGCTCGAGCCGCCGTTCGACAAGCGCGACGTTCAGCTCGCGCGGCGGCGGATGGCCAAGCGCTGGCATCCCGACATCGCGCCCGCCGGACGCCAGTTCGAGCACGAGCGCCATCTCAAGGCGATCAACGAGGCCGCCGACCAGCTGGAGAATCTCGCGGAGGGCTCGCGGGGGGGACAGGTCTCGCGCAACGCGGTGCGGGCCAGTGCCGCCGCCGCGCGCCGCGCGCGCGAGGAGGCCGGCAGACGCGCGTACGAGGCCGAGCAACGCGCCCGTGCCCACGCGGCCGATCGCGCCAAGCACGATCCGTTTGCCAGCCGCGTCCCCGACCACTCGGTCGTGCACCGCTACGCTCGCTGCCTGTCCTACCCCGAGTGGGGCGTCGGCACGGTCGCGGGCATCTACTTCACCGGCGATCCGACCGGCGATGACGAAGTCCAGCAGTGGGCACGCGTGCGCTTCAGCCACGGCGTCCGCACGGTCCCCGCCGGGAGCATGCGCTTCGTCGACTTCTCCACACCCGACCCGGCCTCCGAGCGCGTCGAGCGCTTCATGCTCGCCGCGCAGCGGGCGATGGCCGAGGGCGACTACACACTTGCCGCCCAGCGTCTGGTGTACGCGCGCGACGCCGAACCGCGCAACGTCGCCGTGCTGCGCTTGATGACGCTCGCCTTCTGGCAGGCCGGCAACCTCGAGGCCGCCGCCCGCTCGGTGCGCGACTGGGCACGCGTCGATGGCTCCCGTCCCGCCGCTCATCGCTTCGCCGCGCGCATCTACGAGGACATGGGCGCGATCGACCTCGCCGAGGAGGCCGCCACCCGGGCCGTCGACCGCGGTCCGTCAGATGCGGGCGCGTGGGAGCGCCTCGGCCGTCTGCGTCTGCAGCTGCTCGATCGCGAGGGTGCGCTGGAGGCGCTGCGCCGGGCCACGGCGCTCGGGGCCGGCACTGTCGTCCGGGAGCTGATCGAGCAGGCCCTCGCGCTGGAGCCGCGTGCGGTTTCAGTCGCCTGAGAGTCGTCAGAGGATGTTCACCGCGCGTGAGACGATCAATCCGATCGTCACCAGCGACACGATCGACTGGATGCCCATCACGCTCTTGGCCATCGGGCTCAGCGGCATCGTGTCGGTCGGTGAAAACGCCGTCGCGTTCGTCAGCGACACGTACAGATAGTCGATGTATGTCGGTCGCCACGCCTTCGGCTCGATGCGGTCGTCGCTCATCTGCGGGAACAGCAGGTCCGGCGGCCCGTCGTGGCCGGCTGCGCGGACACCCGGTCCGCCGCGGTCGAGCTCCCAGTACCACAGGGCGAATATCAGGAAGTTAGTCAGCCAGATCAGCACGCCCGAGCCGATCAGTGCGCGACCGCTGGAAACCTCGTGGTGCAGCAGGTAGTGAGTCAGTGCGGCCAGCGAGTACACATTCGCGGCGCTCACGATGGCCGTCAGCCCCAGCGCCACCCTGCGTCTGCGCCTGTGCTCGTGTTCGAGCTGTCTGGGCGTGGCCACGAACATCCCCACCAGCAGCGCTCCCTCCAGCGCGGGCACGAGCCATGTCGGACCGACGGTCAGCCGCTTGGGCAGCGCCAACTGCAGACAGATCGCCACGAGCACCGTCAGCTGTGCCGGCCACGGCGATTCGCCGACGCCCGGCGGCGGGTACGGGCGGCCGGGCTGCGTGGAGGACGAGCCGGCTGAGGCGGAAGGTTCCTGAGCCACGCTCTCATAGCCTACGGCCTGATTCGGCGGTACCCTGGAGCTGATCGGTTATGGCTGTCGGCGCGTACTAGATCTCATGGGCATAGAGAACCCAATCCACCTGCTCTTCCTCGCCGCGGTCGCCCTGCTCGTGCTCGGCCCCAAACGCCTGCCCGAAGTCGCACGCTCCCTTGGCAAAGGCATCCGCGAGTTCCGCGACGCGATGAGCGATGGGTCCGTCGGCGGCTTTATGCACGCTCACGAGGACGGCGTTGTCAGCGGGCCGGCGCCTGCGCCACCCGACGCCGAAGTCGTTGCCGACGGCGGTTCGGTTCAGGATGTTGGTCCTGAAGGTGTGGCGGGCGGTGAGGGCATGGCGGTCGGCGGTTCGGTTCAGGACGCGGGTCTTCAAGCCACGGCCGGCGGCGATGCGGCTCATGGCGCCGGAACCGACGCGGTCGATCCGACCCCGCAGGTCGATCCGGCCCAGCCTGTACGTTCGGGCGATGCGCCTGATCGTCGCCCGCTGTGAGGTTTCCTACATCGGCCGCACCACCACCGTCCTGCCGGAGGCCGTTCGCCTGCTGATGCTCAAGGCGGACGGCACCTTCATGGTCTGGGCCGACGGGGGCAGCCCGAACGTTCGGCCGCTGAACTGGATGACCCCGCCGACCGTGCTGGAGGAGCGCCGGGTCGGCGATAGCCCCGATGGCCCGCTCGAGCACCTGGTCGTGCGCAAGCACCGCTCCGACGAGCGCGTGGAGATCGCCGTATCCGAGGTGCTCGCCGACATCGACCACCCAGTCGATGCCGTCGCCTCTTTGGAGAAGGAGGGCCTCGAGCGGGAACTGCAGGAACTGCTCGCCGACGCTCCCCATTGGTGTGGGGAGGGCTTCCGGCTGGTGCGTCGCGAGTGGCCGACCGACATCGGGCCCGTCGACCTGATGTGTCGGGACACCGAGGACGAGTGGGTGGCAGTCGAGATCAAGCGCATCGCCACGATGGAGGCCGTCCAGCAGCTCACCCGCTACCTGGAGCGCATCCGTCTCGACCCCGCGCTCGCCTCCTGTCGCGGTGTACTCGTCGCCAAGTGGATCAAGCCCCAGGCGCGCGTCCTGGCGACCGCGCGCGGCATCGACTGCGTCGAGGTCGACATCGAGGTCCTTCGCGGCAACCGCGAGCCCGAGCTCACCCTGTTCGCGGCCTGACGTGTCGCGCGGTCCGTGCGAGCAGAGTCCGAGCAGATAGTCTGCCGCCTGTGAGCGATGCATCCGAGACCGTGGCCGGCGACCAGTCCTCCGCCGTACTGACCGAGCGCCGCGATTCGACGCTGCTGATCACGATCGACCGTCCCGAGGTCCGCAACGCCGTCAACGCCGCCGTCGCCGCCGGCATCGCTCACGCCTTGGACAAGCTCGACTCAGACGACTCCCTGTCGGTCGGGATCCTCACCGGGGCCGGAGGCTTCTTCTGCGCCGGCATGGACCTCGGCGCGTTCGTCCGCGGTGAGTCCCCCTGGTTCGGTGATCGCGGCTTCGCGGGTATCGCCCAGCGTGCCTCCGCCAAGCCCTTGATCGCCGCGATCGAGGGCTTCGCCGTCGCCGGTGGCATGGAGATCGCGCTCGCCTGCGATCTGATCGTCGCCGCACGTGGCGCCAAGCTCGGCATCCCCGAGGCCAAGCGCTCGCTCGTCGCCGCCGGCGGCGCCCTCCTACGTTTGCCCCGACGCATGCCTTACCACGTAGTCATGGAGCTGGCCCTCACCGGCGACCATCTGCCCGCCGAGCGCTTTCACGACTACGGCATCGTCAATCGCATCGCTGAGCCCGGCTCCGCCGTCGATGTGGCCCTCGAGCTCGCCGGAGCCATCTCTCGCAACGGGCCACTCGCCGTCGCCGCTTCCAAGCGAATCCTCCAGGAGCAGTTCGACTGGTCAACTTCGGAGATGTTCGAGCGCCAGGGCGCAATCTCTGGGCCTGTATTTGCCTCTGAGGATGCGAAAGAGGGAGCCGCGGCGTTCAAGGACAAGCGCGACCCCGTGTGGCGTTCGCGCTGAATCGCGCTTGCGCTGAGCCCCCGCAGGTCGGTGCACTAACAAGGCAGTTTTAAGCGCTTCCGCAATGCCCACCGGTGCGATGAGCGGCGCCGACTGCATACAGATGCAAGAGCCGGCTGCCGGCTCACCCACCCATACACACTCGATGACTTACCCGCCGCGCTTCCTGCGCCTGCGCTGCGCCATGATCTGCCGGAATCTCCGCCACAGCGCCGCCATCAGCGCTGCCCCGGAGTCTTGCGCGGGTACTGAGATATGGGTACGCCCGGGTCGATCGCGGTCGTCACGATCCTGCTCTGTTCGGCGATGTGCGCGGCCGGATATCCCTCGCCCGGGCTGGCGCGCTCGGGGCGGCCGATATATCCGAAGCCCATCCGGTCGGGCATGATCTGCATCAGCCGCGGGAACATGTGCGCGCGGGGACCCATATTGCGCGGCTCCTCCTGGGCCCACACGACCTCGTTCAGGTTCGGATACCGCCCCATCAGCTCCAGTATCTGTCCCTCCGGGAACGGATACAGCAGCTCCACGCGCCCGACCGCCAGCCCATCGTGCCTGGGCCGGTCGGGGTGGCCGACGAGATCGTAGTAGACCTTCCCCGTGCACAACACCAGCCGCGTGACCTTCTCGTCCTTGACCCCCGGCTCGGCGAGCACCGGCTGAAAGCTCGTGTTCTCCGCCATGTCCGCGACCGTGCTGGTCGCCTGGGACAACCGCAGCAGCGACTTCGGCGTCATCACGATCAGCGGGCGCTGCTTGGCGATCCGCGCCTGACGGCGCAGCAGGTGGAAGTACTGTGCCGGCGTCGTCGGACTTGCCACGCGGATATTCCCCTCGGCGGCCAGTGCCAGAAACCGCTCCAGTCGCGCGCTCGAGTGCTCCGGTCCCGAGCCCTCGTACCCATGCGGCAGCAGCAGCGTCAGCCGCGAGGTCTGCCCCCACTTCGCCAGTCCCGAGACGATGAACTGGTCGACGATCACCTGCGCCGAGTTCACGAAATCCCCGAACTGCGCCTCCCACAGCACCAGCGTCTCGGGCGCCTCCTGGCTGTAGCCATACTCGAACCCCATGCACGCCAGCTCTGACAGCGGGCTGTTGTGCAGCTCCAGCGGCGCCAGCGCCTCCGGCAGGTTCTGGATCGGACACACCGTCTGCCCGGTCTTTGCGTCGTGCAACACCATATGCCGCTGGCTGAACGTCCCCCGCTCTGTGTCCTGCCCGGTCAGCCTGATCGGAGTGCCCTCCGTCAGCAGTGACGCGAACGCCAAAGCCTCGCCGTGCGCCCAGTCGATCGCGGGATGCTGCGCCTGGGTCTGCGACTGCCGCGTCCCGCTCGCGCTTGCTCCGGCACCCTCGCCTACGGGTGTCCCGGCGGGTGCGGGTGCGGGCGCTGCACCGTCACCGTTCAGCGCTTCGCGCCGGCGCTCGAGCTGTTTGACGAGCTTCGGATGCACCGTAAACCCGTCCGGCACCTTGAGCATCTCCTCGCCCAGCCTGCGCAGCCGCTCGGCCGGCACCGCGGTCTCGACATCCGGGCTCGGCGAGCGGTCGAGCTGATACTCGCCCGTGCCGTGCTCCGCACCGTGCTCCGCGGCCGCTTTGATCTTGGCCTTCAACCGCTGATGCAAGATCGTCAGGTTGTCCCACACGCCCTGACCGAGCTTGTCGACTTCCTCCTTGCTCACCACCCCGTCGGCCACGAGCCGTTCGGCCCACAGCTCGGCCACGCGCTTCTTGGTCTTGATCTTCGCGTACATCTCCGGCTGGGTATACGCGGGCTCGTCTGACTCGTTGTGCCCGAACCGCCGGTACCCGATCAGGTCGATCAGCACGTCGTGCCCGAACTCTTGGCGGAACGCGAACGCGAGCCTGACCGCGCTGGCGCACGCCGGCACGTCGTCGGCGTTGACGTGGATGATCGGCACGTCGAACCCCTTCGCCAGATCCGAGGCCCACTGGGTCGAGCGCGCGTCGTCGGCATCGGTCGTGAAACCCACCTGATTGTTCATGATCAGGTGCACCGTTCCCCCGACCTTGTACCCGTCCAGCGCCTGCAGGTTCAGCGTCTCCGCGACCACGCCCTGTCCTGGGAACGAGGCGTCGCCGTGGATCGCGATCGGCACCGCCGCGTTCGTGTCCTGATGGGCGTGTGGTCCCTGCCTGGTGGTCTGCGCCGCGCGAGTGGCACCCTCGACGACCGCCGAGACGTACTCGAGGTGGCTCGGATTGGACTCGAGGTTGACCATGATCTCGCCTCCGTCCGGGAGTGCATACGTGCCCTGCTCGCCATGGTGGTACTTGACGTCACCGGTCCCTCCTTGAGGGATCGTCGTCACGGCCTCGAGCGTCGACGCGCCCTCGAACTCGGCAAAGATCGTGTCGTAGGAGCGGCCGAGGTTGTGCGCGAGCACGTTCAGCCGTCCGCGGTGGGCCATCCCGATCACGACCTCTCTCCCGCCGTGCGCCGCTGAGAGCTGGATCAGCTCGTCAAGCATCGGCACGGTCATGTCCAGCCCCTCGATCGAGAACTGGTGCTGGCCGAGGTACGCCTTGTGCATGAACCGCTCCAGCGCGTCCACCTCGATCAACCGCTTGAGCAGCGTCTGCTGCTCATCGTTCGTCAGCGCCCTGCGAAACTCCCCCGACTCGATGTGCTCGCGCAGCCACACCCTCTGGCGGTGCGAGGCGATGTGCTCGATCTCGTACGCGATCGTCCCGCAGTAGGTCTCTCTCAGGTGAGGCAGCGCGTCCGCGAGCGTCGCCCCCGGCACGTACATGTGCAGGATCTTCGCCGGTATCTGCGCCGTGATCGCCGGCGTCAACCCGACCGACTCGGGGTCGAGTCCCGGTTCGCCCTCGGGCTCTGAGCCGAGCGGATCCAGCCTGGCCGCGAGATGGCCGTGGCTGCGGAACCTTGTCACAAGCGTGCTCGCCGCCTGCACCGCTTCCAGCAGCTCTTCGCTTGGTGCGCCCGCTTGCGATGAGGCGCGCGAGTCCGCTGATTGGGCCGCCGTCTCTGTGGCCGCGGCGGCTGCCGCGGCCGCGGCCACAGCCGGCGCGGGGATGGGGGGGGTGGGCCCCAATTCAACCCCCAGCGCCGCGAACGCATCCTCGTAGAAGCCGTGATCGCCCTGCAGGTACCCCTCGATCTGTGCCAGGTACCTTCCCGACTCTGCCCCCTGGATGATCCGGTGGTCGTATGTCGAGGTCATCGTCATGACCTTCTCCGCGCCGATCATCTCGCCGATGCCGGCCAGGCCGGGTGGATACGCGATCGAGCCGGTCGCGACGATCGTGCCCTGACCGACCATCAGCCGCGGAACGGATGCGATCGTGCCGAGGCCTCCCGGATTGGTGAGCGTGATGTTCGCGCCCTGCAGGTCGTCCGCCGTCAGCGTGTTCGTCCGCGCCTTTTCCACGAGCGCGTCATACGCCGCCACGAACTTGTCGAACGCCAGCTCGCCCGCGTCGGCGATCACGGGCACCATCAGTGTTCTTGTGCCGTCCTTCTTCTCCACATCCACCGCCAGCCCGAGGTTCACCTGGCCGTCCTCGATCCGGTGCGGCTTGCCGTCGATCTCGGCGTAATGGTTGCCCATCACCGGCATACCCTCGCCCGCCCGCGCGATCGCCCACGCGATCAGATGGGTGAACGACACCTTTTGGCCCGCCGCCTTCAGCTCCCGCCGGCGCGCGTCCAGCATGGTCACCGTCAGCGTTCGGAAGCTCGTTGCCGTCGGGATCGACCTTGACTGCTCCATGTACCTCGCGAGCGCCGCGCTTCCGCCCTTCAGCTGCTGGGCGCCCGTGGGCTTCTCGGCCGGGGCGCCCGCTGAGGAGCCGTTGCCGGTGGCCGCGCCGAGCACGTCGGACTTGACTATCCGCCCGCCCGGCCCACTCCCAGAGACATCCGCCAGGTTCACGCCCTCCGCCGCCGCCGCGCGGGCCGCCACCGGGGATACCTTGGCTCCGTCTGCCGCGCCGAGCCCGTCTGCGCTCGCGGATGCCTTCGTCGCCGCACCGCCGGCGTCGTTGCCGGACTGCTCCTGCTCGTCGCTCCCTGCGCCGTTACTCGCAGGCGCCTCCTCGGAGGTGGGGACATCGCTGCTGCTGCTGCTGCTGCCGCCGTCGCCGTCGCCGCCGACGACGATACGCGCGATCACCTGTCCCACGGTGACCGTATCGCCCTCCTGCGCCAGGATCTCGCTCACCGTTCCGCTCGCCGGTGCCGGCAGCTCCACGTCGACCTTGTCGGTGGAGATCTCAACGATCGTATCGTCGAGCTTGATCGAATCGCCGACCTTCGCGTGCCATTCGAGGATCGTTCCCTCGGTGACCGACTCGCCCGCGGCAGGGGTCACGACATCTATTGTCTGCTCAGCCGTGGTTATGCCCGACGCCATGTCCGTTTCACTCTAGCGCGGCCCGTCGTCGAACATTGGCGGTGACTGTGAGTGTTTTTCACAGAGCCTTCACGGTGTCCGCTCGGCGGCGCCTGCGGGGTGGTCTCGCTGCTCGCGGACGAACTCGTAGCTGCCAAAGAACGGGCCGATCCCTCCCAGCACCGCGACTGCCACCGCGAGCCTCAGGGACACGATCCGCAGGCGTGCACACACGATGCACGTCAGCGACATCCCCATCCACAGCAGTCCGTGCGTCAGTCCGAGCACGAACGTCAACGGCTCAGGTTTGCCGGCGACGAACGCACACACCAGCAGCGCCGCGTAGATGCACGAGTGGGTGAACGACACCCACTTCAACCGTCCGAACGTGATCGGCCCTGCGCTCGGCATCGAGGCCGAGGGAGTGTTCACTCCGCCGACAGCCAGCGCGCCATCAGGCGCAGCGGCGCCTCGGCCTCCGCCGGCCACTCGTCGATCTCGCGCGGCCACCAGGCGAACTCGTCGTGCTCGTGGTCGGGCTTCACTTCGGCGTCGACCCCCTCCCCAAGCCAGGCCTGCCCGACG
The DNA here is from genome assembly GCA_963715495.1 of uncultured Solirubrobacterales bacterium. Taxonomy (GTDB): domain Bacteria; phylum Actinomycetota; class Thermoleophilia; order Solirubrobacterales; family Solirubrobacteraceae; genus Palsa-744. The sequence goes on from OY970247.1 coordinate 25,235, forward strand.
AACATCACCAGCCGGTGAGGCAATCGCACCAGCGCCTCGCCGCGCACGCGCTCGGGCGTGACGGACCACTCCTCGTGCAGCTCGCGCACGAGCGTGTCGGCGGGATTCTCGTCGAGGTCGACCGCGCCGCCCGCGCCCAGCGCCCAGCGCCCGGCCCACGAGGCGACCCACGACGCGCGCCTGCCTGCCAACCAGCGACCGTCGGCCGAGCGCGTGACGCACAGCGCCGCGACGCTCTGCGAGGCGTCGCCCGCGATCAGTCGCAACGCCCAGCGCTGTGGCTGCAGCTCCATCGCGATCCCGTCGTTCTGGTCCTGGGTGTAGTCGATCAACCGCGCGGCCACCCCGTCGTGGCTCGGCGATCCCCGTTCGCGCAGCTCATTGATGGCGGCGTCGGCGGCTTCGGTGTGCTCGCGCGAGGGCTCGTAGTGCTTCTCGCGCCAGCTCGCCTTCACCTGCTCCAGCGGCCACGGTCCGCGGGCGAGGATCTCCGGCTGTTCGGTCGCCGTCGTTTGTGGTTGTGTCGGCTGTGGTCGTGCGGCCATTCCAGCTACACAGGCTAGTGACCGTAGGGCGGGTCCATACACTCGAGTCGTGAACATCCGTCCACGCAAGCACTGGGGTTGGGGTTTCGAGGACCAGCAGCCCGCGCTCGCAGACCTGCGCGAGACCGCGGCCGGTCTTGCCGCCCATCTTCGTTTCGCGCTCGGAGACGTAGCGCTCGGAGAGGTCGAGGCGCCGGTCCCGCTGGAGGCGGTCGATCTGGCGCCCCCGCGGGTTGCCCCGCCGGAGGGGGTGGCGGACATCTGCTCGAGCGATGTCCACGCCCGCGCGACGCACGCCCTCGGCAAGTCCTACATCGACGTTGTACGCGGTTTTCGCGGGCGCTTTGCCCACCCGCCGGACGCCGTCGCGCGCCCGCGCTCCGAGACGGATGTGGAGCGCCTGCTGGAGTGGTGCGCGGCCGAGCGCGTCGCCGCGATTCCCTATGGCGGAGGCACGTCTGTTGTGGGCGGGGTCACCCCTGACATCGACGGCGACCGCGAGGCCGCTTGCAACGGCGCGATCTCGATCGATCTATCCGCCCTGCACCGCGTGCTCGAGGTCGACCCCGTCTCGCGCGCGGCCCTTATCCAGGCGGGCGCGTCCGGACCTATCCTGGAGTCTCAGCTTGGCGAGCACGGCTTTACGCTGCGTCACTTCCCTCAGTCGTTTGAGTTCTCCACGCTCGGTGGCTGGATCGCCACGCGCGCGGCCGGGCACTTCGCGACCGTCCTGACCCACATCGAGGACTTCGTCGAGTCCACCCGCGCGATCACTCCCACCGGCGTCTGGGAGTCGCGCCGGCTGCCGGGCTCCGGCGCCGGGATCAGCCCCGACCGGATGCTCGCCGGTTCGGAGGGCATCCTCGGTGTCATCACCCAGGCGTGGGTCCGCGTCCAGCCGCGACCTTCGCACCGCGCCTCGGCGGGCGTGCGCTTCGAGCGCTTCCTTGACGGCGCCGCGTGCGTGCGCGCACTCAGCCAGTCCGGCCTGCACCCGGCCAATTGTCGCCTGATCGATGCACGCGAGGCACGCACGACGATGGCGGGCGAGGGCTCGTCCGCACTGCTGGTGCTCGGCTTCGAGTCCGCCGACCACCCGGTCGAGGAGGCGATGTCCCGGGCGCTCGCGATCTGCGCTGAGCACGGGGGCATCGTGCCTGAGAGCCGTGGCGATCGGCCCGGTGGAGATGCGGTGAGCTCGTGGCGCAGCGCGTTCCTCGGCGCCCCGTATCTGCGTGACGTATTCGTCGCGATGGGGGTGCTCTCCGAGACGTTCGAGACGGCGATCACATGGGAGCGCTTTCCGGCCTTCCACGAGCACGTCACCGCCGCCGTGCACGAGGCGATCGAGTCGGTCGCCGCACCCGCGGCTCGTGGCGCCGGGCAGGTCAGCTGCCGTTTCACACACGTCTACCCCGACGGTCCCGCGCCCTACTTCACCGTGATCGCCCCCGCCCGTCGTGGCGAGGAGGTCGAGCAGTGGACGGCGATCAAGCGCGCGGCGTCCGATGCGGTGATCGCTCACGGCGGCACGATCACCCATCACCACGCCGTCGGGCGTGACCACCGGCCCTGGTATGACCGCCAGCGTCCGGAGCCGTTCGCACAGGCGTTGCGCGGGGCCAAGGCGGCGATCGACCCGCGCGGGATAATGAACCCGGGCGTGCTGATCGATCCATTGCTGACATGAGAGTCGTAGCCGTTCTGGGCCCCGGCGGCGTGGGCGGGCTGATGGCGGGCGTGCTTGCGCGGGGCGGCACCGAGGTGATCGTGATCGCGCGGGAGTCCACGGCGGAGACGATCACCAAGCATGGGCTGACGGTGCGTAGCGTTATGTTTGGCGACGTTAACGCGCGCGTACGCGCACACGCGCGCTTGAAGGAAAAAGCAGATGTACTGATCGTCGCGACCAAGGCCGCCGGGCTCGATGCTGCGCTCGAGCGCATCGAGGTCGAGCCCGATCTCGTGTTGCCGCTGCTCAACGGGCTCGACCACCTCGCGATGCTGCGCGAGCGCTTCGGATCGGACCGAGTGCTCGCGGGCACGATCCGCGTCGAGGCGGATCGCCCCGAGCCGGGCGTGATCGTCCACACGAGCCGGTTCCTGCTCGTCGACATGGCCACTCACAGCCCGTCCGCGCTCCCGGGGATGGAGGCACTGGCCAAGGTCTTCACGGACATCGGTGTGCCCGTCAGGGTGACACTGCCGGTGTCCGAGCGCTCCGAGGCGCAGGTGATGTGGTCCAAGCTCGTGCGCCTGAACGCGCTCGCGTGCACGACGAGCGCGCACGACAAGCTGCTGGGTGAGATCCGCCGCACGCCGGAGCTGCGCGCCGAGCTGGTTGGGGCGATCGAGGAGGCCTGCGCCGTCGGGCGGGCGGAGGGCGCCGACGACGTCGATCCCGAGACCGCGCTCGCCGAGCTGGAGCTGGCGCATGACACGCTCGGCAGCTCGATGCAGCGCGACATCGCCGCGGGGCGTACACCCGAGCTGGACGCGATCCCCGGCGCGATCCTGCGTGCGGCGGCGCGTCACGGTCTGCGGTGCCCGACGATCGAGCGGCTGGTCGCGATGATCGCCGCGCGCGCGGGAGTACCCGCGCCGGCCGTTACGGGCTGACGGCTCGGACTTCGCCGCTGGGCGTCGTGGCCGATTGGGCGTTTGGGCTGTCAGGCGGGCGGCAGCTCAGAGCTCGCGTTGCGCGACGCCCGGAGCGACCGCCGGCACCGACTGGGTGGCGACCGCCCGCACGACCTCTGCCTCGGCGACCTCGGACTGCTCGTCGTGCTCCCCGTCGCACAGCACTCTGAAGTTCCCCGTGACGCCGCTGTCGGCGTGGATCGTGATGCCCGCCAGGATCTCCTCGCCCTCGTCGAACCCGAGCCGCTCCATGTCGAAATGGGCCAACCCGATGCCGTGGGCGGTATGGGTCGGATTCTCGCGGTCGTGCGCTGCCACTGCCTGCGCAAACCGCTCGAGATTCTTGGCGATCTTGCTTGTGTCCGCCATTGCTTTACGGGAGGGTAGCGCGCAAGCGTTATAGATTGGGATAGTAATAGTGATGGCCGCGGCCCAACCGGTAGATGTTCCACCGCTCCTTCCGGGGGCCGCCACCGACGCCCGAGCCGCCGGTGGCAGTGGCGACGGGGGCGAGGTCATTCGCACGGTCGCGTTGACCAAGGTCTATGACGGCACCGATTTTGCGGCGGTCGACAGCCTTGATCTAAGTGTTCTCGGCGGTGAGATCTTCGGGCTGCTCGGACCGAACGGCGCCGGCAAGACGACGACCGCCGGGATGCTCACGACGCGGGTGATCCCGACTTCGGGGTCGGCCTATGTGGGGGCGATCGATGTTGTCGCCCATCCGGCCCTGGCCAAGCAGCTGATCGGGATCGTCTCCCAGCAGAACACGCTCGACCGTCAGCTGACCGTGTGGGAGAACCTCTACTTCCACGGTCGTCTCTTTGGCATCTCCGCAGCTGAGTCGCGCCGCACGGCCGATGAGCTGCTGGAGAAGCTGCGCCTCTCGAAATGGGCCAAAGCTTCGGTGTATGCGCTCTCGGGCGGAATGGCTCAGCGGCTGATGATGGCCCGGGCGATCTTCCACCGCCCGGCCGTGCTGTTTCTCGATGAGCCCACCGCCGGTCTTGATCCACAGAGCCGCCTGGCGCTGTGGGAGATTCTCGGCGAGCTCAACCGCGAGGGTCAGACGATCCTGCTGACCACCCACTACATGGAGGAGGCCGAGGAGCTCTGCGACCGGGTGGCGATCATGGACCACGGCAAGATCCTCGCGCTTGACACGCCTGAGGCGCTGAAGCGCTCGGTGGGAGCTGACACGATCGTCACGGTCAAGGTCGCGGGAGGCGAGATGCAGGCCCTCGCCGAGCGGCTCTCCGGCGAGATCGCAGAGGTCACTCGTACGCGGGTGATCGACGGGGGCGTCGAGCTGCACGTCAAGGAAGCCGAGCGGCTTGTGCCACGCGTCGTCAACGCAGCCGAGAGCGCCGGTTTTGACCTCGCCGACCTGTCGGTGTCCGAACCGAGTCTTGAGACCGTCTTCATCAGCCTCACCGGCAAGGAGCTGCGCGACTGATGGCCGCCACAGTCGCTGCACCGACGACGGCGCATGCGCGCATCGAGATCGAGCCGGCGCGCTCGACCATGGCCGCGAGCCGATCGGCGCTGCTGGCGTTGATCCTGCGCGACCTGGTCGTGCTGAGGAAGAACTTCGCCGAGTTCGTGATCCGCACGCTGGTGCAGCCGTTCCTGCTCGTGTTCGTGTTTCTGTACGTGTTCCCGACGATCGGCCAGGGCGTCGGCGGTGGTGGAGGCAAGGTCGCCGAGTCGGCGTTTGCCACCGTGCTGGTCCCAGGCGTCGTCGGGATCACGATCATGTTCCAGGGCATCCAGGCGGTCGCGATGGTGATGGCTCAGGAGTTCGGCTACACGCGCGAGATCGAGGACCGCGTGCAGGCGCCATGCCCGATCTGGCTGGTCGCCGTCGCGAAGGTTCTGTCAGGAGCCACCCAGGGCCTGATCGCCGCGCTGATCGTCTTCCCGATCGCCTCGGTCGTTCACGCCAGTGGAGTGCAAGCCCACCTGTCGGTCGACTGGCCGGTCGTGATCACCCTGATCCCGCTCGCGTGTGTGACGATGACCTCGCTGGGTCTGCTGCTGGGCACCGCGTTCGAGGCGCGCAACCTCGGGCTGATGTTCGGGTTCGTCGTTCTGCCGCTGACGTTTCTCGGTGGTACCTACTACCAGTGGACGCGCCTGGCGCCCGTGCAGGTGGGCGGCATCCACTGGCTGCAGATCATCGTGCTGGTCAATCCCCTGATCTACGTCAACGAGGGCCTGCGCGCCGGCCTGACCCATGCGTCGCACATGCCCCTCTACGTCGTCTACCCGGTGCTGGTCGGCTTCTGCGCGGCGTTCCTCACGCTCGGGCTGCGCAACTTCCGCAAACGCGTGCTGTCCTGAGCGACGCGACGACCCTTGGGCCCCGTGGCGCTCATGACGGGTCTGACGAACGCCGGTCGGCGCTCGCGGCAGCGGGTTCTCTGGCTCTAGCGCCGGCCGGTCTGTCCGAGTGCCGCACGCACGATCGGCGCGACCTCGGTCCCGTACAGCTCGATCGCGCGCATCGCCTGCTCGTGGGGCAACACGCCGACGCTGATGTGCCCGAGGAAGCGGTCGTGACCGAACAGCTCGTGGTGGGCGATGATCTTCTCGGCCACCCCCGGCGCGGTACCGACGAGCAGATGCCCGTCAGGCGCGCAGCCCGCGTCGAACTGCATGCGGGTCATCGGCGGCCAGCCGCGCTCGCGGCCGATGCGATTCATCATCTGTGAGTACACGGGAAAGAACTCGTCGCGGGCGCGCTCGGGGGTGTCGGCGAGATACATATGCGAGTTGATTCCCACCGCGAGCCCGGCAGGGTCGGCCTCGGCGCGGCGGGCAGCCTCCCGGTAGAGCTCCACCAGCGGTGCGAACCGGGCGGGTGCGCCGCCGATGATTGCGATCATCAATCCCAGCCCGAGTGCCCCGGCGCGCGCCACCGAGCCGGGCGTGCCGCCGACGGCGATCCACACCGGCAGTGGGTTCTGAATCGGGCGCGGGTAGACACCGATGTCGCGCAGCTCGGCCCGATGCTGACCCGACCAGGTAACCCGCTCGGACTCGCGCAGCGCGAGCAGCAGTTGCAGCTTCTCGGCGAACAGCTCGTCGTAGTCGTCGAGGTTGTACCCGAACAGGGGGAAGGACTCGGTGAACGACCCCCGCCCCGCCATGATCTCGGCCCGTCCGCCCGAGAGCAGATCGAGCGTGGCGAAGTCCTGGAACACCCTGACCGGATCGGCGGAGCTCAAGACCGTGACCGCGCTGCTCAGGCGGATTCTCTCGGTTCGCGCCGCCGCCGCCGCGAGCGCCACGACCGTGGATGAGACCGCGTAATCCGGCCGGTGGTGCTCGCCCAACCCGAACACCTCTATGCCGAGCTGGTCCGCGAGCTCGATCTCCTCCAACAGCTCGCGCAGGCGCTGCGCGACGCGGTCGGGGTCCGCGCCGGGGCTCACATCGGCGAACGTGGCTAGGCCCAGTTCCATAGGCGACCACTATATGTCCGGCCGCCCCGCGGCCGCCCCGCGTCAGCCCTGCTCGATCAGCTCGATCCGGTACCCATCGGGATCGCGCACGAAGCAAAGCCGCGAGCCGCCCTCGCGCACGGAGTAAGGAGGCTTCTCCGGCTCGATTTCCTGCTCGGCGAGCTGCGCGAGCGTCGCGTCCAAATCGTCGGCGGTGATCGCGATGTGGCCGTAGCCGGTGCCGAGGTCGTAGGAGTCCACGCCGAAGTTGTACGTCAGCTCCAGCCGTGGCATGTCGCCGTCGCCGGGTTGGTTCATAAAGACGTTCACGGCCTCGTCTTTGATCGGGATACGGCCGATCTCCTCGAAGCCGAGGGCGTTGTAGAAGGCGACCGAGCGATCGATGTCGGTGATGCGGTAGCACGTGTGGATCAGGGGCATACGCCGAGTCTATGCTACGCCTCAAAGTGCTGGGCTCGTTCTCAGGTTGGGTCGCCTATTACCTCCGAGGGCATGCCGGCAATATCAGCTCTGCCGGCGACGCCTCGCCCGCGGGCATCGAAGCATTAAGTCTTGATTGTCTGATCTATACTCACAGCGTGAAATTTCTGATCAACCTGCAGACCGACGAGTTGATCGATATCCACCTCGGCGTCGTCCGCCTGCCGGACGCGACCGCGAGGGCACGATGAGCTACCTCGGCCCGCTGCGCCTGCATTTCGCCGGACGCTTCCAGGCGGCCGTGTCGAGCGTCAACAACGATCCCGCTCATTACGACAACGCGACGTTCCTGCCCTCCGACCAGGAACTGCAGGGGCCGAACATGGAACCCCCCAACGGCTGGTGGAACCCGCGCGGCGATGCGGACTGGCGGCTGATCGGCTGCGGTGTGACGGCGGCCTGGCTCGCCGACGGCTCGCCTGTCGACGACGGCGACTCCGTGCTGAGCGCCACGGTCGCGGACTCCGATCGGGCGGCGCCCGCCAAGCTGGTCGACCTCGACCCCTGCCAGCAGCTGGTCTCGACGATCTGGGGGCTGGAGATGCGGATCGCCGACCCGCACGGGAACACCCTGCTGCGAGGCGCCTACGAGCCGGCGGCCTTCTTCGATATCTGGGACCGTGCGGCGGGCGGGGGAAGCGACGTCAACGCCTGCGCGATGTACCAGTCCGTGCTCGAGGACGTGGAGTGGAGTGACGTCGACGGCTCGCCATTCCTGTCCGCCCTGCGCGCGGCTTCGCCGGACGGCGTCCTATCGGTCAAGTTCATGGTCGACGGCTACAACATGACCTTCGGCGATCCGGAGTTCACGCGCGGGCGGATCGTGGGAACAATCGGACCCGGTGCGGGGAGTGAGCCCAAGCACATGGTTATGGGACGCCAGTTCGCGGCCGAGGCCGGCGCGGGCGGGGGCTTCTTCGTACCCGCCGGGGGGATCAACTTCTGCACCGCCGCGATCGACGAGGCCACCGCGAAGCTCTACCTCGACCTCGGCAACGCCCTGCCGACGACGACCCCCGGCGGGGAGATCGAAAACATCGGCGAGCTTCTCCTTTACGCGGGGAATGATGTCGTCTGCCCGATTCCCTACTCCGCCGAAGGCTGGTACGCGCACACGGCGGGCATCGCCGTGCTGCCGGACGACAGGCCGCTCACGCCCGATGAGCTCAACCGGATCGAGACCTCACCGCTGTCGCTGAGGATCGCCGGCGCGAGCCGGGCGGCGATCGTGGAGGCGCCCCTGTACGTGCGCGCCGACACGTTCGTCTTCCGCTGCGATCCAGGCGATACCGCCAAGGTCCGCTTTTACGCGAGCCGTCTGGGCAGGCCCTATGCCGGGGCGAGCGTCCTCTTGTCAGCCGATCCCTCACAGCTGCAGGGGCCAGCGGAAGGACCGCTGCGCTCGGGCATTCCGCGGGAGGCCATCGACTTCCCGCCGGCGGTGAGGACCGACGCCGACGGTGTGGCGGTGGCAAGCGTCACGATCGGCGACCCGGGGAACGTACGCCAGATCCTCGACGGTCAGGTGTATGGCATCCGCGTGAAGCTCGCGGATGATCCCGGCTATCCGGTCGATCAGTGGAACTTCGTGAGCCTGCTCGTGTGGAGCGCGTTCCAGCCCGATGAGCCGTCGACATGGCTCGGCAGTCTTCAGCCGATCTTCCAGCAGTACGCGAACCTGTATCCGATCATGCAGGACTTCCTCGACCTGTCCAGCTACGACGACGTCTGTGTGAACCGGAAACTGTTGCTGCTCACGTTCGCTCTCGACGTCGCGAACCCCAACTCGATGCCGGTGACCCGCGACCTCTCGACCGCCCGGCGCACGGCGATCATCAAATGGCTGCAGAACCCCGGCCCCGATGGCAAGCCGCTGCTGGGGACGGCTCCACCGGCGCCCGGGCGCACCGCGGCGCGCCCTGCGATTCCCGCAGACCCAGCTGTCATCGCCCAGGGCGGCAAGGCCGCGGCTGCCGCAAGGCGGCTGATCCTTTCGGAGAAGGCCCGCTGATGCTCCAGATGAAGCCGGAGCTCATCGCGGGACTCGACACCAAGGAGGGGCTGCGCAAAGCGCTCCAGCAGGCGATCATGCTCGAGCACGCCACGATCCCGCCTTATCTGTACGGCCTGTATTCGCTCGAACCCGGCGGGAACGCGAAGATCGCGGCGCTGATCTCATCGGTTGTCGCCGAGGAGATGGCCCATATGGCGCTGGCCTGCAATGTGCTCAACGCCATCGGCGGGCACCCGGTGATCGATCACCCGCGGTTCATACCCACCTACCCGGGACCGCTGCCCGGCACCGTCGAGGACCAGCTGACAATCGACATCGCTCCGTTCTCGATCGTCCTCGTCCGGGACGTGTTCATGGCGATCGAGCAGCCGGAGGACCCGCTGCACTTCTCAGACGCCGCTGTGGACGACGCGCCGCTGACGATCGGCGGGTTCTACGAGAAGATCAAGCGGGCGATCGAGAAAGCCGGCGAATCGATTTTCAAAGCCGGGCACCCCGGGTGCCAGGTCTCTGGCGGCATCGCCCTTCCCGAGGTGATCGCCGTCGACGACGTCGCAAGCGCGTGCAAGGCGATCGAGGCCATCGTCGAGCAGGGAGAGGGCACCAGGCACTCTCCTCTCGGCGATGAGGCGGGGGACGAGCTGGCGCACTACTACCGCTTCGCCGAGATCGTGGAAGGCAGGCAGCTGGTGGCCGCCCCCAAGAAGAAGCCCCCCTGGGCCTACGACGGGGAAGCGATCCCGTTCGACGCCACGAAGGTCTACCCGGCCCTTACGAACCCGCGCTCAGAGCGCTATCCCGCGGGCTCGGCCGCCCGCTATGCATGCGACACGTTCAACTACACCTACACAAGCCTCCTCAAGGTCCTCCACGACACCTTCAACGGGAACCCGGACAGCCTGGGAACGGCCGTGGGCTTGATGGAGTCGCTCAACGGGCAGGCCCAGACGCTGATGAAGATGGACTCGGGGATTGGCGGCAACGCCGGCCCCAGCTTCGAGTACCGCCCGACGAATCCCTGATCTGCCCAACCTCCGAGTTCCGGGACCATTCCTAACCCCACCGCAATCACTCACACCCGCCGCCCACCACCCCCGCACCCTCCAAACGGGCTCTCCGCAGTGATCCCCGTACCCCCGACCGGTGGTGGGGGATAACAGGGGCGGCTCTGCACGCCCACCTCGCCCCGCCGGCCCTCACCCCACGGGGATAGCACCGCAAACACCACTCGTGCAAGGATGGCGCAATGCTCATCGAGCGCGCGTCCAATCCGCAGTTCGTGTCGAACACGTATCTCGTCGCCGACGGCGTCGGCGGGCAGGGGTTGTTCATCGACGCGGGTGGGCCGGTCAAGCCGTTGATTGCGGCGGCTGAGCGTCTGGACGTGACGCCCACGCACGTGCTGCTGACCCATCATCACTACGACCATGTCTGCGAGGTCGGGGCTCTGCGCGAGCGCTGGCCGAAGCTCAAGGTCCTGATCCACCCGCTGGAGCGCGACGGGTTGGGCGAGGTCGAGGCGGACACCGTGGAGGCCGGCGAGATACTGCGGTTCGGCACGCTGGAGGTGCGCCCGCTGCACACGCCGGGGCACACCGCCGGGATGCTGTCGTTCCTCGTCAGCGAACCGGGCGGCGCTACTTCCAGGCGACCGTCCGTGAGTGCCGCGCCGGGTGGGTTCACGGGGGGAGAGGCGGTCGTGTTCACCGGCGACACGCTGTTCGCGGGCTCGGTCGGAGGGGTGCGCGCTCCCGGGCACACGACGTATACCGACCTGAGGGACTCGATCATGGGCACGCTGATGGAGCTGCCCGCAGAGACCGTCATCCACCCCGGTCATGCACATGCGAGCACCGTCGGGCGGGAGTGGAATGAGAACCCGTTCATCCGGATCTGGCGCGGCCTCGATGCGGAGGGCGCTGAGCAGTGCACCGCGCTCGGCGAGCCGGCGACGCTGGTGCTGATGTGCGACGACTACGACGGTGGCACCAAGGCCTGGGTGCGCTGGCCCAGCGGGGTGGATGACATCGTGCCGGGGTCCAAAGTCCAGCGAGTCTGAGCCGAGCACTATGGGCCCGGGATGTCACGCGCCGAGCGCCCGGAGCGCCCTGCACCGCGCGCCGGGATGCCGCGTGCATAGCGCCGAAGGCGCCGCGCGCATAGCGCCTAGGATGCAAGGCGTATGACACCGCGCGAAACCAACAAGAAGATCCCCACATCGCGCGTGCGCCGCACGGCGACCGTCGGCAAGCTCGCCGCCGGCGAGGCTGTCAAGCAGTTCGGGACGCGCGCGGCCAACATCACGCGCGGCGAGGAGGCTTCTGAACGAGCGCTGGCCAAACGTCAGCTGGAGACCGCCAAGCAGATCGTGGCGGCGCTGGGGACGATGAAGGGCGCGGCGATGAAGCTGGGCCAGGTGATGTCGTTCCTGGACGTCGGCCTCGTGGAGGAGGAGTACCGGGAGGAGTTCCAGCGCGAGCTGGCCAAGCTCAGGGACTCCGCGCCGACGGTGTCGTTCAAGCAGATGAAGCGCGTGATCGAGGACGACCTGGAAGAGCCGATCGAGGAGCTGTTCGCGAGCTTTGACCAGGAGCCGATCGCGGCGGCCTCGATCGGGCAGGTGTATCGGGCGACGCTGCACGACGGCCATCGCGAGGTCGCGGTCAAGGTCCAGTACCCGGGGGTGGCCGCCGCCGTGCGCGCGGACATGCAGAACCTGGACATGATCATGCGCCTGCTCAAGCGGATGACGCCGGGGATGGACGCGAAGGCGATCGCTGCGGAGATCAGGGAGCGGATCGGCGAGGAGCTCGACTACGAGCTGGAGGCGCAGAACCAGAGCTCGCTCGCGCGCATATTCAGAGGCCATCCGTTCATCGCCGTGCCCGAGGTCATCACGAGCCTGTCGCGCGAGCGGGTGCTCGTGAGCGAGTTCGTGCAGGGCGTCGGGTTCGAGGAGCTGAAGAGTCGCCCGCAGGCCGAGCGCGATCGGATCGGGGAGATCGTGTTCCGCTTCTTTCTCGGCTGCCTGTATAGGCACCGGCAGTTCTCCGGCGATCCGCACCCGGGGAACTTCCTGCTGTTGGCGGACGGGCGCATCGCGTTCTTGGACTTCGGCCTGTTCAAGCGCATGGAGCGCGAGCCGGTCGAACTGGAGCTTGCCTGCCAGCGATACGTGTCTGAGGGGGACGCCGCCGGATTGCACAAGCTACTGGCGGATTCCGGCTTCCTGCCCGAACCCGACCGGGTCGATCCCGACCACCTGCTGGCGTTCATCGCAGAGGCGATCTGGTGGTACACGACCGCGGACGAACCGGTGCAGCTGACGCCGGAGATCGCCACGCAGGTGATGATCGAGAGCTCGGACCCGCGCAGCAGCTACTTCGCCGAGATGCGCCACCAGGACATGCGCCCCGAGCACCTGTTCGGCCGGCGCATGGAGATGCTCACGCTCGCGGTCCTGTCACAGCTGCAGGCGCGCGCGAACTGGCACCGGATCGCGCGCGAGTGGATGTACGGCGACGATCCGGTGACAGAGCTGGGCCGCGAAGAGGCCGAGTTCTATGCGCACGCGGGGGTCGGGGCTCGCAGCTGACGGGTGCGGGCTGGGTTTGAATGGGTGACCCGTGAGCTTCGCGTCTTCGTAGAACGCCGTCGACTCCGGTCATCGCAGCCGGTGTTGTCTGGGAGCGCTTGCGTCGGCGCGCGAATGTCGCGCCGACGCTCAGTGATGCCGCTCCCGCGCGTTACGCCGAAGCCAGCGCCTTCTGCTTCATCTGATCGAACTCGGCCTGCGTGATCGTGCCGCCGTCGAGCAGCTGCTTGGCTTTGGCGATCTGCTCCGCGGGATCCGTCTTCGCGGCGACCGACTGCACGTACTGGTCCATCTGAGACTGGGCCGCTTGCTGCTGCTTGACGGCCCGTTCGGTCATGCCCTTGTGCTCGACGATCAGGTACACGAACACGCCGAGGTAGGGCAGCACGATGATGAAGATGATCCACAGGACCTTGGCGAACCCCGACGTATCGTGGCGGCGAAAGATGTCGATCAGCACCGTGATCAGGATCCAGATCCAGATCACGAACGCGAAGAAGATGAGCATCGTCCAGAAGACTTCGAGGAACGGATAGCTGGATGCAAGGATCATGGTCGTCGTCCTTATCGTTTGGGTGAGCCTTTACTCCGCCCGTTCCGTCGGGTGCTCGGCGAAAGCAGCGGAGCCCAGTACGACTTAGAGCATATTGATACATGCTTGTCGGCGCAGAGACGCCCAGACTGCGGTCCTCACAGCTCCTGGATCTGCACGAGGCTCGTGGTGCCCGGCCGCCCGGAGGGCAGTCCCGCGGTGATGCCCACGCGCTGACCCGGCTTGCACCAGCCGAGCTCGACCACGCGCTTGGCGGCGTCGGCGATCAGCGCCTCGGTCGTCTCGTGGCGGCGCATCGAGGCGGCCTGCACGCCCCACATCAGCCCGCAGCGACGGACGGTCTCTTTGCCGGGTGACAGCGCGTAGATCGGCGCGGTCGGGCGGTGCGCGGACACCAGCCGCGCCGAGCGTCCGGACAGGGTTGGGATCACGAGCGCGTCCAGGCGCAGCTCGCGCGCGGCCACGCACAGGTTGTGGGCGATCGTGTACGCGGGGTCGGAGTCCACCCGGCGCACGCGCGACGCGTTCCAGTCCTCGTATGGCGCGATCGCCTCAGCCTGTTCGGCGACGGAGGCCATCATCGCGATCGCCTCCACCGGGTATGCGCCGATGGCCGTCTCCTGGGAGAGCATCACCGCGTCGGTGCCGTCCAGGATCGCGTTTGCCACGTCGGCGACCTCCGCGCGGGTGGGGCGCGAGGAGGTGACCATCGAGTCGAGCATCTGCGTCGCGGTGATCGACGGGCGCGCCAGGTGGCCGGCGAGGCGCAGCAGCTGCTTCTGCACGATCGGCACGCGCTCGATCGGCAGCTCGATGCCGAGGTCGCCTCTGGCCACCATCACGCAGTCGGCCGCCCTGACGATCTCCTCGGCGCGTTCCACCGCCTGGGGCTTCTCCATCTTGGCGATCAGCGGCAGGCGCGTGTGGTCGCGCACGGTCTCTACGTCCTCAGGCCGCTGCACGAACGACAGTGCGACCATGTCCACCCCGATCGACTCGCCGTGGCGCAGCAGCTCCAGGTCGTGCTCCGGAACCGAAGGCAGCGATTCGACCGGACCGGGGATATTCAATCCCTGGCGCGAGGCGACCGCGCCGCCGATCTCGATCTCCGCTTCGACCTCGTGCGTCGCCGCGCGGACCTCCACGACGCGCAGCCGCACCGAACCATCGGCGAGGTACAGCACATCTCCCGGGGTCATCGAATCGGCGAGGCCCTCCCAGGTGATGCTCATGTGCTGGGCGTCCCCGAGCTCGTCGGTCTCGCCGCCGGTGATCGTCAACCGCTCGCCGGGGGTCAGCTCGACGACATCCTCGCGCAGCGGCCCGATCCGCAGCTTCGGCCCGGGCAGGTCCTGCAGGATCGCCACCGGCCGCCCCGCCCGACCGGCGGCGTCGCGCACGCGCCGGACCGTCTCGGCGTGCTCGTCCAGCGTTCCGTGCGAGTAGTTCAACCGCGCCACGTCCATCCCCGCCTGCACCATGCGCAGCAGCGTGTTCGGCTCGCGCGAGGCGGGCCCGATGGTGGCGACGATCTTGGTGCGGCGCATGGTCGGCAAGGTATCGGTCGCCGCGCCCGCGCGCGGCGGCGGCGCGTCGATGTCTCGCGGGCCCGGACGACGAGCTTGTGCCCGATCGCACTCCCGATGCTATGACCCGGGTCGCGCTTGGTCCATCGCGGGGCCTACCATCCAGCGATGCTCGGCCCCTCGCGACCCGTCCCGCACGTGGGCTCCGGCGCGCGCATCGTCCACTTCGGCGGCGACTTCGAACCCGGCACGGTCGTCGCGGTCTCTGACGAGGGGCGCCGCCTGCGCGTGCGCGGCGAGACCGGCGACATGTTCGAGTTCGTCCTCAGCCCCGCCACCGCCCGTTTCGTCGCGGCCGGCGTATCCCATGGCCCGCGCTTGGAACTCCTCGGCGGCCCTGCTTGAGGCGGCTCAGGGCCTGACTCAGGGGGCCTGCACGTCCGGGAAGTTCTCAGCGCAGTGCTCCCGCAGCACGTCCCTGACCCAAGCCCGCTCGGTGGGGCTTGCCACCCGGTAGCGCGCCAGCAGCTCGCGCTGACTTTCGATCGGGGAGCCCGCGATCGTCCAGCTCGCCGCCAGTCGCTCGAACAGCAGCTCCACCGCTCGCTGCCATGCATCCTCCTGGGAGAGCATGTTTCCCGCGAGCGCGTCCTCGTACTCGCGCCGAGTCGCGGGGGTCAGCGTGCCGCGCAACGTCAGCACGTTGCCGTCCTCGTCTGTGTACTCGCTGGTCGGGGCCACCAGCTTTACCGGGCGGCCCCCGCTCCCCGCGGCGCGGCGGCGGCTTCGCTTACCCACGAGTACGCTCAGATCGTCCCGGGATTCGCATCGGATGCCGCGCCGCTATTCGGCCGTCAGGTGCCGGACGCTGCACCTGCGGCCTTCAACAACTGCCCCCGCACATCACCCGTTGCCGGGTGCGCGTGTCCCGGCCAGGCCGCGGCAGGTTCCATTGCGGCGAGCTTGCGCATGCTCGCGCGCGCCTGCTCGGTGTCGTAGTTGTACGTCTGCGCCGGCACGCTCGCGGGGACGCTGCGGCCCCACATGTCGAGAGTGTAAAAACAGTCGCTCACGATCGCCAGCCGGTCGGACTCGCGCCATAGCCCGATCAGTCCCGGGGCGTGCCCCGGCAGGTCGATCACCTTGAACCCGGCCACCTCGTCGCCCTCCTTGACGGTCCCCGTTATCTTCACCGGACCGTCGTCCCAGGCGTACCGGTGGCACGCTTTCTGGATCTGCTTCGCGATCGGCGGCAGTCCCGCCAGGTCGGCCGGCCAGTAGCGAAACCCGCCGCTGCCCTCCGCGTCCTGGACCTCGTCGGGATGGCATACCACGGGCACATCCAGTCCCGGCGCCGTCCCGCGATGGTCGGTGTGGCCATGGCCCAACACGATCTGCTTGATCCCGCCGAGCTTCGCGCCCGCGCTTGCCACCGCGCGCGTCATCGTCCGCGCGCCCGCGTCGAACATCGTCACGCCGCCCTCGTCCTCGATCAGATACACGTTGCACCTTCCCGGCTGGCCCTGCACGACCCACACGCTCTCGGCCACGAGCTTGGCCTCTATGCCGCCCGTCAGCCCTGCGGTCACGCGCGTCTTGACGTTGAACGCGCCCGTCATCCGCTGCTCGGTGGACGAGCCCAGCGGGGGCATCATCCCGATCTGGCGCGGCACCGCCATCGTGTCGGTGAACGCGTCGTTGCGCTGGATCAGCCCATCGCGCACCGTCAGCACGTCCACTCCCTCCAATTCCATTTTGTGTCCCGTCGGCGCGATCCCGTTGAACGATCCGGGTCCCGCGAACGTGCCGCTGAAGCGCCAGTGCAGCGCACACTTCTCGCCCTCGGTCGTGGTCGACACGATCTCCGCTCTCAGGTCCGGGATCGCTTCGACGAGGCTTGAGATGAACTCGCGCAATCCCTCCGGGCCGATGAACAGCCCCTGGCCGCGCACGTCCTCGCACCCGTCCGGCGCCCACATCGCGGCCGCGCCCTGCACGTCGTGCGCGTCGATCGCTTCGAAGTATCTCCTGGCCACCGCCTCGGCCTTGCTGCCGGTGATCCGCTCGTGCCCGCCCGCGGGTGGTGATGATGACGAGGCCTGTCGCACACTCGCGGCCGCCTCCTTCACCTTCATGGCCGCGCTGCTCTCGCTGGGGCTCTCGCTCTCCTGCTCGGCCATCTTCGATCTCCTTTGACGTGGTCTCGGACCCTCGGACCTTCCAGTCTAAGCCCTCCTCTCGCACGGCGCGAAAACCCATCTGAGGACCGCCCGAACGAGGTGGGCGCAACGTGGATCCGTCGGGACCGCCCGCTCGATCGCCCACCCGACAACCCCAACAGTTGCCCCTCCCGACCGCTTGACTGGCCGTCCGGCTAGGCTCTGTACTGATGGCCGAGAGTACGCGTATGCGCGAGCTTGGGCGGGGCGAGCGTGTGCTTCCCGGCGTCTTTCGCCTGCGCCTGCCCCTTCCCTGGCCCGGTGTTCCCCACGGCAACGCCTGGGCTGTGGCATCCGGCGACGGTTTCGTGCTGTTCGACACCGGCATCCATGCGCCCGGCTCGCTCGCCCATCTCGAACGCGCCCTTGCGATGTGCGGCCTCGCTTTGGAGGACGTCCGTCTCCTGGTGTGCACGCACGCCCACTCCGATCACTACGGCCAGGCCGCCACGATCATCGAGCGCTCAGGCTGCGAACTGTGGATGCATCCCAACCACGCCCACATGTCCCGCTGGGCCGAGGACCCCGACGCGGCGATCCTCCGGCGCCTGGAGATCGCGCGCCAGTCCGGCGTTCCCGAGGAGCCGCTTCGACGCTATGCCGCCGAGCGTGGCAAGAACCGCGAATCCGGGATCGCCGCGAACGTGGAGCCCGACCGCGCGCTCCTGGGAGGGCGGGACGGGATCATCGTAGACACCGACCTCGGCCCCTGGACCGTCCATGAGACTCCCGGACACGCGCCTTCCCATGTCTGCCTCTTCCAGCCCGACCGCCGCCTGTTGATCTCCGGCGATCACCTGCTCGGGCGCATCTCCCTGTATTTCGACTACGGCTACTCTCCGGACCCCGTCGGCGAGTTCGTGCGTTCGCTCGACGTCGTCGAGACCCTTGACGCGCGCCTGTGCCTGCCCGGTCACGGCCGCACCTTCACCGACGTCCACGCCCACATCGAAGCCAACCGCGCGCTCGTCTGTAAGCACCTGACGACCATCCTGGCTGTCATCTCAGGGGGCGAGCCCTTGACGGCGTTTGAGATCCTCCCGCGAGTCCACGGCCCCGAGCTCTCCCCGATGGCCGCCCAGTGGCTTCTGACCGAGACCCTGGCGATGCTCCTGCATCTCGAGGTCACTCGCCGCGCGCGGCGAATTCCCGGCGAGCCCGAGCGGTGGACTGCCTCCAGCGAGACCGCATAGAGCGATGCTGCAAGGCTTGTACTACAAGGCTTGTACTACAAGCGTAAGACTAGACGCCGGTCAAAGGGTCGCATAGCATCGAGTCATGCGCATCGACCAGATCCTCACATCTGGGGCCGACCCGGTGTTCTCGTTCGAGTTCTATCCCCCCAAAACGCCTGCCGGCGAAAGCAACCTGTATGCGGCTCTCGCCGAGTTGCGTACGCTCGAGCCCTCGTTCGTCTCGGTCACCTACGGCGCGGGCGGTTCCACCAGGGAGAAGACGATCGAGATCGTCCATCGCATCCTTGACGAGTACGGCCTGGAGGCGATGGCCCACTTCACCTGCGTCGGCGCCACCGTGCCCGAGCTGCGCGCCACCCTGGACGAGATGCTCGCCGCCGGCATCGACAACGTCCTCGCGCTGCGCGGCGACCCGCCCGCCGGCCACGACGAGTGGGTCAAGACCGAGGGGGGCCTCGAGTACTCGCGCGAGCTCGTCGCCCTGATCGGAGCCGACTACCCGTTCGCGATCGGCGCCGCCTGCTTTCCGGAGACCCACATCCACGCGGTCAGCCCCGAGGCCGACCTCGCCTACCTGGCCGAGAAGGTCGCCGCCGGCGTCGACTTCCTGATCACCCAGGTGTTCTTCGACAACTCTCTCTACTTCGACTTCCTCACCCGCGCGCGCGCCGCGGGGATCGACGTCCCGATCATTCCCGGCGTGATGCCGATCACCCACGCCGGCCAGGTGGAGCGGATGGCCACCATGTGCGGCGCCTGCATCCCCGCCGGTCTGCGTCGAGAGCTGCACGCGCGCGGCGACGACGCCGAGGCCGTGCTCGACTTCGGTGTCGCCTATGCCACTTTGCAATGCGCCGAGCTGCTCGCCGCCGGCGCGCCCGGCATCCACTTCTACACGCTCAACCGCTCCCCCGCCACGCGCGCGATCCTGTCCGCGCTCAAGCTTGCTCGACCGTGGGAGTCCTCTCCTGGGGCCGTCCCATCGCCGAGCCCGGCCGTCGTCCGCGGCGGACCCTGAGCGCGGCTCAGCCCGCTTCGATCTCCAGCCCCTCCGCCAACCTCGGCGAGCCGTCGGGCGCCTCGTAGCGGACGTCCACAGAGTCGTTCTGCCTGTACGTGCCCACGCCCCACGCGCCCAGCAGCCAGCGCCAGCCGCTGATCTTGTCCTTGCGTAGATCCTGCCTGAACGCGAGCATCCCTTCGCGCACCTCGTAATCGACCCCACGCTGCTGATGCACGCCATTGAGGTAGACCTCGTACTCGCCTGTCACCTCGCGCGGCAGCCTGACTCTGGACTTGGCGCCCACGTTCGAGCCCTGCGCGGCCCGTTCCGGTGCGGTCATGCGCGGATTATGCCCGGCCCGTCGATCGGGTCCACACGAACCCTTACCCTTCCGGCCGGTGTCCACGCCGCTGACGATCTTCCCGCCGCCACCCGTGCGCGAGCTGCCCTACCTCGACACGGCCCTGCGCCTCGTCGCCCAACCCGGCCGCACGCGCGCGCACCGGCGCGGCGAGCGGCTGTTCGTGCCCGCCGGCGACGATCCTCGCCCCGCGATCGAGCGCTTCTATCGCCGTGCGGCCCGCACCGAGGTCGCCGCGCGCCTGGATCGCGCCACCGCGCTCGCGGGCGTGCAGTACCGCGACCTGTCGATCCGTTCCCAGCGCACCCGCTGGGCGTCGTGCTCGTCCAACGGGCACATGAGCTTCAATTGGCGTCTGCTGCTCGCGCCCGAGTCGGTGCTCGACTATGTCGTCTGGCACGAGGTCTGCCACCTGGAGATCCTCGACCACTCGCGCCGCTTCTGGGCGCTGGTCGAGCGCCGCTGGCCGCGCTACCGCGAGGACCGCGAGTGGTTGCGCCATCACGGCGCCACGTTGGTTATCTAGCGGCCCGCTGGCCAAGCCAGGCAAGGACGCAGTGAGCGAAGTGTGCTCGGCACACGAGCGATCGAGGACGCAGCATGGCGCCGTGCCGGCGGGCCGCTAGCGTTGTGCGATTGGGACGTAGTCCCTATCGCGCTCGCCCGTGTAGATCTGGCGCGGGCGGGCGATCTTCTGCTCGGAGTCGTTGACCATCTCCAGCCACTGCGCGATCCAGCCCGCCGTGCGGCCGATCGCGAACATCACGGGGAACATCGCCACCGGCAGCCCCAGCGCCTCGTAGATCAATCCTGAGTAGAAGTCCACGTTCGGGTACAGCTTGCGCGAGGTGAAGTACTCGTCGTCGAGCGCCTGCTTCTCGAGCTCGGTCGCGACTTGCAGCAATGGGCTCTTACCGCGCACGGCGAACACGTCGTCCATGTATTTGCGGATGATCCGCGCGCGCGGGTCGTAGTTCTTGTAGACCCTGTGCCCAAATCCCATCAACCGCTCGTTGCCGGCCTTCACGCCCTCCAGGAACGCGGGGATGTTCTCGACCTTCTCGATCCGCGCCAGCATTCGCAGCGCCGCCTCGTTGGCGCCCCCGTGCAGCGGTCCGTACAGTGCCGCCACGCCCGCCGCCACGGCCGAGTAGGGGTCCACCTGTGTGGAGCCGACCGAGCGCACCGCGCTCGTGGACGCGTTCTGTTCATGGTCGGCGTGCAATATGAACAGCACGTCCAACGCCCGCTCCAGTCGCGGGTCGGGCCGGTACTTCAGCTCGGTCATCTTGTACATCATCCCGAGAAAGTTCCCCGCGTAATCGAGGTCGTTGTCGGGATACACGTACGGCTGGCCCATGTTGTGGCGGAATGCGAACGCCGCCAGCGTCGGCATCTTCGCGAGCAGCCTGATGATCTGGATCGCGCGCACCTGATCGTCGTGGATCTGGTTCGCGTCCGGGTAGAACGTGGACAGCGCTCCCACCGACGCGACCAGCATCCCCATCGGGTTCGCGTCGTAGCGGAACCCCTGCATGAAGTCCTTGACGTTCTCGTGCACGAACGTATGGATCGTGATCTCATGCGTCCACTCGGCCAGCTGCCGCTCGGTCGGCAGCGCGCCGTGGATCAGCAGGTAGGCGACCTCCAGGTAGGTCGAGTGCTCGCACAGCTGCTCGATCGGATACCCCCGGTGCTGCAAGATCCCGGCCTCGCCGTCGATGTATGTAATCGAGCTGCGGCATGACGCCGTGTTCGTATACGCCGGGTCGTAGGCCATCAACCCGAAATCGTCCTCGCCCGTCTTTATCTGCCGCAGGTCCATGGCCCGCACGGTCCCGTCGGTGACCGGCAGCTCGTAGGACTCGCCCGTGCGGTTGTCCGTCACGCTGAGCGTGCCCCGCGGGGCGGCGCCGTTGCCCGACGGCGATGACTCCTGTCCCTGCGCCTGTGTCTCGGGGGTGCTCATCTGAAAGCTTCTCCTGTCGAGTGGGTTCTACCCGATTATGCGCGATCCGAGACGCGGACCCGCCGGCTGTCAGGGATGCGCGCCATACCGGCTCTCCGTGGCGTCCACCTGGCCCTGGTAGTGGCTGCCAAGCTCCGCGTGCCCGTAAGGCTTCAGCGCGGGCGCGTCGAGCGTCATGAACGACAGCTGCGCGATCGGCAGTCCGGGGTACAGCTTGATCGGCACGCGCGTAAGGTTGTTGAGCTCGAGCGTCAGCGTCCCCTTCCAGCCGGGGTCGCAGAAGCCGGCCGTAGCGTGCACGATCAGCCCGAGCCGCCCGAGGCTCGACTTGCCCTCGATCCGCGCGACGATGTCGTCGGGCAGCTCGACGCGCTCCAGGGTCCTGCCGAGACAGAACTCGCCCGGGTGGATCACGAACGGCTCTCCCGGCGGGGGTTGCACCTGCTCGGTCAGCCCCCGCGGCGGGTCGCGCAGGTCGATCGCGGTGATCTTGTGGTTGTGGAACACCCTGAAGGAGTCCCCCAGCCGCAGGTCTACGCTCGCGGGCTGGACCATCGCCTCATCCCAGGGGTCGATCCTGATGTGGCCCTCCTCCACCAGCTTGACGATCGTACCGTCGGACAGGACCGAGGCGGGGGAGGTGACGGCATCGCTCATGGGCGCGCTGATTCTCGCACAGCCCGGCGCTGCGACCTGGGGGGCGCCCAGCGGCCCCGTACAGGATCTTCGGATCGGCGCTCGTCTCAGCGTGAGACGAGTCGTCCGCGCGCGACGAGCGTGCGCACGCGTGGCGGAGAGGACGGCGCCGGGTCGCCGTGGGCGCCGCGTCGCGGCGAGCGCGGCAACCTGGAGCGGGGATGGTGCGGGTGACGTGGGCCCAGGCGCGGGCCGATCCCGCCGTCCTGCTCGGGCTCGGTCTCGGGGGTCTGGTTGACCGCCCAGCGCACGATCAAAAACAGCGCGACGATCGGGATCTTCAGGAAGAACATCAGCCAGACGAAAGTCCACACGTCCATGCTTCCGATCGTACTACCGATCGCGGCATCCGTACAGATCGTGGACGACGGTGAGGCGCCGATGGGACGGCGGGCGCGCGCGGGCTCGCCCGTGTGATCTACCCCCCCGCGATGCACGCTCGCGCCGCGTGATGTACGCCGCGTGATCTACCCCCGCGCGGGCAGCGGGCGACCGCTGAAGCGGGTCATCTCGGCCAGCTCGCGCACGCGCGCTTCGATCTCTGGGTGTTGCAGGCGCGACACGCGCTCGGTTCCGAACTCTTCGACGTTGAACGAGGCCAGCGTGGTGCCATGTGCCATCGCGCTGCGCATCACCTCTTCGTCGAGGGGACCGGCGTGGGCGGCGATCGTGCCGATGAAGCCCCCGGCGAACGTGTCGCCGGCGCCGGTCGGATCGAGCACGCTCTCCAGCGGATAGGCGGGCAGCGAGAAGAAGCCGCCCCGCGTGATCAGCGTCGCGCCGTACTCGCCCTGCTTGGCGACGACCGCCCCCGGTCCCCAGCCGATCACCGTGCGCGCGGCCCTGACGAGGTTCGGCTCGCCGGTGAGCATCCGCAGCTCGGCGTCGTTGAGCAGTACGCAATCGACGGTCTCGATCACCCGCAGCAACGCGTCGCGGGCGGTGTCGATCCACAGGTTCATCGAGTCCAGCGCCACGAACCGCGCGCGGTCGCACTGCTCGCGCACGCGCAGCTGCAGCTCGGGCTGGATGTTCGCGAGGAACAGCACGTCGCACGCGCGCGAGGCGTCCGACAGCTTGGGCTCGAACTCGGCGAACACCCCCAGCTGCGTGTCGTCGGTGTGGGCGGTGTTCAGGTCGTAGTCGTAGTGCCCGCGCCAGAAGAACGTCTTGCCGCCGGGCACATGCTCGATGTCCTCCGTGTCCACGCCGGGGCGCTGCACCGCGGCCATCTCGGTCTCGCCCCAGTCCTCGCCGACGGGACCGACGACGTGCACGTCGGCGAAGAACGACGAGGCGAGCGAGAAGTGCACCGCGGTGCCGCCGAGCATCCGCTCGCGCTCGCCGAACGGGGTCTTGACGGAGTCGTATGCGATTGAGCCCACCACCGTGATCGACATGGCGCGGGACCCTATCGCCTCGGCCGCGGTGGAACCTCGTCGCCTCCCTACCGTCGCCCCTGTGCCTTCGCCCTGTGCCCTTCGCCTCTGTGCTCGTCGCCCGCGGGTGGTGCGCGACACCGGCGGACCGATAGCCTGGGGGACTACGATGCGCGCGATCCAGATGACCGAGTTCGGCGGGCCGGAGGTGTTGGTGCTCGCGGAGCTGCCGATGCCCGAGCCGGGCGAGGACGAGGTCCTGATCAAGGTGACGCGCGCGGGGTTGAACTTCGCCGATACGCACACGCGCACGAACTCCTACGTGCAGCGCGCGACGCTACCGCTGGTCCCGGGCGGCGAGGTCGCGGGGGTGCGCGAGGACACGGGCGAGCGCGTGGTCGCGCTCGTCGGGACGGGTGGATACGCCGAGTATGCGACCGCGCCGAAGCAACTCGTCTTCGGAATCCCCGACGGAGTCGACGAGGGGACCGCACTGGCGCTGATCGTGCAGGGCACGACCGCGTGGCACCTGTACAAGACGTCCGGGCGCGTCGCGGAGGGGGAGAGCGTGGTCGTGCACGCCGCTGCGGGGGGCGTGGGCTCGCTGGCGGTCCAGCTCGGGCACCCGTTTGGCGCCCGCCGCGTAATCGCCACGGCCTCCAATGCCGACAAGCGCGAGCTGGCGTTGGGACTGGGGGCGGACGTGGCGATCGACCCCGCGCCGGAGGGCTTGAAGGAGCGGCTGATCGAGGCCAACGGGGGCGAGCGAGTAGACGTCGTGTTCGAGATGGCCGGCGGCGAGGTGTTTCAGGAGTCCTACGACGCGCTGGCGCCGTTCGGGCGGATCGTGGCGTACGGGATCGCCTCCCAGCAGCCGAACGAGGTTGCGACGGGATCGCTGCTGCGGCACTCGCGCGCGGTGGTCGGCTTCTACCTGTTCCACTGCCTGGGCCGCCCCGGGATGTTCACGGACGCGCTGAGCGACCTGTTCGCGCGCGTGGCTCGGGGGGAGCTGCATGCGGTTGTAGGAGGAACGTACGCATTGGGCGACGCCCCCCAAGCGCACATCGACCTGCGCGAACGGGGTACGACGGGCAAGCTGCTGCTCGACCCGTCCGTCTGAGCGCACCGCGTCCCGCGCGCCCTCGTGCAGCCTGCTCTGGTGCACGGTTCAGGTCCGGGGGCGGGCCTGAGCGGGCTGCGTTCCGGCGCGCAACTCCGCTCTGGCGCACGAGATCGGGCCTAAACGTCGCGAGTCCGTAAGCTCTGATCCCGCATGAGCAAGACCTTCGCCGAGCTCGGCCTGTCCGAGCGGACCCTGCAAGCGCTGCGCGACGTCGGATACGAGTCGCCCAGCCCGATTCAGGAACAGGCGATCCCGTCCGTGCTGGAGGGTCGCGACGTGATCGGCCAGGCGCAGACGGGCACGGGCAAGACGGCCGCGTTCGGGCTGCCGATCGCCGAGTACGTCGATCCCGAGCTGCGCGAGGTGCAGGCGCTCGTGCTGACGCCCACGCGCGAGCTGTGCATCCAGGTCACACAGGCGCTGCGCACGTACGGGGCGCACAACGGGTTGGACGTCGTGGCGGTGTTTGGCGGCGCGCCGATCCGCACCCAGCAGGCGCAGCTGCGCGCCGGCGGGCATGTCGTCGTGGGGACGGTCGGGCGCGTGCTCGACCTGATCTCACGGCACTCGCTGGTGCTGCACGACTGCCGGTTCGTGGTGCTCGACGAGGCCGATGAGATGCTCGACCTCGGGTTTCTCGAGGACGTCGAGAAGATTCTGTCGCTGACCCCCAGCGGCCGCCAGACGGCGCTGTTCAGCGCGACGATGCCGCCGCCGATCAGAAAGCTCGCGGACAAGTACATGTATGACCCGGTGATGATCGAGGTGGAGGCGACGACGCTGACGATCGATACCGTCGCGCAGTTCCAGCTCCCGGTGGAGACGAAGGGCAAGCCCGACAAGCTGGTCGAGGTGCTGCGCGCCGAGCGCCCGGACCAGGCGATCGTGTTCGTGCGCACGAAGATCCGCTGCGATCAGCTGTTCAAGATCCTGCGCGACCGCGGCATGAACGTGAGGGCGCTGCACGGCGACATGACCCAGGGCGCGCGCGACGGCGTGATGCTCGCGTTCAAGGGCGGGCGCGTGCCGATCCTGGTCGCGACCGACGTGGCGGCCCGCGGGCTGGACATCTCGACGGTGACGCACGTCGTCAACTACGACGTGCCGACGAGCCCGGACACGTACGTGCACCGCATCGGGCGCACGGGGCGCGTGGGGCGCTCCGGGCGGGCGATCACGTTCGTCGAGGATCGTCAGAAGCGCGAGATGGAGGCGATCGAGCGCCACATCGGCATGTCGATCGAGCCGTGGCAGCAGGGCGCGGTGGGCGCGCCGACGCCCGTGAAAGAGCGCCCGCGCCGGCACTCCAAGCCGCGCGTGTCCAGCAAGCGCAGCGAGGACGAGCGCTTCGTCAAGCTCGTGCTCGGCGGGGGCAAGCGGGCGGGGCTGCGCGTGGCGGACATCGTCGGCGCGGTGACATCCTCGGTGGGCCTCGACGGCGAGGCGGTCCGCGACGTGCTCGTGCTCGACCGTTTCTCCTTCCTGTCGGTCCCGGAGGGGGAGGCCGACAGGGTGATCGGCGCCCTGGACGGGAGCGAGGTGCGCGGCCGGGCGCTCAGCCTGGAGCGCGTTCCGGGTTAGCAAGGTCCGCGGAGTTCACCGCGGGCTTTGACGGGTGAGCCGGGAGCCGGCTCTTTCATCGGTTTGCCGCAGGCGCCGCTCATCGCAGCGGCTGACGGACTTTTCGGGCCGGGCGAGAAGTCCCGCGAAGCGGGCCGGCCGGAATGAGAACGGCTCGTCCCTGCGCCGTTCGTCTCGGGAGGGCGCGGTGCAGGTCTCAGAGGTCCAGCGCGCACGCATCCTCGATTGAAAACAGCGGCAACGGCCAGCTACGGGGAGAACCCAACGCGTGGAGGCTCACGGCGCGAGGCAAGGAGGTACAGGGAGTGCTTGTTACCGACCGCTGAGGGGCGTTGTCCCGAGGCGGTTGGGGAGCGGGTGCCGACATGTCTTGCATTGCAGATCAGGACTGCGGCTGAGTTGTCTTGGCGATGACGCTCTCCAGGAGTGACAGAACGTACTCTTGGTGGCGGCTATCCAGGGGCAGGTACGGCACGCGGCGCAGCAGCTCTTGCGGCTGCACGATGTTGTGGCGTATCGCTTCCTCGGCGAACTCCATGTCACGCTCCCTGCCGGCCGTGAGCTTCGCCAGCACGAGATCGTGGGCTTCCATGCACCAGCCGGTGGCTTCAGCGTCATGGCCTGCCAGCAGGGGTACGCGCACCGGGACGAGTCGCCCCTCCCATCCCGTAGGTGCCTTGGCTGTCTCGGGACCGACGCCGTGTGCGTAGTAGCCGAAGGTCTCGTGGAACTGCGAGCCGTCGCCCATCGCGCCGTCGATCTCGATCGCCTTCTCGGGTCGCTCGCGGGGGTACACGTCGGCCTCTTGGGAGAAGAGCAGCGCATCCGGCGCTTCGGGGAACTGGCCGAGGATCGCCTGGCTGCCGACCACGACGATCTCGTTCTCGCCGGCCACTGTGGCGGCTGCCCTGATGACGTGCTCGAGCTCGTCGCGCTTCATGCGGGCATCTCGTCTACCACGGCGAGCACTCGCCGTCGCTCGGGCTCGCTGAGGGCACCGGCGAAGGGCGAGCTTTGGCGCAGGTCGCGCATGCGCGGGCTGTCCTCGCCGATCAACCGTGCGATCTGGGCGGGCGGTTTGGTGAGGATCTTCTCCCATCGCTGTGCGTAACGCGGATCGATCCTGGCCTGTGAGCGCCATCGCACCAGCCGGTCTTGAGCGTCCCGGAGGATGTCCGCGTCCATGCGTTGCGCCACCGCGCGGTGGTAGGCAAGGCTGCGCAACTCGGCGCCGCGATGGCCATCGTCACTGTCACTGCGACGGCGCTCGGCTGCTGTCAGCAGCACCGACGTGCTCAAGCGCTCAGCCTCGGACCGGCGCTCGCGCAGCACCGAGCCGAGTGGATGACGGTCGCGGGGGCTCGCCAGGCGACGCTTCCGCACTGCCTCGATCAGCTCCAGAAGCGCGTGCAGTGGCGTCTCGCGGCGTCCGGAGGGCGTTATGAGGACGGGGACATCGCCGGCGGCGATCCAGCGGTCCAGCGCGGTCTGACTGACACCCAGCAGACGCGCGGCTATAGCGCGCGTGACCGTCGGGCCGGTCATGTGCTCCAGATCGGCTCGCACCGCCGCGATGTCCGCGCGCGCGGGAGACACTCTTTCAGCTCGGCGCAGCCTGACAACGTCGCTGACCAGGCGCTCCTTCTCGGCGATGGCGCTCATGCGGGGATTCTACATGATGTTGAGAATAATCATAGTTTTTCTCAATAGCTTCAACTGCGCGGGCCAAGAGGGACCGCTATCGTGGTAGCCCGCGCACCCGAGGTGGGGATAAGAGGTCTTTTGCAAGCGCTCGCAATTCGCGCGCGCGCCGGGCCGCGGTCACTGTGCGTTCGAGTTGTCGCGCGCTTGGTCTCGGCGCTATCGTGGCGCGCTCACCCGAGCTGAGGAGGATGCACGATGTCTACCGCCACGATCAACACGAGCGAGGGCGCGATCGCGTTCGAGCTGTTCGACTCCGATGCGCCCAAGACCGTCGAGAACTTCCGCAAGCTCGCCTCCGAGGGCTTCTATGACGGGCTGACGTTCCATCGCGTGATCCCCGACTTCATGATCCAGGGCGGTTGCCCGCAGGGGACCGGCACGGGCGGGCCGGGGTACACCTTCGAGGACGAGATCAACCCGCACAAGATCGTTCGCGGGGCGTTGGCGATGGCCAACGCCGGGCCGAACACGAACGGGTCGCAGTTCTTCATCGTCACCGCCGACGCCTGCCCGTGGCTGGACGGCAAGCACACGGTGTTCGGGCAGGTCTCCGAGGGCATGGACGTCGTCGAGAAGCTCGAGGGCGTCTCCACCGACGGATCCGACCGTCCGACCGAGCCGATCGGCGTCGCGACAGTCGAGCTGTCTGAGTAGTCCAAGTAGGGCCGCATGCTTGATTAAAAAGCTGATTTGGTAGGCCAGGCCGCATGCGGCCTGGCGGGGGGAACGCCGCATGCGGCGTTCCCCGGGGCCGTACATGTACGGCCCCGCCGTCGGCACATGTGCCGACGGAACAACACTGACGAGACCGTGTTCGAGGTGTAGCCTTGTTCGTTACAAGCTTTAGCGAACAAGGGGAGCCCGAGATGGCCAGCGTCGAGCAGCACGTCGAGCAGGAGATACTCCAAGCCCACAACGCGGTCGCGCACTCCGGCGATGAGATCTCCGTCGAGAACCCCGCGACCGGGCAGATCGTCGGCACGGTGCCCGACCTCGGCGCGGAGGCCGTCGCGGAGATGGCCCGCCGCGCCCGCCTGGCTCAGCCCACCTGGGAGGCGTACGGCTTCGACGGGCGCGCGCGCATTCTGCTGCGCGCCCAGAAGTGGGTCATGGACAACGCCGAGCGGATCGTCGCGACGATCTGCTCGGAGACGGGCAAGACCTTCGAGGACGCCTCGCTGGCGGAGATCGGCTACGCGGGCAACGCCTTCGGCTTCTGGGCCAAGACCGGTCCGGAGTATCTCGCGGACGAGCGCGTCAAGTCCAGTCAGGTGCTGGTCAAGGGCAAGAAGCTGATATTGCGCTACCGCCCCCTGGGGCTGATCGGTGTGATCGGCCCGTGGAACTACCCTTTGACGAACTCCTTCGGCGACTGCATCCCGGCGCTGATGGCCGGCAACAGCGTGATCCTCAAGCCCTCGGAGGTCACCCCGCTGACCTCGCTGCTGATGGCTGAAGGGCTGAAGGAATGCGGTCTGCCGGAGAACGTGCTGCAGATCGCCACCGGCCGCGGTGAGACGGGGGCGGCGCTGATCGAGCACGTGGACATGATCATGTTCACCGGCTCCACCCGCACCGGCCGCAAGGTCGCCGAGGCGGCCGCGCGGCGGTTGATCCCCGCATCGCTCGAGCTCGGGGGCAAGGACCCGATGCTGGTCCTCGCCGACGCGGACGTCGAGCGGGCGGCGAACTTCGCCACCTACTACTCGATGCAGAACGCCGGCCAGACGTGCATCTCGATCGAGCGCGTCTACGTCGAGGAGCCCGTCTATGACGAGTTCGTCGCGAAAGTCTCCGACAAAGTCCGCGCCCTGCGCGTCGGCCCGCCGCAGGGACCCGGCTCCGTCGAGGTCGGCGCGATCACGTTTCCGCCGCAGCTGGACACGATCGAAGATCACGTCGCCGACGCGATCGACAAGGGCGCGCGCGTGCTCGCCGGCGGCCATGCAGTGCAGCCCCCCGGAGGAGGGCGCTTCTATGAGCCGACCGTGCTCGTCGACGTCGATCACACGATGAAGTGCATGACCGAGGAGACGTTCGGCCCGACGCTGCCGATCATGAAGGTCGCAGACGCTGACGAGGCAGTGCGGCTCGCCAACGACTCGATCTACGGTCTGGGCGCGTCGGTCTTCTCGCGCGACACCGCCCACGGCGAGGCGATCGCGCGGCGGCTGGACGTCGGCGCGGCGAACGTCAACGACGCGATGATCAACTACACGGTCCTCGAGCTCGCGATGGGCGGCGCCAAGGCCTCCGGGCTGGGCTCGCGCCACGGCGCGGGCGGGATTCGCAAGTACTGCTCCCAGCAGGCGATCGTGGTCACGCCGAAGCTGGCGATGAAGAAGGAAATCTTCATGTACCCCTACAAGCGCCGCACATCGCGACTGCTGGCCGGGTTCTTCAAGTTCATGTACGGTCGCGGCAAGCGCGACTGACGCCCACACCATGCGCGTCGCGGCTTTCCGGCCGCGCGTTGCGGGTCGGCACATGTGATACGGCTGGTCCTTGCCCGCGGCCCCGGGCCGTGTGAGCCGGGTTGCAGGACACGCATCCGGCCGTCTGGACCGGAAGGTAAGCTCCCTGGGCAACATGGCGAACAGTTTGATTCTCCAGGGGCCGTGGCGGCCGACGGCGATGCTGAATGCGCTTGAGCGGCTGGCGACCCAGGCCACTGATGAGCTGAGGATCGCCGTCCGAGGTTCGCGCGCCGCGCACGATCCCCCCAGCCAGGCTCGTCCCGTTCGGGGACGCGATCTCCAGCGACTTGGTCAATCCTGCCAAGTTCGACGCTCTGTGGGTCGAGGCGGGCTCGCCGTCCGGTGAATCGCACAACCAGCTCGAGCTTCCGCGTGGCGCGCACCGGTTCTTCGGTTTCACGCACAGCGACGGAGGCGACCATCTGATCGGCCGTCCCATGCTCTTCTCGGGCGGCAGGGAGTGGGAAGATCGCAAGCTCACCTGGCATGGGCAGGGGAAAATGAACCAGATGGAGCGGCTTAACCTGCCCACTCTCAAACAAGGTGGGTTTCCCTACACGGGGATGGTGGTGCTCTTCACACGAATCGGAGCGCGGCGGTACCAGTTGACGGTGGCGCCGCCAAACAGTTCTTTTGCAAGGGCCTGGCGACTTGCGTCTCGCAAGGCCGGCCATGAATACAGGCTCGGCAAAAGCTCGCCGCGTGTTTGCGGCCTGTTCTGAGGATCGAAGGATCGCCCCGTCCGGGCTGGGATGTCAGCTGGACACGGCGGCGCGACCGGAATCTGTGCTCATCGGCGGCGCTGCCCTCAACGCGTCAAGTCGAGCCCCACTGCTCCAATGCAGTACAGCTCGCGGGTGAAGCGGTCGATCTCGGTTTCGACGTCCGGCAGGTTCGTACGGTCGGTCCGGGCGGCCTTGATTGCGCTCTTGCCAAGGTGGGTGAGCTTCCGCGCCTGGGGTTTGCTCAGCACCGGAATCGGCAGGCGACGCACGTGTCCCACTTCGATGTGGTTGCGCGTGGCGAGAAACGTCTTCAGGGCAAACTCGACGACGGGCGCGTTGAGCAGCGCGAGCAGACCGTGCGGGCTGAGCCATCCGCCGCGCGGCACGTACACGGGCGACTCTGAGCTGAAGATCGCCTGCTCTGGCATCATGCGAGCGCGTAGGTAGGACGCGATCCGGTTGTGGGTGACGCCACCCTGAAACCAGAGGTCTTCGTTGCGAAGCACCGGCCGTCGTGGGCCGGCCAGAAGTCGATGGCGCAGCAGGGCCACCGCCTCCGCGCTCCAGTCGATGACCGTCTGATTGTCTCGCACCCACCTGGCCCCGCCTCCGGGCGAAGATCGATCGCTTGTCTCATACGGGACAACTTGCCGGCGAGCTTTGCCAGCCGTGTTGCCGCGCCCGTCAGGAAGGCGCCCGCTCCGACCGCGGGGTCGACCAAGCGCAGGCCCTTCAACGATCGGCCCGCGGCCATGGCCTGGCTGTCGGTCAGGTTTCGAAGATCGCCGTCGAGCATTTCGCGGGTGGACTCCAGAGTCAACTGGAGCCCATCGGCAAGCCGTGCCGCGATCGCCTCCCGGGCCATGAAGTCGACGACGTCGGGTGGCGTGTAGACCGCCCCCAGGTCGCGCCGCCCGGATTCGCCCACCGCACGCTCAAACAGCCCGGCGAGCGTCACGGCGGCGGCTGCGGGGTCGACGTCGGGGATCTCGTCGACCGCATCTCGCGTCTTGGTGTGCGCGGCGGCGTCCCAGAGATGACCGAGCGTGATGAAGTTGCGCCAGGTGTAGAAGTGGTGGGCATGAGTGATCCCGCGGTGGTAGCCGGCGCGATGCAGATCGCCCCAGGGACCGGTTCTGTTGAGCATCCGGCGCTTTGGGCATGCCGCCGGCGCCGTAAGTCGTGCCGCGGCCTCGATCACCGCGAGATCGTCGTCGTCCGGGACCTTCTCATGCCGCTCGCCGTCGACTTCGTAAGCGATCACCACCGGTTCGCGCACGATGCGTTCGATCGACTCGCCGATGAATGGGTCGAAAAGCTGCTCCGTCACACGCTCGGCCTGATCCTTGCGGTACTCGTGGCCGCAGGGGCACGCGAGCGTTCGGCGGATTGCGCCATCGTCGAGATCGACCGCCTGATCCCAGAATCGTCGTGAGGATCGGCAACGAGGGCAGATCAGCAGCTCCGACCAGACCGTGTACATGATCTCACCGCTTCTCCCATCGCTGTGGTTGGTGCTCCACAGCGCTCCGATCTCGCGACGCGCGAGATCGAGGCAATCGCGGACAGATCGCTCGAAGGCCTCCTCGTTCGGCGCTCTGTTGAGGCCCTCGGCGATGAAAGTCGCATATGGGCTGAGGTCGCCCAGGAGCACGTCGTAGCGTCCCGTCGCGGGGAGCGCTCGCTCGGCGATTGCGGCGGCGACGCCGGTGCTGCCCGATCCGCAGAATGGGTCGGCGACGACTCCTCCGCGGGGCAGGTGACGTTCGATCAGGGCCGCAATCGCCCCGGCGGGAACCTTTGTGTGGTAGGAGTGGGCGTTGTACGCGTCGCCGCTACGAGGACTGGATAGGACCTCTGGGGTTCCGCTTGTCATCTGCGGGCAGACTAGCCCCGCGACTCGACGGACCCGCGTCCACCCGATCGTGCAGTTCAATCCCGAGCAGTCGTTCCAACTCGGGGATCGTGGTCTCCGCGCTCGTGTGATGGACGGTGGCCATCCCCATCTCCCGCGCGGGGGTGAGGTTGAACGGGAGGTCGTCCACATACACGCACGCCGCCGCGTCGACCCCCGCGCGCTGCGCCCCCAGCTCGTACATCCGCCGCGACGGCTTTCTGATCCCCTCCTCGCCGGAGATCACGACGCCGTCAAACAGCTCCGCGAACAGCTCGTGCGGATAGCGGTGCGTTCCCCACGAGTTCGACACGAGCGCCGTCCTGACGCCCGCCTCGCGCGCCCTGCGCACGGCCTCGATCATGGCGGTGTCGGGCGCCACGCCCGCGAACAGGCCGTCGATCAGGCCATCGGGCTCGACCTCCAGCAGCGCGGCGAAGCGCAGCTCGAACGCCGGCTCGTCCAGCTCGCCCTTCTCCAGCGCGATCAGCAGCTCTCTGAAATCCGGGTCGGCTTTGAATCGTCCACTCAGCGTCTGCGGGTCGATCTCGACTCCCACGCAGTAGGCGTGGAACGACGCGAACAGATTGCTCGTCAGCACGCCTCCCCAGTCGATCAGCAGCGCCGTGCGCGTTTCAGTCTCCACAGCGCAATGCCACCCCCTCCGCCTGCGTGGCCAGCTCGACCACGCCGTCGCCGAACTGCTTCAGATACGGATCGTCGCTCGCGCCCGAGATCGCGCGCTTGTAGTTGCCCTCCATGAACACGACCGACTTCCACAGCGCCAGCGTCGTGTACCAGCGCAGATCCTTCATCGAGCGTCCCGTGCGCCGCTCGTAGGAATCGATCAGCTCCCCGCGCGTGGGAAAGCCCTCGCGGCGTGTCACCCCGCCGAGGTACTCGCGCATCCCGCCCTTCGGGTCGCCGCCCTCCGTCCACATCATGCACAGATACCCGAGGTCCGCCAGCGGATCGCCGATCGTGGCCATCTCCCAGTCGAGCACCGCCTCCAGGCGCGCGGGTGACGCGTCGGGCGCGAAGATCGTGTTGCCCAGGCGATAGTCGCCGTGCACGATCGTCGCCGGTCCAGACTCGGGCAGATGCTCTGACAGCCACGCTCCGACGCGCTCGACCGCGGGGATCTCGCGCGTCTTGTTGACCTCCCACAGCCCCCCGAAACGGCGTAGCTGGCGCTCCAGGTAGCCGGTCGGCTTGCCAAAGCCCTCCAGGCCCGCCCTCTCCCAGTCGACTTCGTGGATCTCCGCGAGCGCCTCGATCAGCTCCTCGCCGATCTCGTGCCGCTGCGCCGGGCTGTCCAGCGCGGGGGGGACGCTCGAGACGATCACCTCGCCCGCGACCCGCTCCATCACGTAGAACGGGCAGCCGATCGTCTGCTCGTCCTCGCACACCGCCAGCACCTCCGGCACACGCGCCGGCGTGTCCTTCAGAGCACGCAGCAGCCTGGCCTCGCGCAGGACATCGTGCGCGCTCGGCGGCAGCGGCGGTCGCGGCGGGCGGCGCAGCACCATCTCCGCGCCGGTCCGCTCGATCAGGTAGGTCACGTTCGAGTGCCCCTCGCCGATCGGCCGCGCTTCGATCTCGCCCTCCCCGAGGCCGTGCTCGTCCAGGAATCGCCGCAGCGGCTCGATCACGAGCAGCGGCGGGCGGGCGTTGGCGGATGCCGCCGCGTGCGTGCGGACGATGTCGTCCGGTGCGACTGCTGCACTCATCGGTCCTCACGGTATATGAGCCTGCTTCAAAAGGGCTCCCACGACCGCAACCTCTCCGGCCCGGAGGTGTCTTAAGCCACCATGCCCAGAAACAAGCTCCTCTTCCTTCCCGTCCTGCTCTGCAGCGTCGCTCTTGGCGCTCTGACGAGTGTCTCTCCCGCCCTGGCCTCCCACGGCGAGGCCGTCTACTTCGAGGGCTCCACCGACCTGCTCAGCCCGGTCACGCGCCCGCATGCGATCGCGCAATTGCAGGCACTCGGCGTCAAAGCGTTGCGCGTCGAGCTCTCCTGGCACGACGTCGCGCCCAGCGCGAACAGCGCCACCAAGCCGAGCTTCGATGCGACCAATCCCGCCAACTACAGCTGGGGCGAATACGACGCGTTGATCAACGAAGCGCAGCGGCTGGGCTGGAAAGTGCTGCTGACCGTAACGTCGCCCGTGCCGCGCTGGGCGACCTCCAACGGCAAAGCACCATACGTGACAAGTCCTGACGACCTCGACTTCGAACAGTTCATGACGGCCGTCGCTCGTCACTATGGCTCTGAGGTTGCGCTCTTCTCGATCTGGAATGAGCCCAACCACCCAGCCTTCCTGCGTCCCCAGTTCAACTCTCACGGCCAGCCCACCTCGCCACGCATCTATCGCGGGCTCTACCAGGCGGCCTACGCGGGCTTGCAGTCCGGCGGGCTTGCACACCCGCAGGTGCTGATGGGAGAGACGGCGCCGTTTGGCTATGACTCGGTCAACGTGCGCCGCCAAGGGGTGCTGCACGACGTCGCTCCGCTCGCGTTCCTGCGCGGGACGCTGTGCCTGAACGCTCACTACAAGAAATCCGGCTCGTGCGGCCCGTTGCAGGCGGCGGGTTACGCCCACCATGCCTACACGCTGCCCGCGGGCCCGTACTACCGCCCGCCCGAGGCCGACGATGTCACGATCGGCGCGCTCTCGCGGCTGACAAGCGCCCTGGACAAGGCCGCACGAGCCCACGCGATCCCAGCGCGTCTGCCGGTCTACCTGACCGAGTTCGGCGTGCAGAGCGTGCCCAACAAGGAACTCGGCGTATCGCTCTCACAACAGGCCCAGTTCGACGCGATCGACGAGCACATCGCCTGGAGCAACCCGCGCGTTGGGGCGTTCTCGCAATATCTGCTGATGGACGACCCGGTCGGCGGACCCGCCGGCTCGAGCGTCAACGGCGGCTTTATCGGCTTCCAGACGGGCCTGGAGACCGTCAAGGGCAAGCCCAAGCCGCTCTACTACAGCTGGCCGCTGCCGCTGACCGTCACCAAGCACGGTCGTAACGGTTTCTCGCTATGGGGCCTGGTGCGACCGGCGACCGGCGCGACCAAGCTGACCGTGCTCGTGCAGCGCAAGGGCTCGCATGCCTTTCGCACGCTGAAGACGGTGACGACCAACTCACTGGGGTATTGGAGCTTGAACTCTTCCACCAAGGGCGTGGACTGGCGTGTGCGCTGGGCCGGCCCGAACGGGACTAAGTACGAAGGGGCTCCTATAGCGGCGTATTGATCGACCGATCGGCCCGCATAGTCTCCCTACGATGAGCAATGTATGCCTGAGCTGCCCGAGGTCGAGATCACCGCGCGCCTGCTCGACTCCGCCCTGCGCGGGGCCCGGATCGAGTCGGCGCTGGCCCCCGGCATCAACGCGCTGAAGACGTTCGACCCGCCGCTGAGGGCTCTGGAGGGCGGGACGATCACCGGTGTGCGCCGGCGGGGGAAGAACCTGATCATCAAGATCGATGGACCCGTCCAACCGCTGGTGCTGCTGATCCACCTGATGTCGGCCGGGCGCCTGCAGCTGTACGACAAGCGCGCAGGGCCGCGCGATCGCACCTCCAGGCTGCTCGTGCGGGTACGCACGCAGGGCGCAGAGAAGTCCTCAGAGCCGTCGCAGGAGTCAGAGTTGCGCCTGCGCGAGTTCGGCTCCAAGCAGGCGGCATGGGTCAAGCTCCTGCGGGCCGGCGAGCTGGACGGTGACGAGGCGTTGACCAAGCTCGGTCCCGAGGCGTGGCCGGACCCGGGTGGGCGGGATCAACTCAAAGAGGTGCTCGACGCGCCCCGTCCCCTGCACCCGCTGCTGCGCGACCAGCGAGTCATCGCGGGCATCGGTCGCTCCTGGGTCGATGAGATCCTCTGGCATGCTCGGCTCTCCCCCTACAAGCGCGGCGCAGACCTCGACGCTGCCGAGTGCGACCGCCTGCGCGGGGCCATGATCGAGACTCTGGGCGGCGCGATCACCCACTATGAGCAGGCGATCCACCTGCCGATCCCCGACAAGCTGCCGATGCCCCTGCGGGTCCACCGTCGCGAGGGCGAGCCCTGCCCGCGTTGTGGCACGACGCTCCAGGCCGTCCACTTCGAGGACTACGTGATCGCCTACTGCCCCACCTGCCAAACCGAGGGCCGCGTGCTCAAGGATCGCAGGATGTCGCGATTGCTGAAGTAGGGCATCATGAGCGACGTTGGATGATCGGTTGCCGCGTCGCTATGGGTATACAGTGGATTGTCCAAATCAAGGGAGGCACGATGGCTGTGGGAATCCGCATCAAACTCGCTGATGTGAGCGCCGAGCAGTTCGACGAGGTCGAGGCCGCGGTCAACGCGCGCGAGGATCATCCGGACGGGCTTATCTTCCACGCATCCGGTCCGATCGACGGGGGTTGGGGCGTACTCGACTTCTGGGAGTCGCGCGCCCAGTTCGACCGCTTCGCGGCGGAGCGGATTGGACCCGCAGTTCAAGCCGGCGGGTCCGGGGCTCAGCCGGATATTCACGAGTTCCCGGTCCACGAGTATCTCTCGCGGTAGCGAGCACCGACGGATGGATGCCTCAACGGCCCGCGCTCGGCAGGGCGATTGGAGCTGCAGGGCGAGACGGCTAAGAGACGGTTAAGGATCCAAACATGATCAAACAAGGGGATGCGGCCCCAGACTTCGAGCTGCCTGACCAGGACGGGCGTTCGGTGAAGCCCTCGGACTATCGCGGGCAGCCGGTCGTCGTCTATTTCTATCCCAAGGCGGCAACCCCAGGCTGTACGACCCAGGCGTGCGGCGTGCGCGATCATCGCGCCGACTACGCCGCTGCCGGGGCAACCGTCCTGGGGATCTCACCCGATCCTGTCGCCAAGGTCAAGAAATTCCACGTGAAGGAGGGGCTCAACTTTGCCCTGCTGGCCGACGATGACCATCACGTGGCCGATGCCTATGGCGTCTGGGTGGAGAAGTCGATGTACGGGAAAACGTACTTCGGCAACGAGCGCACGACGTTCGTGATCGGGCCTGACGGCGTCGTGGCGAAGGTCCTGCGCAAGGTCAAGCCGGGCGAGCACGATGCGCTCGTGTTGGCAGCGCTTGAGGAGTTGAGTCCGCCGAGCTTACTTAAACGATAAAGGCATATCGTTTACTTAGCGCCCTTGGGAGGTAGCGATCGTTGATTAGCCGGCACGGCCCCCCTCGCGCAGCCGCGTCCCGGTCGGCGTGCAGCTTCCGGGCATGGGTGCGCCTACCGTCAACGACACTGAGGACGGCTCGGCGGCGGCCGGATCGCTCACCCGGGCGTAAACCGAGCCGCCTCGTCCGCTCCGCCGGTCGCGTCGCCCGGGCTGTAGGAGTGCGCGCCGGCGCCCGCGAGCTTGCCACCGTCGACGATCAGGTATTCCTCGCGGATCGGCCGCTCGTCGAACCAGCACTCCAGGATCTCACGCACGCCCGCGGCGTAACGGGCCTGCGCGGAGGCTCGTGCCGGATGTGTGCGGCGTCATGCCGTGGTTGGGCATCGTGCGCCAGGGATGGTCTTTTGGCGCGGGCTGGGGAAACCATACGTCGCCGGCATACCCGGCCAGATGGCCACTCGCGCACGCCTGCGCGACGGCCTCGCGGTCGCAGATCTTCCCGCGCGCGGTGTTGATCAGATACGCGCCGCGCTTGAACTTGCCGATCAGCTCAGCGTCGAACAGGTTCTCCGTCTCCGGGTGCAGCGGCGCGTTGATCGTCACCACGTCGCACGCGCCCACCAGCGACTCGACGGTCGGATGGAACGTCACCCCCAACTCTCGCTCGACCTCCGTAGGCAGACGGTGACGGTCGGTGTAGTGCAGTCCGACGTTAAACGGCTTCAGCCGGCACAGCACCGCCGAGCCGATCCGTCCCGCCGCGACCGTGCCGACCTGCATGCCCTCCAGGTCATACTCGCGCGTGGCGCAGTCGGCGATGTTCCAGCCGCCGTCCAGCACCCACTTGTATGACGGGATGTAGTTGCGCACGAGCCCGAGGATCATCATCACCACGTGC
This sequence comes from uncultured Solirubrobacterales bacterium, assembly GCA_963715495.1. Classification (GTDB taxonomy): domain Bacteria; phylum Actinomycetota; class Thermoleophilia; order Solirubrobacterales; family Solirubrobacteraceae; genus Palsa-744. The sequence continues at coordinate 64,422 of OY970247.1, forward strand.
TCGGCCACGCTTGGCCATCGTCTCCACCCTTCCTCGGTTTGCTCACGTTCTATCACCGGCCGCGCTCGTCGCCGATCCCCGTACGCTTGGGCTGTGCCGGCGCTGCTTGCATCGACCTCGATCGGCGACAGCTTCACCTCGTTCGTCGAAGCCGTCGAACAGTTCTTCTCAGACCTGGCGGCCGTCCACTGGGGGGCGCTGGTGCTGGGGTTGGTGTTCTTCGGGCTCAACCTGACGCTGCGCTCGCGCGCGTTCTTTCACAGCCTGCGCGCCGCCTATCCGGCGGTTCCCATCAAATGGCGGCGCATCTGGGGCGCCTACTTCGCCGCGGTCGGTTTCAACAACGTCGTGCCCGCACGTGGGGGCGACATCATCAAGCTGTTCCTCGCTCGCTCCTCGATCCCCGGGTCGAGCTATCCGACGGTGGCGGCCGCGTTCTTCGTGGAGTCGATCTTCGACGCGTGCGCGGGCGTGCTCGTGCTGATCTATGCGTTCACCCAAGGCGTGTTCCCCAAGCCCCCGGACTTCTCGAAACTCAGCTCGTTCGACATCTCCTACCTGGCCGAGCACTTCAGGTTCACGCTGTTCCTGATCACCGCGCTGGCTGTGGCCGGACTGTTCGCGTTCGCGCTGCTGTCCGTGCGCGTGCGCGCGTTCTGGGCGCGCGTGCGCCAGGGCGTGACGATCCTCTCAGACCGTCCCCGCTACCTGCGCGAAGTCGCCGCCTGGCAGGCGGCCGCATGGATGTGCCGCTTCGCCGCGTTCTGGTTTCTGCTGGAAGCCTTCAGGGTGGGCGCCTCCGTGCAGAACGTGCTGCTCGTGTTCGCCGTCAACCAGGTAGCGGGTGCGGTCCCGTTCACGCCCGGCGGCGCCGGCGTGCAGCAGGCGCTGCTGGTGAAGGTGTTCGCCGTCTCGGCGCCGACCGCCATCGTGGCCGCCTACTCCGTCGGTCAGCAGATAGCGATCGCCGCATTCACGGCGTTGGTCGGGCTTGGCGCGATCGTGTTCATCTTCCGCTTCCGCTCCTTCGGGGAAGTGCTCCACGCAGGCCGCGCCTCGCGCGAGGCCGAGCGCGCCGGAACAACGCCTCCTACGAGCTCTGAAGACCCTCGCGCGCCTCGCGCACGAGCGTGACGGCCTCGGGAAAGATCCTGGCCATCACGGTTCTGATCTGCTCAGCCTGCGCCTCGGCGTTGCCCTGGAGGTTGATGCGTTCCACCGCCGCCACGGTCATGTCGACCGCGAGCTTGATCGCGTTGTCCGCCCATGCCAAGCTCTGCTGTCCCTGCATCTGCTGGGCGAACTCCGCGAGCTTGCGCTGAAGCTCCTCCGGATCGCCGAACAGATCACCAAGACCGCCACTTTCCATACGCTCATCATAGACCCGTGTCCGCCGTATGGCGCTCGTCGGGGGTGGTTGGGGCAGGGCGCGAGTATTCTGCCCGGGACCAATGCCAAGCCCCAGCGAGATATCAGAGCAACTCGCCCGCGAGTCTGAGCGTCGCGCGCGCCTGGGCGTACCCGCGTTCGCCGGCGGCATGCTCTACTTCCTGAGCGCAATCATCGTCAACGCGACGCTCAGCTCCGCGCCGACGGTGGGGTTGCTGCAGGGTCTCGCTCCGGCGCTCTCCGGCGTTGCGAACCCCGCGGTCAGCCCGCGTGCCGTTGAGGTCAAATACATCAGCCATCACGCCTTCGCCCTGATCGCCGGGAGCACGCTCAAGGCGATCGCCCTGCTCGCGCTGGTGCTGGTGCTGTTGCTGCTGCTTGACGCGACGCGCTTTCGCCGGCCGCAGACATGGTCGGCCGCGCGCCCGCTCGTGCTTGTCGGGGGGATCGCACTGGCGGTGGTCAACGTCGCCCACCAAGTGATCAGCTCGATTCAGGCGCACAGCTTCACGATCGGCCATGACTTCTCAAGCCATGCCGTCGATCAGGCGCTGACGAAGGGCGCGGTCAACGTGGGCGGGCAGTACCTGGACCTGCTCGCGGCGCTGGCTCTGACGGCGGGCATGATCGCGGTGTCGATCAACGCCATCCGCGTCGGCCTGCTCACCCGCTGGATGGGCGTGATCGGGATCTTCTCGGGCATCCTCATCTTCATCCCGATCGGAGGCGCGACGCTGGAAATCGTGCCCTCCTTCTGGATGGTCGCGATGGGCATCCTCTATCTCGGGCGCTGGCCGAACGGCGAGCCGCCCGCGTGGACGTCTGGGGAGGCCCGCCCGTGGCCGACGCAGGCCGAGCGTCGCACCGAACGCGAAGAGCAGACCTCGGGCGGCCGGCCGGCCAAGGGCACACCCGCCCTCGTGCCCGGCTCTGACGTGTCACCCCCGCCGGAGCCGCCGGCATTGTCGGTGGGCGCGTCATCGCGCAAGCGCCGGCGCAAGCGCGGCTAGCTGTAATCCTGAGCAGGTTGTTCAGCTAGTCCCTGGACAATGCTTCTCGGGCGTCGTCAGGGGACGAAACGTCCCACCGGCGCAGCCGGGGTCGGCCGGCGCGGAGGATCTGGCCGTCCCGAAGAATGAATCTGTGCGTTTGCGGGAATAACCGTGTAGGAGTGCGGACCCGCCACCGGCGTAGCTCCGGCGATCGGGGACACGCTGCATAGCATCGTCGATTCCGCCCCGGCAACGGACGCGGTCCAAGGAGGAGGACTTCCATGGAGGCAGCATCAATCCAGCGTCAAGATCCGACGCGAGGTGAGGGCGAGCGTACGCCTGTTATCGGATGGAAACCGGCGGACCCGGGGCCGTTGGGGCTCGCGGGATTCGCCATGACGACGTTCGTGCTCTCGATGTTCAACTCGAATCTCGTCGACAGTAAGGGGCTGCCGGTTGTGCTCGGTCTGGCTTTGGCCTATGGCGGCATCGTTCAGCTGATCGCCGGCATCTGGGAGTTCCGTACCGGTAACACCTTCGGAGCGGTCGCCTTCTGCTCTTTCGGCGCCTTCTGGCTCTCGTTCTGGGCGCTGCAGGTGTTCTATGCCAAGCAGATCGGCGGCAACGCCGGCCACGCCGTCGGGGTGTACCTGTGGGCGTGGGCGATCTTCACCGCGTACATGACGATTGCCGCGCTGCGCGTCAGCGGGGCGGTGTTGCTCGTGTTCGTGCTGCTGACCGTCACGTTCGTGCTGCTGGCGATCGGTGCTACGGGCCCGCACGAAACGATCACTCACTGGGGCGGCTACCTAGGCCTGGCAACAGCTGCCGCGGCCTGGTACGCGTCGGCTGCTGCCGTCACGAACTCGACCTTCGGCCGCACGGTCCTGCCCGTGATGCCGTTGGGCGGACGATAGGGTCCAGTTATGGCGATTGGATCGGAGTCGTCCACCGGAGAGGTACTCGACCGCGAGCTCGCAGGGCTGCTCGATGTCGAGACGTTTGACCCCCCGGCCGGGTTTCGCGAGCACGCGCTGCTGAAAGACCCCGCGGTCTACGAGCAGGCGGCCCGCGATCCTCAGGCCTGGTGGGTCGAGCAGGCCGAGCGGCTGCACTGGTTTCAGAAGTGGGACACGGTGCTCGACGACTCCGATCCGCCCTTCTACAAGTGGTTCATCGGCGGCAAGCTCAACGTCTCATACAACTGCCTGGACCGGCACGTGGAGGCGGGCAGGGGCGAGCGCGTCGCGTTTCACTGGCGCGGGGAGGATGGCTCCGAGCGCGACATCACCTACGCCGAGCTGCTGGCGGAGGTCAAGCGCTTCGCCGGTGCGCTGAAGGATTTGGGCGTCGAGAAGGGCGACGTGGTGGGGATCTACCTGCCGATGATCCCCGAGGTCGTCGTCTCGATGCTCGCCTGTACGCGCATCGGCGCGCCGCACAACGTCGTCTTCGGCGGCTTCTCCGCCGAGGCCGTGCGCGAGCGCATGGAGTTCTCTGAGGCGAAGGTGCTGATCACGGTCGATGGCGCCGCGCGCAAGGGCAAGACGGCGCCGGTGAAGGAGCGGGTGGACGAGGTGATGGGCGACCTTGAGACGCTGCAGAAGATCGTCGTCGTCCGTAGCAAGGGCACGCCCTGCGAGATGAAGCAGGGTCGTGATGTTTACTACGACGAGATCTGCGCGGCCGCCGACTTCGACTGCCCGGCAGAGCCACTGGACTCCGAGCACCCTCTGTACATCCTCTACACCTCCGGCTCGACCGCCAAGCCGAAGGGCATCCTGCACACGACCGGCGGATACCTAACGGGCGTGGCGGCCACCCACCGGTACGTTTTCGACCTGAAGCCCGACGAGGATGTCTACTGGTGCGCCGCCGATGTCGGCTGGGTCACGGGCCACTCTTACATCGTCTACGGCCCGCTCGCCAATGGCGCGACCTCGGTGATGTGGGAGGGAGCGCCGGACTACCCCCACAAGGGCATCTGGTGGGAGCTGATCGAGCGCTACGGCATTACGATCCTCTACTGCGCGCCGACCGCGATCAGGGCGTGCATCAAGTGGGGTGCGCAGTGGCCCGGCGAACACGACCTCTCATCTTTGCGTCTGCTCGGTTCCGTCGGCGAGCCGATCAACCCGAAGGCATGGCTCTGGTACTACAAGGTCATCGGGGGCGAACGCTGCCCGATCGTGGACACGTGGTGGCAGACCGAGACCGGCGCGATCATGATCACGCCGCTGCCCGGCATCACTCAGACTAAGCCCGGTTCGGCCACCCATCCCTTCCCGGGGGTCGAGGCCGAGGTGCGCGACGAGTCCACCGGCGAGCTCGTGCAGGAGGGCCAGGGCCTGCTCGTGCTCACGCGCCCGTGGCCGTCGATGCTACGCACGCTCTACCGCGAGGACGATCGTTTTATCGAGACCTACTTCAAGCGCTTTGGCAAGGAGACCTACCTCGTGGGCGACGCCGCCCGCCGCGACAAGGATGGCTACCTGTGGGTGATCGGGCGCATCGACGATGTCGTCAACGTCTCCGGACATCGGCTCTCCACGGCCGAGGTCGAGTCGGCGATCGTGGCGCACACCGACGTGGCGGAGGCGGCCGTGATCGGCCAGCACGACGAGGACTCCGGCCAGGCGATCGTCGCGTTCGTCACCCTCCAGGGCGATCTCGAGGGCGACGAGACCACCGTCGAGGGCATTCGCGAGACGGTTGCCGTGCGCATCGGCAAGTTCGCCCGCCCCAAGCGCATCATCTGGGCCGACGAACTCCCCAAGACGCGCTCGGGCAAGATCATGCGCCGCCTGCTGCGCGACATCGCCGAAGGCCGCGCCCTGGGTGACGTCACGACCCTGCGTGATCCCGATGTGATGGCTCAGCTGGAGGGACGCGTCAAGGAGCTGCAGGCGGAGGAGTCCTAGTGTCCTGAGTCCTAAATTCGGTCAGTGTTTGCCGGATGGATGGGCGTGATCTGACGTTCGACGGTGCCGGTGAGTGTGCCGGTAGCACATGGCCGGCGCCGGCGGGCGTCAGGCATGTTCAGGCGCCGGGAAACGCCAGCGAATTTATGACTCATGACACTAGAGTTTCGCGAGGTCCTCCTTGAGCTGGCTGAGCTTGAAGCCGTCGGGGTCTTTGCCTTTCTGCAGGTCCTCGGTCGAGATGTAGGCCCAGGCCTCGTCGCAGTACTTCTCGAAGAACGGCACCGTCATCTGCTGCAGGGCGCCCCAGGTGACGATGTCGATGTCCTGGTGCTTGGCCACGCAGCAGACGTAATGGCCGCCCTCAATCTGCGCGCCTTCGACGACGCTCCAGGGCTTGCCTTCGTTGAACTGTTCCATGGCCGAGCGCGGGAATTCAAGACCGATGCCGACCGCCTGGAACAGATACAGGGCCTGGTAGATCTGGTTGAGGTTCTTCGGTTCGAGCTTGACGAAGGCGCCGATCTTGTGACGCTTTTTTCCCTCGTCGATGATGCCGGTCTTGCGCCGGTACTGCAGCACGTCACGAACGTTCGAGCCTTGGTCGGTGGGATTGCTTCCGGGAGGGCCGGCGCTTGGATTGAAACCCGTTCCGGCGGCATAGTCGCTCAGGACGTTCGCGGTCGTGAACGTCGCGGGATGAGCGCCCTCGGTGCTCAGCAGCATCGTCTCGTGCGCCGGTCCGGCCCACGCGCAATCACCCCATTCGTCGTTGCCGAGCATCCCCCAGCCTTTCGGCGGAAACAGCGTCTCATGACCGAATTCCGCCGGGGCCGGCGGGATCTGCGTCGCGTCTACGTACTTCGTGAACAACAGGTCGCGAGTGTCGTCGGTGGCGGGTTGCTTGCCTAGTCTGAGTCCTGGCATCTTGTCTGCTCCTTTGCTGTCTCGTGATTGTGTGTCGATCTGCGGCGACGCCAGATCAGCCTGCGATCAGCGCCCAGCAGGCGATTGCGCTGCCTACGGTCGTCCAGTAGCCGTACTGCTCGTAGATATGGGCTGCCTGTTGGGCCTGTTCGCGCAGCGGCGCGGACCCGTCGATTTGGGGATCGGACGCGTTGCGGACGATCACCCACGGAGGAGGGCTGCTCAGATCTTCGGCACACACAAGCCCGAGCACGGCGTCGCCCATCTCCACAGCCCGTGCGTGTGAGTTGTATGCGCGCAGGCCGTAGCTGTCGGTGGTGTCGTCGAAGGCGAAGAAGTCCGTCGTCAGCACCGTCGCGGGGTCAACCGCTGTCGCGGGCATGATCTCGGGCGTGCGCGTCGCCTGGGGTAGGCGAGTGGCGTTGACTGGCAGCAGCGATTTATCTGCCAGGGCGAACTGACTGCTACTCGCCGCATCGAAGACGCCGTCGCTGTAGGTGGCGTGCGCAAACGGGGCGCCGGCAAACGTTTTGTGGCAGTCGAACTGCACGGACTTGGTCACGATCACGTCGCCGAGCAGGGTCTCGGCGCCGATCCCACCAGCCGTGCCGGTCGTGATCACCAGCTTCGCCTGAGACTCTTCGATGATCTGCCGCCATAGCGCTCGAATCGGGAGCTTGGGTCCGTCCTGACTGAGATGCAGGTCCGACTTCATGCACAGCACGCTGCGTTCGCCGATCCGGCACTGGCAGTAGACGCCGAGACAGTCGCTCTCCAGGGCGGGGGCGCCGGGGCGCAGAATCGGCTTGTACTTGCTCTCGAACTCGTGCCGGTAGACGTGCCACGAGGTGCTGGGGTGTCCTGGAGTGAGCACGTCGGCGAGCGCCTTGGCCTCGGCTACGGTCCAGGTCACCACCAGGATGTCCGCGGTCGGCAGGGGGTCAGACGGGGAAGGCGTTGTCGCGGGCGTCACCGCCTCCGGTGCGAGGCCGCCCGGCCAGGGGATCGGGGCAAGTTCGGCTCGCGCCTGTGTCGGGATGGCGGAGAACACCCGATCCCCCGGATCGTCGGGGTCGAAGGTGATGATGTGACGCGCCAGGTCGGGGCCTGTGGGTTCCTGGAGGATGCTCGTCGCGCGAGGGTCCATGCAGTGCCTTTCGGTGAGCTGGTCGTGGTGGTGATCGCAGTCGAAGGGGGATTGCGGAGCTTTGAGGACTTTTGGCCCGAATAGAACAGTTCTTGAGAACAGAACTTTATAGGATCTCCTCGCAGGGGTCCAGAGATCGAAACAGAGCGATCGTCGGGAGGCGCATGCGGGATGACGGAGCGATGGGCTGCCGCTCTCATTGAATCTTTAGGCTGCCCTGAGAGGCTGCCGACGGAACGCCCCGTCGGGGCTTCGCTCCGTTCGCCGATCAGCCACGCAAAGGAGACCGATGTCCCCTCCAGTTGACGCGTCAAGCGCCGTCATGCCAATGTCCGAGCAGGTTGGGTCCGGCTTGGCGATCGAGACGCGTGGCCTGACCAAGCGATTCGGCGAGCGTACGGCTGTCGACGGGGTGGACCTGCAGGTCCCAAATGGATGCGCGTTCGGGTTTCTCGGCCCCAATGGCGCGGGCAAGACGACGATGATCCGGATGCTGCTCGGCCTCACCCACTCGAGCGCCGGCAGCGCGAGCCTGCTCGGCCATCCGGTGCCGGCAGAGCGCGCGCAGGCGCTGCGAGGGGTCGGGGCGATCGTGGAGGAGCCCCGCTTTCACCCGCAGCTGACAGGTCGTGAGAACCTGCGGATCGTCGCCGCTGTTCGTGGTCCGGACGCATTCGCGCGGATCGACCCGTCACTCGCGCGCGTCGGCCTCACCGAGCGGGCGGGGGACAAGGTCAAGAAGTACTCGCTCGGCATGCGTCAGCGTCTCGGCGTTGCGCGCTGCCTGCTGGCCGATCCGCAGCTGTTGATTCTCGACGAGCCGACCAACGGCCTTGATCCTGGAGGCATCCAGGAGTTTCGCCTGATGATCCGCGAGATGGTCGAGCAGGAGGGGCGCACGATCTTCCTCTCATCTCACCTGCTCGACGAGGTGGAGAAGATCTGCGACGCGGCCGCGATCGTCGATCGCGGCAAGGTCGTCACCCAGGGCCCGATCGCCGACCTCGCCAGTGGCGACGGCACTGCTCAGCACGAGCTGATCCTCGGGGTGCAGGACCCCGAGCTGGCACTCACTATGCTCGGCGGCAGCGAGCTCGTGCGCGAGGCTCATCGCTCCGCGGAGGGCCTTCGGGTCGTGCTGGCCGGCGGACCGGAGACGACGGCGCTCCTCAACGCGGCCCTCGTGCGAGCCGGCGTCGGGGTGCTGCGCCTGGAGCCAGTGCGCCACAGCCTCGAGCAGCGCTTCCTGGAGATCACCGCGCGATTGGATGCTGTGCCCGAGGCCGAGGAGGTGGAGGCATGAACGCCACGATCGCCGCCCAGATGACGGGCGCGGACTTCCTCAAGCTGCGCCGCAAGCGCGGGATCCTCATATGGGCGCTCGTACTCACCCTTGCGCCGCTGCTGATCGCCTTCACGGTGATGGCCATTGAGCACGCCTCCAACGCGCACAAATACGAACCCGCCGGTGGTACACCGCACTTCATCGACGCGCTACGCCTGTTGGCTCTCTTCTTCGGTCCGCTGGCCGCGATCCTGATCGGCGTCGAGGCCGGCACGGGGGATGCCTCGGCGGGGGTATTCCGGGATCTCGTCATCACCGGCCGCTCGCGCACGGCGCTGTTCGCCTCGCGCGTGCCCGCCGCGCTTGCCATGTGCTGGATCGTGATGCTCAGCGGCTATGCGGTGGTCTTGCTGGGTACGTTTATATTCGCCGCCAACCTGCCGACACCCGACTCCGCTCTGGTCATCAACGGACTCGGGTTCACGCTGCTGGGGACCGGCATGCTGTGCGTAGTCGCCGTGGGCCTCGCGTCATTCACGACCTCCAAGCCGGGCGCGATCATCGCACTGATCGCATGGCAGGTCGTGGCCAGCCCGCTGATCACTCACATCAGCTCCTTGGGGCGCGCGCGCGACGGCGTTCTCACCCAGGCGATCGCGCACTTCAGCCCCGTGGACGTCGGCGGAGGCCGGGACGCGACGGTCGCAATGTCGCAGGGCGCGGCGCTGCTGGTGTTGGTGGGCTGGCTGGCGGTGTTCCTCGCGCTCGGCGCGTGGCGCACGCGCACGATGGACGCCTGAGGACGCGCCACCGTGCACCCGAGCCTCGCTCGCAGTCGCACAGCCGGCCGGCGAGGCGCTGTTCAGACCTTCCGGTGCTCGGGCACCCAGGAGCCGTCCTGCTGCCGCGCGAAGTCCTGGAACAGCCCGGGCGCCTCGGCCTGCATGAGGTGAGCGATCCGGTCGAACACCAGGCGCAGCTCCTCCTCGGCGCCCTCGGCGGTGCGCATCTCGATCACGTGGCGCAGCGTGCGCGCGTTGGCCGTCCACACGATGTCCGTGCTCAGCCCGATCGGCGCCAGGCGGCGCAGTGCGGAGGTGACCTCCTTCTTGACGTGGAACGGCACGCCCTCGGCGTCGATCCCCAGCTTCGAGGCCGCGCCGACCTGGAACTCCTCCAGCTGCTCGACAATCGATATCACCTGCTCGCGCACCGGCTCCAGGGCCGGCGGCACACGAAAGCCGATGTCGGCGAGACGCACGTAGCGCAGGCTCTCCTGGCTGAACGCCGAGCCGGCGCGGTGACGAACGAGCTCGTGGGTGAACACCCGGCTCACGTTGCGCAGCGCGAACGACCAGTTGGCGTGCTCCAGCACGCTGCCGTGGGCGGAGCGCAGGATGTTGGCGAAGTACTCGCGCTGGTCGGTGCGGACCTTGGTCACGTTCGGGTTCAGCCCCGGCTCCCAGCTGCGATAGCACGCGCGGCCGCCGAACTCGACGATCAGCTCGCCGCCGTTGGGAGGGCCGTCCGACTCCTCCAGCCGGCGGGTCAGCCACGACTCGCCGCCGACGTCGGTCAGATAGCCGCGCATGCCCTCGACGTCGATCGACGGACGGGCGATCAGGAAGACGGAGGGCGTGGTCTCGTGCATCGGGCCGACGATGCTACATACCGGGCCGGGCGTCGTCGCTTATCGCTGTGGCACATCGGGTAGCCTCAAGTCGTATGGCAACGGCCGGTGAGACAGCTGCCGCGATCGCGCCGCCCGCAGTGCCGGTCGCGGCGCGCGCGCTGAGCAGGCGCTACGGAGAGGGCGACACCGCCGTGGATGCGCTGCGCGGTGTGGACGTCGACGTGCGCTCGGGGGAGCTCGTCGCCGTGATGGGTCCCTCGGGCTCGGGCAAGTCCACGCTGATGCATCTGCTGGCGGGCCTGGACCAGCCGACGTCGGGCACGGTCACGATCGCCGGCACCCCGCTCGGCGCGCTCGGTGACGGCGCGCTGACGCGACTGCGCCGCGAGCACATCGGCTTCATCTTCCAGTTCTTCAATCTGCTGCCGATGCTCGACGCGCAGGAGAACATCCTGCTGCCGCTCTCGATCGCCGGCGAGCGCCCGGATCAGGCGTGGCTCGACGAGCTCGTCGTGAAGGTCGGCCTGGAGAAGCGACGCGACCACCGCCCGGCGGAGCTCTCCGGGGGCGAGCAGCAGCGCGTGGCGATCGCCCGTGCGCTGGTCACGCGGCCGACGATCCTGCTCGCCGACGAGCCGACGGGCAACCTCGACTCCAAAACCGGCGGAGAGATCCTCGAGCTGATGCGCGCCTCGGTCGACGCCTACGGCCAGACGACGGTGATGGTGACCCACGATCCGCGCGCCGCCGCGATCGCCGATCGCATCCTGTTTATCGCCGACGGGCGGATCGTGAAGGAGCTCACCGGCGCGAGCGCCGCCGAGGTGCTGGCCGTGATGGGCGAACTGTCGGCGTGATCGCGGTGACGGGCGGTCTGGGCACGTGATCGCGGTCGCCCTCAAAGGCCTCGCGCGGCGCAAGCTCCGGGCGGCGCTGACCGCCCTGGCGATCGTGCTCGGCGTGGCGATGATCAGCGGCACGTACATCCTCACCGACACGATCAAATCGGCGTTCGGGACCGTGTTCACGCAGGTCTACAAGCACACCGACGTCGTCGTCACCGGCAAGAGCGCGATCGGCGGCGACGAACATGGCGGGGGCGGCGGCGGCGCGAGGACGACGCCCTCCATCCCCGAATCGCTGCTCGCGAGCGTGCGCGGCCTTCCCGGGGTCAAGGAAGCGCAGGGCGGCATCTCCGACACGGCCCAGCTGGTGGGGCGGGGCGGCAAGGTGATATCGAGCGGCGGCGCTCCCGGTCTCGCGTTCAGCGTGCACGCGCACGGCAACCAGCGCTTCAACCCGCTGCAGCTCGTAGCCGGCACGTGGCCGTCGGGACCCGGCGAAGTGGCGATCGACGCGAACACGGCCGAAACCAAGCACTACGCCGTGGGCGAGGCGATCGGCGTGATCGCGCGCGGCGCCGAGCAGCGCATGCGGATCGCGAGCATCGCGAAGATCGGCGGCGTGTCCTCGCTCGGCGGCGCCACGATGGCGATCTTCGACTTCTCCGTCGCCCAGCGGCTGTTCGGCAAGGTCGGCAAGCTCGACTCGATCTCGATCGCGGACAGGCCCGGATACACGCCGGCGCGGGTCATGCGCGAAGTCAGCGCGATCCTGCCGGCGAGCGCGCAGGTGCGCACGGGCGAAGCGGAAGCCGAACATGCGACGAGCAACACGAACGGATTCCTGAACATCATCCAGGACTTCCTGCTCGCGTTCGCGGGCGTCGCGCTGTTCGTCGGCGCGTTCGTGATTGCGAACACGCTCTCGATCACCATCGCCCAGCGCACGCGCGAACTGGCGACGCTGCGCACGCTCGGGGCGACTCGACGCCAGGTGCTGCGCTCGGTGCTGCTCGAAGCCCTCGTGATCGGGCTGCTCGCATCGGTGGTCGGGCTGTTCCTCGGCCTGGGGCTCGCCAAGGGCCTTAACTCGCTGTTCGTCTCCTTCGGCATCGACCTGCCGCAGGCGAGCACGGTCTTCGCGACGCGCACGATCGTCGTCTCGCTCGTCGTCGGCGTGCTGATCACCGCGCTCGCGGCGCTGCGCCCGGCATTGCGCGCCACGCACGTGCAGCCGATCGCCGCGGTGCGCGAGGGCGCGCTGCTGCCGCCGTCGCGGTTCGCGCGCTTCGGCACCCCCGCAGCGCTTTTGACGATCGTCGTAGCGGTCGCGCTGATGCTGATCGGCCTATTCGTCGGCGGGCTCTCGACGGGATCGCGACTGCTCGCGATCGGCCTCGGCGCGGCGGGCCTGTTCGTGGGCGTGGCGATGCTCGCGAAGGTGCTCGTGCCCCCGCTGGCCTCCGTGCTCGGCTGGCCCGCGACGAGGATCGGCGGCGCCGCCGGCAAGCTCGCGCGCGGGAACGCGATGCGCAACCCCACGCGGACCGCCTCGACCGCTTCGGCGCTGATGATCGGCCTCGCGCTCGTGACGCTCGTCTCGGTGCTGGCGACCGGGCTGAAGGCGACGTTCGAGAGCTCCGTGAGCCAGCTCTTCAAGGCTGACTATGCGCTCACGGCCACGAACAACTTCTCGCCCGTGTCGATCGCCTCGGCGCAGGCGCTGCGCGGGGTGCCCGGGGTGCAGGTGGTCTCGGGCGTGCGCGCCGGACAGGGCCGGGCGTTCGGGAGCAAAATCAACGTCAGCGGCGTCTCGCCGGACATCAGCAGGGTGATCGTCGTCAAGTGGCAGCACGGATCGCCCGCCGTGCCCGCTGAATTGGGTCAGAGCGGAGCGTTCGTCTCCAAGGACTACGCCAAAGAACTGCACCTGCACGTCGGCTCGCCGATCGCCGTGCAGACGCCCTCCGGGCGAGTCATGCACTTGCAGCTGCGCGGCATCTTCGCGCCCCCCAAGGGCGGCTCGCCCTATGGCGATGTGACCATCTCCACGCAGCGTTTCGACGCCGAATACGAAAACCCGCAGAACGTCTTCACGTTCGTGAACATCGCCGGCGGCGTCACAGCAGCCAACACGCTCAGGCTGCAGCGCGCGCTGGCGGGCTTCCCAGACGCGAAGATCCAGACCGAGAGCCAGTTCAAGTCAAGCCAGGAGCAGGGGATCGACACGCTGCTGAACCTGCTGTACGTGCTGCTCTCGCTGTCGATCCTCATCAGCCTGTTCGGGATCGTCAACACGCTCGTGCTGACCGTCTTCGAGCGCACCCGCGAGCTCGGCATGCTGCGCGCCGTCGGCATGAGCCGCCGCCAGCTGCGCCGGATGATCCGTCACGAGAGCATCGTCACCGCCCTGATCGGCGCCGCGCTCGGGATTCCCGTCGGGATCGTGCTCGCGATCATGGTCGGGCAGGCGATCGAATACTCCACGTTCGCGATCCCCGTGGGCACGCTCGTCGTGTTCGTGATCGCCGCGATCCTCGCCGGCATCCTCGCCGCGATCTTCCCCGCCCGGCGCGCCGCCCGTCTGAATGTGCTGGAGGCGCTGCAGTACGAGTAGGGGAGCCTGCGGATCGTGGCGGATAAGCTGCCGGGACCTTGGCCGCGACGACTACCGACCCTGAGCTGCAGCAGACCGCCTGGGATCTCGGGGCGCTCGTGGACGGTGAGGGTCTCAAGGGCGTCGGCCGCCGTCTCGAGGAGGCGCTGACCCGCTCGCAGGCGTTCGCCGAGCGCTATGCGGGCAAGCTGGATGCGCTCGACAGCGCGGGACTGGCCGAGGCGATGCACGAGCTGGCCGCGATCTACGATCTCGTCGGTCGCGCGGGCTCCTACGCGGCGCTTGACTTCTCCACCGACACGGCCGATCCCGCGCGCGGCGCGCTGCTGCAACGCACGCAGGAGCGCGGCACGGAGATCGAGACGACGCTGCTGTTCTTCGACCTGGAGTGGGCCGCGCTTTCAAACGAGCGCGCGCGGGAGCTGCTGGAGGGCGACGGTCTTGAGTTCTGCCGCCATCACCTGCAGAGCGTGCGCCGGTATCGCGATCATCTGCTCAGTGAACCCGAGGAGAAGATCCTCGCCGAGAAGGCTCTCACCGGCTCATCGGCCTGGTCGCGGCTGTTCGAAGAGCTGACGTCCGCGATCGAGGTCGAGCTGCCCGGTTCGGGTGGCGACCGCGCGTCGGGCCGTAACGGCGCCCCGGATGGCGACGCCGCCCCGGATGGCGACGCCGCGCCGGGCGGGGACGCCGCGCCGGGCGGGGACGCCGCGCTGGGCGGGGACGCCGCGCTGGGCGGGGACGGCGCGCCGGGCGGGGACGGCGCCGCGGGCAATGACGGGACCGTCGGCTCCCGCACCGGCACCGGCGAGAAGGTCGCGCTCGACGTCGCGCTCAGTCGCCTGGCGCTGCCCGACCGCGAGGTACGGCGCGCGACCGCCGAGGCGATCACCGCCGCTCTGCAGCCCGGTCTGCGCACGCGCGCGTTCCTGTTCAACACGCTGCTCGCGGACAAGGCGACCGACGACCGCCTGCGCCGCTATCCAAACTGGCTGGCCGCGCGCAACCTTGCGAACGAGGCCGGCGACGAGTCCGTGCAGGCGCTGATCGGGGCGGTGCGCGGCCGGTATGAGATCGCGCGCCGCTGGTACCGGCTGAAGGCGCGCCTATTGGGTGTGCAGCGCATCGCCGATTACGACCGCATGGCGGCGGTGACCGACGACGACGTCACGTACACGTTCGCGCAGGCGCGCGAGATCGTGCTCGACTGCTACGAGTCGTTCTCCCCGGAGCTCGGGTCGCTGGCCAAGCGGTTCTTCGACGAGCGCTGGATCGATGCGCCACTGCGCCCGGCCAAGCGCGGCGGGGCCTTCTGCGCGTCGGCCGTTCCCTCGGCGCACCCGTATGTGCTGCTCAACTACACCTCGCGCCGGCGCGACGTGCTGACGCTCGCGCACGAGCTCGGCCATGGGGTGCACTTCGCGCTGGCCGCCCGCCAGGGGATCTTCCATCAGGACACCCCCCTGACGCTGGCCGAGACCGCGTCGGTGTTCGCCGAGACGATCGTGTTCGGGCGGCTGCTCGCCGAGGACACCGCGCCCGCCTCGCGCTTGGCGCTGCTCGCGGAGAACCTCGAGGGGGCGATCGCGACCGTGTTCCGCCAGGTCGCGATGAACCGGTTCGAGGACCTCGTCCACACCGCCCGCCGCGATGAGGGCGAGCTGTCGGTGGAGCGCTTCGGCGAGCTGTGGGCTTCAAGTCAAGATGAGCTGCTGGGTGACTCGGTGGAGATCACCGAGGGGTACCGCTCGTGGTGGTCGTATGTCCCGCACTTCATCGGCTCGCCCGGGTATGTGTACGCCTACGCGTACGGGCAACTGCTTGCGCTGTCGGTGTACGAGCGCTATGAGCAGCACGGGGCGCAGTTCGCCCCCCGCTACCTGGAGCTGCTCGCCGCGGGAGGCTCGCGCAGCCCCGATGAGCTGGGTGCGATCGTCGGCATCGACCTCGCCGACCCGGGATTCTGGGAGTCGGGCCTGGATCTCGTCGAGCGCCAGTTGCAGGAGGCTGAAGCGGCGGCGGAGGCCGCGCTCGGCGCGTAGGCTGGGCGACGCTCTCAGCAGACCTACGCTCTACAACAACCCCAGCGCGCTGCCGACCCCGTGCACGAGGTTGAACAGGGGCTGGGGGATGATGCCGAAGAACAGGACCGCCGCGCCGGCCGCGACCGCGACGAGGACGACCTCGGGCTGGGGCCCGGTCGTCGTGGGCAGAGGCTCGTCCAGCTCCTGAGAGCCGCCCGCGAGGGCCGGCAGGGCGCCCTCGACGACGGCTGATCTCGGCCCGGTGGAGGGGACGGGCTTCGCCCCCGGTGAGCTGGGAGCGTCCTCGGGGGCGTCCGCCATCCAGATCGCCGCGATCACCGGCAGGTAGTAGCCGAGCGAGATCATCGAGCCGATCACGATCACCACTCCCAGCCATGTGTAGTCGCCCGAGACGGCCGCGTCGATGAGGTAGAACTTGCCGATGAACCCCGCCGTCGCGGGGATGCCCGCCAGGCCGAGCATCGCCAGTGTCATCGGCCAGGCCAGATATGGGCGCTCGCGGCCGAGGCCCCTCATCGCCGCGACCGTGTCGCCGAGGTCGGTTTCGCGCTCGCGGACGACGATCGTGGCGAACGCGGCCATGTTCATGAACAGGTACACCGCCAGATAGAACACGGTCGCCTGCGCGCCCAGCTTGGTGGCGACGACCACTCCGGCGAGCATGTACCCGGCCTGCGCGACGGACGAGTAGGCGAGCATCCGCTTCAGCGAGGACTGCCCCAGCGCGCCGACGTTGCCGACGATGATCGTGATAGCCGCCAGCGCTGCGACCGCCGGACCCCAGCTCGCGTGGGCTTCGATCAGCGCGACGTCGAACAGTCTCAGGAACACGCCCAGCGCGGCGACCTTCGTCGCGACCGCCATGAACGCCGTCACGGGCGTCGGCGCGCCCTCGTACACATCCGGCGTCCACTGGTGAAACGGGGCGACCGACGCCTTGAAGCACAGTCCCGCGACGCACAGCGCGATCCCCGTGAGCGTCAGCGGGTCGGTCGCGAGGCTGCCGTTCGACAGCGCGCTCGCGATCGCGGTGAAGTCGGTCGCGCCCGTCGCGCCGTAGATCAGCGCGAGCCCGTACAGCAGCGTCGCCGAGCCCACCGAGCCCACGATCAGATACTTCAGCCCCGACTCCAGCGAGTGCTCGCGTTTGAGCTCGGTCGCGCACAACACGTACAGCGGGATCGACAGCAGCTCCAGGCCGAGGAACACGACGAGCGTGTTCTGCGCCGCGGCCAGCAGCGACATCCCGCCGATCGACGTCAGCAGCAGCGCGTGCCACTCGCCATGCGCCGCTTCGCGCGCGGCCAGCGATCTCCACGCGAGCAGCACCGTGCAGGCGCCGCCCGCCACGAGGATCAGGTTCAGCGTGAGCGACAGCGCGTCGATCTTCAGCGCGCCCGCGACGATCGACTTCTCTTCGTGCCACTGCCAGATCGTCAGTCCCGCCGCCGCGCCGAGCGCTACGAGGCTGAGCATGGGGACGAGCTGCGTGCGGGCCCGGCGCGACCCCAGCAGGCCCACGAGCAGCACGATCGCCGCGCCGCCCAGCAGCGCGATCAGCGGCGACAGGGCCGCGAAATCTACGTGTGGACCTTTCAGGGTGGCCGTCGCGAGGTGAACCGGGTAGGGATAGAAGTTCATCGCCGAGACCTCGCCGGCGCGCCACGTTCGGAGGCGGAGGCAGCGTCTTCGTCGGCGCTTTCGACATGGACGACCTGGCCTGGACCTGGGGTCACCAGGCCGGCGAGCGCCGCGGCGGGTCTCGTCAGCGCCTGCGCTGAGGCTACGGCCGTCTTGGTGGCGCTTTCACTGCGCTTCAGCGCCAGCTGCGGGTACAGCGCCATGAACAGGATCACCAGCACCAGCGGCACCAGCACCGCGCCGTCGCGGATCGAGATATCGCGCGAGTCAACGCCCGCGCCGACGCGGTTGTGCATCGCGCGGATGAACAGTCGCAGCGCGTACACGCTCGCCATCACCACGCCGCTGAACGCGATGATCGCGATCACGAGCTTGGCCTGGAACACGCCGAGCAGGATCAAAAACTCGCCGACGAAGTTAGACGAGCCCGGGATCGCCAGCGTGGCCAACGATACGATCAGGAACACCGACGCGAGCACGGGCGCCCTGAACGCGATCCCGCCCATGTCGCGCACGTCCTCCGAGCCCCCTGCCCGTTTGCTGAGGATCGCGACGATGAACAGCAGCGGCGCGACCACGAGGCCGTGGTTGACCATCTGCAGCAGTGCGCCCTGGGCGCCCTGGGGATTCAGCGCGAATATCCCGAGCGTGATGAACCCGAGCTGGGCCACCGACGAGTACCCGGCGATCAGCCGCGCGTCGGTTTGGGTGAACGCGACCGCCGACCCGTACAGGATCGAGGCGAGCGCGATGATCAACATCAGCGTTTGGAAATGGGCGGCGCCCTGTGGGAACAGCGGCAGCACGATCGCCAGGAACCCGTACGCGCCGACCTTCGACAGCACGCCCGAGAACACCATCAGCACCTCGATCGGCATCGCCCTGTATCCGTCGGGCATCCACCCGTGCAGAGGAAATGCCGGCATCTTCACCAGGAACGCGGCGGCGAAGAACAGGAAAATCCACTCCTGCGACCCCTTGGGGAGGGGCGTAAGTGCCTGCAATTCGGAGAGCACGAACGTGATGTGATGCCCGCCTCCCTGTTGGGCCGCCAGCACGCCGGTTGCGATCGCCGCGGCAAGCATCAGCAGCGAGCCGACGAGCGTGTAGATCACGAGCTTGATCGTCGCTTTCACCCTGTCCGGCTCGCGGCCCCAACCGCCGATCAAAAAGTAAAACGGGATCAGCATCAGGTCAAAGAACGCGACGAACAGCGCGAGGTCCTGGGCCAGGAAGGCTCCGAGGACCGCGGACTCGGCGAGCATGAAGTGGAAGTAAAAGAGCCTTGGCCGCTCCCACGAGCGCATGTTGCTCGCGATCGTCGCGGCGGCGAACAGCAGCGTGGTCAGGCCGATCAAGAACACGTTCAGCCCGCTGATCCCGACCTTGTAGTGAATCCCCAGTTCGCTGATCCACACGACATCGGTGACGTTCGTGAGCCCCTTTGTGCCCGGTGTGTATTCGGCGATGTAGCCGATCGCCAGCCCGAGCGCGCCGATTGAGCCGATCAACGCCGGCACGCCGGGGATGCGTTGGTTGCGCCCGGCGAACAGCGCGCCGAGCAGGCCGAAGGCGAGGGGCAGCCAGATCAGGATTGAAAGCGGTGGCATTAGGTTTGAGGTTGGGGTTTTGTGGTGTGGGTTTCGGAGCGGTGGAGTTGGTCGGGCTGAATGGGAATTGGAGTGGGTTGAGGTAAAGGGTTTGCGGAAGAGGTCACGTCTGCAGCAGGAAGTAGAACGCGACGCCGGTCACGCCGAGCACGAGCAGGGCGGCGTAGTAGCGCAGGAACCCGCTCTGCACCGCGCGCACTGCGGCCGAGCCCGCCCGCACGATCCCGGTGGAGCCGCCGACGAGCGTGTCCTGCACGAACACGCGCTCGAACGTGCCCTGCGCAAATCGTCCGGCCGCGGCGGCGGGATGCACGACGAGCGCGTCGATCAGCTCGTCGAAGTACCACTTGTGCGCCAGCAGCTCATACACCGGCACCAGCCGCTCCCGCGCCGAGACGGCGATGCTCGGCTGCTTGACCCAGATGCGGTAGGCGATCGCGATCCCGGTCAGCCCCAGCACCGTGCCGAGACACAGCCCGAAGATGAGCAGCCCGTCGCGCGTGTGCGGTTCATACAGGGGAGAGCCGGCGAATGTCGGGCGCAGGAACGTGGTGACGATGTCGTCCAGTCCCGGCACCTGCACGAGCCCCGCGCCGACCGCGCCGATCGCCAGCACGGTCATCGCGACCTTCATCGGCAACGCGCGCTCGGCGACTGTGTGGTGCGGGCCGGGGAACCCCACGTCGGTGTCCTCGACCTCGCCGTTGGCCGGGTTTGTCGGTACCTCGGCGTGGTGAAGGTGGGGTGGGTGGGAGTCCAAATCAATCTCGCGCGCCTCGGCCACGGGATCGCCGTAGAACGCCCTGAAGATCATCCGGAACGTGTAGATCGCCGTCAGGAACGCGCCGATGTAGCCGATCACATACAGCGCCCAGTGCCAGCCGCCGCGCTCGGCGGTGACGAGCAGAATCTCGTCCTTGGAGAAGAACCCCGAGAACGGCGGTATGCCCGACAGCGCCAGGCCGCCGATGATGAAGCAGGCGAACGTGAACGGCAGGGCCTTGCGGAACCCTCCCATCTTCTGCAACGACTGCTCGCCGCCCATCGCGCCGATGATCGAGCCCGCGCCCATGAACAGCAGCGCCTTGAAGAACGCGTGCGTCATCAGGTGAAACATCCCCGCCGCGTACGCTCCGACGGACACGCCCATGATCATGTAGCCGATCTGAGACATCGTCGAGTAGGCGATCACGCGCTTGATATCGGTCTGCACGAGCGCGATCGTGCCCGCGATCAACAGCGTCGCGGCGCCGATCACCGCGCCCGTGTCCTGCGCGGCGGGGGCGAGTTCGAACAGGACGTGCATGCGCGCGATCAGGTACACGCCCGCGGTGACCATCGTCGCCGCGTGGATCAGCGCGCTGACGGGCGTCGGGCCCTCCATCGCGTCGGGCAGCCACGTGTGCAGCGGGATCTGCGCGGACTTGGCGATCGCGCCCACGAGCAGCAGCTCACAGCCGGCGACGATGTCCGCTTCGCCGGTATGGAACACGTGCGGCGCGGCCTTGAACGTGGCGAGAAAGTCGAGCGTGTGGGTGTGCTTGAAGATGAAGTACGTCCCCAGCACGAGCCCGACGTCGCCGACGACATTGATCACGAACGCCTTGATCCCGGCTGCCGTGGCGGTCGTGCGCCGGTACCAGAAGGAGATCAGCAGGTACGACGCCGCGCCGACGAACGCCCAGCCGACGATCAGCAGCAGGAAGTTGCCCGCGAGCACGAGCAGCAACATCGAGAACACGAAGAAGTTCAGGTAGGAGAAGTACCTGGCGAACCCGCGGTCCTCGTCGAGGTAGGAGATCGAGTACAGGTGGATCATGCTCGACACCCCGGTGACGATCAGGATCATGAACACCGACAGCGGGTCCACGAGGATCGACACTTCCGCGTTCACCCCGACCGTGTTGGCGTAGTTCCACAGCGAGGACGCGAGCTCCCGGTGCGCAGGCGAGTGACCCTGCAGCGAGATCAGCGCGCCGAGCGCCGCCACGAACGCGAGGCCGATCGCGCCTGTGCCGATCCACCCGGCGAGACGATTTGATGCCCGTCCGGGTGGGCGGGAGCCGAGTCCTCGATAGCCGAACGCGAGGATCAGCGTCCCCAGCAGGGGGAACAGCAGCACCAGCCAGCCGTACGTCGTCGTTGCCATCAGCCCTGCAACTCCCTCAGCTCATCTACGTCAATGGGGAGGCGGCGGCGGAAGATCGCGACGATCATGCCCAGCCCGATGCACACCTCGCAGGCGGCGACCGTCATCACGATCAGCGCAAATATCTGACCGTCCCCGTTGCCCCACATGCGCGAGAACGCGACCAGCGAGAGGTTGGCGCCGTTGAGCATCAGCTCCAGGCACAGCAGCACGACGAGCGGGTTGCGCCGCACCATCACGCCGGCGGCGCCGAGTGCGAACACGATCGCGGAGACGGCGAGATACCAGCCTATGGTCATCGCCGGCTCCCGACTCCCTCAGCCATTGTGCCCGTCTCGCGCGGACGGACGAGGTCCATGGGGGTAAGCAGCGTTTTGTCCTGATCCTCGTCGATGCCGCCCCGTCGCCGAGCCAGCACGACCCCGCCGACGGCCGCGATCAGCAACAGGAACGAGGCGGCCTCGAACACGAGCAAAAACCGGGTCAGCAGCAGCTGGCCGATGTACGCGGGAGTGCCGAACGTGTGCGGTCCCGGCGCGTAGGGCGCGCCGTCGCCGTCGACGGCCTTCAGGCCCGTGCCGAGCAGCGCGATCAGCAGCTCCACGAGCAGCGCGCCGCCGAGGATCGCCGCGCCGAGGCGCAGTTGCGCGCCCGCCGCGCCGCGCCCGCGCAGGAGCTCTCCGATCGGCTCCTCGCGGCCGCCGACGTAGGCGACGACGAACACGTACAGCACCATCACCGCGCCCGCATACACCACCACCTGCACGGCCGCGACGAATTCCGCGCGCAGCAGCAGGAACAGCACGGCCAGCGACAGCAGGTGACCGACGAGCGCGAGCACGGCATAGAACGGGTCGCGCAGCACGACCACGCCGACCGCCCCCGTGATCGCGCCGAAGCCCGCGATGAAGAACAAAACCTGGCTCACTCGCCCTCGTTCCTCAGCGGCGTGCGCTCCAGCGGCTCGGCGAGCAGCATCTCCTTGGTGAAGATCAGGTCCGTGCGGTCATAGTCGGAGAGCTCGTAGTCGTGCCCCATCGTGATCGCGTCGAACGGGCAGGCGACCTCGCAGTAGCCGCAGAAGATGCACCGCGACAGGTTGATCTCATACACCGCGGCATACCGCTCTCCGGCGGAGACGCGGTGCTCGGGGGTGTTCTCGGCCGCGACGACGCGGATGCAATCCGCTGGGCAGGCGGCGGCGCACAGCGAGCAGCCCACGCACTTCTCAAGGCCGGTGTCCTCGAACTTGTGCAGCTTGTGGCGGCCGCGAAAGCGCGGATAGACGGGGGTCTTCTCCTCGGGGTACTCGACCGTGACGGGCTTTTCCACGAAGCGCCCGAAGGTCGTCATCAGGCCGCGCGCGGTCTCGCGGAACGTGCGCCAGGTGCTGCGCGCGGCGCCCGGCGCCGGGATGCGCTGGACCTCGATGATGTCATCGCCGGGGCTCCAGGCCGTGACGGTCACGCCTGCTTTGGACGGGGCGGTGCGCTGGGGGGAGTCCGCGGGCGGGACCTCCGGGCGAGTGGAGCCAGGGGGCGCGGCGGGGTTCGGCGGCTGGGGCGGCTGGGGGGTCTCGGAGGTCATGTCAGTGCGTCACCACCACTATCTGAACGGGAGGGGGATAGCAGGCCCCCCTCCCGACCACCCCCCGTCCGGGAGGGACGCGGTGAGCGGTATCGAGCTCTCTGTACATCATCAGTGCGTCACCACCACGAGCACGGCCGTGACCAGCGCGTTGAGCGTTGCCAGCGGCAGCAGGACCTTCCAGCCGAAGCTCATCAGCTGGTCGTAGCGCAGTCGTGGCAGCGTTGCGCGGACCCAGATGAACAGGAACGTGATGAGCGACATCTTGAACAGCACCACGAATGGGTCGACCCATCCGGGCGGGTGGATGCCGAACGGGAGCAGCCAGCCGCCGAGGAACACGGTCGTGACGATGCCCGAGACGACGAGCACGTTGAGGTACTCGGCGAAGTAGTAGGACGCGAACTTGCCGCCGCCGTACTCGGTGTTGTAGCCGCCGACGAGCTCGGCGTCGGCCTCGGTCAGGTCGAACGGCGCGCGGTTGGTCTCGGCGAAGCTCGCGGTCAGAAAGATCAGGAAGCCGAAGAACTGGGGCACGATGTACCACATGCCTTTCTGGGCGGTCACGATCCCGGTCAGCGACAGCGTCTGCGCGGTCATGATCACCCCGACGAGCGCAAGGCCCTGGGAGACCTCGTATGAGATCAGCTGCGCCGCGCCGCGCATCGCCCCGAGGAACGAGTACTTCGAGCCCGAGGACCAGCCTCCCAGCATGATCCCGTAAAACGCGATCGCGCCGAACGCGAACAGGTACAGCGGACCGATCGAGACGTCGAGCCCGTACAGTCCGACGGGCGTGCCGAAGATGCGCTGGACGTTGCCGAACGGGATGATCGCGAACGCCGCGACGGCCGTGACGATCGAGATGATCGGGGCGAGCGCGAACAGGAACCCGATCGAAGTGCTCGGGCGGAACTGCTCCTTGGTGAGCAGCTTGAGGATGTCCGCGAGCGGCTGTAGCGCGCCGTACGGGCCGACGCGGTTGGGGCCGTAGCGACTTTGAAAGCGCCCCAGGAGCTTGCGCTCGGCGAGCAGCACCACGGGCACCAGTTGCAGGCCGACGGCGAAGATGACGATCGCCTTCAGGACCTGGATCCACCACGTTTCGTAGTAGCCGACTATGGCGATGATGGGCGGCGCAACGCTCATACGAGTTGCTCCCGCGTTGGGTATGCGTTCGCCTCAGGCCGTTCTTGCCAGCGGACTCCTTTGCCGCCTATGTCATCCAGGGTGAGGCCCGCGTAGAACGGCACCGCGTCGAACAGCTGCTGTGAAGCCATCGGGCCGGTGAGCACCTCCAGGTCGAGCCCGATCCGGGCGGCGAGGTCGGCGATGACCTGCCACTGCGCGCGGGTCGAGCCCGGATGCGCGACGGCCGGTCGCAGTCGCTGGATGCGCCCGTCGGGGTGAACGATCGTGCCTTCCTTCTCGGCGTACGCCTGCGCGGGGAACACGACGTTCGCGTGCTCGCGCAGACCATCCGTCAGGAATGTCGCGTGTGCGACGACGGTCGAGGCTCGCTCCAGCGCCCGCCCCCACAGCTCGCCGTTGGGCAGGCCGCCGTTGGGTGGATCTCCGTTGGGGGGCTCGTGACGGAGGGGCAGGCCGCTGTTGGGTGGATCTCCGTTGGGGGGCTCGTGACGGGGGGGCTCCCCGTCGGGCAGGTGGCTCGGGCGGTCGGCGCTCAGGGGGTCGGACTGCAGCAACAGCACCGCCGCGAGCTCGCCCTCGGCCAGTCCTTCGGCTATCCCGCGAGTATCGCGGGGATCCGCGTCGGGCGTTCCCCTGGGATCGCCAAGCCCGGGGCCGGCGTTTGGCAGCACCCCGGCCTCCCGCAGGCCGCGTCCGTTCGTTCCCGCGGGGATTTCCAAGAGGCCCGCGCCGGAGGTGTCGGCCAGGGACAGCGTGTGCGCCAGGTCGAGCAGCGCCCGCGCCGCCGCCGCGCCGTCGAGGCCGGCTGTCAAGCGCTCGCCCCACAGGACCACGATCTCCTCGCCGGCGTCCTGCAGCTGCGTCGTGAGCTCTCCGGTGCGCTCGCTACCACTCAGCAGGTCCGCGATGCCGGCCCGCACGATCTGCATCCCGTGGCGGCGCGCACCCTTACGTAGGCGCAGGTCGAGGATCGACGCGTCCTCGATCGGGTCGGTCTCGAGCACGAGCACGGCGTGGGCAAACTCGAGGTCGCTCACCCGCGCCTGCAGGCGCGGGTCGTTCAGCGCACGGTGCAGCTCCAGCGGGAGCATGCCCGCACGGCGCGAGTCGATGTGCGGGGAGCCGAGGCCCTCGCGCATCAGGCGCGCGAGCAGGTATCCCTCCTCGTTCGTCGCTTCTCCGCCAACCAGCGCGCCGGTGCGAGCCCCTGCCCGGGACAGGCCGGCGGCGGCCTCTGCAAGCGCGCGCTCCCACGAGACGGGCCGCAGCTCGCCGCCGTCGCGGATCAGCGGCTCGGTCACGCGCTCCGGACCACCGAGCGCGGGGTAGGCGAAGCGGCCGCGGTCACACAGCCAGCCGTCATCCACCTCGTCGTGCCGGCGCGCGAGCACGCGCAACACGCGCTCGTCGCGCACGGTCAGCGTGACATTGCATTGCGCCGGACACAGCGTGCACACCGAGCCCGCGTCCTCCACGTCCCACGGACGCGCCCTGAATCGGTATGGGCGCGAGGTCAGCGCCCCGACGGGGCACAGCTCGACGATGTTCCCGCTGAACGGCGCCACGTACGGGTGGCCGTCGAACGTCGAGATGTAGGAGTGCGCGCCGCGCTCCAGCAACACGAGCTGATGGTCTTCGGAGATCTCCTGACTGAAGCGCGCGCAGCGGTAGCACAGGATGCAGCGCTCGCGGTCGATCGCAATAGTGGGGGAGAGCGCAAGCGGCTTCACGAAGTGGCGCTTGGGCTCCACGAACCGGGAGATGCCACCGCCCCAACCGAACGTGATGTCCTGCAATGGGCACTCCCCGCCCTTGTCACACACGGGGCAGTCGAGCGGATGGTTGATCAGCAGGAACTCGACCACGGCCTGCTGTGCGGTTTTCACGCGCTCGGACTGGGTGTTCACGACCATGCCGTCCTTCACCGGGGTCGAGCAGCCCGTCTGCAGCTTTCCGATGCCCTCGACTTCCACCAGGCACATTCGGCACGCGCCCACGGGGTGGCCCAGCTTGGGCTCGTAACAGAACACCGGAATCTCCACGTCGCCGTGCTTGGCGGCGTCGACCAGCATCGCGTTCTCCGGGGCCCGGACCTCGCGGCCGTCGATCGTGAACGTGATCGTGCGCTGCTCTGGGCGTGGCATCGCTAGAGACCCCCCCGATGGGTTCCCGGTGCTCCGCTGTGCCCGCCGGGCGCCTGTACGCCGGCATCGTGGCCGACCAGTTCGCCCGCGGGCGGGAACTCTCCCTCCGGGGCTCCTCGGGAGATCGACGCCTCGTCGTAGCCGCCCGGCGCGCCGAGGCCGTTGCGAGCACGTGCGGCCTCGATGTGGGCTTCGAACTCGGGACGGAACTTCGCGATCATCGAGCCGATCGGCATCGCCATCGCGTCGCCGAGCACACACAGGCAGTTGCCGATGATGTGCTCCTGGACGGAGGCCATGATGTCGAGGTCCATCGGCGTGGCCTCGCCGGAGTCGATCCGTTCGAGCATCTTCACCGTCCAGTTCGTGCCCTCGCGGCAGGGGGTGCACTTACCGCAGGACTCGTGGCGGTAGAACTTGGCGACCTTCATCGCCACGTCGATGATCGGCGTCGAGTCGTCCACGACGATGATCGCGCCCGAGCCGAGCATCGACCCGGCTTTGCCGAGCGAGTCGAAGTCGTAGGGCACGTCCAGGTCCTCGGCGGTGAGCACAGGCGCGGACGAACCGCCCGGAAACCAGCACTTGATCTCGCGCCCCTCCGGTGGGCCGCCGGCGAGGTCGTAGATGATCTCCCGGGAGGGGACGCCCAGCTCGATCTCGTAGTTGCCGGGACGCTGCACGTGCCCGGATATCGACACGAGCTTGGTGCCGGTCGAGGTCTGCACGCCGAGCTTGGCGTACTCCGCGCCGCTCATCCGGATGATCGCGGGCACGGTCGCCAGCGTCTCGACGTTGTTGATCAACGTCGGCCCCTGGTACAGCCCCTGATTGGCCGGGAACGGCGGCTTCAGCCGCGGGTTGCCGCGCTTGCCTTCCAGCGAGTCCAGCAGCCCCGTCTCCTCGCCGCAGATGTACGCGCCCGCGCCGCGATGCACGACCAGCGACAGCGAGTGCTCGGAGCCGAGAATGTTCTCGCCGACGTACCCCGCCTCGCACGCTTCGACCAGCGCCGCGTCGAGGATGTCGGCCTGCAGCACGTACTCCCCGCGAATGTAGATGAACGAACGACTCGTGCCGGCTGCATACGAGGCGATGATCAACCCCTCGATCAGCATGTGCGGGGTCTTCTGCATCAGTTCGCGGTCCTTGAACGTGCCCGGCTCGGACTCGTCGGCGTTGCACACGAGGTACTTCTCGATCGACCCGTGCGGCAGGAACGACACCTTCTTGCCCATCTGAAACCCCGCCCCGCCGCGCCCGCGCAGACCGGACGATTCCAGGTTCTCGAGCACATCCTCCGGCGTCATCTGCAGCAATGCCTTGCGCAGCGAGTCATACCCCCCGCGGGCTTCGTATACGGAGAGCGTGTTCAGCCCGGGCTCGTCGATACGATCAAACAGGAGCTTGCCGCTCATCCGTTCGCCCTCGCGTCCGCACATGCCCGCTGCGCGAGCTGCTTGTCGGGCAGCACGTCTCGTCGTGCGCGTATGTCGTCCAGGAGCCGCGGGACATCCTCTGCCGTGAGCGGACCGACGTACACTCCGTCGACGGACGCCATCGGCGCGATGTCGCATGCGCCCAGGCACTCGAACGCGCGCACGTTGAACGTCTCATCGTCGCCCGCCGCCTCGCGCATCGCCGCGTACAGCTCGTCGGCGCCGCGCAGCGAGCAGGAGATGTTCGTGCACACGTACACGCTGTGTGCCCCCACCGGCTCGGTCTCGAGCATGTCGTAGAACGTCACCACCGCATCCAGCGAGGCGGGCGTCACCCGCATCACGCACGCGACCTGCTCGATCGCCTCCGGCGAGCACCAGCCGTGCACGAGCTGCGCAGCCTCCAGTGCGGGCAGCGCGGCTGAGCGCGTGTCCGGGTACAGGGCCATGTGCGCCTCGATCTCCTGGCGCAGTTGCTCTGGGACGGGAGTCGTCGCGGGGTCTGGAATCGTCGCCGGGTCCTTGTCGAGATCTGCGGGGACATCCCAGCCACGGGCACTCATGACGACATCCTCATCTGTCGATGCCCCCCAAAATCGGATCCAGCATCGCGGTCGTGGCGATCATGTCAGCGATGTAGCTGCCCCGGGCCATCGGCGCGAGCGCCTGGAGGTTGACAAACGACGGGTCGCGCATGTGTACCCGCGCGGGCTTGGACGAGCCATCCGAGCGCACGTAGCAGCCGAGCTCGCCGCGGGGAGACTCGATCGGGTTGTACACCTCGCCGGGCGGTACGCGCATGCCCTCGGTGACGAGCTTGAAGTGATGGATCAGCGCCTCCATCGAGGTGGCGAGCTCGTGCCGGGGCGGTAGGGCGATCTTGCGATCCTCGGTGATATGCGGCCCCTCGGGCAGCCCGTCCAGCGCCTGCTCGATGATCTTGACCGACTCGTATATCTCCGCGAGCCGCACGGCGAAGCGGTCGTAGTTGTCCCCGACCGTGCCCACCGGGATCTTGAACTGGAAGTCGTCATAACAGCTGTACGGGTCCGCCTTGCGCAGATCCCACGGGTTGCCCGCCGCGCGCAGCAACGGACCCGTCACGCCGAGTGAGAGCAGCGTCTGTGCATCCAGCGGGCAGGTGCCGCGCAGGCGCCGCAGCACGATCTCGTTGGAGTTCAGGATCGCGCCATACTCGTCGGCGCGCTCGGGCATGATCTTCAGGAACTCTTCCAGCTTGTGCGCGAACCCGGTGGGGATGTCCTCGATCACGCCCCCCACCTGGAAGTAGCGCGTGTGCATGCGCGCGCCGGAGGACATCTCGAACAGGTCGAGGATCAGCTCGCGCTCGCGCAGGCAGTACAGAAAGATCGAGCTCGCGCCGAGATCCAGCGCGCTCGTGCCGAGCCAGATCAGGTGCGAGGCGATGCGGTTGAGCTCGAGATGGATCACGCGCAGGTACTGGGCGCGCTTGGGGATCTCGACCTCCACGAGCGTCTCCACGGCGCCGCAGAACGCCATTGCGTTGAAGTAGTACGACAGGTAGTCCATCCGCTCGACCACCGGTATGACCTTCCAGTAGGCCTTGTCCTCGGCCGTCTTCTCGATCCCCGTGTGCACGTACCCGACGATCGGTTTGAGGTCCCTGACGACCTCCCCCTGAAGTGTCACCAGCAGGCGCAGCACGCCGTGTGTGGCGGGGTGGTGCGGGCCGAAGTTCAGCGTCAGCAGCTCGTCCGTCGTCTCGCCGCCGTCCCCGAGCTGGTCCTCGACGGGAGCGAGTGTGATGCTCTGCTCGCGTCGGCGGTACTCGGACATGGTCGGGTGCTCGGTCGGGCTCATCGTGGCCCGCCCGGTCCGGCGGTCGTGTCGCGAGGCGTCGCGTTGCAGAGCTCTATCGGGCTCATTCGCGTGCCTCCAGCCATTTGGTCTCGTCGCGGGTGAATATCACCGGTTCGCCGCCCGTCGGAAAGTCACGGCGTTGGGGATGGCCCTCGTAGTCCTCTGGCATCAGTATCCGGCGCAGGTCCGGGTGTCCCTCGAACACGACCCCGAACATGTCGTACACCTCGCGCTCCTGATGATTGGCCGTGGGCCAGTCCTCCGTCACCGACTCGACCTGTGGCGCGTCCAGCCCCACGCGCAGCTTGACCGTGATGCGATCGACCCTGCTCATGTCCAGCAGCTCGTACACCACGCCCAGCCGCGGCTCCTCGGGGTAGTGGTCCACGCCGTGCAGGCTCGCCATGAACGCGTACCCCTGCTCGCGCAGCGTCTGCAACACCGCGCGGATCTGTGTCGGATCGACCACGACCGTCGCGCGGTTGCGGTAGTACACGGTCTCCAGCGTCGCGTCGCCCAGCTCGCGGGCGAGCAGCTCCAGACCCGTGGCGTCAGGCATGTAGACGATCTCCGAGTGGCAGCACATCGCACCATCCCCGACTCCGCGTGCGGGCGCTAGCCGTTAAGCGCTCCCGCGACGCCAACCGGTGCGGTGAGCGGCGCCAACAGCATCGGATGAAAGAACTGGCTTTCGGCTCACCCATCGATAGCCCGCGCATGCGACCCCTACACATCTGTTGGAGCCTCCTCGGTGCCGACGGCGTCATACCGCTCGCGCCAGCCCATGTCCGGGTCGTCCTGCACCATTTTGCGCAGCTTCAGTACCCCGTGCATCAGCGCCTCCGGGCGTGGCGGGCAGCCCGGCACGTGCACGTCGATCGGCATAAACTTGTCCGCGGGCACCAGCGCGTAGTTGTTGAACACGCCCATCGAGCTGCAGCACGCCCCCATCGAGATCGCCCACTTCGGCTCGAGCATCTGGTCGTAGAGCCGGCGAATGATCGGCGCCATCTTGATCGACACCCGCCCCGCGAGGATGATCAGGTCGGCCTGGCGCGGGGAGGCGCGAAACGCCTCCCACCCGAATCGTGCGATGTCCATGCGGGGGCCGGCGGCCTGGAACTGCTCCATCGCACAGCAGGCCAGCCCGAATCCGAGCGGAAAGAACGAGTTCGACCGCGCCCACGCGACCGCGCTGTCAAGCGTGGTGGTCAGCATGCGCTCTTCCACATACCGTTCGAGCTCGGCGCCCTCCAGGTGCGCGGGCTGGTTCGCGCCCTCCAGGTCTCCGCCGCGCAGCAGCCGGCGCGAGTTCAGACTCTGCACCCGCAGGTTGCCGCCCGCTCCCGGCGAGTCCGGGTTCGCGCGGCGCGGCCCGAGCCGTTCGCGTTTTACCTCCACTCGAGCGCTCCCCGCCGCCACACGTACACGAACGCAACGAACAGCAGCACGACGAACGTGACCGTCTCCGCCAGTGCATATCCCCCGTACGCGCGCAGCTCGATCGCGATCGGGTACAGGAACACGACCTCGATGTCGAACAGGATGAACAGCATCGCGATCAAGTAGAAGCTGATCCCGAACCGCATCCCTTGCTTGACCTCCGACGGCAGTCCGCACTCGTAGGGGTCCTGCTTCTGCGCGACCGTCCGTTTTGGTCCGATCGCCGAGTTCAGCACCGCGAATGCGACGCCCACGCCCCCGCCGAGCAGGAGAAATACGATCGCGGGAAAATAGCTGCGCAGCACGAAGCGCTGTTATATCACCGCTTGTGTCAATCTGTTACATAGTGACGATCGGCTCGACCTCGTGACCCAGGCCGTCGTCGCCGGCGCGCTCGCGGTCGCCTTGCTCAACGCGCTCCCCGCCCTGCTTGGGGGCCGGCGCTGGTATCGGGGCGAATCCAGCGCCGCATTCTGGATCCTCCTACGCGTTGGTCAGGGCTCGGCGCTCGTGCTGGCGATCCTGGCCGGCTCGCTGGCCGTCGCCGGCCACTACTCGTCCGACCACCTGTTCTACCTCTACGCCCTGCTCCCGCTCGCGGTGGCGTTCGTCGCCGAGCAGCTGCGGGTCGTCTCCGCCCAGACGATCCTCGACCGGCGGGACATCCCCGACGCCCAGGCCGTCGGCCTGCTGGGAGAACGCGAGCAGCACGCGGTCGTCGCCGCGATCGTCTCACGTGAGATGGGCATCATGGCGCTGTCTGCCTTCGTTGTCGTGTTCTTGGCGCTCCGTGCGGCGGGCACGGCTCACGGCTTCTGATGAGGGCTATATATTCCTGGCGCATGAAGGCTGCCGCCACGACGATGATCCTGCTCACGGCCTGTGCCGTCGTCCTCGGCGCCTGCGGCTCCCAGGGCAACCAGGTTGCCAAGACGAGCCCTTACTACCGCGGCTCGGTCCTGTTCCGCGACCACTGCTCCGGCTGCCACACGCTCTCCGTCGTCGGCGCCCAGGGCTCGGCGACGTCCATCAAGGATCGCGTCAAAACGAACGGCCCCAATTTCAACATCCGCAAGGAGAACGTCGAACAAGTCCTCTACGCGGTCCGCAACGGCGGCTTCTCCGGTGCGATCATGCCCGAGAACATCGTCCTCGGCGACGACGCCCGCGACGTCGCCGAATTCCTCGCCCACTACTCGGGTTCGCAGTCCCAGTCCGTGCCGTCCACGAACATCCCCCTCTCCACCAAGTAGCCGGCTGGCGGCGTCCGCGGAGTGCTGGACCTCAAGCGGATCAGGCAGGACCCCGACGCGGTGCGCGCCGCGCTGGCGCGCCGGGGCGAGCAGGCTGCAGCCGGCCTGGATCGGGTGATCGAGCTGGACGCACGCCGGCGCGAGCTGCTGCCCGAGCTGGAGGGTTTGCGCGCCGAACAGAACGAAGCCAACGCGCGCATCAAGTCCGCCGCCGCGGTTGAGGACCGTGAGCGCGAGATCGCCGCGATGCGCACCGTCGCCGCGCGCGCCAAGGAGCTGGAGCGCGAGCTGGGAGCGGTCGATGAGGAGTTGCAGGCCACTCTCGCGCCGTTGCCGAACCTCCCCGATCCGAGCGCCGCGCCCGGACCCGAGGACGAGCTGGTCCGTACGGTGGGCGAGCCGCGGGCGTTTGGGTTTCAGGCGCGCGACCATCTGGAGCTTGCCGGTCCCCTGATCGATATGGAGCGTGCCGCGCGCCTGTCGGGCGCGCGCTTTGCCTACCTGCGCGGCGATCTCGTGTTTCTGGAGCTGGCGCTCGTGCGCTGGACCTTGGACATATTGCGCTCCCACGGTTTCGAGCCCGTGATCCCGCCGGTGCTCGTGCGCGAGCAGGCGCTGTACGGGACGGGCTTCCTGCCCGACACCGAGCAGCAGATCTACTCCCTGCCCGAGAACGAGCTGTATCTCGTCGGCACCTCCGAGGTCGCCCTCGCCTCGCTGCACGCCGATGAGATTCTCGACGCCGATGAGCTGCCGTTGCGCTACGCCGGCTTCTCTCCGTGCTTCCGGCGAGAGGCAGGCGCGGCGGGCAAGGACACGCGCGGCATCTTCCGCGTGCACCAGTTCGACAAGATTGAGATGTTCAGCTTCGTCGCGCCCGCCGACTCGCCCGCTGAGCACGAGCGCATCCTCGCGATCGAGGAGGAGATCCTCACCGCCCTGGGTCTGCCTTACCGCGTCGTCAACATCGCCGTCTCAGACCTCGGCGCGTCGGCCGCGAAGAAGTACGACTGCGAGGTCCACCTGCCCAGCCAGTCGCGCTACCGCGAGCTGACCTCCTGCTCGGACACGACCGACTACCAGGCCCGCCGCCTGAACATCCGCATGCGCGCCGAGCGCGGCAAGCAGGGTGAGGGTGCTTCGCGGGGACTCCAAACCCTGCACACGCTCAACGGCACCGCCGTCGCGGTCGGCCGCACGCTCGTGGCGCTGCTGGAGAACGGCCAGCAGGCCGATGCGAGCGTGGAGTTGCCCGCCGCGCTTGTGCCCTACGGCGCCCCGGCACGGTTGGCGCCGGCTGTCTGACACTGCGCTACCCGGACGGATGGATCGTCGTTCCCGGGAAGGACGCAGTGAGCGAAGTGTGCTTCGCACACGTGCTGGCCGATCGGAGATTCCGACGATCTCCGATCGGTAAGGACACAGCCAGGGGCGACGAGGCGCCGTCCGGGTTAGTAGCGGCTGCCGAGCAACTGAATGTGGTCTGCCTCGGCCGCGCCCGAGAACGGGCGGATCAGGCCGAAGCGGGCGAGCGTCGCCTCGGGCACGCCCTCCACGCCTGGCGTGTCCGAGGCTTCGCCACGTGTATGCGGGTCGTCGGCAAAGCCGCCAACCTCTACCGAATGTGAGGGCGAGCGGTAACCGGAGATGCCAATCAGATGCAGGTGCAGCGCGATCCCGAGCGCGTTCAGATGGGCGGCCAGCGTGGGCTCCTCGCCGACGCTGTAGTTGGTGCCGGACGCGGGGAAGAAGCCGTCGGCGCCTTCGGGCGTCGAGGTGAAGGCGCCGACCGGGCCGGTGTATGCAAAGGCGACGCCTCTGGCGGCGAGTTCGCTTGCCGCGAGCTTGGAAAGCTCGTGTTCGAGCGACTGTTTGTGCGACTGCAGCACGCCGAGCTCAGAGCTCTTGCGATCGCGGGCGCGGATGAACTCCAGCTGACGAGTGACGAGCGCCAGGTGCAGTTGGGCGACCTCGTCGCGCTGCACGAGCACCGCGCTCGTCTCGCGCGCGTGACTTGCCTCGAGCAGAGTCAGTCGCCTGGTCTGTGCGGTCACCAGCTTCTGCTCCGCGGCCACATGCACGGTCGCTGATGCGTTCTCGCGCGAGATCGCGCGCAGGTCGTCGACCCGCTCGATCAGGTCGGCGAACCCGTGCGCCTGCAGGATGACCGTGGCGATGTCCGGTGGCGGCGACTCATACGAGGCCACGACCTGGGCGACGAGCACCTTGCGGTCCCGCGCGAGCTGGACCTGCAGCGACGCGAGCCGCGTGCGTGCCGCGCCCAGCTGCGAGCGCAGGCTGGACAGCACGTTGCGCTCCACGCTCAGGCTCGATTCCAGGGCGCCCAGCCGCGTCTGCAGGTCGTCGATGCTGCCCTGAAACCCCTCGATCTGGTGTGTGTCGGCGCCGACGCCCGAGCGCAGCTCGCCTTCCCGCGCCTGGGAGGCGGCGATCCGACTTTCCAGGCTGTGAGAAGTCGCCCCGTTCGCGCCCGATCCGGCGACGGCGCCGATCGCGGCCAGGACGCAGACCGCGACGGACGCGAGCGCTCCCGCGCGGACACGGGTCGAGCAGGCGCGTCTCGCACCGCCGTGAAGCGAGCGATTGGGCCGGACGTCGTGGCGCGGCTGGAGATGGCGCTGGGGCAGGCGCATGAGGGTGGCACAAGCTAGCCCGCGAGCGGCTCGAACACAAGCGATTCGGGGGTCGTGCAGGCCGTCTTGCACGCGCGTAAATCACTGGACATTAAGAAGATAACTTCTATTGGTACTCTCAAGCTGACAGAGGGCATAACGGTGGCTGGGGGATCGTCGGAGAGGTTCGAGTGGTTCTCACGCGGCCGTACGAAGGAGTCGGGTGGAGGACATTCAGCGAACAGAGATCGTCGAGGCGACGGCCGCGATCATCGCCGAGCGAGGCGTCGGCGGTGTGACGCTGGCGGACACGATCGCTCGGGCCGGCGTCACGCGCCGGGTCTTCTACGAGCTGTTCGAGGACCGCGACGAGTGTCTGCTGGCGGCGTTTGACCTCGGTGTGGAGCGCGCCGCGCGGCGCGTCGCGCCCGCGTACGTCGCGCAGTCGCGCTGGCGCGACGGGATCAGGGCGGCGCTGGCGGAACTGCTGCGCTACCTCGACGACGAGCCCGCGCTGGGACGGCTGTGCGTGGTGCACTCGCTGAGCGGTGGACCGGCGCTGCTGCGCCGCCGAGCCGAGGTGCAGGCCTCGCTGTGGGAGGTCGTCGACCGCGGGCGCGCGGAAGGCGCCGTGGGCAGGACCGAGCCCCCGGCCATCGTGGCGGAGGGCGTGGTCGGCGCGGTGCTGACGGTGATCCAGACGCGCCTGCTCGCCCAGGACTCAGA
Organism: uncultured Solirubrobacterales bacterium; assembly: GCA_963715495.1. Taxonomy (GTDB): domain Bacteria; phylum Actinomycetota; class Thermoleophilia; order Solirubrobacterales; family Solirubrobacteraceae; genus Palsa-744. Next base: position 99,839 of record OY970247.1, read on the forward strand.
CCCACCCGATGAGCGTCCGGCGTTCGAGCTGTTCGGCTCACTGATGAGCCTGATCGTGCTCCCCTACCTGGGCGCGGGCGCCGCCCGGCGCGAGCTGACTCGTCCCGCGCCGGCGCCACGCGGCGCGCCCGGTGACTCCGACGGACAGGGGTCCCGCTTCGAGGACCACGGCGTGCGGCTGACCTACCGCACCGGTCGCGTTCTGACGGCGATCGCCCAGTACCCGGGCGCCAGCAACCGTGAGGTGGCCGAACGTGCCGACATCGTCGATCAGGGCCAGATCTCCAAGCTCCTGACGCGCTTGCAGGGCGCGGGGGTGATCGCCAACCTGGGTGAGGGGACGTTCCGCGGCGCCCCCAACGCATGGCGGCTGACCGAGCTCGGCGAGTGTGTCGAGCGCGGGGTGCAAGAGCGCTTCGGTCGTGCCCCGGCGGACATGGACACAGGTACTGGTCGCGGTCCAGGTCCGGGCGCGGGAAAGTCCTCATCGCCGCGATAGCCCGGCCGCGGCGTCAGCCGATCTGGAATGTCAGTGTGCGCGCGGTCCCGTGCACCGGCGCGAGCGTCAGCCGGTAGCGACCCGGGGCGAGCATTGCGTGCGCGCTCAGGCGCGCTCTGTCGCGTCCTGCCGCACCCGCGATCGTGAGCGAGTCGGGCAGCGTCTGCCAGCGCTTGCGTCCGTGTGCGACGACCTGCTTGGCGAGCGTGACACGCACGCGGTCTGCCACGTTCAGCGTGAACGCAAACGCGACCCGTGAGACCCGCGGTCGGGTGTGGCTCAACGCCGCGGTCGCCCCCTTGGTCAGGACTGGCGCTGACAGGATCGGGATGGGGGCGCTTGAGTCGGGCGGCGTGGGCGGTGCGGTCGACAGTGCGCTGTTCGGCAGCGAAACGCCGATTGGGACGGAGATCGGAGAATTGCTCGTGCCTCCCGCGCCCGATTCTTCGCCTCCACCTTTCGGGCTCCCTCCAGATTCTGCGCTCCGCTCTTCTTCTTCTTCTTCTTCTTCTTCTTCTGTTCTCTTTTTGGTCTTTTCTTCTTCGGCTTTTTCTTTGTTCTCCTTTTCTTCTTCCGCTTTGGTCTGCTTTTTGCCTTCACCGACGGGAGCCTGGAAGGCAGCGATCCCGTCGGGTGTGCCGACCCCGGTGGGGCCGTCGTAGCCGATCCGCGCTCGGCAGATGGCTGGTTTTTCGAGGCAGCCGGCGGCCTCCTGGAGTTCAGTGCAGCCGGAGAACCCGGTTTCTTTGTCGAAAGGCTTCGAGCATTCTCCGTTGGACCCGGAGACGACATCGTGTAGCGAGCCTGGAGCTTGGACCTCGTTTTCGTACAGAGTCTTTGCGGGATATTCCACCGCGTTTGCTCCCCCGGCGAGCGCAAACACCGAGGCGATGATCGGCGAGGCGAGGCTCGTTCCGCCGACGGTGCACCACTGGCCCACATGTTTCACGGCTGCTTCTTCGTATTCGCATTCGGAGCTGGAGTTGTAGACGGCCACCCCCGTGTAGGGGTCACTGTCCGCGGAGACATCGGCGACGGCGCGATGTTCGCCGCAACCGACCGAGGGCCAATTGGAGTTGCTTTGCTGCCAGGGCTGAGCGGCGAGCTGCACGCTGCAGCCGCCCCCGCCGGCGCCATCGCCGTTCCACACCGTCTCGCCCGCCCACGTTCCACCAGGGCCGAGAGGGCCCAGCAGACGTGTGCCGCCCACCGCTACCACGTGTGGGGATGAGGCGGGATAGTCGGCGAAGCCCTTTTCTGAGCCTTCTTCGGAATCCCAGTCCAGGTAGCCGTCGTCGCCGGCGGCGGCGGTAATGACGGTGCCGGGGTGGTTGAAGGAGCTTGTGTCATCGAACGTCAGCGTCTCGCCCTTCTCGGGTCCGCCCCAGGAGTTGGAGATCTCCGTGGCGCCGAGCCCGGCGGCCGTTTTCTCGGCTGCTTCAAGATCGGAGAACGAGGCTGTGGCGGCCTCGACGAGCATGATCTGGCAGCTCTGGCAGGTCGCGTGGGAGACCTCGATGTCGAGCGATATCTCTTCCGACCATCCATCGGCTTCTGCCACTTCTTTGCACGCCGATTCCGCTTCCTTTTCTTCTGCTTCTGTCACCGTTGTGCTCTTGCAGGTCGCTTCTTCTGCTTCTCTTGCTTCGTTGCTTGCGGGGAAAGGCAGGTTGCCGGTTTCTCCGTTCTGGTTTAACTGCTCGAAGCATTTGTTCGCATGAGTACATTCGGGCAGCCCAAATTCGTTGTCGTAGACCTTCAGGTCGGCTTCGGCGTTGGGGTCGTTGTAGGCGTCCACGAGCGCGACGGTCTGCGTGGGAGATGCGGTGAGCGGCAGCTGATAGATGCTGTGCAGATCCTGAGGACGGAGCCCAAAGGCGCCTTCCTTGACGCTTGCCGCTCTGATCGGGGCATTGCGCGTGATTCCCAGCGGGTGAGTGCGGGCACGTGCCGCCGCCGTTATGGGCACCAGCTCCAGCGCCAGGCAACCGGCATACCCAGGAGCGGGTGTTGCGCACACGCGACGCACCGTGTAGTCGGAGGTGGGCAGCGGCGAGACTGTGCTCGTCGCGCCGGCCGAGGCGCATAGCGCGACGAGGACGAGCATTACGCCGGCACTCGCGAGCACGGCGCGCAAAGTCCTGATCTTCCTCTCACGTCCCTGTGTCGGCGTCACGCTCATCTCCAAATCGCCGGCGACCGTCGTCGATCAGCATTTATATGGTAATCGCCCACCGGCCGCAGCTGCTTGAGCGAGACGGGCTGACTCAGACGAACAATCCGGAACCCACCCAGTCGATGGGCGAGCGCGAGCCGGGCGGCGCAAAGAAGTAGCCCCCGCCGACGGGGTTGATGTAGTCGATCATCGGTTCTTCCGCCAGGCGGCGCTGGATCGTCGCGAACTGGCGCTGGATGTCCTGGTTGAAGGCGACGAACACGAGCCCCTGGTCGAGCTGGCCGGCGGGGTCGAAGCCGCGATGATAGTTGAAGCCGCGCCTCAGGATGCGCTGGTCGGCCGTTTGCTCGGTGCGTGGGTTTGCCACGCGGATGTGCGCGGTTAGGGGAATCCGCTTGCCCTGCGGGTCGCGGTCGTAGCGTGGGTTCTGGAACTCTTCGGTTCCGCCCAGCGGCGCACCGGTCTCGCGGTGGCGCCCGATCATTTCCTCCTGCTCGGCGAGACCGACGCGGTCCCAGAACTCGACGTGCATCCTGATCGTGCGCAGCACCTGATAGGTGCCGCCGGTGGCCCACGCCGGCTCGCCCGCGCCGTCCTGCACCCAGATCAGGCGGTTCATCAGGGCGGCGTCGCTGACATCGGGATTGGCGGTGCCGTCGCGGAAGGCGAACAGGTTGCGCGGGCTGTTGTGCGGCGAGGGTCCGCGCCGGGCGCCGGAGAAGCCGTCGATCGCCCAGCGCTGCTGGAGCGCGCCGCGCACGCTGCGTAGGAGCTCGCGCAGCGTGTGCACGACCGTGTCGCGCTGTCCGGCGCAGATCTGCACGAGCAGATCGCCGTTGCTTCGTGCCGGGTCGAGATCGTCGTTGGGGAAGTTCGGCATCTCCGTCAGCCTCCGTGGACGCCGGTCGGCGAGTCCGTAGCGGCCGTCGAACAGCGAGCCGCCGAACGCGATCGTGACGGTCAGCGAGTCGGGGGCGTTGATCGGCCCGAGCACGCCCGAGTCTGCGGGCGGATCGTCGACCTCCAGCCGTGGGTAGGTGCCTCCCTGGGTCAGCTGCCGCGCGCGCGTGCTCAGCTGTTGCAACGCTTCGGAGAGCGTCTGCCGATCCGGGGCGATCGCGTCCAGCGCCGCGAACGTCGCCTGGGCGGGCGCCGGCGTGAGGATCCCCGCCTGGTGGACCGCGTCGAACAGGATGGTCGCGGCAAGCGAGCTCTGCTCGGCGCGCTGGGCCAGGGCCTGTCCGGAGAGACCCTGCTCGCTGCCGCTGGGATTCGCGCGCTCGATCTCCGCGCCCGTGATCGCGCCGAGGCCCCCGGCGCCGAGCAGGGCGAGCGAACGGCCCATAAACTGGCGGCGGTCGATCGAGCTCACTGCGGCGATCTCGGGATCGGGGGGATCGGTGGCGGGACTTTGGTCTCAAGCGTTCCCGGCACCCCGTCGAGCGCCTCCAGCGCCGCGCCGAGCGTGCCATTCAAGAGCTCGCTCTCGCGCGGGCTCAGCTGCACCTGCGCCGGCCAGTGCCCGCCGTGATCGCGCCGGATGGTGGCGAGCGCCACGGCAAAGCGGCGCAAGGTGAATTCGACGGTCTCGATCGTGCCTTCCCGCCCGTCGAGCAGCTGCTGCAGCGTGGCGAGCACCTCGCGCGTGGCTGCCAGCCCGGCGGCCGTCGCGAGCACTCCTTCATTGCTCCACGGCACGTCCGCGCCGCTGAGCAGGTCGCGTTGCGCGTCCTCGAGGATCTCGTGCGCCCTGGTCGCGTATTCCAGCGGCGTGATCTGCACGCTCGGCAGGCGCCCGATCAGGACCCGGACGTCGTCACCCAAGCGCACGGCGACGCCGAGCAGTTCGTGCGCGGGGGCGTCGTCGCCCCGCCACAGTCCGCGTTCCAGACGGTGCAGCCCGATGAAGCGCGGGTCGTGCACGCCGCCGGGCAGTCCGCCGGGGGTGCCGTCGATCGCGTCGTTGAGCGCCCCGAACGCCCCGTACACGGCGCCGAGATGCAACCAGTGTTCATATGCGCCACGCCACGCCTGGCGCGCCGCCCGCAGGCGATCCGCCCGCAGCGCGCGTTCCAGCTGGGCGATGCAGCCGAGCATGATCTCGAGCTGGCCCGCCGAGTAGGCCTTGTATTGCGCGACGGGCTTGTTGAAGGCGGCTGCCGGCACGGGTACGAGCTCGGTGACCGGCGGTGCTCCACCCTCGCCCGCCGCGCCATTGCGCTTTGCATCGGCTTCGGAGTAGGACTGGATCGCGCTGACCGGACGTGCCACCGCGTGCCGCGGGTTCGCCTCGGTCGCGCCGGAGTCCGTTCCCGCGCCAACCCCGAGCGCAGTGAACGCCAGGAACGCGCCGACACACGTCAAGCATGCGATCCCGATAGGCAGTAGCAGCCGCCGTCCTGGCAGTCGGCCGGTCACGATCGTGAAGCTAGCCCAAGCGTGGGGCCGTTCTGTTACCGGCGTGTGATGCACAAAGCATTTACACAATCGAGACATGTACCCAACCTGTTAACAGTGAAGTCACCACGAGGCAACACGGCGCGACGCTCCTGGATGCAGGATGAGCGTACGCCGTCATATCGGGTGACGGGCGGCGTGGATGGTGGGTGTGCGTCGCCCGAGCTCAAGCCGAGCTCATAGTCCAAAGGACCTCGAAAAGGAGACTCCGTTGCGTAACCGCAAGATGTTCGCGGGCGTAGGTGCGGGACTCGTGGTGGCTCTGGCGATCGCCGTCGGCCTGTCGATGGCAAGCGCTGAATCCTCCACCGAACCGCCCTCGACCACGCCGATCAAGCATGTCGTCGTGATCTTCGACGAGAACGTGTCGTTCGATCATTACTTCGGGACCTACCCGAACACGACCAACCCGGCGGGCGAGCCGGCGTTCACCGCGCAACCAGGCACGCCATCGGTGAACGGCCTCTCGGGGCCCCTGCTCACCGACAATCCCAATCTTGCCAACCCGGCGCGTCTGGATCGCTCCGAAGCGGTCACCTGCGATCAGGGCCATGCCTACTCGGCCGAGCAGAAAGCGGCCGATGCGGGCCTGATGGACCAGTTCGTCCAGTTCACCGCCGGCGGTGGCTGCACGAACAAGTCGATCGTGATGGATTACTACGACGGCAACACGGTCACGGGACTGTGGAACTACGCCCAGCATTACGCGATGAGCGACGACTCGTTCGACACCGTGTACGGACCATCCTCGCCGGGCGCGATCAACCTGATCTCAGGCGACAACGGTGGGGCGACCTCGACCGGCCCACTGCCGGGCACGCTCGAGAACGGCACGCTGATCAACGACGCCGATCCGACATTCGACGACTGCTCGAGTGGCACGACGGCGAGCATGACCGGCAAGAACGTCGGCGACCTGCTGAACGCGCACCACATCACCTGGGGCTGGTTTCAGGGTGGGTTCACACCGACGGAAACCAAGGAAGGCAAAGCGGTCTGCGGGTCATCGCACGTGAACGTCGTGGGCGCGACGGTCAGCGACTACATCCAGCACCACGAGCCGTTCCAGTACTACGCCTCGACGGCCAACCCTCACCATCTGCCCCCGACCTCCGAGGCGATGGTCGGCCAGACCGATCAGGCCAACCACCAGTACGACATGTCGTACTTCTATGAAACGCTCAAGCACGGCAACATGCCGACCGTATCGTTCCTGAAGGCCCCGGCCTACGAGGACGGCCACGCCGGCTACTCCGACCCGTTGGACGAGCAGCGGTTCCTGGCGAACGCGATCAACCAGATCCAGTCCTCGCCGGATTGGTCGAACACGGCGATCGTGATCGCATACGACGACTCCGACGGCTGGTACGACCACGTGATGGGGCCGATCGTCCGTCACTCCGACGGTCCGAGCGACGCCCTGACCGGCACCGGCCAGTGTGGCAGCGTCCCCGCGACTCCTCCTGCGGGCTTCGAGAATGACCGCTGCGGCTTTGGCCCGCGACTGCCGCTGCTCGTGATATCCCCGTGGGCGAAGCAGAACTATGTCGATAACACGCTCACCGATCAGAGCTCGATCCTGAGCTTCATCGAGGGCAACTGGGAGCTGGGCCGGATCGGCGGCGGGTCGACCGATGCCGTGGCGGGATCGCTCGGGAACATGTTCGACTTCAGCTCGAACGATCCGCGCGCGGCGAAGCTGACCCTCGACGAAACGACCGGCGAAGTCGTGAGCGGGAAAGGCGGTGGCAAAAAAGCCTTCGTTGAAACCGTCCAGCCGACGGTGGCAGGTCAGCCGGAAGGGGCCCAGGCAGGCTCAGGTGGTCAGGCAGGCTCAGGCGGTCAGGCAGGCTCAGGGGATCAGGCAGGCTCAGGGGGTCAGGCAGGCTCAGGCGACAGTGCCGGATCCGCGGGCGACAAGCTCAGCGCGAAGGTGCGTTGCCGGGCCTTCAGCAGGGGCAAGCGCGTGCACGTAAGCTGCGCTGTGCCGGATGGCGACTCGCACAAGGGCAAGGAGGCTCTGCGCCTGCGCATCGCCAAGGGCGGGCACGTCCTGGCCGGCTCGCGTGTGCTTGTGCGGGGCAGGAACGTCAGCGTGTCGTTCTCGACCCATACGGCACTGCCACGAGGAAGCTACACGCTGCGCGTAGCTCTCGACAGCCCGTCGGGGGTGAGCGGCGTGAGCCAGACGGTGAAGCTCGACTGACCTCGGGCCTTCACCAAGCAGGGCGCACCGAACGGGGCGGGACTCAGGTCCCGCCCCGTTCACCATTAGGCTGAACAGCAGTATGCGCCCGTTCGGCTTCCTGCTGGCCACCGAGCCGCCGCCCAAGCGGGTGGGCGTGCTGGTCGCCATCGCCGCCGTGGCGGTGTGCACGCTGCTGTTGTATCCGCTCAAGCAGATCGCGCCCGTGGTCTCGCTCGGCGTCGTGTATCTGCTGGCAGTGCTCGTCGTGTCCGCCATCTGGGGAGCGTGGCTGGGCGTGCTGACAGCCGTGCTGAGCGCGGCGGCGTTCAACTTCTTTCACCTGCCTCCGGTCGGCCGGTTCACGATCAGCGACTCCAGCAACCTGGTAGCCCTGATCGCGTTCGTGGTCGCCGCCGGCCTGGCCAGCTCGATCGCGGAGGTGACCCGTGCGCGTACGCGTGAGGCCGAGGAGCGCAGGCGTGAGGCCGATCTTGCGGCAGAGATGGCGCGAGTGCTGCTGCGCGGCAACAGTCTGGCCGAGGTGCTGCCGACCGCCGCGGCAAGGCTCGCGCAGGTGTTGGGGTTGCACTCGGCCGCGATCGAGATGGAGGCGGTCGAGGGAGACGAGCGTCGCCGGGTCGCGTTTCCGCTGCGCGAAGGCACCCGCCGCCTGGGGACGCTGCTGGTCGGGGCCGACACGCCAGAGGCAAGCCTGCGCAGGCTGCAGGAGCGCGTCGTGCCGGCCCTGGAGGCGCTGCTCAGCGCGGCGCTGGAGCGCGAGGCGCTGCTCGGTGAGGTGGTCGAGACGGCGTCGTTGCGCCGCGCCGACGTGGTCAAGACCGCCGTCCTGCGCGCGGTCTCCCACGACCTGCGCTCGCCCCTGACGGCGATCTCCGCGGCGGGGGAGGCGGTCGCCCTGCCGGGCCTGTCCGAGCACGAGCGCGAGGAGCTGGCGTCGGTCATAGAGCAGGAGACGCGCCGACTGTCGCGCCTCGTGGAGAATCTGCTCGACCAGTCGCGCCTGGAGGCAGGCGTGGCCGAACCGCACCGCGAGTGGACGTCCGTCGAGGAGGTGCTCGGCGCCGCGTTGGACGAGCTCGCCGCGAAGGCAGACGAGTTCACGCTGTCGATCGACCGCGAGCTCATGCCGCTCGTGCGCGCCGACTCCGCGCAGCTGGAGCGGGCGTTCGTGAACGTGCTCGAGAACGCCCGCAGGCATTCCGGCGGGCACCCGGTGTCGGTGCGCGCCCGCGCGGTTCGTACGCACGCGGGGGAGAACGACCGTGTGATCGTGCGGGTCGTCGATCGCGGCCCCGGTATTCCCTCGCTGCAGCTGGAGCGCGTGTTCGAGCCGTTCTACCGGGCGGGCACCGCGCACGGCGGGCACCGCGGCTCGGGGCTGGGACTGGCGATCGCGCGCGGGTTCGTGCAGGCCAACGGCGGCAAGCTGTATGTCGAGTCGCTGCCCGGTCAGGGCGCCACGTTCGTGTTCGAGTTGCCGCTCGACCCTGTCGTTCCCAATGGGGATGTGCGGGCGCCGGCGGGCGTTGTGGCAGTGACCGGCGAGTCCGGCGGGACCGATGCGCCCGGCGGGACCGGCGCGTCCGGCGCGGACGATCACGATGGGGACTGAGGCGCGTGGTGGCGCTGCAGCTGGGGCCAAGGTCGAGATGGGAGCTGACGCACCGCGTGTGCTGGTCGTCGACGACGAGCTGCAGATACTGCGCGCGCTGCGCGTCGTGCTGCGCGACGCGGGGTTTGAGGTGGTCCCCGCGCAGAGCGCGTCGGAGGCGCTCGATCGCGCCGCGGTGCGCCCGCCGCAGGCGGCGATCGTCGACCTCGTGCTGCCCGACGGGGATGGGATCGAGGTCACGCGCAGGCTGCGCGAGTGGAGCGAGATGCCGATCATTGTGCTGTCGGCCGTCGGCGAGGAGGAGCAGAAGGTCCGCGCGCTGGAGGCCGGCGCCGACGATTATGTGACCAAGCCGTTCGGCGCGCGCGAGCTGGTGGCACGGCTGCAGGCGGCTTTGCGCCGCGCGGCAGGGGCCGCGGGCGGAGAGGAGCCTCGCATCGAGGCGGAGGGGTTGGAGCTCGACTTCGCCGCTCGCACGGTGTGCCGCGACGGCGAGCCCGTCCATCTCACGCCGATCGAGTTCGACCTGCTGCGCGTGCTCGCGCGCAATCGCGGCCGGTTGATGACACATCGTTCGCTGCTGGTCGAGGTGTGGGGTCCCGGGTACGCCGACGACGTGCAGGCGCTGCGAACTCACATAGCGCGACTGCGCGCGAAGATCGAGCCGGAAAGACCGGTGCCGAGATACATCGTCACTGATCCCGGGGTGGGGTACCGATTCGCGGGGTAGTGACGGGTCGGGTTATGGGTGGGTAAGCCGAAAGCCGGCTGTTCCATCTGTTTGCCGTCGGCGCCGCTTACCGCAGTGGTTGGCGTTGCGGGAGCGTTTTTTGGTGGTAGCTCTCGTGTCAGGGTCGTAACGAAATCGTTATACGCACCTGACTGATCGTCACGCGGCCGTGATGGTTGCCGGCCAATAGTGCGGTCATGGACGTTGTGGCCGTACTGCTCGGAATCGTGATGTTCCTGATCCTGCTCGCACTGATCGAGGGAATCGACCGCATATGAGCACGCATGGCTGCGCTGGATCGGCGTCCTCCCTCGCTTATGTGCCGAGCACACTTCGCTCGGTGCGTCCTTGCCCAGCTTGCTCTGCGTGCTCATATGAGCGCGGTGGAATTCGAAAGCGACTGATATGAGCGGCGCCGACGTGTTCGGCCTGGTCGTGACGGTGCTGATCATCGGTTACCTGTTTTACGCGCTGATACGCGGGGAGAAGCTCTAGTGACCGTCTCCGGCTGGCTGACGATCGTGCTGTTCGCGGTCATCCTGACCGCGTTGGCGCTGTCGCTCGGCGGCTATATGGCGAAGGTGTACACCGGCGAGCGGGTTTTCCTGACGCCGATCTTTGTGTGGCCCGAGCGGTTTCTGTACAGGGTGCTGCGCGTCGATGAGAAGCGTGAGCAGGACTGGAAGTCCTACGCGAAAAGCCTGCTCATATTTTCGCTCGCGGGCTGGCTGCTGCTGTACGTGATACTGCGCACCCAGAACACGTTCTATGTTCCCCACGCGCTGAATCCGCTCGGCTATCACCCAGCTCCGTGGAATGTGACGTTCAACACGGTGTCGTCGTTCCTGACGAACACCAACTGGCAGTACTACAGCGGCGAGACGACGATGAGCTACCTCAGCCAGATGATTGGGCTGACGGTCCAGAACTGGCTGTCCGCCGGCGTCGGCATTGTCGTCGCCGTTGCGCTGATTCGGGGGATCGTGGGTCGCTCCGGCAAGAGTCTTGGCAACTTCTGGCAGGACCTGGTGCGCACGATCCTGTACGTGCTGGCGCCGATTTCGATCGTCGGCGCGCTGGTGCTCGTGTCTCAGGGTGTGATCCAGAACTTCACGACGTATCTCACGGCTCACACGATCACGGGCCTCACCCAGTCGATCGCGATGGGGCCGGTCGCCTCCCAAGAGGCGATCAAGATGCTCGGGACGAATGGCGGCGGGTTCTTCAACGTCAACTCGGCGCATCCGTTCGAGAACCCGACGGCGTTCACCAACTTCTTCGAGATGCTGCTCGTGCTGCTGATCCCGGCGGCGCTCGTGTTCGCCTACGGGCGCATGACCGGCAACCGCCGCCAGGGACTGGCGATCTACGCGACGATGATGGTGATGTTCCTCGGCGCGGTGTGCGTCGCCTACATCGCCGAGGCGCACGGCTCACCCGCCCAGCACGCCGCCGGCCTGCATACGCACGTCCTCTCCGGCTCGACCGGTGGCAACATGGAAGGCAAGGAGCAGCGCTTCGGGATCGCCGGCTCGGCGCTGTTCGACGTCGTCACGACCGTCACCTCGTGCGGCGCTGTGAACAGCGCGTTGGAGTCGTTCACCGGCATCGGCGGCGCGGTGCCGTTCGCCAACCTGTCCGCCGGCGAGGTGATATTCGGCGGCGTCGGCACGGGGTTGTACTCGATCCTGCTGTACGTGCTGCTGGCCGTGTTCATCGGCGGGCTGATGGTGGGACGCACGCCCGAGTGGCTGGGCAAGAAGCTCGAGGCGCGCGAGATCAAGCTCGCCGGTCTGGGCATTCTCGTGACGCCTCTGGCCGCGCTGTTCTGCACGGCGATGGCGACCGCCACCACGGGCGGGCGGGCCTCTATCTCTGAAGGGGCACTGTCGAAGGCGGGCGGGAGCACACCGCAGGGGTTCTCCGAGACTTTCTACGCCTACCTGTCGCAGGCCAACAACAACGGCTCGGCATTTGCCGGCTACACGGGCTTCATCCAACCGAACGCGGGCAACGTCGGCTCGCACGGCATCACTTTCGCGAACCTGCTCGGGGGCTTCGACATGCTGTTCGCCCGCTACGCGCCGATCCTGTTCGCGCTCGCCGTCGCCGGGGCGCTGGCGGGCAAGCGGGTGACGCCCGCGGGCCTCGGCACGATGCGCACCGACAACCCCACGTTTGTCGTGCTGCTGATCGGCGTGATCATCCTTGTCGGCGCGCTGACGTTCTTCCCCGCCCTGCTGCTCGGACCGATCGTCCAGGGCCTGACCGGACACCTCTACTGATATGCGCCGCGACATCGTCAATCAGCCGGGGGAGGGCAGGCCCTCCCCCGGAGCCCCCTCCCATCACAACAACGTCACGAAAAGATGAAACGCGACATCGTCACATCCGCCATTGCCATCGTAGTGTTCACGGTCCTGCTCGGGCTCGTGTATCCGCTCGTGATCACGGGCGTCAGTCAGGTGGCGTTCCCAGGGAACGCAAACGGGCAGAAGGTCTACGTGCGCGGGCGGCTGATCGGCTCGAAGATCATCGGACAGAACTTCGGGACGCCGGTGCTCGAACACGGCAAGGTCAAGGAAGTAAAAGGCGCGGTGGTGACCGAACCGGATCCGCGCTACTTCCAGTCGCGCCCCTCGGCGACCGAAGGCGGCGCGTACAACGCGGCGGCGAGCACGTTCTCCAACAGGGGTCCCAACAGCGTGAAGACCGAGGAAGCGATCGCCGAAAACATCAAGGCCTATCTCGAACTGAACACCGCGCCGAACAAGCGGCCGTATGACCCCGGGCTGACGGTCGCGACGATTCCGGTCGACGCGGTCAATACCTCGGCCTCCAACCTCGACCCTGAAATCTCACAGGCCAACGCCTGGATTCAGGCCCACCGCATCGCGGCCGTGCGCCGGCTGTCGCTCGCGCGGGTGAACCGACTGATCACTCAGTACACGGACGCGCGCGGGCTGGGGTTCTCAGGCGAGCGGGGCGTGAATGTGCTCATGCTCAACCTCGCGCTCGACCGGGGGCCCCGCCGGCGAAGCCGGGGGTCGGCAGGAGGTGAAAGCTGATGTCGAGCGTCCCCGCGACCCACGAGCGCCAGGCGATCTCGCTGTTCCAGCGCGACATCGTCCGGCGCGCGCTGATCGACAGCCTGAAGAAGCTCGACCCGCGCGTGCAGGTTCGCAACCCGGTGATGTTCGTCGTGGAGATCGGCTCGGTCATCACGACTGTCACGTGGCTGATCCAGGCGTTCGGCGGCAAGCCGCTCGGCGGCGGGCACGAGCCCGCCTGGTACACGCTGACGATCGCCATCTGGCTGTGGCTGACGGTCGTGTTCGCAAACATGGCCGAGGCCTTCGCCGAGGGCCGTGGCCGCGCCCAGGCGGACACGCTGCGGACGATGCGCAAGGAGACGGTCGCCACGATGCGCGACGGCTCCGTCAGGCCCGCGTCGGAGCTCGCGCGCGGCGATGTCGTGGTCGTGCCGGCGGGGGAGTTGATCCCCGGCGACGGGACCGTGATCGAGGGCATTGCGACGGTGGACGAGTCGGCGATCACCGGCGAGTCCGCGCCCGTGATCCGCGAGTCCGGCGGCGATCGCAGCGCCGTGACGGGCGGCACGCGCGTGACCTCTGACGAGATCGTCGTGGAAATCACCCAGGAGCCGGGGCAGTCGTTCCTCGACCGCATGATCGCGCTGGTCGAGGGGGCGGAGCGGCGCAAGACCCCGAACGAGATCGCGCTGAACATCCTGCTCGCCGCGCTCACGCTGATCTTCATGATCGTCGTCGCGACGCTGCGCCCGTTCGCCCTGTTCGCGGGCACGTCGATCTCCGAGACGACCCTGATCGCTCTGCTGGTCGCGCTGATCCCGACCACGATCGGCGCGCTGCTGAGCGCGATCGGGATCGCCGGCATGGATCGCCTCGTGCGCCGCAACGTGCTCGCGCTGTCCGGGCGCGCGGTGGAGGCGTCGGGCGACGTTGACGTGCTGCTGCTCGACAAGACCGGCACGATCACGATCGGCAACCGCCTCGCGTCGGAGTTCGTGCCGATGCCGGGCGTGCCCGAGTCCGAGCTGGCCGAGGTCGCGCAGCTGGCCTCGCTCGCCGACGAGACGCCCGAGGGACGCTCGATCGTGGTGCTGGCCAAGCGGTACGGCATCCGCGAGCACGACATGGCGACGCTGAACGCCGAGTTCGTGCCCTTCACCGCCCAGACGCGCATGAGCGGCGTGGACATCGACGGGCGTCGCCTTCGCAAGGGCGCGGGCGACGCGATCGTCGGACTGGTCTCGAGCGAAGGCGGCTCGCCGCCGCCCGAGCTGCAGGTGCAACTGGATCGCATCGGCAACGAGGGCGGCACGCCCCTGGCCGTCGCGCGCGACAACCAGGTGCTGGGCGTCGTGTATCTGAAGGACACGCTCAAGGAGGGCATGGCGGCCCGCTTTGAGCAGCTGCGGGCGATGGGCATCAAAACGGTGATGGTCACCGGCGACAACCGCCTGACGGCCGCCAAGATCGCGCAGGAGTCGGGCGTCGACGACTTCCTCGCCGAAGCCACGCCCGAGCGCAAGCTCGCGCTGATCCGCGAGCAGCAGGCCGACGGGCGGCTCGTGGCGATGACCGGCGATGGCACCAACGACGCGCCCGCGCTGGCCCAGGCCGATGTCGGCGTGGCGATGAACACGGGCACCCAGGCAGCGCGCGAGGCGGGGAACATGGTCGATCTGGACTCCAACCCGACGAAGCTGATCGAGATCGTCGAGGTCGGCAAGCAGCTGCTGATCACGCGCGGCGCGCTGACGACGTTCTCGATCGCCAACGACGTCGCCAAGTACTTCGCGATCCTCCCGGCCGTGTTCATCAGCACCTACGCGACCGGGGTGGGTGGGACCAAATCAGAGGGGCCGCTGCACGTGCTCAACATCATGAACCTGGGCACCCCACAGTCGGCGATCGTCTCAGCGATCATCTTCAACGCGCTCGTGATCCCGCTGCTGATCCCGCTGTCGCTGCGCGGTGTGCGCTACCGGCCGATCGGCGCCAGCGCGCTGCTGCGGCGCAACCTGTGGATCTACGGTCTCGGCGGGCTCGTCGCGCCGTTCATCGGCATCAAGCTGATCGACTTGATCATCCACAACTTGCTGGGGGGATAGCAGGATCCGGACTTCCTCTCAGCCGGAAACCCCGGCCGTGACGCAATCGCGGACCTGCACAAGCTGTATTGGGGGAGGTGGGCGACAATGCCTGTATGGCATCCGACCGCGGGCACCTCAAGGTCTTCATCGGCATGGCCCCCGGCGTGGGCAAGACGTACCGCATGCTCCAGGAGGGCGCGGCCGAAGCTGACAGCGGGTGCGACGTGGCGATCGGCTATCTGGAGTCCCACGGCCGTGCCGAGACGCTGGCGCAGGCGGAGGGCTTGGAGATCGTTCCCCGCCGGCTGGTCGAATACCGCGGAACGCCGCTACAGGAGATGGACCTGCCCGCGGTGCTGGCGCGCAAGCCGGAGCTGTGCTTGATCGACGAGCTCGCTCACACCAACGCGCCGGGGGTCGAGCACGAGAAGCGCTACGAGGATGTGCGCGACGTGATCGAGGCGGGGATCGACGTGTTCTCGACCGTGAACGTCCAGCACCTGGAGAGCCTCAACGACCAGGTTGCGCAGCTGACGGGCGCGCGCGTGCGCGAGACGATCCCAGACGAGGTGCTGTCGATGGCCGACGAGGTGGTGTTGATCGACCTCACCCCCGAGACGTTGATCGGGCGGCTGCGGGCGGGCAAGGTCTATCCGGCCGAGCGCGTACCGGGGGCGCTGAATAACTTCTTCAAGATCGAGAACCTCGCCGCTCTGCGCGAGACCGCGCTGCGCCAGGTGGCGGAGGACGTCGAGGTCAAGCGCCTCATCCGTGAGCCGACGGCGGTCGTGCGTCGCGATCAAGACGGGCTGCCCGCCTTGCCTGAGACCGGACCGCAGGCGATCGCCGAGCGGCTGCTCGCGCTGGCGACGCTCGAGCCGCACTCCGAGCGGATGGTGCGGCGAGCGTGGCGCTCGGCCCAGCGGTTGGACGCCGAGCTCGACGTGCTGGTCGTGCGTCCGCCCGGACGCGAGCCCAACGCCCAGGACCGCGAGCGGCTGGAGGCACTGCGGCGGCTGGTGTCGATGCTGGGAGCGCGCCTGCGCGTGGAGGAGGGCGAGGACGTCGCGGCCGTTGCAATCTCAGTTGCGCGCGGGCTGGGAAGCACATACGTGCTGATGGGCGCTCCAACGCAGCGCCGTGGCCTGCGTCGCCTGAACGATTCGTTGCTGACGCGTCTGCTGCGCGGGCTGCCGGGGGTGGACATCCGCATCGTCGCTGACCCGACCCTGCGCGGGCAGGCGCCCGAGGTCGATGAGGTCTCGAAGTAAAGGTCGGGTAAACGGTGCAGGACCCAGAGTGAGGGTGGCGTAAAGCTATTAGGATCGCGCAACCCCGCGGCGCAACCCTGCGCCTCGACCGCTGTTCCAGGAGCGACATGACACGATCACGCCGGCGACCCAGACTTCCCCAACTGCTTGCCATGCTCGCGATCCCGCTTGCGCTGGCGGTTGGCCTGCTGCTCGTGCCCAGCGCGGTCGGCAAGGCCAAGGCGCCGCGCGCGCACGCGGCGGCCTCATACCTGACGGGCATAGGCGACGAGCAGGGCGAGATGTTCAGCAATCCGCAGTGGCAGCAGCTGCACACGAAAATCGTCCGCTACATCGCTCCCTATGACGCGGTCGTGCACTCATACTCGCTCGACAGGGCGATCGTCTGGATCCGGGCTGCCGAAGCCCAGCACGAGCAGGTGCTGGTGGCGTTCTACCACTCCGAGTACACGCCGACGCGAATGCCGAGCGTCGCCCAATACCAGCACGACGTGCAGAAATTCGTCAAGCGCTTTCCCCACGTCCGCCAGTACCAGTCCTGGGACGAGGCCAACCGCGGCTACATTCCCGGAGTGCTCGCGAGCCCGTCGGCGGTGGCGGCGGCGGAGTACTACCAGGCGCTGATCCGCGTATGCCGGGGCTGCACGGCGATCGGGCTCGACGTGCTCGACGCGCAAGACATCGGCCCAACCCTGGAATACATCTCCGAATTCAAGCATGAGATCGGCCGCCTGCGGACGATCATGCCGAAGATCTGGGGATTGCACAACTACTCGGACATCAACCGCCTGGAATCCTGGCGGACGCACGAACTGGTGCGCGCTCTCGGCGGCCAGGTCTGGCTGACGGAGACGGGCGGGATCGTACAGTTCGGCGGGGCGTTCCCCAACAATCGCGGCTCCGGTCTGACGCGGGCGGCGAAGGTGCTCAAGTACATGTTCGCCGTCGCCGGCTCGAGTTCGCAGATCAAGCGTCTGTACATCTACGACTGGACCGGCGGCAACGCCTCGACGCGGTTCGACGCCGGGCTGATGAACGCCCGCGACCAGCCCCGCGCCGGGTACATCGTCGTCTGCCGCCAGCTGCATGCGACCAAATGCAGCAACGTCAGGCTCGCGAAGAACTGATCAGCTAAGCGGGGACGGACTTTTCATCGGGCCGCCCCCGCGAAGCGGGGATTTTCGGCCGGATGAAAACCTGTCCGTCCCCCGCGTTGCGCAGCAATCGCATCGCGCACAGCGCCAGCAACCCGAACACCGCTGCGATCGGGGCGAGCGCCTTCAGCGGATAGCGGCTGCCGTCGTGGAGGGTCAGGTTCAAGGCGGTATGGTCGCCGGCTGATTGGATGTCGAGCAGGCCCTGGTGGTCGATGCCGAGCACCGTCGGCGCCAGCGCGGCGAACAGGCACCACCCGACCAGGGCGAGCAGACCGTAGCCGAGCGTAGCGTTGGACAGGCGCAGGCGCGGTGTCGCCCACGCGGCCAGCACGACCCCGCCGCCCGCAGCGAGCAGGAAAGGCCAGATGCCCCCCCAGCCGCGGCCCATGCCGTAGGCGGAGGCGATCGTCGGCTGGAAGAACCCCTCGCGCAGGTAGCGCGCCCACACGACCGTCTCGGTCTCGTAGCCGACGAGTGGATGGGTGATCGTCGCGATGACCGTGGTCGCGATCGAGACGGCTGTCAGCGCGACCGTCGGTCCCGGCCAGCGCTTGAGCGCGAGCGCGATCGGAAACGCCAGGAACGGGAGCATCGTGGTCAGGAAGCGCGGACCCATGAACCCGCCGCCGAACGGCAGGTAATAACCGGAGTTGTAACCGACGTAACACAGGCAGATGCCGGTGATCGTCAGCGCCTCGGCGCGCTTGCCGCGTCGGTAGAGCAGGACCGTGCCGAGCACGCCGAGCAGCAGTATCGGGGAGATCGTGAGCAACCCGCGCGAGTCAAACAGCAGCGTGGCCAGCACCTTCAGGCTGGGAAGGGAGATCCCGAAGAAGCCTTTCTGCTGGCGGGGGATGCTGGAGTAGGCGAGATGCGTCCAGGAGTGAAACGCGTAGTGGTTGTAGAGCGCCAGTGGCACGATGCCGACGATGCCGCCGAGGATGTAGGCGCCCGCGCGGCGCACGATCAGCAGCGGTGTGAGCGCGTCGCGGCGCGAGAGCAGGTACAGCCCGAGCACGGCCGCGACGAAGAACAGCGGATACTCGGAGGCGACCGCGTATCCCATCGCCAGACCGGCGAGTCCGAGCAGCATCGCGCTGGACGGACCATCGCGCTCGCGCAGCATGAGTGCGAACGCGCCAAACCCAAGGAACGCCGTGAGTACGTGGCTGAACAGCAGCGTCGACAGCGGCAGCACCATCGTGCCGAGCCCCAGCGCGACGGCCGCCGCCGCGCCGTAGCCGGGCTCGAAGCGGTCGGCCACGCGCCATACCAGCAGCAGCAGCAGCAGGCCCGGCAGCACGTTCGCCCACAGGCCGATCAGGTAAATCATCTCGTCGCCCGGGTGGTTCGGTGGCGCCACATGCGCGTCTGTCCACGATTCGGCGCCGACGAGGTTAAGCGCGTCATAGAACGGCAGCGCGAACAGCGCCAACCCGGGAGCGCGGGCGGAGTAGTAGTTGCCCTTGTAGTAGGCCTTGTCCCCCGTGTTTTCCTGATATTGGTCGATCGTCGTGCGTTCGACGTTCAGCGAGCGGATCAGGTCGTAGTGGGAGGTCTGATTCCAGGAAAAGCTTTGGATCAGGGTTGCGTAAGACAGGCCGACGAGCAGGATCGCGGCGAGCGCGAGGCGTTTGCGGGTGATCTGCCTCATTTCCATTGCTCCTTCGAATATCGGTCGCGCTCCCATGGGCTCGCAGGGCAAGCTGGGCAAGATTGAAAAGGCCCGCCCACCCCGCGTGGTGTGCTCCGCACACGAGTGACCGAGGACGCCGATCCAGCGCAGTCATGCGTGCCCATGGGTCAGTCCGTGCCGTGCAGTGCCTTGGGGCCGGGCCCGATTTCATAGATCACGAGCGAGCCCACCCGGCGACGGGTGACACCCAGGCCCGCGACCGGCTTGGCCGCGGCCGCCTGCACATTCGGCGGCTCCGCGAGCGCATACCCGACGATGCCCGGCAGCTTGGGCATCGTCAGATGCAGCACGACGGTCTTGATGCCGTAGTAGCGCAGCTTCTCGATGCTGGCCTTGTCGGGAAAGCCGCTCATGCCGCCGCGCAGATCGTCGACCTGGGGGATGTCGAACGTGCTGTTGCCGATCGGGATCTTGTAGAAGCCGTCGGTCGAGTAGTACTGCCACACGCGGTCGGCGGCCCCGTCGGTGGGCAGGTCCAGAAGCGGTCCGGGCAGCCCGATCTCGGCGGGTTTGGGCTGCGGCACGACCGGATGGGCGAGGTGCCCCGCGCCTTCGCCGAGCAGGCCGATGAGCAGGATCACGCCGAGCAGAACGGGCAGCCCGCGCAGTGCCTGGCGCTGGGCGGGTGGGAATCTAATCCTGCCGACGAGCCCCATCAGCCATTGCACGCCCGCGCCGACGAGCAGCGCATAGAGCAGCGTCGCCGTCGTGAACACCCTGCCGGGCACGCGCACGCCGTCCCAGCCCGGGGCATAGTCGAACAGCAGGCGGTAGGGATAGCCGGTTCCGGTCAGACCGAGTCCCATTGCGAGGACCGAGCAGACGACGATCCCGCCGGCCAGCCCAATGCGCAATCTGCGCGTATACACCCCGGCCGCGAGCCCTGTCAGAGCCAGCACGAGGATCAGGCCGCCGGGCCAGAACACGTCCTCGTTCTTGGAGTGCACGTGCGCGCGGGCGGGGGCGGTGACCGAGCCCCACACGCGGTTCTCCGAGGAAGCCGACACCAGCGCCGCCGGCCCGGAGGAATAGGTTTTGACTTCCTTGAGCGTGCGCTTGGCCGTCGGGTACTCGCTGGCGACCTTCAGGTAAGGGCGGGCTTGATAGATCGCCACCACCCCGAAGATCGCCATCCCGACGCAGGTCACGACCACCAGGCGCCGGGGCAACGCCGGGCGAGGAATCGGAGATCGGCCGGCACGCCACCAGTACCACAGCGCCAACAGCGCGAGCACGCCCAGCAGGTAGCTGTACTGCAGGCCGAGCGTGAACCCGAGGCTCACCTGCCAGGCCGACACCAGCCAGCCGGCGAGCACGAGCCCGCGTGAGGAACGCCGATAGCCGCGCAGGAGCAGAAACAGCGCGAGCGCGATCCCGCCGCTTGAGATCACGTGCAGATGCCCCGCCTCGGTCACACGGTATGGCGCGTAGGCGAACGCGATGCCCACGGCGCTCGAGGCGAGCTTGTTCAGCCCCAGCTCGCGTCCGAGCAGATACGCCCCGACGAAGCACAGCGACCATGCCCACAGGAACAGCAGGTTGTAACGGACCAGCGCCGCGACCGTGCCGTGACCGAAGAACGCCGCCGGGCCGTAACCGAGCAGGGAGTCCGAGAACGCGAGGCTCAGCGGGTGGGGATAGAAGGCGTTGGCGTCGAACAGGTGCAGCGGGTCGTTGAGCATCGCGTGCCCGACCCAGGCGATCTGCCAGGCGGTGCGCACCGGGTCGCCGAGGTCTGGGGCGATGCGGCTGGGCAGGTGCAGGATCAGCGGCCAGCTCGTGAGCACCGCGAGGACGATCCCGGCGAGGACGATCCAGGCGAGCTCGGCGCGTCCCAGCTTGGGAGAGGCGTAGGGCCAGCGGGCAGGCTGCTTGGCGGCGGAGGAAGGCACCGGCTTGTCGAGGAGCGCACTCGCCATCGAAGCGGGCAGCATATGGGTTCGTCAAGCCAGGTCGTGTCACACTTGGGTCATGCGGGTGCTCGTGGTGGGATCCGGCGGTGTGGGAGCGGCGTTTGCGGCGATCGCCCAGCGACGAGACGCGTTTGAGCGGGTGGTGATGGCCGACGTCTCGCCCAAGCGCGCGCACGAGGTGGTCGCACGGCTGGGCGAGCCCGATCGCTTCGCGGCCGAGCGTGTGGACGCCTCGGATCGCGACGAGCTGGTGGGGCTGATCGCTCAGACCAAGCCCGACGCGGTGCTGAACGCCTGCGATCCGCGCTTCAACGAGCCGATCTTCGGTGCTTGCTTCGACGCGCGTGTGACCTACCTGGACATGGCGATGACGCTGTCAAAGCCCCATCCGCAGCGCCCGCACGAGCTGCCGGGGACGATGTTGGGCGAGCATCAGCTCGCCCGCCACGAGGCGTGGGAGCAGGCCGGGCTGCTTGCTGTGGTCGGGATCGGGGTGGAGCCGGGGCTGTCCGATGTGTTCGCGTCCTACGCGGCGCAGGAGCTGTTCTCCGACGTGCGCGAGGTGGGCGTGCGCGACGGCGCGGACCTGGTCGTCGAGGGCTATGACTTCGCGCCGACGTTCTCCATCTGGACGACGATCGAGGAGTGCCTGAACCCGCCGCTGATCTGGGAGCGCGAGCGCGGCTTCTACACCACCCCGCCGTTCTCCGAGCCGGAGACGTTCACGTTCCCGGAGGGGATCGGCGAGGTCGAGTGTGTGAACGTCGAGCACGAGGAGGTCGTGCTGATCCCGAGATGGGTCACGTGCGAGCGGGTGACGTTCAAGTACGGGCTCGGCCAGGAGTTCATCGATGTGCTGCAGACCCTGCACAAGCTCGGGCTGGACTCGACCGAGCCGGTGACGGTGCGCGGGCAGCAGGTTGCTCCACGCGATGTCGTGGCGGCCGCGCTACCGGACCCGGCGACGCTCGGCGAGCGGATGACCGGGCGCACCTGCGCCGGCACATGGGTGACGGGCACCGGTGTGGATGGTGGCGAGCGCTCGACCTACCTGTACCACGTGGTCGACAACGAGACGACGATGCGCGAGTACGCCAGTCAGGCGGTTGTCTGGCAGACGGCGGTCAACCCCGTGGTCGCGCTGGAGTTGCTCAACGAGGGGCTGTGGCGGGGCACCGGTGTGCTCGGCCCGGAGGCGTTCCCGCCGAAGCCGTTCCTTGATCGCCTGGCGGAGCTGGGCTCGCCGCATGGGGTCATGGAGCTGAGCTGAGCTGAGCGGCCCCGTCTCACGGCGCTCACAACGACGGTCCCTCCAACCGTGGTGTGTGAGCGCCATGTCCCCGTGACGGGCGGCGTGGCCCCCCGGCTTCAGAAGTCCACCCGCGCCGGAACGGGCTCGGTTGGGGGTGGCTGGTGGAGCACGTCGGGGGGTGCGGTTTCAGTCTTGCGCGAGAAGAACTCGCGGAAGTATGGGCGGGAGACGAGCATGATGACGGCGCCGAGGAGCATCCCGCCGATGCCCATCCACAGCGGCAGCGTGATGCCGAGGATCGGCTTGGATTCGACGTTGGCCGTATGTGAGTAGTAGAACGCCGCCTTGATGCCGATGCCGAACAGCATCAGGCCGCCCAGCATCGGGCCGACGCCGAGCAGCAGCAGGTTGCGCGTGCTTTCTTTCAGCTCGCGCCGGAAGTACCAGGCACAGGCCACGCCGGTGAAGCCGTAGTAGAAGCAGATCGGGAAGCCGATCGCCGTGAGCGAGTCGGAAAGCACGCTTGCGGAGAGCAGCAGCAGGGCGATCGTGACCATGATCGCCAGGGCGCCGAAGCCGAGCGTCGAGACGGTCGGCGTGAGGTAGCGTTTGTGGACCCGGGCGAGCAGGCTGGTGACGGCTTTCCAGTGCGCCATCGACAGCGTGGTGCGGGCGGTCGGCAGGATCGTCGTCTGCGTGGAGGCCGATGCCGAGGTCAGCACCGCGATGATCAGCAGCTTGTTCAGGGGTTCGCCGAACACGCCCGCCCCGAGCGCCTTGAGGATGTCTTCCTGGTTGGCTTCGTTTGACAGGAAGCCAACCCCGTGGAAGGACTGGGCGGCCGCCGAGACGACGACGTAGATCAGCACGAGCAGGATCGTGGACATGACCGCGGCCTTGCCCGGGCCCTCTGCCGGGTCCTCGGACTCCTCGTTGACCGCCACCCCGGAATCCCAGCCCCAGTAGATGAAGACCGCGAGCAGCAGCGCGACTACCAGGTCGCCGAAGCTCATCGCGAAGGGGTTGATCCAATCGAGCGACGGCTTGATCGAGCCGCTCGGCGGGTGGCTGCCGTAGACCTTGACGAACGCGACCACCGCGAACACCCCGAGGATGAGCACCTCGGCGCTGAGCAGGACCTGCTGGATGCGCGCCGAGAGCTCGATGCCGCGATAGCAGATCCAGGTCATGATCGCGATCCACGCGACCGCGGCGATGACGATCGCCGCTTTGGATTCGCCGAGTTCGGTGAAGCCAAAGAGCTGGAAGGTGTAGATCGCCGCGATGTCCGCCAGCGAGGCCATCACGATCACGTCCGAAAGGAAGATCGCCCAGCCGTTCATCCAGCCCGTGGAGGGCCCGAACGTGCGCGTGGTCCACGCGAACGTCGTGCCCGCGTCGGGGTCGGCGCGGTTGAAGTATTTGTAGGCCGAGGCGACCAGCAGCATCGGGACGAACGCGACGAGCATCACCGCGGGCGCGTGTACGCCGACGCCTTTGACCACGACGATGAAGCCGAGCGTCGCCGCCAGCGAGTAGGCCGGCGCCGTCGAGGCCACCCCGATCACAATGTTCGAGAGGTAGCCGATCGCGTTTTTCTTCAGACCCTTGTCCATCACCCCCGAAGGCTCGGGAGTTGCGGATGAGGCGACGCTTGCACTGGCCATTGGAACTCCTCTCGGAAAAGGTCGTGACAAACGCTACGTCCTCGACCCGTGAGAGCACAATGGGCGCGATTCCCAAAACGTACGGCTTGCGTTGTACATCTCGTACAATGGAACATGAGCTTGTTGAACGGGCAGCGCCTTGAGCTGGACATCTTGTAGGAGTACGGTTGTCCTGAGTGTCTAGCTGAATGAGACGCGTCCGAGAGGAGAGTGCGATGGCAATCACACCGACGAGCACAGGTCTGAGCGAGCAGGCCCTCGAGGGCCAGGCTCCGGTGAGCGCCGGTCCGAGCGCGGGTCAACCGAGCGCCGGTCAAGATCGAGCGGAGAGCGGGCTTCAGCAACTCGCAAAGCGCCACCTGTGGATGCACTTCACGCGGATGGGCGCCTACGAGGAAGGCGCGGAGGTCCCGGTGATCGTCAGGGGCGAGGGTTGCTACGTCTATGACGAGCACGGCAAGCGTTATCTCGACGGGCTGTCCGCGCTGTACTGCGTGAACGTCGGTCACGGGCGCGCCGAGCTGGGCGAGGCCGGCGCCAGGCAGGCGCAGGAGCTCGGGTTCTACACCAACTGGAGCTACGCCCATCCGCGCTCGATCGAGCTGGCGGCGCGCATCGCCGAGCTCGCGCCGGGGAGCCTGAACCGCGTGTTCTTCACCTCCGGCGGCTCGGAGGCGGTCGAGTCGGCGTGGAAGCTCGCCAAGGCCTATCACGCCGCGCGCGGCGAGCCCAGGCGTCACAAGCTGATCTCGCGCAAGCTCGCCTACCACGGGACCTCGATGGGCGCGCTGACCGCGACCGGGCTGACCCCGCTGCGCGAACCGTTCGAACCGCTCACCCCCGGTGGGGTGCACGTGCCGAATACCAACTCCTACCGTTGGAAAGAGGACCGCGATTCACTCTGGGCGGCGGACGCGATCGAGGAGGCGATCGAGTTCGAGGGCCCCGGCACGGTGGCCGCGGTGATCCTCGAGCCCGTCCAGAACGGCGGCGGCTGCTTCATCCCTCAGGACGGGTACTTCCAACGCGTGCGCGAGATCTGCGACCGCCACGGCGTGCTGCTGATCTCCGATGAGGTGATCTGCTCGTGGGGGCGCATCGGGCACTGGTTCGGTTGCGAGCGCTACGGCTACGAGCCCGACATGATCACCACCGCGAAGGGCATCACCTCCGCGTACGCGCCGCTGGGTGCGGTGGTCGCCTCAGACCGTGTGGCGGAGCCGTTTCTGCACGGCAAGGCGATCTTCAACCACGGCTTCACCTTCGGCGGTCACCCGGTCGCGTGTGCGGTGGCGCTGGCGAACATCGAGGTGATCGAGCGCGAGGGACTGTGCGAGCAGGTACTCGCACGCGAATCTCGCCTGCGCGAGGTGCTCGACGGCCTGCGTGACCTGCCGATCGTGGGGGATGTGCGCGGCGCCGGCTACTTCCACGCGATCGAGCTGGTCAAGGACAAAGGCACAAAGCAGACGTTCGACCACGAGGAAGCCGAGGAGCTGCTGCGGGGCTTCCTCTCCGGTGAGCTGTACCGCCGTGGGCTGATCTGCCGGACCGACGACCGCGGCGAGCCGATCGTGCAGCTCTCCCCGCCGCTGATCGCAGGCGAGGAGCAGTTCGAGGAAATCGAGTCGATCCTGCGCCCGGTGCTGAGCGAGGCGTCGGAACGGATGTCACAGTGGAGCTCACAGTCGAGAGCCTGATCGCCGAGCTGGGCCTGGAGCTCGCCTGTGGGCAGGGCTCCGCCAAGGCGCACGTGCGCTGGGTGCACATCACCGAGCTGATCGATCCAACGCCATGGCTGAAGGGTGGCGAGCTGCTGCTCACCACCGGCATTCAACTCGATGGCCCCAAAGTTCAGCACGAGCTGATCGATCGTCTGGTTGAGCACGAGATCGCAGGCCTGGGCTTCGGCACGGGCTTCGCCCACAAGCGGATGCCGGTCGCGCTGGTGAACGCCGCGCGCAAACGCGATTTCCCCGTGTTCGAGGTTCCGTACGACCTGCCGTTCATCGCGATCACCGAGCGCGTGTTCGCGCAGCTGGTCGACGAACGGTACGAGATGCTGCAGCGCAGCATGGCGGGGGACGTGCTCGCCGAAGCCCTGACGGGCAACCTCTATCCGGAAGAGCTGCAGGCCAAGCTGCGCCCGTTTGGAATCGGCGAGCAGGCGGCCGTGCTGGCGTTCTCGCTGGGAGACCCGGCCGTTGCGGCGCCACTGCTGGAACGGGCGCTTGCGCGCGCGGAGGTGCCCAGCCTGGTCGCGATCCGCGCGGGTCTGCTGTGCGCGGTCATCCACATAGACGGCGTCGAGCCCGATCCGGTCGAGCTCGCGGTGCGCATCCGCTCAGAGCTCGCTGCGCGCCTGGGGGAGGTGGGCGCAGCCGCCAGCCGTCCCGCGGCGACACACTCGCTGCGTCTGAGCTTCCACGAGGCGCGCTGCGCGCTGGAGGCCGCACGGCTGCGCAACAACGGGGACACGTCCGAGACGATCGCCTCCTACAAGGACCTTGGCGCCTTCCAGCTGCTGCTGTCGTTGCAGGACGACGACGCGCTGATGTCCTACTGTCGTGGCGTGCTGGGTCCGGTCGAGCAGGGCGAGGGTGAGTACGGCGACGAGCTGCTGCGCTCGCTGGACGTGTTCATCGAGAACAACGGCCACTGGGAGCGAGCGGCGAGCGCCCTTTACTGTCACCGCCACACTTTGCGCTACCGGATCAGGCGCGTCGAGCAGCTGACGGGGCGCGACTTCAACAACGCGCGCGATCGCATCGAGTTCTGGCTGGCGTTGCGCGGCCGGGAGCTGGCACGATGAGGGTCGGGGTTCCCAGTGAGATCAAGCCGGACGAGTATCGCGTCGCGATCACTCCTGCGGGAGTGCGCGAGCTGTGCTCGCGCGGGCACGAGGTACTGATTCAAGTCGGCGCGGGCGTGGGCAGCGCGATGGCCGATGAGCAGTTCGCCGCGCAGGGCGCTCAGATCGTTCCAGACGCGCAGACGGTGTTCGCGCAGGCCGAGCTGGTGTTGAAGGTCAAGGAGCCCCAGCCGGTCGAGGTGGAGATGTTGCGCGCGGGACAGACGCTGTTCACCTACCTGCACCTCGCGGCCGAGCCGGAGTTGGCGCGCGGACTGCAACGCTCGGGCGCGAGGTGCATCGCGTATGAGACGGTCGAGGACGGACAGGGGCGGCTGCCGCTGCTGGCGCCGATGAGCGAGGTCGCGGGCAAGATCGCCACGCAGGCGGGGGCGTTCATGCTGGAGAAGCCGCTCGGGGGGCGGGGGATTCTGCTGGGCGGGGTACCGGGCGTGGCGGCGGCGACGGTGCTCGTGATCGGCGGCGGTGTGGTTGGGATGAACGCCGCCATCATCGCGATCGGGATGCAGGCCGACGTGTTCGTGTTCGACCGCTCGATCGACCGGCTGCGTGAGTTGGAAGTCGCCTTCGCCGGGCGTGCCTCGACCGTGTACTCATCTACGCTGGCGATCGAGGAGATGCTGGGGCTCGCGGATCTGGTGATCGGCGCTGTGCTCGTCCACGGCGGGCGCGCGCCGCACGTGGTCACGCGCGAGCAGTTGAAGCTGATGCGCAGGCACGCGGTGCTCGTGGATGTGTCGATCGATCAGGGCGGGTGCTTTGAGACCTCACGTCCGACGACGCATTCCGAGCCGACGTACGAGGTCGACGAGATCACCCACTACTGCGTGACGAACATGCCCGGCGCCGTGCCGATCACCTCGACGTACGCGCTGACGAACGCGACGCTGCCATACGTGCTGGCGCTCGCGGACAAGGGACCGGGAGCGGCGATGGCCGAGGACCCGGGGCTGCGGATGGGGCTGAACGTGCAGGGTGGAGAGATCACGCATCCGGCGGTGATCGAGGCGCTGACCGGGATCGAGGCCGAGGCTGCGGACTCGCCCGACGGAGCGGCTTCGGTGCGTTTGGTGCAGGCAGGGCAAACGAGGACCTGAACGAGAGGACGGCATGGCGACTGCGACAGAGGCACTCCACAATTTCATCGACGGTGAGCAGATCGCCTCCGACGGCGAGAGCGAACCGGTCCTGAACCCGGCCACCGGAGAGGAGCTGGCGCGGGCGTCGAAGTCCACCGCCGAGGACGTCGATCGCGCGGTGAGGGCCGCGCGCAAGGCGTTTGTCAAGTGGTCGACGACGACGCCCGCTCAGCGGGCGCAGGCACTGCTCGCGCTGGCCGACCTGGTGGAGCAGCACGCACCGGAGATCGCTCGCATGGAGGCGCTGAACGCGGGCAAGCCGATCGCGGCGGTCTCAAACGACGAGCTGCCGGTGATGGCCGACAACCTGCGGTTCTTCGCGGGCGCCGCGCGCTGCCTGGAGGGCAGGGCCGCGGGCGAGTACATGGAGGGATACACCTCGTTCACGCGCCGCGAAGCGGTTGGTGTGATCGGGCAGATCACGCCGTGGAACTACCCGCTGATGATGGCCATCTGGAAATTCGCCCCCGCCCTCGCGGCCGGGAACACGGTTGTGCTGAAGCCCGCGGAGACCACTCCGATGAGCACCCTGAGGTTCGCCGAGCTGGCCGCCGACATCCTGCCCAAGGGGGTGCTGAACGTCGTCACCGGCCCGGGCCGGCCGACGGGGGAGGCATTGATCAACCACCCCGACGTCGACATGCTCGCGCTCACGGGCTCGGTCGACACCGGCAAGCACCTCGCCCGTACGGCCGCGGACACGCTCAAGCGGGTTCACCTCGAGCTGGGCGGCAAGGCGCCGGTGGTCGTGTTCGACGACGTGAGCCTGCAGAGCGCCCTGGAGACGATCGCGGGCACCGGCTACTACAACGCCGGTCAGGACTGCACCGCCGCCACGCGGGTGCTGGCCGGGGCGAAGGTCTACGACGACGTCGTCGCCGGTCTGGCAGAGCAGGCACAGGGCCTGCAGATCGGCGATACGCTCGCGCCCGAGACGACGCTCGGGCCGGTCAACTCGGCCAAACAGCGCGAGCGCGTGGAGGGCTTCCTGGAGCGAAGGTCTCAGCGTGCGGAGGTCGTCACCGGCGGCAACGCGCCTGACCGGCCGGGATTTTACCTGGAGCCCACGGTGGTTGCGGGCCTGGAGCAGGACGATGAGATGATCCAGCGCGAGATATTCGGGCCGGTGATCACCGTGCAGCGGTTCTCAGACGAGGAGCAGGCGATCGCCTGGGCGAACGCCACGCGCTATGGGCTGGCCTCCTCGGTATGGACCAGGGACGTCGGCCGCGCGTTGCGCGTGAGCAGGGCGCTGCGGTTCGGGTGCGTGTGGATCAACGACCACATACCGCTCGTCTCGGAGATGCCCCACGGCGGCTTTAAGGAGTCCGGGTACGGCAAGGACCTGAGCGTGTACTCGCTGGAGGACTACACGGTCGTCAAGCACGTGATGGCCAGCTTGGAGTAGGGCCGAGCGGTGCATGCACCGCTCGGTGGAACCGCGCATGCGCGGTTCCAGGGACGGCCGCATGCGGCCGTCCCGTCGTGCCCGCATGCGGGCACGACCACCATCCCCTGCTACGGTGGCCCCACCGGGCGGCGAAGTCGCCCGCGAGGTTCTTTGTCTTTGTTGGCGCTTCGATAAGCGCGGATGGGGTCAGTTTGAATCTCCATCCGCAGCGGCGACACGTAAGTCGCCAGAGAAGGAGCACCAACACATGAAGCATGAAACGTTCGCCGACCTCGGCGTGTCCGAGGTCGTCGCAAGTGAGCTTGCCAAGCGCGAGATCACCCAGCCGTTTGCCGTCCAGAAGATGGTCATCCCAGACGTGCTTGCCGGCCACGACGTCCTGGCCCAGTCACCGACCGGATCGGGCAAGACGCTTGCGTTTGGAATCCCGATGGTCGAACGGTTGAAGGGCACCGACGTGCGACCCTCGGCGCTTGTCCTGGCGCCCACGCGCGAGCTGGCAAGTCAGATCGTCGACGATCTGCGCGAGATCGCACACTCGCGCGCACTGTCGATCGCGGCCGTGTACGGCGGCGCCGGCATCGTCAAGCAGGCGCGGATCGCCGCGCGCGCCCACATCCTCGTCGCGACGCCGGGGCGGCTGCTCGACCTGATCGACCGCAAGGACGTCTCGCTGAACCGCGTCAGGCTGCTCGTGCTCGACGAGGCCGACAGGATGCTCGACATGGGCTTCAAGCCGGTCGTCGACCGGATCGTGAAGATGACCGCGCGCGAGCGTCAGACGCTGCTGTTCAGCGCCACGCTCCAGGGCGAGGTGGGGCGGATCGCCAAGGCGTACACCTCGAATCCGCGCCGTCACGAGCACGCGCACTCGCAGGAGCGCAATGCAGACGTCGAGCACCGGTTCGTGACGGTCTCTCACGAGGGGAAGGTCGCGAAGCTGGTGTCCGAGCTGAGCGAGTCCGAGCGCGGGCTGACGCTCGTGTTCGTGCGCACCAAGCGCGGCGCCGACCGGCTCGTCAAACGGCTCGCGGCCAGCAAGGTGCAGGCCGTGGCGATGCACGGCGACAAGTCTCAAGGTCAGCGCGAGCGCGCGCTCGCCAACTTCGAGGCGGGAGTGGTCGACACGCTCGTGGCCACGGACGTCGCCGCGCGCGGGATCGACGTCGTAGGAATCACGCACGTGATCAACTACGACATTCCGGGTACGCGCGAGGACTACGTGCACCGCATCGGACGCACTGCTCGCGCGGGAGCCAGTGGCGTGGGCGTCACGCTCGTGACCCACGACCAGGCCCGCGAGCTGGCGGGCATGGTGAGCGGCCTGGGACTGCATCGCGAGCTGGAGCTGGGCGGACTGCCGAGCGATGCCACCGGGCAGCGCGGCGCCCGCTCTTCCCAGCGCGAGACGGGGGGCGATCGAGGCCGCGGCGGGGGAGGTCGCGGCGAGGGAGGCCGCGGCGCTTCCGGCAGGGATGTGGAGCGCTCCCAGGGCGCGGGGCGGGGACGCAATCGCGGCCGGCGCGGCGCTTCCAGCAGAGACACGGTGCGCTCCGGGGGCCGTTAGGAGCGTCGCGGCGCTCGCTCGGCCGCTGCTTAAGAGCGGTGGCCGAGCACCTGGTAGATCGAAGTAAAGCCCGTCTGAAAGCCGTTGCGGGCCGCGCGCAGATACAGGCGCCAGACCCGCAGGCGCTCGCCGCCGGC
This sequence comes from uncultured Solirubrobacterales bacterium, assembly GCA_963715495.1. Classification (GTDB taxonomy): domain Bacteria; phylum Actinomycetota; class Thermoleophilia; order Solirubrobacterales; family Solirubrobacteraceae; genus Palsa-744. The sequence continues at coordinate 130,744 of OY970247.1, forward strand.
GAGGCGCTCGGCCTGCTCGCGGTTTGAGTCAAGGCGATCGATCCAGGCGGAGAGCGTGTCGACGTAATCCTGTGCGAGCCCCTCGACGTGATCGGTGGCGATTCCCGCGCGCTCGAGCGCGAGCTGGATGCGAGACAGGTGCAGAGGGGCGGCGTCGGGGAAGACGTAGCGCTCGGAGAACGGGCCCGCCTCGGGGTCGCCGTGGCGCAGGCGGGCGATGCCGTGATTCAGCAGCCGCCCGTCTGGCTCCAGCAGACCCGCGAGCAGGCGCGCGTACTCGTCGATGCGGTTGCAGCCGACGTGCTCGACCATGCCGATGCTCGCGATCGCGTCGAAGCGCTCGCTGCTTCCCAGGTCACGGTAGTCGCCCAGCCGGATCTCGACCCTGTCCTCCAGGCCCGCCTTCGTCACTCGCCGGCGCGCGAGCTCGGCCTGGTTGGGAGAGAGGGTGATACCCACCGCGCGCACCCCGTGGCGGGCCGCGGCGTGCAGCACGAAGCTGCCCCAGCCGCAACCGACGTCGAGCAGGCGCTCGTCCTCCTGCAGGGCGAGCTTCGTGCAGACCAGCTCGCGCTTGGCCAGCTGGGCCTCCTCAAGCGTGCCGGCGCCGCGGGAGAACAAGGCGCAGCTGTAGGTCATCGAGGCGTCGAGGAACAGCTTGAAGAAGTCGTTGGAGACGTCGTAGTGGTGGCGCACGGCGCGCTCGTCGCGCTCGCGGCTGTGGCGAGCACCGCGCGGGCGCAGCTCGCCGGCGGGAATATGCGGTGGCCGCGTCAGACCGCACGCACGTACGGCGGCCAGCGTCAGGCGCGCGCGTGTCGCGCGATCGATCGGGGGCGCCTGGAATGTGTCGAGCAGGCCGATCACACGGTCGAGGTCATCGGCCTCCAGCTCGCCCGCCGCATAGGCCCGTCCGAGACCCAACTGCCCCGGCGCGCGCAACAGATGCGCGACGGCGGCTGGAGAGCGCACCGTGAACACGGGCCCGCCCGCCTCTGTGGGAGCCAGCTCCGAGTCATCCCAGAAGCGCAGCGCGAACGGGCGTACGGGGAGAGCGCGCGCGAGCTCGCGGCGCAGTGGCTCAGGCTGGGCAAACAATGGTTGAGCCTCCTGTAGGCTCGCAGCCGCCGGCGTATCGGGTGATGCGAACAACGCTTGAGCATCGTGTGCGCTCGCGGCCGCCCGTGTGCCGGGCAGGTTGACGCCGTCTGGTGCACGGGTGGGTCGTGGTATGTGAGGGGGGTGGCAGCCACATCGCGGTTACGCAGCCTAAGGATCACGCTGATAACTTGCTTGATAGCAACATGAGCGACGAAAATATTCTGGACGGTCCGGTCAGCAGGGTCCCCGGGCCAGACGATGTTCAGCCCGCTGAATACGAGACGCTCGATCGCGTGCTCACAGGGTTGATCACCATCGGGCCGATCCTCGCGCTGTTCTTCGTCGGCTGGCAGCTGTGGGATGGGCTGCTGCACCCGTCCGACTTGGCTGTGTTCGCGATCATGTATCTGCTCACCGGACTCGGCATAACCGTTGGATTTCATCGACTGTTCACGCATCGCAGCTTCAAGACCTCACCCGCGGTACGCGGGGTGTTCGCCGTGCTGGGGTCCGCCGCGATCGAGGGACCGGTCATCTCCTGGGTGTCAGACCATCGCAAGCACCACGCCTTCTCCGACCGTGAGGGAGATCCGCACAGCCCGCACGTCGACCACGGCGTCGGCTGGCGCGGGGCGCTGCGGGGGCTCGCGCACGCACACGTCGGCTGGCTGTTCATCCACACCCAGCGCGGCTCGCGCGAGCGGTATGCGCCAGACCTGCTCGCCGACCCGGTCGTGTCGTTCGTGGATCGCACGTTCTTTGTGTGGACGGTGGTCGGTCTCGCCGCCGCGTTCGGACTCGGATACGCCATTGGGGGTTCGCTGCGCGCCGGTCTCACGGGCCTGCTGTGGGGTGGCGCCGTACGAATGCTCGTGCTGCACCACATGACCTACTCGATCAACTCGCTGTGCCACTTCTTCGGGCGCCGCGATTACGCCACGGAGGATCATTCGCGCAACCTGCTCTGGTTGGCGTTGCCGACGTTGGGAGAGGCTTGGCACAACAACCACCATGCTTTTCCGACCTCCGCCAGTCACGGTCTCAGCTGGCGCCAGCCTGACATCTCCGCGCTCGTGATTCGCACGATGGCCCGCCTAGGGCTGTGCTGGGATGTGGTCACAGTGCCCGAGGAGCGCCGGTCCAGCAAGCGTTACGTGGCCGCATAGTCCCCGAGCGCCCGCCGAGCTTCCCCAGGGGCCCATCTTCCCCAGGGGCCGAGCTTCCCCAGGGGCCGAGCTTCCCCAGGGGCCTAGCTTCCCCAGAGGCCGATCTTCGCTGATTGCGCGTATCTGGTCGCCGCTCGATCCATTCTAATTGTCCACGAGCAGTCGCCGGAACTGCCCTGTCAGCTAACGTCGCGCCCGTGAGCACGCCGTTTCCGTCCGATCCCGACGAGCAGATCGTCTCCGAGTCTGGTTCAGATGCCGACCTGCTGAGGAACTACGACATCCTGCGTCTGCGCGCGCCCAACCCCGGACCGTTTACGTTGTCGGGCACGAACACCTGGGTCGTGGGGCGCCGGCCGGCGTGGGTTGTGGACCCGGGCCCGCAGATCGAGTCGCACGTGGAGCGCCTGTACGCGGCGGTCGATGCCCGAGGCGGGCTGGGCGGCGTCGTGCTCACGCATGACCACGAGGACCACTCCGAGGCCGTGCCGGAGTTGCTCGCGCGCTATCCCGCGCCACTGGCGGGCGGGCGCGGCAGGGTGGACGTGGAACTGGAGGAGGGCGTGCGCTTCGGGCCGTTCTACCCGGTGGCCACCTCGGGGCACGCCTCCGATCATTTTGCGTTGATCGCGGACGGCGCCTGCTTCACCGGCGACGCGGTGCTCGGTGAAGGCAGCGTTTACATCGCCCCGCACCGCGGCTCGATGTCTCACTACATGCTCGCCCTGACGCGGCTGCGGCTGCGCGAAGACTTCAACGTGATCTGCCCCGGCCACGGTCCGATCGTGTGGGACGCGGATGGCAAGCTGGAGGAGTACGTCAACCATCGTCTCGACCGCGAGCACGCGCTGATGCTCGCGCTCAGCAAGGGCTTGCGCACCGAACGCGAGCTGCTCGAAGCGGTCTGGCCGGACGTGTCGGAGTCGATGCTCCCGCTGGCGAGCGTCACGCTCGCGGCGCACTTGGACAAGCTCGACGACGAGCAGGTCCTGCCCGCGGGTGTGCCGCGGCCCACGTTCGAAAGCTTCGACTGGTGAGCTCGCTCGGCGCCGCATCCGACGCGGGGACCGGGCCAACAACAACGCCGGCGGATGCCACCGGATCCGATGTGAGGACCGGGCCAACGCCGGCGGGTGCCACCGCATCCGGTTCAGAGGCGGGGAACACGTCCGCGTCGGGCGCGCCCGCGCGCTCGGGTCTGTCCTCGCCGGGCACGCCGGCGGCCGTGTCCTCGTCCTCGCCGTTTCCGCCGATCGCCGATTACGGCTACCTGTCGGACTGTCACACCGGCGCGCTGGTCGCCTCGGACGGGTCGATCGAGTGGATGTGCCTGCCGCACTTCGACTCGCCGTCAGTGTTCGGGGCGATGCTCGATCGTGGCGCGGGGAGCTTCAGGGTCGGTCCGTACGGCACATATGTGCCCATCGGCCGACGGTATATCCCGGGCACGAACCTGATCGAGACGACCTGGATGACCCCGCAGGGGTGGTTGCGGACGCTCGACGGAATGACGATCGGCGAATGGCACGACAACAAGCACGGCACCAGTCATACGCGCGCGCCGACGGACTTCGACGCCGACCATCTGCTCGTGCGGTGGGTGGAATGCGTGCAGGGACAAGTGCAGCTGGAGGTCGTGTGCGAGCCGATGCTCGACTACGGCGCCACGCCCGCGCAGTGGAGTGTCGTGGACACCGGCAAGGAGGGCGGCTATGCACTGGACACAAGCGACGGCGAGACCCCTTCGTTCAGGCTGTTCAGCGACATACGCATGGGGATCGAGGGCAATCGGGTGCACGCTCGCCACACGATGGCCGAAGGAGAGCAGCGCTTTTGCGCGATCTCCTGGACGGAGGCGCGAGGCGGTCCGCGCACGGCCAAGCAGGCGAAGGAGTGCCTCAACGACACGAGTCACTTCTGGCGCACCTGGCTGGGCGACGGTACATATCCCGATCATCCGTGGCGTCTGCACCTGCAGCGCTCGGCGCTGACGCTCAAGGGCCTGACGTTCATGCCCACGGGCGCGCTCGTGGCCGCACCGACGACCTCGCTGCCGGAGACGCCGAAGGGCGAACGCAACTGGGACTACCGCTACTGCTGGATGCGTGACGCGTCGTTCACGCTGTGGGGGTTGCACGCGCTGGGGCTGGACTGGGAGGCGGACGACTTCGTGCAGTACGTTGCCGACCTGCAGCGCAACGAGGACGGTTCGCTGCAGATCATGTATGGAATCACCGGCGAGATGGACCTGAAGGAGTCGACGCTGGATCACCTGAAGGGGTATGAGGGTGCGCGGCCGGTGCGGGTCGGTAACGGCGCGTACGACCAGCGTCAGAACGATGTGTATGGGGCGGTGCTCGACTCGGTGTACCTGCACGCCAAGCAGCGCGACCACATCCCCGAGCGGCTGTGGCCGGTGCTGATCGACCAGGTGCACAGCGCCGAAAAGGTGTGGCGCGAGCCGGACCAGGGGATCTGGGAGGCGAGGGGCGAGCCAAGGCATTACGTCAGCTCGAAGCTGATGTGTTGGGTGGCGATGGACCGCGGCGCGCGCCTGGCCGAACGGCGCGGAGAGCCGGAGCGCGCCGAACGCTGGCAGGCGCTGGCGGATGAGATCCGCGATGAGATCCTCAGGAAGGGCGTCGACAAGCGGGGGGTGTTTCGCCAGCACTACGACACGGACGCGCTCGACGCCTCCAACCTGCTGGTCCCGCTCGTGCGATTTCTGCCGCCCGAGGACGAACGCGTGCGTGCGACGGTGTGCGCGATCAAGGATGAGCTGACCGAAAACGGGCTCGTGTTGCGCTATCGCACGGGAGAGACCGACGACGGGCAGAGCGGGGAGGAGGGTACGTTCTTGATCTGCTCGTTCTGGCTGGTGTCGGCGCTGTCGGAGATCGGTGAGCATCGCGAGGCAGAACACCTGTGCGAGCGGCTGCTGGCGTACGGCTCGCCGCTGGGGCTGTACGGGGAGGAGCTGGAGGCTTCGAGCGGACGCCATCTCGGCAACTATCCGCAGGCGTTTACGCACCTCGCGCTGATCAACGCCGTCACGCACATAGTCGCCGCGCAACAGTCTCAGTAGCCGGGCTCGCCGGGGAGCAGCACGCGGGCTGAGTCGCCCTCGACGATCACCTTCGGCAGGATCGGCTCGACCACGAGCTCGCGTGCGTGCGCGAGCAGGGCCTCGGTCGAGGAGAACGGGGCGAGCTGCTCGAGGTTCCTGATGGTCGGAAACACGAGCACGATCTCACCGGCGGCATGTGCGTCCAGTGCGGCTTGGGGCGTGAACCAGCCGAGGTCGACGCACTCCTCGCCGTCGATCTGGGGCTCCTGGCCGTCGGGTAGGGGCGCGAGAAAGAAGTACGTGTCGAAGCGGACCCTGACCTCGGCGGGGGTGATCCAGCGCGCGAACGGCACGAGCACGTCCGGGTGTTCGAGCGCGATCGACGCCTCCTCACGCAGCTCGCGGATCGCCGCGGCGCGGTGGGCGCGCTCGCCATCACCGTCGCCGGCATCGACGGCCCCGCCGGGAAACACCCAGACGCCGCCCATGAATGTCGCCTCGGGCGTGCGCCGCACGAGCAGGATCTCCAGAGTTTCGGCGCCGCCGCGCAGCAGGATCACCGTCGCGGCCTGGCGCGGTCGGGTGGGGGTGCCGGGGTTGTGGTCCTCGCCGGGGGCCGGTCGATCGTCGGGGATGCGGGAATCCATCGATTGACCCTACCTGTCAGTGGGGCGGTCGGTAGTCTTCCGGTATGAGCGCAACCAAGACCCTGCAACGCTGGATCTGCGAGTCCTGCGGCTACATCTATGACCCTGACGAAGGCGACCCGGACGGGGGCATCCCCGCGGGGACGTCGTTCGAGGACATCCCCGATACGTGGTTCTGTCCGGTGTGCGGTGCGCGTAAGCGGGACTTCGTCGTCTACGAGGACTAGGACTCGGACCTGAACGACTGGCAGGCGCTGCTGGCGCTCGATCGCGAGCGCGTGTGGCATCCGTACGGTGGGCTGCCCGCCGCGCCACCGCAGCCGCTGCCGGTCGTGTCCGCGCAGGGCGTGCGCCTGAGGCTGGCGGACGGGCGTGAACTGATCGACGGGATGGCGTCGTGGTGGTGCGCGATCCACGGCTACCGCCACCCTGTGCTCGATGCGGCCGTGCACCAGCAGTTGGAGAAGATGGCGCACGTGATGTTCGGCGGGCTCACGCACGAGCCCGCGATACGCTTGGCCGAGCGTCTGGTCGAGCTCGCGCCCGAGGGTCTCGAACGAGTGTTCTTCGCAGACTCGGGGTCGGTGTCGGTCGAGGTCGCGATCAAGCTGGCGTTCCAGTACCAGCGCGCGCTTGGGCACACCGACCGCACGCGGCTGCTGACCGTGAAGGGCGGCTATCACGGCGATACGTTCGGAGCGATGGCCGTGTGCGACCCGGTTGGTGGGATGCACAGCCTGTTCAGGGGCGTGCTGGCGGAACACGTGTTCGCCGAACGTCCGCCCGGCGGGTTCGACGCCGGCCTGGACGAGCGCTGGGCCGCACATGTGAGCGAGCTGGTTGATGCGCACGCGCACGAGCTGGCGGCGGTGATCGTGGAGCCCGTCGTGCAGGGCGCCGGCGGGATGTGGGTCTACGCGCCCGAGTGCGTCGCGCTGCTGCGTGGTCTATGTAACGAGCACGGGCTGCTGCTCGTACTGGATGAGATCGCCACGGGGTTCGGACGCACGGGTGAGCTGTTCGCGTGTCAGCACGCTGGCGTGGCATCGCTGCCGGACGTGATGTGCGTGGGCAAGGCGCTCACCGGCGGGTACATGACGCTCGCCGCGACGCTGTGCACCCCCGCCGTTGCCGAGGCGGTCTCCGGGGGCGAGGGCGGCGGTCTGATGCACGGACCGACGTTCATGGCCAACCCGCTCGCGTGCTCGGTCGCGCTGGCGTCCCTGGACCTGCTCGCCGACGGTGGCTGGCGCGAGCGGGTGGCCACGATCGAGCGTGGTCTGCGCGCCGGTCTGGAGCCGGCCCGGGAGCTGCCGGGTGTCGCGGACGTGCGCGTGCTTGGTGCGATCGGGGTGGTCCAGCTCGACCATGAGGTGGACATCCCTGCCGCGACCGCGATCGCGGTTGAGCGAGGAGTGTGGCTGCGGCCGTTCCGCGATCTGATCTACACGATGCCGCCGTATGTGATCGGCGAGGAGGATCTGGCGCGTGTCAGCGGGGCAGTGGTGGCCGCCGCCGGCGGTTGGGAGGTTGCGGTTTGAGTTTCTGTCGGTCGGTGGGCTACACTGATAGGCGGCTAGTGCACCGATCGCTGTGTTCAGGTGCCTCCGAGGGGCCCGGGCGACCGGGCCCTCTCCGGTTACTCTCGGGCGGGCACCAGCGCCGCCACGGGAGTGCGTCGCCCGCTCGCGCGAGGTCTGCGACTGCCGGGCTGGGCACGTGACCCAGACCCACGACCTCGATATCGCCGAGTCGCGCGATCGTGTCGCGGTTGGAGAGTTCCAGCTCCGCGGGTGTGTCGGGCCACGGTGTGAGCACGACCGCGCGCACGTCCAATCCGGCGACGCGCGCGGCGTCGATCGTCAGCAGCGTGTGGTTGATCGTGCCCAGCCCCGGCCCGGCGGCGATCACGACGGGTAGCCCGAGCGCGATGGCTAGATCGCGCACGGTGAAGTCCTCGGTCAGCGGGACCAACAGGCCGCCGACGCCCTCGACGATCAGCGTGCCGTCATCCTCACCTGCGCTCGTACCCGCCGCGCGCGCGCGCGCGATCAGGGCGTCCGAGTCGATCGGATCGTCGACGAGCGCAGCCGCGAGATGGGGTGACACAGCAGGTCCATACCGCAGCGGCGCTACCTCCTCGGGAGACATACCGGCAACGCTCGCAAGCAGTTCGTGATCGCGTGGCCAGTCACCGACCGGCTCGTCGAGTCCCGTCACGACCGGCTTGTGTGTGCGCACTTGCTCACCGGCGGCAGCCATCGAGGCGAGCAGGGCGGCGCTCAGGATCGTCTTGCCGACGCCGGTGCCGGTGCCGGTGATGAACAGCCCGCGCATGTCCTGCGCTCGAGTCGCGCTAGGCCGCGCGGTGGACGGCGATATCGCGCGGCCCGGTCGCGGCCAAATTCAGGTCCAAGTCCAGACTCAGACCCAGCTCACGCGCCGCCTCGCCGATGACTCGCGCGGCGTCGCGCAGCTCCTCGGCAGTGTGGCTCGCCATCACCGTCAGTCGCAGCCGTGACGTGCCCGGGGCGACGGTCGGCGGACGGATCGCCTGGGCGAACACGCCTCGCTGGAGCGCCGCCTCGCACAGGCTCATCGCCGCGCGCTCATCGCCGACCACGAGCGGGACGATGTGCATCTCCGTGTCTTCTGCCGACATGTCTTCGGCGCTCAGCGCGCGGCGCAGCCCACGCGCGTTGCAGCGCAGTCGCTGTACGCGATGCGGACGCTCTTCCAGCAGCTCCAACGCCGCCAGCGCGCCTGCGATCGCCGGGGGAGGGGGGCGGTCGAAAATATGAGCGAGCGCGCCGTGTTGATCAGGTACCGGACCATCTCCGCGCTCGCGCACGCATACGCGCCGTACGAGCCAAGGGCCTTGCCGAGCGTGCCGATCACGATGTCGACCTCGCCCTCCAGCCCAGCCTGTGCGATCGCGCCGCGCCCACCCGGGCCGAGCGCGCCGGTGGCGTGTGCCTCGTCGACGATCGTCCGTGCGCCGTATCCCTTTGCAAGTCCGACGATCTCAGCCAGCGGGGCGATGTTGCCGTCCATCGAGAACACCGCGTCGGTGACGATCAGCCGGCGACCGTGCCCACCGTGACGGTGCATCAGCCAGTCGAGATGGTCGACGTCACGATGCCTGTATACGACCACCTCCGCCCGCGAGCACCTGCAGCCGTCGACGATCGAGGCGTGGTTCAGTTCGTCGGAGAACACCGTGTCGCCTGGGCCCACCAGTGCGCCGATCGCACCGGCGTTGGCGAGATAACCCGAGCCGAACAACACGCACGCCTCGCTGTGCTCGAACGTCGCCAGGCGCTCCTCGAGGCGGCGGTGGATCGTCATCGTGCCCGACACCAGCCGCGACGCGCCTGCCCCCACGCCCCAGCGCATCGCCGCATCGGCCGCTGCTTCGCGCACGCGCGGATGGTCGGCGAGGCCAAGATAGTTGTTCGAGCACAGCAGCAGCACGGGCTTGCCGTCGAGCAGCACTCGCGGTCCCTGCGGTCCGCTGACCATCCGCAGGCGTCTGCTCAGTCCGAGCCGCTCCAGTTCCTTCAGCCGCTGCTCGATCTCGTTCACCAGCGGTCCGCCGCTCGCTCGGTCAGTCTCCCCAGCCCGCGGCGCCGGCGGGCACGGGGTCGCCTGTGGCCGATCTGGGCGAGGTGGCGTGCGCGGGCGACCTGTTCGGCGCGCCGTCCGGGCGCGGTGGGACGGTGCGCTTGGCCTTGAACCGCAACTGCGTGGATGGATCCCACAAACGCACTGTCAGGCTCTGGCTCTCGCCATCCCCGCTGTGGATGTTGCCGTTCGCGCCGTTCTCATAAGTGCCAATCGACGCACTCCGGCCGAGCAGCTCGTCCACGACGTCCGGCGTCTCGCCGTCCAGCCAGCCCGTGCGATTGTCCGGCCGTGGGTTGGCGCCGTTGTCCGGCTGGCGCGCGACGTTCAGGCCCAACTCCTCGAACATCGCACGGTCTTCCTCGGGCTCCGATCCGAGCGTCGTCAGGAAGTTGCCCATCATCACGCCGTTCAACCCCGCCTTCACCGCGAGCGGTTGCAGCTCGCCGAGATTCTCCACACGTCCTCCGCACAGCCGGAACAGCGCCTCGGGCAGGATCAGCCGAAAGATCGCGATCCACTTGACCGCCTCCCACGGGTCGATCGGCTCGCGGTCGCCGAACTTCGTGCCCGGCCTGGGGTTCAGCAGGTTGATCGGCACGCTCGTCGGGTCGAGCGCCGCCAGCTCGAACGCCATCTCCACGCGCTGCTCTCGGCTCTCGCCAAGATTCAGTATGCCTCCGACGCACGTCTCCAGTCCGGCCTCGCGCACCGCCTGGATCGTGCGTATCCGTCCCTCGTACCGCACGGTCGCAGAGACCTCGTCGTAATAGCTCTCCGCCGTCTCCACGTTGTGGTGCACCCGCTGGATCCCGGCCTCCTTCAGCGCGCGCGCGCGCGCCGGCGACATGTGCCCGATCGAAGCGCACCGCTTGAGGTTGGTCTGCTCGGCGACCATCTTGGCGCCCTCGACGATCTTCTCGAAGTCGCGCTTGGACAGCCCCTGCCCCTGGGTGACCATGCAGAACCGGTGCGCCCCCGCCGCTTCGGCGGCCTTTGCGTGCTCGAGGATCTGCTCGGGGCTCATCATCGCGTGCATCGGCGTCTCTGCCTCGGCGAACCGCGACTGCGCGCAGAACCCGCAGTCCTCCGCGCAGCCGCCCGACTTGGCGTTGACCAGCGAGCACATATCGGTCGAGTCCTCGAACCGCTCCACCCGTGCCTCCCACGCGCGCTGCACGAGCGCCTCGATCTCGGCATGGCCCTCGAGCTCGCCGAGCCTAGAGGCCTCCTCGCGGGTGATCAACGGCGGCATTCCCTCACGTTATGCAGCGCGCCGGACGACTATTCGCCGCGCCACTCGGGTGCGCGCTTCTGCGCGAACGCCCTCATCCCCTCGCGCATGTCCTCCGAGGCGAACGACGCTCTGCGCAGCTCGATCAACTCCCGCTCGACATCCTCTTTCAGCTCGCCCTCCGCGCTCAGCAGCGCGGCGATCACGCGCTTGTTGCCGAGCTGGGCCAGCGGCGCATTTCCCGCCAGCTCGTCTGCCAGCTCGCGCGTCACCGTCTCCAGGTCGGGCTGTGTCGCGACGCGATTGACCAGGCCCCAGCTCAGCGCCGTCTGCGCGTCGATGTAGGAGCCGAGCAGGAACAGCTCGCGCGTGCGCGCCGCGCCGATCGCGTCGATGAACCGGCGCAGCCCCGTATGCGAGTACACCAGTCCCAGCTTCGCCGGTGGCATCCCCAGCTTGATCTGATCGCTCGCCACCCTGATGTCGCACGCCAGCGCGAGCTCCAGCCCGCCGCCGATCGTGTGCCCCGGCAGCGCCGCGACGGTGGGCCACGGGAACGTCTCCAGCGCGTCGATCGCTTCGGTGAACGGGTGCGCCACCAGCCGCTCCGCGCGCTCTTCGAACTCGGCGTCTGGAATCTCGCCGATGTCATACCCCGCCGAGAACATCCCGTGCGCGCCGGTCAGCACCACACAGCGCACCCGCCCCCGCGGATCGGCGAGCTCGTTCAGCGTCGCCGTGATCGCGTCGAGGATCGGATGGTCAAGCGCATTGCGCTTCTCCCTGTTGGAGATCGTCAGCCGCACGACGCCCGGCGCCGGCTCGTCGATCAGCAGCTTGCCATCGGCCGGCTCGCGTTGGGGGGCGCTCGAGGACAACGTCGCGACAGGCTAGCCGAGCGTCATCGCACGCGCCTGCGTGGCGGTGATCACGGATGGTGCAAAGGCGCCGGCGCGAGACTCGGCTATGTCAAGGGCGGCCGAGCCGGAGCGTCACGTGACGTCCGTAGCCGGACCCGCCGGCGGAGGGATCGGCGTGCACGACCGCCATCAGGCGAAGGTGTCTGCGTCTGAGCAGCAGCCGGCGCGCGGCGGGTGTCAGGCGTACGCGGACACTCGCCTGGTGGCCCGGCCCGATCGAGAACACGCCGGAGCGGCCGACCCCCACCCGCCGGACGCGCGCGCGATGGCCGCGGCGCCGTCGTGTCGTGCCGGCCACAGTCCGAGTGAGATCCACGCGACCGCTGCACGCGTGCCGCAGACCGACCGGACACACCACGCGAACCCTCGCGGTTCCGGCGCGGGTCGCGGCCGTCTCTCCCGTGGTGACGGCCGCGCCGATGCCGAACACCATCACGGCGTCGCTTTTGTCGGCCACCACGTAGACCTCGCGCCCATCCGGGCTGACGGCCGCCCCGCTGACGCCCTGCAACGACGGGAGGCTCGTGCAGCGACTGTCTTCGTCGACGGCGCAGGAAGTCTCGGTCAGCTTGCCGGTCGCGGCGTCGCGCGAGAAGATAGCCGCCGAACCGCTGCCGATCGCGTACACCGACGAACCGTCGCCGCTGACGGCGACCACGCTCACGTCGTTCAGGCCTGGAACGCTCGCGCATGGATCGGGCGGTGTAGAGGATTTTTCTTCTTCGCTTTCCTTGCTTTCTTCGCCTTCTTCGCCCGGTTCATGCTGTTCGGGTTTCGGCAGGAAATCGACGCAGCCGCCGTTTGATAGAGCGCCCGTGGTCGAGTTCCGGTCGAGTACATCCACGCTGCCGCCCGCGCCCAGCGAATCGCTCGCATACACGTTCCGGCCGTCGGGGCTGACGGCAAGCTCGGTGGGCGAGTGCATCAGCGTGCTCGAGCTGCACAGTCCGGGTGGCGCTTGCACCTTCACGCAGCTCGTCTCCGTGAGCGCGCCGGCGGCGCCCGGGGCGAACACGTCGATCGCGTTGCTGCCCGGCGCGGCGCCATACAGCTGTTTGCCGTCCGGGCTCAGCGCGAGCGCGTCTAGGCCCTGCGTAGCAGTGCCCACGCTGCATATGCCGTCGAGACCGTTGACGGCGATACACGGATTCGCCAGGTACGTGCTCGCCGGCGGTGTCGTGAAGATCGAGGCCGGCGTCGCGCTGGAGGTCGTGCTGCCGGCGCTGGGTGTCGATCCGCCGCCAGAGGTTGATCCGCCGCCACCGGGCGTGGTCGTGCTCGGGGCTGCGTTGAGCGTCGAGATCGCGCCTTCGAGCGGAGCGGCGACGTACAGGGCGCTGCCGTCCGCGCTTGCGAGCAGAGCGCTGGAGCTCGAGAACAGGTTGGCGGCGCCACATGGAGCGCCGGGGCGGGGAGTGCCCTGGAAACAGCCCAGGCGGGTCAAGGACCCGGTGGCGGGGTCGCGCGAGAAGGCGACCACGCTCGCGGAGCTGCTCGAGCTGACGAACACCGTCGATCCGTCAGGGCTGACCGCCACTCCGTCGGCGCCCAGCAGGGACGGGGTGGGGGTGCACGCGCCCGAGGCGCCGTCGCGACCGTCGGTTCCATCGGAGCTCAGACAGCCCGTCTCTGAGATCGCGCCTGTCGTCGTGTCGCGCTTGAGGATTACCACGGCCCCAAAGCTCGTGGCCACGCTGGTGCCCGCTATGCCTCCCGCAACGTAGACGTTTGCGCCATCCGGAGAGACCGCCACCGCGCGGGCCCCGGACAGCGCCTTGCCGACCGCACAACCCGACGTGCCGTCTTCGGAGCCGCCGGCTTCCGGCGCTACGAGGCAGCCGCCTGGGCCGCTGAGCGGGCCGAAGCCACTGGTCGCGTCAGCCGTAGCCGGCGCCGCGCTGAAACCGACGACCAGGGTCGTGACCGCGATCGCTGCGATGGGCCTGTTGAGGTTCTCGCGGAAGTTCACTGGAAATGTCTACCCGGTGGGGATCCGTGCATAACGGATCGGCTGCCCCATACATCGGCGGGCTAGCGGGACAACTTGAGAATCGGCTCACCGTCGCTGGCGGCTACTCCTACTCCAGCACGACCAGCGTGTCGCCCTCGTTCACGGCCTGACCCTCCTCGCAGCAGATCTCCGTCACGGTGCCCTCATCCTCGGCCTCGACCGGCATCTCCATCTTCATCGACTCGAGTATCGCGACCGTATCGCCCTCCGCGATCGCGTCTCCCACCTTGCACTCGATCTTCCATACCGTGCCCGTTATGTGGGCCTCCACGTCAGTCACGCGATCATGCACCTCCCTGGATGTTTGTCGCCGAGTCTCGATCGTGCCACGAGCCTCGGTCGCCGAAGTCAGTCGCGGACAATAATCCCTCTTGCCCGACCTGACAGTCTCGACACCGCCGTCTGATGACCCCCGATACCTTCATCGTCGTCGCCGCCCTCGACGAGGCCGATCGCATCTCCGCGACGCTCGCCGCGCTCGCCATCGCCTTTCCCGGCGCGCCGGTCTGGGTCGCCGACGACGGCTCCACCGACGCCACCCCCGAGCTCGCGCGTGTCGCCGGTGCGACGGTAGTGCGCAGTCCGCGTGTGATCGGCAAGGGCCAGGCGATGGCCGCGGGGGTCGAGGCGGCGATGTCTGACATCGACTTTTTGGATGGCCCCGCGCGCGTATGTACGCGCGCGCGCGTCAACGGTGATTTAGACAACTCATTTTCAGAACGCTCCGCCGTTCCCCCGACCGCAGCCGACCCGATCCTCATCCTTTGCGATGGCGACCTCGGCGAGTCCGCGCGCGAGCTCCCTGCCCTCGCGGACGCGATCCGGCGTGGAGACGCGGACGTGGCGGTGGCGGTCTTCTCCACGCGCGTGGGCGGCGGGTTCGGCCTTGCGCTTGCCTTCGCGCGCTACGCGATCCGTCGTCGCTGTGGCCTGTCCACTCGCGCGCCCATCTCCGGGCAGCGCGCTCTCCGTGCGCGCGTGCTGCCCGACATCCTGCCATTCGCCCCCGGCTTTGGCATGGAGATCGGCATGACCATCGACGCCGTTCGCGCCGGCCATTGCGTCGTCGAGATCGAGCTCGACCTGGCCCATCGCGCCACCGGTCGCACCCCCGCCGGCTTTCTTCACCGCGCCCACCAGCTCCTTGACTTCATCCGCGTCTACTTCGCCCGAGCCTGACTTTTGCAGCCGACAGCGCTTCCGCAACGCCAACCGCTGCGGTGAGCGGCGCCGACGGCAACCTGACGAAGGAACTGGCTTGCGGCTCACCCACCCCACACACCCGCCCGTTAGGCTCATCTCGCTCTCATGATCCTTGCCATCGACCAGGGGACGACCGGCACAACGTGCTTTGTCTATGACGAGCATTTTGAGCCGATCGGGCGCTCGTATCGCGAGTTTCGCCAGCACTTTCCTCAGCCCGGCTGGGTCGAGCACGATCTCGACGAACTCTGGACCGTCACCCACGCGGTTGCGGGCGAGGCGCTCGTCGATGCCGGCGTCCGCCCCGGTGACCTGGACGCCGTCGCGATCGCCAACCAGCGTGAGACCGTCTGCGTATGGGATCCCTCCACCGGCGAGCCGCTGCACCACGCGATCGTCTGGCAGGATCGCCGCACCTCCCTCATCTGTGAGCAACTGCGCGCCGCCGGTCACGAACCTCTCATCCGCGCGCGTACCGGACTTGTGCTCGATCCTTACTTCTCCGGTACGAAGATCGCCTGGCTGCTCGAGCACGTCCCCGGCCTGCGCGATCGCGCCCGTGATGGCAGCGCCGTCTTCGGGACGATCGACTCCTACCTGATCTTCCGTCTCACCGGCCTTCACCTGACGGACGCCTCCAACGCCTCGCGCACGCTCCTGTACGACATCTCCTCAGGCCGTTGGGACCCGGATCTGCTCGACCTGTTCGACATCCCGGGCCGCGCGTTGCCCGAGGTCCGTCCCAGCGCCGGCATCTTTGCCGAGACCACGCTTCCCTCTGCCCTTCACGGCCATGCCGTCCCGCTCGCGGGCGTCGCCGGCGATCAGCAGGCCGCCCTCTTCGGCCAGGCCTGCATCGACCCCGGCCTCGGCAAGAACACCTACGGCACCGGCTCGTTCGTTTTGCTCAACACCGGTTTCCGCCCGCCCGAGCTATCGCCCACCGGCGTGCTGGCGACCGTCGCCTGGATGATCGGCGCTTCCACCACCTACGCCCTCGAGGCCTCCATCTTTGCCACGGGCGCCGCCGTCCAGTGGCTGCGCGACGGCCTTCAGATCATCTCTTCCGCAGCCGAGACCGAAGGCCTGGCCGCCTCGCTGCACTCCAACGACGGCGTCTACTTCGTTCCTGCCCTCACCGGCCTGGGCTCACCCCACTGGGACTCCCACGCGCGCGGCACGATCGTCGGCCTGACGCGAGGCTCCACCCGCGCCCATCTGGCACGCGCGACACTGGAGGCGATCGCCTACCAGACTCATGATGCCGTCCGCGCGATGGAGTCCGCCTCTGGGCAACCCCTTGGCGAGCTGCGTGTCGACGGCGGCGCGACTGCCAACGCCTGGCTGATGCAGTTCCAGGCCGACATCCTTGGTGTCCCCGTCGTCCTGGGCGAGACCGCCGAGACGACCGCTCTCGGCGCGGCCTTTCTCGCGGGCGTCGGCATCGGGCTGTACACGATCTCCGACGTCGCCTGCACCTGGCGCGAGCGCCTGCGCTACGAGCCTCGCATGTCCACCGACGAGCGTTCTCTGCTGCTCGACGGCTGGGCCGACGCGATGGCCCGCACTCGCAGCGAGCGCTGATTGATGGTTCCTCGCCAGGGAGTCTCGTGATGTGGGTTCCATCGCAGGGTCATAATCAGAGGGCCGGGTCTGAGGAATCTGACTCAGCGCGGACGGCCTTTGGACTGGAGCGGCTCGCCGCAGCCTCAGCCGGCGTTTCGCGCCGACCGCGTAACTTCGGCGGCCCTGCGATGTAATCCGCTCAGATGAACGATCTCGCACCGATGCGCGAACAGGTCTACGCCGACCCGCGGCCGAAGGAGCACTTCGACCGCTTCCATGAGCGCTCGCGCACGCGCGAACCCGACTGGGCGTATGAGCTCACACGGCTGATCACCTCGCTCTACGCCTACACGCTCCTGCGCACGCGCTCGATCTCCTCGGAGAAGGTCCCCGGGCGCGGCGCCGTCATCCTCGCGCCCAACCACTTCTCGTTCATGGACCACTTCCTGATGGGCTGCTACATCCGCCGCAAGGTCCGCTTCATGGCCAAGTCGCAGCTGTTCAAACCGGGACCGATGCAGTTCATCTACACCCACGGCGGCGTCTTTCCCGTGCGCCGTGGCGCCCGCGACGAGGAGACGTTCATCACCGCCGAGACGATTCTCGCCCGCGGCGGAGCGATCACGATGTACTGCGAGGGCGGGCGCTCGCGCACCGGCCAGATGGCCCAGCAGGCCAAGCGCGGCATCGGCCGCCTCGCCCTGGAGACGGGCGCGCCGATCGTGCCGATCGCGATCCACGGCTCCTCGCGCATCCGCAACTGGAAGCGCCTGCGCTTCCCCCAGGTCACCGTCCAGTACGGCGACGCCATGCGCTGGGAGCCCGTCGCCAACCCCACGCGTGAGCAGCAGCAGGCCGTCGCCGACGAGGTCCTCACCCAGATTCGCGCTCTCTACGCGGGCCTTGAGCAGCACGGGCGCAAGGGAGCCCTGCAGCGTGCCCGCGAGCAGCGTCGCTCCGAGCGCCATGCCGGCCATACCGCGCCCGCCTGACGCATGATTGACGGGCGAGTGGGCCTGCGCGTCGGCGCGGGCACCTGATCCGTATTGGCCGGCGCACGGATCCGTGCGCCCCCGCCGGGCCCCCCGGCGCGCGGGTCGGCCCCCCGGCGCCCCCGCGCGGCGCTCCGTCGTTGCTCGGCACGAGCGACTGACCCGTCGGGTCAGTCGCATATGGTTGGCTCGCCGTCATCCCCAAGGGACCTGCGAGGAGCAAATATGAACCGTTCGATAGACATCGGCTCAGTCATCAGCCGAACATTCAGCATCTACGTCGACCAGGCATCGGTGTTGCTGCCCGCCGCCGCCGTAGTGTTCGTGCTGATCGGGGTCGTGACCGCCGTGCTGGTCGCGATCGCTCCCGTGTTCGCGATCCTTGCATTCGTCTTCATCCTCGTGGGCACGACCCTGTTCACGGGCATGGTCGTCGAGCTGGTCGCGGACGTTCAAGACGGCCGGCGCGATGCCACCGTCGGCCAACTGCTCCAGGCCGCCACGCCGGTGATCGGCAAGCTCATCCTGGTGGGGATCGTCGCGGGCATCGGGGTTGCGATCGGCTTCGTCCTGATCATCATCCCCGGGCTGATCCTGATCACGATCTGGTCGGTGGCCGCGCCGGTCGTCGTACTGGAGCGCCCGGGCGGCCTGGGCGCACTCGGGCGCAGCCGTGAGCTCGTGCGCGGCAACGGCTGGCAGGTGTTCGGCGTGATCCTGGTCCTCGTGATCGGTGTCGGCATCGTCGCCGCGGTGATCGAGGCGATCGGCGATTCGGGCGGAACCGGCGTGGGCATCGTCGTACGGATCATCGTTCAGATCCTGACGGCGCCCCTGTCCGCGCTGGCGGCCTCCGTGCTCTACTTCGAGCTGCGCGGCCCGGCGGCGGCCGTCATTCCGGTGGAGAACACCCCCGCCGGCGCCGTCTGAGCGCCGGGGTGGATTCCAGGCCGCTCGGGTGATCGCCGTGAGCGAGGTGACCGGACTGCTGCGCCCCGGCTTGCTGGAGGGGACCTCGCTGCTGCTGGTCGTCGGTGCGGAGGTCCCCGCTCCCTCGTTCGGACAGGCCGTACGTGAGGGATGCGAGCAGCTCGGAGCGGGCGTGCACGTGCATGTGCGTGACGGCGCCGTCGACGAAGCGGCGATGGACGCCGCCGCCGCGACCGCCGTCGCCGAGTCGGGTGGCCTTGACATGCTGGTCGTGGACGGCGCCGCCCTGTTCGTGTCCGGCGGTCTACGCGGGTGTTTGGACAGCGCTTGGGACGCCACCCGGGCGGTCGTCAACCTCGCCTTCCTGCCCGTTGAATCGAGCCCGCCCACCCGACGGATCGTCTACCTCGCGCCTGCTCCCGGCGCAGGCGAGCAGGCTGACGCCGCGCGGGCGGGGCTCGAGAACCTCGCACGCACGCTCTCGGTCGAGTGGGCGCGCCACGGCATCACCCTCGTCACGATCGCCCTCGGGGATGCCACCACCCCGGGCGAGGCGGCGGCGTTGACCGCCTACCTCGCCTCGCCCGCCGGGGCTTACTTCTCGGGCTGCCTGCTGGACTTGCGCGGGATCTGAGGCCCGCGCCCGTGCTGGATTTGCGCGGGCCTGAGCCCGGGCCCGTGCAGGCGCGGGCCCGGACGGCGATTCTCAGCCCGACATCCCCCCGAACAGCCCGCCGGTGATGTGCAGCGTCTGGCCGTGCACGTAGTTCGACCAGGGCGTGCACAGGAAGAACACGCCTCCCGCGGCCTCCTCGGGCGTGGCGGGGCGGCCCAGGGGGATCAGCATCGAGGCCATCTGACGCATCTGCTCGGGGATACCGAGCTGCACCTGCTCGCCGCCGATCTCCATCTTGTTGTCGTCGACCTTCGCCTGGGTCAGGCGCGTGTCGATGAAGCCGAACGCGACCGCGTTGACGTTGACCTTGAACTGGCCCCACTCCTTGGCGATCGTTTTGGTCAGGCCCACGACCCCTGCCTTGCCGGCCGAGTAGTTGGCCTGGCCGGCGTTTCCGAACGTGCCCGACGTGGAGGACACGTTGACGATCTTGCGGAACACCTCCTTGCCTTCCTCTCGCTCCTTCTTGGCGGGCTCGCGCAGGTGCGGGGCGGCCGCGCGGATCACGCGGAACGGGACGACCGTGTGGATGTCGAGCATCGCCTGAAAGTGCTCGTCGGTCATCTTGTGCACGGGCGCGTCGATCGTGTAGCCGGCGTTGTTGACGATGATGTCGATCTTGCCGAACGAGTCGACCGCCTTCTGCACGAGCTGGTCCGGGACGCCCGGCTTGGTCAGGTCGCCGGCGAACACCGCGGTCTCCCCGGCGATCTCGCCCGATGCCTGCTCGGCGATGTCGCCGTCGAGGTCGTTGATCAGCACCTGTGCGCCCTGCGCCACGAGCAGCTCGGCCGTCGCGCGCCCGATCCCGCGCGCCGAACCGGTGACGATCGCCGCCTTGCCGTCGAGTACTCCCATAGCCCTTTGTCTCCTTGTCGTGTTTTGGAGACCGGAGGTTATAGCCGGATGCCTATCCGGTGATGATCACGCCGAAGTCCTGCGTGTAGATCGCGCCGTCCTGGCCGTGCGCGAGTGAGGCCGGGGCATGGGCGGAGATGCCGATCGCGGTGTCGCGGAAGTGCGCGTCGAGGATGTTGGCCCGGTGCCCGGGCGAGGCCATCCAGGCGGTGACCATCGCCTTGGGCGTGGCCAGCCAGAGCGTGCCCCAACCGATGTTCTCGCCGACTTCGTAGCCGATCTGCGAGCTGTAGATGTAGCCGGCGGCGCGCATGCGGCTGAGCGGGGTGTCGCCGCTTGGCCCTGTATGTTCGAAGTAGTCCTCGGACACCATGTTGTCGGTGTGGCCCTGGGCGCATTGCTGGAGCTGAGCGTTGGGTTGCAGGGGATTCTCGCCGTTGTCGCTCCGTTCGCGGTTGATCAGGCAGAGGGTGGCGGTGCGGATGCTTTCGATGTTGCTCTGATCGGGTGCGAGGTTGGCGTTGGGACAGGTGTCGCTTTTGGCGGCCGTCGGGTTGGAGTGGGTCGAAGTGTGCCGCTTGGCGAGGTGATGAGTCCGTCCGTCCGTCCGTCCGCCCGACCGACCGTGACGCTTGCCGGCGGTGTTTCGCCCGGTGGTGCGTTGCTTGGAGCAGCCGGCGTGTCGTCGTCTGCGGTGGGGATGGCCGCCGCTGGCGTGAAAGCTGCTGCGCTTGGCGCAGGGCTTGGAGCGGTGTGGGGAGCCGCGCCGGTGGGCGGAGCGGTGTCGCGCGCCCGAGCTGGCACCGGCGAGGCCGGCGAAGAATGCGCACAGGCAGATCGCCAGGAGCGCAGGGACAAGGACGAGGCGGAGTCGACCCACGTTGCAGACATCGGCCGGAAGATCCGCGAACATGAGCGCGGGCGCGCAGGTTTGGACAACTTTGGGCGTGGATGCGCGGAGTCAGGGCCGTCTTGCCGACCCCCCGACGACCGCGCCCGCCCCGGGATCCTCGACGCGATCGGCCGGCTACCGCACGCTGACCGCGTTGCAGTGCCGCTTGTGTGTCAGGCCCGAAACCCCGGGGAGGGCGCACCCAAGGGACTCC
This sequence comes from uncultured Solirubrobacterales bacterium, assembly GCA_963715495.1. Taxonomy (GTDB): domain Bacteria; phylum Actinomycetota; class Thermoleophilia; order Solirubrobacterales; family Solirubrobacteraceae; genus Palsa-744. The sequence continues at coordinate 151,845 of OY970247.1, forward strand.
GGTTCACGCCTCGGGCCCTACGGGGCTGGTGGAGCCTCCAATATCCGCCCCAGGATCTCGCGCATGATCTCATCCGAGCCGCCGCCGATCGGCCCCAGGCGCGAGTCGCGGGCGGCGCGCTCGACCCAGACCTCGCGCATGTAGCCGGCGCCGCCGTGGATCTGCAGGCACTCGTCCATCAGCTCGAAGCAGGCGCGCTGGGTCAGCAGCTTGGCCATCGTGACCTCCTTCAGGGGCTCCTCGCCGGCCACAAATCGGCGCAGCGCGTCGTAGGTGACGCAGCGCGCGGAGTAGGCGCTCGCGGCGAGATCCGCGAGCTTGTGACGGATCGCCTGGTGGCCGGACAGCGGGCGTCCGAACGCGGTGCGCTCACGCGCGAACTGCGCGGTGCGCTCCCACGCGAGTCCCATCGCCCCGACGGCGCCCAGGGCCATCGCCAGGCGCTCCCACTGGAAGTTGGCCATGATCAGCTTGAACCCCCCGTGCAGCTCGCCGAGCAGGTTCTGCTCGGGTACGAACACGTCCTGGTAGGCGATCGTGGCGGTGTCGGAGGCGTGCCAGCCGAGCTTGTCGAGCTTGGCGGAGGTGACACCCTCGGAACGGTCGACGATGAAGAACGAGATGCCGTGATGGCCGCCCTCGGGGGTCGTCTTGACGGCGGTGACGATGAAGTGGGCGCGGACGCCGTTGGTGATGTAGGTCTTCTCGCCGTTGAGCACCCAGCCGCCGTCGACTCGCTCCGCACGCGTGGTCAGACCCGCGACGTCCGAGCCCGCGCCGGGCTCGGTGATCGCGAGCGCGCCGATCAGCTCACCGCGGATCGCGGGCACGAGGTAGCGCTGCTTCTGCTCCTCGGTGCCGAACTTCCAGATCGGCGGAGTGGCGATGTTCGTGTGCGCACCGATCCCGGCGGCGGTCCCACCCGAGCCGATCCGCGCGAGCTCCTCGCAGAGCACGGCCTCGTGCAGGTAGTCCCCGCCCTGCCCGCCGAGCGCGGTGGGGTACTTCAGGCCCAGCAGCCCCTGCCCCGCGAGCTTGGGAAAGATCTCGTCGGGAAACCAGCACTCGTCCTCCCACCTCTGCGCATGCGGCGCGAGCTCGCGGTCGAGAAACCCACGGATCGACTCCCGCAACTCCTCGTGCTCCTCTGAGAACGGCGGCTGGATCAAAGCCCGTAGGACCGCCCGATCACGTCGAGCATGATCTCGTCGGTGCCCGCTCCGATCCGGTTCAGGCGCATGTCGCGCCACACGCGCTCGACCCCGTACTCGCGCATGTATCCGGCGCCGCCGTGGATCTGGATGCACTCGTCGGCGACTTCGCAGGCGATGCGGGCGGCGTGCAGCTTGGCCATCGAGATCTCGCGCACCGGGTACTCGCCGTTGTTGAACCGCCACGCCGTCACGTACACCATCTGCCGCGCCGACTCGATCTTCGTCGCCATCTCGGCGAACTTGTGCCTGATCACCTGGAACTTCCCGATTTCCCGCCCGAACGCCTTGCGCTCGTGGGCGTACTGCAACGTGCGCTCGAAGCATTTCTGCGCGCCCGACACGCATCCGGCGGCGCCGATCAAGCGCTCGCCCTGGAGCTCCCACATGATGTGGTAGAAGCCCTTGCCCTCCTGCCCCAGCATCGCCGACGCGGGGACGCGGACGTCCTGGAAGGCGAGCAGCGCCGTGTCGGAGGCGTGCATCCCGAGCTTCTGCAGCTTCTTCTCGCGGATCACGCCCGGCGCGTCCATCGGCACCAGGAACAGCGTGAACCCGTCATAGCCCGCGTCGACGTCGGTCTTGGAGACGAGCACGATCACGTCGGCGCGGTGGCCGTTGGTGATGTACGTCTTGGAGCCGTTGATCACGTAGTCGTCGCCGTCTCTGACCGCGCGCGTCTTGATGCCCGAGACGTCCGAGCCCGCGTCGGGCTCGGTGATGCCCAGGCACAGGATCGCCTCGCCCTTGATCGCCGGCACGGCCCATTCCTGCTTCTGCTCCTCGGTGCCGAACGCGAGAATCGGCGGCATCGCCATGTCTGTCTGCACGGCCACGCCCATCGCCAGACCGCCGGAGTTGGCGTTCGTGATCTCCTCCGCGAGCACGAGACTCGTGTAGTAGTCCCCGCCCTGCCCGCCGTACTGCTCTGGCTTGTCCAGCCCGAGGAACCCGAGCTCGCCCATGCGCGTGAACACGGAGTCGGGGAACGTCGTCTCCTCCCATTCCTCGGCGTGCGGGGCGAGCTCTTTGACGGCGAAGTTCCTGATCGACTCGCGCAGCTGTTCGTGCTCGTCGGTGAAGATGAAGTGCTTGCGCGCGCTTTGATGATCGGGCTTGCGCACGCTCTCGGCGGTGGCGGCCATGTCTTGGCGATCTCCTCGGGTCTTTGATGATGCTCGGGCGGGTAGGAGGACGGTAGCGCAGCGCGTTGGGCAGCGCGGGGATGTTCGATGTGGTAGGATTTATTCAGTAGTCATTCCTACCGAGGTAATCCGATCATGTTGAGCACGGTTTCCGAGAAGGGCCAGATCACTGTCCCCAAGCGCTTGCGCGAACGGCTCGGGATCCGCCCGGGGGACCGGCTCGAGCTGGTCGAGGATGCGGGGCGGCTCGTCGCCACGAAGACGGCCCTCGGCGGCGTCGATCCGGTCGACGCGGTCTACGGAATTTTGAGCCTCGACGTGGGCACCGACGAGGCGATCCGGGCGTTGCGCGGTCGGCCCGACGCCGTGTGATCACGGCCGTTGACACGAGCGTGCTGCTCGACGTCTTCGGTGCCGATCCCGAGTTCGGTCTTCGCTCGGCGGAGGCTCTGCGCGGGTGCCTGGCCGAGGGGAGCCTGATCGCCTGCGAGGTCGTCTGGGCGGAGACGGCGGCGTCGTTCCCCACCGGCACCGCGGCCGAGCAGGCGTTGACCGGCCTGCGGATCGATTTCTCCGCGATCGATGGCTCGATCGCGCTTGCGGTCGGCCAGGCCTGGCGCGCCTACCGCCATGCCGGTGGGACCCGCGAGCGGGTTGTCGCGGACTTCCTCATCGGCGCTCATGCGCTGGAGCGCGCCGACCGGCTGCTCACTCGCGACCGAGGGTTCTACCGGAGTTATTTCGCCGGACTCCCGCTCGTCGATCCGGGTGAATGAGCCCGAACGGCCGGCGGCCGCTTGAAGGTCTGCCACAAGAAAGCACGGCCCAAAGCCTGCCGGATGTGAACGCGAGCGCGGAAGCGGCACGCGAGGGGTCTCAGCATCCGTGTAGTTGAGTAGTGTTTACCTTGCTACACATTAGCTCGACGAGCTGCCGTTTTTGATCGAGAGCTCCCGCGAGCTGCGGGTGTGGGAGGCTTCCCCCGCGCGATCGGCGATCCATCAAAGCCAGTGGCGCAGGCTCGTCGGCGTCATCTGCGGGCGCTCGTTCAGGAGCCGGTCTAGCTGGGTGACCATTCGCCCGATTGTCGCCGGGCTGCTTCGCGGGTAGCTGCTGTGTGGGACGAGGATGAGTCCGAAGTGCGCCTGGCCGCGCTGGTCGTAGCCTTCGGCGATTACGCTGAAGTCGTCGATGTTCTCGGTCACAACGGCACGCTGCTCGTACTGGGCCAGCGCGAACAGATCCGCATCCGACCGTGCGCGTAGCTCAGTACGCTCGGTCACTGCCTCAGCGTCGTGCTCGCGGTCGCGCAACTGCTCGGCGATCGCGGGTTGGTACATCTCGTCGAGCAATACCTTCAAGCGAGCGCTGCCTGCGCTCTGAGCCATGCCGCGTGCTGACGCTCGGCCTCTTCGCGGTTGTGGGCGATCCGCTCGTCGACCTCGTCGCGGAAGTCGGCGTAGTAGCGGATGGCCACGTCGACCTGTGCGCGTGACAGGTTGCCCCATTGCATGGCTCCGGCGATCGCCTGCTCCTGAGAGGGCCACGTTTCCTTGAGCGCTTTCACGATCTCCCACACGTCCGGCCCTCCGGCGAGCGCCGCGCGGCGTCCGGCAGGGCCGTCCCTGAACACGATGCCCGGGTGGTCCTCCATGCGCAGACCCTCGTCGATGAGCCGCTCGGCCGTCCGCGCCTTGGCCTCGCCACGGCGCTGCGCACCCACGCCGAGACGGGCGAGCGTCTGTGGGCTCATACGGATGGAGAACGGCTTCTGAGTTGCCTGACGACTCATGTAGTTGCTTGTAGTCTAGCGCACTACAGCATGAGGTTTCGGCATTACGGGAGTGGGTGCGGGCGAGGTGGCCCACATCCACGGGCCGGCGCATCCCGTTATGGTATGCTGTCTGCATGTCGCAGATCGCGGTGCGTTTGACGGAGGATGAGCTGCGCCTGCTGGACACGGCTGTCGCCGAGGGTGCGTTTCGCTCGCGAGCGGAGGCCGTTCGCGCCGGCATCAGGTTGCTGGAAGGGGAGTTGCGGGAGTCTCGAGTGGCGGACTCCTATCGTGCCGCTTACGTGGCGATGCCGCTGACCGCGGATGAGACGCAGGTGCTCGACGCTGCGTCTGCGCTCGCCGGCGACGCGATGTCGTGATCGCGCGCGGCGATGTCTGGGACGCCGATCTCGGGCCTGTCCTCAGGCCGGTTGTGGTCGCGACCCGGGAGACGGCGATCCCCGTCCTGAGCCGTCTCACGTGCGTGGTCGTGACGAGCACGATGCGCGGCCACGTGGCGGAGGTCGAGCTGTCGGGGTCACATGGTGTGCGCGAGCCGAGCGTCGCGAACTGCGACTGGGTCGTCAACGTCGCCAAGGATCGCCTCGTCCGTCGACGCGGAGCGCTGGATCCGTTTACGCTGCGCCGGCTGAACGCCGCACTGGTACTCGCATTGGGCCTGGACGTGTAGCTGGGCCACTTTATGAAAACGGGAACTCAAAACCGGGACAGATCAGACCCGGCTGGGGTTGGGGGCTTGACAAGCGGTTGGGGCTTGATGTATGTTGTGTCTGTTGTGTGCGTCTTGTCAATAGGCGCAAAGAACATAGATCGGGTTTGGGTCTTCCCTGAGTGGTCGACCTTGGTAGCGCTTATAGAGGGTTTCTTGTGGAGAGGGACCTGTATCGCTTCGGTGAGGGAGCTGTTTTCGCGTGAGTTCGTTGGGGACATACGTGTCGGGGATTGCTGCGGGCCCAAAGGGTTCTGTAGGTAGATGCGTCAGCAGCGCTGACTCATCTCTCTCTCTCTCTCTCTCTCTCTTGTCCGCTTAGCGCCGCTGGTCTAGCCGCCAAGTCGCGCCGGGCAGCCAGTCCCTTCGTGGGGAGGGCCGCGTGATGGCTGCGCGGGCTCCTGTGCGTGCGCGCACGCGTGAACAGTCGGCTGTGTCGGTCGCCGTCGCGCGCTCTCGTGCGCGTGCGGGTGACGACTCGCATGATCGGGTGATCGAGATTCAGCGCTCGCGGTTGTTGGCGGCGGCGTTGGGTGCGATTGATGAGCTTGGTTATCCGCGGGTGACGGTGGCGCATATCGCTTCGCGTGCGCGGGTTTCGCGGCGCACGTTCTACGAGCTGTTCGGTAATCGCGAGGATTGTCTTTTGGCGGCGTTGGAGAGCGTTGTGGGGATGGTCCGCCATGAGCTCGCTCGGGCGAACTTGGATGGGCTGGCTTGGCGTGAGCGTGTGCGTACGGGCCTGTGGGCGATCCTGTCGTTCTTCGAACGCGAGCCTGTCCTTGCCCGCGTGTGTGTCATACAGGCGCTGCGTGGCGGCCCCAAGGTTCTCGAGCGTCGCGAGCGCGTGCTCGCCGAGCTGGCGCAGGTTGTGGATGAGGGTCGTTTGGAGAGTGCCAAGGGCGTTGAGTGCCCGCCTGTGACCGCGGAGGGTCTTGTCGGCGCGGGCTTCACGATCGTGTATGGCCGTCTGTTGCGTGGTGAGCAGGAGCCGTTGACGGGCCTGCTGGGGGAATTGATGGGGATGATCGTGCTGCCCTATCAGGGTCCGGCGGCTGCCCGGCGTGAACGGTCACGTCCACTTCTGACCGGGACGCAGCTCCATCAGCCGAGCAGGCCGGAGACTTCGGGCCGGCCGACCCCGCGAAGCGGTTTTTGTCGGCCGGACGAAGCTCCGGGTCCTGCGGTGGATCCCTTGGCAGGTGTGCCGATGCGTCTTACGTATCGCACCGCGCTGGTGCTCGAGGCGATAGCGCGACAGCCCGGGGTGAGCAATCGCGTCGTCGCGGAGCTTGCGGATATTTCAGATCAGGGTCAGATCTCGAAGCTCATGGCGCGTTTGCAGCGTCTGGGTCTCACGGAGAACACGGGCGTTGGGCACGCGAAGGGTGAGCCCAACGCGTGGACGTTGACGGCGCTTGGTTGTGAGGTCGCGCGGCGCCTGGGCACGAACACCCGCGATGAGAAAGAGGCCATCGCGTGATGCGTCGATCAGCCGGCAGGCGCCGGATGTCAGCCCTGTGTGTCTTTATGCCTCTGCGTGGTCGCGGCCTCGATCGCCGTTCCAACCCGACCAGTTGCGGTTCGTCCACCCACACATGCGCGGGTGGCTTGCTCAGTAATCACATCGCATCAAAGGAGAACAGGTGAAACTCACAGAACGCATCGCGAAGTCCGCTTCCACGCCGAAGACCGGCCTCTTCGCGACGCTTCGTGGCCTGCTCCACGCCAAAGGGAGCAGTGCGCCTTGGCGCACCCTCCTCGCCGCCACACCCGTCATAACGCTCTGCACCCTGCTCGGCCTCCTCGCGCTGTCCGCCGCCGCCCATGCCGAAGTGCCCAGGCTGATCGCCTATGGCAGCTTCTCGCCCGGTCCATTCTCGCAGGGTGTCGCGGTCGATCAGTCCAGCGGCGATGTGTACGTGGCGGCCCTTGCCGTCGCGGACATCAACAAGTTCGACGCTTCGGGCAAGTTGCTCTCGCCGCCGTCACCGTTCGGTGAAGGGAACCTCTCCGGCGCGGCGGTCAATCCCGTCAACGGGGACGTGTATGTGTTCGCCACTGTCAGTCATGAAGCCGAAGTCCGTCCGGGCGAATTCGAAACAGTCTATGAAGGTGTGATTGGCAGCTACGACCCGGGCACGGGAGCGCTGCTGTCGTCGTTTGGAGTGCCGCCTTCGAAAAACCTTCCTGGCTTGCCCTTCACTGTCGTGCAGATCGCGGCCGACTCGGCGGGCAACGTGTATGTGCCTGTCGTGCCGCAGAACGAGGTGTTGGAGTACAGCTCGACGGGGACGCTGCTGAACACCTTCACCGGCGGCTCGGGCCCTGGTGCGCTGAAAGGGCCGAGCGGCGTCGCGGTCGCTTCGTCCGGGAACTTGTGGGTCGCCGACACCGGCGACAACCGCATCGAGGAGCTCAGTCCGACGGACGTGCCGCTCGGTGAAATCAAGAGCGAAGGCGTGCAGGACGCGATCGCGCTCGACGGTCACGGCGATGTGCTGGCGATCGTCAAGAACGGCGCGGACTTCTGCGGCTCGCTGAGAGCGCCGTGCTCGCATCTGGTGGAGTACAGCGCCGCCGGCGTGCAGCTCGCGGACGTCGGCGCTGGCTCCTTCGAAACCGGTAGCGGCCCTATCGCGCTGCCCCCGATGGTGGCGGTTGACGAAGGCAGCGGCCGGGTGTACGTGAGCGATGCCAAGGGGGAAAAGGTCTGGATCTTCGGGCCGCCCACCCCGCCCCGGGTGGAAAAGGAGCTGTCCTCCGAAGTGGGTGTCTCCGAAGCGAAGCTCGGGGCGCTGGTCAACCCGGGCGGGCTCGAGACGACCTATCGCTTCGAATACGACACCAGGGAATACGAGGAAGGTGAAGGGCCTCACGGCCAGAGCGCGCCGTTTCCCGAAGGCAGCGTCGGCGAAGGCCTCAGCTCGCATGCCGTGTGGGCCACGGCGAGCGGCCTGGCACCGGGCACGACCTACCACTACCGCGTCGTGGCGACGAGCGAGCTCGGCCCGGCCTTTGGGCCCGACCAGACGTTCACGACCGAGACCGCCGAACGGGCCGCGTGCTCCAACGAAGCGCTCCGTGGCGGGTTCTCCGCCACGCTGCCCGACTGCCGCGCCTACGAGCTGGTCACCGCGACGACCAAGACCTCGGTGCAGTTCAAAGGCGCCGAAGCGGCAGCCGACGGCGACGCGATCTTGTTCGGAACCACTGAACCGTTGCCGGGCGCGCCGACCGGCGGCGAACACTACGCGGCGACGCGCGGCGCGGGCGGCTGGAGCGCGGAAGACCTGATCCCGTTGGAATCCTATTCGTCGATATGCGGGGGGGAAACCGGCCAGTTGAAGGCGTACTCAGATGAGCCATCGAAGGCGCTGATCCTCGATGGTCACGACACGCGCGCGTCCGAGTCGGGCCCCGAATCTCAGGGGCTGGGGACACAGGAATGCAACACGGAAGGCCTGCAGGTCGTGCCCGGCGAACCGGTGGGCTACCGCAACCTCCTGCTGCGCGATAACAGGACCGGCGCCTACGGGCTGGTGAACGCTCCCCCGCCGGGCGTGACGCCCGCCGACGCCAACTTCAAGGGTGCCTCTGCGGATCTCAGCCACGTGGTCTTCAGCGAGCTCGCGCCGTTGACGCCCGAAGCGCCAGCCCCCGCTGTCGGAGGCCCCGAAAACCTGTATGAATGGGATGAAGGCATCCTGCGCCTGCTGACCGTGCTGCCAGACGGCAGCCCGGCGCAGGGATCGCTTGTGGAAGCAACTGGCGGCCCCGCGATCTCCGCGGACGGCTCGCACATTCTCTTTACTTCGGGTGAAGGCCTGTATGTGCGCGTGAACGGTGAACGCACGGTCCAGGTGGACAAAACGCAGGGACAGGGCGCAAGCGGCGGTGGCTCATTCCAGGCCATGAGCACGGACGGCTCGAAGGTCTTCTTCCTTGACGAAAGCGAGCTGACCGCGGACTCGACAGCGGCCTCCGGCAAACCCGATCTCTACGAGTGCGTCTTGCCCCCAGGCGCGAGCAGCTGCGAATTGAGCGACCTGACGGTCGCCAAAGCGGGTGAGCATGCGGACGTGCTGCGGGTGTCGCCCCTTGGCAGCGAGGACAGCTCGCACGTGTACTTCGTTGCGAAGGGGGTGCTGGCAGAAGGCGCGGAAAACGGTCAGGACAACCTGTATCTGTGGGATGGCGGCACGACGACGTTCATCGCGACACTCACTGAAGGCGACTTCGGTGTAGGCGCGGTCTCGCCGGATGGCGCGTGGTTCGCGTTCGCCTCGCGCAAGAGCCTGACCGGCTATGACAACACCCCGTCGGAAGGCGGGCCGGTCGACGAGGTCTTTCTCTACGACGTGGCGTCGCAGCAACTGGTCTGTGCGTCGTGCGATCCCAGTGGCGAAGCCCCGATCGTCGGGGCGGGGGCGAGCCTTGCGTCCCTGAGGCAGCGTCCGCTCGCTGACGGTGGCCGCTTGTTCTTCGAAACGCTCGAAGCGCTGGTGCCGTCCGATACGAACCATCAGGTCGACGTGTACGAGTACGAGGGTGGCCAGCCATCCTTGATCTCGAGCGGCACGAGCCCCATCGGATCGAAGTTTCAAGGCGCGAGTGAAAGCGGCGGTGATGTGTTCTTCCTCTCGCGTCAGCAGCTGGTGGGGCAGGACACCGAGGAAGAAGCGCGGGTGATCTACGACGCGCGCGTCGGCGGCGGGATCGCGGTGTCGTCCTCGCCGCCGCCGTGCACGAACGCGGATGCGTGTCGTACGCCCGTCTCGCCACAGCCGTCGATCTTCGGTGCGCCGTCTAGCGCGACGTTCTCCGGGGCCGGCAACCTCGCGCCGCCATCCCAAGCCGCGCCGGCGGTGAAGCCCAAGTCCAAGGCCCTGAAGTGCAAGCGGGGCTTCGTCATGAGGAAGGTCAAGGGCAAGAGCAGATGCGTTGGGAAGCCCACGCGAAAAGCCAGGAAAGCCACCCATGCGAAGAAGAGAGGCAAGTGATTATGCGTTCCAAGACCTTCGCAGCGGCACTCTCGCTGACGGCCACCCTGATCGTCGCGATGGTGGCGGGTGCGACTCCGGCGCTCGCGGAATCCCACCCGCTCCTGTTCAGCTTCGGCTCGTTCTCCAAGCCGAACGGGATCGCAATCGACGAATCGAGCGGCGACGTGTATGTCGCGGATATCGCCACCAACACTGTCTACAAGTTTGACGCGAACGGCAACCCGGTCGAATTCTCAGCGCTTCACTCCAACGCGCTGACCGGCAGCGCCACGCCGGCCGGGGCGTTCGCCTTCCCTACGGAAGCTCGCGGTAATCCCGCCGCGATAGCTATCGATAACTCGAGAGGCCCCACAGACCCCTCCGCTGGGGACCTCTACGTAATGGACGCCGGCAACGGCGTGATTGACAAGTTCGACTCGGGAGGCAAATACCTCAGCCAGATCACAGGTTTCCCCCCGGCGACCGGCTCATCCGAACACGAACTATTAGGGCTCGGTATCGACGCGAGCGGCACCGTCCGCGTCGAGCTCGACACCGTCGGCGGTGGCGGTCAAGTCATGATCGACCAGTTCGACGACTCTTCCGCAAACCACCTGGTCGCGGAACAAGTGAACCGTACTACGGCCGAAAATAATTCGGGTCTGCCACAGGAAAAAAGCGCTCATGGCTTTGCCGTCGGCCCTACCGGCGATGACTATCTGTTGTATGAAGGATGCTCGTGCACGGGTAAGCTCGGGCAGCAGCTGGCGGGGCTCGGTCCGCTCGACAATCGGGGATCTGGCGATGTCGCGGTTGCCGCGGACCCCGCGACTGGCCACGTCTACGTCGATGACCAGTCCTCGGGCGGCTCCTCGGTGACGGAGTGGGATACAGGCGCGATCAACGGCAGCCCACAATTTCAAGGCGTTTCTCCAGGCGTCGCCGCGCTCGTCTCGAGCTTCGGATCGTTGCAGCTCTCCGGCTCCTCGGGGCAGGGGGGGATCGCCGTCAACGGCGCCAGCGGGAACATCTATGTGGCCGATCCGGGCGAAGGCAACCAGGGCAAAGGCAAGGTGTATGTCTTCGGCAGCGACGCGCCGGCGGTGACCGTCGGTGCGGCGGCGGGCGTGACTAAGGAAACGGCGACGCTGACCGGCACGGTGAATCCTCGCGGCGCGTCTGTCGCGCCCTGCCAGTTTGAATACGGGGTCGCGGATGAATTCGGCCAGGGCTCGTATGAAAACAGCGTCTCGTGCGTGCCGGACGCCGGTGCACTGGGCGCCGGGACCAGCCCGGTCCCCGTGTCCGCCGCTATCGGCGCTCTGAAGGCGGGTTTGCTGTATCGCTTCCGCCTGAAGACGGAAAATGCGAGTGGCGCGGGCGAAGGCAGCGGCCTGTTCGGGACGCTCGGCGAAGGGTTCGGCGTCAGGAAGTTCGAAGTGTCGTTCTTGAACGAAGACGGCAGCCCGGACACGCAGGCCGGCTCGCACCCGTACGAGCTGGTCAACAACATCGAATTCAACTCGCACTTCCTGCGCAAGGAATCGAACGCCGACTCGCCCTACGTGCAGGAGCCCGACGGCGCGTTGAAGGATCTCTTCGTCGACCTCCCGCCGGGGGTTGTCGGTGACCCCAACGCGACGGCGAAGAAGTGCACGCTGGCCGAACTGGACTCATCCGCCAATGGCGAAGGCGAAAGAGTGGGTTGCCCGAAAGAAGCGGGGCTCGGCAATTTGTCACTCAACTGGAGCAAGCTCGTAGCTGGCGGAACAGACAACTTCAACAAGCCTGTGAGCAGCATGGTGCCACCCCACGGCGTAGCTCTGCAGCTCGGCATCAATTACATCGCCACCAACCTGTTCATCAACAATGATCTTCTCGCCGGCGGCGACTACCCGATCCAGGCGTCGGTCGTCAATGCTCCGCCGGCTGCGCCGGTGCTCACGAGCCGGCTGACGATCTGGGGCGAGGCGGGCCAGGAAGCGATCAACAAACGCAAAGAAGCGATCCGCAAAGGCGAAAAACCCACCCCCGAAGAGGAACATGCGACCCTCAAGCCGTTTTTGACGCTGCCGACGGGTTGTCGTGGACCACTGAAGTCGACTATTGAAGTGGATTCGTACCAGAACCCGGGCGTGAAGGTGAAAAGAGAAGAAGTGACGCGTAATGCTGCGGGCACACCGGTGGGGTTGACTGGCTGCTCGTTGTTGCGCTTCCCGCCGTCGATCACGGTCGCTCTCGACACGACCGATGCGAGCACGTCGTCGGGTTTGACAGTGGGGGTGCACGTGCCGCAGACGGCGGCGGGCAACCCTGCCGGCCTGGCGGAGTCGGCGCTTAGGGATACAACCGTGATGTTGCCCGAAGGGGTGGCGCTGAACCCGGCGGGGGCTGATGGTTTGGAAGCTTGCTCGGAGGGCCTGGCGGGTTTCACAGGGTTCGGTGAATTCAATCCGGAAGCGGAACCGGGTGTGAGGACGTCGACGTTCACACCGGAACTGCCGAGTCCGACACTGCCGGGTATGAATTTCTGTCCCGATGGGTCGAAGATCGGGACCGTGAAGATCAAGACACCTCTGCTGGAACACGAACTCGAAGGCTCGGTGTACCTCGCGAGCCAGGACACCAACCCGTTCGGGAGCCTTGTCGCGATGTACCTGGTCGCGGAAGACCCGGTATCGGGGAGCCTGATCAAGCTCGCGGGCGAAGTGCAGCTGACTGCCACGGGTCAGATCGTGACGACGTTCAAGAACACCCCGGATGTGCCCTTTGAAGATCTGGAGCTGCATTTCTTCGGTGGGGAACGCGCACCCTTGACGACTCCTTCGCGGTGTGGGACGTACACGACGAACGCGTCGTTCACGCCATGGGACGGCAATGGGCCGGTGAGCTCGTCTTCGAGCTTCCAGATCGAACATGGTCCTGGTGGTGGCCCGTGCCCGGGTCAGAGCTTGCCGTTCAACCCGTCGTTGACGGCGGGTACGACGAGCAATCAGGCGGGTGGGTTCAGCCCGTTCACGATGACGATGAGCCGCCCCGATGGCAGCCAGAACCTCCAGGCGATCAGCCTGCATATGCCTCCTGGCCTGTCTGGTTTGCTGTCGGGTGTGAAGCTCTGCGGTGAAGCGGAAGGCAACGCTGGTACGTGCGGTGCTGAAAGCGAGATCGGTGAAACGATCGTCAGTGTGGGTGTGGGCGGCAGCCCGTTCAGTGTGAAGGGCGGCAAGGTCTACATCACCGGTCCGTATGAGGGCGCGCCGTTCGGCCTGTCGATCGTGAACCCCGCAAAGGCCGGCCCGTATGATCTGGAGGCGGGCACGCCGTGTGATTGCGTGGTGGTCAGGGCGAAGATCGAAGTCGACCCTGTCACGGCGGCGTTGACGATCACGAGCGATAACACGGGGCCGTACAAGATCCCGACGATCCTCAAGGGCATCCCGCTTGAGATTCAGCATGTGAATGTGACGATCAACCGCGAACACTTCACGTTCAACCCGACGAACTGCAACCCGATGAGCATCACGGGTAGTCTGGATAGCACTGAAGGCGCCACATCGGCGCTGTCGGTCCCGTTGCAGGCGACGAACTGCGCGGTCCTTGGCTTCGCGCCGAAATTCGCGGTCTCCACCTCGGGGAAAACGTCTAAAGCGAACGGTGCGAGCCTGAGTGTGAAGTTGACCTACCCCAGCTCGCCGTTTGGGTCGCAGGCGAATATCGCAAAGGTCAAGGTTGATCTCCCCAAGCAACTGCCGTCACGTCTGACGACGTTGCAGAAAGCGTGCACCGCGGCGCAGTTCAGATCAAACCCTGCTGGTTGTCCGGCGGCGTCGGTTGTGGGTCACGCGAAGGCGATCACGCCGCTCGTCCCCGTCCCCTTGGAAGGCCCGGCGTATTTCGTATCGAACGGCAGCGAAGCGTTCCCGAACCTGATCGTCGTGTTGCAGGGCTATGGTGTGACCGTCGATCTCGTCGGTGACACGTTCATCAGCAAAGCGGGGATCACGTCGAGCACGTTCAAGACGGTCCCCGACGCCCCTGTTGGCAGCTTTGAATTGACGTTGCCGGAGGACAAGTATTCCGCGCTGGCGGCGAACGGCGATCTGTGCGCGCTGACACGGACCGTCACGGTCAAGAAGAAGGTCACGGTCAGGGTCAAGGGCCGCAGGAAGCAACTCACGCGCAGGGTCCGCGAGACGCTGCCCACGTCGCTGACGATGCCGACCGAATTCGTCGCTCAGAACGGCGCCACGATCCATCAGACCACCCCCGTCAGCATCACCGGGTGTGCGAAGGCTAAGAAGGCGGCGAAGAAGAAGTCTAAGCATCACAAGCAGACGAGGGTCAAGAGAATCAAGTAGGAGGGACACTGGTTTTTCAATCGTTGGTGCGCTCGTCGTGGGCGCACCGGTGGACATCTCACTCTGGTGGATCGGTTCTCGCCCTGCTGAGTGTGATGTCAAGGCAACAAGACCGGCGTCGGCATGACTGGCCGCGTGGCCCGATGTGTCGGTGTTGAATGAGACAAAAAAAGATAGGAGTTGTTTTCGATGAGATTGGTGTCAAAGAGCGTGCTTCTAGCTGTCGCCGCATTCGCGTTGAGCGGGGTCGCGGCAGCAGCTGCTTCAGCATCAGCAGCGCCCGAATGGCTGCTGAACGGAGGCCCAGTGACAGAATCCAAGCCGGTGACCGACAGTGCTACAGCATTTACTATCCGTCGTACGGAAAACGGAACAGAAAATGAAGAAAGCTTTACATGCGCGCTAAGCGGCAAAGGGACCGTCAGCGCAAAAGGCGTCGGTGCGATCACCGCATGGAACCTGACAAGTTGTGTAAGGCACCTAAAAGGAGAACCTTCGCCCGAATGCGAAGCAGGGACCCTGTCCGGCCCGACTGCGCTTCACCTTCCGTGGAAGACCCAGCTCGTTAGGACCGTCTCTGAAAGCGTGCGCAACGAAGTGCACTCTGAAAAAGAAGCAGTCCTCGGATTCACATGGCAATGCAAAGTGAAATACATCATCGGAAACAGATTGTACTCGGTCAGCTGTCACGCATTCCGCCAGGAAAACAACCTCACAAGTGAACTGGGGGGGTCGGTTTGGGAAGCTTGGGAATGGATACCAAGCCCCGAACTGGAATGCGAACGGTCACTGGGCTCGGAAAAACTCAAAATAACCTACGTGACCTTGCATAGCGGGAATCACGTCAAAGCCGAAAAAGGAGAACTCTCCTTCAAATAGTCCTCAACGGGTCGTGGAGGTGGGGGCGCACCAGCCCCCACCTCCATCGGCGCGAGCATTCCCGCGCTGGAGCGGGGTCGTGGCGACATCGTCTACGGGCATATCCGCGATTCGTGGGCGTCGTTCGCTGGGCGCGCGATCGAGCCGCTCATCCGCGAGGCGATCCAGAAGATGCTCCCAGACCCGCGATGCAGATGGAGCGAAGCCTTGTGGGCACCGACCTGGCGTCCAAAAGACCCTAGTCTTTTGGACATCGGTCTCCAAAAAACCCTAGTCTTTTGGAATGGTTTGGTAGGATAGGGATCGTGAAGGACGCGGAGATCGCAGAGCGGTTGCGGGATCGCAATCCCTGGTGGCGGCACGCGCGCGGATGGCAGGGCGAGGATCAGAACCTGCGCGAGGCCGCCGAGGCGCCGTTCGAGTATCGCCCAGGGGTGCTCGACGGCCTCCGGCCGGGTGGGCTGTATACGCTCAGCGGCCCACGCCGGGTCGGTAAGAGCCTGGAGGTGCGTCGTGCGATCGAGGGCCTGATCGACGACGGCGTGCCCGCGCGCAACATCCTGTACAGCTCCTGTGACGGCTTCTCGTTGCAGGACCTGCGCCGCTTGTTCCGTGCCGGCATGAGCCTCACGCGCGGGATCGAGGGCACGCGGTGGTGGTTCGTCGACGAGATCACGGCTGTCGGGACGGGCTGGTCGAGCGTCGTCAAGGATCTGCGCGACGATACGTCGCTGCGCCGCGACTGCGTCGTCCTGACGGGATCGAGCTCCCGCGAGCTGCGGGAGGCGACCAAGAACTTCGCCGGACGCCGCGGCGCCGCGGCCGAGCGCTCCGACCGGCTGCTGATGCCCGTTCCCTTTCGCGACTACTGCCGGTTGACGGGTGTGGCGGGTCTGCCTGACATCGGGCCGGTCGCTGCGGGGGAGATGCTCTCTGGCGCCGCGCGATCAGCGATCGCAGAGCTGTCGTTCTGGATCAACGACCTCGTCGATGCGTGGGAGCTGTACCTGCGGTGTGGGGGCTTTCCCCGCGCGATCGGCGATTTTCTGCGGACCGGCGACGTGACATCCGGGTTTGTGCAGGATCTTTGGGATGTGATCCGAGGCGACGCGATCCGCGCGACGAGTCTCGGCGACGCCGATCTGCTCAGTCTCCTTGCCCGTATCGCGGATGGGATCGCCAGCCCGTTGAACGCGAGCGCGGTCGGTCGGGACGTCGGCCTCGGGAGTCACCACTCGGTCAACGATCGCGTCAACGATCTCGCCTTTGCCTTTCAGACCTGGCGCTGCCACCAGGCGGACCAGCACGGGCGGCCCGGCACAGGCGCCCAACGCAAGGTGTACTTCGTCGATCCGTTGATCGCTCTGCTTCCCAGCCGGCGTCACGCCGCCTATCGCCCGCCCGACGTGACGAAGCTCAGCGAGCAGCAGGTCGGTCTCGCACTGGCACGGGCGGCAGCCGGTGGGCGCGCCGATCTGTTCATCGCCGGTGAAACGGTCATGTATGAGCGCACCAAGACGGGCAAGGAGATCGACTTTGTCGGCGCTCGCCAGGTTCCCTTCGAGAGCAAGTACGTCGAGCGCAACTGGAAGAGCGATGCGCGCACCGTTGCCGCCGCTCACGGCCGGGGGATTCTCGCCACGCGCAACGTGCTCGACACCGACGGCGATGTCTGGGCGGTGCCCGCCTGCATCGTGGTCTGGCTGCTCGGGACCTGAGGCGCGATCTTGGCGCCTTACGGGCTTTTTGGGTGAGCCGGAGCAGTTCCTGCGTCCGTCGCTGTTGGCGACGATGGTTGTGCGACTGTGCGTTCAATCCGTCGCCGGCGCGGTCACGGCCAGGGGGGAGGTGTCGGGGTAGAGGCGTGCGATGAGGTCGCGCAGGGTCTGGAAGTCGCGGAGGTTCTCGGTGACGATCTCGCGACCGTGGGTCCAGGCGCAGGCGGCGATCTGCATATCCAGCAGCCAGCCGGCGCGCTGCTCGGGCTTCGTGCCCTTGCGCCGAGTCCCGGTGGGTGGTGTGGGGTGCGTCGCCCGAAGCCGCCCGGTCACGATCGCCGCGGGGCGGTCGAGTGAGAGGATCTCGACGAGGTCGCTCGCCACGAGCCGGATGAACCACGTCAGTCCCGGCGCCACCTGGGGCCTGTCGGCAAGGGTTGCCTGGAGCCCACGAACCACCTCCATGACCGTGGGCACTGTAACCGCGACCGGCTCACCTGGGGTTGGGGGCTTGACAAGCGGTTGGGGCTTGATGTATGTTGTGTCTGTTGTGTGCGTCTTGTCAATAGGCGCAAAGAACATAGATCGGGTTTGGGTCTTCCCTGAGTGGTCGACCTTGGTAGCGCTTATAGAGGGTTTCTTGTGGAGAGGGACCTGTATCGCTTCGGTGAGGGAGCTGTTTTCGCGTGAGTTCGTTGGGGACATACGTGTCGGGGATTGCTGCGGGCCCAAAGGGTTCTGTAGGTAGATGCGTCAGCAGCGCTGACTCATCTCTCTCTCTCTCTCTCTCTCTCTCTCTTGTCCGCTTAGCGCCGCTGGTCTAGCCGCCAAGTCGCGCCGGGCAGCCAGTCCCTTCGTGGGGAGGGCCGCGTGATGGCTGCGCGGGCTCCTGTGCGTGCGCGCACGCGTGAACAGTCGGCTGTGTCGGTCGCCGTCGCGCGCTCTCGTGCGCGTGCGGGTGACGACTCGCGTGATCGGGTGATCGAGATTCAGCGCTCGCGGTTGTTGGCGGCGGCGTTGGGTGCGATTGATGAGCTTGGTTATCCGCGGGTGACGGTGGCGCATATCGCTTCGCGTGCGCGGGTTTCGCGGCGCACGTTCTACGAGCTGTTCGACAATCGCGAGGATTGTCTGCTGGCGGCTTTGGAGAGCGTCGTTGAGATGGTCCGCGATGAGCTCGCCCGGGCAGAGCTGAGTGGTCTTTCCTGGCGTGAGCGCGTCCGCAGCGGTTTGTGGACGATCCTGTCGTTCTTCGAGCGCGAGCCCGTCCTCGCGCGGGTATGTGTCACCCAGGCGCTGCGCGGCGGACCGCGCGTGCTCGAGCGTCGCGAGCGGGTCTTGACGGAGTTGGCGCGGGTGGTGGACGAGGGTCGCTTCGAGAGCGCCCGAGGCGTGGAGTGTCCCCCCGTGACGGCGGAGGGCCTCGTCGGCGCGGGCTTCACGATTGTGTATGGCCGTCTGTTGCGTGGTGAACAGGAGCCTTTGACGGGCTTGCTCGGGGAATTGATGGGCTTGATCGTGCTGCCTTACCAGGGTCCTGCCGCTGCGCGTCATGAGGAAGCGCGCTCGCTGCCCGCCCTTACGCACAACGTGTCGCACGCGAGGTCCGTGACGACGAGCGAGAACGGCACCAGTGGTGACGGCGATCCGCTGGCGGGCGTGCCGATGCGCTTGACGTATCGCACGACGCTCGTGCTGGAGGCGATCGCGACGCGGCCTGGGGCGAGCAACCGCATCGTGGCGGAGCTCGCGGGGGTCACCGATCAGGGCCAGATCTCGAAGCTGCTCGCGCGCCTGGAGCGTCTGGGTCTCGCCGAGAACGCGGGACCCGGCCACGCCCGGGGCGAGCGCAACGAATGGAGCCTGACGGCGCTGGGCTGTCGGGTCGCGCGGCGGCTCGGCATGGGTGCTCGCGAGGAGCAGGGAGTCGCGTGATGCGTCGACGTCAGATCGCAGTGAAGCCAAAAACCACAGGAAGGGTAAGCGCCGGGAACACCGGGCCCTTCATTCCATCAAAGGCCGTCTGGGATCCCAGACGGTCGGGAGAGTGAGGTAGGAACCGATGTTCTCAGCAATTCTAAGACGGATGCGTATAAGCCCCACGACCATGATCGCGACGCTTGCGCTGGTGTTCGCGATGACCGGTGGGGCGTATGCCGCGAAGAAGTATTTGATCACCTCAACCAAGCAGATCAGCCCGAAGGTACTCAAGTCGCTGCAGGGCAAGGCCGGCCCCGCCGGTCAACCGGGCGCCAATGGTCTGGCTGGTCCCGCGGGGTCGCAGGGTCCGGCCGGTGCCGCGGGCGCCAAGGGCGAAACCGGCGCGGTGGGTTCTCAGGGTCCGAAGGGCGAAACCGGCGCGACCGGGGCGGCGGGTAAGAACGGTGAAACAGGCTTTACCGAAACGCTCCCTAAGGAAAAGACTGAGACAGGCGCCTGGGCGCTTCCCCCAACGGGTACCTCGGAACCGGGATCGCTTGTGGTAGTTCTCTCTTTCTCGATCCCGCTGGAAAAAGCGCTGGGCGAAACGCAGGTGCACTACGTTGGCAGCAACGGGGACGGCGCGAGTTGTCCGGGTACCGTTGCGAGCCCGACTGCCGAACCTGGGAATCTCTGCGTGTATGAAGCCTTCAACCTAGGCCTAACTAAATCGGGCAGCCTTCCCCTGAACGCCATCCTCCCGGCGGACTTCGTTGGCCTGGCGTTTAAACAGGGAGCGGCTACGAGCGGTGCCCTGGTGAGGCTCGTCAAACACGAAAGTGAAGAAGCATCTGCGTACGGAACATGGGCGGTGACTGCGCCCTAGAGGACTGGGATGTATTCCCGCCCAACGCATCACACAAGGGGTCCGGACGGTACAACCACCGTCCGGGCTCCGGCTCCACATCACATCAACCAAGGAGGCACGGTGAGAACCACAGAGCACAACACGAAGACATCCTTTGCCGAGACCGGCATCTTCGCGCTGCTCTTTGCCTTCTTCAGTGTCATAGGGATTGATGCGTCCAAAATCAGCCAAGGAGGTTCGGGACTTCTATCCGCCCGATCGGTGAAGGGGTCTTACCGGCGGAATGAACGTCCGAGTTCCGCGCTGCTGCGTTCCTCCCTCGACAAAGGTCGTATGACTGCGCCATTTTTATCAGTGGCTATCTTTGTCATCCTCATCGCGTCCGCTCTTTTCATCCCCGCCTCTGCTCCCGCGGCCTTTACCCGACCCTTTATAGGTCAGGTTACTGGTAGATGCCCTTTCCCCGGCACCTGTGAAACCAATGAAGCCATCCCTTTCGCCGGCCCCCTTGGTCTCGCCGTCGACGCTACAGACAATCTATGGGTAGCCGATGGTCGCAAACCACCCTTTCAGCTTGATCGGTTCGAATTTCCCAAGCATGAAGAGACCTTCATTGAATCCCTTGAAATCAACGGCCTCGAACCCCCTGAACCCCAGGGGCTGACCAGTCCTGAAAATCTCGCAATCGACAACTCCAACTCGACCTATCACTTTTACACCTCGGCCACAAATACTGTAAATGGGTACGGTGGATATGTCGAAGTCTTTGCGAGCGATGGCAAATATATCAAGCGCTTTGGCCCCTTCCAGTCCCCCTATATGACTGTTGACGGCTCCACAGGGGCCTCCGCCGGTACTGTCTATGTCACGACCGGAGGCTCCGGTGCTCGCACGCTCAGCAAGTTCAACGCTAAGGGTGAACCTGAAAATTTCACCGACTCCGCTCCCTACATCTCCGGCAACCAGATCACAGGCGACGAAGAAGAACCTGTCTTGAAAGGCCAGCAAGGTGAGTTCGGCGCCTTGGCCGTTGATGCCCAAGGCGACATCTTCGTAACCTCGTCTGAAGCGATCCGGAGGACTGAACCCGCAGTGCTCGAGTACAGGCCCAGCGGCGAACTCTTCCGCGTATTCACCGGCCACGAAACCCCCGGCTTCGAAGCAAGTACTGACAATGGCGGCTTTGGGGGCACTCCCAGCGCCCTCGCCGTCGATCCCATAACCGGTGACCTCCTTGTCTCTCTCACCGGCGCTCGTGGGAACGGCGCCATCGACGAGTTCGACTCCGCCGGCCACTATCTCAATCAGATCACCGCCACCTCGCCCGGGCACCCTCTCCATGATGGGACGACGAGCGTGCATCCTCTCACGATGGCGGTCGACTCGCACGGCGACCTCTACGTTATTGAGGATGGCGGCAACCAGGCCTCCGAACACGCCGTCGATGCCTTCGGCCCCGGCGCCCTCCTCCCTGACCTCCGCCTCGGGGAACCCACCCAGCGCAGCTCCACCGCCGCCATCCTCAACGGCACCGTCGATCCCGAAGGACTCTCCCTCACCGAATGCGCCTTCCAGTACGTCACCGAAGCCGCCTTCAACGCAGACGGCTTCGCCGATCTCCCCTCTGGAGGGGAAAAGCCGTGCGTACCCGCGTCGATACCTCAGGACAAGGAATTTCATTCCGTCCACGCCGAAATCACCGGTCTGACCTCTGGCGTCACCTATCGTTATCGTCTCATCGCCACCACCGGGAGTGTGCTCGGTGGCCTCGCCGAATCCACCTCCGCTGCTTTCACGGCTCCTCATGCGCCTGGCGTAGGGTCTGTCGCAGTCGAAAACATCTCCTCCACCTTCGCCGATCTGCACGCCACGATCGACCCTTTGGGTACCGCTACCACTTACCGCTTTGAATATCTAACCCAGGCCGAATACCGGGCGAACGGGGAATCCTTCTCTGGTTCCGATCCCGCCGTCGCCGTGCCGGCTCCCGACGCCGCCATTGGCGCCGGCGGCCCCACCGGTAGCTCCCCCGAAGCTGTCCTTCAACATCTTGGTGGCCTGAAGGCCGCCACGGCCTACCGCTTTCGTGTGGTCGCGACCAATGAATGCGAAGCGGTTGAACATCCCGGTAAGGAGTGCGTCACAGAAGGCGAAACCGCTTTCGCCACTCTTCCGGAGGTTTCTCTCGGTCTCCCAGACAATCGCGCGTATGAGTTGCTCACCCCGCCCGACAAGGGTGGTGCGGCTGACATGTTCGATGAGCCGATCATGAATGGTGAATATCTTAACCGCGATGAGGGGCTCTCCTCCGAATCTGGCGACCAGTTCCTCCTTGGGCGCACTTTTGCCGCGTTCGGCTCGTTTCCTGCGGCGAGCGCCAATGCCTATACTTTCTCCCGCACTTCCACGGGCTGGGTCTATACTTCTCTGGCGGTGCCGTCTCTTGGTGTTCAGAGCATCAATCAGACCATCTTTGATCCTGCGGATTTCTCTCGGGTGGCGATCGAAGCTGCTGTTGGTTCGAGTGCCAGCGAAGCTGGCGAGCGGCCCACGGCTATGCTGGGTACTCCGGGTGGTCCCTATACGGCCCTGCACGTGGACTCTCCGCTACGGCCGAGTGTAGAAGAACAACATGTCGTGGAAGACACGCATGTTGTTGGTGGTTCTCGCGATCTTAGTCATGTCGTGCTTGAAAGCTTCAACCACGCCCTTGCGCCTGGCGCGGGCGAACAGGACGAAAACAGCCCTGCGCTGTATGAATCGACGGGTGCCGGTGAATGCGGTCCTACGACCTCTAATTGCACGCTGCTGAGCCTCAACCCGAAGAACAAGGTATTTCGTTGCGGCGCCGTACTTGGCCGCGACGCCGAAATCACCAGCGGAGTCGGTGATGCTTCAGGCATAAATTTTGGTGGTTCGCATAACGCCGTCTCACCCGACGGCTCGAGTGTTTTTTTCACGGCTCCTGACCCCGCTCTTCCGTTCAACTCTTCTGCACCGGCGGCTACCGAGGGATGCTGGAATCCGTCCACGGGCGAGAATGCACCCCAGCTCTACATGCGCTCCGCTGGTTCCACGATCGAAATTTCTGGGCCCGAAGCTGGTCTTCAAGCCGAAAAGGGGCATCATCTCGCGATCTATGTTGGCGCCTCCGCTGACCACTCCCGTGTCTTCTTTCTTAGCGAAGGCGGTGAGCTGACCAGAGACGACGAAGGTATCCACGATATAGAGCTCTATGAATACGATGTTGGGACTGCCAAGCTCACCCGCGTTTCCCGCGGCGTATCGGGCAAAGCCGCGGCCGCGGTTTGGAACGTGCCCGAGGTTTCCGCTGATGGGTCCACCGTCTACTTCACCGCGTTTGGCCAGCTCGCCGCGGGTGCACCCGCTACCAGCGGTGAAGAGGTCAACCTCTACCATTATGACACTGCCATGGCCACCATCGCCTACGTCGCCACGGTCAATATCCATGATTACCCCTACGGTTTCGGCCATGCGCTGGCTCTCGCTACCACTGGAAACTGGGACACCACGCCAGATGGACGGTATCTGCTCTTTTCATCCTCGCGGGAACTCACCGGCTATGCCACCGCCAGTAGCTCTCATGGCTGCGCCGAGCTTCCGAACAGCGGTGGCGATGGCAACGGCCATTGCGAGGAGCTCTACCGTTACGACTCTGCTGCTAACGGGGGTGCTGGTGAAATCACCTGCGTCTCCTGTAATCCCTCCGGTGCTCCGCCGGTCTCCAATGCCGAGATCGCTCGCTCGGCTCTGGAAGTCGCCGACGCCGGTTCGGTGCGAGCCATCTCAGACGACGGAGCCTATGTTTTCTTCGATACCGCCGACGCGCTCGTTCCCAGCGATACCAACCACACTCTCGATGTTTATGAGTGGGAGGCCGGCGGGACGGGCTCTTGTCGCGGTGAACAGGGCTGTATCTCTCTGATCAGCTCTGGTCATGACTCCGCGCCTTCGTTCTTTCTCGGCGTCAGCCCCGATGGTTCCAATGTCTTCTTCGGCACTCACGCGAGACTTGTGCCTCAGGACACTGATAGTGAGGGCGATATCTATGACGCGCGGATCTGCACCGCCGAAAACCCGTGCATCAAGCAGCCGCCGGATGAAACGGCGCAGTGTGAAGGCGGCGCGTGCCAGACCCCGCCGCCCACGCCGATCGATGCGACCCCGGGATCGTTGACGTTCTCCGGAACGGGCGATCTCGTGAGCGAACTGACCCCACCGCCCGCGCCTAAGACGACCACAAAGCATGCGACCATGTGTGCGAAGGGTAAGAAGCTGAGACATGGGAAATGCGTCAAACCAAAGAAGAAAGCAAAAAAGGCCAAGAGGGCACGTAGAGCCACCAGCGACCGGAGGGCAAAGCGATGAAGACTCCTGTTCGGTTGAGGCTGCTCGTCGTTGCTTTGCTCTGCACCGCTGGTTTGCTGAGCGCCCCTATCGTGTCGGCTGCGGAAACCGGTCCGCAGTGGACGATCACGTCGGTCTCCCGCCCGACGAATCTGTCTCCCATCGCTAAGCCCGGCGAAGATTCCTACCGGGTTCTCCTCACGAACACCGGCGGCGCCTCCAACACGAGGCTGAATGGTGGGAGTACGGAAGCGTTGCCGGTGACGGTGACCGAGGAACTACCTGAAGGTCTTGCTCCCGACCCTGTTGGTGTCACGGGGGAAAACCATCTTTCGAGTGCCCCTGATCCGAACTTTAGTTGTGCTCTGCGCTCCTGCACATACGCCGGCGTGGTTGTCCCCGGTGAGACGCTCGAGTTCACGTTCCCGGTCGATGTCTCCCCGGGCCCGTTTATGAACACCTGTGAAATTCCCGTCGAAGCCGTAGCCTGCCTCACCAACGTCGTCCGTGTCTCTGGTGGTGGTGCTCCTGTTGCCTCGATGTCCACCCCGACCACCATCTCCAAAGCTCCGGCGGGCTTCGGCTTCTCCCCAGGTGGCGCAAGTACCGCGCTATCCAGCGATCAAGCGGGCGCGCACCCCGATATCACGAACTCGATCGCTTTTAATACTGTCAACGTTCGGGGTGCGACGGCCGCCGACTTCAAGGACATCACGTATCGTCTACCACCGGGATTCGCCTCTGATTTCGTCGATACCCCGAGCTGTCCCGAGGCGGAGTTCTCCCTCCAGGAATGCCCGATCGCGACCCAGGTCGGGGTCACCACGATCACGTTCACCGGAGCCCTCCAAGGCCCATACACCGCGCCCGTCTACAACCTCACCCCCAACGCCGGCGAAATCGCCAAGTTTGGCTTCCTCGTCGGCGAAATCTTGGTCGAGGGTGGTGTTCGGCTTAATCCCAATAATTATGCCGCCGAAGTCGTATTTCCCAACACCAACCAGAGCGGGACCGAGGTCAACAACGTCTCCCTCACTATCTGGGGCGTCCCCGCCGATCCGATCCACGATCCCCTACGTCGACAAGCAAAGGTTGGAGAGTCAGTAGCGTCGCTGCAATTTGGTGCATCATCTGATGCCGCTCGCGTCCCCTTCTTTACCAACGCCACCTCCTGCGGCACGGGACCGCTGCATTCCGCTTTCCAGGTTGACTCATGGCAGGAACCAGGTCGCAGTATCGAAGAAACAATGTCGTTCGGTCCACTCGTGGGGTGCGACCGGCTGGGCATGGAACCCTCACTGGTAGCCGAAGTGACCTCAGATAGCGCGTACGCACCAACAGGATTGGATCTCCGAACGCTGATCCCACAGACCTATGAAAACCCCGAAGGGTTGGCGACCTCGACGCTGAAGCGGGAGACCGTGACGCTCCCGGAAGGGATGACGGTCAACCCGTCTTCGGGTGCGGGATTGCAGGCGTGCAGCGAGGCGCAGTACGCCGAAGAAGAACAACAATACGTTCCGGGTCGCGGCTGTCCGAACCAGTCGAGGCTCGCGACGGTGAAGATCAAGACACCGGCGTTGTCTGAAGAAGTGACCGGTTCGGCGTTCCTCGCGGAACCCGCGCCGTTCGGTGAAGCGGGAAAGAACCCGTTCGGTTCGTTGCTGGCGTTGTATATCGTTGCGCGGATCCCGAATCGTGGGGTGTTGGTCAAGGCCCCGGGGGAGGTGCGGGCCAACGAAACGACGGGCCAACTCGTCACGACGTTCGGGGCGACCCCGGCATTCGATGGTATCCCGGCCAGCGAAGGACTGCCCCCGTTGCCGGCCAGCGTGATCACGTTCAACTTCAACCAGGGCGCTAACGCTCCGCTGGTTACCCCTCCGACGTGCGGTGCTTATGAAGTCAAAGCGGCGCTGACGCCGTGGTCTGACCCCGAAGGAGCGTCCCCGCTGACTCCGTTGATCCCACCGTTTGAGATCGACACCAACTGCCCTGCGGGTGGCGTACCGCCGTTCGCTCCGCAGGCGGTCGCCGGCACCGCGGACAACAACGCCGGCTCTTACAGCCCGTTGTATTTGCGGATCGTTCGTAATGACGGCGAACAGGAGATCACGGGGTTCGCGTCCCAGCTTCCGCCGGGGTTGACGGGGAACCTGTCGGGCGTCCCGTTCTGTCCTGAAGCGGACATCCAGCGTGCGCGTGAAAAGACGGGGGTGCAGGAGGAAGGGAGCCCGTCGTGTCCGGTGGCGAGCGAAATTGGGCACACGATCGCCGAAGCGGGCGTCGGTTCGGTGCTGGCGCAGGCGCCGGGGAAGCTCTATCTGGGTGGGCCGTTCGCGGGCGCGCCGTTCTCGGTCGTCTCGATCACCTCCGCTCACGTCGGTCCGTTCGATCTCGGCACCGTCGTCGTGCACCTTCCGCTCGACATCAACCCCGAAACCGCCGATGTGACGATCCCGTCTGGTCAGGCCGACCAGATCCCGCACATCATCAAAGGCATCGTCGTGCACATTCGTGACATTCGCGTGTATGTCGATCGTCCCAACTTCATGCTCAACCCGACCAACTGCGATCCGATGAGCTTCGGTGCGACTGTGATCGGTGGCGGAGCGGATCCTACGAACCCCGCGGACAACGACCCCGTCACCATCACCAACCCGTTCCAGGCGGCTGACTGCGCGAGCCTCAAGTTCGCGCCCAAATTCGCGGTCTCCACCGCGGGCAAGACCAGTAAAGCCGACGGGGCGAGCCTGACCGTGAAACTTGCGTATCCCAGCGCGCCGCAGGGTACGCAGACGAACATCAAGCGGGTCAAAGTCGAATTGCCCAGGCAGTTGCCTTCGAGGCTGACGACGTTGCAGAAGGCGTGCACCGCGGCGCAGTTCAAAGCGAACCCGGCTGGTTGCCCCGCGGCGTCGGTGATTGGGCATGCGAGGGCGATGACACCGATCCTGCCGGTACCCTTGGAAGGCCCGGCGTACTTCGTCTCAAACGGTGGCGAAGCGTTCCCGAACCTGATCGTCGTGCTGCAGGGTGATGGTGTCACGATCGATCTCGTGGGTGACACGTTCATCAGCAAAGCGGGGATCACGAGCAGCACGTTCAAGACAGTTCCCGATCAGCCCGTCACAAGCTTCGAACTGACGCTGCCCCAGGGCCCGTTCTCCGCGCTCGCCGCCAACGGCAACCTGTGCAGCCTCACAAAGACCGTGACGACAAAGCGCAAAGTCATCCGGAGAGTGAGCGGGCGTACCGTGCACAAGACAGTGAGCATTCGTAAGGTTCAGCCCGCAAGCCTTGTGATGCCAACCGAATTCGTCGGCCAGAACGGCGCTGCGACCAGTCAGAACACCCGGGTCAGTGTCACTGGTTGTCCGAAGGCCAAGAC
This sequence comes from uncultured Solirubrobacterales bacterium, assembly GCA_963715495.1. GTDB lineage: Bacteria > Actinomycetota > Thermoleophilia > Solirubrobacterales > Solirubrobacteraceae > Palsa-744. The sequence goes on from OY970247.1 coordinate 179,192, forward strand.
CGTCAAGGGTAAACAGCACAAAGCTGCAGGGAGAAGGAGATCAAAGAGAAAATAGTCGCGGACTGAGCGCCTCCACCGTCTTGAGCGAAAGGAACGATCGTCGGCGTGATGGTGTGGCAGCGTTCTCCGCGGAGGGGTCGAGCTTAATCTTGCCTGTGTGTATCACAGGCGTCGGGGTGTGCGTTGGGGCCGGCATGGATTGTCGCCCAGCGTGCTGTGCAGTAGGCGTGACGCCGTGGTTCGTCTGCGTGCAGGGGAGCCTTGGGGTCTAATGACACGAAAGGAGAGGTCCATATGAGATTCATATGTAAGTCGGTGTCGAGTATGTTCGCCGTGGTGCTCGCGATCGGTGCGATCGGGGCAAGCTCGGCGTTCGCCTCGCCGGAATGGTATGCCGGGACACCGGTGTGGCAGCAGGCCGGCGGCGGGCTTTCTGAATCGACGGCGACGGTGTCCAAAGGAACAGTGAAGCTCACCGACACCGTCGAAGGTGTTTCGATCGAGGTGGAATGCGAAGCGACCGGTGGAGGAACGGCCGGTCCCGGCGCGGCGGACACGGAGACGGCATTGACCATGTCGAAATGCGTCGTCCTGAAAATAGGGTCATGTGTGAAACTGGAAGAAGTAAAGGCGCTGCACTTGCCGTGGAAGACCGAACTGGCTGACTCCGGGGGAACGATCGTCGACGTGACAACCGAAGACGGTAAAGGACTCCCCGGCTTCAAGTTCACATGCAACATACCAGGGCTCGGCAAAGTGGCTGATGAATGCACCGCAAAAACGCTCAGTCCCACCGCGACAAACGTGGCTGGTGGCGTAGACACGACGTTCGCCGGTGAAAAACTCAACTGCAGTCTCGGGGGCACGGGCAGCGGCAAACTGGAAGGCGCTCAGCTCGTCGAAGCCACCAAAGGCGGAAAACTGGAAGCCGCCGCTACGGGCGTGTTCAATAAACTCACGGGTCCCCTTGCCGTGAAAGGCACGGGCAGTAACATCAAGATCGAAGACACCAAATCCGGTGGGCGGGGCGCAACCTGTCAGATCGAAACGGAAGGCACAATCGCCGCCGCCGGCAAAGGCACGATAACCCACTACTCCGCGAGCAACTGCAAACCCTCGCCGGGATGCAGCGCGGTGAGAGCGTTTCTGCCGGTAAACCTCCCGTGGAATACGGAACTGTACGAAACCGCCGGAACGATCAGAGACAGGATCGTGAGCGGTGGAAGCGGAACGCCGGAATGGCAGTTCGAATGCGATACGTTGGAAGGGTATCGAGTGGAAAAGTGCGGCTTGAACACTAGTCTCGCGGCGATCAACGGTGCAATCGAAGGTGCAGTCATCCTGCAATTCGATGCCGCAACGAACAAGACCGGCTGCGGATTCGGTGGAGCGGAAACCGGTCAGTGGCAGGGAGAATTCACGATCGCGCACCCGGCAGGTGTCGGCGCGATCGAGGTGAAAAAATAGTAGGTAAACATCGGTAGAGACGTATCTCTGAAAGTGAACGTGGTGGGCCGCCGGTTAGGCGGCCCACCACGCCGTGTGGTGCGTTGACGGGGGCGGCTTGTCACGCATGGGCGATGCGTCTTTCTCTGCCGGAAGGCGCCGCTATCACTGCGAGCGGAACGCCGACGACGAACATCTCCGTCGAAGTCGCTGCGCCGCCGGCCGCCAACGATCGACGAAGCGTCGGCCGTGTCTGGTCACTAGAGTCGCGGCATGGTCGACTTGGTCCTCTATGACCTCACCGACGGCGTTGCCACGATCACGCTCAACGAGCCCGACACGCGCAACGCGCTCTCCGCAGAGCTGCTGACAGGCCTGATTGCCGCGTTCCGGCGCGCGGACGAGGACACCGACGCGCGCTGCATCGTGCTCTGCTCATCGCACGAGCGCACCTTCTCCTCCGGCGCCAACCTCGGCGGCTTCGCCGGCGATGTCCCGCTCGTGCACAAGCATTTCGCCTCCGAGCATTTCGTCTCGCTGTTCAAGCTGATCGGCTCGCTGAGCAAGCCCACCCTCTGCGCCGTGCGCGGCCACGTCCTCGCCGGCGCGCTCGGGATCGCGCTCGCGTGCGATTTGATCGTGGCCTCCGAGGACGCCACCTTCGGCACGCCCGAGATCAACATCGGCGCCTTTCCCTTCATGATCATGGCGCTGATCTATCGCAACGTCCCGCGCAAGCGCGCCAACGAGTTGCTCCTGCTGGGCGAGCGCTGGTCCGCCCAGGAGGCTCATGCGGCCGGGATCGTCAACCGCGTCGTTCCGGCCGATGGGTTCGACGCCTTCGTCGCCGACTGGGCATCCAAGCTGGCCGCCAAGTCGCCGGTGATCATGCGTCTCGGCAAGGAAGCGATGCGCCGCCAGCTCGACATGCCCCTCGACGACGCCCTGGACTATCTGCGCTCACAGCTCTCGCTCGCGCTCTCGACCGAGGACATCGTCGAGGGCGTCACCGCGTTCTTCGAGAAGCGCGAGCCGGTTTGGAGGGGGCGGTGACTCCCGACGAGGCGGAGGCAACCGGCGAGCGGGAGGCCGGATTGGGAAATCGCGGATCTGCGATTTGGAGATTGCGGGTCTGCCGAGCTACGCCGCTTTGATCGAGACGGGCTCGATCGGGATGGCTTTGCCCGTGGTGTCGATCTCGTAGAAGCCAAAGTCAGCGCCGAGTGCGTCGGCGAGACGTCGGGCGGTGACCGTGGTGGGTTGGGTCTCCCCACGCTCGATGCGACTGATGTCGGCCTGCTGTATGCCTGACAGCTCACTCAGCCGGCGCTGGGTGATCCCGCGTCGGCTCCGCAGCGTCAGCAGTTGCCCCGCGATGTGGAAGCGGCTGTCGAGGGAGCGCAATTGTGCGACGGCCTCCGGCCCTTCGGCCGTGGCCTCCTGCTCTATCTCGTGCATCAGTTGATCGAAGTCGCTCATCTCTCACCCCTAGACTATGTGTAAGAACACATCAGTATCGGTATGGTATCAGCGTTTCCGCGCCTTATGTCCGGCCGCACGGCGGGCTTGATGTTTGCGCAGGCGCACTCGTGCGGTCATGATCTCGCGGCTCTGTCTGTTCTTCGCCGGGGCCGATCCCTTGTCATATCCGCCCAGCAGGAGGATGAGCCGGTTACCGTAGGCGTGGCAGAAGACGCGCAGCAGGACACGCTCAGAGGCGTCGATGCTGCCCGGCCTCGCCCAACCTTCGCTGAGCATCTGTCGTCCGGTGAGCCGGACGCGGAACTCAAACAGCCCATCACCCAGTTGTCTTCCCCACGAACTTGAGCACACTCCGACGCCGTTTACCTGGAGCACGCGGCGCATGGCTGTGCCGATGGCGCGCCGCTGCGCCGCGGTCAGGTCGTTCTTGATCCACTCGAGCACTGGCTTTGTGCCATCGTCCTCGGTGAAGAACTCCAGCTCGTGAGCCTCGGTCATGCCGTCCGAAGCTACGCAGAGCTTGGGACGGTACTCTCGATCGCCACGAGGGTGCTTGGATTTGATCTCATCATTCCCGCCCCGCGGGATGGGGTTAGGATTGCGCTCAGTGTCCGCACCTGCCGCCGAGTCCAGCCTCCTTCGTCCCCTGGTCGAGGATCTGGCATCCCGACGCGCGCAGATCAGGCTCGGCGGGGGCGAGGAGAAGATCAAAAAGCAGCACGAGCGCGACAAGCTCACCGCGCGCGAGCGGATCGCGCTACTGGTGGACGAGGGCACGTTCGTGGAGATGGGCATCCACGGCAAGCCGCACTTCTCCCAGCGGTCGATGGACGGTGTGAACGCGCCCGCCGACGGCGTGATCACCGGCTATGGCAAGGTCGACGGTCGGCTGGCGGCGGTATGCGCGTATGACTTCACGGTGATGGCGGGCTCGATGGGGATGACCGGCGAGATCAAGGTCACGCGCCTGCGCGAGCTGGCGTTGACCAAGCGGATGCCGTTCATCTGGCTGCTCGACTCCGCGGGGGCGCGCGTGCAGGAGGCGGCGGGCGCGATGTTCGCCGGGTCGGGGCACCTGTTTCGCGAGGAGGTCGTGATGAGCGGCGTGATCCCGCAGATCGCGGCGCTGATGGGCCCGTGTGCGGCGGGCACCGCCTACATCCCGGGGTTGGCCGACTTCGTGCCGATGGTCAAGGGGCGCGGGTCGATGGCGCTCGCGGGGCCGCACCTCGTGAAGGCGGCGGTCGGCGAGGACGTCACCCAGGAGGAACTGGGGGGCTCGCGCGTGCACACGCGCAAGTCCGGCGTCGGGGACATGGAGGTGGCCGACGACGAGCAGTGCATCGAGCGCATCAAGGCCTACCTCTCCTATATGCCCCAGAACTGCGAGGAGCGCCCGCCCGTGCGGCCGGTGAGCGACCCGATCGACAGACGCGAGGATGAGCTGCTCGACGTGCTGCCCGAGTCCAACCGCAAGCCGTATGACATGTACGAGGTGATCCGCCGGATCGTCGACGACGGCGAGCACTTCGACATGAAGGGGCAGTGGGCCAAGACGATCATCACCTGCTTCGCGCGCTTCGGCGGGCGCCCCGCGGGGATCGTCGCCAACCAGCCCAAGCAGCTGGGGGGCATCCTCGACAACGACTCGGCCGACAAGGCCGCGCGGTTCGTGAACCTGTGCAACGCGTTCGGCATTCCCCTGGTGTTCCTGATGGACGTGCCGGGCTTCATGGTCGGCACGAAGGTCGAGGCGGGGGGGATCATCCGCCACGGCGCCAAGATGCTGTATGCCGTCGCCAACGCGACCGTGCCGAAGATCACCGTGATCACGCGTAAGGCATACGGCGCCGGCTATTACGTGATGAACGGGCGCGCGTACGAGCCCGACCTGATCGTCGCCTGGCCGAGCGCCGAGATCAGCGTGATGGGCGCGGAGGGGGTCGTGGAGATCGCCTTTCGCAAAGCGGTCGACGAGGCCGAGGACCCCGAGGCCAAGCGCGCCGAGCTGATCGCGGGCTTCAAGCGGACCTTCGACGTGTACCTCGCCGCCGGCAACGACCTGATCGACGACGTCATCGACCCGCGCGAGACCCGCGAGACGATCTGCCGGGCCCTTGAGATGTCGGCGGGCAAGCAGGTCGAGCGGCCTTGGAAGAGACATGGAGTGGTGCCGGTATGACCACAGGCGCGTATGGCGGGGTGGCCGTGTCGCATGAATCTCGAGTTGTGTGCTTGTCGCATGAGTCTCGGACGGGCGGTCACGCCGCATGACTAATAAAAAGCTGATTTGGTCGTCCACGCCGCATGCGGCGTGGACGGGAGGCCCGCATGCGGGCCTCCCTCGGAGGCGTGCATGCACGCCTCCGCCGGGCGGCGCATGCGCCGCCCGGAACGTAAGAAGACGTATCAGCGTGAACCGTCAGGCGGGGGTATTTGCAGCTGCCGGCAAATCTTGCGCGCAAGTCCGTAGCCGATCTCGCGGTGGCGTGGTAGCGCGGCCCGCGGCTTGCCAGCTTGCGCCGCCCACCACGAGTGCTCGGCCCCCTCTCTATCCAGATGACAGCCATGTTGCGACAGGTGTCGTTCGAGTTGGCGGCGCTTCACGCCGCGAAGCTCAGATGCACCGGCTCGGTGTCGGCGCCCGCCGGGAGTGCGCTCGGTCTGTCGCCCGCTTGATCCTCGACGTAGAAACGCAGCCAGTCATTCAGGGCGGAGAGGATCATCTCCCGGGCTTCAGCCCGCGTACGGCCCTGGCTGAACACGCCGGGCACCTCGGGGATCGAGACTGCAACCCATCCGTCCTCGCAGGGCTCGTAGACGATCGTCAAGCTCACCTGATCACTCATGCTCACATCTTAACTCCACGTGGAAGCTTCCCTCAATGAGCGTCGAGAACCCCGTGGTCCTGACCTGCGCGATCTCCGGCGTGCTCGCCAACCGCGAGCAATGCCCCGCGATCCCCTACACACCCACCGAGTACGCCGCCGAGGCGCGGCGGATCGTGGACGAGGGGGGCGTGATGATCCACATCCACGCGCGCAAACCGGACGGCTCGCCGAGCTTCGAGGTCGAGGACTACCGCGCGATCGCCGACGCAATCCGCGCCGAGGTCGGGGACGCCGCGATCATCAACTTCTCGACGGGTGCCGTCGGTGTTTCCGTCGAGAAGCGCGTCGCCTACCTGCGCGAGTGCCGCCCCGAAGTCGCCGCGCTGAACATGGGCTCGATGAACTACGCCAAGTACTCGCGCTCGCGCAAAGACTTCGTCTTCAAGATGGTCTTCGCCAACCCGTTCGAGGAGATCGTCGCGCTGCTGGAGGCGATGAACGAGCTGGACATCAAACCCGAGCACGAGTGCTTCGACATCGGCCACGTCGGCTCGCTGGAGCCGCTGATCGACATGGGCGTGCTGCACCAGCCGCTGCACGTGGACTGCATCATGGGCGTCACCGGAGGCATCCCCCCGAGCGCGCGCAACCTCGCGGCGATGGTCGAGAACATCCCCGGTGGGGGGGTGCCCCTCGCCGATGGTGCCGCTGGGGGCGGCAGAGCACGCTCGCACTGGGCCGTGATCGGCATCTCACGACAGCAGTGGCTGCTCGTCGCTGCCGCGCTCACGCTCGGCGGCTCCGTACGGGTCGGCCTGGAGGACAACCTGTATCTGCCCAGCGGCGAGATGGCCTCCTCCAACGGCGAGCTGATCGCACAGGCGCGGCGCATGACCGAAGAGGTCGGTCGTCGTCCCGCCACCGTCGCCGAGGCCCGCGGGCTGCTGGGGATCTCGCCTAGGGCCGCCGTGGCGACCGGCGCGGACGCGGTCGCGGACGCTGGGCGATGAGCCTCCCGCTGGAGGGCATTCGCGTGCTCGACCTCTCCCGGCTGCTGCCCGGCGGGTTCTGCTCGCTGCTGCTGGCCGACTTCGGCGCGGACGTGCTCAAGGTCGAGGACACCGGCATGGGCGATTACATCCGCTGGTCCCCGCCGTATGTCGAGGGCGTGCAGGACAGCGCGAAGTCGGCCCTGTTCCTGTCGCTCAATCGCAACAAGCGCTCGATCCGCCTCGACCTCAAGAACCCAAGCGGGCGCGAGGCATTGTTGCGCCTCGTGCGCGAGCACGACGTCGTGCTCGAGTCCTTTCGCCCCGGTGTGCTCGACCGTCTCGGCGTCGGCTATGAGCGCATGCGCGAGGTCAACCCCGGGATCGTCTACTGCGCGATCTCCGGCTACGGCCAGACCGGGCCCAAGCGCGAGGCCTCCGGACACGACATGAACTATCTCGGCCTGATCGGCCTGCTCGGCCTCACGGGCGAGCACGGCGGCGAGCCCGTCCAGGCGGCGGGCCAGATCGCCGACCTCGGCGGCGGCGCGCTGATGGCCGCGTTCGGGATCATGGCCGCTCTGCGCGAGCGTGACGGTGCGCCCGCGCGCCCGCCCGCGCGGGGTGGAGCTTCCGCCGGGTCCGTCGACGCCGGGTCCATCGATGCGCGCCCGGGTCGGCCCGGTTCCGGCCTTGGCCAGATCGTCGACGTCTCGATGGCCGACGGGGCGCTCTCCTGGCTGGCGATGGTCGCCGCCGGTCACTTCGCCGAGGGAGCCGTCCCGCGGCGCGGCGATCTGCCGCTCGCCGGCTCGCTGATCTGCTACCGGCCGTACGAGTGCGCCGACGGCTGGGTCACGCTCGGCGCGCTGGAGCCGAAGTTCTGGCGGGCATGGTGCATCGGCGTCGGCCGCGAGGATCTGATCGACAAGCAGTTCGAGCGTCCCGGCACAGAGGCTCACGACGAGGTCTGCGCGATCTTCCGCGGCCGCCTGCGCGCCGAGTGGGAAGCGTTCGCGCGCGCACACGACTGCTGCCTGGAGCCGGTCCTGGAGCTCGACGAGGCGCTCGACTCCGAGCTCGTGCAGGCGCGCGAGATGGTCGTCGAGATCGACCAGCCGGGGGCGTCTGCGCCCGTGCGCCAGCTCGGCATCCCCGTCAAGCTCACCCGCACGCCCGGCTCGCACGCGCGCCTGCCCGGCCCGATCTTGGGCGAGCACACCGAGCAGGCGCTGCGCGCGGCCGGCTACTCCGCCGAGGAGATCGCCGAGCTGCTGGGGAGCGGCGCGGCCGCCGGGCCACCCCAGGCCTCGCCGCTGAGCGCCGTGTTTCGGGCCTGAGCAGGCTGGACGATCGCATCCGAGAGCTGCCGCTCGCGGAGCTGAGGTGGCAGGTCGGGCGGTAAGGGCCGCCCTGAGCTACCACTTCGCGCGGTGGTGCTCCATCACGCCGAGCCCGTTCGCGAGCCTGATGCCGCCCGGCAGGGTCCCCGCGAACGTGCCGAACGGCGCGGTGTAGTCGCTGCTCACGATCAGCAGGTTCTCTCTGCGCCTGCGCTGCGCCTCGGCGGCGAAGCTCAGTCGCGAGCCGTCCGCGGCGACGATCTCGCTCAGGTCTTCGGCGAACCGCACCGGCGCCGCCTCGCTCGGCTCGCCCGCCACCCACACGGCCCGCTCGCTGCCGGTGGGTGGGTCGTTCACCCCCTCCACGAGGTTCCACGCGAGGGCGACACCCTCGTCGCTCGTGCCCACCCCGGCGCTCCACCACCACTCGGTATGCCTGGCGTGATACCCGGCGGTGTCGTCGATCACCGTCAGCGCCTCGATCTCGCGCGGCGGGCCGCCGTCGAGCGCGAGCGTCCCGTGCGCCCGCACGCCCGCCTGCTTTCTGGTCCAAACCGTGCCGTCGCCGTGCGGACAGCTCGCCTGGATGCCCTTGTCTTCCTCCAGCACGAGATCGAGCACCAGGCCACCGTCACGGACCTGCATATGCCCCGGCGGCAGCCCGACGACTCCCCGGTGCATGAACATGCGCGTACGCTTCCGCAGCTCCCCGCCGATCGAAGATCGCTCAGCACGCGTGTACACCGCCCAGAACGACTGCTTCGCAGGCCCGACCTGCACGAGCGCGGCGCACGCCATCAGCTCCTCGCAGAAAACCCCCACGTACCGCCACCGCTTCAGCAAACGTCCCGCGCGGATCAGGGGCAGATGGGCGGCGCCGGCGGTGGCGCCGACGTTTTCGGGAGCTATGCTTGACAATGTTGACTGACTGGTCAATCTATTGTTCCGTGGGTTGGTACCCTGCCTGCGGAGGGGAATTGCACACGTGAAGGCAGCGGCCGTCCAGCTCAACTCCACCGCCGATTTCGGTTCAAATCTCGCCACCGCGGATCGTCTCACACGCGCCGCCGCCGCGGACGGAGCGCAGCTGATCGTCCTGCCCGAGAAGTGGACGGTCATCGGCTCCGACGAGCAGCTTCGCGCAGGCGCCGAACCGCTCGACGGGCCCGCCGTCTCGTGGGCGCGCGAGATCGCGGGCGAGCTGGCCGTCGACCTCGTCGCGGGCTCGTTCCTGGAGCGGATCCCGGGAGAGGAGAAGCTCGCCAACACCTGCGTCCACGTCGCCCCCACCGGCGCGGTCCGCGCCGTCTATCGCAAGCTGCACATGTTCGACGTCTCCATCGACGGGCGCTCCTACCGCGAGTCCGACGTCGAGCTCTCCGGGGATGAGATCGTGCTCTCAGAGGCGTCCGCCGGCGCTCCCACCGGCGTCGAGCTGGGCCTGGCGATCTGCTACGACCTGCGCTTTCCCGAGCTGTTTCGCATCCTCGCCGTGCGCGGCGCGCGCATCCTCGCGCTGCCCTCGGCGTTCACGCTGCCGACGACACGCGATCACTGGGAAGTCCTCGTCCGCGCCCGCGCGATCGAGAACCAGGCATTCGTGATCGCCGCCAACCAGGTCGGTCCGCACCCCGGCGGCAACCGCTCCGGCGGGCGCTCGATGATCGTCGACCCCTGGGGCGTTGTGCTCGCGCAGGCTCCCGACGGCGAGCATCACATCCTCGCCGAGCTCGACCTCGAGCGCCAGTCGGAGATTCGCGCGCAGCTTCCCGCGCTCGCCAACCGCCGCCCGGAGATCTACGGCCGAACCGAGCAGGCGGGAGCGGCATCATGCGAGCAGGGGAAGAAGGGTGTTGCAGGCACGGCGACAGGCCCCGCCGATGCACGGGGCGGAGATCCGGACCGGTGAGCGCCACGCGCGCAAAGACCGCGGCCGACAAGCGCCGCTCGATCCTCGACGCGGCCGTGCGCGTGTTCGCGCGCCAGGGCTTCCACGCCTGCCGCGTCGCCGACATCGCCGACGAGGCGGGCGTCGCCTACGGTCTCGTCTACCACTACTTCGCCTCCAAGGACGAGATCCTCGACACGCTGTTCCTCGAGCGCTGGGAGATCATGCTCGAGACGATCCGCCACGTCGACGCCGAGCAGATTCCCGCCCGGAAGAAGCTTGAGGCGATCGCCTCGTTCATCATCGACTCCTACAGCCACGATCCCGATCTGATGAAGGTGATCATCGTCGAGGTCACGCGCGCGGCAAACTCGTTCGGACAGACCCACCTCGCCCAGATCCGCGAGGCGTTCACGCTGATCGCAGAGATCGTCACGAAGGCGCAGGCCGATCGCGAATTCAAGCCGGAGATCACGGCGGAGTTCGCGGCCATCGCCTTCTACGGCGCGATCGAGCAGGTGCTGACCGGTTGGATCTTCGGTCTGCTGCCGCGCGGAGATGAGCATTACGAGCAGGCCAAGCGGCTGGTGGTCGAGACGGTCTGCGGCGGACTGGACAGCACGCCCGGTGAAGCTCCGTTTGAAGGGGCGTCGCCTCCGGGCAATAGACTGCGATAACGATATGGAGAACGACATGATCAAGCGCTTGATGTGGTCCGGCCTGCTCACGGGGATCGGCGCGCTCTCGAGCCTCATCGCCCACCGCCTCGCCGCGCGAGTGTGGCAGCGTCTGTTCGACGAGGAGCCGCCGGAGTGAGCGACACCCCTCTCGGCGGCGATCGCATCGACGGCGGCCTGGGCGGCGATGGGCGTGACGGGGCCGACGCGCTCGGCAGCGACGTGCCCAAGGGCATCGCCACCGCGATCGCCGCGGTCTCAGATCGTGCGACCCTGCTCGTACGCGAGGAGATCGAGCTCGCCAAGGCCGAGGTCGCCGAGAAGGCCGGCAAGCTCGTCAGGGGCGCGATCGTCGGCGTCGCCGCCGGGATCTTCCTCGTTACAGCCCTGTTCTTCGTGCTGGTCGGCTGCGCCTGGCTGCTCTACTACTACCTGCCGATCGGCAACCAGTTCACCTACTTCTGGGGCTTCTTCGCGATGGCCCTGATCCTGCTCGTCCTTGGCCTGATCGCCGGCCTGATCGCCGCTCGGGCGGTCAAACGGGGCGCTCCCCCCGTGCCGGACATGGCAATCGAAGAGGCGCGCAAGATCCGCGACACCGTGTCCTCGACCGCGCACGATGGTTCGGATGCCCCGGTGCCGAGCGGTGTCACCGCCGAGCCCGCTCCTTACGGTGCCGCCGCCCCGCACGTCTCCGACCCGTCCGCAAGCGCCGACCGAGAGGGAGCCGGCTGATGCCCCAGCGCTCACCCGCCGAGATTCGCAGCTCGATCGAGGCCAACCGCAACGAGCTCGCCGTCTCGATTGTGCAGTTGCGTGGCGAGATCACTCATCTCACCGACTGGCGCGGCCATCTGGAGCGTCACCGCAGCGAGGTGACCGTCGCGGCGGCGGTCGTCGGCCTGCTCATCGGCGGTCGTATGCTGCGACGCCGTCGTCGCCGCCGCTAGACGACCGCTGACCGAAGCCGGGAGACACTCGCCTGCGGCTCGCATCCCCGTTTCGGCCAGCGCGACGCTGCGTCCTCGGTCGCTCGCGTACGTAGTACGCCACGCTCCCTGCGTCCTGGCCTCGCTTGCTCATCGATCGTCTAGTTCTGATCAGCTCAGCAGCGTGCGCGGAACGGCGCCGACCCCGATCAACCCGGGGCCGGTGTAGGTGCCGATGACCGGTCCCACCTCGGAGGTGAAGACTGGCTCGGAGTCGAAGATCTCACGGCAGCGCTCGATCAAGCGCTCGGCCTGCTCGGTCGCCTGGATGTGCTGCACCACCCACCCGTCCGAGCCCGCGTCATGCAGTTCCTGCGCGTACTGCACCATCCGCTCGAACGCCCTGCCCGCCGTGCGTACGCGCTCGACCGGGACGATCTCGTACTCCAGCGAGAGGATCGGCTTGATTCGCAGCGTTCCGCCCAGCCACGCCTGCGCTTTGCCGACTCGCCCGCCGCGGCGCAGGTACTCGAGCGTGTCGAGGCAGAACCAGATTTTCAGGGCTTTGCGCGTCTCGCGCACCCGCTCGACCACCGCGTCGCGGTCCGCGCCCGCCCTCGCCGCCGCGCAGGCCGCGAGCGCCAGCAAGCCCATCCCGCCGCAGGCCGTTTCGCCGTCGATCACCTCGACCCGCTCGCCCAGCCCGCGCTCGCTCAGCAACTGGTGCGCCTGCCTGGCCGCCTCGCACGTGCCCGAGATCCCGCCCGCTAGATGGATCGAGACGACGTCCTGGCCTGCCTCGATCAGCGGCTCCCACACGGCGAGAAAGTCCCCGATCGAAGGCTGTGAGGTGCTCGGCAGTTCGGGGTCGCTCGCCAGGCGCTTGTAGAAGCCGTCGAAGCTCTCCATCTCGAGCTCCCGCTCCGGCTGTCCGCTCCAGCCGACGTACAGGCTGACCTGGCGGATGCCCTGCTCGTCCGCGAGCGCGCGCGGCAGGTATTGCGTGCTGTCGGTTACCACCGCGACTGGTGTGCTCATCCCTTCCGCGGACGCTACAGCAACGGCGCGCGGGACTCCGCGTGATCCTCGATGCCGAGCGTCTGCGCCAGCTCGCCCGACTCGTACATCTCCGTCACGATGTCGCATCCGCCCACGAGCTCGCCCTTGACGAACAGCTGTGGAATCGTCGGCCACTGCGAGATCGTCGTGAGCTCCTCGCGGATGCGCGGGTCGGGCAGGACGTCGACCGCCGCGAACGGCGCCTCCAGGTCCTGCAGCATTCCCACGGTGCGCGCCGAGAATCCGCACGCGGGCGCATCGGGCGTTCCCTTCATGAACAGGATCACGTCGTGCTCGGAGATCGCTTCTGCGATCGCATCGCGGATCTGGTTGTGCTCGGTGTCTGACATGGGCTGCTCCTGGCTATTGAGGGCTCTGGGTCTTCAGCGACAGCGCGTGTATCGGGCCGCCGATCTCCGCGCCGAACACCTCGTACACAAGCTTGTGCTGCTCGATGCGGCTGCGCCCGGCGAAAGCCGCCGCGGTGACGGTCGCCTTGAAGTGATCGCCGCCGCCCGTCCAGTCTTCGACTTCGGCTTGGGCTCCCGGAATCGCGGTCTCGATGCGCTGCTTGATCTCATCGGCGTTTGGCATGCTCTGAGCAGCTTAGAACACTCGTCAGCGTGTCGCTATACTTTGGAAAGCAATGGTCACGATCACCGACATAGGCGCCGAAAAGGTCCATGATTTCCTGGCTGCTCAGGCTGCTCAGGATGCGGACGTGAGCATGGCCGGCTTGCGGGTCGGCGTACGCGGCGGCGGCTGCTCGGGCTTTCAGTACCAGCTCGCTTTCGACGAGCAGCGTCCCGAGGACACCGTGTTCGAGACGCACGGCCTCAAGCTGCTGGTCGACAACGAGAGCCTCCCCTACGTGCGCGGTTCTGTCATCGACTACCAGGAGAGCCTGCAGGGAGCAGGATTCAAGGTCGAGAATCCCAACGTGGTCGCCGCCTGCGGCTGCGGCTCCTCGTTCAGAGTAGCCGAGGAGGAGCAAGTCTCGGCAGTCTGACCTTCGTTCCGCAGTCTCGCCTTCGTAAGACACGCGGAAGTAATACCAAGCAGTCTTACTGTGGTAGTCTGTGGCTATGCGCGTGACGAGCAAGGGTCAGGTGACGATTCCCAGGGATGTTCGCAAGCGGCTCGGTATCGCACCGGGCAGCGAGGTCGACTTCGAGTTGGACGAGCGGGGGGCGCGCCTGGTGCGTGCCAGGACGAGCAGAGGCAAAAAGATTGCCCGCCGGATGCGCGGCGGCGCCACTGTTCGCATGAGCACCGACGAAATCATGGCGCTCACCCGCGGTGAGGACTGAGCACGCGCGCGGCGGCATTGGGCACGCGTCCGGTGGTGCCACTGGGCACGCGTCCGGCGGCACCATCGTCGACGCCAACATCCTGCTCGATCTTTTTACCGAGGATCTTGTGTGGATGGCTTGGTCGGAGGCCGCGATAGCCGAGGCGATAGACGCCGGTCCGCTGATCATCAATCCAATCGTGTATGCAGAGGTGTCTGTTGCGTTTGAGCGTATCGAGGAGCTCGATCGCAAGATCCCCGCGGTTATTGAGCGTGAGGATCTCCCTTGGGAGGCGGCGTTCTTGGCGGGGAAGTGCTTTCGCGAATATCGTCGCCGCGGCGGCATGAAGCGCTCTCCGCTGCCAGACTTCTACATCGGCGCGCATGCGCTCGTGACAGGTCGGGTGCTGCTGACACGTGATCCCGCGCGCTACCGCACCGCGCTCCCCACACTCGCGCTCGTCAGCCCATAGCCATGAGTCCTCTGCCCGCCGGCTTTCGACGCCTGACACCCGATCGCCTGCGTGATGACGTGCGCCTGCGCGCGCCGGCGGTCGGCTTCGGGCTGATCCCGCCGCGCACGATGCATTCCGCCGAGGATGCCTCCGTGCTGCTCGCGGCTGCGCGGGGCGCACGGCGGGTGGTCGAGATCGGGGTGTACGAGGGCTCCTCGGCGGTGGTCCTGTGCGGGGCGCTGCGCTCCGACGCGGAGCTGCACCTGGTCGATCCCTTCGGGCGCCATCCCGACGCTCTGCCCTCCGGCTGGGGCGCCACCGAGTGGGCGACCCGGCGCGTGGTCGCCCGCGCGGTGCGCCGGCACGGCCCCGAGGCGCCGAGTGTGCACTGGCACGCGTGCCTCTCCGCGGAACTGGCCCCACGCTGGCAAGGCGGGGCGGACCTCGTGTTCATCGACGGGGACCACTCCGAGATCGGGTGTGAGCTGGACTGGTCGGAATGGCAGCGCTTCGTCCCGCTCGGGGGCCATGTCGTCTTCCACGACGCCCGTGCCGATCAAGCAGATGGGCGAGGTCTGCCGGGGCCGACCGCTGTGGTCGTGCGTCACTTTCGCTCCGCGGATGGCACGCCCGGCTGGGAGATCGTCGCCGAGGCCGACCGCACCGTCGCCGTGCGGCGAGTGGCCTGACTCACTGCACGACGAGCGTGGCTTTCATGCCTTTCGCCTCGTGCCCCGGCAACGAGCAGAACAGGGTGTAGCTGCCGGGACGGAGTTCGAGCGTCAGATCCGGGTGGGCGCCCGGCGCGGTGTTCGCCAACGAGCCCGCTTCTGAGCCGTCGGCCGGTTCGACCGCGTGCAGGTTGTGTTCGTCCTGTCCGTGGTTGACGAATTCGATGATCACCTTGCCGGCGGGCACGCTCGTACGTGAGAGGACGAATCGAAACCCTTCGGTGTCCTCGGCCGTCACCTGCACGCGCGCGGGGGCCACCGGAACGCTGGGGGATTCAGTGGGATGAGCTCCGCCGGCCGGGCCTGGGGGTGTGGTACCTGAGCCGGGCGTGGAGCCGGGAGTGGTCGGCGTGGCGCCCGTGGCCGCAGGCGCGGTCGAGCCGCCCGTCGAGCTCGAGCCCTTCGACGCGCTCCCGGGCGTTTCGTCGGAGGGCTTCAAGGACGAAGCGCCCCGCCTGTGCTTACGGTGGGCTTTCCCGGCGCGACCCTTCGGGCAGCGGCTATGTCTCGTGCGGTGACACGCCTTCGCCGCATGAGGGGAACGGTGACGCGAGCGATGCCCGGGCGCGGCGAGCGCTACCGCGCCCACCGCTCCGCCCGCCACGCACAGCATGCACACCAGGAGCAACGTGGCTCCACGGCGCACGCTTCGCCGGGATGTGAGACTCACCCACCCCATCAGCTCTTGATCAGCCGCGGTCGTGCGAACGATGCCGCTTCTGGGATCGCCACTGCAGCTTCGGTCTGGAACCACTGCTCCAGCAGCGAGCAGTACATCGCGCGGAAGTCCGAGGTGTTGACGAGGTTTTCGTTTTCGTCGAGCTTGCTCAGCCCCGGGAATTCGCCGATCATCTCACCGGCGGCCCGCGTCCCGATCAGGAACGCCAGGCCGGCCGCGCCGTGGTCGGTGCCCGAGCCGTTTTCCTGCGGACGGCGGCCGAACTCCGACCACAGCTGAATCAGCACCCGGTCCGCCAGCCCGCGCTGTTCGAGGTCGCGCTGGAACGCGAGCACCGATGCAACCGTCTCGCCGAGGTTCGTGCTCAGGGTGTTCGTCTCATCGGAGTGCGTGTCATAGGAGCCGACGGCGGTCAGCGACGCGCATTTGATCGGCAGCCCGGTGCCGAGCATCGCGGCGAGCGCGGCGAGCCGTTCGGGGAATTCTCCGCCCGCGGTGGGGTAGGGGACAGTCGGCTTGTACTTCGATTTGCCTTGGGAGGCGACGAACGCGGCCATCTGATTGAGCACGATGCTCGTGTCCAGCGATGCGCCTCGCGCCTGCGCATAGGCGGGAGAAGGGGCCCCAAGGGCTCCCAGTTCGCCGAACGTCTTCAACGCGGAATCGGTGATCGGTTCGTCCAGCCCGTAGGCCCACATGTTGTAATCGGCCGGCGAGGACACCGCCGCCACGGGCATTTTCGTCGTGGCAAGCGCCGGCGCGAGCGAGTAGTCCAGGGAGAGGCCCTGCAGCGGGTTGCCGGGTTCGCCGGTCGCGTCCAGGAAGCGCCCCATCCAGCCTGAGCGGGTCTCGGTGTCGAGCCGGCCCACCTCCCAGTAGTGGCGGCTGGTGAAGTGGCTCTCGTCCGGCGGGTCATACCCCACGGCTGGAAAAGTTGTGACCTTGCCCTCTTCGTGCAGCTCGGCCAGGCCGCCGGCCGCCGGATGCCACATCAGGCTCGGATCCTCGGTGAACGGCCGTCCGCTGCCTTCGGTGAGGCCGAGCGTGGGACGCAGTTCGCGATACTTGGCTTCCTTGACGGGCGCGAGCACCGACAGCGCGTCCCAGCCGCCTTCCATGAAGATCGACACGAGCACCGGCTGCCCCGGGGCGGCCGCCGCGGCCCGGGCGATGCCCTCTTCGAAGTGGCGCGGGCTCAGCATGCCGGCGCCATACACCGATATGGCCGCGCCGGCGGAGCGCAGCAGGAACGTGCGCCGATCCATGCCCGTGCCGGCCGGCAGCGGCATCCCCGGCTCGATCGCCGGCAGGCCCCTGCCCGCGACGGCTGCGCCGCGGCGCAGCAGCTGAGCGCGGTTGAAGTCGTTGCACGAGCAGCTTCTCGCCATGCTCAGCTCTCCTCGTCCTCGGGTGTCGTCACGGCGGGTGTCATCCTCGTTGGTGCCATTCCCATCGCCATGGTCAGCTCACCTGCATGTCGGGAGAGGTTGCGATCAGCATCCGCAGCGCGTTTTGCCGGAGCGCCCGGTAGGGACTCCACTGCCATTCGGCAAGCGGTTCGGCGAGACAGGACTGTGCGAAGGCGGCGATGCACTGCTCTGATTCGGGGGACAGCAGTGGGTTGGCCCAGTAGGAGAGCGCGCTGCTCAGCGCCGTGGCGGGGTCCTCGGTGGCGCTGTATTCGGGCGCGCCTTCCGGGGGCCACGGGTTGGGGTAGGTCTTCGCCGTGACGTAGCTGGCGATTTCCCAGCGCGCCTTGGCGGTGGAGGTGTCAAGCCAGCTGCCGAAGTCCCAGCCGGAGACGTTCGGCGGGTAGAACAGCTGCTGGCCGGCGCCCGAGCACAGCCATGCCCAGGCGGTCGTGTCGATCGGGCGGGAGATCGAGCGCAGCAGACCAGCGTTGTAGACGACGGGTGGCGTCACCAGCTCTGGGCCTTCGTAGAAGTCGGGGTGCTGGAGGATCGCCTCGACGACCGCCTGGATGCTGTATCCCGAGCTCGTGTACAGACCCTGAAGCGATGCCAGCGTCGCTTCATCGGGCGGGCTGGCAATGAAGTAGCCCCACAGCTTCGTGACGAAGAACGAGGCGTGCAGCGGGTGGGTGACGCACAGGCGCACGGCGTCTTCGTAGTCCCAGTTGCCCGTCTGCCCGAACACCGTCTTTGCGCCCGTGTCGTGATGGGAGGGGTCGAAGTGGAAGTTCTGCAGGCCGCTGCTTTCCGTCCATTCCGCGCGCCAGCCGGTGAGCGCGCGGGCCATTTCGCGCACGTCGTCCTCGGTGTAGGCGCCACGATCGGCTCCGAGCGAGAACAGCTCCATCATCTCGCGTGCGTAGTTCTCGTTCGGTTCGTCCTTGTCGTTGTAGATCCCGTCGAGGAACACGAGCATCGCGGGATTGCCGGTGACCGCCAGGAACAGGTCGTGGAAGTTGCCGAGCGCCATCGAGCGGAACAGGTTGTTCTGATCGAGCATCTGCTGCTGGCTGTCGACCTTCTCGTTGGAGTTGGCGAACCAGTCGTGCCAGATGAACGTCATCCGCTCCACGAGCTGCTGGTCGGAGCGAACCATGCGGTCAAGCCACCAGCAGTGATCCTCGCCCCAGGCGTCGGCGGGGTCGAGCGGGTTGCCGTCTTCGTCAGTTGGTTCCGGGCCGGTGAGCGTCGCCCGGCCGGAGGGTCGGGTGAAGCTGCGGACGACCTGCAGCAGCGGTTGCCCTGCCAGCGCCTCGGCCTGCCCGGGCGCAGGCCCAAAGCCGGCCCGCCAGCACAGGCGGCGCGCCTGGTCGAGCGAGATCGGAGCCCCCAGCGATTCCACCGGAGCGGGGGAGGGCGCGGGAGGCGAGGCCGGGGCGCTCGGCGGTGAGATCGGGAGCGTGCCTCCCGGTGAGCTTGGGAGCGCACCCCGCGGTGGGATCGCGAGCGTGCCGGGCGGCTTCGCCGCAACATGACGACCGGGCTTGTGAGGCTTGTGCTTGTGCCGGCGCTTGTGGTGCTTGGCGTGCTCCTTGTGCTTCTCGTGTTGCTTGGCCTTCCCTGGGCGGACATTGCGCCGGTGGACCATCCGCGCTACGTCGGTCACGCCGTCCGGATTCTTCGCCGTGGGTGGTGCTTATCGACGGATGTCGTATCGGGTCGGCGGTGGCCCGGCGGGTGAGGAGACGGGCCGGTCGCCCTTACGTCGGCTCGTTTGCCAGTGAGCGCCACAGATATCGGCAGGCCAGCGTGCGGTGCGGACGCCACGGCTGCGCGATCTTCTCCATCGCGATCGGGTCCGGCAACGCATCCAGTCCATAGGTGCGTTCGATCGCGCGCCGGATACCGAGGTCGCCGACCGGCAGCACGTCGGGACGCTCCAGGTGGAACATCAGGAACATCTGTGCGCTCCACAGGCCGAGGCCCTTCACGGCAGTCAGCTCGGCGATCACCTCGTCGTCGTCGAGCTCGTCCAGTCGCTCCAGCTCCAGTTCGCCGGACAGCGTGTGCTCGGCGAGGGACCTGAGATAGCTCACCTTCGCGCGCGAAAGCCCAGCGGCGGCGCGCAGCTCTTCGGGCTCGTCGTTCAGGATCTCCTCCGGCGTTGGCGCCCTGTCGTGGAAACGCGCCGTCAGCCGCCCGTAGATCGCGCGCGCCGCCATGACCGACAGCTGCTGGCCCGCGATCGTGCGCACCAGCGCGCCGTAATGGTCGTCGGGGTCCGGTCGTCCATCGCGCGCGTTCGGCAGCGATCCGACAGCAACGATCACTTCGGCGAGCACCGGGTCCGCCCGGCGCAGATGGGCGAGGCCCTTAGGCAGTGGGCAGCGCCTCGGCGCCGATCGGCTCGCCGTCGAGCGCGTTCAGGGCGCGCTCCAGGGACATCCTGATGCACGTGAAACTTGGTGTGTCGCGCACCGTGTATCGCGACGCCTCGGTGCTGCGCAGCCGCTGCACCAGGTCCAGGAACGTGCCCACGTCGTCGGTGTCGAACGCGACCACGAACTCCTGGTCGTCCAGCCCGAACGAGTACGTCGTGTGGTTGTCCACGCCCGGATATTCGCGCCCGACCTGGATGTGCCCCTGCATGATCCGCCGGCGCTCATCGGCGGGGAGCCCGTACCACTCCCGGGACTTGACAAAAGGGTACACAAATACATATCTGCCCTCGAAACCGCGCGGGCTCGTGCGCTCGTCTTCGGAGTACTCCGAGCTCTTGCGCATCCCCAGGAACGAATAGGGGATGTCCGCCCACTTCATCAGCCCGCTCTGCGCCAGCACGACGTGGAACTCGTGGATGCGCTGCAGGTTCTCGGCCTCTGCGATCAGCAGCAGCTCGGCGTCCCCGCGCGTACCAACGAGCGAGAACGCCTGCAGCAGGTGTCCGTCCGCGAAGTCCTCGCAGGCGGCCAGCAGCTCGCGCTTGTCCTGCTCGCGGCGCCCTGAGTCCAGGCGTCGCCAGGCAGGGTCGAGCTTCAGGAACGTGTACTTGACGAAGTGCCTCCCAGCCACCGTGCGATTATCGCAGTCGCGGCGGGGCGCCCCCGCCTTTGGGTGACCGGTGGGCCGCGCGATAGCGGTCAGGGGGGACTTGGAGGGGTCGACGGGCCGCGTGGCGGGACCCCGTCGTTGTCAGCGGCTAGACTCCGGCATGTGCGGATCGCGCTGATCTCGCCGTACTCCTGGACCTACCCCGGCGGCGTCACACGCCACATCGAGGCGCTCGCGTCCGAGCTGGACGTGCTCGGGCACGACGCTCATATCCTCGCGCCATACGATCCCGACGATGCGCTCTCTCGTCGCCTGCACCGCGGGGCGCGCCCGCAGCGGCGTGACCCACCCGATGGCTTCGTTTCGCTCGGGCGCACGTTCGGGTTGCCCGCCAACGGCGCGGTCTCGAACATAACGGGCAGCCCCAACGCGATCTTCGCCCTGCGCCGGGAGCTGCGCGACGGTGGCTACGACGTCGCCCACGTCCACGAGCCCATCGTCCCCGTCGTCTGCTGGGACGCGCTGCTCAGCGCCGGTGAGCTCATGCCCCTCGTCGGCACTTTCCACACCTACTCCGAGAACCCGATCACCAACGGCATCGCCGCCGTCGCGCTGGGTGGACGCCGGCGCGTCAATCGCCTGCGTGTGCGCATCGCCGTGTCAGAGGCGGCGGCCTGGACCGCGCGGCGCTTCTACGGCGGTCGCTACCGGATCGTGCCCAACGGGGTTCATCTTGGGCAGGCGCCCGCGACATCCGGCGATGGGGTGGATGGCAAGGACGGGGTGGATCGCACGGACGGGGTGAACTGGGCGGGCCTCGGACCGCTGGCAACGCTCGGAGGAGCGCCGGCCCCGCTGCGCATCCTGTTCGTCGGTCAGGCCGTCGAGCGCAAGGGCCTGCCCGTGCTCCTGCGCGCGTTCGAGGCCCTGCGCGACCATGTCCCAGCGACGCTCACACTCGTCGGCGCGTCCGCCGATGAGGTCGCGCACATGACCCTCGATGACCGCTGCATCCGCGCGCTCGGCAAGGTCTCAGAGTCCCGCAAGCTGGCCGAGCTCGCGCGTGCCGACGTGCTCTGCGCCCCCTCCCTGCATGGCGAGAGCTTCGGCATGGTCATCACCGAGGGACTTGCCGCGGGCACGCCCGTGCTCGCCTCCGACATCCCCGGCTACCGCGACGTCCTGCGCGACGGAGTCGACGGGCAGCTTGTGCCGGCCGGCGATCCACTCGCTCTGGCCGAGGCTCTGCGCCGGCTCGCGCTCGAACCGGCTCGCCGCGCGCGCATGGCCGCCGCCGCGCGTGAGCGTGCCGAGCGCTTCGCATGGCCGCACATCGCCGCCGAAGTGCTCGACTGCTACGAGCAGGCCCTCGCCGTCGGCGAGCCCGCCACGCGCCTGGCCCGCGCCGCGGTGCGCCACGGTTTTGCGCCTGCCGATCTGTTGCCTCGCATTCCCGCTCAGCGGCTGCCATCGCTTCAGGCCGACTCTCGACCGGTCGCCGCTGCCGCTGCGGCCGCGTCTGATCGTTCGCGCCGAGTGCGCGCGCTGCGCCGGCTCGGTCTGGCGATGAGCTCGCTCGTCGGCGCCGGGCTCGCCGTCCTGGCGCTGCAGCGCGTCGGCGTCACCCGCGTCGCCGCCTCGCTGGTCGCCTCCAAGCCCGGCCTGCTCGTTGCCGGCCTGGCCTTGATGTGCGCGGCGATGTTCGCCCGCGCGCTTGCCTGGCACGCGATCCTCGTCGCCGCCCCCACCTGGCGGCGCGCCAAACGCCGCGATGCGATGCAAGGCACGTTCATCGGTGTGCTCATGTCCTCGACTCTGCCCGCGCGACTGGGGGAGCCCTCGCGTGCGCTGATCGTCGCGCGGCGCCTCGGACGTGCGCGCGAGACGCTGCCCGTCGTGCTCGGCACGATGGTCTCCCAGACGCTGCTCAACCTCCTTGCGCTGCTCATCCTCGGCTGCGTCACGCTGTCGAGCGTCAGCATTCTCGACGGTCATGACCGTGCTCTGCTGCTGATCGCGCTCGCGCCATTGGCCGCGCTGCTGGCGGTTCTGCTCGCGCCCGTCCTGATCCCGATCTCCGCAATTCCCCGCTCCCTGCGTCTGCATGCGCTGATCATCGGCCTGCGCGCCGTGCTGCTGCGCCTGCGCGATGGCCTGCGGGTGTTTCGCCAACCCCGTCGCGCCGCCGTTGCAACCGTGGCCCAGCTCGGCGCGTGGACCCTGCAGTGGATGTCCTGCTGGCTGCTGCTGATGGCGCTCGGCCTGGACTCTCAGGCTGGTGCGGGGGCCGCCGCGGCCGTCCTGTTCGCGGTCAACGTCACCGCCGTCATCCCCGCCACGCCCGCCAACGTCGGCGTGTTCCAGGCCGCGTGCGTCGCCGTTCTCGTCGGCGCCTACCACGTCTCCACCCCCGAAGCGATCGCCTACGGCATCGTCCTGCAGGCTGTCGAGGTCGCCACCGCGCTGCTGATGGGCGTACCCGCCCTGCTCAACGAGGGGCTCTCCTGGCGTGATGTGCGCCTGCGGACGATGCACTCCGCACCGGTCAAGCTGGGGCCGTTGCCGGACGGCGTTGGACTCTCGCGCGTCGAAAGTTGACGACTGCTGCGACGCTCTTCTGCGAGGACCCTTCTACGAGGACCCTTCTGGACGGCTCTTTGCGACGGCTCTTCTTCGACGACCCTTGAAGAGGACCCTTCTACGCAATTGCCGGCTCGTCCTCGGACTCGACCGCTCCGTCCGGCGGGTCCTCGTCCTCCAGCTCGCCGAACAGCGAGGGGTCTCGTGCCGAGCCCTTGATCACATCGTCGGGTGATCCGTTCTCGAGCAGGCGGCCTTGGCGCGTGCCGAAGTAGATCGCCTGAGGGTGATGGGCGATCAGCGCGAGCGTGGACTGCTCGGGTATGGGCGCGTAGCCGTCGCTGATACGCATCCCGATCTGGGCTAGGTCGAGCAACTGCTCGACCTTCAGATGCTCTGACTGCTCGGGCACCGCCGGGTAGCCCCACGAGTAGCGCCGGCCCTGCGTCACCGGGATGCTCAGCATCTTGCGCGCCTCGTAGTGCAGCCACTCGGCCAGGCCCTCGGCGGTCTGCACGCCGAGGCCGTGGACGAACAGTTGCTCGGCGAACTCGCCGTCGGCCTCCAGTTTGGCCATCAGCTCGGTGACCTCCGAGCCGACGGTCACCGCCTGCACCGCGATCACGTCGAGCTCGGCCGGCGGTGAGCCGTCCTCTGGGGCGGGACGGTAGAAGTCGGCCAGGCAGATGCGGTCGCCCTTCGGCTGGCGTGGACAGACGAAACGCGTCAGCTCCGTCTCTCGATCATCGGGGTCGAGCACGACGATGTCGTTGCCGTCCGAGCAGCAGGGGAAGAAGCCGAGCAACGCGCGTGGACGCAGGTAGGTCTGCTCGCGCCACATGCGCTCCAGGCGCGGGTGGAAGTCATCGCGCAGGAGCGTCTGCCAGGCCTCGCCTTTGACGCCCTTGCCGCCCCAGTGCAGCTTGAACAGGACGTGCGTGTCGAGGTGGGGGTAGACCTCGTCGAGGTCCACCGGGATCTCTTTGACGCCCCAGAACGGCGGCGTCGGGATCGGCGCGTCGGTGCGCACGGCGGAGCGGACGGAGGCGTCCGCGAAGTTGAGCTCCTCAACGGGCTCCTCGCCTTTGGCACGGAAGGCCGTCGCGCCGGCACGCAGCTTCTCCAGCAGCGCCGCATGTGCGTCTGCGTCGATCAGCTGGTCCATCACCGAGAGGCCCTCGAAGGCGTCCTTACAGTAGAAGACCCCAGGCTCGTACGGCTGCTCGGACTCTTTCCCGCCCGGATACAGCGCCCTGAAGCTGAACGCTCGATTTATCGCCGCGCCGCCGATCAGCACCGGATATGACAGTCCCTTTGCGTGCAGCTCCTGGATGCATGCGGGCATCTGCTTGGAGGTGGACACGAGCAGCGCGCTCAACCCGATCGCCGTCGCGTCGTGCTCCTGGGCGGCGTCCACGATCGTCTGGATCGGCACCTGCTTGCCGAGATCCACGACCGTATACCCGTTGTTCGTGAGGATCGTGTTCACCAGCGACTTGCCGATGTCGTGCACGTCGCCGAACACCGTCGCCAGCACGACCGTGCCCTTCGTATACCCCTCGATCTTGTCGAGGTATTTCTCCAGCCGCGCCACGGCGCGCTTCATCACCTCCGCGGATTGCAGCACGAACGGCAATATCAGTTCGCCGGCCCCAAACTTGTCGCCCACCTCTTTCATCGCCGGCAGCAGCACCTCGTTGAGCGTCGGCACCGCCCCGATCTTCTCCACGCTCTTGTCGATCCACTCCTCGACGCCCTCCTTGCGCCGGCGCAGGATGTGGAAGTGCAGCGCTTCCTCCGGCTCCATCCCCTCGGTCGGGTCGGCCGCGCCCTGCACCGTGTCGTCCTCGCCTTTGGACTCGAAGTGGGCGATGAAGCACTCGAGTGCGTCCTCGCGGCGGTTGTACACGAGGTCGTCGGCCAGCTCGCGCTCTGCGTCTGAGATCTCGGAGTAGGGGGTGATGTGGTGGGGGTTGACCATCGCCAGGTCCAGCCCCGCCTGCACGCAGTGATGCAGGAACACCGAGTTCAGCACTGCCCTCGCGCCGGGGGACACGCCGAAGGAGACGTTGGAGACCCCAAGGGAGGTCTTCACGTGCGGGATCTCATCCTTGATCGCCTTGATCCCGGCGATCGTCTCCACCGCCGACGGGCGCCACTCCTCGTCGCCCGTCGTCAGCGTAAACGTCAGGCAGTCGAATATCAGCAGCTCCGGGTCCAGCCCGTGCTCATCGCAGCACAGCTCCTTGATGCGCTTGGCGATCTCGACCTTGCGCCGCGCCGTCTTGGCCATCCCGACCTCGTCGATCGTCAGCGCGATCAGCGCCGCCCCGTGCGCGAGCGCGACCGGCACGACACGGTCGAGCTTGGCCCGACCCGCCTCCAGGTTGACCGAGTTGACGATCGCCCTGCCCGGGACCTGCTCGAGTGCCCGTTCGATCACCTCGGGCTCGGTCGAGTCGATCTGGATCGGCGCGGGCTGTGTCAGCGAAACCTTCTTGGCGACGAGACGCATCTGTTCGTCCTCGTCCTGGCGCTCGGTCAGCGCCACGCACAGGTCGAGCACGTGCGCGCCACCGGTCACCTGGTCCTCGGCGATCTGCACGAGCCCGTCGTAGTCATCGCTCAGCAGCAGCTCCTTGGCCTTGCGCGAGCCCTGTGAGTTCACGCGCTCCCCGACCATCGTCGGCGCCGGCTCCTGCACGAGCGGAGTCGCGGCGATCATCGACGAGAGATGGGCCGGGCGCGGGGCCGGGCGCAGTGCGACCTCGCGTCCGGCGACGCGCTCCACGATCGCCGCGATGTGCTCCGGCGTGGTCCCGCAGCAGCCGCCCACGATCCCCACGCCGTAGCGCTCGACGAACTCCCGCAACGCCTCGGCCAGCGGCTCCGGCTGCTCGGGAAATATCGTCTCGCCGTCCGGCCCCTGCAACGGCAGCCCCGCGTTGGGGATGCACGCGACCGGCACCGGGCAGTACTCGCCGAGGAAGCGGATCGCGTCGCGCATGTCCTCCGGGCCGGTCGAGCAGTTCAACCCGATCACGTCTACCTTCAACGCCTCCAGCGTGGTGAGCACCGCGGAGATGTCCGTCCCGAGCAGCATCTTCCCGCCGTTGGGCAGCAGCGACACCGACGTGTGGATCGGTAGCGTCCTGCCCGTGCTCTGAAACGCCTCGCGCGCCCCGAACACCGCGGCCTTGACCTCGAGAATGTCCTGCGCCGTCTCGATGATGATCAGATCCGCACCGCCGTCGATCAGCCCCGCCGCCTGCTCTGAGAACACCTCGACCAGCTCTCCGAACCGGATCTGCCCGAGCGATGGGTCCTCTGAGGCGGGCAGATATCCCGTCGGGCCGATCGAGCCCGCGACATACCGCTTCTCGCCCGCGGCCTTGCGTGCGATTTCAGCTGCCTTGGTGTTGATCTCGACCGTGTACTGCGCCAAGCCCCACTCTTCGAGCTTGATCCGCGACGCCTGGAACGTATCCGTCTCGAGCACTTCCGCGCCCGCGTCGAGCATCGAGCTGTGCACGCCCTCGATCACGTCCGGCCGGTTGAGCACGAGCGCCTCGTGACACTTGCCCTGCAGACCGCCGTAATCCTCGCTCGTCAGCTCGAACTGCTCCAGGGTCGCGCCCATGCCGCCGTCGTACACGACGACGCGCTCTTTGACGGCTTGCAGGTAGTTGCGTTGCGAGGGCATTTGCAGGTCATATGCTAGCGGTGGGGGTATCCGCGCCCGCGGACGCCGGCGCCTTTTGAGGCAGGACCGAGGATGCTGCATATTTAGGTTTACGACATAACCTTAAAAATGACTGTTTCCAGGCGAAGGTTATGGCATATCCTTGGGTTGGCGATGGTTTCGCCGAAGGCTAAATAGGGGAGGGGCCTGTTAAGGGTTGTTGGATAACCTATAATATAAAAGATCCATATTTAGGGTTCTGAGACCATGTCCAAAATCATCAAACGGCACTGGAGCAGCGACATCGGGTCGGGCATGTCCCGCAGGGATCGCCTGTCGTGCGAGTACGAGTCGTACGTCCCGGACTCGCTGGCGGGCCGACGCATCGCGCTTGACGGCGATGTGGCAGCCGAGGTCGTGGACGCGGAGGTGGCGATCGCGCGCCTGGACGTCGAGGCGTCCGCTCTGATCGAAACCGAGGCGCTGGCGCGCATCCTGCTGCGGGCCGAGTCCGTCGCATCGTCCCGGATCGAGGGTCTGGAGGTCGGCGCCGGTAGGCTGCTTCGCGCTGAGGCGGTGCGCGAGCTTGGAGGGCGCGTCAAAGACATCACCGCCTCGGAGGTGCTCGCGAACATCGACGCGATGCGGTTCGTGGTGCAGAGCGTCGGCCCTGGAGATGAGCTGGCACTGGAGCAACTGCTCGAGGTCCACCGGCGGCTGCTGAGCGGAACCTGGCTGGACGAGCACGCGGGCGCCGTGCGCACCGAGCAGAACTGGATCGGCGGCAGCAGCCACAACCCGTGCTCAGCCGCGTTCGTGCCGCCACCCCCCGAGCACGTGCTCGGCCTACTCGAGGACCTGTGCGCCTTCTGCAACGAGGACTCGCTGCCGGCCGTCGCGCAGGCGGCGATCGCCCACGCGCAGTTCGAGACGATCCACCCGTTTGTGGACGGCAACGGCCGCACCGGACGCGCGCTCATCCATCTGGTCTTGCGCCGCCGTGGCCTGGCGATCCGCGTGCTCGTGCCCGTCTCGCTGGTCCTGGCGACATGGGCGCGGGACTACATCGATGGGCTCACCGTCTTCCGCTATCGCGGTCCGGCGACATCGCGCGCCGCACATGAAGGGATCAATCTGTGGGTCGCCCGCTTCGCTGCGGCCTGTGCCCGTGCGGTCGCCGACGCCGTGGCTTTCGAAGCGCAGATCGCACTCATCGAGGAGAGCTGGCGCGAACGGCTGGGGTCCGTCCGTGAGGGCTCCGCCATAGACTTGCTGCTGCGCGCCCTTCCCGGCGCGCCGCTCTTCACGGTCACAGGCGCGGCGACGCTCATCGACCGCAGCTACATCGCCGCCAACGAGGCGATTGGGCGACTGCTCGACGCCGGGGTGATCCGGCAGGTGAGCATGGGACGCCGCAACCGTGCGTTCGAAGCGCGCGACATAGTCTCTGCCTTCACCGACTTCGAGCGACGGCTCGCCAGCCCAGTCGGGGACACGAGCATCGCTCCACCTGCGCGCAGGGTCCCCGCCCGCCCCGCGAAGCGCTGACACTGCGTGCCCGCTTTTGCGATCGCTCGATCTCCCTGACGCGATCCGCGACGGACTCGCGCTGACGTCCTGAGCGTCACCCAGGTCTCGCCCCACACCCAACCCGACGCCTTACACGTCTGTGTGACGATCTTTGTCCGCAGCCTTCCGGACCGACACGCATTGCCCGTAGGGGACCGATCCCGGACCTTTTCGGACGACAGCCGTGTATGACGATTGGGGACGGTTCTACATCGTTCGTCCAGGACCCCTGGAAATTTTTCCCGCACAGTGCATGCTGCCGTCCGCAACATGCCATGCAGGGGGACTGTTCGACGCAAGGGAACGTCCCGTCGCGACAGCGACGAGCAGGCCACCTGACATTGACCACGCCGGGACGACCAAGTCAAGTCAGGAGAACATCGCATGAGATCTGAACGAGGAGCGACGCAATGACCCCGGAGCTGGCCGTCGAGACGGCCCTGGCCGAGGCGATCGACGCACCCCCGGCCTCCGGCGCCTTGACGGTCGACGCGCCGCGCAGCGCAGCGTCATCCGGCGCCGAAGTTTCATCCGGCGTCGAAGCGTCATCCGACGCTGAAGCGTCATCCGGCGCCGCCCACGCCGTCGTGGCGGTCGTGGGTCTCGGCTACGTCGGGTTGCCGACTGCCATCGCGATGCGCAACGCGGGTGCTGAGATCGTCGGGATCGACATCTCGGCCAGACGTCTGCACGCGATCCGCGCCGGCGAGGCCGAGTTGCTGGAGTCCGAGCGCGACGGACCTGGCGGGGCAGCTGGCGGGCGACGGCTTCGTCCTGACCGACAGGATCGAGGCGCTCGCGGCGGCCGACCTGGTCCTGATCTGCGTGCCGACTCCCGTCGACGAGCATCACCTGCCCGACCTGGAGATCCTCGAGGGCGCCTGCGCGGCGGTCGTGAGCCACGCGTGCCCGGGCCAGACGCTGGTGCTGACATCGACCACATATGTCGGCTGCACGCGTGAGCTGCTCGTGGAGCCGCTCACCGAGCGCGGGCTGCGCGTCGGCGAGGACGTACACGTCGCGTTCGCACCCGAGCGCATCGATCCCGGCGTCACCGACCACGAGCAGCTGCAGACGCCGCGTGTCATCGGCGGTGTGACCGAGACCTGCTTCCGGCGCGCGTCCGAGCTGCTGCGCCACACCTGCGCACACCTGCACCGCGTCTCCTCGCCCGAGGCCGCCGAGATGGTCAAGCTCTACGAGAACACCTTCCGCGCGGTCAACATCGCGCTCGCATTCGAGATCGCCGAAGCCTGCCGCGCCCACGGGCTCGAGCCGACCGAGGTGATCGACGGCGCCGCGAGCAAGCCGTATGGCTTCATGGCGCACTACCCCTCCGCCGGCGTGGGCGGCCATTGCATCGCCGTCGATCCCCACTACCTGCTGCACCCTCTGCGCGAGCGCGGACGCCCGGCGAGGGTCGCCGAGGAGGCGCTGCGCAAGCTCGCCGGCCGCCCCCGGCATGTCGCCTGGCGCGCGCACGAGGTGCTGGTCGAACTGGGCACGCGGCTGGCGGAGGCCCGCATCCTCGTGGTCGGAGTCTCCTACAAGCCCGGCGTCGCGGACACACGCGAAGCGCCCGCGGTCGAGATCCTCACCCGCCTGCGCGCCGAGGGGGCGCACGTCGACTACCACGACCCGCTCGTACCCGAGCTGGTGCTCGACGGCGAGGTGCTGCATGGCGTCGACCCCGATCCCCGCCGCGACGCGAGCGGCTTCGGGCCCGAAGACTACGACCTGACGATTCTCGCCACCGTCCACCCCGACCATAAGTACGGGTGGCTGAACCGCTGCCCCGCAGTGCTCGACTGCACCTATCGCACGCCGGGCGGACGCCGTCGCTTCTTGCCATGACACGGCTGCTTGCTCTGGTGCATGGGCTCGCCCCGAGGGGGTTGCTCGCCTGGATGCGTGGGCTCGCCCCGAGGCGGCTGCTCGTTCAGCTGAGGACCCTGAGGACGCCCTCGCAGGAGGCGATCGTCAACCGGGTGTTGAAGGGGTTCGCCGTCGTCTACCTCCTGTGGCTGATCGCGGCGGTGATCGCTTACAAGACCGAGTTCATCCAGCTGATGTTCACAAACGTGTTCTTCGGCATCTACAGCACGTGCGTGAGCGCATACATCCTCTCGCGCTTTCTGTTCAGCCTGTTCTACCGCTCCAAGCCGGATGCGGGGATCGAGCCGCGCGTTGCGATCGTGATGCCCGGATTCAACGAGCAGGAGGCGATCGCGACGTCGCTGCGCTCGCTGCTAGCGCTGGAGTACCCGCCGGAGAAGCTCGAGCTGGTCGCCGTCAACGACGGCTCGACCGACGCGACGCTCCAGGAGATGAACCAGGTCGCGGGCGAATCGGAGGGCCGCGTGCAGGTGATCGACTTCCCGGAGAACCGCGGCAAGCGCGCCGCGATGGCCGCCGGCATCCGCACGACGGCCGCGGAGGTGATCGTGTTCGTCGATTCGGACTCGGTCGTCGATCCCGGCGCGCTGCGCAAGCTCGTGCAGCCGCTTGACGATCCGCGGGTGGGAGCCGTCTGCGGGCACGCCGACGTGCTCAACGTGCGCGAGACGTGGCTGACACGCATGCAGGCGGTGCGTTACTTCGTCGCGTTTCGCGTGGTCAAGGCGGCCGAGTCGGTGTTCAACGCCGTCACCTGCTGCTCCGGGTGCTTCTCTGCCTACCGCCGCGAGGCGATCATGCCGCGCCTTCAGTGGTGGGAGAGCCAGACTTTCCTGGGAGTCGAGTCGACCTTCGGCGACGACCGCTCGCTGACCAACTGCGTGCTGCGCGATTGGCGGGTGCTGTATGAGAAGAACGCCGTCTCGCATACGATCGTGCCGACCACGTTCCGCGCGTTCGTCAAGCAGCAGACGCGCTGGAAGCGCTCGTGGACGCGCGAGTCTTTGATGGTCTCGCGGTTCATCTGGCGCAAGCACCCCGTCGCCGCGGCCTTCGTCTACCTGAGCATCATCCTGCCGCTGATCGCACCCGTTGCGGCGCTGCACTCGATCGCGTGGGGACCGCTGATGCACGGCACCACACTGCCGCTGATCTACGCCGCCGGGCTCTACTCGCTGGCCGTCGTCTACTCGCTCTACTACGTGCTCTTCCAGGACCGTTACTCCGTGCTGTGGATGTACGGCATCCTGTTCGTCTTCTTCTACCTGGCGATCATGCTGTGGCAGACCTACTACGCGATCGCCACCTGCCGCACGGCCTCCTGGGGCACCCGCCCGGCGACGGCCGGCCTTGCGGGCGGCGGCGATGGAGGGGCATGACGTGCTGGCCGAGGTCGAGATCACGCGCGTCGAGCAGTCATCCACTCTGGTGGAGCAACCTCCCCGCGTGGGTCAGCATCAGCGCGCGGCGGATTCCCTGGGACGCGTGTTCGCGATGCTGCTGCTGCCGCTGTCGATCGCTCCCGTGCTGCTGCTCGGCCCGTCCGTGCTGCGTGCACCGGTGACGCTCGGGCGCGAGGCGTGGGGTGACGTCCAGCGCCTGGAGCAGTATCTGCAGCCGGCCCGCAGCTCCCGCCCGGCCATCGCCAGGCCTGGTCCGGGCGCGCTGCCCACCGTCAGCCTCGGGCACGTGTACGGGCGCTGGACGGTATTTCCGCAAATGGGCAGGACACAGGCGGGCAGCCTCCAGCTGGGGCCTGAGGATCGGACACGATGAGACCCCGATCGGTGAGAGGTTGGAGGACTCGATCGGTGAGAGGTCTGAGACCCCGATCGGTGAGAGGTCGGAGGATCCGATCGGTGAGAGGCCTCATAGCGATAGTCGTGACCTTGCTGCTCACTGGAGTCTCGCTCGGCGTGCTCACCCTCAGCGCGCTCGCGGAGGGGTCCCAGACGAGCGGCGCTCCCCCGGTTGAGTCCCCCGCGAGTGCGATGCTCATGGTGAGTCCGCCCGCGGTGAACAGCCTGTCGCTCCCCGCGGTTATCGCCGGCTCCTGCGTGGGCATGGCTCCACGTCGCGCGCGCATCAAGAGGCTGAGCGGGCCGCGCGCCCGGTTGAGCTGGCATGCGCCGAGCACGGGCGCCCCGATCGCCTATCGCGTGCTGCGCGCGGGCCACACGGTCGCTCAGACCGCGCGCACCGCGATGGTCGTGCGGGTCATCCCCGGCCGGCGCGCCGTGTTCACGATCCAGGCGCGCTACGCCCTGGCGCCGCGATCCTGCCCGGAGACGCTTCGCGCAAAGATCGCGTTCCGTGCCCCCGGCAGGGTGCGGCGGTTGCGCATCCTCGCGCCTGCCGCCGGCGGCGTGCTGGTCGGCTGGGGCGCGGCGCCCCGTGGCGATGCCCCGCTCTCGGGCTACAGGATCAGGCGCGACGGCACGATCGTGGGCCAGACGCACGCGCGCAGCTTCGCGTTGCGGCTGAACGCCGCTCGCTCACACACCGTTACGGTCGCCGCGGTGGACGTCGACGGCCACCTCGGCCCCTCCAGCAAGACGCTCACGATCGGCGGGCCGAGTCCGCGAGCGGTCGGCAGCGGTGGGTCCCCCGGCACGCCCGGCGTCGTGAGCGCGGCGGACATCGGCGACGAAGCGGCCACGCTCCTGTGGCTGGGCAGCCGGCCCGGCGGGGCCCCGATAGTCGGCTACCGGGTCTACCGCGACGATCACCTCGTCGGCCAGACCACGACGACCTCGATGCGCCTGACCCACCTGTCCTCCACTCGCACATACGCGATCACCGTCAGCGCGGTCGATGCCGCCAAACATGAAAGCGCGCGCACACCCCCCTTCCGCCTGACCACCACCCACACGCCTCCCGACGGTCCCGCGCTGCTATCGGCCGAACATGTCACCGACACGTCGGCCACGCTCTCCTGGCAGGCGGGGAGCGCGAACAGCGGGAGCCTGGTCGGCTATCTCCTGTTCGAGGACGGACAGCCGGAGGAGCTCGTGCATGGGCAGACGGCTACGGTCACGCTCGCCTCGCAGCGCAGCTATGTGTTCACGGTGCGCGCACTGGACTCCGCCGGCTATCTGAGCGCTCCCGCCCCGAACCTGACGGTCGTCACGACCCACACGCCGCCCTCCACGCCCGGCGGCCTACTCGCAAGCGAAGTGACCGACCACTCCGCCGTGCTCGGTTGGTCTGCGAGCACCCCGGTCAGCGGGCGGATCGTCGGGTACCGCGTGTTCCGCGACGGAATCCCCGTGGGTCAGACCGAAGCGCTGGGGATGACGCTCTCGAGCCTGGCCCCGTCGAGCGTTTACCACGTGACGGTCGTGGCGATCGACTCGCTCGGCGCGGTCAGCGAACCGACGACGCCGCTCGAAGTCCAGACCGCCCCCCCGACGCAGACGCACGGCAACGTGCAGGCCTTCCTGCTCGCCTCGACCGATCAGAGCTTCGACGACCTCGAGGCCCACTACGGGCAGATCGGCGTCGTCTACCCGACATACTTCAACTGCAGCTCCGGCGGCACCGTCATCGGCAATGACGATCCACTCGTCACCGGCTGGGCCGAGGCGCGCGGGGTTGCGGTGATGCCGCGACTGAACTGTCAGAACCCCCTCGACGAGAACCAGATACTCAACGACCCGGCCGCCGGGCAGAGCATGATCGAACATCTCGCCTCGCTGTGCGCGACATACGGCTACCAGGGCATCCAGATCGATTTCGAGGGCGCCCAGCCGAGCGAGCGCAACCCGTTCACCGCGTTCATCACGGCGCTCGCAGCCAAGCTGCACTCCCAGGGGGACAAGCTCTCCACGATCGTCACCGCCAAGTACTACAACATCCAGTCCGGCCGGGCCGCAATGTATGACGACGCCGCCCTCTCCGTCCCTTCGGACTACATCTTCGTGCTCGACTGGGGCCTTCACTGGACGACCTCCGGACCGGGGGGGATGGACGAACTCCCCTGGTTCACACGAATCGCCGAATACACGGCCACGCTGCCGAACAAGAGCAAGTTCGTGCTCGGCATGCCGATGTACGGAATCGACTGGCCTGCCGGGGGCGGTTCCGCCAACCCCGGCACCCCGCTGGAGTTCAATAACATCACCGCGCTGCTGAGCCAGTACGGTGTGACATCGGAATGGGAACCGACCGCGGCCGACCCGCACTTCTCCTATGTCGATGGCGTCGGGGTATCCCACAGTGTTTGGTACAGCGATCAGCAGTCGATCGGGGTCCGGGTCGCCCTTGCCGACTCGCTTGGACTTGGCGTCGGTTTGTGGCACCTGGGCAGCGAGGACCAATCCATTTGGGAACTGCCCGGTCTCGGCGGTTGACGTGATGCCGCGGCGGGCGATCGCTGCGCTGGCGGCGACGCTTGGTCTTCTCGCCACAGGAGGGGTGACCACGGCGCGGGCGTCCACTGTTGCACGCGCGCCTGCAGCCGCGCGTGCGCCCGCCACCGGCCCGGCGCTGTTGCAGGCGTTCGTGCTGGCCGGCGCGCCCGACTCCCTGGCCGACCTGGAAGCCCATGCGCAGGCCATCGGCGTGGTGTACCCGACGTACTTCGAATGTGAACCCCCTACCGGTCAGATCACCGGTGAAGACACCGGCGCGATCACCGCGTACGCGCGCGCCCAGCACATCGCCGTGATGCCGCGCTTCAACTGCCAGGACGGGCCGACCGTCCATCTGATCCTGACCGATCCGTCTCTGCGCGCACGCACGCTCGCGGGCCTGCTTCACATCGCCGAGTCGCCGGCGTACGCCGGTGTGAACCTCGATTTTGAGAACGACGTCGCCACCGATCGCGCCGCGCTGACTTCGTTCGTCACGGCGCTCGCTCGCCTGTTGCACGCGCATGGTCGGCGTCTGGCGGTCGACGTCGATGGAGTCACTCGCGACAACCCTTTGATTTCCACCGGCTTTTACAATGATCGCGCGCTTGCCGCCGCGGCCGACTACGTGTTCGTGATCGCCTGGGGCACCCACTGGGAAGGCTCTCTCGCGGGACCGATCGCGCCTCTGTCGTTTGTCGCCGGCGTCGCGCGCTATGTCGCCTCGCTGCCTCATGCCGGGCGCTTTGTCTTGGGGTCGCCTATGTACGGGCTTGACTGGCCTGTATCTGCCGGGTCGGCACGTCAGCCGCGCGCCACCGCCTTGCAGTACGCGAACGTTCTCTTCCTGGCCCGTTCGACCGGGGCGACCACCCTGCGTGACCGCTCTGTGGATGAGCCGACCTTTGCCTACATGCTCGACGGTGTCGAGCACCGCGTCTGGTACATGGACGCTCCCTCCATTGCCGATCGTTTGCGGATTGCGCGCACCCACGGCCTCCTTGCCGGCGTTTGGCGACTGGGTGGGGAGGACCAGGCGCTTTGGTCTTCGCCTTTCGTGTAGGACTCGTCTCAGCCCATCGAGGTAGGCCCAACGTGCTGAGATGGGCCCCTGCCGTATCGACAGCCGGAGGCGTCGATACGATCAACAGACAAGCATCGATCAATCGAGGTGATGGCAACGAGCAGACGACGCAATGGGACGAGCATCGGCACGGATGATCCGCGGATCGCGCGGGCAGTATTCACGCTGCGCGAGGCGGCCACATACCTGGGGCAGCCGGATTCCACGCTGCACAGTTGGGCGCGCCCCGGCGGTGGGGCGACCCCCCTTATCACCTGCTTCCCCGCTCATGGCAGGGAAGCTACGGTCCCGTTCATCGGCTTCGCCGAGGCGTACGTCCTCTCCGCGTTTCGTCGTGCGGGGGTCCCAATGCAGCGCATACGCCCGGCGGTCGAGGCTCTCTCCTCTGGGATCGGGGTTGAGCACGCTCTGGCCTCCCGGCGGCTTTACACCGATGGCGCCGAGGTGCTCTACGACTACGCCAGCAGCGAACACGACGATGAGTTGCGCGGACTGACGGTCGTCAGGACCGGCCAGCGACAGTTCGCGGAGATCGTGCGCCACTATCTCAAGCGGATCATCTACGGGGATGACGGCTGGGTCTCCCGGGTGCGCCTTCCCGCCTATCAGCACGCGGAGGTCGTCGTCGATCCACGTCAGGCGTTTGGGATGCCGCTGGTCGTTCACGGCGGGGCACGGGTCGAGGACCTCGTTGACCGTTTCGTAGCCGGCGACACACTTGCGGACATCGCCGAGGACTTCGGTGTGCCTGAGCCTGAGGTCGAGGACGTGGTTCGTGTCGCCACTCGAGCGACGGCCTGACAAAGCCTCCGTGACAACGTCGGGCAGTCGGGAGGGGATGGCCGACCGACCCGAATTCTTCATCGACCGCAGCCTGGGGCGCAAGCACCTCGCCGACGCACTCGGGGATCTTGACTTCGCGGTCCACACGATGGCATCCGTCTACGGCGAGCGGATAGCCCAAGAACTTGAGGACGAGCACTGGCTCGCCGATGTTGGTGAGCACGATTGGATCGTGCTCATGAAGGACGACAAGATCCGTCGCCGACCCGCCGAGCGCGATGTCCTTGAGGCTGCCAAGGTACGGGCCTTCTGCCTGACCAACGCCCAACTGCGGGCCTCCGAGCAGTCGGCTCGGTTCATCGGCAACATCGAGCGCATTCTTCGACAGGCCGAGAAGCCCGGTCCCTACATCTATGGGGTCTACGACGGCTATATCAAGCGGCTGTGGCCGTAGTACTCGGTGGGGAGGACCAGGCCTTTGGTCTTCGCCCGTTGTGTAGAGCCGGCCTCAGTCAGACCGGCCTCACACCTGATCTGACTTGTCTGCACGCGAGATCGAGCTGTGCTAGGTTCCCGCGAGTTCTATAAGCTGATACAGGGTCGACTGTCGAGGAGGGCGTATGCTGCCGATGGGCTTGCTGGGTGGGGTTGTTCGCGGGGTGCGTGGCCGGGTGGCGGGTGTCGTCGCCCCAAGGGTCGCCTGCTTGATGGCCGTGGTGCTCGCGGTCGTTCTCGTCTTGCCTGCCGGCGCTTCGGCTGAACCGCTCTGTACGGATACTTGGACGGGTCCCGGCGAAGGGAACTGGACGACCGCGGAAGATTGGTCTACAAGTAAAGTACCTTTGTCCACTGATGTCGCGTGTATTGGGTCGGGCAAGACGGTCAATGTCACTACGGGCGCGAACCAGACCGGTGTTGTTCAGGGCGAAGGCACGCTTGTGATCTCGGGTGGGTCGTTGGAAGTGGCGAACGTGTTGGAAGTTTCGAGCATCAAAGGACTAGCGCTATCGTTGACTGGGACCCTTACGGGTTCTGGTGAGGTTGATGTGACTGGCTCGTTCTCGGCGAATGAAGGGCAGTTGAAGGGTACTGGTTCAACCGTGATCAAGTCTGGTGTGTCGGGCTCGGTCACCACCGGTTCGGATCTTGCGATCGTTAAACGTACGCTCGTCAACGAAGGTTCGTTGACGGTGCAGTATCCGGCAGGTGGGATCGAAGGTAGGGAAGGCGCCAAGATTGTCAATCGTGGCACGCTCACGGTCAATGGCGAAGGCGAAGCTCAGGGCTTGCTCGCGGCATCGAGCGGCGCTACGTTGACGAACATGGGGACTGTGCAGAAGACCGAAGGGACCGGCAAAACGCGGATTGGATGGGAAGTCGACAACGAGAAAACGATCACCGTTATGACAGGACAACTGTATTTTGGTGGCGGGGGTGTCTCAGGTAAAGAAAGTACGGGGTCGTGGTCAGCGAGTAGCGGTGCGGAAATCCTCTTTGGCAAAGGAACGTACTCCTTGGGATCTACCGCGTCATTGTCGGGGACCGTCAAGGTGATCACAGCTACGGTGTCTGCGGGTAAGGTCGAAGGCTCCGCGGCGAGCCTTTCGGTTGAAACCGAAGGTTGTTGTTTGCCGGGTACGATGGAAATCACCGGTCCTGCGGTGTCCACTGTGCAAAACCTGTCCCTCAAAGGGACCGAATTGACTACCTTGTCGGGCTCCGGTGAGGTTGACGTGACGGGTTCGTTCGTGGTGAGCGAGGGCCGGATGAACGGTACTGGTTCGACTGTGATCAAGCCCGGCGTGTCTGGCTCGGTCGAAACTGGTCCGGGTCTGACGATGGCAAAACGCACGCTTGTCAACGAAGGCTCGTTGACGGTGCAGTATCCGGCGGGAGGAATAGGCGGTAAGGAAGGCGCCAGGATCGTCAATAGCGGTACGCTCACTATCAATGGAGAAGGCGAAGGTCAGGGCCTGTTTCAAGAATCTGGTGGCGCTACGTTGACAAGCACGGGGACGGTGCAAAAGACCGAAGGGACCGGCACCACCCGGATAGGGTGGGCGTTTGAAAATCTCGGGACGATCCACGCAAGCACGGGCAAATTCCTGATCACTAACCCAATTGTGACCGAATCGTCGACCCAGTTCGGTGGCGCGGAAAATCCCTCGGCGCCAGGTCATCCGCACTCGGAATGTGGTGATCCGGTGAGCTGCGCGACTGGCAATTACTCTGAGACACAAACAGACCTGTCCGTCGGCGGTCGCGGGGTGGGCTTGAACCTAACACGGACGTATAACTCACAGGCAGCCGCAGAAGGAATCAAAGGCGTGTTCGGCTACGGCTGGACTAGCTCCTTCAGCGATCACCTTGTGGTCAACAAAACCAGCAAAATAACCACGCTCTACCAGGCCAATGGCAGCACTGTGCCATTCGTCGAAGAAGCTGGAGAATCGTTCAAGGCGCCGGCGTGGACGCAGGATACCCTGAGCGGCACAGAAGCCGGTGGCTACACGCTGACCCTGGCCAACCAGATCAAATACAAATTCGCCGGCGCCGGCGGACGTCTGGAAAGCGTGACCGATCGCAACGGTAATGCGACGACGCTCGCGTACAACGAAGCCGGTCGTCTTGCGACGATCACCGATCCCGCCGGCCGCACGATCAAACTGACCTACAACGGCGAAGGTCTGGTCGAAAGCGCCGAAGACCCGATGAAACACGTCGTCAAATACGCGTATGAAGCTGGGAACCTCAAGAGCGTCACCCAGCCGGCTGAAGCAGGCTTGCGCTGGCAGTTCAAATACGATGGTTCGCATGAGATCACGGAAATGATCGACGGGCGTGCTGGCAAAACGATCAATGAATACAACGGCTCGCATCAGGTGACCTTGCAGAAGGACCCGGCGGGACACGAACTGAGCTTTGAATATGAAGCGTTCCACACGAAGATCACAAACAAAACGACTGGGAGCGTCACGGACGAGCACTTCACGAGCAACGACGAGCCCTCGTCGATCACGCGCGGCTTCGGCACCACCAGCGCGGCGACCGAATCCTTCGCCTATAGCGAAGGTGGCTACGTGACGAGCGTCACCGACGGCAACGAACACACGACCAAATACGGCTATAACAGCGCGAACGATCGTACGAGCATGGTCGACCCGAACAAAAACGAAACGAAATGGACGTACGACTCGACGCACGACGTGGAAACGATGACCACGCCGAAGGGCGAGACCACGACGATCAAACGCGAAAGCCACGGCAATCCCGAAACGATCTCCAGGCCGGCGCCCGGCAGCACGACGCAGACCACGAAATACACGTACGGTTCCCACGGGGAAGTGGAAAGCGTGGAAAACCCGCTGAAACGCGTCTGGAAATACGGATACGACACCAAAGGCGACCGCACCAGCGAAACGGATCCCGAAGCCAACAAGCGCACCTGGGAATACAACGAAGACTCCCAGGAGACCGCGACGGTCAGCCCAAGGGGCAACGTCACAGGCGGCAAACCCACAGAATTCACCACCAAAATCGAACGGGACAATCAGGGCCGGCCACTGAAGATCACCGACCCACTCACGCATACCACAAAATACACTTACGACGGCGACGGCAACGTGGAAACGGTGACCGACGGTAACTCGCATAAAACGACGTACACCTACAACGCCGATAACGAGCCGATCAAAGTCAAAGAGCCAAGCGGGATAGTCACGGAAACCGAATATGACGGCGCGGGGCAAGTCGTCAGCCAGACCGACGGCAACAAAAACGCGACAAAATACGTGAGGAATCCTGTCGAGGAGGTCACCGAAGTCAAAGACCCGCTGGGGCGAATAACCAAGAAGGAATACGATGCCGCGGGGAACCTCAAAACCCTGACCGATCCCGCGAAACGCACCACGACCTACACCTACGATCCGGCAAACCGGCTCACCGAAGTAGGCTACTCCGACGGAAAAACACCAACGGTCAAATACGAATACGACGCCGACGGAGATCGCACCAAGATGGTAGACGGCACCGGCACGACAACCT
The DNA here is from genome assembly GCA_963715495.1 of uncultured Solirubrobacterales bacterium. Lineage (GTDB taxonomy): Bacteria > Actinomycetota > Thermoleophilia > Solirubrobacterales > Solirubrobacteraceae > Palsa-744. The sequence goes on from OY970247.1 coordinate 219,445, forward strand.
ACACCTACGATGAACTCGACCGGCTGACCGAAAGCAAAGACGGGCACGGCGACGTCGTCAAATACGAATATGACCTAGCCAACGAGCAGACCAAGATCACCTACCCCAACACCAAAAGCGTGACCCGTGCCTATGACAAAGACGGTCGTCTGGAAAAAATCACCGACTGGTCGTCAAACGTCACCAAATTCACGTACAATCCGGACTCTGATCAGGCGACGACCCTGTTCCCCAGCGCATCCAAAGACGAAGACAAGTATGCCTACAACGACGCGGATCAGATGAGCGAAGTCAAAATGCTGAAAAGCGCGGAAACACTCGCTTCGCTGCTCTACACACGCGACAGCGACGGCCAGGTCAAAAAGACGACCTCCAAAGGTCTACCCGGCTCTGAAATCACGGAAAACACTTACGACGAAAACAACCGTCTCACGAAATCAGGCAGCGAATACAAATATGACGCGGCGAACAACCCGACGACGATCGCCACCGGCACGTACAAATATGACAAAGACAGCGAGCTTGAAACCGGACCGAGCCTGACCTACACGTACAACGAACTCGGGGAGCGCACCAAAACCAAACCCAGCAGCGGCCCGGCCACCAGCTATGGCTATGACCAAGCCGGGAACCTAACCTCCGTCGAACGCCCGAAAGAAGGCGAAGTCGCCGAAATCAAAGATACTTACGCCTACGACGGCAACGGGCTGCGGGCCTCCCAGACGATCTCGGGGGCGACCAGCTACCTTACGTGGGATATGACCGAAGGCATCCCGCTGATCCTCAACGACGGCACCAACAGCTACATCTATGGTCCTGGCGGTCTGCCGGTCGAGCAAATCTCAAGCGGCGGCACCGTCATCTATCTTCATCACGACCAGCTAGGCTCAACACGCCTATTGACGGGTTCTGCTGGCACCGTCACCGGCAGCATCACATTCGATGCATATGGCAAAAAGATCGAAAGTACAGGCACTACTACGCCGCTCGGCTACGACGGGCAGTACACCAGCTCCGACACCGGACTCATCTATCTACGAGCACGCACCTACGACCCAGCCACCGCACAGTTCCTAAGCCTCGATCCAGCCGTAGGACAAACGAGGGCACCCTACGACTACGCCGGTGACAGTCCATTGAACACAACGGACCCTACGGGACTGCTCTCTTGGGAAGGTATTAGCAACGCCGCCGCTGGCGCCCTGAACACCCTCACGTTCGGCGGTAGCACCGAACTGGCTGGCGAAATATTTGGCTTCAATGGAGCTTGTGCCAACTTTGGCGCCGCTGGCGAAGTGGGTGGTGTACTAGGACTTGGGGTCGGCTTTCTAGACGGCGAGGCAGAGGCTGAGCTGGCCGCAGAGGGCGCGGCAGAGGCTGGAGCAGCAGCTGGCCCCGACTTCATTGGATTTACCGACAGCCCCCCGGCTACGGTGCCAGACGGCGCCGGTGGCCCGGTGCCGCCCGAAAGTGGGTCGGGGATGGCATTTCGTGGCGGGGCTGGCGGGCATGGCCTCAGTCCAAGGACAACAGGCGTCCGGATTATGGACGACCCACCCCGCACTGTCTATATGAACGAGGGGGGGCAGACGATCAATCCGTATAATGGGCGTACGGTCGAACCTCAAGATCCCTGGGCTCACTTGCCATGACACTCAATCCCCGACGACATGTCTTCGACCGACCTCAAGCGCTGGAGCAGGAGGAGCTCGGTTCGATTTGCTTTGTGCGAGATTATGTGGAGCTCCGCTTTGATGGGCCGATTATCCGATCGTTTGTCGGCCCGATCATCGAGAGGGACGGAAGTCGCCTCCGCTTCCCTGATGAGGGTTCCAGGGACGCTTTGTGTGAGTTCATCGGACAAGCGCTTGTAGAGGTACGCGAGTCGCCGTCCGAGCTTACGCTCAGCTTCCACGAGGGCATAATACGCGTTCCACTGAAGGCCGAACCCGGAGAACCTGTCGAGGCGGCGCACTTTGTGCCCGAGATCGATGGCAGTCTTGATATTGGCAAAATGTGGATTTGGCAGTGACGCCTAGCAACTCCAATGATGGAGACCTGGACTGTCCACCACTATCTGAACCGGAGAAACAAGTCCTGACGAAGCTGCTGAGCGTAGACTTCCCCTGAGATGCTGCAAAACTCGCGGAGAGCCATGTCTGACTTTACCCATCAGAAGCACGTGTTTCGTTGTCGGTCGCAGCTTGTCACGATAGCCGTAACCATGCCGACCGTGATTCACTACTGGGAAATCTTACCATGATCGCTCGATGCGTCCACAACCATGGCGCCAACAGCTACATCTACGGGCTAGGCGGCCTGCCTGTCGAGCAAGTCTCAAGCGGTGGCACGGTCACATACCTCCACCACGACCAGCAAGGCTCAACCCGCCTGCTGACCGGCTCGACCGGCACCGTCACAGGCAGTACCACGTTCGACGCCTACGGCAACAAAACCGGCAGCACAGGCGCCAGCACCACTCCGTTCGGCTACGACTGCCAATACACCAGCAGCGACACGGGACTGATCTATCTCCGAGCGCGCGCGTTTACGATCCTGCTACCGCGCAGTTCCTCAGTGTCGATCCGCTCGCAGCCATGACCCGGCTGCCCTACGCATACGCTGTGGACAACCCACTCAACCTGAGCGATCCGAGCGGACTTATCTTCGGGATCGAAGGGACACCCTCCTGGTCGCAGATCGGTACGCGCTTCGTCGGTTTCTGGGACGGCTTCACGCGCCCAGTGTTTGGAGGAACCGCTGCATTGCGTGGCGCATTGGGCTTGAACGGTGGTCTGGAAACCTGCTCGGCCGAATACGAAACGGCATCCAAGATCGGAGAACTCGATCTGAGTATCGAGGCTGGAGCCGCTGCCGGGGCGGCGCCGGTGCAGGTCTTGATGCCGTCCTTGGTGGATTGCCGCGCCTTGGGCCTGTTATCAGTCCACTTGCTAGTGGTGGCGTAGCGTCGGTGATTCAAAAAGGAGTTAGAGGGGAATCGCCTAGTCTGTCCACTGTTGGTCAGGGTACCGTGGCAGGCCTTGCTGGAGAGCTAGCGACTGGACTTGTCCCTGGCACGAGCGCTGTGGCCGCATCGGGAGCGACCGGTTCAGTTCTGGGTCTCGTCTGGTAGGCACTCCATGAATGGGAGGCCCATAGACGGCGAGATAAGGGTGTGCGTAAATCGCCGTCTTGCATTTGCTGTGGCTGTGTTCTTTGGCGTCATACTATTTGGCGCTCTATCACGCGCCGTCACAACAGACAACATCGAAGCGGCAGTCATTGTCGTAATTTTTATGGGCATTCCATTCGGGTACTACATGCGGCGAACCTTTCAACGGCGTCCCGTGCTTGTCCTTGATGATCGGGCTCTCACAATTGGCCGCTCACGTCAAGTGATACCATGGGACACCGTCTTCGAGGTCCATTTGCGTCAGCGCCAAAGTATATTTGGCGTCTACCACCATCTTGTGCTGACAGTTCAGCCGGGCGCCGATCCCCAGGATAAAAGATCGCTCGCGGAGCTGACCACCTCCAAGGTGGCTGTGCAAACCGTTCGCCAGCCAATCGATCAGCTATCGATGTCATGGAGCGACATCATGGCGCTTGTTCGGCAGCGACTAGGCAAAGAGATTCCCACGAGACACGAGGCCGGATTGTTCGGCAAGACCAGGACCTCGTCATGAGCAAGGCCTTGATCTCGCCTAAACCCGCCCGCCACCCTTACACACCTATGCCCACGGTTTCTGCCAGGCGCTTCCCTGGCGGTCGTGGGTCGAGCGGGGCGCGGACGCAGGGAGCGTGGCGTGCTACGCACGCGAGCGACCGAGGACAAAGCATCCGCGAAGCGCCCACGGCCGCCAGGACGCGGACCAGATGAGCGAAGTCAATATGCTGAAAAGCACGGAAACGCTCGCGTCGCTGCTCTACACCCGCGACAGCGACGGCCAGGTCAAAAAGACGACCTCCAAAGGTCTACCCGGGGCGGAAGTCACAGAAAACACTTACGACGAAAACAGCCGTCTCACGAAATCAGGCAGCGAATACAAATACGACGCAGCGAACAACCCGACAACGATCGCCACCGGCACGTACAAATATGACAAAGACAGCGAGCTGGAAACCGGACCCAGCCTGACCTACACGTACAACGAACTGGGCGAGCGCACCAAAACCAAACCCAGCAGCGGCCCGGCCACGACGTACGGCTATGACGAGGCGGGGAACCTCATCTCGGTCGAACGGCCCAAAGAAGGCGAAGTCAGCGAAATCAAAGACACCTACGCCTACGACGGCAACGGGCTGCGCGCCTCCCAGTCGATCTCGGGGACGACCAGCTACCTTACGTGGGATATGACCGAAGGTTTGCCGCTGGTACTGAGCGACACCACGAACAGCTACATCTACGGACCCGGCGGCTTGCCTGTCGAGCAAATCAACAACAGCACCGGCACCGTCCACTATATCCACCACGATCAGCAAGGCTCGACGCGGCTCATCACCGGGAGCGCGGGCACCGTCGAAGGCAAATGCACCTACGGCGCCTACGGAACCCCGACCTGCGAAGGGGCCGCCACCACGCCGCTCGGGTATGACGGCCAATACACCAGCAGCGACACCGGACTGATCTACATGCGGGCACGGGTCTACGATCCCGCGACCGCGCAGTTCCTCAGCGTCGATCCGATCGTACCGATTTCCTTGGCGCCGTACAACTACGCCTATGACAGCCCGGTCAACGCGGTTGATCCAACCGGGCTGCTCTCCTGGGAAGACGTCAGCAACGCTGCCGCTGGCGCCCTGAACACCCTTACGTTCGGCGGTAGCACCGAACTGGCCGGCGAGGTTTTTGGTTTCAACCCAGCCTGCGCCAACTTTGGCGCTGCCGGTGAAATCGGCGCGGTGCTCGGAGTTGGCCTCGGCCTCTTTGATGGCGAGACAGAGGCCGAGCTTGCCTTCACGGCCGAGCAGGATGCGGTTATCCAACTCGCAAAGGACGCCAAGCGCGCTGGCGGACTGACTCAAGGAGACGCGGAGACTCTTCGGGAATGGGCGAAGGAGTACGGCCTGCCGTCGCGTGGTCCCGAGATCCATCCTAACCGGCCGGGTTGGGCGGGAGAAAATCCACACGTACATATTGGACCCGTAAACCACATTCCGATAGTGCCCTGATGACACGCCTAATGTATGACTTTATTGAGGAGCCTGCAGCGGATCTTCTTAGGTCTCTCCTGATCGAGTCAAGCGAGATCGCTACGACCTGCGGCTTTGTTGTGCAGGCAGAAGATTTTCCTACGAATCAACGAGCCACACGTTTGGCAGCAGGACTCAATCCATACAGAAAGACCTCGAAGGAGGTCTCCTCGTGGCCTGGAACTCAGCTATACGGTGAGAGACGAGCCATCCGTTATGAGTATGCCTTTTCGCAGTATGTAGCAGGTTTGCTTCTAGAGGCCGCCGATGGATTGTATGACTGGGTTGCTCCTGATCTACCTGAGGATCTTCACCTACTTCGTCAAGATGGTTCTGTCTTCTTGGGGAGCGTGGCTCATGAGCGCGACGCTTGGCTCGAAGCAGAGCAGGACGAGTTCGTGTGGCTCGCACAGAGCGTCCTTGGTCTGGATAAGATAGTGACGGTAAGAAATGGCGGATAGTGTGGTGACTGGGCAGCCAAACTCGATGATTGCGATCCTGCGAGGTGGTCATGTCCCGTTCACACGACGATCAGCAACACCTACGCCTACGCCTACGACGGCAACGGCCTACGCGCCTCCCAGGCGATCTCCGGGACGACCAGCTACCTTACGTGGGACATGACCGAAGGTTTGCCGCTGATCCTCAACGACGGCACCAACAGCTACATCTATGGCCCTGGCGGTCTGCCGGGTCGAGCAGGTATCCAGCGGAGGCACCGTCACCCATCTCCACCACGACCAACAGGGCTCAACCCGGCTGCTGACTGGTTCGACAGGCACTGTCACCGGCAGCACCACGTTCGATGCTGATGGCAACAAAACCGGCAGCACAGGTACGAGCACCACCCCCTCGGGTTTGACGCCCTCCTGGTCGCAGGTCGGTACGCGCTTCGTAGGTTTCTGGGACGGCTTCACGCGTCCATTGGCCGGAGGAACCGCTGCTTTGCGTGGCGCGTTGGGTCTGAACGGTGGCCTTGAAACCTGCTCGATCGAATACAACGAAGCGTCCAATATCGGACGACTAGATGCGAGCATAGAGGCCGGAGCCGCAGTAGGCGGCGGCGGCGAGGTCCTTCTTGATGATGCTCTCGAGAGTCTGCCGCGTCTAGGCCCAGTTGTAAGTCCACTCGCGGCCGGAAGTGCCGGCGGGCTAGTGCAACATGCTGTCGCCGGAGAAGCGATAACCCCAGCGACCGGACCTACCCGACCAACTCTGGGGCGAGCCTTTAAGCGGTGGCTTATGTGCTTGCACCCAGTCCATAGACCCGATTCGATGACTGCGAGCCTTCTCTCCTGTGGGCTTGCCGTAGATCAAGGAGGCTGAGAGGTGTCTGATCCGTTCGTCTTCGCGGCTGTCGATCCGGGACTTTCTGCGGCTGGGGGCGCGGTCTTGGGCGCACTCTTGACTGGTGCGTACGGGCAGTTTCGCGACCGGAGTAACGCAAGAAAAGAATTCAAGGCCGCCGTCACGCTGCTCGGACGTGAGATCGCCGACGCCAAGGAGATCTCCATCGCGATTCTGAAGACCAAATCCTGGCCGATCGGGATGACTCCGCAATGGACGAAATCCTGGAACGACTACCGAACAAGCATCGTCAACATGATCTCCGCAGACGAATATGATGTCGTCGCGAGGGTCTATGTTCACCTGGATCAGCTAGAGCATAGTCTCAAGGATGGGCAGGGAGGCAGGGAAAAGAGCGACGAGGATGATGAATTCCTCCGGCGAGGCACCGAGGCACCCGTGGACAAGAGGCCCGTCGCGAATGGTGCGCAATCGCAGCCCTTGGGGGCTATCCCTGGGGTTCACTCCCTGTCATCCCCTATGGACCAGGCGATTAACGTCCTATGGAAACATCGTGCCTCATAGGGCATCGGTGGGCGACGTTGTCTCGGCCGCAGTGGCGGGGACACAGAAGGTCGCTTCCGGGCCACGACTCCGATTCGCGATGCCCGGGCGCCTGACCCCGCTCGACGCTTCGGGAGCACACGACGGCACGCCGACACCCTCTGCCGTGCTGCCGTGTCGAGTCGCCTCATCGAGGTATTTGATTGTAAATGACTTCTCCCTAATCTCGGTGACCTCAACATATTCGGCATAATGCGGAGCCAATGAAGCGTCAACAAACCCCGGCTTCAGCGCCAGATTTATCGGCATGCCCCCACATCGGAACCGTGGGATACATGAGGCCCTGAAAATAGTCCCCCGTTATGAGCTTCTCTGCGACTGCGACAGAAAGGTTGTAGCGCCACTCGGCGGTGGAATTGTGCTGCTCACAAAACACCTCGGACAGAAAATCCTCTATCAGGTTATTTTGCTCGTTGTAGTCCTCAACCTGAAGTTTGCCATAGTCGGGAACCTCCCTTTCCGACTCCAATTGCTTGAACGTGGCCGTTGTATAGCCGATCCGATTGACTATCATGGTCGCCGCGGTCTTGTAGTGGAAGATGGCAATGCGATCCCCTACTTTTAGCCCAAGCTCAAAATAGATCGGCTCACGGCCGGCTGCGGCGTAAAACATTGGTGCTTCACGCCTGTTTGCTCGTCCCTGCTTGACGTCTACTCGCTCGGGATTCGGATAACTGACCTCAGAAAGCATCCGCGGTTGTACGGCGAGCGCGCGGCCTCGGAAGATCGACAATCCGGGCTCAACCATAGGAGCCCTTATCACCCAGCCCTTGAATACGGGTATCAGCAAAGCCTGTAGCTCGTCTATGCCGACCTCTCGAAGGTCGTATCTCGGACCGCGGCAATGTGCTGCCGTAGCTCGTTGATCGGCTGCGGCGAGATCGGGAGCGGGCATGGTCTGAGGCTCAGCTGCTTCGACAGCCTTTTCTTCTTGTTCTTGCTTGAGGCGCGCTGCATTGTCCATCTTGACGGGACCATACCTGGGGACTTGCAGTGCCGAGGGACTAGCTTTGCCAGTTCTCAGCGGCGGGATCCGGCCAGATCTTCGCGAGCACATCCGCGAACCACGCGCCGCGCGCGTCGATCGACGCCTCGTCCCACGTCTCTTCATCGACGAGGCGCGCATTGACTATGGCAAGCTTGGGAAGCCAGCTTGCCCAAAGGATCGAGGCCGTGCTGACCGGCGCATGCGCTAAACCAGTCGATCATGGTGTGCGAGCCAGAGTTCACGAGCAAGGTCCGTGAGGCCACGGTCGCGCTGCTGCTCAGTTTCGCCGCCGCGCCGATCGACGACGCTGCTGCCGCGTGTTCATGAGCCGCAGCACATTGCAGCGCAGGCTCGCCGCGTGCGGCATGAGCTTTACGGATGTTCGGAGGCAAGCTGCCGTCAGCATCGCACTCGGCCGTCTGATGTCGGGCGCTTCGTGTGCAAGCGCGGCCAGGACGGTGGGCCTCAGCGTTGATCACCTCTGCCGGCTCATCACCGCTCACGTAGGACTGCGCCCTAGTGAGATTGCCCGGGCCTGCGAACTGGCTGAACGCGCCCGGCGCTGGAGGAGCTCGACACCGCCTCGTTCGGGTACCCGGCTGTATGCGAGCCGGATCAACGGCTCCGGCCACCCTCCACGGGCGAGCGCACTACAGTACGCGAACGTTATCGCCCTTACCCATTCGACCGGGGCGACCCCTCTGCGCGATCGCTCGGTCGATGAGCCGACCTTTGCCTACATGCTCGACGGTGTCGAGCACCGCGTCTGGTACATGGACTCTCGCGCCATCGCCGACCGTCTGCGCATCGCCCGCGCCCACGGACTCCTCGCCGGCGTTTGGCGACTGGGTGGTGAGGACCAGGCGCTTTGGTCTTCGCCCGTTGTGTAGAGCCGGCCTCAGTCAGACCGGCCTCACACCTGATCTGACTTGTCTGCACGCGAGATCGAGCTGTGCTAGGTTCCCGCGAGTTCTATAAGCTGATACAGGGTCGAATGTCGAGGAGGGCGTATGCTGCCGATGGGCTTGCTGGGTGGGGTTGTTCGCGGGGTGCGTGGCCGGGTGGCGGACGCCGCGGCCCCAAGGGTCGTCTGCTTGGTGGCCGTGGTGCTCGCGGTCGTTCTCGTCTTGACGGCCGGCGCTTCGGCTGAATCTCTCTGTACGGATACTTGGACGGGTCCCGGCGAAGGGAACTGGACGACCGCGGAAGACTGGTCGACGGGCAAAGTGCCTACATCCACCGACGTGGCTTGCATCGGTTCGGGAAAGACGGTCGATGTCACCGTGGGCACGAACCAGACCGGCGTTGTTCAGGGCGAAGGCACGCTCGTGATCTCGGGCGGGTCGCTGGAAGTGGCGAACGTGTTGGAAGTGTCTTCAATCGCGACGTTGTCGGTTACAGGTGGCACTCTGCAGGATGGTGGCGACCTTGATGTCACGCACTCGTTTGTCGGGGGGAACGGGACGTTGGAAGGTACGGGAGGTATGTTCGTGATCAAGTCTGGCGCGTCGGGATCGGTCACCGGTTCGGACCTTGCGATCGTCAAAGGCACGCTTGTCAACGAAGGTTCGGTGACGGTGCAGTATCCGGCAGGTGCGATCGCCGGTAGACAAGGAGCCAAGATCGTCAATAGCGGCACGCTCACGATCAATGGAGAGGGCGAAGGACATGGGCTGGTTTCACAGCCGGTTGCGGCCACTTTGGTGAACGCGGGGACCGTGCAGAAGACCGAAGGGACCGGTCAGACGCAGATCGGATGGGAAGTGGACAACGAGAAAACGATCACCGCTACGAAAGGACAACTCTATTTTTACGGTGGGGGTGCCTCGGGTAAAGAAAGTACGGGGTCGTGGTCGGCGGGTAGCGGTGCGGAAATCCTCTTTGGCAAAGAAACGTACTCCTTGGGATCTACCGTGTCGTTGTCGGGGACCGTGAAAGTCATCACGGCGACGGTGTCTGCGGGTAAGGTCGAAGGCTCCGCGGCGAGCCTTTCGATTGAAACCGAAGGTTGTTGTTTGCCGGGTACGATGGAAATCACCGGTCCCGGGGTGTCCACTGTGCAGAACCTGTCGCTCAAAGGGACCAGCTTGACTACGTTGTCGGGTTCTGGTGAGGTTGACGTGACGGGTTCGTTCGTGGTGAGCCAGGGGCAGATGATTGGTAGTGGTTCGACTGTGATCAAGGCCGGCGCGTCGGGCTCGATCGAAACTGGTCCGGGTCTGGCGATGGAAAAACGCACCTTGGTAAACGAAGGCTCGTTGACCGTGCAGTATCCGGCGGGAGTGATCATCGGTAGGCATGGTGCCACGATTGTCAATAGCGGCACGCTCACGGTCAATGGAGAGGGCGAAGGTCAGGGCTTGTTTGATGGAACGGGTGGGGGTAGGTTGACGAGCACGGGGACGGTGCAGAAGACCGAAGGGACCGGTACAACTCAGATCGGGTTGGCGTTTGAAAACCTCGGGACGATTCACGCAAACACGGGCAAATTCCTGATCACTAACCCAATAGTCCCAGAAGCGTCAACGCAGTGGGGAGGCGCAGAGAGTGGCTCCACTCCTGGCCAGAACCACTCAGAATGCGGGGATCCGGTTAGTTGCGCTACGGGCAACTTCTCCGAGACGCAGACCGACTTTGCGATCGCCGGGCGAGGCGTAGGCTTGGACCTGACGCGCACGTATAACTCTCAGGCGGGCGCGGAAGAAATCAAAGGCGCGTTCGGCTACGGGTGGAACAGCTCGTTCAGTGATCATCTTGTGGTCAACAAAACGAGCAAAGTGACCACGCTCCATCAGGCCAACGGCAGCACCGTGCCGTTCACGGAAGGCAGCGGCGAATCCTTTACGGCGCCTGTGTGGGCGCAGGATGTCCTCAGTGGCTCGGAAAGTGCTGGCTATACGTTGACGCCGGCCAGCCAGGGCAAATACAAATTCGCCGGCGCCGGCGGTCGTCTGGAAAGCGTGACCGATCGCAACGGTAACGCGACGACGCTAGCGTACAACGAAGCCGGTCGTCTTGCGACGATCACCGACCCCGCCGGCCGCACGATCAAACTGACCTACAACGGCGAAGGTCTGGTCGAAAGCGCCGAAGACCCGATGAAACACGTCGTCAAATACGCGTATGAAGCCGGGAACCTCAAGAGCGTCACCCAGCCGGCTGAAGCAGGCTTGCGCTGGCAGTTCAAATACGATGGCTCGCATGAGATCACGGAAATGATCGACGGGCGTGGTGGCAAAACGATCAATGAATACAACGGCTCGCATCAGGTAACTTTGCAGAAGGACCCGACGGGACACGAACTGAGCTTTGAATATGAAGCGTTCCACACGAAGATCACAAACAAAACGACTGGGAGCGTCACCGACGAGCACTTCACGAGCAATGACGAGCCTTTCTCGATCACGCGCGGCTTCGGCACCACCAGCGCGAGCACCGAATCCTTCGCCTACAACGCCGGCGGCTACGTGACGAGCGCGACCGACGGCAACGAACACACGACCACATACGGCTACAACAGCGCGAACGACCGTACGAGCATGGTCGATCCGAACAAAAACGAAACGAAATGGACGTACGACTCGACGCACGACGTGGAAACGATGACCACGCCGAAGAGCGAGACCACCACGATCAAACGCGAAAGCCACGGCAATCCCGAAACGATCTCCAGGCCGGCGCCCGGCAGCACGACGCAGACCACGAAATACACGTACGGTTCCCACGGGGAAGTGGAAAGCGTGGAAAACCCGCTGAAACGCGTCTGGAAATACGGATACGACACCAAAGGCGACCGCACCAGCGAAACGGATCCCGAAGCCAACAAGCGCACCTGGGAATACAACGAAGACTCCCAGGAGACCGCGACGGTCAGCCCAAGGGGCAACGTCACAGGCGGCAAACCCACAGAATTCACCACCAAAATCGAACGGGACAATCAGGGCCGGCCACTGAAGATCACCGACCCACTCACGCATACCACAAAATACACTTACGACGGCGACGGCAACGTGGAAACGGTGACCGACGGTAACTCGCATAAAACGACGTACACCTACAACGCCGATAACGAGCCGATCAAAGTCAAAGAGCCAAGCGGGATAGTCACGGAAACCGAATATGACGGCGCGGGGCAAGTCGTCAGCCAGACCGACGGCAACAAAAACGCGACAAAATACGTGAGGAATCCTGTCGAGGAGGTCACCGAAGTCAAAGACCCGCTGGGGCGAATAACCAAGAAGGAATACGATGCCGCGGGGAACCTCAAAACCCTGACCGATCCCGCGAAACGCACCACCACCTACACCTACGATCCCGCAAACCGGCTCACCGAAGTAGGCTACTCCGACGGAAAAACACCAACCGTCAAATACGAATACGACACCGACGGGGATCGCACCAAGATGGTCGACGGCACCGGCACGACAACCTACACCTACGACGAACTCGACCGGCTGACCGAAAGCAAAGACGGGCACGGCGACGTCGTCAAATACGAATATGACCTAGCCAACGAGCAGACCAAGATCACCTACCCCAACACCAAAAGCGTGACCCGTGCCTATGACAAAGACGGCCGTCTGGAAAAAATCACCGACTGGTCGTCAAACATCACCAAATTCACGTACAATCCGGACTCTGATCAGGCGACAACCCTGTTCCCCAGCGCATCCAAAGACGAAGACAAGTATGCCTACAACGACGCGGACCAGATGAGCGAAGTAAAGATGCTGAAAAGCGCGGAAACGCTCGCTTCGCTGCTCTACACCCGCGACAGCGACGGCCAGGTCAAAAAGACGACCTCCAAAGGTCTACCCGGCTCTGAAATCACGGAAAACACTTACGACGAAAACAACCGTCTCACGAAATCAGGCAGCGAATACAAATATGACGCGGCGAACAACCCGACGACGATCGCCACCGGCACGTACAAATATGACAAAGACAGCGAGCTTGAAACCGGACCGAGCCTGACCTACACGTACAACGAACTCGGGGAGCGCACCAAAACCAAACCCAGCAGCGGCCCGGCCACCAGCTATGGCTATGACCAAGCCGGGAACCTAACCTCCGTCGAACGCCCGAAAGAAGGCGAAGTCGCCGAAATCAAAGATACTTACGCCTACGACGGCAACGGGCTGCGGGCCTCCCAGACGATCTCGGGGGCGACCAGCTACCTTACGTGGGATATGACCGAAGGCATCCCGCTGATCCTCAACGACGGCACCAACAGCTACATCTATGGTCCTGGCGGTCTGCCGGTCGAGCAAATCTCAAGCGGCGGCACAGTCACATACCTGCACCACGACCAACAAGGCTCCACGCGCCTGCTGACAGGCTCGACCGGCACCGTCACCGGCAGCACGACGTTCGATGCTTATGGCAACAAAACCGGCAGCACAGGTACGAGCACCACCCCGCTCGGGTTCGACGGGCAATACACCAGTTCCGACACGGGGCTGATCTACCTCAGAGCACGCACTTACGATCCTGCTACCGTGCAGTTTCTGAGTGTCGATCCGCTTGTAGACATGACCCGGCTAACCTACGCATATGCTGTGGACAACCCGCTCAACCTGAACGATCCCAGCGGCCTTATCTTCGGGATTCCCGGTACGCCCTCCTGGTCGCAGGTCGGTACGCGCTTCGTAGGTTTCTGGGACGGCTTCACGCGTCCGTTGGCCGGAGGAACCGCTGCTTTGCGTGGCGCGTTGGGTCTGAACGGTGGCCTTGAAACCTGCTCGATCGAATACAACGAAGCGTCCAATATCGGACGACTAGATGCGAGCATAGAGGCCGGAGCCGCAGTGGGCGGCGGCGGCGAGGTCCTTCTTGATGATGCTCTCGAGAGTCTGCCGCGTCTAGGCCCAGTTGTAAGTCCACTCGCGGCCGGAAGTGCCGGCGGGCTAGTGCAACATGCTGTCGCCGGAGAAGCGATAACCCCAGCGACCGCGGGGCAAGGTGTAGTGGGCGGTCTTGCTGGGGAGTTGGCAACGGGACTTGTCCCGGGCACGAGCGCCGCAGGCACCGCGGGAGCAGTCAACGCTGCGCTCGGTCTCCTGTGGTGACCTTAACTCAAGACGGCCCAATATCTATCCGGTTTGATCGGCGGAAAGCGTTGGCATATACATTGCTGTTCGGGCTGGCGCTGGCCGTCTGCCTGTCGCGCACTGATACGGTGGCGGGTGTTGTGACTGTAATTGTGGTTTTGAGCGCCCCCTTGCTGATCGCTCTTTCCCACGTACTGCGACGCAGCCCGGTACTCATCCTTGATGACACTACCTTTACAGACGGCAAGTCCGGCGATGTTATCCGGTGGGATGACGTCTTTGATGTGTACCTGCGTCAGCGCCAGGGTATTTTCGGGGTCTATCACCATTTGGTATTTACTATTAGACGTGAGCCCCCCCTACAGGACTTAGAGCAGTTGTCTTCCTCCCGACTACCGGTGCAGACTCTGAGGCGATCCATCGATCAGTTGTCGATTGGGTGGAGCGACATCGTACGGCTCGTGCAAGAGCGGCTCGGTAAACCTATAGCTGTCAAGCACGAGGCCGGATTGCTCCGCAAGGCCAGAACCTCGTGATGAGTTGCAGGCGCCAACGCCAACGACGGCTGGACAGGACACAGTGGGCGGCCTAGCCGGCGAGCTCGCGACGGGACTTGTACCTGGCACGAGCGCTGTAGCCGTATCGGGAGCGCACCAAAACGACCCCGAGCCCCGGCTGCCCGCACGGGATTGTCCATCCGCCCGCGGAGCGGTGGTACTGCGTGCCTGGATTTGAAATCGCTTGCTTTTCCCTGACGCGTTTCGCGACGGACTCGGGCTTGGGTTTTGGACGAAACTCGGGTCTCGCCCAAACCCAGCTCGCAACCCTTACACGCCTGCGCCAACGGTCTCTGCCAGGCGCTCCCTGGCGGTCGTGGGTCGAGCGGGGCGCGGACGCAGGGAGCGTGGCGTGCTTCGCACGCGAGCGACCGAGGACAAAGCATCCGCGAAGCGTCCACGGCCGCCAGGACGCGGATCAGATGAGCGAAGTCAAGAGATGCTGAAAAGCGCGGAAACACTCGCTTCGCTGCTCTACACACGCGACAGCGACGGCCAGGTCAAAAAGACCACCTCCAAAGGTCTACCCGGCGCGGAAATCACAGAAAACACCTACGACGAAAACAGCCGTCTCACGAAATCAGGCAGCGAATACAAATACGACGCAGCGAACAACCCGACAACGATCGCCACCGGCACGTACAAATACGACAAAGACAGCGAGCTTGAAACCGGGCCCAGCCTGACCTACACATACAACGAACTCGGGGAGCGCACCAAAACGACCCCCAGCTCCGGCCCCGCGACCACCTATGGTTACGACCAGGCCGGGAATTTGACGTCCGTCGAACGCCCCGAAAAAGAATCAATCCCCAAGATCGAAGACACCTACGCCTACGACGGCAACGGGCTGCGCGCCTCGCAGACAATCTCCGGGACGACCAGTTATCTTACGTGGGACATGACCGAAGGCCTCCCGCTGATCCTCAACGACGGAACGAACAGCTACATCTATGGCCCTGGCGGTCTGCCGGTCGAGCAAATCTCAAGCGGCGGCACCGTCACCTACCTGCACCACGACCAACAAGGCTCGATTCGCCTACTGACCGGCTCGGCTGGCACCGTCACCGGCAGCACCACGTTCGACGCCTACGGCAACAAAACCGGCTCGACCGGCAGCAGTACAACGCCTCTCGGGTATGACGGTCAATACACCAGCTCGGACACCGGGCTCATCTACCTACGGGCGCGGGTCTACGATCCTGCGACAGCGCAGTTCCTTACCAGTGATCCGATAGCGGGACTTACTCTGGCTCCTTACAACTACGTTAATGACAACCCACCTAACTTCAATGACCCGACTGGACTAATCTTTGGGATACCTGGCACTCCTTCAACCGGCCAAATTGCGGGGACAGTCGAAAGTGCCGCGCGCAGTACTGTCGATGCCCTTAACACCGCGGGTAAGGCGCTAGACAGTGTAGCTCGCTATGCTGCTCCGGCGCTTGACGTCACAGCAGCGGGCGTCTGTATAGTCGCCTCCGATGGCCTATGTACAGCCGCTCTCGGCGCCAACTTTGGCTTGCAGCAACTCTTGGCTGCGGACCAGACTCTCTACAGTCGCAATTACAATCTTGGGCTTAATGAGACAGCTATCTTCGCAGGAACTGGTCTAGGCATTACCGGGCTCGGTGCGGTAGCTAACTCTGAGTTGGAAGGGCTCGCGCGCTTCGCCCTCGGAGGATCTATTATCTCTCCTCAACTGCTTTTGGATCTAATACAAGGCCTTTCTCCCGAAGAAGCACAAGCTCTCCTAGCTTGCCAATGAACGAGCGCCACTATAGGACGCGGCGGAACCGCCTTCTCTTTTATCCGTTCTCTGTATCGGGAGCTTTGATAGGGGTACTGCTAGTGCTAGTACCTCGGGGCGGGCTCACTATTCATCTTGGGGCGGCTGTATTTGTTGTACTTATTATTTGGCTTACACAAAACGCTCGTCGTATGGGGATAGAGGTCAGCCAGAATGGTATTATTGTGTACGGTCCTTTTAGTGTCCGACATGTCGCTTGGGGTGAAGTGGCGAGCCTCGATACGCACCGCTGGAGTATCAACAAGATCGTCGATCTCAGGCTCAGAGATGGTCGCACTTTGAACACAAATCTTATCCAAGGTGCTCCTGTGACTTGGCAAGGGGGCAGGACTGAGGACATCCTCTCGGTTCTACAGGCCGAGTTGGACTCACGGGGCGTAGAAAGGTCATCGTAAATTGTTCGGCAAGACCTCGTCATGAGCTGCTGATAGTGGCATGAGAGTTTAGTGAACTTGCTTCGGTCTGAGATCACAAATCTCGTGTCGCCTGTGCAGGATCGTCACAGCCCCCGCGAAGCGGTGATACTGCGTGCCTGGATTTGAAATCGCTTGCTTTTCCCTGACGCGTTTCGCGACGGACTCGGGCTTGGGTTTTGGGCGAAACTCGGGTCTCGCCCAAAACCCAGCTCGCAACCTTTACATGCCTGCGCCAACGGTCTCTGCCAGGCGCTCCCTGGCGGTCGTGGGTCGAGCGGGGCGCGGACGCAGGGAGCGTGGCGTGCTTCGCACGCGAGCGAGCGAGGACAAAGCATCCGCGAAGCGCCCACGGCCACCAGGACGCGGATCAGATGAGCGAAGTCAATATGCTTAAAAGCGCGGAAACACTCGCTTCGCTGCTCTACACCCGCGACAGCGACGGCCAGGTCAAAAAGACGACCTCCAAAGGTCTACCCGGCGCGGAAATCACAGAAAACACCTACGACGAAAACAGCCGTCTCATGAAATCAGGCAGCGAATACAAATACGACGCAGCGAACAACCCGACAACGATCGCCACAGGCACGTACAAATATAACAAAGCCGACGAGCTTGAAACTGGCCCCAGCCTGACCTATACCTACAACGAACTGGGCGAGCGCACCAAAACCAAACCGAGCAGCGGCTCGGCGACCAGCTATGGCTATGACCAAGCCGGGAACCTGACGTCCGTCGAACGCCCCGAAAAAGAATCAATCCCCAAGATCGAAGACACCTACGCCTACGACGGCAACGGGCTGCGCGCCTCGCAGACAGTCTCGGGAACGACCAGCTACCTTACGTGGGATATGACCGAAGGTTTGCCGCTGATCCTCAACGACGGGACCAACAGCTACATCTACGGCCCTGGCGGTCTGCCGGTCGAGCAAATCAACAACAGCACGGGCGTCGTCACGTATCTGCACCACGACCAGCAAGGCTCAACCCGCCTACTCACGGGCTCCACGGGCACCGTGACCGGGAAATGCACCTATGGCGCATATGGAGCCCCCACCTGCGAAGGCGCCACGACCACCCCGCTCGGCTACGACGGGCAGTACACCAGCTCCGACACCGGACTCATCTATCTACGAGCACGCACCTACGACCCAGCCACCGCACAGTTCCTAAGCCACGACCCGCTGACAGCGGTCACGGGTGAGCCCTACGCCTACGCTAGCGACAACCCGTTGAACTTCAGCGATCCAACCGGGCTTCTTTCCCTTGAAGAAGTCGGAGAAGGGATCGCAGGGTGGGGCGACACGCTCACTCTTGGCGCTACCAAAAGGGTGCGCGAAGAACTCGGTATCAACAACGTCGATACCTGCTCGACCGCTTATCAAACCGGCGGATATGGCGGGCTAGCGACCGCCGTTCTCATACCAGGCGAGGGCGAGGCCGAGCTGGGCCTCCAGTTCACTGAGGATCAGGACGCTCTTATCCAACTCGCAAAGGAAGCTGATCGCGCTGGAGGATTGACTCCAGAGGACACAGAAGCGCTTAAGGGGTGGTCGGAAGAGTACGGGCTGAACTTCCGCGGTCCGGAGATCCATCCGAACCGCAACTTCAACATCTATCACGTGCATGTCGGGCCGGTGTCGCACATTCCGACGTCGATTGGGCCAGTTCAGCCATAGATAACCGGAAGGAGTCAAGATGAGGCTGCTAGATGACGAGAGCAATCGCCCGTTGAATAAGATATGGGTGTACCTGACTGAGGGCGAGGCGCGAACGCTCGCCGGACAGCTAACAGCGCTTTTCGCCGACAATGAGCGTCCGCGCGAATGGCATAGCCATGTCGGAAGCGATGACGGCCGCGCCAAGGAGCTGACGCTTGCCTTGTACGACCCGGAGGCGCAGACGGGTGATCAGCGGTGGCAGGACTGGTTCAAGGATGATAGGTGGACGTCAGACATGTTCGATGACAGCCCGACGCCGTGAGTTTCGTCTACAGCTTTCTACGGCCCTAACAACATGACTGTCGAGCAAATCAACAGCACCACCGACACCGTTCTCTATCTGCACCACAATCAACAGGGCTCAACCGGCTGCTGAACGGGAGCACCGGCAAAACTGAAGCGACCTTCACCTACAGACCTACGGCTCGTGTCGCTGCTCACAGACCCAGACATCGCCGCGCGATCATGGCAGCAACTGCAGTGCCTCCACGTGCATTGGCCGCAGCGGGGAGAAGTGTCTGTGGTCGAGCGTTGCCACCTTGACCTCCCCGAGCCTTTCCACAAGCGCGAGCACGCTGGCGTCCACCACCCCCAGCGACTGATCGCGGTATTGCACCTGGAGGTCTCGACAGCGCCTGAGGTCCGCCGTGGTTGCGACCTCCAACCGGTATGCCCCGGACAGGAGATCCTCCAGGAACGTGATCCAGGCATCGACGCCGAGGCGTTGGTGGCACCAGTAGTCGACCTCTGCGAGCACGAGGATCGGGACGATGAGATCTTCGCGGGCCTCGTCGAGCAGTTTGGCGCAGCGATCGTGATCGGGGTCAGCTGTGTCAAGCGCGGCGAGCAGCGGGCCGGTGTCGAGCACCAGCGGCATCTATGCCGGCGGGTGCGCTATCGGGTCCGCCGTCACCTCTGCGGCAGAAAGGCCATCGCTGGATCGCGCGATGCCGAGACGCGGCCGACGCGAAGCATGCAGGGCCTCCGCCTTCTCGTCGATGGCCTCCGCCAGTATCGACGTCAGCGTCACACCGCGTATGCGAGCCTCGGCCTCAAGCGTGTCAAGCGATGTACGCCGGGCGGCGACGGTGGTGCGCCGCATGGCGCCGGCGGCAGAGTCTTGATTCATGATGCAAGATTCTAGCATCTCACCGGGCGGCTTTCACCGGCTGGGGATCACCCAACCGCGGCACATGACACATGGATGCATCTCTACTTAATAAAAAGCATCTCCGAGTACTTGGGCAAAGGCCATAGGTCGTCCGCGACCAGCTTCTCCAGCCGATCGGCGACATCGCGCACATCGTCCATCGCCGGGATCACACGGTCGTGCACGTACGCGGCCCACTTGACCGCGGTCTTGTCGTCCTGGTTCTCCTTGAGGTTGGCGTCCTCGAGCTTGATGATCGCGTAATGCAGCTCCTTGATCAACGGCTCGACCTCGCCGATCAGCTCATCCAGGCCGGCGACCTTCAGCTCGTTCAGGTGCCTGACCGCGGCGGGCAGTATCTCGGTGCGGGCGATCGCCGCGGCGGTCTCTGACTCGATGTTGATCTTGACCGCGTACTGCTCGAGAAACACCTCGTGGCGAGACTCGAGCTCGCGCTTGGACAGGACCTTGTACTTCTTGAACAGCGCCACCGTGCCCTTGTCCACCAGCCACGGCAGCGCGTCGGGGGTGGAGCGCAGGTTGTACAGCCCGCGCTTCTCCGCTTCTGAGTGCCACTCGGGCGAGTAGTTGTCTCCGCCGAACACGATCCGCTTGTTCGCGCCGTAGCTCTCCTTGACAACTTTTGCGACCGCCTTCTCGAGGTTGCCCGCCGAGCCTTTCAGCGCCGTCTTCAGCTTCCCCGACAGGTCGTCGATCGCCTCCGCGACGATCGTGTTCAGAACCGTGTTCGGCAGCGCCAGCGACTGGCTGGAACCGAGCGCGCGAAACTCGAACTTGTTGCCGGTGAACGCGAACGGGCTCGTGCGGTTGCGGTCCCCGCCGTGCAGCGGCATCGGCGGCAGCACGGGCGTGCCGAGGCCGAGGAACGAGCCGGGCTTTGACTGCTGGGCTTTGCCTGACTCGATCGCCGCGAACACCCTCTCCAGCTCCGCCCCGAGAAAGATCGAGATGATCGCCGGCGGCGCCTCGTTCGCCCCGAGTCGATGGTCCTGGCCGGGCGAGGCGATCGAGGCGCGCAGCAGCGCCTGATGGGCGTTCACCGCCTGGATCACAGCGGTGCAGAAGAACAGGAACTGCAGGTTCTCCGAGGGGGTGTCCCCGGGCTCGAGCAGGTTCACGCCGGTGTCGGTGCCCATCGACCAGTTGTTGTGCTTGCCCGACCCGTTCACGCCCGCGAACGGCTTCTCGTGCAGCAGGCACACCAGTCCGTAGCGGCGGGCGACGTTCTGCATCACCTGCATCGTCAGCTGCTGGTGGTCGCAGCCGACGTTCGAGTTCTCGAATATCGGCGCGAGCTCGTACTGGTTGGGCGCGACCTCGTTGTGGCGCGTCTTCACGGGCACGCCGAGCTTGGCGAGCTCCAGCTCGGTCTCCATCATGCACGCGAGGATCCGCTCGGGGATCGAGCCGAAGTAGTGATCGTCCAGCTCGTGTCCCTTGGGCGGCTTGGCGCCGAACAGCGTGCGCCCGGTCGTGAGCAGATCAGGGCGTTCGAAGTAGTACTGCTCGTCGATCAGAAAGTACTCCTGCTCGGGTCCCACGGTCGTGAACACGCGATCCGCGCCATCGCCCAGATCGAGCAACTCGAGCGCCCGGATCGCCGCCCCCGACAGCGCGTCCATCGAGCGCAGCAGCGGGATCTTGTTGTCCAGCGCCTCGCCCGTCCAGGAGGTGAACGCGGTCGGGATGCACAGCAGCGCGCCGTTCGGGTTCTCCAATATGAATGCCGGGCTGGTCGGGTCCCAGGCGGTGTATCCGCGCGCCTCGAACGTCGCCCTGATGCCTCCGGTCGGGAATGACGAGGCGTCCGGCTCGCCCTGAATCAGCTCCTTGCCGGAGAACTCGGCGATCGCGGTGCCGTCGCCCGCGGGCGCGTAGAACGAGTCGTGCTTCTCCGCCGTGCTCCCCGTCAGCGGCTGGAACCAGTGGGTGTAGTGCGTCGCGCCCCGCTCCATCGCCCAGTCCTTCATCGCCTGTGCGACCGCGTCGGCGAGCGATGTGTCCAGGGCCTCGCCGTGCTCGAGCGTGCGCTGCAGCGCCTTGTACACATGCTTGGGCAGGCGGTGGCGCTGGAGGTTGGCGCTGAACACGTTGGACGCGAACACCTGGTTCCCCGGCAGCGTCAGGTCGGGGGAGCCGAGCGCCGTTCCGTTGGCGCTCCACTGGGCGGCGGTGACGTTCTGCTGGCGGGTCCTGGGCATGGGCGGGGCGATTCCTCCTGTGAAGTGTTTGTCGGGGTTGGTGGTACCCGATCCCCGGGGCCGTGAACGGCCGGCCGGGCGTGGGCGCGGAGCCAGAGTGCAATCGTAGTGCCCGCACGGCCCTACGGCATCACCGTCTGGCGAAATCGATGCGTCGCTCTTTCGACATCGGGCCAAACCGGGGTCGCCCGGGGCCCGTGAGCGGCAACCGGATCCGCGGGCTGGGCAACGCCGGGCGTGCGCCGCGCCGCGCACGGGCACGACGGGTGGGTCAGTGCGATGTCGGCAGATACGGCGCCTGCGGGTACGTCCCTGACGCGACCTGACCTGTGTTCGGGTTGATGTGGTTCGCCGGTGGCCGGGGGGCGATCGCGACCGTGAAGTGGCCGTGAGGGATGGCGCCGGAGGCGAGACGGGCTTTGGCATTGCCCGACAGACCGGCGGCGATCGCGTAGTGCACCGTGTACACGCCGGCCTTCACAGGGGTGACGCGCCACGTGAACGTCCGCGTGGCGCCCGGCGCGAGCGGACCGAGCGCCCAGGTGTTGAGGTAGGCGGTCTGCCCGCCGCCGGGGGCGCTGACGACCTGGCTCTGCACAAGACGCTTGGGGATCGCGCCCGGCCCCTGTTCGACGACCCAGATTGGCCGCTTGTTCGAGGCCAGTTCGGCATAGTTGGATACATAGTCGAACGAGTCCACCGTGACCGCGAGGTTGGGGACGGTGCCTGTGCCGGTGTTGCGCACCTGCAACGCCAGCACGACCGGGCGCGCGATCGACTGCTTGGCGGGGAAGCCGGAGTGGACAACCTTGACCGTGAGCGTCGCCTTCGATTCGCCGGCGTCCTGGCGCGTCCCTCCGCCACAGCCGGACGCAAGCGCCATGCAGGCGCCTACGAACAAGACCACGGTGGACACATGACCCTCCCTCACAGCGTGGCCACGATACCAGTGGGGGGAGCCGGGGGCGGCGGAGTGGCCGGTGGGGGTGGCGCGCCGCCATCGCATCGCGTAGAGTTCGTACGACCGTCGACAGCGACCCGAGGAGGGGCGTCAGAAGAGATGGTTCGCAGCGCAGCGGAGCGGGCGTTCCTGCCCACGAGGAATCTGCTCGAGGAAATCGGGGACATGATGATCTTGACGGGCCGGACGATCCTGTCCGCCTTGCGCCCGCCCTACCCTTACGGCGGCGAGTTCGTGTCCCAGTTCTTGTTCGCGGTGCGGTTGTGCTGGTTTCCGCTGCTCGTCTCGACCGTGTGCCTCTGCTACGCCGCTCCGGGGCTGCAGGCGGCGAACTTCTTTGAAATCTTCGGCGCGCTGGACCGGCTCGGCGGGATCTTCGTGCTCGCGGCGATCCGCGAGATCGGCCCCAACGTGACCGCGATCGTGCTCGCGGGCGTGGCCGGCACGGCGATCACGGCCGACCTTGGGGCCCGCAAGATCCGTGAGGAGCTCGACGCGCTGCAGGTGCTGGGCGTGGACCCGATCAAGAACCTCGTCGTGCCGCGATTCCTTGCGCTGATGGTGGTCACCGGCCTGTTCAACATCTACGCACTGCTGTTCGGCATCTTCGGGGGGCTGCTCGCCGAGCTCGTCAAGGGCCAGCCGCTGGGGCCTTTCTGGGCGACGCTGTTCGCAAACGCCTCGACGACCGACCTGTGGGGGTCGGTGCTGAAGACGACCCTGTTCGGGGCGATCATCGCGATCGTGTGCTGCTACAAGGGCATGACCGCCTCCGGCGGCGCCGAGGGCGTGGGCAGAGCGGTCAACCAGGCGGTGGTCGTCACGTTCTTGGCGATCTTCGCGTTCGACTACGTCTTCACCCAGATGTTGCTAGCCACCCACCCCCAGATTCTCGTAATCAAGTGATCGGGCGATGAACGAATTTCTGGCAATGCCGCGCGAATGGATCGCCGCGACGGGCGAGATCGCGGGGTTCACGGGCAACATCGTGCGGGACGTGTGGGGCCTGCGCGTGTTCCGCTTCTTCGGCGAGGCGCTGCGCCAGTCGGGGATACTGATCGTCTCCTCGACGCTGATCATCTGGTCGCTGATGTTCATCCTCGGCCTGGAGTGCGGCATCGAGGGCGCCTACTTCACCGAGGCGCAGGGCGCGCCCTCATATTCGGGCGTGTTCAGTGCGTGGTGTGACCTGCGCGAGATCACCCCCTACGCATTCGGCTACATGATGGCCGCGAAGGTCGGCACCGGCATCGTCGCGGAGCTCGGGGCGATGAGGATATCCGAGGAGATCGATGCCCTGGAGGTGATGGGCATCGACTCAATGACGTTTTTGTGCGGCACGCGTCTGCTCGCCGCATGGCTGGTGCTGCCGTTCATGTACCTGGCGGGGATCGGAGCGGCTTTTCTCGCCTCCTACCTCGCGGTGGTGCAGCAGATCGGGTATGTGTCCTCGGGCGGGTACCTGCTGATCTTCTGGCAGTTCCAGGGACCACCAGATTTCTTGTACAGCCTGGTCAAGGCGATGTTCATGGCCACTGCGATCGTGCTGGTGGGGTGCTACTACGGCTACAACGCCAGTGGTGGGCCTGTGGGCGTGGGCAGAGCCACGGCCAAGTCGATGGTGCTCAACATCGTGCTCGTGCACATCATCGGAATGCTCGGCACGCAAGTCTTCTGGGGCTCGAATCCGCGAGCCCCGATCGGAGGATGACGTCCATGGCGGAAGATCGGCCTGCTCGGGCAGGCGGCGGCGTGCCGCCCGATGAGTCCTACGAGCAGATCGAGCATCATCCGGCGCCCGTGGAGTCGGGTGGGGAGGCCGACTTCGCCGCCGTCGAGCCCGAGCCGGAGACCGAACGCGAGCGCCACGAACGCGAGCGCCACGATCGATCCGCGCCCGGCACCGCGGCGCCCACTGCCGAGCCGGCCGACAAACACGACGCGATCGAATTCATCGACGTGCACAAGGCATTCGGGCGCAACCACGTGCTGCGCGGGCTGAACATGAGCCTGCCGGACGATCAGATATCGATGATCCTGGGACCGTCGGGGACGGGCAAGTCGGTGTGCATCAAGCACATCGTCGGCCTGCTGTATCCGGACGAGGGGGACGTGCTCGTGCAGGGCCAGTCGATACCGAGCCTGTCCGACGCCGACCTGTTCGAGACGCGCAAGAAGTTCGGGGTGCTGTTCCAGGACGGTGCTCTGTTCGGGTCGATCAACCTGTACGACAACGTCGCGTTCCCGCTGCGCCAGCACACCGAGAAGGGCGAAGAGGAGATCGCCGAGATCGTCAACGGCCGCCTACGTGAGGTCGGGCTGGGGGGAGAGGGCGAGAAGATGCCCAACGAGCTGTCCGGAGGGATGCGCAAGCGCGCCGGGTTCGCGCGTGCGCTCGTGCTCGAACCGGAGATCGTCCTGTTCGATGAGCCCGACTCGGGTCTTGACCCCGTGCGTACCGCTCTGCTGTGCGAGCTGATCAAGGAAATCCACGCCGAACACGGCGGCTGTTACGTCGTGATCACGCACGACATCATGAGCGCGCGGCGCGTGGCCGAGCACATCGCGGTCCTGTGGCAGGGCGAGATCGTCGAGTCCGGTCCGGCGGCCGAGCTGTTCGCGTCTGAAAATCCGTTCGTGCGGCAGTTCCTGTCCGGCGATGCGGCCGGCCCACTCGGCATGGAGTGAGCCCGGCCGCGCCGGGTAGCGCGTCGCGGGGACAGGCAGACCGACTAGCCTCAAACCCGTGAACATCGCCGGCTTTCTCACCGCTCTCGTGGGCGGGGCAACCCGCCGGCCACGGCTGACGCTTGCGGTCGCGGCCACGCTCGGGCTGGGAGCCGTCGCGCTCGCACTGGGACTGAGTCCGAGCGCGGCGACGAGCACGTTCGTGTCGAGCTCCAGCCCGCAGTACTCCGCGACGCAGCGCTTCTATAAGAGCTTTGGCGAAGAGCCCGTCGATGTGGTCGTCAAGGGCAACCTGCAACAGCTGCTGCTGAGCTCGGACATCGACAGGCTCGTTGGATTGGAGGGGTGCCTGTCGGGCAACGTGCCGACGAACGCATTGGGCGCCGAGGGCGGGCCCAACGGGCCGTGCGGGCAGTTGGTGAAGGCGAAGACGGTGAAGGCGGTGCTCGGCCCGGGAACGTTCGTGAACGAGGCCGCCGAACAGATCGACGAACAGCTGACCACACAGACCAAGCAGGCCGAAACCCAGGCGCATACCGCGCAGCGGGTCGTGACTCGGGCCGCGCTCGCGCGCGGGCACAGCGCCGCGGAAGCGCAGACGCTGGGCGAGCAGGCGAGCAGCATCACGATGAAGCGCTTCCAGGAGGAAATCGTGACGTTGGCGCTGCAGTACGGGCTGACCTCAAAGCCGAGCCTCGACGATCCCGGGTTCGTGTCGACGCTGGTGTTCGACTCATCAAAGCCGGTCGGCACCCCCAAGCAACGCTTCGCCTACCTGTTCCCGAGCCCGGAAGCGGCATTGATCTCGGTGCGGATGAAGGCCGGGCTGTCTGAGGCCAAGCGCGCGCACACGATCGCGCTGATCGGTCAGGCGGTCGCGATGAAGCAGTGGCGACTGCAGCACGGCGAGACCTACCTGGTGACCGGCGAGCCGGCGATCGTGGCGGACCTTACAAGTTCGATCAGCCACTCGATCGAGCTGCTGCTGCTCGCCGTGCTGGCGGTGATGGCGATCATGCTGAGCCTGATCTTCCGGGGGCGCCCGCGGCTGCTGCCGCTGCTCTGTGCGCTGCTGGCCGCGGCGCTGACGTTCGGCGCACTGTCACTGGTGAGCTCTTCCCTGACGGTGGCTCAGGTCGCGGTGCTGCCCGTGCTCGTGGGGTTGGCGGTCGACTACGCGATCCAGTTTCAGTCGCGCGTTGGAGAGGTCCTCGCCGGAGGGGTGCGCGACAGACGCGAGGCGGTGCGCGAGGCGGCCCGGGTGGCCGCACCCACGATCGCGACGGCCGGCGCGGCCAGCGCCGCGGCGACGCTCGTGCTGCTGCTCTCGCCCGTGCCGATGGTGCGCGGGTTCGGTGCGCTGCTCGCGGTCGGGATCGTGATTGCGTTCGCGTGCGCTCTGACCGTAGGGTCGGCGGCACTGGTCGTGACCGGGCGCGGTGAGCGCGGTGGGCAAGACGGGAGCGGTGGGCCCGCGGGCGGCTCTTCCCACGGGACCCCGCCCGGCGTCTCGCACGGATCGTGGCTCACGGATCGATCGGCATCGGCATGGCGCGTAACGCGCGTAACGCTTGAGCCCGCCTGGCGGGGCGCGCGCGAACTGCTGCTGGATAACCCACTGACACGAGGCATATCGAGCGCGGCGCTGGTGCACGCGGTGCGCAACCCCGGGCGCGTGCTCGGAGTTGGGCTGGCACTGGCGGTGCTCGGGTGGGGACTGGACACCCAGACAAAGGTTCAGACCGACATCACCAAGCTCGTGCCGCAGAACACGGCCTCGCTGCAGAACCTGAACACGCTGGAGCGTCTCAGCGGCGTGGGCGGCGAGCTCGATCTGATGGTCAGCGGTCAGAACGTGGTCAAGCCGGCGACGATCGAATGGATGAGCGCATACGAGAGCGCGATGCTCAAGCGCTTTGGCTACACCACGACGCGGGGATGTGGCAAGGCCCGGCTGTGCCCCGCGTTCTCACTGCCGGACCTGTTCCAGCGCGGAGGCTCTAAGTCGAGACTGAAGACAGCCGAAGTAAGCGGGCTGCTGGCTGCGATCCCGCCGTACTTCTCTCAGGAGGTGATCGCTCCGGGCCGGCGCGCGGCGACGCTCGCGTTCGGCATCAGGCTGATGGGTCTGGACGAACAGCAGCGGGTGATCGAAACGATGCGTTCGAGCCTGCATCCGCCCAAGGGTGTGAGCGCGCGGCTCGTGGGATTGCCGGTGCTGGCGGCGCAGGCAAACGCGCAGGTGGCCTCGCCGTGGCGGCGGTTGCTGACGCTGCCGGCCGGGCTGGTGACGGTCGCGCTGGTGCTGCTGATCGCCTTCCGCGGAGACCGCCGCCGGGCGCTGACGCCGCTCGCACCGATCGTGCTGGCGAGCGGGTGGTCGGCGCTGATCCTGTTCGCGGTCCGCGCGCCGTTGAACCCGATGTCGGTCACGCTCGGGGCGCTGGTGATTGCGCTCTCGACCGAGTTCAGCGTGCTGCTGTCCGAGCGCCACCGCCAGGAACGCCTCGCCGGGCATGACGTCGTGGAGGCGCTGCGCCGCACCTACCGTCACACGGGAGCGGCCGTCGCCGCGTCGGGGGTGACCGCGATCGCGGGCTTCGGCGTGCTCGTGCTGTCGGACATCGCGATGCTGCGCGACTTCGGCCTGGTGACGCTGATCGACCTGAGCGTCTCATTGGTGGGCGTGCTGGTGGCGCTGCCCGCGGCGCTGATGCTGGCCGAGCGCGAGGGCAGGGCGCGGCTACCGATCGAAGATCGGCCGGCGGGCGGGTCGATCGCGGCTTGGGTGCGCAGGCGCGCGCGTGGTCAGGCAGGCCATGAACCCGCCTGACCCTGACCCTGACGTGAGCCGGTCAGGGTCACCGTTGGGGTCACGGTCGCGGCGGTCAAGATCATGGAGCGACGAGGCGGGGGCGCGCAACCTCGGCATCGAGCCGCGCCGGTACGGACGCTATATCGGCCTGCTGGCGGTGGTGATCCTTGTGCTGATCACGATCAACACGTTGATGACGAAGCCGAACGGGGCGAGGGGCATCGCACAGGGCCAAGCGATCCCGCCGTTTGCCGTTCCGCTGGCACTGGGCAGCCTGAACGGCGACGCGGACATCGCCACCGTCGCCGATCAGGGCTCGGCGGGGCGGGTGCCGGCGTGCGCCGAGCGCGGCCCGCGGATCCTGAATATCTGCCGGCTCTATGAACGGGGACCGGTGGTGCTGGCGCTGTTCGTGGACGGGGGCTCCTGCCCGGCGGTCCTCAGCGACATGCAGGCGCTCGCGCCCGCCTTTCCGAAGGTGAGCTTCGTCGCGGTGGCGATCAAGGGCGAGCGGGGACCGCTGCTGGCGCTGATGCGCGAGCACGGTCTGAGCAGGGTGCAGGTCGGCTTTGACAGCGACGGGGCGCTGACCGGCCTGTACAAGATGGCGAGCTGCCCACAGGTGACGTTCGTGTTGCCGGGGGGCACAGTGCAGAGCCCGGCGCTGCTCGCCACACCGTCACGGGCCACGCTGCGCGCGCGTGTGAGCGAGCTCGTGGCGGCGTCCGCGGCGCGCAGATACAGACCGCCCAAGCCTTCGCCCGCGAGGAAGGTATGAGCGATCGGGCGCACCCGTCCCGGCGGCCGAGCAAACGAGCCGCGCAGGCCGGACCCGTCGGTGCAGCCAGTGCATCGGCCGCGGCCCAGATGGGAAGCCAGCGCTCCGAGCCGATGATCGGCTGGCGCGCGAAGGAGATCGAGGAGGAGCTGCCGCAGCTGCGGCTGGTGGTCTCCCACGCACATCTGGCCAGGGCGGGCGCGACGAGACGAGCTTCGCCGAAGGGCGTCGAGCGGCGCCTGCAGAACCTGTCGAACCGATACAGGGGGGCGCGCGCGGTGGGGGTGCGTCGCGAACCGGTGCCGGCCGCATACAGGGTGTTCTACCGCCAGATCGGCCTCGACCCGGAGGTCGCGCAAACGCCGATCGAGGCGGCGGTGCTGGGGCGGATGATGCACGGTGGGTTTCTGTCCGAAAGCCTGCTCCAGGATGTGCTGCTGATCTCCTTGATCGATACGGGCGTGCCGGTATGGGCGCTCGACGCCGAGGCGGTGGACGGCGAGCTCGGAGTGAGGCTCAGTCACGAGGGCGAGCCGCTGGGGAGGGCCTCCGACGCCTGGAGCCTGCCGGCGGGCAGACTCGTGATCGCCGACGGCTCGGTGGCGCTGGGACTGCTGTTCGGCGAGCTGGCAAAAGACTGTGAGGCGGGCGCGCGCACGCGCGAGGTGGCGCTGTTCGCGGTGCAGGTCGCCGGCGTTCCGATGCTGTACGTGGAGGAGGCGCTGTGGGCGTGTCGCAACGGCCTGGAACGAGCCCGGTAAGCGCCGTGACCCGAGCCGGCTCGCCGCGGATGGGATGCACTCCCGTGAAGTCTCGTCAGAAGTCCCGTCATCGCTCGCGGTGGGTCGCGGCCACTGATAGAATCGTCTCGTCCGGTGTCGTCGGGAGGAGTCGGGCGTGACCCCCCAACTTGAGCAGCTGTTGACTGTCGAGCGCGGCGCTTACGCCGAGCGGTCGATCTCTGATGTGCCGCTGAGGCGCGACGGTCAGCTCGACGAGCGGGCCGCAAGGCGCGCGCTGCGGGCGCAAGTCGCCAAGCTCGAGCGTGAGCTGTCGGAGATCGTCGCCAATGGCTTTCCTCATATTGCCCCCCCCGGGCAAGCGGGCACGAGCGGCGTTTGTCATCGGATCGGGGGCGCTCCCCGTCTGCTGAACCTGGAGCAGCTGGAGCGCACGCGCGACGAGCTGGCGGGGCGAGTGCAGCTGGCGCACCGGGCCACCGCCGAGCGAGTCGAACTGGAGACGCGCTCACGCGAGTTGCTGGAGCGGATGAAGCGCGAACCGGCCCACTACAAGTTTGTGCGCCTCCCGGTGCGTGACCTGGGCGAACACGGCTGTGGCGTGTGGGAGGTTCGTCCACGTATGGGTTTGCTTGGGATGCTCGCCGGCTGGTGGGAGGTCAAGCTCTCATCGGGCTGTCCATTACCCTGGGGGTCGCGCGGCCGCGCGACCCCGCCCCGATTCAATCGCCAGGGGCCCCCGCTCATACGGCCCCGATCAGCCCGCGATCAATCGCCCGCGATCAATCAATCCGATCGATGGCTGTGAATCGGGCGACCCCGGTCAACGGCTGAGGGCCACCATGCCGTGGTCGTGGTGTTCCTCGCGCGCGAAGTTGCGCTCGTGGTGTGACGTCGAGGACAGCATCGCCGCGAGCGTGCGGCGCTGACGGTCGGTCATCGACCCGATCGTCTTCTTCTCGGACATCGGCAGCTGGGCGAGAAATTTGCGGCAGCGAGTCTGTCCCCAGCGGCGCTGGCTCATCAGCAGGTCGGCGATCGCCATGCTGTCGGCCTCCCAAGGGCAGTCGATGAGCACGTCGGCGACGTCGATCTCACCGGTCGCGATTCGACGCTTGAGTCCGGCGCGGGCAAGGCGAACCTGGTTGGCGCGTTCGAGGGCGCGCATGTACTGGGGCCCGCCCTCCCCGCCCTCCCCGCCCTCCCCGCCCTTCCGATCGGCAGGGGTGAGCGTCGCGGTCGGATCGGCAGGGGTGAGCGTCGCGGTCGCGTTCATGATGAGATTCTCCCCGTCGCCGCCGCGGGCACGCGGCAAGCGACATTGATGCTTGAATTTGGACGAGTACACGCTCGTCATGCCGTCTGAAACCGACCGCGCCACAGGCGCAACGACGATTCCAGCGATATGTACCGCCCCGAAGAAGGGCCCTCTCCCGGTGGTATGTGTTTTGTCGGGGCGAGCCCCGAACGGTCATGCAGAGCGCTCTTGCAAGCTACGCCGGCGAGGGGTGTCCGGTCAACCGCGCGCGCACGGTTCGTGCGCTAGAAGCGACCTTTTTCGTCGCCCGATCGACTTGTGAAGAATTGGACAAGTCCCAAGTCGGGGTCGAGATGTGCATGTGGCGGCCGCAGGGCTGCCGGGAGGTGCGGCCGGGGCAGCGCGCCGGCGTGGCGATGTCGAGGGCGCCGGTGGGCAGCCCTCAGGATGGGTCCAGGCCAGGCAGCGGACCGTGCTCGGCCTCGAACTCGCGCTTGACGCGCGCAAACACATCGAGCGCGCGATCGAGCGTGGGCGTGTCGTGCGTGGCCATCACGCTCGTGCGCAGCAACGCTCCCCCGGGCGGCACGGCGGGGTGCAGAGCGCAGTTGGTGAACACGCCACCGTCATACAGCGCGCGCCACAGCAGCGCGGCCCGCCAATCGTCGCCGACCAGGATCGGGACGATCGGGGTGGTGATGGTCTGGACCGGCGCATCCGCGGCGGGGCTCGTGCGCACGGGCTCACCGCTGAGCGTGCGATAGCCGAGCGCGCGCAGTCCGTCCGCCAGGTACCGGGCGCGCTCGAGTACGGCCGCCAACAGTGCGGGCCCCTCGTCGGAGCGGATGATCCGCAGCGCGGCCAGCGAGGCCCCGAGCGCGGCGGGGACCGAAGAGGCGGTGAACAGGAACGGGCGCGAGGAGATGCGCAGGTAGTCGATCACCTCGGCCGGGCCCGCGACGAAGCCCCCGCAGGAGGCGAGCGACTTGGAGAAGGTGCCCATGCGCAGATCGACGCGATCCTCGACCCCGAGCAGCTCGCCGGCCCCCGCTCCGCGTGCGCCCAGTACACCCGCGCCGTGGGCCTCGTCGACCATCAGGCGCGCACCGTGGCGGGCGCACAGCTCGGTGATGTCCACGAGCGGCGCGACGTCGCCCTCCATCGAGAAGACGCCGTCCACGACCACCAGCACGCCCCCGCCGTCGCCCTCGGCCCGCGTCAGGGCTCGCTCGAGCTTGTCCAGGCGGTTGTGGCGGAAGGGGCGCAGCTTCGCTCGGGACAGCAGCGCGCCGTCGAGGATCGAGGCGTGGTCGCCGGAGTCGACGATCACGGTGTCGCCGGGGGCGAGCAGCGTGCCGAGCGTGCCGATGTTCGCCTGGTGGCCGGTGGTGAACACGATCGCGTCGTCGGTGTCCATCCACTCGGCGAGCTCATGCTCGAGCTCCAGGTGCAGGGGGGTGGTGCCGTTGAGCAGGCGCGAACCGGTCAGGCCCGTGCCGTAGCGGTGCAGAGCGTCCTGTGCGCCCGCCATCACGCGCTCGTCGGCGGTCAGCCCGAGGTAGTTGTTGGACGCGAGCATGATCCGCGGGGCGCCCTCCATCTCCACGACCGGCATCGCGGGAGACTCGACCGTGCGAAAGTACGGCATCAGGTCGGCCTCGCGCGCGGCGCGCAGCAACTGCTCGCGCTCGTGGCCGCGGACCTTGGCGAAGACGTCTGTCGAGGTGGGCATATAAGGTGGGCGCCGCGATGGCACTCGAGATCCGGCCCGTGACGTCCAAACGCGAGCTGGGCACGTTCATCAAGCTGCCGTGGCGGCTCTATCGTAACGAGCCCAACTGGGTGGCGCCGTTGCTGATGGATCTGAAGAAGCGGCTGGACCAGCGCAAGAACCCGTTCTTTAAGCACGCCGAGGCCCAGTACTTCCTCGCCTGGCGCGACGGGGTGGCGATTGGGCGCGTCAGCGCGCATGTCGATCGCAACTTCAACGAGTTTCAGGGCAACGACTGGGGCCTGTTCGGGTGGTTTGAGTGTGAGGACGACCCCGAGGCCGCCCGTGCGCTGCTCGATGCCGCCGAGGCGTGGCTGCGCGAGCGCGGCCGTGACCGGATGGTGGGCCCGATGGACTTTACGACCAACGACGAGATCGGGCTGCTGATCGAGGGACACAAGTATCCGCCGATCATCCTCTGCCCCTGGCACCATCCCTACTACCAGCGCCTCTTCGAGCAGGACATCGGTATGGACAAGGCAATGGACCTGTACATGTGGAGCCTGTACGTGGACAAGCGCGAGAAGGTCCACTCCGCGATCTGGGAAGCCGCCGACAGGCTCGAGTCCGAGCACGGGATCGTCTGCCGCAACTTCCGCAAGAAGGATCTGCAGGCGGAGGTGACCAGGTTCCTCGAGGTCTACAACGCCGCCTGGGAGAACAACTGGGCCTCCGTGCCGCTCAACGAGGAGGAGGTCCGTCACTACGCCAAGGACCTCAAGCCCGTCCTCGACGAGAACTGGGCGATGGTCGCCGAAAAACGGGACACCGGCGAGGTCGTGGGAGCCGCGCTGACGCTGCCCGACTTCAACCAGGTGCTGGCGAAGCTCAACGGGCGACTGCTGCCCTTCGGCTGGATCACCGCGCTACGAGCGAAAAGCAAGATCGACGCGGTGCGCGTGTTCGCGCTCGGCGTCAAGCCCGAGTACCAGCACACGGGCGTGGCGGCGCGCTTCTATCAGATGCACTTCGATGCCGCCGAACGCACGCCGCAGAAGGGCGGCGAGATGGGGTGGATACTCGAGGTCAACAAGCCGATGAACCGCGCGATGGAAGGCATGGGCGGCGAGATCAAGCGTCGTTATCGCGTGTACGAGCGTGAGTTGTAGGTGCCGAGCCCCTACGGGCGGCGAGGCGTCGCGCAGTTACCGCGGCTGAGCGCGTGCGTGAAGTGGAGCGCTCGCAAAATCGATCCCATCCCCCCTGACGGGGGCGCGGGCGAGCGGTGGCAAAAAAGAGGTCGGGGCCGGGGTCTACACTGGGCGGCGTGAGCGAGGTGGGCGAGATCGAGGTCGAGATGGTGCAGGAGGTGGACGCGGTACCGGTACTGGCCCCTGAGCCGGTCGTGCTGGGGGTGGCAAACGAGCCTCAAGGACGCGCGCTGATCAGATCGGTCGCCCCGGTGACACAGGCGGTGGCGGTCGCAGCGGGCGGATTCGTCGCGGGCGCGGCGGTGGTCGGCCTGGCCGGTCGACGGCGTGGTAAGAGAGCGCGAGCGCCGGCCAAGGGCCCTAACAAGGGCAGGCGCGGCAAGGCAAGCAGGGCGGGCGAACTGGTGCAGATCCTCGGCACGAGGTCGTTCCTCGTGGACGTGCACCTATTGGGCGGCGCCGGCGGAGATCGGTGAGGGTCCCACGCCGACGTTGAGCGCCTCGAGTCGAAGAGGAACCGCGCTGCGTGAGGGGGTTGAGCTGCGAGTCGAGGTCCGCCCGGCGAGCCCGTTCAGGCTGCCGCGGAAAGTGGGCAAGGACGGGGTGACGCGGCGTCGGGAGGGCGTAATCGAACGGCTGCTGCATGACGAGCGCGGGGAGCCTGTGGCGGTGCGCGTGGCGCAGACCGCGCCGGACGAGGTTCTGTTCGGGGCGCGCGCGCCGAGCAGGCAGAGCGCTGAGCATGGCATCGCGCGGATGCGGTTCGCGCTGGGCGTGGACGACGATCTGCGCGGGTTCCACAGGCGGTACGCCGGGGATCCGCTGATTGGGAGCTCGGTGGGACAACGGCCGTGGGTGCGGGTGGGACGCAGGCCGGAGCCGTTCGAGGCGTTGGTGTGGGCGGTGTGCGAGCAGCTGATCGAGTACGACCGCGCGGCGTTGATCCAGGGCAGGCTGGTGACACGTTTCGGGCGACGCTGGGTGGGGGATGAGGCCGAGACATGGGCGAGCGGATTGCGCGACCTGCCGACCCCCGCAAAGCTCGGTGACGCCGCTCCGGCCCTGATCCAGTCGTGTGACCTCGCCGGGGCCAGGGCGATCGCGCTGAGAAGGGCCGCGCGCGAGGTGGCATGTGGACGCGTGGATCTGCACGGCGCCGAACCAGAGCGCGGCTGGAAGAGACTGCGCGCGATCCCGGGGATCGGGGCGTGGACGGTGGAGATGCTGGCGCTGCGCGGACAGGGTCGCTACGACCAGCTGCCGGCGGGCGACCTCGGTCTGCTGAAGCTGGTCGGACGCATCCTCAGCGGCGGCGACCCGCGCGCGCGGGCGCAGGAGCACGAGGTGCGGGAGCTGTTCGGTCCGTACGGCGAGTGGGCGGGTCTGGCCGCCGTGCACGCGGCTGGGCTGTAGCTGCGGGGAGTCCGTCAGGCTGGAGGCAGGCCCTAGGAGACCGGTCGCGGTCGTGTGGAAGCAAGCAGCGCCAACGTGGGGGCACGCCTGTGCGACGGGAAGACGAGACCGTCGTCAGCGGGGATGAGCCGCTGTCGAGATCGCTCTCTGACAACGCACGCGCGCGGCCGCGGTCACTACGTGGTTGCGTGCCGCGCGCGTGGTCTCGGCGTCTTCGCGCCTATCGGTGATGCCGTCTACTTGACGATCTTGATGATCCGCTCCATCCCGAGCAGGGTGTGGTTGCGGCCGTCCTGGGTGTCCATGAAGCACGCCTCCACGTACACGCCCGGCTTGGCGGTGATCGTCTCCTGCTGGGAGGCGCCCGGCGAGAGCGGACCCGCGAAGGAGGCCCCACCGATGCCGAGCTTTCCGGCCTGCTTTTCCTTGCCCGCGAGCAGCAGCTTGACGACTTGCTTGGCGGACTTCATGTTCTTGACCTGGAACGCGACGTCCATGTGTACGAGGAAGCCTTCGTTTTCGAAGCGCACGAGCTCGCCGTCGTGCAGGGTGCTCGGTCCGCGGAAGCCGAACTCGATCGAGCGGACCGTGGCCTGCGGCGTCGGCAAGGCCGCGGGCGATTTGGCGGCTGCAACCGTGAAGCTTGCGCGCGTCTTCGGCGGGCCTTCTCCCTCGGCGACCAACGCGACGTACTGTCCGGGCTGCAGGTTGCTCTGCACTTCGCTGCTCGGGCCCGGTTCCACTTCCGCGTCGAACACGATCGAGCCGTATTTGCTTGTGCTGTTGAGATCCTTGCTCCCCTTGCTTTCGAGGAACGCATAGAATTCCGTGACGCTCACGCCGGGCTTCAGCAGGAACAGGACGGCGCTTGCTTCCTTGACGCCCGTGGCGGTAGACACGACGTTGACCCCACCGGATTGCAGCGTGCCGCCGACGGTGATCGACGAGGGGTTGATCGTGAGTGTGAGCGTGGGAAGGGTCGTCGTCGGAGTCGTCGCTGCCTGCGCCGCGCCGAAGGAGAACGGCCCGACCACCGCGGCGAGCAGCGCGGTCGTCATGGCTATGGGTAGTGCAAGTCTTTTCATGGATGGTCTCCAGTCGTTTGGCGGCGAACCCTATCGACCCGCACGCCACTGTGGACTTCGATGTTTACCGCTGAACGCGCTCGCGCTCACGGTCGAGCAGCAGCGCGAACGTGGGGCACGCCTGCGCGGCGCGCCGGGCGTGGTCGAGGAGCTCCGGCGGCAAGGGCCGGCCGTCGACGATCGGATAGCCCCAGTCGTCCAGCGTGATCGCCTCCGGCAGGAGCTCGGCGCACATGCCGTGGGCCTCGCAGGCGATCGGGTTGACGCGCAGGCGATGGCTCATCGGAAAGGCACCGTTTCGTCGGCCGCTCTCCGACCGGTCGAGATGGCCGCTCGCCCGCGTACGGGCAGTGGCAGCTCACCGGGACGGGCGCATCCGTCGCAGGGGCCGTGTCGGGCGTGGTCGGCGAACTCTGGGCCGAACGCGTCGATCGCGCTCGTCACGAAGCGTGCGGCTCCGTCGGGATGGCCGCAGGCGCCGCGACGGCGCACGAGCGCGGCCAGCCGGGCGACGCGCTGTGGAGCGTTTGTCTGCGCGACCCCGCCGGCGATCTCCTCGACGGTCGAGGCGATCGAATCGAGGCCGTGAACGCACGGACCGCACTGGCCGGTGCTCTGCTGCGCCAGCCAGCGCGTCACGCGCGCGGTCTCGGCCACCGGGCAGGCGTTCTCAGAGAGCAGCAACACGACTCCCGCCCCGAGCGAGGCGTTGTGAGACGCCAGGTGTTCGTCGGAGAGGGCGATGCCGCGCAGCAGATGTCCGCCGATCCAGCTGCCGCCGTACCCGCCGACCAGCAGTGCGCGCGGGCTGGTCACGGTTCCGCCGGCGGCGTCGATCAACGACGCGAGCGACGCGCCGTGCTCGATCTCATAGACACCCGGATGGGCGACCGTGCCGGACAGCGTCACCAGCGCGGACCCCGGCTGTGAGGGTGTCCCCAGCCGGCGGAACCACTGCGGTCCGTGGCGGGCGATCAGCGCGATGTGGGCGAGCGTCTCGGCGTTGGCGACGAGCGTCGGGCGGCGCCGGACTCCCTGCTGGAAGACCATCGGCGGCGTGAAGGTCGGGATCGCGGGGCCGCCGTTGAGGTGGTTGACGAGCGCCGCCTCCTGGCCTACGACGTAATCCCCGGGGACGGCCGTCACGTGTGCGCGCGTGGAGTCTCCGGGCAGGCCCCGGCGTTCTGAGATCGCCTGGCGGGCGCTCTCGATGCTTGCCTGAGCGGACTCGCACACGCACACGATCAGCTCGTCGGCGCCCACCGCCCGCGCCGCGAGTTGAGCGCCGTCGAGCACCAGATGGGGCAGGGTCTGGGTCAACGTGCGGTCCTTCAGGCTCGCCGGCTCGCCCTCGGCGGCGTTGACGACCACGACCGCGCGCTTGCGCGAGGCGGCGACCGCGCGTAGCTTCGTGGCGGTGGGGAACCCTGCGCCGCCGTGCCCGCGCAGGCCGGATTGCTCGATCTGTTCGATCAATGGCGACTCCGTCCTGCGTCCCCGTCGCCGGTCGGACGCGGGCCCCTGGCCGTGGACGGCGAGGTGGTCGTCGAGGTTCATCGCGCCGTGCGCGGGAATGCCCGCCAGCAGTCGTGGCAGCGTCGCCTGGGCCTGCGGATCGCCGGTCTCGGCGTTCCACGCCGCGGGCGCGTCGATCATAAGGGTCTCATCGCTCATCGGTGGCTCCCGTGTGAGCTGCTCGCGCTCGAGTGGCGCAGCAGCGAGGACGGAGTCCCAGAGCGTCGCGCCCATTCCGATCCGAGCGGTCCGCTTGGCATCCATATCAGCAGAAACAGCGAGAACGCCCCCGCGCCCCCGAGCGCCGCACCGCGGCGAGGGAGGTTCCGCGGCCAGCCGTCCGCCACGCGCACGATCACCGCGGCGAGCATCGCGAGTAGACATGCGACGCTCAGCGCCAGTAGCCAGGTGCTGCTTACGTCGCTGCCGGTGCCGAAGCCGTGCAGCAGCGCGATCGGCCAGCTCGCGTACGTCAGCCAGTGGATCGCCCGCCAGCTCGCATAGCCCATCCGCTGGCGCAGCAGGCTTGTGATGGTCACGGCCAGCAACAGGTCGAACGCGATGGCGCCCAACCCCAGCCAGAACGGGCGGTAGGAGCCGGCGAACGGAACGACCGCGTCGATCAGCGAGATCGGCGCGAAGGAGTCAAGCACCGAGGTGATGATGTGCAGGCACAGAAACACCATCGCCAGCAGCGCGACGTTGCGATGCAGCGCGTCGACCACGAACCGCGGCCAGCGTGGCGTGCTCCAGCGCCGTACGTCCACGACGCCGAGCACGACCGCGGCCGTCAGCAGTAGCAACGCCACCGCTCCCGTCGAACGGGTCAGGTACCAGTACAGGCTCGGGCCGGCGGCCAGGATCGGGGTCATCGCCGGAGGGACTCCGTGATTGCTTGCGGGGTGGCAGGCGGGGCGATGGTCTGTGCTGTGCCAGGCGAGGTCTGGTGCGGGGTCTCCGCCGTGACGGCGGGCCAATCGCCGATGGAGTAAACCCGTCCGGCGCGGCTCACGAGTCGGGCCGGCACCCCCAGCCCGGCCAGCCAAGCGGGCGCTGCGCCCGCCCGGACGAGCGCGGACGTGGTGGCGATGTTCGCGTCTGCGCAGCTCGCCGCGGCGACACTGACCGTGCGCCAGGTCTCCCGTACGGGCAGGCCGGTGGCGGGGTCGATGATGTGGTGCATCGTGTGGCCCTCGTGACTCCAACGTCGCACGGCGGTGCTGGAGGTGGCCAGGCCGCCGGAGCGGATCGAGACCGTCTGGCCCGGTGCGCGGTGGTCGCTGCGGTGATCGTCGGTCACGTGCACAGCCCAGCCGCCTGTCGGAGCGGGGCCGCTCACGGCGATGTCTCCACCGACGCCGACCAAAGCGCCGCAGTCGCCGGCCAGCGCCGCGGCTTGCGCGGCACGGTCGGCCGCCCACGCCTTCGCGGTCGCGCCGAGGTCGATCGTGAAACCGGGTGGTATGCGCACCGTGAGCGCGGCGCGATCGAACATGACGTTGCGCCAGCCGCAAACCGCGCGCGCCGCAATCCTCGGGGCGGGAGTGGGCTCGCGCAGGGATGAGTCCTTTGTCGGTGGGGTCTCAGATTGCGGGCCCTCAAATCGCGGCCTCTCAGATCGTGGGGTCTCAGATTGCGGCCTCTCAGATCGTGGGGTCTCAGATTGCGGCCTCTCAGGTCGCGGTCTCTCGGATTGCGGGGTCTCAGATTGCGGCCTCTCAGATTGCGGCCTCTCAGATCGCGGGCGTTCGTCCGGCGGGTCGAGCAGCCGCCAGTCGCGGTCATATCCGACGAGCACGAGCGCGGAGCCCACGGTCGGGTCCACGGCGCCGTCCGTAAGCGCGGCTGCCCGCAGGGCCAGCGCGAGCGCCTCGGCGAGCAGCGGGCTGACACGCACGGCCCGTCCCCCGCTCGCGTTCACGCGGGTGATCTCCGAGTCCGGGCGAAAGCGGCTGCACGCACGGTCGATCGCATCCAGTTCGTGCTCGACCGCCGTCCGTGCGCGGCCGAGAGCGCGTGGGTCGGTCAGGCGCAGCACGACGCGTGTGCCCAACGCCTCCCAGCTCGCATCGGCGAATGGCTTGCGTACGGGTGGTGGTGTGAGGGACGCCGGCGTTGCGGCCGGCGACGCGCCTGCCGCGGAGGCGACTGATCGGGCGGGACACATCAGGAGCCTCCCGAAACGACCGGCGGTGCGGCTTCCTGTACAGGCGCCGATTCCTGGGCGGGCGCGGACGGTGCGGATTCTTGGGTGGGCGCTGATTCCTGCGATGGCGCCGCTTCTTGTGAAGGGGCGGATTCCTGGGTCGGCGCGGATTCGTGTGGGGGTGTGGATTCTTGGGTCGGCGTCGTTTCCCGCGTGGCCTGGGGAGCCTGTGCGGGAGGCTGCACGGACCGGGACGACCCGGAGGAGGACGACGACGACGACGAATGATGTCCGGAGCCGCCGGACTGCTTGAGCGCCGTCGCGGTGCTCTTGCCGGGGAATGCGCTTGCGGCCACCTCGGAGAGCACGCCCGTCAGCGCAACGCTGCCGGCGATCACCCAGCGGTTGACTCGATCCAGCCGGCGCAGTGCGGCGTCTCGTGCATGTGTGTGCGGTCTCATGTCGTGGCGATCAGTGGTGGTGGAAGAGCGTCGAGGAGTGCAACCATGGGCCGAACTGGGGAATGAGAACAATTGCCAGCACGGTGCCGCTCGCGACTGCACCCGCCAGCGAGAGCCCGCGCCCGGCACGTCCCGCGCGCGCCTTTACCGGGGCCTCCCACGCCGAGAGGTCCCCGCCGCCAGAGACGCCCAGCGCGGCCAGCACGTCTACCTTGGAGGCTGTTTCCCCGCCGAGGCCGACCGCGGAGGCGACCGCGGGCAGGTGGCCGAGCAGGTGCAGCGAGGTGAAGGCCACCCAGACGAAGAAGCTGACCTTGTGGATCGGCAGCAACGTACTCCGTGAGGACGGTCCGATCAGCAGCAGCAGGACACCGCTGACGAGCACCACGATCGTTGAGATCACGACGATCGGCGCAATCATCCGCAGCGGCGTGGGGGGTGGACCCTTGCGGCGGTAGCGCGGGTTGGCGATGTAGTAACAAACGAACCGGTATCCGGTGCTGGCCATCTTCAGCGCGACC
Organism: uncultured Solirubrobacterales bacterium; assembly: GCA_963715495.1. Taxonomy (GTDB): domain Bacteria; phylum Actinomycetota; class Thermoleophilia; order Solirubrobacterales; family Solirubrobacteraceae; genus Palsa-744. Next base: position 260,763 of record OY970247.1, read on the forward strand.
GGTCCGATCAGCAGCATGCCCACGAACAGGTGCACCCAGAGCAGTGATCTCAACCGCAGGAGCGTCACCCCGATGACGGCGAGCAGCACCAGGAGAACGATGCCTGTGGCGGTCGTGAGCCGCTCATTGCCCGTGGTCCCTCCCGCGGTCAGGCGTCCGATCAGAGACCGGTCGGTGCCGGCGCGATGGTTCGAGCGCCGATCCACCCCGGCCCGCCCGTCGCTCACGAAGCTTCCGTCACGGCGCTCGCGGGCGACTGCCCGAGGGTCGATTGACATGAGACGAGTGTGTGGCGCACAGCTAAGGATCGGGTAACCGCTTGATGAGAAAGCTCATCGAATCGCTCGCATGGGAAAATGCTTGCGCGGCGGGGCTTATTCTTGAATGTATGGGCAAAGCGCGAATATTGCTGGTGGAGGACGAGCCCGGAATCGTCGACTTCGTGCGGCGCGGCTTCGAGGCCGATGGTTTCGCGGTTGAGACGGCGCTGGACGGCATCGAGGGTGAACGGTTGGCGCTTGCGGATGGCTTTGACGCGATCGTGCTCGATCTGATGCTCCCCGGTCGTGATGGTCTGGAGGTGCTCGCCTCGGTGCGCCGCGCCAAGCCGGAGGTGCCGGTGATCGTGCTGACGGCGCGCGGCGAGATCGAGGATCGCGTTGCCGGCTTGGACGCCGGCGCGGTCGATTATCTGGTCAAGCCGTTCTCACTGGCGGAGCTGTTGGCACGCGTGCGCGCGCAGCTGCGCGTGGTCGCGCAGACATCCGCGACCACGCTGCGGGGTGCGGACATCGAAGTGAGCCTGCTCACCCGCAAGGTGCGCCGCGGCGATGCGTCCGTGCAGCTGTCGAGCACCGAGTTCGAGCTGCTGGTCTACCTGCTGCGCCACTGCGGGCAGGTGCTTTCGCGCGAGCAGATCCTGAGCGCGGTATGGGGCTATGAGCACGATCCGGCGACGAACGTCGTCGACGTGTACATCGGCTATCTGCGTCGCAAGCTCGCCCGTCGCGACGACCCGGCGCCGATATTCACGGTACGCGCCGTCGGTTACCGCCTGGGCGGCGCCGTCTGATGGGACCGTGCCGGGATATCCGTCCGTGGCGATCCAGCGTCGTGTCCAGGGACGCATTCCGGGCGTGTCGATCGTTTCCGGACACGTTCTCAGTTCGTCGGTTGTACCGGCAAGCACCCTGAGCAATGTCGATGCCGCCGGCGCTCACACGAATCGTTCCCGGCGGGCTGCGCTGGCGCCTGGCGGGGTGGATCGCGGTGGTCATGCTGGTATGCACCGGGATCACGTTCGTGGCCGTCTATCGTGGCACCGGCACGCAGCTGCGCCGACAGATCGATCGGGAGATCGCGGGCGACGCCGCAGAGCTCGCGCACAATCTCACGAGTTCCCAGGCGCGCTCGCCCGCCCAGGTGGCGCATGTGGCAAGCGCTTACATTCACGACCAGCCATTTCGCGCGAGCTCGACGTTCCTGTTCGCGATCGTTCCCGGCGCCCCCACCAGCACCAACCGTCCCGAGCTGTTCGCGCACCCAAGGCCCGATAACGGCGAGACGCCCACGGAGCAGGCTCAGGAGAACGGTCTCTCCGAGCAGCTGCTGACGGTGCCGCCGGGCTACGCCACGCTGGGGCTGCCCGACGTCGGCAACCTGCGCCTGCTAAAGCGCATCGTGAATGTGTCCGGAGGGCCACGGGTGACGATCGGCGTGGGCGAGCCGCTGGCGAGCGTGACACACGCCCAGAACGGCGTTGCGCGCGCGTTCATCCTCGCCGGTGTCCTCGCGCTCGTCGGCGCGCTGCTCGGCGCCTACCTGATCGGTACGCGCCTGTCGCGCCCGCTGCGCAGGATGGCCGCGGTGGCGGCGCGGGTGGATGCAGGCGACCTGCACCCGCGCATCCACGACGCGGGTGTTCAGAGCGAAGAGGTGAGGGTGCTCACCGACGCTTTCAACCACATGCTCGATCGGCTCACCGACGCGTTCGCCGGCCAACGCGCGTTCGTGGCCGACGCCTCGCATGAGCTGCGCACGCCGCTGACCGTTATACGCGGCCAGCTGGAAGTGCTGGCCTCACAGGCGAGTCCATCGGGCGCCGAGGTGCGCCGCGTGGAGCGTCTTGTGCAGGCCGAGATAGCGCGCATCAGCCGGCTCGTCGATGATCTGCTGCTGCTGGCCAAGGCAGAGCAGACACAGTTCCTGCGCATCGAGCCGATCGAGCCGGCGAGCTACGTGCGGGAGCTGTGGGACGGGATGAGCCTGCTGGCCGTGCGCCGCTTCGAGCTCGGCCCGGTGCCGCGAGGGACGCTGCGCGCCGACCCGGACCGATTGGCGCAGGCGCTGCGCAACCTGATTGGCAACGCGATCGACCATACCGTCTCCGAGCGCGGTCTCGTGCGCATGCTGGTCGAGACTGCCCCGGACGGGCGTATCCGGTTCGTGGTGGAGGACGATGGTCCTGGTATCCCCCCTCCTCAACGCGAGCGCATATTCGACCGCTTCTACCGTACCGACGCGGCCCGCGATCGCGCCTCGGGCGGTACCGGACTCGGTCTCGCGATCGTACGCGCGATCGCTGAGGCTCACGGTGGTCGGGTGGTCGCGGGACGCTCGCCAGAGGGCGGCGCGCGAATCGAGATCGAGCTGCCTCGCTTTGCGCCGGCGAGCGCACGTACGCCCCACGCGCCGGGTCCGGTGGGCCGTGAAGCCGGTGGATGGGCCGGCGATGACGGCCCGCTGCGCTCGGCGGGACGTACGTCAGCCTCGCCGCTGCCGGTCTCGGTCCCCGCCCCGGCCGCGACGCCGACTCCGGTCCCGTCCCCGGGGATCGATGGCGAAACCGTGGGCGAGGAGCGGGAGTGGACTTGAATCCCGCCGAGCGGATCGCCGTGCGCCGGCTCGAGCGGCGCAGGCGTGTGCGGCGTCGCCGGATGCTCGCGGTTGGCGTGCCCCTCGCGACGGCCGCGCTGGTCGTGGCGATGCTCGCCGCTCTGGGTGACGGTTCGGACTCACGCAGCGGCACGGCATCGCGCGGCGGCCCATCGTCGGGAGCTGCGGGGCAGACGCGGGCTCATTCGGGTGATGGCATCCCGGCCCCAGGGTCGGCGCCCGTCGGCTTCGTTGCGCGCCGTCTAGGGGTGGTCCTGCCTGTGCCTCTGCAGGATGCCGCCGCCGTGGTGCTCCCCGATGGCACGCTCGCGCTGCTCGGCGGGCTCGATGGGGCCGACGCATCCACCGCCGGGGTGCTCGTCCTCGCCGGGGAACACATCTCCACCCGCGCACGGCTGCCGCTGCCCCAGCACGATGCGCAGAGCGCTCTGCTCGGGAACGACGCATACGTGTTCGGGGGCGGTCAGGTCAGCTCCTACGATCATGTGCTGCGCTTCGATCCGGCGACGAACGCCGTCTCCCAGGCGGGCGCTTTGCCGGGCCCGGCCTCCGATGTCGCGGTGGCGGCCGTCGGTAGGACGGCGTATGTGGTCGGCGGCTACAGCGGCGCTCGGGCACTCGACACGATCCTGGCTTGGCGGTCCGGCGGTCCGGCGCGGACGGTCGCCAAACTGCCGCTGTCCCTGCGCTACGCGGCCGTCGCGGCGGTCGGCGGCCAACTCGTGATCGCCGGAGGCTCACATGGTGAAGCGGCCGAACGCGAGGTCCTGCGCTTTGATCCCGCGACCGGCCATGTCGTGCAGATCGGGCGCCTGCCCAGCCCGCTGACGCACGCCGCCGCTGTGACGCTTCAAGGGCAGGTCTACCTGCTCGGAGGTCGTGGTTCGGCGTCCTTTAGCCAGACCGATGCGATCCTCGCGATTGACCCGGCCACGGGCAGGGTGGTACGGGTCGGGCGCCTACCCGTCGCCCTGTCTGACATGGCCGCGGCCATCGTCGGGCGGCGCGTGGTGGTCGCGGGTGGAGAGGGCGTGTCCGGAACGCAGTCCTCGATCTACTCGCTCGCTCCGGTCGCGGCCCGGTCGGCAGCAGGCTAGTGTCCTCATGACACTGGGTTCGACAGGACCGGGTCGTTACCGCTCGTCGGTAAGGGCCTATCCCGATAGGAGCGTGCGGCTGGGGCGGACGAGGGTCGAGTGGGGCGGATTCATCTGTGCTGCCGGACAGGCAGGTCAGGGCGCGTGCATGGTCGCCGCGAAGCGCATCGCCAGGGAGTAGGGCGGGGCGAGATCGACGCCGTCGGGGTTGCTGAGGAAGCCCGCGCCCGAGCCCGGCACGTGGGTGTGGCCGTACTGCCAGACGATCCGGTTCGTGTGAGGGTCGATCACGATCACGCGGTCGTTCTTGTCGTCGTTGGCGAGGATGTCGCCGTTCGGGAGGGGGAGGGCCAGCGAGGGCTGGTTCAGCGCCGCGGCGCCCGTCGGGGCATAGCGCCATTGCAGGCTGCCGTTGCTCGTGAACGTCTCGATCGCGCCCGGGCTGACATAGTCGACCGACAGGAACAGCCCCGGGCGCACCTCGTTGGTGTCCGACGGGTAGCTGAAGCCGGGCGGATGGGTGTCCAGTACCGCATGCCCGTCGGCGCCAAGCACGTCCAGCCAGTCGCCGTTGATCTCGGTGATCGCGGTGTCGCCGTTCGCCATCGGGAAGGCCCCATTGGGGCTGCCGTAGGCGGCGCCGAGCTGATGTTCGCAATTGCCCGTCTGGCCGAGCTGGCGCAGCGGCGTGTGAGATGGCGGGCGGATCACGAGCACGCGGCAGTTCTTGATGTCGGCTGTGAGGATGTCGCCAGAGGGCATCAGCAGCGCGTCGTCGGGGTTGTGCAGGTAGTCCGGTTCTGAACCTGGAACGCCGGGATGTCCGTCGCGGTAGATGATGTGCGCGCTGGGGATGTCGACCACGCTGATCACGAAGTCGTCCTCCTGGGTGACGATCACCCTGCGGCCGTTGGGCGAGAAGAACGCGTCGTCGGGCAGCTTGAACGTCTGGCCCGGGCTCAGATCACCAGGCGCCGGGAAGCGCCACAGCACCTTGCCGGTCGGACTCACCTCCAGCAGCCGGTTGTTGTCGCGATCCGCGATCAGCACCGGGCCGGGCAGCACCGACGGGTTCGAGCCGGGGCTGAGCGTGTCGCCCGCCCCAGTGCGCAAAGCACCATGCCCGCTCGATGCCCCCGGATTACCGGTGTTAGCGTCCTCGCTCGCTGACGTACTCGCATGCGCGTGCTCACCAGTGCTCGCAGCGCGGCGGTCGCTCTGTCCATCCGCGATTGCGACTGCCACGCCCAGCATCGCGACGATGCCCAGTGCAGCTGTGCGCCGGCGTCTGCCCGTTCGCCGGCGCTTGGCTTCGCGTCGACGGGCCAGCCGATCATCGACCGGTCTTGGCTCCGAGGGCACGGTGTCAGCATGTTGGCGCTGTCTAAAGCGGACGTGAGCGATAGATGAGAAGACGCTTAGCTTTGACGTCGGCGCGCCGTTATCGCTCCTGCGCCTGTACGCGCTCGTTGATCCGCCGTCGGGTTTGCGCGGCCCAGTCGATGTCGGACTGAAGCTGTCTCCATACCGCGTCTCGTGTGCAATCCATGACCAGCGCGGTCCACGAGTGAGACATCTCGCCGCTTGTCGTGGGCGCCACGAGCTGGGCCAGTCCCAGGCACTCGCGCTCGTACTCCCGCAGCGCCGCCACCAACCGCGGAGCGTCCTCGTCGCGTGCGACCGCGAGCTTTGCGTGCAATCCCAGCCTCACCGGCTCGCGCGGGAGCAGCGCCTCCATCCATGCCGTCAGCGCCTCCTCGGTCCGTGCGGTCGGGCGATACACCACGCGCGTGCGCCGGTCGCCGCGACGAGGTTCGTCGTGCGCTTCCAGCAGGCCGTCGGCGACGAGCTGGTCCAGCAGGCGATATACGTCGTTAGTGTCGATCCGCCAGGTTGCGCCGAGCTTTGCCACCAGGCGGTTCGCGAGCTCGCTGCCGTGGCCGGGGTGTTCGAGCGCGAGTCCAAGCAGCGCTCCGCGCAGGGGTGCCGATGCGCCTCGCATCCATCCCCGTGTGTTTGCTGTTGCTCGGACCATCGCTCATCGTCTCTGCTTCCAGCTGCAAAGGACGATACTGCACGCCGCCGGCACTTGCGGAACGATTCTGAATATTTGTCATTAAGCAGACTGTGATCGTCGCGTGAATCAAGCCTGAATGTGCGCGAGGCGAGGCGCCTCTACGGCATCGGACGCGGGAAGCTGCGCCCGCACGGTCGTGCCCTGCTCGTTCGATGCGATCTGCAGCGTGCCGCCCGCCAGGCTCACACGCTCGCGCATCCCCGCGAGCCCGAACCCCGCGGTCTGCGCGTTGATCGCAAAGCCCGTACCGTCGTCCCGCACTTCGATTCGCAGCTCCTCGTCCGTCTGCTCGACTGCCACTCGGACACAGCGGGCCTGCGCGTGCTTGGCGACGTTGGTGAGTGTCTCTTGCAACAGACGGTAGACCGTTGTCTCCACCTCCGCGGCCAGGCGGGGAATGCCCGGCTGTTTGTGTGCGAGCTCCAGCCTGCTGTCGATCTCAAAGCCGCTGTGCTCGCGATGGCGATCAACCAGCGCCTCGATCGCCGGCTTCAAGCCGAGCTCGTCCAGCGCCGCCGGGCGCAGCTCGGTGATGACCGCGCGCAGGTTCTCGATCTCGCGCTCGATATGCCCGACCGCCTCGCGCAGCGACCGTTCGGTGTGCTCGGGATCTTTGCGGCGCAGCGCCGAGGACAGCAGCACGCGCAGTCCACCCAGTCCCTGCAGCGTCTCATCGTGCAGCTCGCGCGCCCACCTGCCGCGCTCGGCGTCGGCTGCGGCCAGTGAGCTGCGCAGCCGATCGGATCGCACCCCCTGGGCGAGCGCCACAGCCGTAGCGGCGCTCGTCGCGAACGTCTGCAGCAGTTGCTCGTCGTCCTCGGTGAAGATCGCCCCTTCATCGCTGCGATCGAACGCCGCGAGCACGCCCAGCGCCTCGCCTCGATGGATCATCGGCACCAACAGCGCTGTATGGGGATTGGGCACGCCGAACTCATCGGGTGCGAGCCGCAGCCGTGCCGTCACGTCGGCGATCCGTTCGGACCGGCCTCGCTGCAGCACATGCCCTGAGGTCGAGCCCGCAATCGGCATGTGTGTGCCATCCATGCCCTGCACACGGCCGGCGCTCGCGGCCAGCACGAGATCGTGACCCTCGCGCAGCATGATCACCAGGCTGCGTGCGTGGGCCAGCGCGCGCCCGCGGGTGACGATCATCTCGAGCACGTGCTCGAGCGAGATCTCCTCGCCGATCGCGATCACCACGTCCCTGGTCGCCTCCAGGCCGCGAAAAGCCCGCTCCAGCTCGCGGCGACGGCACTCGCTGGCCTGGTACAGGCGCGCGTTCTCGATCGCGATCACGGCCCAGCCGACCGACGTCCTCATCGTCTCCGCGTCCGCCTCTGCCTCGGGGAGCTCTCCGCCGGTCTTCTCCGCCGGCAGCGCGCGGCCCGCGTCGAGCGGGCGACGGATCCACGATTGCTCAGGCTCGATGCTCATCCCCTTCTCATGAGCTGACCTACGAGCGACAAATTATATGACGTTTAGGTTCGAAGCTGCGGCAATCTACGGACCATGTCGCCGCGGCGGGGATGTCGCGATTACCGTGACGGTCTACGGACAGCCACGGTCGCGCACGTGAAGCGCCTGGCGCAGGGATCTCGAGCACGTGAAGCGCCTGGCGCAGGGATCTCGCGCACGTGAAGCGCCTGGCGCAGGGATCTCGAGTGCCACGCCTCCTGTCAGGGGTTGGGCTGTCAGGCGTTGACCAGCCCGCGTCGCAGCGCGTAGCCGACCAGCTCGGCTCGTGAGGACAGGCTGAGCTTCTGCTGGATGTGCGCGCGATGGGTCTCGACCGTGCGTACCGACAGGTACAGCTGCTCGGCGATCTCGGCGTTGGTATGTCCGAGCGCGATCAGGCGCAGAACTTCGAGCTCGCGTTCGGAGAGGTCGTCGGGCGGTCCGGGTGGAGGCTCGGAAGCCATCCGCGCGCCGAGTCTCGGGTTCAAATAGCTTTCACCGGCCGCCGCTCGCCGTATGGCCTCCACGAGCTCGTCGTCGGCAGCCTCCTTGAGCACGTACCCGATCGCGCCCGCGCTGAGTGCGTGACGCGCGAAGGCGGGCTCCTGTTGCATCGTCAGCACGACGATCTGTGTCGCGGGCGCCTCCGCACGGATGTCGGGGATCGCCTCGAGGCTCGAGCCGCCGGGCATGTTCAGATCGAGCACGAGCACGTCGGGGTTGTGGCCGCGCACGTAACGGCGCGTGCTGTCGAGGTCGCCGGCCTCGGCCACCACCTCGAGTCCGGACTCGCCGTCGAGCAGCAGCCGCAGGCCGCTGCGCACGACCGCGTGGTCGTCGGCCAGCACGATCCGGATCGCCTCCTCGTCGCAGGGCTCCTCGCCGGATTGCGCGCTCGTCTGTACCGAGGGTGTCTCCCGAGCTGGCATGGGCGATGTGAACGTATCGCGTCACGGCCCGGATGGTCTAGGGGAAAAGTACGTTGATTTGCGTGGCTCGATACGGATGTCAGGCGTTTTAGGCGGAGCCCGTCGGGCGGGATCGATGCCAAAGGCCGATCGATGCTCGGACTGGATGCCACCGGGGCTGGATGCCGTTGGGGCTGATGTCGTTGGGGCTGGATGCCGCTGGGGCCTGATGCCACCGGGCTGGATGCCGTTGGGGCTGATGTCGTTGGGGCTGGATGCCGCTGGGGCCTGATGCCACCGGGCTGGATGCCGTTGGGGCTGATGTCGTTGGGGCTGGATGCCGCTGGGGCCTGATGCCACCGGGGCTGGATGCCGGCCGAGGCTAGATGCCCTGGCCCGGGAGGAACTCGTTCGTAAACGGGGGCAGCCCGCCGTTGGGATTGTGTACGAGCAGCCCGTGGGCGAGCATCCATGTGCCGAAGCTCGCCCACGCCGACGGTTCCTGCCAGCCGTAAGAATCGCTCTGGTTGCTCGGGGTCGCCGCGGGCAGCGTCTGACGGATCGATTCGAGCTGGAGCTTCGGTTCCAGCGACGGATTGGCCTTGACCACCAGCGTGGCCGCTTCCTGCGGGTTCGCGCGCACCTCGCGCTCGCCTCGAGTCAGTGCCTGCATGAACGCCCGCAGGTCCTGGCCACGGTTGCGCGCCTCGTCTTCGCGCACGACCAGCACCAGCTCGTCATACGCCGGCACCCCGGCCTCGTCGACTGGGATCACGACCGGGTGCTTGTGCAGCAGGCGCAGCTGGATCGCCTCGTAGTTCCAGAATCCCCCCAGCGTCGCCGCGACCTTGCCGGACAGCATCGCCGGGACGAGGTTGAAGCCGACGTTCACTTCCTGCACCGTGCTGGGGTCCACTCCGGCGGCTTGCAGCGCCGTGTGCAGCTCGGCCGCCTGATAGCCGATGCCCGCGGTGCCGACGCGCTTGCCCGCCAGGTCTGAGACCTTCTGAACATGCTGGCCCGGGAGCGCGATGATCGAGGTCAACGGGCGCTGCACGAGCGCGCCGATCGACACCAGCTTCAATCCCTGATCGCGTGCCAGCAGCAGCTCCGGCTCATAGGAGATCGCCATGTCCACCTTGCCCGCGGCCAGCAGCTTCAGCGGAGCGGCCGGTTCGGCGGGGATCTGCGGGCGCACGTCCAGCCCGACGGCACGGAAATCCCCGTGTGTGATCGCCGCATACAGCGGCGCGTGGTCGGCGTTGGGGAAGAAGTCGAGCATCACCGTGAACGGCTTGACCCCCGACGCTGCGGTCACATCCTGCTTGGACCCGCACGCGGACAGGGCCGGCGCGCAGGCGAGACCGAGCGCGACGAGCGCGACCGCTCTCGGCGCACGGCGGCGGACTCGCCCATGCCCGCCCCACGTCGTGCGTCCGCTCCGCGACCCGCCTCCGGCCCAAGGCGTGCGCGGGAAGTGGCGTAGGCGGTCAGCTGGCAGGATCAACGGACTTCTCCTCTCGATCAATGCGCCCATGGCGCCAGGTGGCGCTCGGCGAGGGCGAGGGTATAGAAGCAGGCGATCGCGAACACGAACAGCACCACTGCCGCGGCGTACGCGCGCGAGGTCTGCAGCGCGGTGAGGTCGGCGTTGATCTCGTGTCCCAGCCCCGCGTATGCGCCGGTTGTCGCGGTCTGAGACTCCGCGATATACGCGCCGATCACCGCCACCGTCAGCGCTATCCGTGCGCCGCTGATCGCCGCGGGCAGCGCAGCCGGCAGCTCGGCGAAGCGGAACGCCTGCCAGCGCGAGGCGTCCAGCGTGCGCAGCAGCTTCAGCTGCTCGGGATCGACCGCCGAGAGCCCGTCCACGGTCGTGACCAGCACTGGAAAAAAGCAGATCAGCGTGATCACCACAAGCTTGGGCAGGATGCCGAACCCCCACCAGAAGATCAGCAGCGCGGCGATCACCGCGATCGGCACGGCCTGCGAGCCGACGGCGATCGGGTACACCGCGCGGCGCAGCGTGGGGGACAGGTGAATCGCGATCGCCAGGGCGAACCCGCTCAGCAGCGCGAGCATGATCCCGAGCACCACCTCCTCGGCGGTCGGTTTCAGGTTGGAGGCGAGCATGGAAGCGTTGTTCCACAGCGCCGCACCGACTTCGTGAGGAGCCGGCAGCACGAGCCTGTCCACGCTCCCGAGGTCCACATACAGCTCCCACGCGCCGAGCAGCAGCGCGACGAGCGCGATGGCCGGCAGTGCGTTCAGGACGCGGCGTCTCACCATGCGCTCCCCAGTCCCAGTCCCAAGGCGATCAGCGCCTGCTCGCGCAGCGCCACCACCTCCGGATCGGTGCGCACACGCGGGCGTTTCAGCCCTACCTCCAGCTCACCGACGACCCGGCCCGGCCGGGGCGAGAGCACCGCGACGCGGTCGGCCAGCACCACTGCCTCCTCGACGTCGTGCGTCACCAGGACCACCGTTCTCGGTTTGAGACGCAACGCGTCCACCAGCCACGCGTGCATCTCCGCGCGGGTGATCGCATCCAGGGCGCCGAACGGCTCGTCCAGGCACAGCAGCTCCTTCCCCGACAGCAGCGTTCTGACGAAGGCAACCCGCTGGCGCATCCCACCCGAGAGCTCGTGCGGATGGGCCCGCTCGAATCCCGCGAGACCCAGCTCGGCGAACAACTCTGCCGCACGCTCGCGTGCCTGTGCGCGCGGGACATGCGCGATCCGCAGCGCGAGCGCGGCGTTGTCCAGGGCGCTCAGCCACGGCAGCAGCAGGTCATGTTGGGGCATCAGCGCGGCCGGTGCGCATTCGATCGAGCCCGAGTCGGGCGCCTGCAGACCGCAGATCAACTCCAGCAGCGTCGTCTTGCCGCATCCGCTGGGTCCCACCACCGCCAGCAGCTCGTCCCGGGCGGCGTGCAGCGATATGTCCGCCAGCGCCTGCACCGGTGCGCCGCTACGGTCGCGGTAAGCGCGACTCACGTCGGCGACGCTCACGGTGGGAGTCGATCCATCCTCCGTAGGCGGTCTCGGGCCGGGCTCGAGCCCTATCTGCACGTGGCTCCCTTCGCGGGCATTACCCCACAGGTTCAACGGGTCGGCGCCGGGCATCGCATTGGTGCGCCATCTCAGCCGGCCTTCACCCGCCAGCTCCCCTGGTGTCTGTCTGCTCTGCGCTCGATGCTAGCGCGCCGCGGCGACGACCGGTCGCGTCAGGGCGCGCACGAAGTCCTCGAGCTGGACTGTGGTCCAGCACTCGAACGCTGTGCAGTACTGCTCGTAGGCCGCGATCACCGAGTCGCCGTAGTTCCAGTACAGCCGTGGCTCGGGATTCAGCCAGAACGTCCTGCCCGCCCGGGCCGCGATCTGGGCGAATATGTCTGCCCGCGGGTCGCGCCCGTTCGTGCGCGCGTCGCCGAGCACGATCACCGTCGCGCGTGGGTGCAGGTCATCTTCGACCTGCACGAGGAACTCCGACCACACCCGCCCGTAGTCGGTGTATCCCGAGATGTCCGCCACGCCCGCATCGTTGCCGATTCGTTCGCTGACGGCCTTGAAGTTGCGCTCGTGCTCGAATATGTCGGTCACCTCGCTGATCCGCTCGATGAACACGAACGAGCGCATTCTGCGAAAGCTGTCGTGCAGCGCGTGCAGCACCGACAGAAAGAACACCGACGCCGAGGTCACGCTCGTCGAGACATCGCACAGCACGTATATCTCCGGCCGCCGTGGCCGGCGTGGCCGGTACTTGAGCACCACCGGCACGCCGCCCGTCTGCAACGAGGCGCGCATCGTGCGCCTGACGTCCACGTGCGCGTGCCGTCTGTGGCCCCGAGCCTGCAGTCCCTGCGTGGCCAGCCGCCGGCGCAGCTGCGCCACGACCCGGTGCACGGCGGCCAGATCCTGGAGCGGGCCCGATGGCAGCGCGCGGTCGAGCTCCCCCAACGGCCGTGCGGGCGGCAGGCTTCCAGTGCGCTCGATCTGGGCGCGCTCGAGCTCGCGTCTGAGCAACGCCTCGAACCGTCTCAGCGCCTCGCGCGGCAGCCCGTCGCGGCGCGGGTCGCTCGCGGGCAGCTCCGGTTGGGGCTCTGAGCGCAGCCCCAGCGCGCGCCTGATCCGCTGGACGTCCACGCCGATCACTCCCGACCCCTCCTGCCGGCGTGCGAACGCCGCGATCGCCATGCGCGCGAGATCGCGCATCGCGCCCTCCGAGCCGTCTCTCAGCGCGGCGGCGATCTGCGCGCGCAATCCCTCCAGCTCTTCGTCGGTCAGCTCGTCGAGGTCCAGCCCCCCGGCGGCCTCATCCGTCTGCTCGCGTATGTCCTCCCTGATCGCGGCCAGCTCGACCGCGCGGAACATGAACCGGTCGAACACCAGCTCGAACACGCGCCTGTCCTCCTGGCTCTTGGCCAGCGTCGCGGCCAGCGCCTCCCTGAACTCCGCCTGCTCGGTCCAGTCGATCTCGCGCAGCACCGCGAACGCGTCCAGCAACTCCGAGGTCCCGACCGCCACGCCTTCGCGGCGCAGCTCCTCGCCGAGTTCCAGCACGCGCGCGGAGAAGCCCGCCGGCGGCGTGGGGGAGTCTTGCGCCTGGCCGAGCCGAGCGAGTGGGCCATTGTTGCCGGGTTGCGCGGGACTGGCGCCGGGCCGCGCGGGACTGGCGCCGGGCCGCACGGGACTGGCGCCGGGCCGCGCCGAAGGGACCTTGGGACTCGGCCGGTCCTCAGACGGCATCGGCGGGCGCCCGGAGCTTCAGTCCGACGCGCTCGGCCACGAGGTCCATGTCGGTCCTGTGCTTGACGATCACTGACATCGTTTCGGTGAACGTCTCCTCGTCGATGTCCTCCGCGCCGAGCAGCAGCAGCGCCCGCGCCCAGTCGATCGACTCGGCGATCGACGGTGGCTTCTTCAGGTCGAGCTCTCTCACCATGCCGATCACCTCGACCAGCCTGCGTGCGACCGTCTCGGGCAGGTCGGGAGCATGCATGCGCACGATTTCCAGCTCGTGCTCCAGCTCCGGGTAATCCAGCCACAGGTACAGGCACCTGCGCTTGAGCGCCTCGGTCAGCTCGCGCGAGTTGTTCGAGGTCAGCAGCACGACCGGATGCGTGCGTGACTCGACCCTGCCCAGCTCCGGAATCGAGATCTGGAAGTCTGAGAGTACCTCCAGCAGCATCGCCTCGAACTCCTGGTCGGTCTTGTCGATCTCATCGATCAGCAGCACCACCGGCTGCTCGGAGGCGATCGCGCTCATCAGCGGCCGCGCGAGCAGGAACTCCTCGCCGAAGATGTCCTCCTGGACGGCGTCCCAGCCCGCGCCGTCGGCCTCGGCCTGGATGCGCAGCAGCTGCTTGCGATAGTTCCACTCGTACAGCGCCTTCGCCTCGTCCAGCCCCTCGTAGCACTGCAGCCGCACGAGCTCCCTGTCCAAATACTTGGCGAGCGACTTCGCCAGCTCGGTCTTACCGACTCCCGCCGGTCCCTCTACCAGCACCGGCTTGCCGAGCTTCGTCGCCAGATAGGCCACCAGTGCGGTTGACTCACCCGGCAGATAACCCACTTCGCGCAGCCCTTCGGCTACGGCTTTGACGGAGGCGGGCTCCTGGGACGAGCTTGGCATCGTCAGCTCAATGATAGGGGCCGCGCCTGGAGCGGGCCTCTAGGAGTCGCGCCGCTCGGGCTCGGACGGGGGGTCCTCGAACGACAGCTGCTCGGTCGCCTGGCTGGCGGCCACAGGTCGACGCGAGGCACGCAGCACCGGTGCCGTGACGGGGCGTCGCTCGGTGGCCTGGGGTGTTATGGGCGCGTCCTCACGCGCGTAGGACGCTGGTGGGGCGGGCGGATGACGTGGACGGCCGAGCTCCCCATGCGACTCTGGGGCACTGTGCTCCCCATGCGATTCTGGGGCGCTCCGCTCCAGTGGCGGCTCCGGACGGCGTTTCTCGCGCATGCGCGAGCCGGCGTAGGCCATCAGACCGGCTGCCGCCAGTGCAAAGAAAATCCCCCATTGCACTCCTACGTTGGCGGCGATCCCGTGGCTTGTGATCCCCGGCTTGTCGAACAGCCTGAGCACCAGCAGCGCCGCCGCCCACAGGCCTGCGGCGAGCACGACCGCGCCGTCGCTGCCGGGGAGGTGGAATTTGCGGCCCTCCGCCCGCGCGTACAGCAGGTAGATCACCGCCACCGCGACCAGCAGCACGGCCGCCTCGAGGAACGAGAAAACCTGGAACGCGTTCAGGTTACGGCTCTGCAGTGGCGTGGTCCTGGGCGCGTTCACGACCGCGTTCTGCTGGTACCACGGCAGCAGCATCGTCACAAACAACGCCACCGCGGCGCCGCTCGCCAAGCGCTGCTCCGGCTCCAGCGCCCGCCAGTCCCTCATCAGTCGCGTCATCAGCTTGGCTCGTTTCGGTGCCCGATCGAGGTGTTTCGCGCCATCCGCCCTCAGTCTAAGGGCGTATCCCGATAGGAGGGTGCGGCTGGGGCGGTCTAGGGTCAAGCGGAGCGCGGACGCAAGGGCGAAGGCATGGTGGTGCCATGTCGAGCCCGAGGACAAAGCTCCGCGAAGGCCATCGGGCGCATCCAGACGTGCGGGCCTAGCGGGATACGCCCTAGGCGCGCCGCCCGCCGTCAGTGCGCCTTCGCGTCCTTGGCGAGCGTGATCGTGCCCGTCGCCGTCGCGAAGTTCCCGGCCAGATCGGTCGCGGTGACCGTGATCGAGTACGTGCCCGCCTGTGATGGCGTCACCCACAGCACCTTCGGCTTGCCGCGTTCCACCGTCGCGCCGTTGCTCCACACGGTCTTGCCTGCGCGCCGGACGATGATTTTCACGGCCGAGACCTTCGACAGCGACACCTGCACGCCCGCCCGCGCGCTGGTCGGCAGCGTGGTCGTGATCAGCGACACGACCGGCGGCGTGTGCAGGTCGGTCGTGAATTTCTGTGCGGTCGTGCAGTAGATTTCATCGCCCGCGATCGGCGTTTTGGCCGGCGTGCTCGCGGCCGCTGTCTTCGCGCGCTTCGAGCCGGCCGTGGCCGCGCCGGCCCCGCCCGTACCCGAACCGCCGCCGGGTTCGCTTGGCGGGCTCGCGGGCGCCGGTGTGGGGGGCGCCGGCGTGGGGGACGGCGTCGGGGTCGGGGCGCCCGTGAGCGGCGGGCCTTTGCGCGTGCGTTCGCACAGGTGAGTCAGAAATTCGGTCAGCAGTTCGTGGTAGTTCAGGTCCGATTCGCCGAACTGGTCGTACATCGACCACGCGCCCGTGTCGTAGTGGGGGACCTCCGCCCGCGCCTCCGCGTCGCCTTCTTCGAACAGCTTCAGGCCAAGCGGGTCTTTCGTGATCGACGTGTAGTCATACAGTCCGACATCGGCCTGGATGAACCCGTTCAAGATCCTGTCGCTCGGCGCATACGTGTACTCGGCGTACTCCGCCCCCGTGGCGGTCTTCACGCGCACCCCGGTCGGCGGCGCGATCTCGAAGATGCCGAGCGCCTGCTGGGCCGCAGTCAGGTAGATCGGTTCTTTGAATCGCGACCACGCGCGCGCGAACACCTGCAGCGCCGTGCCCTGTGACAGCCCGCTCGTCCAGGGTGGCGCTCCGCCGTCGAAGTGGAACATGTACTCCCACGCGATCCCTCCCGCACGGTTGGCCGCCAGCGGCAGCACTTCGCTCAGCAGCCGGCGCAGGTTCGCGTTTTCGTGGCCTGACAGGTAGTACCCGTTGGCCTCCCCGAACGTCCCCAGCCACTGGATCTCGATGCCCTGGCCGGCGTAGTACTCCCACACGATCCTGCTACCCGCAAAGCTCACGCGCTCGCGGCTTGAGATCAGCGGTTCGGTCGTCCACCACTGCCTGTTCTTTTCCAGCGTCAGGAATATCACGGGCAGCCGCGTCGGCGTGAGCTCGCTCGCGGCGGCCATCCCCTGCACGTTTGCGATCACGCTCCCCAGTTCGGCTCGCCGTGTGCCGCTCAACTTCTTCAGCGAGCGTTGCGCCGCCGTATACGCGGCGGCGTACTGCGCATACGCCGCTTCGGTGATTGCGCCACTGTTCTTGAGGCTCGCCAGCGCGGCCGTCACGCTCGGTCCACGCGCTCCCGCCTGCGCGGGAACCAGCGCGGCTATCAGCCCGCCCAGGGCGAGGACGGTGACGAGACGAGCACGAGCACGAACACGAGCGCTGTGGGCATGTCGGGCGAGCACCGCGCGGATGCTACGAGCCGACCCGGCGCCTTTTCGCAGGGTCTGTTGCAGCCGGGCGTTCGGATGCTTGCGCATGCCTCCTCAAACCCGTCGCGTCCCCGCAGTTGCGCCCTTCCTTCGTTGCACAGACCGTCAACCAGGCGGTCGAGGGCCAAGCGGGGCCAGGTTTTAAATGCCCGCCCGCCCGCGTGGCGTAATGCCCGCCCGCCCGCGTGGCGTACTACGTACGCGAGCGACTGAGGACGCAGCATCCGCGCCGCGCCATCGAGCATCCGCGCCGCGCCATCGGCCACCTAGTCCTCCCGGCCGACCTCCTGGTCGTCCGCTTCGAGCACGTCCTCCTCGTCTTCGTCCGCATCCCCCTCGATCGAGTGCTCGCCCCCCGCGTGGTATGCCACCTGAAACCGCTCGATCAGCTCGTCCCGGCGGTGCTCGTCCACCGGGGACTCATCCGACACGAGCACCCATTCGGTGCCCTCGAGCTCCTCCATATTGAAGATCTCATGGTCCATCTCGGGCGAGTCGTCGATGATCAGCAGCACCTCTGTCTGGGGGTTGAAGTACGTCCCCGGACGGTTGGTCAGCTCGTCGAGCTCGAACGTGCGATGGTCGGCCATATCGCGTTTATACCCGACTGCACCATGCCGTTGCAATCTCCGCATGCCAGGTCATCAAGTCGCGCTCCTGAGCGCGTTCAGGGATTGAGCTCGGCCAGCGTCCGTTGCACCTCGGCCTCGATGTCCAGCGGCTCCAGCCCCTGGCGCTCGCGCCGTTCGTTGCGCGCGACCACCAGCTGCAGCACCTCTTCGGCGATCCCCGGGTCGTGCTGCGTGCTCGCCGGCCGCGGCGCGGTCAGCTTCGCGACCTCCGCGTCGATGTCCAGCTCCGGCTCGCCTCTGCGCACTCGTCGTTCGCTGCGCGCTTGCAGCATCTGCCTGATTTCCTGCTCCCGCTCGGTTCGTTCGCGCTCGGGATGCATTCCGAGCGAGCCTTCGCCGGATACCGTCCGGCCTCCGAGTGGCGGTGCGTCCGGCTGCTCGCCCTCGCCCGGCAGCCCGCCCTGCCCGATTTCGTCATACGCGCTGCCTTTGCTGATGAGGAACACGATCGACATCACGACCGACAGCCCCACCGCGCCGAACACGACGATCGGAAACGCACTCTGCATCTCTGGATTGTTGCGGATTTCGCCCACTCCG
This sequence comes from uncultured Solirubrobacterales bacterium, assembly GCA_963715495.1. Lineage (GTDB taxonomy): Bacteria > Actinomycetota > Thermoleophilia > Solirubrobacterales > Solirubrobacteraceae > Palsa-744. Next base: position 278,607 of record OY970247.1, read on the forward strand.
TTTGGATCGTCTCCCCCTGCCTCTGAGGCGGGACCTCACGATGTCGGTCATCCGGGGATAAGCCCCATTTTGCGAGCGCTTTACTTCGTCCGCGCGAGCGGCCGCGGTCTCTGCGTGCTCGGTTTGCCGCGGGTTCGGTCTCGGCCCCAACGACATCGACGCTTTCCCTCCCCGCGCTTCGCTACCCTTTCCACGACCTGATTGACTGATCAGTCAATCCACCGCTCTTCGAGGAGATCACGTAGACATGGTCGATTTCACGCTCACAGACGAGCAACGCAGCCTGCGCGAACTCGCGCACGACTTCGCCGTCAAAGAGATTCGTCCCGTTGCCTGGGAGTACGACAAAGATGGGACCTGGCCCGGGGAGATCATCGAGAAGGCCTGGGACGTTGGCCTGATGAACTCGCACATCCCCGAGGAGTACGGCGGCTCCGGCGCCGGCTACCTCGACGGCTGTCTGATCGAGGAGGAGCTCTCCTGGGGCTGCTCCGGCATCCAGACCTCCCTCGGCTGCAACGGCCTGGCCTCCGCCCCGATCACGCTGGGGGGCTCGGAGGAGACCAAGAAGAAGTACCTGGGCGCGCTCACCGAATCGCCGAAGCTCGCCTCCTTCTGCCTGACCGAGCCCGACGCCGGCTCGGACGTGTCCGGCATGCGCACGACCGCCGTGCGCAAGGGCGACAAGTACGTTCTCAACGGCTCCAAGTGCTTCATCACCAACGGCGGCTACGCCGACTACTACACCGTTTACGCCAAGACCGACAAGGATGCCGGCCACCGTGGAATCTCCGCGTTCGTCGTCGAGCGCGACTGGGGCGTCGTGGTGGACAAGAAGGAGGACAAGCTCGGCCAGCGCGCGTCGAACACCGCGACGATCTCCTTCAACGACGTGGAGGTCCCCGCCGAGAACCTGCTCGGCGAGGAGAACGCCGGGTTCAAGCTCGCGATGATGACCCTCGACCGCACCCGTCCCGGCGTTGCCGCAATGGCCACGGGCATCGCCCGCGCGGCCTTTGAGTTCGCGACCGATTACTCCAAGGAACGCGTTCAGTTCGGCGTGCCGATCGCGATGCACCAGGCGATCCAGTTCATGATCGCCGACATGGCGACCGAAATCGAGGCCGCCCGTCTGCTGACCTGGAAGTCGGCCGTGCTGCTCGACCAGGGCCGGCGCAACACGCTGGTCTCCTCTCACGCCAAGCGCTTCGCCGCCGATGCGGCGATGAAGATCGCCACCGACGCCGTCCAGGTCTACGGCGGGTATGGCTTCATCAAGGAGTACCCCGTCGAGAAGCTGTTCCGCGATGCCAAGATCATGCAGCTGTACGAGGGCACCTCCCAGATCCAACGCCTGGTCATCGCCCGCGAAACGCTGCTTCCCCGTCGCGTCGAGGAGCCCGCGGCGGTTCCGGCGTGACCAACGTTCGGGGTGGCCAACATGCCGTCGTGACCAACGCTCTCCGAGCGACGGACACGACGGACAGATAGACACTCACGAGTTCGCGCAGGGTGCCACTCGCGCGATGAGACGTTACGCGGCGCGCTCCCCTGCGCGGTGAGACGTTACGCGGCGCGCTCCCCTGCGCGCCGCGCTGTCTCGCCGCCGGCCGGACCCTCTCCTTCCCGGTCGGAGGCCGGCGTCCCCCGGCTCGACCCGTCTGTCGGTCTGTCTGTCGATCCCATAACCCGCGACGGGCGTCGACGATGCGCTCTTGGCCTGTATTTGTGCACGCTCTTTAGCGTGGGTGAGCTGTCGTCGATCGCGAACGGCTCGGCCGGATGCGCGGGCGGAGTCGGACCGGCACCGTCAGCTGTTGATGTTTGGTTGCGTGATTAAAGAATTGTTTAACCCACGCCGATTCGTTCGACTATGTCGGGTCAATACGGGAGTTCATACGAACAGTCCGGTGTGGGCGGCGGGCGCGCTGAGCGCCATCCACACGCGACGAAGGTGGGCGACCCGAAGGTGGGCGACCGGGACCTGCTCCGCCTGGGCGAGGCGCTCAACGCGCGCACCGACGATGTGGTCGCAGGCATGCTCGGACGCTCCCAGCAGTCGGGATTGGTTCTCGACGCGGTGGTCGAAGACAGCTTTGCGCGGGTGGGCGCCGTCTCCACGATCGCGGTCGCCCGCTGGATGGCCGGCGAGGGCGCCGAGGCGGCGCGCGAGGTCGGTCAGGAGTCCTGGAGCATCTTCGGCCAGCTGGCGGCCCAGCGCGCCGCGCCGCTGAACGAGGTCACCAAGCGCTGCCTGCGCTGGCGCGACGCGGCGGAAGACATCGTGCGCGAGACCGGCGCCCAGCTCGAGCTTTCCCCGGAAGTGCTCGCGTGGGCACTGGACATGCTGCAGCGCAGCCTCGACGTCACGCTCGTGCGGATGTGTCAATCGTTTGAGACAGAGCGTCAACGCGCGCACGAGGAGCTCACCCGCCGCCAGGAGGAGCTCGCGTTCCTCGCGACCCACGACCCGCTGACCGGTCTTCCCAACCGGACCCTGATTCTCGACCGCGTCGAGCAGATGCTGGTGCGCTCGCGCCGCAGCCAGGCGCCGGTAGCGGCTCTGTTCATCGATCTTGACAACTTCAAGAGCATCAACGACACGCTCGGCCACGGTGCGGGCGACGAACTGTTGCGCTCTGTCTGCGCCCGCCTGCAGGGCGTGGTGCGCGACATCGACGCGCTCGGGCGTCTCGGCGGTGACGAGTTCGTGATCGTCGCCGAAGGGATGTCGCTCTCCGCCGGTCCCGAGCTGATCGCCGAGCGTCTGCTGGACGCGCTCAAACAACCGTTCGAGCTGAAAGGCGCTGAGAATCGGCTGACGATCACGGCGAGCGTCGGGATCGCGACCGGCGACCGGGTCTCCGCCGAAGAGCTCCTGCGCGACGCCGACATCGCGATGTACAGAGCCAAGTGGTCGGGCAAGAACCGCTATGTCGTGTTCGAGACCGGCATGCAGGACGCGATCCAAACCCGCATGGAGATGGAGATGGATCTGCGGATGGCCTACGAGAACAGCGAGTTCTACCTCGTCTATCAGCCCACGTTCGACCTTCAGGACATGAGCCCGACCGGCATGGAGGCGCTGATTCGCTGGCGCAGCCCCTCGCGCGGGATCGTCCAGCCCGACGACTTCATCCCGCTGCTGGAAGAGACCGGTCTGATCGTGCAGGTCGGCGCGTGGGTGCTGGGGGAGGCCTGCCGCCAGGGCGCCGCCTGGCACGAGGCCGGGTATCGGATCGGCATCGCCGTGAACGTCTCCACGCTTCAGCTCGACACCGACGACTTCGTGCCCATGGTCGCGGATGCGCTGCAGCGCAGCGGGCTCGATCCGGGCGCGCTCACGCTCGAGATCACCGAGACGACGCTGATGAGCAATGCCGAGGAGACCGCTGACCGGCTCCGGCAAGCCAAGCAGCTCGGCGTGCGGATCGCGATCGACGACTTCGGCACGGGCTACTCGTCGCTGGCCTACCTGCAGCGTTTCCCCGTCGACGCCCTGAAGATCGATCGGTCCTTCATCTCGCGCATGAGCCAGGACCCCGAAGGCGAAACGCTGATCCGCACGCTCGTCCAGCTCGGCAAGTCGCTGGCGATAGAGACGCTCGCCGAGGGCATCGAGCAGTCGCGCGAGCTGTCGTTGCTGCGCGAGGAGAACTGCGACAGCGGTCAGGGCTTCCTGTTTGCCCGTCCCCTCGAGGTCGACGCCTGCGCGCCGTTCCTGCAGGAGTGGATCGGCGGCTCGGCTTCCCTCTCCGAGAACGCTTCTGAGGGCGCCTCGCGAGGCGCCTCGCGGCTCGTGTGACGGATCCCTCGTTTGCCCGGCGGGCTTTTTTGGGGTGAGCCGGTAGCCGGCTCTTGCATCGGATTGCCGTCGTCGCCGCTCACCGCAGCGGTTGGCGTTGCGTGAGCGCGCTTTTGGTTGTGTGCACTAGGCTCCGCGACTAGACACAGCCACTTCGCAGACCCCAGAGGAGATCGAATCAGCATGTTCGTATTCAAAGCCGCCGTCGTCGGCGCCGGGACGATGGGCGGGCAGATCGCCCAGACGATCGCCGCCGCCGGCATCCCAGTCGTGCTCAAGGACATCGACGACGCGCTCGTCCAGGCGGGACTGGACGAGGCCCGCAACGTGACCTCAGGACAGGTCTCCAAGCTCGTCGAGCGGGGCAAGCTGAGCGGCGAGCAGGGCGAGGCACGCATCGCCGAGGTGCTCGACCGCATTCATGGCACGACGACCTACGCGGACTTCGGCGACGTTGACTTCGTCGTCGAGGCGGTCCCCGAGCGGATGGAGATCAAGCAGGACGTGTTCTCAGAGCTCGACGCCGCCACGCCCGGCCATGCGATCCTCGCCTCGAACACCTCGTCGCTGTCGATCACCGAGATCGGCGAAGCGACGTTGCGCCCCGACAAGGTCATCGGCTTTCATTACTTCTACCCGGCCTCGCTGATGCCGTTGATCGAGATCGTCGAGGGGGAGGACACCTCGGCGGAGACCGTCACCGCGACCGTCACGTTCGCGCAATCGATCCGCAAGCAGCCGATCACCTGCGTCGAGGTTCCCGGGTTCGTCGTCAACCGCATCCTCAACTCGGGTATCTCCGAGGTGTGGCGCGCGCAGGAGGAGCAGGGCCTGTCGATCAAGCTGATCGACGAGGGTGTCGGCGCCGCCGGGGTCGTCCCGGTCGGTCCCTACCACCTCGTGAACCTGCTTGGCCTGGACACGGTCCTGCACGTCGCCGAACACCTCGCCGAGTCATACGGCGATGAGCGCTTCTACGTGCCCAAGCACATGCAGAAGCTCGTCTCCGAACGCCGACTTGGCGCGAAGACCGGCGGCGATGGCTTCTATGATCCCCAGGGCGAGCCGAACGTGCCCGGTGAGGCGGAGCCGGACATCGAGCAGCTCGTCGAGCTGCTGTCGCTGAAGACGTTCATCGAGGCCTGCCTCGTGCTCGAGGAGGGTGTCGCCACCCACCGCGACATCGACTTCGGAATGATGGCCGGCGCGGGCCTCGATCCACGACGCGGGCTGATGCCTCCGTTCATGCGCGCCGACAGCGACGGTCTGGACACCGTGCTGGAGCGGATGGAGCGAGCCCGGGAGATGCACGGTGAGCGCTTCGCACCGCCCACGATCCTGCGTCGCCTGGTCGCCCAGGGCCGGCTCGGGCAGCAGAGCGGCCAGGGTTTCTACGCCTACCCTCGCGCGGACGCCGCCCAGCCCGCGGAGGTCATCAAGTTGGAGACACGCGCCGACGAGGAGGGGGTGGCGATCGCGTGGCTGGCGAACGGTCAGATGAACTCGATCTCTCCGCAGGTCGTCGAGGATTTGGGCAAGGTGTGGGCACAGGTCACGGACTCGAATTCCCGCCCACCCGTGCGTGCGCTTGTGATCGCCTCATCGAACCCGTTCCTGTTCAGCGCGGGGGCGGACATCAAGGCGTTCACGACGATGGACGAGGCCGGTGGCCGCGAGCTGCTGGAGCGCACGCACACGCTCCTGCGCGAGATCGGCAGCTCGGGCGTCGCCACGATCGCCGCGGTCAACGGTCTCGCCTTCGGGGGCGGTTGCGAGCTGGCGATGGCCTGCGACATCCGCATCGCATCGCGCTCCGCGCTGTTCGGGCAGCCGGAGATCAAGCTCGGGATCATCCCCGGCTTCGGCGGCACCCAGCGGTTGCCGCGCCTGGTGGGGCAGAGCAAGGCGCTGGAGATGAACCTCGTCGGCGATCCGATCCTGGCCGAGGAGGCGTTCGAGCTGGGTCTCGTCAACCGGGTGGTCGAGGATCACGAACTGCTCGACACCGCCCTCTCGTGGGCGCGCAAGCTCGCGAGTCAGGCGCCGCTGGCGATCGAGCAGATCAAGCGAGTCTCCGGCGCCGGCGACCTGGACGAGGGCATCGCCGCCGAGCAGGCCGGCTTCGCAACCGTGTTCGCGAGCGCCGACGGGCGGGAGGGCGTCTCCGCGTTCCTGGGCAAACGCGCGCCACGATTCGAGGGAAGATAGGAGGATGCTCGGTTCGCGCGGCTCCGGTGGCGAGAGGTCTCCGGAGATCGTGCGCCTCGCCGAGCTGGTGCGGGGCGCCCGCTCGGTGGTGGCGCTCACCGGCGCCGGCATCTCGGTGCCGTCGGGCATCCCCGACTTTCGTTCGCCCGGCACGGGGATCTGGCAGAAAGTGGACCCGGCGAAGGTCGCCCACATCGACTCCTTCCGCGCGGACCCCGTCCGCTTCTGGCGATTCTACGGCGAGCGCTTCGCCACGCTCGGCGGCAAGCGTCCCAACGACGCCCACCGCGCCCTCGTGGCGATGGAGCGCAAGGGCATGCTCGACGCGGTGATCACACAGAACATCGACATGCTTCACCGCAAGGCGGGCACCGAGGAGCTGGTCGAGATGCACGGCTCGATCGCGCGCTGCACCTGTCCGGACTGCGGCGGCAAAATCCCTCAGCTGGAGGTGCGTGCGCGCCGGCTCGGAGATCCCGACGGCATCCCGCGCTGCGAGGTCTGCGGCGGGCCGCTGCGCCCGGAGATCGTGCTGTTCGGCGAGCCGCTGTCCGAGCGCGCGATGTCGCGCGCGCGCGAGCTGTGCGAGGGCGCGAGCCTGATCCTGTGCATCGGCTCCTCGCTGGAGGTCCAGCCCGTCGGGGAGCTCCCGCTGCTCACCCGCGCATCCGGGGGGACGATCGCAATCATCACGCAGGGCTCGACTCCCCTCGACGAGTTCGCGGCCATACGACTGGGCGGCGACGTGGTCGACGAGCTGCGGGCGTTGACCACCGCGCTGAACATCGACGACCTGAGCTGAGGGCAGTCGTGATTGCGAGCGGCTGGGGGTTCGCGGCCTGGGAGGCGGTCAGGCCGGCTGACGCGCCAGGGTGGGGAGGATCGTTTGCGTGGACAGGCCTCGAGCAGCGCGCGGGTCTCAAGCAGCACGCAGGTCCCGTGCGGGGTCGATGCCCCAGCGCCCGGCGAGCTCTCGCAGCTCGCCGTCGAGCCCCCAGCGGTCTGCTTGCGCCGGCCCCTCGTGCGCCGGGTTGGCGCCCTTCAGAGCCATGCAGCCGACGTTCTCGCCGATCTCCCTGATCTGGAGCACCTCCTCCGAGGTGAGTGGCGAGCTCGCCGCGGGGGCGGCGGTTGGGCTCGCCAGGGCGCCCACTGCCGCCAGCTCGGCGCGCTTGTCCTCGATCGGCTTCGGGATTTGGCCCCCGTCCACCTCGGGCTCCTGGATCAGCGTCGGCGCCACACAGCGCACGGGCGCCTGCGCGAGGTTCCAAGCGCACGCGAGCTGGAGCATCGTCAGGCCGTGCCTGCGCGCGATCGGGCGCATCAGCTCGAGCTTCTCCCGGCCCGCCTCGATCCAGCCGTCGGGACGGAACATGCGGTGGTCGTGCTCGGCGAACTCGTGCCCTGGGAGCACGTCGTCATGGAACAGGCCCCCGTAGTCCACGACCCGCGTGATCAGCCTGACGTCGTTGGCCCGCGCGGCTGACAGCACCAGCTCCCCGGGCCACGGCTCCAGCGGGTTGAGGATGATCATCGCCCAGTCGATCAGCTCTCCGTAACGCTCCAGACAGCCGATCAGGTCGAGCGTGAACCCGTTCGCGGGTCCGGGCGCGACTCCCAGCATGCGCGTCAGGCCCGCTTCGCGCACGGCCGCCATGCCTTCCAGCCACACCGCCTCGCTGGTGTAGCCGACCCTGTCGGGGTTGTGCAGCAGGAGCAGGTCGAACCGCTGCACTCCGCAGCGCTTCAGGCTGCGTTCGACGGCCATCCTGATGTAGTCGGCGTACCCGCCTTCACCGCGCAGGCTTGGGTCGGTGAAGCGCGGATACCCTTTCGCGCCTTCGCGCTTGCCCGTGTAGAAGTCGTGCCCGATCGCGCCCACCAGGCAGTAGTCCTCGCGCTCCACTCCCTCCAGCGCACGGCCGAGCAGGCCGTCCGCCTCGCCCGCGCCGTATGCGTCGGCGGTGATCACCGTGTCGATGCCGTCCCCCGGCCTCAGCAGAGCCTGCATGCGCGCTTGGTTCAGCGGCTCGCCGAAGCGCATGTACCGCCCGCCGCTCCAGGTTCCGATCGCTGTGGTGGTCGGGTCCATCGCGCCTCACTTTACGCGGCGACGTCAAGGGAGCAAGCCCATCGGCTGCAATCACCTCAGCCAAGCAGGTCTATGATGAATGGACTGCACGATCGGGGTGATCGCTGCGCATGGGTCTTGGAGGTCGTGCTGTGGGGTCGTGTCGTGTACGTGCCAGCTGCTGACGGTCGTCTCACGCGCGCCGTGTCTTTTGCCGGCGCCGCGCGACGCTACTGGCTCGGCGTGTTTCCGGGCGTGTGCCGCGAACGCCGGCGACGCCGCACACGGGCGCTCGAGATCCCCGACCCGCTGCTGCGCCGGGTGGCGCTCGACGCCCAGCGCAAGTGGGGCAACGTCGAGGGCGCGGCCGCGTTCGCCGCGTTCGTACCCCGCCGCCGGCGGGCCGCCGCGGCGCGCGCGATGGCCTGCTTTCAGGCGGCCTACAACTATCTAGACATGCTTGGTGAGCAGCCGAGCGCCGATCCGGCGGCCAATGGCAGGCAACTGCACAGCGCGCTGCCGGCAGCGCTCGACCCGGACCACGCTCCGCACCTGGACTACTACGAGCACAATCTCCAGCGCGACGACGGTGGCTACCTGACGGAGATGCTCGATTCCTGCCGCGCGGCTCTGGCCACGTTGCCGTCATATTCGGCGGTTGCGCCGGCGGCGCGCAGGGCGGCCGCGCGGATCGTCGAGTTCCAGAGCTGCAACACCGGCGACCGGTCGGAGCTCGACCGGCGGGGCGACTTCGCGGCGCTCGAGCGCTGGGCGCGCGCGCAGACCACGCCGGACGCCGAGTTGCGCTGGTGGGAGACGGCGGCGGCGAGCGGCTCATCGCTGTGTGTCTATGCGCTGATCGCGCTCGCGGCCAAGCCAGACCTCGACCACTCACCGGCATTGCCCGCGGCCATCGAGGACGCCTACTTCCCCTGGATCGGCGCGCTGCACTCGCTGCTCGACAACGTGGTGGACGCCGGCGAGGACCGTGCGACCGGACAGCACAGCCTCGTCGCCTGCTATGCCTCGCCCCAGGAGGCCGCCGCGCGCATGGGATGGCTCGCCGAGCGCTCGCTGCACGCCGCGCTAGCGCTGCCGCGGGGTGACGGGCATACGCTGGTGCTCGCGGCGATGGCGAGTTTCTATCTCGCCACTCCCGAGGCCTGCACCCCCGACGCGCTGCCGGTCGCACATGCGGTGCGCGGTGCACTGGATGGGCCGGCCGACCTGGCGATGCTGGTATTCCGAGCGCGGTTGCGTGCGCGCGGACTCGTGCCTGGAGTGCTGATGCGCCGCCCGGGCGGGGCGGAGCTGGTGATGCCGCCGCGGACGACGCTGAGCGGTGAGTCGCATGACGACGCCGAGCGGCGAGACGCATGGCATGGAGTAGACTCGCGCGCCATGGGATCACATAGGGGTGCCGCGAAAGCGAGCGGGGGCTCGGCCCGCGGCAGGAGAGAGCGCCGCTCCTAGATGCTGGAGTTGCGCGAGCTGGTCAAGCACTATCCCGCGGTCGGCGGGGAGTCGGTGCGCGCCGTCGACGGCGTGTCGCTGTCGGTCGCGCCGGGCGAGATGGTCGCCCTGTACGGGCCGAGCGGGTCGGGCAAGACGACGCTGCTGCTGATGGTCGCCACGCTGCTCGCGCCCACCGCCGGCGCGGTGCTGATCGGCGGACGCGACGTGTCCTCGCTGTCGCAGAGCGAGGCGTCGCACTTCCGGCTTGCCGAACTGGGGTTCATCCGCCAGAACTTCGACCTGCTGCCGGGGGTCACCGCGATCGACAACGCGGTGCTCAAGCTGCTGAAAACGGTGCGCTGGCGCGACGCGCACGATCAGGTTGCGCCGTTGCTTCAGCGGCTGGGGCTCGGCGAGCGCCTGCAGCATCGCGCGGAGCATCTGTCGATGGGCGAGCGCCAGCGCGTGATGATCGCGCGCGCGCTGTCGACCGAGCCGCGCCTGCTGCTCGCCGACGAGCCGACGGGCAGCCTCGACTCCCAGCGCGGGCGCGAAGTGCTCGAGCTCCTGCGCGAGCTGTGCCGCGAGCGTGGGGTCGCGATCGTGCTCGTCAGTCACGATCCGCAGGCGGCCACTTACGCCGACCGCGTGTACGCGCTGCGCGACGGCAAGCTCGACGACTACGAGCCCGACCGCTGGTTCGCTCCCGCCGCGCGATGAAGCCGGGAAACATCCTGCACCTCTACCGGGTGCGCCTGCGCGCGCGTCTGCTGCAGGAGTGCTTTGCCATCGTCGGAATCGCCGCCGGGGTCGCGCTGCTGTTCGCCTCGCAGGTCGCCACCTCGAGCCTGTCCAGCTCGGTGGCCCAGCTCTCGCGCGGGATCGTCGGCAACGCCACCCTGCAGTTGACCGCGCGCGATCCGCACGGTTTTGAAGCGGGCCTGCTCGACCGGGTGCGCGCGATACCCGGCGTGCACGCCGCCGCGCCGCTGCTGGAAGCGAGCGCGAACGCGATCGGACCGCACGGCAGCGAGTCGGTCGAGCTCGTCGGCGCCGACTCCAGCCTGTCGCGGCTGGGGGGCGCGCTCGTGCGTCACACCGCGCTGAGCCCGTTCGCGGGCATCGGCGCGATCGTGCTCCCCGCGCCGCTGGCCAGGAAGATCGGCGTGACGAAGTTCGGCGACGAAGCGACCTTTCAGCTGAACGGACGCGTCGCCGAAGCCCCGCTGTACGAGCAGCTGCATACCAAGCAGATCGGGCCGCTGATCTCCAGCCCGATCGCGATCGCGCCGCTGGCGTTCGCGCAGGAAATGACCGGACTCTCCGGGCGCCTCAGCCGCGTCCTGGTCGAGCCCGCTCCCGGACGGGAACGCGCCGTGCGCACGGCCCTGGCGGCGCTCGCCGATGCCGGCCGCGTGAACGTGGAGCCGGCGAGCTATGACGAAACCCTGTTCTCGAAGGCGGCGTCGGCGACCAACCAGTCCACCGCGCTGTTCGCCGTCATCAGCGCGCTCGTGGGGTTCCTGTTCGCGTTCAACGCGATGCTCCTGACCGTGCCCCAGCGCAGACGCCTGATCGCGGACCTGCGTCGTGACGGGTATCCGCCCGCGACCGTGATCGTCGTGCTGCTGTTCGACGCGGTCGTGCTCGGGCTGTTCGCGTGCGCGCTCGGGCTGGTGCTCGGCGAGGAGCTGTCGATCCACCTGTTCCGCTCTAACCCCGGCTATCTCTCCTCCGCCTTTGCGGTCGGCTCCCAGCGTGTCGTCAGCTTTCAGAGCGTCGCGATCGCCGTCGGCGGGGGAATGCTCGCGGCGTGCGTCGCGGTGCTCAGCCCGCTGCGCGAAATCCTCTCGCGGCGCCCGCCCGTCGTGACCGCGCCCGGCGACCTCACCGGCGGGGAGGGTGGTGGCGGAGGCCTGGGCAAGCTCGCGCTCGGCGGGGCCGCGTGCCTGGCGGCGGCGACCGCGATCCTGCTGTTCGCGCCGAAAGAGGCGGTCATCGGCATGGTGTTGCTCGTCGCCGCGCTGCTGTTGCTGCTGCCGTTGCCCTTGGCCGCGACGCTTGCGCTGGTAAGGCGCCTGGCGCCGATGATCACCAGCGCGGTTCCGCACGTGGCCGTGATGGAGCTGCGCGCGGGACGTACGCGCGCGCTTGCGATCTCCGCAACCGGGGCGATCGCGGTGTTCGGTAGCGTCGCGATCCAGGCTGCGCACGGCGACCTCCTGCACGGCCTGGAAAACGCCGCGCACGACATGAACGCGTTCACCGACGTATGGGTCTCTCCGGCGGGCTCCTACAACCTGCTGCAGACCGCCCCGTTCACGCCGACCGCCCAGGCCAAGCTTCAGCGCCTGCCGGGCGTGCGCGCGGTGCGTCTGTACCGCGGCGGGCTGCTGGACTGGGGCGACCGGCGCATCTGGACGATCGCCCCGCCGCGAGAATCCTCTCCCCTGCTGCCGGCCAGCCAGCTCGTGGAAGGCAATCTGACGCAGGCCACGATGCGGGTGCGCGCCGGCGGCTGGGCGGTGCTCTCGCAGGCGATCGCCGACGAACACCACCTGCACATCGGCGACGCCTTCACCCTGCCCACGCCCGTCCCGACCACGTTCAGGCTCGCCGCCCTGTCCACGAACATCGGCTGGGCACCGGGGGCGATCATCATGAACGCGAGCGACTATGCGCGCGCGTGGGGCAGCACGGACGCGAGCGCGTACAACATCCTCCTCGACCCCGGCGTCGCGCCCACACAGGCCCGCCGCGAGATCGAAGGCGCGCTTGGACCGCACTCGGGCCTGGCCGTGCAGACCGCGCAGCAGCACGCCGACCATCAGAACACGCTCAGCCGCCAGGGGTTGGAGCGCCTGACGCAGATCGCCACGCTGATCCTGATCGTCGCGATCCTCGCGATGGCCGCGGCGATGGCGAACATGGTCTGGCAGCGCCGCCCGCGCCTGGCCAAGCTCAAGCTCGAGGGCTTTCCACCCGGTGAGCTGTGGCGCACGATCCTGTTGGAGAGCTTTCTGCTGCTCAGCGTGGGCTGTGCCGGCGGCGCGGTGTTCGGGCTATACGGCCAACAGCTCCTGGACCGCGCGCTGGCGAACGTGATCGGTTTCCCCGTCGTCTACTCGTTCGGCGCGATCGTCGCCGTCACGAGCCTCGTGCTCGTGACGGCAGCGTCTGTGCTGATCGTCGCGCTGCCAGGCTACCTGGCCACCGGCGTATCCCCGGCGGTCGCATTGCAGGATTGAGTTACTTGTGCTTCCGCCGTACGGGCGGCGGGCAGGGAACGGTCGCGTTGGCGCTAGCGGTCGAGCCGTCCTGGAAGATGAACGCCGCGGAGAACGGGAACCCTCCGCGAGGGCAGTGTTCGGGAACGCCGATGCCGAGCGGGTGAAACGGCTGCAGGTGGCCGTGTACGTGCCTGTAGTAGGTCAGCCCGCTGGGGCCGATCGTCGCATCGACGCTGACGATCGAGACGTCGGGGCCGTTGGGCACGCTGGGGATCAGCGGCACGGTGGTCGCCAGCTGCGAGCCGAACGCGCCACCGTCGGGGAGCACTTCGCCCTCGAACTCGAGCTGGGCGAACACGGGGGTCTGGCCGTTGGCATAGAACAGCACGGTCATGTCGCCGTTGCTCGTCGGCGGTCCCGATACCGCCTGGATTTCGGGGATCTCGTGCCCGGAGCCGGTTCCGAACGGCACTTCCACGAGCGCGCTGCCGAAGCCGAGGCGGGAGTTGGGCGGGCAGCCCTTGGGTCCGCTCGCCTGCAACGTGGCCGGTTGGCAGATCGACAGGCCGAGTGTCGTCAGCGTGTAGTTCATGCCGGCGGGAATGTGCAGGACGACGCTCGTCAGGGGCGGTGGCGCGAGCCCTTCGGCGGTAAGGAGATGGAAGCCGAAGGAGATCGTCGTGCTCGCGCCGAGCCTGTCGGGCGAGAACGATGCGTGCAGCGAGGCCTGCTCGGATGCCGGCGCCGCCAGCGCCGTCGCGGCGGTCAGCGACGACACGCATGCCAGCAGCGCGATCGCCGCGGTCAGGGCTGTGATTGTGGATGCGGCCGTGCGGCGCATGTGCTGTCGATCCTGTCCGAGTCCGCGTTACTCGGACAGGGGTCCGCTGACGCGCACGGTGGTGGCGTCGTTGGAGCGCTGGATGGTTCCGCTGAAGCTGAGGCGCGACGCGTGGGCATGGGCGTAGCTACCCGTCCCGCGCGAGATCGACAGCGTGCCGGAGAATGTCGCCTGTCCCCCGTTGGAGCGGTAGTTCGCGGTTCCCTCGCCGGTGAGCGAGCCGTTGCTGGGATAGATGCTGACTTCGGCCGTCACGTGGTTGGTCGAGGTCACGTTGAGGTGGATGTAGATCGTGCCCCTGATCGTGCCCGACGCGGTGCCCTGCTCGTTGAGATGGAAGCCATGATGGCTGGTGAGATGCAGGCGCCCGCTCTCGTTCAGTGAGACCGTGCGCGCGGCGTGGGCGGATGGGCCTCCGGTGGCCCCGGCCGCGCCAACGCCGAGGATGAGGCACGCACACGCGCCGAACAGGCCGCCTGCGACGGCAAGACTGCGGTGAGCAAAGCTTTTACGAACGAACACGATACCTCTCCCCTTTAGACATCCAGAACCCGTCTGAGACTCTATCGACCCCCTGGGCGATCCGTCAAGCTCCTGTCTCTGAACCATCCAGTGTCTATTCAAACCGGCGACGAACGGCCAAGTTGCGCTGGGCTTGATCAGGAACGGCCGACCCCCGCGGCGGTGCGCGCGCGCAGCGCGGCCTCCAGTCGTCCGAGCGCGTGGCGAATCGCCTCTTCGTCGGGCTCCTGCGACTCGGCAGGCGCGCCGGCTTCAGGAGTGTCCGCCGTCTCGCTCGCCCCCGTGACGTCGGTGGCGCTGTCCAGGTTCGGGCCGTCGGCGGCGCTGAGTGGCAGCACAGCGCGCGCGGCCCGCGCGACGCCCGGGCGCAGGGCCTGCAGCTCGTCCACGCGCAGCGGCAGGTCCGCGCGCTGCTCGTCCGCAAGCTCGGCCAGGGCGGCGAACAGGGCGCGGTCGAGCTCGATCGTGGCGTGCGCGAGGCGGCCCTGGTCGAGGTCCAGGCGCGCGCGCAAGGTCAGCTCCTCGCACAGCAGTGGCTGCTCGCGGGCCGCGAGCATCTCCGCCAGGCGCTCGTCTGGGCGCAGCGCCGAGGCGCGACGGCGCACCCGCGCACGGGGGCCCGTCCAGGGCAGCTCGACGGCGTGCAGCCAGTGTCCTTCGGCGACCTGCTCGCCCTCGCCCCAGCCGACCCTGATCACGAGCGCCTGAGCGGGTGAGACCTCGCGCGCGTACGGGTCCGCCGCGGCGATCCGCTGGGCGTGCAGGACCCGGTTGAGCGCGCCGAAGGCAGCGGTGACCTCGCGCTCTGAGTCGAGATCGGCCAGCCACGCCTTCGCCTGGCGCTCGGCGGACAGCGACACCGGGTCGACGATCGTCGCGCGCGAGATCGCGACCGCCGCCGGCTCGGGCCGCGGGGGAGCGTTGCGCCGGCGTGAGGCCGCCCTGCGTCTCAGCGGACCGGCTCCCCGCACGAGCTCGGCGCGGCCGGCGCCGAGCGTGCCGAGGACGATCACGCGCTCGGGCTCGCCGTTCAGCGCGGAGCGCAGCAGATACCGCCCGCGGGGCGGTCCCAGGGCCCACGGGAACTCGCACTGCACGAACAGGAACAGTCGCTCGGGACCTTTATCCATGCGTGCACCGTATCCTTCCTGTCCCGCCACAACGACACGGGAGTGAGATGTCCGACGCGAGCAGTGCCGTGCACAACCTGCGTGAGCGTCTCGCCGGCGCGGGTGAAGACCGCCTCGGCAAGGCGCTGTCCGACCTGCTGGACAATCCGTTGCTGACGGGGACGATCGGGCGGGCGTTCGACGCGCGCGAGAAGGCCGCCCAGGCGCAGGAGCTGGCGATGGGCGCGCTGAACATCCCCTCGGCGGCCGACATCGAACGGCTGACGCGCAGGCTGCGCTCGGTTTCGCAACGGCTGGAGGGCATCGAGGACGGCGTGCACCGCCTGGACCGCGCGCTGGCTTCGCATGGGGTCGAATCGAGGCTGTCGAAGATCGAGGAGCAGCTGGGGACGCTCACGAAGAAGCTGGGCCAGGAACCGCGGCCATCCAAACCGAAACCGCGACGCGCCGCCCGCGCCGCTGCGTCTGGCCGCGCCGGTAAACCGAAAAAAGCAAGCGGCGCCGCCAAACCGAAAAAAGGCTGAGACGAGCCAAAAAAGGCTTAGACGAGCGGGACGCCGAAGGCGGTCGCGGTCGGATGGGCTCTCCCGGCGCAATGGCGACCCGGCGCAATGGCGACCCGGTGGAGTGGCGACCCGGGCGGGTGGCGACCGCCGGGACTACGGGTTCAGGGCCAGCGATTCCATGATGTGGCCCCACGTGTATACGGCGTTGGCTTCGGCTTCGGTCAGCTGACCTTCGAGTCGTTGGGCGTGCGCGAGGATGGGGCGCTCAGCCGGCTGCTCTGAGGGGGCGAGCAGCTTGGCGGGCACCTCGCCGACCGCCACTTCGACCTTGTAATAGTGGTTGTCGAAGCTGACGCTGCTCGCGGGGAGCGTCTGGTAGCGGCTCGCGACCCAGGCCCTCACGTCGGCGCAGACGTTGGGGGCACGCAGCATCGACAGGGTTTTGAGCCTGGCCGCGTAGGACTTGACTTTGTGCGTGAGCGCGCCGTTGCTCCAATGCAGGTGCGCCACCGTGCGAGCGAATTCGGCAACCGCGCGTACGTCGGGGCCGATGGCGGCGATCGTCATCGCGCCGACCAGCTCGTTGCTCAGCTGTTCGGAGTCCGTGTCCTGCGGAGACCCGGCCGCCACCTTGGGACATCCGGCGGCGATCTGGCGACGGAGCTTTTGCAGGGCCGCTTCGCTGGGCGCGAGGTTGGTCCTGGCCGCGTGCACGAGCGCGTAGTCGGCCTGTATGTACGCCTGTGTCGAGGCCGCGTCCTGCTGTCCGGCCAGGGCTGAAGCCGGCGCGGCGGCGAGGATCAGCGTCGCTGTGAGGACGTGAAGCGGTCGTTTGGTCATGCCCGGAAGTATTCCTCATCGCGACCGTGTGGGGCGCGGTTCGCTCTTTGCGGAGATCCAGCTCGAAAAGAACTGGGACTACGTTCCAAGGCGGCTTTGGGCGCGGAAAACAACTTGCTTACGTTCGCTGAACCGATAGAAACAAGAGGGTAGTCAGGACCCCTCCGTACCGGGGCGGTTCTCAGCGCCCCAGCAGCCAGGCGAGGATGGCGGCCGGGATCGCCCAGATGGGCTCGTCGGAGCCCGTGAGCAGGGGCGAGCGGGTTACCATCACGCCACGGCCGTGGCGGGCTCTCATCGTGAGGGCGTCCTGTCGCCAGTTGCCGTCGGTGTACTTGCACTCGAACGGGAGCTTTTGGTAGCGAAATACTATGGTTTTTTGGCCATCAGATAGCGAAAAAGTATAGATTTTCGCTACCTCAGCGGGGATGAGACCGGTGTCGCAAGCGCCCTCTGACCACGCACGCGTGCGGCCGCGGTCACTGCGCAACCGGTTCGACGCGCGCCCGGTCTCGGCCCCATCGACCCGCTACGGAGATCAATAGAGCCACATATCTCTGCGGCTGAATCCATCAAGGGTTATGTAACAGAGCTCTCACACCGGGAGCGCCGCCACCGCGCAGGCGCCCATCGCCTGAGCGGCGGCTGACAGCGTGTCGCTGTCGATGTGCGTGCGCGCACCATCCGAGTCGAACGTGTCGGTCACGGCCAGCACGCACCCGACCGGGACATGCGCGCGGGAGCCGACCGCGAACAGCGTCGCGGACTCCATCTCGATGGCAAGCGCGCCCGGTGCGCCGGACGGGGGGTGCGTGTCGTAGAAGAGGTCGACGCTCACAATCGGGCCGGCATGTGCCGCGGGCGCGCCCAGGACCAGCGCCTCGGTGAGCCCGGGATCGGCCAGGACGCGCTCCCCCGCCACAAGCGCGCGTGAGGACCCGTCGAGGCAGATCGACTCGCGCGCGATCACCAGCTCGCCGAGGGCAAGCCCGGGGAGCAGCGCGCCGCAGGTGCCGACGCGGATCGCCCGGCGCGCGCCGAGCGATATCAGCTCGTGCAGGACGATCGCCGCGCTGGGGCCGCCCATGCCCGTGCTCTGGATCGTCAACAACTCGCCGTCGGCGCGCGCGGGGCCGGTGTAGCCCCATAGGCCGCGGTGGTGGTTGAACATGCGCGGCGCGTCGATCAGCGTCTGCGCGAGCGCCAGCGCGCGCCCCGGATCGCCCGGCAGCAGCACGCGCTCGGCCAGCTCGGCCGTGGGGTGCAGGTGCAGTGCCTGGGGGTACGCCGGCGCACCGGCGGGGTCGGGCTCAGGTTGTGACACGGGCGTCGGCGACTTTAGACTGCCGCCGTGCTGGACGCGCCGGGGTGCAGGCCCGGCGCCTTCGTCAAAGCCGCGCGCCAAAAATCTCCGGCCGGCATTGACCGCGAGAGCTCAGCGCCGCACGTCGAACGCCCGCTCGCGCCGAGGCCCGTAGCGGTAGATCGAGAAGTGATCGTCGAAGGTCGCGACGCTCGCGATGCTCAGGCGCTCCATGACGGCGAAGCTGGTGCGGTCCACGATCGAGAAGTCCTGATCGGGAAACGCCTCGCCGATCCGCCAGGCGATGTCGAGGTCAACGGGGAGAACGGTCTCAACCGTGGCCCCTCCGCTGCGCAGACTGTCCCAGAAGCGCTCGGCGACATGCCGTCCGAGATGAACGCGAGCGAGCCGCCAGCACTCCACGAGCACGTGATCGGTTGTCAGGAGCCTGTCGACGCTCGCCATGACGTCACCGACACGCGCATGGTGTCGGTCGTTGCGATCGAGAACGGCGTAGAAGGCGGATGTGTCGACGAACAGGCTCAACGGTCGCGATCGGACTGGCCGGTCTCGCGCAGGTGCTCATTCCAGGCGGCTTCGCCGAGGTACTTGTCGACGTTGCTGGAGACGTCGGACAAACCCGATTCGCCGATCCCGAAGATAGCGCTGATGTCGCTCTTCGGCTGCTCGCCCAGATCCCGGTCCAGCGTCCTGCGCACGTACTCCGCGAAGGAGATCCCCAGGTCGGCGGCGCGGCGCTTGGCGCGCCGGTGCGCGTCGGCGTCGAGCGTGACCTGTGTACGCACCACCATTGGAGTGCCATCATACCACCACATACCCGGTGATGTGCGGCGCGGGGTGCCGCGGCGCGGGCGCGGGCTGCGACACGGGCCGCGACTTTAGACTGGCTCACGATGGCAGCTTCTGTGCACAGTCGTAGTAGTAGTCGTCGTCGTCCCTCGGAAGGTCCTCCCGACGGCGGCGCCCCAACCGGCGAGCTCACGCTCAAGCAGGTCGCCGCCCGCGCGGGCGTTACCCCGGCGACGGTCAGGCGCTGGGTCAAAGAGGGGCTCGTGCCTCAGTACGAAGGCACGTGGACGCCCGCGACCGCCTCGCACGTGCGGATCGTCGCGCGGCTGCGCGAGCGCGGGCACAGCGTGCAACGGATCAGGGATGCGAGCCAGAGCGGGAAGCTCGCGTTCGGGTACATCGACGAACTGCTGCCGAGCTCCGAGGGGCGCTACACCCTCGGAGAGGCCGCGCGCGAGCTCGACCTCGACCCGGAGCTGATCGAGCGGCTGACCGCCGCGATGGGCCAGAACGCGCTCTCGACGGAGGAGATCTCCGACGATGATCTGCAGGTGCTGCGCTACGGCGCGGAGGTCCTCGCCGCGGGCCTGCCGCTGCCCGCGCTGCTGCAGCTCGTTCGCGTGTACGGGCAGGCGATGGCCCAGGTGGCCGACGCGGAGGTCAGGCTGTTTCATCTGTACCTGCACGAGCCGCTGATGCGCGACGGGGTGCCCGGGGTCGAGGTGGCGCAGGCGATGGAGGGGATGACGCGCGAGATGCTGCCGTTCGCGGTGCCGTTCATCAACTACCTGCACGGGCGCATGCTGGGGTATTTCGTCGAGCAGGATGTGATCGGTCACATCGAGTCCGATCTCGACGACGAGGAGACTGCCGAGGAGGGGCGGATGCGGGTGGCGATCGCGTTCGCCGACCTGGCGGGGTACACCAAGCTGACCGAGGAGCAGGGCGAGGCGCGGGCGGTCGACGCGGTGGAGCGGTTCGTGGAGACCGTCGAGCAGACGCTGCCGATCGACGCGCGCGTGATCAAGACCCTGGGCGATGAGGTGATGGTCGTCGGGGCCGACGCGGGCGCGCTGACGGTCTGGGCGGCGGGCCTGGCCGGGGAGCTGCCACAGGGCTCGCCCCCGCCGCGGATCGGCATCCACAGTGGGGCGGCGCTGTATCGCGACGGCGATTATTACGGCCGCGAGGTCAACCGGGCGGCGCGTGTGGTCGCGCGGGCAGCGGGGGGCGAGGTGCTCGTGACGCACCCGGTCGTGGACGCCGCCGGCCGCCAGGACGGATTGGAGTTCGAGCTGATCGGCGAGGTGGTGCTGAAGGGCTTCACCGAGCCGACCGAGCTGTTCCTGGCCCGCGCGCGCGAGGGCTAGGTGGCGCGGTGTTGACGGCGGCGGGTTTGGTTTGGGTGGGTGAGCCGGGAGCCGGCTCACCGAACACGGCTGCCGGCGCCGCTCTCCATTGCCGGCTACGCGTAGGAGGGGTCGGCGCGCGGTGACCCCGGAGGAGCTGCACGAACGGGTGCGCGCGGAGGGCCTGCTCGGGGGGGACGGGCATCGTACGGTCGTGGCGATGATCTCGGGCGGTCAGGACTCCGTCTGCCTGCTGGACGTCGCGGTGGCGGTGCGCGGGGCGGAGCATGTGCGGGCGCTGCACATCAACTACGGGCTGCGGGGGAGGGCGTCCTACGAGGACGAGCGCCATTGCGCGGAGTTGTGCGCGCGGCTGGGGGTCGTGCTGGAGCTCGTGCGGGTCGGCTCGGACGAACGTGGGGAGGGCAACCTGCACGCGTGGGCGCGCGAGCTGCGCTACGGCGTGGCGAGACGGCTGTCGGTCGAACTGAATGATGCGCCCGTCGCGACGGGACACACGGCGAGCGATCAGGTCGAGACGATCCTGTACCGCCTGGCGGCCTCGCCGGGCAGACGCGCGCTGCTGGGCATGGCGAGGAGGGAGGACGGCGATCGGATCGTCAGGCCGCTGCTGGGCGTGACGCGCGCGCAGACGGCAGCGTACTGCCGGGCGCGGGGATTGGCGTGGCGCGAGGACGAGAGCAACGAGGACGAGCGCTACGCACGCGCGCGTGTGCGCAGGCGACTCGTGCCCGCCCTGCGCGCGGTGCATCCCGCCGCCGAGGAGAGCGTGCTGCGCACGGCCGAGCTGTTGCGCGATGAGACGGATCTGCTGGAGGGGCTCGTCGACGCCGAGCTCGCCGGGAGGAAATCCATCGCCGTGGAGCGCCTGGCCGAGCTGCACCCCGCGCTGGCACGGATGATCGTCGTGCGTCTGGCTGAGGACGCCGCCGGCTCCTACGTGCCCCAGGCGGGACGGCACGTCGGGGAGATCATCGCGTTGGGCCGGCGCGGCGGGGCGCCGTCGCAGGTGCACGTCGGCGGTAACGTCAGCGCGACGATCTCAGACGGAGAGCTGCGCATGGTCAAGCTCCCGCCCCGATGATCTGCGGGCAGAGCCGCGATGATCTCTGGGCAGGACTACACTGCCCCCGTGGCCACTCCCGCGCGCGTCGCAGTCGAGCCGGCGGTTGGAGAGGTGCTCGTCAGCGCCGAGGATTTGCAGCGCCGGGTGGCCGAGCTGGGCGAGCAGATCTCGCGCGATTACGCCGGGCGGCCGCTGCTGCTGGTGGGGGTGCTGAAGGGCGCCGTGTTCTTTCTGAGCGACCTGATGCGGTTCATCGACATCCCCGTCGAGGTCGACTTCATGGCCGTCGCGTCCTACGGCTCGGCGACCGACTCATCCGGGGTCGTGCGAATTCTCAAGGACCTCGATGCGGCGATCGAGGATCGCGACGTGCTGATCGTCGAGGACATCGTCGACTCGGGGCTGACGCTGCAGTACCTGATGCGCAACCTGGGCTCGCGCAATCCGAGGACGCTGGAGGTGTGCGCGCTGCTGACCAAGCCCGAGCGGCGCAAGGTGGACCTGCCGACACGGTATGTGGGCTTTGAGATTCCCGACCGGTTCGTGGTCGGATACGGGCTCGACTATGCCGAGCGCTACCGCAACCTCCCGTTCGTGGCCGCATTGGAGAGGTAGGGCTGCACCGCAACGGCCGGAAAATGGGGCCTTGCGTGGTACGCTAGGAAACTGGCGTAGGCCACGACGAGCACCGGCGCCAGAACCCTTGTGATATCGCCATGAGCCGTTCATTCAAGAGCGCCGCATTCCCAATCCTCATCGTGCTGGTGCTGGCGTTCCTGGTCGTAAAACTGGTCAGCCCGAAATCCAGCAACACCCGCTCGCACAGCTATCAGACGCTGGTCGCGAAAGAAATTCCGCAGGGCGAAGTCAAATCGGTCGAGTTCAAGAACAAGGGCAAGGCGCTCGAAGTTCAGCTCAACAGCAAGGGCAACAAGGAAAAGTACGAAATCGGCTTCGTCGAACAGGCCGCGCCCCAGCTGATCTCCCAGCTCGAAAAGGCCGGAGTCAGCTTCAACATCGAATCGGAAAAGAGCAGCGTGCTGCTGTCGGTGCTGGTCGACGTCCTGCCGTTCGTGGTGTTCCTGGGCTTCTGGATCTTCCTGATGAACCAGGTCCAGGGGGGCGGCTCTAAAGTGATGTCGTTCGGCAAATCGCGCGCCAAGCGACTGTCGGCCGACTCGCCGAAGATCACGTTCAGGGACGTCGCCGGGGTCGACGAGGCCGTGGAGGAGCTGCACGAGATCAAGGAGTTCCTGGAGAACCCGAAGAAGTTCCAGGCGCTCGGCGCCCGGATTCCGACGGGCGTGCTGCTGTACGGGCCGCCGGGGACGGGCAAGACGCTGCTCGCGCGCGCGGTCGCCGGCGAGGCGGGGGTGCCGTTCTTCTCGATCTCGGGATCGGACTTCGTCGAGATGTTCGTCGGCGTGGGCGCCTCACGCGTGCGGGACCTGTTCGAGCAGGCCAAGCAGAACAGCCCGTGCATCATCTTCATGGATGAGATCGACGCCGTCGGGCGCCATCGCGGCACGGGCGTCGGCGGTGGCCACGACGAGCGCGAGCAGACGCTCAACCAGCTGCTCGTCGAGATGGACGGGTTCGAGGCGAAGGACAACATCATCATGATCGCCGCCACCAACCGGCCCGACATCCTGGACCCGGCGCTGCTGCGTCCGGGGCGCTTTGACCGCCAGATCGCCGTCGACCGGCCCGACCGCAAGGGCAGGGCGAAAATCCTCGAGGTGCACACGCGCGGCAAGCCGCTGGCGAAGATCATCGACATCGACGCGCTCGCCGGGCAGACCCCGGGTTTCACCGGCGCGGACCTGTCCAACCTGATCAACGAGGCCGCGCTGCTGTCCGCCCGTACCGGCAAGCGCGAGATCGGCCAGGACGAGCTCGAGGAGGGGATCATGCGCGTGATCGCCGGCCCCGAGAAGAAGACGCGGGTGATGAGCGAGAAAGAGCGGTTGATCACCGCCTACCACGAGATGGGCCACGCGCTCGTCGGCCACTTCCTCGAGCACGCCGACCCTGTGCACAAGATCTCGGTGATATCGCGCGGTCAGGCGCTGGGATACACGATCTCGATGCCCCAGGAGGACCGCTTCCTGACCACGCGCGCCGAGCTGAAAGACACGATGGCGATGACCCTCGGTGGCCGCGCGGCCGAGGAAATCGTGTTCAGCGAGATCACCACCGGCGCGTCCAACGACCTGGAGAAGGTGACGCAGACCGCCAAGCAGATGGTGATGCGCTTCGGCATGAGCGAGAAGCTCGGCCCGCGCGTATTCGGCCACGATCACGGCCAGCCGTTCCTCGGCCGCGAGTTCTCCACCGAGCCCGACTACTCCGACGAGATCGCCCGCGAGATCGACGACGAGGTCAGGCGCATCATCGAGTCCGCGCACCAGCGCGCGAGGGACATTCTGACCGAGCACCAGCACGACCTCGAGAAGATCTCCGGGATCCTGGTCAAACGGGAGACGATCGAGAAGGAGGAGTTCCTGGCACTGCTCGACGGCAAGAGCGAGGATGAGGTGTTCGGTGTCGAGGATGCGTCCAAGCCCGAGCTCCCCGCCCCGCCCGCGCCGGCGGACAGGCCCGAGCGCGAAACGCCTCGAGTGACGCCTCGCCCCGGGTTGGCTGGTGGGACAGCGGAGTTGCGCGGGGCCGACAAAGAGCGCCCGGAGCTGGCCTGAGCACATCGCCGTATCGCCTGATGGGGGTCGTGAACGTGACCCCCGATTCGTTCTCGGACGGTGGATTGTTTCTGGACGCAGACGCGGCAATCGCGCACGCGCGGGAGTTGGCAAGCGAGGGGGCCGACATCCTCGACGTTGGGGGGGAGTCGACGCGGCCGGGCGCGGAGCCTGTATCGGCGGATGACGAGCTGCGGCGGGTGCTGCCCGTCGTGGAAGGGATCGTGGCGTCCGGGCGCGTGGTGTCCGGGATCGCCGCGGAGACTCGGACGCCCGTTCATCCGCGGGTTTCGATCGACACGTCCAAGGCGTCGGTCGCGCGCGCGGCGCTCGGGGCGGGCGCGAGCATCGTCAACGATGTCAGCGCCCTGCGCGCGGACCCGGGGATGGCGGGGCTCGTGGCGGAGAGCGGATGCGAATGCTGCCTGATGCACATGCTCGGCGAGCCGCGCACGATGCAGGCCGACCCGCGGTACGTGGATGTCGTGGACGACGTAAAGGCGTTCCTGGATGAGCGGTTGGCGTTCGCCGTGCGCGAGGGCGTGCGCGAGGATCGGATCATGCTCGACCCGGGGATCGGGTTCGGCAAGACGGTCGCGCATAACCTCGCGCTGCTGCGCCGCCTGGACGAGCTGACATCGCTCGGGCCCCCGCTCGTCGTGGGTACGTCGCGCAAGAGCTTCCTCGGGCGCATCCTCGCGGATGTCGCGGGCGACGCCGAGCCGGTGGATGCCTCGCGCCGGCTGGAGGGGACGATCGCCACGAACGTGCTCGCGTACGAGCGCGGCGCGAGCGTGTTCAGGGTGCACGACGTCGCCCCCGTGCGCGATGCGCTGGCGGTGGCGGCTGCTACGTTGAACGCGCGATGGACCCCGCGCGCGACGAGGACCCAGATGAGCTGACCGGCGCGGACGCGCCGGACATCGGTGAGCGCGGTGAGCGCGGTGAGGACCCCGACGAGCCGGCCGGCGTGGACGCTCCGAACGCCCCGGACGACATCGGCAGCGACGGCGATGAGCTGGACTACATGGACGAGCCGGATGAGAGGCCCGGCGATGTGTATTCGGACGAGGACGAGAACGAGAACGAGAACGAGGATGAGGACGAGGACATCGACCTCGACGACGAGCGCGAGGAGACCGGCGAGTCGGTCACGATCGAGATCGCCGGACTGTCGCTGTACACGCACCATGGTGTGAGCGAGGCCGAGCGCGAGGTCGGCCAGCGGCTCGTGCTCGACTTGCGATTGGATCTCGGCGAAACCGACGCCACCGTGACGGACTCGATCGAGGACACAGTCGACTACGGCGAGGTCTGCCAGCTGGTCGCGCTGATCGCCCAGCAGCGCTCGCACAAAACGCTCGAGCGACTGTGCAGCACGATCGCCGACAGACTGCTCGGCGACTACGAGCTCGAAGGCGTCTGGGTCAAGGCCACCAAGCCGGAGCCGCCGATCGCGCTGCCTGTGGACGAGGTCTCGGTCGAGGTCTGGCGCGAGGCCGAGGAGTAGCCACGCCGTAGAGGTTTCGGAGATTGCCGCCGGCCGTATTCGGTGAGCCGCGCCCTCCATCCGTTACGAAGCCCTGACCGAGCCCGATTCGGCAGCCTTGAGGTCCGGTTCGCAGCCTTGAGGTCCCGGTTCGCAGCCCTGAGGTCCCCGATTCGCAGCCTGGGCGAGTTTCAAAATTCCCCTTGACATTAGTTAGCACTCACTTATAATCCCGCTGGGGTGGTGCTGGTAACGGCAACGTTCGAGGCTCAGGAGGCACCATGATCGACCAGCTTGCACGACTCGCAACGCAGCGCACGCGGCGCATCCTGATCATCGCGGGCGCTGTGTTCCTGCTCGCTGCCGCGGTCGGCGTTCCCGTCGTCACGATCCTGAAGAGCGAATCCTCTGACTTCCAGGACCCGCACGCCCAGAATCAGCAGGTCCTGCGGGCGGTCGAACACGCCACCGGACAGTCCGCTTACTACGGCGTGGCGGCGCTGGTGTCGAGCAGCACCGACGTTCGCAGCGACCCCGCCGCCCAAGCCCAGGCTGCGCACGTGGTCGCGCTGCTCGTCCCGCCAGCCCGGGTTTCAGCGCGCGCTCCACTACGGGGGCGGGACCCAATTCGCACCTGCCCGTGCTCGTCTCGCGCAACGGCCGCGAGACGCTCGTGCTGGCTGCGTTCGCCAACCGCGAACGCTCGGCCGAAGCGGTCGAACACATACGCCCGCAGCTTGCGGGCAGCGACGTGCGCCTGGGGGGCAATGACGTCGCCTTCCACGAAATCAACAAGCGCACCTCCTCCGACCTAGCGCTCGCGGAGACGTTTGCGTTCCCGATCCTGCTGCTGCTCTCGTTCTGGGTCTTCCGCGGTCTCGTGGCCGCCGCGCTGCCGCTGCTCGTGGGGGGCTTTGGGATCGTGATCACGTTTCTGCTGCTGCGCCTGATCGACCAGTTCTTCGGGCTGTCGATCTTCGCCGTCAACCTCGTCACCGGCCTCGGGCTCGGCCTCGGCATCGACTACAGCCTGTTCATCCTGTCCCGCTACCGCGAGGAGCTCGCCCGCGGCCTGGACTCGCACGCGGCGATCAAGCGCACGCTGCAGACCACCGGGCGCACGGTGCTGTTCGGATCGCTGACGGTCGCCGGCGCGCTCGCCTCGCTGCTCGTGTTCCCGCTGCGATTCCTCTACTCGATGGGGATCGGCGGCGCGCTGGTCGCGCTGTCCGCGGGTGCCGTCGCGCTGATCGTCCTGCCCGCCGTGCTCGTGGCGCTCGGCCCGCGCGTCAACGCGCTGGCGCCCGCGCGTCTACAGCGCAACGCCGCGCTGGCTGCGCAACCGGCCGAGCGCGGCGTCTGGTATCGGCTCGCCCACGGGGTCATGCGCCGCCCGGGTGTCATCGCTCTGGGCACGGCCGTGGTGCTGATCGTGATCATGCTCCCGGCTCTGCGTCTGCAGCTCACCCCGGCCGACGCGCACGTGCTGCCGTCCTCCGCGCAGCCGCGCCAGGTCGCGGAAGCGATCACCCACGACTTCGCCGTCGACGGCTCGCAGACGCTCACGATGGTGATCCGTCCTCCCGCCGGGGGATCCGATCATGGCGGGCAGGCCGTCGCGGCGCTCGCGCAACGCGCGCGGGTCGCGGCCGGCAGCCAGGCGAGCCTGGCTGGACCCCCGCGCTATCTGGGACACGGCGCGTGGGAGATCGAACTGCTGCCGCACGGAACCGACGGCTCTCCCGCCAACCAGCGCCTGGTCAGCCGCATGCGCGCGCTGGCCAGCCCGCCCACGCTGCTGGTGGGTGGCACTACCGCGTGGTTCGTCGACCAGAAGGCCGCGATCGCCGCGAACACGCCCCTCGCGCTGTTGATCCTCGCGCTCGTCACCGGCGGGTTCCTGTTCCTGATGACCGGCTCGCTCGTGCTGCCGTTCGTCGCGCTTTTGATGAACCTGCTAACGGTCGCCGTCGGCGCGGGGCTGCTCGTGCTGATATTTCAGGACGGCCATCTGTCCAGCCTGTTCGGATTCACCCCGATCGGCGGCCTGGAGGAGTCCAACCTCGTGCTGCTGTTCGTCGTCGCGTTCGCACTGTCCACCGACTACGGCGTGTTCCTGTTCGGCCGCATCAAGGAGGCCCACGACGACGGCCTGCCGACACGCGAGGCGGTCGCGTACGGCGTAGAGCGCACCGGGCGCCTGATCACTGCCGCCGCGCTGCTGTTCTGTGTCGCGGTCGGCGCGTTCGTGACCTCCCACATCTTCTTCATCAAGGAGTTCGGCCTGGGGACCGCGCTGGCGGTCGCGATCGACGCCACCTTCGTGCGCGCGCTGCTCGTCCCCGCGCTGATGGGCAGGCTCGGCGAGCGCACCTGGTGGGCGCCCAAGCCGTTGCGCCGCCTGCACGCGCGGATCGGCCTGCGCGAGGGGCTGAGCGAACCCACGGGGGCATAGCCCGCCCTATACGGTCCCGGCATGCCCGCCCGGACAGGACTGCTCGGACTCGGTTCGAACGTCGGTGATCGCCGCGCCCAGTTGCAGGGCGCCGTCGACGCGTTGCCCGGCGCCGGGGTTCGCGTGCTCGCGTGCTCGTCCGTCTACGACACCGACCCCGTCGGCGATGTGCCCGACCAGGCGAGCTTTCTGAACGCGTGCGTCCTGGTCGAGACCTCGCTCGATCCGCTGGCGCTGCTCGATGCCGTCAAGGGCCTGGAGCGTGCGCTCGGACGCGATGCGCAGAGCGTTCGCCACGGCCCGCGCGCGATCGACATCGACATCCTGCTGCTCGGCGATGTCGTCTTTTCGCACGCGCGCATATCGCTCCCGCACACGCAGCTGCTTGCGCGTCGCTTCGTCCTGATTCCCGCGCTGGAGCTCGACTTCGAGCTTACCGCGCCCTCCGGAGCCAGGCTCGCCGACGCGCTGGCCGCGCTTGCACTCGACGAGGGCGTGCGTTGGGCCGGACCGCCGCTGACCCGGCCCTGAAAGCACTGACAAGTCCGCGTCGTCAGGCGCTCTCGCTACGCCCCATAGCGCGCGGGACAAGCACGACCGCGCGCTGGGCGCCCACCCGCGGTGAGCTCAGTGGACGATGATCTTGCCCTTCATTCCTTCGCTCACGTGGATCGTGCAGTGGTAGTTGAACGTTCCGCTTTTCGTGAACCTGATCGTGTACGACCCTCGTTCCTGCGTGCGCGAATGGAGGCCGTGGAAAGTGACGTTGTGTTCGGTGTTGTCCTCCCACAGCCACTTCACGCTGTCGCCGCGATTGATGCTCAGCGTCGCCGGATGAAAGCGGATGTTCTTGAGGATCACCGTATGTGTGCTCGCAGCTCTCGCTCCGCCGAGCGCGACGGTTGGAATCGCCGCCCCCACCGCAACCGCGAGGACCGCCAGCGTGGCAAGTGTCTTTTTGTTCATACCTCCCCAGACGCCGGGAGACCGAAGACCTTCCCGCTGGGATGTCCTATACGTGGCGCTCGCCCCAGCACGCCCCGGCCGCGTCGCCTATTTTGAAAGAGGCTCTGAGCCTGAATCTCATGAGGGGACGGGCCCGCCATCGCCCCAGCCGGCAAGTCGCAGCAGCGTCGCGCTGCTCACGCCCCTACCCGACAGCACGCATAGCCTGCCGTCGCGCTGCCACGTCACGACCGGCGCGCCGTGCTCTTGCAGCAGCCGGTACGGCACGCCGCCGCGCATGGAGACCGTCCCGCCGCTCGTTGCGGGAGCCGGCGTGCCGCTGACGATCGCGTAGCCGATCCGGCTGCCATCCGCGCCGGAGTAGAAGACGGTCATGACCGTCCGCCCGCCGACCGTGTCCGTGCGGGCTCCGGTCGAGCGCCAGCCGAAGTGCTCCTTCCAGTATGGGAACGGGACGCCGTCGACCGCCACGTCGAGCTGGGCGGCGTGCGCTGTGCTCTCACTCGGCGCGGCCATCGTCGCGGCACGCAGCGTCAGTCCGGAGGCCGCACTTAGGCTCACGCCCTGTTGCGTTGCACCGCCCGTCAGCAGCGCGATCGCCGCACCCGCGACCGCGGCCGCCGTCATCGCCGCGAGCGTCGGCTTCCACCGGCTGGCGATCAGGCCACGACCGTTCGAAGATCGGCCGGCGCTGCGCTCGCGCGGGGCCACCATCTCCTGTACGCGACGGTGCAGGGTCTCCGGCGCGCACACGTCCACCGCGCGCAGCAGCTCTGCCACGTGCTCGTGCTCTGCCTCGGATCGGGTGCTTGCGTGCGGATCGCTCATGGTGTTCCTCTACTGGGCAAGACTCCACTCGCTCGTGTCTCTTCCCGGTGGGCCTGCTCTTTCTGCACCCCCGCGCGGGCGACGCCGGGCCGATCGGATGTCTGCTCGGGGTCGGAGGGCCTCCCCGTGCGCCCGCGCGAGTCGCGCTCCGCCTCGTCCGGCGACGAGTCGCGCTCCGCCTCGTCCGGCGGCGTCAACCTGCGCGCGACCTGCCCGCGTGCGCGGAACAGCCGTGTCGTGATCGTCGCCTCGCGCACCTTCAGCGCGCGCGCCGCCTCCCGGTAGGACAGCCCGAGCACATCCACCGCCACCAGCGCCAGCCGGAAGTCCTCCGGCAGCTGGGCGATCGTCGCGTACAGCTCCTGCACCTCGATCGCCTGCTCCGGCCGGCCCATCGGCCGGGGGTCGGTCACGGCGACGTCCTCGAGCGTGGCCCCCGTCACCGGCCTGCGGCTCGCCGTGCGCCTGGTCGTGAAGAACGTGTTCCGCAGCGCTCTCATCAGGTAGTACAGGTCGTCCTCGCCACGCACCACGCGCGGACGCGCGAGCACCCGCGCGAACGTCTCCTGCACGAGATCCTCGGCATCCTCCCTGCGCCCGCACAACGCCCAGGCCGCGCGATACAGGCGGTCGACGTGCTGTGTCAGCGATAGCGGATCGAGCGTTCTCATCGGTCTGTCGATGGCAGCCTCTCCCGGTCATGCGGTCGAGGGCCAGGCGAGGAAACCATCGTTCCAGTCCCGCGACTGTAGCGCCGGGAAGGTTCGCCGTGTGGCGGCGTCCTTGTCTTCGACGGTACTTCGCGCGCGGGCGCGCAGGCGCCCGGCGGGGGCGCCCGGTCGATCTTCGATCGGCTCAGTGTCGGGTCATCCAATTGAGAAAGGCGGGCTGAGATCGTGATGAGACTGCGTAGGCGCTTGCTCTTCCCCGTAGCCGCTCTGCTCGGGGCCACCGTGGTGGTCCTGCCGGCGATCGCGAGCTCGGCAACGAGCCCGGAAACGGTCGAAGCCGAAAACAAACCCGGGAGTGGCCTCTACGGGGAAGAAACACACGCGTGGCATCCGTCGCAGGTCACCGTGAGCGCCGGCGGGGTCGTGAAATTCAGCAACCCGTATAGCAACCATGCCCACGGCCTGAAGTTCACCGGTGGCACGGCCGGGACGACGCCGAGCTGCACCGGGATTCCGGTCGCGGCGGGCGAACCGACCGGCGCGATCAGCTGGCAAGGCGAATGCACGTTCAGCCAACCTGGGACCTACACGTTCATCTGCACCGTGCATCCCACTGAAATGACCGGCACGATCACCGTCAACCCCAACGGGACGACTACGACGACGCCGACGACGACAACCACCACGACGCCGACGACCACGACGCCCGGCGAACCCGGCTCGGAAACCACGTCCGGCTCGCCGCTGGCAGGCAGCGTGGCCCAGGCGGTCAAGCTCGCCGGAAGCCGGCACGGCAAGTCCGTGCACGGCTCGGTCAAGGTATCCCAGGCGGGCGCCGGAGGACGGCTGGAAGTCGATCTGCTGGCCAGGAGCGCGTTGCTGGCGAAGGCCAAGCATCCGTCCAGAGTGCGCGTCGGACGGCTGGTGCGCTCGTCGCTGAGCGCCGGCGTCGTCTCCTTCGCCGTGCCTCTGACCGCGAAGGCCAGGTCTGCGTTGCGCCGTCATAGGCGTCTGGCGCTGACGGTGCAGATCGTGCTCACGCCCGTCCACGGCACGGCCGTAACGGTCACCCGATCGGTGGTCGAGCATGCTTAGGGCGTATCCCGATAGGAGGGTGCGGCTGGGGCGGTCTAGGGTCAAGCGGAGCGCGGACGCAAGGGCGAAGGCATGGTGGTGCCACGTTGAGCCCGAGGACAAAGCTCCGCGAAGGCCATCGGGCGCATCCAGACGTGCGGGCCTAGCGGGATACGCCCTTAGGCGTTGCATACTTATGGTGGCTCTGCTTGGCATCGCCATGATGGTCCTGCCGGCGATCCCAAGCTCGGCAACGAGCCCGGAAACGATCGAAGCCGAAAACAAACCCGGGAGTGGCCTCTACGGCGAAGAAGCCCACGCCTGGCATCCGTCGCAGGTCACTGTTAGTTCCGGCGGGGTCGTGAAGTTCAGCAACCCGTACGGCAACCATGCCCACGGCTTGAAGTTCACCGGTGGCTCGGCCGGGGCGACGCCGAGTTGCACCGGGATTCCGGTCGCGGCGGGCGAACCGACCGGCGCGATCAGCTGGCAAGGCGAATGCACGTTCAGCCAACCTGGGACGTACACGTTCATCTGCACAGTGCATCCCAGCGAAATGAAAGGCACGATCACGGTCAAAAACGTAGGCGAACCCATCGCGGTCACCGAAGCAGCCGCCTCGGTGACCGAACACGAGGCGACGCTCAAAGGGACCGTCAACCCGGAGGGGAAGGCCACGGAATACTTCTTCAAGTGGGGAACCACTGCAAGCTATGGACAGGAAACCCTCAAAGAACCCGCCGCCGAAGGCACGGCAGATGTTCCGGTGTCGGCCATGCTGAGCGGACTCGCGCCTGGGACCATCTATCACTTCCAGCTCGTCGCCAAAAACTCATCGGGCGTCGTACCCGGCGCCGATCAGACCTTCACGACCACCTCGCCTCCGGGGCCACCCATGGCGACGACCAGCGCAGCCACGTCGGTGACCGAAACCGGCGCGACGCTCAAAGGCACGGTCAATCCCGATGGTCGACCAACGAAATACTTCTTCGAATGGGGCGCGACCAACACCTATGGGCAGACGACCGCCGAAGTTCCGGTCGGCGAAGACCACACCGGCCACGTCGCGTCGGCCGCTCTGATGGCGCTGAGTCCTGGGACGGTCTACCACTTCCGGCTGGTGGCCAAGAACACGTCATCGGAAGTCGTGCCGGGCGCCGACCAGACGTTCATGACCGCCTCGTCCCCGCTCTCTACGCCGGCCAACCCTCCTGTGCCCACCGCCACGTTGTCATCCACGACCCCAGCTCCCACGATCGCCCCGATGGCGCCGATCGAACCCCTCTCCGGCTCGCCGCTCCTCGGCGCTCCGTCGCTTGGCTCCAGCCAGCACGGCGCCTCCCTGCACGGCTCGCTTGACATCTCGCGGTCGGGGGCGGGTGGGCGACTGGAGGTCGATCTGTTCGCGACCGGCGCGTCGCTGGCGAAGGCCCACCGCCCGCCCAAAGTCCGGATCGGGCACTTCCTGCGTTCGTCTGTACGGGCCGGCGTCGTGCCGTTCGCCGTGCCGCTGACCGCGCCCGGCAAGACCGCGCTGCGTCGTCACAAGCGCTTGGCCCTGACCGTGCGGATCGTGCTCACGCCTCTCTCCGGCGCGGCGGTCACGGTCACGCGCAGCGTCGTGCTGCACGCCTGAGGGCCTGCGCCGTGAGCTGACTAACGCCTGAGGGCCTGCGCCCTTGAGCTGACTAACGCCCGGGGGTCCGAACTCTGAGCTGAGCGTTCGGGCCACCCGCGCTCGTATACTCGCCCGCCGTGGCCGCTTCCAAGGACGCCGATATGCCCCTCTATGAGCAGGGCGACCAGCCTCCCGGCGTGCCGCCGCTCGCGCTCACGGGGGAGCGCACGCTGCCGGACGTCCCGGCCGAGAACTACTGGTTTCGCCGCCACCTCGCCGTGTATGAGTGGATCGCCACGCGCGTCGGTGGGCTGCGCGTGATCGACATGGCCTGCGGTGAGGGGTACGGCGCAAATGTGCTCGCGGGCGTGGCCGCCGAGGTCGTCGGCGTGGATGCGAACCCCGAGGCGCACGAGCATGCGCGCCTGCGCTACCGCCGCGGGAACCTGCGCTTCGAGCGCGACCTGGTGGAGAGCTTCTCCGAGCGGGCCGACGCGGTCGTGTTCCTGCAAACGATCGAGCACCTCCGGGACCCGGGGGTCGTGCTGGAGCACTTCCGCTCGCTGGTCGACTCCGCTGCGAGTGCCGGGACCGTGTTCGTGTCCACGCCCAACGTCCTCACGCTCGCGCCCGCGGGCGCGCCGCGCTCGGACAACCCCTGGCACGTGCACGAGTACCGCGCATCCGAGTTCGACCGGCTCTGCCGTGGCACCTTCGCCTCGGTTGAAATCTACGGGCTGTTTCACGCGCGCAAGCTCCGCGTCCACGAGCTCGCTCTGCGCGCGGGCTGGGACTCCGTGCATGCTCGGTTGCGCCTGACCAGACCTTTCTACGACCGCTTCACCCCATCGATCGCCGCGTCGGACTTCGCGTTGCGCGCCTCCGGCGAGGCCGATCTGGACAAGGCCCTGGACTTCGTCGCGGTCTGCCGGCCGTCGTGAATCGTTCGCACGACCGCGGCGCGCTCGCGATCGTGCTGCACACGCACATGCCCTATGTCGAGGGCTTCGGCACCTGGCCGTTCGGCGAGGAGTGGCTGTGGGAGGCGCTCTGCGGCTGCTACCTGCCGCTGCTCGACCTGCTCGATTCGCGTGATCCGCCCCTGACGCTCTCGGTCACGCCGGTCCTCGCCGACCAGCTGGGCGTGCCGGACATCGCTGCGCGACTGGATCGCTTCATCGACGACACGCGCCGGTTCACCCACGCCGAGGACGCTTCTGGTTTGCGCTCGGGCGGCCATCCCGGGCTTGCATCCGAGCTGGAACGGGCGTGGAGCGCCGACTACGAGCGCGCCCGTGAGCGCCTGGCGGCGCGCGGCGGAGATCTGCTGGGAGCGTTCGCGCCACACGCGCGATGGACCTCATCGGCGACGCATGCGGTGCTGCCGCTGCTCGCGACCGATGTCGGCGCACGGCTGCAGGTCGAGACCGGGATCGCTTCGCATCTCGACCGCTTCGGCGGTGGGCATGCCGGGTTCGGGGACGTCGGGTTCGGGGACGTCGGGGGCGAGGATGCCGGGCGCGGGGACATCGCGCGCAGAGATGGTCCTGAAGGTTGGCGGGGGGGCTTCTGGCTGCCCGAGTGCGCCCACGCGCCTCACCTGGAGCCGATCCTCGCCGCCGCCGGCGTGCGCTCCACGTGCGTCGAGCTCACCAGCCGCTTTGGGCTCGGCGCGCGCGAGCACCTGCGCCCGCTCCTGTGCGACTCCGGGGTCGTGCTGTTCGGAATCGACCGCGCCACGATGTCGCTCGTATGGAGCGAGTCCGGCTACCCCGCCGACGGCGTCTACCGCGACTATCACCGCCACACGATCCACCACCACAACCCCTGGCGCAACGACGGCGAGGCGTATGACCACACGCCGGCACTTGCACGCGCGCGTGAGCACGCCGCGGACTTCGTTACTCGCACCCGCGAGCGGTTGCGCCGCGACGGCGACGGTCTGCCGGGGGGCGGGCTGGCGGTGTGCGCGCTGGACACCGAGCTGCTCGGCCACTGGTGGTATGAGGGTCTTCATTGGCTGCAGGCCGTCATCGCCGAGTGCGCCAGACAGGACCTGGAGCTCGTGCGCTTGGATGATGCTCTCCACCGCTTCGACCCGGCGCCGTTGGTGGGCGACCTGGGGCTATCGGAAGGCGACCCGGCATCGCCGGAAGGCCGCACCGAGTGGGAGGCGAGCAGCTGGGGGCAGGACGGCGACCTGTCGACCTGGTCGGGCCCGGCGGTCGCCGAGCAGGCGTTCGCCACGCGGGCGGCCGAGCTCGAGACTCTCACCGCCGTCATCGCCG
Organism: uncultured Solirubrobacterales bacterium; assembly: GCA_963715495.1. Taxonomy (GTDB): domain Bacteria; phylum Actinomycetota; class Thermoleophilia; order Solirubrobacterales; family Solirubrobacteraceae; genus Palsa-744. The sequence continues at coordinate 313,852 of OY970247.1, forward strand.
GGCGTGCCGGACCCGCAGCCGTGCGCGAGCTGCTGGCGCTCCAGGCCAGCGACTGGGCTTTCATGATCTCCCGCGGCCTGGCCGTCCCTTACGCCCACGAGCGCTTCGAGGGGCATCGCGCCGCGCTCGCCCGGGCGCTGGAGGATGGGCCCGGGGCGGGCGATGAGGGTCTGCGCGAGCTGGCGGTGAGCGCTGATTCCTCGGTCCTGCTCGTGCCCTGACGAACTGCGCCCCGATCGTCGGCGACCTGTTACGGTCCCGGCTCATGGGTGGATGGCCGCAGAACAGGAGTCGCTGGGCGCTCGTTGCCGTGCTGGGCTGCGTTGGGCTGTTGATGCTCGCATCGTCTGCCTTTGCGGCGGGAGGCACCGGCCAGATCACCGGGACGGTGACGAAGGCAGGGGGCATAGGGCTTGAAGGTATCGAAGTCTGCGCGTACGGGGTGAGCGGTGAACTCGAAGGCCCATTTGGTGAACACTGCGTGACTACAGGCGCAGGCGGCAACTACGCCATCTCTGAACTGCCCAGCGGCGAATACGATGTTGAATTCGCCGTGCCCTTTGAAAAAAGCACGCTCAATTACGTCACTCAGTACTACAAAGACAAGTCCTCGTTCTCCGAAGCGCAGCCCGTGACGGTCGGTGCGGGAGTTACGTCAGAAATTGACGCGGAAATGCAGCAGGGCGGTGAAGTCAAAGGTACGGTGACGGAAGCTTTGACACACAAAGGTCTGGGGAATATCGAAGTGACCCTGCGCGAAGCGACCGGCAAGGAATTCCCGGTGGGCTTTGCCACCACCGAAGCGAATGGTGAATACACGGTCAGAGGCTTGGCAGCGGGCTCATACAAGGTCGAATTCTCTCCGGACCCTGAAAGCAGCCTCAACTACGTGACGCAGTATTATAAAGGTGCGTCGTCCTTGGCGGCCGCCAGCTCCGTAACGGTGACCCAGGGGGTAATCACACTCGGGATCGACGCGGAACTGCAGGTTGGCGGTGAGATCTCAGGTACGGTGACGGACGCCTCGACACACATGCCCGTGTCAAAGGCCTTCGTATTCGCGATTGGACCAGGCGAAGCCTTCGTGGGGGTGGCTAGGACCGACGCGAACGGTCAATATACGATTCCGGGGTTGGCGAACGGCACTTACAAGATCGAGTTTGCCGGTTCGGCAAGCGGTATTCCCTACATAGCCCAGTTCTACAACGATGAGCCGACCTTCGCGAGCGCCAACCTGGTGACTGCCAACCAGGGGAGCACGACGCCGGGGATCAACGCGGCGCTTGTACGCAAAGCCCCCGTCAACACCGCGGGACCGGTCGTATCGGGAACACCTGCGGTGGGACAGACGCTGTCTTGCTCGAACGGGTCGTGGACAGGCAGCCCCGCACCCACGTTCACCCACACATGGCTGCGCAACGGAAGCGCGATCGCCGGCGCGACCGCGGCAACGTATGTCGTCCAAGCGGCCGATCAGGGAGCCGGGCTGGCCTGCAAGGTCACCGCGACGAACAAAAACGGCAGCGCCGGTGCCGTGAGCAACACCCTGAGGGTGCCGGTACCGCCGCCTCCACCTCCGCCCAAGCCCGAAATCACGCTGTTGAGCGCCAAGATCCTCGTGTCCGGGAGCTCGGCCGGAGTACCGATCTCCTGCGCGAACGCGACCTGCACGGGATCAATCGAACTGACCGAGCAGATCGTGGTCAAGCACCGCCATCACGGGAGGACGAAGTCCAAGAGGGAGACGCTTGTTCTAGGCAGAGGCTCGTATTCGCTGACGGCAGGCCACAGCGCCACAATCCTCGTTCGTCTCACGCATACGGGTAAGAACGCGCTCGCCAAGGCGAGGCACCACCGGCTATCGGCGACCGCCCGCGTGTCCGTGACCGGTGGGACGACGAAATACGTTTCGATCCTGCTCAGCGAGAGACCGAAGAAGCACAGGCGCAGATAGGGGCCCGGGACCTTGTTCTGGTCAAGGGCGGGGCTGCTTTGTCAACGGGCGCGATGGGCGCCTGCGACAGCCTGGATCCCGCGGCAGAGTTAGCCTCCGTGGCGGGCCTTGTCGATGTGAGCGGCGCTCACCCCCAACGCAGCGAGCTGGGGGCGTCGCGCATACGGATGATCCGCGCAGGCGAGCCGCCTGCGACGGCATTCTCCGGCACGTCCTTTGTCACCACCGTGCTCGTCCCGACGATGGAGTTATCGCCGACGGTGACACCGCGCAGGATGCACGCGCCGTAGCCGATCCAGACGTTGTGCCCGACGTGGACATCGCGCTTGTAGATGCCCTGCAGCCTGATCGGGCGCTCGACCTCCACGACGCCGTGATCGAAGTCGATCAGCATCACCCTGTCGGCGACGATGCACTCGCGCCCGATCGACACGCGCTGGTAGGCGGAGATCGTGCACTCCTGGCCCATCACGGTCTTGGCGCCGATGCTCACTTCGCCCTCGTGCACCCTGATCTTGCTGCCGTCCCCGATCCACGCCCAGCGGCCGATCCGCAGCTTCGCTCCGCGGCCGATCTCAAACCGCACATCCGGGCACACGAAGCAGATCCCGTCGGTCTGCAGGCGCTTGCCGTGACGCAACTTCAGCAGCGCGTAGCGCGCCAGCAGCCGCGCGTAGTGGCGATTGAGCATGTTGTTCGCGCGCATGAACTTCAACAACGTCAACGGTCCGCCGCGCAGCTCCTCGGGCGCGCGACGTATCGTGCCCGCGATTTCCTCGACGGGCGCCTTCGTGGCGGGGTCGGCGAGCAACGGCTCCATCGCATCGCATCGTACGGGTTCGTGTCACGATGGATGGTGGGTTGAGGTGGCTGGGCCGTGGATGGCAGATATCAGGACGTGGACCCTAGGGTTCGGCGGACGCCCGCCCTGCGATGATTGCGCCCGCGAATGACCGACGCCACCATCGCCCAACGCCTGCTCGCCGGCGATCGTCGTGCGCTCGCGCGCGCGATCTCGCTCGTCGAGGACGACCGCCCCGAGGGCTGGGAGCTCGTGCGCGAGGTCTACCCGCACACCGGCGCCGCCGCCGTGGTCGGCTTCACCGGGCCGCCCGGCGTCGGCAAGTCCACGCTGATCGGCGCGCTCACCAAGGCCAGGCGCGCAGCGGGGCGCACCGTCGGCGTGCTCTCGATCGACCCGTCGTCGCCGTTCACCCACGGAGCGCTGCTGGGAGACAGGATTCGCTTGAGCGAGCACTTCCTCGACCAGGGAGTGTTCATCCGCTCGATGGCCAACCGCGGCGCGCTCGGCGGCCTCTCCGAGGCCGCGCTGCAGGCCGCGCTGCTGCTCGACGCGGCCGGGCGCGAAGATGTGTTCGTGGAGACGGTCGGCGTCGGTCAGGCCGAGATCGACATCATCGACCACGCCGACACGATCGTGCTCGTGCTGATGCCCGGCTCGGGCGACTCGATCCAGGCGCTCAAGGCGGGCATCATGGAGATCCCCGACGTGATCGTCATCAACAAGGCCGATCACCCGCTCACCGACACCATGGTGCGAGAGATCCGCGGCGTGCTGTCGCTCGCCAACCTCGACCGCTCGACCGAGGAGGCGGCCCGCAGTTGGCGCGTGCCGATCGTCAAGACCGAGGCGAACCGGGGGGTGGGCATCGACGAGCTGGTGGAGCGCTTGGGTGAGCACCGGGAGCACATCCTCGCCGCGGGTCAACTGCAGGAGCGGCGCGCGCGCAACCTGCGCAACGAGGTGCTCGCGATCGCCACCGCCCGCATGCGCAGGCGCCTGGAGGATGAGCTGCAACAGGACGCCGAGTTCCAACGTCTGCTCGAGGAGGTCGTCGCCCGGCGCCTGGACCCCGCCAGCGCCGCCACGGCGCTATTGGAGCGCGAGTCGCGCTAGGCGCCGAGCGCGCGGGCGATCACCATCTGCTGGATCTCGTCAGTGCCCTCGCCGATCGTGAGTATCTTTGCGTCGCGGTACATTCGGCACACCGGGTACTCCTCGATGAACCCGTACCCGCCGTGAATCTGCACGGCCTCCTCCGCGCAGCGCACCGCCAGGCGGCCGGTCTTGAGCTTTGCTTGGGCGGCGGTCAGCGTGAAGTTGCGAGCTGCATCCTTCTCCCGCGCCGCCTTGTACACAAGCAGCCGCGCCGCCTCGATCTCGACCGACATGTCCGCCAGCTTGCACTGGATCGCCTGGAACTTGGAGATCGGCTTGCCGAACGCCCTGCGCTCCTTCGCGTACTTCAGCGCCTGATCCAGCGCCCCCTGCGCGAGGCCCACGCCCATCGCCGCGACGCCGATGCGGCCGATGTCGAGGATGTGCAGAAACTGCTTGAACCCCTGCCCGCGCGGCCCCAGCAGGTTCTCATCGGGCACCCTGCACTCCGTGAACGTCAGCGGGCGCGTGTCCGATGCGTTCCAGCCCATCTTGCGGTAGGGCTCGCCCTGCTCGTACCCGGGCGTGCCGTTGGCGACGATGATATTCGAGATCTCCCTGCCGTTCCCGTTCCCGGGCGCGCCGCCGGCCGCGGGCGCCGTCTCGCCGGTTACGGCTGTGATGCACACCATCCCCGAGATATCCGTGCCGGCGTTCGTAATGAACTGCTTGGCTCCGTCGATCACCCACTCGCCGTCCTGCAGGCGCGCGCGGGTGCGCGTGTTGCCGGCGTCGGACCCCGCCTCTGGCTCGGTCAGCCCGAACGCGCCCAGCCGTTCGCCCGAGCACAGCTGGGGCAGCCACTCCTGCTTCTGGGTCTCTGAGCCGAACAGATACACCGGCTGCGTACCCAACGAGGTGTGCGCGCATACCGTGATCGCCACCGAGCTGTCCACCCGCGTCAGCTCCTCCACCGCGAGTGCATACGCGAGCGTGTCCCCGCCGCCCCCGCCGTACTCCTGCGGGAACGGGATGCCCATCAGGTTCAGCTTGCCCAGCTGCCGCACGATCTCATACGGGAACGCCTTGGTCCGGTCGAGCTCCTCGGCGACCGGCGCCACCTCGCCCTCGGCGAATTCCCTGACGGTGCGCCTGATCAGCTCGTGATCGGGGGAGAGGTCGAAGTCCATATTCTTAGGAACAACGCTTCTCAGGGCGTCGCTGGGCGTGCTGGCCGATAGTAGATCGCATCTGATCGGCTATCGGTAAGGACAAAGCATCGCGCAGCTCAGTGGCGTCCTGAGCAGTACGACCGCGCGAGCTCCACGAGCAGACGCACGCCGTATCCCGATGCCCCCTTGCCCGCGTACGCGCGGCCGAGTTCCCAGGCGGAGCCGGCGATGTCGAGATGCGCCCAGGGCGTGTTCCCGACGAAGTTAGACAGGAACGCCCCGCCCACGATCGTGCCCGCCTTGCGCGCTTCCGGAGCGTTGTCGAGGTCTCCGTAGGTCCCCTTGATCAGCTCGTCGTACTCCTCGTGCAGCGGCAGCCGCCACACGATCTCGCCCGTGCGCTCGCCGGCGGCGGAGATCCGCGCTGCGAGCTCATCGTCGTTGCTCATCAACCCCGCGTATGTAGAGCCGAGCGCGACGATCACGGCGCCGGTGAGCGTCGCCAGATCGACGATCCGCTCCGCTCCCAGCTCCACCGCGTGGCAGAGGCAGTCGGCCAGCACGAGCCGTCCCTCGGCATCGGTGTTGTTGACCTCGATCGTTTTCCCGTTCTGAGCCGTCACGATGTCCCCGGGCTTGACCGCGCGTCCGTTGGGCAGGTTCTCGGTCGCTCCGACCACGGCGATCAGGCGCACCGGCAGTCCCAGCCGGGCGATCGCCGCGACCGCCTCGATCGCGGCGGCGCCGCCGGACATGTCGAACTTCATCTCCGCCATTTTCGCCCCCGGCTTCAGCGAGATGCCGCCGCTGTCGAACGTCACCGCCTTGCCGACGAACCCGAGCACCGGACCGTCGGAGCCGGCGCCGTCTGGCGGCTCATAGCGCAGGACGATCAGGGCCGGTTCCTGCTCGGAGCCCTGCGCGACCGCAGCGAACGCGCCCATTCCCCGCGCGAGGATCCCGGCGCGCCCCTCCACCTCCACCGACAGAGACGCGATCTCCCCCGCCAGGCCGACCGCGTACTCGGCCAGCGCCGTCGGCGTGAGGTCGTTGGCGGGCCGGTTCTGCAGGTCGCGTGCGGCGTTTGTCGACCCGGCGACGAGCGCGGCGTCGCGCACGAGTGTCTCCAGCTCGCTTTTCCCGCCGGCCCCGGCTCCGGTCTCGCCCCCGCCCCCGCTCTCGCCGGGGACGGACACGATCAGGCGCTCCAGGCGCTTGGGTGTCGCATTACCACTGCTGGGCGCCTCCCCGCCGCCGGGGTCCCCGGCCGGCGCGGACTTGTGCATGTCAAAGCGATAGTCCGCCAGGATCGTCCCCTCCGCGAGCGCCCCGGCGATCTCGACCGCGACCTGGGGCGGCGCCTGCACGCACAGCTCACGCGCGCCGATCTCCAGTGCGCGCGCGTGTGTCGCCGTGGCGGCCACCCTGGCGCGCTCGGGCGTCATGTCAGCGCGCTCGCCCAGGCCCATGACCAGCCAGCGCCTGCCCTGAGCGTGCGTCAGGCCGAGGGCCTTCAGCGAACGCTTCGCCTCGCCGGAGCGCAGCAGCTCGCCGAGCTCCGCCGGGGTATCCCCAGGCGGATCCTCGCCCTCGAACACGCCCACCGCGACGGTGTCGGCATCCGTGTCCCTGCCCGGTTGTGTAGTGCTCGATACCTGCACGGGTCCGGGCACGATACCCGTCCCGCTAGCATTCTCGATCTCTCGTCGTTTCCCCGACCCTCAGGAGAGCACCGTTCCCATGCCCAAGACCGTGATCCTCGGCGCCGCGCGCACCCCCATCGGCAAGATGGGAGGTGGCCTGTCAACGCTGGAAGCGACCGCCCTGGGCGCCGTCGCGATCGAGGCGGCGCTGGAGCGGGCGCAGGTCGCCCCCGAGCAGATCGAGCACGTCGTGATGGGCCAGGTCCTGCAGGCCGGCCAGGGCCAGATCCCCTCGCGCCAGGCCCAGATCAAAGCCGGGATCCCCAAGGAGGTCTCTTCGGAGACGATCAACAAGGTCTGCGCCTCCGGCCTGCGCGCCACGGTGCTCCTCGACCAGGCGATCCGCGCCGGGGACGTGCAGGTCGGCATCGGCGGCGGGATGGAGTCGATGTCCCAGGCGCCCTACCTGCTGCCGGGAGCGCGCTTCGGCTTTCGCATGGGCGACGTGACCGCCCTTGACGCGATGGTCCACGACGGTCTCACCAACCCGTTCTCGGGCAAGCAGATGTTCGTCGAGGCGACCGCGATCGGCGACGAGCTCGAGCTGACCAGAGCCGATCTCGACCGTTGGGCGCTGCGCTCGCACGAGCTGGCGCTGAAGGCCACCGACGAGGGGCGTATGGCCGAAGAGATCGTGCCCGTCACCGTCCCTGCTCGCAAGGGCGACACGGTCGTCGAGATCGACGAGGGTCCGCGCCGGGACACCTCCCTGGAGAAGCTCGCCGCGCTGCCGGGGCTCGTCGGCAGGGAGGGCTCGCACACCGCGGGCAACTCCCCGGGCGTCAACGACGGCGCCGGCGCGCTGGTCGTCTCATCCGAGGAGTGGGCCACCGCCAACGGCCGCGAGGCGCTGGCCGAGATCGTCGCCCACGCTCAGTCCGCCGACGAGTTCGCCTACCTCGCCAGGACGCCCGCGTCGGCCGCAAAGAAGGCGCTGGAGAAGGCCGGTCTGCAGCCCGGCGACATCGACGTGTGGGAGATCAACGAGGCGTTCGCCTCGGTCACGCTGAACTCGATCCGCATGCTCGGCATCGACGAGGACCGTGTCAACGTCAACGGCGGCGCCGTCGCGCTCGGCCATCCGATCGGCGCCTCCGGCGCACGCCTCTTGGGTGCGCTCGTGCACGAGCTGCGCCGTCGCGGCGGCGGCCTGGGCTGCGCGGCGATCTGCTCCGGCGGCGGTCAGGGCGACGCCGTGATCCTGCGCGTCTGAGGGCGCTCGTTCCGCGATCCGCATGAGCTCGACCCCGGCTGCGCCCCGTGTGTCTACGCAGGAGGAGATCTCCCGCGAACCGACGGCTCTGCGCGAGGCGGCGTTCTTCGACCTCGATCGCACGCTGATGGCGGGCTCGTCGGGGATCTTCTTCGCCCGGGCCGCCTTTGAGACGGGCATGATCACGCGCCGTCGCCTGGCGCGCGACGCGTATGAGAACCTGCGTTTCCGCCTGCGCGGCTCCACCGACGACCGCGCCGATCAGGTGCGCCGGCGCGTGGGGGAGATGATCGCCGACGTGCCGGTGCGCGAGTTGCAGCGGCTCTCCCCGCGCGTGCTCGCGGGCGTGCTCCCGCGGCTGTATCCGCAGATGCTCGAGCGCGCCTACGCCCATCAGGACGCCGGCAGGCTGGTGTACATCGTGACGGCCGCCTCTCAGGAGATGGCCGACCTGCTGGCGCACGTGCTCGCCTTCGACGGCGGTCTGGGCTCGCGCTCGGAGGTCGTCGACGGCCGTTACACCGGACGGGCCGCCGGGCCGTTCAACTACCGCGAGGGGAAGGTGCTCTCGATGCGCGAGCTCGCCGAGCGGGAGCGGATCGATCTGTCCTGCTCCTACGCCTACTCCGACTCCGAGTCCGACCTGCCGATGCTGCGCGCCGTCGGCCACGCGGTGGTCGTCAACCCCGACCCGGACCTGCGCCGCATTGCCCTGGACGAGGGCTGGGAGATCCTGCGCCTGGATCGTCTCGGGCGGCGCCTGAAGGTCCTCGCGGGGCTCGCCGGAGCCGCCGCGCTGGGCGGGCTGGGGCGGCTCATCTCAGACCACGTGGGCACGCCCGGGCACTCCCGCGAATAACCTGCCTGCTCATGACGTCTGAAACCGCCTCCGCGTCGTCTTCTGAAACGCACCGCGGCAAGATCCGCGTGGTCGTGGCCAAGCCCGGCCTGGACGGGCACGATCGCGGCGCGAAGATCATCGCCCGCGCGCTGCGCGACGCCGGCATGGAGGTGATCTACACGGGCCTGCACCAGACCCCCGAGCAGATCGTCGAGACCGTCATCCAGGAGGACGCCGACGCGATCGGGCTGTCGATCCTCTCCGGCGCGCACATGACGCTCGTGCCGCGCATCGTGACGCTCCTGCGCGAGCAGGACATCGACGACGTGCTCGTCACCGTCGGCGGCACGATTCCCGCCGAGGACATCCCCGAGCTGAAGAAGCTGGGCGTCGCCGAGGTGTTCACGCCGGGAGCCTCGACCCAGTCGATCGTCGACTTCATCCGCGGTGCGGTCACAGATAGCTAGTCGTGTGGGCAGTTCGGGTCGGTACATGTGCCGACCCGCCGACCGGCGCATGCGCCGGTCGGTCGAATGGCGCATGCGCCATTCGTGGGAACGGTCGCATGCGACCGTTCCGGCCAGGCCACACGTGGCCTGGCCCACCAAATCAGCCTTTTACAAGCATGCGGCCCGTCCCCGTCAGGTTGATTGACTCGTCAGTCAACCATCGGATCGGGTAGGATTCCTCGCAACAGACCCAAAAGGAGCAGCCGAAGAGATGAAGATATGCGTCCTGGTGAAGGAGGTCCCGGACGCCGCCGTCGAGAAGCGCATCGACCCCTCGACGGGGCGTATGGACCGCAGCGGGGAGAAGAACCTCAACCCGTATGACACGCACGCCATCGAGGCGGCGATGCAGATCAAGGAGGGCGGCGCCGTGCCCGTCGAGGAGATCGTCGCCGTGACGATGGGCCCCGACAGCGCAGTGCGCGCCCTGCACAAGGCCGTCTCGCTCGGCGCCGACCGTTCGGTGCATCTCTCAGACCCGGCCGTGGCCGGCTCTGACGTGGCGGCGACCGGATATGCGCTGGCCAAGACACTGCAGCGCGAGAGCCCCGACCTGGTGCTGCTCGGCCAGCAGTCAGACGACGGCGAGTGCTACACGATCGGCGCGGTCGTGGCCGAGCACCTGAGCATGCCCTCGCTGACGCAGGTGATCAAGATGGACATTGACCCGCAGGCGCTGCGTTGCGAGCGCCAGGCCGAGTACGGATACGACACCGTCCAGATCAAGCTGCCCGCGGTCATCTCCGTCGGCGACGCGATCAACGAGCCGCGCTACCCCTCGTTGAAGGCGATCATGGGCGCCAAGAAGAAGCCCTTGGAGACGGTCACGACCGGCGATGTCGAGATCGACGCCTCCAAAGTCGGCGGCGATAACTCGGCCGCCCAGTGGGTCTCGGCGAAGGCGCCGCCGGCGAAGTCCGCCGGGGAGATCATCGAGGACGAGGACACCGGCGAAACCGTCGAAAAAATCGTCGCTTGGCTCGACGAGCGCAAGCTCATATAAGGCCGGCGAAAGGAACTACTGATCAAAATGGCAAACATCCTGGTCTACGCGCTGCATTACGACGGCGCGATCAACAAGAACTCCCTCGGGGCGGTCTCCGAGGGCGCGAAGCTCGCCGCGGAGCTCGGCGGCGAGGCGCACGCGATCCTGCTGGGGGAGAACGTCCCGCAGGAGCTGGCCGCATCGCTGGGCAAATACGGCGCGAAGAAGGTGCTCGTCGCCGAGGGTCCCGAGGGCCTGGCACAGCCGCTGGTCGACGCGATGGCCGCGGCGATCTCCGGTGGGGACTACTCCTACGCGCTGTTCGGCGGAGGACTGCTCGGCTTTGAGATCGGCGCCGGACTGGCCGCACGCCTCGGCGCCGGCGTGGCGATGGAGGTCACCGCCGTGCGGGCGGAGGGCGGCGAGCTCGTGGCGGAGCGCCCGATCCTGGGCGACTCGGCGATCTCAGAGATCAAATACCGCTCGGACGTGGGCATCATCATCGGCCGGCTGAACGCGTTTGAGATCAAAGAGTCCGGCACGGGCGTAGATGCCGTGGTGGAGCAGCTCAGCTTCGAGCTCAGCCCGCAGGCCCGGCAGGCGACGATGCTCACGCGCGGCGAACAGCGCGGCGCCGACGTTGACATCGAGGGCGCCGACATCCTCGTGGCCGGCGGTCGCGGTCTCGGCAAGGCCGAGGGCTTTCAGCTGGCCGAGGAGCTGGCCGCCGCGTTCGGCGGCAACTCGGCCGTCGCCGCCACGCGCGCCGTGGTCGACGCCGGCTGGTACCCCTACGCGGCCCAGATCGGCCAGACCGGCAAGACGGTCGCGCCGAAGCTGTACCTCGCCGCGGGCATCTCCGGGGCGATCCAGCACAAGGTCGGGATGCAGGCCTCGGAGAACATCGTCGCGATCAACAAGGACTCCAACGCGCCGATATTCGAGTTCTCCGATCTCGGCATCGTCGGCGATCTGAACAAGATCCTGCCGAAGCTCACCGAGGCCGTTAAGGCGAAGAAGGCGTCGTAGGTCGCGATGTCCGGGCACAACGGCTCGAGCAACGGCAAGGTCGTGCCTGCGGCATGGCCGCCGCCGGTGGACTCCCAGAAGGAGTTCGTCAAGCGCGGCCTCGACGACGAGGACGAGCTGATCGAGGTCGGCGTCGTGATCGTCGGCGGCGGCACCGCGGGCTTGGCCTGCGCCAACCGCCTGTTGCAGCTGCTGGGTGACGATCCCGAGACGATGGAGCGCCTGGGCGAAGTCCCGGTCGCGGTGGTCGAGAAGGCGAAGACCTGTGGCGGGCACAACCTGTCCGGAGCGGTGATGCGTCCGGGGCCGCTGGAAGAGTTGTTCCCGGACATGACCCGCGAGCAGTGGCGTGAGGAGGGGTTCGCGTTCGGCGAGGTCAAGAAGGAGGCGATCTACGTCCTGCCCAACGGGAAGACGAAGGTCCGCATCCCGCCGCCGCCACCGCAGCGCAACCACGGCAACGAGGTGATCTCGGTCTCGGCGCTGGCGCGCTACCAGCAGCAGCAGGCCGAGGATGCCGGTGCGTACATCCTCACCGAGACCTCCGCCACGCAGCTGATCGTGCAGGACGGCCGCGTCGTCGGAGTCCGCTCGGGCGACAAGGGTCGCGGCAAGGACGGCGAGCCGCTCGGAAACTTCGAGCCGGGCACGGACATCAAGGCGCAGGCGACGGTCCTCGCCGAGGGCTGCTGGGGGCACATCACCGGCGCTGCGATCCGCGAGTTCGACCTGGCGCAGGGACGTGAGCCCCAAGTGTGGGAGCTCGGCGTCAAGGAGGTCTGGAAGGTTCCCAAGCCGCTGGATCGCGTGATCCACACGATCGCGGGCTGGCCGCTGAAGATCTCCGCGAAGTACCACCAGGTCGGCGGCTCGTGGATGTATCCGATGAAGGACGAGAAGACCGGCGATGACCTCGTCAGCATCGGGTTCGTGCTCGACCTCGACTACGCCGACGCGACGACCTCCGCGCACGACCTGCTGCAGGAGTTCAAGACCCACCCGCTCGTGCGCAAGGTGCTCGAGGGCGGCGAGCGCGTCGCCTGGGGCGCCAAGGCGCTTCCGGCCGGCGGCTACTGGGCGATGCCGAAGGTCTCGATGCCGGGAGCGGTGCTCGTCGGCGACGCCGGCGGGATGGTGAACCTCGCGTCGCTGAAGGGCGTGCACTACGCGATCAAGTCGGGCATGCTCGCGGCCGAGGCGATCTACGCCGCGCTCAAGCGCGGTGAATCGTCGTTCGAGCCCTACGAGCAGGCCGTCGAGGATTCGATCATCGGCAAGGACCTGTGGGAACAGCGCAACACGCGCCAGCCGTTCTCCAAAGGCCTGATCAAGGGCGGTCCGATCATCAACCTGATGATCGCGACGAAAGGCCGGTTTCCGGGCGGGCGCTGGGCGCTGCATCGCAACGACGCGCAGCCGATGTTCATCGGCAAGACCAAGGACTCATACCCCAAGCCCGACGGCAAGTACACGTTCGACAAGCTCTCGTCGGTGTTCATCACCGGCAACGCGACGCGCGACGACGCCCCCAACCACATCCGCGTGCAGAAACACGTGCCGCGCGAGCTCGCCGAGACGTGGAAGTGGATGTGCCCGGCGGGGGTGTACGAGATTCCCGAGGACGCCCCCGAGCACGGCGACGTCGACGTGATCGTCAACTACACCAACTGTGTGCAGTGCGGGGCGATCACCGCCAAGGGCGGTCGGCTCACAACTCCCGAGGGGGGCGACGGCCCCCTCTACCAAATCCTCTGAGCGGCGCAGGGACGAGACGTTTTCATCCGGCCGTTTCCGGCCGGCCTGAAAAGTCCGCCCCTGCTTAGCTGGATTGGTGCTCGAACTGGTTCTGCAGCGGGTGGCGATCCGATCCGCGGTCGGCCGCGAGGCGGTCTCGGGTTTTGGTGGGTGAGCCGGGAGCCGGTTCCTTCGTCTGGTTGCTGTCGGCGCCGCTCATCGCAGCGGTTGGCGTTGCGTGGCGCTTTTGGTGGTGTCAGGGAGGTGTGGGCGGTAGACTTGCTGTTCGGTATTGACATGTGTGATGTGGTGCTATACAGTGTTTCTTGTAGTGGCGTCCGTAGGGGCGCTGAACATAAGATCGGGTTTGGGTCTTCCCTGAGTGGTCGACCTTGGTAGCGCTAATAAGAGGGTTTCTTGTGGAGAGGGACCTGTATCGCTTCGGTGAGGGAGCTGGTTTCGCGTGAGTTCGTTGGGGACATACGTGTCGGGGATTGCTGCGGGCCATGATGGTTCCGTAGGTAGATGCGTCAGCAGCGCTGACTCATCTCTCTCTCTCTCTCTCTCTCTTGTCCGCTTAGCGCTGCTGGTCTAGCCGCCAAGTCGCGCCGGGCTCGTTCCCCTCTCAAGGGGAGGGCCACTCGTAGGGCTTCTGGTCCTCTCGTGGGGAGGGTGGCGTGATGGCTGTGGGTGCTCCGGTACGTACCCGCGCGCGTGGGGGGACTGCTGCTTCGGTGGCGCGTGTGCGTCCCGGTGCGCGTGGGGATCGTGTGTCCGTGTCGCATGTGCAGGTGGCTGAAATGCAGCGTTCGCGGTTGTTGGCGGCGGCGGTGCGTACGGTCGAGGAGTTGGGTTATGGGCATGCGACGGTGGCGAACATCACGCGTCGTGCGCGGGTGTCGCGGCGCACGTTCTATGACCTGTTCGCCAACCGCGAGGAGTGTCTGGTCGCGGTGTTGGAGGACGCTGCGCAACGAATCGGCGCGGAGATCGACCATGCGGGCCTTGAGGACTTGTCCTGGCGGGAGCGTGTGCGCGGGGGTTTGTGGACGATCCTGTCGTTTTTGGATCGCGAGCCGGTGCTGGCGCGCGTGTGCGTGGTGCAGGCGTTGCGTGGCTCGCAGGGTGTGCTGGAGCGCCGCGAGGAGATATTGCGCGGGCTGGCGGCCGCGTTGGACGAGGGCCGTAGTGGCGAGGGCCCCCGTGGTTTGGAATGCCCGTCGCTGACCGCGGAGGGTCTGGTTGGCGCGGCGTTCGCGATCGTCTACGCGCGGTTGCTGCGCGGCGATCGCGAGCCGCTGAGGAATCTGCACTTGCAGCTGATGGGCATGATCGTGCTGCCCTACCTCGGGCCGGCCGCGGCGCGCCGGGAGCAGGCGCGTGTCGCGCCGGCACCGGCGCCGGGTTATGCGGTGAACGGAGACAGGTCGGTCGACGCGCGGGATGCGGTCTCCGCCGGCCAAGATCCGCTCGAGGGCATCCCGATGCGCCTGACGTATCGCACCGCGCGGGTGCTGGAAGCGATCGCTCAGCGGCCCGGGGTGAGCAATCGTCTCGCGGGGGAGATCGCCGGCGTGTCGGACCAGGGTCAGATCTCAAAGCTCTTGGCACGGCTCGAGCGCCTGGGCTTGACCGAGAACTCTGGCCCCGGACACGCCCGGGGCGAGCGCAATGAATGGCGCCTGACCGACAAGGGCCTGCAGGTGACACAAACGATCCGCGCTCACGCGGGAAACAACAGGGAGGTCGTGTGATGCGCCTGAAAAGACTGAGCAAAGGAAATGGGAGGAGCCGTAATCTGATGTTTTCAACGATACGCAAGCGTCTCACCTACGCCAACGTAGCGATGACGCTCGCGCTGGTCTTCGCGATGACCGGCGGCGCGTACGCCGCGAGCAAGTACGTGATCACCTCGACGAAGCAGATCAGTCCGAAGGTGCTGAAGGCGTTGAAGGGCGCCAACGGCAAGAACGGGACCGCCGGGCCGGCAGGACCCGCCGGTGCTGCTGGTGCTGGCACGGCGGGAGCTCAGGGTTCGGCGGGCGCGGCGGGCGCCAAAGGCGAAACTGGCGCGACGGGTGCAAAAGGCGAAGAAGGCAAAGCCGGTAAAAATGGTGCACCAGGCGCACCAGGCGAACCCTGGACCGCCGGCGGGACCCTCCCCTCCGAAAAGACCGAGACGGGAACATGGAGCTTTGCAGGCGGACCAGAAGGCAGCGTGTTCACCTCGATCTCGTTCACGCTTCCGTTGACCAAAGCGCTCGGCGCAGCCGAAGTAAATTATGTCGAAGCAACTGGAAATGGGACAACATGTCCGGGCAGTCTCGCAAGCCCGTCAGCGACAGCGGGCAACCTCTGCGTCTACCAGGGCTATACCGCCGGTGTGACTGGCGAACATCATGTCGTTCCCACCTATAAAGGATACCTCCTAGAGATCCTCAAAAGTGAACCAGTGCTGGAAGGAGCCGGCACGAGCGGGGCCATTCTGATCTTCGCAAGACACGAAACGGAAATACCGATTGTCGAAGGAACCTGGGCCGTAACCGCGCCCTAGCCTCTAACGCGCCCAACTCCCCGGGGCCTCCCAAAACCGCCCCGGGGAGGGTGGGCGGGCCGCCCATCACCACCACCACACACCACGGACTGACGACATGCACCACACCACAGAGAAAGGCACCAAAGTGAACCGCACCGAGCGAAGCACAAAGATCCTCATCGCCCTGATGGCGGTGCTCGGCGTGGTTGGCTTCGCTCCGGGCGTCGCCTCGGCTGCCTTCACCCGCCCGTTCCTGCGCCAGCTCACCGGCACCACCAGCGGCCCCTTCAGCTGCCCCAGCGGCTTCAAGTGCCCCGCTGGCCTCGCCGTCGACGGCGAAGACCATCTCTGGGTCAGCGAGATAAACGGGCCGCCATACCCGCTCAACAAGTTCAACTCCGCCGAACACGAAAACGCGTTCCTTGAAACCCTCGACATCGAAGGCAAAAACCCCCCTGTGTTCGAAGGAAGGGAAGTATTGACGCTGCCTGAAGGGCTCGCCATTGATCGCTCCACTGGCTCTTTCTACGTTAGCGGCGGCAACACCGTAAGTCTTGGCGACAGCTACATCGAAGTGTTCGACAAAACCGGCGCCTTCGTCAAGCGCTTCGGCCCGTTCCAGGATCCCCATGTCGCCGTCGACAACTCGACCAATCTCTTGGAAGACCCCTCGGCGTGCTCCCCCGGCTGCACCGTTTACGTCGCCCACAGCAGCGCCGACGACGCACCTCCGAACGGCGATGGGTTGCCGCAGGGGATCGAGAAGCTCGACTCATCCGGCGTGCCCGTCAACTTCAAAGGCTGCCCAGAATGCTCGTCATACGTCTCCGGCAACCAGATCACCGGCACCCCGAGCAAAACCTTCGAAGGCTCTAATCATCCGACGCCGACGAGCGTCGCCGTCGACTCGCTCGGCAACATCTACGTCGTCAATAATGGAGAAGGCAGTCAGAACGCTATAGACGAGTACGAACCCAGCGGCAAGTTCCTGCGCGAATTCACCGGCGCCGAAACCCCCGGCCTCGGCGAAAGCCACGACCGTGGCGGCTTCGGGGGCACTCCAGAAGGGATCGCCGTCGACTCCCTCAGCAATCACCTGCTTGTCTCTATCGACGGTAATAGTCGAGAAGGTAAAGGCGTGGTCGACGAGTTCGACATCGCGACGGGCAAGTTCCTGCACCAGATAACCGAAACCTCCGAAGGTGCGAAGCTGTCAGAACTCGGCGAAATTACCGTCGATTCGCACGGCGACCTGTATGTCGTAGATCTGCAGCGACACGCGGTCGAGGTGTACGGTCCCGGGCTCTTCGACCCCACGGTCAGGCTCGGCGAAGCGACGCAGCGCACGCCGAGCACCGCCATCCTGAGCGGCGCCGTCAACCCCGAAGCGGGAGTCAATCCCGAACACTCCGGCCTCAGCGAATGCAAGTTCGAGTACGTACCCCAAGCCCAGCTCGAAGCCAACGGATTCGAAAGCGTCACCCCGCCCGAGGAAGCCCCCTGTGTCCCCGCCGCCGCGTCGATCCCCGCCAATGAAGCCTTCGACCCCGTGCACGCCCAGATCGCCGGCCTCGCCTCTGGGACCACCTACCGCTACCGGCTGCTCGCAAAGACATCAGGCGTCATCGGCGGCACTTCTGCAAGCGAACCGTTGGCGTTCACCGCCCCGCACGCTCCACGGGTCGATTCGACTTCTGTGGCGAACATCTCCTCCACGTTCGCGGATCTGCACGCCCAGATAAACCCGCTCGGCGCCGCTACGACATACCATTTCGAATACAGCTCGGATGGTGTGACGTGGGTCAAGGCGCCGGTTCCCGACGCTGGAATCGGCTCGGGTGGGGCGAGCGGGAGCGCGGACGCGAGCGTCGTTCAGCAGATCGGTCCTCTGCTCCCCGGCACAACCTACGCGTTTCGGGTGGTCGCGACGAGCGAGATCGAAGGCAGGACCGAAACGACAGTAGGTGTTGAAGCTGCGTTCACGACGTTGGCGCCGACCGCTCCCGGACTGCCGGACGGTCGTTCCTACGAGTTGCTCACCCCGCCGAACAAGGGCAGCGAAGAAGACCTATTCACCAAGCCCGAAACGGTCCCCCACACGTTCGACAACGGGAATGTTGGTTATCCGTCGGACTCGGGTGAAGAATTCTTGTTGGGTAAATACGTATTCAAGCGCGAAATCAACGGTTGGCAGACATCGTCTCTAGCGTCTCCGTCACCCGGGGTGCAGGCTATCAAAGTTCAGGTGTTCGACCCGTCGGGGTTCTCGCAGGTCGGAATCGCCGACTACGTTGGGTCGAAGGCGAGCGTGGGAGGCGCGAATCTATTGAGTCTACTCGGTCCTCCGGGTGGTCCCTACACGACGATCTACTCAGAAACTGCGACAAGCGAGCACACGGCCACGACGCAGATCGCGGGCGCATCGCGTGGTCTGAGCCACGTTGTCCTTGAAAGCTCAGATCACACTGTCGTTACGGGAGACGAAACCCAGGATCCAGGCAGTAAAGCGCTTTACGAATACGCCGGCGGGACCTTCACGCTGGTGAGCGTCAACGGCAAAGGCGCTCCTTTCCGTTGTGGCGCGCTCCTCGGCCAGAGCGCAATTGCTGGGTCGCGCCGTAACGCTGTGTCAGCGGACGGTTCCCGAATATTCTTCACCGCACCGGATCCCTATGTGGTGGCCGATGGCACCCCATCGACCAAGGAATGCTGGAACGGTGCGACGAGTAACGTGCCGCAGCTCTATCTGCGCCTGGAAGGCACGACTGTACGCGTATCGTCACCGGAAGCCGGATGGTCTCCTCAAGGACAAGTCGCGCCGTCGATCTATGCGGGCGCTTCAGAAGACGGCTCGAAGGTGTTCTTCGTCTCGGAAACCGAATTGACGAAAGACGATGCCGGTCACAACGTCAACAATATGCATGATCCCGAGCTGTACGAGTACGACACGGAAACTGGGATGCTGACCCGCATCTCGGCGGGCGAATCGGGTAAAGCCGCCGGTGGTGTGTACACCGTGCCTGCTATAAACGCTGATGGTTCTGTGGTGTATTTCACCGCCTTTGGCCGGCTCGCGTACGGCGCACCATCTGTCGGCGAACATGAAGTCAACCTTTACCGGCATGACACGCGGACCAACACCACAGTCTATGTCGCCACGGTCGATAGGCGCGACTATCCGTCCTCAGCAGGAAGTGATACGTGGTGGGGGCGGGGCGCCGCCAAAAACATCCCGTTGGAGGTTGCGCTTGCGCCGGACGCGAGTTGGTATACGACTCCTGATGGTCGGTACCTGTTGTTCGCCTCCACGAGCGATCTGGCCAGCTATAGCACGGCCGAACCAAGTCATGCCCCGGGGAATGGGGATTGCCCAGTAACCGACGTTGAGACGGAAGCAGCAGAGTTCGGGCACTGCAATGAGGTGTATCGGTATGATTCGTTGAGCGGAGACATTGTGTGTGTTTCGTGTGATCGCAGTGGCGCGCCGCCGGTGTCCGATGCGTACTTCGCTCATGGGGCGGGTGGTGGCGCGCCGGCTGAGGGCCCGGTGCGCGCTATGTCCGACGATGGATCGTATGTGTTTTTTGATTCGGCCGATCCGTTGGTATCGCAGGCCAATAACCATACGCAGGATGTGTTTGAGTGGGAGGCGCGGGGGAAGGGGGGCTGCGAACTGGCTGCGGGGTGTGTGCATCTGCTCAGCTCGGGGCACGAGCCCAGCCCGTCGTTTTTCCTCGGCGCGAGCGCCGATGGCTCCAACGTGTTCTTCGGCACGCATGCGCGGCTGGTGCCCCAGGACACCGATGAATCCGGTGACTTGTATGACGCGCGTATCGGTGCTGGTTTTCCGGTGCAGGGCGGCAAGGGTCCGTGTGAAGGCAACGCGTGTGAGAACCCGGCTACGACGCCGATCGACGCGACCCCAGGCTCGTTGACGTTCTCCGGAGCCGGCAACCTCACGACCGAAGTCGCCTCCCCGCCAACAAAGAAAGTGACGCCAAAGAAGACCGCGAAGTGCAAAGAGGGCTTTATCAAGAAGCATAACAAGTGTGTCAAGGCCAAAGCAAAGAAGGCGGCTAAGAAAGCGAAGAAAGCCAGCAACAACCGGAGGGTCAAGTAATGCGACGAGTCATCACAACAACTGTAGTGTCCCTTGCGCTGCTTGCTTTCGCGGCTGTTCCTGCCCTCGCTCAGGCTGAAGGGCCGCAGTGGACGGTGACGTCGGTGTCGGTGCCGACGATCTTCAAGGCGGGTAGCGAAGGCGAAGATTACTACAGGGTCGCGGTTACGAACACGGGTGGCGCGTCGAGCGACGGCGAACCGGTGACGGTCACCGAGGAACTGCCGGAAGGGCTCAAGCCCGCAGCGGCTGGCGCTTCCGGTGAAGACAGGCTCACAGGCAAGAGCGCCGGTTTCAGTTGCGGACTCAGCTCGTGCACATACACGGGTACTGTCGTCCCGGACGATCAGTTGATTCTGAAGTTCCCGGTGGACGTGTCTGCGAGCGCGTCGGTGACGAATGTTGTGCGGGTGACGGGTGGTGGCGCTGTGGATGCGTCGATGAGTACCCCGACGACGATCTCCGAAACACAAGCAGCGAGCTTCGGCATCTCCCCGGGTGGTGCTACGACCGCGCTGTCGAGCACCCAGGCGGGTGCTCATCCCGATATCACGACGTCGATCGCGTTCAACACGGTAAATACGACTGGTTCGCTGGCTGGTGATCCGAAGGATCTGATTACCGAAGAGCCGCCGGGTTTCGCCGGCGATCTGGTCGACACGCCGACGTGCTCGCCCGCGCTGTTCGCCCAGGGCGTGTGTCCGATCGATACTCAGATCGGGGTGGCGATCGTGATCCTCGACAACGAAGGGAAACCGCTCAACACGGCCGAGGCGGTCTATAATCTCTCTCCGAACCCGGGTGAAGCCGCAAAGTTCGGTTTCACCGTCATCGGTAATTTTAACATTCAGGGCAATGTGTCGGTGCGTCCCGGCGATTATGGTCTGACGGTCGCGTTCCACAACACCAACGAGAGCCTCGCCGAGCTCGACTTTGTCTCGTTGACGGTGTGGGGTGTGCCGGCGGACCCGATCCACGACCCGTGGCGCTGGAAGCCCGAAGGCCTGCCGCCTCAGGGTCACTTCGGCGTCTCCTCCGAAGTCGCTCCCGCCGCGTATTTCACCAATCCGACGTCGTGTGAAGGCGAAGGCAAACAGTTTGCGGCGGTCTTCAGGGCCACGTCGTGGGAGCACCCCGGCGAAAGCGAAAGCCCTCCGCCGACGAAGATGCCGTTCGGTCCGATCGTGGGGTGTGACCGCTTGAGCTTCCCCGCGACGTTCACGGCCGAACCGACGACGACTCATGCGTCCGCGCCGACGGGGCTGGACGTCAACCTGGATGTGCAGCAGACCTACGACAATGCTTACGGGCTCGCGACGTCGACGTTGAAGAAGGCGGTCGTGACGTTGCCCGAAGGGATCACGGTCAACCCTTCCGCGGGCACGGGGTTGGGAGCGTGTACCCAGGCAGAGTACGAAGAAGAACAGCTAGAAGTCTCCGCCACGAGGGGTTGTCCGAACGATTCCACCTTGGGGTCGGTGGAAGTCGTGACCCCCGCGCTCAAGGAAAAGGGCACCGGGACAGTTTTTATCGCGCAGCCCTACGCCAACCCGTTCCACTCCTTTGAACACCCGTTCGGGTCGCTGATCGCGTTGTATGTCGTGATCCGCTTCCCCGAACGTGGCGTGATCGCCAAGCTCGCCGGCGAAGTCGCCCCGAACCCGGTGACCGGCCAGCTCGTCACGACGTTCGAAGGCGTGCCCTCGGCCGCTGGGCTGGCGTCCGTGCCGGGCCTGCCACCGGTGCCGTTCAGCGCGTTTGTGTTCAAGTTCATCCAGGGTCCCACCTCACCCTTGGTGAGCCCTTCGGCGTGCGGTAGCTATCAGGTATCGGCGGGGCTGAGCCCGTGGTCTGAACCGCAAGGCGTGTTGAGCGAGCTCGCTCCCCCGTTCTCGATCACCCTGGGCTTTGCAGAAAACAGCCCCTGCCCGTCCGGTGGGGTCCCGCCGTTTGATCCCGGAGTCTCCGCCGGTACGCTCGACAACAACGCGGGCGCCTACAGCCCGCTTGACATTCGCATCACCCGCAATGATGGCGAACAGGAGATAACCGGGTTCTCCTCGCAGCTCCCGCCGGGTTTGACGGGGAACCTCTCGGGTGTCCCGTTCTGCTCTGAAGTGGCCATCGCGCTCGCCAGAACCAAGACTGGCACCGAAGAGGAAGCCGACCCGTCCTGTCCGGCGGCGAGCCAGATCGGCCATACCCTCGTCGGTGCGGGTGTCGGGTCGGTGCTCGCCTACGCGCCGGGGAAGGTCTACTGGGCCGGCCCATTCGAAGGGGCGCCGTTCTCGATTGTGGCGATCACATCAGCGAAGGTCGGGCCGTTCGACCTCGGCACCGTCGTCGTGCATCTGCCGCTGCATATCAACCCGGAAACGGCGGCCGTGAGCATCCCTGCGGGCGCGGCCGATCAGATCCCGCACATCATCCGCGGGATCGTCGTCCATGTCCGTGACATCCGTGTCTACATCGACAAGCACGATTTCATGCTCAACCCAACCAGCTGCAACCCGATGAGCTTCGGTGCAACGGTGATCGGGGGCGGCGCGGACCCCTCCAACCCGGCAGACCAGGTCCCCGTGACGATCACCAGCCCGTTCCAGGCCGCGAACTGCGCGAACCTGGCGTTCAAACCGATCTTCAAGGTCTCAACCTCCGGCAAGACCAGCAAAGCGAACGGCGCGAGCCTGAACGTGAAGTTGACCTACCCGGTGGCACGGCAGGGTACGCAGGCCAACATCGCACGGGTCAAGGTGGATCTGCCCAAGCAGCTCCCGTCGCGGTTGACGACGTTGCAGAAGGCGTGCACCGCGGCACAGTTCAACGCGAACCCTGCTGGCTGTCCCGCGGCGTCGTTCATCGGTCACGCCAGGGCGATCACGCCGATCCTGCCCGTCCCGCTTGAAGGACCGGCGATCTTCGTTAGCCACGGCGGTGAAGCGTTCCCGAGCCTGATCGTCGTGCTGCAGGGGTATGGCGTCACGATCGACCTCGTCGGCTCGACGTTCATCAGCAAGGCCGGGATTACCTCGAGCACGTTTAAGACCGTCCCCGACCAACCGGTCACGAGCTTCGAACTGACGCTCCCCGAGGGCAAGTTCTCCGCGCTCGCGGCGAACGGCAACCTGTGCTCGACGACGAGGACCGTAACGGTCGGCAAGCGCGTCACCCGCCGCGTCCGCGGCCACCTCGAGCACGTGACCGTGAAGACCAAGCAGTCCGTCTCGGCGCCGCTTGCGATGCCGACGGAATTCGTCGGGCAGAACGGCGCGACGATCCATCAGTCCACGAAGATCGGTGTGACGGGCTGCACGAAGGCGAATGGGGCCGCAAAGCACAAGAAGCATCACGGCAAGGGCAGGCGGAAGAAGAAGTAGCCCGGTTTACGGACTTCCAAAGCGTGCGCCTGGGTGGGCGGTTCGTCCCGCGTGGGCGTGCTGGTGACAAGACCGGCGCCGGGTTCGCTTTTGAGCGACTCGGCGGCGAATGAGACGAAAGGAAGCATCAAATGAGACACGTGTACAGGAGTATGCTCGTCGTGATTATGGCAGTGGCCGCGCTGAGTGCGGTGATGGCAAGCTCGGCGCTCGCGGCGCCGGAATGGGCTGTCAAGGCACAAGGCGGCGTAAACGTGAAAGTGACGAGCGCGTTTACGGTGAAACAAACCCCGAAACTCACAATCACCGATACTACGAACAATCTGGCCGTTACGTGCGAAATCTCACCGACTGGCTCCATCGAAGCTGGGGGCGTAGGCAAGATAAACGGCCTTACCAATTGCAAAGGATCCAACGCCTGCGTGCTCGTGAGCGCTCAGGATGTTAACCTCCCGTGGAAGACAGAACTGTACAAGAAAGGCGAACAGTACAGAGACCGGATCGTAAGCGGCGGAAGCGGAACGCCAGAGCTAGCTTTTGAATGCGAAGTGGGAGGTATACGGGAGTCTGATAATTGCGGCCTCAACACCAGCGCCAACATAGAAAACGAAGTGTCTGGCACCGTCAAACAGCGCTTCGACGGAGAATCGGCAAAAACGAATTGTTTGAAAGGTGGTGGCGAAAAAACTGGTAAGGTGGAAGGAGCAATCACGGTAGCACCGCCAACTGGGTTCGAAGGAGTAGCAGCGCTGGAAGGTGCCGGCTCCCTCGAATGGCTGCAGGGTGGGGCGAAACTATCGGAACCGGCGGGAACAATCGCGAAAGGGAAACTGAAGTTCGCTGACACAGCAACCGGGGTGACGCTGGAATGCGAAGTTAGCGGTGAAGGCTCGGCTGGGGCCGGTACTGCAGGGACGGTGACGAAATGGACCGCGTCAAACTGCACCGTCACAGCTGGGGAATGCGGCAGTCCGGCGGTGGAAGCACTTGGTCTACCGTGGCAAACAAAACTCGCCTTTGCCGCCGAAAAGGTTCAAAATCTGATAACCACCGAAAAAGGTAAAGGCCCACCCGGCTACCAATTCTGGTGCACTGTCTCGGGCATAAGAATCCAGGACCCATGCACCGCAACTACGCTCAGCACGAGTATGAAAAACGTGACCGCGGGTGTCAATGCGACATTCGACGGTGAAAAACTCAACTGTTCCGTCGGTGGGTCGGGCTCGGGCTCGCTGGAAGGAACCCTGCTCATCGAACCTATCAAAGGCGCCAAACTGACAGTGGCATAACCGCATAGCACATATCCAAGCGCTGGCGTGAGCCCGACCCGCGAGAACACAGCGGGCCGACCCCTCGCGCCGGCGCACCTCAGGGCAGGTGGTGGACTTGGTTGCGCAGCGAGTCCTCGCGGGCGTGTTCTGAGAGCAGCTCGGTCAGCGCTTGCACCATTGGGGGATCGCGTCCTTGGTGCGGGGCATCGTTGTGTCGAAGGTGAAGATCATGCCGTAGTGCTCGTCCCCCGCGGCCAGGAACTGGTCGTGGATGGTCTGGAAGTCCGCGATGTCGTTGGTGACGATCGCCCGACGCTCCGCGGCCATCTGGCGGACGAGCTCGCGATCGCCGCGACTGGCAAGGTCGGGGCGATCCTTCTTGACGGCCTTCACGTCGTGCCCATGCTCTCGCAGTTCACGAGCTATCCGGGGGGAGATCATCTCGTCGAGCAGCAGCCTCACGCAAGTGCCTGTTGACGGCGCTGCCAGCGCTCACGCTCGCGTTCGGCGATTGCGAGAGAGCGTTCGATCCAGGCGTCGATCTCGTTCTTGTAGTCGGCGTAGTAGCGCAGGCAGGCATCGACGTGCTCGACCGGGATCTCCAGGTACTCGGCGGCTTCCTCGACGGAGTTGTCGTTCTGCCTGATGGTGGTGATGACATCGGCGACGTCCAGTCGCGTGCCGAGCAGCGCCGGCCTGCGGCCGGCCTCGCCGTCGCGGAAGTAGATGAGCGGGTGCTCGTCGCGGCGCAGGCCCTCCTCGATGTAGCGCTCGGCCAGCGCTGTTTGAGGAGCATGGGTCTCTTGAGCGCGTTGCTTCAAGCGCGCGACCGTGACGCGGTCAAAGCGAAACGCGACACTCTGCTTGGTCGTGGAAGTCATAATGCAATACTAGATGAGTAGTGCCACGGTGTTAGGCGGTGTAGCAGGCGAGGGATCGGCTGGGGCGGCCGAGTTGGTGGTTGAGTGCGATGCCGGCGGCGAGTGCTGCAAAGCGGCTTGCGAGGCGGACGCGGAGGTTCTCCAGGGTGCGGGCGCCGTGACGCTCGAGCGTGAACAGGTCCTTGCATGTCCAGAAGATCGACTCGATTCTTTGGCGGATCGGCGCGAGGTGGGGGCCGCGCTCGGGCTCGTCCTTTCGGCGAGGGCGCATGATCTGGGCGTCGAGTGTGGCGAGTTCGGCTTCGAAGTCCTTGCCGCGGAAGTTCTTATCACCGATCAGGATCAGTGTCTGGCCGTTGTGACGCTCACATCGAGCGACCAGTTGCAGGCACACGATCTTCTCGTCGATCTTTGGCGAGGTCAAGGCGAGCGCCCTGGGAGTGCCATCCAAAGCGAAAATGGCGTGCAGGCGAAAGCCCCAGAAGTGACGGCTGTGACTGGCGCAGTAACCGTAGTCAGCGGCGTTGGAGAGCGCGTCACCGAGGCTGGAGGCGCCACCGCGCTTGACGGTCTCGCGGCTTCGGGCGCACTCCACAGGCGTGGAGTCAACCAGCAGGAGATCGCTATAAAAACCGGGACTATGCGCGGCGAACGTACGGATCAACGCCTCTATCGCACCCGACAGTCGCAGTCTGCGCTTGTGATACGCGGTTCGCTCGGGCAGGTGCGGGAACAGGTGACCAAGCTGGCGCCGAGCGGCCCGCAAGAACCGCGCGTCGGAGGGGATACCCATCATCGCTTGGGCGATACACAGCGTGATGACCTCTGCGTCAGAGATCCTTCGCCTGGCGTTTTCTGCCCTCTCGGGCAGGAAATCGTCAACGGTGCAGTAAACAGCGATCAGCAACAGATCGAGGTCGGCGTCCATCGTGACCCTCCCAAGAGTCGACGGTTGGTATTGAGCACCGCCGACTTCGATCTGTCTGCTTACGTCCCCTTCCCCAACCCACGACCACCACAGCCGTGGCACTACTCATCTAGTATAGCGACGTATTGTGTTCGCGATTCAGGCGGGGCGGACGGCTCCATCGTAGGTAGGAACGAGGTGCTACCATTTTGTTTATGCCCGCTCAGAAGCTGTCGATCGCCCTTGAAGAGCCGGTGCTCTTGGCTGCGCGGGAGGCCGCCCAGCGCCGGGGCATCAGTTTGTCGGCCTGGTTGAACCAGGCGTCTGTGAGCGCTTTGGCGATTGAGGACGGTCTGGTCGGGGTCGCGGCATGGGAAGCCGAATTTGGGCCGCCTTCTGCGGAGGACCTGGCCGCGGCCGACGCGGTCCTCGACGGCGCGGGGATTGGCCGCGGGCGCGAGCAACATCGCGCTGCGTGAACGGCGTCACTTACGACGCGGGCGCGTTGATCGCGGCTGAACGTGGCTCGAAGTCCGTGTGGCTGCTCCATCGGCGTCTGCTCGAGCGAGATCTACATCCGACGCTCCCGACGGTTGTGTTGGGTCAGGTCTGGCGAGGTGGTCCACAGGCGCGACTATCGTTGTTTGTACACGGTTGTCGTATTGAGCCGTTCACCGAGCAACAGGCGCGCGCGGCCGGTAAGGCTCTTGCCGCCAGCGGTGGACGCGATCTGGTTGACGCCGCGGTCGTGGTCACGGCGCTCGCCCGCGAAGATATGGTCGTCACCGGCGATCCCGGCGACCTGCGGCGAATCGCAAGTGCGATCGGGCGCTCCATCGAGTGCCACGTTCCGGACTGACCCGGGCGCCATCCTCGACGGAGTTGTCGTTCTGCCTGATGGTGGCGATGGCGGGGGCCACGCAGCACTCGGGACGTGTTGACTACTCCAGCAGCGTGAAGCGGATGTCCAGCGCGCGGTAGGACCGCGCGGCGCGGCGATCTCGGGAGACGAGCTCGAGATCGTGTTCCAGCGCGGTCAGCGCGATCAGTCCGTCATAGGTCGCGCCGCCGCTGACACCGGCGGCGGCCAGCCGGGCGGGGGCGTTTGCGTAGCTGTTCGCGTCCAGCGTGACGTACGTCGGAGGGAGCCTCGCGTCGACGATCGCGGCTGCGTCGGGGGCCTTCAGGCGGAGGGCGTGCGGAAGTCTCGTGAGGACGCTGAAGGTCTCGACCGCCACGTGCGCGATTGTCCTCGTGCACCGTTTCAGCGCGTCCTCGGCGAGATCGTGGGCTTCGTCATCGGCGAGGATCGCAGCGATCGCGATGCTGCTGTCTGCCGTCTGCCTCACCTGTGTTCGCGTACAGCTTCGAGCGCGCGCCGCACCTCATCCTCGGTGATGGGCGTCCCGGTTGCCGCCACCACCGGCCCGTTGGGACCGTCGACTACCTTGGCCGGCTCGTGAGGCGCCGACAGCTCAAGCCGTCCGTCGACCACCTCGGCCTCCAGGGGCCTGTCCGGTGAGAAACCCAGCTCGTCGCGCACCTGCTTGGGTATCACCACCCGCCCCGCCCCGTCGATCGATACGCGCATGGTAGAAGGATACCATGCAGATGGTATCGGGACAAGGTGAGCACGGTCGCCGCCCTCATCTGCATGCACTGCCGTTGCCGGATGCCTCTTTGACTACGCTTGACCCATGCACGCTCAGGGGTTCCGGCGTGAGCTAGGCCGCGGACGCCTTCGCGTAGAAGCTTTGTGCCCACGGCGTAGGAGCAGCGGTTGGCGTCGCGGGGATGCTTCTATGAAGTCCAGGGCGCTCGACGGTCTGCCGTCAGGCGGCGGCGAGCATCGGCTGGAGCGCGTCGGCTGCCACATGCTCCGCGGGGAGGGTGAAGGTCAGCGTGCCCTCGCGTTCCAGCGTCCAGCGGACGTTGAGGAGGGTGATGCCGATCACGGCGCCGGTCTCGTCGTAGTGGATTGCGTGACCGTCAGGGGTCTCGAGCCCCCATGCCTCTGGACGGGGCTCGCCCACATTGAGGTAGAGCACATCACCGCGTGCGTCGTAGTGATGGTGGTCGAAGGTGATGCCGGCGATGGTGATGGTCATGGCGTCCAGTCCCGCGGTGGGTTGTCCTGCACGAAGGCGGTCACGATCCATGCGGGTTCGTTGTTGAAGTCTACGACAACTCGCAGCCAGCGATGGGGGTTGAGGTCGCGGCGGTAGAACTGCTCGCGCCCGGCGATGGGATCGTCCAGATGGTGATCCGGATAGGCGACGGTCCCAAGGATGAGCTCAATCTCGTCCATGAGCTTGGGCCGGCCGAGCGCGAGGTGCAGTCGCGTGCCCGCGTCGAAAACGACGACGCGGCCGTCCGGGTCAGTGGTGCTTGGATGGTCGAGTGGCACCCGCAGGACGCTACGCGCGGCTTGGGACGAAACTCTCGTGACCCGGCATCCAGATCACGAGCTCGCGGGGCAGTCCGAAACATGTGCGTAAAAACCGTGTTACATGGATGTCATGGACTTGACCTCATCCACGATCGCCATTCACGGCCGGCGCCTGCTCGTCGCGCTCGCCTGCGCGCTGACGCTGGTGTGGATGGTTTGCACCGGCAGCGCATACGGCCAGAGCACCGGCTTGGGCGCCGGCCAGCCCGGCGACGTCTCCGCGACGCTCGTGCAGTGCGTCACCACGGGCGAACCGGCCGAACGCTCGGCCACGTTCTCCGGCGAAATGACCATGATTCCCGGCGCTGCGCGCATGACGATGCGAATCGAACTCCTGGAGCGGATGCCGGGCGAAACGGGCTATCGCACCGTCGTCGCCCCCGGGCTCGGCGTGTGGCGCCCGTCGGACCCCGGCGTGAGGGTCTACAAGTACCTCAAGCAGGTCACCAACCTGTCGGGGCCCGCCGTCTACCGCGCGCTCGTCAGCTTCCGCTGGCAGGGCCCCAGGGGCCGCGTCCTCAAGAGCCTCGAACGGCGCACTCCCCGCTGCACGCAGCCGGCCCCTCCGGCAGTGCAGCCGGCTCCGCCCGCACCCATGCCTTCGCCACCGCTGGAAACCCCCTCCGGTGCCGCAGCCGGCGGCCTCGCCCACACCCTTGCCCTCGGCCCCCGCTAGAATGAGCGGACGATGAAGGCCAAGATCCATCCCAACTACGTGCAGGCCCATGTGCGCTGCACCTGCGGCAACGAGTTCCTCACGCGCGCCACCCAGGACGAGATCCACGTCGAGGTCTGCTCCAACTGCCATCCCTTCTACACCGGCCGCCAGAAGCTGGTGGACACGGGCGGGCGCGTCGAGCGCTTCCAGCGCAGGATGGCCAAAGGCCGCCAACGCTCCGCCCAGGCCGGCGGCTCACCGGCCAAGGCCTCCTAGCGGGCCGATGCCCTCGCGTCCGGTCGCCGGTGGGGGGGTGCGGGCGGATGCGCTGCAGGCCCAGGCCACCGGTGCGGTCGCGCCCCGCCCTCGGGACGTTTCCCCCCGAGACGTTTCCCAACCCACGGAAGTTCCGTCCGGCGTCTCTTCCTCGCTCGCGCTGGACGGAGAGCTGAACGCCCAACGCGACGCTCCCGTCGGCGGTCAGGCCGTGCTCGAGGGAGTGATGATGCGCGGCGTCTCCAACTGGGCCGTGGCGGTACGCAAGCCCACGCCAGAGCAGTTGCGCGAGCCCCATCGCTCGCCCGAGGAGGCCGCGCTCGGGGAGATCGAGGTCAGCGCCTTCACGCTTACATCCGTCATGCAGCGCCATCGCATCCTGCGCCTGCCGATCATTCGCGGCATCGTCGCGCTCGGCGGCTCGCTGGCGATCGGCTTCCGCGCGCTGGAGGTCTCCGCCAACGCCCAGCTTCCGCCCGAAGAGCGTGCGGAGGGTGAGGGCGATGACGAGGGCGCCTCGGATGGGTCTCAGGAGATCCCCGGCGCGGTCTGGGCGGGCACGGTCGTGGTCGCCCTCGTGTTCGCGATCGTCCTGTTCTTTCTGATCCCCGTCGGCCTGACCAGCCTGATCAAGGGCCAGCTGCACAGCTCCGTCCTCTTCTGGGTGATCGAGGGGATCATCAGGACCGCGATCTTCCTCGGCTACATGCTTCTGCTCTCGCGCATCCGCGACCTGCGACGCGTGTTCGAGTACCACGGCGCCGAGCACAAGACGATCTCCTGCTTCGAGGCCGGCCTTCCCCTGACGCCCGTCAATGCCCAGCGCTTCTCGCGTTTGCACCCGCGCTGCGGCACCTCCTTCCTGCTCGTCGTAATGATCGTCGCGATCTTCGTGTTCGCCCCGATCGGCCTACCCGCGTGGTACTGGCTGGTGCTCACGCGCATCCTCGGCGTGCCTTTGATCGCCGGCATCTCCTTCGAGCTGATCAAGTTCGCCGGGCGCAACCGCAGTCGCGGCTGGGTGCGCGCGATCATGTGGCCCGGCCTGAAGCTGCAGCTTTTGACCACGCGCGAGCCCGACCTCGACCAGCTGGCGGTCGCGATCGCCGCGCTCGACGCCGTGCTCGAGCGCGAGACCCCCGGTGCGCTGTCGGCCGCCGACCTTGTTGGTGTGGAGGTCGTGGCATAGAGGACTCATAGACTGGGTCCGATGATCGAAGACCTCGTCGCGCAGATCGAGACTCGCTTCGCCGAGCTCGGCCTGCAGATGACCGACCCCGATGTCATCTCCGACCGGGAGCGCTACGCCGCGGCCGGCCGCGCCTACCGCCAGCTCGAGCCCGCAGCCGGACTGGCCGCGCAATGGCGGCGCGCGCGCGACGACGCCGCCGGCGCGGAGGAGCTGATCTCCGAGGACGGCGACGATCCCGAACTGCGCGAGCTGTTGTCGGGCGCCCGCGCGCGGATCGAGGAGCTCGAGGAGGAGATCCGCCTGGCGATGATCGACCGCGACCCCAACGACGACAACAACGTGATCGTCGAGATCCAAGGGGGCGCCGGTGGCGACGAGGCCGGGCTGTGGGCGGGCGACCTGTACCGGATGCTGAGCCGCTACGCCGAGCGTTTGGGATTCGCCACCGAGACGATGGACATCGGCGAGGGTAAGTACACGTTCGCGATCAAGGGCTCCGGCGCCTACTCCGTGTTCAAGTTCGAGGGCGGCACCCACCGCGTGCAGCGCGTCCCCGAAACCGAGTCCCAGGGGCGCGTGCACACCTCCACCGCGACCGTCGCCG
This sequence comes from uncultured Solirubrobacterales bacterium, assembly GCA_963715495.1. Taxonomy (GTDB): domain Bacteria; phylum Actinomycetota; class Thermoleophilia; order Solirubrobacterales; family Solirubrobacteraceae; genus Palsa-744. The sequence goes on from OY970247.1 coordinate 345,163, forward strand.
TGCTGCCCGAGGCCGAGGAGGTGGATGTGCAGGTCGACCCCAACGACCTGCAGATCGACGTCTACCGATCCTCGGGGCCCGGCGGGCAGTCGGTCAACACGACCGACTCGGCTGTGCGCATCACGCACAAGCCCTCCGGGATCGTCGTCTCGATGCAGGACGAGAAGTCCCAGCTGCAGAACCGCGAGCGCGCGCTGCGTGTATTGCGCGCGCGGCTGTACGAGCGCGCCCTGGCAGAGCAGCAGGCCGAGCTCGCGGCCGATCGTCGCTCACAGGTCGGCACCGGAGACCGCGCCGAGAAGATCCGCACCTACAACTACGGCGAGCGCCGCGTCACCGACCATCGCATCAAGCTCACCGTCCACAACCTCGACCAGGTCCTCGAAGGCCAGCTCGACGAGCTCACGGCCGGACTGCAGGCCGATGAGAAGCGCCTTCGCTTGCAGGCGCAGGCCGCGGCCTAGCGGGCTTGGGGCGTTGGGGCATGTGGCGATGTGTTGTTTTGGCACGTCCAATGGTGTGTGTTGTTTGAGGACGTAAAGGGTGGGATGCGCGGCGCCCCGGTGCGCGACGCGCTCGACGGGGCGATCACGGCGATCACCGCCGCGGGCTGTGACACGCCGCGGCTGGATGCCGAACTTCTGTTTGCGCACGTGCTCGGTGTCTCGCGCGAGCGCCTGCTGACAGATCGCGACCTGACGGTCTCAGGGCTACACGTGCGGGCGTGCCAGGACGCTGTGCGCCGGCGCGCGGTGCGGCGCGAGCCCGTCGCCTACATCACCGGCACCCGCGGCTTTCGCCGGCTGGAGTTGTGCTGTGACCGCCGCGCGTTGATTCCGCGCCCGGAGACCGAGCTGCTGGTCGAAGTCGCCATAACACGGCTGCCACGAGGCGCGCGCGTGCTGGACGTAGGCACAGGTGGCGGGGCGGTTGCGCTGGCTTTGGCGGACGAGCGCCCGGACCTGATCGTGAGCGCGTCCGACATCAGCGAGGATGCGCTCACGCTCGCGCGCGCCAACGGCGAACGCCTCGGGCTGGAGGTGAACTGGCTGCACGCCGACCTGCTGGACGGCCTGCCGGACGAGTTTGACGCGATCCTCTCCAACCCGCCCTACGTCGCCGAGCCCGAGCGCGCCTCTTTGGCGCCGGAGATCTTGCGCCACGAGCCGGCCACAGCGCTGTTCGCCGGCCAGGACGGACTGGACGCGATCAGGGCGCTGCTCGCCCAGGCCGCCAACCGCGAGCGCGTGCAGTTGATCGCGCTCGAGATCGGCGCCGGACAGGCGGATGCGGTGACCGGGCTGATGCGCGCCGCAGGCTTTGAGTCGGTGCACGCCGAGCGCGATCTGGCCGGGATCGAGCGCGTGCTCGCGGGCGGCCGGTGAGCGAGCAGCCGCTCTCCCGCGGGTCGTTGACCCTCGCCGACGTCGCTGCCATGCGCGAGCGCGTAGGCGCCGGAGGCGTTGTCGTGTTTCCCGCCGACACCGTCTACGGCCTTGGCTGCGATCCAGACAACGCGTCCGCGGTGGGGCGGCTGTACGAGCTGAAGGGTCGGCCACCCTCGCGCCCGGCGGCCGTCATGTTCTTCGCCGTGGACGGCGCTCTGAGCGCGCTGCCCGAGCTCGAACCGCGCGAGCGCGCGGCATTGCGGGCGCTGCTGCCCGGTCCGCTGACGCTGCTGCTGGACAATCGCGCTCGGCGCTTTCCACTTGCGGGCGGGCCGGGCCCGGGCGGGTCCGACACTCTGGGCCTGCGCGTCCCGTTACTGGCCGGTCGTCTCGCCACGCTCGGCGCGCTTGAACGGCCGCTGCTGCAGTCCAGCGCCAACCTCTCAGGTGGCCCCGACCCCCGGCGCCTGGATGACGTGCCCGCGTCGATTCGCGCCGGAGCCGACCTCGTGCTCGATGGCGGCGAGCTGCCGGGCGTCGCCTCCACCGTGCTCGACCTGCGCGACTACGAGCGCTCCGGTGAGTGGCGCATCGTGCGCGCCGGGCCGCTCGGACCGGCCGAGATTGAGCGAGTGCTGCGCTGAGGCGGAACAGGGCGCCATCCGCGTACGGCACCCGCGGTCGGCATCTCCTGCTAGCCTCGTATCACGCCGTCGCAACTGGCGCTTGGGTGGAATCGACCACCGGGAAGCGACGGATCGACGCGCCGCGCGCCTGGGCATCAGATAGTCCTCATCCGCCAAAGGAGAGCGCCATCATGTCCGACGTCAGCCACGTAGACAACCTCGCCCCCGACTACTTCGACCGCCCGCTCGAGGAGGTCGACCCCGAGGTCGCCGCCGCGCTGCGCGGCGAGCTGGAGCGCCAGCAGAACACGCTGGAGATGATCGCCTCGGAGAACTTCGTCCCGCGGGCCGTCCTTGAATGTCAGGGCAGCGTGCTGACGAACAAGTACGCCGAGGGCTACCCCGGCCGCCGCTACTACGGCGGGTGCGAGTGGGTGGACGTCTCCGAGCAGCTGGCGATCGATCGTGCCAAGGAGCTGTTCGGCGCCGAGCACGCCAACGTCCAGCCGCACTCCGGCGCGCAGGCCAACACCGCCGTCTACCACGCGCTGCTGGCGCCCGGCGACACGATCATGGGCCTGTCGCTCGCCCACGGCGGGCATCTGACGCACGGGATGCGAATCAACGTGTCCGGTCGGCTTTACGAGATCGCCGCTTACGAGGTTGACCGCGATACCAGCAGGATCGACATGGACGAGGTCGCGCGGATCGCGCGCGAGCGCCGCCCGAAGCTGCTGCTCGCCGGCTGGTCGGCCTACCCGCGCCAGCTGGACTTCGCGCGCTTTCGCGAGATAGCCGACGAGGTCGGAGCGCTGCTGATGGTCGACATGGCCCACTTCGCCGGGCTCGTCGCCGCGGGCCTGCACCCCAACCCGGTGCAGTGCGGCGCCGACGTCGTCACCACCACGACCCACAAGACCCTCGGCGGACCGCGTGCCGGGATCATCCTGTGCAAGGCCGAGCATGCCAAGAAGATCGACTCCGCCGTCTTCCCCGGCCAGCAGGGTGGCCCGCTGGAGCACGTGATCGCGGGCAAGGCGGTGGCGCTGAAGATCGCCGCGAGCGAGCTCTTCCGCGAGCGCCAGCGGCGCACAATCTCAGGCGCGCAGACGCTGGTCAGGCAGCTGCTCAGCGCAAGCGCCGAGCACGGTGATGGCGGGGGCCTGAACGTGCTCACGGGCGGCACCGACGTGCACCTGGCGCTCGTGGACCTGCGCGATCTGACCCCCGAGTGCAGCGGCCGCCAGGCCGAGGACCGGCTGCACGAGATCGGGATCACGGTCAACCGCAACGCCGTCCCGTTTGACCCGCGCCCGCCGATGGAAGCCTCGGGCTTGCGCATCGGCACGCCCGCCCTGGCCACACGGGGCCTGCAGGACGAGGACTTCGCCGAGGTCGGCGCCATCATCGCCCAGGCGCTGCTCGACACGGACTTCGCGTCGAGCGCTCCTGAGCTGTCTGAGCGCGTGCAGGCGATCGTCGCGCGCTACCCGCTGTATGAGGGCCTGTCCACGGCCGCACCCGCGTAGGTACGGGCCCCACGGGGCACATACGACCCCGAGGCGTGCGATGCTGTGCGCGAGTCGATGGCGCACCCGACACCACTCGATGCGTTCTACGCCTTCCTGGTGGCCGCAGCCGTGACCGCGCTGCTGACGCCGCTCACGATGCGGCTCGCCCGGGCGGTCGGTGCGATCGACGAACCACGCGAGCGTGGCCTGTCCGAGCGCCCGACTCCGCTGCTCGGAGGGTTGGCGATCTTTGCCGGGGTGCTCGTTGCGATGCTGGTGTGGCTGCCAGGTGGCTACTACGGAGAGCATCAGCTGTGGAGCGGCGTCCTGATCGCCGCCGCGCTGATCACGCTCGTGGGGGCGCTCGACGACCGCTTCGACCTCCCTCCCGCGGTCAAGCTCGTCGGCCAGGTGCTGGCGGCGGTGATCGTCGTGCACTACGGCGTGGCGGTCAAAGCGATCACGCTGCCGTTCGTCGGCAAATTGGCTCTTCCCAACGCCGGCGTGACGAACGCCGGCCCCGTGCTCACCGTGATCGGGCTCGTGGCGATGATGAACGTGGTCAACTTCTCCGACGGCGTCGACGGCCTGGCGGCGGGCGTGTGCGCGATCATCGCCGCCGCGATGGCGGTGATCGCCTTCGATCTGGGTCGCCAGCAGCCGGGGGTGCTCGCGGCGCTGACGGCCGGCGCGGCGCTCGGCTTCCTGATCTACAACTTTCCGCCCGCGTCGAGCTTCATGGGCGACTGCGGCGCGAACCTGCTGGGCCTGCTGATGGGCGTGATCACGGTCGAGGCGGCGGTCAAGACGACGGCCGTGGTGTCGTTCGTGCTGCCCCTGATCCTGCTGGCGGTGCCATTTCTGGACACGACGTTCGTGGTGCTCAAGCGGCTGAAGTACCGCCGGCCGATCTATGAGTCAGACAGCGAGCACTTCCACCATCGCATGGCCCGGATCGGCTTCTCCAGCAGGCGCACGATCGCCTACCTGTACGCATGGACGCTGCTGCTCGCGGGGCTCGCGCTGGCGCTGCGATTCGTCCCCTACAGCGACCACCACGGCCACCTGCACACCGGCTGGACGCTGGTGATGCTCGGTATCGGGCTGGTCGTCGTGGCGGCGAGCGTGTACCTCGTGTACGTACTTGAGATCTTCAAGTTCAGGCGCCTGGATGCGATCCGCCTGCGTCGGCTGCGCCCGGACGCCTCGCCCGCGGAGATCGAACGGGACGTGGCGCGGGACTTCGAGACCGGCGAGTTTCAGACCGTCTCGGCACCCGAGCGCGACGGTCCCCCGAGGTCGCCGAACCCCCCGCGGTCGCCGACTCCCCCGCGGTCGCCGACCGCGCACGCGCAGACTGCCTCAGCGCCCGAGCGCGCCGACGTGCCCGTGGCGGGGTTCGGTGTGGACCGCGGGCGCACTGAGCAGCGGGTCGGCGAGCGGCAGGTGGATCAGGATCGCGTAGGCGCAGACGAGCAGCGTGGCGGCGCGCAGGCGCCGATCGCCGCAGACCGCGGCTAGGGGCAGCGGCCAGATCGCATACCACGGCAGCAGCCACGCCGTGGACAGCAGCAGCGCCAGCGTCGTCCAGCCGGCGGCCACGTGCCAGTCCGCACCGCGCGCGGTGCGCCACAGCGCGTACACCAGCACGATCAGGAACGCGACCGCGAAGCAGTGCCGCCACCAGCTCGGCGTGCCGTGCAGCCCGAACAGGCGAGCGGTCTCGGCGGGGATGCTGTGAACCGCCACGAGCTGCTGCTGCTCGCCGACGGCGTCGATGAAGCCGAGCGCGTGCGATCCGAACCCGATCAGCCCGACACCCGCCACCAGCGCCAGGCCGATCACGGCTGCCCCGGCGACGCGCATGCGCTCGTGTCGATCTTGGGGGGCGAGTACGAGGAACGGCAGCACGATCCCGGCCGTGACCTTGATGCCCACGCCCGCGGCCAGCGCCAGTGCGCCGGAGCGAAAGCGTGGGGAGGCGCCCGCGGTGAGCGCGAGCGCCCCGGCGAGAAATGCGAGCACGAGCGTGTCGTTATGGGCGCCCCCGACGGCCAGCTCCAGCAGGACCGGATTCAGGCCGAGGAAGACCGCGGCAAAGCGCCGCGAGCGTCCGAGCGCGCCCGCCGCACGCGCGGTCAATGCCACGGCGGCGAGGCTCCCGGCGACCGCGGCCGCCTTCAGCGCCCACAGCCCGCCCGCGAGCCCCAGCGGCGCGGTGACATAGCTCGAGAGCGTGAACAGCGGTCCGTAGGGAGAGTGCTGAAACGGCCAGCCTACGAACGGGTAGATCGGGTCGGTGGGGGCTTCGAACGCGACGTGCGTATATGGGTCGAGGCCATGCAGCACGCCCATGCGCGCGAACGCGAGGTAGCCGAACACATCCTGGGAGATCAGCGGCGGACCCAGCAGCAGGATCAGGTTCGCGGCGACGATCGCCCCCGCGAGCGTCCGCAGCGACAGCGCCCGCGCGTGCGCCGCCGCCAGCACGGCCAGATAGCCGGTGCACATGATCAGGGTGAGCGCCTGGAAGCTGCCCGACGTGATTACCACTTGGCCGCTGCCCAGACCTCGCAGCGGCCCCGCCAGCCAGCCGGGCCAGCCGCCGCTGCGGGCCGGCACGTACTGCGAGGGGCTGCTAGCCGCGCCGGCGCTTATCAGCAGGACGCTCGCCAGGATGGCGAACAGGCCCGTTGCCCCGAGCGCGCGCAGCGCGCGCGACGGCCGACGGTCCGTCGCGATGGTCTCGCTCTCCGCCTTACCAGACCGCAATCCGGCGGCCCTGGCACGGCCGGGTATCGGAGTCCTAGCCTCGATGCGCCCCATTGTTACGTCTACTCGTCCTGCAAGCATCTGCTGTGCCCGATAGCCTGTACCGGCTGGCTCATGCTCGCCGGGGGGCACTCGTCCGTGGGCACACGTCCGGAGCAGGACCGCCCGCGACGTGGGCGAAGCTTTATTTCTATATGCGACGTCGCCACCGTAAATCAAGCTCGCGCCGCGCAGACGGGGGCACACAGCCCAAAGGGCTGGGTCGCCGCGTGCTGATCCTGTCCGCCGACGTGGGCGAGGGTCACGCCGCCGCGGCGCGTGCGCTGGCGCGCCAGATCGAGGACTCCGGGCAGCCGGCGGAGGTGACCGTCATCGACGGGCTCGCCGCGATGGGACGCCTGCTGCAGCCGGTCGTCGAGGACGGGTACAGGGTGCAGCTGAAGTTCATGCCGTGGACGTACACGGTCGTGTACTGGCTGCTGGAGCGTGTCGCGCCGATTCGCTGGGCGGCGCGGCGGTTGCTGTGCCTGTTCGGCTCGCGCCCGCTGGCGCGCAAGATCGCCGAATACGACCCTGACGTGGTCGTCTCGACGTACCCGGCCGTGACGGTCGTGCTCGCGCGCCTGCGTCGCACCAGCAAGGTCAAGTGTCCGGCGGTGGCGACGATCACCGATCTGACCGGTCTGTTCTTCTGGGCGCAGCCGGGCATCGACATGCACCTGGTGATGTACGGAGAGTCGATGAGCCCGGTCGAGCGGATCGCCGGCGCGGGCAGCGCGCAGCTGGTGAGCCCGCTGATCTCCGACGAGTTCCTGAGGCCGCGCTGCCCTGTACAGGCTCGCCGCGGGCTGGGTCTGCCGGATGAGGGCAGGATGGTGGTCGTCTCCGGCGGCGGCTGGGGAGTGGGCGACGTGACGGGCGCCGTGCACGAGCTGCTGCGCGTGTCGGAGGTGAGCGCGATCGTATGCCTGGCGGGACGCAACGAGCAGTTGCGCGAGCGGCTGAGCAGCGACTTCGTGGGCCAGGAGCGCGTGTACGTGTACGGATTCACCGAAGAGATGCCGCGACTGCTGGCGGCCGCCGACGTGCTCGTGCACTCCACGGGCGGCGTCACCTGCCTGGAGGCGAAGGCCGCGGGCACGCCGGTGGTCTCCTACGGGCTGCCCGTCGGCCATGCGCGGCTGAACACGCGCGCGATGGCCGACCTGAACCTGCTGCGGCTCGCCAACGACACGAGCGAGCTGCGTGAGCACGTGCAGGCCGGTTTTGAAGAAGCCGCGCCCGCCGTCGCGCTGGTCGAACAGACCGCTCCCGACGCGCAGAAGGCTCCCGATGCGCAGGTGGCGGCCGACCTCGTGCTCGATGCGCCCCGGCGTGTGATCCCGATCCCGCTGTGGCGACTGCGGTTGGCGGCGTTCGTCACCCCGCTGGTCCTGGTGCTGGGGATGGGCATGTGGACGATGTCAACCGATGAGGTGACCGTGCTGGCGGCAAAGATCCTGCACGTGCATCCGCTCACGCGGGTCAAGACCGACCAGCTCGACGTCGGCGTGATCGTGCGCGTGCCCGCAACCGACCAAGCGCTGGTCGCCGCTGAGCTCGCGGGCAGAGGCATTCATGTCTCGTTCGCGGACGAAGGCAAGGTGCCCAAGTCCGCGACGATCGCCAAAGTGCGGGCTCTCGGCGACGAACTGCTGCCGGCGATCGCCGACTCGGGCTCGCTGCTGCGCTGGGTGAAAGCGCGAGGCACGCTGCGCGCACAGGCGCGTGCGCTCGGGTTGCATCGTCGCTTCTACTTCCTGCAGCCCCGCGGCGGACTGACCGTCGGTCAGCTGCTGCTCGCGCGTACGACCGGCGCCAAACCGGTGAGTGGCGCGCTGCGTCTGAGCGCGACCGGCACGCTGCCTCAGCGTCCGGCGCGTGCCGGCGAAGTGCTGGTGGTGACGCTCGACGGGTCCTCCGCCTCGGTGACCGGGCTGGAGCGGATCGTCTCGGCGCTCGGCGGGGACGGGCTGGGGGCAGAGCCGCTTGCATGGCTGATCGGCTCGCCTCCCATCAGAGCCAGTAGCAGCGGCGAACGCACGAGCACCGCGGCTCCGGTCACAAGCAACGCGAGCGACAGTCCGAGCGGGACGCCGCCGAGCGGGGTGTCCGAGAAGCGCTCGCCGAACAGCAGCGGTGCGAGCGTGACGGGCACGATCGTCTGAGTCACGAACACGACCGGCGCCACCTGGATCGCCGGGCGCGACTGCAGAGAGCTCGTCTCGCTGAGCACGCCGACGGCGGAGGCGGCCGCGGTCGCCAGGCCCCAGGCGGCGGCCACGATCAGATATCCATGCGAGAGGTCGTCGGAGGCGAGCTTGGTCGTGATGCCACTCCAGCCGAAGGCGAGGCCGGCGCAGACCATCGTCACAGACGTGGGTGAGCGGCGGACGGCGCGCAGCAGGTAGGGCAGCAGGCTCGCCAGGGCCAGGCCGAGGAGCACGAGCGTGATCGTCAGGCGCTCGGAGGTATGGCCCGTGCTGCGCGGCGGGGCACACAGACCCGCGCCGATCACTCCGATCACGATCGCCGCCATCGCGATGTGCTCGTGGCGTCCGGCGTGCTCGCCGAGCATCCGCTGTCCCAGGAACACCAGCACGAGCAGACCGGCGGCGAGCGCGGGCTGCACCACGACCAGTGGCGCGAGCAGCAGCGCGATCACCTGCAACGGCCAGCCGAGGATCGACAGGCCCGTCCCGAGCATCCAGCGCCCCCGTCTGATCAGTCCCCAGACCAGCGCCAAGCGCAGGTGCTCCTCGCGAGGGGCTTCCTTGGCGTCCATCGCCTGCAGGGCGATCCCTAGGCTGTAAAAGACGGACGCGCAAACCGCGGCCCCGATGCCCAGCACAAGATCGACCATGTCTACGCACGATCATCGCACTCATAGCCCCGCGACCGCGGGCGCGGGCATGTTGGCCGGGTTGGCGATGGGAGGCTACCTGCTGCCGGGCCTCGCCTTCTACCTGCCGGCGTTGCGGGGTCTGCTGGGCGTGGAGGACCGCACGGCAAGCGGACGCGGATATGCGCTCACGTTCGACGACGGCCCCCATGCGCAGGGAACCCCGGCGGTGCTCGAGATCCTCGCGGCCGGCGGCGTGCGGGCGACGTTCTTCCTGGTCGGCGAGCAGGTTCGGCGCAACCCCGGACTGGCGGGGGAGATCGTCGCCGCGGGCCATGAGATCGGCCTGCACTGTGACCGTCACCGCAACCTGCTGCGATTGGCGCCGTGGCAGGTGCGCGCGGACATCGCGCGCGCTCAGGACACGATCGAGTCCGCGACCTCCCGTGCGATCGGCCTGTACCGGCCCCCGTACGGCGCGCTGAATGCCACGGCGCTGCGACTGGCGCGCGGGCATGGGTGGCGGACGTTGTTGTGGAGCCATTGGGGCAAGGACTGGCAGGCGCGGGCGACACCGGAGGCGATCGCCGCGCGCGTGACCGGTGGCGCCGGCGAGGGCTCCGTGCTGCTGTTGCACGACGCCGACGACTATTCCTCCCAGGACTCCTGGCGACGTACGGCCGCGGCGTTGCCGCGCGTGTTGGACACGCTCGCCCAGCGCGGGCTGCAGCCGGTCGCACTCTGACCTGCGCCCTGATGCGCGCCCAGACCTCGGGTCCGCGGGTCCGGCGGATAAGATCAAGAGCTTGCCCAGCGCCGTTTCGATCGATGCCGACGGCTCTGCCGCCGTAGCGGTCCAGCCGCTCCCGGCCGTGCCACCGGCTTCCGCCCTCGCGCAGGCGCAGGCCACGCAGCCGAGCGCGACACGCCAGCGCTGGTGGACCGAGGCGCTGGTGATCGTGTGGTTGTGCTGGGTGTATGACGCGATCACGAACTTCGCCCCGTTGAGGCTGCACGCCGCGCTGAGTCATGCGGAAAGCGTGCTCAGAGTGGAGCACACGCTGGGGATCGACCCGGAGCTCGGGCTCGACCGCTGGCTGGCGAGCCATCACACGCTGGGGCTGATCGTGTCCGACTACTACGACAACGCCCACTTCATCGTCACACTGGGGCTGCTGGGCTGGCTGTGGTGGCGCAGAGCCGACCTGTACAGGCCGCTGCGCAACGCGCTGGTGCTGGTGAACGTGATCGCGTTCGCGGTGTTCTGGCTGTATCCGGTGGCGCCACCGCGGATGCTCGTGGGGGACGGCTTCAGCGATGTCGTGGCCTCGACGCACGCGTTCGGCTCGTGGCACGCCGGTGCGCTGGCCTCGGCCGCCAACCAGCTGGCGGCGATGCCCTCGCTGCATATGGCCTGGGCGGCGTGGTGCGCGGTCGTCCTGTGGCGGCTGTCCACGCGCGTCTGGGTGAGGGGGGTGGCGATCCTGTATCCGTGCATGACCGCGTTCGCGGTGCTGGCGACCGGAAATCACTACGTGCTGGACCTGTTCGCGGGCCTGCTGACACTGGTCCTGGCGCTATGGATCGTCTCAACCATTCCTCGCAAAATCCGACCAGCTCGGGCAGCGAGTGTCACAAGCTTGTTACGAAGTCGCAAATCCGGTAGACTGGACGGGCCGCCACAGACGGTCGCAGGGCGCTGACAGCGCCATAGAGACCAACTTCCGCCGCAATAACGCGCGCGGGCGTGTGCGTCTGTAGGGTGGCCCAACCAGATGCCAGATTTTGACGTAAACGAAGGCTATGTCGAGGCCGGCCGCCGCCGCGCCGACTCCCCCCTGCCCGATCCCCTGGCCGATGAGCGGACCCCCGCCGACGGGCGCAGCGGGCAGGACGGTCGTGGCGCCACGACCGGGCGTGGACTCGAGGCGGGCGCGGAAGGAGTCCAGGCCGGCGCCGGTGGCCGTGATCTGCGCCGGATGCCCGAGGCGCCGCCGATCGTCCGTCGCACCAGGCACCTAGCCGAGGGCCACCTCTCGGCGAGCGGTGCTGTGCCTGGCAGGCGTGTGGGCGTAAAGCTCATCGCGCGCCGGCGGCGGCTTGCGCGACGTGCCTGTCCTTACGGCTGGCACGTGCACGTGCTGGGAACGCCGCTGCGTCATCGCCGGCGCCTGTGGACGTTGTGCCACGGACGATGATCGCCAAGCCTGGATCTTCCTGAGCTGACGTGGTCACCCTCCGCTATCTCGACGTGTGCCTGGTGCTCGCGACGGCCCCGTTCGTGCTGGTTGCGGGCCTGCCCGTGCTCGGCTACGTGGTCGGCGCGTGTGCCTGGCTGTTGACGCGCGCGGGGACAGCGTACGTTCACGCGCAGGCGCACCGAGTCGGCGACGCGAAAGTCAGAGCCGGCCTGCAGGTCGCCGGCATGATGGGTCGCATCTGGATCGTCGCATTGGCGGTGATCCTTGCCAAGTATGTGGGCGGCAAGGACGACGGGATCATGGCCGCCGCGCTGGTGCTGGCGGCGTTCACCGTGTACTTCGTGATGTCGTTCATAACGCGCGAAGGCCCGTTTCCGAGGAGTCCCAGCGCGCAGGGAGGGACGAGTCTGTCATGAGTGCGAACGAGGAACATCCCCGCGGGACCGCGAAAGGCCCCGGCCTCCCATGAACACGATCGCGGGGGGAACTCGACGCAAACTGACGACGAAGCAGGTATTGCTGATCCTGGGAGCCGTTTGGATCGGCGGCATCGTCCTGCTCGCGATCTTGTACGGCATTCATGGCACTCGCAACACGTCCTTCGAACCCCAGAACGAGTTCAAGCTGGACAACTGGGTCGACCTCGGCATCTTCTCGATCAACAAGGCCGTGATGTATCTGTTCCTCGCGGCGATCGCCACGTGCGGGAGCATGATCTACATCGCGCGGCGCATGCAACAGCGCCCGAACAAGGTGCAGGCCGCCGTCGAGCTCATCTACGAACTGATGCACGACAACATCACGGGCTCGAGCATGGACGAAAAGATGGCCGCCAAGTGGTTTCCGTTCATCGGCACGCTGTTCCTGTTCATCATGTTCGCCAACCTGATCGGCTACATCCCGCTGCCGACCAACACCGAGCACGAGATCACCGTGTTCGGCCTGGAAATACCGTCGTTCTCGCTGTATGCGGCCACGGCGAACCTCTCGATCCCGCTGGCGCTGGCGCTGGTCGTGTTCGTCTCCTACACGGTCGAAGGCGTGCGCGCCAAGGGTCCGATCGGCTATCTGAAAGGCCTCGTCCCGGGCGGCGTGACGGGTGGGATGGCCGTCGCGATCTTCTTTCTCGAGATCCTCTCCAACCTGATGCGCATCCTGTCGCTCACCATTCGTCTGTTCGCCAACATCCTGGCGGGCCACCTGATCATTCTCTTCATGGCGGGAGCGCTCGCCGTGATCCTGGGGATCACCGCGTTGGGCTGGTTCACGATCCCGTTCGGCATCGTGCTGTTCGCGTTCGAGGTCGGCCTGGTGGCGGCCCTGCAGGCGTTCATCTTTGCCACTCTCACCGCTATCTACCTCGGCGGCGCGGTCGCCGAGGAACACTAAAGGACCAAAGGAGCCAATCGCTGTGCACATAGCCCTAATCACCGTCCTAGCCGCCGCGACCGAAGAAGTCGCCAAGGCCGGCAAGTCGATCGGCCTCGGCGTAGGCGGCGGTCTCGGCGCCGTGGGCGCCGGTGTCGGCATCGGTATCATCTTCGGCAAGGCGATCGAGGCGATCACCCGCCAGCCGGAGATGCGCGACGAGATCACGCAGCTGCAATGGCTGGGTTTTGCGCTGACGGAGGCCTGCTTCTTCTACGGCCTGGTGGCCGGCCTGCTGGCCGCGTTCATCGTCTAGGGCCATGTCAGTCCTTGCATCAAACGGAAGCTTTTTGATCAAGCCGGGCATCGGCCTGATGGTGTGGACGCTGCTCGTGTTCGGGTTCACGATGGTGCTGCTCTCAAAGCTTGCCTTCCCGCGCATCTCAGAGGCGCTCGGACGGCGCCAGCGCTCGATCGAAGACTCGATCGACACGGCCGAGAGAACGCGCACGGAGGCCGATGAGCTGCTGGGCGAATATCGCGAGCGGCTGAAGGAGGCCAGGGCGCAGGCCGAAGAGATCGTCCAGCGCGCGAGACAGACGGCCGACTCGCACGAGCACGAGTCCAAAGAGCGTGGTCAGGAGATCGTCGCCGAGGCTGCCAAGCGCGCTGAGCGCGACATCGAAGCGGCCACCAAACGAGCGCTCGACGACATCCGCAAAGAGGTGGCCGACCTGACGATCATGGCGACCGAGAAGGTCACCCGCAAGACGCTCACCGAGGCTGACCAGAAGCGGCTGGTCGAGGAGGCGCTGGGCGAGCTGGACTTCTCGTCGATCTCATCGGGAGCCGCGAACAACTGATGGACGAGCTCGCCGAGGTATATGCCCGCTCGCTGTTCGAGGTCGCGCGCGATCACGACAAGCTCGACGAGCTGCGCGAGCAGCTTGGCCAGTTTGCAGATGCGCTCGATCAGAATCGCGAACTGGCGGTGTTCTTCTTCTCACCGTACTTCTCCACCAAGGAGAAGCAGAAGGCCCTCGACCGCGTGCTCGACGGCGCGGACGAGGTGTTCCTGAACTTCCTCAAGCTGCTGATCGAGAACCACCGCATGCCGGTGATCTTCCGCACGCGCCAGCAGTTCGAGCGCATGTGGGAGCGCGAGAACCAGCTGCTCCCGGTGGACATCACCAGCGCGATCGAGCTCGACCAGGCGACCACCGAGAGCCTCGGCCGGAGGATCGGCGAGCGCGCCGGGCGCAAGGTGAGGCTCGCTGCGCACGTCGACCCGGACATCCTCGGCGGCATCGTGCTGAGGGTGGGCAACTCGATCCTTGACGCCTCTATACGCAACCGACTGGAGCAGCTGCGCAGGCACGTTGCCCAAGGAGCTTCCTAGGAAAGACATGCAGATCAATCCAGACGAGATCACAAGCATCCTGAAGAGCCGCATCGAGGGACTCGACGGCGGAAGCGCCGAGCTGACGGAGGTCGGCACCGTGCTGTCGGTCGCCGATGGCATCGCGCGGCTGCACGGCCTGGAGAACTGCATGTCATTCGAGCTGCTCGAGCTGCCGCACGGCGTCACCGGGCTGGCGCTCAACCTCGAGTCCGACAACGTCGGCGCCGTGCTGTTCGGGGAGTGGGAGCACGTCTCCGAGGGCGACACCGTCAAGCGCACCGGCAGGCTGCTCGACATTCCCGTCGGTGAGGGTCTGCTCGGGCGGATCGTCGATCCGCTCGGACGTCCGCTTGACGGCAAGGGCGACATCGATGTGTCCGAGCGTCGTCCGGCCGAGTTCAAGGCGCCCGGCGTCGTCCAGCGCCAGCCCGTCAAGGAACCGATGCAGATCGGTCTGAAGGCGATCGACGCGATGATCCCGATCGGTCGTGGTCAGCGAGAGCTGATCATCGGCGACCGCCAGACGGGCAAGACGGCGATCGCGATCGACGCGATCATCAACAACAAGGACACCGGCGTGGTATCGGTGTATGTGGCGATCGGCCAGCGCATGTCGACGGTCGTGGCGCTCGCCCAGACGCTCGACGAAAACGGCGCGCTCGATAACACGATCATCGTCGCCGCCTCGGCCGACGAGGCCGCGCCGATCAAGTTCATGGCGCCGTACGCCGGCTGCGCGATGGGCGAGCACTTCCTCTACAACGGCAAGCACGCGCTGGTGGTCTACGACGATCTGACCAAGCACGCGTATGCCTACCGGCAGATGTCGCTGCTGCTGCGTCGCCCGCCGGGACGCGAGGCCTATCCGGGCGACGTCTTCTATCTGCACTCGCGTCTGCTCGAGCGTGCGGTCAAGCTCAACGAAGACCTCGGCGGTGGCTCGCTGACGGCGCTGCCGATCATCGAGACCCAGGCCGGCGACGTCTCCGCGTATATCCCCACGAACGTGATCTCGATCACCGACGGGCAGATCTTCCTCGAGTCCAAGCTGTTCAACTCCGGCGTGCGTCCCGCGATCAACGTCGGCATCTCTGTGTCCCGCGTCGGCGGCAACGCGCAGATCGGCCCGATGAAGAAGGTCGCCGGGCGGATCAAGCTCGAGCTCTCCCAGTTCCGCGATCTCGAGGCCTTCGCGCAGTTCGGCTCCGACCTCGACGCCGACACGCAGAAAACGCTGGCGCGCGGCGAGCGGCTCGTCAAGACGCTCAACCAGCACGAGCGCGAGCCGCTCGCGGTGGAGGATCAGACGGTGCAGATCTTCGCTGCGACCAACGGCTTTCTCGATCGCCTGGACGTTGAGCGCGTGAGCGAGTTCCTGGCCGAGCTGACCGAACGGATGCATTCCCAGCACGGCGATGTGCGGGAGAAGATCGCCGGCGGCGACTGGTCGGATGAGACGCAGAAGGCCGTGCGCGACGCGGTCGACGCATTCGCCGGAGACTTCGGCTATGACCTCGATGAGGAGGGCCTGCCGCTGGACGACGATGCGCCGCCGAAGAGCGCTCAGCCCGGCGAGCGCCAGGACGCGCACGAGGATGGCTCGCGCCAGGAGGAGCCCGCGGCGGCCTAGGGCCGTGCCGCGCAAATCGCCATGGCATCCCAGCGCGACGTCAAGAACCGGATCTCCTCGGTGAAGAACATCCAGAAGATCACCCGCGCCATGGAGATGGTCGCTGCCGCTCGTCTGCGCCGCGCCGAGCAGCGGATCGCGGCGTTGCGCCCGTACGCCGACGCGCTCAGGAGGATGACGCGTCAGGCAGCGCAGGCCGCGGGTGCTGAGGCGGCGCGACTGCCGCTGCTCTCAGAGCACGAGTCCACCGACAACGTCGGCCTGCTGCTGATCACCGGCGACCGCGGGCTGGCGGGTGGCTTCAACTCGCAGATCATCCGCGCCGGCGTCCGCATCTCCGATGAGTACCGCGAAGAGAACCTGCAGACGGCCTGGTACGCGACCGGACGGCGCGGGGTCTCTTCGCTGACCTTCCGGGGACGCGAGCTGAGCGGCAGCTACACGGGCTTCTCCGACAAACCGGCCTACGCCGACGCACGCTCGATCGCCGACGACCTGATCACCGGCTACATCGACGGCCGGGTGGACCGTGTGGAGATCGTCTACAACGCCTACATCTCGCCGCTCACCCAGCAGGTGGCGCGCGAGACGCTGCTCCCCCTCACGGCCGCCACGATCGCCGCGGAGGGGGCCGATGACGGCGAGTCGGATGGGCAGGCGTACGAGCATGAGGGTCCGCGCGCGCTCGTCGACTACGAGCCCGATCCCGAAGAGATCCTCAAGCGACTGGTGCCAGACTATGTGGAGATCTCGATCTACCGAGCGCTCGTGGAGTCGACCGCCGGCTTCTTCGGTGCCCAGATGACCGCGATGCGCAGCGCATCCGAGAACGCGGGCGAGATCATCACCGACTTGACGCTGCAGATGAACCGTGCCCGCCAGGCCGAGATCACGCAAGAGATCATGGAGGTAGTCGCTGGTGCCGAGGGACTCAACTGATTTTGAAGCTTTAACAGAGAGACAGGAGATTCGAGAACAAATGTCAACCAGTACCGTCACCGAGCCGACCTCCGCGAACGACGCCCCCGCCAAGCGCAACGTCGGGCGCATCGAGGAGATTCAGGGGGTCGTGATCGAGGCCGTCTTCCCCGACCGGCTGCCCGAGATCAACCACGCGATCACCGTCGCCCGACCGAACCGGGAGACACTCGCTTCGCTCGCATCCCCGAACCGGCCGGCTGCTGCGGCCGGCGAGGAGGCTCCTGGAATCAGCCCCGGCGCCGAGGAGACCGTGCTCGTCTGCGAGGTCCAGCAGCACTTGGGCGATGACCGCGTGCGCGCGGTGGCGATGGACATCACGGATGGTCTGGCACGTGGCCTTGAGGTCGTAGACACCGGGGCGCCGATCACCGTCCCCGTTGGCGAGGCGACGCTCGGGCGCATCTTCAACCTGCTCGGCGAGCCGATCGACCTCGGTGAGGATCTGCCCGCGGACGTCGAGCGACGGAGTATCCACCAGGACGCCCCACGCGTGGAGGATCTGACCCCGACGACCGAGATGTTCGAGACCGGCATCAAGGTCGTCGATCTGCTCGCGCCGTACGCCAAGGGCGGCAAGGTCGGGCTGTTCGGCGGCGCGGGCGTCGGCAAGACCGTGCTGATCCAGGAGCTGATCCACAATCTCGCCAAGGAGCACGGCGGCCTGTCGGCGTTCTGCGGCGTCGGCGAGCGTTCGCGCGAGGGCAACGACCTGTGGCTGGAGATGAAGGAGTCCGGCGTGCTCGACAAGACGATGCTGGTCTTCGGGCAGATGAACGAGCCGCCCGGGGCCCGCATGCGGGTCGCGCTGTCGGGCCTGACGATGGCCGAACACTTCCGCGACGAGGGCCAGGACGTGCTGCTGTTCATCGACAACATCTTCCGCTTCGTTCAGGCCGGCTCCGAGGTCTCGGCCCTGCTCGGTCGCATGCCCTCCCAGGTCGGCTACCAGCCGACGCTGGAGACGGAGATGGGCCAGCTGCAGGAGCGCATCACCTCGACCAAGCGTGGCTCGGTGACCTCGGTGCAGGCGATCTATGTACCGGCCGACGACTACACCGACCCGGCTCCGGCATCGGTGTTCGCCCACCTCAACGCGACCACCGCGCTGTCGCGGTCGATCTCCGAAAAAGGCATCTACCCGGCCGTCGACCCGCTGGACTCGACCTCCACGATCCTCAAGGCCGACATCCTCGGCGAGGACCACTTCCGCGTGGCCAACGAAGTCAAGGAGATCCTGCAGCGCTACAAGGAGCTGCAGGACATCATCGCGATCCTCGGGATCGACGAGCTCTCCGACGAGGACAAGCTCACCGTCCAGCGCGCACGCAAGATCGAGCGCTTCCTCTCGCAGCCGTTCTTCGTGGCGGAAGAGTTCACGGGCACGCCCGGCGCGTACGTGCCGATCGCCGAGACGATCAGGGGCTTCCAGGAGATCATCGAAGGCAAGCACGACGAGGTGCCCGAGAGCGCGTTCTTTCTGAAGGGCACGATCGACGAGGTTGTCGAGGCGGCGAAGAAGTAATGGCGCGCACGACCTTCCCCGTCGAGGTTCTGACGCCAGAGGGCGAGGTCTTCTCCGAGGAGGTGGAGATGCTCTCCACGCGCACCTCCGTTGGTTCGATCGGCGTGCTCGCCAACCACGAGCCCGTGCTGGCGATGCTCGAACCGGCCGAGCTGCGGCTGTATCGCACGGAGTCAGACGTCGTGCGCTTTGCGCAGGCCGAGGGCTACCTGCAGTTCGCCGAGAACCGAGCGCTGGTGCTGGTGGAGGAAGCGATCGCGCCGGAGTCGCTCGACCGCGAGACCTTCCGGACACGCCTCTCCGAGGCACGCACGGCCGCCGAGCGCGCCGAGGAGGGCACCGAGCAGCAGGCCCGCGCGCTACGCGACGTTAAGCGCTACGAGGCGTTCCTGGCGGTCGAGGGGTAGCACGCCGGTCACCCGGCGAGCGCGCTCACCGACTAGCCTGTCCCGCCTGATGAGCACTGAACGAGAGCCGGTCGGCGTGATCGGCACCGGGTATGTCGGGCTGGTGACCGCAGCGGGCTTTGCCGAGTTGGGCAGCGAGGTGTGGTGCGTGGACATCGACGCCGCCAAGATCGAACGCCTGCGACGCGGCGAGGTGCCTATCTATGAGCCGGGGCTGGAGGAGCTGCTGGCGCGCAATAAGGAGAGGGTGCACTACGCCACTGACCTGAGCGGAGCGCTGGAGCACGCGCGGCTGCTGTTCGTGGCCGTCGGTACGCCACCCACCTACTCGGGCGACGCCGACCTGTCGGCCGTGCATGCCGTGGTCGACTCGATTCCGGCCTCTGAGGACCATGCGCTCGTGATGAAGTCGACGGTGCCGTGTGGTACCGGCGCGGCGATCCGGCGGGCGTTGCGGGAGCGCGGCAAGGATGGGCTGGGGTACGTGTCCTGCCCGGAGTTTCTGAAGGAGGGATCGGCTGTGCCGGACTTCTTGAATCCCGATCGGGTCGTGGTCGGCGACGGGGAAGAGTGGGCGGGGGACGCCACGGTCGAGCTGTACCGGCCGCTGCTGGGCGCCGCCCACGGGGGCGCGGGCAAGGGCGAGCTGGTGCGCACCGATGTCGCCAGCGCGGAGATGGTCAAGTTGGCGTCGAACGCGTTCCTGGCGACGAAGATCTCGTTCATCAACGAGATCGCGAACGTGTGCGAGCAGACCGGCGCCGACGTGGTCGAGGTCGCGCGCGGGATGGGTCTGGACGAGCGCATCGGGCCGAAGTTCCTGCAGGCGGGGATCGGCTTCGGTGGAAGCTGTTTTCCCAAGGATGTGGATGCGCTGAAGCAGCTGGCGGGAAACTCCGGCTATCACTTCCAGCTGCTGACGGCGGTGATCGAGGTCAACGAGCTGCAGAAGCGGCGGGTGATCGGCAAGCTGCACAAGCACCTGGGCGGCCTCGTGGGCAAGCGCGTGGCGCTGCTGGGGCTGGCGTTCAAGCCGAACACCGACGACATGCGCGAGGCCTCCTCGCTGGTGCTCGCCGCGCGACTGAACGCCGATGGAGCCGCGGTCACGGCGTATGACCCGGTCGCCGAGGAGCAGGCGCGTCATCTCGTCGGCGGCCTCGAGCTGGTGGACTCCGTCCTGGAGGCCGTCGCCGAGGCCGACGCCGTAGTGTTGGTGACCGAGTGGCCCGAGTTCATGGAGCTTGACTGGAGCGAGGTCGCGCGCGCGATGAGCGGAACCGTGGTGATCGACGGGCGCAACGCGCTCGACGCGGACGCGATTGAAGCCGCGGGACTCACATACGAAGGGATCGGCAGGGGCATCATAAAGGCGGTCAGCTGATGCAGGCAGTCATTCTCGTGGGGGGCGAGGGCACGCGCTTGCGCCCGCTCACCTCGACGGTGCCCAAGCCGGTGGTGCCGCTGGTGGACAGGCCGTTCATCGCGTTCATGCTCGAGTGGTTGCAGGAGCACGGGATCGACGACGTGATCATGTCCTGCGGGTTTCTGGCGACGAGCGTGCGCAACGTGCTCGGCGACGGCTCGGGGATGGGGATCAAGCTGCGCTTCGTCGAGGAGCCCGACCCGCGGGGCACGGCCGGCGCGCTCAAGTACGCCGAGCGGCTGCTCGACGAGCGGTTTCTGATGCTCAACGGCGACGTGCTCACCGACATCGACCTGACCGGGCAGATCGCCCAGCACGAGCGCACCGGCGCGAAGGCGACGCTCGCGCTCGCGCCCGTCGCGGACCCGAGCGCCTACGGGCTGGTGCACCTGCACGAGGACCGTTCGGTCAGGGATTTCGTGGAGAAGCCGAGCCCCGACCGGATCGACACGAACCTGATCAGCGCCGGCGCGTACGTGCTGGAGCGCGAGATCCTGCAGCTCGTCCCGCCCGATCGCAACGTCTCGATCGAGCGCGAGGTCTGGCCGCGGCTGATCGGGGCGGGACTGTACGGGTTCCCGGCGGACGCCTACTGGCTGGACATCGGCACGCCGGAGCGCTACCTGCAGGGTACGTTCGACATCATCGAGGGCAACGTCGACACGGCCGTACGGGCTCGGCTCGGCGAGAGCTGGCTGGCGGTCGACTCAGGCGCCGAGATCCATGGCCGGGCGATTCCTCCGGCGGTGATCGAGCGTGGTGTGCACGTCGCCCCGGGCGCGCACGTCGGCAGCCTGGTCGTGCTCGGCGAGAACGTTCGCGTCGGTCCCGGGAGCACCGTCGAGCGATCGGTCATCCTCAGCGGCGCGGAGATCGGCGCCAACTGCACGCTGCGCGATTGCATCGTCGCGGCCGGTTGTCGCGTCGGCGATGGCAGTCGTATCGAAGGCGGGGCGGTGCTCGGCGAGGGCGTGACCGTGGGGGCGGACAACACGATCGCCCGCGGTGCGCGTATCTTCCCGGGCGTGACTTTGCCCGACGGAGCAATCAAGTTCTGATGAGCGACGACTCGATGAACGACTCAGGCCAAGCGCTCGCCATGCCGGCGGATGAGCACGCGACGCTCTCACGCGAGGCGATCGCGCGCGTGGATCGGACCGGCCAGCTGAATGACGTGCTGGCGCTGCCCGAGCATCTGCGCGACGCGGCGTGGCGGGTGGAGTCGGCGATCATGCAGGACTTCGACACATCGGCCGGGCTGGTCGTCGCGGGGATGGGCGGCTCGGCGATCGGCGGGGCGCTGGCGCGCGCGGCGCTGGGCGATCACGCCTCGCGGCCGATCTTCGTGACCCGCGCCTACGGTCTGCCGCCGTGGACGACGCCGGACACGATGGTGCTGTGCGCGAGCTACTCGGGCAACACCGAGGAGACGCTCGCCTGCTACGAGTCCGCGGGCGCGCTCGGCGCCAGGCGCACGGTCGTGACGACGGGGGGACGCCTGGCGGAGATGGCGCGGGAGGACGGCGTGCCCGTGATCCCGCTGCCCGGCGGCTTTCAACCGCGCGCGGCGGTCGCCTACATGACGGTCGCGGCGCTGGAGGTCGCGGCGCTGTGTGGCGCGGGTCCGCGACTGACCTCAGAGATCGACGTGGCCGCCTCGCACACCGAGCAACTGGTGGCCGAGTGGGGTCCGGACGCGCCGGAGGACTCGCTCGCGAAGACGATCGCCCGCGGCCTGCTGGGCACGATCCCGGTGGTGGTCGGCGCCGGCCTGACCACCCCGATCGCCTATCGCTGGAAGACGCAGATCAACGAGAACTCAAAGCTGCCGTGCTTCACCCACGAGCTGCCCGAGCTCGACCACAACGAGCTGGTCGGCTGGGAAGGCGCGCGCGAGGTGGGTCGGTTCGCGGCGGTGTTCCTCGACGACTCCGACGCCCACCCGCGCGTGAAGGAGCGGATGGCGCTGAGCGAGCGTTTGATCGCCCCCAGCGCGGTGGCGAGCTTCCATCTGGAGACGCGCGGGCAGACCACGATCGAGCGCGTGATCTCGCTTGTGCTGCTGGGCGATCTCGTCTCTATCTACCTGGCGGCGCTGCGCGGAGTCGATCCTGGCCCCGTGAAGGCGATCGACGAGCTCAAGGCGGCGCTGGCCGCCCCCTGAGCTGCGCGATGCGGCGTCCTCGGTCGCTCGCGTACGTAGTACGCCACGCTTCCTGCGTCCTGGCCTCGCTTGCCCAGTGGACGGCCAGAGGCGTTGTGAGTCAGCTGCGCATTTCGTTTTCTCGGTGCTCTGGCTGGCTTGAGGGTGTGATACCTTCGGGGCGACGGCCGAGGAGCGCTGCGACGGGCTCCGGTCTCGCCACGCTCGGCCCGTTTCCCTGAAGCAAGGGCGCTCACCTGACCGGACAGGAGAACAGTCAGCAATGACTCCCACCGCCGTCGCAACAAAAGCCGATTTCCAGGTCGCCGACCTTTCCCTGGCCGAGTTCGGCCGCAAGGAGATCACCCTGGCCGAGCACGAGATGCCCGGCCTGATGTCGATCCGCCGCGAGTATGCGGCCGAGCAGCCGCTGCAGGGCGCGCGGATCATGGGGTCGCTGCACATGACGATCCAGACGGCCGTGCTGATCGAGACGCTGACCGCGCTCGGCGCCGAGGTTCGCTGGTGCAGCTGCAACATCTTCTCCACCCAAGATCACGCCGCCGCGGCCGTCGCGGTGGGTCCTGAGGGTACGCCCGAGGACCTGCGCGGGGTGCCGGTGTTCGCGTGGAAGGGCGAGACGCTCGAGGAGTACTGGTGGTGCACCGAGCAGGCGATTCGCTGGCCGGGCGAGGATGGCCCGAACATGATCCTCGACGACGGCGGCGACGCAACCCTGCTCGTGCATAAGGGCACCGAGTACGAGGCGGCCGGTGCGGTGCCCGATCCGGCGGGCGCCGACTCGGATGAGTTCCAGGTGATTCTCTCGCTGCTGACCCGTTCGCTGGCGGAGGACCCGCAGCGCTGGACGAAGCTCGGCCAGAGCGTCAAAGGCGTGACCGAGGAGACGACCACCGGCGTGCACCGGCTGTACCAGATGGTCGAGAGCGGCGAGCTGCTGTTCCCGGCGATCAACGTCAACGACTCGGTGACGAAGTCGAAGTTCGACAACCTCTACGGCTGCCGGCACTCGCTGATCGACGGCATCAACCGCGCCACCGACGTGATGATCGGCGGCAAGGTCGCCGTGATCTGCGGTTTCGGCGATGTCGGCAAGGGCTGCGCCGAATCGTTGCGCGGTCAGGGCGCGCGCGTCGTGATCACCGAGATCGACCCGATCTGCGCGCTGCAGGCGGCGATGCAGGGGTATGAGGTCAAAATGCTCGAGGAAGTGATCGCAAGCGCGGACATCTTCATCACCACGACCGGCAACAAGGACATCATCACCGCTGAGCAGATGCAGCGCATGAAGCACCAGGCGATCGTCGGCAACATCGGGCACTTCGACAACGAGATCGACATCGCCGGGCTGGCGAGGGTCCCGGGGGTTGAGCGGGTGAACATCAAGCCCCAGGTCGACAAGTGGGTTTTCTCAGACGGTCACGCGATCATCATGCTCTCCGAGGGGCGCCTGCTGAACCTCGGCAACGCGACCGGGCATCCGAGCTTCGTGATGAGCAACTCGTTCTCCAACCAGACGATCGCCCAGATCGAGCTGTTCAGCAAGAACGACGAGTACGAGAAGCGTGTCTACGTGCTCCCCAAGCACCTCGACGAGAAGGTCGCCCGGCTGCACCTCGACGCGCTCGGCGTGAAGCTCACAAAACTCACCCCCGAGCAGGCCGCCTATATCGGCGTGCCGGTCGAGGGCCCATACAAGCCGGACCATTACCGCTATTAGTCAAGGCCCGTGCCACTGCTTTCAGGAGGGTCGATGACCAAGCGAGGCAAGGACGCAGGGAGCGTGGCGTGCTCCGCACGCGAGCGACTGAGGACGCAGCTTCGCGCCGGTCAGCGGCCATCCTGATGAGAGCGATGGTTCTCGCGGCGGGCCTTGGGACTCGGCTGCGCCCGCTGACGTATGAGATCACCAAGCCGATGGTGCCGGTGCTCGACCGGCCCGTCATGGCGCATATCCTCGATCTGCTCGACAGACACGAGTTCGACGAGGTGGTCGCCAACCTGCACTACTTCCCCGACTCGATCCGCGAGCACTTCGGCGAGCGCCTCACCTATCGCTACGAGCCGGAGCTGCTTGGCACCGCGGGGGGCGTGCGGGCGTGCGCGGAGTTCTTCGGCAAGGACCCGTTTCTGGTGATCTCAGGCGACGCGCTCACCGACATCGATCTCGGCGCGCTCGCCGCGCGCCACCGCGAGACGGGCGGGATCGCGACGCTGGCCGTCAAGAAGGTGCCGGATACACGCGAGTTCGGTGTGGTGCTGCACGACCGCGAGGGGCGGATCACCGGCTTTCAGGAGAAGCCGCGCCCCGACGAGGCGCTGTCGGATCTCGGCAACTGCGGCATCTACGTGTTCTCACCCGAGATCTTCGACTACTTCCCCGAGCGTCCGTTCGTGGACTGGGCGAAAGACGTGTTCCCGGCGCTGCTGGACAACGATGTCCCGTTCCATATCCACGAGGTGCGCGAGTACTGGAACGACGTCGGCTCGCTCGGGGAGCTGCGTCAGGGCACGTTCGACGCCCTGCGCGGCGAGCTGCGCCTGGAGGTCGAGGGGACGGAGGTCGCTTCGGGCGTCGTGGTCGCGGGCGGCCAGACGCTGCCCGCGGACGCCGAGGTTGAAGGGCCGGCCTGGATCGGCCGGGACGTCCGGATCGGCGCGGGAGTGCGGTTGATGGGGCCTGTCGTGCTCGGCGACGGCGTTACGGTCGGCGACCGCGCGCAGCTGCGCGAGACGATCGTTTTCCCCGGCACCGAGGTTGCCCCCGAGTCGATCCTGATCGGTGCGATCTCAGGTCACGCGGGGATACTGAAGAGCCTGCGTCCGCGCCAGACATAGCGAGAGCCCGCCGAAGCGGGCTCTCGTAACTCAGTGGATACACCCATCGCAGCCTCTGACAGTCGTCATCTTAACACGGAGGGCCCGCCGGAGCGGACCCTCCGGCTATGGGAGTGCTCCTTCGCAGACGATTGTACTCGATCCCGGATATCGCAACCCCTCCGACAGTAGTCATCTTTTGGGGGTTGGCCTGAGAAAGGACTCCGGACCCCTGAGACGGGTCAGTTAACACGGAAGGGCCTGTCGAAACAGGCCCTTCCGCGGAAAGTGAGACGTTATGACACTTGTCATAATAGCGGGACGCCGCGACGGCGTCAACCCCCCTCTGCTCAGAGGATCGGCGTGGACGGGTCGGCGCCGGGCCTGGGGCTCGTACTTCGCTTTTTGGCCGTCGGGCTATGGCCGGCGGCGTCAGGCAATCTCGTAGCGCTCCCGGCGCAGCTGCTCGCGCTCGGACTCGCCGAGCATCCGTACGAACAGCACGACCAGCGCGACGCCCATCACCAGGGACTGCTCGACGGCCATGATCAGGCCCGCGATCGACTGATCGTCGAGGGCAGAGATGCCCCATACGCGCGCGTGGTGGACGTAGTAGGAGTAGAGCGCGACCGGCGCGAACGCGAGGCCCATGCCGAGCGCGCCGACGAACAGCTTGGTCGAGACCATGTACGCGACGGGACCCATCCCACCGAGGCGCATGCGCGCGCGGATGGGCGACAGCAGGTGCCACCAGTACAGCGAGCCGGCGATCACGAAGCTCGTATGCTCGAGCACGTGCACGACCGGGTGGCGCAGCGCGAGGTCGTACGCGGCGGGCACGTGCCACGTCCAGATCACCCCCACGTACAGCACGACCGCGAATGCGGGGTGCGCCAGCGGGCCGGCCCGACGCTCCAGGTCGCGCACGGTGCGCGTGACCGGGCGCAGGATCACCTTCGTGAAACCGAGGATCGCGAGGATCGGCACGAGGTCCAGCAGCAGCATGTGCTGGACCATGTGCATGAGGAACAGCTGGTCGGCGAGTGCGTCCACGGGCGAGACGAGCGCGATCAGCGCGATCAGCAATGAGCCGGAGAAGCAGCACAGCCGCCACACGGGCGCATCGGCGCCGGGACGGGGCGAGGTCGCGCGCACGCGCCGCCAGCGTGTGAGGTAGGCGCCGCCGACCAGCGCGACGCCGATCAGAACGCCGGGCGCCACCGACCAGGCCAGGTTGGGGTTCGTGATGGTGGAGATGGTGGGGTCGAGGGGATCGGACCGGGATGCAAATCGCGCTAGATGATTGTCCCACCATCCTGCGGGTAAACGGATAGACATCCGCCACCGACCGGCGTAACATCGGAGACAGAGTCACCCACATCGACCGAAGGAGCCTGTGATGCAGATAGACATCAAGGGTCGTAACGTCCCGGTCACCGACGAGATCCGCGCCCACGCGGAGCGGCGCCTGAAGAAGGTCGCGCGGCAGGTCTCGGATCTCGCTCGTCTGGAGATCGAGATCTTCGAGGAGCGCAACCCCTCGATCGCCGACCGTGAGGTGGTGGAGGCGACGCTGTATCTGAAGGGCGTGACGCTGCGCGCCCACGATGCCTCGCCGGAGATGGATCATTCGCTGAAGCTTGTGGTCGACGAGCTCGCGCGGCAGGTCAAGCGTCACCGCGACAAGCGGCGCAAGCGTCGCGAGTCCCGCGCGGCCACGGTCAAGGCCGCTTTGCCCCAGGTGGAGCGATCGGATATCGGCCGGCAGCCCGCGGGCTGAGCTGACCCGAGCAAAGCCCCGAGCAAAAAGCCCCGAGCAAAGGCTCGAGCAGGGCTGAGCGGGGGTTCCGAGTGCTCACAGAGCCGGCGTTCAATCGCTAACCTGAGGGATGTGTCCCCATCCCTGCTCGATCGCGCGCTGAACGCGGGCGAGGCGAAAAAGTTCAAGTCCTACCAGAAGCGCGTCGCGCTGATCAATGCGTTCGAGCCCGAGCTCGAACACGATTCCGACGCTGAGCTACGCGAGCGGATGGACGCGCTGCGCGCGCGCGCGAGCGAGGGCGAGTCGCTCGACGAGCTGCTGCCGGAGTGCTTCGCGATCGTGCGCGAGACCGGCAAGCGCACGATGGGCATGCGTCACTTCGACGTGCAGATGATCGGCGCGATGGTGCTGCACGACGGGTGCATCGCCGAGATGAAGACGGGCGAGGGCAAGACGCTGACCGCGACGCTCGCGGTCGTGCTCAACTCGCTGGCGGTGCGCGATCGCAACGGGCGGGCGGCCTCCCAATCGTCCTCCGACGATGTCCAGCCGGAACGCAAGGGTGTGCACCTCGTCACGGTCAACGACTACCTGGCGCGGCGCGACGCCGAATGGATGACCCCGATCTACGAGGCGCTGGGAGTGTCCGTGGGGATTCTGCAGAACATGCAGCCCTACGAGGAGAAGCAGGCCGCTTACGCCTGCGACGTCGTGTACGGCACCAACTCGGAGCTCGGATTTGACTACCTGCGCGACAACATGGCCAAGGATCTCTCAGAAAAGGTCCAGCGCGGGCACTGGTTCGCGATCGTGGACGAGGTCGACAACATCCTGATCGACGAGGCGCGCACGCCGCTGATCATCTCCGGGGCGCCCGAACAGGCCGCGGACCTGTACGTCAAGTTCGCGCGTCTGGCGCCGCAGTTGACCGTCGGCAAGACGCCCGAAGGCATGGATCCGCGCGCAAAGAAGGGCTTTCTCGCTGACTTCGACTTCGAGGTCGACGAGAAGCAGAAGACGGTGGCGATCACCGAGCAGGGCGTCGCCAAGGCCGAGCGCTTCCTCGGCATCGACCATCTGTACCGGGCGGAGAACGGCCATCTGGTCAACCATCTGATCCAGTCGCTGCGGGCGCAGGCGCTGTACAAGTGCGACGTCGACTACGCCGTGATCGACGGCGAGGTGAAGATCATCGACGAGTTCACCGGGCGCATCCTCGACGGGCGGCGCTGGTCGGAGGGGTTGCACCAGGCGGTCGAGGCGAAGGAGAATGTGCGGATCCAGGAGGAGAACCAGACGCTCGCGACGATCACTTACCAGAACTTCTTTCGTCTGTATGACAAGCTCGCGGGCATGACCGGCACGGCGCTGACGGAGGCGACCGAGTTCATGAAGATCTACAAGCTGCCGGTCGTGCAGGTGCCGACGAACATGCCGATGGTGCGCGACGATCGCAACGACCAGGTCTACAAGACCAAGGACGGCAAGTGGAACGCCGTCGTCAGGGAGATCGCGGCGCGCAACGAGAACGGCCAGCCGGTGCTGGTGGGGACGATCTCGGTCGAGGTCTCCGAGCTGCTGTCCGGGCAGCTGGCCAAGCGTGGGATCACGCATTCTGTCCTGAACGCCAAGCCCGAGTATGCCGCGCGCGAGGCGGAGACGGTCGCCGAGGCGGGCCAGCCGGGCGCGGTCACGATCGCGACGAACATGGCCGGCCGTGGCGTGGACATCAAGCTCGGCGGCAACCCCGAGCACCTGGCGCGCCTGCAGCTCGCCAGGGAGGGGATCGAGTCCGACGCGGAAGGCTACGACGAGCGGTTGCAGGCGCTGCTGCCGGAGATCGAGGGGCGCGTGGCCGCCGATCGCGAGCGCGTGACGGCGGCCGGCGGGCTGTTCATCTGCGGGACCGAGCGCCACGAGTCCAGGCGCATCGACAACCAGCTGCGCGGGCGCTCCGGGCGCCAGGGCGACCCGGGGGAGTCGCGGTTCTTCCTGTCCGCCGAGGACGATCTCGTCAGGCTGTTCGCCGGCGATCGTATCTACCGGATCCTCGACAAACTGGGCGGGGTCGACGAGGCGGGCAACGAGGAACCGATCGAGGCGGGAATGCTGTCCAAGCAGATCGAGAAAGCCCAGAAGAAGGTCGAGGAGCAGAACTTCCTGATCAGAAAACGGGTGCTCGAGTACGACGACGTGATGAACGAGCAGCGCCGGGTGATCTACGCGTATCGCAACGAGGTGCTGGAAGGCAAGAGCATCGGCGAGGAGGCGCGCCAGGAGGTGGCGAACGTGCTGGAGCGCACGATCGTCC
Organism: uncultured Solirubrobacterales bacterium; assembly: GCA_963715495.1. Classification (GTDB taxonomy): domain Bacteria; phylum Actinomycetota; class Thermoleophilia; order Solirubrobacterales; family Solirubrobacteraceae; genus Palsa-744. The sequence goes on from OY970247.1 coordinate 374,332, forward strand.
AGTACACGCCCGGCGATTTCATGGAGGACTGGGACATGGATGGGCTGTTCACCGCGCTCGGGCAGTTCTTTCCGCTCGATCTCGCCGACGAGGACCTCGACCCCGAGACGGCCGACCGCAACTCGCTGACCGACAGCATCTCCGAGTTCGCGCTGAATCGCTACAACGCGCGCGAGGCGGAGCTCGGCGATGAGCTGATGGGGGCATTGGAGAGATTTCTGCTGCTGCAGACGATCGACGAGCGCTGGCGCGAGCACCTGTTCGACATGGACTACCTGCGCGAGGGCATCCACCTGCGCGGATTCGCCCAGATCGACCCGCTCGTCGCGTATAAGAACGAAGCGTTTGAGCTGTTCGGCGACCTGATGCACAGCATCTGGGCGGACTACACGCGGATGGTGTTCAACGTCCAGGTGAACGTCGAAGGACAGAACGGGGATGCAAACGGAGCTCCGCAGCCCGCGTTCGCCGCGTCGGGCAGCGCCACGCGCGCGGGCCGTGTTTCATACTCCGGCGGGCGCAGCCCGGAGGGGGCAGGAGCGCTGGCGGCGGCCGCCGCGGCCGCGGGGACGCCCCAGGGAATAGAGCAGGCGGCCTACGCCGCGGAGAATGGCGGCGAAGCCGAGCAGGAACTGGTCCCGGTGGTCGAGCAGCGCGTGGTGGACGACGAGCATCAGGTCGGCCGCAACGACCCGTGCTGGTGCGGGAGCGGTAAGAAGTTCAAGAAGTGCCACGGCGCGTAGGACGGCCGTGGATACGGCGCGATGCTGCGTCCTCAGTCGCTCCGATCGGTAGAGAGCGTTCGCGATATGGCTCTCATCCCCGCTGACAGGCGTCGTCGCAATTTCAGGTTGTGTGGCGCTGCTTGCGGGTCCAGTCGGGGCGCAGATGCGAACCGAAGTCCTGTATTGCGTTGACGATGCGGATGAGCACGATCACGCGGTGCGGCCGATTGCCTTCGTCGGGGAACAGATCGTCGATATCGAGGTGGCGAAGCACGACGATGGTGACGGTGATCGGGCAGGTGGCCAGCATGATCCAGAAGTGGGGATACAGCGCGAGTACACCGATCGCGATCACGCCGACAATCAGGGACACCGCGAAGTCATATCTGTCGAACTCGTTCACGTCACGATCCTAGCGATGAAGACAAAGAGCGTCAAGGAGCCAAGAGCGATTCCTCCCACGAAGCCCCACGCCAGCCCCAGATTGATGGCGTTGGTCCGCGCCTGTGGCCGGGCGGGGACGAACATCGAGATGGCTGCAAGCAGGCCCGAGCCGAAGGCCGTGAAGCCTCCCAGGACGGTCGCCCCGGCGAGCAGGCCGTTGACGACGGAGGTCCCGAGCGAGGGGCTGGTCTCGCAGAGGACGTGGATAGCGGCTATGGCGGTCACGACTTCAAGCGAAGCACTTGCTTGGGACGAAACTCTCGGGCGGGTCGTCCGCTCCTGCCTCGAGGGTAGGCCCGCGGGTCTCCACGGGCCTTGACAGTCGCGCTGGTTGACGGGTCCTGATCCGTCCCGGCGCTAGCTTCATCTCCTGTTGTCAACTGCCGAACTGGGCCTTGAGTCCAGGAACAAAGCCGTTTGTGGGTCGGCGACCCCACGCTGGATCTGGGTGACTGTTTGCAATAGCCATTGACAACAGGACTCGAAGAATGATAGAGTTGCCACCAGGTCCTCGGTGCAGATGCCGGGGCGTCGGGTTGGGTCTTACGTCTTGGAGAGGGATAGAACTTGATCGTCGTCACGAAGAGCCCCGTCGCGGCAGCTGCGGCGTGCCGTTCCAGAGCTCAAAAGAGGATTGCAAGGGGCGTCGTCGCCCTCCGATCTTTGCCCGTGCGGATTCCGGGCTTCAGGTGTGCGCTCGCGCGTGGCGGTTTCCGTCGCGCGTGGCGTGCTGGTGAAACAAGACCGGCGTCGGGGCCGCCGCTCTCTCGTGGGAGGTGTGGTCTCGGTGCTGAATGAGACGACGAGAAAGGTTGTTGGTTTATGAGATCTGTTTTCAGGAAGGTGCTGGTCGTGCTGGTCGCGGCGTTCGCGCTGGGGGCTGTCGCTGCGGCGTCGGCGTTTGCATCGCCGGAATGGTATTTGAACGGAAAAAAAGTAACAGAATCGACATCGGTCACGGACAAAGGAAAAATAAATCTGAAGGTCAACGGGGAAGAAGAAACAGTCACTTGCTCGCTCAGCGGCAAAGGAACCGTCGGTCCCGGGGGGACAGGTTCGGTCACGGAAAGCAAACTGAGTGAATGTAACCGTAAAGTGCTTGGCGAAAGCCAGCCGCTATGCGACGAAAAACAAACGACGACGGCGATTCACCTCCCGTGGCGTACGACGCTTGGAGGGAGTGAAAAAACGCGGTTGCATAATTGGCTGGAAAACAGTGGCGCAGGGCTTCCCGCATGGAAGTGGGAATGTCGCATACGTGAAGCTCCCGTTGAACAGAAGTATAAGATGGAATGCGAAGGCGATGTAATCAACCACGTCGAAAACAAAGGATCGGGCGTTTTTGAATCGTTTGCCGCAACTGAATCTCCTGAATTCTTGCATTGCACCAGGTCGATCACCACTTACTTTGAAGGCAAATCTACCGAACACAAAAGCGCGTCGGAAGCTTGGAATTATGATGAAGTCAACGTCAGCGGTCCCGTAGGAAAAGAACTCTCAGTTAAATGACGAAAGGGCAGTGTGGGGCCGCTCCGGCGGCCCCACACGCCAACCGTGAACGGTGGGCACGAGGCGAATCAGATGAAACGAGTATCGAGGGGAGAGCGCAGCGAATGAACAGAAAAGAAACAGTCCGGGTGGTCGCCGCAGAGGGTGGCGATGGGGGTGTGCGCCTCCCCCGCCGCGCTCTCACCGCGCTCGCGTTGAGCGTCGCGGCCCTGCTCGCGCTTTCTGGCGGTGTCGCCCAGGCCAGCGTTCCCAAGCTCGTCCCCTACGGCAGCTTTAAATCGAAGGGGGGGTATGGTGTCGCGGTCGACCAGTCCAGCGGCGATCTGTATGTGGCCGGCTTTGCCGACTTTTCGACGTCTCCCCTTACCCTGGGACACATCGACAAGTTCGACGCCTCAGGCAAGGAACTGCTGTTGAAATTCGGGGAAGAAGTGGCCTACTCTGGCGCGGGTAAACCCGATCAGCGGTGACCTGTACGTGTTCAACGGCGCCGCCAATGAAATCGACACGTTTTCCCCCGGTACGGGTGCGCTGGTGTCGTCTTTCCCGGTGCCGCCATCCAACAACACCTTTTTCGGGATCACGGCCGTGCAGATCGCGACCGACTCCGCGGGGAACGTGTACGTGCCGGTGGCGCCCGAAAACGAGGTGCTCGAGTACGACCCCTCGGAATGTCCGGCGCTGCCGGCGCCCTGCGCCCTGACGCCGCTGAAGACGTTCACGGGCGGCGCGGGCGCGGGCGCGTTGAAGGGGCCGGTGGGCGTCGCAGTCGACTCCGCCGGGAATGTCTGGGTTGCCGACACCGGTCACAATCGGATCGAGGAGCTCAGCCCGGCCGGCACTCCCATTGGCAAGATCGAAAGCGAAGGCGTGCGTGCGCTCGCGCTCGACGCAAACGGCGATGTGTTCGCGATCGTTGACAACAGGGTGGACTCCTGTGGTTCGCTGATACCGCCGTGTGAACACCTGGTGGAGTACGACTCCGGTGGGGCGCAGCTCGCCGACTTTGGCGCGTCCGAGTTCGGCGCGCCGAACGGCGCGGAAGCTGAATACAGGTTGGGCAGTATTCCGGCTGTCAACGACTCAACGGGGCGCGTCTATGTCACAGACAGTGAAAAAAACCTTGTGTGGATCTTTGGGCCGCCCACCGCGCCGACGGTCGGTAAGGAGGTGGCGGTCGAAGTCGGAGTCCCCGAAACGAAGCTGGGTGCACAGGTAAACCCGGGCGGAGCTGCAACATCCTATCGCTTCGAATACGGCCCCACGACGGCCTACGGTCAGACGGCGCCGTTCCCGGAAGGTGACGCGGGCCCGGGTGTCACGCCGCGCACTGTGTGGGCGGCGGCGAGCGGCCTCGTGTCCGGGACGACCTATCATTATCGTGTCGTCGCGACGAACGAACTCGGCACCGTCGCCGGTATCGATCAGACGTTCACGACCGAGACCGCCGCGGAAGCGGGCTGCTCCAATGAACAGCTTCGCAGCGGCTTCTCGGCGAGCCTGCCCGATTGTCGCGCCTACGAGCTGGTCACGCAGGCGCACCCCCTCTCGGGTGAGCCTTTTTCCGACGGCGAAGGGTTGCATCTCGAAGAAAATGTCGCGGCTCCTGACGGCAATCGGATGGCGTATTTCTCTTTCACGAGTCTCCCCGGCTCGCAGACCGATTCTGGGAGCTACCTGGCGACGCGCGGAGCCGGCGGCTGGTCTACAGAAAATGTGATTCCGCCACAGTCAGGTTATTACAATTATCTTTGCACCAGTTATGGTGCCGCGATGCCCGCGTATTCGACCGACCTGTCGAAGGGTGTCCTGGTAGACGGCCGCGGCCAAGACCACGAACAAGTCCCGGGAGAACCGGTCCAGTTCGACGGAGGATGTGGCGCAGACAGTCCCGAACTCGTAGTCGGGGAGCCGCACGGTACACCGAACCTGTTCCTGCGCGACAACATCAATGTCGGCTACCAGTTGCTCGACGTGACCCCGCCGGGGATAACGCCGGCGGCCGCGAGGTTTCGAGGCGCCTCGTCGGACCTCACCCACGTCGTGTTCAACGAGCAGGCAAGGTTGACGCCCAACGCGCCGAGTCTGAGCGGCGCGGAAGACCTGTATGAGTGGAGCGGGGGCGTCGTGCGCCTGGTGGCGGTGCTGCCCGACGGCACTCCGGTGGCTGGGTCCTTCGCGGGGATGGGGTCGACCGATGGCGCTCGCGTCCTGTTTACCGCAGACGGCAACCTCTACATGCGTGTCAACGCCGACCGGGAACAGGGCGCCGTCTCCGGCGGGCGTTGCACCGAAGTAGCGGAAAAGGAAGGCAAGGCGTGTACGTTCCAGGTCGATGCGTCGCAGGCCGTTGGCGCCGGTGGCGGGGGGCAGATCATGAACGTCAGCGCTGATGGCTCCCAGGTGTTCTTTCTCGATGATTCGTCAAAGGAACTGACGAGCGACACCGTGCCCGGCAGCGGCCCGAACCTCTACCGTTATGACGTCGACAGCGGCCAATTGACAGATCTCACACCCCAGGGCGGCGCCGAGGTCCAGAATAGGATTGGGATCAGCGAAGACGGCTCCTACGTCTACTTCCTTGCAGATGGTGTGCTGTCGGGCTCGCAAACCAACGAACACGGCGAAACCGCACAGAGCGGACATCAGAACGTCTATCTCTGGCATGGCGGAGATATCACCTTCGTCGCCACCCTCTCGGGAGCAGATGGTTGTGTGTCTGGAGGGATGTGCGCGCGGGTGTCTGGTAATGGTGCTTTCCTTGCGTTCGCCTCGCACAGGAGCCTTACTGGCTATGACAACACTAAGGTGACCAGTAACGAAGCAGAAAATGGTTCTCCCGCCTCGGAGATCTTCCTGTACAGCGGCGGCTCGGGCCAGCTCGTGTGTGCGTCGTGTAACCCGAGCGGGGAACCTCCGACGGTTGGCGCGAGCATGAGAACCACGAATAGCGCGAACGTTCGCGCGCCGAACTATCTCGCTGACAATGGCCGGCTGTTCTTCGACACCCCCGATGCCCTGCTGCCGTCCGACACGAACGGACAGAGAGATGTGTATGAGTACGAGGACGGCCAGTTGCACCTGATCTCGACAGGCACGAGCTCCACAGAATCGCTGTTCCTCGACGCCAGCGAAGGCGGCAACGACGCTTTCTTGCTCACACGCCAGTCGCTAGTGCCGCAGGACACCGAAGAAGAAGGCTTCAGCATCTACGACGCGCGCGTGGGGGGCGGGTTCGCGGCACCGGCCTCGCCGCCGTCTTGTACCACGGCCGATGCGTGCCGCTCGGCGTCGTCGCCCCAGCCCTCGGTCTTTGGAGCGCCGGCGAGCGCGACGTTCTCCGGGGTGGGCAATCTCGCGCCGCCTCCGCCGAGGGTCGTCAAGAAGGTTACAAAGAAGGCCGTGAAGTGCAGGCAGGGCCTTGTCAAGAACAAGCAGGGTAAGTGTGTGAAGAAGCGTCGGAAGAAGGCCAGGAAGTCCGCTCACGCCAACAAGAGGGGTAAGTGATCATGCTCTCCAGAGGATTCGCAAGAGCGGTCTCGCTCGTGGTAGGTGTGATCGTCGCGCTTGGAGTGGGCGCTTCCCCGGCGCTGGCCGAAACCCATCCCTTCGTGTCCAGCTTCGGGCGGACACCGTCCGAACCGTTCACGAACCCGAACGGGATCGCGGTGGAAGAATCCACGGGCGACGTGTACGTCGCCGACATCGCCACGAACACGGTGTACAAGTTCGACGCGAACGGTAACCCTGTCAACTTCTCCGGTTTGGGTTCCAACACGCTCACGGGCGGCGGCACGCCGGCCGGATCGTTCTCGTTCCCGGAAGTGAATGGCAATCCTGCTGCGATATCGGTCGATAATTCGACCGACCCCTCGGATCCCTCCGCCGGGGACCTCTATGTGATGGACGAAGGCCACGAAGTGATTGATAAGTTTAGCCCGAGCGGCGCCTATCTCGGGCAGGTCGCCGATGCGGGCGAGCTCGGGATCGCCGTGGATGCGAGCGGCGACCTCTTGGTCGACAGGACCTTAGTGGACGTGTTCGACAACTCCGCGACAAACGGCTTCGTCAAGACCATCCAACACGACGCCATCTCCCAGCGCGGCTTCGCCGTTGACCCTTCGCACTATACGTATGCGTTGGAGGGCTGTGGTTGCGTCGGGCGGTTCGCCCCCACTGGTGAAAACCTCACCGGAAACACCAGGTCCGTCGACAATGGGTCGACGGGCGTGGCGATCGCCGTCGATGACGCCACGGCCACCTCTATGTCGATGACCAGTCCTCGGTCGTGGAGTGGGACCCGGGGGAAATCAGGAACTACACGTATCAGTCGGCGGTTACGGCTCGGGGTACGCTCGTCTCGAGCTTCGGCTCGCTGCAGCTCTCGAGCGTCTCGGGCGAGGGTGGGATCGCTGTGAATGGTGCGAGCGGGAATGTTTATGTCGCGAATCCCGCGGACGGTAAGGTGTATGTCTTCTCCACCGCCGTCCCAAGTGTGGCCGTCGGTGCGCCCGTGGGCGTGACTCAGACGAGCGCGACGCTCGAGGGCACGGTCAATCCGCACGGCGTCGCTGTCAGCGAATGCATGTTTGAATACGGGACGAGCCCCGCTTATGGTCAGAGCGTTCCGTGTGCGCAGACGCCGGCGCAGATCGGGGCGGGCACGAGCGCGGTGGGCGTCTCGGCTGACATCAGTGGCCTACAGGCGGGGGTCCTCTACCACTTCCGCCTGCAGGCGCCCAACGCCAACGGCGCGAGTCCGAGCAGCGGCCTGTTCGCGACCGTCGGTCCGGGCTTCGGTGTAAAGAGCTACGAAGTCTCGTTCCTGAACAAGGACGGCACCCCGGACACCCAGGCCGGCTCGCACCCCTATGAGATGGTTACGAACATCGCCTATAACACGAACATCGACTCGCGCGACATCACCGAGCCCGACGGCAATTTCAAGGACGTCATCACGGAATTCCCGCCAGGGCTGGTCGGCGATCCCAACGCGACAGCGACGAAGTGCACCCTCAAGCAGTTGGACTCGTCTGGGGTCGCCGGAGGGGAAGTATGTCCGGCGTCTTCTGCCGTGGGTACGCTGGAAGTAGAATTGGGAGGCAACAAACCTACGCTGAGAGAGCCGATATACAATATGGTGCCGCCTCGTGGTGTTGCCGCAATGTTCGCCGCGCACTTCATCGTCCCCAACGCCTTCATCGATATCGGTGTCCGGGCCGGCGGTGACTATCCTGTCAGGGCGGTTGTGCACAACAGTCCCGCCTATGCACCGGTAATCGCCACCCGGTTGATCGTGTTTGGGGTGCCGAGCAGCGTCGAACCGCGGACGCCGCTGTTGACGCTGCCGACTTCCTGCAACGGGCCGCTGAGATCGACGATCTCGGTGGACTCTTACCAGAATCCTGGCAATTTCGTGGGTGCGAGCACGGTTACCCGTGATGCTGCGGGCAACCCGGTTGGCACGACGGGTTGTTCGCTGTTGAAGTTCCCGCCGGAAATCAGCGTCTCCCCGGATGTCTCCGACGCGAGCACCTCGACGGGGTTGACGGTCGGGGTGCACGTCTCTCAGCAGGCTGGGTTGAACCCGGAAGGTTTGGCGGAGTCGACGCTGCGCGATACGACGGTCACGCTGCCCGAAGGCGTCGCGATCAACCCTGCGGGCGCGGACGGGTTGGAAGCGTGCTCTGAGGGGTTGGCGGGCTTTACGGGCTTCACGGAATTCAAGCCGGAAGTCGAACCGGGCGTGAACACCGCCACGTTCACGCCGGAAATGCCGGAACCGTTGCAGCCCGGTGCGAACTTCTGCCCGGACGGATCGAAGATCGGGACGGTGAAGATCAAGACGCCGCTGTTGGAACATGAACTGGAAGGCGCGGTGTATTTGGCGTCGCAGGGCGCTAACCCGTTCGGGAGTCTCGTCGCGATGTACATGTTCGTCGAAGACCCCGTCTCGGGCAGCCTCATCAAGCTGACCGGCGAAGTGCGCTTGACCGAAACGGGACAGATCGTCGCGACGTTCCAGAACACGCCGGCGTTGCCGTTTGAAAATCTCGAACTGCACTTCTTCGGTGGGGAACGCGCACCGTTGACGACACCGTCGCGCTGCGGCACGTATACAACGCAGGCGTCGTTCGTGCCGTGGGATGGCAACGGGCCGGTGAACACCAGCTCGTCCTTTCAGATCACGTCCGGTCCGAACGGGTCGCCGTGTCCTGGTGCGCGGCTGCCGTTCGATCCGACTGTGACCGGTGGCGCGACGAACATTCAGGCGGGTGCGTTCTCGCCGTTGACGGTGACGGTGTCCCGTAAGGACGGTGAACAGAACCTGAAGTCGATCGTGGCGAAGTTGCCGCCGGGCCTGTCCGGTGTGCTGGCGGGTGTCGAACTGTGTCCTGAACCGCGCGCCAATGAAGGCTTGTGCGGGGAAAACAGCAAGGTCGGTGAAGCGACGGTCAGCGTTGGTGTGGGTGGTCATCCGTTCACGGTCACTGGCGGGAGGTTCTATCTCACCGGCCCCTACAACGGTAGTGGTGGTTGCACGGTCGGTGAAGCGGGGTGCGCGCCGTTTGGTCTGACGTTCGAGGTTCCCGCGAAGGCCGGCCCGTTTGATCTGGCGAACACGAAGAACAACCATCCTCCGTGCGATTGCGTGGTCGTCAGGGGCAAGATCGAACTGAACCCGTTGACTTCCGCGATCACGATCACCTCCGACCCTCCCGGCTCACCGGATTCGATCCCGACGAGCATCGAAGGGATCCCCCTCGAAATCCAGCATGTCAACGCCACCACGACGCGAGGGGATTTCCAGTTCAACCCGACGAACTGCGCGAAGATGGCGCTTGAAGGCACGGTGGGATTGAGCGAAGGCGGCACGAGCACGATCTCAACGCCGTTTCAGGTCACGAACTGCGCCGCGTTGAAGTTCGAACCCAAATTCAGTGTCTCGACATCGGGTAAGACCAGTAAAGCGAATGGTGCGAGCCTGACCGCGAAGCTGACCTATCCGAACGTGCCGCAGGGCACCGATGCGGACATCGCGAAGGTCAAAGTCGAACTCCCCAAGCAGCTCCCCTCGCGCTTGACGACGTTGCAGAAGGCGTGCACGGACAAGCAGTTCGAAACCAACCCTGCTGGTTGTCCAGTGGCGTCTGATATCGGTTATGCGACGGTGCACACCCCGTTGATCCCGGTGCCGTTGCAGGGTCCTGTGATCTTCGTCAGCCACGGTGGCGAAGCGTTCCCATCGCTGACGATGGTGCTGCAGGGATACGGCATAACGATCGACCTCGTCGGTACGACGTTCATCAGCAAAGCCGGGATCACCTCCACGACGTTCAAGACGGTCCCCGACCAGCCGTTCTCGAGCTTCGAACTCATATTGCCCGAGGGCAAGTACTCCGCGCTGGCGGCGAACGGGAACCTCTGCACGTCAAAGCTCGTGATGCCGACGGAATTCGTCGCGCAGAACGGCGCGGCGATCCATCAGTCCACGAAGATCGGCGTCACCGGGTGCGCGAAGAAGAAGGCGCTGACCCGCGCACAGAAGCTCGCGGCGGCCCTCAAGGCATGCCACAAGAAGGCGAAGGGCCGTAAGCGCGCCGGGTGCGAACGCCAGGCGCACCGGAAGTACGGGCCCATCAAGAAGAAGAAAAAGAAGTAGTAGCAGCACGGACGATGACCAGGCGCGTCGCAGCAGCGGGGCCGGGGCGCAACACCGGCAAGCGCGCAGCCCCCCGTGTGGACGATGCGTCCCTGGCCCTGACCCGCCTGCGATCCGGCAGGCACTCGCTGCCGCGCGAGCAGGTCGACGGGATTCAGCGCGCGCGGATCGTCAGCGCGATGGTCGAGGTCGCCTCCGAGCACGGGTTTCTCGGCGCGGCCGTGGGGCGCGTCGTCAAGCGCGCCGGGGTTTCGCGGCGGACGTTCTACGACCTGTTCGAGGGTCGCGAGGACTGCTTCGTGGCGGCGTTCGACTGGGGCGTGGAGCAGATCGCCGTGCAGATGGCCGAGGCCCGCGCGCGCGAGTCCTCCTGGCGCGACGGGGTTCGCGCCTCGCTCGCGTCGCTGCTCGTGTTCCTCGACGCCGAGCCGCAGCTCGCGCGCGTGTGCGTCGTCGAGGCCCTGGGCGCGGGAACGCTGGTGTTGCAGCGGCGCGCGGCCGTCTTGCGGGAGCTGGCCGACGCGCTGCGCTCCGGCGCTCCGCGCGTGCGTGGCGCTGGGGACCCAGAGCCGCCCCTGTTGACCGCCGAGGCGGTCCTCGGCGGCGGGTTCTCCGTGATCCACACACAGCTTTCGCTCCCCGGCGACGCTCCACCCCTGACCGATCTCCTGCGTCAGCTGATGGCGCTGATCGTGCTGCCCTACCTTGGAGCGGCCGCGGCCGGGGATGAGCTTGCGCGGCCCGCACCCGAGTTTCCCGCGCCGCCGCGGTCCGCGCGCGAGCCGGGCACGAGCAGGCGCATCCTCGAGCGGCTGAACATGCGCCTCACCTACCGCACCGTCCGCTGCCTGCTGTTCGTCGCCGAGCACCCCGGGGCATCCAACCGCGCCGTCGCGACCGGCGCGGAGATCGCGGACGAGGGCCAGGCGTCCCGGCTGTTGATGAGGCTCGCCGGCCTAGATCTGCTCGCCAGAGAGCTCCCGCGGTCCGGACACCCCAACGCGTGGCGGCTTACACCTCAGGGAGAGCAGGTTCTCCAAGCTCTGCAATCCGCTTGACACCGGGGATGGGATCTCTTTTGCAAACGCTTTCTGCATACGGACGGGTATCGTCGCGGTCACTTGCTCCAGAGTTGCCGTGCGCTTGGTCTCGGCATCTTGGTCGTTCGGTGGTTGATAGCGTGGACGTATGACCACCAACGTCCACGCTGAGTCAACACCTCAGCGCCTATCCGCGATTCGTGAGCAACTTACGCTCCTCGCGGATTATCTTTGACCCGGCTGCTCTGACCGAGCGCGTCGGCACGCTCGAAACCGAGATGGGGGCGCCCGGGTTCTGGGATGACTCCGAGCGGGCCGCGTCCGTGTCGGCCGAGCACTCGCGCGCCTCGCGGCGTTTGGAGACGTTCACCGCGCTCGCCTCCGACGTCGACGACCTCGACGGGCTCGTCGAGATGGCCGCCGAGGACCCCTCTTTGGAGGAGGAAATCGACGAGCAGTTCGCCTCCGTCGAGTCGCGCCTGGCCACCCTGGAGGAGCAGCGACTGTTCTCCGGCCCTTACGACTCAGGCGACGCTCTTGTCGGGGTCAACGCCGGAGCCGGGGGGACAGACGCACAGGACTGGGCCGAGATGGTCCTGCGCATGGAGATGCGCTGGGCGCAATCGCGCGGCTTTGACGTCGAGCTGCTGGAGGCCGGCGCCGGCGAGGAAGCCGGCATCAAGTCCGCGACCTTCCGCGCGTCCGGCGAGAACGCCTACGGTCTGTTCGGCGCCGAGCGCGGTGTGCACCGGCTCGTGCGCCTCTCGCCGTTTGACTCCGCGCACCGCCGCCAGACGAGCTTCGCCGGCCTGGAGGTCGCCCCCGTCGTGCAGGAGACCGGCGCGATCGAGATCTCCGACGACGACCTGCAGGTCGACACCTACCGCGCCTCCGGCGCGGGCGGCCAGCACGTCAACAAGACCGACTCCGCCGTGCGCATCACGCACCGGCCCTCCGGGATCGTCGTGCAGTGCCAGAACGAGCGCTCCCAGTCCTCCAACCGCGCCACGGCGATGGCGATGCTGCGCGCCAAGCTGCTGGAGCGTTCCGAGCGCGAACGCGCCGAGGAGATCGCGCGCGAGAAGGGGGAGGCCCAGGACGTCAACTTCGGCTCGCAGATCCGCTCGTATGTGATGCACCCTTATTCGCTTGTCAAAGACCACCGCACGGGTTTTGAGATGGGCGACGTTCAGCGCGTGCTCGACGGCGACTTGGACGGATTTGTGCGCGCCTACTTGCTGATGGCCGCCTCATCGAATGGGCTGAGGCGACCGTGAGCGCTTCGCGGATGCGGCGTCCTCGGTCGTTCGTGTGCACATGAGTACTGAGAAGAAGTGGGGGTCCGGCGGCGAGCCGCCTTTGCCGTCGCGCACGGAGCTGCAAGCGCTCGTCAGGCGCGCTCTTGACGAAGACATCGGCTCCGGCGACGTCACGACCGATGCGATCGTCTCTCCTGACGCGCGCGCTCGCGGCCTCGTCACGCAGAAGGCGCCCGGCTCGGTCTACGGCCTGCAGCTGGCCGAGCTGACATTCCTGGCGCTCGACCCCGACGCGCGCTTGCAGCGGCTCGTTCGCGAGGGCTACTGGCGTCCGGAGGGGGGGCCCGTGCTCCAGGTGCAGGGCCGCGCGCGCGCGCTGCTCACGGCCGAGCGCACCGCCCTGAACTTCCTCGCCCACCTCTCCGGCGTGGCCTCGTTCGCGGCGCGCGCGGTCAGCGCCGCGGGTGGGAGCGCGAAGGTCCTCGACACGCGCAAGACGACCCCCGGCCTGCGCGCGCTGGAGAAGGCCGCCGTGGCGGCCGGGGGCGGGTGCAACCACCGCTTCGGGCTGTATGACGCGGTCCTGATCAAGGACAACCACATCGCCATCGCCGGCGGCATCACCCAGGCGGTCGAACACGTGCGCGCCGCCGCACCAGAGCTGCTTGACACGCTCGAGGTCGAGGTCCGCACCCTCGCGGAGATCGACGAGGCGATCGCGGCCGGCGCACCGCGGCTGCTGCTCGACAACATGGACGTCTACGAACTGCGCGCCGCCGTCACGCGCGTGGCCGGCCGCGCTCAGATGGAGGCCAGCGGCAACGTCACGCTCGAGACGCTGCGGGCGCGCGCGGAGACCGGGGTAGACTGGATCTCGATGGGCGCGCTGACCCACTCGTCGCGCGCGCTGGACCTGTCGCTGAATCTGGAGGTCTTGCCATGATGAACCCTCTGCCGATGGCCCCGACGGCTCCCACGCTGCCGATGATTCCCGAGCAGGCTTCCCTGCCCGCGCTCTCGCCCGAGGAGATCGTCGTGCTCTCCGACGAGGTTCGCGCGCTGGCGGTCGAGCGCAACGCGACGATCCTCGCCCACAACTACCAGGTCCCCGAGGTCCAGGACGTCGCTCACTACGTCGGCGACTCGCTCGGCCTCTCACGCCGCGCAGCCGCCGGTGACAGCGATGTGATCGCGTTCTGCGGCGTGCACTTCATGGCCGAGACCGCGTCGATCCTGTGTCCCGAGAAGACCGTCCTGATCCCCGACCTCGACGCCGGGTGCTCGCTGGCGGCGTCGATCGACGCCGACCAGCTCGCGGCCTGGCGCGCCGAGTACCCCGACGGGGTGGTCGTCATGTACGTCAACACCACGGCCGAGGTCAAGGCCCTGACCGACTACTGCTGCACCTCCGCCAACGCGGTCGACGTCGTGCGCCACATCTACGACACGCACGGCCCCGACACCGAGATCCTGTTCGGGCCGGACATGTGGCTGGGCGCGTTCGTGGAGAAGGAACTCGGCCGGCGCATGCACGTGTGGGACGGCGAGTGCCACGTCCACGCCGGCATCCGCCCATCCGACATCGAGGCGACCCGCGCCGCCCACCCCGACGCGGACTTCCTGATCCACCCCGAGTGCGGGTGCTCCACCAGCGTGATGGAGTACGTCGCCGCCGGTGACATCTCCAGCGAGGGCGTGCACATGCTCTCGACGGGGGGGATGCTCCGCTACGCCGAATCGCTCGAGCGCGCCGCGGGGGGCGCGGCGGACGGTGTCCAGAATGCGGTGGCGGGTGACGTGGACGGCGTGGCGGGCGGCGCGCACGAGCGCACGCGGCCCGGCCCCCGCGAGGCGGTCGTCGCCACCGAGACCGGCATGCTCTACCCGCTGCGGATGGCGGCGCCCGATGTCAACTTCATCCCCGCCAACCCGCGCGCGTCGTGCGTGTACATGAAGATGATCACCTTGCCCAAGCTGCGCGACGCGCTGCGGGATATGAAGTACGAGGTTCGCGTGCCTGAGGAAATCGCCCTGAAGGCGAGGGTCCCGATCGACCGGATGGTGGCAATCGGGTAGCACCCATCATTATTGTGGACGAATACATCTACAGTTTTGGCATTTGTTGGCGTTTGCGCTAACATAGTCGTCATGCAAACGACAGATGACGGCTTCGCGGCACAGCTCATAGACGAGATCGGCCGCCGCACCGGGCTCAAGCATTCCGATCTGGCGCGCAGAGCGGGGGTGGACAGGTCGGTGATCAGCGCGTACGCGCGTGGGCGCCGGCAGCCGTCGATTTCAGCGATGGCACGAATCGCGCGATGCGCGGGCCTGCAGCTGGAGTTGGCTCCCGCCGCCGGCGACGCGTCGTTGGAGCGCCAGGCGAGGGTTCTGGAGATGGTCCTGGATCTCGCCGGCTCGCTGCCGTTCAAGGGACGCGGCGAGCTCCAGTACCCGCCGCTGATCGGGCTGCGCGCGTGAGCGAGCTCGGCGACCAGCTGCTCGCCGTGCACGACGGCCTCGATGCCGCGGGCATCCTCCACGCCATCGGCGGCGCGATTGCCCTCGGCTACTGCGTCCTCGAGCCGCGAGGCACGCGCGACGTGGATATCAACGTGTTCGTCGAACCGCAGCGCGCGCGCGATGTGTTCGCGGCGATGCCCGAAGGGGTCGAGTTGAGCGGCGCGGCACTCGAGCAGGCCGAACGCGACGGCCAGGTGCGGCTCAATTGGGGTATCACGCCGATCGACCTGTTCCTCAGCGTCCTGCCCTTCCATGACCGGGTGCAGTCGCACGTCAGAGAAGTGCCGTTCGAGGGCCGCACGATCCCGGTTGTCGATTGCACGGGACTTGCCGTCTTCAAGGCCATGTTCGCCCGCCCCCGCGACTGGGTCGACATCGAAGCGATGGTCGAGGCGCGCTCGCTCGACGTCGATGAGGCGATCCGCTGGATCCGCGAGATGGTCGGAGATGACGGGCGCGTGGAGAAGCTGACCGCGCTGCGGGGCAGCCGTCACTCTCAGGCGGAGCCTCCGCCGCTGCGCCCGGCGGCTGACAGGGCACAGGACGAGTCCGGCTAGAACTCCTCAGCCGAGTGTGGGCCTACGCAGGCGACCGCGAGGTTGTCAGCGACGCCCGCGGCGACCGTGCGGACCTCGTCGAAGGTGACGTTGTCCAGGGCGGTGATCGCCGCGTCGGGGTCGATGTCCTCGCCGAACACGATCGACCTGCTGGCGCCGTATCGGGCGACCGCGTTCGTGTTCTCGAACGCGAGCACGAGCCTGCCGGCCGCGTACGCCCGCGCGCGTTCGACCTCGTCCTCCGTTGGGCCGTCGTCACGCAGCTCGTCGACGATCTCGCGCATGCGCGTGTACGCCTCGATGCACTTTGCCGACTCAAGGCCCGAGCCGAGCTGCAGCACGGGCATGTCCGCGAACGCGTGATCCATCGCGTACACCGAGTAACACAACCCACGCTTCTCCCTGATCTCCTCGAACAGCCTCGATCCCATCGACCCGCCCAGCAGCGTCGCGTAGATCGACAGCGCCGCCCGTTCGCGCAGGTTTGACACCTCGATCTGGGGTATATAGATCATGCGCAGGTGCGACTGGTTGGTGTCGCGCTGCTCGACCAGCGTCTGCGGTGCAAACGCCGGCGCGGGGACATACGGCTCGGGCTGGGGCAGGCTCGGGAAGCGGCCGAAGCGCTCGATCAGCTCATTTTCGTCCGGCAGGCCGTCGACGTTGCCCGCCAGGAACGCGCCGCCCCTCGCCCCCGACCAGCGGCGCTCCCTGAACGCGACGATCGCCTCGCGCGTGAAGCTCCTCAGGTTCGCCTCCGGACCCAGCACCGTATTGCCCAGGGGATGCTCGCCGAACGCGGCCCTGTCGATCAGGTACTCGGCGACCGTCGACGGCTGGTCGTATGCGCGATTGATCTCCTGGATCACCACGCCCCGCTCGCGGTCGAGCTCATCCGCGTCCAACCGCGGGCGCCCGGCGAAGTCGCTGAGCAGATCGATCGCCTGCGGGGCGGACTCCGCGCGGACCGTGATGTGGAAGGCCACCAGGTCGTGGCTCGTATACGCGTTCAGCACGCCCCCCAGCCGCTCCGCGGTCTCGTTCACGGCTTTGTAGCTGTCGTACTTGGCGCCGCCCTTGAACACGAGATGCTCGAGGAAGTGGGCCATCCCGTTCTCATCGGGCTTCTCGGTGCGCGCGCCCGCGTCGAACGCGACGAGGATCGTCACCGCGCGGGTTCCGGGTATCGCGATGCTGTGGACGGGGAGGTTGTTTGTGGGGACGGTGATCGTGTTGATGGTGGCCATTGGCCGTCAGCCTAGAAGATCGGTGCAGGCGTTGTCCGTGGTTGTGTGCAAACCCTGGCGGATGGGGAGGATGGGACTGCTTGTGACACAGCTACGCAATTAGGCGGGTGGCGATATGGGGCGTAGTGGCTTGCACGGCTATTTGTTGATGGCGTGATTTCGCGCGTCATCAAGGGCGGGGGGCGTGGTGGCGGTTTGATGAGGTCCCCGAGACGTGGCACGGAAGGTGGTTCTCACGGGCGGGGTGCGTCATTACGGTGCAAATACGCTTGCATGCAGGCGAAATTGGTTGCGCGCGAGTGTTACGCCGCTACTCTCACGGATCTGATGAGCCCTGCCGAGACAATTGCGCGCCGTCGGGCGCTGAAGGTCACGCTGCCTGCGCGTGCTCCCCAGCCCAGGTCTGCGCCCAGGCGTGCTGATCGGCGGGGGCGCGACCGGCGCGACATTGTTGTCGAGCTGCGTGGCGTGTCCAAGCTTTATGGGGCCGGCGATACCGGGTTGGAGCGGGCTACGTTTGCCGTGGGGCGTCAGGAGATGGTGTTCCTCGTCGGCCCGACCGGGTCGGGGAAGTCCACGATCATGCGGCTGCTGATCAAGGAGCTTGACCCGAGCGAGGGTGTCGTGCGTGTCGCGGGGCGGGACCTGTCGGAGATCGGCCGCAAGAAGATCCCTTATTACAGGCGCAACGTGGGGGTTGTGTTCCAGGACTTCAAGCTGCTGCCGAACAGGACCGTGTACGAAAACATCGCGTACGCGCTGCAGGTCACGGGCGCCTCGCGCAAGCAGATCCGCACGACGCTGCCGGACATCCTGCACCTGACCGGTCTGTCGACCAAGCTGCACAACTATCCGCATCAGCTCTCCGGCGGCGAGCAGCAGCGGGTCGCGGTCGCGCGTGCGTTCGCCGGTCATCCGCCGCTGCTGCTGGCGGACGAGCCCACCGGCAACCTCGATCCGGAGACCTCGATCGGGATTATGCAACTGCTGTATCGCATCAACCGCGCGGGTACGACCGTGATCATCGCCACGCACGACCGCGAGATGGTCGATCGCATGCGCCGGCGCGTGATCGAGCTGCGCCGCGGGCGGATCGTCCGCGACGAGGCGACCGGGCTGTATGCGCGCGAAGAGAACACCAATGAGTTGGGTGACCGCATGCGCGCGGAAACGATCAACGCCGCGCGCGGCGTGCTGGGGCCAAGACTGTGACACCACCCAGCCCTGGATCGCTGCGCCGAATCTCGCCACCGTCATCGGCCGAGCAAGCCACAACGCTTGTATCGCCGCGCGCGAAATTGCGTAGCCGTGTCCCCACGCCATCCAGACTCACCACGCGGGCAGTGCCCAGAACCTCATGAGACCCGGGTTCTTCCTCAAAGAGAGCATTCGCTCGATGCGGCGCAACGCCGTGCCGAGCTTCGCGGCGTTCGCATCGGTGCTCGTGACGACGCTCGTGCTCGGCGTGTTCATCCCGGTGGTGCAGGCGACCGACGGCGCGGCCAACGATGTGCGCGGACGGGTGTTGGTGGACGTCGACCTGAACACGACCGCGACCGCGGCCGAAGAGTCGCGCGTACGCTCGGAGCTGGTGCGCGCGCCGCACGTCAAGAGCGTGCAGTTCGTGTCCAAGCAGACCGGGTACGCACAGGAGCGCAAGCTCAACCCGCAGGCGTTTGCGCTGATCGGCTACAACCCCCTGCCCGACATCTTCCGCGTGACGCCGTCGGACCCGAATGACGCGGGCGCGGTGCGCGCCGAGCTCGACCAGTCCAGCCCGCTGGGGACACGGTTGGTGAGCGACCCGGCGATCGCCGCCGTGCAGAACCGCCAGGCCGAGACGAACCAGATCCTGTCCGCGACGCGCGTGATCAAGCTGACTATGGCGCTGCTCGCGGCGCTGCTGATCCTCGCGAGCGTGCTGCTGATCTCCAACACGATCCGCCTGTCGCTGTTCTCGCGCCGGCGCGAGGTCGAGGTGATGAAGCTCGTGGGCGCGACCGACTGGTTCATCCGCTGGCCGTTCGTGCTGGAGGGCCTGTTCCTCGGTGCGCTCGGCGGTGTCGCGGCGATCGGGCTACTCGCGCTCGCGAAGGTCACGCTCGTCGATCCGCTGGCGAACACGGTCAAGCTGATCTCTCAGCCGGACATGATCGCGTTCCCGCTGCTGGTCGCGATCCTGATGGCCTGTGCCGTCGCGGTGTCGGCGGCTGGCTCGGGTCTGTCGCTGCGCCGGTTTTTGCGGGTTTGAGCGGAGCGATTGGCTTCGAACGGACGGGTTGCGAAATTGAGGGAGGTGTTGTTACAGCTACGCAATTAGGCGGGTGGCGATATGACTCGTAGTGGCTTGCACGGCTATTTGTTGATGGCGTGATTTCTCGCGTCATCAACGGCGGGGGGCGTGGTGGCGGTTTGATGAGGTCCCCGAGACGTGGCACGGAAGGTGGTTCTCACGGGCGGGGGGCGTCATTGCGGGGGATCTCGGGTGGGCGGCGTGGTGCGGCTCGGAGGACGATGGCTCGACTAGGGTTGGGGTCGATGTCTGCGCGCCGACGCCTTATCTATGTTCTTGTGGCGATGCTGCCCGTGTTGCTTGTCAGCGGGGTGTGGCTGGGCGGGCATCCTGAAGATCTGCCGGCGTTTGCGCGCTCGGGCTTGGTCGCTCACGACGACACGCGGGTCGTGGACGAAGCGATCGACCGGATCTCAAGCGATTATTACCGTCCGGTTCCTCGCAGCTCGCTCACGAACGCCTCGGTCGCGGGGGCGGTCGCGAGTCTGGATGACCGCTTCTCGCACTATCTGACGCCGAAGGAATTTCATGAATTCGACTCGCCGCCCAGCTTCACGGGGATCGGCGTGGAGGTGCAGCCGGAAAAGCGCGGCCTTGAGATCGCGCGCGTGTTCGACTCATCGCCCGCGTCCGGGGCGGGGTTGCAGGCCGGGGAATCGATCGTCGCGGTGAACGGCCGCTCGATCGCGCACGTGTCCGCTGATGCCTCGCGTGCGCTGATCGTCGGGCCGCCCGGAACCGACGTGACGCTGTCGGTCGAAAAGCACGCCGGGCATGGCGACGCTCGTACGGTGCGGTTGACCCGCGCGACGATCTCCGAGCCCGTGGTCGCCTCCGCCACCAAGACAGTGCACGGGATCAAGCTGGGGGTCGTCGCGCTCGCGACGTTCAGCCCGGGCGCGCACGGCGAAGTGCGCGAAGCCGTCGAGCACGTGCTGCACGAAGGCGCGCGCGGGATCGTGTTCGATCTGCGCGACAACGGCGGCGGCCTGGTCGAGGAGGCGCAGCTGATCGCGAGCATCTTCATCCAGCACGGCACGATCGTGACCACGCGCGGACGCACCCAGCCGACCCAGACGCTGAGCGCGGTCGGGGACGCGATCTCCCCGTCGATCCCCGTGGTCGTGCTCGTCGACGCGAACACCGCCTCGGCGTCGGAGATCGTGACGGCCGCGTTGCAGGACCATCACCGCGCTACGGTCGTCGGCACGCACACGTTCGGCAAGGGCGTGTTCCAGGAGGAGATGCCGCTGACCAACGGCGGCGCGCTGGACATCACGGTCGGCGAGTACTTCACGCCCAACGGGCGCAACCTCGGCGGCGGCGGCATCAAGCAGGGGGCGGGCGTCGACCCCGAAGTGGTGGTCGCGCACGGGGTGGACACCCCGCACGGGCTGGCGGTCGCCCTGAATACGCTGGCCGCACACGTCAAGTGAGCGATACCGTCGTAGCGGTAGTGCAGAAGCGGGGAAGGTTTTGGGCGGCGGAGCCGCACTTCCCGACGTTGCGCTCCGGCGAGCGCGGGCGGCGGTCCGGTGGTGGTCGGCGCATCGTGCTCGCCTCCAACCGTGTGCACGGCCCGCGGGGTGGGACGGTGAGCGCGGGCGAGCTCGTGCTCGTGCAACTGGGCGGCGGCCGCGGGGGCGAGGGCAAGGCGAGGATCGTGCGCGCGATCGGGCGTCCGGATGTGGCGCGGGACGCGATCGAGGCGCTGATGCTCGACCGGGGCCTGGAGCGCGGGTTCGACCAGGACGTGCTCGATGCGGCGGACCGCGCCCGCGAAGAGGGGCTGGCTACGGCGGCGCGCGAGGTCGCGGAGGGGTCCACTGGTAGTGGTGGCAGGCGCGATCTGCGCGAGCTGCCGACGCTGACGATCGATCCGGCCGGCGCGCGCGACTTCGACGACGCCATCTCCGCGCAACGGCTGGGGCCCGGTGGGGGCACGCCTGACAGGAGAGTGCAAGGTGGGGGCACGCCTGACACGAGAGTGCAGGGTGGGGGCGTGTCGTCCGAGGGCGTGCCGGGTGGGGATGTGACGACGCCGAGCGAAGGCGTGCGCGTGTGGGTGCACATCGCCGACGTAAGCGCGTATGTGCTCGAAGGCTCGCTCGTGGACAGGGAGGCGCGTAGGCGTGGCACGAGCGTGTACGTGCCGGGCGCTGTGGAACCGATGCTGCCCGAGGCGCTGTCCAACGACGCCTGCTCGCTCGTACCGGGTTCCGAGCGCGCGGCGGTCACGATCGAGCTGGAGCTGGGCAACGGGGGAGAGGTCCGCAAGACCGCCTTCTACCGTTCGCTGATCAGATCCGACGCGCGATTGGAGTACGAGCGCGTCGATCGCATATTCGCCGGGCAGGAGCGCGCCGAGGACCCGTGGGCGGGCCCGCTGGCCGCCGCGCGCGAGGCGGCCGCGGCGCTGGGTGCGGTGCGGGAACGGGCGGGCGGCCTGGTGGTCGACTCGCGCGAGCCGGAGTTCGCGTTCGACTCCGACGGGCACGTCAGCGAGATCCAGATGCGCGCGCAGACCGAGTCGCATCGATTGATCGAGCACCTGATGATCGCCGCGAACGAAGCCGTCGCGCGGCACCTGTCCGAGCGCGGGACCCCGTGTCTGTACCGCGTGCACGAACGTCCCCAGCCCGCGCGGGTGCTGCGGCTGGTCGAGCAGCTCGCGTCGCTGGGGGTTCCCACGCCGCCCGTGCCCGATTCGATGTCGCCGTCGCAGACGGCGGACATGATGGGCGAGGTGTCCCTGAGGGTCGAGCGGTATGTGCAGGGCGCGGGAGGACGGATCGCACTGACCTCGCTCGTGCTGCGTTCGTTGCAGCAGGCGTACTACTCGCCCAAGAACATCGGTCACGCCGGTCTGGGGTCTAACTGCTACTGCCACTTCACCTCGCCGATCAGGCGCTATCCGGATCTGGTGTGCCACCGCGCGCTCGTGTCGACGCTCGGCGGCGAGGAACCCGGCCCACGCGGTGCAGACATGGGCGAGCTGGGCGAGTGGGCGTCCGAGCGCGAGCGCGAGGCGATGGCGATCGAGCGCGGCGCGGACGATGTCGCGCGGTGTTTTGCTCTCGAACAGGCGCTGTACGTGCAGGGCTGGGAGCAGACGTTCACGGGGGAGGTCACCGGGTTGATCTCCGCGGGCGCGTTCGTCGCGTTCGGCCCCGACGATGAGCCCACGTACGAGGGGATGCTGCCGGTCAGGCGGATGCACACCGAGGATGGGCGCGACTGGTGGGAGCTGAACGAGCAGGCGACGATCCTGCACGGCGAGCGCTCCGGCGCCACGATCAGGCTGGGAGACCCGATCGAGGTGCGGGTCGCACGCGTGGACACCGTGCGCGGGCGGGTCGATCTGGCACCGGCCGGCTAGGCTCGATAGGCAATGACAAAAAGCAAGAAGGGCAAGCGCAAGATCGGGGCGGGCGATGTCGCGTCGAACAGGTACGCGTCATACCGGTACGAGCTGATCGAGCGGATCGAGTGCGGAGCCGTGCTCGAGGGCACCGAGGTCAAGGCGCTGCGCGAGTCCGGCGCCCAGTTGAAGGACGGGTACGCCGCGATCGCCGACGGTGAGCTGTGGCTGCACTCGGTCCACATCCCCCCGTACGCCCCCGCGTCGCGTGAGAACCACGACCCCGAGCGTCCGCGCAAGCTTTTGGTGCACCGCCGCGAGCTCGACCGGCTCGCCGCGAAAGTGTCCGAGCGCGGCCTGACGCTGGTGCCCACCCGGATCTACTTCTCCGGGTCACATGCAAAGGTCGAGGTCGCGCTCGCTCGCGGCAAGGACCTGTACGACAAACGTCAGACGATCCGCGACCGGGAGTCCAAGCGCGATATGGAACGGGCCGTCCGCGAAGCCAGGCGCTAGATCGAGCCGAAGCTGTGGCCGCCCGACGTGAGGATGTGCGTCTCGTGCATCCCGAACACGAGCAGCGCGATCAGGCCGATGTACACCGCACCCACGAGCATGCGGCTGCGGGGCGCCACGCGGTAGTAGGCGGCCTGCTCGAGCGAGCGCGTCTTGCGTTGCTGCCAGCGATGCCATGACTGGAAACCGGCGAAGATGACGATGATCAGCAGGATCGGGTTGCCCGGCTCCAGGATCGCGAATGAGACCAGCGCACCGAACCCGAGAAACCACATCCACGGCGCCATCGCGGCCATCGCGCGGCCCCCGTCGAGGGGCACGACCGGGAGCAGGTTGAACAGGTTGATGAAGAAGCCGAAGTAAGCAAGCGCGATCAGCAGTGAGCTGCCGGTGAGCTCACCGATGACGGCGACGCCCGCGGCGGCAATGCTGCCGAGAATCGGCCCCGCCAGGCCCACTCGCGCCTCGGCGAGCGCGTTGTCGCCGAGCGACTTCGCGAAGATCATCGCTCCGAGGAACGGGACGAACATCGGAGCGCTCGCCTTGATCCCCTCACGACGCAGCGCGATCACGTGGCCCATCTCGTGCACGAACAGCAGCACCACGAACCCCGCCGCGAACTCCCAGCCGAAGAAGATGCTGTACGCGGCGACCGACACCAGCGCGGTGCCCGCGGTCACGAACAGCTTCAAGTTCGGCAGCGCCACGAGCAGCGCCTTCAGCGCCACCCCGAACTTGGCGATCAGCGCGAGCAGTCCGGCGAACACGCTGCCGATGCGCTTGCGCACGTTTCGCCCGCGCGCACCCCCGCCGCGTCGCGCGCCGAAGGGATCCTCGCCGGCAGCGCTCGCCGGCGGACCTACGGGCGCGGGATGGACGGCGGCCGGACGGGCGTGCGACGGGTAGGACTGGGCGACCGGCACGGCGGGCGGGCCGGTGGGCGGGCCAGAAACCGGGGGTGCGGGCAGTGAGTAGTCGATGCCGCTATCCATGACTGTCCATTGTGGCAGCACCGATAAGCATTGCCTAACGACCTGCCCGCAGTCGTGCGGCAGCCCCGCCCGGTCCCCTGCGACGGGGGTGCGTCGATGCATGCGGGATGGTTCCCAAAGATGCTCCCGCAGCCCCATCACGGTGTGAGGGGACGGATCTCGTGGGAGTCGCGAGCTGAGGTCACGGTGGGCTTCAAAAGGAGGCTTGGCGGGTTTTTTTCGCAAGGTGCGGGGAGTTGCTCAGAAGGGGGTTGCATTCGGTCGGTGAGGGGCGTAAGTTGGAGACAGACGCGGAACCGAGCCGCAAAGAGCGAGGCCACCGAGGTGTGAGGCCGCGCCGCCCACGAAGAAAGGCTTTCGGGCCGGACGGAATGGGTTCCTCAAGCGGCCCGGGACCGCGTCGTTTGTGTTTTGTGCGCCGGTTCGACAGGCTCTCGTCGCTGGGTTTGCAGAACAACCTCCCTTCCCTCGCCTCGCCCTGGCCCTGTCTCTGGGGATGAGATCCATATCGAAAACGTCTGCTGCCCACGCGCTCGCCCGGCCGCGGTCACCACGCGTCGCCTTGCCGTGGGTATCGGTCTCGGCGTCTCTGCCCGATCGGGGCTTGCCCGGCTACACTGGACAGGCAACATCCACGGGGACGACAGGCTTCGACGCGGTCGGCTCGTGTGGATGGTGGCGAGTCGAGGTCCCGGGCGGCCTCGTAAAACTCCCGGGAAAACCATAAGTGCGGACTCTCACGAGTACGCCCTCGCCGTTTAGTTAAGAGCTAAACGCGAGGTCTCGGGCCCCACTCGCCCGCGGTGGGGAAGGCCGGGATCAGAAAGCGGGCTCACCCGGCGCGGTCCGCCTTCGCCAAACCGGGAACACTCAAGGAGGCTGGTCCCCCGCAACCCCGCCGGCGAGGCGAGCGAAGGATGAGATCAGAGCGCCGGCTACGCTCGTAGAAGCCATTCACACGCGATCGCGGACGTGGGTTCGATTCCCACCGTCTCCACTAAAAACCAAGAAAAGCCCTGCAAATCGATAGCTTTTTGCGACGCCGCAGGCGACGGTGGGAACGATCCGCGTTTGAGCAAGACGGGACGCCACTAGCTGGTGTCCCCGCTCGCGGTACGACGCGGAGGGGCGCTCCTGGCGGCTGGCGGTCTACTCGCGCTCACTGGCTGTGGCCAGCGCTGTCACCGTCACTGGTCGCACAGGTGCGACTACGGCGCCTCGGCGGGCAGCGCATCTAGCAGCAGTCTTCCCCACCGCACCCGGTATGCCACTCGACGCTGATCGGCGCACAGTCGGCGCAGACCTTCCCAGCCCATGCGTCGCGTCCCTCGCGCACGGCGAGACCGGCGATCCCGAGCCCGACGATCGGGTCGAGCCACCACCAGCCAACGGTGGCGTTGGCGAGGACGCTCACGAGTACTGCTGCGGCACTCGTCGCGCAGAGCCACGACTGCGCCGCGTCGCCCGCAGTCGCAGCGGAGCCCAGCTGCACGGCGACGCGGCTCTTCGCGCGGGCGAGCAGCGGCATGACGAGAATCGCCCCGGCCGCCACGGCCACTCCAGGCCAGCTCGTCTCGGGATGCGATCCGCCCGCGAGCGTGTTGATCGCATCGACCGTCACGTACAGCGCGAGGACCCCGAAGCAGACGGCGACGAGCTGCTGCGCGCGGCGCTCGGCCGCAGCCGAGCCGGTACGGCTGCCGGTGTAGAGCCACAGGATCGTGCTCGCCGAGACGAGCTCGATCAGCGAATCCAAGCCGAAGGCCAGCAACGCAACCGACCCAGCGACCAGAGCAGAGACGATCGCAACGCCGGCCTCCACCGTCATCCACCCGATGCTCAGCAAAGAGAGTGTCCTAGCGCGGCGGATCAGCCGCGAGCGATTCCTGCCGGCTGGTTCGAGGACAGGCAGCGAACGGGCGTGAGAGCTCATATCTGCACGCTCGCGACCGGCGCTCGCCGGATGAGCGATGCCATGCCTCATAGCGTATCGAGGGGCACGCCGATGATCTTCAACCTTCGAGTCAGGCCGTCGAGAGCGAAGGCTCGCAGCTCGTCGGCCGAGGCTCCCAGCTCGGAGGTGTCGGCGCCCGCTGGTGGGGTCAGCGACTCGCATCTACCTGCTGTGTGGCCAGGAACGTGATTTCCTCCTCGCTGCCGTCTGCGCCGACGAGCCCGGAGAACTTCGTTGTGATTCGCTCCTCGGCGACCATCAGCGAGCCGAGGACGAACGACACGAGTGTCCGGTCCTCCATCGCGGCCCACTGGTCTCGATCGGTGTACAGGTCGATGTCCCAGGGCTCCACTGGCTCTCCTCCCAAAGGCCGTGCAACATACGTTCGCCCATTCCCAGGCACGAGGGCGGCGTGGCGTTTCCACCGCTATGGGTTCAGGTGCCGGTCGAAAGGCGGGGGTCGTGAGCCTGACGGATTGGCAGCAGCGCGTGATTGGGCAGGGTTTCGCGTCGCCGGTGCTCTACTTCATTCAGGCCGGGCCCCTTCGTCAAGATCGGAGTCTCAATCCGGCCCTTGGAGCGGCTCGAAGCGCTAAGAACGGGCTGCCCGTACCGACCGAGCATCCTCGCCCTGCTCTGTGTTGAGGACGGCTACGCGACCGAGGCGCGATGGCACAAACACTGGGCCGACCTACGGATGCACGGCGAGTGGTTCCGACTCACACCCGATCTGATGCACGCAATTGTTCAGTGTCCCAACGTGCTGATGATGCAATGAGACCGCCGGTGCCGGTGTCGGCATGACCAGTTGACGCCGTTCTCGACGGTATGCTGTTGAGTACATGGAGTCGGCCCTAATCACGAAGCCCGCGCGCGCTGTAGTGTTCCCCGGCATCTCGCCGCGCTCTACGCCCGACCCGGCGCTGGCCGGGGTGCTGGCTCGCCTACGTGAGGAGCGGGGTCTGTCGCAGGAGCAGCTCGCGCACGCGGCCGGCCTGACGACCTCCGCGTACAACCGGATCGAGCGGGATCACGCCGCTCCGGGTTGGAGCACTGTTCTCAGAATCGCGCTGGCGCTCGAGGTCAGTCTCAGCGATCTTGCTCGGCGGGTCGAAGCCGAGCGGGGGACTTGGCCGTGAGCGAAGCGGTCACCGAGGAGCTGATCCTTGCGATCCAAGCGACCGGCGTCTCAGAGGCGACCGGCCAGATGGATGCGCTGGTGGCGTCTACCGACCGACTGACAGCCGCTACCGACCGGGCGAGTGCCGCGTTCTCAGGCGAGGGTGCGGCGGCGGGTAGAGGCGCTGCTGGCGGTGCTGCTGTCGCGGGCAGCAAAGGGCTCGTGGGGAGTCTCACCAGCCTCAAAAACATGGCGGTCGTCGGCATCGGGGTCGAGTCGATCAAAGGGCTCATCAACTTCCAGGCGCAGATGGAGTTGCTCCACACTCAGACCGGGGCCAGCCAGGACGAGGTTACGAATATGTCGAAGAGCGTCCTTGGGCTCTCCAAGAGTCTCGGCTCGGACCCACAGGGGCTTGCCGAAGCCCTCTACCACATCGAGTCAACCGGGCTGCGCGGTGGGAAGGCGATCGACGCCCTCACGATCGCTGCCAAGGCGTCGAAAATGGGCATGGCCGACCTGACGGATACGACGACCGGAATGCTCGCGGTCAACGTGGCGGGCTTCTCGGGTATCAAGAATCTGGCCCAGGCGATGGGCGCTCTAAACGCGGTCGTCGGCGCTGGCGACATGACGATGCAGGACCTGAACGAGGCGCTGGGTACCGGCATCCTCGCCACGTTCAAGGCGGCTGGCCTGCAGGTCAAGGACTTCGGCGCGGGCATGGCCGTCCTGGGCGACAACAACATCCGCGGCGCGGCTGCGGCGACCGACCTCGGCATGGCGCTCCGAAAACTGTTCCACGAAGCCGGGCCTGCGCGGGCGAAGACCGCCGAACTGGGCCTTGGCGCGGGCCAGCTTGCCGAAGACCTGCGAAAGCCCAACGGCCTACTTGTCGCGCTCAAGGACCTCGAGGCCCACATGAAAGGGCTCAGCCCCGCCCAGCAGAACGACGCGGTCGGCACGATATTCGGTGCCAAGTCGAGTCAGGGGATTCTCACCCTGCTCAACCAGATGGGTCGGCTCGAAGAAAAGTACGGCGCCGTCCAGAAGGGCGCCACGTCGTTCGACGCGAATTGGAAGTCCACCACCGAAACGCTCAAGCAGTTCGTCGCCTCGATAAAAGCGAACGTTCTGGTCACGCTGATCGAACTGGGTGAAAAGCTGGCTGCGGTTGTCGGGTGGTTCCGCAAGAACAAGTGGGCGGTGGAAGTGCTCAAGGACAGCCTGATCGTGCTCGCCACGTATTGGGCGGTCAGCAAGGTCGTGGCGTTCGCAAGTGGTCTGATGGGGGTAGCGCGAGCACTTGGCATGGCGGGTGGTGCGTCCACGTTGGCTGCGGGAGAGATGGCTGCCAGCCTCTCGACACTCGCCCTGTTCGCCGCCGGGTTTGTCGCGGTCGCGCTCGCGGTCGAAGCGGTAAGTCATGCGCTCGGCAAGGGCTCTTTCGTCAACAACCTGAAAGACGCGCTCGGCGGGCAGTCGTGGATCGGGAAGAGCGAACACGAATTCGACCACATCGCCTCCGGCCACCTGAACGCCCTCAAACAGCTCGAAGCAGCGCGACATGCTCATCCTCACACGGCGGCCATGATGCGAGCACGCGACCACGGCAGGTCGCCGTTCACGGGCCAGCCGATCCACGCCGCGGTTGTCCCCGCTGGTGGTGCGTTCGGGAACATGAATCTCTACGCTCACACGCCGGTCAAAATCGACCTGAACGGCAAGGAGATTGCCAAAGCGGTCGTCAAGGCGGGCCTCGAAGGGCAGTCCGGCAAATGACCGACACCGACACTCCTGATATCTGGGGCCAGACGGACGCCTCCCGCGCCGCCACCGCGGCCGGCAACTCGTTCATGGTCGGCGCCAGGAACGCGGCGCGCTCAAAACACCGGCCGATCGGTGCTCTCGTCGGGCAAGTCCCCGTGGTCAACGAGAGGCTCGCTCAAGCGGTCACGGATTCGGAGAACGCCCACAAATCGGGCGTTGGCGTAGACGAGGCGGAGGCGGCGCTTACGGTCGCCCTCAACGATGCCAGGCTGGCCCGCGAAGTGCGAGAAGGCGTGCGCGACGCGGAGACGGGTCAGTTCACGGCCGCCGCAGAAGCGGCCGTTTCGTTCGACGGCGGAGTGCGCGCTCCCGTCGGTGGTCGCCCCAAGCGCAGACGGCCGTGGATGTACGAGCAGACGTCGAACGAGTTGTTCAAGTCGATGATCGCGGCGAGCAAGGCGGAGGGCCGCGAGCGTGAACAGGAGCACACCCTCGTCACTGCCGGCGTCGAGAGCACCCTTCGTCACAACATCTGAGCAGCAAATCAACCACCAGACCCAGGAGGTCACGGCATGACTGCCATCGCCATCGAGAACCTGTCCGCAAGCCGTCAGACGATCAGCCACAAGGGGATTGCCGACGCGGCCGAAGCCCTCGACACGGCCAAGGCCAACGCCCTCACGGCGAAGCGCGACGCCGAGCAGGCGCGGCAAGAGCTACCGGCGAGCGAATGGAAGGATGCAGAGCTGGTTGACAAGGCTGTCGCGGCAGGTGAGAAGCCACCCGCGAAGCGCGCACACACCGTCAAGCACGAGCAGTTGATCCGTGATCTCGAGTTCGCCGAGAAGCCGGCGCAGTTGGCCGAGGCCCGCTGCCGTGAAGCCCTCAAGACCGCTCTCGCCGAGCATGGCCCCGACTACCTGGCGGAAGCCGAGGAGCGCATCGCAGAGACGGAGACGGCCTGGAACGCATCGCTGGCGAAGCTCAAAGCGGACCACGCCTCATACGCAGCCGCCGTGCGCGTAGGCAGGGCGATCGGTTCGACACACCTGCCCGTCGAGGCGTCGAAGCTCGACCGCAAGCAACTCCAGGGGATCGAGCTCGCGCATCTCGCCGCGTCGTCGTGGCCGATTTACGTCCAGGACCTTCTCGGCGCGCTGGAGGCCGTCGGCACGGATGAGGCCACGCCATCCAAGAGGGTTCCCGTTGGGGTGTCCGCCCAGGTGGAGGCGAACCTCAGGAAGATCGGCACGACGGACTTCCGGCGAATCACCGACGAGGACGTCGCCATGCGGGGCGGTCGGAAAGACCCAGGCGTAGACCGGGAAATACAGGAGCGCGAGGACTTCATGCACCGCCAGATGGGCGAGGACGTCATAGCTGCTCGCGGGTAGGACCACCGACCAACCGACCCACACGAACCCCACGGAGGACAGCAGATCAAATGGCCACACTCGACTCATTCGCGATTAGTAATGCGACCAAGGCCCTCGTCGAAGATGCGGGCAAAGTCGTGAAAGTGCCCGCCGGTAAGACCGTCGAGGTCACGTTCGACACGGAAGAAACTGCAACGCTCGCCGACTTGATCGGTCAGGGCTGCGTCGTGGCTCCCGGCTCACTGACGAACGTCACCAGCCAAGTCGCGGACGAAACGGCCGATGTCATCACCGCGGTCAACCTCGTGCAGAAGGGCGCGCATCTGCTGCTCGACACGGAGCGCATCGTCATCTCGTCCGGTGCGGACGCCCACGCGAAAAGCGGGCTATAAGCCACGACTGATGAGCACGGTCAACGCACCCGGCGCAGTAGAGATCGGCACGACCGGCACTCAGTCGGGGTCGCCGCTCACGGTGTACGTTCAGCCGTACTGCGTGACGCTGGTGAAAGGCAAGGACCAGAACGGGGTCAACATGACCGTCGACCAGGCCCGCGCGCTCGCAGACCTGTTCCTCAGAGCCGCTGATGTCGTCCAGGGCGTAGGCGATGGCGCGTGAAGACGTCGACCTGCACGGCCGCACGAGCCTGTCGATCGAGGAGTGTCGCGCCCAGATCGACGCTAAGCGGCGCGTGCATATAGATCCCGACGGTCACGTTGACGTGTCGCTCAGCGACGACGAGTACGCGCTGCTCTATCCCGACCGACCACCGCGATCGTTGCCGCGCGTCACCACGCCGCCGCGTCTCAGGCTGGGGACGTGATGACCGACCGCGTGTTCGAGCATGGGTCGACGTCGCCGGATGGTGGATACCTGCAACGCCCTACAGACGGCGGGATTGCGGTGAAGCCCGCAGGTGTGAGACGACGCCAGCCGCGCACGTCTCGTAAGGCGTCCCCCGTGACGATCAAGACGTTGGACGGTGAGGTCGTTGCGGTGGTGGGAGCGACGAGTCGCGCGGTCGGTCGCCGCCGTGCGTGAGTCACGCTGACCATCCGCTGACGCTGACCCGCTCGCACGCCTCGACGCTATGCCTTTCCTCACAAGCCTGGTGAGGGGGGGGGTTCCTTTTGGATGCTGCCTATCCAACATCTCCCGCCCGACCCCCCAAAATGCCCGAATACGCTACGGTTCTGGGGCGCTCGCGGGAAGTCGGTCGCGTTTTCAGGCCGTCGAGCCGGGTAGGCTGAGCTGGATGCCGCGAGGTCGAATCCCACGAAGCCGCGACGAGCAGGTCCGAGCCGGGGTGAGGCCGGACAGGCTGCCCGAGCCGGTTCGCACGTCGGGCCGTCTGGAGCTCGCAGACCTCGACGAGCCGGTGATCCCCTTGAAGCACCCCGAGGCGCAGGAGTTCTACCGCGAGCAGGGCGCCATCCTGATTGAGACGGGGGTCTTGCAGAGGATTGACCTTCCGATGCTCGCCCTGTGGGCGCAGGCATATGCGGACTGTGTCGTCTCGGTGCGGATACTCGCAGTCCAGGGCCACGGCGCTGCGGGCTCCAAGGGCCAGATGGTGCCGCACCCGAGCTTGAAAATCCTGCGGGACTCGACAGCCACGTACGAGCGCCTGGCTCAGAACCTCTGCGGCTCCCCGGTGGCACGTGCGCGCCTCGGCTTGGCCGTCACGACCACGAACCGCATGGCCCAGGACCTCGAGCGGGATATCGGCCCCTGGGACCCCACCGCCGTCGACGCCACCTGTGTTGACATGGAGGATCTGGCCGACGTCGAACTCCCAGGCGTGGCGGCGGCGGCGGTATGAGCTCGGACCCTGAGCCCCTAAGCGACGAGGACCTCGCGGTCGTCTGCGCCACCGAAGATGCGTTGATCAGGGAGTTCAGGGCACTTGTCGAGAAGATCAAGAGCCCGGAGGCGAAAGCCGAGTTGCAGAAGCTGGTCGAGGCGGACCTGGAGCACCAGCGCCGCAACCCGCCGCCACGCTGAGGCCGTTCGCACCGCAACGATCGTCACCGGAGCGCCCACAGGGCTCGCCGCTGCCGGACGCGGAGATGCCGAGCCGTGGTCCAGGGAGGGTTGAGGCGCAGGAGGCGATTCTGGGTCGCTAAGCGATCGGCAGTGGCGTCGTCTCACCGGAGAGAGCGTCCGCCTTGGGTGACGGCTCGGCCGGTGGGGTGTTCTCGGGCTCGGGTGAGTCGTTTGACTCAGGGGGGTCGTCTGCGGCCTGTGGTTGTGGGGTCTTCTCGGGCTTGGGTGTCTCATTTGAGACAGTGGGCTCGTCTGGGGCCTGTGGTTGTGGGGTGTTCTCAGGCTCGGGTGTCTCATTTGAGACAGTGTCTCGCTGGACCGTATCCTTCGACACGCCCACCACCGCCACGGCCACGTTGCTCTTGCCCTCCGCGGCCAACTCCTTGACGGCCTCCTTACGCTCGGGGACGCTCAACAGCTTCGAGAACTTCCTCGCCGATATGGGCCCACGCCCACCGGGCACCAGCCTGGGCAGGTTCGGTGACGAGGGCGATTACGAGCCGTCGAACTGCGCCTGGCAGGCCCCGGCCGAGCAGGCTTCGGAGAAACGAGTGAAGCGCGCGGCCCGGAACGCGTGACGCCGACCCGGCCATAAGGAAAAGGGGGACCCTTCTGTCCGGATCAAGCGATGTGGCGACTGCTCACGCGGACCTGCGAGATCGCTGAGTCGTCCACCGGGTCGCCGTAGAGGGTGAACTCAGGCCCGCTGCGATCCCAGCCTCGCTGCCAAGCCCGCCTCGTTCCTTCAAATGCGCGCTCCCACGTCCGGCGGGTTGATGGGTCCTGTATCCGGCCGAGGACGAACGCGACCTCATCCCACCAGGCATCGCCGAAGGTCATGCCCTGAGCGCGATCCTCGGCCAGGCAGGCGCGCAGGAGCTGGGCGGGCGTGGGGTCGCCCTCGACGTTCGGCTCGGGGACTGCACCGTCAGGGCGCCGTCGCAGCTCGACCTGGCGGACGTTGGCGAGCCTGACATCCCGGCTGCACTCTAGACAGCGCGTGGTGGGGACCCGAGGCCCGACGCGACGCTGCGGGCGCGCTGTGTTGTTTCCCGTGTTGGACTCTCGCCCCCGTTCCCAGCACATAAGCCCGGCTGGCTTCTCCTGATCGCACACACGGCACAGGTAGAGCCGGACCTCATCGGCGTCCTCGCGGTGGTCGGATGCGGTGAGCACTGCGCGGATCGTAGGCAGGATGGCGGTCGGAGCGGCTGCAACTTTGCCGCCTGGACGCCGTTATCATGGTGAGCGACCTTCACGTCTCTGTGTGGTCTGTTGTGGTTGAGGTCGGGCCCGACGTCACACTCTTGCCCGAGACACACCCCCGGTCCTTTTGGTGAGGCCGGGGGTGTTCCTCTTCCTGCCGCCGGTGGTGTCCGTAGCCTTGGTGGGGTGACGTCGATCCTCTCTCACCAATGCCCGCGCCAGCACGCGCTGTAAGCGCCCGGCTCGGGCAACGCTTCTCCGATCCCCGCCTATACGGCGGCGGTCCCCGCACCCGACTGGCAAAGGCTCGTCCCTGCCGTGGGGTGGCTGGCTGACGTGCTCGCGCGCTAACAACCCTGTCGGGGCCAAGGCCCCTGGGCAGCCGTGCGCCGACCGACGCGGCATCGCTCCAGGATGCAGCCAGCCAAGCTAGGGAAGATGCCGACCAGTGAGAGCGCGCGCGTTTGCGTTTGCGTTTTTCGTCTGCGTTGGCATTGGTAAAGACCTCTTCGGGGGAGTCGAAGAGGTTCGGGAAGCGGGGCAGGCGGGTGCAGTTTCGACCACCACGACCAGCAGGGAGGTAGGACAGTGGGATGCATAACCAGCAAGCAGTTGGCTTACTTGGCCGACATGCACAGCATCGTCGGTGAGCGATTCACCGGACGCGGAATGTCGAAGGCCACGGTGGATGCTGAAATCCGGCGGCTCAAGCCGTTGGTGCTCAAGGCCCGAGCGGAGCGTGCTCGACGCAACACGGTCGGTGTACGAAAGGTTCAGCAGTGAAACAGCGAGTCCTTACCAAAGAGCGCGAACGTAGGCAACGAGCGGCGGCGCGTGCACAGCACAAGGCGGAGTTCCCGAAGCCGCCCAGGTATAGACCTAAGCCCAGCCCACCGAATGTGGCCGCCGGCTTCAACGGCACCGCACCCTTGCACCCTCGCCGTCCGAGGACTCGCGTCAAGGCCGGACCTGTCGTTACGCGGCAGGCCACGCCAGAGGAAATCGATGCGGTACCTCGCCGCCCTGTGAGCCGGCGCGATCCGTGGCCGAGGAAGCTCAACTCGTGAGTCTCTCCGGTGAGACACTCTCCTTGCGCCAAACCTCGCATATATAGAGCTTTTCAGGTAAAATGAAGGTACAAACCAAAGCGCCCTCGCACCGCGATCAACGGCCGAGGGCTGGACGCCAGAACGGAGATTCTGATGCCACGCAGGACGGTAGCGAAGTGTCAGTCCCCGGAGGCACGGCCATGAGCGTCCAGGCGATCGACGCGGACGCTTGGCTCGGCCAACTGCTCGCCGACAACACTCAGGCACGAGCGGCAGCGATAGCTCGCGCGCCGAAGCTGCCGAAGCCGTCCTACAAGACCCGCCGCGCCGAGTGGGCGGCGATGGGCAAGTCGGGGGAGGATGCGCGACTGGCGATGGAGGCCGAGATGGACCGGGAGCCTTACGTGAAGGTCCAGTGCGATCGGGCAGGGTGCGAGGTGTGTGGGTCGTGATCATCCAGCCGGCGAAAAAGAACGGCCTCGACGGCTTCTGTGCCTTCTGCTCGCTGTGTCAGCGCTCGTTGCCGGACTCCTTCTCGGTCTGGGCGGACATCGCGGAAGGGCGGGGCAAACAACATATGCGCGAGCAACACGCCGAGACGGTGAACGGTATCCCGCGCCTGCTCTGCCCCGATTGCAACGAGGTGACTGAGAGTTTTATGGTTAGGGACTCAGTCTGGGACGCCGCTGTCGGTCCGAAGGGTTCCGACCGTGTCCACACCCTCTGCCTCGACTGCCTGGAAACTCGATTGGGGCGTCCGCTCGTCGCTGATGATTTCGGAGAGCCGGGAGAAGAACGATTTATCGAATACCCCGACGGGGAGATGGTCGATGTAGAAGCAGACTGGCGAAACGAGCGAACGTGACCGACCTCGCCACCTGCCTAGCCTCGGTGCGACGGCTCAGGAGGCCGTCAAGGAGTTGGCCGCGGAGGGCAAGAGCAACAGGGCAGTGGCCGACGTGCTTGGCGTAGGTGAGAGCACGGTGCGTCGGGACAAGCAGCCCGATGCGCCAAATGACGCACCCGAGCCCGAGAAGGCCCCACAAACACAGGCCATCCCCGAGCCCGCCTCGGGAAATGACGCACCCGAGCCCGAGAAGGCCCCGGTCACGCCGAAGGCCGACAAGACGGCCAAGAGCACCCCAGACCTCCTAGAGCGATGGAGCGGGGCGGTGGGCGACGGCGAAGGAGCAGCGTGCCAATCGACGGGTGAAGGTATGAGTGCTCAGATTTTCACAGCGTCGTGGGGCTCGCTGTTTTCTGCCAGCAAGCTCGGCCCACTGCCGGTTCAGATTGTGCGGACGTCGAATCAGGTGCCGAAGTTCTGGCCGGCCGCCGCCGCGTTTCCGACCTGCGACCTCCTGATCCCGGCGAAGTGGATCGCCTTCGGCAGCGATCCCGTCAGGGCTGAGAAGGGCTACCGGGCAGCGCTCCACCGCACAACGGCAGGGCGGATCGCCACGGCCCTCGACGCGCTCGCGGATGAGGCGGGCGGACGGCCTCTCGCGCTCTGCTGTTTCTGCACCCTCGACGCCCAGGAGCAGGGCTGTCACCGCCGGTGGCTGAGTCGGTGGTGGGAGGAACAGGGACAGGGCCGGATGCCCGAGCTGAGCACGCTGACCTCGGCGGACGGCCACACCGCGCTCGTGTGCCACGATCATCAAGACAACCAGAGAAGGGAGTCAAAGTGAGAGCGGTGATCTACACCCGCGTCAGCACGGACAGGCAAGCAGACGAGGGCTACAGCCTCGACGAGCAGGAGCGATCCTGCCACGAGCGGATCGACCGCGAGGGCTGGACCCACGTCCACACCTTCCCGGAGGCTGGCGTCAGCGGCAAGCTGGCCAGCCGACCGCAACTCGACAAGCTGCTCAGCCGACTCGACGACATGGACGTGATCGTGGTCTACGCCCTCGACCGCCTGGGGCGCAGCACGAAGAACCTGCTCGAGCTGTGGGAGCGGTGCGAAGCGGCTGATGTAAAGCTCGTGTTCGTCAGGGAGAGCATCGACACGTCCACACCTGCCGGGCGCATGATGAGGACCGTCCTGTGCGCTGTGGCCGAGCTGGAGCGTGAGCAGATCAGCGACCGCACGAAGTCCGCGCTCGCCGCACGCCGACGCAGCGGGGAGCAGGTCACCGGGCGTGCCCCCTACGGAGCCACCTGGACCGATGACAAGACGCTGGGCGAGAACCCGAGCGAGTCGGCCGTGATCCACCGTATCTGCCGCGACCACCTCGCCGGCCAGTCCCAGGGCAAGGTCGCCCGCGCCCTCAATGCCGAGGGTGTGCCGACCCGTGAGGGCGGACGCTGGACCCAGGCCAGGATCAGCGAAATCCTCAGCCGGCGCGTCGTCGTCAACGGTCAGCCGCTCGTCGACGATGAAACCCAGGCCAAGATCGAGCTCATACGCCGGCGCCACGCCAAGACCGGCGGACGCCAACCGAGCACTCACATCCTCACGAACGGGATGCTCCGCTGCGGCCACTGCGGCGGAGCCATGCTCCCACGCGAGGGGAACCGGCCGAGCCCGAAATACGTCTGCAAGACCCGCCTCGACCTTGGCGCTGAGCACTGCTCGATGCCACCCGTTCCGATGCGGGCGGTGGACGACCCACTGCGGGAGGCGCTGGCCGAGGGCTACTTCGACGTGGAGAAGACGTTGACGGCATGGCAGGAGTCGCGCTCCAGCGAACTGGTCCTGGCCCAAGAGGCGCACGATCACACCGAGCAGGAGGCGGTCGCTATTGATCGCCGGCTGGCCAAGGTGCAGCGCGGCTGGCAAGACGAAGTTCTCAGCGATGGGGAATACGCGGCCCAGCGCACCGACCTGGCCGACGAACAGGCTGGCGCCGCCGCTGCACTACAGCAGGCCGAGAGCCGCGTGGAGGCGCTCAAGCGGGACGTGGCCGAGTCGGATGTCCAGCCGGTCCTCGACGCTCTCATCGCCCTCAAGACGGCCGACCTGGACGAGTTCCGGCGCATCCTCCGGACCATGTTCGAGAGCTTCGTGCTTGTCCCGGTCAGGGCCAACGGGACACCGGCCGACTGGACCCACATCCCGACCGGCCCCGGCGAGGGCGCGGAAGTGGCGGACGGGAGCTTCTACCTGATGCCTCGCCTGCGGGTCGAGTTCGTGGACGGCGACCTGGATGTGATCCGGCAGCCGTTGCCGGCGGCTCATCTCGCCACAACCGATGGTCATTCCTCCCAGTGGCGGTAGAGCGTCTGCGGGTCGTGCAGGTGAGCGTCGTGCGTGGCCTCGCTCATGCCGACTGCGCGGTTGGCTTGCGTGCGCGAACGATCGCGGAGGTGGCGTGTGTATGGACGCGGTGGGTTTCGCGTATCTCAACGTCGACCAAGCCCGCGTCGGCAAGTGCCTGGGTGAACTGCGCGTCGGTGAGCGCGCCGGCGATGCAGCCGGTGTATGCCTGCATGTCCGTACGCGTCTCGTCGTCCATGTCCTCGTCGGCGATCACGTCGGAGACCGCGAAGCGCCCGCCGGGGCGGAGGACCCTCGCGACCTCGCGCAGCACCTTGGGCTTGTCACCGGAGAGGTTGATTACGCAGTTGGAGATCACCACGTCGACGCTCGCGTCGGGGAGCGGTATCTCCTCGATGTAGCCCTTGTGGAACTCGACGTTCTCGACGCCGACCTTCCGTGCGTTCTCGCGGGCCAGGACAAGCATCTCGTCAGTCATATCGAGGCCGTGTGCTTTGCCGGACGGGCCGACTCGCCGGGCGGAGAGCAGCACGTCGATGCCGCCGCCGGAGCCGAGGTCAAGGACTGTCTCGCCCTCGTGTAGTTCGGCGATGGCGGTCGGGTTACCGCATCCAAGGGAGGCGAGCTTGGCGGTGTCCGGTAGCTGTTCGTGCTCGCCGAGCGCGTAGAGCGCCGCGCCGAAGACCTCGCTTCCCCCATCGAACGTGTCGCTTGGCGCGCAGCATCCGGCGCCGGGATCGGTCGTTGTGACCTGGACTGCGGCGGCGGCGTAGCGCTCGCGCACCTGCTCGCGGATGTCGGCCGCTTGCGGCGGGTCGTTGCCGGCGGCGCAGCCGCAGCCCTCGTCGTGGCTGCAGCAGTGGGCCTTGGCGCTCGGCTCACAGCACCCCGCCTGCTCGGCTGGTGCGCAGCAGGGATCAGCGGTTGTCTCGGGTGCATTCAGCTCAGCCATGCGGATAGCTCCTGTAGGGCGTCGGGGATTACGTAGTAGTAGGCCCATAGGCCCTTGCGCTCGGAGTCAACGATTCCTGCGGCGCGGAGCTTGCCGAGATGGTGGGAGAGGGTGGACTGCGAGATGTCGAAGAGGGGCACGAGCTCACAGACGCAGACCTTGCCGGCGTGCTTGCGCAGCACGTCCACGAGCTGCAGGCGGATCGGGTCGCCCAGAGCCTTTGCGACCTCCGCCATGCGCAGCGCTTCCTCGCGCTGAACGTCGGGGTAGACGACGGGCTCACAGCACGGCGAGCCGTTGGCGCGCTTCTGCTTGGGCGATAGCTCCAATTCGACGGGCATCGATCTACTTATATCAATAACACTCACGCCTGTCGATGTAATACGATCATAGGCATGAACGAACCACCGCTTCGGCGCCGTCTTCTCGCGGAGCTGTTGGGCTCGGCCTTCCTCGCGGCGGTGGTGGTCGGCTCGGGCATCGCGGCGCAGACGCTCTCCCCGAGCGACGTGGGCCTGCAACTGTTCGAGAACGCTGCCGCGACCGCGATGGGCCTTGCGACGATCATCCTCATGTTCGGTCCCGTCTCAGGAGGGCACTTCAACCCCGTCGTCTCGCTCGCGGATGCGACGTTCGGCGGGATCGCGTGGCGTGACGCGCTCGCCTACATTCCGGCCCAGGTAGCCGGCTGTGTGCTCGGCGCGATCACCGCGAACGGCATGTTCGCGCTGGCCGCCATCAGCATCTCGACCCATCACCGCGCTTCGCCCGCACACCTATTCTCCGAGGCAATCGCCACCGCCGGCCTTTTGCTGGTCATCTTCTCGCTCGCCCGCACCAAACGCCTGAGCGCCGCCCCGGCCGCCGTTGGCGCCTATATCGGCGCCGCCTACTTCTTCACGAGCTCGACCAGCTTCGCCAACCCTGCGATCAGCGTCGGGCGCATGTTCTCCGACACCTTCGCCGGGATCGCCCCCGCATCGGTGCCGGCCTTCGTCTCGGCGCAGTTCGTCGGGGGCGCCTGCGCGATCCTCGCCATCCGCGTGCTCTATCCGGACGTGACACCTGGTGAGGCAGCCGAGCTGGTCGTCCCGCATCGCGAACGAGCAGCCGCCCAGCCAGCGATCGGCGGCTAGATGGCCACCGTTCTGTTCGTGTGCCTGCACAACGCCGGGCGCTCACAGATGAGCCAAGCCCTCGTCGAACAAACCGC
The DNA here is from genome assembly GCA_963715495.1 of uncultured Solirubrobacterales bacterium. Classification (GTDB taxonomy): domain Bacteria; phylum Actinomycetota; class Thermoleophilia; order Solirubrobacterales; family Solirubrobacteraceae; genus Palsa-744. The sequence goes on from OY970247.1 coordinate 414,370, forward strand.
CGAAGGCCGACACACGTCCCTCTCAGCAGGCACGACCCCGGGCGAGCACGTCCATCCCGAGGTCGTTGAGGTCATGCGCGAGCTGGGCATCGACCTATCTGATCGCGTCCCACGAGCGCTGACGACGGAGCTCGCCCAACAAGCCGACGTGGTGGTGACGATGGGCTGCGGCGACGCCTGCCCCTACGTCTCCGGCAAGCGCTACATCGACTGGGAACTCCCCGACCCAAAGGGCCGGCCGCTAGAAGAGGTCAGAGCAATACGCGACGAGCTTCAGCGACGAGTCTCCGCACTTGTTGCGGAGCTTGATGAGGCGGCGTGACCACCGTCTAAGCGGGCTCTGAGCTGCCTTACGTTTGTGCGGTTCGGCTTTCGTCGTCGGCGAGCACGTCGGTCATCGTGGCCTCTAGCTGGTTGATGTCCCAGTCGGTGGAGAGGTCGCCGGTGGTTCGGATCGAGGCGTGGCCGATGAGCTTCTGTACTGCCCTGATGTTGCCGGTGTTGTCGAGTACTCGCTGGCCGGCGGTGTAGCGGGCCTTGTGCATCCGCTCGCCGCTGGTTGTTCCGTCTGCCACGATGCCGGCTTTTGCGAGGCAGCGATACCACCAGTCATGGGCTGCGTGGTCGCTCATCGGTAGCTCGGGACGGCCGCCGCGTGATCGCGGCCAGCCCGTCGCCTGGCGCACATGAGGTAGTGCTCGGGCCCGGCTTTCACGTCTCGGGTATGACGCTTCAGGTCGGCCCAGAAATCCGGTTGGGGGATTGGGATCTGTCGGACCTTCTCGCCCTTTGTGAAGATGGTCAGGCGCTGGCGCTGATGGTCGAAGTGCTTGAACTGGATGGTCTGGAGGGCTCCCTTGCGTAGCCCGTAGTCGAGCAGGAGCCGTACAGCAGCTGCTGTCAGTCAACCGCATGCGCTTGGTGCGCAGGTAGCGGCGACGTCGGTGCCGATGGGCGTCATCTGGTAGCTCTTGTCGGCGGTCATGCGGGTCAGCTAAAGACGCCTTAGCTGCGTTTTGCTTTGCTCTTGCTCGGAGTCTGGGCGAGGCGGCTGGCAGCGGCGGCTTTTCCGGTTCGTGCCACTTTGGTGGCGCGAGGCTTCTTCCGTTTAGCGGCGACTGCTCGTGTGCGCTGTCGGCGCATCGTCGCTGTGGCGCCGACCTTGAGGGCGACGGTCTCCCCCGGAAATGTGGCTCGGACCTCCAGGCGTCCGCCCAGGGCCTCGACGTAGCGACTGAGTGTCGACAGTCGTACGTCGGCCTCGCCGCGCTCGATCTGTGAGACGTTCTCCTGCGTGACGTCGAGTCGGTCTGCGACGACAGCCTGCGTCAGGTCGAGCTTGCGACGGAGCTCGCCAAGCATCTCCTGCTTGTGCTCCTCGACCCGCGCACGACGAGTCGGGTCAGCATCGATGTGCTTGCGTAGATCGTCAAATCTTTTAGGACGTCGTGTGGTTTTGGCCCTCGTCATGGGATTGCTCCTTCGTCGCGAAGCGTTTGAAGATGCTCGTCATAGAGTTGGTCAGCTATTGGGATCGCCTCGGCGTACCAGCTGCGCCACCGCCGGCTCTTGTCGCCGCCCAACAGCAGGATCGCCATTCGACGCGGGTCGAAGGCGAACAGCACACGCATGTGTCCGCCGCGTGGGCGCAGCTCCTTCATGTTTGGATGGCGAGAGCCTTGAAGGGTGTCCACGACGGGACGGCCAAGCGCGGGCCCGCCCGTCTCCAGCAGCTCGACGGCGGCCGTGATCCGGTCCTGCTCGTCCGCGCTGAGCTCTTCCCACCAGGATCCAAACGTGTCGGTGTACTCGACTTCCCACACGCGCCTAGTATAAAGATTAGCTTGTAGAAGTCAAGGCTTATGAGATCGTGACGGCTTCCTCGACGTGGGCCGTAGTCTCGCGAGCATCAGGCGGTCAGCGTTGGTATCGCAACCGCTGCGGCGTGCGCGCCTCTGAGGCCCCCGACCTCGACTCGATCGGGCTGCTCATCGATCCGATTCCGTCGGCGGATCGTAGGCGGCTCCCGAAGGTCGTCCGACTCGGTCGCGATGATGCCCTGTTCGACCAAAGGGGTCTGCCGCAGTGAGCAGTGCGCGTTGTCGTGGCGTAGGCCAGGGCGCGGGCGACGCCATAGCCGCAGGTCATCAAGGCGTTGGAGTGCCCGGTTCCGAAGCGGACGCACGTCGATGGCGGGGCAGGTCGGCGGCGCCGACGCGAGCGCAAGCAGATTTTGCCGCGCTGATCTACCGACGCTCGTAGGTGCGCACGTACGTGCGGATGTCGGTAGATGCGCGAGCCGCGCAGGGTTACACCCTGCGGCATGTGGGCCTCGCTTGCTTGCAGAAGCGGCTGTCTGACCCTTCGCTGAGCATCGTCCTGATGCTGTGCCGTGGCCTACAAGTAAGCCCGGCAGAGCTGGTTGCTGATCTGCCGATCCCCACCCAGCGCAGACGGAGAGCGAAACCGGATAGCGACAAGACCCGTGAGCGCATGAACAATCACACCCCGGCACGAGGATCAGATAGAGCGTCAGTGGCTAGGCGTCTCGCCTGCGCTGCGCCCTATTTCAGCTTTCCTTGGGTTTCCCTGAATAACAGAGGTTAAATAACCCGCGCGGTCTGGCGGAGTCCGGTCGCTTTCCTACCGGGTTGGTGCCCGCTGATGGCTGGATTGGTGTTCGCGTGCGCCGCGTTGGCCATCTTCGAGACGGGAACCGCGTTCTTTTTGGGGGCGGCCGTATTTGGCGGTGCTGGCTTGGCACTGCCGCGCTGGATACGCAGGCGGGCCAGCAGACAAGTCGAGACCACCTAGTAAACGGCGATTTGGCCGCAACGCCGAAGAGGCATAATCGTCTTAGCAGTAGACCGATCGACCCTTCGGGCCGAAACCCGAAGGTCGGGCGCCACGCGCCGCAAGCAGACTTCACGGCGGGAACATTGCGTGGGTGTTCGATGACCATCTCTCCACTTTTCCTGACGTTGCGCAAGCCCTTGGCGTGGTCTCCAATCCTTGACAAAGAGTGCTTGCTTCTCGCCTGGCCGGCTCGGCTCGCGGCCCTCAGGTCATGGCATCCGAACGGCGTAGATCTCATCTCGCGTGGGTCCACGAAATTCGGGAGGCTGAAAGTTTCCGGGTAGAGGCCGGAACGCGTAGATCGTGGTAGCGGTGTTGATGACATATCTCGATGCTCCTGGTTCTACGGCGGGAAAGCGTGGTGATTGGACTGTCCGGAGGCGGTAGATCGGGCCGTGCCAGCGAGCGCCTCTGGCACGGAGTCGGGTTACAAACTGCCCCCATGAGGCGATACCCGCGGTGACCGCACCTTGGAGGCTTTCCACGGAAGGCAGGCGTTCCTCGCGTTTAGTACCGCAGCGCTTGAGTACTTGAGCCTTGTCACTGCTTGGGTATCTTTCGAGGGCGAATGGGGAACTAAAAGCAGTTTCGGCTCCGAAGCCACCGAACTCGTCGGGCGCTGGTCCGCCTACGCTACCCATGGGTCTCGACAGGGGTGAGCAGTACCGTCTCATCGGCGAGGTGCCGTTCAGGTCAACGTAGGTGTTTGCCGCTTCTTCAGGTTCGCGGATCTCGCCGGTCCGCCAGTTGATGAAGTAACGGCTTGTGACCTTGTATTCGAATTCGCCCAGCTCAAGCCATTCGTCTCCAATGCCCATCAACACTGGTCCAGGTCGACCCCTGAAAGGCAACCGTGTGATTTCAGAAAGCGTCCCGGTGGCGGCATTCTCGACGACTGCTCGTACATCCCAGACGCCTGCTTCGCAATTGCTGCTTGCGCAATTCGGTCCGACACACAGGAAAAGCAGCTCGTCGCCGCCGAGCGCGATCAGGCCGCCGGAGTCGTCCGACTTCGCGCAATCCGATGGGTTGGCTCGCGTTGTGCGTCTACCGCTTCGTGAGTCGATGATCACGGTAGAGGTCGCAGTGGGCTGGTAGGCAGCCCAGCGGGCGTCGGTAAGTATCGGGCCTTCAGAGGTTCCGATCGGTCTCATTTTCAGCAGGTCGTATGCGCCCGCGGCTGAGCAGATCGCCAGTGAGATGGCGATCACAACAATGCTGCCAAGAAGAAGAATTCGACATTTCCGGGTGATGCGCATATAACAAGTCAGTCTCGCAGAGGTTGCGGAGGCGCTAATCGCCGCTTGGCTGGCGTCGGGCACGAACGTTCATCCGGCTAGAGACCCCGTGGCGTCGCCCGCACGATCGCGGGGTTTGCGCAACGTACGGTCCTCTCCACTAACAACTGTCTGCGAGCGCCGTCACTCGCAGCTGATCGCGGCGGGCGCGATCACTGTCAACTTCGTTGATTCTTTCGACCTGCGTCGACGTTGGGTCTGACTAGTGGTGATCCGCCGGGCTGCTCGATTGCGCACCCCTCGTCTTCCGGCCACGGAGCTGAAATCCACCCCAGTGCGCCCAGGGCATCTCGAATGCGTGGGGAAACTACGCCCTCGTTGCCAGAGCAGTAGTAGTCGAGGTAGCAACCTCCTTTAACGGCAAGGTCGGAGACGACGCCGCCTGCATAGCGCCAGCTCATCGAAACAGGCTCTCTGTCGGCGTCTCGGCGGCGCCAGCGCATGTTGCAAAGCGCGCCGTACAGTTCATGTGCGAATGCATCGTCCGTCCGCACGCGATCGGACAGCGTTCGAAGCGCCACTTCGAGCGCCTCGAACTCATCCCTCGGCGCCGCGTCTGTGCTCGATTCGCCATTGCTTTGCTGGCTCTGCACCGAAACGTAGTGTAGCGTTTTGTCTGCAGTCGAACGGGCGATCCTTCACTTAGCGAGGCTACGCAGTCGAAGGCTTGAATAGCTATAGCAATCACGCTATTCTGGTCTGATGGTCGTCGCGACGATTACCGAAGCAAAGAACGGGCTCAGTGCGCTGATCGATCAGGTGCGCGCCGGCGAGTCGGTGCTGATCATGGACCGCGGCACGCCGGTCGCGCGATTGGAGTCTGCGATTAGTGCTTCTCCCGACGCTGAGGGAAGGATCGCGAGGCTGGAGCGTACCGGGGCAGTCCGGGCGGCTCGCAAGCCACCCGTGACAGAGTTGCTGGGTACGAGCCCGCCGAGCCTAAGGGCTTCAGCAAGCGCTGTTGCGGCACTGATTGAGGAGAGGCGCGAGGGTCGTTGAGGTTCTGGGACAGCTCAGCGATCGTGCCGCTGATTGTCACCGAGGCCAGTACGGAGGGGTTGCTGGCGAGCGCCGCGCAGGACCCGGTCATGTGCGTATGGTGGCAACTGAAGTCGAGTGCGCGTCCGCCTTGTCCAGGCTGGAGAGGGAAGGAGCGTTGATGGATGGCGCGATCACGACTGCGCTTGAGCGCCTGGATTGTCTCGCCGAGAGCTGGAACGAGGTGCAGCCGACTGTCGCCCTACGGGGCACCGCGCGCCGGCTCCTTCGGGTACACCCGCTTCGCGGTGCCGACTCGCTGCAGCTTGCCGCCGCCGTCATCGCTTCGGAGGGACTGCCTGCCTCGCTGAACATCGTGACCCTCGACGAGCGGCTTGCCGGCGCTGCGCGACGTGAGGGCTTCATCGTGCAAGCTGTCGAGCCCGCGAGCTGACCCCGCCTCTTTGAGGGGCCGTGAGATAGCCCCCTGGTGCGTCGGAGTCAACGACGCCGGGTTTCCCATGTGGAGGTGTTCCGTGCAAGGACCCGGCCGATCGAACGCTATAGAAATCTAGCGTCCAGACGATAAGACGACTAATCGACTATGCTTATGAGTCATGATCTACCGCACTCCTCAGCCTGACGCTGCCCTGGAAGCCGAACTCGCCGCCTTTGACGAGTTGCGCGACGGGTTGGGGGACCAGGCCAGAATCGCCGGACGGTGGCTCGGCGCCCTGCGCCGTCAGTGGCGTGTGTCTTCAGCGGCGAGCTCGATCGAGATCGAGGGTTTCCATGTGCCCGAGGATGAGACGCTGGACGTGGTGAGCGGGAGTGAGCGGGCAGACCCGACCGATGAGGACCGAATGGCCCTCTCGTGCTACGTCCGGGCGATGGATCACGTCGGCGTCATGTCGGATGATCCCGCTTTCCAGTGGGCGGATCGTGTCGTGCTCGATCTCCATTTTGACGCCTGCTACTTCCAGAAGGACAAGGAGCCGGGCCAGTATCGCCGGGGAGGTATCGAGGTCACTAGTCCGGGTGGCGGTCGGCCCGCGTTCGCCGGTCCGCCGGCCGACGAAGTGCGGCCTCTGATGGCGGAGACCATGCAATGGCTCGAACACGGTGATCCCGACGCGCACCTCGTTGTGCGCGCGGCGATGGCTCATCTGCATTTGGTTTCCGCCCATCCCTTCCGGGATGGCAACGGCCGGATCTCGCGGATCGTTCAGTCGCTCGTACTTGCTCGTGGCGGGTTGCTGGCACCCGAGTTCGTCTCGATCGAGGAAGACCTCGGAAGCAACACGTCGGCCTACTACGCAGCGCTGCAGGAGGTCCAGGGCGGGTCCTATCAACCCGACCGGGATGCGACACCCTTCGTGAGACTCTGCGTTGAAGCCCATGTTGCGCAGGCACGGCGGCGCCTGCACCAACTCGTGGAAGCAGGGACGCGTTGGGCCTACCTAGAGAGGCTCGTGGAGCAGCGCGGCTGGCCTGATCGTCTCGTCATCGCTCTTGAGCAGAGTCTGTTCCAAGGCACCGACCGAGCTGCCTACGCCGCTGAGGCGCACGTGTCGGCCCCGACCGCGAGCAGCGACCTACGGCGCCTCCTCGATGCGGGGCTGATCAGTCAAAAGGGAAGGGGACCTGCCACACGCTACGTGGCAAGCGAGCAACTGGCTCGTGACGTGCGCGGCCACCTCGATCGAGACACCGAATAATCGCGCTGCGTACGCAACCACGTACGCAGACCGGACCACGAATGACCCCTACCCGCGGACGACCTCGATCCACTCCAACCGGCGCCCGCAGAGCGAGTGCCATTGATCCGCGGAGGTGACGCGCAGCGTCGCCTGGGCGCCGACTCCCTGTGGCGTGAGGAAGATGGCGTCCAGGATCGCCGAGCCTCCGGCGCCCGGCGCCAACGGGCTGGAGCCCGTGCGGGTGATCGTCAGGCGATGACTCCCGGCGGCGAGCCGGACGCGCAGCGGCGCCATCGTGTCGGGGTCGGTCGCGACGCCGGTGAGCTGACCGCTGATCAATGCGACCTGACGCCCGTCCACGCTCACTCCGACCGCCGGCATGATCTCTCCCTGCAGCCACACGTCCCACACGCCGGCCCGCGGCACCGCGAACGTGGCCGTCAGCCGGCCGGGTCGCGCCATCACGAGCCCCAACCGCGTATTGGCCCAGGCGGGGTGCCATGCGCTCGCCACGTCAACATGCACGAGCTCCGGCGGACTGGCGGTGACCAGCTGCGCGCCATGGGACCTGGCTACCCGCGCCAGGTTTGCTACGCGCGAGCATTGGACGGGCAGCGTGCTCGACAGACCGATATGGGCGATCGCCGCCGGCGCTCCGGGCCGGCGCCCCCACACCTGGTAGTACGTCCCCTGCCACAGCAGGCTATAGGCAGCCGGCGGACGGCTGGCGGCAGGGTCACGGCGCGTGACGATCAGCGGATAGGTGAGCAATGCCGCCGGGGAAATCCGATCGAGGTCGACCGGCAGGCCGTGCGCCAGCACGATCCCGCGGGGCGGGAACATGAATCCCGGACCGCCCACGTCGAGGTCGCGCAGCTCGTATAGCGCGTATTCGTCGTAGTCGGTGAACAACGTCGCCCCCCGTCCGGCGAAGCGAGAGTCAAGCGAGGCCAGCTCCTTGTAGCGCGCGGTGGGCGCCAGGTTGGAGCCGTTGTACTGCATCGCATCGGACACGGCGACGCCCCCCACGAGCGCCACTGCCAACAGCATCGCCACCGGCCTGAGCGCTCGTCGGGGCGCCGCCCGGGAGGTACCGCAGGCGCGCAGCGCGGCCACGCCCGCCCAGGCCAGCAGCACGACCACCGGCGAGGTCAACATCAGGGCCTTGCCCTCGGCCCAGGTCGTTGCATACGCAGTCAGCCCCAGCCAGACCCCGAGCGTCAGGACGATCCATGCGGCCAGCGCGTACTGCCGGATACGGATGATGTACACCGCGCCGAGCACGGCGGCGAGCAGCGCGACGGCGCCCAGCGCGTAGGAGAGCTCGAGCCGTCCGCCGGCCGGAACGTGCTTGTAGCTTGCGACCAGCCACGTCCCGAGCACCTGCACGGTCCGCAGCGGTTTTTGCAGGTTGCCGGGGTTGGTGGTCGCTGCGATGTTCTGGGCCACTCGCAGGGATCCGGACACGTCGATCCACGTCCCCAGGGCGGCGACGAGCCCGACGATCGCCCCGGCCGCGAGCAGCAGCAGGGCTTGCCGTGCGCTCTGCCGTCCCGCCGCGATCTGGCGGCTCACGATCACCGCGAGCACGACGACCGCGGTGAGCACCCATGCGCCGAACGCCACCCCCAGCGCCGAGATCCCGGCGGCGGCCACGAGCGCGAACGGCGCCGCGCGGAGGGGAGGGCCTCGCAGCCAGCGCGAGTGCAGGGTGACCAGCGCGCCGAGCGTGAGGATCATCGGCAGTGCGGTGATCTCCTTGACGGACGCGATCAACTCGTAGCCGTACACGAGCGCGGGCAGGGTGACGGTCAGCGCCGCCAGCGCCGCCAGCGCACCGTCGAGCCCGATCCGCCGCGCGAGCACCCACGCCGGGCCGGTGGCGGTGGCGAGCATGAACGCGTTCAGCGGCTGGAACGCCCAGATCAGGGGGACGTGCAGAAGGAACGCGCTGCCGCCGAACAGCGTGTCGGCGCCGGAGGGGTAGCTCGTGGCGTAGTACGCGTTGATGTACTCGCCATATGAGTTGCGCAGGTCAAGATGCGCGTACGTTTGGCCGTGACGCATCAGAAAGTCGGCTCCCAGCATGTGAAACGCCGAGTCGGTCAGGACCCCGTATGAAGAGAACGAGGGCCGGCCCGCGAACAGAACCGGAGCCAGCGCGGCAACGTACGCGAGCACCGGCACGACGAGCTGCCACCCGCATCGTCGCCATCCGCGCGCGAGCGCTCCTGCCCGCCGCCACCCGAACGCGAAGCCGGCTATGGCGAGGACCGCCATCGCGTAGGACGTCGCCGACGCGGCGGTCACCGAATAGGTCATCAGCTGGGAGAGGGCAATCAGCGTCGCCGCCCCGACGGCCGGTAGGAGCAGCCCCGGCAGGAAGCCCCCGCTCGCGCGGTCGACCAGCAGCCCGGCGCCGGTGCAGAGAATCGCAAGCACGCACGGGTAAACCAACGCCGACAAGACGAACATGACGGCGCTCAGGCTATTCGGTCTGTCGTTGCGCGGATGGCGGCTGTGAAGACCGCTCCGCTACGGTGCGGCCCATGCCTCCAAGGGAAGTCGAGCAAGCGGCCGCCGGGAAGTACGTGGCGCTTCTGCGAGCGGTGAACGTGGGTGGCCGCAACAGGATCGCGATGGCGCGCCTGCGCGAACTGTTGGAGGGGCTTGGCTACGGCGCGGTGCGCACGCACCTGCAGAGCGGCAATGCGGTGTTCGCGGCGGCGGGGAAGCCGCCGGGGCGCGTGGCACATGAGATCGAAAGCGCGCTCGCCGAGGAGTTTGGGCTGACGGCGAAAGTGCTCGTGCGCACGCGGGTGCAACTGCAGAGGGTGGTTGCGGACAATCCGCTGCTGGACATCGCGAGCGATCACGCGCGCCTGCTCGTCGTGTTCCTGTCGGATGCGCCCGCCCAGGAGGCCGTGAGCGAGCTGACGCCGGCCGATTTTGAGCCCGACGCGTTCGCGGTCGGCGAGCGGGAGATCTACGTTTGGTATCCGGAGGGCGTGCGCACGACCAAGCTGAGCAACGCATTCTGGGAGCGGCGCCTGGGGGTCGTCGCGACGGGACGCAACTGGAACACGGTCACTCGGCTGCTGGAGCTGGCGGGGGAGTAGCAGACGCGGTTCGCATTGTCCGCGCGGTCCGTTGGCGCTGCCCTGCGTGGGAGCTGCTAGGCCTCCTCGCGCGGTATGTATGGCGCGAGCTCGCGTCGGGCGATCGAGAGCTTGTGGACCTCGTCGGGGCCGTCCGCCAGTCGCAGGGTGCGCAGGTGGGCGTAGGCCCAGGCGAGGGTGTAATCGTCTGAGACGCCGCCCCCGCCGTGCACCTGGATGGCGCGGTCGATCACCTTCAGCGCCACATTGGGCGCCGCGACCTTGATCGCGGCGATCTCGGTGCGGGCGTGGCGGTTGCCGACGGTGTCCATCAGCCACGCCGTCTTCAGTGTCAGCAGGCGCACCATCTCGATCTCGATACGCGACTCCGCTATCCAGTCCTGGATGTTTGAGCGCGTCGCGATCGGCTGACCGAAGGTCACGCGCGAGACCGCTCGCCTGCACATGGACTCCAACGCCCGCTCGGCCGCGCCGATCGCGCGCATGCAGTGATGGATGCGGCCCGGCCCGAGGCGCGCCTGGGCGATCATGAAGCCGTCGCCCTCGCCGGCGATCAGATTGTCGGCGGGGACCCGCACGTCTGCAAACGCGATTTCCGCGTGGCCCTCCTGATCCTGGTAGCCGAATACCGGTAGACCTCGGATCACGTCGACTCCGGGCGTGTCCAGCGGCACGAGGATCATGCTCTGCTGCTTGTGCGGCGGCCCGTCCGGCCCGGTCTTGCCCATCACGATCATGATCTGACAGTGCGGGTGAAGCGCTCCCGAGGTCCACCACTTGAGTCCGTTCAGCACGTACTCATCGCCGTCGCGCTCGATCCGCAGCGCGATGTTGGTGGCATCCGAGCTGGCCACCTCCGGCTCGGTCATCGCGAACGACGAGCGGATCTCGCCGTCCAGCAGCGGTGTCAGCCAGCGGTCTTTCTGCGCGTCGGTGGCGAACTGGGTGAGCACCTCCATGTTGCCCGTGTCCGGCGCCGAGCAGTTGCAGGTCTCCGAGGCGATGTGGCTGCGTCCCAGGATCTCAGCCAGCGGGGCATAGTCGGCATTCGAGAGCCCCGCGCCGTACTGGGGGTTGGGGTGGAACATGTTCCACAGCCCGAGCTCGCGCGCGCGCGCCTTGAGCTCCTCCATGACGGCCGGCTGGTGATGGGCGTCGCCTGACTCGCGCAGCTGGCGCTCGTAGATCGACTCGGCTGGATAGACATGCTGATCCATGAACGACGTAAGGCGCTCCTTGAAGTCCAGGCAACGTGCGCTCGGCTCGAAATCCATGCTGAAGTCTCCTCCCTGATGGCAATGGGCTTAGGATCATCGCCGATGACGCAAGGAGGAGCCAGTTATCGCGATGCGGGCGTGGACTACGAGACGCTGGATGCGGGCAAGCGCCTGGCGATGGCCCATGCGCTGTCAACCTCGTCGCTGCTGATCGCGCGCGGCGGGCGGGCGCTCGACGCCTCCCGGGGCGAGCCGGCGTTTGCGTTCGAGCTGGACGGCCGCACGCTGGCATTCGTGGTGGAGGGGTTGGGAACGAAGTCGATCGTCGCCAGGAAGGTGCTCGAAGAGCAGGGGATCGACCGCTTCGGCGACGTGGCGTACGACACGGTCGCGGCGATCGTGAACGACCTGTGCTGCGTGGGCGCGCTGCCGCTGGTCGTGAACGCGTACTTCGCGACGGGCTCCTCGGAGTGGTATCGCGAGGGCTCGCGCGCAGCGGCGCTGCTGGAGGGCTGGCGCAGGGCGTGCGCGGATGCGGGCTGCGCGTGGGGGGGCGGGGAGTCGCCGTCGCTGCCGGGGCTGATCGACGAGCGCGAGATCGAGCTGGCGGGGGCGGCCGTGGGTGTCGTGCCGGATGGGCATGGACCGATCCTGGGCGAGGAGCTGGGGTCCGGCGATGAGATCGTGCTGGTGGCCTCCAGCGGACTGCATGCCAACGGGGCGTCGCTGGCGCGGCTGGTCGCGGGCCGGCTGAAGGACGGGTACGCGACCGCGCTGCCGAGCGGGACGACGCTGGGCGAGGCGCTGCTCGAGCCCTCGGAGATATATGTGGGATTGGTGGCAGAGCTGCTCCGGCAGGAGCTGCCGTTGACTTACATAAGCCACATCACAGGTCATGGCCTGCTCAAGTTGATGCGCAGACCGAAGGCGCTGACATACCGCATCTGGAAGCTGCCGGAGACACCGGAGGTGTTGAGCTTTCTCGTGGCGGAGGCCGGGTTGGAGGCGAAGGCGGCCTACTCGACGTTCAACATGGGCGCGGGCTACGCCCTGTACTGCGCGGCCGGCGCGGGCGCGGCGATCGTCGAGCTGGCCACGAGCTTGGGCCTTCCCGCGTGCGTCGCAGGGAGCGTGGAGGAGGGGCCTAGAGAAGTAGTGCTGGAGCCCGTTGGCGTGCGGTTCGGCGGGGGCGAGCTGGAGCTGTCGGCATGACTTTTTGACCCTGACTCTCAGCCTCAAGTTGAGACTAAGAGTTCCTAGGAATGGAATAGATGGGCTGCAAGCCGGCAACCGCAGCCACTTCGACGTTGAACGTATCTGGCTCGCCAGCTAATGTTCCGGGTAGGAAATCGCCACCGTTCTCCGGCGTGGGTCGCCGGAGATCTCGATATCGCCGGACCGGCATGGCTCCGGAGCTACCCGGATCGAGGCGGACCTGTCCATCAAATAGAGGAGATAACCTGATGCGCAGAGCATCCACCTGTCTGGCCTTGCTCGGTCTTGCCGTCCTCGGTCTGTCAAGCGTCGCGTCGGCCGCGCCGACCGTCACGCTCGTAGCGAAGGCCGTGCCGATCCCGGGCTTTCCCGGTACGGGCAACATCCTCGGCGCAGGAGCGGCCGACGAAGCCAAATTCACGATCAAAGGCACCGAAGCGACCGGTGGCGTGGTCTCGCAGATCACCCATGTCAACTTCTATCTGCCGGCCGGCACGAAGCTGCACCCGCAGGGGTTCGTGACGTGTCCGCCGGCGACGCTTGAAAACATCGGCCCGAGCGGCTGCCCGAAGAAGTCGCAGGCGAGCCCGATCGGCAGTGCGGGCGTCGTCGACCCGATCGGCGGCGAACTCGTCAAAGAGAACGCGACATTGCAGGCGTTCTTCGCGCCCGGGGGCAATCTGCAGTTCTACGCCAACGCGGCGTCGCCGATCTCGGCTCAGCTGCTGGTCGCCAAGGGGCGTTACATCACCGCCGCGCCGCCCTATGGTCCCGAGCTCACGACCGAAGTCGAACTGGTTCAGTCGGTGCCGGGCGCGCCGCCGGTGTCGACCGAAACGATCAACATCAAGGTCGGCGCGGCGTACAAGCAGGGCAAGAAGACGATCTCCTACGGCACGCTGCCGAGCAAGTGTCCAAAAGGCGGGTTCCCGGTTAAGTCGGAAATCACGTTCGCGACCGGCGAAACCGTGACCACTCTGTACAAGGCGCCGTGCCCCAAGAAGTAGACACAGATTGACAGCGGCGGGCTTTGGCCCGCCGGAGGGACAGCTGAATGGGCGGCTCCGTCGCACGGGCGGGGCCGCCCCTGACCGCTGGTGAAGGCAAGGATGGATGGGTTGAAACAGAGCAGCAGGTGGAGGAGAGGGGCGGCTGTGATAGCCGGTGCCCTCTGCATGGCCGCGCTGGTCACGGTCGTGCTGCTGGCCACCTCCGCCGGTGGCTCGAGCGGGGAATACACCGTGCGTGCGATCTTCGACGACGCCGCCAACATCATCTCCGGCGAGAACGTGAAGATCGACGGCGTCAAGATCGGGGTTGTGGGATCGGTCACGCCGACGCCGCTGCAGAAGGCGGCAGTCTTGCTGAAAATCGAAAACCCCGGCTTCCAGGACTTTCGCGCGGACGCGAGCTGCACGATCGAACCGGAGGCGCTGATCGGCGAGAAGTTCGTCAACTGCCTGCCGACCCAGCCACGTGCTGAAGGCACACCGCTGCCGCCGCCGCTGCACAAGGTCCAGAGGGGGGAAGGGGCCGGTCAGTATCTGCTGCCCGTGCAGAACACGTCTAGCCCGGTCGACGTCGATCTGCTCGGCGACCTCAACAGGCTGCCCGAGCGCGAGCGATTCACGATCATCATCAACGAACTCGGCGCCGGTCTGGCCGGGCGCGGGAGCGACCTGAACGTGGTCATCCGGCGCGCGAATCCCGCGCTGCGCGAATTCGACAAGGTGCTGGGCATCCTCGCGAACCAGAACAAACTGCTCGCGAAACTGGCCGTCGACTCTGATCAGGCGCTGGCGCCGATCGCCGCGGAGAAAGAACGGGTCTCGAACTTCATCGTGGCGAGCGACACGGTCGCCAGGGCGTCGGCCAATCAGCGCGGCGCGCTTGCACGCAACCTCGCGGGATTCCCGCCGTTCCTGGAACAGCTGGGACCGGCGATGGAACGGCTCGGGCGCTTCGCCGATCAGACGATCCCCACGTTCACCGACCTCAAAGCGGCGGCGCCGGGGATCAATCAGACGTTCACGCAGCTCGCTCCGTTCGCGAACAGCTCGACCACCTTCTTCACGAGCCTCGGCAAGACCGCGAAGCTCTCAGGGCCCGCGCTGGTATCGCTGCAGCCGCTGCTGGCTCACCTGAAGACCCTGGGCAGCGCCGCCAAGCCGTTTAGCGGCAGCCTCTCCGAACTGTTCACGAGCCTGCGTGACACCGGGGGACTGGAGCGCCTGCTCGACTTCATCTTCCTCGGCGCGGGCGACACGAACGGTTACGACGCGCTCGGTCATTTTCTGCGCTCCGAAGGGGTCGTCAATATCTGCCAGACCTACGCGATCGTGCCTCAATCCGGATGCACCGCCAAGCTGTTCAGCACGACGGGTTCGTCCTCTACGGAAAGCGGCGCCAGTGGGAGTGCGACCGCGAGCAGCACCGGTAAGAACACCGGCACCAGCCTCCTGATGGCGCGCACGCTGGCGGTACTGAAAGGCGCGACACCGAAGCAGGCGATCGCGAAATACCCGGGCTCGGTCTCGACCACCGAAGCGCTTCCAAGCGCAGGCGCCGCGGGCGAAGGTGCCGCGAGCGCCCGGCCGGTGGGCGGCTCCAGCGCCGGCACGACCTACTACACGCCCTCGCCCGAAAGCTCCGGGACGAGCGGAATGCTGCTCAACTACCTGCTCGGCAACTGAGATGACCGCGACACGACCCCCGATCCGATCGTCGAATGCCAAGCAGGCCGTCTCGCGCGCGCTTATCTCGCGCGCGTTCATATCGCGGTTGACAGCCGTGCTCGCGCCGGCACCGGCGCTGCTCGTGCTGGTGGCGCTCGCGCTGGGGTTGCCGGCCCAGGTGAGCGCCGACGAACCGGCCGTGACGACGACCACGACGCCTGCTGCGCAACCTGCCCCGGGCGAAGCGACCGCACCGGGCGCCGTGACCACGACTCCGGCGCCCGCACCGGCGACATCGGGACCAACCGAAGCGGGCGCTGAGACGACCCCCGAAGCGGGTCCTGAAGCAAGCGCAGGCGGGCCGCAGGTGGAAGCGCAGCACACGCAGAGCGTGACCCCCGGCCGTTCGAGCGCCCCCGACAATGGTGGTGCCCACGCCAAGACGCAGGGCAAAGGCATAGTGGGAACAGGAGAAGGGACCGGCGGTCAGTCACAGACGACGGGGGGCACATCAGGGTCGGGCGTGCGCGCGAATCATCGCGCCCCGTCTCCTTCGTCTCTCACCCCGTCGCTGCCGCTTGCGCTCGGAGGATCGATCGCGGGCGTGTCCGGCTTCTTCGTCGAAAGCTTCCAAATCCCGCCCTTCCTGTTGACGATCTACCAGGCTGCGGGCACGGCGTACGGGATTCCCTGGCAGGTGCTCGCCGCGATCAACGAGGTCGAGACCGACTACGGGCGCGATCTGAGCGTCTCCAGCGCCGGTGCGGAGGGATGGATGCAGTTCCTGCCTTCGACGTGGGTCCAGTACGGCGTCGATGCCAACGGCGACGGCTTCAAGGATCCGTACAACCCGGCCGACGCGATCTTCGCCGCCGCCCGGTATCTGCGCGCGGCCGGAGGAAATACGAACGTCAGGGCGGCGGTGTACTCCTACAACCACTCACAGGCGTACGTGGACTCGGTGATGCTGCGTGCGCAGCTCCTTGGGGGCACACCGCCGGAACTGCTCGGGGCGGTCACCGGCCTGACCGAGGCACGCTTCCCCGTGCATGCGGCCTCGCACTACAGCGATGGCTTCGCGACGATTCCCGCGCATGGACCGAGCCCGGCGAAGGCGCTCGCCGGCACGACGATCTACTCGCAGGCGGGGGCCCCCGTGATCGCCGCGCAGGATGGCGAAGTCGTGCAGATCGGCGATTCGCCCTCGCTCGGACGGTTCGTGTCGTTGCGCGACGCTTACGGCAACACGTACGTGTACGCGCAGCTCGGCAGCGTGGCCGCGCTGTATCCGGTGCTCGAGCCCCACGATCACACGGCGGTGAGCGCGCGGATCGCCCGGCCCGGCGCCGAACCGGCGCCCAGCGGTCCCGCGACAGCCGGCGCGCAGCCGCGCTCGCCGGTGTCCGAAGGAGCGGCAGTATCGGGCCTCGCGCTGGGAGCGGCGGCGGGTCTCGAACCGGCTCCGAGCACCCCCGCGCCCGCGTCTGCGCCGGCTCCTACCCAGCCGATCGTCCGGCGGACGACCTCGCCGTCGACGGTGCGCGTGTTCAGGTCTGGCCCGGACGATGTCTACCTGCATCCGCTGCGCGCGGGCGTGCAGGTGATCGCCGGAACCGTGCTGGGTCACGTCGGCAACGAAGCGAATAGCGCGGGCGATGCTGAAGCCGGCGGCCAGGGCGCGAGCCCGGCGACGGGCGCCCAGACGGGTGGGCCGCACATGTTCTTCCAGATCAAACCCGCCGGAGCACAGGCGCCGCTGATCGATCCCAAGCCGATCCTCGACGGCTGGGTGGCGCTGGAGAACACGTCGATCTTCAGGGCCAAGGGTGAGAACCCGTTCCTGGCGACCTCGCCGACGATCGGGCAGGTGCTGCTGGAGTCCAAGGGACAGCTCGAGCAGCAGGTGGTGCGCGACTCGAGCATCCACATGCGCGACTGCGAGCGCCAGGACGTCCAGACGGGACGGGTCGACAAGCGTGTGCTGGCGGCGCTCGAGTTCCTGTCGGTGTCGGGTCTGAAGCCGACCGTGGCGGGCCTTGAGTGCGTCGGCACCGCGTCGGCGAACGAAGGCAACGCGTCCGCGAGCTCCGACGATGCGGTGAAGATCACCGCCATCAACGGCGTACCGATTGCCGGCCACCAGGGGCAGGGCTCGATTGCGGACACCACGATTCGCAAGCTGCTGATGCTGCAGGGCGTGAACAGACCGAAGCGGATCGTCAGTCTGATGAGCATCCTCGGCACGACGAACACGCTCGCGAAGGCGAGCGCACGCGACTGGATCTACGTTACGTTCAGTCCGCTCAGCGGCGGCGGCGCACACGCGGCGGGCGTGCTCAGCTCGGCGCTGACCCCGAACGAGTGGATCAAGCTGATCGCGCGACTGGGCGAGATCCCCGATCCGACGGTCGCAAGTGGACCTTCGACGGCGGCGATCCCCGATAAGCCGGGCACGCCGGTACCCGGCGGCGGATCGGCCGGCAGCGGCGGGCCCGCGACGTCTGGCGCGAGCGGCGCGAGCGCCGGCCAATCCCCGGAAGATGAAGGGGACCCTAATGGCCACGGTTAGTCCTCCCAGCCCGGCGTCTTCACCGCCGCCGCCTCCTCCTCCGCGCGAGGACGTGTCCCGGCCCAACGGCGGAACGCGCGTCGTACCGCCCGGGGTCGGACGCCTCCTTGCCGTCGGCGCGCTCGGGGTCGTGGTGCTGATCGTCGCCTACCTGGTGTTCTCCGGTGGGGGCGGCACCGAATACCACCTGGAAATGAAAGAAGCGGGACAGCTGGTCAGGGGCGACCAGGTGCAGGTCGGCGGCGTGCCGGTGGGGAGCGTCAAGGACATCACGCTCACCTCCGACTTCAAAGCTCGCATCACGATCCACGTCGACTCCTCGCTGACGCCGCTGCACGCCGGCACGATCGCCGAAATCAGGGTGCCTTCGCTGACGGGGGTGGCCAACCGCTACGTGGCGCTGACGCCGGGTCCCAACAACCGGCCCGCGCTGGCCGCCGGAGCGACGCTGCCGGCGAGCGATACGCGCGAAGTCGTCGATCTCGACCAGCTGTTCAACACGCTGAACCCGAAGACGCGCAAGGGATTGCAGCAGTTCGTTCAGGGCTCGGCCGAACAGTACGCCGGGGCAGGTCAGGACCTGGGCAAGGCGACCGAATACTTCGCTCCCTCGTTTGCCGCGACCGACCATTTCTTCTCCGAGCTCGTGCGCGACCAGTCCACGTTCACGAGCTTCCTCGTGGAATCCGGGAAGGCGCTGACGACGATCGCGGCGCGCAAGGAATCGCTGACCGATCTGGTCGAACACGCCGATCAGACGTTCCAGGCGATCGGCTCAGAGCAGAGCAGCCTCGCGCGGGGGCTGCGACAGCTGCCGGTGACGCTGAACCAGGGCAACAAGACGCTCGCCGAACTCCCGCCGACGCTCACCGCGCTGACGCAGCTCGTGAACGCGCAGAAGCCGAACACGCAGGCGCTCACGACCATCTTCGCAAAGCTGCGTCCGCTCGTGACCACGGCCACGCCGGTCGTGAGCAACTTCAGCCAGGCGATCTCGCGACCGGGAGCCGACAACGACCTGACCGAAGCGTTCGCCGCGCTACCCGAGCTCGCACAGGCGCTGACGACGGCCTCGCCGAACGGCGTGAAGGCGCTGCGCGAATCGGTCCCGATCACCGCCTTCTTCGGACCGTACGCCCCCGAGCTGGAGGGCACCCTGCGCGACTTCGGCCAGACGACCGCCTACTACGACGCCAACGGGCACTACGCGCGGATCAGTCCGGTCGCGCCCGCGTTCAAGCTCGGCGCGCACAACAACCTCACACCGACGAGCGCGCAGCAGGCCCTGGAAGGGCTGCAGACCGGTCAGCTGCGCCGCTGCCCGGGGGCCGGCACACAGCCCTCGGCCGACGGCTCGGCGCCGTTCACCGACAGCGGCCAGCTCAGCTGTGATCCAACGGAGACTCCCAAATGAGCCCGCGCCCGCATAGCGGCGCTGGATCGGCGTCCTCACCGATTGGAGATCACGTGATCTCCAATCGGCCAGCACGTGTGCTTAGCACACCCCGCTCACTGCGTCCTTGCCCAGCTTGCCCTGCGAACTCGGGTAGGCGTGCGCAAGATCTAAGGGCGTATCCCGCTAGGCCCGCACGTCTGGATGCGCCCGATGGCCTTCGCGGAGCTTTGTCCTCGGGCTCGACATGGCACCACCATGCCTTCGCCCTTGCGTCCGCGCTCCGCTTGACCCTAGAACGCCCCAGCCGCACGCCCCTATCGGGATACGCCCTAAGGGAGTCGTCGCAGTGAGTCCGCGCCGCCGTGGATCCCTGGCCGGCAGCCCGCTGCTGATCGGCGCGCTCACGACGCTGATCATCGTCGTGGCCGTGTTCCTGTCTTATAACGCGAACAACGGGTTGCCGTTCGTACCGACGTACAACATCAAGGTGGAGCTGCCCGAAACCTCCGGCTTGCAAAAGGCCAACCAGGTGCGGATCGCGGGAACGCGCGTGGGGATCGTCAGCGCGCTGACGCCGTACCAGAATCCCGCCACGGGGCGCGTCACCGCGATCGCGGAACTGAAGCTGGAAAAGAAAATCGAGCCGCTGCCGGCCAACACCAAGGCGATCGTGCAGTCGGTGTCGGCGATCGGGCTGAAGTACCTGGAACTGGAAAAGGGCTCCTCACGGCAGACGCTGAAGGCGGGCCAGACGATCCCGGTCGCGCAGACGCGCGAACCGGTGGACATCGTCTCGTTGTTCAATATGTTCGACCAGAAGACCAGAGACGCGATCCAGAACAACTCGATCAACTTCGGCGACGGTCTCGCCGGTCGGGGGCTGGGGCTAAACGAAACGATCGCGACGTTGCGTCCGCTGGTGACCAATGCGGTCCCGGTGCTGCACAACCTCGCCGCGCCACAGACGGGCTTTCGCAATCTGTTCCCCGCACTCGACCGGGTCGCTTCGCAGACGGCGCCGGTAGCCGAGGCGAACGCCGCGCTCAACAGCGACCTCGACACCTTCTTCTCGGCTTGGGCGGGGGTCGCGTCGTCGTTGGAACGGACGATCGCGGGCGGTCCGGCGGCGCTCGCGCAGGCTACGCACTCGTTTCCCTTTGAGGCGCCGTTCGTCGAGAAGGCCACCGAGTTCATGCGCCTGCTGCATCCGAGCGCGAGCGCGCTGCGTACCGTCGCGCCGCAGTTGGGTCACGCGTTCGCCGTGGGCGCGGTCAACCTGCGCGCGGCCACCGCGCTGAACAAGGTGGTGGCGGAATCCGCACAGGCGTTCCAGGCGTTTGCTCAAAACCCCGTCGTGACGCTCGGCCTGGAAGACCTCACGCAGACGGCCGAACTCGGCGGGCCGTTGCTCGCCGGAATCGCGCCCGAGCAGGCGTACTGCAACTACGTGACGCTGACGTTCCGCAACGTGGCGAGCCTGCAGTCGGAGAGCGTCGGCGTTGGCACGCTGGCGCGCGCGGCGGTCGTGCTCTCCCCGAACGGGCCCAACGCCGAGGGCCTTCCCTCCACGGGGCCGGCGAACGGGCCGTCGATCGAAAGAGAAGCCTCGCTCGTCGCCGGTGTGCCCGGCAAACCGGTAGACAACGACCACGTGCACGTCAATCCCTATCCGAACGTTGCCGGCCCCGGCCAGCCGAGAATTTGCGAAGCCGGCAACGAGACCTATGTGCCCGGCAAGGCCGTGATCGGCAACACGCCGCCGGGCGGCAGCACGAGCAACCGCGAACTGACCTCGCGCGAACAGGGCCTGTTCGGTGAAAAGTATCCGAGCGCGACACTCAAGGCCCTCGGGCTCACGAAGGGGAAGAAGTCATGAGCCGTCTGCGCTGGTGGCGCCGCCACGACGAGATACCGGTGGTCGAGCTGCGCCGCTCGAACCCGGTGCGGGTCGGCGTCGTGTTTCTCGTGATCCTGGTGATCGGGGTGTACTTCGGCTTCACCAAGCGCGTCCCGTTCAAACACGGTTTTCGCTTGAAGGCGGAGTTTGCCACGGCCGTCAACATCCACCCGACGTCGCCCGTGCGCATCGCCGGCGTCGACGTCGGCAAGGTCAGCTCGATCCAGCGCGATGGCAAAGTCGGCTTGGTGAGCATGGAAATCGAACCGAAAGGGCTGCCGATCCATACCGATGCGACGTTGAAGATCAGGCCGCGGATCTTCCTGGAAGGCAACTGGTTCGTCGAACTGCAGCCGGGCAGTCCCACGGCGAAGGCGATCACCTCGGGCTACACGATCCCGATCACGCAGACCGCCGATCCGGTTCAGCTCGACCAGGTGCTCGACGCGCTGAACACCGACACGCGCGCCAACCTGCAGAACTTCCTGCAGGGCTACGGCGACGGGCTGACGCGCAAGCCGAACGCCGCCGAAAACGCCGAACAGGACCCCGACGTGTACGGCCTGAACGCGGCCCAGGCGCTGAACAAGACCTACCATCGCGCACCGTCGGCGCTGCGCGGCGCGGGGATCATCCAACAGGCGATAACCGGCACAGAACCGCACGACCTCTCCGGGCTGATCCGGGCCATCGGCAAAACGACGGCGGCGCTGAACGTGCACGAGCAGCAACTGAGCGAATGGGTTCCCAACTTCAACGCCTTCTTCGCCGGGTTCGCGGCTCAGTCTTCGAGCCTCACCGCCACCGTCGCGCATCTGCCGGGGGCGCTCCACAGCGCCGATCTGGCGTTTACCTCGCTCGACGCCTCGTTTCCGCCGACCCGCGCCTTCGCCGAAGCGATCGTCCCGGGCGTCAAGCAGACGCAGTCGACCGTCAGCGCCGCGCTGCCGTGGATCGAACAGGTGCAGGCGTCGCTCGCGCCGAGCGAGCTGGGCGGGGTTGCCAAGGGTCTGAACGAAGCGGCGCCGACGCTCGCCAAGTTCATCGGCGAACAGCCGCCGTTCGACAAGCAGACCGACGAGTTCAGCCAGTGCCTGAGCAAAGTTTTCTACCCCGCCGGCAACACCAAGCTGCAGGACGGAGCCAGCACCGCGGGCGTGGAAGTGTACAAGGAGTTCTGGTACTCGCTCACGGGTCTGGCGGGTATCGGGCAGAACTTCACCGGCAATGGCACGGCGGTGCACTTCATGGTCGGCAACAGCGGCCAAACGGTGCGTTCGGGGCACACGTCGATCCTGGGCACCAAACTTCAGGGCCTGCAACTGCTCGCCCATGCGCCACTGCAACCGCTGGGCACGCGCCCGGCCTATCCGGCCGAAGAGCCGCCGTATCAGCCGCTGGTGCCATGCAACAAGCAGGCACTGCCTGAACTCAACGGTCCGTTGTCACAGGGCCCAGCCGACGGGAGCGGGTGAGCAGGCCGATGAGCTTCTCGATACCGCGTCCTCCCTCGTTTATGTGCCGAGCACACCGCACTCGGTGCGTCCTTACCGATCGGAGATCGATGGGATCTCCGATCGGCCAGCTCGCTCCTCAGCTTGCTCACAAGCGCAGCATTTGTACGGGAGGTGAGCGATGACCCCCGGTGAGAGCCATCACGAGGGCGGCCTGAGCATCCGCGAACAGATCGAGCGCTACCGCAGGGCGTTCATCTCGGTGGTGACGATGATCGTGATCGCAGCGCTGGTCGGCGGGTACATCCTCGCGCACGAGAACCTCAAGCTGCCGGGCTGGGTGCCGGTCCTGGGTCGCAGTTACTTCATCTTGAAGGGTGAGTTCCAGACCGCTCAGGCGGTGACCCCGGGGCAGGGTCAGTCGGTCACGATCGCGGGCGCGAAGATCGGCGAAATAGCGAGCGTGAACCTGCACAACGGGATCGCGATCGTGACGATGAAGGTGACCCCGAAATACGCGTTGATCTACCACGACGCGACGATGCTGCTGCGCCCGAAGACGCAGCTGAAGGACATGACCGTCGAGGTCAGTCCAGGCTTGCCCTCGAGCGGACGGTTGCATAGCGGCGAAACGATCCCACTGGCGCAGACCGCGCCCGATATCAATTTGGATGAATTCCTCGCCGGCCTGGACGCCGACACGCGCGTCTACCTGCAGGAGCTGCTGGCCGGCGCGGGCGAAGGCTTCAAGAACAATGGCAAGGCCTTCTCGGCGACGCTCAAGCGCTTGGACCCGACCGCGCGAGACGCGCAGTTGATCGCCCAGCAGCTGCAATCGCGTCACGCGAACACCGCACGTGCGATCCACAACTTCCGGCTGCTGACGGAAGCGTTCGGAGACAAGGATACGCAGCTGGCCGATCTGATCCAGTCCTCCAACGCGGTGTTCGCGACGTTCGCACAGGAGGACCAGAGCGTGCAGAGCACGCTGCGCCTGCTGCCGGGCGCGCTGAGCAAGACCGAACAGGGGCTCGGCAAGATCGCCACGGCCTTCAATGTGGTCGGGCCGACGCTCAAGGATCTGCACCCGTTCGCCAGCGCGCTCGCCCCTGCCGAGGAAGCTACGCGCTCGTCATTCAAGACGACCACGCCGATCTTCAAGAACGAGATCCGGCCATTCGCGCGCGAAATCCTGCCCACGATCAACGCGCTCGAGCCGAGCACGAAGGAACTCACCGAAGCGTTCCCACAGCTGGCGAGCAGCTTCTCGGTGCTGAACGAATTGTTCAATGAGATCGCCTACAACCCCGGGAAGAACCGCGGTGGCTTCCTGTTCTTCCTGGCCTGGGACGCGCACAACCTCAACAGCGTCGTCAGCTCAGCCGACGCGCACGGGGTGCTGGGGCGCACCCTGCTGTACTTCAACTGCAACGTGCTGCCTCTGCTCGCGCCCGCGGCGACGATCAACCCGACTGTGAACATCACCGTCGGGCTGCTCAACCCGCCGTCGAAGGCGGCGTGTCAGAGTGCCGGCATCCTCAAAGGCGCGACGCCGGCCGGCGCGCGCGCCCGCGCCAAGGCGCCGGCCGGTGGTCCGTTCTCCGGCCTGAACGCGCCCGCGTTTGGAGGGTCCGCGGCGACTGCGCCGACGGGGTCAAGGCGCGCGGGCGTGGGTACGCTCGCAAAAAGCTCTGGCGCTATAGCGCAAGCTGGGAGTGCGGGCACGCCGAGGGGAGGGAACTAGACCATGCAGAAGCGCGCCCCCACGCTCGGCAACATCCTTGTGATCGTCCTGTTCGCGCTCAGCTGCTTCGGCCTGCTGCTGTTTCTATGGGAGTCCTTCGGTGGGCCGGTGCCGTTGAAACCGAAGGAGTACCGCTTCACCATCGCGTTCTCGCGCTCACTTGCTCTGGCCGAACAGTCGGATGTGCGCATCAGCGGCGTCGACGTCGGGCACGTGGTCGCGCTGAAGCTGGGCAAGGACGGCCGTACCGACGCGACGCTCGAACTCTCTAGCCAGTACGCGCCGATCCGCGCAGACATGCACGCGGTTCTGCGCCAGAAGACGCTGCTGGGCGAGACCTATGTGCAGCTTATCCCTGAGACCGCTCACGGATCAACCGGCACGGGGCCATTCCTGCCCGACGGCGGCAGGCTGGCGCAGAGCCAGGTCGAACCCTCGGTGACGCTCGATGACATCCTGTCGGCGTTCGACCCGAAGACACGCAAGGACTTCCAGGTGTGGATGCAATCGGTGGCGGTAGGGATCACCGGCCGTGGCGAACAGATCAACTCCGACTTCGCCGAGCTGCACCCGTTCGTCGAACACGGCAACCAGCTGGTTAGCATCCTCGCCTCTCAAGAAGGCGCGGTGACGGCGCTGGTGAAGAACACGGGCGAAGTATTCGACGCGCTCGCCGGACGCGACCACCAGTTCGAAGGGCTGATCGTCAACGGCGAGCGGACCTTCCACGCGGCGGCCGAAGAGAGCACGGCGTTCGCCGACGCGTTCAAGGCGCTCCCGACGTTCGAGCACAACTCGCAGGTGGCGTTCAAAGAACTCGACAGTTTTGCCGTCAACACCAGCCCGGTGCTGGACAACCTGCGCCCGGCCGAGCGCCAGCTGTCTGCGCTGCTGGGAGCGGCGAAGCCGTTTGCGCCCGCGTTCAACAGCTTCCTGACCGCGCTCGGACCACTGACGAAGGCCGCGAAGAAGGGGTTGCCGGAGGTCAAGCCGGTGACCGATCTGACCGTGCCGCTGCTGGAAAACATCAGACCGGTGCTGCACAACTTTGACCCGTTCCTGCAGTTCGCGGGGCAGTACATACCCGAGCTGCAGGCGTTCTTTGCCAACTTCACCGCCGCCACGCAGGCGCATGCGAATAACGCCAATACAGAAAACCAGGGCCCGCCGCTGCACTACCTACGGGCGATGCAGGTCTATGTCCCTGAAAGCCTCGCGATCTACACGAAACGGGTCGGCACGAACCGCGCCAACCCCTACTTCCAGCCCGGTGCGTTCCGCGCCCTCGGCAACGGCGGGCTGCAGGTGTTCGAAGGTGGCTCGTGCGCGAACTCGGCGCCGTCGGTCAACCCGAAGGGCCCGGAAAGCGAAACGATCTCGAAAACCCTGATGGAACAGCTGATCCAGTTCCACATCGCCAATGCGCCGGAAACACCCAACGCTGTTCCTGCGCCCGCATGCAATCAGCAGGGTCAGTTCACGTTCAACGGCCAGACGAGGCAGTACCCGCACGTGACATACGGCGGGAAATAGGCCTGCTCCGGCGGCCCGGGGCCCGGCGGTCTGACGTCCGGTGGATCGGGCCGGTCCCGGATGGCGCTGGATCCCGCGTAATAGCCGGCAACCTGTCAGGTTCCGGTGGCAGACCCCGCGACGGCGAGCTCGGGCCGGTTCCGGATGGCGCTGGATCCCGCGTAATAGCCGGCGGCCTGTCAGGTTCCGGTGGCAGACCTCGCAGCGGCGAGCGCGCGGCGGTGGCCGAGGTAGGGCATGAGCGCGAAATAGAGCAGATCGGGTAGCAGCGCCGGGAGTTCTGCGGTGTGGCCCTCGAGCGCGCGGCGGTGCAGGATCGCGGCTATCCCACCGACGACGGCTTCGGCGGTCTGTGGGGGCAGGTGATCGGTGTTGACGGCCTCTGGGCTGCCACGTCCCTCATCGAGGATGGGGACGAAGCTCGCCACGGCGGAGCGCACGCGCGCGACGGCGGGCTCACCCGCGCTGAGGCACTCGACGAGCGCCACGCGCGCGCCGTCGGGATGGCAGGCGAGCGCCGCAAGTAGCGTCTGCAGGCCGAGACGCATCCGTTCAGACCAGGATGTCGATCCGTCGATCCGCTCGGAGACCGTACACCGCAGCCGGCCGATCAGCTCGTCGAGCGCCGCGAGCAGGCAGTCCTGCTTATCCTCGAAGTGCTCGTCAAAAACCGGCGCCGGCACTTCGGCCACGTGCAGGACACGGTCGAGGGTGGTGCGGTCGTAACCCCTCAGGGCGACCGTCTGCACAAGCGCGTCAAGGATGCGTCGGCGCGGATCCGGCGAGCCGGCCGGCCGGCTGTCGGGGCGAACGGCCTCCTCGACGGCGGCGCCCCGCCCGGCGGAAGTACCCGACGCGTCGGGGGTGGGCGGTTCCGATGCGGCAGCATGGTGCGTACGGCGATCCAACATCCCGAATTCCTCCCTCCGCCCGATAGGAAGAGCGCCGCCGGCGCCGATAGAACCCCTGTCCCCAATCGACGCCCGCCTCTCCCGCGCTGCCTCCCGGACTATAAACTGGTTCTGACGCCATATCGTAGACCGCTCGCCAGTAGATTGTCAAGCCAAAGTTTGAGTTGGAGCGAGAACCGCCTTGGACGTGCGCCTGCCTCGTCTGGCTCGGGCCGGCGGGCCGGGCGGTTGCCCGACATCGGAGCGGCCGACTAATATTCAGTAGGTGGAGACGACCGACGGCATGTCGCAAGGCTCTGATCAGGGCTCGGGTCCCGACTCCGATCGCAAGCGCGAGCTCGCGGGCGCAGGCAAGCTCGCCGGTCTGACCGGCGCGACGGGCGGGAGTCAGGTCGCGCACGAGCGGAATGACGGCGAGTTCGAGTATCACTCCAGCGAGGTCGACCTGCTCGGCGATCCCGACGACGAGCGCTGGTCGATCCGCTGCCTGGACGTGCACAAGCGGCTGGGCGGAGCGCCGGTTCTGAACGGCTTGAACGTCGCGATCCCGGACGAGACGATCACCGTCGTGCTGGGTCCGTCGGGCACCGGCAAGAGCGTGCTGATCAAGCACATTATCGGACTGATGTTCCCGGACTCGGGGGACATCGTCGTCAAAGGGCAGTCGGTTCCGACCCTGACGCTGCCCAAGCTGCTGGCCCTGCGCCGCAAGATCGGTGTGCTGTTCCAGGACGGCGCCCTGTTCGGGTCGATGTCGGTGTACGACAACATCGCGTTCCCGCTGCGCCAGCACACGGACATGGCCGAGGCGCAGATCTCCAAGCTCGTCAAACAGCGCCTGTCGGACGTTGGGCTGATGGAGGCGATCGACTACATGCCCTCGCAGCTGTCCGGGGGCATGCGCAAGCGTGCCGGATTCGCCCGGGCGCTGGTGATGGAGCCGGACATAGTGATCTTCGACGAGCCCGACTCCGGCCTGGATCCGGTGCGCACGGCGCTGCTGTGTGACCTGATCCAGGAGATGCACAACCTCTACGGGGGGACGTACATAGTCGTGACCCACAACATCGCTTCGGCGCGGCAGATCGGCGAGTACATCGCGCTCTTGTGGCGGGGACGGATCGTGGAGGCGGGCGACGCGGAGAGGATGTTCTCCTCGGAGAACCCGTTCGTGCGCCAGTTCCTCAGCGGCTCGGCCGAGGGTCCGTTGACGATGGATTAGCAGCGGCTCGGTCGAGGGTCCGTTGACGAGGGATTTAGCCACGGCTCGGTCGAGGGTCCGTTGACGAGGGATTTAGCCACGGCTCGGTCGAGGGTCCGTTGACGAGGGATTTAGCCACGGCTCGGTCGAGGGTCCGTTGACGAGTGGACTGGAGCGGTCGATGGCCGGCGTGATAGAGAGTCGCTCCAACGGGTAAGCTCGGGCCCGTGAACTTCCGCAAGCTCGACTCCAGCGACATCTCCGTCTCGGAGATCAGCCTCGGCTCGTGGCTGACCTACTCCGGAGGTGTCGCGCGCGAGCAGGCGCAGGCGTGCGTCGATGCGGCGTTCGACGCCGGGATCAACTTCATCGACACCGCCAACGTCTACGGCCGCGGCGCGTCCGAGACGCTGCTCGGCGAAGCCCTCTCCGGGCACGACCGCTCCTCCTATGTGCTCGCCACGAAGGTGTACTTCGAAATGTCGCCCTCCGACCGAGGTCTGTCGGCGGCCCAGATCCACAAGCAGATCGACGCCTCGCTGCAGCGGTTGCAGACCGACTATGTCGATCTGTACCAGTGCCACCGCTATGACGATCAGACGCCGCTGGAGGAGACGATGGCCGCGCTCACCGAAGTCGTGCGTTCCGGCAAGGCGCGCCACATCGGCTTCAGCGAGTGGCCGGTCGAGCGGATCGACGGGTCGCTTGCACTTGCAGACGCCGAGCGGTGGGTTTCCAGTCAGCCCCAGTACTCGATGCTTTGGCGTGCGCCCGAGGCCGAGGTGATCCCGCTGTGCTCGCAGGAGAACATCTCCCAGATCGTGTGGTCTCCGCTCGGGCAGGGCGTTCTCACCGGCAAGTACCTCCCCGGCGAGCCGCCACCTGCTGATTCCCGTGCCGCCAGCGACGCCATGAGCACGTTCATCGATCGGCTCGTCGAGCCCCGCGTGCTCGAGGCCGTCCAGCGCCTGCGACCGGTCGCCGACGGGGCCGGCCTGACGATGGCCCAGCTCGCGCTCGCCTGGGTCCTGCGTGAGCCCAACGTCGCCTCGGCGATCGTCGGCGCCAGCCGGCCCGAGCAGGTCCACGCCAACGCCTCCGCCTCCGGCATATCGCTCAGCGAGGACACCCTCGCGGCGATCGACACGGCGCTCGGCGACGTTGTCGTGCGCTGATCTGCGTCAGTCGGACTTGACCGCGGAGATGTCGACGAGGATCTTCACCTTGTCGCTGACGACCACGTTGCCAGACCCCAGCGCGGCGTTGAACTTCATCTCGTAATCCGAGCGGTTGATCTGCGCGCTCGCGGACAGTCCCACGCGGTCGTTGCCCTGCAGGTCGGTCTCGGTGCCCTCGATTTCGGCCTTCAGCGTGATGCCGCGGGTGACGCCGTGGATCGTCAGCTCGCCGTCGATCTCGAGCTCGTCCTCGCCCGTCGGCCTGATTGCGGTCGAGCGAAAGTCGATCTCGGGATACTTATCGACCTCGAAGAAGTCGGCCGAGCGCAGGTGCTCGTCGCGCCGGGGCTCGCGCGTGTCGACGCTCGCGGTCTTCACCGTGCCGTACGCCTTGGCGCCGTCAGGTCCGACCTCGACCGTGCCCTCGAACTCGTTGAACTGACCCTTCACCGTGGCGATCCCGAGGTGTTTGACCTGGAACTCGACGCCCGAATGGACCGGATCGACCTTCCACGTGCCCGTCGGCAGACTCGTCTTTGTTGGGGTTGCTACAGCGGACTCAGGCATTCGGGCTCCTTTAGCGGCCGGACAGGGGGCATCCGGCATCGAGATAGTTGTTTATGCAACTGTAGCGAAATTTGCTTGCACAAACAACTACAGGGGCCCGCACGAGTACGGGGATCAAAAAATTGGCTTGGAGAGAGGCGTACGGGCATGCATGGCGTGAGGGATGCGGACAGACGGACAGACGGACAGACGGACGGACGGACGGACAGACAGACGACAGACGGACGAACGGACGGACGGACGGACGCGGACGTGCGTTGCGTCAGCGTGGCTGCACGACCAGCGCTTGGAACGCCCGTCCCACCGGGCCGTCCCCATCGTGCAGCACGCTTTCCGCTGTGCCCACGCCACCATCCCGCAGGACCGTCTTCGCGTCCAGCCCGATCCATTCGCCCCGCGGCTGCCGCCACAGATGGATCGTCAGATCCGCGTTGATGAACAGATACTTGTCGAACGGCAGCTCGGCGCTGACGCCGTTGCCGAAGTCGGCGGTCGCAACCAGCCTTGCCAGCGGCGTTGTCTCCTCGCCCGGGACGATCGGCTTTTGCATCCGCATCCATACTTTGCCCGGTCCCAGCGACCACGGATCGGTGAGCCAGCTCATCTCCATACCGGTCGTCGCCAGGCTGGTCGCCTCCGTGTCGTTCAGCGCGAACCGCACCACCTTGCCCTGCTCCGGTCCCGGCATTGCCCGCACCGGCTCAGGGCCGGGCTGTGAGCGGCGCAGGTCGGGGTCGGGCAGTCCATCCGGGACCGCCTGGATGCGCAGCGCGCTCGCTCGTCCGATCAGCTCGCCGCCGGGGGCGCCGCTGCCGGACGCGGCCCTCAGCTCGGCCGCCAGCTCCTGCACGCGTCTGCCGTTGCGCACGATCTTCGTCGCCACCTCCAGCTCGGCGAACGGGATCGGCTTCAAAAACTCGAACCCCAGCCGTGCGATCGGCATCTCCGCGCCCGGCTCCATTTGCTCGAACGCCCTGGCGATCAGCGCCGCCGGCGCCCCTCCGTGCAGCGCCCGTGGATCCCACGGGCCGCGCGCATGCTCGGTCGGCTCAACGCTATGCCCGTCCGCGGACGGGGTGAACAGGCTGTCGCTCATGCTTCAGGCGGGCAGCTTCGCCACGAACCGCGCGAACTTGTCCGGATCGCGCAGTGGCGCGCCGTGGCCGAAGCACGCCAGCGCCGGTTTCAGCTCGGCCAGCCTCCTTGCCGACTCGCGATTGCGGGCGGGGTCGGGGGAGAACATGTCTGGGGGCGTATGCAGGCCGGGGACGCCGGTTATGAAGTGCATGTTGCCAAGCACGTCGCCGACGATCAGGACGCGATCGGACTCGCGCCAGAACGAGACGTGCCCGGCGGAGTGTCCCGGGGTCTCCAGAACGGTGAAGCCGGCGACCTCGTCGCCCTCGCTCAGCACGCGCGCGACGGGGTGGGGAGGTCCGATCCAGAAGCGTGCCTGCACCCGGTTGAGCCAGCCGGGGGCCTTCGGGTTGGTGATCGCCCCGGGGGTCTCCATCGCCGGCACGTCGCCCTGGCCGCACCACAGTGGTATCCCCAGCTGCTCGCACACCGCGTGGCTTGAGCCCTGGTGATCGGGATGCGCGTGCGTCAGCGCATGCGCGTCGATCGTTCGGCCGGCGATCTGGCGCATGATCCGCTTCTCGCCCTGCCTGGTCGCCGCGTCGATCAGTACGTCCCCGATCACATACACGTTGATCGCGTTCGGCGGCCATCCCTTCAGCATGTGTACGTCCTCTGCCAGTTGCTTCATGTGAGCTCTCTCCTGGTTGGTGATCGACGACGGGCTGAACGGTGTGTCTGTGTGAGGTCGCGGGTGGGGTGATCGATCGGTCGCGGCGGGTCGGAGGCAGCGGTCGGTCGTGCCTGTCGCGGCACAGCCTATCCGCGCCGCTGCTCCCACGAGAACCCCTTGACGGCCAGCCACAGTCCGCCCACTCCCCACAGGCCGATGACGGCCAGTGCGTCGAGGTTGCTCGAAAGCCCCGAGCCGCTGACCATCGCCGCGTACAGTCCTTCGATCAGCGGCTTCAGCGGCAGCGCGTCGGCGACGTTGCGCAGGAACGCGGGTGCGCCGGGGGTATCGAACGCGTAGAACGACACGAACACGACCGGTAGGAACACGGCGTTGACATATGCCGCGGTGGACTCGAAGTTTGGGATCACATGCGCAAACGCCACGCCCAGCGCGGCCAGGCACACGACCCCCGCCACGACGAACACGATCAGCTCACCCCACTCCTTCGGCCAGCCGATCCCAAACGCCACCCGTCCGGCGATCACCACGATCGCGATCTGCAGCGCCGTGTTCGTGACCGCATTGCAGGCCACACCCCCGAGATAGGAGCCCGTCGGCAGCGGCGTCCCGCGTATGCGCTTCAGCACTCCTCGCTCGCGCAGGAACACGATGTTGTAGGCCAGCGCGGTAAACGTCGTCGACATCACGCTCATCCCCGCGATCGCCGGCACCAGCTTGTTCAGCTCCTTCTGGTTTCCGTGCAGGATCGCACCGCCGGCGATCAGGAACAACAACGGCAGGACGAAGTTAAAGAACGCCGCGCTTGGATTGCGCCAGAACATCTTCCGCTCCAGCCGGTACTGCCGCCAGGTGAGTGTCACCGCGTCAGACATTCGTGTCTTCCCAAGTTTCTAGTGGGTCGTGGGCCAAGCGGGGCGAGGACGCAGTGAGCGAAGTGTGCTCGGCACACAAGCGATCGAGGACGAAGCATCCGCGCCGTACCCACGGCCCACTAGGCATCGGCCGTCAACTCCAGATACACGTCCTCCAACGTCGGTCTGCCCACGCTCAGCTCTTGCACCTGTTCACCCTGTGCCAATGCCTCGCTCGTGAGCTCATGCAGCAGCCTTGTCGGATCGTCCGTCTGTCTTTCCACCATCTCGCCGCCTCCGTTGCGCCACGCGACCCGATACTGCGCAGCCCCGGGCGGGTGAGCTCCCAATTCGCGCGGCGGCCCGATCGCCAGCACCCGGCCGTCCTTGACGATCGCCACCCTGTCCGCCAGCTCCTGCGCCTCGTCGAGATAGTGGGTCGTCAGCAGTACCGTCTTGCCCAGATCCCGTAGCCTGCGCACCGTCTCCCATGCGCCGCGCCTGGCCTCAGGGTCGAACCCGGTGGTCGGCTCGTCCAGGAACATCAGCTCCGGGTCGCCCACCAGCGCGAGCGCCAGGTCCAGCCGCCGCAGCTGCCCGCCCGACAGCTTGCGGCAGCGCGCATCGGCCTTCTCCTCCAACCCCGCCAGCTTCAGCACCTCCTTGACATCCCGCGGCTTCGGATAAAAGCTCGCCCAGTGCCTCAGCGCCTCGCGGGGAGTCACATGGCTGTATATCCCGCCACTCTGCAGCACGATCCCGATCCGCCTGCGCAGCTCGATCTGCCGCTTCGCCGGGTCATACCCGAGCACCGACACCTCTCCGCTCGTGCGCTTGCGATAGCCCTCCAGGATCTCGACCGTCGTCGTCTTGCCCGCGCCGTTCGGCCCCAGCAGGCCGAACACCTCTCCGCGCCGTACGTCCATATCGATCCCGCGCACCGCCTCATACTCGCCGTAGCGCTTGTGCAGACTGCGCACCTCGATCGCATGTGAGGCTTCTCCTACCAGTGCACGCCCCGCGTCAGTGTCGCCATCGCGATCTGCTCGAACGAGGCTTTCTCCTCGACGTCGCGCTGGCCCTTTGACGCCGCCGAGTCCGGGAACACGCGGTACGCGAGGTGCAGTATCCGATCGACGGCTTTTGGTGACAGGGCGTAGGCGACCTCGCCGAACGTCCCCAGGCGTGTGCCCATGTGCTTCGGCCGTGAGCGCAGCGCCTCGCAGATCATGTCCGCCGCCTCGTCCGGCGTGATCGCGGGGAACGCGTCATACATCTTCGTCGGGGCGATCATCGGCGTGCGCACGAGCGGCATGTGAATCGTGGTGAACGTCACCCCGTCGCCCACCACCTCCGATGCGACCACCCTGGTGAACGCGTCCAGCGCCGCCTTCGACGCCACATACGCCGAGAACCGCGGCGGGTTTGCCTGCACGCCGATCGAGGAGATGTTCACGATATGCCCCGACCCCCGCTCGCGCATGTGCCCCAGCAACCCGATTATCAGCTTTACCGCGCCGAAGTAGTTCAGCTGCATCGTTCGTTCGAAGTCGTGAAACCGGTCGTAGCTCAGCGCGATCGAGCGCCGTATGGAGCGTCCCGCGTTGTTCACGAGCATGTCCACGTTGCGGTGGTCCGCCAGCACCCGCTCCACCAGCCGGTCGACCGAGTCCATGTCGGACAGGTCCGCCGCATATACATACGCCGTCCCGCCCGCCGCGACGATCTCCGCGCGCGTCTCCTCCAGCTTCTCCACGCTTCGCGCAACCAGCAGCGGCACTCCGCCCGCGGCCGCCACCTTCAAGGCCGACGCTCTTCCGATCCCCGAGGAAGCCCCGGTGATCATCACGTGCCTGCCCTCCAGGGCCTCTTTCAGCGTGCGCCCGCGCGCCGTGCCCTGATCCATCTCGCGCTCCCAGTAGTCCCACAGGCGCGAGGCGTAGTCGTGCAGCGGTGGCGGCGTCTCCAGCGGCGAGCCCGCCAGCGCCCTGCCCGCTTCGCGCGTGTCGAACCTGGGCACGAGCTCCATGTGCGTCAACACCTCCTGCGGTATCCCCAGCTCGCGCAGCGCGAGGTTCTTCGCCTGCCGCCACGGCGGCAGCGCCAGCGCCAGCGCCAGC
The DNA here is from genome assembly GCA_963715495.1 of uncultured Solirubrobacterales bacterium. GTDB lineage: Bacteria > Actinomycetota > Thermoleophilia > Solirubrobacterales > Solirubrobacteraceae > Palsa-744. The sequence continues at coordinate 448,623 of OY970247.1, forward strand.
GGCCACCTCGGCAGCGGATCGGTCAGTCGTTTGTCGATGCTCACCGCCAGCCTCGGCGCGTGCGCCGCCGTCGCGAGCTCGTTGATCAGCTCGTCCACGCGCTGCCTGCGCGGATCGGTCAGATGAAATGCCTTCCTGTCGAAGTCGAGGTCGGGTTCGTGCGCGATGTGCTCGAGCGCGCTCGCCACCCAGTCGACCGGCACGACGTTCGTGTTGCCGAGGTCCATGCCGACGAGCGGCGTCCACTCCGGCAACAGCCGGCGCATGCGCTGGATCGCCTTGAAGAAGTAGTACGGCCCATCGATCTTGTCCATCTCGCCCGTCTTGGAGTCGCCCACCACGATCCCCGGCCGGTACACCCGCCACGGCACGTACGGCTGCTCGCGCACGATCCGCTCGGACTCAAACTTAGTGCGGTGATACGCCGAGGGCAGCTTCTGGCCCTCGTCGAACATGCTCTCATCGAACGTCCCCTTGTATGTGCCCGCGACCGCGATCGAGGAGACGTGGTGCAGGCATCCGGCGTCCAGCGCGCGCGCCAGTTCGACCGCGTGCGTCGTGCCGCCGACGTTCACCGCCGTGTTCTGCTCCACCGGCGCGGTCATATCGTAGATCGCGGCGAGGTGGAACATATGGTCGATCTTTCCGCGCAGCTCCTCCACGCGCTCCTGCTCGACCCCCAGCAGCGGTTTGCGCAGGTCGCCGATCAGCGGCAGCACGCGCTTCTCCACACTGGCGCCGGCCACCGTCTTCCAGCGCTCGATCAGGTCGTCGAGCCTGTCCGTCGAGCTCTCCCTCACCAGCACGTACACCTTGCCCTGACGCTTGGAGAGCAGCTGTTCCACGAGCCGGCGCCCGATGAACCCGGTTGCGCCTGTTACGAGATACGCCATCGCCAGTCGAGGATATAGGGATATGTGAGGGCATTCACGCCCCGGGTCACCTACTCGCGCCCCCGTGCCTGCTCAGGCTCCCGTGCCGGCACCTCCGCGGCCCTCGCCCGCCGCGAAGCGGGCGGCGCCCCGCGCGCCGTCTTCGAACACCTCCGGGCCGGCCTTCGCCTCCAGCGCCAGCCCGTCTGCGAGCGGCATTCCCAGACCCTCGATCGCCGCGCGGCGGTCGGCCAGCATCGTCTTCTGCGGGAACCTTGCCAGCCCCTCCGCCAGCGCGAGCGCGCGCTCCAGGTGTGCGCCCGCCGGCACGACCTCCGTGAGCAACCCCATGCTCAGGGCCTCCTTCGCGTCGATCATGCGCCCCGTCAGGATCAGGTCCAGCGCACGCCCCAGCCCGACGATGCGCGGCAGCCTCTGTGTCCCACCGTCGATCAGGGGCACGCCCCATCGCCGCTCCGGGTAGCCGAGCGTCGAACCCTCCGTCGCGATCCGCAGGTCACACCACAACGCCAGCTCCAGCCCGCCCGCGAGGCAGAACCCGGAGATCGCCGCGATCGTCGGCTTGGATGGCGTCAGCCTCGTGAACCCCATCGGCCCCTCTTGCGACATCAGCCTGCCCGCCATCGTCTCCGTCGCCTTCAGGTCGGCTCCCGCGCAGAACGAGACTCCGCCCGCGCCCGTCAGCACGAGCACGCGCACCTCATCGTCGGCCTCGAACTTCAGAAACGCATCGTGCAGCTTCGCGGCCGTCTCGCCGTCGACGGCGTTGCGCCGGTGCCGGCGGTCGATCGTGATGACCGCCGCACTGCCCTCGCGCTCGTAGCGGACGGCGGCCTGCTCGCTCACCGTCGCCTCGCGTGGTCTGCTCCCCGGCGCCCATGGCGAACGGGGACGGATTCGTGCATCGGCGTCGGGCCGCGGCCTACCAGCCGCCGTGCCACTCGACGCCGCCGAGCTGCTTCTTCGCGGCCTTGCTCGCTTCCTTGCGCTTCTCCAGCTTGCGCTGGATCATGCTCATGACGAACACGAACGTCGGGAAGAACACGATCAGTATGAACCCGGCGTCCGTCACGACTTTGTCGTTCGTCGCCCCGTAGAACCCGCGTCCGTCATTGTCGGCGAGCGCTGCCGGGGCGAGCACGAGCAGCAGCAGAACGGACATGGTGCATGTGGTCAGCAGGCGTGTCGTCAGGCGGTGCATCGCGCGGCGGATGCTAGCGCAGCACACGGCTGCCGCGCTGGATCGGGATGGTTCCCGGATGTTCGTCTGATGCTTTCCGAGCCCTCCCGCCCCGACGTCCCCTGACCTGGCGCCTACCATCAGCAGCCGATGGCCCTGCTGATCGCATCCGACCTGCACATCGACATGGGCGGGCAGCCGCTGCTGCGCGGCGTCTCGTTCAAGCTCGAGCGCCGCGAACGGATGACGATCGCGGGCCGTAACGGCGCCGGTAAGACCACGCTCCTGCGAATGCTCGCGGGGGAGATAACCTCGATCGACCGCGGCGAGCTGAGCGTTGCCAAGGGGACCCGGATCGCCCTGCACGACCAGCGCCCACCGATCGGTGATCAATGGGATCGCCGATCGGCCGGCAAGCGCGAGCTGCCACTGCGCGAGTACGTCCTGTCGGGCTGCGCGGAGGAGCTGCGCATCGAGGCCGAGCTCGCCGAGCTGGAGAGCCGCATGGCGGCGGGCACCGCGGACGAGTCCACGCTCAGCCGTTACGCGCGCGCGCAGGCGCGCCTGGAGACGCGCGGCGGCTACCTGTGGCGCGACCGCGCGATCGCGATGGCGCACGGGCTCGGGTTCGTCGACGCCGACCTGCATCGCGCCCTGGACACCTTCTCCGGAGGCCAGCTCACGCGTGCCTCGCTCGCCCGTGCGCTTGCCACCAGTGCGGACGTGCTGCTGCTGGACGAGCCCACCAACCATCTCGACATCGAGTCGCTGGAGTGGCTCGAGCAGACCCTCGTCTCACTCGACGCGGCGATCGTCCTGGTCGCGCACGACCGCTGGTTCCTGGAGGCCGTCGGCACGTCCGTGCTGGAGCTCGAGGCCGGACGCTCGCGCTTTTTCGCCGGCACCTGGCACGCCTGGCGCCGTGAGCAGGCGGCGCGCGAGCTGGCGCTTGGCCGGGCGATCGACAAGCAGCAGGCCGAGATCGCGCGCATGGAGCGCTTCATCGAGCGCTTCCGTGCCAAGGCCACCAAGGCGCGCCAGGCGCAGTCGCGCGTGAAGCAGCTCTCGAAGATCGAGCGCATCGAGCGCGATCCCCGCGACGGCAAGGGGTTGGAGTTCTCCTTCAAGGCGCCCGAACGCTCGGGGCGCGTGATCTTCGAGCTCTTGGACGGCTGCGTGCAGGTCGGCGAGCCGCCGATCACGCTCCTGAATGCGGCCGAACTGTGGCTCGAACGAGGGGAGCACGTCTCGCTCGTCGGTCCCAACGGCTCCGGCAAGACAACCTTGATCGAGACCCTCGCCGGGCGCCGACCGCTGGCCGCGGGCAAGCTCAGCACAGGGCACAACGTCACGGTCGGCTACCTCTCCCAGCACGCCGACGAGCTCGGCGCCGGCGGGGATGGGATGCCCGCCCACCCGAGCGTGCTCGACGCGGCCCAACACGCCACCGGCCTGACCCCGAACAAGGCGCGCGCGCTGCTCGGGCGCTTCCTGTTCTCGGGAGAGACAGCCGACAAGCCTCTGGACGGGCTGTCCGGTGGGGAGCGCCGGCGGCTGTCGCTAGCCGTTCTGGTGCACTCCGGCGCCAACGTCCTGATCCTCGACGAGCCCACCAACCACCTCGACATCGAGTCCCGCGAGGCCCTGGAGGATGCGCTGAGCGCGTTCACGGGCGCGCTGTTGCTCGTCTCCCATGATCGCGCTCTGCTGGACGCGGTCGGCACGCGCACGATCGCCGTCGAGGATCGCTCTCTACACAGCTATGTCGGCGGCTGGCCCGAGTACGTTCGTGTCCGTGATGAGTCGGGGAAAGCCGCGCCGCATGCGACAGGGGAAGGGGCCGCGCATGCGCGTGTTGACGAGCTGGAGCCCGCGCTGCATGCGGTCAAAGGCCGCGGTCCACGTACGCTTGTAAATAAGCTCAGGCCCGAGCCGCATGCGGCTCGGGCGGGGAGCGCGCATGCGCGCTCCCCCGGGGCGGCGCATGCGCCGCCCCGCCATCCGGCGCATGCGCCGGATGGAACAGCACCCGCACCCGGCAAAGACGGGTCCAAGCGGACCGGGCCTTCGAAGAACCGTCTGACCGCGCAGGCCGCCGCCGAACGCGAGGTCGAGGACGCCGAGGCGGCGATGCGCGCGCTGGAGGACCAGCTCGCCGACCCCGCGGCGTGGGCGACCCAGTACGAGTCCGCCAAGTCCGAGGCCCGCCACACCGCCGCGCGCCGCGCGGTCGAGGAGGCTTACGCGCGGTTGGAGGCGCTGGTCGACTGACCTAGAATCCGTCCGATGGACCGTCTCAAGACCACGCGCAACGTAGCGATCGTGTTGCTGATCGCCGCGGCGGTCTACTTCCTCCCGTCAGGCGGACAGGTGGCGCACACGTTCGAAGCGCTGTTCTACATCGGGTTCGGCGTCGCGATCGGCTATCTCGGGCTGCGCTTCTACCGCGAAAACCGCGTCGCTCTGCACGGCCTCGGCGACCGCTACAGAGGTCTGCTGTACGGGGCGATCGCAGGCGGCCTGCTCGTGTACATGTCCCGCGTGCGCATGTGGCAGACGAGCCTCGGCGAGCTGCTGTGGTTCGTGCTGGTCGCAGGGATCGTCTACTCGTTTGTCATGGTCTTCCGGCGCCGGCGCGCTTACTGACCAGGGTCGCGCCGCCGCATGCATGAGCGTAGGCCGATTGGGCTGTCCAGAGTCGGAGTCGAAGTCGCGGCCGATTTCAGGATCGCCCACACCCCGTTTACTCACCGGCCAGCTCTGCGAGCAGTGTCTGCGGCGCGATGATGCGTACTCCGCGATGCTCGCCGACAGGCAGCAGGTGCCGGCGATCGCCCGATACGAGGATGCGAACGTCTGCTGCTACGGCGCATGCCAGGACCACATCGTCATCGCGATCGCCCGTAATCGCCTCGGGCGACTGCGCAGGCGCCGCTACGCGCTCGTCCGCAATGTCAAGCAGCAACGACACGATCTCGCGTACTCGCTCGGGCTCAAAGCCAAGCTTCACCCTCAGCACACGCTCCAGCTCACCGAGGACGGGATCTGCAAGCACCAGCTCTATACGATCGTCGAGCGCCGCCTCGATCACTCGACTCGGGGGTCCCCCGGCGATAAACGCCGACACCAAGACGTTCGTGTCGCAGAGCGCGCGCGTGGTCACGTACGCGTCACGCGCAGCTCGTCAACCAGCTGCTCGACATCCTCAGGCCCGACTCCCAGAGTCTCTGCCCGGTCACGACCGTAGTGCCGCAGATCGACGAAATGCTCGTGATGTATGTGGCGGCGCAACGCATCGCGCACCACCTCGCTCTTGGTCTTGCCGGTCGCCTGGGCTAGCGCTTCGGCCTCGGCGGCGAGTTCGTCGGGTACCGAGACTGAGAGTAGACGAGACATATGAAATCATCATATCGACTCTGCACATCGCAGACTTGAAGCTGATCTCCGTGAGCTGATCGGCGTCCAGGGTCGCATGCTTGATCTTAAGCTGATGGGTAGCCCATGCCGAATGCGCCGTTCCGAACAACACCCGGCCCAACGGCGCCTATCCTCGAATGATGGCCACCCGGGCGCCCGCCGATACGACGACGGACTCGAACAGCTCGCAAGCGACCATCCTCGCCGCGCAACGGCGCGCGCTGCCCGACCAGCCCGGCGTGTATCTGTTCCGGGACGCTCGCAACCGGGTCATCTATGTGGGCAAGGCCGTATCGATCCGCAAGCGCGTCGCCTCGCACTTCTCCAAAGCGCAGGTGGGTGGGCGGGGAACGAATTCTCCCGGGCACGCCGAGATGGTCGCATCCGTCGCCCATGTCGAGTGCGTGGTCGTGGCCTCCGAGTCGGAGGCGTTGCTGACCGAGCAGGGCTTCATCAAGCAGTACCGCCCCCGCTTCAACATCCGGCTGCGCGACGACAAGTCCTACCCGTTCATCGCGATCTCGCTCGACGAGGACTATCCGCGCGTGTACTTCACGCGTGAGCGCCACCGTCCCGGCCGGGCCTACTTCGGTCCGTACTCGAACGCCAAGCGCGTGCGCGCCACGCTGGAGGTGCTGGCGAAGGTGTTCATGTTCCGCTCCTGCACTGGCCCCGAGCCGGGGCGGCGCAGCGGCAGCCCGTGTCTGGACTACTACATCAAGCGCTGCACCGCCCCCTGCGTCGATTACATCTCCCGGGAGGACTACCGCGCGAGCATCGACCAGGTGATCGACTTCCTGTCAGGGCGGTTCGTCGCGATCGAGCGCGACCTCCAGACCCGCATGCACGCGGCCGCGGCGGCCGAGGAGTTCGAGCAGGCCACGCTCGAGCGCAACCGCCTGCGCGCCGTCCATTCGCTGCTGGAGCGCCGCCGCGTCGCCAACGCCTCGGCCGGCACGTTCGATGCCGTCGCCGTCGCGATCGACGGGCGCGACGCCAACGCGCAGGTGTTCCAGATCCGCGACGGCGTCCTCACCGACCGGCAGTCGTTCTACCTGGCCAACGAGACCGAGCGTGGTGTTGCGGACGTGGCCGAGGAGTTCATGCTCCAGTACTACGCCGGTCATCTGTCGATCCCGGCGCTGATCGTCGTCCAGCCCGAGCTGTCATCCGGCGCGGAGGTCGTGCCCCTGGCCGGCGCGCTCGCCGGCCGTCGTGACGGTCCCGTCGAGATCAGGGCAGCCGAGCGCGGGGAGAAGCGCCGGATGCTCCAGCTCGCCGAGCGCAACGCGCTGCTCGCGCTCGACCAGGAGCGCCTGCGTGCCGAGCGTCGACGCCAGGGTCGCGTCGACGCGCTCGAGGGCTTGCAACAGGCACTCGGCCTGGACGTGCTGCCGATCCGGATCGAGTGTTACGACATCTCCCATCTCGGCGGCGATCACACGGTCGCGTCGATGGTCGTGTTCGAGGGCGGCGCGCCCAAGAAGTCCGACTACCGCCGCTTTCGCATCCGCTCACTTGCGGATGGTGTCTCCGACGACTACGCCGCGATGGCCGAGGTCCTGCGGCGTCGGTACGCCCAGTGGGAGACCCAGGCCGATATCTCCCCGCACGACTCCGCCTACGATGCGAGCTTCGCCTCGCTGCCCAGCCTCGTCGTGATCGACGGCGGCCGCGGTCAGCTCGCGGCCGGACTGCGGCCGCTGCGCGGTTGGCGCGAGCGCGGTGTCGCGGTCGTCTCGCTGGCCAAGCGCATCGAGGAGATCTTCATGCCCGGTCGCCGCTCCCCGCTCGTGCTCGATCACTCCACCCCTGAGTTGCAGCTGTTGCAGCGTGTCCGCGACGAGGCTCACCGCTTCGCCGTCACCCACCACCGCAGTCGTCGCGACCGCGTGATGACCGGTTCGTTGCTCGACGATCTGCCCGGGATCGGCCCTGCCCGCAAGCGCGCGCTGCTCACACACTTCGGCTCGCCCGAAGCCGTCGCCGCCGCCACGCGCGAGGAGCTCCAGACGGTTTCCGGCCTGCCCGCCAAGGTGGCGAGAGAGCTGCATGGCCATCTTCATCGCGCGGGCTGACAGAGACGCGCGTCCAGAAAGTGACACGAATGTCCGCCCAGCCAGGCACAATCAAGGGATATGGCGGTCCTCAGGCCCCTCCGTCCCCTGCGCGCGGCGAAGCCGGTCGTCGAGTCGCGCCTGCAGGACCTCGTCGTGATCACCGGCTTCTCCGGCGCGGGCAAGTCCACGGCGATGAACGTGTTCGAGGACGCCGGCTACTTCTGCGTCGACAACCTCCCGCCCGAGATGATCCGCTCGCTGGTCGAGTTGTTCGTGCACCGAGGCTCCAAGGTCGAGCGCGCGGCCGTCGTGTCCGACGTGCGCGGCGGCGTCTACTTCGAGGCGCTCCGCGCGGTCGTCGATGACCTCGACGCGCTCGGGATCAGCCACCACGTGCTGTTCCTGCAGGCCGCCGAGCAGACGCTCGTCACCCGCTACAAGGAGACCCGTCGCCGGCACCCGCTGGCGCCGGAGGGCAGCGTCGCAGCGGGCGTCGCCGCCGAGCGTGCGCTGCTGGAACCGCTGCGCAGCCGCGCGGACCTGGTGATCGACACGACCGGCATGTCCACCGCGATGCTGCGCGGGCGCATCGCCGACGAGCTCCTGCCGCGCCAGAACGCCGGCAGGCTCGCGGTCACGTTCATGAGCTTCGGCTTCAAGCACGGGCCCCCGCGCGAGGAGGACCTCGCCTTCGACGTTCGCTTCCTGCCCAACCCTCACTATGAGCCGCACCTGCGCGATCTGACCGGTCATGACGAGCGCGTGGTCGAGTATGTCGCCCGGGATGGCCGCTTGGACGAGCTGTACGTGCGCCTGCACGCGCTGCTCGACTTCCTGCTGCCCGAGTACGTCACGGAGGGCAAGTCTCATCTCGTGATCGCCGTCGGCTGCACCGGCGGACGCCACCGCTCGGTCGCGATCGCCGAGCATCTGGCAGCTCGCTATCGCGACGGCGACGACCTCGACATAACGGTCGCCCATCGCGACATCGACAAGGGTTCCAAGGCTCGCTGATAGCCTTCGCCGGGCTGCCGGGCCACGGAAGCTGCGCTTCAATGGCCCGGCGTCGTTCATTTTCGCGCGACTAGGAGGCCGTGCAACATGTCCGTACGGGTGGGAATCAACGGGTTCGGCCGGATCGGCCGAAACGTGTTTCGCGCTGCTCAGGCGAGAGCGGATGCCGGTGAGATCGAGTGGGTTGCGGTCAACGATCTGACCGACTCCGCCACGCTGGCGCACCTGTTGAAGTACGACTCGATCCTCGGCCCTTACCCGGGGGAGGTTCACGTCCAGGGCGAGGGCGCGATCGAGGTCGATGGCCATGAGCTGAAGGTGCTCGCCGAGCGTGACCCTGCCGCACTGCCCTGGGGCGAGCTCGGCGTCGACGTCGTGATCGAGTCGACCGGCCTGTTCACCGATCGCACGCGCGCCGCCGCGCATCTCGCGCAGGGCGCCAGGAAGGTGATCATCTCCGCGCCCGCCACCGACCCTGACGCGACCGTCGTGCTCGGCGTCAACTTCGACGAGGTCTACGATTCCGCTGCGCACGACGTCATCTCCAACGCGTCCTGCACGACCAACTGCTTGGCCCCGGTGGCGAAGGTGGTCAATGACACGGTCGGCATCTCACATGGCCTGATGACGACAATCCACGCTTACACCGCCGACCAACGCCTGCAGGACCTGCCCCACAAGGACCTGCGCCGCGCGCGCGCGGCTGCGATCAACCTGATCCCGGCCTCCACCGGCGCGGCCAAGGCGATCGGCCTGGTGATCCCCGAGCTGCAGGGCAAGCTGCACGGGTTCGCCGTCCGCGCGCCCGTGCCGACCGGCTCGGTCGTCGACCTGACCGTCGAGTGCGTCCGTCCCACGAGCGTCGAGGAGGTCAACGGCGCTCTGCGGACCGCCTCCGAGAGTGGGTCTCTGCGGGGCATCCTCGCCTGCACCGCCGATCCGATCGTCTCCAGCGACATCGTGCGCTCGCCATTCTCGGCGATCGTCGATTCCCAGCTGACCGCCACGATCGACGGCACGATGTTGAAGGTCGTGGCCTGGTACGACAACGAGTGGGGCTACTCCAACCGCTTGGTGGATCTGGTGCAGAGGGTTCTGTGAGCGCCGGTCCGCGAATGGGGTGGCTCGGGAGGGATATCGTGACGGAGCGCGAGAAGATCGGAGTTGAGTGGTCGTGCGGATGAGAAGCCTGGAGCACCTGGACGTCCAGGGCAAGCGGGTGCTGGTGCGGGTGGACTTCAACGTGCCGATGGGCACGGACGCCGATGGCCAACCGGTCGTCGCGGACGACACCCGGATCGTCGCGGCGCTTGGAACGATCGAGGAGTTGCGCCGGCGTGGCGCCGCACTCGTGCTGGTCTCCCATCTCGGTCGGCCGGAGGGCCGGCGCGAGGAGGATCTGTCGCTCGCGCCGGTGGTGGCGCGGCTGCGGGAGCTGACGGACGCCATGGTCTCGCTCGCGCCCGCGGTGGTGGGCGAAGCGGTGAAGTCGCTCGCCGACAAGCTGGGTGAGGGCGAGGTGCTGGTGCTCGAGAACGTGCGCTTCGAGGCGGGCGAGACAACCAACGATCCCGAGTTCGCGCGGGCCCTGGCAGAGCTGGCGGACGTCTACGTAAACGACGCGTTCGGCGCGGCGCATCGCGCTCATGCGAGCACCGAGGGGGTGGCGCACCTGCTCCCGAGTGCGGCCGGACGGCTGCTGGAACGCGAGGTCAAGACTCTCGGCGAGATTCTCGAGCACCCGGCGCGCCCATTGGTGGCGGTCGTCGGTGGTGCAAAGGTGGAGGACAAGATCGCCGTGATAGATCGCTTTCTGGAGGTCGCCGACGTACTGATCATCGGTGGGGCGATGTGTTTTCCGTTCCTCTGCGCTCAGGGCCATGCCGTGGGAGATTCGCTGTGCTGCGAGCAGGACACCGAGCACGCACGTCGCGCGCTCGTGAAGGCGGCGCGTCCCGGCCAGGCCCGTTTGGAGCTGCCCGGCGATCTGGTGATCGGGGATCATCTCGCCGAGGACGCGCAGCATCGTGTTCTGAATGGGGTGGAGGTGCCGCCGGGGTGGATGGGCCTGGATATCGGCCCGGCCACCGCCGAGCGTTACGCCCGCGAGATCGCGCTGGCGGGCTCGGTCTTCTGGAATGGTCCGATGGGAGCGTTCGAGCTCGAGCCGTTCGCGGCGGGGACGCGCAGGGTGGCCGAGGCGGTCGCGCAAGCGGAGGGGGTGACGGTCGTGGGTGGTGGTGACTCGGCCGCGGCGCTCGCGCGGTTCGGGCTGGAGGACACCGTCGATCATCTCTCCACCGGCGGTGGTGCGACGCTGGGGATGGTCGAGGGCCGCGCGCTGCCGGGCATCGAGGCGCTCAACGGCGTGGGGGTCGCGTCATAGTGGCCGAGCCCGCGCCCGTACGTACCCCGCTGATCGCGGGCAACTGGAAGATGTACAAGACGGAGGCCCAGGCCGAGCAGTACATTCAGGCGCTGCTCCCACGCGTGTCTGCGGTGGACGGCGTCGACGTGGCGATCTGCGTGCCGTTCACCGACCTGCGCGCGATGGTCGACTCCGCGCGTGGTTCGCGCGTGGAGGTGTATGCGCAGAACATGCACTCCGAGCCCGAGGGCGCCTACACCGGTGAGATCTCCGCGCCGATGCTGTGCGAGCTGGATGTCCACGGGGTCGTGCTCGGCCACTCCGAGCGTCGGCAGCTGTTCGGCGAGACCGACCGGGCCCTGGCGGGGAAGGTCTCCGCGGCGCTTGCGTCGGATCTCTCGCCGATCCTGTGCGTGGGCGAGACCGAGTCAGAGCGCGACGCCGGCGACACCGAGCGTAAGCTGCGCCAGCAGATCCGAGACGATCTCGCCGGCGTGCCCGACGAGCGCCTGGCCGACGTAGTGATCGCATACGAGCCGATCTGGGCGATCGGCACCGGCCGCGTCGCCACGGCCGAGCAGGCCCAGGAGGCGATCGGCTTCATTCGCGCGCTCGTCGGCGATCGTGACGCCTCCGCGGCCGAGCGCACGCGGATCCTGTACGGAGGGTCGGTCAAGCCGGAGAACGCCGCCGAACTGCTCGCGCCGGCCGACGTCGATGGGGCGCTCGTCGGCGGGGCATCACTGCAGGCCGAGTCGTTCGCGGCGATCGTGGGTTCTGCCACGTGAACAGTGTCTGCCTGGTCGTGCTCGACGGCTGGGGGCTGGCCGAGCCGGGTCCGGGCAACGCCGTCTCGCTGGCTCGCACACCGGTGTTCGACGAGCTGTGGCGCGAGTTTCCACATACAACGCTCACCACCTATGGGCGCGCGGTGGGCCTGCCCGAGGGCCAGATGGGAAACAGCGAGGTCGGCCATCTCAACCTCGGCGCCGGCGCGGTTGTGCGTCAGGACCTGGTCCGCATCGATGACGCGATCGCCGACGGCTCGTTCGCGGCGAACCCCGTCCTGCGGGCGGCGCTGGCGGATGCCGGGCGGGTGCATCTGATCGGGCTCGTCTCCGACGGTGGGGTGCACTCATCGCTTGACCATCTGCTTGCGCTCATCGCCTGCGCCCGCACACAGGTGGACACGAGGGCCGGCGGGGATGCGGGGGCCGGCGGGGATGCGGGGGCCGAGGGGGATGTGGGGGCTGAGGGGAATGCGGGGGCCGAGGGGAATGCGGGGGCCGAGGGGAATGCGGGGGCGGGCGCTCACAAAGATGTCATCGTGCACGCGTTCACCGACGGGCGCGACACCCTGCCTCACGCGGGCGCCGGCTTTCTGGCCGAGCTGGATGCGGCCGAGGGCGCGCGCGTCGGTTCGGTCGTCGGCCGTTACTGGGCGATGGACCGCGACCGTCGCTGGGAACGCACCCAGCGCGCGTACGACCTGCTCGTCCACGGTCGTGCCGCGCATGGTGCCGGCAGTGGCGAGGAGGCGGTGCGGGCCGCGTACGAGCGGGGGGAGACCGACGAGTTCATCGAGCCCACCCTCGTCGTTGCGGATGCCGCGATCAGGCCTGGTGACAGCGTGATCGCGTTCAACTTCCGCCCTGACCGCATGCGCCAGCTCACGCGTGCCCTCGCTGAGCCGGGGTTCGCGGAGATCGATCGCGGCGGCGCCGAGCCGGTGTCGCGCTACACGACGCTGACCGAGTATGAGGAAGGCCGGCCCTACCCGGTGGCGTTCGTTCCCGAGCGCCCTGCGACCACGCTCGCCGCCACGATCGCGCACACCGGCGCGCGCCAGTTGCACGTCGCCGAGACCGAGAAGTATCCGCATGTGACCTATTTCTTCAACGGCGGCGTCGAGACCCCGCAGCAGGGCGAGCGGCGCGAGCTGGCGCCGTCGCCGCGGGACGTGCCGACATACGATCACAAGCCCGAGATGAGCGCCGTCGAGGCCTCCGCCGCGTTCGTGCACGCCTGGCGCGAGGACCGGCCGCGGTTTGGGATCATCAACTTCGCGAACGCCGACATGGTCGGCCACACCGGCGTGATCGGAGCGGCCGTACGTGCCGTCGAGGCAGTGGATGAATGTCTCGGTCAGGTCGTCTCCGCGGTGCGCGAGTCCGGCGGCGTCTGCATCGTGACCGCCGACCATGGCAACGCCGACCACATGCTCGAGCCCGACGGCAGCCCCAACACCGCGCACTCGCTCAACCCGGTTCCGCTGATCGTGACGGCACCCGGCGACGTTTCACTGCGCGCGGACGGCGGCGTTCTTGCCGATGTCGCGCCGACCGTGCTCGACCTGCTCGACATCCAGCAGCCGGCGCCGATGACAGGACGCTCCCTGATCGAGGGTTCGTAGCGGAGTGTGGTCTAACAAAATGGGGCCAGATCAGTGGGGACCACAGGAGTGGTGCCCCCAAGCCCTTTCGAGGCTTCCGGGTCGGGACCTTTCGGAGTTCAGAGCCTCCCAAACCCTTCTCCCGCGTCCGAGAGCTGATAGACATCCCGCGATGAATCGCTCGCGCACACTGCTCAGCGCCTTTTTCGTCCAGGCCGGGGTCAACCACTTCATCATGCCCCGCGCGTATGAATCGATCGTGCCGCCAAGGATGCAGGACGATGCCGCGCGCCTGGTGGCGATCAGTGGGGTCGCCGAGATCGTGGGCGGCGTCGGAGTGCTGCTGCCCCGCACCCGGCGGCTTGCCGGCCTCGGCCTGATCTCGCTGCTTGCCGCCGTGTTTCCAGCGAACCTGCACATGGCCCGCAGCCCTGAGCGCTTCCGCCGGTTCCCGCGCTGGGCGCTGTATGCACGGCTGCCGCTGCAGCCCCTGATGATGCACTGGACGTGGCGCGCCACGCGGCGATAGGTCCTGAACCCGATCCTGACGCTGCTATGTTCGACTGAGCAGGGTTTTCGTATCAATTGTCATCATGTCGACCGCGACCGCAGTCAAGATCCCACCCGGGGAGCAGGAGTCTCTCAGTGACGGAGAGCTGCGCGCGTGGCGCGGGCTGCTGCGAGCGCACGCGTGTCTCGCCAAGCGCTTGGACGCCGAGCTCGAGCGCGAGCACGGCCTGCCGATGACCTCTTACGAGGTGCTTCACCATCTCGACGACGCCGGCGCGGGGCGGATGCGCATGTGCGACCTCGCCGAACAGGCGCAGCTGTCGCGCAGCGGGCTGACCCGCCTGGTCGATCGCCTGGAGCGCGACGGCCTGCTGGAGCGCTGCTCCTGCGACCACGACGCGCGCGGCTCCTACGCATGCCTGACGGACCTTGGTCGCGAACGGCTCGGCCAGGCGCGAACCACGCACCTGGCGGTCGTGCGCGAGCACTTCTTCTCGCGCTTCTCCGAGCCCGAGCTCGGCGCGCTCGCGGATCTGTGGGATCGCATCGCGCCGTGCGGCAACGGCCACGGCTGCTGAGCTGCGCGAGCGAGACTCAGTGGGCGCCCGGCTCAGCGGCCCTCGGGGTCGCCAGGGGCAGCGTCGGCGCGCGCGCCGCCGGGCGCCGACTCGATACGGCGCCTGTGGCGGCGGTGTGCGATCAGGGCTCCGCCTATGGCGATCAGCACGGCGACGAGTCCGTAGATGCCGAACGTCTCGATCGCGTTGCCGGCGGCGTGGCCGAGAAAGTAGGCGAGCAGACCGATTCCGGTGGCCCAGCAGATCCCCCCGAGCGCGTTCCAGAACACGAACGAGCGCCAGCGCATGTGTGTCGCGCCGGCCAGCCACGAGGCCCATACGCGCAATCCGAGCACGAACCGGCCGAGGAACACGGCCTTGGGGCCGTGACGCTCGAAGAACACCTCTCCGTTTTGCAGCGCCTGCAGGCGCTGGTCATGGAAGCGTCCGGGCCGTTCCAACAGCCAGCGCCCTCCCCGGCGGCCGATTAGGTAGCCGATGTTGTCGCCCACGATCGCTCCGGCGGCGGCGATCGCGATCACGAACTCGATCTGGAGTTTGCCTCCGCCGGCCAGCACCGCCGCGGTGATCAGCGCCGTCTCGCCCGGGACCGGCACACCGCTCGACTCCGCCATCACCGCGAGAAACAGCAGCGGGTAGCCGAACACTTCGACGAGATGGCTGACGTTGACGATCGCGGCGAGCATGATGTGGTGAGCCTGGGCGGCTGGGTGCGACTGGCTGCGCAGTCCTCTCAGCGGGCTTGCGTACGGGGTCCTCTCATGCTCCTGGGGTGTACGTCACGATAGATGGTGCGTTGCGCGGGTCCATAGGATGCCGCGCCAGTGTCCGCTTTCACGATCATCGCCCGCGACGCGTCCTCGCGCGCTCGCGCGGGCGTGCTGAGTACGCCGCACGGCGATGTTCGCACGCCGGCGTTCACGCCGCTGGCGACCAAGGCGACCGTCAAGGGGCTCCTGCCCGAGGAGGTCGCCTCGCTGGGGTACGACATGGTGCTCGGCAACACCTTCCACCTGCTGCTGCGCCCCGGCCCCGAGCTGATCGAGCGCTTCGGCGGTCTTGGCCCGTTCATGGGCTGGTCCGGGCCGACGATCACCGACTCGGGCGGGTTTCAGGTGTTCTCGATGGGCCACGGCACGGTCGCCGAGGAGATCAAGGGTCGTTCTCGCGGTCGTCCCGGTGAGCGCGAGGGAGCGATCCTCGAGATCGACGAGTCCGGGGTGCGCTTTCGCTCCTACGTCGACGGTCGCATTCGATTTCTATCCCCGGAGGACTCGATGGCCACACAGGCGGCTCTGGGCTCGGACATCGCGCTCGTGTTCGACGAGTGCACCCCTTTTCATGTCGATCGAGCCTACACACAGCGCTCGACCGAGCGCACCCACCGCTGGCTGCAGCGTTGCCTGGACTGGCACTCCGCCCACGGTCCCGACGGACAGCTCGTCTATGGGATCGTGCAGGGCGGCGTCTACGAGGACCTGCGCCGCGAGTCCGCCCAGCTAATCGGCTCAAGCGCCTGTGACGGCATCGCGATCGGCGGATCGCTCGGCGCCGAGAAGGCGCAGATGTATGAGGTCGTCTCCTGGGCCACCGCCGAGCTCGGTGGCACGCTCGAGCACCGCCCTCGTCACCTGCTCGGCATCGGGGAGGTCGACGATCTGATCGCCGGAGTCGAGCTGGGCATCGACACGTTCGACTGCGCCATGCCCACCCGCCTCGGTCGTCACGGCACCGCGCTGGTGCCCGACCCCCGCGCGCGTTGGCGCCTGGATCTGACCAAGGCCGGCTCGCGCGAGTCCGAGGCGCCGTTGCTGGAGGGCTGTCCCTGCCCGGCATGCTCCAAAGGATTCTCCCGGGCCTATCTCAGCTATCTCGCCCGCGCCGGCGAGCTGACCGGCACGCGCCTGATCACGATGCACAACCTCGCTTTTCTCGCTCGCCTGATGGACGATCTGCGCCAGGGGATCGTCGATAGACGGCTCCCCGAGGTCGCTGCCGAGTGGCGCTCCGGAGAGTTTCATCCCAAGTGATGCGTACCTTGAATCGTGGCATTCCGGTGTGGTGTAAGGGCAACATTCGTGACTGTCACTCACGAGATGTCGGTTCGAGTCCGGCCGCCGGAGCCATAGTTGTAGGCGACGGGATGGGCTGCTAGTCTGCAGAGTGAGTGACAGTCACGCTGCTCGAAAGGGCAAGTAGTTTCCGAGGGGCCCGCGTAAGCGGGCCTTTCGCCGTTAACGACCCCCGTGTTGTAGGACATTGTCTGCCAAACTATGGATGTGACGGTTGTCCAGGCGAGGGGCTCGCGTAGACGCGGGCCTTTCGCCTGTCCAAGCCCTATTTAGTGTTTTCGCTGACCAGCTGTTTGAGCGCCACGGAAGCCTGTTCGACGTCGTTGTAGACGACGTTGCGCAGCACCACTCTCGTTGGCGCGGGTGCGGTGATCGCAACGATCGCGGCGATCACGCCACCGAGCGCGAGCAGGCTCAGCAGTGCGAGCGCCAACCGCCGGGGGCCTCTGTTCTTGGAACCGGACGATGCGGCGCCAGATGGCTGTGCGCCCACGCCGGGGCTCCTCGCCGGTCCCGGCCGGGGCTGCCGAGGAGCGACGGCCGCCTTCGTCGCGGGACCGGTCGCGCCACGCGCGCCGCTCGTCAGCACGCTCGTGGCCTGCGTGGCCTGCTGTGCGCCGCGGGCGCCCGCGGGAGACTCCAGCGGAGAGATCCCGTCCGCGCCGTCGCTGATCGCCCGGCCCATCTCACGTGCTGTCTGGTAACGCTCGCGAGTGTCCAGCGCGAGCGCGAGCGCGACCGCCTCGGACAGCGCCGGCCCGACGGCCGCGACGAGCGTGTCGAGCATCGGCGGCTCCTCGCGCTGCTGCTTGAGCGCCAGCTCGGTCAGTGACGTCGCCTCGTAGGGGAGACGTCCGGAGATCAGCTGGTAGGCGACGACCCCGAGTGCGTACAGGTCCGCGCGCGGACCCGCCTCCTCGCCGCGGGCCTGCTCGGGCGCCAGGTAGGCGGCGGTGCCGAGCACCGAGCCGACCTGGGTGATGCTCGACTGCTCGGTCGCCTTGGCGATGCCGAAGTCCGCCAGCTTGACCTCGCCCTCGCGCGAGCGCAGCAGGTTGCCGGGCTTGACGTCGCGGTGGACCACCCCGTGACGATGAGCGTAATACAGGCCCTCGCAAGCCTGTTCGATGATCGCCACGGCCTCGTCGACCTGCACCCAGCCGTCGTCGCGCAGGATCTCCGCGCACGAGGATCCCTCGATGTACTCCATCACGATGAAGTGCCTGCCCGAGTGCTCGTCCAGGCCGGAGTCGAAGATCTGCACGATGTTCGGGTGCACCAGCCGTGCGGCGGCCTGCGCCTCGCGCTGAAATCTCGACACGAACGTCGGATCGTCCGCCAGATGCTCGGCCAGCAGCTTCACCGCTACGCGCCGTTCCAAGCGCAGGTCGAAGGCGAGGTGCACCGTGGACATCCCCCCGAAGCCGAGCCTGCCCTCCAGGCGGTAGCGCCCGGCGATGACGTCTCCGTCGCTCACGCTCGTTCCCTCCCACCGGTGCCGGCGCGATCCACGCGCCACAACGATGATGGTGCCGCGCTCGCCGCCCTCATTTCCCGCTTTCCTGTCCGCCTACGCCGATCCCGGCGCCGCCCGATTCGCCAACCCCGGTGCCACCTCCGGGCGCGCTTTCGCCACCGCCCCCATTTCCGGGCGCCGCCGTTCCGCCCCCGGTGCTCGGCGTCGTGGGGGTGTTCGGCGTCGTCGGCGTGGTCTGTGTGCTCGTCGTCTGCGTCGTGGTCGGAGTGGTAGTCGACGGCTCGGTTTTCGTGGTCGTAGTCGTGTGCGACGGCGCGGTCGTGGTGGTCGTCTGCACGAGCGGTTGCGTGCACAGGGCAAGCGCGCGTTTACGCAGGTTCGAGATGCCCTGGCTGAGCCGGTTGTGCAAGCCCGGGTCGATCGTCGCCGGCAGCGCGGCGAAGTCCTGCTCGGTCTTGTTGATCGCGGCCGTCGTTACTGTGCAGTCGCCGTTCCCGGTTTGCGCGGCCTGGGCGACCGCTTCGAAGTCGCTCTGCAGCGGTCCTGCGTTGGCGAGCGGGATCAGACCCTTACCAGTGCTCCCGCACGACGCGAGCATTACGGCGGCGGCGACCCCCAGCAGGCCGGCCACGAGCAGGCGGATGACGCCCGATCTGTGCCGGCGGTGATGATCGACTCGCCCGGGATGGCCGGGGTTCCAGGGCATCACGATCCGATTCGACCCGACCCGATTCGACCGCGTGCTCGTGGTGAAGCGCTTGAACATCTTCACTGACCGTACTCCAGCCGCTCGGCGAGCGAGTCCGGCAGGCGCGCCGCGCGGATCGCCGCGGCGGCGCCCGCGACGTCATAGTCGGTGCGTCTGAACGACGCGGTCAGACCGTCGAGGTCCAGCAGCAGCCACGATGCACGCGGGTCGCCGTCGCGGGGCTGGCCGACACTGCCGGGGTTCAGGAGCCATTCGCCGTCGGAAATGTCCAGCTGAACGCCCTCTCGTCGCGGTTCGCCGCTGGCCAGCTCACCTTCGTGGCGTACGAACGACAGGGCGACGTGCGAATGGCCGATCAGGCAAACGCGGTGCGGTTGCTTGTCGAGGCACAGCTCTGCAAGCAGCGCGGAGAGCACGTACTCCCATACGGGGTCCCGCGGGCTGGCGTGGTAGAGGCCGACCGGGCCCTCCTCACCTTGGGGCCGCAGCCCCGCGAGGAAGTCCAGGTGCTCTGAGGCGATCACCTCTTGGGTCCACTGCGCCGCGAGGCTGGCCCCGCGGGAGAACTCCTCGAAGGAGATCTCGCCCGTGACGGCGAGATCGTGGTTGCCGGCCAGGCACACCGCGGCGTGCTCGCTGGCGAGCGCCACGCACGCGTCCGGTTCGGCTCCGTAGCCGACCAGGTCGCCCAGGCACCACAGCTCTGAGGCGTCGCTCGCGGCGACCGCCTCGAGCACCGCCTCGAAAGCGTGCCGGTTGCCATGGATGTCGGAGATGACCGCGACCTTCATCGTCGTCTGCCGAGCACGCCGGGGCGCGCGGCCGCGGCCCTATTCCTCCGCGTCCCCCGCCTCGCCGCCGTACTCGGGTAGGTTCTTGATGCCCTCGCGGGTTCGCCACTTGGAGTAGTTGTCCTCCATCGCGTCGATCAGCTCGCGCATAAACCGCGGGGAGAGGTTCACACGCGAGACGACCACCCCGGGAACCTCCTCGGACTCGACCTCGTGGTCGACGCGCGCGAAGGTGACGGTGAACTCGTAGTCCGAGTGGCTCACGTTCGCGAAGTTCGCGTACACGCCCCCCATGATCTCGGGGGACAAGTGGATGTTTATATGGCGCTCGGCGCCCGGGTCTTGGTCGTTCACGTAGTTAGTATCCCAATCTGTGAGCCAGATGCATGCGACGGGTGCGACGACCCCGGTGGACGACCTGCGCGAGGCGGTCCTCGCGGGCGCCGGCGAGCTTGTGGGCGCCGATGGCACCGCCGGCCGCTCACCGCTGAGCAGGCCCGACGCGATCACGCTCGAACGGCCGCCCAAGGCCGATTTCGGCGATTATGCGACCAATGCCGCGCTTCTGCTCGCGCCGTCGCTGGGCATCCCGCCGCGCGAGGTGGCCGAGCGTCTCGGCGTGGAGCTCCAGCGCCGGCTCGGCGAGTGCCTGCAGCGTTTTGATGTCGCGGGGCCGGGCTTTCTGAACCTGTTTCTCGACGATTCCTGGCTGCGCGAGGCGCTGGTGCGATCGCTCGCCGCCGAGGATGCTTTTGGTGCGGGCGGGACCCAGCGGCGCGAGCGCATCCTGGTGGAGTTCGTCTCGGCCAATCCGACCGGTCCGATGCATGTCGGCCACGCGCGCAACGCGGCCTACGGAGACTCGCTCGCGCGCGTGCTCGCTTTTCACGGGCACGAGGTCGAACGCGAGTTCTACGTCAACGACGCCGGCTCGCAGGTACGCAAGCTGGGAGAGTCGATCCGCGCGCTGGCGCGAGGAGAGGTCGTCCCGGAGGATGGCTATCACGGCGACTATGTGAATGAGCTCGTGGCGGAACTGGTGGGTGCATCTTCGAAAGACCCCGCTGAGCTGAGTCCCGAGGAGCTGGGACGCGCCGCCGTGGGCGTGATGATCGGCCGGATGCAGACCTCGCTGCACGCCTTCGCCGTCGGCGGCTTCGACCACTGGCAGTACGAGAGTGAGTTGCACTCAGGCGATCCGAGCCCGGTGGCGCACACGCTCGCGATCCTCGAACAGCAGGGGCACACCTACCGCAACGAGGGCGCCCTGTGGCTGCGCACCACCGACTATGGCGACGACAAGGACCGTGTGCTCGTGCGCTCCTCCGGCGAGCACACCTACTTCGCTGCGGACATCGCCTACCACCAGGACAAGCGCGAGCGCGGCTTCGAGCGCCAGATCGACGTCTGGGGCGCCGATCACCACGGCTACCTGGCGCGGATGAGGGCCGCCTACGCGGCCCTCGGCGGCGACCCGGAGCATCTGGAGATGCTGACCATGCAGCTCGTCCACCTCGTACGCAGGGGCGAGCGCACGCAGATGTCAAAGCGCTCCGGCGAGTTCGTCACGCTCGAGGATCTCGTGTCCGAGGTCGGTGTCGACGCCGCCCGCTGGTTTTTGCTGTCGCGCTCGCACGACACCACGATCGAGCTCGACCTCGACCTCGCGCGCGAGCAGTCCAACGAGAACCCTGTCTACTACGTGCAGTACGCGCACGCGCGCATCGTCTCCGTGCTCGCCAAGGCGGGACCCGAGCGCGTCGCGGCGGCGCTGGAGGATGTGGCGGGCGGCTCCGCCCGCGAGGGCCTCGGGGTAGGCGATGCGGGCGAGAGCGATGTGGGGGAGGTGGCGGGCGGTTCCGCTCGTGAGGGTCTCGGGGAGGGCGGTGCGAGCGATGGCGATGGGGTGGACGTCGTCGGTGACGCCCTGCACCCGGCCGAGCGCGCCCTGATCAAGCAGTTGCTCGCCTTTCCCGGTGAGATATCCGAGACCGCCCAGCGGCGCGCGCCCCACCGGATCGCGGCCTACGCGCTGGAGCTGGCCCAGGACTTCACGGCCTTCTATCGCGACTGTCGCGTCGTCGGCGTCGAGCCGGACGGCGTCGAATCCCTGCGGCTCGCGCTGTCGGTGGCGGCGCAACGCACGATCGCGCGCTGTCTGGATCTGCTCGGTGTCAGCGCACCGCTGGAGATGTGAGGGTCCCGACGACGACCCCGACGTCTAGTGTCCCGAGTCATAAATTCGGTCAGTGTTTGCCGGATGGATGGGCGTGATCTGACGTTCGACGGTGCCGGTGAGTGTGCCGGTAGCACATGGCCGGCGGCGGCGGGCGTCAGGCACGTTCAGGCGCCGGGAAACGCCGGCGAATTTATGACTCATGACACTACCGGTCGAACCGCGCCAGGTCGGTGTCCAGGCGCGCCGTGTCATCGGCGGTGAGCTCCGGGATCGCCACCTGGGCTGGAGCCCGCGCGTGCCGGCGCCAGCGGGGCAACACCAGCGCGACCGTCGCCGCCAGCGCGAGCACCGCGACGAGTGGGACCAGATAGGCGGTCAGGTCGAAGCCGTGCGCGCTCGGCAGCCCCAGCGCCGCCGGGCCGTACTGGCTCACCATCGCACGTTCGATCTGCGCCTCGGTTCTGCCTTCGCCGATCAGGCCCCTGATGAACGCCCGCTCGCGGTCGGCCTGGGGCGACTCGGCGACGATCAGCGGGATTTTGCAGGTCACGCACATCACCCTGCGTTCGATCGCGGGCAGCGACGCGCGCGGCGCGGTCATGGCGGTTGTCGCCGCGGCAGTCGACGCCGCGGATGAGGTCGCGGCCGGTGTCGTCATGGGGGAGAGGAACCCGAGGGCGCTAGCGAGGACCAGCATGCCCAGCAGCGCTCGGGCTCTCATGGGCAGGGCGCTCACGAGCTGCTTTCCGCGAGCTTGATCGCGTTGTTCAGGAACGCCTGGTCGATCTCGCCCCTGGAGATCGCGACGATGTCACCGTTGCGATTGACTACGAAGCTCTCCGGCAGCTGATCGGTGCCGTAGGCGTGCGCGAATTCGCCGGTCGTGTCGCGTAGGTTCGGATAGGTGATGCGGTGTTCTTGCACGAACCCCCGCGAGTCGCTGGAGGCGTCGAGATAGGTCACGCCGAGCACGGTTCCATTATGTGATGCCAGGCGACTCTGGGAGCGCTCCAGCAGCGGCGCCTCGGTCTGGCATGGCACGCACCACGACGCCCAGAAGTTCAACACGACCACCTTTCCCCGGTATGCGGCGAGCGAGTTGCCCGTGGCCGCGGTGTCGGCGACGGCCGAGGCGCTGGTGGCGCTCGTGACTCCGGACAGCACCTGCAGCTTGCGGGTGGCCTGCGGCGCCATCGGATGCTCTCCTTGCGCGACCGCCTCGTCGAGCGTGCGGCTGGCCGACTGCGTCGTCACGCCGTAGACCAGCAGCCCGATCAGGCAGGCACCGGCTATCGAGATGAGGATCGGAATGACGCGGCCCCGCACGGCCTTCAGGATAGATGGCCGAGGGCGTAAGATTCGCCCCTGCGCGGTGGTAGCTCAGTTGGTAGAGCGCGAGCTTCCCAAGCTCGAGGTCGCGGGTTCGACCCCCGTCCGCCGCTTTCTCGGGTCTCGACAACCCCAGAATCCCAGCTCAGGCGGACAGTTCAGCCTCACCGCCGCCGCCGCAACTGTTTCGGCACGATCCAGGTTAGTACGGGTCGCGCTCCGGAGCCCTCAACAGGACGTTTCTCCGCTGAGCTGACGGGGTAGTTCAGAAGCTACCGTTGGCAACCCCCAGGGAGGAATTGTGAGCACCGGAGCGATCATCGCAATTGTTGTTGGCGTCGTCGTGGTCCTTCTGCTCATCGCCATCGTCGCCCGTGCTGCGCGCCGCCGGCGTGAAGATCGTCGTCGCGAGCAGGCAGGAGAGCTTCGAGAGCAGGCTAGGAGTCGCTCGATCCAGGCTGAAAGCGCGCGGGCCTCAGCCGACCAGCAGGCAGCCGAAGCAAAACGTACCCAAGCGGAAGCCGAGGAACGTGCAGCCCAAGCCCGGCAGGGCCATGCCGCCGCGGAGCGACGCGCTGTCGAGGCTGAGCGGATAACCGAGGATGCGCGCGCACAACATGATCACGCACGCGCAATCGATCCGGACGTGAGCGACAACGCCGAAGATGAAGCTATGACCATTGACGAGCGATCTAACTGACTTGTCTTGTCCGAAGGGCGTCGTACGGTTGAGATCGCGCCGCTGAGGCTGCGCAGTTAAAGATCGCTCGTCAGACGGGGCTCGTCATGCCTTGCGCACCCTCCGCCGCCGTTTCCGGGAGAATCCCCGCCATGCATGTAACCGCCAAGGCCGACTACGCCGTGCGCGCCGTCGTCGAGCTCGCCTCCGGCAGCCAGGACTCTCCGCGCAAGGTCGACGAGGTCGCCCAGGCCCAGGGGATTCCGGTGTCGTTCCTGGAGAACATCCTCACCCAGCTGCGCTCGGCCGGCCTGGTCCGCAGCCAGCGCGGTCCCGAAGGCGGCTACTGGCTCGCCCAGCCGCCCGATCAGGTCAACCTCGCGCAGGTCATCCGCGCGGTCGAGGGCCCTCTTGTGGGTATCCGCGGGTTGCGCCCCGAGGAGGTCTCCTACACCGGCTCGGCCGAGTCTCTGCAGCAGGTCTGGCTCGCCCTGCGCGCGAACCTGCGCAAAGTCCTCGAGCACGTCACGCTCGCGGACGTCGCCTCGGGCAAGCTTCCTAAGGACATAGTCGCGCTGACTAAACAAGAGGAAGCCTGGGAAACGCGCTAGACACTTCCCCGGATAAAAGTGTGGGGTTAGGCGGCGAGGTGGAGGTCGCCGGGGGTACGTTCGACGCCGACTGAGATTGCGACGGCGTCGAGGAGGCTGGCGGCGATGAAGCGTGTGGATCGGCTGTCGAGGTCTAGGAGCGCGGCGGTGGCTTGCTGGCGGGTGAGGCGGTGTTGGTCGCGTAGGCGGACGAGCGCGTCGGCGAGCTTGGCTCGCTGCTGGGGTGTGTCGATTTGTTCTGCGACGGTGGTGAGGGCGTCCCAGCCCCAGTCGGGGTCGTCCCTGGAGATGGCTTCTTGCAGGCGTTTGAGGTCTGGGCCGATGAGCTTTGGCAGGGTCACGAGCAGCGAGAGGTCGGTGGCGGGAATGTCGAGGAGCTGCTGCCAGAGGTGGTCCAGGGCTCTCTCAGAGAGGCCTTGCAGGTCGGCGGTGGCGTCGCGTGCGAGTAGTGCGACGTGAGCGCGCGCGAGCTGTTCCTGCGAGGGTCCGCGTTGCTGGCCGCAGCAGCGCTTGACCTTGCGATTTGAGCCGCATGGGCAGAGCTCGTTGCGTCCTGGTCCGGGCATCAGCGCCTCATGTCTTTCGGGTGTGGTGAGGGTCCCATCCGGACCGGTCAGAACCCCTGGGTCTGTCCGCTGTGTTCAGGACGATTCACCTGCTCATGAATTGGTTTCCAACCCGGTGGAGGTGTGATGCTCACGCTGTGTGGCGGGCAGGTGGAGTGCTTGTGGGACGAGGTGCTGCCGATCGAGGCGCGGGAGCTACCCGAGGATCTCGCTCGTCTGGATGCGGTGCTGTCCGATCCGCTGCTGCTGGAGCCGATCGCGGCTGCATGGGAGCAGGGCGCGCGTGGTCGTGGCCGCCCGTCGATCTCGATCGCGAGCTTCGTGCGGTTGATGGTGATCAAGCAGCGCACTGGCTGGGGCTACGAGACGCTGGTGCGGGAGGTTTCAGACTCGTTGCACCTGCGGCGCTTCTGCCTGATCGCGCTCGATCAGGGTGTGCCGGAGGAGTCGACGGTCCGCAAGCTCGCCCGCAGGCTGGGCGCCGAGGTCGTGCAGGAGATCACCAGGGTGGTGATCTCCAAGGCCCAGCGCGAGACGCGTTTTCGTGCGCGGGCAGCGAGGATCGACTCGACAGTCGTGGAGGCGGACATCCGCTACCCCTCCGATGCGATGCTCGCGTTGCAAGGCGTGCGGGTGCTCGCACGAGAGGGCAAGAAGCTCACGGCGCTGATCAAGGGCAAGACGACGCGGGTTACGGATCGTTCGCGTTCGGTTGGGCGGGCTGTCCGCGCGATCTCAAAGACACTCGCGCGTCGCACCGGTCAAGCCAAGGCGGAGGTGATGAAGCTCAACGAGCGTGCCGGGCGGCTGATCGCACGCTCGGTGAGAGAGGCACAACGACTCGCCGTGCAGGCCAGGGCCGCGGCGCGTGGCCGCGGCGCTCAGGCCAAGCTCAGAGCAGCCGTCAGGCTCGAGCAGCTCGCTGCGCGCTGCGAGAAGGTCACCGAGCAGATAGACCGTCGCTCAAAGGGATTGAAGATCACCAACCGGCTGGTGTCACTCGCCGACCCCGATGCGCGGCCGATCCGCAAGGGCAAGTTCGGCAAACCCACGGAGTTTGGGTACGTAGCCCAGATCTGCGAGGTCACGGAGAACACCCGCAAGGGCGCCCGCGGGCTCATCCTGCCCGCCGGCCACGCGCCCGGCAACCCCGCCGAGAACCGGCTACTGCCCCAGACCGCGCTCGTGCTCGAACATGCCGGGATCACGCTCAAGGAGATCGTCTGCGACGGCGGCTTCCAGGCCGGCCCCACCAAAGACGCGTTCCCCGATCTCACCGAGCAGCAGATCCAGATCTCCGGCCGCCACGAGCCTGGGTCGCGCAGGAACCGCAAGCGCAGAGCCCGCTACCGAACCGGTATCGAGGGCCGCATCAGTCACCTCAAGCGCGGCTACGGGCTACGCCGAACCAGGCTGAAGGGCGATGACGGGATGAGAACCTGGACGGGGTGGGCGATCCTCGCCTACGACCTCGACACCCTCGCCATCCGAGCCCGCTGAAACACTCCCCGCCAGCCCGCCAACCGGGCAACCCATGAATGAGCCTGACTCGGCCGCGCCCAACCGGACGCGGCCGTTTCAGTCCCCTGAGCCGTCATTTATCCGGGGGAAGTAGACAGGATGGAGTGGCTGGGTGGGTCCGGGTGCTCGGTGAGGATGGCCGGCGGCCTGCGCATTTGCGTGGGTTGCTGGGTTTGATCCGGCCGAGCCACATACGGAGGTCGCCGACCATGGTGGAGGATCGCAGGGGAGTCGTAGTCGGGTTGGACGTGCATAAGTCGTCGGTGAGGCTGGCGGCCCTGCGGACACGCTGAAGACCCGACCATGCTCGGGCGTGGGGTGGCAGGCGCTCCCTCCCAGAAGGAGAACCCTCGCAACACCTATGCGGCGCTGGTCCACCGGCGACCCGCGACGCTAGACCGAGGCAGCCCATCAGGCGGCCGTCGTCGGGCTGGCGGTCGACCAAACCCCCAGGATGCTCCTCGCTGATGGCGCGCCCATCTTCGAAGGAGATCGGCGCGATGTCCCCTTCGGGATCGTAGTGCAGGTGCAGCTCCATAACGCCTCCAGGATGCCCTGCGGGGTTTGACTTGACTTTTGCTACATGTACGTTTATACTCATCCTTGTCATCACGTCTTCGAATGGACGCAAAGGTCAATATAGAATCGGTTCGGGCTGACTGCGGGCGCTGAATCGAAAGCTCTTGGGAGAGGGTTGTTACCGGGTCGAAACGATGAGGGTCTGCTTGCGCATGGGAAGCTCGGGAGAGGTGGTGCTGTAGTGGCGTCCTCTTCCAGAGCCCAGACACGGGCCGGTGGCGCCCGCGGGCAGCGTGTGCCGTCCCGGTTGCGCCCGGGCGTGAACGACTCGCCGCGCGCGCAGGTCAGCGACGTGCAGCGCGCGCGGATGCTGAGTGCGGCCGTGCAGGTTGTCGCCGAGCAGGGCTACGGCGGGATGAGCATCGCGCGGGTGACCTCGCGCGCGGGCGTGTCGCGGCGGACGTTCTACGATATGTTCGCGGATCGTCAGGATTGCTTTCTGGCGGCGTTCGAGGACGGCATCGCGCGTGCGGGTAATGCGGCCGGCACAGCGTATGCGCAGGCGCGGGGCGGCTGGCGTGAGCAGGTCCGTGCGGGGTTGAGTGCGCTGCTGGAGCTCTTCGACGACGAGCCCGCCCTGGGCTCGCTGCTGGTAGTGGATGCGCTCGGCGCCGGGCTGCCGGTGCTGCGACGCCGCGCGCAGGCGCTCGGGGCGCTGACGCGAATCGTCGACAAGGGTAGTCGTCGTAGCGGCGCGCAGGCGAAAGGCGGTCGGGTCTCGCCGCCGCCCTTGCCGTCACCCCTCGTCGCAGAGGGGGCGGTCGGCGCGGTCTTCAGCATGATCCACGCGCGAATGTCACAGCAGCGTCCCGGCGACCGTCCGCGACGACGTCTGTCGGGGTTGCTGAACGAGCTGATGGCGATGATCGTACTGCCCTACCTCGGACGCGCGGTAGCCCAGCGGGAGCTGCGGCACAGTGGCCCGAAGACGCCACCCGCGCCACGCGGGTCCGCTATCGATCCGCTTGATGGTCTGCGCATACGCCTGACCTACCGCACGCTGCGGGTGCTCGGCGCGATCGGCGAGCCTTACCGGCGGGAATCCAATCCCAGCAACCGCGAGGTGGCCGACGCCGCCGGAGTCGCCGACCAAGGCCAGATCTCGAAGCTCCTCGCGCGCCTGGAGAGACTCGGGCTGATCGAGAACATGGGGCCGGGGCAGCCGTACGGTGAGCGAAACGCGTGGCGCTTGACCACGCTCGGTGAGGGAGTATGGCAGAAGGTCCTGATAGAGCGGCCGGATCGTGCCCGTATTCGAGCGAACGGGACGAGAGAGGTCTCGCGCTGATGTCGCCAGCCGCCGCCGCCGCCCGCCGGCTCTTTCACGTTGACGGTACTCAACTCGCGTGCGTAGCGCCGAGCAGCGCCTCCACGCCCAACCATCAGGAGGGGAAGCAGCCATGCTCTCAGCACTACGTAAACGTATGAACCTCACGACCTTCGCGGCGCTCGCCGCGCTCGTGTTCGCAATGACCGGCGGCGCGTACGCCGCGAACAGGTACCTGATCACCTCGACGAAGCAGATCAAGCCTAGCGTGCTCAAGCAGCTGACGGGCAAGGCGGGAGCGCCCGGCTCGCCGGGTCTCGCCGGTGGCGCTGGCTCGCAGGGCCCCGCCGGCCCGGGTGGCCCGCAGGGTCCGGCTGGCCCTGGTGGCCCGCAGGGACCGAAAGGTGAAGCGGGTCCCAAAGGCGAAAAAGGCGCGGCCGGGGCCAAAGGTGAAACGGGCGAACCTTGGACCGCCGGTGGCACCCTTCCCTCCGGCAAGACCGAGACGGGACGGTGGCTCTATTCACGCGGAAAGCAAGGCAAGATACTGGCCTCGTTGTCGTTCACCTTGCCATTGGCGAAAGCGCTGACCCCGAGCGAAGTGCACTATGTCGAAGAAGGCGGAAATGGGACGACATGTCCAGGAAGTGCCGTTAAACCAGAAGCTGAACCGGGCAACCTCTGTGTGTACCAGATCTATGCTAACGGCATCGCTGGCACGCCCGAACCTTACGTCTCACCAAGTTGGGGTGAAGACATCCGACATCTATTCCTCACAGGCGAACCTCTGGAAGGAGCCTCCACGACCGGAGCCGTAGTGGTTGCCAAAGAAGAATCTGAAGAAGTCGAACCCATAATCGAAGGAACCTACGCCGTGACGGAAAAATGAACACGAGCGAAACTGATCGACCGGCTAACACGAGGAGCTATTCGCATCGCGGCGCACTCGCGTCTCGTGTGTTGACTCGACCCCATTGTCAGCATCTAGTACGAGCAGATGGTGCCACGCTGCAGCCAAGGGTGAAGGAGGCCAGATGAGAATAGTCGAGAGCAGCACAAAGACCATTGTCGCGCAGCACGCCGGCTTCTTCGCCGCGCTTTCGAACATGCTCGCGGCGGGCGCGCTGCGCGAGCGCGCAGGCACTCGACGTTCTCTCGGGGCGCGGGTTTGTCTTGTCGTGGCTTGTGTCGGCGTGATACTGCTTTCGACCGGGCTGCTGGTGCCGTCGGGAGCCTCGGCGGCCTTCACCCGCCCCTTCCTCCGCCAGATGGCTGGCACTCCCGCCGGCCCTTTCAGTACGCCCCGCGGACTCGCGGTCGACACTGAAGAGAATCTCTGGGTCTCCGATCTGGGCGGACCCCCGCGACCTCCATACGGACTCGACAAGTTCAACTCCGCCGAACACGAAAACACTTTCCTCGAGACGCTCAAAATCGAAGGCGTCAGTCCCCCCGTGCCTCAGGGTGACACCCCTCCCGAAAGCCTCGCGATCGACTACTCCACTGGCTTCTTCTACATCACCGGGGAACGCACCGAATTCGCTTATCCCCCATTCGTGGAAGTCTTCGATAAGACCGGGGTCTTCGTCAAGCGCTTCGGCGCCTTCGGCCGCGGGGCGCACGTCGCCGTCGACAACTCGACCGAACCCCTCGACCTGTCGGCGGGCTCCGTCTACGTCGCCGAGGGCGATGGTGGACCTGGAAATCGCGGGATCGAGAAGCTCAACGCCCTCGGCGAAACCGTTAGCTTCGAAGGCTGCGGCACGCCGTGCGCGAAATACGTCTCCGGTAACCGGATCACCGGCACCCCGACTGAAACATTTAACCGTACACAAGACGGAACATCGCCGGGAGGCATCGCCGTCGATTCCGCCGGCGACATCTACGTCGCAAACACCAACGCGGAAATCCAGGGGCCTAACGGGGAGGAAAGCGCGACGCAGGTCGACGAGTACAGACCGAGCGGTGAATTCGTCAGGGCCTTCACGGGTGCCGCGACTTCCGGCCTTGGCGAAAACCACGGCAACGGGGGCTTCGGGGGCCCGCTCCAGGGGATCGCGGTGGATCCGGTCGCCAACCACCTGCTCGTCGGTGTCGTCGGCAACGAAGGAAGAACCGAGGGGGAAGCTGCGGTCGACGAGTTCGATATTCGCTCTGGCGGGTTCCTCGCCCAAATCGTCCAAACCTCCAGCGGCCATCGACTTCACGGCGCTTTTTCCCTCACGACCGACTCCAGGGGTGACCTCTACGTCCTGAACAGCGGCGGCAATCTCAACCCTGGAGAAGTGGACGAACATGCCGTCGACGTCTACGGACCTGGCCTGTTCGATCCCACTGTCAGGCTCGGCGAAGCGACCGAACGTACCGAACACGCGGCCGTGCCGCACGGCTCCGTCAATCCCGAAGCCTCAGTCAATCCCGAACACTCCGGTCTCAACGAATGCAGGTTTGAGTACGTCACCGAAGCCGCCTTCAACGCCACCGGGTTCACTGATCTCTCCTCCGGCGGCGAAGCCCCGTGCGTCCCCGCCGCCGCGTCGATCCCTGCCGACGAAAAACTCCACCCGGTCCGCGCCGAAGCCACGGGCCTGGTCTCCGGTGCCACGTATCGTTACCGCCTGTTGGCCAGGACGGCGGGTGCGCTCGGCGGGACCGCCGCGAGTGAAAGCTTCGCCTTCACTGCGCCTCATGTGCCTGCTGTCGTGGCTGTCGCGGCCACCAACATCTCATCCACCTTCGCCGACCTGCATGCCCAGATAAACCCCCTTGGTGCAGACACGACCTACCATTTCGAATACCTTACGCAGGGCGAATTCGAAGCCAACGAAGGGTCCTGGGTCGGCCCGCATTCCGCGACCGTGGTCCCGGTCCCGGACGCCGCGATCGGCTCGGGTGGTGAAACAGGGAGCTCCTCTGAAAGCGTCCTTGAGCACATCGGCGGTCTTGCACCAGCCACCGCGTACCGCTTCCGCGTCACCGCCACCAACGAGATCGGGCCGACGGCTGGCCCCGACGCGATGTTCGCCACCCTCCCGGTGGTCTCGCCCGGTCTCCCGGACCATCGTGCGTATGAGCTGCTAACGCCGCCGGACAAGGGCTCCGCCGAAGACATGTTTACCCGGCCCGAAACCGAACTCCACCAGTTCGACAACAACGATGTCGGCTATCCCTCCGGTTCGGGCAATCGGTTTCTGCTCAGCACCAGAGCCGCGTTTGGCCCGTTCCCCGCGTCGGATAAGAACGCCTACGTGTTCTCCCGCACACCCGCAGGGTGGACATACACCGCCGTCGCTGCGCCCTCGCTCGGCGTCCAGAGTATCGACCCCGCCGTCTTCGAACCCTTTGAACTCTCCCGTGTCGGCCTCGATGACGGGGTCGGCTCCAAACCCAGCACCGCCGGCGAATCCGCCACCAACCTCCTTGGCGCCCCGGGCGGTCCCTACGCCATTCTGCACTCCGATCCGAAGGCGGGCGGCGCAGAACACGAATCGACCCGGATCGTGGGCGCCTCCCGCGACCTCGGCCATGTCGTCCTGGAAAGCGGCGACCACGGTCTCTCCCTTGCCGCCGCGGGCCTCGACACGGGCGCGTCTGCCCTTTACGAATCCAGCGGCTCCGGCGAATGCGCCGCCGCGGCCGAAGACTGCCCGCTGATCGCCGTCAACCCCAAAGGGGACCCCTTCCAGTGCGGCGCCGTCCTCGGCCAAGGACATCCACCCGGCGCCACACACAACGCGGTGTCCACCGACGGCTCCCGCATCGTCTTCACCGCCCCGGACCCATATTTGAAGGCTGACGGCACCGAAGCGACCAAGGGCTGCTGGAACGGAGCGACCGCCAACTCGCCCCAGCTGTACCTACGCTCGGGCGGGACCACCGTCGAAGTCTCCAAGCCTGAAGCGGGCACGGAAGCCACCCGGCATCCCGCGCTCTACGTTGGCGCCTCCGAAGACGACTCCAGGGTCTTCTTCCTCACCCAAGGCGAGCTGACCAAAGACGACGCCGGCATCCACGACTTCGAGCTCTACGAATGGCGGGCCGAAGGCATCGGCGGCTCCGGCGGCGCGTGCGGCAGCCCCGACGGCTGTCTCACCCGCGTCTCGCGCGGTGAATCAGGCAAAGCTGTCGCCAACGTCTGGACTGTACCTGCAGTCTCTGAAGCCGGCTCTGCTGTCTACTTCACCGCCGATGGCGTCCTCGCGGGGGGCGCTTCACCAGGCAGCTGTCATGAAAATCTATTCGCGACCTGCGCTCTCTATCGTTACGACACTGAAACCGGCCAGACCGCCTACGTCGCCGCCGTCCGGGGGACCGACTACCCGAAAGGCGATGACTGGGTCCTGGGCACAGCGCAACGAGGGGTGGAAATAGCGCTCTCCCCGGGAGCCAGCTGGTACACAACACCGGACGGGCGCTACCTGCTCTTCGCGTCGACCACCGAACTGACCGGTTACCGGTCCACTCCCGCACACCCTCGTGATTGCCCTACCGAAGGACAGAACCAGGAAGGAATTGGGCACTGTCACGAGCTTTATCGCTATGACTCCGTTGGCAGCGAACTGACTTGCGTCTCCTGTAATCCGAGTGGCGCGCTGCCGACTTCCAACGCCGAATTCGCTCACGGGGCTGGCCTCCACATGCAAGCCAGCGGCCCGGTTCGCGCGCTGTCTAACGACGGTTCCTACGCGTTCTTCGATACCGCCAACGCCCTCGTCCCGCGGGACGGCAACGGCACCCAGGATGTCTATGAGTGGCACGCGGGCACTATCGCGCTGATCAGCTCCGGCCAGGACTCCGCGGCGTCGTTCTTCCTCGGTTCGAGCGCCGACGGGTCGAACGTGTTCTTCGGCACCCATGCCCGCCTCGTTCCCGTCGACACCGACAGCGCCGGCGACCTCTATGACGCGCGGATCTGCACCGCCGCAGACCCTTGCATCCAGCCGCCGGCGGGGGGGACGGCGCAGTGCGAAGGCGGCGCGTGTCAGAGCCCGCCGCCAGTGCCGTTTGACCAGTCACCAGCGTCGCTGACGTTCTCGAGCATCGGCAATCTCTTCGGCGGCGAGGCGGCGCCGCCCAAGTTGAAGACGGCCGCTCAGATCAAGGCCGAAAGGCTCGCCCGGGCGTTGCGGGCCTGCAGGAAAGACAAGCAGAAACGAAAGCGCATTGCGTGCGAATCCCATGCCCGCAAACGCTACGGCCCGGCACACAAGGCCAGAAAGTCCACCAGGGCCCGGAAAGCCAGCGACAAACAGCGGGCAAGCTCATGAGGATTCCCATGCACGCGAGCGAGCGAGCACGCCGAGATGCCGCGCTCATCGCAGCTCTGGCCGCGAGCCTCGTTGGCGTCCTATCCTTGAATGCGTCTTGCGCGGTGGCTGCCGAAACCGAACCGCAGTGGACGGTCACCTCGGTCTCCAGCCCCACGAACCTCGAACCCGGCGACAACAGTGGTGAAGACTCCTACCGGGTCTTCCTCACAAACACCGGGGCGGCGGTCGCGGGCTGCACCGACGCGCAGCACGAATCGGAACAGGCGATGCACAACGAAGAGGTAATCAAACTGGAACCGGTCGAGCCGGTGCTTTGTCCCGCTGGCAGTCCGATGGTCAATCCGGTAAAGATCACCGACGAACTGCCGCCCGGCTTGGCACTTGACGCGAAGGGCGCCTCGGGTGAAGACGTGCTCACCGAAAGGAGCTCGAACTTCACGTGTACCTTTCGCACGTGCACCTACTCGGGCCGCGTGGTTCCCGGCCAGACGCTTGTTCTCACGTTTCCCATCGACATCTCAGCCGGTCCGTTCGCCGACACGTGCGAAGCGCCGGCCGGTGCGCTCGGCTGCCTGATCAACGTTGTTCGTGTCTCCGGCGGTGGCGCTCTGGCGGCTTCGACGACGACACCGACGGTGATCTCTGGCTCTGCGGCGAGCTTCGACATCTCGCCCGGCGCCTCGAGCACCGCCCTCTCGAGCGTCCAGGCGGGCGCCCACCCCGACATTACCACCTCGATCGCCTTCAACACGGTCGGCGCGTTGGGTACGCTTGCGGGTGATCCGAAGGACCTGGTCACCGACGAGCCCGCCGGTTTCGCGCTTGACCTGGTAGACACCCCCAGCTGCTCGCCCGCCCAGCTCTCGCTCGCCGCCTGCCCGCCCGCCACGCAGGTCGGGGTAACGACTCTGGCGTTCGACCTCGAAGGTAGGAAGACGGTCAGCACAGTCCAGCCTGTCTACAACCTCACCCCGAACGCGGGCGAGGTTGGGAAGCTTGGCTTCACCGTCGCCGGAAACTTCAACATCCAAGGGAACATCTCGCTGCGCCCCGGCGACTACGGCGGAACGGTCGCCTTCCATGACACCAACGAGCATGCGGTTGAGCTGGATGACCTCTCGCTTACCCTTTGGGGCGTCCCCGCCGACGCGATCCACAACCCACTGCGCTTCGTAAACCCGATACCCGGCCTCAATGGCGGTCACTTCGGTGCCGTCTCAGAAGGCTCCCATGTCCCTTTCTTCACCAACCCCACCTCCTGCGGGTCGGAACCGCTGCAGGCCACGTTCGCGGTCACCTCATGGCAGCACCCCAACCCGAGCGAAAGCCTCGAACCCACCCGGATGCCTTTCGGCCCGATCGTGGGGTGTGACCGGTTGGGGATGGAACCGTCACTGACTGCTGAAGTATCGACGGATAAAGCGTCTGCGGCGACGGGTTTCAACCTTGCTACGGCGATCCCGCAGACGTACGACAATCCTGACGGGTTGGCGACTTCGACGCTCAAGAGGGAGGTTGTGACGCTGCCCGAAGGGATGACCGTTAACCCGTCGGCGGGCGCGGGGTTGGCGGCCTGCACGCCGGCGCAGTTCGCCGAAGAAGCCGTCCAGTCCGTACCCGGCAAAGGCTGCCCCAACGAATCGAAGCTCGCGACCGTGAAGATCCTCACGCCGGCACTGAAGGAAGAAGCGACGGGGTCGGTGTTCCTGGCGCAGCCCGCGCCGTTTGGGGAACCCGGCCACAATCCCTTCAACTCGCTGCTGGCGCTGTATCTGATCGCGCGGATCCCGAACCGCGGCGTGCTGATCGCGTCCCCGGGACTCGTCGAGCCGAACCTCCAAACGGGGCGGCTCATCACGACGTTCGACAACCTCCCGCCGCTGCCGTTCAGCCTGGCCACGTTCAGTTTCAATCAGGGCGCGAACGCTCCCCTGGTGACGCCCCCGACGTGTAGGAGTTACACCGTGCAGGCGCAGCTGACGCCGTACTCTGACCCGGCGCAGGTTCTCTCGCCGGCGATCCCCGCGTTTCTGATATCGGCGGGTTTCGACGGCGGCGCGTGTCCCGTCGGTGGCGCGCCGCCGTTTGCCCCGCGGGTGGTCGCGGGCACCCAGAACAACGCCGCCGGCAGCTACAGCCCGTTCTATCTGCGGGTGATCCGTCAGGACGACGAACAAGAGCTCACGGGCTTCTCCACGATCATGCCGCCCGGCCTCACCGGCAACCTCACCGGCATCCCGTTCTGTCCCGACGCCGCGGTCCAGGCCTCGCGTGAACACAGCGGCGTGCAGGAGGAAGCAGAACCGTCGTGTCCCGCCGCCAGTAGGGTCGGTCACTCGCTCGTTGGCGCCGGGGTCGGCACGGTCCTCGCGCAGACCCCGGGCAGCCTGTACCTCGCGGGTCCGTATCACGGTGCGCCACTGTCGCTCGTGTCGATCACCAGCGCGAAGGTCGGTCCGTTCGATCTGGGGACCGTCGTGATCCGCTTCGCGCTGCGGGTCAACCCCGCTACCGCCCAAGTCGAAGTCGACGCTACCGGCAGCGATCTGATCCCGCACATCATCAAGGGGATCGTCGTGCACGTCCGTGACATTCGCGCCTATATCGACCGGCCCAACTTCATCATCAACCCCACCAACTGCGAACATCTGACGATCAACAACGTCGTCACCGGTGCCGGCGCGGACCCCTCCAACCCCGCCGACCAAGTCCCGGTGAGCGTCAACTCGCCGTTCCAGACCGCCGAGTGCGCGAACCTAGCGTTCAAACCGGTCTTCAAGGTCTTGACATCGGGTAACACGAGCAAAGCCAACGGCGCGAGTCTGACCGTGAAACTCACGGTACCAGGCGTGCTTGGTAGCGAGTCGAACATCAAGCAGGTCAAAGTGGAACTACCCAAGCAGCTCCCGTCGCGGTTGACGACGTTGCAGCGGGCGTGCACGAAGGCGCAGTTCGACATCAACCCCGCGGGGTGCCCTGCCGCGTCGGTCGTGGGTCATGCCAGGGCGATCACGCCGATACTGCCCGTCCCGTTGGAAGGACCCGCGTACTTCGTCTCCAATGGCAGTGAAGCGTTCCCGAACCTGATCGTGGTCTTGCAGGGGTATGGGATCACGATCGACCTGGTGGGGGACACGTTCATCAGTAAAGCGGGGATCACGAGCAGCACGTTCAAGACTGTTCCCGATCAGCCCGTCACGAGCTTCGAATTGACGTTGCCGCAGGGTCCGTATTCGGCGTTGGCGGCGAACGGGAACCTGTGCAGCCTGACGAGGACGGTGACGATCAGAAAGAGGGTCACGGTCAGGGTTCGTGGCCACAGGAAGACGATGACACGCAAGGTCAAAAAGACCGTCGCGGCCTCCCTGACGATGCCTACCGAATTCGTCGCCCAGAACGGGATGATAATCCATCAGAGCGCACCGATAGGTGTCACTGGCTGCCTCAAGGGAAAGAAGGCAAAACGGGGAAGGACGACCAGGGCGCGGAGGGGGAAGAGATAGAACAGCGTGTCCACGGTGAAGGGCATTCACTCTCTTTCTTGATTGAAACTTTATCTTGATCTTTGCCCGTGTCACGGGCTCTTGAGTATGTGCCGGGTCGTCGTTCAGCTCGGTGCGCTGCACAAAAGAGACGGACGCCGCAGACTCGTCTATGTGACAGTCGAGCCTTGGCGTTCAATGAGACGAAAGGAAGATGATATGAGATTCATGTACAGGATGGCGCCCGCGGTGTTCGCGTTGGTGCTTGCGATATGCGCGGTGACGGCGAGCTCGGCGCTCGCGTCGGAATGGAAAGTCGGCACACCCGAATGGCAGCAGGGCGGCGTGGCACTCTCCACAGCCGCTGTGACCACATCGAAAGGGACGGTAAAGCTCACCGACGAAGGCACTGGGGTCACGGTGGAATGCGAAGCCGCCGGTGAAGGTGCCGCCGGGCCGACCGCGGCGGGCGAAGAAACGAAATGGGCTTTCTCGAAATGCGTTACACAGACAGGAAACTGCGCAAAACCGGAACTCTTCGCGTTCCACCTCCCGTGGAATACGGAACTCTCGATCTCCGCCGGCACGATCCGCGACTCGATCACCTCGAAAGCCGGACTACCAGGCTACAAGCTTGTATGTACTGTCTCAGGAACAAAAATTGAAGACCAGTGTACCGCTAGCACACTAAAAATGAAAATGAAAGACGTGGCATCCGGCGTGGAAGCGTCATTGGAATCATCCCCAAAACTAAATTGCAGCGTCGGCGGCAGTGGCAAAGGCAAAGTAGAAGGCAGTCAGGTCATCCAACCCGTCAAAGGCGCCAAACTCGAAGTGGTGCCTGCGGGCCCGGCCCACAGCTTTACGAACCCATTCGAAGTGACCAGCACCGGCAAAGTCACCGTCAAAGATACCAAACAAGGCTATGGCGTGACCTGCGAAGTCGAAACCAAAGGGACCGTCGAAGCGCTCGGCAAAGGTACGATAACGTCCTACAGCATGCACAACTGCACCGGCTCAGGATGCACTCTAACCAAAATTCAGACGATTGGCTTGCCTTGGGATACCGAACTCTACCCAGCCGGAGGTTTCGAAATCAGGGATCGAATCGTGAGTAGCGGGACGACGACTCCTGCACTCAAGTTTGAATGTGAAAATGGAGTTGAAGACCAGTGTCAGGCGAACACCAGTGCAAGGATCGGCAATGAACCGGGTGGAACGGTGAAAATGGAATTCGACAGCGAAGGTAGCAAAACCTATTGCA
This sequence comes from uncultured Solirubrobacterales bacterium, assembly GCA_963715495.1. Taxonomy (GTDB): domain Bacteria; phylum Actinomycetota; class Thermoleophilia; order Solirubrobacterales; family Solirubrobacteraceae; genus Palsa-744. Next base: position 486,831 of record OY970247.1, read on the forward strand.
CGGCTGGCGGCACAGGATCGGGTGAATTGCAAGGAAAAATGATTATCGCTCACCCGGAAACGGTCGGCAGCCTCGCGGCCAGTCGTTAGCCGTACGGAAGCGCTGCTCGTTGGACGTAACGGTGGGGACGCCAGCATGGCGGCCCCACCACCAAGACCTCCGCGCGTCGAACCCCGAGGTGCACAGCCCGTTGGCGGGCCGTGGAAGACACGGGGGACAACGTCTCTAGACCCGCCGCGCTACGCGGCGAACACCCGCGGCTCGGGCAATCGCACGGCGAGGATCTGCCCCTCGTGCAGCTCCAGCTCCTGTGCGGACTCGCGCGTGACCTGTGCCCAGATGTCACGGCCGTCGCCGAGCTTCAGCTCGACGCGCACCTCGAACCCGAGGTGCACGACGCGCTCGATCAGCGCCTCCGTGCCTTCGCCTGCGGCGGAGGGCAGGATCTGGATGTCGTGCGGGCGCAGGAACGTCGCCTCGCCGAGGCGGTTGACCGGGCCGATGAACGACATCACGAACTCGTTGCGCGGGCTCTCGTACAGCTCGCGCGGGGTGCCCGCCTGCTCGATCCTGCCTTTGCTCATGACCACGATCTGCTCGGCGACCTCCATCGCCTCCTCCTGATCGTGCGTCACGAAGATCGTCGTCACGTGGATCTCCTCGTGCAATCGGCGCAGCCATTCGCGCAGCTCCGCCCGCACCTGGGCGTCGAGCGCGCCGAACGGCTCGTCCAGCAGCAGCACCCGCGGCTGCACCGCCAGCGCCCTGGCGAGCGCCATGCGCTGCAGCTGACCGCCCGAGAGCTGTGAGGGGTAGCGGTCTGCCAGCCCATCGAGCCTGACCAGCCCCAGCAGCTCGCTCACGCGCTCGCGGATCTCGGCCTTTGGGCGTTTGCGCACGGTCAGGCCGAACGCGACGTTGTCGTGCACGGTCATGTGCTTGAACGGGGCGTAATGCTGGAACACGAACCCCACGTCGCGCGTGCGCGCGGGCGTGTCGGTCACGACCTGATCGCCGATCTCCACCTCGCCCGAGTCGGGCGTCTCCAACCCGGCGATGATTCGCAGCAGCGTCGACTTGCCGCTCCCGCTCGGGCCCAGCAGCGCCGTCAGCGCGCCGTCGTTCACGCGGATGCATACGTCGTCGAGCGCCACGAAGTCGTCGAAGCGCTTGCTCACGTTGCGGACCTCGATCGCCACGGCCTACACCGCCGTCCTGCGGCGTGTGCGTCGGGTGAGCAGGTTCATGGCTACCAGCGTAGCCAGCGCCAGCAGCGCCAGCACCACCGCGCTTGCGTATGCGCCGGTGACGTTGAAGTTCTCGAACTGCCCCTGCACGTACAGCGGCAGCGTCTGTGTCTGACCTTCGATCCGCCCGGAGACGACGCTCACGGCGCCGAACTCCCCGAGCGCGCGCGCGGTCGTCAGCACGACCCCGTATACGACGCCCCACCTGATCGCAGGCAGCGTGATCCGCCGGAACGTCTGCCAGGCCCCGGCCCCGAGCGTGGCGGCGGCCTGCTCGGCGTCCGTGCCCAGCTCGCGCAGCACCGGTGCGGTCTCGCGGACGACGAACGGCAGCGAGACGACGGCCGTCGCGAGCACCATGCCGGGCACGGAGAAGATCACCTGGATGCCGTGCCCGATAAGCCAGTCGCCGAACCAGCCCGTCTTACCGTACACGAGCACCAGCGCGAGTCCCACCACCACCGGCGAGATCGCGAACGGCAGGTCCACGAGCATCCCCAGCAGCGCCTTGCCTTTGAACGAGCCGCGCTCCAGCAGCAGCGCCATGCCGACCCCGAACGCCGTGTTCAGCGGCACCGCGATCGCGACGATCTCGATCGACAGCCAGAACGCATGCACGGCATTGGGCGCCGTCACCGCGTCCCATACCGGCGCGATCCCGTGTTCGAAGGTGCGGTAGAAGATCATCGCCACCGGCGCCAGCAGGAGCAGCGCGAGATACCCGAGCGCGACCGTGCGCAGACCCAACTTGCTAAAGGACATCTCGGCACCCCTTTTCCAGGCACTGCGCTCCTAGGACGTTCGCTGGGCAAGCGAGGCCAGGACGCAAGGAGCGTGGCGTGCTCGGCACGCGAGCGACTGAGGACGCCGCATCGCGCCGCTCAGCGAACGTCCTAGAGGACATGCTTGGACCTCCACCGCGACACGAGCGTCAGCGCGCCCAGCACGATCAAGGCCGCCAACAGCAGCACGACCGACACGGCGGCCGCGGCGGGCAGGTTTTCGTCCTGGATCTGACTGAACACGTACACCGAGCCGACCTCCGTCTTGAACGGCAGGTTGCCCGTGATCAGCACGAGCGAGCCGAACTCGCCGACCGCCCGCGCGAAGCTCAGCGCGACCCCGGAGACGATCGCCGGGGTCAGCGTCGGCAGCACGATCCGGCGCAGCACCGTCACCGGCCCGGCACCGAGCGACGCGGCGGCTTCCTCCATCGAGCGGTCCATCTCGATCAGCACCGGCTGCACCGAGCGGACGACGAACGGCAGCGTCACGAACAGCAGCGCGAGCGCGATCGACGCGCGCGTGAACGCCACGTCGATGCCCAGCGGGCTGTTGGTGCCGTACAGCGCCAGCAACACCACCCCGGCGACGATCGTCGGCAGCGCGAACGGCAGGTCGATCAGGGCGTTGACCGTGCGCTTGCCCGGGAACTCGTCGCGCACCAGCACCCACGCGATCAGCGTGCCGAAGACCGCGTTGATCGCCACCACGATCGCCGACATCGCGAGCGTCAGCTTGATCGCCGCCTGCGCCTCCGGTCCGGTCACCTCGCGCCAGAACGCGTCCAGCCCGCCGCTGCCGGCCTTCGCCAGCAACGCCGCGACCGGCAGCAGCACGAGCACCGACAGGTAGACGCCGATCATGCCCTTGCCGAGCGCCCCCGCCGCGCGCCCGCCGCCGAGGACGGCGGGCGCTTTCAGGCGCGCAGGCGCGGCAGCGGGGGCGGTGGGCGCAGTGCTCATTTCGAGGTGGAGACTCCCAGCGACTGCTCGATCTTCGTCACGATCCCCGTTTCCGGTTCGAAGAACTGCTTGTCAACGGCCGTCCATCCGCCGAGGTCGTCGATCGTGAACAGCCCCGTCGGCGTCGGGAACTGACCGGGCGCCGCCACCCCCGGGATCACCGGCCGGTAGCCCTTTTCAGCCCATATCTTCTGTCCGGCGGGTGAGATCAGGTAGCTCACGAACTTGCTCGCGCTCGCGTTCGAGCCGACGACGGCGACCGGGTTCTGGATCAGGATCGTGTGCGGCGGGATCACGTATTCGATCGCGGCGCCCTTCTTCTGATCGGCGATCGCCTCGCTCTCGTAGTCGATCAGCGCGTCGCCGCGGCCGGCCAGAAACGTTTGCAGCGCATTGCGCGCCGAGCTGTCCTGGCTGACGACGTTGTGGAACAGCGCCTGCAAATACGCTTCCGCTTCCGCGGGCGTCTTGCCTTCCTTGATCTGCGCACCGTACGCGGCCATGATGTTCCAGCGCGCGCTGCCCGAGGTGAACGGGTTGGGCGTCAGCACTCCCACGCCCGGCTTGGTGAGGTCTGACCAGCTCGTGATGTGCTTGGGGTTGCCCTTGCGCACGATGATCACCGCGACCGACTCCGTCACGAACCCGTGCGTGGCGTTCTGGTTCCAGCTCGAGGACACCAGCCCGGCCTTGACCAGCCGCGTGACGTCCGGTTCGAGCGAGAAGTTAACCGCGTCGGCGTGCAGCCCGTTGGCGACCGCGCGGCTCTGTTCGCCCGAGGGGCCGTAGGACTGGCTGAAGGAGACGCCCTTGCCTTCGGGCGTGGCCTGAAACGCCGGGATCAGCTTTTCGTAGGCGCCCTGGGGGGTGGAGTAGGCGACGAGCGTTACGTGCGAGCTGCCCGAGCTCGAGCTAGAGGAGCTGCTGCCGCAGGCGGCCAGGCCGAGCGTGGCGGCCAGCAGGGTCAGGACAACGGCTGGAGTGCGTATGGACATAACCACTTTCTGCATCGACGACATGACGAATATCAACGGAGCACTAATACCAGAAATTGCATCCGGATTAGGTAGATTCGAGGATGTCCTCATTCTGGGTTACCAGAGTTGAGGTTGTGCTCGCTTTGGGTTACGCTTAATGACCGCACCATGCCTCGCTCGAGGCATTTTCCGCAGCCGCCCGGCGCTCCGTGCGCCCCATCCGAAGGAGATCCCGCTAGATGTCAGCCACGACTACCCCAGTCGCCACAGCCCCGGATGAGAGGAACACCGAGGCCGCCGAGGCCGCCGTGGAGGCGATCACGAGCTCGGCCAACCAGGAGGCGACGTTCTCGCTCGCGCTGACTCAGGACCAGAAGGACATCCGCGACTGGGTCCACGGGTTCGCCGCCGACGTGATGCGCCCGGCCGCGCACGAGTGGGACGAGAAGGAGCAGACCCCGTGGCCGATCATCGAGGAGGCCGCGAAGATCGGGCTGTATGGGTTCGAGGGGCTGGCGCAGTTCTTCGCCGACCCGACCGGCCTGACGCTGCCGATCGTCAATGAGGAGCTGTTTTGGGGAGACGCGGGCATCGGCATGTCGATCATGGGCACCGCGCTGGCCGTGGCCGCGATCTTCGGCCAGGGCTCGGGCGAGCAGATCGGCGAGTGGATCCCGCGCTGCTTCGGCACGAACGATGACCTGAAGGTGGCAGCGTTCTGCGCGTCGGAGCCCAACGCGGGCTCGGACGTGTCCAACGTGCGCACCCGGGCCAAGTTCGACGAGGCGGCGAACGAGTGGGTGATCAACGGCCAGAAGGCGTGGGCCACCAACGGCGGCATCTCTGACGTGCACGTCGTGATCGCCACCGTCGACCCCGAGCTGGGCTCGAAAGGGCACGCCGCGTTCGTCGTGCCGATGAGCGAAGCCAAGGGCATCTCCCAGGGCACGAAGGTGTCCAAGCACGGCCTGCGTGCCTCGCACACCGCCGATGTGTTCCTCGACGACTGTCGCGTCCCCGCCGGGTACGTGCTCGGCGGCAAGGACAAGCTCGACGAGCGCATCGCCCGCGTGCGCGAGGGCAAGAAGGGCAACTCGCAGGCCGCGATGCAGACGTTCGAGTCCTCGCGCCCGACGGTCGGCTCGCAGGCGCTGGGAATCGCCCGCGCGGCTTACGAGTACTCGCTGGAGTACGCCAAGGAGCGCGAGCAGTTCGGCAAGAAGATCATCGAGAACCAGTCGATCGCGTTCACGCTGGCGCGGATGAAGATGGAGATCGACGCGGCCCGCCTGCTCGTCTGGCGCGCCTCGTGGATGGGCCGCAACCAGGTCCCGTTCGAGAACGCAGAGGGCTCGATGTCAAAGCTCAAGTCCGGCGAGGTCGCCGTATGGGTGACCGAGCGCGCGATCCAGATCCTCGGCGGCAACGGCTACACGCGCGAGTTCCCCGTCGAGCGCTGGCACCGCGACGCGAAGATCTACGACATCTTCGAGGGCACCGCCGAGATCCAGCAGCTCGTGATTTCCCGCGCAATCAGCGGCATGCACATCAAGTAGCTCTGCGACTGGGTTTTCGGGGTGGTGCTGGTCGTGCTGGGTGGTCGCTGAGGCCCAGAGCAGCGGCGCTCGAAAAGGCGGCTCGCGCCAGTTCTCGCGCCAGTCATGCAAGATCTGGGTCGTGTCCGGCGTCGCGTAGCGCGTCGAGCAGGTCGCCGGTCGTGAAGACCTCAATGCCGGCGTCGGTGTGGTCCTTGTCTTGCGTCCAGACCGGGAGGTCCAGCTTGAGCGAGAGCGCGACGGTCGGCCAGTCGTCGGGGTCGCGGTCTGCGATGCGCTTCTCGGCCTCCTCACGATGGTCGTCGGACTGGCTTGCGGCCTGCCAGTCGATCGGCATGACCTGGAGCGCTGCGAACAGCAGCGCCGGGTCGAGGCCGCGCTTGGACGCAAGGCGGGGAATGTGCCAGGCGATCTCGGCGGCGACGGCCTCTGCGGCGACGCATCGAGGTCCATGCGCGGAGGCGATCACCAGGCGAGCGCGGCCGCCGATGAGGGCCGAGAGGACTACGTTCGCGTCAGCTATTACTGCGGGAGGCAGCGAAATCGCCGAGAACCTCTTGCTCGTCCACGTCCTTGGCCTTCAGCGCCACGCCGATCTGCTCGGATAGGCGCAAGAACACCTCGCGGCGAACCTCGACCGGCAGCTCGGGCGTATCCCACGGGAGGAAGAACCCGGCGGGGGTCCCTTCGCGTGTCACGAGGACCACGTCATCGGAGCGGAACATCTCCGATGCGTGATCGCGGAAGTCGCGGACCGTCACGACCTTCATGTGGGCACCCTGGTGGTCACAGGTTAATTGTAGCGCTCTGCTCACGGGCGAGCTCGAGATGTTGTGGGAGCTTCGCACAGGGTGAGCGCGAGGTGGTTTAGTTCAATTGCTTACCAAGACCGGGGGGATTCGCGACATGTATCCTTACCAGGACGGGGGCCATTCTGGGGCTGGACGCAGGCGCTGAAGTACCTCCGCGACAACACCGAGCTCGGCGCCGACACGGTGGTGTGCACCGGCTCCTCTTGGGACCGGGAGGCCGAGGTGGAGCGGGACCTCCTCGCCGGCAGGGCCGGGACCTCCGCGAGAAGAAGATCCCGGATCCTGCATCCGATGAGCTTCCGGGAGGTGCTCGCCGCTGCGGGCAGGGAGATTCCCCTGCCCGCCCGACTCTCGCCGTGGGATCTGGTGCCACCAGGTCGACGAGGACGGGCGGAGGGTGGCTGGGGCCCAATCAAAGCTCTACCTCTGCGACCCGCTGCTCGCATGGCTTGGTTCGCGGCTGCGGGCTGGACTCCCACACCCGGACTTTACTCGTCTCACCGAGGCGTGTCTCGGCCTTGCGCTGGCCCGCGCCGTCGACGATCTCGAGCCCGGGCGATGGGAAGACGACGACTCCATCGGGTACCTGCGGACGGGCGGGGGGAAGGAGATCGACTTCGCCCCGGTCGCCGTGCCGACTCCCTCGGGGACGGCGCACACCGTGCCGATCGAGTCGAAGTGGGTGTCCTCCGGATGGCGTACCGAGGCGAGGGTGATCGAGGGGAAGTTCTCTGCGGGCGTGGTGGCTACGCGGACGGTCCTCGATCTGTCGAACCCTGCGTGGGCGTTGCCGGCGCCGGTGCTCGCCCTGCTGCTTGAGTAGGTGCCCGTGGGCCGAGCTGGGCGACTGGCCTTATGATGCGCCGTGGTGCGACGACTGCATAGGGCGTTCCCGCGTGGGGTCGGGGCGGCGCAAGGACATACCTCCCCGGATACTGCGCGCCAGTCTCGCGCCGGTCGTGTCCCGATTCGGCCGGATTCGGGCGGATTCCACCGGAGTCGATTCCGCATTGGTAAGCCAAAAAGGCTCTACAGAGCCATCTCCGGCTGATCTACGACATCTTCGAGGGCACCGCCGAGATCCAGCAGCTGGTGATCTCGCGCGCGATCTCGGGGATGCACATTCGGTAGTTCTTTGGGCGAGACCCGGCGTGGCGCGCGTCGATGGGCGCGAGTCCGCGCCGGGCGCGTGCGGGAGCGATCGGAGATCGACGGGATCTCCGATCGGCGAGCGAGCGCTCGCGGTCCCGGGCAGGGTACGTCTGACGTCTGAGCGCGCGGCGTACGCATGGTTTGAGCACTCTGTGCAGTTCGCACTTGACAAGCCCTGTTGTAGACGCTATGTTCTTCTATGTCATGGCCACCCGGAGGGGATGGCCGGTCACACATAGATCGGGTTTGGGTCTTCCCTGAGTGGTCGACCTTGCAGCGCTTATAAGGGTTCTTTTTGGAGAGGGACCTGGATCGCTTCGGTGAGGGAGCTGTTTTCGCGTGGTTTCAATGGGGACATACGTGTCAGAGGTTGCTGCGGGCCGTGATGGCTCCGTAGGTAGATGCGTCAGCAGCGCTGACACATCTCTCTCTCTCTCTCTCTCTCTCTTGTCGCAGTAACGCCCCGGGTCTAACCGCCGAAGCGCCTCAGAATGAAGTCCCCCTCGCGGGGAGGATCAACTGTTGCCACGCGCGCAATGACGTTCGCCGTCCGCGCGCTGTAACGCGAGACCGAAGCCTCGCTTACACGTCCACGATCGGCTGGCAAGCCCACTGCGAGTGGACCTGCCGTGCGCCTGGAGGCGTAGCTTGATCACCAAGCGCCCCAATTCTGCGCGTCTCTCGCGCCCCGCCCCGCGTCGGGGTGACGCCTCGCGGGCACAGGTCTCGGAGATGCAGCGCTCGCGGCTGCTGGCCGCGACGGTGCGGACGGTCGATGAGCTCGGTTATGCGCACGCGACGGTCGCGAATATCACTCTGCGCGCGCGTGTCTCGCGGCGCACGTTCTACGAGCTGTTCGCAAACCGCGAGGAGTGTGTCGCGGCGGTGCTGGAGGACGCGGCGCGGCGGATGGCCGCGGAGATCGAGCGGGCGGGTCTGGAGGGTCGTCCGTGGCGCGAGCGGGTGCGTGGGGGTTTGTGGGCGATCCTGTCGTTTCTGGATCGCGAGCCGGTGCTGGCGCGGGTGTGTGTGGTGCAGGCGTTGCGTGGCTCACACGGTGTGCTTGAGCGTCGCGATGAGATCTTGCAGGACTTGGCGGCGGTGCTCGACGAGGGTCGCGCCGAGGGCACGCGTACGTGTCCGCCTCTGACCGCGGAGGGCCTCGTCGGCGCCGCGTTTGGGATCGTCTACGCGCGATTGTTGCGCGGCGAGCGCGAGCCGCTCACGGGCTTGCTGGGCGAATTGATGGGCATGATCGTGCTGCCCTACCTGGGGCCGGCCGCGGCTCGCCGTGAGCAGGTGCTGCCGGTGCCCGCGTCCACATGCGGCTCAGCCGCGCGGGCCGGCATGGCGGCGCGCGCCGAGCACGATCCGCTGGATGGTGTCCCGATGCGCTTGACGTATCGCACGGCGCGGGTGTTGGAAGACGTGGCGGAGCATCCCGGTGTGAGCAATCGCATGGTCGCGGAGCTCGCGGGGATCGTCGATCAGGGTCAGGTGTCGAAGCTGTTGGCGCGCCTGGAGCGGTTGGGGTTGCTGGCGAACACGGGCGCTGGGCATGCGCGAGGTGAGCGCAACGCGTGGCGGTTGACCGAAAGGGGCGCGCAGGTGACACAGGCAATCCGCGCACACGCGCACAACAACGGGGAGGTCGCGTGATGCGCCTGAAGAGATCGAATGCTGGGGCGCGCGTGAGCGTGCTTGTGTCTTTTGTCGTCCTGTCCGTCCTGGCCCTCACTACTTCCTCCGCATTTGCCATCCCAGAAGGCCGGGCGTATGAGTTGGTGAGCCCGTTTTATAAGGCGGGAACCAGGGTTGACGGGATTCTCGCGGTGGCGCCGGATGGGGAAAGCGTTGCGTTCAGCTCGCGTGGCGCGTTCGCGGGTGATCCGGCTGACACCACGCTTCACAATGACTATGTCGCGCGTCGGGAAGCATCCCGCTGGGCCACGGTGCCGCTTAACGCGCCGGCGGCGCTCGCGCCCAGCTCGCCGACTGTCGACTTCTCGTCGGACTTGGCGGCGTCGCTCACCGAAGCCAAACTCGGACCCAATCGTAACCGGTCGGAATATTTCTCGCTCGAAGCTGAGTATCTGCTGCACGACACGCGTTTGCCGGATCTCGCGGCCAACTTCGAACGGGTGGGTGCCCTCCTGTCGGTGTCGAGCGTTCCTACTGGCGAGACCGGTCTGAGCCTGATTTATGATTCAGCCAGTCCTGATTTGTCCCATGTCGTGTTCGGGTCGATTCACCCTCTGTCGCGTGAAGCGACGGGAATAGAAGGAGAGCACCCCGGTCTTTATGATCTGGCCGCGGGTGCCTCTGGTGGTGCGCCCTCGTTGCAGATCGTCGCGCTGAACAACCAGAAAAAGCTGATGAGCGCGAGCTGCAATGAGACTTTGGGCGTAGCCACGGGAAGTGGGCTGAACACGAACCAGTTTAATGCGGTTGCCGCTGGTGGGACGGAGCTCTTCTTTGCGCTGAACTCACCCCCGGGTGCGGGGGGCGAGGGCTGCGCGGAACAGGTGTTTGTGCGCCTGGCTGGTGTGCGGACGGTGGAAGTGTCGCGGCCGTTATCGAAGTGTGTCGGTAAGGGGGTCGTGGGTGAAGTGCCGTGTGATGACGCGGCTGGGCGTCCGCGCTCGGAATTCCAGGGTGCTTCTGAAGATGGGTCGAGGGTGTTCTTCACGACTACGGCTCCGCTCGTGACCGGCGCTGGCGATGTGAGCAATAACCTGTATCTCGCGACGATCGGCTGTCCGGCGGCCAGCCCTGGTTGTGGTACTGCCGTCAAGGAAGTGACTTCATTGACCGAGGTCTCCCGTGACCCGGAATCCGGTGGGTCCGCCGAAGTGCAGGGTGTGACCGCGGTGGAGCGTGGCGGTTCGCGTGCGTACTTCGTCGCGCGGGGGGTCTTGAGCGGCGAACCAGGTCCCGAAGGGCGGGTCGCCGTCAGGGGCGCTGACAACCTGTACGTGTACTCGACCGGCAGTGGGCGCACATCGTTCATTGGTGATTTGTGCTCGGGCCCGGAACTGTCCGGGGCGGTGGAAGACACGCGTTGCCCGGCGAGCTTGCCAACAAACGGCAACGATGAGCTTTTGTGGAGCGGAGAGTCGGGAACATCGAATGGCCCTGAAGCACAGGTCTCGGGGGATGGCAGGTATCTGGTGTTCTCGAGCTTCGCGCGACTGGTGCGTAGTGATACGGATGAAGCGAAGGATGTCTACCGGTATGACAGCGTGACGGGGCGTCTCGTGCGGGTGTCGGTCGGTGAAGCGGGGTTCGACTCCAACGGCAACGGCAGTGGCTGTGAAGGGGGGCGTTGTGACGCGGCGATCACCGGAAACCGCCAGTCGGGGCCGGTGTATGAACAGCAGGACTTGAACAGCCGTGCCGTGAGCGGTGACGGTTCGCGGGTCGTGTTTACCTCGAGTGAGCCGCTGTCGGCTAGCGCCGTGAACGATCGGGGGGGTGATGCCGATCTCGCGAACGCGTATGAATGGCACGAAACCCCCGGTTCCGGGGAAGGGGCCGTGTCGCTGGTCTCGACCGGTGGCTCCGATCAACCTGTCGAACAGGTGGTCATCTCAGAAACCGGGAACGACATCTTCTTCGTGACCTCGCAGGGTCTTGTGCCACAGGACACCGACGGCCAGTATGACTTGTATGACGCGCGTCTGGGTGGCGGGTTCTCGCCGGCGCCGACGGAACCGCAGCCGTGTGCGGGTGACGCCTGCCAGGGCCCGTTGACGCCCTCCGCGGCGCTGCTCGTCCCCGGGAGCGTCTCCCAGACCCCCGGCGAAGACTACCCTGCGCCCGCCGCGCATGAGCCCGCGGGAGGGCTGGTGAAGGCGCCCTTGAAGTGCGCGAAGGGCAAGCGGGTCAGCCACGGTAGGTGCGTTACGGCGAAGAGCAAGCGCAAAAAAGGTGCCACCAGGGCAAAGAGAGCCGGCCGCGGCCGGGGGCTGGGCCGATGAGCACGCTCAAGGCGCTCCTCGTCTCCCTCGCCGTCGCGCTTGTCGTGGCGCCATCGGCCGCTGCCGCCGTGGAAGCGAAGCCGTTCGGGATCGAAAGGTTCACGGTGCAGACGCTCGCAAGTTCGCGTGTGGCTTGCCAGGTATCGGGGTGTCCCGGCGAAGAACTGCACGTCGTCAACACCCCCGATACCTTCACGCAGGCGGGTGGGCATCCGTGGGCTGTTAGCGGCACCGTCGTTTTCAACAGCGAAATAATCAATAAAAGAGAGAGTTCCGGTGGTGTGACGACGAACGTCGAATCGCCGACGGAGGATCCAAAGGACATTGTGGTGGATTTGCCGCCTGGTTTGGTGGGTAATCCGCAGGTGGTGCCGCGGTGTCCGTTGGCGGTGTTGTTGGCGAACAAGGCGGGGTGTCCGGTCGACACGCAGGTCGGGGTGGTCAGGCTGCGCTGGTTTCAGGACAGGGAAAGTCTTGCGCCGATCGTGAACGTGGTCCCGGAAAAGGGCCAGTCGGCGGAGTTCGGACTGGAGACGGGCGCGCATATCTCGGCGGTATTGACGGGGCATGTGGTGCATGTCGGCTCCTCGTATGCGCTGACGCTCGTGAGTAACAACATCCCAGAGGAAATCGATCTTATGGAAGCGGAAACGACGTTTTGGGGTGTGCCGGCGGACTCGAGCCACGACGCGATGCGCGGCCTGGTTTGCGATGGAACTGCGGTGAACGGGGTTGGGTTGGGTTCGTGTCAGGGTGGTGGTGTTTCGAGTGGTTTGTCTGCGGTGCCGTTTTTGACGATGCCGTCGAGTTGTCCGTCAGGCACGTTGGTTGGGAGTGCGCGGGCGGATTCGTGGGAGCATCCGGGTGTGTTTGTGGGTGGTCCCCAGGCGAGGATGCCGAGGATGACGGGTTGTGATGCGTTGCAGTTCAGCCCGGAACTTGAAGTGCATCCGGATACGAGGTTGGCGGATGCGCCGGTGGAACTTGGTGTGTCGTTGGGGGTGCCGCAGGTGGAAAGCCCTACGGCGCCGGCGACGCCGGTCGCGCGGAATGTGGTGGTGAGTTTGCCGGAGGGGATGTCGGTGAGCCCGGGGATCGTGGATGGTATCCGGGCGTGTAATGAATCGGGGCCGGAAGGCATCAATTTCGAAGGCCCGGAATCCGAAGAAGTCGGGTTGAGCGGGGAACTGCAGCTCGCTCCGGGGCATTGCCCGGACGCGTCGATCGTGGGTAGCGCAAAGGCAATCACGCCATTGCTGGGGGAACCGATCGAAGGGCACGTGTATCTGGCGCAGCCGTTATGTGGCGGCGCGGGGCAGCACGCGTGCACCGAACTGGACGCCCTGGACGGCAACCTCTACCAGCTCTACCTCGAACTCGGGGGTCACGGCGCGCTCACTGACACCGGTGTGAACTTGAAGATTCATTTGAAGACGGAGGCGAACCCCGCGACGGGGCAGTTGACGACGGTGGCGGTGGATAACCCGCAGTTGCCTTATAGCGAGCTTGAGATCAAGCTGAACGGGGGCCCGCGGGCGCCGCTGGATAACCCCGCGGTGTGCGGCCCGGCGGTGACCGCGAGCGACTTCACGCCCTGGAGCGCCCCGGGGATCACCCCCGAAGGCGTTTCGTTGGCGGGCACGCCCGACGCGACACCATCATCGTTCTTCGGTGTCGAAGGTTGTGGGAGCCCGACACCGTTCAACCCGGGGTTGCTCGCCGGGACGGTGATCCCCCAAGCAGGGAAGTTCAGCACGTTTACGTTGAACTTCACCCGCCAGGACCGTGAACAGTACGTCAAGGGCATCCAGGTCCACACCCCGCCGGGGCTGTTGGGGATGCTTTCGAGCGTCCAGCTGTGTGAAGAACCCGTGGCGGATGCGGGGATGTGCCCTGAAGCGTCGAAGATCGGGACGACCAGGGTGGCGTCGGGCGCGGGGTCGCACCCGTTTGAAATCGCGGGGACGATCTATCTGACGGGTCCGCATGATGGTGCGCCGTTCGGGTTGAGCATCGTTACCCCCGCCGTCGCGGGACCGTTCAACCTCGGCCTGGTCGTTGTGCGGGCACGGATCGACGTGGACCCCGAAAACTCGACGTTGACGGTCACGACCGACGAAACGGGGCGCTATGCGCTGCCGCAGATCCTCGACGGTGTGCCGCTTCGGCTGCAACGCATCACCGCGAACATCGATCGTCCGGACTTCATGTTCAACCCCACCAACTGCGGCGTCCCCGGGCAGCCCGGTGCCCAGCAGGTCACGGCGAGGGTCGCGGGGTCCGGGAACACGGTTGCTGCCGTGCACAGCCAGTTCGCGGTTGGTGGTTGTCAGTCCCTCGCGTTCAAGCCCTCCTTCGCGGTCTCTACCAGCGGGCGTACGAGTAAAGCGAACGGGGCGAGCCTCGACGCGAAGGTGTCCTATCCCGCGGGCTCGGTCGGCAGCGAGGCGAACATCGCGAGCGTCAAAGTCGAATTGCCGAAGCAGCTGCCGTCGCGCTTGACGACGTTGCAGAAAGCGTGCACGGCAGCGCAGTTCGAACTGAATCCGGGTGGGTGTCCGCCGGCGTCGATCGTGGGTATCGTCAGGGCCGGCACCCCGCTGTTGCCGGTGGGGCTCTCCGGCCCGGTGTACTTCGTCTCCCACGGCGGGGAAGCGTTCCCATCGCTGATCGTCGTGCTGCAGGGTGATGGTGTCAGGGTCGATCTGACGGGTTCGACGTTCATCAGCAAAGCGGGGATCACGAGCAGCACGTTCAAGACCGTCCCCGACGTCCCGGTCAACACGTTCGAGCTGTATCTGCCCGAGGGTCCCTATTCGGCGCTCGCGGCGAACGGGAACCTCTGCAGCCTCACGAGCACGGTCGCAGTCAAGCGCAAGGTCTCAAAGAGGGTGCGCGGACGGACGGTGCACCGCACGGTCACGACCCACGTCACCAAGCCCGCGAGTCTTGTGATGCCGAGTGAATTCGTCGCGCAGAACGGTGCTGTCATCAAGCAGGACACGAAGATCGAAGTCACGGGCTGCACGGTGAGCAAGTCAAAGCCAAAGAAAAAGACCAATGCGAAGAAGGCCACAAGGGCCGGCCACGGGAGGACACGCTGATGAACACCGCGCGTATGAACAGCAGGCTCCCGCTCACGACGGCGCTCACGACGCTGATCTTCGCATTCGTTGGTGTCGGTGGTGCGCTCGCGGCGCCGTACACCGGTCCGATCAAGGAGATCGTGACCGCGCACTATGGCGCGAACGTCAACGCCACCACCAACGGGAACATCTGCACCGTCGCATCGAAAAACACCTGTCAAGCCGGCACTCAAAGCGCCACCGCGGGCGGGTTCGGCTTCCCCGGGGGTGTCGCGGTCGCACCCAATGGAAACGTATATGTCGCCGATACCGTTAACAGCCGCGTGCAGGAGCTCACCTCTACCGGGACGTTCATCAGCATGTTCGGCTCGCATGTCGACCAGACAACCGGCGCGAACGTCTGCACTGCAGCATCCGGCAACACGTGCAAGACGGGCGAACCGGGCTCCGCTGCCGGACAGCTCATCGACGGCAGCAGCATCGCGGTCGACCCAACCAACGGCAACGTGTACGTAGCAGACGTTGCCAATTTTCGTGTGGATGAGTACACGGCGACAGGGGAATTCGTGTTGATGGTCGGCAAGGACGTCGATGAGACGACCGGTGGCAATGTTTGCACGGCGGTATCTAAAAACGTGTGCAAGGCTGGGGTGCAGGGCGCGGGCAGCAGTGAGGCCGGGGCGTTCAACTTTGAACAGTTCCATGGGGATCTGCTTGCGGTTGGTGGCCCGGGAGACCTGTTGTATGTGGGTGATGAACATCGGGTGCAGGAGTTCGCGGAGGCGACGGGTGAAGCGAAGGGTGAAATCCCGCTGAGCGCGATCTCCGCGGCGGAAAGCAGGGTGGTCGCGCTGGCCGTCGACCAGAGCACCGGGCGTGTGTTCCTCGCCTACCGGGTGGGCGGGGTCGCGAACGTGATCCGTGAGTTCGAAGGCACAACGCAGATCAACGAATTCCCCGTGCGGGCTCCCGCAACGCCGACGGGCGTGGTGCGGATCGAAGGGATCGCCTTGGATTCTTCCGGCCGCCTGGGGGTGCTCGAAAGCGAAGCGGAAAACCCGGCGGGCCCGGCGGCGTTCGGCTCTTTGTACACCGCGGCGACGGGTCATCTGATCACGGAATTCGCGGTTCCCCAAGAAGCAGGCGGCTCCACCACGGGGGTCGCGTTCAACGGTGAAGCCGAACACGATTTGATGTTTGTGGCGTCGCAGCGTAAGCAGGAAGTGCTTGCGTTTGAACCGGTGCATGTCGCGGAATTGCTGGCGGGCGCGGTGGCGTGCAAACCAGGTGCTGAAGCCCCGGTGTCGCTGTCGGCGTCGTTTGACTGCGGTCTGAGTGGGGAAGTGAACCCGGAGGAAGTACCGGGGACGGAAGTGCGCTTCCAGTGGGGTAAGACCGCGGGGTTTGGAACGGAAACGCCTCGGCAGACGGTGGCGACGGGCGGCGCTTTGGTGGGTGTGAGCGCGTCTGTGCAGGGTTTGCGCCCGGACCAGTCCTACCGTTTCCGGCTGGCTGGGGAAGACGAAAACGTCAAGCCGCCTGAAGTGCTCTCGAGTGAAACCGCGGGGTTCAAAACACCGACGGTCGCGCCGAGGGTCGTGGGGGCGCCACAGGCGTCGTTTGTGGGCGGAAGCTCGGCTGTACTGTTCGGGGAAGTGAACCCTGAGAACGCGCCGACACGCTACGTGTTCCAGTACGGGCCGTGCGTGAGCCTCGACAGCTGCCCGGGCCGGCAGGAAACGGGTGCACTCGAATCCGCAGCGTATGGGGTCGTTGGCGCGACGCTCGAAGCGAGCGGTTTGCAGCCCGGCACGACCTACCACTACCGGCTGCTCGCGGATGACCGCCACCAGGAAGGCGCGACGCTGGAAGGCGCGCAGGTCGCGGGTGCGGCCGGTGAATTTACGACCGTGGCCGCGCCGTCGGTGTCCGCGAGTACCGGCGCGGCGGGCGCGGTCGGCACGACGAGCGCCCTCGTCTCGGGCACGGTGGACCCCGATGGTCAGCCGGCTACATACGAGTTCGAACTGGGTGTTTACAACGGTGCGCTCACGCAGTACGGGGTGGTCTCGATCGGCCCGGTGTCGGGCAGTGCTGTGCCGGTCGCGGAGTCGTTCCTGCTCACCGGTCTGCAACCGGGTACGACGTATGCGTACCGCGTTGCGATCTCAAGCGGTTACGGCACGGCGCACGCTGCTGCGCTGACGTTCACGACCGAGGGACTGTCATCAGCGTTGGCCCCACCGACACCACTGGGAATGCTGGCGGTGCCAAGCATCGCGTTCCCCACGACGGTCATCCCGCCCAAAACCAAGTCCGTGCCTAAGAAAGCGAAAAAGAAGCCGAAGAAGGGCAAGCGCAGGAAGGCAAAGGGCAAGAAGGCCGCAGCCGCCCCCCAGAAGGGCAAATCACATAGGCGAAAAGCCCTCTAGGGCGAGAAACGAGAGGAAACATGATGTTCTCAACGATACGCAAGCGCTTCACCTACACCAACGTCGCGGTGACCGTGGCGCTGGTGTTCGCGATGAGTGGTGGCGCCTACGCCGCGAGCAAGTACGTGATCACCTCCACCAAGCAGATCAGCCCGAAGGTGCTGAAGACTCTACAGGGGAAGGCCGGCAAGGCGGGCGCAAACGGCGCGCAAGGTGCCCCCGGCGTAGCCGGAGCGCAAGGCTCCGCTGGCCCCCAGGGTCCCCAGGGTCCGGCCGGGGCCGCCGGCCCGAACGGCACGAACGGCGAAAACGGCAAAGAAGGCGAAAAAGGCAAGGAAGGCTCGCCGTGGACCGCCGGCGGGACGCTCCCGAGCGAAAAGTCCGAGCAGGGCGTGTGGTCGGTGCTCTACACCGCAACAGCCGCCGGACAGGCCGGATCGGCCGATATCTCGTTCAACATCCCCCTCGCGGAAGCGCCTGAAGCCACCAAGACGACCAACTTCATCGGTCTTAAAGAAGGCGAAAACGAAGAAAACGAAAACAAAACAGCGATCCCCAGCCACTGCAAGGGGACCGTAAGCAACCCCATCGCCCAGCCGGGCAACCTCTGCGTGTTCGCACGCTCACTCGGCAACGCTACGCTTGGCGGCGCGTTCCTGAGCCAGCTGTTCCTCAACCCCCAAGAAGGAACATTCGAAGCAGCCGGCACCAACGGAACCGTCATGGACTTCGCCGCCACAGCGGAAGGAACCGTATTCGCCGACGGCGACTGGGCCGTCACCGCCAAATAGCCCAGTCCCCTCTGTCGGTCATCGCACCCCCACGCGTCCCCCAGGGGGACGCGTGGGCGATTCCGGGCGACATCTAATGGATGCATCCGGTCTATCGCGCGGGAATACGGCGGTGGTGCAGCGCGCGCGGGTTCTGGACGCGATGGTTCTCACCGTCCCGCGTTTTCTACTGGACCCGCGGGCCCATCGAGCGCGTGCATGCCTGCGCCATCTTGCGGCGAACCCGGGGGCGAGCAACCGTCAGGTCGCTCGTGCCGCCGGGATCGTGAGGGACACTCATATCTCCACGCTGCTGGCACGCATGCGTGACGCGGGGCTCGCCATCAGGCATTCCGGACGCGCGGGCGGTCCGAATGAATGGTCGCTCAGCACGTATGGGTTGCAGGTCGCCTGCGCGCTCGAGATCGCACGAGGTGACATGACACAAACGCAAGCCGCGTCCTGACAGTCCATCCGAGCTACTTCACACATAAAACGCTCCGGGCGCGATTTGTGTGAAGTCTTGACGGTCGCGGGTGAAACGCCTTAGCATGCTCAGACGATCGAGCATAGCGAGACGGTGGCTCGGTGCACTTGACGGTGAGCCGCGGTCGGGCCGCTTGGTCGACATCAGACGGAACTCAAACCAGGAGAACCTAATCATGAGAATCAAGCTTTGCGGCCTGTGCCTCTTCGCGCTTCTGGCAGCCGGCGCGCTGCAAGCGGCGGGAGCCTCTGCGACCGGATGGAAGCTGAACGGCAGTCCACTCACCGAACAGAAGCCCTACACGGCAAAAGGGACCGTGGAATTCGAAGAACAGTTCAATAAAAACAACTACACATGCTCTTTCAGCCAGGAAGGCACTGTGGGTCCCGGTGGCGCGGGCACGATAACCGGCAAAAAAATATACACGTGCACGCATGTCAGCGGCAGCCAGTGTGAATCGGCGATCGAACTCGAAGCTCTGCACCTGCCGTGGAAAACACAACTGGTGACGGTCAATGGGCTGCCGCGTGACGAAATCAAGAACGGTGGCAGTGGCGAACCGCGTTGGATGGTGAAATGCAATGGGATCCACGGCAAAATCGAAGAAGAATGCACCGGAGCAGCAACCACCACCGGCATGCTGAACGTCGCCGCGGGCGTAAAGGCTGTCTTTGACGGTGAATCATCGAGAGGCAGCTGTGCATTCGGGGGAAGCAACACGCTTGTCCTAAGGGGCAGTGAGACCATCGCGCAAGTCGGTCTCACGGTGGAAACCCCGGAATGGCTGCTTGGTGGTGGGCATCTCGAAGGGCCTGTCACGGTTGCCTCGAAAGGAACGTTGAAGTTGAGCGATGCGGGCAAAACGGAAGGCAAAGCCGCGGTGGAATGCGCAAGCGCAGGCGAAGTGTCTGTCGGGCCGGGTGCTGTCGGTGACGTGAAACATCTGACGTTCTCCGGTTGCAAAGTGTTCGGTGCAGACCGATGCGAAGCTGGATCGACCGCGGAAGCGGTAGGTCTCCCGTGGCGAACGGTGCTCTCCACCGCGGAAGGCGCCACGCGTGAGCTGATCTCAGAAGAAGGAGGCGGTGCACCGGGCTTCCGGATGAACTGCAAGATCCTTGGCACTACGGTCCCCGACAAGTGCACGGGCAGCACGAGCGCACTGATGAAAGTCGCTACCGGAGGCGTAGACGAAACATTCGACTCGAAATCGGCAAAGCTCAAATGCGAATACGGCGGCGCCGGTGAAGGCTCGTTCGAAGGCACCAGCCTGCTCGAAAACCCAAGCAGCGGCACGCTGACCTTCAAACCATGACCGCCGTGAACAGCTCCTTCTAACAGCCCGTGACCGAGGGGGGCGTAGCAGTGCGAAAGCGCCCCCCTCGGCTCGTCCCGGGACCGGACGTCTTTGCGCTCCGGATTCGCTGACTACCAGGCCTGCGAGGCGCCGCAGTGCGGGCAGGAGACCGTCGTGGAGACCGAGGCGGCGAACACGAAGCCGCAGGCGCACGTGTAGGAGGCGTTGTCGATCGGGCCGCCGGCGCTGCGCACGCGGGCGACGGTGGCGTCGTGCCTGGGGACTGGTGTCGCGACCACGTGGAGCTCTGCTGTGCGGGCCTGAGCCGCGGCCGCGCGCTTGCGCGCATGCCGGCGGGTGTGGCGTAGCAGGGGCCGAGGCTCGGCATCGGATGCGTGGGGGAGACGTAGTTGCAGTAGTGCGGCGGCTCGCATGAGGATCTACCTATAAGACTCTTCTTGCCCCCAAAGGTTTCGCTCTGAGCACATGATTTCCTGGGCGACGCCTGCATCGGCGCGACCGGTGGCTGGGCTGAGCGACGCCGAGACGTGGCGCCCGTGGAATACTTGAGGGCGATGAATCCCGCGCGTAAGCGAACGGTGCGGCTAACGGTGGCCCTGAGCGCGGCCGTGGTGCTGGCCGGAGCGCTGATCTACACGAGCTTCAGCGCCGCCTCGCCCGCCCTCACGCCGAGCCAGCTGGTCCACCAGGCCCAGCCGGGGCGCAGCTATCAGGTGACGGGCACGGTCGTGACCGGCTCGGTCCATCGCTCTGGCGGGACGTTGGACTTCAGCGTCGAGGACCGAGTGGGGGGGACCACGGTGCCGGTCGCCTATACCGGCACGGTGCCCGATCCCTTCCGAGAAGGGCGCGAGGTGATCGTCACCGTCGAGAAGCAGGGCGGCGCCTATGTCGGCGAACGGGACTCGCTGATCACGAAGTGCCCGTCCAAGTACAAGGTCGCGCCGCCCAGCGCCAAGCAGAGCTCCTGACATGGCTTCGCTGGGCAGCGCCTGCCTGCTGCTCGCGCTGGGCGTATGCGTGTACGGGATCGGCGCGTCGCTGTACGGGGTGCGGCGCTCACGGCCGGAGTTCTCGGACTCGGGGCGCCGCGCGGTGTATGCGCTGGCGGGAGTGCTGACGGTCGCGTTCGCGGTGCTGGAGATCGCGTTCCTGCGCAATGACTTCGCGTTCAACACGGTCGCGGACACCTCCAGCCTGACCACGCCGACGTTCTACAAGGCCGCGGCGGTGTGGTCCTCCCAGGAAGGCTCGCTGCTGCTGTGGGCCTGGCTGCTGTCGATGTGGTCGAGCCTCGTGCTGTTCCTGACGCGCAAGCGCATGCGCGACGTGGCGGCCTACGCGACCGCGATCCTGCTCGGGTTCGGCGGGTTCTTCATCTCGCTGATGGTCTTCTACGCGAACCCGTTCGCGACGACCAGGCCGGCGCCCGTGGAAGGCGCGGGGCTGGACCCGCTGCTGCGGTTCCCGACGATGATGATCCACCCGCCGATGCTGTACTCGGGCTACACGCTGTGCACGATCCCGCTCGCGTTCGGCATGGGCGCGCTGCTCGCGCGGCGCGTGGACGCCGAATGGATCAAAGCGATCCGCCGGTTCGCGTTCGCCGCGTGGTTCTTCTTGGGCATCGGCATCCTGCTGGGCGCGCGCTGGTCCTACTCCGAGCTCGGCTGGGGCGGCTACTGGGGCTGGGACGCGGTCGAGAACGCTTCGCTGATGCCGTGGCTGACGGGCACGGCGTTCCTGCACTCGCTGATGATCCAGGAGAAGCGCGGGATGCTGAAGGTGTGGAACGCCTCGCTCGTGCTCGCCACGGGCACGCTGGCGATCATGGGCACGTTCCTGGTGCGCAGCGGTGTGCTGAACTCGATCCACGCGTTCGGCGGGCAGACGCTGGGCGTGCCGTTCGTGTGTCTGATCGGGGTGCTTATCGCCGGTTCGATCTATCTCGTGGTCACGCGCCGGGAGATGCTGCGCTCAGAGCATCGTATCGACTCGCTGCTCTCGCGCGAGTCGATGTTCCTCGCCAACAACGTGGTGCTCGTCGGGCTGTGCTTCGTAATCTTCTGGGGCACCTACTTCCCTCTCATCAGCGAAGCGCTGACGGGCAAAGCCGCCTCGGTGGGGCCGCCCTGGTTCGATCGCTACACGGTGCCGCTGGCGCTGATCCTGGTATTGCTGAGCGGCATCGGGCCGGTGATCGCCTGGCGCCGGGCGACGCTCGCCAACGCGCGGCGCAACTTCGTCATACCCGTGGGCATCGCGCTGGCGACGCTCGCGGTGCTGCTGAGCGCGGGGGTGTCTGAGAAGCCGTTCGCGCTGGCGATGTTCTGCTGCGCGGCGTTCGTGCTCGGGTGCGTCGGGCAGGAGTTCTTCCGCGGCGTGCGCGCGCGGCGGGCGATGGCGGGGGAGGCGGCCCCGGTCGCGCTGGTTGCGCTCGTGCGGCGCAATCGCCGCCGTTACGGCGGATACATCGTGCACGTCGGCATCGCGGTGCTGTTCGTGGGGGTGGCGGCGTCCTCGTCGTTTCAGCACACGGTCGAGCCGACGCTGTCGGTCGGTCAGTCGAGCAAGGTCGGCGCGTACACGGTCAGGTATGTGCGCCCGACGGCGACGGTCACGCCGAGCAACGACGCCGCTCACACCGGCGCGACGCTGAGCCTGGGAGCGGTGCTGAACGTGAGCAGGCACGGACGGCACGTCGCCACCCTGTACCCCAGCGAGGGCTACTACGCCTCCGAGGAACCGTCGCAGGGGTCGGTCGGCAGCCTGATCGGCGGTCAGGCCGTCAGCCACGTGGCCATGAACGCCGGGGTCACGCGCGACGTGTGGAGCGCGATCGCGCCTGACATCGAAACGCCCCAGCTGAAGCGGATCGTCGCAATCGGCAACAGGACGATCCCGTTCGTGCGTCCTGAAGACGCCCTGATCGCGGTGGCGTTTCTCGCGCGCTCCTACCTGCGGCACCCCCCGCCGGCGCAGTTTCACTTCATCGTCTCGCCGCTCGTCATGTGGATCTGGATCGGGGGTCTGATCGTCATCGGCGGCGGTCTGATCGCGATCTGGCCGGCGCCCAGTGTTATGCGCCGTCGCGTGGCCGTCCTCGGGCGCGACCGTCGTGCCCGCGCCGCGCAGGGCCTGGCGCGCGCCTGAGCATGTGAACGTGCTGGTCGCGGTCCTTTCGGTGGTGCTGCTCGGCGTGGTGATCGTCGTCGTCAGCGCGCCGCTGCTCGCCGCCCGGCGCCCGCCCGAACCGGAGTCAGCGGCCGACCGGGGCGACCTGCAGGCCGCCCGTGAGGCCAAGTACCGCGAGATTCGCGACGCCGAGATGGACTATCGCACGGGCAAGCTCTCGCAGGAGGACTACGCCGCGATCGACGGGACGCTGCGCGCCGAAGCCGTCGAGATCCTCGATCGTCTGGCGGCGCTTGACGATCAGGATTCCGCCTAGCGCACTTCGAGAATCGTGCTCCTGGGCGGCGTTCTAGGCCCAGGGACGCTTGAGCAGGATGATCGCGTTCAACGTGAACAGGATCGCGAAGAAGATCGTCCAGCGGTTGAGGTTGCGCTCGACCATCGAGCCTCCGCCGAGCGGACCCTGACCGCTGCCGACCCCGAAGGCGCCGGACAGGCCGGAGTCCTTCCCGGAGTGCATCAGCACGAGGAAGACCAGGATCACGCAGATCGCGACCTGCAGGACGGAGAGGATCGTTTCCACGGGCTTAGATTATCGCGTTGGCCCGGGCGGTTCTACGGGCAGGCGCTCGTGGCCGATGCGCTCGTGGCGGAGCCGTCGGCGAACGTGAAGCTCGCGGCGAACGGAAACCCGCCGGCCGGGCAACTGCGCGGCACGAGGATGGCCCCGGCGGCGGTGTGCGCGCGGGGGTTGCGCCCCATCCCGCCGACGGTCACCGACATGGAGACGACCGACGCGTTTGGCTCGAGCACCAGTGTCGGGATCGGAGGGATCGTCACCGTCAGCTTCGAGCCGTACGGCGCGCCGTCCGGTTCGAGCACGGCAGTGCTGATCGAGCTTTGATCCAGCGGGGTTTCACCCTGCCCGAAGATCTCGAACGTTGGGTGCGAGCCCCGGTTGGGCCCGCGAAAGACGGTCACGGTGGCTTCCTCGGGGACCGCCAGCGAGCCGGCGTGCACGCTCATCAGCGCGTGGCCGCGCCCGACGAGCGATCCCGACGGGCAGCCGGCCGCGCCCCTGCGCTGCAGACGTGACTTCGCGCAGGTGCGAACGCCGCGCAGGTTGACGGTCAGGCCCGCGGGCAGGTGCACGACCATCCCGCTCAGGGGCGCCGGCACGCCTTCTTCGCCGCCGGAGAACCGGTACGCGAGCGTGAGCGCGGTGCTCGCGCCGAGCCGGTCGGGCAGCAGCGAGGGATGGATGCTCGCGCCGGTCGGCGTCACCGCCGCCGGCGCCACCCCTGGTGCGACGGCGCACAGCCAGCACGCCGCCACAAGCGCAAGGGTCATCCGTATGGGTGCCCGGATCACGGCGCGCCGGGCCCCGTTGGCGCGGGCCCGGGCCCGCGCCTCTACCTCGTCGTCCGTTTCATGCCCCAAATCTCGCATCCCAGGCTCGTGCTCACTTCTTCGGGCAGGGGATCTTGGTCGTGCTTTTGACGGTCGTACCGTCCTCGAAGCTGATTTCCGAAGCGCCCGGCCAGCCCCCGTGTGGACAGGTTTTGGGAGTGATGATGCCCTTGACGTGGAACAGCTTCTTCTTGCCGTGGACCTTCTTGAAGTAGGCCACGTTTTTGGCCCCGGCTGTGAAGAACGCGCTGATTGCCGAAGCGTCGGAGGCTTCGGGCAGGACTTTGATGAGCGGCACGTTGAGGCTGAAGCCGAGCCCGTAGGGCTTGGGCTCCTGGATCACGGGCGCCGTGAACACGAGCTGGATCGAGACCGGGGTGGCGCCGTCGAGGTAGATCAGCAGTTCGACGTGGCCCGGCTTGTTGTTGCCGAGGAAGAAATCGACCGTGAAATTCTCGTGGATGATTTCGTGGGCGATTTCGTACGCGCCCTCACCGCCGCCGAACCCGGCCTTGGAGTCGGCGGGACAGGCTTGGGGACCGGTGTTTTCGAGTATCGCGGCGGTGCAGGTGCCGGTGCCTTCCAGGTTCAGGGTCAGTCCGGCCGGCCCAAGCACGTTGATGTGGGTGATCGGCGAGGGCACGGGCAGGTTGGTCGAGCCGATCGTCGCGGCGCCGAACACGTTCGTCGGCACCCCGAGCAGGTCGGGTGAGAAGCCCGCCTTGGTGATGGTCACCGTCTCTTCCGCCTGTGCTGCCGTGGCGACTCCGAGCAGCAGCGCGCAGCCGGCCAATATTGTGGCAATGATCCGAACCTTGAGCATCTTGAGCAACAACCCCTCTCCACTTCCCCGTGTATATCGACTGTCGACTCGCCGGACGTGTATGCCGACCCTGACCAGTAAACCCTAAGGGAGGAAGAATAGAGCGGTTTGCGGAGGAAGATGCGCAACCTGCGCGAAGAGTCAGCCCAAATGCCCGCCCCGCCGGCGCCACGCGACCCTGCGCGCAGCCCCCGATCGGTGTCGAATCGACCCTCGAGAACGTGGTTGAGAACGATCTACACACCTGGATGCGCCCCTGAAAACGGGCGATTTGGGGGGACCGGCGACGTTCCGCCTCGGACGTCGGTACGGTCAATTGCTCGACATGCGAGCGGCGCCCGGGAGATCCGGCCGATCGGAGGTTGGCCAGGCGTGATTACGAATCTTTTACGGGTTCCTGCTTGTCTGCCGATATGAATCTCGTTGGCGTGCCCCTCAAACGTGGGTCAGCGGCGCCGACCGATGATCTGTCATGAGCAAGGGATCGCACGATGACCAGCCCCAAGCGAGGCCGCCGATGAGCGGTCTGCGCAGCATGGGCCCGCGCGAGATGGCGCGGCGCGCGATGCTCTCCGCGCTGGCGGGCGGCGGGCTCACGGCGGCCAGTCTCGGGGGACCGCTCACCGGTGGCGCTCTCGGCGCTGAAGTACCCACCGGGTCGACCACCACCGGGCAAGGCGCCCAGCCGCCGGTCACCTCGACGACCCCCGAAACAGGCACATCCACGACGGGCCCGGGCGAATCCTCGACAAGCACGTCGACCACGCCCTCGACGACACCCACGACCACGACCACCACGACGACGGCTCCGACTCCGCCTCCGGCTCCGGCTGCGACGACCGGCCCGTCCACCCCGCCCCCGGCCGGGCAGCCTGCCGGCGCGGAAGGCCCCGTGATCGTCGTGCGGCACAAGCAACGCACGAGCCCGAGCAAGCCCGCCGGCAACCTCACCCAGACGAAAGCCAAGCCCACCGGCGGCCAGTCCACTACGAACGGCAAGAACGCTTCCACTCCGGGCGGCGCAAGCGTACCGGCGGGTGGTCCCAACGACGTGGCGCTGCCGCCGCAACTCGTGGCCGGGCAAGCCAGTGCGCTGGCGGCGATGCTGGGCGGCTCGGCCGCCTCCGCGCAAGCGCTTGATTTCTATCGTATCCCGCTGTTCCTGCTGCCGATTTACCGGGCCGCCGCGATCCAGTACGACGTGCCCTGGCCGATCCTCGCCGCGATCAACGAAGTCGAGACCAACTACGGGACCGACCTGTCCGTGTCGAGCGCCGGCGCCGAGGGATGGATGCAGTTCGAGCCCGCCACCTGGTTGCAGTACGGCGTGGACGCGCTGAACGCGGGTTACGCCGACCCGTACAACCCAGTCGACGCGATCTTCGCGGCAGCACGGTATCTGCACGCCGCCGGGGCATCCGGCAACCTGCGCACGGCGATCCTCGCCTACAACCACTCCGACGAATACGCGAGCTCGGTGCTGTTGCGCGCCAAATTGATCGCCACCTACCCCGGCGCGGTGATCGCCACGCTCACAGGCCTCGTCGACGGCCGTCCGCCCGTGACCGGCAAGCGCATCGGCTGGGATGCGCCCACGGCTCCGGCTCCGGGGGCGGCGCCATCGCTCTCATCGTCGAGTGCGACGGCCGGTGCGACCCCAAGCGGCGCGACTACGGGTGCGACCCCGAGCGGCGCAACGGCTGGTATGACCCCCCCGAGCGGTGCGACGGCGGGTGCGACCCCAAGCGGATCGACCGCTGCCGCGACGGCTGGGCAGAGCGCTTCTCAGAGCGACCCGGCGACGCAGGCACCCGGCTCATCCGTGGCACCCGCTCCGGCGAGGGCTGCAACCGCGGCCACGGTGACCGCGCCGCTGCAGCTGGTGGACGTTACAAGCACTCCGAATGCGAAGGTGGTGGCCGTGCAGGACGGGCGCATCGTCAGGCTCGGAAGCTCGCGCAAGCTCGGCAAGTACGTGATCTTGCAGGATGTCTACGGCGACGTGTTCACGTATGCCGGTCTCGGCAGCATCGCGCCCAGCTACATGCCGCCGAAGCCACCGCCCGCTACGAGCGCGTCGGCGAAGGGCAGATCATCCATCTCGATGGGGAGCACGGCCGCCGTCAAGCAGGCCCACGAACCGGCGCCCACGCAGGCGGCGAGCGCAGGCGGTCAGCCACCGCTGACGTTGCGGGTCAAGACATCCTCGCGCCCGACGCCCGCGGACGCTGCCGCCGCGAGCAGCGGTCAGGAAAGCGGCTCGCCGGCCTCGACCAAGCCGGCGCAAGCGGGCGCGGGCAAGGTGCGGTTGTTCGCCCATCCCCACGGCAATCCCGACGCGCTGGCCGCCGAGGCGCGCGCCAAGGCCTCCGGCAGCGTGTCGAGCGCGGGTGGGCGCCGGCCGCTGCGCAGTGGGTCGATCGTTGCCCAGGGCACGGTGCTCGGTCGCGTGCGCACGCCGGCGGGTGCGAAAGACGGCCACCTGCGCTTCGCGATCCGGCCGGCCGGCGATCCGAGCACGATCGACCCGCGGGCGATCCTCTCCAACTGGAGCCGGCTGGACGCCGCGCTGCATCCGCAGGGCGCGAAGGGCAACCCAAACCTGCTCGGCGCGACCGCGAGCGACGTGTTCCTGCTGCCCAAGAGCCGGCTCGAGCGTGAGGTGCTGTCCGATCCCGGCATCGCGCTGTCCACCTGCTCGCGCCACGAAGTCGCCTCAGGGGCGATCGACAAGCGCGCGCTGGGGGTGCTGGCGTTCCTCTCGCGCAGCGGTCTGAAGCCGACCGTCGGCACGCTTCGCTGCGGTGACGGTGCCTATGCGGTGTCGGGCTATGTGGCGGCCGGGCACGCCGGCGACGCGATCGCGATCACGCAGATCAACGGAGTCCCGATCGCCGGGCATCAGGGCTCGGGGTCGATCGCCGACACGACGATCCGCACGCTGTTGACGCTCCAGGGCCAATTCGTGCCCGCACGGATCGTCAGCCTGATGCGCTATCCGGGCGCCCCGACCACGCTCGCGCGAGCGGATCACGGCGACTACATCGAGATCGTGTTCACGCCGGCGCCCGTGAGCGCGGTCGGCTTGAAGGCCGCCGCGACGACAACCGCGGGTGCTCATTCGGCGGGCGCCGGCCGGACCGCGCCCGTGCCCGTGGCGATCGTCGGTGAGCTGAGCCCGGCGCAGTGGGAACAGCTGATCACACGCATCGCCGCATTGCCCGCGCCGACCGTCGCGGTCAAGCCGAGCTCCGCGGCGATCCTCGACAACCAGACTCCATCATCGAGCCCGCCCCAGGCCGCGTCGAGCAACCACGGCCCGGGGTCCTCCGGCTCACCGCCCTCCGGCGGGTAGTAGCGCTTCAGTGCGTGGCAGGCCCGCCGGGTGCTGCGCCGCCATTGGGCGCCGCGCCTGTCCCCTGGCCGCGCCGGAAGGCGCTGCGCAGATCGCTGCTGCACTTCGTCTCGGCCGCCCGGAACTGCGCGCTGGCCGTGTTCAGGCCTTTGGTGCTGAAGATCGGACCGTTGCCGGCGGTGTTCGGGGACGGTACGTTCACGCCGTTTTCGCGCATGCACGCCGCGAACTTCGCGAGCGCCTGCTGGAACGCTGGGCTTTTGATACCCGTGCCGCGTTTGGCGAAGCCGGCGCCGCCGCCGCACTTCTTGAGCGCGGCTTCATACTGAGCGCGCGTCACGCCGCTTGGCAGCTTCGGGCCGGAGGCGCCCCCGCCGAGAAATTCGCCTGGACCGCCAGGACGGCGCTGACCGGGAGTGGGTTTAGGCAGCGTGATCCCGTTCTTCTGCAGGCATTCGCGCATCGCTTTGAAGCGCGCGGCGCCCTGCCCGGGGGCGCCCTGCCCCGCGGCGCCCTGCCCCGTGGTGCCTGTGCCTGTGGTGCCCGCCGGGGTCGTGGTGGCGGCGTTCGCGCTCGTGGATGAGCTTTTCGAGGAGCCGTTGCCGCAGGCCGCCAGTCCGAGACAGGCGAGGAGGACGAGGACGGCTGCCGCCGCGGGTTTGCGTCTGCGTCTGTTGCTGTTGATGTGAGACATGAAGCTCCTTTTTCGATGATGATGCTGTCGGACGCACATCCCGCCTGGTGGCGATCGCCGGTCCGCAAGATATTGAGTCGTGTCGCCGGCCGTCCTCGTGCCGTCAGCCGCCGTTGCCGAACAAGGCTGGTCCGCTGCTGCTGCCACTGCCGCTGCCGCTCCCAGCCCCACCGCCGCTCCCACTCCCAGCCCCACCGCCACTCCCGGGTCGGCTGCCGCTGCGCCCACCGCCGCTTGTGCCCGTGCCGGAGCCGCCGAACAGCGCGCCGAGGCCACCGCCCGCGCCACCGCTACCCCCGACGCGGATCGATTCGGCGCTGATCGCTCCGTTCGCGCCGGCGGCGCCCATGATTACGACGGTTTCGCCGGGGTGGATGCCGTTGACGTTGGCGTTGACGGTCTTGGTTACGGTCGCGCCGGGGGACGTTGTCACTTTGACGGTGTTGCCTTCGGCATTGGTGACGTACAGCGTGCTCCCGTCAACGTAGGCCACCTGGCCGACGGTCGCGCTTCCGCCACCGCCACCGGCGAACGTGCCACCGGCGGAGGCGCCACTCGTGCCGGCGCCCGAGCCGCTCCGCAGGGCGGCAAAGCGCGAGGCCAGGGCCGCCGTCCCGCCCCCGGTCGACGAGCTCGATGAGGTCTGGCTCTTCTCGACGAGCACGCCCGCGATGAAGCCGCACGCGATCAGCAGCACGCCGAGCAGCGCCAGCGGGACCGGTGCGAGCAATCGCCGGCGCGGTCTGCGGGGAAGCTCATCGATGGGCTCATCGCCCCACTCGTCGTCCGCGAACGCGGTCTCGCCGATGACGGGCTCCTGGATGGTTGTCTCCTGGTCGGGCATCGCGTCATGCTCCTCGTTGGGGGGTATGGGCGCGCTACTCAAAACGCAACGCCTCGATCGGTCTGAGGGCGGCGGCGCGAGCGGCGGGGTAGGTGCCGAAGAACAGGCCGGAGAGCGCCGCCGCGCCGAAGGCAAGGAAGATCGAGTACGTGGCGATTTCCGGGTGCACTCCGGCGATTTCGAATTGGCTGCCGAGCACGCCCACGAGCACGCCGGTGAGACCGCCGATCAGCGACACGAGCACGGCCTCGGTCAGGAACTGGGTGAGGATGTCGCTGCGACGCGCGCCGATCGCCTTGCGGATGCCGATCTCGCGCGTGCGCTCGGTGACGGATACGAGCATGATGTTCATCACGCCGATCCCGCCGACGAGCAGCGAGATCGCGGCGACCTCACCCAGCAGCGTCGTGAAGACGCTGCTGGTCGAGCTGGATGTTTCGAGCAGCGACCCCTGGTTGAGGACCTGGAAGCCCGGTTCGGAGGTGTTCTTGATTTTGTGGCGTTCCTCGAGGACCTGGCTGACCTGTGCTTCGGCGGTGTTGAGCGAGGACTCGGACTGGGCCTGGACCGTGATCGAGTCGATCGGTCCGGAGCCGGTGAGCGCGTTCTGCACGGTCGAGATCGGAGCCATCACGACGTCATCCTCATTGGTGGCGCCGTTGGATCCCTTCGAGGCGAGGACGCCGACCACTTCGAAGTTGCTCCCGTTGACCTTGATGTTCTGCCCGACGGCGCTCTGCCCGGCGAACAGTTCCTCAACGACGGTCTGGCCGATGACCGCGACGCGCTTGTGCCGGCTGACGTCCGCGGATGTAAAGGATGCGCCTTCCTGGACCTTGTAGCTGTGCGCCGGCAGATAGGAGGGCGTGCTGCCCACGAACGACGATGGTTCGTAGCTCGAGCTTCCGTAGACGAGTTTCACGGCGCCGGCGTTGACCACGGGCGATGCGGTCTTGACGTCCGGGGCCAGGCTCGGATTCTGGAGCGCTTGCGCGTCCTGCTTGGTCAGTGAGACGCTCCCCGCGGTATTCGCCCGCGCGCCACCGCGAAAGCCGCCACCATTGGCCATCACGATCAGCACGTTGGTTCCGAGGCTCTGGATGCGCGACTGGACGGCCTTGGATGAGCCGTTGCCGACGGCGATCAGGACGATCACCGAGGCCACCCCGATCGTCATGCCGAGGATGGTCAGGCCGGAGCGGAGCTTGTTCGCGGTGATCCCGCTCCACGCGATGCGCAGCATCTCTACGCCGATCATGCCGCCGGCCGCTCCCGATTCTGCACGACCTGTCCGTCGCTCAGCCGTATCACGCGGCGAGCGGCGGCTGCGATGTCATGCTCGTGGGTTATCAGCACGATGGTCCGTCCTTCGCGATTCAACCGCGTAAACAGGTCGAGCACGTCCGCGGTTGAGCGCGAGTCGAGGTTGCCGGTGGGCTCGTCGGCGAGCACCAGCGCGGGATTTGTGACGATCGCCCGCGCGACCGCGACTCGTTGCTGCTGGCCGCCGGACAGCTCCGAGGGGAGATGGCGCAGCCGGTCGAGCATCCCCATCGAGCCCAGCGCCCGCTCCGCGCGCCGGCGGCGCTCGGCCCGGCCGAGACCGGCATAGGCCAGGGGCAGTTCCACGTTGGCGATCGCGCTGGTGCGCGGCACCAGGTTAAAGCTCTGGAATACGAACCCGATCTTACGGTTGCGCAAGTCGGCGAGGTCATCCCCGTCCATCTGACTCGCGTCCATGCCGTCGATCAGATAGCGCCCGCTCGTGGGTACGTCCAGGCAGCCGAGGATGTTCATCAGCGTGCTCTTGCCACTGCCGGAGCTGCCCATGATCGCGACGAAGTTGCCGCGCTCGATCCGCAGCGACACCCCACGCAGCGCGTGCACGGCGATCTCTACGCCGATTCGGTAGGTCTTGCTGAGGTCGCGCACGTCGATGACGGGACGGGGGGGCGCCGGCATCAGCCGCCACCTCCTCTGAAGAAGGCAGCGCCACCGCCGCCGCCCAAGCCGCCGCCTCCACCGGCGAACCCGCCGCCTGCGCCTAGCGCTCCGCCACCGGTGCGACCGCCGAGCCTGGAGCTGAGGCTGGTCGCACTGCCGGTGCTCGTCGCGGTGGGCAGGAGCACCTTTTCTCCCGTGTGCAGCCCGCTGAGAATGATCGTCGAGCTGTTGCCGGCCAGTCCTGTGACCACGCGCTCACGCACCTGCTTGCCGCCCCGTAGGACGGTCACGCTGCCGGCGGAAATCGCGCTGGTCGGAACGTTCACCCCTTCGGCCTGCTTGACGACGACTTCGGCGGTCGCGCTCATCCCGGGTTTCAAGCCCGATGTCATCTGGTCGAGCTGGAAGGTGACGTCGTAGCTGACGACGCCGCTGTTGCTCGTGGAGAGGGTTGCGACTTCACTGATGTGAGCGGCCAGCTTGCTGCCAGTGAGGGCTTCGACCGTGACCGTGGCGGTCTGACCGTTTTTTACGCTGCCGATTTCGGATTCGCTCAGCGGCACCACGAGCTGCATTGAGCTGAGGTCGCTCAAGACCGCAAACGAGGAGCCGGAAGAGCCTGATGAGCCGGATGCGCTGGTCGAGGCGGTGGATCCGGTGGAGCTGGAGCGAGCGCTCGACGAGGTGCCGCCCGCCGTGGCCGTGCCCGTCCCCGATCCGCTCGAGGAGCTGCTGCTGCTCGAGGTCGACGCCTTGGTCGTTCCCTGGGCTGAGACGTTTTCGCCGACTTCGCCCGCGAGCGAGACGATCGTGCCGCTTTTGGGCGCGAACAGCTTGGTGGCGGCGAGCGCCTGTTCGTCGCCTTCGACGCTCAACTTGTCGCTCTGCACAGCGGCGCGGGCGGAGGCAATGTTCGCTTCGCGGACGGCCTGGCTCTCGGGTTCTTTGGAGGTGCTTGAGGACGTAGAGCCGCTGGACGTGGATGGGCCCGAGCTTTGACCACCGGCGCCCGACGGGGCTTCTCCCGAGGACTTGGACACCGTGGCCGCTTTGCCCGAGCCCGAGCCGGAGCCCGAGCCCGAGCCGGAGGAGGTTTCTCCACCGTTTTCTTCGACCTGCGCAAGATTCGCAATAGCGGCCTGCAGGGTTGCTCGGGACTGTTCGAGCGTGACTTCGGCGCTCTTCGGGTTCAGTTCCGCCAGCAGCTGACCCTCGGTGACGTGCTGTCCCTGGGAGGTGTAGATCTCGCTCACGACTCCGCTCGTCTTGAAGCCGAGATCGAGCTGGCTGGCGGCCTGCAGGTTGCCGCTGCCCGAGACCGTGGACTGGACGACCCCGGCCGCGGCGGTGGCTGTGCGCGTCACGGTCGTCTGGCTGCCCGATGCCGGTCCCACCACGAGGATGGCGGCTACGATCGCACCGGCGCATAGAGCCCCCAGTACGTAGACGAGCCAGGATGCTCTGGTGCGTGTAGTCATGTCGCTTGGCTCGATGGTGAGGCTGGAGCGTAAGAGGGTACGAAGAAAGGCTGCAAGGGGCCATAAATTCGCCTAAATGTTGCGGACGCCTGTCTTTAGGGTCCGTGCTATGCGCGATGATGGCGCCGATGAGCACCTACGGCGGGATCGATCTCGGCGGGACAAAGATCCAGACGGTGGTGGTCGACGATGGCCATACGGTGCTCGGATCGGCGCGCCGTCCGACGCCGACGAGCGGTGGGCCCGAGGATGTGGCGGGCGAGATGGAGGGGGCGCTGCGCGACGCGGCCACGGCGGCCAAGATCGACCCGGCGCGGCTGGACGGGATCGGAGTCGGCTCGCCCGGGACGATCGAGGACGGGAACGTAACCAGCGCGCGCAACCTGCCCGGCTGGGAAGGCACGTTCGCGCTTGCGGCGAAGCTGCAGGCCGCGCTCGGAGCCGAGGTCAAGGTCGGCAACGACGTGCAGGTCGCCACCGACGCGGAGCTCAAGCTCGGCGCCGGACGGCCGTATGACTCGCTGCTCGGCGTCTTCTGGGGAACCGGCGTCGGCGGGGGCATAATCCTCGACGGGGAGCCCTGGATCGGGCGCGGCGGCGCCGGGGAGATCGGGCATATGGTCGTGGAGATCGACGGCGCGCGCTGCACCTGCGGGCGGCGCGGCTGCATGGAGGCTTACGCCGGCCGCGCGGCGATGGAGGCGCACGCGCGCAAGCTCTACGAGGGGAAGGGCCATCATAAGACCGATCTGTTCAAGCTGATGCGCGAGCAGGAACGCGAGCGACTGACGAGCGGAATCTGGTCGCGCGCGCTCGATCACCATGACAAGCTCGCCACGGAGATCGTCGATCGCGCGGTACGCGCGCTCGGCGCGGGGATCGCCTCGGCCGTGAACCTGCTCGACGTCGAGGCCGTGATCATCGGCGGCGGGCTGGGCGTCCGCCTGGGAGACCCCTACGCTGAGCGCATCGCACGGGAGATGCAACCGCACCTGTTCGCGGACTCAAGGCCACCCGCCGTTCATGTCGCTGCGCTCGGCGACCTTGGCGGCGCGATCGGGGCGGCGCTGTTGGTCGAGCCGGACGCGGTCCGGACGACGGCGTAACGTGTAAGTCGCTTTGTCCGGACCGGTGGTTATGCACCTTTCGAGCTTTCTGCGCAGCCCGCTGTTGGATCGGGCGGGCGAGCGGCTCGGTCGCGTCGAAGACCTGATCGTGCGGCTCGCCGACGGCGGCTATCCGCCGGTGACGGGGGTGAAGGCGAGGATCGGCGGGCGCGAGCTGTTCGTGCCGACCGACAGGATCGCCACATTTGAGCCTGGAGCGGTGCGGCTGTCGGGGGAGAAGCTCAGCCTCGGCCGCTTCGAGCGCCGTGTGGGGGAGGTGCTGCTGAACCAGGACGTGCTCGGGCGCAAGCTCGTCAACGTCGAGGCCGATCCGCCGCGCCTGGTGACCGCGCACGAGATCGAGCTCTCCTGCATCGAGGGCTGGTGGCGGGTGGTGGGCGTCGACCCCAGCGCGCGTGCGCAGCTGCGCCGTACGCTGCCACGCCGCCTGCGCGGGCTGGTCGCAGACAGGCCGTTCCTGGACTGGACGGACATGGAGCCGTTCGTTGGCCACGTGCCCACCGCGCGATTGCGCTTCTCCCACCGCAAGCTCGCCAACCTGCATCCCGCGGAGATCGCCGACCTCGTCGAGGCGGCTTCGCACGAGGAGGGCGAGGAGATCATCGAAGCGGTCGGCCAGGACGTCGAGCTCGAGGCGGATGTCTTCGAGGAGCTCGACGAGCACCACCAGCTGGAGTTCATCCGCGAGCGCCCCGACGCCCAGGTCGCGGCCGTGATCGCGCGCATGGCCCCCGACGACGCGGCCGACCTGATCGTGGAGATCGACCAGGATCGGCGTGGACGCGTCCTCGAGCTGCTGCCGGCGGTGCAGCGACGCCAGATCGAAGCGCTGCTCGGCTACAACCCCTCCACCGCCGGGGGTCTGATGAGCCCTGACTTCATCATCCTGGGAGAGACCGACTCGGTGGCACAGGCGATCGAGCGGGTGCGCTGCAGCGACCTCGCGCCCGGCACGCTGAGCACCGTCTATCTGGGTGACGCCGAGGGGCGACTGTCGGGCTCGGTGCTCGTGGTCACGCTGCTGCGCGCCACTCCGGAGTCCGGCCTGCACGTGCTCGCCGAGCACGAGCCGGAGTCGGTCGGCACGGACGCCGACCTCCCCGAGGTCGCGCGCACGATGACCGACTACAACCTGGTGATGCTCGCCGTCGTCGACGAGGACGAGCGTATGGTCGGCGTGATCACCGTCGACGACGTGCTCGAGCTGACGCTGCCCTCCGGCTGGCGGCGGCGCTTCGGAGTCGCGCGCGACTGACCACGCGCGCCCGGGCGTTGCTACGCTGAGCCTGGTTTGGAGCCCGAACACCGCGCGTAGAGAAAGGGGGCCGGCAGAGCATGGACCGAGAACAGCCACGAAGTACCCAGCCGGCCGCACGCGTGTCGGGCGACGTTCCGTTCCCTCTGGCCTAGCAGCCGCCTCACCGGGACTTTGTTCGCGGCGTGCGCCGAGACGTGACGTGACCACGTGCGATCCCGCGAGCGATGCCGAAGGAGGTGGACGAGATGACGACAGACGAGCAGACGACGCTGCCCCCCGGCGCGGGTCAGCCCGTGGACGGAAGCCCTATGCCCCCGGGCTCGGGTCCGGGCCCAGGCTCAGGCGTCCCTCCGCCCGAGAGCGCGTCGCCGTCCGCTTCGCCGCGGCCCGAGGGCGTGCCTCCGGTACTCGACGAGGCGCATATCGGCGACATCCGTGGCGCGCTGGGGACGATCAGCATGCACGACACCGGCGAGCGTCACGGCTGGCGTTCGCGGGGCATGGCGCTGCTGGCGATCATGGGCCCGGGACTGATCGTGATGGTCGGGGACAACGATGCGGGCGGGGTCTCGACGTACTCGCAGGCGGGACAGAACTTCGGCACGAGCCTGTTGTGGGTGCTGGTGCTGCTGATTCCCGTGCTGATCGTCAATCAGGAGATGGTCATCCGTCTGGGCGCGGTCACCGGCGTCGGGCACGCGCGACTGATCAACGAGCGGTTCGGGCGCTTCTGGGGGTGGTTCTCGGTCGGAGATCTGTTCATCCTGAACTTCCTGACGATCGTGACCGAGTTCATCGGGGTCAGCCTCGCGCTCGAGTATTTCGGCGTCAGCTCCCACGTGGCGGTTCCGCTCGCGGCGGCGACGCTGATCGGGATCACCTCGACCGGGAGCTTTCGCAGCTGGGAGCGGTTCATGTACGTGTTCGTGATCGCCAACTTCCTGGTGATCCCGCTGCTGATCCTGGCCCACCCGCATGTCGGCGAGATCGCCAAGCACACGTTCGTGCCGAGCATTCACGGCGGCGCCGGCTCGACGGCGGTGCTGCTGATCATCGCGATCGTCGGCACGACGGTCGCGCCGTGGCAGCTGTTTTTTCAGCAGTCGAACATCATCGACAAGCGGATCACCACGCGCTGGATCAACTACGAGCGCGCGGACACGGTGATCGGGGCGTTCGTGGTCGTGATCGGCGCGGGCGCGATCATCGCCGTGACCGCGTTCGCGTTCGCCGGAACGCCGTACTTCGGCCACTTCTCCAACGCCGGCGCGGTCGCCACGGAGCTGGGCCGCGCGCTCGGCTCCACGGCCGGCACGTTCTACGCGATCATCCTGCTGAACGCCTCGCTGATCGGCGCGGCGGCGGTGACGCTGTCCACCTCCTACGCATTCGGGGACGTGTTCGGCGCCAAGCACTCGCTGAACAGGGGTCCGCTGGAGGCGAAGGGGTTCTACGCGAGCTTCACGCTGATGGTCGCCGTGGCGGCCGGCATCGTGCTGATACCGGGCGCGCCGCTGGGCCTGATCACGACCTCGGTGCAGGCGCTCGCGGGCGTGCTGCTGCCGAGCGCGACGGTGTTCCTGCTGCTGCTGTGCAACGACCGCGAGGTGCTCGGCCCGTGGGTCAACGCGCCCTGGCTGAACGCGGTCGCGAGCGTGATCGTGGGAGTGCTGATCGAGCTGTCGCTGATCCTGATGGCGAGCACGATGTTCCCGGGCATCGACGTGACGACGCTGTTCGTATACCTGTCGATCGTTCTCGCGTTGGGGCTGCTGGCGATGGGCGGCTATGCGCTCGCCCGTCGAGGGCCGGCCGCGGTGTTGGTCGCGGGGGGGGAGATCCCGAAGGAGAAGCGCCAGACGTGGACGATGCCCCCGCTGGCGCTGCTTGAGCGACCGGTGTGGTCGCCGGGACGCCGGCTCGCGATGCTGCTGCTGCGGGGCTACCTGGTTGTCGCGGTGCTATTGCTGATCGTGAAGACGGTGCAGTTGGGAAATTAGTCCCCTGCGAGGCTTGTCGGCAGCGGCCGGCCCGGGGGTGGGGGGTCGTCGAGCATCAGTCGCGGCACGGTGACGGGCTGCAGGCCGCGCTTGCGCAGGCCGGAGACGATCCCGGGCAACGCGGCGATCGTCTCCGAGCGGTCGCCGCCGGCGTCGTGCATGAGGATGATCGCGCCCGGGTGGGCGCCGGCGAGCGCGCTCTGCACGATCGCCTGGACGCCGGGGAGGGTGTAGTCGGAGGTGTCGGTCGACCACAGGACCATCAGCAGGTGCAGCTTGTGCAGCAGCTTGAACGTGGTCGTGTTGAACGAGCCGTAGGGGGGACGGAACAACCGCGGCCGGGGCCCGTCGAGCAGTTCGATGCGCGCGATCTGTTCGAACAGCTCTTCGTACTGGTCGTGGGCGGAGAGCGATGCCAGCATCGGGTGCGTCTCGGTGTGGTCGCCGACGACATCCCCGGAGCGGATCTCCAGGAGGGTGCCCGCCGAGAAGTACTGCTCCTCCTTGCCGATCGCAAAAAACGTCGCATGCACGCCGAGCTTGTTGAGCTCTGAGACCATCTGCTGGGTGTAGGGGCCGGGGCCGTCGTCGAAGGTGAGCGCGACCTCGTTGCCCTTCGTGCCACCTGCTCTGACCGCCGGGGTGTAGGAGAGGACGTGGTTGATCGCCCCTTCTTCGGCTGCTCTCGTCAGCGCCTGTGTTTCGGCGGGCGTCCTTTTGACGGTCACGGCTGCGTGGGTGGCGGCTTTCGCGGTCGCGTGTGTGCTGCTTCCGCGCGAGCTCAGGGCCGCGATCAGGAGCGCGATGAGCGCCACGGCGACGATCGCGGCGACCGTGCGCCGGCGCCGGTAGAGGTGCCGCGGGCTGGGCGGCGGCTGCGGGCTGGCGACCATCGCGGAGAGTTTAGGCCCATCGATGGACCTGCCGGCCAGTGGGACGCGAGCCCCTGGTGAGTCCCTATGTTGGGCAGGACGATGCTTCCCTTCTCGATCTCGATCGCCCTGCTGTCACTCGCCCAGGGCGCGCTGGTGGCTGTTCCGCGCGCGTTGGAGGCGCGGACACTGGACCGGCTGCGGGGTCGCCGCTGGGCGCTGATCCCGCCGGCGTCGGTGATCGGTTTTGTGCTGATCACGCGTGAGGCCGAACGGGCGAGCGCCGACGGGCTGACGTACCTGGCGCTGGTCGCCGTGCCCCTGCTCGCGGCGCTCGCGCTGGGGTGGCTGGCGTGGGATGCCGGCCCGCCCCGTCCGAGAAGGGCGCTGCTGGTGGCGCCGTTGTTCGCGCTCGCTTGGGCGGATCGCGGTGGCTTGGCGGGCGAGGCGGCGGCGCTGAGCCTGTCGGCGCTCAGCTGCGCGGCGCTCGGGGTGCTGCTGGCGGCGGTCACGCCCCCGCGCTGGCTGGCCGCGGGGATCGTGGCGATGGCGACGGCCGACACGGCGCTGGTGGTGTCCGATCTGTTGCAGAAGCCGAACAACGCACTGAATGCCGCGCACCCGGCGGTCGGGCTGCCGCGATTGCAGAGCGCGGTGTTCGGCTCGGCCTTGATCGGCTATGGAGACCTGTTCGTCGCCGGGGTTCTCGGCGCGCTGCTGGCAACGGCGATGGGCCGGCGCCGGCAGCTGCGCGGGGCGGCGCTGACGGCGCTGCTCGCGCTGGGGTTCGACCTGCTGTTCTTCTTCGTGGACGAGCTCCCGGCGACGGTGCCGGTCGCGCTTACGCTGCTCGTTCTGATGGCGTGGCGGCGGGGTCTGACGCGGACTCGGACCCGGTGGCGGACTCGGACGCATGCTCTGGCACCGACGCGACCTGCACCGCGGGACGACGAGGTGCGATCGGGACCCGCTTCGGCGGGGGTTGCTCCCCCTGGGCCTGCTCCGCCGGAGGCTCCTGCGGCGCGGGCTCCAACCGTGCGGTGACGGGGCGCGCCGCGGTCTCGATCGGCGGGGGCGCGTCGACCTGGCGTTCGGAGGTGACGCCCGCCTGCTCGATCGCGCGCACCTGACGGACGACCTTGTTGTCGAACGAGCCGACGGCCCTGTTGTAGGCGTTTACGGCCGAGTCGAGCTGACGGCCGAGCTTGGACAGGTGGTCGGCGAACGTCCCCAGCCGGCGGTGCAGCTCGCGCGCGGACTCGGCGATCTCGCGCGCGGAGTCGGCGATCTGCTCCTGGCTCCAGCCGTAGTGCACGGCCTTGAGCAGGCCGATCAGCGTGGTGGGGGTGGCCATCAGCACCTGCTGGGAGACGCCGTACTCGATCAGCGCGGGGTCCTCCGCGAGCGCGGCCTGGTAGATGCCGTCGGAGGGCACGAACATCACGACCAGCTCGGGCGTTGAGTCGAACTGGCGCTGGTAGCCCTTGGAGGCGAGCTTGGTGATGTGATCGCGCGTCTGCTTGGCATGGCGCGCGAGGTGCAGCTCGCGCTGTGAGTCCTCCGCGCCGGCCTCGATCGCGGCGAGGTAGGCGTCGAGCGGGACCTTGGAGTCGACCACGATCACCTTGCCGCCGGGCAGGCGCACGAGCACGTCGGGCCGCAGGCGGCCGTCGTCGGTGTGGATCGTCGACTGCTCGGTGAAGTCGCAGTGGGCGACCATCCCCGCCAGCTCGACCACCCGGCGCAGCTGGATCTCACCCCAGGACCCGCGCGTCTCCGGGCGCTTCAGCGCGGACACGAGCTCACCGGTCTCCTTGCGCAGCGTGTCGGTGCCGGCGCTCAGCGTGCGCACCATCTCCGAGAGCTGCACCTGGGAATCGCGACGCTCGCGCTCCAGGCGCCCGAGCTCTGACTCGACCTTGCCGAGCTTCTCGTGGACGGGCCGCACGAGCCCCTTGATCTCCTCCGCGCGCTTGGCCATCTCGCCGGATGTGCGCTCCTCTTCGGCCCGGCGCGCCTCGTTGAGCCGCTGCGCGAGCGAGTCGCCGGTCTGAGCCAGCACGTCGAGTGAGATCGCCTTCAGCTCGTCGCGCATGCGCTCGCGCTGCTCGTCCTCGCGCGCATGACCGCCACGGCGCCCAAGCGCGACGGCGCACGCGGCGCCGAGCAGGAGTCCGACGATCAGCAACAGAATGCTCATGGCGATCACGATGACAGCCGCCGCGGACGGTGGCGGGCTTCGGGGGTGAGCCGCAAGCCGGTCCCTGCGTCGGTTTGCAGCAGGCGCCGCTCACCGCACCCGTCGGTGTCGCGGAGGCGTTTTTCGGTGGCTGTCCGAAGGGCGTGGGCGGATATGGCGGTTGGGGGCTTGACAAGTGTTTCGACTTGAGCTATGTTGTGTCAGTTGTTTACGTCTTGTCATTGGACGTTGAAGACATAGGATCGGGTTTGGGTCTTCCCTTGTGGTCGACCTGGTAGCGCTTATAGAGGGTTTCTTTTGGAGAGGGACCTGGATCGCTTCGGTGAGGGAGCTGGTTTTCGCGTGAGTTCGTTTGGAACATACGTGTCGGGGATTGCTGCGAGCCTGAATGGGCCCGTCGGTAGATGCGTCAGCAGCGCTGACACATCTCTCTCTCTCTCTCTCTCTCTCTTGTCCGCTTGGTAGCCCCGGTCTAGCCGCCGAACCGCGCCGCGCGCCCAGCCCTCTCGCGGGGAGGGTCGCGTGATGGCTGCGCGCACGCCGGTACGTGCCCGCGCGCGTGGACGCTCGGATGCGGTGCGCTCGCGAGCGGCGCACGGTGAGGCGCCGCGCGAACGCGTGGTGGAGATCCAGCGCGCGCGTCTGCTCGCGGCGACGCTGGGAGCGATCGAGGACCTCGGCTATCCGCGGGTGACGGTCGCGCATATCGCCTCGCGTGCGCGGGTGTCGCGGCGCACGTTCTATGACCTGTTCGGCAATCGTGAGGATTGCCTGCTTGCGGCCTTGGAGAGCGTCGTCGCGATGATCCGCGATGAGCTGGTCGCGACGGACCTCGACGGGTTGTCCTGGCGTGAGCGTGTGCGAACGGGGTTGTGGACGATCCTGTCGTTCTTCGAGCGCGAGCCTGCGCTCGCGCGGGTCTGCGTCGTGCAGGCGCTGCGCGGCGGACCACGCGTGCTCGAGCGTCGCGAGCGTGTCCTGGCGGAACTGGCGCGGGTGGTGGACCAGGGGCGATTTGAGGGCACCTCAAAGGGCGTCGAGTGTCCACCGGTGACCGCGGAGGGTCTCGTCGGCGCCGCGTTCACCATCGTCTACGGACGGCTGGTCCGGGGCGAGTATGAGCCGTCGCTGACGGGCCTGCTCGGGGAATTGATGGGAATGATCGTGCTGCCCTACCTGGGACCCGCGGCCGCTCGTCGTGAGCAGGCCCGTCCCGTCCCCGTTGCTGCTACGCCGGGTGACGCCAAGCACCGGACCCATGACGCCATGGAGGGGGATGCGGGTGGTAATGGTCGTGGTGGCGCGGGCGATCCGCTGGCGGGTGTGCCGATGCGCCTCACGTATCGCACCGCGCTGGTGCTGGAGACGATCGCGCAACGTCCCGGGGTGAGCAATCGCCTCGCGGCGGAGCTGGCGGGGATCTCAGACCAGGGCCAGATCTCGAAGCTGCTCGCACGCCTTGAGCGCCTGGGTCTCACCCAGAACACGGGCGAAGGGCACGCCAAGGGCGAGCCCAACGCGTGGGCGCTCACACCCCTGGGTCGGCAGGTCGCGCGGCGCCTGGGTACGAACACCCGCGACCAGGAAACGGCTGCGTGATGCGAGGGCAATCGGCAGCAATGAAAATCGCGGGGATTGTCCCTCGCCCTCGCGCTCACATTCTCAGCACCGTAACCCAATCCGCGTGCGCTGCGCTGAGCGCCGGCACGCTCGACTCCCGGAGGAGGAGAGATAACCGATGATGATGCTCTCAGCAATACGCAAACGCTTCACCTACGCCAACGTCGCCGCGACCCTCGCGCTGCTGTTCGCGATGACCGGCGGCGCTTACGCCGCGAATAAGTTTCTCATCACCTCGACCAAGCAGATCAGCCCGAAGGTGCTCAAGGCGCTGAAGGGCGCCAATGGCAAGAACGGGGCGAATGGCGCGGCGGGATCGGTAGGCTCTCCGGGACCTGCCGGACCGGCAGGACCCGGCGGCGGGCAGGGGCCCCAGGGGCCGGCTGGCGCGACGGGCGCCGCGGGCAAAGAAGGCCCTCCGGGCAAAAACGGCGCTAACGGCAAAGAAGGCTCGCCATGGACCGCTGGCGGCAAGCTGCCGGAAGGCGCGACCGAGACGGGCGCTTGGGACGTCCGCGGAACGGCGACCG
Organism: uncultured Solirubrobacterales bacterium; assembly: GCA_963715495.1. Taxonomy (GTDB): domain Bacteria; phylum Actinomycetota; class Thermoleophilia; order Solirubrobacterales; family Solirubrobacteraceae; genus Palsa-744. The sequence goes on from OY970247.1 coordinate 529,683, forward strand.
CCGAAGGGGAAGACAAGACGACCCCGATCTCCTTCACGATCCGCTTGGCAGCCGAACCGAGCATGGAAGTCATCCCGTTCAAAGGGACCACCACGAACTGCAAAGGCACCGTCGAGGAACCCACAGCCGCAGAAGGCGTCCTGTGCGTTTACGAAGGAGAATCGGCACTCCACAAGGGCAAGCTGAAATACATCGGCGCCCCCGTGAACTTCCTTCCGGCCGGGGTCGGAGCAACTGGCACCGTCGGACTGGAGCTGGTCTTCGAAACCGAAAAACCGACGACAGCCGGTGAAGAAGTCTCCGCCGAAGGTACTTGGGCGGTGACGGGCTAATGACCGGCACGGGTGGCGCCACGCTGAGCCACGTCGGCGAGCGCCGCTGCGGTGGCGGGCGGTCTGGCGTGGGGCGTCGCATCCTGTTCGCTCTGGGTGCCCGGGGGGGCGGTGCGCTGTCGGTCATCGCGCGCCGCCGCCGCTGTCTTGGCGTCGTAGCGGCGGTTCCTCTCGCGTTGTTCGTGTGCTTGGCGGCCGGTGCTGTGCCGGCTCTCGCCGCGGGCGTGCCCGTCGTCGGACCTCAGGGACCCTCCTACGTCAGCAACGTCACCGCGACTTCGGTGCACCTCCGGGGTGAAATCAACCCTCGCGGTTTGGAAACTCACTGGCGCTTCGAATCGGCTCCGCGTGAAGGTGGTCCTTGGAGCCCTCTTCCCGATGGTGCGGGTGTGGTGTCTCAGGCTGTAGCCGAAGGGACCCCCGCTGGAGGGCCGTTTCCTGTTGCCGAGGTGACGATCACCGGCCTCAAACCGGCCACCGTCTATTACGTGCGCCTGTTCGCTGAAAATGCGGCCGGGGAAGGCCAGAATTTCCGCGGAGAACCGGTCTCCACCGAGACCAGCGGCTTTAGCAGCTTCGAAACCAGTGGTCCGCCCGCCGCCGTCACCTTCGCCACGCACGCTCTGCACGGCGAATCGCTCCGGCTGCTCGCGTCTGTCAACCCCAACAGCGCCCCCACCAGCGAGGAACAGACGATCACGCTCGAAGGCGCCCCCACCGGCGGCACGTTCGCGCTCAGCTTCAACGGCCAGAGCACCGGCGGCGCGACCACCGCCACGCTGACCAGCGGCTCCCCGGCCCTCACCGCCATCCCGTTGCCCGCCGCCAAAGGCACCGGGACCGTTGAAGGACCTACCACTACCTCCAGCGGCGGCATCGAAGGTTTCCAGGTGACCGGGGTCGTCGTCAGCGCCGGTCAGTTCCGCGCCGGCCAGGCGATCTCGGGCCCCGGGATCGCGCCGGACACCCATATAAACAGCGTGAGGGGGACGACCATCGAACTCACCAAGGAAACCACGAAATTTGTCTCCGGAGCGGAACTGACTTCCGCGGGCCCGAACCCGTTTACTGTCGGTGAGGCGATCAGCGGCGCGGGTATCCCCGCCAACACCACGATCACCGGCGTCAGCTATCCGTCCGATTTCACTGGTGAACTGACCCTCTCCGCGAATGCGACGGCGAGCGCTTCTGCCGTCTCTGTCACCGCGAACCTGCCGTTCGATGCCGTCGGCGAAACCGTTGGACGTGCGCTTAACGACCTGTCCAGCGTACCCGAAGGGACGACGCTCCAGAATTCAGTCACTGGGGGTCCCGGCGGTCCGTATACCGTCGACTTCGGCCATGAAGAAGCGAGTCCTCTGGCTGGCAGCAACCAGCCGCAGATCGAAGGGGACGCCTCAGGTCTCACGCCTTCGGGCTCGGTCGTGGTTGCTACCACCCAGCAGGGCGGCGTAGCCTACGACACTCACTACCATTTCGAATACATCTCCGATGGTGCTTTCACGGCTGACGGCGGCGCGTTTGGCGCCGGCACTGAAAGCACCCCCACCGTCGACGTGGGCTCCGGCTCAGTCGCCCAGGTCCTCGGCGCTGACCTGCCGGCGTTGACGCCGGGCGGGACCTACCATTACCGTGTCTCGGCGACGAACACCTCGCCGGGCAATCCAGTCGTCGAGGGGGAAGAACACGCGCTTACGGTTCCCGACCCGACGATCGAAGCGCAGCGCGCCTGCGAAAACGAACCGTTCCGCACGGGCCTCTCTGGCCTTCTGCCGGATTGCCGTGCCTATGAGCAGATCAGCCCGGTCGATAAGGAAGGTGCTGAGGATGCGTTCAAATACCAGGCGCCGTTCATCGAAACGGGCACGGTTCCCGGTGAGGACGGCAACCATTTCATGTTCATGTCGAAGTCGACCCGGTGGGGTGCGGGCCCGGGGGCGGGTCAGGCGCCGTACTTCTTCTCTCGCGCCGCCGGCGGCTGGCAGATGACCGCGGGCGCCCCGCAGCCCGAAACGGGCTTCAACCACTACCTCCCGCAGATCTTCAGTCCCGACCTTACCCGGTTTGCTTTCGCTTCGGCATGGACGACCGGGGCGGGCGAACCGGGCTTGGGCGTCTCCTCGAGCGAAGTGGAATTCAAGGCCGGTGCCCCCGGCGGCCCCTATGCCACCGTCGCGACGGTCCCCTTCAAAGACGCGCCGCACTATTTTGGAAGTGAAGAAGGCTGGGTCGCGGCCTCCGAAGACTTCTCCAAGCTGATCCTCGGCGTCGAGGATCACACCCTCCTGGGGTCCTTCACCGGCACCAAACAGGGCATGGATCTCTACGAATACTCGAACGGCGAACTGCAGCAGGCAAACGTCAACTCCGAAGGCCACACGATCGGCGCCTGCGGCGCCAAGATGGTCAACGGTCTTGAAGGCGCCCGGGAAAGCGGCGTGCCGACCAGCCGTCATGCCGTTTCCGCTGACGGCTCCCGGGTCTTCTTCGAAGCCGTCCCTGGCTCCAACTGCTCAGAACCCACGCACCTCTACATGCGCGAGGCCGCCACCGACCAGACCCTCGACCTCGGCGCATACGTGTTTGCCGGCGCAAACAACGACGGCAGCGAGCTTCTGCTGGAAAAGCCAAGCGGCGGAACGCGCGAGTTCCTCCTCTACGACGTCGAATCCGCCACCGCCAAGCCCGTCTTCTCGACGCCCACGGTCAACGGAAACGGCTCGAGCGAAATTCTTCTGTCCCGCGACTTCACCGCGATCTACCTCCTCGCACTCGCTCAACTCACCACCGAAGCGCCATCCACCTCGGGCGGTGAGGCCGACATCTATCGCTACGACATTCCCACCGAAAACCTCCACTTCCTGGTCCAGGCGACGACGGCGCCGGCGGCGGAACTTGGTGCCTCGATTCCTTCAGAATCGAGCCCCGACGGACGCTACCTCTACTTTGACGCGCGTGGAGTCGCCGCGCTACCCGGCGGCGCCAACGAGCCTTTACCTGAAGGTCGGGAAGGGCAGGTCCCCAGCAACCAGCGCTACCGGTATGACAGCGCCGAAGATGTCGTCGAGTGCATCTCCTGCGCCTCCCCCTTTGACCCGAACCCGAAGCTCCATGTCGAAACGAGTGGAACTTCGCTATCCACCAGCTGGCCGACCGGCAGCGTCGCGACTCGCATGTTCTCCTCCGCCGACGGCGACTACTCCTTCTTCGAGACCGCCTCAGCTCTCCTGCCATCCGACGTAAACGGCGAAATCCAGTCGCTTTCCACCGGTAAGACCGTCTATCTCAATAGGGACCCGGGCAGTCCTTCCAACGATGTGTACGAGTGGCGCCGCGATGGCGTCGGGGGCTGCGCCCACCTTCAGGGCTGCCTCAGTCTCATCACTCCCGGCACCGACGGCTACCTCGTGGCTCTGCTCGGCGTCAGCGAACAAGGCCGCGACGTCTTCTTCTACACCTCCTCCCAGCTTGTGCCGGGCGATAACGACACCGCTGGCGACTTCTACGACGCCCGCATCGGCGGCGGGTTCCCCGAACCCCCGCGCCCTGTGGCCTGCGAAGGCGACGCCTGCTCCACGCCGTTCGCGGCCCCCAGCGACCCCACCCCGTCCAGCTCCACATTCCAAGGCGCCGGCAACGTTCTGCTCCCAGCACTACCCCACGCCAAGCCCAAGACCCGGCCGAAAGCAAAGACGCGATGCAAGCCGAAAAAGGGGAAATCGAAGAAGAGCTGCAAGGCGCCCTCGAAGAAGAAGGGGACTCGGCCGAAGTCCAAAAAGAGCAACCATCGGAAAACGGGATGATGTCGCTTCCCAGAACCACCCCGACGCATCTCGCTGGCCGCCACGGCAAGGCCGCCCGCAGTGTGGCGATCTGCCTGCCCATGCTTGCCACGGCGCTGCTGTCGCTCGCCGGACCGGCCGCCGCGCAGCCAAGCACCGAACCTTTTGAAATCGCCCCGGCGTCCTTCCACCTCCTCCCGTCCACTCTCCAGGCGGGCGCGCACGAGGATCTCACCACGGAATTCGACCTGGCCCACGACTCTGCGGGCCACACCTTCAACGACCTCCGCACCGTCGTGATAAACCTGCCGGCGGGCTTCATGGCTAGCAACACGGCCGTGCCTACCTGCACCGTCGCCCAGCTCCTCACGCACGCCTTGCCGGAAATGGAAACGTCGCAGCCTGCCCACGCGACCGCCTCTCAGTGCCCGTTCGCCAGTCAGGTCGGCACCATCACGTTCGACCTCACCGGCTTGAATTCCGTGGGACCCATTCAGCGTGATACCTTCCCTCTGTACAACATGGAAACCACGAGCTTCGGCGTCACCGCCGAGCTCGGCTTCAAGTCGGCCTTCATCACGAGTGTCATGCCGGTCAGCGTGCGTCCGGGTGACTCCGGCCTCACCATCACCGCCCCGAACATCGAACAGGTCGGCGAGCCCCACGCCATCTCCGCCACCGTCTGGGGTGTTCCCGCCGCCAAAGCTCACGACCCCGAACGCGGCCTAGAATGCCTTCCGCAGGGGACAGAACACACGAATTGCTACAACGGCGGCGAGACCGTCAACGTTCCCGTCAGGCCGTTTCTCGCGGACCCAACGAGCTGTGGCCCGTTCACCGCGACGATGGAAGCCGACTCCTGGGAGCACCCCGAAGAATGGTCGAAGTCGGAAACGGAAGTCGGTCCGATCGGCGAATGCGAACGCGTGCACTTCGACCCGGCCGTCGAAGTGCAGCCGACGACCCGCTCCGCGGAATCGCCGAGCGGCCTCGACGTATCGTTGGTTGTGCCACAAACGTGGAGTGACCCGTTCACATCGGCGACGTCCAACCTCAAGGACACTAGCCTCACGCTGCCGGTCGGGTACACGATCAACCCTTCCGCCGGGTCGGGTCTCGGCGTCTGCACCACCGCGCAGTTCGAATCGGAAACCTCCTCCTCGCCGCCTGGGGCGGGCTGCCCTGAAGAATCGAAGATCGGCACGGTCGATGTCGAAACCCCGGTACTCGCAGAAGATCTGTCAGGCAGCATCTATGTCGCCAAGCCCTTCGAAAACAAGTTTGGCTCGCTGCTGGCGCTGTACATCGTCGTCAAGAGCCCCGCCCGGGGCATAGTCGTCAAGCTTGCGGGACATATCGAACCGAACCCAGTGACGGGGCAGCTCGTCACGACGTTCGACAACAACCCGCAGGTCCCGTTCAGCAAGTTCACGCTCAAACTTCGTCAGGGAGCGACCTCCCCGCTGGTCAGCCCGCCCGCGTGCGGGACCTACACCGCAGAAGCAGCGCTCACACCATGGTCTGACCCGCTCACCCCGCTGCACGTGACCAGCTCTTTCGCGATCGAACAGGGCATCGGCGGGGGTGCTTGTCCCGCCGGGGGTGTCCCGCCGTTTCATCCCGGTCTCATCGGGGGGACGCTGAACAACAACGCCGGTGCGTACACCCCGCTGGACATCCGCATCACCCGCAACGACGGCGAACAGGAGATCACAGGGTTCGCCTCCCAGCTACCGGCGGGCCTGACCGCGAACCTCTCGGGTATCCCGTTCTGCGCCGAAGCAGACATCGCGCTGGCGAGGACGAAGAGCGGTGCGCAGGAGGAAACCAACCCATCGTGCCCCGCCGCGAGCGAAATCGGGCATACCCTCGTCGGCGCCGGCGTGGGGTCTGTCCTGGCCTACACGCCGGGGAAGGTGTACTTGGCGGGCCCGTTTGAAGGTGCGCCGTTCTCGATCGCGTCGGTAACCTCCGCAAAGGTCGGCCCGTTCGATTTGGGGACCGTAGTGGTGCACCTCCCACTGTTCATCAACCCGCAAACGGCGGCCGTCAGTATCCCGGCGGGCGCATCTGACCAGATCCCGCACATCATCAAAGGGATCGTCATCCATGTCCGCGATATCCGCGTCTACATCAACCGGCCCCAGTTCATGATCAACCCCACCAACTGCAACCCGTTGAGTCTCACCGCGACCGTGATCGGCGGCGGCGCTGACTTCACAAACCCCGCAGACCAGGCCCCCGTCACCGTCAACAACTCTTTCCAGCTCGCGAACTGTCAAAACCTCGCGTTCAAACCCCAGTTCAAAGTGCAGACCTCGGGTAAGACATCCAAAGCAAACGGCGCGAGCCTCACCGTCAAGCTGACCTACCCCAACGCACCGCAGGGATCGCAGGCAAACATCGCCCGCGTCAAGGTAGACCTCCCCAAACAACTCCCCTCCCGCCTAACGACCCTGCAAAAGGGGTGCACCGCCGCGCAGTTCAACTCCAATCCCGCGGGTTGTCCCGCGGCCTCGGTGGTGGGTCATGCCAGGGCGATAACACCGATCCTCCCCGTCCCGCTGGAAGGTCCCGCGTACTTCGTCAGCCACGGCGGGGAAGCGTTCCCCAGCCTGATCGTCGTGTTGCAGGGCTACGGCGTCACGATCGACCTCGTCGGCTCCACGTTTATCAGCAAAGCGGGGATCACGTCGAGCACGTTCAAGACCGTCCCCGACCAGCCCGTCACGAGCTTCGAACTGACGCTGCCTGAGGGCAAGTATTCAGCACTCGCCGCCAACGGCAACCTGTGCGCCTCCACGAAGACCGTGACGGTGAGCAAGCGCGTCGCCCGCCGCGTGCATGGGCACAACAGGCGCGTGACCGTGAAGGTCAAAAAGAGCGTCGCGGCGCCGCTTGTGATGCCGACCGAATTTGTCGCTCAGAACGGCGCGGTGATCTACCAATCTACGCCGGTCAGCGTCACGGGCTGCGGGAAGGCCAAGCCCGCGAAGAAAGCGAAGGCGAAGCCCAAAAAGGGTAAGAAGGGCGGCAAGAAGTGATGCGTCAGGCGGACCTACTTGGTGTCGGGCCGCTGCTTCAGCGGGAGCAGGCCCGATCTTTCAGCTGCTGCGTCAACCCGCGCGGTATTCCTCGTTCTCGGCTCGCCGGCCGGGGAGCTTGTTCGAGCGTCACCACTCCCTCTCCGGTGGCGTTCGAAGAGGCTCCGTCGCGTGCTCCCTCACGCGCGGGTGCTGTAAGCGGTGAGCGCCGCGGTCCTACTGATCCGGGACCGCGGCGCTCCTGGTCTTCAACCCATCGACCCAACCAACTGCTGGCCGATCTCCGATCGGTCGCGTCAAACCGCATGAACCATCACACCCCCACCAAGGAGAACAGGTGATACCCACAGAGCCCCCCGCGAAGTCCGCTTCCCCCCCGAAGACCGGCCTCTTCGCGGCACTCCGTGGTCTCCTGCACGCTCAAGGAAGTGGTGCGCCTTCGCGCGGCTTGATCGCCACCCCCCTCATAACCCTCTGTGTTCTCTGTGGTCTGCTCGCGCTCTCCGCCACCGCCGCCCAGGCCGAACCACCACGGCTTGTCTCATACGGCAATTTCAGCTCAGAAGGGGCCTTCGGTGTCGCGGTTGATCAGTCGAACAGCGACGTCTACGTAGCTGGGTTCCTAAACTTCTCCACCTTCGGAGAGGAGCCCGTGAACAAGTTCGACGCCGCAGGCAAGCTGCTTTCGCCGCCGTCGCCGTTCGGGGAAGCGTTCTATTCCGGCGTTGCGGTCAACCCGACCAACGGCGACGTGTATGTGCTCGGTGAAGCGGGAGTCTTTGCCCCAGCCACGATCTATACCTACGACCCGAGCACGGGCGCCCAACTGGCGTCCTTCGAAGTCGAAGCATCCCGCAACATCCTCGGCCTCTTCACAGTTGTCCAGATCGCGGCCGACTCGGCAGGCAACGTGTACGTGCCGGTCGTGTCCCAGAACGAGGTGCTGGAGTACAGCCCCCAAGGGACGCTCCTCAAAACGTTCACGGGCGCCGGCGCCCTCAAGGAACCGGCCGGGCTGGCAGTGGACTCCTCTGGAAATCTTTGGGTTGCCGACAGCGGAAACCAGCGAATCGACGAGCTCAACCCGGCTGACGTGCCGGTCGGCGGGTTCCAGAGCGAAGGCGTGCGCTCTGTGGCGCTCGACGGTCACGGTCATGTGTTCGCGATCGTCGAAAACAGTGCCGACTTCTGTGGCTCGCTGGAAGCTCCATGTGACCACCTGGTGGAGTACAGCTCCTCGGGAGCCCAGCTCGCAGACATCGGTGCCGGCAACTTCGGCAGAGCCAGCTCGCATCCGTCGCTCAGCATGCTGGCGGTGAACGGGTCCAGCGGCCGCGTGTACGTGACCGACGACTACAACAGCCGCGTCTCGATCTTCGGGCCGCCCAAGCCGCCCACCGTTGAAAAGGAGCTCACCGCCGAAGTGGGAGTCTCCGAAGCGAAGCTCGGCGCGCTCGCCAACCCGGGCGGGATCGAGACGAGCTACCGCTTCGAATACGGCACGACCACCGCCTACGGCCAGTCGACACCCTTTCCTGAAGGCAGCGTCGGGGAAGGTGTTGCCCCTCACGCCGTGTGGGCGGCAGCGAGCGGCCTCGCGCCGGCCACGACTTATCACTATCGGGTCGTCGCCATGAATGAACTCGGCGAAGCCGTCGGTCCCGACCAGACGTTCACGACGGCCGCCGAACATGGCGCGTGCTCGAACGAAACCCTGCGCACTGGTTTCTCTGCCGGGCTTCCCGATTGCCGCGCCTATGAGCTCGTGACCACGCCCACTAAGAGCTCCGTGGAAATCGAATCCAGCTCCGTAATCAGATCCCTTTCTAGCTCTCTCCCCGCGGCCCGCGACGGCAACGCGGTCCCGGCCCGAATGTCCGACCCGCTGCCCGGCGCGCCGACGGGCGGCCTCAACTATGTCGCCACGCGCGGGGCGGACGGCTGGAGTTTGGAAGACATCATCCCGCTGGAGTCGTATTCAGGGATCGGCTGTAACGCGTTCGCTGACGAAGTCATGGCTTACTCGGACGATCTCACTAGAGCTCTCATCAGCTCTGGCAAGCTGACCAGCGCGGCAGAGGATGAAATATACGGACCGTGCAACACCGAAGGTCTTCAGGTGGTGGCGGGCGAACCCGTCGGCTACCTGAACCTCTTGCTGCGCGACAGCGCCGTCGGAACCTACCGCCTCGTGAACGCCCCGCCCTCGGGCGTGACGCCGGCCGACGCGCACTTCAAGGGCGCCTCGGCCGACCTCAGCCACGTGGTCTTCGGCGAGCGCGCACCCCTGGCATCCAACGCGCCGTACGGCGCCGAAGATCTATATGAATGGGACGAAGGCGCTCTCCGCCTCCTGACCTTGCTGCCCGACGGGACGCCGGTTGCGGGATCGCTCCCTAAACCGCGTTCCGGCCTCAACGCGATCTCGGCCGACGGCTCGCACATCCTCTTCACATCGGGCACGAGCCTGTACGTACGCCTGAGCGGGGAACGCACCGTTGAGGTTGATGAATCGCAAGGAGGGCCCGGGCCAAGCGGAGGGGGCTCCCTACAGGCCGTCAGCGCCGATGGCACGAAGGTCTTCTTCCTCGACGACCGGAGACTCACCGCGGACTCGACCGCGGAATCGGGGGAACCCGATCTCTATGAGTGCGCCCTGCCGGAGGGCGCGAGCAAATGCGAGCTGAGTGACCTGACCGTCGCCACACCTGGCGAACACGCGGACGTCCTCAGCGTCTCGGTCCTCGGGGCCAACGACAACTCCCACATGTATTTCGTGGCGAAGGGAGTGCTGGCAACTAACACGCGGGAATACATGAACAGCGAAGGAAACAAGGTAGTCGAAGGAGCCGAGAATGGCCAGCAAAACCTGTATCTGTGGAATGGCGGGACGACAACGTTCATCGCGACGTTCGGACAAAACGACTCTCCAAGAGGGCAGGCCTCGCCGGACGGGACCTGGTTCGCATTCGACTCCACCAAGAGCCTGACAGGCCATGACAACACTCCGCCTGTCGGCGAACCGGTGGAAGAGGTCTTTCTCTACAGCGCCAGCGCCAATCAACTCGTCTGCGCGTCGTGCAACCCGAGTGGTGAGGCTCCTATCGGAGGCGGTATCGGAGGCGGCGGAGCTAGCATCCAGCCTTCCCAGTCACAATACGCGCCCCGTTACCTTTCGAACGGCGGACGCCTGTTCTTTGAAACCAGCGAAGCACTGGTGCCCTCCGACACGAACAGTCAGGCAGACGTTTACGAGTACCAGAGCGCTCACTTGTATCTGATCTCAGGCGGGACCAGCTCCAAGGGATCGGCCTTCATCGACGCAAGCGAAAGCGGCAACGACGTCTTCTTCCTCTCTCGCCAGCAGCTCGTGCCGCAGGACGATCAGGAAGGAACGTTGGTGATCTACGACGCGCGCGTGGCCGGCGGCTTCGCGGCGCCCTCCCCACCGCCGCCGTGCACCACAGTCGACGCCTGCCGCACACCTGTCTCGCCGCAGCCCTCGATCTACGGGGCGCCGTCGAGCCAGACGTTCTCCGGCGCCGGCAATCTCGCCCCGCCCGAAACCAAGCCGAAGGCGACGTCCAAGGCGAGGCCCGTGAAGTGCAAGCAGGGCTTTGTCAAGAAGAAAGGCAAGTGTGTGAGGAAGCCGGCGAAGAAGGCCAAGAAGCCGGCCCACGCCAACAGGAGGGGTAAGTGATGACGCGCTCCGGGAGAATCCCAACAGCACTGTCGCTCGCGGTCGCTGTGATCGTGGCGCTGGGAGCGGGCGCGTCCCCGGCGCTCGCCGAATCGCACCCGTTCGCGAACATCAGCTTCGGCCCCTCGAGCGGGACGAAATTCACCAACCCTAACGGGATCGCGATCAACGAATCGACTGGGGACGTGTACGTGGCCGACATCGCCACGACGAATGCGGTCTACAAGTTCGATGCGAACGGCACCCCGGTCAACTTCAACTTCCCCGTGGGCTCCAAGGAAGCACCCGGGAACACGCTCGAGGGAGCCGACACGCCGGCCGAATCATTCTCGTTCCCGACGAGCGCGTACGGCACACCGGCCGCCGTCACGGTCGATAATGCGTGCTGGAATCATCAGCCGCGCTTGGCCGGGGCGGCGTGCGAAGCGTTCGATCCATCCAATGGCGACCTCTACGTGATGGACGCCGGTCACGGCGTGATCGATAAGTTCAGCCCAACCGGTGAATATCTCAGCCAGATTACCGGCTTTCCACCGGCGACCGGCTCTGCGGAACGCGAATTGCTGGGTCTTGCGGTCGACGCGAGTGGGACGCTTCACGTCGACCTCAGCGCGGACGTCCTCACCGGGGACGGTGGGTACACGACGCTCGTGGCGGTTGACGAGTTCGACGACTCCTCCTCTAATCACCTTATCGCACAACTGGAAGACGCGAGAAACGTCCGTACAGGTGTGCCGTCGGGTAACATCCCCAAGGCCCACGGCTTCGCCGTCAGCGCCACGGGCGACGACTACCTCCTCTATGAACCGTCGTGCTCGTGCGCAGTCAAGTTCGGGCAAAAGCTGGAGGGGCTCGGCCGGATTGACAGCGGAGAATCCGGCGATGTCGCTGTCGCCGCCGACGTCACGACCGGTCACGTCTACGTCGATGACCAATCGTCGATCGTGGAGTGGGACATCGGAGCCATGAATGGGGACACGAACCTCCCGGAATCACAAGAAGCCGAAGCGGTGGCAGCCCGTGTCTCGAGCTTCGGCGCAATGCAGCTCTCAAGCAGCGCTGGCCAGGGAGGGCTCGCCGTCGACGGTGCCAGCGGGAGCATCTACGTCTCAAACCCGGCTGACGGTAAGGTCTATGTGTTCGGCAGCGACACCCCCACCGTGACCACGGACACGCCGAGCGGCATCACGACGACGGGCGCGACGCTCAATGGCACCGTAAACCCTCGCGGTGCCGCCGTCACTGCCTGCCAGTTCGAATACGGCCTTGTGGACGAGTTCGGCCGGGGTGCCTACGACCACAGCGTGCCGTGCGACAGGACGCCCGCTGGCGCCGGCCCGGCCCCCGTTTTCGCGGCGATAGAAAGCCTGACGCCTGGCCTCCTGTATCACTTCCGTCTCGTTGCCGGCAACGCCAGCGGCGTGAGCCACACCGGCGGCATGCTCGCGACGAAGGGCCTCGGTTTCGGCATCAAGAGCTTCGGAGTCTCCTTCCTGAACGAAGACGGAACTCCGGACACCCAGGCCGGCTCGCACCCCGACGAGCTGGTCAACACAATCGAATTGAACTCGCACTTCGTGCCCGAAGAATCCAACGCCGATTCGCCGTACGTGCGGGAGCCGGACGGAGCGCTCAAGGACCTCAGCGTCGATCTGCCCGCCGGGCTGGTGGGGGACCCCAACGCTACGGCTAAGAGGTGCACGCCGGACCAGTTGGTCGAAGAACTGCAGTTCGGCGAAAACGGCACGGGGTGTCCAAAGGAAGCGCTTCTCGGCCGCTTCCACGTCGACTACAGCAACTTCATCCTCTTTGGCGACGTTAAGCTTGACGACCCCGTGTACAACATGGTCACCCCGCGCGGCGTCGCTCTGCAACTCGGCACCAACTATGCCGAAACACACGTGTTCATCAATAACGGGCTCGTTGCCGGCGGCGACTACCCGATCCAGGCGACGGTCACCAACGCTCCGCCCGAAGCGCCTGTGTTCTCCACTAGGCTCACGATCTCCGGCGTGGTGGGCGAAGGGCCGACCCGCAAGGTCTTCCTGACGCTGCCTACCGGTTGCCATGGGCCGTTGCGCTCGACCATCTCCGCCGACTCCTACCAGGACCCCGGCCACTTCGTGGAAGCGAGCACGGTCACACGCAACGCCGCCGGCACGCCCGTATCGCTGACGGGCTGCTCCAAGCTCAGGTTCCCGCCCACGATCAGTGCGTCCCCGGACACGGCGGATGCGAGCACCTCATCAGGCCTGACCGTCGGCGTGCACGTCCCGCAGACGGCGGCATTGAACCCCGATGGCCTGGCAGAGTCGGCGTTGCGGGATACGACGGTGACGCTGCCCGAAGGTGTGGCGATCAACCCGGCGGGCGCCGATGGGCTGGAAGCGTGCTCGGAGGGTCTCGCCGGCTTCACGGGCTTCAGCGAATTCAACTCTGAATTCGAACCGGGCGTGAAGACCGCGACGTTCACGCCGGAAATGCCCGAACCGTTGCAGCCGGGCGGGAACTTCTGTCCGAACGGGTCGAAGATCGGCACGGTCAAGATCAAGACGCCGCTGCTCGAACACGAATTGGAAGGCACGGTGTACTTGGCGGCGCAGAACGCGAACCCGTTCGGGAGCCTCGTCGCAATGTACCTTATCGCTGAAGACCCGGTGTCGGGGAGCCTGATTAAGCTGACGGGCGAAGTGCAGCTGACCGAAACGGGACAGATCGTCACGACGTTCAAGAACACTCCGGACCTGCCGTTCGAAGACCTCGAGCTGCATTTCTTCGGTGGGGAACGCGCGCCGTTGACGACGCCTTCGCGCTGCGGCACGTACACGACGAACGCGTCGTTTGTGCCGTGGGACGGCAACGGGCCGGTCAACACATCCTCGTCCTTCCAGATCGACCATGGCCCCGGCGGCGGCCCGTGCCCGGGTGCGAGCCTGCCGTTCGACCCGTCGCTGACGGCGGGCACGACGAACGTCCAGGCCGGTGCGTTCAGCCCGTTCACGATGACGATGTCGCGCGAAGACGGCAACCAGAATCTGCAGGCGATCAGCCTGAAGATGCCTGCCGGCCTGTCGGGCCTACTCTCCGGTGTGAAGCTGTGCGGCGAAGCCGAAGCAAACGCGGGGACGTGCGGTCCTGAAAGTGAAATCGGGGAAACGATCGTGTCGGTCGGTGTCGGTAGTGACCCGTTTAGCGTGAAGGGCGGCAAGGTCTACATCACCGGCCCGTACAAGGGCGCCCCGTTCGGCCTGTCGATCGTGAACCCTGCGGTCGCGGGCCCGTACAACCTCGGACAGGTGATCGTGCGCGCGAAGATCGAAGTGGACCCGCACACCGCGGCGTTGACGATCACGAGCGATAACGAAGGCCCGTACAAGATCCCGCAGTACATCGACGGGATTCCCCTGCAGATCAAGCACGTCAACGTCACGATCACCCGGCCTGGGTTCACGTTCAACCCGACGAACTGCAACCCGACGAGCATCACGGGGAGCCTGTCGAGCACGGAAGGCGCTATCGATGCGCTGTCGGTCCCGTTTCAGGCGACGAACTGCGCGACCCTTGGGTTCGCCCCGAAATTCGCGGTCTCGACGTCAGGAAAGACATCGAAAGCAGATGGTGCGAGCCTGTCGGTGAAGCTGACCTACCCCAAAGCGCCGTTCGGGTCTCAGGCGAACATTGCGCGGGTCAAGGTCGACCTCCCCAAGCAGTTGCCCTCGCGGCTGACGACGCTGCAAAAAGCGTGCACGGCTGCGCAGTTCAACACCAACCCCGCGGGGTGCCCCGCGGCGTCGGTCATCGGTCACGCCAAGGCGATCACGCCGCTGATCCCCGTCCCGCTGGAAGGCCCCGCTTACTTCGTCAGCCACGGAGGTGAAGCCTTTCCCTCCCTGATTGTCGTGCTGCAGGGCTACGGCGTGACGGTCGACCTCATCGGTACGACGTTCATCTCAAAGGCCGGGATCACGAGCAGCACATTCAAGACGGTCCCCGACGCGCCCATCGGCTCGTTTGAACTCACCCTCCCGCAGAGCAAGTTCTCCGCGCTGGCCGCGAACGGCAATCTGTGCAAAAGCAAGCTCGCGATGCCAACCGAATTCGTAGGACAGAACGGTGACGTGATCCATCAGTCCACCAAGGTCACAACCACCGGTTGCCCCAAGGCGAAGAAGGCCAAGAAGCACAGCAAGAAGAAGCAGGGGAAGAGAAAGAGGAAGAAGTAGATAGACAGTAGAGGTCCATCTACACACCACAGCACCCTGTCGGCCGGCCGATCCAGATTGCAGCGCGCGCGGATCCTCGACGCAATGGTGCTCACCGTCGGGGAGCGGGGGTTCGCGCGCACGACGGTCAGCGGCGTATGTGCGCGCGCGCGAGTGTCGCGCGGTACGTTCTACGAAGCGTTCGACGGGTTGCAGGATTGTTTCCTGGCGGTGATCGACGAGGGGCATTGGCGTGCGCACGCGCTGATGTTCGTCGCGTTCGAGGGTGAGGAGTGCTGGCGGGAGGGGGTGCGCGCCGCGCTCGCGTCGTTGCTTGCGCTGTTTGACGAGGAGCCGTTGCTGGCGAGGGTCTGGTTCGTCGAGACGCTGGCCGCGGGGTCGTGGGCGCTTGAGCATCGCGGGCGGCGTGTCGCTGCGCTCACCGCGATGATCGTCGAGCGTTGGCCGATGCCCGAGGACGCCCGTGTGAACCCGCTGGCCGCGGCGGGTGTGATGGAGTCGGTGCTGGGCATCATCCATACGCGGCTGCTCACCGGGAGCAAGGAGCCGCTGGTGGGGTTGCTCGGGCCGCTGATGGGGCTCATCACCGTGGTCTACGCTGGGGGAGGCGCGGCCGCCGTGGAGATCGAACGGGGGGAAGCGCATGCGCTCGCGATTCTCTCCGCGCGCCAACCGCGGCCGGACTCCGAAAGCACTGGCGACATTGACGTTCCCAGCGCGTTGC
The DNA here is from genome assembly GCA_963715495.1 of uncultured Solirubrobacterales bacterium. Classification (GTDB taxonomy): domain Bacteria; phylum Actinomycetota; class Thermoleophilia; order Solirubrobacterales; family Solirubrobacteraceae; genus Palsa-744. The sequence goes on from OY970247.1 coordinate 545,488, forward strand.
GCGACCCGCGCGCTCATCGTGCGCGGGAGTGCCTGCACTATCTGGCAGAGAACCCGGGGGTGAGCAACCGGGATGTCGCGAGGGCTGTGGGTATCGCCCGCCAAGAGCAGATCTCCAAGCTGCTCGCACGCCTTAACACCTTGGGGGTGCTCACGAAGCGTGCGGCGTTGCCGGGAGCGTCAAACGCGTGGTTACTAACGCCGTACGGTATGCGGGTATCTCATGCCCTGCGGGTCGAGTGCACACCGGCTTTCTCAGTATCGCCTGGGAGTGATCCAAAGACCTCCGCCGAGCCGCCACCCTAGACGCTATACGGATGTCACATCAATACCCTCGCCGTTCTTGTGTTAAGTCTTGACGGGGGAAGCAGGGCTCCGTAGAGTCACGTTAAAGTTCGGGGCGATGGCCTGGCTCAACAATGTGGCGGGTCGTGTCCCGTGTCAAACGGTGTTTGAAAACAAGGAGACAGCAATGGACGATCGAAAGTCTCGCACGAGGCGGCATGTTGGCTTCACCAGGATGGCCTGTCGTATGATGGCTCCGATTGTTGGGGCGCTCGCGCTGTGGGGCGCCGCCCCGGCAGCCGCCACTGAACAGCCGATGTGGCTTCGTAACGGCGTGCCGATAACGGGAAACTCTGAAATCAAGTCGAAAGGCACGATCACGCTGACCGACACGATCCCAATCGTCGGTACGATCACCGTCAAATGCGTAGACACCGGCAGGGGCTTCGCTCAATCGCAGGGCAAAGGTGAAGTGACAACATGGACGATGTCCGAATGTACGTCGATGCATTGCGCGGGCGCGACGCTCGAAGCGGTCGGTCTGCCATGGCACACCGAACTGGCGACCGTCGAAGGTGCGGTACGCAATGTGATCACGGTGGGCGGCGGATACAAGCTGAAGTGCACAGGGTCGGGCATCGTAGATGAATGCCCCAAAGTGCCCAACCAAATCATGACAAACGCAGAAAGCGGCGTGACCGCGACATTCCCGAAAGAAAAATTCACCTGCACAATAGGCAAAGGTGCAGCCGGCGAACTCGCGGGCAGCCAGGCCATCGAACTGGTAACAGGCGCCATACTCCACGTGTCATAGAGCACGGCGGCGTGTGACGCGGATGCGTGCCGCGTCAGGCGAGCGGATCTGGGCGGGGCCACTGGCTCCGCCCAGCCGCCTCGTCTTTGTCGGATCTTGAAAGCGCGACCGGTTTGGGACGAACGGTCTGAGCTGGCCGAGCCCGAACCCCGCTGGGTTCCGGACGCCCGTGTCGAGCGCATCCCCGACGCCTCCCACAGGGTCTTCATCCGACGAACGCGCCTGAACGGGACAGATTGGGTTCGTTGACACCCTGGACACCTCCGCATCGCCACCCGTTTGACAGATGTCAACCCAAGGAGTAGCGTGAACTGATTCCGTCAGATGGGTGTCCATCGCGGAGGCGCAGAAACTTCGCGGACGGGCTCCCTTGCGCAGGATGATGAGGAGGATGCAGAGATGCTCACCGCACACGACTTCGCCGGTTCGACCCGTTCCCACCACCACCCCCCGCTAGGACGCCCACTTGCGCTGGTGATCGGGCTGGTCGCGCTCGTGGCCATGGCGTTCGCGCCGGCAGCGGGCGCCAGGCCCGCTACGAGGCCCCCCGTCAGCACCTATCTGGCGCTCGGCGACTCGATCAGCTTCGGCTACAGCGAGCAGGTGTTCAACGAAAACTTCCCCAACGAGTCACCGTCGTACTTCGAAGAAGGGTTCACCAACGCCTTCGCCCAGGACCTCAGCAGGCCATCCGAGGTCGGCAGGGGTCTCACGCTCGTCAACGATGCCTGCCCGGGAGAGACCTCGAATGGGTTGATCGGCGAAAACGCGGGCCTCGGTGGGAAAACGTCGACAGAACCCGCTGGACACAACCCGCAGGGGCTCGGCGACTATCACCCCTGCGCGTACAACAACGTAGACGGCCTGCCGCTGCACAACTCGCTCAGCGTCGGCGGGCAGTCGATCTCACAGCTCGAAGACGCGTTGAGCATCCTCAAAGAAGGTCACCCGGCGCACCCGGTGCAGGCGATCACGCTGAACATCGGCTCCAACGACGAGCTCGCGGCGATTACGCAGTGCAAAAATGAAGTCACCGAAGAATTCACCAACACGGGCAAAAGCAAATACGGCGCTTCGCCTGAAGCCGCGGTGGTCGCCTGCATCGCGGTGACCTCGGAAAAAGTCACCGTTCCGCACATCCTCGCGAACATCGGCGACATCCTGGGTGTGCTGGACAGCACCTCACCGGGTGGGGGCCACTACACAGGGCCGATCGTCCTGGTCGGCTTCTACAACCCGGACGCGTTGATCCTCCCCGGCAGCGACGCGCTGCAGGAGGGGCTGAACGCGGCGGTCGAAGCCGACATCCTGCCGCACTTCCCGAACGTGACGTTTGCGAATCCGTTCCCGGTGTTCAACCGTGGCAACAAGCCGGCACGGGAGCAGGCCTCGATCTGCAAGTTCACCGAAATGTGCAATCCCGAAGTCCCCGGCGGCAGCTCGGACGACGGTGACATCCACCCATCGCCGCTTGGGTACGAAGTGCTGGGCAGGCTGGTCAACCAGGCGTACCTGGCCAACCCGGCCCGCTGATGCCGAGCTTTTGAGGCCACGGGATGCAGAGTCTCTGAGGCCACGGCAGGATGCGTCGCAGTCGCATCGGGCGCCCGTCTATTGGACGGGCGCCCCGAGCGCTTTGTAGTGCGTGGCCGCCTGCTCGAGCACGGCGAGCATCGCCGGGGCCGCCGGCAGCAGACGGGCGCCCGGGGGCGTCGCCGCAATCACCTGCCGCACCGGCGGATGAGGGGAGAGGGCGCGGATCGCGATGTCCTCGCGTAGGACCGTCAAAGCCAGCTCGGGGATCAGCGCGACGCCGACACCTGCCGCCACGAGGCCCTGCACCGTCTGGTAGTCGTCGCTCTCAAACGAGACACGCGGCTCGAACCCGGCCGCGTGACAACTGCGGACGACGTGGCGGGCGCAGGGGCTGGAGCTCGAGGTCTGCACCCAGGCTTCCTCGCGCAGGTCCTGCAAACGGAGCTTGCGCCTACCGGCCAGGGGATGATCGCGCGGCAGCGCCAAGAAAAGCGGGTCCTCGAGCAGCTCGATCCGTGCGATGTCGTCCGGGAGAGGGGATTCGTCGAACTCGAACAGCAGCGCCAGATCCAGATCGCCCGCGCGCAGCCGCGGCGCGATCTGCTCGGGCTCGCCCTCGGCGAGGGTCAGCTCGACCTCGGGATAGCGGGTCCTGAAGGTGGCGATCGCCAGTGGCATCAGCGTCGCGCCGGCGGTGGGGAACGAGGCCATGCGCAGCCGTCCTCCGCGTAGCCCCGCGATTGACGCCATGGCTGTTTCGGCGGCGTCCAGTCCCGCGAGGATGCCCTCGGCGTGACCCACCAGCGTCTGACCCGCCGCGGTCAGGCTGACGCCGCGCGGGCGGCGCTCCAGCAACGTCATCCCCGTCTCGGCCTCGAGTGTCGCGATCTGCTGGGAGACGGCCGACTGGGTGTAGGAGAGCTCATCCGCGGCGGCCGAGAACGAGCCTCGGCGCGCGACCTCCCGGAGGATTCGAAGCCGATTCACATTGAGCATAAGTACAGCTTATCGCAGCGATAACTAAGTTCACTGGCGCTTATGGAAGGAAGGTGCCAGGATGAATGCGAAACCAGAGCTTGAGCGGTCGCCGTCACCGGCACTGCCTGAACCTCCCACCGCGAGTCGCCGCCACCGGAACCGCGAACTCAACATCCCACTGAACACACACAACACACAAGACATAAAGGGGAATCGGTATGCCCACCAACGTCATCATCTCCTACGACGGAACCGCCAACGAGGACGACGCCGTAGCACTCGGCGGCCTGTTCGCCCGCGCCGGCGCACAGGTGTCTCTCGGCTACGTCCGCCACACCAACGAGGCCGTGAGCGACGAGGAGGCCCAGGGAGTGCTCGACCGGGGCGCCGCGCTCTTCGCCGGCACGTTCGTCGGCAGCCACGCCGTGACCGACCGCTCGACCCCGGAGGGGCTGCGCGCGCTGGCCGAGCAGATCCAGGCCCAGGTGATCGTGTTCTGCTCGGACTCGCACACCGCCAAAGGTCACATCACGATCGGCAACTCGGCCCAGCGGCTGCTCGAGGGTGGTCCGATCGCGATCGCGATCGCCCCCGCGGGGCTGGCCGACACGAACGGAGAGGGCACGCGCGTGCAGCGCATCGTCGCGGTCGGCGAGGCCGGCGGGGACGGCAGCGCCCAAGCCACCGCGCAGGCGCTCGCGAATGCGCTCGGCGCTGATGTCGTGCCCGTGGCCGACGACCAGGCCGATCTGCTGGTGATCGACTCGCGTGCCGACGCCGAGCGGGGTCGGGTCTCGCTCAGCTCATCGGCCGCGCACCTGATCGAGATCGCGACCTGCCCCGTGCTGGTCCTCCCAAGCGGCGTATCGCTGCAGTTTGGAGGGTCCCCCGCGGCAGTCGCGGCCTAACGAACTGTTCGGCCGCGCGCTCGTGCGAGCAGGTAGCGCGCGAGCGCCTGGCCGAAGTCCAACGTGCCGCCGAGGAGATGGCCGAGGGGGCCGGTCCACAGCCATGTCTCAAGGCGCCTGCCTGTTCGTTGAAGGGCCGTCATCACTGGGTGGCACGGTATCGTGGCGGCAATGGGTGGGTCCGTCCAGACGACAGTCGCCGAGCTGGGAGAGTCACGCGTGCGCGTGGACGTGCAGGTGGAGCCCGCGGAGATCGAGGCGAGCATTGAGCGCAAGGCGCGCCAGCTCGGGCGCGAGCTGAAGCTCCCCGGGTTTCGCAAGGGCAAGGTGCCCGCGCCGCTGGTCCTGCAGCGCGTCGGTCGCGAGACGGTGCTCGACGAGGCCGTGCGCGACGGCCTGGGCGGTTGGTACGCCGATGCCGTACGAGCGTCGGAGATCGTGCCCGTGGGCGACCCCAAGATCGATCTCGGCAAGCTGCCCGAGAAGGGGGCTGCGCTTGAGTTCTCGATCGAGATCGGTGTGCTGCCCGTGGCCGAGCTGGGCGAGTACTCGGGGCTCGAGGTCGGACGCAACGAGCCCGAGGTCGCAGATGAGCAGATTGAGCAGGAGATCGAGGGGATGCGCGAGCGCCTGGCGCGCCTGGAGACCGCCGAGCGTCCCGCGGGCGAGGGCGACTACGTGGTGGTCGACTACGTCGGACGCCTCCCGCGCACGGACGAGGTCTCGGGCGAGACCACGCTCGTCCCGTTCGAGGGCGGCGAGGGCCGCGATCAGCTGGTCGAGCTCGGGGGGGGCAACCTGATCCCCGGCTTCGAGGAGGGACTGCTCGGCGCGCAGGCCGGCGAGGCCCCTCGCACGATCGACCTGAGCTTCCCGGCGGATTACGCCAACAAGGAGCTGGCCGGCAGGGAAGCCTCGTTTGAGATCACCGTCAAGGAGGTCAAGAGCAAGCGGCTGCCGGAGGTGGACGAGGACTTCGCGGTGGACGCCGGGTTTGACGACGTGGCGCAGCTGCGCGAGGACATTGACCGGCGTCTGCTGGAGGTGCAGGAGGGGCGCGTGCAGGAGGAGTTCCGCGAGGCGGCGCTCGACGCGGCGGTCGCCGGGGCGCGGGTGCCGGTCACACCGGAGCTCGCGCGGTCACGGGCGAGCGAGATGTGGGAGCGGATGCTGCACTCGCTCTCTCACCGCGGCATCTCGCGCGAGGCCTACCTGCAGATAACCGGGCGCCCCGAGGATGAGATCCTCGCCGAGATGATCCCCGAGGCCGAGAAGGCGTTGAGTCGCGAGGCGGTGCTCACGGCGGTGGTCGCGGCCGAGGGGATCGAACCCTCCGAGCAGGACCTGTTGGAGGCCGTTACGCCGACCGCCGAGCGCGAGCAGATCGCTCCGGAGCAGGTGCTCGCGCAGCTGCGCGACGCCGGGCGGATCGAGGAGCTGAGCGAGGATCTCGCCGCGCGTCAGGCGATCGAGTTGATCGCGGAGCGGGCCATCCCGATCGCCCCCGAGTTGGTGCGGGCGCGCGCGAAGCTGTGGACGCCAAGCCGCTAGCCTGAAGGAATCAAGCCCGCGATGAGAAACTGAAGCGAGGACAATGAGCCCACTGGTGCCAATGGTCGTTGAGCAGACCTCGCGAGGCGAGCGCGCGTTCGACATCTACAGCCGCTTGCTCAACGAGCGGATCATCTTCCTCGGTACGCCCGTGGACGATCAGATCGCCAACCTGATCGTCGCCCAGCTGCTGCACCTGGAGTCAGAGGATCCCGAGAAGGATGTCTCGCTGTACATCAACTCGCCCGGCGGCTCGGTGTATGCGGGCCTGGCGATCTACGACACGATGCAGTTCATCAAGCCCCACGTGCAGACGATCTGCGTCGGCATCGCGATGTCGATGGGCGCGCTGCTGTTGGCGGGAGGCGCCGAGGGAAAGCGCATGGCGCTGCCCAACGCCAAGATCCTGATCCACCAGGTGAGCTCGAGCTTTCAAGGACAGGCCACCGACATCGAGATCCACGCCAAGGAGATCATCGACGTACGCCGCCGTCTGGACGAGATCATCGCCAAGCACACCCATAAGCAGCTCGAGGACGTGCGCAAAGACACCGATCGCGACTACTTCATGAGCTCCGAGGAGGCCAGGGAGTACGGCATAATCGATCGTGTCATCTCGGAGCATTAGCACCAGCGCCCGCTGACCATGGCCCGACCGACGGATTCCAACGAGCAGCTCCTCTGCAGCTTCTGCGGCAAGTCCCAGCGGCAGGTCAAGAAGCTGATCGCCGGGCCGGGCGTGTACATCTGCGACGAGTGCATCGACCTGTGCAACGAGATCATCGACGAGGAGCTCTCGGCTCCGCCCGCGTTTGACCTCGAGAACCTGCCCAAGCCGCGCGAAATCTACGAGGTCCTGGACGAGTATGTCGTCGGTCAGGAGCCCTCCAAGCGCACGCTGTCCGTGGCTGTGTACAACCACTACAAGCGCGTTCAGATGATGACCTCCGGCGATGAGGAGATCGAGCTGCAGAAGTCGAACATCCTGCTGCTGGGCCCCACCGGCTGCGGCAAGACGCTGCTCGCGCAGACGCTCGCGCGGATCCTGAACGTGCCGTTTGCGATCGCCGACGCGACCGCGCTGACCGAGGCCGGGTATGTGGGCGAGGACGTCGAGAACATCCTGCTCAAGCTGATCCAGGCCGCCGACTACGACGTCAAGAAGGCCGAGACGGGAATCATCTACATCGACGAGGTCGACAAGATCGCGCGCAAGGCCGACAACCCGTCGATCACGCGCGACGTCTCCGGCGAGGGCGTGCAGCAGGCGTTGTTGAAGATCCTCGAGGGCACCCAGGCTTCCGTGCCGCCCCAGGGCGGGCGCAAGCACCCCCACCAGGAGTTTTTGACGATCGACACGACCAACGTGCTGTTCATCTGCGGCGGAGCGTTCGCGAACCTCGACAAGGTGATCGAGCACCGGATCGGGCACAAGGGGATCGGGTTCGCCGCCGCGATTGAGGCCAAGGCGGAGAAGGACACCGGTGAAGTGTTCGAGCAGTGCCTGCCTGAGGACCTGATCGAGTATGGGCTGATCCCGGAGTTCATCGGCAGGCTGCCGGTGATGAGCGCGGTGCACCAGCTCACGCGCGAGGATCTCGTGTCGATCCTGACCGAGCCGCGCAACGCGCTGGTGAAGCAGTTCCAGCGCTTCTTCTCATTTGACGGGATCGAGCTGGTGTTCTCCGAGGACTCGCTCACCGCGGTCGCCGAGCGTGGCCTGGAGCGGGAAACCGGTGCGCGCGGCCTGCGCTCGATCATCGAGGAGATCCTGCTGGAGGTCCAGTTCGAGCTGCCCTCCCGCCGGGACGTGAAGAAGTGCGTCGTGACCAAGGAGACAGTCGAGCGGGGCCTGACCCCGACGCTGGTGACCGAAGCCGCGCCCGAGGACTCATCAGACCACGCGCGCGAGCTGCGCGAGGAGTCTGCCTAGCGGGCAGGGAGTCGGCGTGGCCCGGCGCCCGGGACCCCGCGCTCGTGACGCCGGATCGCTACCATCGCGCTGTGGCAAAGCTGAAAAAGTCTGAGGACAAGTCCGAGTCCAAGCTCAAGCGCGGCGCGAAGGCCGTGCCGTGGGCGGCGCTGGTGCAGGGGACGGTGATCGTCGGCAGGCGCTGGGCGGCGCTGTCGGCGAAGGAGCGTGCGCGGTTGACCGAGCTCTTGCGTGAGTCGCGCGGACGCGTGAGCAACCTCAGCACGAGAGAGCGCCTGGAGCTGCGCAAGCTGGCGCGCAAGCTCGACCTCAGGGGTATGGGCCGCGAGCTGATGGTGCTCAAACGCGTCAAGCGTTCTCACCGGCGGCGCAAGCGCCGCTGACCGATGCTCCTGCGCACGGGCAAGATCACGATCACACCCTTCAAATAGCCGACCACAAGCCTCTCTGCTTACTCTTGATATGGCCGACGAGCTCCATACCGACGACCTCGACAAGCTCACCACGCACGAGCTGCACGACCGTGCGATTCACCGCGCCGAGAAGCATCTGGACGTGAAGTTCCTGTGGTCGCTGCTGGAGATGATCCCGGCGGCGGAGACGGCCCGGGGAGATGTCGGCGAGGCGGACTTCGACATCGAGTCCTCGAAAGGCCTGATCAAAGACGCGCTGCACAGCGGCGACGGCGGGCTGGGCGAGGCGCTGCGCCCTGTGTTCGTCGACTACCTGCGCAAGCACCCCGACGCGTAACCCGCGGGGCGGCGGTCAGATGACGCCTTGGACGAAGGCCCAGGCCGAGCGCCATTTGCACTCCCTGGAGCTGTTCGGGATGCGCTTTGGGCTGGACCGGATGCGGCGGATGATGACGGCGCTGGGCTCGCCGCAGCAGCGCTTCGATGCGATCCACGTGCTGGGCACCAACGGCAAGACCTCGACCACGCGGATGGCCGCGGCGATCCTCGAGCGTCACGGGCTGCGGACGGGCACATACCTGTCTCCCCATCTCGTGTCCTACTGCGAACGGGTGCAGATCGGCGAGCGCGACCTGGAGGCGGATGCGTTCGCCGCGGCGGTTGCGCGGGCGGCAGGGGCGGCGGAGAGGGTCAACCGCACACTGGCCGAGGATGACCACGTGACCCAGTTCGAACTGCTGACGGCCGCGGCGCTGTCGGAGATGGCGGCACGGGAGATCGACGTCGCGGTGGTCGAGGCGGGGCTCGGCGGGCGCTATGACGCCACCAGCGTGATCGAAGCCCCGGTGACGGTGCTGACGAACGTCGGCCTGGAGCACACCCGTTGGCTGGGGCCGACGCTGAAGGACATCGCCGAGGAGAAGCTCGCGGTCGTGCGTCCGGGGGGAACGCTCGTGCTCGGGTCCTGGCTCGCCGGCGAGGCAATGGCGGTCGCCGAGCGGGTGGCGGGCGAGCGCGAGGCTCATATCGTGCTAGCCGATGTCCCATCGGTGGACGGCGAGTCCTCGGCCGAGCCGCCGGCGGCGAGGGGCGTATTTCAGCGGTGCAACTTCGCGCTGGCGCGATCCGCCGCGGAGGTGTACATGCGCGGCGCGGGGATCGAGCTCGACGATGAGGCCGTACGCGCCGCCGCCGCCGCAACCGAGGTGCCGGGTCGGATGCAGGTCGTGGACGAGCACCCGCTGACCGTGTTCGACGGCGCGCACAACCCCGACGCGGTGGCGGCGCTCGTGCAGTCGCTGCCCGAGCTGCTCGGCGGACGCGCGGTGGGGCTCGTGATGGGTGTGCTGGAGGACAAGGACGCCGCGAGCATGCTGGGCGCGCTGCTGGGAGTGTGCGAGCGGGCCTGGTTCACGGCGCCGCCAAGCCCCCGCGCGCTGTCCCCGGCCGCGCTGCAGTCGCTCGCGCGCCAGCTCGGCTTCGACGCGGTTGAGTGCGAGCCTCAGCCCGAGCGTGCGCTCGAGCAAGCGCGCCGTTGGGCCGGCGAGGGCGGGGACACAGACGGCAGAGCCGTGATCGCCACCGGCTCGGTCTATCTGATCGGCGATCTGCTGCGCCGGCTGGACACCTCCGATACGCTGCGGCGGCAGGCTGCTCCGCAAGGCTGAACGAAGGCCGTGGAACCCAGATGAACGACGACGGCCCCTCTGTGCTCACGATGATCGGCGCTGTCGCGCTGATCGTGGCCCTGGTCATACTTGTATTCTTTGCTGCCGGCTATGGATTCGGCCGGTTGTTTCTCTAAACTCAGCCGGCCGATGCCCCCGCTCGCATACTTCGGAATAGAAAGCAGCGGCCTGAACCTGGCCATCGATCTGCTGATCCTGTTCGTCGTCGTCCTGTACTTCTCGCTGATCTACTGGACCTACGCGGACGCGCGGCGGCGCATCCTCGACCCGATGCTGATCGGCTGCGCGACGGCGGCGTCACTGTTCCCGTTCGTCGGCACGATCGTCTACCTGATCCTGCGCCCGCCCGAGTACCTGGAGGACGTGCGCGAGCGCGAACTGGAGCTGCAGGCCGCCGAGGCGCGCCTGCACGACCTCGATCATGCGCTGTGTCCGCACTGCGACTACCGGATCGAGCGCGACTTCGTTCGCTGTCCCAGCTGTCTGCGCAAGCTCAAGGAGCGCTGCGTCAGCTGTCAGCGCCCGCTCGACCAGGCATGGACGATCTGCCCCTACTGCGAGACCGAGGTGCCCGGCGCAGCCCCCGCGCGGCGCAAACGCCGGCGGCGCTCGTCGGGCGAGGATGAGTCTTTGCCAATTGAAGAGGAGTCCTCGTCGCGGCGCGATGTCACGCTCGGAATCGAGGACGACCGATCGGAGATCGGCCTGCCGGCCGTAACGCCGGCGGGCGGCGGGGACGACGAAGTCAGGACGAAACCCGTGGCGGCCCCGGAACCTGCCTCGTCTCGAAGCACGGGTCGCGCGCGCCGTCCACGCCCGACCTCCTGACGAGGGTTTCGGCCTCGCTCGCCAAGTTCTCGTAAATCGACCAGCAAAGGAACCTGCACCCATGGACCGAACGTATAGGGCCCACGTCCCGATATCTGCCGGGATTGATGCGGCCGCTCCGCGGCGTCATACGCCACCCACGATGCTCGACGTGCCACCAGCACGCCTGCGCTCGCGTGCGGCGTCTGCCATCCACGGCCCGACCACCTCAACCCACCATCTCTCGTGACGCGAACCCTGATCCTCGTCAAGCCCGACGCCTTCGCCAGGGGTCTGACCGGCGAGATAATCGCCCGATTTGAGCGCAAGGGCTTGAAGATCGTCGCGCTGCGGCACATGACGGTGACACGTGAGCTGGCCGAGCGCCACTACGCCGAGCATGCCGAGCGACCGTTTTTCGGCGAGCTGGTGCAGTTCATCACCTCCGGACCGATCGTGGCGATGGTGCTGGAGGGCGTGGATGCGGTCAAGGCGGCGCGCCAGGTGATCGGCGCCACCAACCCGCTGGAGGCCGCGACCGGATCGATCCGCGGCGACTTCGCGATCGAGATGGGTCAGAACATGGTGCACGGTTCGGACGCGCCCGAGTCCGCGGCGCGTGAGGCCGCGCTGTTCTTCGGAGAGATCGACTGAACCGTCCCCTGATCCTGGCCTCCGCCTCGCCCCAGCGGCGCTCGATCCTCGAGCGCCTTGGGGTTCCATTCACGGTTCGGGCGCCAAGCATCGTTGAGATCGGACAGGGCGAGCCGCGGCAAGTCGCGCTGCGAAACGCACTGGCGAAGGCGAAGGCGGCGCAGCGAGTCGGTGCCGATGAGACGGTGCTCGGCTGCGACACGATCGTCGTGCTCGACGGCGTGATCTACGGCAAGCCGGCAGATGCGGCGGCGGCGCGGGAGACGCTGATGGCTCTCGGCGGGCGCACCCACGAGGTGCTCAGCGGGCTGGCGCTGCTGCTGCCCGATGAGCAACGGACGGCCGTGGCGCGCACACGCGTCACGTTTCGAGCATTGGACGGCGAGTTGCTCGACTGGTACGTGGGCACGCAGGAGTGGCGCGGGCGCTCAGGTGGCTACGCAATCCAGGGTGCCGGCGCGGCGCTCGCCTCGGTGGTGGACGGCGAGGTGGAGAACGTCGTCGGGCTGCCGGTGGCGACGCTGCTCGACATCTACCCCGAGCTGCTGGCGATCTGATCTCGCGTCCTGAGGCGAAGTGGCATATTGCCTGCAAATCCGCCGGCAAGCATGGTGTCCGGAGATGGGGTTCCGCTAGACTGCCGCGGGCGACGTCGGCCCGCCGGACACGCTCGAATCGAAGGGGCGCAGCCGAGTGTGTGCGCGCATGTGATGAGCCGACGGACGTTTCAGTTACCTGACCAATGAGCATCTTCACCTACCTGACAGGCTTCGGCGGCCGCGACATGGCGGTTGACCTGGGGACGGCGAATACGCTCGTGTATGTGCGTGGGCGCGGGATCGTGCTGTCCGAGCCGAGCGTGGTGGCGATCGACTCGCGCACCGGTGAAGTTCACGCCGTCGGGATCGAGGCCAAGCGCATGCTCGGTCGTACGCCGGGCACGATCCAGGCGATCAGGCCCCTCAAGGACGGCGTGATCGCCGACTTCGACGTGACCGAGGAGATGCTCAGGCATTTCATCCAGAAGGTCCACCAGAACCGCTGGGCGCATCCGCGTGTAGTGGTGTGCGTGCCCTCGGGGGTGACCGGCGTGGAGAAGCGCGCCGTCGAGGAGGCGTGCCTGTCCGCGGGCGCGCGCACCGCATATCTGATCGAGGAGCCGATGGCGGCGGCGATCGGCGCGGGCCTGCCCGTGGGCGAGCCGACGGGCTCGATGGTCGTTGACATCGGCGGCGGCACCTCCGAGGTGGCGGTCATCTCGCTCGGCGGGATCGTGGTCTCCCAGTCGATCCGCGTCGGTGGCGACGAGATGGACGAGGCGATCATCAACTACGCCAAGAAGGAGTACAAGCTGCTGATCGGTCAGCAGACCGCGGAGGAGCTCAAGCTCGAGATCGGCTCGGCCTGCCCGATGCAGGAGGAGCTGCAGGCGGAGATCCGCGGGCGTGACATGATCGCCGGGCTGCCCAAGACGGTCGTGCTCACCAGCGAGGAGATCCGCCAGGCGCTGGAGGAGCCGCTGAGCCAGATCATCGAAGCGGTCAAGGAGACGCTTGACCGAACCCCACCGGAGCTGGCCTCGGACATCATGGATCGCGGCATCATGCTCGCCGGCGGTGGCGCGCTGCTGCAGGGACTTGACGAGCGGCTGCGCGAGGAGACGCAGATGCCCGCGCACCTGGCGGAGTCGCCGCTGACGTGTGTCGCGGTCGGCTCAGGCCGATCGTTGGAGGAGTTCGAGGCGATCCATCGCTCCAACCGCAGTTCGCGCAACCGGCGCAGGCGATGACGGAAGTTGAGCATGGAGCGTCGATCGTGTGCGGCGCGTACTCTTCGCAATGAACGCTTCGGAAGGCCCTGACTCGTGTATGACAAGACGGTCCGGCGTCGACGTGCGGTGCTTGCGCTGCTCGTCATGCTCTCCCTGATACTGCTGACCGCCTACTTCGGCGAGGCTCCCAGCGGACGCCTGCACTCGGTGCAGCGCGGCTTTTTGACCGTCGTCTCCCCGATCCAGGACGGCGCCAACAAGGCGCTGAAGCCGGTGCGCGACCTGTTCGGCTGGTTCGGCGACACGCTGCACGCCAAAAGTCAGAACGCCGAACTACGCAAGCAGAACGACAAACTGCGCCGGGAAGTGGTCGCCGAGCAGGTCGACCAGCAGTCCTACCACGAGCTGTTGAGCATGTTCCATCTGGACAATCAGCTGAGCGTGGCTGACTACCGGCCCGTGACGGCGACGGTCGTGGGCAAATCCCCGAACATCTGGTACTCGACGGTGACGATCGACGAGGGGACCGCGGCGGGGGTGCAGGTTGAAGATCCCGTGATCAACGATGAAGGGCTCGTCGGCAAGGTCACCGAGGCAGTCGCCAACGGCGCCCAGATCAGCCTTATCACCGATAGTTCCATGGGCGTGAGCGCCCGTATCGGCGCGACCACGGCGACGGGCATCGTGCAGCCGAAGGTCGGCGATCCAAACGACCTGCTGCTCCAGTATTTGCCGGCCGACACGCCGGCCACCAAGGGCGAATACGTGCTCACATCAGGCACTGTGGCGAGTCCAGACGACTCGCTCTACCCTCGCGGCATCCCGATCGGACAGGTGACGTCGGTCGATGAAGAAAGCGCCTACAAGTCGGTCAACGTGCACCCGCTCGCGAATCTGCGCGACCTCGACGTCGTGCAGGTGCTGACCGCCGCTGCCGGCACGCAGCCGGCGCGATTGAGCAGCCTCGTGTCCAGCCTGCCGTCGGGCCGGCACGCGGGCACGGAAACCGGCGTCGCCGGACAGTTGGCCTCGACGGGTCTGGGCGGATGACCGGCCCCGGTGTCTCCCCAGGGCTGCTCGCGCGAATCGCGGCGCTGGCGGTGGCGGTCGTGTTCTTTCAGATCGGTGTCGTCTCGGAGGTGCCCGTGTTCGGCGTGACGGTCGACCTGTCCCCGCTGCTGGCCGCCTTCATCGGTCTGTTGTGCGGCTCGACGGTGGGCGCCGCGAGCGGCTTCGCGGTCGGCCTGCTCGTCGATCTCGCGCTCGTGCAGACGCTCGGGCTGACTTCGCTGGTCTTCACACTCGTCGGTTACGGGTGCGGGCGCCTGCGCGAGCTGCGCGATCCCCAGGCGGCGTTGACGCCGCTGCTGGTGGGCGGCGCCGCCTCCGCCGCTGCGTTCATCGGTTACTCGCTGATGGAGTTCATGCTCGGCGTCGACGCGCCCGTCAGCCTGGAGCTGCTGCGTCAGATCGTGTTCGGCGTCGTCGTCAACACGATCGTCGCGCTGCCGATGTGGGTGCTCGTGCGCCGCTGTTTGATCGGCGGCCTGCCCGACGATCCGCGCCGCCGCCGCCGCCGCGCGTACACGACCGGCGGGTTGAGCCCGTTGTCGAGGACATAACGCTCCGATGAGCGCGATCGAACGTTTTCGCTCCGGTGATGCCCCGGACGGGGGGGCGCCCGGCTCGACGCGCACGCCTCCGGTCTCGCCGCAGATGGCGTTCCGCGTGGCGATCCTCGGCGGGTTGGCGCTCGTGATGTTCGGGGTGATCTTCTTCCGGCTGTGGTACCTGCAGGTGCTGACCGGCGAACAGTACGTCCAGGAAGCCGCCGTCAACAGCGTGCGCGACCTGCCGATCGCCGCGCCGCGCGGGCAGGTATTCGATCGGGAAGGCCGGCCGATCGTCGCCAGCAGGGTGACCAACGCGGTGCAGATCGTGCCCTCCGCGCTACCGCCCGCGGGTAGACCCAGGCTGAAGCTGTACCGGCGGCTGGGGGCGCTGCTGGGGATGAGCGGTCAGCACGTCCAGGCGCTTGTCGAGAAGGGTCGCACGGCCCTGCCGTATGCGCCCGTGACGATCAAGACCGACGCCGGGCGCGGTGTGCTGACGGTGCTGGCCGAGCGCCAGAACGAGTTCCCCGGCGTCACCCAGCAGCCCGTCTCGATCCGCGCCTACCCGTATGGCGAGATGGCCGCGCAGGTGCTCGGCTACGTTGGGCAGGTCTCAGAACGCGAGCTCAAGCTGCGCTCATTTCAGGGCGTTCAGCAGGGGACTGTGGTAGGTCAGGAAGGGCTCGAGTACTACTACGACCGCTACCTGCGCGGCCGGGACGGAGTGCAGCGGGTGGAGGTCAACTCCGAAGGTTATCCCGAGCCCAGCTCCCTGAAGCCGACGCCGCCCAAGGCCGGTTACAGCCTCAAGGTCACGCTCGATCGCGGTCTGCAACGAGAGTCAGAAAAAGCGCTGCTGGAGGGGATCGAAAATGCCCGGGCGGGCGGCAAACCGGCGGTCGCGGGGGCGTTCACGGCGATCGATCCCCGCAACGGACAGATCCTGGCGATGGGCTCCTATCCAAGCTTTAACCCGAATAAGTTCGCCAAACCGCTGACCACGAGCGAATACGCCGCGCTGCAGGGCAGGGCAGGCGGTGGTGAAGAAGCCCCGGCGCCGCTGACCGATCGTGCCGTCAACGGGGCCTATCCGACGGGCTCTACGTTCAAGCCCTTCACCGCGATGGGCGCGCTCCAAGCCGGGGTCATCA
Organism: uncultured Solirubrobacterales bacterium; assembly: GCA_963715495.1. Lineage (GTDB taxonomy): Bacteria > Actinomycetota > Thermoleophilia > Solirubrobacterales > Solirubrobacteraceae > Palsa-744. Next base: position 561,589 of record OY970247.1, read on the forward strand.
ACCCGACGGAGGGCCTCGGCGCCGGCCAGTGCATTCACGTCTCCACCGAGCAGTTTTGTAACGCCGGCAAGGCCGACTACGGACCCGTGGGGCTGGTCGAAGCGCTGAAGGTCTCCTCGGACACGTACTTCTTCGAAGTCGGGGAGCTCGCCAACAAATACCACGAAGTCGTCCAGAACATGGCCCGGGAGCTCGGTATCGGCCACACGACCGGAATCGACCTGCCGAGCGAGATCGAAGGCACGATCCCCGACCCCGCCTGGCGCGCCAAACAGAACCACCTGCAGGAAAAGTGCGAACACGAAAAGCATCACGGGACGTGCGACATCGTGGCCGAAGTCAGGCCGTGGAGTGTGGGCGACAACATGGACCTGGCGGTCGGCCAGGGCGATCTGCTGACCTCGCCGTTGCAGATGGCGGTGGCGTACTCGACGCTCACCAACGCGTACATGCACGGCGGCTATGGCACGGTCGTGCGCCCGCACCTGGGGATGGAGATCGATGAAGCCAACGGCGGCCTGGTGCAGTCCCTGAGCTTCCCGCCGGTTCGTCACGTGCATCTGAACTACTCAGACCTCAGCCTGGTGATGCAAGGCATCCACGAGGCCGCGAGCCAGCCGGGCGGCACCTCCGCGGACGTATGGACAGGTTGGGACCAGGAACAGCACCCGGTCTACGGCAAGACGGGCACGGCAGAACACACGGGCAAGGAAGACCAGTCCTGGTACATGTGCTACGTGGGCGACCCCAACCGGCCGATCGTGATCGCCGTGACCGTCGAGCAGGGTGGCTTCGGCGCCGAAACGGCCGCCCCGATCGCCAGACTGATGGCCTCGCAGTGGTTCGGCAAGCCAAAGCAGTTCGTCGCCGGGACCTCCAAGACATTTTGAGCCCGCCAATCACGATGCGATGACTTCTCCTTCCGGCACTGCCCCGATCGGCCCCTCGGTGATCCAGACGCCCGAGCACACGCCCGAGCCGAGCGCGCGTCCGCGGCTCGGATTGCCGTTGGATCCGCTGCTGACGCTCGCCGTGATCGGGCTCGGGATCGCCTCGGTCGTGACGCTCGGCGCGGCCACCCGTGATCTGGTGCCCGGTCAGCCCGGCTACTACGTCGACCGCCAGGCGGTCTACCTGGTGCTCGGCGGGCTGCTGATGCTCGTGCTCGCGCGCGTGGACTACGCCAAGCTCAGACCGCTGAAAAACGGTATCTACGCGCTGCTGATAGGGAGCATCCTGGCGGTGCTCGCCGTCGGCCACGCCGCCAAAGGCTCCCAGCGCGCGATCAGCCTGCCGTTCTTCTCATTCCAGGCTTCGGAGATCGGCAAGGTGCTGCTGATCCTCGCGCTGTCCGCGTTCGTGGTCGATCGCGCGCGGCGCCTGCGCGAGCGCGACACGACCGCCCGGGTGATGTTGGCCGCGCTGGTACCGGCGATGTTCGTGATCGCTCAGCCGGATCTGGGCTCGGGCATGGTCTACATGGTGATCGCGTTCGTGCTGCTGCTCGTTGCCGGGACGTCATGGCGGCAGCTCACCGCGCTGCTGGCGCTCGTCGCGCTGTCGCTGACGTTTGTGCTCGTGGCGGCGCCGGCAGCCGGAGTGCACGTGCTCAAGTCCTATGAGACAGAACGATTGACCGCGTTCCTGCACCCCTCGACGGATCCACAGAAGGAGGGCTATCAGCAGGAGGAGTCGAAGATAGCGATTGGCTCAGGTCAGAAGACCGGCCGCGGCGCCGACGCCACCCAGACCCGCTTGAACTTCGTGCCCGAGGACCACACCGACTTTGTGTTCGCCGCCGTCGGCGAGCAGTACGGTTTCATCGGGGCGGGGCTCGTGCTGTGCCTGTATGCGCTGCTGATCTGGCGCACGCTGCGCATCCTCACGATGTCCAAGGACCTGTTCGGCACCCTCGTGGCGGCCGGTGTAGCGGCTATGCTGATGTTTCAGGTGTTTGTAAACGTGGGAATGACCATCGGGATCATGCCCATCACCGGCGTCACGCTGCCCCTGATGAGCTATGGCGGCTCGTCGGTGATCACCACTCTTCTGGCCGTAGGTCTGCTGCAGTCAATCTACGTCCGGGCGCGCGCCTCGGCTGCGCTGAAGGGCCGCGTCCCACTTTATTAGACATCTTTAGACATGACAATTATCAGACTGGATCGAAAAATTGAAAAAGCAAGTGCTTGTGAGCGTCGACCGCGCGGAGACGCGCGTCGCGCTGCTGGAGGCCGCCGGAACGCCCGGCGCCGCGAAGTCCTCATCGACCCGTGCCCGCGGCAAACGCGGCGATGGAACGCCGGGGCCCGGTTATCGGATAGCTGAGCTGTACATAGAGCGCCGTGGCGGGCGCTCGATCGTGGGCAACATCTACAAGGGCAAGGTCGACAACGTCCTGCCCGGCCTGGAGGCCGCGTTCGTCGACATCGGCCTAGAGAAGAACGGGTTCTTGCACGTCGACGAGATCGTGCTGCCCGGCGTGGAGGTTGCAAGGCGAGGCCGCGGCGGCGGTGGCCCCAACAGCAAGATCGCCGACCTGCTGAAACCGGGACAGGAGATCGTCGTGCAGGTGATCAAGGACCCGCTGAAGACCAAGGGCGCGCGTCTGTCGATGGAGCTGACGATCGCCGGCCGCTACATGGTCTATACCCCCACCGGCGAGGGCGTCGGCGTCTCCCGCCGCCTGGAGGACCGCGAGCGCGAGCGCCTACGCAAGCAGACGGCCAAACTTGACCTCGGTGGCGGCGGCGCGATCGTCAGAACCGCCGCGCACGGGGCCAAGCGCGAGGACTTCGAGCGCGAGCTCAAGTACCTGCACAAGCTGCACGACGTGCTCGTCGCGCGCGTGCGGGAGACCGTCGCGCCGGATCTTGTCTTCCAGGAGGCCGACCTGTCGGTGCGCGTGGTACGCGATATCTTCTCGGCTCACTTCGAGCGCGCGATCGTCGACGACGAGCAGCAGCACCACCGGCTCGTGTCGTTCTTCGCGCGTACCGCCCCCGAGCTGGTCGAGCGAGTGGAGCTGTGGGACGGGCGCGACAATAAGAAGCCCCTATTCGAGGCTTACGGTGTCGACACGGCGATCGAAGGTCTGCTCTCACGCCGCGTGGATCTGCCCAGCGGCGGCTACCTGGTGATCGACTATGCCGAGGCGCTGACCGTGATCGACGTCAACTCCGGCAGCTTCATCGGTCGCGGCAAGGGCGCCGCGCTGGAGGACACGATCACCAAGACCAACCTCGAGGCCGCCGCCGAGGTGGTCAACCAGCTGCGGTTGCGCGATATCGGCGGGATCATCGTGATCGACTTCATCGACATGGCTCGCGCGCGCAACCGCGACACGGTCATGAAGACGTTGCGCGAGACGCTGGACGAGGATCGCACAAAGACGTTCACCGCCGAGATCTCCAAGCTCGGCCTGGTCGAGATGACCCGTCAGAACGTGACCGAGGGCGTGCGCGAGATCATGAGCAGGGCCTGTCCGACATGTGAGGGCGAGGGCGTGATCAAGAGCGAGGAGACGATCGCGATCGAGTTCGAGCGGCGCCTGTTCGACGTCGCCGTCGAGCACCCCGAGGCGGAGGCGTTCCTGGTGCAGATGAACCCGCGCGTGAGCACCCAGTTCACCGGGCACAGCTCGCGGGTGCTGCACGCGCTGGAGGCGCGGACGGGCAAGTCGTTCCTGTTCGAGGGCTCCGAAGGCCTCACGCTCGAGCACTTCGCGATCACGTTCGTGGGCACGCGCGAGGAGGTCGAGGAGCGCGCGCTGCCGTTCCGGCAAGGCGACGAGGTGCTGGTCGAGATCGTCGAGCCGCACATGTACGACGTCGACGACGCGGTCGCGAAAATCGACGGCTACATCATCTCGATTGCGGGCGCCGCCGTCCATGTCGGAGAGAAGCGGATGGTGCGGATCGACCAGGTTGGTCGCACGGCGGCGAGCGCGCTGCTGCTCGACGAGTCCGGCGAGGTCGTCAAGCCCACACCGCGCCCCCCCGCGCCGGCGGTCAAACGCAGGACCAGGAAACGGGCGGCCCCGGCCAAGCCGGATGGCGACACGCCGGCGCCGGACGGCGATCCCGCACCCAGCGCCGCGAAGACCGAGGTCGCGACTGGAGATCGCGACGGCGCGGTGTCCGAGCCCGCGGATGCGCAGGACGCCGCGCGCGAGGAGGCGGCCGAGGGGAGCGAGGATGGCCTACAATCCAAGCCTCGGCGTCGTGGCCGCAGAGGCGGGCGGCGTCGTTCGGCTGCCAAGGCCAAGGCAGGCGCGTCATCATCGTCGTCGGCCGAGACAGGCACGGAGTCATAAGAGAGGACAGTCGGCATTCATGTACGCGATCGTGAAGACAGGCGGCAAGCAGTACCGCGTCGAGCGCGGCCAGCATCTGCTGGTCGAGCGGCTCCCCGCCGCCGAGGGCGAGAGCGTGGCGCTGCAGCCGATCTTGTACCGCTCCGAGGAGACCGTGTTCGACAAGGCGGGCCTTGAGAAGGTGAAGGTCACCGCGAAGGTGATCGCGCACGAGCGCGGCGAGAAGCTGCGCGTGTTCAAGTTCAAGCCCAAGCGCGGCTACAAGCGGCGCACCGGGCACCGCCAGGAGCTGACACGGATCGAGGTCACCGAGCTCGCGCTGGGCGCCGGCTCCCGGGCGAAAGCCAAAGAGGCCGCGCCCGTCAAAGCCCCGGCCGCGGACACCGCGAAGGCTCAGGCCAAAGAGGCCACGTCCGCGAAAACCCCGGCTGCGAAAACCCCGGCTGCGAAAGCAACGCCGGCCAAAACAACGCCGGCCAAAGCCACGGACGCTCCCAGCACGAAGGCCGACGCTGCGCCGGTAGCCGCCGAGCAGCCCGCAAAGGAGGCGACGACCGATGGCGCATAAGAAGGGGCTCGGATCGAGCCGGAACGGGCGCGACTCGAACGCGCAGCGGCTCGGCGTGAAGACGTTCGCCGGCCAGACGGTCACCGGCGGGGAGATCATCGTGCGCCAGCGCGGCACGAAATTCAAGCCGGGCGCCGGCGTGGGCATCGGCAAGGACGACACGCTGTATGCGCGCGCCGTGGGAACCGTGCAGTTCACCACCGGCCGGCGCGGGCGCGTGGTGAGCGTTTTGCCTCAGTCCGAGTCGTAGGCGAGCGCCGATGAATCCGCGACGGGCCGCAAGCGTGCTCGCCGCGGGACGCGTCGCGCTGGGGGCCGCGATACTGGTCGCGCCCGAGAGCGTTACTTCAAGATGGCTGGGCGACCACGCTCGGCACCCGGCCGTGCGCTACCTCGCCCGGTCGCTCGGCGCGCGAGACCTCGTGCTGGGGATGCTCGCGCTGCAGACCCTCGACGATCCTGTGCTTGGGGCCCGCGTCCAGGTCGCCTGTGCGATGGCCGACTCGGTCGACGCGCTTGCCACGGTCGCCGCGCGCTCGGATCTTCCCGCCGGCGGGGCGATCGGCACCGTCGCGGTAGCCGGGGCGGCGGCTGGGGCGGAGTTCTACCTCGCGCACAAGCTCGCCCACGCCTGATCGAGTCGAGACGATGCTCGACGACCGCGCGAGGATCCACGTCAAGGCGGGAGCCGGAGGCGATGGCTGCATGAGCTTTCGCCGCGAAGCGAAGGTGCCGCGCGGCGGGCCCGACGGTGGCGATGGCGGGCGCGGGGGAGAGGTGGCGCTCGTGTGCGACGAGTCGCTGCGCGACCTGCACGGGTTTCGGCGCAAGGCCCAGTACCACGCCGGCCGGGGCGGTCACGGCGAAGGGGCGCTCAAGCACGGCGCGGACGGCGAGACGCTGACGATCAGGGTGCCACCCGGAACGGAAGTCAGGGGCGAGGGGGACGAGGGAGACGATGGGGGCGAGGGCTCGGATGATCTCGCAGGTCGCCGCTGGGAGCTGCTCGCTCACGGTCAGCGCGCCACGATCGCGCGTGGAGGTCTCGGGGGGCGCGGCAACAAGCGGTTCGCCACCCCCACACGCCAGGGGCCGCGGTTCGCCGAGCGGGGATTGCCCGGAGAAGAGGGCTGGCTGGAGTTGCAGCTCAAGCTGCTCGCCGACGTTGGCCTGGTGGGAATGCCGAACGCGGGCAAGTCCTCATTGCTGTCGCGCATGACGCGCGCGGCGCCGAAGATCGCCGGCTATCCGTTCACGACGCTGTCCCCCGTGCTGGGCGTGCTCGAAGACGAGCTCGAGCGCCGACAGCTCGTGGTGGCCGATATCCCCGGGCTGATCGAGGGCGCCAGCGATGGGGCGGGTCTCGGCCATGACTTTCTCGCCCACGTCGAGCGCACGCGGCTGCTCGTGCACGTGCTCGACATCGCGCCAGAGCTGTCCACCGGCGATGGCGCCGATGCCGTCTCAAACCATGCCGCGATCGAGCACGAGCTGGCCGCGCACGACGAGCGGTTGGCGAGGCTGCCGCGCGTGCTCGCGCTGTCCAAGCTCGACCTCGTCACGCCCGCCCGCGCGCAGGAGGCGGTCGCCGAGTGGCAGCACCGGCTCGGCCCGGATGTTCCGGTGCTCGCGACCTCCAGCGCCACTCGGGCGGGTGTGCGCGAGCTGGGTGAGCTGTTGCTGCGGGTCGTGCCCGATGCCCAGCCGACGCAGACCGATGACGCGGTGCGGGCGCAGGGGGGCGCACGCACGGGTGATGAGGACCTGGCCGAGCACATGGTCTTCAGGCCCGGCGCGCGCGATGGCGGCCGCGGCTTCACGGTGCAACGACTTGGTCAGGGCTCGTTCGGAGTGAGCGGTCGCGGAGTCGAGCGGCTGCTGAGTCGTTACGACATCAACAACGAGGACGCCCTCGCCTACCTCGAGGAGCGCCTGCGCAAGATCGGCGTGCTCGATGCGCTCGCGGGCGAGGGGTTCGTTGCGGGCGACGAGGTGAGCATTGCGGGCGTCACGTTCGAGCTGGACCCGGGCGCGTCCGCATAGGCTGTTTGAAATACAAAGAGATGCATATCTGCCTGCGAACATCAGCGGTTTGAACAGTCTATGGGTTGTAACAGTATAACTTATGAGTTATAATCATGATATGTCTGAGTCGGCCTCACTGCTCAAAGAAGCGCGTCGGAACGCGGGTTTCACCCAGGCGGAGCTCGCCCGCCGGCTGGGAGTCAGCCAGGCGGCCGTGGCCAAGCTGGAGCGGCCGGGCGCAAACCCCACCGTGGAGACGCTCGATGACGCGCTGTGGGCGACCGGACAACGACTCGTGCTTGCCACTGAGCCGGTGAGCCCGGGCATTGACGAGACACTGGTGTTCGAGCAGCTCAGGTTGAGTCCCGCGCAGAGGCTCGCGCAGCTGGAAAGCATGTACGAGTGGGGACGCGAACTGTCACTCGCCGGAGCCCGGTCCCGTGGCGAATTTGCCTGACTCCTATCGTCCTGCGGCGCTGGTGCAGGCGCTCGTCGAGGGCGGCGTCGACTTCGTGATCATCGGCGGCGTGGCGGTCGTCCTGCAGGCGATGCCTCGCTTCACCAAGGACCTCGACATCTGCTACTCGACCGTCCAGGACAACCTCGATGCGCTCGGCAGCGTGCTGGTGGCACTGGAAGCGCGCCTACGCGGCATCCCAGAGACGGTGCCATTCGTGCCCGACGGACGGACGCTGCGCCAAACTCAGATCATGTGCTTGACGACGCCTGCGGGCGACATCGACCTGCTGGTTGACCCGGACGGGGCGCCCGCCTATAACACCTTGCGCCGCCGTGCCGACATCATGGATCTTGGCGGTCAGAGCGTGCGTGTCGCCTCGATCGAGGACATGCTCGCGATGAAGCGCGCCGCCGGCCGGCCGCAGGACGTGGTCGACGTCGAATCACTGGAAGCAGCCCGCCGACGCAATCGCTCAGACCCGAACACGCCGGGCTGACCCTCGCCCTGTCCACCGTCCCCGCCCGCGCCGGCCTGAACGGGACCGAAGGGATCGATGGGGACCGCCCGAACAAGGTGGGCGCCGATACGCGCGATCGGGACCGCCCGTCGGCTCGCCCCAAAAAGACCACCTGCATACCGACCATCTACGCTCTGTGACCGATATGACGCGCGTGGTCATCAAGCTCGGTTCCAGCGTTGTCGCCGACTCCGACGGCGAACTGCGTGAGCAGGCGCTTGCGCGCGTGTGCGATGCGGCCGCGGAGGTGCATGGCCGCGGGGATGAGGCGATTCTTGTCACCAGCGGGGCGATCGCGCGGGGGATGCGCACGATGGGGCTGCCCCAGCGCCCGAGCGCCATTGGCGAGCTGCAGGCGGCCAGCGCGGTCGGGCAGGGCAAGCTGTATCGCGTCTACGACGAGCTGCTGCGCGAGCGCGGCGTCACGAGCGCGCAGGTGCTGCTGACTTTCTTCGATATGTCCGCGCGCACGCACTACCTGAACGCGCGTCAGACGCTCGCGACGCTGCTGGCATGGCGGGTGCTGCCGGTGATCAACGAGAACGATACGACCGCCACCGATGAAATCTCCTTCGGCGACAACGACTTTCTCGCGGCTCAGGTCGCGGTGCTCATCGGCGCCGATGAGCTGATCCTGCTGACCGACATCGACGGCCTGTTCACCGCCGATCCGCGCCTGCGCTCAGACGCGCGGCTGATCGACGAGGTCACCGATTTTGCTGCCCTGGACGAGCTCGAGATCGGCCACACGACCTCGCCGCTGGGCTCGGGCGGGATGCGCTCGAAGGTCGTCGCCGCCGACATGGCCACGGCCGCCGGGATCGCTACGACGATCTGCAACGGCCTGCGCGAGGACGCGCTTGCGACCGTGCTCGCGGGCGGGCATTCCGGCACGCGGTTTCACGCGCGCGAGGCCCGCTACAGCTCGTTCAAGCTGTGGCTCAAGTACGCCAAGCCGGCTCGCGGCACGCTCGTGGTCGATCCCGGAGCGGCCCGGGCGGTGCGCGATGGGAGCGCGAGCCTGCTGCCGGTCGGGGTGGTCGACGTGCAGGGCGAGTTCGACGCCGGCGACGCGGTCGAGATCGCGGTCCGCGACGATGTGCAGGACGCGCCGGGCAAGGCGATCGGGAAGGGCATCTGCAACTACTCCGCGCCCGAGCTGCGCCAGGTGATGGGCATGAAGTCGGCGGCCGTCCGCACCCTGCTGCCGCGCGCGACCGACGAGGCCGTCCACCGGGACTACCTGGTTCTGGACTGACGCGCTCGTTTGACGCGACCATGCGCGCGAGCCGGTCTATGCTTGTGTGCAATGGCTGCTGTGACCACCACGGCCGCGACATCCGTGGCCGACATCTGCCGGTCGGCCAGGCGCGCTGCGCGAGAGCTCGCGCAGGTCGATACCGCGCGCAAGGACGCGGCGCTGACGGCGATCTCCCGCGCGCTGATCGAGCGCACAGAAGAGATCCTGGCGGCCAACGCCCGCGACATGGAGTCGGGCCGCGAGTCGGGTCTGAGCGATGCGCTGCTGGACCGGCTGGCGCTCGACCAGGACCGGATCGGCGGGATCGCGCGCGCGGTCGAGCAGATCGTCGCGCTCCCCGACCCGGTCGGCGAGGTGATCGAGGGCAGGCGCCTGCCCAACGGGCTGGACGTGCGCAAGGTGCGCGTGCCCCTGGGCGTGGTCGCGGTCGTGTATGAGGCGCGCCCGAACGTCACGATCGACGCGACGGCACTGTGCCTGAAGTCGGGCAACGCGATCGTCCTGCGCGGCTCGTCCACGGCGGCTCACTCCAATGCCGTGCTCGCCCGGATCGCCGCCGAGGCTGTCGTCGGGGCGGGGCTGCCCGAGGGGTGTGTCAGCCTCGTCGCGGGCGGCGGGCGCGAGGAGTTGGCTGAACTGGCGACCCAGAGCGAGACAGTCGATCTGATCATTCCCCGTGGGGGCGAGGGACTGAAGGCGGCGCTGGGAGAGGTCGCGACCGTGCCCGTGATCTACGCGGCCTCGGGCAACTGCCATGTGTACGTCGACGCCTCCGCCGATCTCGACCAGGCGGAGAAGATCGTGATGAACGCCAAGACGCAGCGTCCTGGCGTTTGCAACGCCGCTGAGACGCTGCTCGTGCACGAGGCCGTCGCCGAGCCGTTCCTGGAGCGGATCGTCACGTCGCTGATCGCGGCGGGCGTGAGTCTGCGTGCCGATGCGCGCACGCGCGAGATCGCGTCTGCGGTGTCGCAGGAGGCGAGCGATGAGGACTGGGCGACCGAGTATCTGGCGCTGACACTGGCGGTCGGGGTGGTCGACTCGGTGGGAGACGCGATCGATCACATCGGACGGTACGGGTCGGGTCACTCCGAGGCGATCGTCACGCGCGACACGGCCGCTGCGCGTGCGTTCCAGTTGGGAGTGGATGCGGCGTGCGTGTATGTGAACGCCTCGACGCGGTTCACCGACGGGGGCGAGTTCGGGATGGGCGCGGAGATCGGCAACTCGACCCAGAAGCTGCACGCGCGCGGCCCGATCGGGCTGCGAGAGCTGTGCACGTTCAAGTACCTCGTCACGGGCGACGGGCACGTCCGCGGCTGAGTCCGCCGACCGGTCTCGACCAGCTGCCAGTGCCACGATCATCCGCAGTCCCGTCCGCCGCCCCTCACATCGCCGCCCATGATGCAGATGGGGTGGCTCGCATCGGCATCCTCGGCGGGACGTTCAACCCGCCGCACCTCGGGCACGTCGCGCTGGCGCGGCACGCGCGCGTGGAGCTGGCCTTGGAGCGGGTGCTGCTGATGCCGGCGAACACCGCTCCCAACAAGGGCTCCGTGAGCGATGATCCCGGCCCTGAGCATCGCCTGGCGATGTGCCGCCTGGCGGTCGCAGACGAGCCCGGTCTGGAGGCGTCGGCGCTGGAGATCGAACGGGGGGGAACGTCCTATACGGTGGATACCGTGCAGGCCATCCATGACACACATCCTGACTCCGAGCTGACGCTGATCCTGGGCGCTGACACCGCGCGCACGTTGCCAAGCTGGCGCGAGTCGGCGCGTCTGCTGAGCCTCGTGCGGCTGGCCGTGGCAGAGCGCGACGAGCCTGACCTCTCCCAGGAGGACATGTCTGCGCCCTCATCCTCATCCTCATCGTCCTCATTGTCATCCTCCACAGTGTTGCCGTCGGTGTTGGGAATCGAGCCTGAGCCGCGACTGGTGCGTCTGCGGATGAGCAAGCTCGCGGTCTCATCCTCGGCGGTGCGCGACCTGCTCGCCGCCGGCAGGCCCGTGGTCCAACTGGTGGGCGAGGCGGTCGCTGGGTACATCGCCGCGCACGGCCTCTACCGCGCGGCAGCTGCACCCATGCCCGCGCCTACGCCCGGGATCGGCGGCGCGGCATGAATCCCGAGGAGCTGCTCGGTGAGATCGCACGGTACGCCGCCGACAAGAAGGCCGGCGATGTGGTCGAGCTGGACCTGCGCGGGGTGCTGGGGTACACCGACTATTTTCTGATCTGCTCCGGCAACACCGAGCGTCAGACCAAAGCGATCCACGACGGCATCCTCGCGGGGTGCAAGCGCGAGCACGGCACGCTGCCCCGCCGGGTCGAGGGTGCCGGTAAGGGCGACTGGATCCTGATGGACTACCTCGACGTGATCGTTCACATATTCACCCCGAGCACGCGCGAGTACTACCGCATCGAGCAGCTCTGGGGCGAGGTTCCCGTACGCGCGGCGGGCGAAGCGTAGCCCAGCCTCGACGGCAACGGCGGCCTGAAAGCCGTGTGCCGCGTTTGACCGCTACTCGCGCGATTGCAATGGGTTCTATGGGTAGACGACAGCGACACCGCCGGTCCCAGCGCGCCCGAGGGCGCGTGGGATCGGGCGATCATTGACCTGTCGAAACCACACAAGGAGCCATCGCATGCGCACAATCAGGTGCACCCGTCAGATGCGCAAAACGTCCGCCTGTATTGCCCTGCTTGGGCTTACCGCCTTCGTCCTGCCGGCCGTCGCCGCGGCGGCGCCCACGGTTACGCTGATCGTGAAAGCGGTCCCGATCAAGGGGTTCCCCGGCACCGGTAACAAACTCGGCGCCGGCGCCGCGCTGGAAGCCAAATTCACGATCAAAGGCACCGAAGCGACCGGCGGCGTGCCGTCGCAGATCACCCACGTCAACTTCTATCTGCCGGCCGGAACGAAACTGCACCCGCAGGGGTTTGTGACGTGCCTGCCGACGACCCTTGAAAACATCGGTCCCAGCGGCTGTCCGAAGAAGTCGCAGGCGAGCCCGATCGGCAGCGCGGGCGTCGTCGACCCGATCGGCGGCGAACTCGTCAAAGAGAACGCGACATTGCAGGCGTTCTTCGCGCCGGGTGGCGGTCTTCAGTTCTACGCCAACGCGGCTTCGCCGATCTCGGCTCAGCTGCTTGTCGCCAAGGGGCGTTACATCACCGCGAAAGCCCCCTATGGACCGGAGCTCACCAGTGAAGTCGAACTGGTCCAGTCGGTTCCGGGCGCGCCGCCGGTGTCGACCGAATCGATCAACATCAAGGTCGGCGCGGCGTACAAGAAAGGCAAGAAGACGATCTCCTACGGCACGATGCCGCGCAAGTGCCCGAAGGGCGGATTCCCGGTGAAGTCGGAAATCACGTTCGCGACCGGCGAAACGGTGCTCACCACGTACAAGGCGCCGTGCCCTAAGAAGTAACCGTGCCCCGCGGTCGTGGCAATCACGGCCGCGGCAACCACGGTTGCGGCGATCACTGCCGCGGCGATCACGGCCGCGGCAGCCGCTGCTAGGCAGCCGCTGCTGAGGACCCGCGTCTCCGGTTGCCACGGGAACCTTGCGAAGATGGCTGGGTGAGCGCCACGACGCCCTCTCCCAGCCGTCTTCCGCACCTCAGTGCGGTGCTGCGCGACGGCGAGCAGGTGACGCCGCTGGAGCTGTTCTTCGACCTCGTGTTCGTGCTCGCGCTGACGCAGTGCACGACGTTGATCGCGCGCACGCCGACGTGGGAAGGCATGCTCAAGGGCCTGCTCGTGCTCGGCATGCTGTGGTGGTCGTGGGTCGGATACGCGTGGCTGACGAGTGTGGTCGACCCGGAGGAGGGTGCGGTGCGGCTGGCGATGTTCGCGGCGATGGCCGCGTTTCTGGTCTGCGCGCTGTGCGTGCCGGGCGCGTTCGGGGCGGAGGCGCTGCTGTTCGCGTGCGCCTACGCGGCGGTGCGTACGGCGCACATCGCGCTGTTCATGCTCGCCAGCCGCTACGACTCCGAGCTGCGCCATTCGGTGCTCGGCCTGGCCGGCAGCACGGCGATCGCCGCCGGTCTGCTGTTCGTCGCCGCGTTCACGTCCGGTGGGTTGCAACTCGGGTTGTGGGGGCTCGCGCTGGTGCTCGACGCGGGCGGTCCATACGTGTTCGGCGCCGCGGGCTGGAAGCTCGTGCCGGGGCACTTCGCCGACCGCCACGGCGCGATCGTGATCATCGCGCTGGGCGAGTCGATCGTCGCGATCGGGGTCGGCGCGAAAGCCGTGATCGGCGCAGGCATCGTCGCGGTCGCGGTGCTGGGGATCGTGATCGCGGCGGCCCTGTGGTGGGCGTACTTCGACGTCGTGGCGATCGTCGCCGCAAGACGCCTGGTGAAAGCGCCGGAAGGGCGCGAGCGCAACGAGATCGCGCGCGACTCCTACTCCTATCTGCACTTCCCGATGGTCGCCGGCATCGCGCTGATCGCGGTTGGGATGAAGCGGACGATCGAGCACGTCGATGACCCGTTGAAGCTGGTGCCGGCAGCGGCGCTGCTCGGCGGCGCGGCGATGTATCTAGTCGCTCACGTCGCGTTTCGACTGCGCAACATGCACAGTTTCAGCTGGCGGCGCCTGGTGTGCGCGCTCGTCCTGCTCGCGTTCTTGCCGGCCGGCGCGGCGCTGCCGGCGCTCGTGACGCTGGCGATCCTCGCCGCGGTGCTGGCCGGGCTGATCGCATACGAGGCCCTGCGCTACGCCGACGTGCGCGACCGAGTGCGTCACCAGCCGGCGCGTGAACCCGTGCCTGATGCGGATGCCGACGGGGTCGGGGTCGGGGGTGGGGCTGCACCGCGCTGAGGCGCTGTCTGGCTCACCGGGACAATCGGGATTTCTCTCAGCGGTCGTAGTTGTCGATCGCGCGTACCGACAGCCAGGTGAGGATGAGGCCGGTGAGGAGGATCACGCCGAGGCAGATACCGAGCTTGTGCCAAACCCAGCCTTCGAGCACGAGTGAGCGCAACCCTTCGATCACGTAGCTGACGGGGTTGGCCCGCGCCAGCGCCTCCATCAACGGGGTGAGCAGTTCGAAGGGAACGAAGTTCGGAGTCAGGAAGAGCAGAGGGAAGAAGACCAGGAAGCTCGCGTTCGTGGCCTGGACATTGCGGGTGTGCAGGGCGACCAGCATGCCGATGCCGGCGTAGGCAACGCCCCACAGGGCCGCCAGCACGATCAGCGCCAGCGCGCCGCCGACGCCGCTTCGCATCTCCATGCCGAATGCCAGCGCGACGAGCAGCACGAGCGTCGCGACGGCGAGTCCTCGCACGAGATCGGCCGCCAAGCGTCCGAAGATCATCGACGAGCGCCTGATCGGTGAGACGAGCAGCTTGTCGAAGTAACCGAGTTCGATCTCGGTGACGAGCGCCAGACCCGAGGTGGCGGTGCACACGGCGAACATCATCGACACCGGCAGCTGGAAGCCGACATAGCCCTGGCCATGCAGGAACGGCGTCGTCGAGGGAAAGGTCTTGGAGATCTGGCCGATGTTGACCGCGAGGAAGAACAGTGGGATGAACAGGGTGGGGATCGTGGCGGCAGGGAGGCGCACCACTTCGCGCACCGCCCGCCGGCTGAGCAGCAGAACCTCGGTCATGCGGTCTGCCTCTCTCTTCCCTGCTGCTCCTCGCTGCCCTCCAGGCGCCTGCCGGTGGCTCTCAGGAAGACGTCGTCGAGCGAGGGCCGCGCCACGGAGATCGCGCCGACGCGGATCTGCTCGCCGTCCAGGCGGCGCACGATCTCGGCGATCGAGCCCGGGCCATCCTCGACATAGAGCGCGAGGGCGTCGCGCTCGGCGACGACGCGCTCCAACCCCGGCAGCTCGCCGATGGCGGCCTTCGTCGCGGCGACATCGGCGCCGTCGAGTGTCACCGACACGACGTCGTGACCCAACTGTGACTTGAGCTGCTCGGGAGTGCCTTCGGAGACGATCAGGCCCTCGTCGATGATCGCCAGGCGATCGCAGAGCTGGTCGGCCTCCTCCAGGTACTGGGTCGTCAGGAACACGGTCGTGCCCTGCGCGTTGATGCGCCGCACCTCCTCCCAGATCGTCAGCCGCGATGCGGGATCAAGACCTGTGGTGGGCTCGTCCAGGAACAGCACTTCGGGGGAGTGCACGAGCGCGCTGGCGAGGTCGAGACGACGCTTCATCCCGCCCGAATAGGTCTTCGTGCGCCGCTCGGCGGCATCCACGAGACCCACGAGCTCGAGCAGTTCCTGCACGCGGGCGCGCGCGGTGGAGCCGGTGATCCCATACAGCCCGCACTGCAGCTCGAGCAGCTCACGTCCGGTCTGCACCGGGTCCAGACCGATCTCCTGCAGAGCCACACCTATCCGCCGTCGTACCGCGGCCGGGTCGGCCAGCACGTCAATCCCGACGACCCGCGCGCTGCCGGCCGTGGGGGGAAGCAGCGTGCAGAGCATGCGCACGGTCGTGGTCTTACCGGCGCCGTTGGGCCCCAGAAAGCCGAACACTTCCCCTGCGGCCACATCTAGGTCAATCGTGCGGACAGCGTCGATCTCGCCCTTGAACGTCCGTCGCAGCCCGCGGGCCTGGATCGCGACCGCAGGGTCGCCGTCCTGTGACAGGCGCTCTGCGGGATGAGGGACGGAGGCGGCCGGGCTCACAGATCGCCATGCTAGCGGCGCCGTCGCGCTTTACCCAGGCTTCGCGCGGTTCGATGCTTGGCCTATCCTCTAGGCCCGCACGTCTCGACTATGAGTGGCGTTTCACGGCTTCGGCCCGGCGGTCATGGTCGCCGACGTCGGCTCGACCTCGACCGCCGGGGGCTGATCGCGTGCCAGGAAGAACTCGGCGCCCTCGATGCTCATGTGCGGGACGACCCGGTCGAGCCGGCGTGGCATCCACCAGTTGATCTTGCCCATCAGGAGCATGGTCGCGGGCACCAGCAGGCAGCGCACGACTGTCGCGTCGAGCACGACGGCGACCGCGAGACCGACCCCGAATTGCTTGATCGTCGGATCCCCGTTGAGCACGAAGCTGCCGAATACGAACACCATGATCGCCGCCGCGGCCGTGATCACGCGTGCGCTCGTGACCAGCCCCGAGACCACCGAACTGCGGTTGTCCTCGCCGGCGTGGACGTGCTCCTCGATCTGACTGACGAGGAACACCTCATAGTCCATTGACAGCCCGAACAGGACCGCGAACATGAACAACGGCACGTAGGAGACGACCGGGACCGGCCCGCTGAGACCGATGACGCCGCTCAACCAGCCGTACTGGAAGACCGCCGTCAGCACGCCGTAAGAGGCGGCGATCGACAGCAGGTTCATGACCGCCGCCTGCGCTGGGATCACGACGGTGCGGAACGCCAGGATCAGCAGCACGAAGCTGAGCGCGATCACCACGAGGATCTGCAGCGGCAGCTTTTCGGAGATCCGCGAGGCCAGGTCGACGTACCCGGCGGTGCTGCCGCCGATGTCGGCGTGCATGTCCGTGTCCTGCTCGGCGCTTGGGATCGTGCTCGACCGCAGCCGTTCAACGAGTTCTTCGGTGGCTTTCTCCGCGGGCCCGGTGGTCGCAATCGCGTTGAAGTAGGCGGTCGTTCCCGCATCGTCGATCTGGATCGGCGTGATCTCGGCGACCCCGGACGTCGAGGAGACGTCGTGTTGCAATGTCTGCAATCGCGGGTCGTTGGTGCCCTTGGCCGGCGACCCTAGCGAGACCGCGACAATCAGAGGTCCGTTGATGCCCGGTCCGAAGCTGTCGGAGAGAAGGTCATAGGCGCGGCGCGCGGTGGTCGACGTGGACAGTGCGGCGACGTCCTGCTGCCCAAGGTTCAGCGACGGCAACGGGATCATCAGCGGGATCAGGATCACGAGCGCCGCCAGACCCGCGACGAGCGGGCGCTTGGCGATCGCGTTCGCCCATCGCGCCCACAGCCCTTGCTCGGTGTCGGTCTCGGGGCGCAGATCGCGGTGGCGCCGGCGCACCCGCAACGAGTTGATGTGAACTCCGGTTATCGCCAGCCCGGCCGGCAGCAGCGTGAGCGCCGCGAGCACGGCCACGACCACCGCGACGCCCGCCATCAGGCCCATCGTCGTGACCAGCGGGATGCCCGCCACCGCCAGCGAGACGAGCGCGATCGTGACCGTGCCGCCGGCGAAGAACACCGCTCCGCCGGACGTCGCGGCGGCGCGAGCGATGGACTCCTCGAGCGCGAGCCCGTCGTCCAGGCCGCGAAAGTGGCGCGTCACGATGAACAGCGCGTAGTCGATCCCGACGCCCAGCCCGATCATTGTGGCCAACGTCGGCGCCACACTCGGAACCGTCGTGACATGACCGAGGATGCGGATGATCGCCAGCGACGTCAGCAGCGCGAGAATCGCGTTCAGGATCGGCAACAGCATCGAGACGACCGTTCCGAACGCGAACGTCAGGATCACCATCGCCGCGACGATCCCGATCAGCTCGCTGGACTCGGTCGAGGGTTTGGAGACCTTCTGGCCCAGCTGGCCGCCGGTCTCGACCTCCAATCCGGCGGCCTTGGCCGGATTCGCCGCGTTGATGATCGTCTGCGCTTCTTCGGTCGAGAGTTCTCCCGGGCTGACGCCCAGCGTCACCGACAGATACCCGGTCATCTGATCCTTGCTCAGCGCGGACGCGCCCTGCGGCGTGAGCGGGTTGATCACCGACGCGACGTTCGGCGCCTTGGCGACGTCCGCGGCGGCTTCGTCGATGGCGGCTGAGTACTTTGAGTCGGTCAGTTTGCCACTGGAGGCATGCAGGACGATCGGGCTCGTCCCGTTCGCCTGATCGGGGAACGACTTGGCGAGCGCGTCCGACGCGCGCTGGCTGTCGGTTCCAGGCAGCGACAGGTTGTCGTTGGTATTTTCACCCAGCTGGTGCGACACGACGATCAGCGCGATCGCGACCACGAGCCAGACGCCGAGCACGACGAACCGGCGCCGGACGCAGAACCGCGCCAGTCCGTACAGCACTCCTGTCATTGCCCGCGCGAGGCTCTTGATTCGCGGTTCGCCAAGCGCCCATCCTCCCCCGCCGGGACGCGGCTGTCAAGAATGGAGGCGGCGGGACGAAAGGCGTACTCCCGCCTTGGCGAACTCGACCCTGCGCGCGTGTCGAGTTGGTCTCGTGCGCAGGGCACGACCACGACCGGCACCTCGTCCGCGAGGGCCGGCCGCGGGCAGCTGATCGTGGCTGTCCTCAGGGGCACACGGCTGCGGCGGTGGCGCTGCCGCTGGAGCCATCGGCGTAGGTGAATTCGGCGGCGAACGGAAAGCCGCCGACGGGACAGCTGGAGGGTATGAGGACCGTGTTCGCGTTGTGTGTCCGGTGCCTGCTCGCGCCGATCGTAAGTGAGAAGTTGACGACCGATGCGTCGGGCTCCAAGGACAGCGTGGGAATCGGGGGAATGGACAGCACCAGCTCTTCTCCATAGGGAGCGCTGTCCGGAAGCACCGTTCCGGTGAAGACCATCCGCTCGTCGAGCGGCGTATAGCCCTGGGCGAAGATCTCGAACGTCGGCTGGAGGTTCTGGGGTGGACCGAGGAAGGCCAGCAGGGCGACTTCCTCGGTAATGGTCAAGGTCCCTGCGTGGACCTCCACGAGCGCGTGTCCGCTGCCGATCTTCGATTGTGAGGGACAGCCGCTTGCGCCGCGGGCGCGCAGTCGCGACGGGGAGCAACTGCGCAGATCCGGGATGTCTAGGCTCAGCCCGGCGGGGAACTGAAGCACGGACCGGCGCACGGGGGAGGGCACGCCAAGCTCGCCTCCCGCGTACTGGATCGTGAATGTGAGAGCGGCCTTCGCGCCAAGCCGGTCCGGGGAGAGGGTTGGCGTGATGGTGGCATGGGTTTCCGCCTGCGCGGACGCGGCCAGCGCGGCGCATACGATCAGGATGACTGCGATCGCACGGGCGCCGATGGTCACGGTCGCGGTGCGGATGCTGGGGATGTCCATCGGTTTGTTGCTCATAATGGCCAGTATCTCGTGCTCGGGGCTCTTATGCGGAGCCTCTAACGAATCCGGGCGGATTGGCGCGGAGATTTCTCTCGCCACCAGGACGAGTTCGAACGAGGCCGGAGTAAAGGCCCGGACGTAGGCCGGCACGGCCTGGATCTGGCTGACTAGCGAATGGTCCCTGCTGGGGTCGGCCGGCCACCCGGACTCTCGGTGAGCACCTCCAGATCGGGTAGACGGTCGACGATCTCCGTCGTCGCCATGCTCACGCTGACGATCCGCTTGACGAGGTCGACGATGTAGCGCGGGTCCTGATGCTCGCGCCCCCAGTCGTTGGGGTCGTTGACGATCCCGCTGTCCGAGTCGGTTTTGATCTGGTAGCGGTCCATGATCCACTCGATCGCGGATTTGCCGTTAACCTCGTAGCGGTAGGCCTCCTCGGGGATTTCGGCGAGCGTGAGGTGGCTGTTGATGACGATGCGGGTCTTGTCCACTGTGTTTCTGGTTTTGGCGAAGCGCATCTTCTCCACGCGGTATGAGCTCTCTGCGGCCGTGGCGAGCTCATCCAACGGCCACGGATCGACCTCCTCGTAATCGATGTGCCACGCGGCGAGCCGGCGGCCGGCGTCGCTAAAGCCCCAGAAGTCGGCGATCATCGGTATTCGCGGGATCATCTTCTTCAGGTCGGCGGCGTAGCGCTGCTTGTACTCGGGGGAGTGCAGCGCGCCATAGACGTAGTAGAAGACGTCCTCCTTCGTGATGTCGGTCCCATAGCGGGCTTGGTAGCGAGCGAGCGTGGTGTCGGTGATCGCGTCATGTCGCCGGTAACCGTCGATGACGTCGCCCTCGGTGAACAGCTGCGTGCCGTCGTCATCTGCGGGCTCGTAGTAATAGAGAGGAAAGCACTGGCCGGTGTCTTGCAGATGCAAGTTGGGGATGACATCTGTTATCAGGGCGGAGAACGCCCTCGACGCCCCTATGCCGGTTGTCGCGATCGCCAAGTTCTCGTGTTTGGAAGTCGGGAACAGCTTTGGGATCTGGTAGACCATCTCGTTGAGCTGCCGGTCAAAGTAGAGCCATTGCTTGCAGTAGGGGCGGTACATGCTCGACACCACCCGCTGTTTATCGAGTCTCGCGGTTTTCGACTTGCGCAGGTCATTCTTGAGGCTCCGCGTCCAGCTTATTTTGGTCGCGTCGCGGTCGATAAAATCTTCAACGTCGCTGGTCGTGCATTTCAGTTTGTTCTCAAGCACCCAGGCATCGAAGCCGGAGAGCTGCTTGTTGTAGAACTCGATCATGCGGCCCATGTTCGTCACGATTGCCGAGCGGGAGAAGCTGTAGGCCCAGGCATCGCGATTGGTGACCAGACCAAGCGAGTAGGCACCAAACAGTGAATTTGCCTCCGCGTTCTTCTTGTCGCCGAGTGGAGCGAATTCAGCGAAAGTTTCGTCGCGTTGGTTGATCCAGTCACCCGCGGCGTTCGGGGTGAGATGTTGCCATGGGACGCTCTCGGCGCTGCCAAAATCCCGGATGATGGATAGCTTCACCTCTGTCTTGAGGTAGTCGCCGATGTCGTGGTAGCGCAGTACACAAGGACCGCCGGCGGCCGGGTTCTTGACGAGCAGCGTGATCGCGATCGGTGCGCGACTGCCTTGTCCGAAGACCTTGCCGCCCTCCCGGCGCGAGGTCTCACCAGCGGTGCGCTGGTTGCCGCGCAGGTTGAAGATGTAGATCGTGGAGAACTCGTCCACCAGGGTCTTGCGGAGGCCGTCGGCGTATTGCACCGTCAATAAACCCGCCGTTGGTGACGAACGCGATGACGCCCTGGTCCTTGATCCGGTCACGTCGCCCAGCGGATCGCCCGGATGTAGGAGTCGTAGAGGTTGCTCTTGAGTCGCCGCCGAGGAGGCGGCCGCGTAGGTCTTCTCGATGGCCCGGTCGAGCGTGGGGTAGTCGAGGTTCTCGTTGTTGTCGTTCTGCCGAGCCCTGCCCCACCGAGTACGGCGGGTTGCCGACGATGACGCGGATGTCGAGCGCCTTCTGCTGGGCGACGCGCTCGTTGTTTTCGGGAAAGATGACCTCGTCCATCGAGTCGGCCGTCTCGGTCATCTGGAAGGTGTCGGTGAGGACGATCCCGGCGAAAGGCGCGTACTTCGCCGCGGGCGAGGTCGTGGTAGGTCGCCTCGATGTTGATCGCGGCGATGTAGTAGGCGAGCAGCAGGATCTCGTTGGCGTGCAGCTCGCTCGGCGTACTTGCGCGCCAGGTCCTCGGGCTTGATGAGGCCGGACTGCAGCAGCCGCGACGATGAAGGTGCCGGTGCCGGTGAACGGGTCGAGGACGTGCACGCCCTCGTCGCCGACCGACGCTCCGAACTCGTTGCCGAGCACGTGCTCGACGCTCGCGAGGATGAAGTCGACGATCTCGACCGGCGTGTAGACGATGCCGAGCGTCTCGGCGGTCTGCGGGAAGGCGACTCTTGAAGAACTGCTCGTAGAGCTCGGTGATGATCCGCTGCTTGCCCTCGGCGTTGTCGATGCCCGCGGCGCGCATCCGGACGCTGGCGTAGAACTTCTCGAGCGTCTCGGTCTCGGTGTCGACGTGATGCTCGTCGAGCACGTCGAGCATCCCCTGCATGACTCTTGAGACGGGGTTGTGCTCGGCGAAGGAGTAGTCCTCGAACAGGGCGTCGAACACCGGCCGGGTGATCAGGTGCTGGGCGAGCATGTCGACGGCGTCCCTGTCGGTGATCGAGTCGTTCAGGTTGCCGCGCAGTCCGGCGACGAACTCCTCGAAGCGCCGCTGCACGTCGGAGGCGGGGTCCGTGAGCAGGGCGTCGATTCGCGCGACGTGGCGGTCGGCGATCTCGGCGACGTCCTTGGCCCAGTCTCCCAGTAGCGGCGCTCGCCGACCTTGGCCACGATCTTGGCGTAGATCGCGTCGCGCCACTCCTCGATGTGATAATCGAGCGCCGGCAGCTGCCTCGTGTTCGCGCTATGGGGTGAGCCGTTGGCGCTCGGTGATGAGCCGGTCGACGAGCCGTCTTCTTCGGTGGCGAAGCCCACCGTGCCGACCATGATCTGCGCCGGCTTGCGCTTGTTCAGCTCGATCTTGTTGACCATGGCGTTGAAGCGGTCGTCGTGGGCGCGCAGCGCCTGCAGCACCTGCCAGACGACCTTGTAGCGCTTGTTGTCCGCCAGCGCCTGCTCAGGCGTGACATCCGCCGGGATGCCGACGGGCAGGATGATGTAGCCGTAGTCCTTGTTGTCGGCGCGGCGCATGACACGGCCGACGGACTGCACGACGTCGACGACGGAGTTGCGCGGGTTGAGGAACAGCACCGCGTCCAGCGCCGGGACGTCGACACCCTCGGAGAGGCAGCGCGCGTTGGACAGGATCCGGCACTCATTTGCCCCCACCTCGCCCTTCAGCCAGTCCAGCTGCTCGTTGCGCTCGAGAGCGTTAAAGGTGCCGTCGACGTGCTGGACCTCACAGCGAAGTGTGTCATCCTCCGCGCCCTCGTAGTCGTTGATCACGACGGCAAATTTCTCGGTCAGCGCCTTGGACTCGTTGATCGAGCGCGCGAACGCGACCGCTCGGCGCATCGGTGTCTCGCCCGGCGCGAATCCGTTGCCGTCGCTGGTCGTTCCGGAGCGCTTCGCCAGACCGTTCCAGCAGCCGACGATCTTGGCGACGTCGTCGAGGTTCAGTTCGTGATTGTGGTCGGCGAACTGCGGCTGCAGCGAGCGGGCGAGGTAGCTCTCGTCGACCGTGAGGACCAGCACCTTGTAGTCGGTGAGCAAGTCCTCCTCGACGGCCTCCCCGAACCCGAGCCGGTGAAACTCCGGACCGTAGAGCGCCTCGTCGTCCATCGAGCACAGCACCGCCGCGTTCTCTGCGGCGCTCGCCTTCGTGCTGTCGTCGAAGATGCGCGGTGTGGCGGTCATGTAGAGCCGCTTGGTCGCCTTGATGTACTCGGAGTCGTGGACCCGGACGAAGTGCGATTCGTCCTCCCCGGCGAGCGTCACGCCGGTCGTGCGGTGTGCCTCGTCGCAGATCGCCAGATCGAACTTTGGAAGACCGGCCTGCTGTGCAGCCGCCACCGTGGCGATCGACTGGTAGGTGGAGAAGATCACCGTCAGTCGTACGCTCCGTCTCGCGTGCTTTGTCTGTATAAGCAGCTTCTGCGGGTCGGTGGTGGCAGGAAACGAGAGGTCGTGGACGCGGATGTCCTCTGAGGCCGAACGCTTGCCGACCTTGGTATCTGAGCAGACGGCGAAGCAGCGCATCGGGGTCTCGCACTGCGCGGTCCATTCTCGGAGCGTCTGCGACAGCAGCGATATCGAGGGCACGAGGAACAGGACGCTCGTGTGACGCCCTCGCTCGGCCGCCAGCCGCTCGGCGATCTTGAGCGCCGTGAAGGTCTTGCCGGTGCCGCAGGCCATGATCAGCTTGCCCGATCGTGGGACTCGAAGCCGTGGAACACCTCCTTGACGGAGTTCCTCTGATGCCGACGCAACTCATGCTTCGCGGCGACCTCGAGGCTGATCTCTTCGTCGGGCGCCGCCGGCCAGACGACATCCCAACGAACCGGGCTCTGCTCGATCTCCGCCAGCCCGATTCGTGTGACTGGTATTTGCTGCTGCTGGAGCGCGTCCTCGGCGTTCTTGCCCCACTTGTCGGTCGTGGAGATGATCAGCCGGCAGGTGAACGGTGCCTTGCCGGACGCCGTGAAGAACGAGTCGATGTCCTGCTTCTGCAGATGGTGATCGGGCGCGTAGAACTTGCACTGGATCGCGCAGCAGCCGCTGTCGTTGCGCTCCCGCGCCACAAGGTCGATGCCCGTGTCGACCTTGCCGTCGTTGCTGGGCCATTCCGACCAGAGCCACACCTCGCTGAAGCGCTCGACGAACTGAGGGTCGGCGCGCAGATACGCCTGCATGAGTCGCTCGAAGCGGTCGCCCTTCTCCCGCTGTGACAACGAGGTCTCGCGGATATCCGCGAGCAAGGAATGGACCGTCCCCACGCGTGGCAGTATGGCGCTATGCACAGGGAGACGACCCGTCGCTTTGCAAGCATCTTCTCGATGGAGCTAGTCGGGCTCGAACCGACGACCTCTTGCATGCCATGCAAGCGCTCTCCCAGCTGAGCTATAGCCCCAAGTCCAAGACATCGTATAACGCCTTGGCCTGGTGGGAAGGTTGCGATCGGCGTTTGCAATGCGAGCCGCCTGCCACCGAGCCCTTAAGTATGGCGGCGCAATCCACCCCGCCAAGCCTCACCCCCGAGGAATGAACTCCGGAACGTCAAGGTCTTCACCGGGCTCGTCCCCGCGCCGACGCGGCCCTGATCCAGGCCCGACCTGATCCAAACGCGCGGTCATGCTGCCGTGGGCGAGACGCACGTCGCGCAGCAAACGCTCGGCGTTGTTGCGCAGTGATGAGGACAGCTCGCGCAGGTTGCGCGAGACCTCGGTTCCCTCGCGTACGACGTCGTGTGCGACCGCGTGGGCCTCGCTGACGATCTCGCGGGCCTCGGCGCGCGCGACCGTGCGGATCTCCTGAGCTCGCTTGTGCGCTTCGGCCTGACGCCCGGAAAGCTCCTCGCCGGCGGCGGCGCTGAGTCGTCCGGCTTCCTCGCGCGCGCCGTCCAGGATGCTGTCCGCCTGCGCGCGCGCGTCATCGAGGATGCCGCCCGCCTCCTGGTGCAGCCCGGCAAGGATTCGCTCGGACTCTCCCTGCGCGTCGGCCAGCAGCCGAGTTGCCTGCTCTCGGGCTTCGCTGTGTATCTCTCCGACACCCGCCAGCGCCTCGTTCCTCGCGCCCTCCGCCTGCGCGCGGGCCGTGTGAAGAATCTCCTGGGCCTCATCCTCGGCCGCCTGGACACGGTGCTCGGCGGCGCGGTCGGCTTCGGCGATGCGCTCGCGCACGCGCGCCTCCGCCTGCTCGCGCAGCTGTGCGGCGGCCCGTTCGGCGGCCTCGATGATGCTCGCGACGTGTCCTGAAGCAGCGCCTGGGACATCTGACGACTCCATGCGGGCATCGTAGACCGGCAGGTGATTCGCAGTGTGCTCGCGGCATGCAGTCCGGGCGAGGTTTTGCTGACTCCCAATCCGATGTGGCAGAAATCATTGGAAATATGTCCTTGCGGACAAGCTCAGAGTAGGCCATGATCGAGCGATGAACAAGCTCGTAAAGCCCAGGGACGTAGTCATCGTCGTGTATCCCGATGTGCAGAGTCTCGACCTGACAGGCCCGCTGGAGGTGTTCGTCGGCGCCCATCAGCTGATCGCCGCCGAAGGGCGCGGAGAGCGGGGCTATCGCGTCACCGTCGCGAGCGTTGACGGCGCGCCGCTGACAACGTCGAGCGGACTGGAGATCGTCCCTGCGACGAGCCTCGCCGATGCACCTCGAGCGATTGACACGCTGATCGTCGCGGGCGGCGCCGGGTCAGAGCATGCGAGCAAGAATCAGGCGCTGCTCGACTGGATCGAGGCGACCGCGCCGAGCGCGCGCCGCGTAGCGTCGGTGTGCACCGGCGCGTTCGTGCTGGCCGCCGCCGGCCTGCTCGACGGACGCAGAGCAACCACGCACTGGGCGGCAGCCGCAGAGCTCGCCAAGCGTCATCCCGCGGTGGAGGTCGATCCCGAGCCGATATACCTACGCGACGGCCCGGTGTGGACCTCGGCGGGCGTGACCGCGGGCATGGATCTGGCGCTGGCGCTCGTCGAGGAGGATCTTGACCGCCAGGTGGCTCTGACGATCGCGCGTCATCTCGTGATGTTTCTGCGGCGACCCGGCAACCAGTCGCAGTTCAGCGCGACGCTCGCCGTGCAGCAGCCCGCGCGTGAGCCGCTGCGGGAGGTCCAGCGGTTCGTCGTCGATAATCCGGCGGCTGACCTGTCCGTGGAGGCGCTCGCCGCCCGCGCGCATATGAGCCCGCGGCACTTCGCCCGCGCGTTCGCGGCCGAGACAGGTGTGACGCCCGGGCGCTACGTCGAGCAGGTGCGGTTGGAGACCGCGCGGTTGCGCTTGGAGGACACGGCAATACCGGTGGCGGCGATCGCCAAGACGTGCGGCTTCGGCACTCCTGAGACGATGCGGCGCACGTTTCTGCGCGCGCTGGAGGTCGGACCCGCGGAGTACCGCCGCCGCTTTTATGCCCCACCCGAAAAGGAGACAGTGCAATGAAGATCGCGATCCTGCTGTTCGACCGGCTGACGGCGCTGGATGCCGTCGGCCCCTACGAGGTGCTCAGCCGTTTGCCGGGTGCGACGGTCACGTTCGTCGCCGAGGAGGTCGGCCCGAAGCGCACCGACACCGGACAGCTCGCGCTTACGGCAGACGCCTCGCTCGCGGAGCTGCCAGATCCCGAGGTCGTGGTCGTGCCCGGCGGCCCCGGCCGCCAGGCACTGATGGACGACTGTCCGGTGCATGACTGGCTGCGCGCCGCCGATGAGCGCAGCACGTGGACGACCTCGGTCTGCACCGGCTCGCTGGTGTTGGCCGCCGCGGGCCTGCTCGATGGCAAGCGTGCGACCAGCCATTGGTTGGCGCTGGATGAGCTGCGCGGGCTGGGCGTCGACGCCGTCCCTGAGCGGGTGGTGTTCGATGGCAAGTACGTCACCGCCGCGGGCGTGTCGGCGGGTATCGACATGGCCTTGGCGCTCGCGGCGAGGATCGCCGGTGATCAGGTGGCCCAGGCGATTCAGCTGGGGATCGAGTACGACCCGCAACCGCCGTTCGACGCAGGGTCGCCCGAGCGTGCGCCGGTCGAGATAGTCGAAGCGCTGCGCGCTCGTCGCGCCAGTCTCGGTTGACGCGTCAGGGCGAAATCTCTCCAGGACGACTGCGCTAACGGGCCGGTCGCTAATCTGGCGTCCCTACTCTGATGGCACCCGAATATCGCTACGACCCTCAGGAGATCGAGCCCCGCTGGCAGGCGCTGTGGGCGCGCGAGCGCACCTGGGAGGTCTCGAACGACAGCGCCGCGGAGGCACGCCGCGACGACACCGAGACGCCGACGTCGTATGTGCTGGAGATGCTTCCATACCCCAGCGGCGAGCCGCACATCGGCCACCTGAAGGTGTACTCGGTCGGGGACGCGATCGCGCACTATCACCGCCGCCTTGGCCGGCGCGTGCTGCATCCGATGGGCTATGACTCGTTCGGGCTGCCGGCGGAGAACCACGCGATCAAGACGGGAGTGCACCCGCGCGCATCCACGGACGCGTCGATCGCCTCGTTCCAGCGCCAGTTCCGCGAATGGGGCATCTCGATCGACTGGTCGCGCGAGCTGGCCACGCACGAACCGAGCTACTACCGCTGGACGCAGTGGATATTCCTGCAGCTGTTCAACGCGGGGCTCGCCTACCGCAAGGAGGCGGCGGTCAAGTGGTGTCCCAAAGACCAGACGGTGCTCGCCAACGAGCAGGTCGACGCCGATGGGCGCTGCGAGCGCTGCGGCGCGATCGTCGAAGTCAGGCAGCTGGAGCAGTGGTTTCTGCGCATCACCGACTACGCCGAGCGACTGCTGGGCGATCTAGACGAGATCGAGTGGCCCGAGCACGTAAAGACGATGCAGCGCAACTGGATCGGGCGCAGCGAGGGGGCGGAGGTCACGTTCCGCTGCGAGGACTTGGATCCCGCCCACCCGATCGACTATCCGGTGTTCACCACCCGTCCGGACACGCTGTTCGGCGCGACGTTTTTCGTAATGGCGCCCGAGCATCCGGACGTGCTGCGCCTGGTTGAGGGGACCGCGCGCGAGCGGGAGGTACGCGAGTATGTGAGCTACGCGATCACCGAGTCCGGCGAGGAGCGCGGCAACGCCGAGAAGCCGAAGACGGGCGTGCCGTTGGGGCGGACCGTCACCAATCCCGTCAACGGCGAGCAGATCCCGATGTATGTGGCCGACTACGTGCTGATGGAGTATGGAACGGGCGCGATCATGGCGGTGCCGGGACATGACGAGCGCGACTATGGGTTCGCCCGCGCGTTCAGCCTGCCGATCCGGCGCGTGATTGAAGGCACGCCACCGGAGGGCGCCGGCGACGAGCAGGGGCTGCCTTACACCGGCGACGGCCCACTGATCAACTCTCACCCCGACTTCGACGGGATGGGCAACCGCGAGGCGCTGAGCGCGATCGTCCAGTGGCTGGACAGTGAGGGCAAGGGTCACGCGTCGGTCAACTACCGGCTGCGCGAC
Source organism: uncultured Solirubrobacterales bacterium (assembly GCA_963715495.1). Classification (GTDB taxonomy): domain Bacteria; phylum Actinomycetota; class Thermoleophilia; order Solirubrobacterales; family Solirubrobacteraceae; genus Palsa-744. The sequence continues at coordinate 589,908 of OY970247.1, forward strand.
TGGCTCGTGTCCCGCCAGCGCTACTGGGGGTGTCCGATCCCGATCGTCTACTGCGAGCGCTGCGGGGCGGTGCCCGTGCCGGCCGACGAGCTGCCGGTGGAGCTACCGGAAATCGAGGACTACGCGCCGAGGGGCCGCTCACCGCTGGCTGCCGCGGAGGAGTGGGTGCGCACGAGCTGCCCGGAGTGCGGTAAAGGCGATGCGCGCCGGGAGACGGACACGATGGACACGTTCGTGGACTCGTCGTGGTACTTCCTGCGCTACTGCGACGCGTCCAACGACCAGGCGGCGTGGGATCCGGCGGTGCTGGGAGAGTGGATGCCGGTGGACCAGTACATCGGCGGGGTCGAGCACGCGATCCTGCACCTGATGTATGCGCGGTTCATCACCAAGGCGCTCGCCGACCTCGGCCACCTCGATGCGCAGGAGCCGTTCAGGGCGCTGTTCACGCAGGGCATGATCACGAAGGACGGCGCGAAGATGAGCAAGTCCCGGGGCAACGTCGTCTCGCCCGCGTCGATCGTCGAGCGTTATGGGGCAGATACGGCTCGGTGTTACATCCTGTTCATCGGCCCGCCCGACCAGGACGCGGACTGGTCGGACGAGGGGATGGAGGGCGTGCACAGGTTCCTGAGTCGTCTGTGGCGCTTGGCAGTCGAGACATCAGAGTTGGGGGGGCCGTTGGCGCATGCGCCAACGGCAGACCCGCCGCATGCGGCGGGTCACGGGCCTGCACATGTGCAGGCCCGCCAGTCGGCGCATGCGCCGACTGGAACATCATCAGCTTTTCAAAAACATGTGGAGCCGGCCTCTGTGGCGCATGCGCCACCCCGAACAACATCAGCTTCTCAAGAGACAAGCCCATCGGGAGGTGATCTCCAGCTCCTGCGCAAGGCCCACTGGGCGATCGACAAGGTCAGCGGCGACCTGCGCCGGTTCGCGTTCAACACGGCGATCGCCGCGGTGATGGAGCTGCTCAACGAATGCTCGCGCCTGCGGGAGGACACGAGTGTGGCCGGCCAGAGGTTTGCGCTCACGACGGCCGCATCGTTGCTGTTCCCGTTCGCTCCGCATGTGTGCGCGGATGTGTACGAGCGGCTGACCGGCGTGCGAGTGTGGGAGCAGCCCTGGCCGCAGGCCGATCAGGCGCTGCTGGAGCGCGATGTGTATGAGCTGGTGTGCCAGGTCAACGGCAAGCTGCGCGACCGCGTGCAGGCCCCATCAGACGCAGGCCCGGACGAGCTCAAGGAGCTGTGCAGGGCCGCGCCGAACGTGCGCGCGCATGTGGACGGCAGGCAGATCGTCAAGGAGATAGTCGTCCCAGGCAAGCTCGTGAACCTAGTCGTCCGATAGGCGGCGCGCTACGGCGTCCTTACCGATCGTCGATCGATGGGATCGCCGATCGGCCAGCACGCGTACGTAGTACGCCACGCTCCCTGCGTCCTGGTATCGCTTGCCTCTCGAACGACTAGGGCCCGTCCACATACACTGCGCGTCAGTGCCAGAGCTCAAGCCCGCGTATCTGATTCACGGGGAAGACCACGGAGCGGTCTCCGAGCGTCGCGCGGGCTTGCGCACGCTCGCCGAACGCGAGGGCGGTGCGGGCAGCGTCGAGGCGCTGGAGGGCGAGCAGGCGACGCCCGCGGGCGTCGCAAGTGCGCTCGCCGCGATGACGCTCGCGATCGGGCGGCGCGTGATCCTGGTGGACGGGGTCGAGCGCTGGAAGCAAGCGGAGGTCGAGCAGCAGCTGGCGCCCGCGTTGGGGGAGATGCCGCCGGATACGACCGTAGCGCTGTTCGCCCACGAGGAGGGCCGCGCCAAGGCTCCGGCTGCCGTCCACGAGGCCGTCAAGCGGGCGGGAGGACAGATCGTCGCGCAGGCCACGGTCAAGCCGTGGGACCTGCCCAAGTGGGCTCGCGCTCAGGGCGCGCGTATGGGTGTCGAACTCGACATGGCCGCTGCCACGGCGCTGGTCGGCCAGGTCGGCGAGCGCCAGCAACGGCTGCTGCGCGAGCTGGAGAAGATCGCGTTGGAGCTGGATACGACGCCCCGTAGGGTGAGCGTCGAGGAGATCGAGAGCCGTGCCGCCCGGTCGGCGCAGTACCGCGCGTTCACGCTCGCCGATGCGCTCATCGGCGCCGACCGATCGAAGATCGGCCAGCGTGAGGCGACCCGCTCGTATATGCGCTTGCGCGAGCAGGGCGAGCGCCTGTCTGGGTTGACCTACCTGATGGCCTCGCGCCTGCGCGAAGCGCTCGCGATAGCGCTGCGCCTGCAGGCGGGCGAGTCCGCCGCCGAGGTCAGGCGCGGCCTGCGCATGCCCCCGCGCGCCGCCGAGCGCTTCATCGCTGATGTGGCGCGGACCGAGCCCGAGCGGTTGCGCACCGCGCTCGGAGCGCTGGCGGACCTGGAGATCGATACGCGCGGAGGCTCGCCCCTGCCCGAGGCCCGCTCGCGGATGTCGGGGCTAGACGAAGAGACGCTCGCACTGCGCGCGATCGAGTGGATCGCAGGCTGAGAAGCTATTGCTCCTAGGCGGACGAAGAGCAAGCGAGGACACGGGAAGCGTGGCGTGCTGCGCACGCGAGTGACCGAGAACGCAGGATCGCGCCGCTCAGCGATCGTCTAGGAGGCGCGCGGCGCGGGCCTTGCGACGTGCGCCCGTGTTGCTGTGCATCGCGCCACGCTTGACGGCCTTGTCGATCGTGCTCACGAGCTCCCGATGCTCAGCATCGGCGGTGGCTGTCTTGCCGCTCTCCATCGTGGCCTCGAGGCGCCGGAAGTAGGTCTTGATCGCCGAGGTGTACCGGCGATTCTCCAGCCGCTCGCGCTCAGAGCGCAGGATGCGCTTCTTTTGAGAGTGAATGTTGGCCATAGCTCTTGACCGGGGCGCCGTAAGGAAGCTGCGGGGAGCGCCGCGGAGCGCCGTACTATAGCGGCCTTGTCAGTCCCCGGAGAACCCCCCGCCGCCGTGGATCCGCCCACCCCGGGGCAGGCGCAGCGCGGAGAACCGAATATGGGGCCACCAGAGAGTCACGAACCACCCGGCAGCGAAGGGCCGGCTGCGCCGGAGGAGCTCCCGGCTGAGGAAATCCGGCGGGTTGCGAGCGCGCAACTGACCGGAGGCTCATCGCCGGTTGACGCCGAACCGCCGGATGAGGGGGGTGGGGCGGAAGTCGCGCACTCCGCTACGGGCCGCGGCGTGGCACGCAACACCGCGATCTTCTCGATCGGCACCGGCGTCTCGCGGATCATGGGGCTGGGGCGTGAAATCGTCTTCGCCGGGTACTTCGGCACGAGCGGCGCGGCCTCCGCCTTCACGATCGCCTTCCTCGTGCCGAACCTGGTCAGCAATCTGTTCGCCAACGCCGCCCTGTCGGCTGCGTTCGTGCCGGTGTTCACCGACCTGCTCCAGCAGGGCCGTAAGAAAGAGGCGTTGCGTTTGGCCTCGACGCTGTTCTGGATCATGCTGATCTCACTCGGCGCGATCTCGGCGTTCTTCATCCTCACCGCTCACACGATCATGCCGCTGTTCATAGGCCCCACCTTCAGCGCAGCGCTGAACGATCTGACGATCGGCCTCTCGCAGGTGCTGTTCCCGGTCGTGCTGCTGCTGGGCCTGACAGGCCTGCTCGTGGGCATCCTGCAGTCCTACGACGAATTCACGATCCCCGCGATCTCCCCGGCAGTGTGGAATCTCGTGATTATCGTGCTACTGGTTGTGCTCGCGCCGCACTTCCACGGCGATGACAAGGTCTACGCGTACGCGATCGGCATCCTGGCGGCCACCGGCGCACAGTTGGCGCTGGCATTCGGAGCGCTCGGGCGGATCGACTTCCGCCTGCAGTTCTCGATCGACTGGCATGACCCGCGAATCAAACAGGTGTTCATGCTGATGCTGCCGGTGACGATCGGCCTGGGAATCGTCAACCTCGACCAGCTGATCAACTCGGCCTTCGGCAGCCTCGTCTCCGACGAAGCACCGCGCGCGATCGACAACGCGTTTCGCATTTACATGCTCCCCCAGGGCATGTTCAGCGTGGCGGTCGCCACCGTCCTGTTCCCGGTCCTCAGCCGTCTGGCCGCCCGCCGCGACGCGGGGGGGATGCGTCGCACCGTCGGCACGGGGATGCGCCAGATCAACCTGCTGCTGATCCCCGCGGCGGCGTTCATGATCGTCCTCGCCACCCCGATCACGCGGCTCGTGTTCGAACGCGGCCATTTCGACGCCCAGTCCACCCGTCTGGTCTCCGAAGCGCTGTTCTGGTTTGCCTTCAGCCTGCCCTTCGCCGGCATCAACCTGCTGCTCACGCGCACCTTCTTCTCGCTCCGGCGGCCCTGGATCCCGACCAGGCTGGCGGCGATGAACATCGTCGTCGACATCATCGTCAGCGTCGCGCTGTACAAGCCACTGGGGATCGCCGGGCTGGTGATCGGCACGGTCGTCGCCAACGCGGTGATGACCGCCCTGCAACTTCACCGTCTGCGGATCGGCTTCAACGGCCGCCTGGAGGGCGGCCAGACGACGATGATCACCGCGCGGATCGCCGTCGCCTCTCTCTTGCTGGCCGGGATCTCCTGGGTGGTCTGGTACGCGCTGCACGCCGCGCTGGGACAGTCGCTGCCCGCGCAGATCATCTCCATGGGCGCCGCGGCCGGCGCGGGCGTGTGGATCTACACGCGCTCGGTCCTGGTGATGCACATACCGGAGGCTCACCAGGTCAACCGCCTGATCCGCGCTCGGCTCGGGCGCGCATAACGCAGCCATCTATCCACGCTCAGAGCGGCCATCGACCGTTGGGATGATCGCCAAGTGGCTTACATGAGTGGGAAACGTGTGAGCGACGGGCAGAGGGCGGCCGAGCAGAGGCCGGGTGAGCCAAAGCCCACCCGGCTTGCACCCGAACATAGATCGCCGCTTACTACTTACGTCCCAGGACTATGTGTCTTGCCTGGGCGGCGTGACACTCTCGACACCTGGACAGGCCGTTGGATGGGTGGGTACCCACCCAACGCGTAGCCGCGGCTGAATGAATCCTTGTCGAGTTGGCGATCCGCCGGACTACAAAGGCTAGCGCTGTCGCCTGAGCGCGGGGTTGCGGCCAGGGCCATCTACGCTGTAGCCCGCCCATGGACCAGTCGCACATACGCAACTTCTCGATCATCGCCCACATCGACCATGGCAAGTCGACGCTGGCCGATCGCATTCTCGAGATGACGCACACGGTGGCCGCGCGTGAGATGCGCGCGCAGCTGCTCGACTCGATGGACCTCGAGCGCGAGCGTGGCATCACAATCAAGGCGCAGGCGGTGCGCGTGTTCTTTACGGCACGCGACGGCGAGACATACCAGCTGCATCTGATCGATACTCCCGGGCACGTCGACTTCACGTATGAGGTCTCACGCTCGCTCGCGGCCTGCGAGGGCGCTCTGCTGGTCGTCGATGCCGCGCAGGGCGTGGAGGCGCAGACGGTTGCGAACACCTATCTCGCGATCGATGCGGGCCTCGAGCTGATCCCGTGCCTGAACAAGCTGGACCTGCCGGGCGCCGAGCCGGAGCGGGTTGCCGGCGAAGTGAGCGAGCTGATCGGTGAGCCGCCGGATGAGATCTTGAAGATCAGCGGCAAGACCGGCGAGGGCGTGGGGGAGGTGCTGGAGGAGCTGATCGCGCGCGTGCCGCCCCCGTCCGGCGATCCGGATGGTCCGGCGCGGGCGCTGATCTTCGATTCGGAGTTTGACCAGTACCGCGGCGTGATCGCTTACATCAGGGTCGTCGACGGCGTGTTCGGAAAGGGCGAGGCGATCCGCGCGATGGCGACGGGAACGGAGGCGGACATCGACGACATCGGCTTCTTCAGTCCGCGGATGATGCCCACGGACCAGCTCGCGGCCGGCGAGGTCGGCTACCTGATCACCGGCTTGAAGGACGTCACGCTGCTGCGCGTCGGAGACACGCTGACCACGCGCGCGAGGACGTCCGGCCCGGGGAGCCGCACCGCGGGCGCGGAGGCGACGGAGGCGCTGCCCGGCTATCGCGAGGTCAAGCCGATGGTCTTCTGCGGCCTCTTTCCGATCGAGTCCGACGACTATGCGGACCTGCGCGACGCCCTGGAGAAGCTGGTTCTCAACGACGCGGCCCTGTCGTGGGAGCCGGAGACCTCCGACGCGCTTGGCTTTGGCTTCCGCTGTGGCTTCCTCGGCCTGCTGCACATGGACATCGTGCGCGAGCGCCTGGAGCGCGAGTACGACCTGGAGCTGCTCGCGACGATGCCGTCGGTGGAGTTCGATCTGACGCTCACCAACGGCGATGAGCTCGAGGTGCACAACCCCTCGGACATGCCCGACCCGGGCACGATCGCGGATATCCGCGAGCCGTTCATCCGCGCGTCGGTGATCGCGCCGAAAGAGTTCGTCGGCGCGGTGATGGAGCTCTGTCAGGAACGCCGCGGCGAGCACGCCGGCATGCACTACCTCTCACCGGAGCGCGTGCAGATGACGTATGACCTGCCGCTCGCGGAAATCGTGCTCGACTTCTTCGACCAGCTGAAGTCGCGCACGCGCGGATACGCCTCGCTCGACTACGAGCTGAGCGGGATGAAGCCCTCGGACCTCGTCAAGCTCGACGTGCTGCTCGCCGGTGACCCCGTGGATGCGCTGTCGATGGTCGTGCACCGAGACAAGGCCTATGAGATGGGACGCACGCTGACCGAGAAGCTGCGCAAGCGCATTCCTCGCCAGCAGTACGACGTTCCGATCCAGGCGGCGATCGGCTCGCACGTGATCGCCCGGGAGACGGTCAAGGCGTTTCGCAAGGATGTCATCGCCGGGTGCTACGGCGGCGACATCACGCGCAAGAAAAAGCTGCTCGCCAAGCAGAAGGAGGGCAAGAAGCGGATGAAGCAGGTCGGCCGCATCGAGGTCCCTCAGGAGGCGTTCCTCGCGGTGCTGGAGCTGGGCGAGGAGTAACGGTCGTCCCCTGCCTCGTGGTGAGGCCCGACCTGAAGACGGCCTGGCAGGAATGAAGTGTCCCGTTCAGGCCTGGCAGGTGCGAAGTGTCCTGTTCGGGGTTTGGCAGGAATGAAGTGTCCTGTTCAGGCCTGGCAGGTGCGAAGTGTCCTGTTCGGGGTTTGGCAGGAATGAAGTGTCCCGTTCGGCGAGCACGGTCGGATAAGAGGGTGTGCGCCCCGATACCCTGAGCGAGCACCGTCGCCTGTATCTGCTCGGGCGGGTGGTCGTCTCGCGCTACTATCGCCGCCCGTTGACGCTCGCTGCGGTGGCGCGCGCGATCTCGACCTCGCCCAGGCAACTGCAGCGCGCGTATGCGCAGTACGGCGACAGCTTCCACGAGGACCTGTTCGCGCGGCGGATGTCCGCGGCTGCGCAGTTGCTGATCGAGCAGCGCACGATCTCGGTCAGCGATGTCGGGCGCCTGGTCGGATACCGGCACTCCTCACACTTCGCGCGCGCATTTCGCCGTCGTTACGGTCTGGCGCCTGCGATGTTCCGTGAGCGTGCGCTGCGGCATGCCGTCAAGGGTCCACGAGCCCCTACGCGTGGACGCCTGGGCTCGCATCCACGGCGAGCGGTGTCGCCTCGCTCGCATCGGCTGGGTCCGGCGGTCCGGCCCCCGGCAGCTTGACTCGCATCAGTGTGCCGCCACCGGGAGCGCGCTCGGCGGTGACGGCGCCGCCGTGCTGGGTGACGACTTGCCTGACGATCGCCAGCCCCAACCCCGAACCGGGACGCCCGCGCGCCTCGGCGCCGCGAAAGAAGCGATCGAATACGTGGGGCATGTCTTCGGCGGAGATTCCCTGTCCGTGGTCGCGCACGGTCAGCTCGCCGCCACCGATCGACGATCCACATGATCGTCGATCGGCCAGCACGATCTCGACGGGCTCGCCCTGCGGACTGTGCTTGACGGCGTTGTCGATCAGGTTGATGACGGCCCGCTCCAGCCGGGCCGCGACGCCGCTTACGAGCACCGGTGCAAGCGTCGTCTGCAATGGCGTCGCAGGTGAGTTGCGCCGGGTGCGCTCGACCGCCTCTGTAACGACCATGTCCAGGCGTACGTCCTCGGCGTTGGCATTCGGCTCTTCGCCGCGGGCGAGGTCGATCAGATCGTTCATCAGCAGCGTCAGCTCCTCGATCTGTTCGACTACATCGTTGAGCAGGAGCTCGCGCTCGGAGTCATTCATGCCGGGTGCGCGTTGCAGGATCTCGATGTTCGTACGCAGGCTCGTAATCGGGGTGCGCAGCTCGTGGGAGGCGTCGGCGACGAGCTGGCGCTGGGCGTGAACCGACGCGTCCAGCGCGCCCATCGAGCGCTCGAGCGCGTCGAGCATCGCGTTGAAGCTGACGGCGAGCCGCCCGATCTCGTCTTCGCCTGTCGGCGCGATGCGCTGGGAGAGGTCCTGCGTCTCCGCCACGTGCTCGGCCGCTCGCGTCAGGCGCTTGACGGGCAGCACCGCGGCACGCGCGACCAATCGTCCCAGCAGCGCCGCCAGCAGTATCCCGCCGAGGCCGAGCAGCACGAGAATCAGACGCAGATGGCTGAGCAGTTCGTTGACTTCGGTCAGCGGCTGGGCGAACTGCACGGCGCGGCCAGGCGCGAGGTACTCGGCGAGAATGCGCAGCTGCACGCCGGTGACGGTGGCGTCACGGTAGAAGCTTTTGCCGTGGCCTGCCGCGAGCGCGCGGGTGCGCGTGTCGACCGGCAACGTCACATTCTTGGCGCCTGATCTGAACAGCACAGTTCCCTTGGAGTCGACGAGCTGCTGATAGCCGCGCACCTGGTTGGGTCGCGGTGAGACGTTGCCCAGGGCGTTGCCCGGCTGCTGCGATCCGCTTTCGAACAGCTGCTGCGCCGACGCGCTCCTGCCCAGGGCGTCCAGCAGGCGGTCGCTGTGCCGGCGCGCCGGGTGATGCTCGATCAGCCGCAGGTTGTCCGAGCGGTTGCGCAGTTGCGCGTCCACCTGGCCGTGGAGCTCGTTGGAGGTGAGCACGTACACCAGCACCGAGGCGAGCAGCACCGCGACCGCGACCGCGGCCGCGGAGGCGAAAGTGATGCGCCCCCGGAAGCTCATGACGCGCGCAACACGTAGCCGACGCCCCGCACCGTGTGCAGCAGCCGGGGCTCGTCCCCGGCCTCGGTCTTGCGGCGCAGGTAGCCCATGTATACGCCCAGCGAGTTCGAGGTCGCGCCGAAGTCATACCCCCAGACGTGCTCGAATATCGCCGATCTCGTCAGCACCTGGCGCGGGTGGCGCAGGAACATCTCCAGCAGCAGGAACTCGGTCCGCGTCAGCGCCAGCAGCCGCTCGCCGCGCCAGGCTTCGTGGGCGAGCCGGTCCAGCCGCAGATCCTCGAAGGAGAGCGTGCGCTCCTGCTCGTCGTCGTCCTCGTCGTCCGCCCGGCGCAGCAGCGCGCGCACGCGCGCGAGCAGCTCACGCAGCGCGAACGGCTTGACCAGGTAGTCGTCGGCGCCGGCGTCCAGCCCCGCGACGCGGTCGTCGATCTCTTCGCGCGCGGTCAGCATCAGCACGGGCGTGCGGTTGCCACCCTCGCGCAGCCGGCGGCACACCTCCAGGCCGTCCACGCGCGGCATCGCCACGTCGAGGATCACCACCTCGTAGGGGTCGGTCCCCAGACGTTCAAGCGCCTGCTGGCCGTCCCTCGCCTGGGCGACCGTGTAGTGCTCTAGCGTGAGAGCCCGCGACAGTGCGTTCTGCACCGCAGGCTCGTCGTCGACGACGAGGATGCGAGCTGGTTGCTCGACCATGTGGTGATTAAAGCGGAGGGAGTGCCACCGATCGCCGATAACGGCCCAATCGAAGAGGATGTTTCAGCGGATGCCGCCGCTGAGTCGGCTGCGTCGATGTCCGCGCAATCGCGCACCCTGCGCAACAGCATCCTCGTCCTGGCGGTCTTCTTTGCGCTCGTCGCGGCTCTGCTGCTGGCTGTTCCGGGGTTGCGCTCGGCGGCCGATCGCATCGGCGACGCGCACGCCGGTTGGGTGGCTGCGGGGGTCGGCTTCGAGCTGCTGTCGTGCGCCGGCTACGTGGTGCTGTTCGGCCTCGTCTTCGGGATGCTCGGCCGGCGCTTGGTCTCGCGCCTGTCGCTGGCGGAGCTGGCGGTCAACTCGGTCGTCTCGGTCAGCGGTCTCGCCGGCATCGCGCTCGGCGCCTGGGTCCTGCGCAGTCGCGGCATCTCGGTGCAGCGCATCGCCAAGCGTTCGGTTCTGATCTTCGTGCTCACGAGCGCCGTCAGCATGCTTGCCACGATCCTGATCGGCGTGCCGATGTGGCTCGGCCTGCTCCCGGGCTCGACCAATCCGCTGCTGACGCTGCTGCCCGCCGCGGCCGCGCTGGCGACGATCGCGGGAACGCTTGCGCTGGCCGAGTGGGCACGCCGGAGCGCCGAGCGACGGCTGCGCTCACGCGGGCGCATGTTTGTCGCGCTGACCGCGCTGAGTGGCGGCGTGGCCGAAGCGCTGGCGCTGATCCGAGCGCGCGATTGGCGTTTGCTGGGAGCAGTGGCCTACTGGCTGTTCGACGTGGTCGTGCTGTACGCGTGCCTGCTTGCCTACGGTCCCGCTCCGTCGTTTTGGGCGGTCGCGATGGCATATCTCGTGGGCCTGCTCGCCAACGCGCTGCCGATCCCCGCCGGCTTGATCGCCGTCGAAGGGGGCCTGGTTGCGATGCTGCTGCTGTTCGGAGTGCGCCCCGGCTCGCTGGTGCTCGCGGCCGTCATCACCTATCGGGCGATCTCGCTGTGGGTGCCCGCGCTGATCGGCTCACTCGCGTTCTTCGGCCTGCGCCGCGAGCTGGCCCGTCCCGTCGCACCCGCGGCGAGCTCGTAGGATCGTTGCGACCCTGACGCCGTGGCGAGGCGCCTGAGGCTGGTAGTGAACGCGACCTGCGCCGCGGCCCGCTGGCAGGCGTGTCCCGGCAGGTGCGCCATCGCATGTTCGAGCCGGTGTTCCTGCGGTCCGTACAGGCCAGGGCAGTAGACGGGCGGTGGCAGTTCGCCGGTCGCCGAGCCGGACGCGTTCAGCGGGCGCAGCTGGAGCGCCGCGGCGCGCGCGTGAGAGAACGTGTCGGAGAAGACGTCGATCGCCACCCTGCCGGTGTACAGCTCGATCGAGTGGCCTTCGTCGTAGGAGGTGGCGGGAACTCCCCTGATCAGCATGTTGCGCTGCGGGCCGAGCGCCGTGTTGGAGTGCAGCCGGTAGATCACGGTCGTCACCTGCAGCGGCAGCGTGCACGAGCCGCCGCCGCCGAACACGCCATGACCGCGAGCGCAGTCGCCGTAGTAGACGCTGTCGCCGACCGCGCTGTTGTAGCCACGGCGCCCATCCGCGGCGACGATCGACTGTCCCTGAAAGCGCGGGCCGGCCCAGTAGGTTCGGTAGTAGGGGAACGTCTGCGCTTCGGCCAGTTCGTTCGGGGCGATCGGTCCTGGATGCCCGGTCGTGCCGCAGCCCGCGGCGATCAGTCCCGTGGCGCATGTCATCGCGAGGGCCAGGCCCGCTCGCAGACCCGCTCGTGTTGTTCGCAGGCCCGCTCGTGTTGTTCGTGTGGACGTCATGATCTGGGCGTGTCGATTATCGACGACGCTACTTCAAGCACGCCGGCCGGTTCTAACAGGCATTGGCCGCAGCCCGGTGGGGTAGCACCCCGGGCTGCGGCCTATTTGCGCGCCTCGCGGATGCCTGTGGCGGTGGTGCTGGCCGCCGGGCTGCTGGTCGTATGGCTGCTCGCGGACCCGCGTACGCCCGATCTGGCCGCGCAGGTGTACCGAGTCGGGCTGTACGAACGCATGGGGTTGAGCGTGTTCGACGAGCACTGGTACGCGGGCCATGCACTGCCCGGGTACAGCCTGCTGTTCGCGCCGCTTGCAACGCTCGAGGGAATGCGGGTGCTCACGGTCGTATCGGTGCTCGCGTCGGCGGCGCTGTTCGAACGGATCGTGTTCGGTGCGTACGGACGCGAGTTGGGCGTGCGGCTCGGCGCCTGCCTGTTCGCGGTGGCCGCCGTCGGGGACGTGTGGAGCGGGCGGCTGACGTTCGCGTTGGGGGTTACGTTCGCGCTGGCGTGTGCGTATGCGCTCTCCCGTGAACGGTTGCTCGCCGCGGCGCTGCTCGCGGGGGTGTGCGCGGCGGCGAGTCCCGTCGCGGGTGTGCTGCTGGGGCTCGCCGGGTTGACGTATGCGCTGGTGCGGCGGGCTCCGCTGGTCTTGCTTGCGGTCGGGGGACCGGTGGCGGTGGTGGTGGTACCGGTGCGAGTGCTGTTCGGAGAAGGCGGATACGAGCCATATCCGATGACGTCGTTCGCGGCGACGATGCTCGTCGTGAGTGTGTTCCTGTGGGCGCTTCCGTACGGGGAGAGCCATGGGAGGCAGGTGCTGCGAGCGGGGGCGGTCGTGTATTTGCTCGCATGTGCGGTGTGCCTGGTCGTGCATACGCCGATGGGCAGCAACATCGAGCGCTACGGGGTGCTGCTCGCGGGACCGTTGCTGCTGTGCGCGCTCGCCGGAGGCGACGAGTCGGCCGGCGGGCGACGAGTCCGGCGGGCGGGGTCCGCGAGTCCGTCCGGATTTACGGCTGCGTTGGAGCCCGCGTACATGTCAGCGGTGGTAAGCGTGGCTATGTGCGTGATCGTGGTGTGGATCGTGTGGGGTCCCGTGCGTGAGACGGTCGCGGTGGCCGGGTCTGAGGCGACGCAGGCGTCTTATTACGCACCCGTGGAGCGCTATCTCACGAGCCACGGCGCAGGGCTTGAGCGGGTCGAGGTGCCGTTGACGCGCTCACACTGGGAGGCCGCGATGCTCGCCCCGAGCGTGTCGCTCGCACGGGGCTGGGAGAAGCAGCTGGACGTGCGGTATGACTCGGTTCTGCTCTCGTCCGGGTTGACCGCGAGCGAGTATCGCAAGTGGCTGGGAGAGCAGGCGGTCGCGTATGTGGCGCTGCCGGACGTGCCGCTGGATCCGTCCAGCGCGGGGGAGGGAAGGCTGGTTCGCAAAGGGCTGTCGTATCTGCGGCTGGTGTTCAGAAGCAGGCACTGGCGCGTGTATGCGGTGCGTGGCGCGACGCCTTTGCTCGCTGGTCCGGGACGGCTGACGGCGCTCGGGAGCGATACGTTCGCGCTGGAGGCCAACGTCCCGGGCACGTTCCTGGCGCGGATCCACTACACCCGCTATGACACGGTCGCCTCGGGCGAGGGCTGCGTGGCGAGCGGTCCAGATGGCTGGACGTACGTGCGCGCCCGCGCGCCGGGGCGGATCGTGGTCGCGGCGCGGTTCTCGTTGGGTCGGGCACTCGGGCTGGGCGGCTCGTGCCCAGGTTAGGGTGGTAAGGAGTCGGGCTCGTTTGGGGCGATCGTTCGGGGATGCTCCGCATGCTTGCGGGTCGCGCTCCAGCCACTCGCGATGGGCCTATCGAGCAGTGATACCGAGGCGGAGCGGCTATCTGGGGGCCAGTGCGTACAGGCCGGTATAGCCCGTCAGGTAGATGTTCTGCCCGTCACTGATCACCGGGTCGAAGGAGCCCGTGTGCATCTGGAACACGACTCGGCCGGTGGAGATGCCGAGGCCGTACGTGCGATGGCCGGCGAGGTCGGCGAAGTAGACGACGCGCCCGACGATCGTCGCGGACCCTGAGATGCGCCCGCCGGGATGAAACCGCCACTCGATGTGCCCGGAGCGGGCGTTCAGCGCGTAGAACGTGCCGTCGTAGGAGCCCGCGTATATGGTTGGGCCGAGACCGGGGGCGTTGGTGACCGCGGGGGAGGCGTACACGTAGGCGCCCGTCTGCACCGCCCAGTCAAGCTTGCCGGTGGACGCGTCGTATGCGTAGATACGCCCGTCGGTGTTGCCGAGGAACACCCGTCCGTACATGACGGTGGCGGTTGAGTAGAACGTGCCGCTGCCGAGCAGGGCGCCACCGGAGCCGCTGTCCCACAACCGCCTGCCGGTGTGCTCGTCGAGCGCCTGGACGCGACCGGAGTAGTCGCCGAAGTAGAGGATGCCGCCGGAAAGGGATGGGCTGGCCTTGACGGAGCCGGATGCGTGGTAGGTCCACACGACGTCGCCGTTGTGGGCGTTCAGCGCGTATACGGTCCCGGCCTGGGAGCCGAAGAACACACGACCGTGGTCGACCAGCGGGGAGGACTCGCTCTGGCTGGGCAGGTCGCGCGACCACAGGATGCGGCCGGTGGCGTAGGCGAGCGCGACGATGCGTCCCTTGCGGATGCTGGGCGAGCGCGCGAGCACGGTCGCGTAGACCACGTCGCCCACGGCCGCGGGCGTGGAGGCCGACAGCGATCCGAGGCGGCGCTGCCAGAAGGTGTGGCCGGTATGGATGTTGATCGCGCTGAGCACGCCGTCGTCGGCGAGCTGGAAGATGTGATCGCCGTACAGCGAGGGGGGAAACTCGAGCAGCGAGCTGCCGTTGCGCACCCACAGGCGCTTGAATGGCGGGAACAGGCGAGCGGAGGCCGGGAAGAAGCGGGTGTGGTTCTTCGAGTAGCCGTAGAACGGCCACGAGGACCGTTCCGGGCCGCGCGCCGGCAGGGTCGGGGTCGGCTGTGAGATGAAGGGTGCGTGGGGGTGGTAGATGTTGCCGGTGCGATGGCGCTCGTACAGGTATCCCCCGAGCACGGCCGCGCCGAGCAGCGCGACGAGTCCCGCCGCGATCCAGCGCCAACCCCTGCTCATGGACGGACCGGCCACGGCCGTATGATCGCGTGAATGTCAGACGAGGCGCGCTCGCAGGTGTTCGCATCCCGTCTGCTGGAAGGCAAGGTGGCGCTCGTGACCGGAGGTGGGACGGGTCTGGGCAAGGCCACCGCGATCGAGCTCGCGCGCTGTGGAGCGAGGGTTGTGATCGTCGGACGGCGTGCGGAGGTGCTGGAAGGAGCGGCGGCGGAGATACGCGCGGCGGTCGGCCAGGACACGGCGGACTGGGTCGCGGGGGATGTACGTGAGCCGGCCGACGCGCGACGACTGATCGAGAAGGTGCTGGAGCGCGGCAGGCTGGACATGCTCGTGAACAACGCGGGCGGGCAGTACTTTACGCCCGCGGAGGGCATAGTCGCGAAGGGCTGGAGCGCGGTGTGGCGGTTGAACGTGGAGGGGATGCTGAACATGTCCGAAGCCGCCGCCGAGCATGGCATGGGCGCCGCGAGCATCGATGAGGCCAAGAGCGCCGAGTGGCCTGGGAGCGCTGAGGAGGCGGAGGAGCCTGGGAGCGCTGAGAGCGCTGAGGGGGCTGGAAGGGTTGAGAGCGCCGAGTGGCCTGGGAGCGCTGAGGAGGCGGAGGGGCCTGGGAGCGCCGAGAGCGCTGAGGGGGCTGGAAGGACTGAGAGCGTTGAGAGGGCTGGGAGCGCGGAGGGGGCAGGAGAGGGCACGAACGGGGTGTTGGTCGAGGGTACGCGCGGTGGCATGATCGTCAACGTGACGCTGTCCCCGCATCACGGGATGCCCGGCATGGCCCACTCCGGTGCGGCCAGGGCGGCGGTCGAGGCGATGACGCGTGAACTGGCGGTGCGCTGGGCCGATCGCGGTATCGCCGTGACGACTGTCGCGGCGGGACACTTCGACACGGAGGCGATGGGTAAGTACCCGGACACGGTCCGCGCGGGTATGGGGCGCTCGGTCCCGCTGGGCCGGCTCGGCCGTCCGCAGGAGCATGCGTGGCTGGTCGCGCTGTTGTGCTCGCCGCTCGGCCGGGCGTTGAATGGCTCAACGGTCACGCTGGACGGCGCTCGCGACAACTGGTTCGGTCCCTGGCCGCCCCCCGGGCTGACCGGGGAGACGGGCGAGGTGCCGACCGAGGCTCGCCGTGGGGTGGGTCTGGGATGAGGGGGCCGTGATGATGGACCGGGGCCGGGTCGGATGGGGTCGAGCGCAAGGAACCCGCACGACGGTAGGATGAGAGGGCTTGCGGGCGAAGTGTTGTGGTTGCACGAAAGCCTTCCAAGCTTTAAGGGCGGGTTCAATTCCCGTCGCCCGCTTGTAGTGCCACGGGGAGTGGCGCAGTCTGGTAGCGCACCCGGCTGGGGGCCGGGCGGTCGCAGGTTCAAATCCTGTCTCCCCGATGAAGCTTATTGTCTGCGGACATATGGACATCCCTGGCCACGACAGGGGATTCGGCGTTCTGAGGCAGACATGGCTGGACACGAGCGGCCAGCGTTTGCAGGGACTTCTCGACTCGGGTCCTGTCGATAGGGGGATTCTCGGGGGACGCCTCTGAGTAGATAGGGGGATGGGCCTCGGAACATACGCGGCCCCGGCCACCGATGGGTCGCGGGAGCTGTGGGGGTCAACCCTCATTTGGCATCGCATTGAGACCAGGGCGAGGGGGCGCGCGCATAGGGCGTCGTCTAAACGGATGTGCCAGAAGACTGAACGCTTAGAAAGCGCCGGGATAAACCGGCCCGGAGAAAGGAATGAGAGAGTCCAACATCGAAGACGTAGCGAGTCACGGTGGCCCCGACCATGCGTTGGCGACCCGCGAGGGCGCAGCGAAGCGTTGGTTTCGGGGTACGTGCAGGCCGGGCTATTGAGCCGCGAAATCAAGGGTTTCGGGGTGCCGACGTCGTTAAGTGAGGCGGAAGGCAACATCGTCGGTCGCGCTATCGCGAGTGGCCGGCGGACCCCGCGCGGTCGAAGAACCTGGGCATGTGCGGAATCTCCGGGCGCGAGAACCGGGAGGTCCCGTGGTTGCCCGTCCCTGTCGATGATGCCCCGTCCTGGATGGTTCGCGGGGTGGCATATCAGCAGGAGAGCGGGCCGCGAGGGGAACGCTGAGGCGGTAAGCCCTCGGTGAACGACCACGGGAAGTCAGACAGGCCCGTATTACCTGCGAAGCCGTCGAACAAGGCCGCGCGAGTGGTGGCGGAGACGGTGGAGGGAAGGGGCCTGCCCGAGGGGAACACGGCCAGCAAAACGCGTCCCGGACACAGTGCCGGGCAAGGCGCGTCAAGTGCGCTGGATCGTGTGCGACGAGCAGCACAGAAGGACAAGGAAGCACGGTTCACCGCGCTCCTGCACCACGTGGACCCGGACCGCCTGCGGGCGGCCTACCGGGCGTTGAGCCCGAAGGCCGCTGCCGGGGTGGACGGGGTGACGTGGCAGTCATACGGACAGGATCTGGAGGCCAACCTTCAGGACCTGCACGCGCGGCTGCACAGGGGAGCGTACCGGGCAAGACCATCACGCAGGGCGTATATCCCGAAGGCGGACGGACGGCTTCGGCCGCTCGGTATCGCCGCGTTGGAGGACAAGATCGTCCAGCGCGCCGTCGTCGAGATTCTGAACGCCCTATACGAGGTGGATTTCCTGGGTTTCTCCTACGGGTTCCGGCCTGGGCGCGGCCAGCACGATGCGCTGGACGCGCTTGCCGCCGGGATTCTCAAGAGGAACGTGAATTGGGTGATCGACGCGGATATCCGCGACTGCTTCACCGGCCTGGATCAATCGTGGCTGGTGAGGTTTCTCGAACACCGGATAGCGGATAGGAGGGTCCTGCGCCTGATCCAGAAATGGCTCAGGGCGGGAGTGATCGAGGACGGGTCCTGGACGGTGAGTGACCAGGGGGCACCACAAGGAGCGTCGGTTTCGCCGCTCCTTGCGAATGTCTACCTGCACCACGTTCTTGACTTGTGGGCCGAGCAGTGGAGGGGCCGCCACGCACATGGTGACGTTGTCATCGTGCGCTGGGCGGACGACTTCATTGTGGGCTTTGAGCATCGAGAGGACGCCGAGCGGTTCCTGGCCGACCTGCACGAGCGCTTCGCGCAGTTCACGCTGGAACTGAACGACGAGAAGACGCGCCTGATCGAGTTCGGACGGCACGCCGCCCGGGACCGCCAAGCGCGTGGACTCGGACGGCCTGAGACGTTCGATTTCCTTGGCTTCACGCATATCTGCGGGAAGACGCGGAAGGGACGCTTCATGCTGAAGCGCAAGACGATCGCCAAACGGATGGCGGCGAAGCTACGCGAGGTCAAGGTCGACCTGATGCGACGCCGTCATCTGCCGATCCCCGAGCAGGGGCGCTGGCTGGCAAGCGTAGTGCGGGGACACCTCGCCTACTACGCCGTGCCAGGCAACATCGACATGGTGGTGGCCTTCCGAACCCAGGCGACCCGGCACTGGTACAGGGCGCTCCGGCGTCGCAGCCAGCGCACGAGTCTGACCTGGGAGCGGATGAACCGCCTCTCAATCCGATGGCTCCCACCCGCCCGCATCCAGCATCCCTGGCCCGACACGCGGTTCAACGCCAAAACCCAAGGGAGGAGCCCAGTGCGGTAGTCCCGCACGCTGGGATCTGCGCGGGGGGCCGCCAGCAACGGCGGTCCCTACCGCGATCGACTTTGCTGGCTTTCCAGCCGATATACGAATAGAATCCCCCGTGAGGACGGCCGCGTCAACGACCGTCCTCACGTCGATCGGAGACACCGGGACGGAGCGGTACCCACTGCTCCTCCGCCCGGCTCTGAGGCCCGGCTGGATCACCGTTTTGGAGGCGGTGTCCGGGCTCATTCCTTTGGCTCGGCCTCGTATCCGAGCAAAGTCTCGATGCGGTCGAGCAGATCGCTGTCCATCTGCTCCTGCGACTGTGCCTTGTCGAGCAGCATCTCGACGTAGCGTGTGCGCAGGTCAGCGGACGAATCGGCGGGCGGAGGCGGGGGAGGCGACTGCTCACTGCCTGCTTGGCCCTTGCCTATGCTCCTCGTCCTGCGCACTGCTGGCTTCCCATTGCCGCTGCGAACCGGCGGAATCTTGAAATGCGGGCTAACTGGAATCTCCGCGTAGCGGGCCGCGTTCATGAAGAACGCAATCGCGCTCCTGAGCGTGCTGCCGGTGATGCCAAACTTCCGAAACTCCTCTTCAAGCTGGCCCTGTGTGGCGTTCTTGCTGCTCAGGGCGAAGACGGCCGGGTAGTGCGAGCGCAGAAGCTCGCCAATGAGCTTGGGCCTCTGCTCAGGGTTCTGGGCCAGTGCGGCAAGGACTTCGGTGACCTCGCCCTGCTCGCCGATGAGGCCGAGCCAACGCAGTGCGGCGATCACCTGGGTCTGGTAGCCGCCCGACAGCCCGGTGAGGTAACTACGGTCGATTCGGGGCGGAAGATGGGTTTCCTGCAAGCGGTCGAGCAGGTTTGTCAGTGTCTTGAACGAGACATATGGCGGCGCAGCCGGTGGCTTGGAATCTGTGTCTATGCTCATAGTAAGATGTATGATACCACAAAGTTAGTATCCACCAAATGGAAAGGGCAGACGTTTGTTGGTATCATTCGATGTCCGGCTGTGGTCGCTCCATGGAGGTCGTCGCAGGACCAAGGTTCGTGGTCCGAACAGCACTGGAGAAACATCTGCGCTGCGTTGCGGCGACCGGAGCGGTCGAGGGCAGAGACTTCCCGTCGTATGGATCTGCGAGCGCGAGGAGTGGGCTATGGCCCAGGCTGAAAGGCCGCAAGCCGGTCGGCGTCCGTGGCCAGCCGAGGATGTGCGGCCCGCAGACGGTGGGTCTGCTCGATAGGCATCATGGCGTCCGCGCATAAGGGTAGCGGGGCCATGGCTCCACGAGTAGCTGGGACCGGCGATCGCGCCTGTCGCCCGGAGGTGCAGCTAATCTGATCGACGATGGCTGGCCGCGAACTCAAGCAGCTCTTCCGGGCCTTCAACGAGGGCGATGAGCTGGCCTTCCGCCGGGCCGCGCAGTCGATCATTCAGGATGAGGAGGCCAAGCAGCACTTGGCGCTGGCTCGTGACTTGCGCAGGATCTTGGGAGCGCAGGCGGCTTCTGTGAGTTCGCTCGCACTGGCCATGCCGGAACCGCCCAGCGACCGCGACGGAGGCTGGCCGCTCGCCGATGTCCGAGAGCCAACAAGAAGCTTCGAGGACTTGATTGTTTCGCACACGCTCGGAGGTGAGCTGCAGCACCTCTGTAGGGAGATAGGACGGTGGGACGAGCTCGACGCGGCAGGTATCCCCCGCCGCCAACGCGTCCTGCTGCACGGACCCCCCGGCTGCGGCAAGACTTCCGTCGCCGAGGCGATCGCGGCGGAGCTGATGGCGCCGCTCGCCGTCGTGCGCCTAGACGCCGTCGTCTCCTCCTACCTCGGGGAGACAGCCGCCAACCTCAGGCGCATCTTCGAATTCGCCTCCGGCGGCCGGTGGGTCCTGTTCTTCGACGAGTTCGACGCGCTCGGACGCTCCCGCGAGGACCCCACGGAGCACGGAGAGATCAAGCGGATGGTCAATGCCGTCCTGCAGATGCTCGACGCCTACCGTGGACCCAGCCTGCTGATCGCCGCGACCAACCACGAGGGTGCACTCGACAACGCCGTATGGCGCCGCTTCGACGCCGTCTATGAGCTGCCGAAGCCAACCGTCCACCAGCTGCGCGCCGTCCTGCGCCGCCGCCTCGCGGCACTACCGCACAAAGGTCTCGACGTCGACCACGCTGCGACCCGGCTCAAAGGGCTCCCCCACGCTGCCGCCGAGCAAGCCGCCTGGGACGCCGCCAGACGCGCGCTCCTGGACGAGCGACGCTACATATGCCCCGGCGACTTGACCGCCGCTATTGAAGGCGTGCGCCGCCGTCCCTGGTGAGCAGCTGAGTGGCCGAGCACCTCCCCCTCGGGAACCCCGTCGCGCTACCCACGCGCCGCACCGGCGGCGGCCCCCGCACCCCACCCCGCAACCCCCACCGACACGGCCAGAAGCTCACGCAAGAACTCACTGCAACGCTCACGAGCACCCAGAGCATCGAAATCGTCGAAGGCGTCGACCCGGCGCTCGTGTTCCGGATCCGGGCAACAGGCCGGCTCTCCGCGGAGCAGTGGCACAGCCGGGGCCTTGAGCTGCTGAGCGAGGGCGGCGACTGGGACTATGTCGTGCTCAGCCCCGGCGAGGGCACCCCGCAGATGGCGCGCGAGCTCGCACGCTACGCAGCCGCCCCCAACCGCCAAGGGGCCAAAGCGCGCCTATCGTCGTTCTTCGGGGTAATCGAGGCGATCGAGCCTTACCGGTCCGAGGACCGCCTCGCCGGAGACGTCGCCGAAATGCTCGACGGCGAACCGGGACCCGTCGACATCCTCATCTGGGCCGCCCCCGACACCGCCGAGGCGACGCGACGCATCGAGCAGGTCACGGCAGCGGTCGAGGCGCACGGAGGCAAAGTCACAGCATCCGACCGGCGTCCGCGCTCCCCCGTCATACGGGCCATTCTGGATGGTGCCGCCGCCCGCAGTCTCGCGAGCATCCCTGTCGTCGAGGCCATGCGGCTACCCGCCTTCCCCTACGTCGACCCGGCGGACTGGCGTGACATTCGCGAGGAGAACCTGGAAGTGCAGCGCCGCGACGGCCCGCCGGTCGGCGTACTCGACGACGCGATCGCGACGGGGCATCCGCTCCTGAGCGGGCTGGTCAGTGTGACACGGTCGTTTCCCGCCGGGCACGCCTGGCAGCAGATGGGCGAGCACGGCACCATGGTCGCCGGGCTTGCCGCATACGGCGACTTCGAGACGCCACTACGCGAGCACACGCCTTTCGTCGCCTCCGGGAGCCTCGTGCAGGGGCGCGTGATCGAGCCGCGGCCTGGCGAACCACACCGCCACCAGTTCCCGCCGGAGCAGCCCGAGCACCTGACGATCGAGGAGGCGATCGTCGCCCTAAACGACGAGCACGACGTGCGCGTGTTCGTGCTGTGCGTCACAGAGATCGACCCGTACTCGGGGCCGCGGGTGTCCCTGCTGACGGAGCGCCTTGACGATCTGATCCAGGAGCGTGACCTGATCGTGGTTGTGCCGACCGGCAACCACGGGGTGGACATCGCGACGGCTCGGATGGACAGCGGCGGGCACGCCCTCCACGACTACCCGGGATATGCACTGCACGAGGTGGCAAGGGTCTCAGAGCCGGCGACGGCGGCGCTCGCCGTGACGGTCGGCAGCATCGCGCGCAGCGACGGGCCGGCGAACCTCGCCGGTGTGACGCAGATCGGCCACACCGCTGTCGCGCCGGTGGACGGGCTCTCGCCGTTCTCACGGTCCGGCCCCGGGGCGTATAAAGGGGTCAAGCCGGAGCTGGTGCACTACGGCGGCAACCTGGTGGTGCGCCCGGGCGGCGGGATAGCGAGCCCCGAGTCGGGTACCGGGGTGGTGTCGTTGATACTCGACGGCGGCGGCCGGCTGTTCGGCGTCGGCAGCGGCACGAGCTTCGCGGCGCCGCGGGTTGCGCGCATCGCCGCCGACGTGCTCAGTGTCTACCCCGACGCGTCGGGGAACCTGGTGCGGGCGCTTCTTGGTCTGTCGGCAAGCATGCCCGACGCTGTCTCCGAGGCGTTTGGCGGCGATGTCTGTCGGGTCGCCGGGCATGGCCTGCCGGTGAGCGCCCGTGCTAGCGCCAGCACCGGGCTGCGGACGGTCCTGATGGGGGAGTACTCGATGGCCGCCGACACGGTCGCGATTCATCCACTGCCGATCCCGTCGGCGTTCCAGTCGGTGCGGGCGGCGCGGTCGATCAAGATCGCGCTGGCGTTCGATCCGCCGGTGCGGCGTACGCGGCGCGAGTATCTCGCCGGGGAGATGAGCTTCGACCTGCTGCGTGCGAGCAGCCTGGCGGAGGTGCAGTCGTGGTATCGGAGGCAGGACCCAGGCGAGCCGCTGAAGCTGCCCGGTGACCGGAGGCGACCCAAACTCGATCCGGGCACCGAAACGATGGCGAACAGCACGCTTGTAGTCCGGGGGGTGAGGCGGCGGCTGTTCGAGGCGGACGACGGCGACACCTACTATCTCGCGGTGACACACTCGAGTCGTCCCTGGGCGGAAAAAGGCCAGCAGACATATGCGCTCGCCGTCGCCTTCGAGGAGGAGGAGCGCCAAGACGTCGACCTTTACGTCGAGCTGCAGCAGCGCGTTCGCCCGAGGGTACGTGTCAGGCCCTGAGATGCCTCACCAACAAGCAAAGCGAGAAGGCATCTACGTTTGGGCCCCGCCTTTCCAAGTGTCCAAATCACTTTGAGCCTGCCGGTGCGCGGGCAACGGGGCGGCGGCTGGGACTGGACCATCACGCCACTTTAGGGGGATTAAGAGCGCCGACGACAAGCACAATAGGGGGATTCTAGGGGGATCGGCGTGAAAAAACGCCCGTAAACATTGGGATGTCCGCGACTTTGAACCTGTCTCCCCGATGCTTTTTGTCTGCGAAGGCGTGCGAATAGGCGCGAAAAACCCCGAAAACGCTGGCTTTGGTGAGTGCCGTTCGCTCGGGTTCGCGGCCGTCGTGGGGATTGGGACCGCACACGGACCGCAGCAGCAGCCGAAATGGACCGCAAATGGACCGCAAATGGACCGCAGCGATCCTCGATGAATGACGTGGCGTCGAGACGCCACGTCGCCGACCGCAGTCGCTAGGCCTGGCGGCACTCAAAGTTCGGCTTGATCTCGCGATTGAAGTAGCTTCCCTTGGAATCCGCGTTCATGATCTCTTGGGCCGTGGACTCGGGCACGCCGGAATAGACATAGGTCGAGCCCGAGATGAATTCCACATAGAGCTCCTGTGCTTCTGGGGCGTAGCCGATCTGGGCTAGGTTGCTGGAATCGACGGGTGTCATCGGCGGGACGGGCATCGGCAGTCATCACTCCTTGATCGTGATTGGGGCCTCGTCGCCAGGTTTGTCGACTGAGGCGGCTGAGGTCGATTGGGCGCGCCAGTTGCGCACCGTGGCGCCATAAAGCCCAGCGTTCGGTGGGGTCGGTTGCTGCCATGCCGCGGGGAGCGCGGGATCGCCACCGCTCGGCGTACGCGCCGCACGCTTGATGCGCACGCGCGACGGGACATACATGGCCTCTCCTAGCACGAGCGCTTCGCCAGTCCGCAGAGAAGGGATAAGGGCGCTCAGCCCGCCGAGGTCGTCGGGGACCGCTCCGTTGACGGCCGATCTGTCGGCCGGGTTGGTCACGCGCAGCGCGATCATTGTGCCGCATTGGCTAAGCACTCCGGCATCGACGTCAGAAGGCCGCTGGGTGATGATCATCAGCCCGACGCCATACTTGCGCCCCTCCTTGGCCACCTTGGCAAAGATCGGACCAGCCATCCCGCCGCCGTCCGCCGGTAGAAACCGGTGGGCCTCGTCGACCACCACAAGCAGCGGTTGCTGGCGCCCGCCAACCGGTAGGGCCATCCCCCAATAGAGGGTGTCATAAACCAGCTGCATCATTGTGGCTACGACAGTGCCCAGAACCTCTGTGGGGATTCCCGACACGTCGACGATCGTAACCTGCTTGGGCCCGCCGACCCAGCTGGCGACGATCGCGCCAAGGTCTTCAGCTACGCGTCCATCGAGGTCGGGGTGAAGCGGGTCCTGGGGGTCGAACATGAACGCGAACTTGCTGTCAAGCAGACGCGAGCGCAGCAGGTCAAGCTGGCGCCCGATTCCTCGTCGCTGGCGATTGAAGTAGGGCACCTGGTTATACGGCGATGCGGCCGGATAGACCGGCGGAACGAGTGTCTCGGCGTCGCCGTCGACCTCCTTGGACAGCTTCTTCTCCTCGGTCTGTCCGTTTGATACCTCAAAGGTGGCTCGCTCGACGTCCTCAAGCTCAAACCACAGCCGGCGCAGGCTGAAAGGGATCGGCGAGTCAGCGGTAACGGCCTCTTCCGGTGGCGGCTGAGACAGTAGCCTCGAGGCGCTTAGCTTCATTTCCCTGACTCGATCGCGAATCGTCTCAATGACTTGCGGCTGAAGCGTGCCCATCGTCAGATCCAGCAACTGTTCCAGCGGCAGCGCCCAGAAGGGCACTCTCAGCCGCGCGGGGTCATCCTTGTACTCGGGTCCCGTACGGATCGTCTGCGCGCGATCCCCCAGCGCATCGCCGTACTCGCCGTGAGGATCGATGACCAGTGTGCGCGAACTGGGAAAGCCGCCTCCGGTGAGGCTGCCGAGGAGCACCGCGACCAGATTGGACTTCCCCGAGCCGGTCGAGCCCAAGACGCAGGAGTGGCGGCTGACGAGCCCCGCGACGCGCAGCGAGGCAGGGATGCCGTCGGAGTCGGCGATCCGACCGACCTCGATTCCGCTGCTCTCGCCGCTTGCGGCCTCATAGATGACGTCAAGGTCAGAGGAGGTGACCAGATGCACCTCGTCGCCGACGGTCGGGTACTGACCGACGCCGCGATCGAATTGACCGCCCACCGATTCGCCGAACAACGCCAGCGACAACCAGCGAAAGCCAGCCAGACGATGGTCGGAGTCGCGCTCGAGGATCAGCGGGTCGGGCTGGAACTCTGCGCGCGGGACGGCATCGGCTCCGACCTGGGTGCAGACGCCGTAGAGCTGGGTGTAGCCCAGCGGGATCCGCAGAAAGGCTCCTATTTGCCCGACGCGATAGGAGTGCCCGGCGACCATCACGAGCGTCGTCGGCGTTGCGCGCAGGCGCACGCTGACCGTGCCGCCCCTGACCGAGGCGACTTGGCCGATGAAGGTAGCTACGCGCTCAAGTTCACTAGTCATTGCGCGCGGCGATCGTGTCCAACCAGCGCCCCAGCCATTGAAAGTCGCCCAGTCGCATACGCCCCGTTACGCCCTCGAGGTCAGTGCCCGGCGCGATCGCGTCTGAGTCAAAAGGGATGTCAAGCAGCGCGGCGGTGCTCTCATCGACGGGCTCGTGCAGACGCCATGCGCCCTCGACGCCGCCGACCACGGCGCAGGTACGGCCGTAAATGACGAGGTTGCGGCGACTGCGGGCCCGCTCCATCAACACGTGGTCGGCTGCGATGTCGCCGAAGCACAAGGCGAAGACGTGCATGCGGTCGCGGCTGTCCAGCGCGTCGAAGATGATTTCATTGATGTGTTCGTCGCCGAAGCTGTAGCCGACTGTTATCAGAACTGTGTCCTCACGTTCGATTAGCACACGGCGCAGGCGCTCGAGCATCGCAGCGTAGGGCTGCTTGCGGCTCTCGTCGTACTTGTGAACTGAGGGAAGGATCAGTTGGCCTTCAGAGTTTTCCCTTCCCCTCACGATCCTCTTGGTTCCGTCCTTGAGCGTTACCCAGGCCCAATTGACCGACCCGTGGATCTTCCACAATCTGACCCACTTGCGCCCTGGCGCGAGGTTGTCATGCACGAGACTCTGCGGCGCAAAGAACGGCTGGCGACTTCCGATGAAGCCGTCGAACGCCGCGACGCGCTCGTCCTCCAGACCCCGCTCGATCAGCGTGTCGTAGTTGGTTGTAAAGATCTCCACGGGTGTGGCACGATCGGTGCGCCGAATCCAGCGAGCAAGTGCGTGGTGGGGGAGACTCTGGGGAGTGTCGGTCTCCTTTGGCACGGAGATCGTGGCGATTGTCGACTGGATTGTGGCCTCGATCTTTTCCAGTCCGCCTACGTCCAGGCCCAAGAGCTTTTCATCGGAGCTAAGCGCGGCAATCTTGCGGCGCACATCTGAGAGGATCTCCTCGATGTTGCACTCTCTGGAGGCTGAGATGTCAGCAACCATCAGCGACCATGCATTCTCGTACTCGTCGCCCAGCGCTTGGACCGCGGACTGGCAGAGCTCGCCTAGCTTGGCGATCGCCGGGATCAGCGGCGCCCCGGCGGTGTTCTTGACCGAGCAGGACGCTCCGGCGCCGATCAAAAAGGCGATCGGCTTGTCGTGTGAGGCCAGCAGCTCGAGCAGCTTCTCGACCTCGCGACGTGGATTGTGTGTCGTCATCTGACCTCGCTGAAAGGGCGTTCATGGTCGCTGATGACGTCGCGGGCCATTTGTCGCTACGCGCAACCGTGCCAGATAAACGCCTCCCAGCCGAGCATCGCATACTAGCGAGAACGCCCGTCGTGCCGGATTGTTGGCATTGGTCGCCAGGTTCGTATCCTGTCAGCTACCTTAAGCGAACAGCGCCCGACGACCAGCACCGTGCCTGGATCGCAATCCGCCAGCGAACGACCGGGTTCGCAAGCATTCGGGGACTTCCGATCGACTACACGAGAGGATGCCTCGCCTGTGTCGCTGGCAGTACGCCAGGCATTGTCGACTGGGCGCGCCGGTCTTCAACTTCCCGGCGCGCAACCTCCGTTTGGTTGCCCCGTATGCTTCGAGTCGTGTCTCAGAGCCTCGAGGCTCAGAGGTTATAGCGATTAGCTTCACTACACGTACGTTCGACATGGCATACGCCCGGTTTGAGGGGCGCGAAACCCGGCATGGACGCGGCGTAGGGACCGCAAATGGGACCGCAGGCGGCACGAAAACCGCTTAGGAAAGTCAACTCTAACCGTTCTCCCCGACTAGATGAGTAGTGCCACGGTGTTAGGCGGTGTAGCAGGCGAGGGATCGGCTGGGGCGGCCGAGTTGGTGGTTGAGTGCGATGCCGGCGGCGAGTGCTGCAAAGCGGCTTGCGAGGCGGACGCGGAGGTTCTCCAGGGTGCGGGCGCCGTGACGCTCGAGCGTGAACAGGTCCTTGCATGTCCAGAAGATCGACTCGATTCTTTGGCGGATCGGCGCGAGGTGGGGGCCGCGCTCGGGCTCGTCCTTTCGGCGAGGGCGCATGATCTGGGCGTCGAGTGTGGCGAGTTCGGCTTCGAAGTCCTTGCCGCGGAAGTTCTTATCACCGATCAGGATCAGTGTCTGGCCGTTGTGACGCTCACATCGAGCGACCAGTTGCAGGCACACGATCTTCTCGTCGATCTTTGGCGAGGTCAAGGCGAGCGCCCTGGGAGTGCCATCCAAAGCGAAAATGGCGTGCAGGCGAAAGCCCCAGAAGTGACGGCTGTGACTGGCGCAGTAACCGTAGTCAGCGGCGTTGGAGAGCGCGTCACCGAGGCTGGAGGCGCCACCGCGCTTGACGGTCTCGCGGCTTCGGGCGCACTCCACAGGCGTGGAGTCAACCAGCAGGAGATCGCTATAAAAACCGGGACTATGCGCGGCGAACGTACGGATCAACGCCTCTATCGCACCCGACAGTCGCAGTCTGCGCTTGTGATACGCGGTTCGCTCGGGCAGGTGCGGGAACAGGTGACCAAGCTGGCGCCGAGCGGCCCGCAAGAACCGCGCGTCGGAGGGGATACCCATCATCGCTTGGGCGATACACAGCGTGATGACCTCTGCGTCAGAGATCCTTCGCCTGGCGTTTTCTGCCCTCTCGGGCAGGAAATCGTCAACGGTGCAGTAAACAGCGATCAGCAACAGATCGAGGTCGGCGTCCATCGTGACCCTCCCAAGAGTCGACGGTTGGTATTGAGCACCGCCGACTTCGATCTGTCTGCTTACGTCCCCTTCCCCAACCCACGACCACCACAGCCGTGGCACTACTCATCTAGAGGACGAGTTCGAGTTGCTGTTGGTCAATGCTCGTCATGTCAAGCAGGTCCCCGGTCGCAAGACCGATGTCCAGGACGCCGTGTGGATCTGTCAGCTCGCGGAGGCCGGGCTGTTGAAAGCGAGCTTCGTGGCGCCCAAGCCGATCCGTGCGCTTCGCAACCTCACGCGGTATCGCAAGACCCAGATCCAGGAGCGCTCACGGGAGGCCAACCGGTTGCATAAGGCGCTCGAGGACACCGGGATCAAGCTGGACTGCGTCGCCAGTGACATCCTCGGCAAGTCCGGGCGGCTGATGCTCGACGCGCGCTCGTGGCCGGCACCACCGACCCCGAGGTGCTCGCTGACCTCGCGAAGGGCAGGTTGCGCGCAAAGCTCCCCGCGCTACGAGAGGCCCTGGAGGGCCGCTTCGATGAGTTGCACGCTGTCTGGATCGGTGCGATCCTCGCGCACCTGGACTTCCTGGACGAGCAGATCCAGGGCCTCACCGAGACGATCGGGGAGCAGATCGCCCCTTTCGAGTCAGCCGTTGAGCTGCTGTGCACGATCCCCGGCGTTCAACGGCGCACAGCTGAGGTGATCGTCGCGGAGATCGGTGTCGACATGTCGGTGTTTCCTACCGCCAAGGAACTGGCCTCTTGGGCCGGGCAGTGTCCCGGCAACGACCAGTCCGCCGGTAGACGCCGCTCCGGCAGAACCCGCAAGGGATCGAAGTGGCTCGACTGGGCGCTCGAGGAGGCCGCGCTCGCCGCCACCCGCACCAACGACGTCTACCTCCAAGCGCAATACCAGCGGCTCAGGCCCCGCCGCGGCCACAAGAAGGCCCTCGGCGCGGTCAAGCACTCCATCATCATCGCGTGCTGGCACATGCTCTCCACCGGCGAGCTCTACAAAGACCTCGGCGGCGACTACTTCCGCAAACGCGACCCCCAGCGCACCACCAAACGCCTCGTCACCCATCTCGAAGCACTCGGACACACCGTCACGCTGCAGGAGGCGGTAGCAGCCTGAACGCTATTTTCCTGTCAGTAGGCTCCTACCGGAAAGTGCAGGGTGGGTATCTCGGCGGGCGCGTTTCGTAGGCGCATGCCGAGGCGTTGCATGAGTAGCTCGGCGGCGGTCCGGTGCTCGTATCCGTGAAGGTTGCGGGTGAGGTTGTGGATGTCGTCGAGGAATTCGGGGTTTGCGAGCTTGTCGGCGAGATTGGCGTGTAGCTGGCGGTAGCTGTAGGGGTTTGAGTCCATGTAGTGGGCGAGTCCCTCGACGATGAGCTGGTCGTCGAGTGTGAGCCTGGTCAGTGTGAGCCAGAGGTCGTAGAGGTCGCGTCCCTTGCGGCGGGTGTAGAGGGCTCGGAGCTTGGTGGCGAGGATCTCCTCGATCCGGAAGGTCCGCACGTTCGTGCTTGCGCTCCACCAGCGGGAGTCGACTCGGTAAGGCAGGAAGACATGAGGCCCATAGGGGGCGGTCTCCTGAACGTTGACCTCGATCTTGATAGAGATCTCACCGTCGTCTGTCTGTGAGTTTGTGCGAAACCAGATGCAGGCCATGTTGGAGTCGTGGCTGGGGAACTTGCGCTTTCTCTCCTCCAAACCAATGTTCGCGGCGATGCGTCGCAGCGCGGTCAGGCATTCCCCGATCCTGGGCTCGTCGGAGGTGCGGGTGTAGTCGAGATCCTCGGAGTAGCGGGCGGGTCCCGGCAGGTGCAGCTTGTGCAGGCAGGTGCCGCCGCGGAAGGCCAGCTCGTTGGCGAGCAGCTCGTCGGATGCGATCTCGACGATCAGCCGGGAGAGGATCAGGTCCTGCTCGATCTGGCTCTCTGCGGGCCAGGGCGCGTGGGTGGACCATTCGGTGATGTAGGGCTGGGGGATCACAGGTCGGGCTCTACGTCGGTATTGACCCGCACGCCCCAGGTGCGATCGAGCCGGCCAGAGGCTGGGCCGCTTGAGCTCAGCGGGGTGGGCTCGCCCTCCTGTGCGCGGGCGATGATGCGCAACGAGTCCAGAGCGACGTCGGGGCGGTGGTGTTCGAGCAGCCAGCCGAGCCTTCGTGCGGTGCTCTTTCCGTGCGGCGCGGCGACATGTCCGAGGATCGCGCCGTCCAGCTCTCCGAGCTCGATCAGGATGGTTGTGACGTTGCTCAGCCCGCCGCTGTGGCGTGGATGTCGGGCGAGGTCCACGGCGGTCGTCTCACGAGTGGCGAGCTGCAGGTAGCCCGAGGGGCCGGTGCGTTGCTCGGTCGCGGCGTCGCGTATGTGCCGGGAGGTGTAGAAGCGCAGGTGATTGCGTCCGATGTCCCGGTCGGGGATGTCCTTCTCGGTGATGACTTGGAAGCTCTGTGGCGCCTGGTGCGCCGCGCCGTGCATCGCGGCGGCCGTGAGCAGCGCGATGTAGTAGCCGCGATGCAGGTGAGTCATCATCGCGTCGATGAACCACTCCGCGGGCGGCGAGCCCCATGCACGGTATTGGGGAGGAACCACTGCGTATAGCCCGCGAGCGGGGGAGACGATGGATCCGTCTTGGCGCAGCCGGTGAAGCCCGCTGTGCAGTGCTGCGCGGTCCAATTCGGTCAGTTCCAGCAGCTCCTCGGTGCTCGCCGTATGGCGACCCTGAGCCAGCAGAGCGTCGGGCAGCTCATGAATCTTCATCTGCTAAGAATAGGGCAAAATGATGATTTACGCAAGTTTGCCCTAGTGTCTCGCGCCGTTAATTCGTTGTAGAAGTCGTGAGAGGGATTGGAGGATTTGCTCTGCGGTCTTGGTCCAGATGAATGGTTTGGGGTTCTCGTTCCATGTTGTGACCCAGTTGCGTATGTCTTTCTCCAGTGCTTGGACGCTGCGATGGTCTGAACGTCTGAGGAGGTCGTCGGTGAGGTAGGCGAACCATCGCTCGACTTGGTTGATCCAACTGGAGTAGGTCGGTGTGTAGTGCATGTGGAACCGGGGGTGCTGCTCCAGCCAGCGTCTGATTGCGGGGCTCTTGTGGGTGCCGTAGTTGTCGCAGACGAGGTGAACGTCGAGGTGATCGGGGACTTGGCTGTCGATCTTCTGAAGGAACTTCTTGAACTCGATCGTGCGGTGGCGGCGATGCAGGCTCGAGATCACCGACCCGTCAGCGGTGTTGAACGCGGCGAACAGACTTGTGGTCCCGTGCCGCAGATAGTCGTGAGTGCGCTTCTCACACATCCCGGGCATCATCGGGAACGCTGGCTGGGAGCGCGCCAATGCTTGCACTTGACTCTTCTCGTCCACGCTCAACACCACTGCCAGTTCGGGCGGATTTAGGTACAGACCGACGATGTCGTACACCTTCTCCACGAACAACGGGTCGGTAGACAGCTTGAACGTGTCGGTGCGGTGCGGCTTGAGATCGAACGCGCGCCAGATACGCCCGACAGTCGAGGTCGAGAGTCCCGAGCGCTCGGCCATCTTCGCGCGCGACCAATGCGTCGCGTTCTCCGGTGTGGACTCAAGCGTCGCGACCAGCACCTCCTCCACCTGCTGGGCAGTGATCGTCGCCGGCCGCCCAGGCCGCGGATCGTCCGAGAGCCCATCCAGGCGCAACTCGCAGAACCGCCTACGCCACTTCCCTACCGTCGGTGGCGAGACGCCACACCGCTGTGCGACCTCCGTATTGGGGTGACCCTCCGCACACGCGAGAACAATCCGCGAACGCAACGCCAACGCCTGGGAAGACTTCCTACGCCGCTCCCACCGCACGAGCTGCTCACGCTCCTCGCCGGTCAACTCCAACACCTGCCTGGGCCGTCCTGTTCTGGGCATGCCACAGAATACCATACTTACTAAACGAACTTAAGATGCAGGACACTAGTAAGCGCCGATCGGTCGCATGCGCCGTGGCTGGGGCCGCAACATCACGTCACTTAGGGGGATTAAGGACGCCGGCGACAGGCGCAATAGGGGGACGCTCGGGGGACCAGCTCGGCGAAACGCCCGTAAACATTGGGATGTCCGCGACTTTGATCCTGTCTCCCCGACTACTAAACGCAAGATGCAGAGAAGCGCAGTAGCATGCAAAATAGCCTGCAAATTATGCTAATTCGCTAATTCGTAAGCGTTCAGTGGGTTGGGGGATATAATCGCGCGGTGTCGAATGCCTTGGTGTGGAGCGGAGTGAGGCCGAGGCGGTCTATGAGCAGGGTCGCGATGCTGTGGTGTCGGTGCTGCTGGCCCTGTCGGCGCAGAACGAGCGGTTGGCGGCGCAGGTCGAGGCGTTGACCGCGAGGGTTACGCGCCAGGACGAGCGGATAGCGACATTGGAGCGTCAGCTGGGGCGTTCCTCGCGCAACTCTTCTCAGCCGCCGAGTGCCGATCCTCCAGCCGCAGCGCCCCCACGGCGCGGGAAGGATGCTTCTGCTCGCAAGCAAGGCGCCCAGCCCGGCCATGAGGGCCACGGGTGACCGCTTTTGCCGGCCTGGGCAGTGGATGAGGTGAGTCGAGCACTGGCCCGAGCGTTGTGGTTGCGGCCACGCTTTCGCTGAGGGTGAGCGTCTCACGGTGGGCGAGCCGGTGCGCTGGCAAATCGAGGAGCTGCCGGTGATCTCGGTGCGGGTCACCGAGCACCAGTGTCATCGGGTGCGCTGTCCGGGCTGCGGTCAGCGCACACGGGCACAGCTGCCGGGCGAGGTTGCCCAGAGCGCGTTCGGCCCCCGTTTTCAGAGCGCTGTCGCGACACTCTCGGTGCGCAACCGGATCTCTCGCCGTGATGTCGTTGAGCTGTGCGAGTAGCTGTTCTCCTCACGGATCAGCACGGGCACGGTGGACGCGATCCTCGCCCGGACCGCACAGGCGCTCACCGAGCCGCACGCCGATCTGCTAGCGGCGCTTCGCGGTGCGGGGGTGGTGAACATGGACGAGACGGGATGGCGCACGGCGGGTGAGCAGCGCGCGCTGTGGGGGATCTTCGATCAGCGCTATGCCTACCTTCACGTCGCGCCTGACCGTCACGAGGATCACGCCAAGGAATTGCTCGCCGACACGAACGCGATCGTGACCTCTGACCGCTGGTGGGCCTACGCGCATCTGCCCTTGGCGCGCCGGCAGATCTGCTGGGCGCACCTGCGTCGTGATTTCACCGCCCACGCCGAAGGCCTCGCCCTGGAGAGAGAGTTCGGGGAGCTCGGCCTGCACATCTGTGAGCGGCTGTTCTGGGCATGGGAGGTCTTCCAGCACACCGGTGAGCGGCGCGAGCTCAGGCGCCAGATCGCCGTTCTCAGACGCGAGCTGAAGCCCGCACTGCGGCGCTACTCGGACAAATCGCCGCGCAACAAGCACTGCCGCGGCATGGCCCGCAACCTCCTGAAGCTCTGGCCCGCACTATGGACATTCGCCGCCGTCCCAGGCGTGCAGCCCACCAACAACCACGCCGAGCGCTCCCTCCGCGGCGCCGTCATCTACCGCAAGCTCTCCCTCGGCAGCCAGTCCGAAGGTGGCCAACAGGGCATCGCTCGCCTGCTATCAGCGCACACCACCTGCCGCCTTCAACACCGCTCGCTCTTCGTCTACCTCACAGACGCCATCGCCACCCACGCCCGCGGGATCCAGTCCCCCTACTCACCTGAGCAGCCCAACCCACTGAACGGTTAGAAAGCGCCGGGATAAACCGGCCCGGAGAAAGGAATGAGAGAGTCCAACATCGAAGACGTAGCGAGTCACGGTGGCCCCGACCATGCGTTGGCGACCCGCGAGGGCGCAGCGAAGCGTTGGTTTCGGGGTACGTGCAGGCCGGGCTATTGAGCCGCGAAATCAAGGGTTTCGGGGTGCCGACGTCGTTAAGTGAGGCGGAAGGCAACATCGTCGGTCGCGCTATCGCGAGTGGCCGGCGGACCCCGCGCGGTCGAAGAACCTGGGCATGTGCGGAATCTCCGGGCGCGAGAACCGGGAGGTCCCGTGGTTGCCCGTCCCTGTCGATGATGCCCCGTCCTGGATGGTTCGCGGGGTGGCATATCAGCAGGAGAGCGGGCCGCGAGGGGAACGCTGAGGCGGTAAGCCCTCGGTGAACGACCACGGGAAGTCAGACAGGCCCGTATTACCTGCGAAGCCGTCGAACAAGGCCGCGCGAGTGGTGGCGGAGACGGTGGAGGGAAGGGGCCTGCCCGAGGGGAACACGGCCAGCAAAACGCGTCCCGGACACAGTGCCGGGCAAGGCGCGTCAAGTGCGCTGGATCGTGTGCGACGAGCAGCACAGAAGGACAAGGAAGCACGGTTCACCGCGCTCCTGCACCACGTGGACCCGGACCGCCTGCGGGCGGCCTACCGGGCGTTGAGCCCGAAGGCCGCTGCCGGGGTGGACGGGGTGACGTGGCAGTCATACGGACAGGATCTGGAGGCCAACCTTCAGGACCTGCACGCGCGGCTGCACAGGGGAGCGTACCGGGCAAGACCATCACGCAGGGCGTATATCCCGAAGGCGGACGGACGGCTTCGGCCGCTCGGTATCGCCGCGTTGGAGGACAAGATCGTCCAGCGCGCCGTCGTCGAGATTCTGAACGCCCTATACGAGGTGGATTTCCTGGGTTTCTCCTACGGGTTCCGGCCTGGGCGCGGCCAGCACGATGCGCTGGACGCGCTTGCCGCCGGGATTCTCAAGAGGAACGTGAATTGGGTGATCGACGCGGATATCCGCGACTGCTTCACCGGCCTGGATCAATCGTGGCTGGTGAGGTTTCTCGAACACCGGATAGCGGATAGGAGGGTCCTGCGCCTGATCCAGAAATGGCTCAGGGCGGGAGTGATCGAGGACGGGTCCTGGACGGTGAGTGACCAGGGGGCACCACAAGGAGCGTCGGTTTCGCCGCTCCTTGCGAATGTCTACCTGCACCACGTTCTTGACTTGTGGGCCGAGCAGTGGAGGGGCCGCCACGCACATGGTGACGTTGTCATCGTGCGCTGGGCGGACGACTTCATTGTGGGCTTTGAGCATCGAGAGGACGCCGAGCGGTTCCTGGCCGACCTGCACGAGCGCTTCGCGCAGTTCACGCTGGAACTGAACGACGAGAAGACGCGCCTGATCGAGTTCGGACGGCACGCCGCCCGGGACCGCCAAGCGCGTGGACTCGGACGGCCTGAGACGTTCGATTTCCTTGGCTTCACGCATATCTGCGGGAAGACGCGGAAGGGACGCTTCATGCTGAAGCGCAAGACGATCGCCAAACGGATGGCGGCGAAGCTACGCGAGGTCAAGGTCGACCTGATGCGACGCCGTCATCTGCCGATCCCCGAGCAGGGGCGCTGGCTGGCAAGCGTAGTGCGGGGACACCTCGCCTACTACGCCGTGCCAGGCAACATCGACATGGTGGTGGCCTTCCGAACCCAGGCGACCCGGCACTGGTACAGGGCGCTCCGGCGTCGCAGCCAGCGCACGAGTCTGACCTGGGAGCGGATGAACCGCCTCTCAATCCGATGGCTCCCACCCGCCCGCATCCAGCATCCCTGGCCCGACACGCGGTTCAACGCCAAAACCCAAGGGAGGAGCCCAGTGCGGTAGTCCCGCACGCTGGGATCTGCGCGGGGGGCCGCCAGCAACGGCGGTCCCTACCGCGATCCTAATTCTGGGTGCAACGGCATGCACGTTGCAACCCGGTTGAATCGTCCTGTCTCGGAGCTTTCGGGAGCAAATCGGGAGCAACCTGCTCCCGAAGAGGGGACGGCCCGGATAGCATACGATTGGCACTCCCGAGGAGGGTTAGTCGTGAATGGCCTCTCAGCCCGCTGAGAGAGCTGAGATGGGCTTCTGAGAGGCGCTGGTTAGCCCGTGCAGGGCACTGGAGGGCCGATGAAGGCTTCGATGGCTGCCCATGCGGCGCTGTGGGTCAGAGGCCCGAGTCGTAGCGTCCAGTCGTCGCCCAACTCCTGTCGGACGGACGCCGAGAGGTTCGCGGTCTGAAGGTGTCGTCGTTGTGTTTCGGCTCGCTCGAAGCCTGTCGCGCCGTGGTAGGTGGCGTCCAAGCCGTAGCGTCCGCCCTCGACCGGCCAGACTGAGAGGCGATCGGGTGCGAGGACGGGTCCGGTTTCCGCCGGGAGGGTCATGTAGCGCTTCTCGGCACCGGGGTAACCCAGCTTGAGCCGGTACAGGACTGAGATAGACACGCCTGTTCGGGTGCCGCCGGGTTTAGGATGTGGGAACTCTCCCGACTTCCGATCTGCAATCCTTTGTCACCACTCGATGAAGGGAGAGCAAGATGGGGATGCTGTTTAGGATGTTCGCGCCCAAACCGCTGAAGAAGGCTCGCCGAGTGGCCCATCCCGGTCAGCATGGTTACGCCTCGGCCTGTGAAGCGCGCCAAGATGGCGGCGGTCAACACGGCGAATCCGGCTGGGGCCGCCAAGCGTGCAGCCAAGCGCGCGGCCGTCCGGAAGGTGCGCGGGCGGTAATCGCGACAGCCCAAGGGAGGAGAACTGAGAATGCGTGTACGCAAGGCATCGCCAGCGACCATTGTCGCCACCCTGGCACTCTTCTTCGCGCTCGGAGGCACGGCAAGCACAGCTCAACCTGTGGCCAAAGCTGCTTGCACTCGTGACGTGCCCGCGATCATCGGGGGCAAGCACAAGTGCCTCGGCGCGGGCGAGTACTGTGCCACGCGGTATGAGCGTCAGTACGAACGCTACGGGTTCGTGTGCAGCACCCGCTACACCCCGCCGAGGCTCAGACGAAAATAAGCGCCAGCATCGGCCCGACTCGACGAGGGGAGCCGTGGAATGCTGGGAATGGGACTCTAATCGTGCGCTGTTCAGAAGGGCACGATGACGCTTCGTTGAACTACCGGACATGGATGTGGCAGTTGATCCGCGAACGCTGGCGTACCGGCGTTTCTTCGAAACGCCGCTGCTGATCGCGGCCGTTCTGAGCATCCCGACAACGATTCTTCAAAACGCCTCGGTGGCCGAACCATGGGCGGCGCTCGGGACGGGGCTGAACTGGGCTATATGGCTCGCCTTTCTGTCTGAGCTTCTGGTGATGCTCGTGATCGTGCCGGATCGGCGTAAGTACTTGATGTCGCATCCGCTGGACCTGGCAATCGTAGTGCTAACGCCGCCGTTCCTGGTCAGCGCTGTGCAGAGCGTCCGGCTGCTGCGCTTGCTTCGGCTCTTCAGGCTCTTGCGACTAGCGCCACTCGCGCGCGTGGTGTTCTCGCTTGAGGGAGCAAAGGCCACCGCCGGACTCGCTCTACTGACGGTCATTGCTGGCGGTGGCGGCTTCGCCGCCGAGGAAGGTATCTCATTTGGTAATGGCGTGTACTGGGCCATCACCACGATGACGACGGTCGGCTATGGTGACATCACTCCGAAGAGCACAGAGGGCAAGGTTCTCGCGGTCGTCGTAATGATGGTCGGGATCGGCACCGCCACGCTCCTTATTGGAGCGGTCGCGCAGCGCTTTCTGGCGCACAGCGTGGAGCACGTCGAAAGTACCGAGGACGACGTGCTCATCGAGGTCCGGGAGATTTCGATGCGTCTTGGTCGGTTGGAACGGCGGCTCCAACAGGAAAGACAAGACAGCTAGCCCGTCCTTAGCGGGTGTCTCGCCTCTTGCGGACCTGCCCGAGAGGTATACGCTGGAAGCGAGGGTCGAGCACATCGCTGCCCTCCCCAACGCGCTCTCGGCGTCGGTCGCCCATAAACGGCCCACCCGTCGTTTACGGCGTCCGGCGTCCTGGCGACTGCTTTGAGCGGGTGGCGGGCGAGCCCTCGGCTTCGATCTTCTCGGCCAGTCGTGCCACCTCCGAGACCTCGACGCCGAGGGCGGAGGCGATCCGCTTGAGCGTTCCGAACGCTGGGTTGCTACCGCCCTCGATGTGGCTGAGCCAGGTCGGGTGGAGATCGGCTCCGTGGGCGACCTCCTCTTGCGATAAGCCGCGAGTGGTCCTGGTCTGACGGATTGCCTGTCCGAGGGCGACTTGAGGATCGGATCGTGGGGCCATGCCCGGCACCCTCGCGGGCCGACCCATGCCCGGTCCATAGAGTCCAACTCAAGTCCCCCCTCAGACGAGCCGATAAGCAAGCCATGAGGTGGCTACGACGCCTGAAGCGATTGAGCAAACAGGCGAAGATGATCGTCGTCGGGGCGACGGTAGCTGTCGCGATTCTCGCATCGGCGATGGCCGTCCTGGCTAGTGGCGGTCAGCCAACGTCACGGGCGAAGCTCCGTTCTGTTTGCACGGACGAGAATACCTCGGGATGTCCCGGCAATGCGCAACTGGAAAAACTTTCGCCTACCCGCACGACCGAAGACAGCACGACCCATACGCCCGAAGAAGAAGCCGCCCACAACAAGAGTCTAGAAACACACCAGCGAGGCGAAGAAGCAAGGGCGTTAGCACAGAAGAAAGTGGAAGAAGACGAAACTCGTGGCGGGGAACACTCGATTCGCCGGGTCGAGGAAAAAGTCTGTTACGAATCGGGCAAGACTTCCGAGGACTGCAAAGGCCCCCTCAAAGAGACGCCCCAGGAAGAACGTTCTGAAGCTGAAAATAAAGCTCGGCAACAACAGAGCCAGGAAGAATACACCGGCAAACCCGCCATCGTTGAATAGTCTTGACGCCGGTCTCGTTCACAAAGGAGCAGCTATGAAGCGCAGTCTTGTCATTCTTGCGGCCCTTGCAGCGCTTGTTCTGGCTGCGCCTGCGGCTGCTATACCCATCATGACGTTCTCGCCCGCAAGCGCGACGGTCGTTGAAAAGCAACTCAACTGTGGGACTCCGTGCACGGCGGAGGCAGGGGTCCCATTCCGCATGGTAGGGGACCCAGGCGGCGGCACCCTCACGATTCACATGGTACCTCTCAGCACAGGATGCCACAAGTGGGTTGACGACAACGCCGACGACTTCGCAATGGGGCCGGAGGTTGACAACGCCGGGAACTCCAATAGCGATGAAGTTTTTCCTGCTGAGCTTCACCCGGCTGGAGTCTACGACCTGTGCGCGTACGTGATGTCGTCCCACGAAGTAACGGAAGAAACCTTCCCCGGTAGCGGCCAGTACTACCTCGTTGAAACCACGTATCAAATACTGGCTGAATCGGTGCCCATGGCGCTGACGATTATGACGTACGAAGAAGCCTGGTACGCTAACTACGACAAAGAAATCAAGGCAGCCGAAGAAGTGAAGGCAGCCGAAGAAGCGAAGCAGGCCCAGGAAAGGGCCGCTCGCGTCGAAGCAGAAACCAAAGCCCACGAAGTCCAGCAAGCCGAACGGGAAGCCATCGAACAGGCGATCCTAAAACCGGCCAAAGCAAGCATCCCCGCTTCCACGGCGGCGGACGAAAAGCTATTCTGCGAAGATGAACCAGAGGCATTGCTCCCGAACGGGACCCGGTGCCCGAACACGGAACCCGCGCAGTTCACGGGCAAAGTCACCGCGCCACCCACTCTAGCCAAGACACAGAAGCTAGCGAAAGCTCTCAAGCAGTGCAAGAAGCTGAAGAAGCACAGCAAGCGGGTCGCTTGCGAA
Organism: uncultured Solirubrobacterales bacterium; assembly: GCA_963715495.1. Classification (GTDB taxonomy): domain Bacteria; phylum Actinomycetota; class Thermoleophilia; order Solirubrobacterales; family Solirubrobacteraceae; genus Palsa-744. The sequence continues at coordinate 629,689 of OY970247.1, forward strand.
AAGCGAGCCAAGAGAAGGTACAAGAAGTAGGTTAGACCTCGGCCACGTGTCCGCTGTCTGATGGCAAAACGGGCTCCGATGAGATCGCCGAGCGCAAATGACATCATCGTGGGAGACGGCGGCAACACCACCGTCTATCGTCGTCCAGACGGCTCGGAATATGCGCTCGACCGAGAAGGTCGCGGCGGAGAAGGTAGGACGAAGGTCTACGGTCCCGCCAGGTTCGACTCGCGCTCGAAGTTCAGCGGAGGAGATGCTGTTGGTGCAGGTGGTGCTCTTGGGCTCATCCTATTGATTGTTTTTCCGCTGGCGATATTCGCCGGGCTCTGTTGGGTGCTGTACCACGCCTTCAAATGGCTCTTTGAGCAGCCCATCAAGACTCGCGTCGTAATCCTTGGCGTCTTCCTCGCTCTTGCTGGAGCTGGGATAGGGATCGGCGCTCATCAGGCATCCGTTGCGGCAGCCGCGAGGCATCGGGAAGCACTGGTAACAGAACACGAAACGGCGAACCAAGAAGAAGAAGCGAAAGTCGCAGGCGAAAAGCAGCAACAGAAGGAAGCCAAAGAACAAAGAGCCAAGCAGACCGAAGAAGATCAACAAGTCAAGCAGGAGAAAGAAGGCGAAAGGCAAAGGAAGACCGAAGAAGAATACGCGGATAAGGAACAGGCCCGCAAGATTCGCGAACGTAGAGAAACGGCGGCGAAGGAAAAACAAGCCTCCACGGAAAGGCAAGAAGCCCGTATGGCAAAAGAACGCACCGAAGAATCCACCGCTCCCGGCTCGATGAACAAGTATCCGGGCGAAACCTGTGTCGGCCCAGGCGAACAGGAATATAAATGCAGCGCGGCACAGAAGTCAGAATCTTCGCCAGCGAGCCGCGCATTGGGGCGTTAGACATCAGGCACGTTCGTTGCCTGCTATTTCCTTGATCACCTGCTCGAAGTCCTCGTCAGTAGTCCGGACGTGGTTCTGGATCTAGGATCGACTGACCAAGCGAAGGGGTCACCGCCGCAGCGTACGACGCGGGAGTCTCGCCGCCAAGAGCCTCTTCGGGACCCCTTATGCTAATCCGCGTTTCGAGTTTCGTTTTCCGCGACTAGGCAGAGCAGGAAAAGCTCCCGATAGGGGAGCCCTCATTGCGAGGACGGACGACTTTTGGGGGAGAGGTCTAGCGGCCACATGACTTTTGCTACACCTCGCGCGAAGGGTTGATTTCCTTGGGGCGTCCTCCTGGAAAATCTGCGCAAAGGAAAGGAAGTCTCTTGGATCGCACAATATGATATTGCCGATCCTGACCGTCATCTTGCGGCCGGTTTGGGGAGCTCGGGGTCAGTGATGGGTATGGGCACCAATTCCATCTCGCGCCGGACCGGTGGGTCCCCCTGGCTCGCAGAGGCTGAGCGCTATGTCTCCCGCGCCGAGCTCGCGCGGATCATGGGCGTGAGCGTGGCGACGGTCGACCGGATGGTCGCTGAGGGGATGCCGTCAGTGACCTGGGGCCGGCGGACACGGCGGTTCAGCCCATCGGCTGCGATCGGGTGGGCGACGGATCGGCGGGCAGTATGAGCGTTACCAGGCTCCCCTCCGGGCGCTGGCGGGCGCAGGTCTATGACCCGGCCACGGGGAAGAACCTCAGCGTTTCGCACGTCCTCGGAGGCCCAGGGACGTTGCCACCAAGGCCGGAGGCTAAGCAGGCGCGCATGAGGGCGCGCGAACGGCTCGGGCACGCCTGTGTAGAGAACGTGACGGTGCGGGCGTTCTGGGAGCGCTGGACCAGCGATCCGCTGTTCGCCCGTCCGAAGGAGTCCACGAATATCCACAATCGTGAGCGCACACGGGCGTTCGTCGATCGTTACGGGAACTTGAGTATCGGAGGGATTGGTGACCAGGTTGTCGCAGAGTGGCTCGCCGGTGGGAGGCGCAACGGCACAGTGCCCGCACTGCGTGCGATGTTCAACGACGCCGCCTCGGCGAAGGCAGGACGGCTCGTGCGGCAGAACCCTTTTGCGCGGCTCGGGATCTCCAAGGGTCCGGGTCGTCGCCACGAACAGCCTCCGAGTGAGGAGCAGGTTTGGAAACTGATTCGCTGCGCGCATGAGCTGGCAAGTCCGTCGTTTGCGGCGTGGCTTCAGGTCGCGGCGTTCACTGGCCTGCGGCCGGGGGAGCTGGATGCGCTGCGCCGGGCGAACGTCGATCTCGATCGTGCGCGTATCCGTGTGGTGGAGCAGTTCAACACCAAGACCCGCACGTTCACGCCTCCGAAGAACGGTCTGGCGCGTGAGGCTCCGTTGACCGAGCCTGCGCGTGAGGCGATTCTTGCTCTGCCCGATGAAGGGGAGTTCTGCTTCGCGCCCATTCGTGGCGCGCACTGGACCGCAAGCGCCCGGGCCTACCACTGGAAGGCCGTCAGGAGTACGGCGGGGTGGCAGGGCAGCCTCTACCTCGCCACCCGTCATTTCGCGGGCTGGTACATGGTCAACGTGCTGGAGCTGCCCTCCGAGGATGTGGCGATAGCGCTCGGGCACACCGATGGCGGGGAGCTTGTCCGCAAGCTCTACGGGCACCGCGACCAGGAGCGCGCTCTCGACCGCGTGACGGCCGCCTATGGACACTGGGAAGACAGCCGGCTGCAACTCCGCACCGGCAGCGCTCCTCTTATCCCTGTCGGAGATGAGGCCAGCTCGCAAGGTGTCCTTTTCGTAGGCGATGATTGACGGCGATGGCGAAGAGCGCCAAAAGCGAACACCTGAGCGGTGGCAGCCCGTCCTCTATGAGACGGCTCGTGGTCGGCAGCCCGCGTGGGACTTTCTCGGCTCCAAGGAGATGCCGAGCGGGGTACGCGCCGAGTTGTTGGTGACCATCGGGGCTGTGCTCCAAGTTGGGCCACCGCGGTTTCCGACCTCGACGCAACGGTGGCGGCTCATGCACAAGCCCGCCAGCAAAAGAGAGGTCGATCTCAGCGGGATCTGTGAGGCGCGCGACAAGCACTCCAACACGCTCTACCGGCTGTTCTGCGTGATCGACCGCAACGCCCCCGAGCATGGCTTGGCGGCACCTTCGCTCGTGCTGCTCGACGGTGTGGCCAAGCCCACCCGGACGGAGGTGCCGCAGTCCGAGTATCGGCGGATCGACCGATACCGCAAGGATTACTGGACGACTCACCGTGTTGCTCGCGGGCAGGATGATGCCGAGTGGTGGCCAAATCTCGGTGCTGGGCTGTCGTAGCTTCTATGCTACGATTAGATTTCCCGACAGAAAGTACTCCGATGTATAGATCCAAGGAAAGCGCTGTCTTCGCTGATCGCCTGGCCCAGACGTTCACGACCGATGAGGAGCGTGCCTCCTACGAGCGCGAGGTCGCCAAGCTCGTCGCGTTCGCGGAGTTGCTGAACATCTTTGATGAGGTCCGTGCGGGCAGCCAGCTCTCGAAGGCCGAGCTGGCACGCCGGATCGGTGTGAAGCCCTCGGTCGTCTCGCGTCTGCTGGACGGCAAGGGCCGCAACGTGCAGCTCGATACCGTCGCCGACGTCGCCGATGCACTGGATGTCTACATCGAGATGCGTGTGCGCCCCCAGCCCAAGCGCAAGCAGGCGCGCCACGCGCCGATCGAGGTCCTCGCCGCGTAGTTTCAAGGTCATCGACTTATCAGTCGCGTCTTGAGTCTCCAGCAGCCCGCACACGAAACCGCCCACGCCCGCCGAAATCGACCGTAGCTGCGGGCTCCACCTCCTGTCTCCCCGATGCAGTTCAGTTGTCCGGACATGTCCGGACACGACAGGGAATTTGGCGCTCCGAGGCCGGACATGGCCGGACAGGAGCGGCCACCGTTTGCAGGGACTTTCCGACCTTGGTCCTGCCAATAGGGGGATTCTCGGGGGAAAGTGATGTGACCCTGTTTTGGCGTCGATGGGATGCGAGAGTCAGGCGGCTTGTCGTTGTTGTCGGTATTGAGCTTCGAAGGCGTCGGGTGTCAGCATGTTGAGGGAGCTATGGCGTCGCTTCTTGTTGTGGAAGAGCTCGAGGTACTCGAAGATCGCGTTGGCGAGCTCGATTCTGGTCCGCCGGCGATGTCGGTTGAGTAGCTCGACTTGCATTCTTGCCCAGAATGCCTCCATCATTGCGTTGTCGTAGGGTGAGCCGACTGCTCCCATCGAGGGAGCGAGCCCGGCGTTGCGTACCTTCTCGCTGAAGGCCCACGAGGTGAATTGGGCGGATTCAATCGGTCGTCGCAACGGTTTGCGTTTGGAGGGATCGTAGATGCTCGTCGAGCGCTTCGGCTGGTGTGTGCCAGTCGAGTGTCTTGCGTGGTCTGCTGTTGAGTGTGGCGGCGACGGCGTCGAGCTCTTCGGCGGTGTGTCTGGCAAGGTTTGTTCCTCTTGGGAAGTATTGGCGGAGCAGGCCGTTGGTGTTCTCGTTCGTGCCGCGTTGCCATGGGCTTGAGGGTCACAGAAGTAAATGTGAAGTCCGGTTGCGATCTTGAGCTGAGCGTGTTGTGACATCTCAGCGCCCTGGTCCCAGGTGAGCGAGCGGCGTAGCTGCTCGGGCAACGTCGTGATCTGCTTTGTGATCGCGTCGCGCACCGCTTCGGCGCCGCGACCGGCAAGTGGTGGCCCGTGCTTCACTCTTGAGCCACCGTGACCGGGCATCGGTGGTAGGTGAAGCAGCATCGTGAACCTGGTGCTGCGCTCGACCAGCGTCCCGATCGCGGTGCGGTCCGCGCCGAGAATGAGGTCGCCCTCCCAGTGACCAGGAATGGCGCGGTCCTCGGCCTCAGCGGGACGTTCGCTGATCATGACCTGCTCGGTGACGAAGCTTTTGCCACGGCCACGCACGCGGGCTCTGGGAACCCTGAGCGCTCTGCCGCTGCGCAAGCAGGCGGTGAGTTCTCGTCGCAGCGCGCCGCGGCCCTGCACGTAGAGCGCCTGGTAGATCGCCTCGTGCGAGATTCGCATCGACTCATCATCGGGGAAATCGATCTTCAGCCGGGTAGGGATCTGCTCCGGACTCCACGCCGTTGCCCACCTGCGGTCCTGGCGGTGCGGCTTGCCCCGGCCCTTCCAAGGCGCGGCCTTGGGTCCCAGCACCGTCGTGCCGTCGGGCCGGCGAACCTGGCCGGAGAGCCGCTCTTGCACGTACCCGCGCAACCGGTCGTTGGTGACAAGCTTCGCTGTCTTCGGGCGTCGCGCCACCAGCTCCGCCTTCCATTGCGCGACCGACGCGCGGTAGTCAAGCTTCCCGCCACGAGTGGCCGCGTTGCGACGCAGCTCCCTGGAGATCGTCGACGGGGAACGCCCCAATCGCTGGGCGATCTCCCGCACCCCGACGCCCTGGACTCTGCACAGTGCGATCTCTTCCCGCTCCTCGAACGACAGATACCGGCCTGAGACCGGGCAAGCATGAAGGTTGGCATCCCGCCACGTTCTCGGAACCACCGGCTGCCAGCCGCCGAAGACGCACCGACGGCTAGCGCAGCGTCCTCGCTGCTCAAGCCCTTCGCGATCTCACACCAAAACCGCCGCTCCACGTCCCGCCGCAGCGACGGCTTCCCCGGCGACTTCAACGGCGCCCTACCTGTCAACTCAGTCATCCATCCAGCCGGCCTGCCCATAAACACCTCCACGATCAAGATGTTGCGAGGACCAGTTGAGTCCAGCTTGAACGCCTCTGTCGCTGTGGATGATGGCGTGATCGGAGAGCTTGCGTGCGGTGATCGCCATTCCGAGTGCGTTCGTGACGAGCGTGGCGGTCTGTGTGCTGTCGATCGACCAGCCGATGACCTTGCGGCTGAAGGCATCCAGCACGACGCAGCAGTAGACCTTTCCCTCGCGGGTGCGATGCTCGGTGATGTCGGTCATCCACAAGCGGTTTGGTTCGTTGCGCGCGAACTCGCGTTTGACGAGGTCGGCCGCCGAGGCCAGATTGACCCCGAGGCTCTTCGGTTTGCGGCGCGTTGGCAGGCCCTGCAGCCCCAGTTCTCCCATGATGCTCGCTACGGCGTTGTGCCCCACGATCGTGGCGTGAGCGAGGCGCAGCTCGGCGGTTGGGAACGGCGGTCTGATCTGGCCCCACTGCGGCGGTCTGAAGTGGCCCCACCTCCGTCTGACTTGCTGCCGACTGTTCGGTGCTCATCGAGCTCGAGCGGAAGGCGGCGAAAGGGATGGGATCACGAGTGGAGACGTTCGAGCAGATCAGGCGCGACAGGGATCGCGAGGGCTTGTCGATCAGGGCGTTGGCGGAGCGTCATGGTGTTCATCGCCGTGCGGTGCGCCAGGCGTTGGCGCGCCGGTGCCGCCCGTCAAGCGGACGCCGGTCAGCCGGCCGGCACCGAAGCTGGGTGGCTACCAGGAGCTGATCGACTCCTGGCTTGAGAGCGACCGGGACGCGCCGCGCAAGCAGCGTCATACCGCGAAGCGGATCTGGGAACGCTTGCGTGACGAGCACGCGGCCGATGTCGCCGAGCGCACGGTCCGTGAATACGTTCATCGTGCTCGCCGGGAACGCGGCGAGGGCGTGCAGGCGTTCGTGCCGCAGGTCCATGAGGCGGGCGTGGAGGGCGAGGTCGACTGGGGTGAGGCGCAGGTCTGGATGGCCGCAGCCGCGACGAGGGTCTACCTGTTCCACATGCGTGCGTGTCACTCGGGTGCGGCGTTCGCGATGGCGTTCCCGCACTGCTCTCAGCAGGCGTTCTTGGAGGCTCATGTGCAGGCGTTTGACTGGTTCGGCGGCGTGTTCGGCTTGGTGCGCTACGACAATCTCGCGAGCGCGGTCAAGCAGGTGCTCCGCGGCCGTCAGCGTGTGCAGACCGACAGGTTCATCGCGCTGCGCTCGCACTATCTTTATGAGTCGCAGTTCACGATCCCGGGAGTCGAGGGCGCCCACGAAAAGGGCGGCGTGGAGGGCGAGGTGGGGCGTTTGCGCCGCCGTCATCTTGTGCCCGTCCCGGAGGTCTCCACGCTCGCGGAGCTGAACGCGCGGATGCTCGCCGGGTGCGAGGCGGATCTCGCACGACGGATCGCTGGGCGTCCGGAGACCGTCGGTGAGGCATTCGCGAGGGAGCGCTCGTTGCTGCGCGGGCTGCCGGCTGAGAGGGCGTGCACGGCGGAGCAGGCCACCCCACGGGTGAACGCCAAGGCGCTGGTCACGGTCAAGCAGAACAGCTACTCGGTCCCTGTGCGCCTGGCCGGGCTACGTGTCCATTCTCAGGTGGGTGCTCGCGAGATCGAGCTGCGTCATGGTGGCGAGCGGGTCGCGCTCCACGAGCGGCTGCAGGGCCGCTTCGGCGTGTCGGCCTCTCTTGACCACTACCTGGAGCTGCTCGCGCGCAAGCCGGGCGCACTGGCCGGGTCGGTCGCTCTCTCCCAGGAACGCGAGCGCGGCGTCTGGCCGTCGGTCTTCGATGAGCTGTGGGCGAAGATCACCGAGCGCTACGGGCCCTCAGAGGCCGCCCGGCAGATGGTCGACGTGCTGATGCTCGCCCGCGAGCACGGCGCCGGCGAGGTTGAGTTGGCAGTCCGTGGCGCGCTTGCCGCGGGCGCCCACGACGGACGCGCAGTCGCGGTCCTGGCAGGCCGAGGTGCTCGCGTGGAGCCCGCGACGCTCGATGATCTCCCCTCGCGCTTGGCCGGGCTCGGGCGCCACCGCCAACACTGGGCCACTACGACCAGCTGCTCGCAGCGGGGGCGAGTCGATGAGCGCCCCGGCGAAGGTCCAAGCGATGGAAGCACTGATCGACGCGCACGCCCGCGAGCTTCACCTCCCCACGGTCCGGGCACGCTTCCGCGCCCTCGCCGAGGAGGCGACACGCGACCAGCAGACCCCGACCGCGTACCTTGCCGCGCTCTTGGAAGCGGAGGTCACAGAGCGCGCTGAGCGCCGCGAACGCCGCCGGCTGATCGACGCACGGTTCCCGCTCACCAAGCGCCTGGAGGACTTCCGGTTCGACGAGAACCCGAAGATCCCCCAGGCCACGATCGCCGCCCTGGCGCAGGGCACCTGGATCGATGACCGCGAGAGCGTCATCCTTCTCGGCGACAGCGGGACCGGCAAGACACACTTGGCGATCTCCCTCGCGGTGCTCGCCTGCCAGCAAGGACGCCGCGTGCGCTTCACCACCCTCGCCGCATTGGCGAACGAGCTCCAAGCGGCCGAGAGCCGCCGCGAGCTCGGCCGAGTCGTCGCGCGCTACGCCCGCACCGAGCTCGTCGTCCTCGACCTATGCCGACGCGGTGACTATGCCGTCACGAGGCTCGGCCGGTCTGAGTGTCGCGGGGCTGGGTGGGCTTCTCGGGCGGGGTGCTGGCGGGAGTGTCGGCATAGTCACAGGGTTTCGAGGAACGCGAGCATTGTGTCTGGGGGTTTGTAACGGCCGGGGCGCACGGTGATTGGTGGGAGTAGTGCGAGGGCTCGTTCCTTGATCGTGAGGTCGGCGTGGAGGTAGGGTTGGGTGGAGCGGATGTCGGCGTGTCCGAGCCAGAGCGCGATCACGGTGGCATCGACTCCGGCTTGCAGGAGTGACATGGCGCAGCTGTGTCTGAGCGAGTGGGGATGGATCTTCTTGTTTTTGAGGGAGGAACATCGCTGCGCCGCGGTGGCGGCGTGGACAGTGACACGCCGCTCGATCGCGTCGCGGCTCAGGCGCCGGCCGGTGCGGGTGGGGAACAGTGGGTCGTGGGGGTTGCCGTTTCGCTCGTTGAGCCAGGAAGCGATCACGGCCCGGCTTGGTTGGGTGAGGGGGACCGAGCGTTGCTTTCGGCCCTTGCCTTCGCAGCGCACGTGCGCACCGACATCGAGTGCGACATCGCCGCAGTCCAGGCCCACGAGCTCGGAGACTCGCAGGCCTGTCTGGATCGCCAGGACGAGCAGTGCGTGGTCGCGCCGGCCCTCCCATCGTGTGCGGTCTGGCGCGTTCGTCAGCGCGGTCGCCTCCTCGGCTGTGAGGAATGTCATGGTGCGCTTGTCGAATCGCTTGGGTGGGATCGACAGCACGCGCTGGATGACGGCCGCGTGCTCGGGATGGCGAGGTGCTGCGTAGTGGAACAGTGAACGTATCGCGGTGAGGCGCAGGTTGCGAGTCCTGGCGGTGTTGTGACGCTCGACCTCGAGATGTTCGAGGAAACTGGAGATCAGTGTCTCGTCAAGGTCGTCCCATTCCAGGGATGAGGGTGTCCTGCCCGTTTTCTGTTGCGCGAAGCAGAAGAGCAGCCGCAGCGTGTCACGGTAGGAGGCGATGGTGCGGGGACTGGCCTGGCGTTGTCTAATCAGGCGATCGGTGAAGAACGCTTGCAGTGTGGGAGCGACGAGGCTCATACCTTCACCCCCTGAGCGCTTTCCAGACGTCGCGCGGCGTGCGCCAAAAGCTCTGGTGCCGCCGATAGATACCAGTAGGTGTTGCGCGGATCGCGATGGCCGAGATAGGTGGACAGCCACGGCAGGCGGGCCTGCACATCGGCGTCTTCGCGATACCAGCCGAGCAGTGCGCGGACCGCGAAGGTGTGCCTGAGATCGTGAATCCGCGGGCGACGCGCGGCATCCTTGCCGATCGCGGCGTTGTCGCAGAGTTCCCGGAAGGTCAGCGAGATCGTTGAGTAGATCAGCCTGGTTCCTCGCAACGATACGAAGAAGCTGTCCTGGCATTGTGGGTGCGGGCGAAGCTCATCGCGTAGACGCGAGTAGCGCTCCAGGGCCAGCAGTGTGCTGGCCGTCAGCGGTATTTGGCGGGACTTGCCGAACTTGGACTGACGTACCAACAGGACACCGACGGACCAGTCGATATCAGAGCGGTCCAAGCGGATTGTCTCTCCCACGCGCAGCCCTGTCACGGCCAGCAGACCGATCAATGTCTGGATCGTCGCCGCTCGCAACGGGTGTGGGATCAATCGCTGAGCCTGGCCCATCAGCGTCGCGATGTCCGCGTCAGTGTAGATGAACGGTGCCCGCCAGTGATTACGCCTGCCGATCAGGCCGCGCGGCGGGACCTCAGTCCGCGGGTCGATCCCGGCCATGTAGCGAGCGAACCCGCGCACAGCCATCATCCGGTTCGGCCACACCGTGCTCCCGACCGGAACATCGGGTTGCTGTGACCAACACAGCGCTGCCTGGAGCGTCACGAATTCCTGACCGGTGGATTCCAGGTAAGCGACGAAGCGGGGCAAAAGTCGAGCGGCTTCCGCGAGATCATGTCCGAGGGAGCGGCGCAAGCAGAGATAGTTCTCGAGATCGCATCCGAGCTTGCTCATCGGTTCACTCCCACGGGCCACGGCTGAGCGACCTCACGCAACCGGCCCAGATCGACCTTGGCGTAAATGGCGGTGCTCGCGAGATCGGTATGACGCAACACCTGGCTGATGTCGATCATGGAGGCGCCCTGGCGCAACAATTCGCTTGCCAGCGCGTGACGCAACCGGTGCGCGCCGACATGAGCCACCCCGGCACGCTTGCACGCCCGCTCAACGATGTCGCCGACCAGTTCGGGGCGAATCGGTCGCGTGGGAGCACGCAGCGTGAGGAACACCCGCTGCGCCTCTCCACCACCACGAAACGAGAGATATCCCGCCAGTGCCTCGCCGACATCGCCCGGCAACGGCAGACGATCAAAACGGCGAGCCTTGCCACGCACCATGATCTCTCCCGCCCGCCAGTCCACATCGTCAAGCTCCAGTCGCGCGACCTCGACCGAGCGCAGACCAAGCCGCGCGAGCAACATCAAGACCGCGAAGTCTCGCGCCCCGAGATGCTCTGAGCGCTCACAACTCAACAACAGCCTGTCGATATCAGCAGCCGCGATCGTCTGGGGAACGTCAACATCGCGCCAGCCCGCCACCGACGGAACAGCATCCGCCAGCGCCAGCGCCGTGAGGCCCCGCAAATACAAAAACCGCAACAACGAGCGCAACTCCGCAACACGAGCCTTCGCAGCCCCGACCGATAGACGCCCGCACTCCTCCAATAGGAACCCGGACACCTCAACGCCAGTGAGATGTCTCACACCCAGACCGTCACCCGGCGAGCCGCGCCCCGCGAGGAACCGCCTCGCCAGCATCACGTAACGACGAACCGTCGTCGTCGCCAACCCCCACTCGCCCACCAGACACTCCCGGTAGCGCTCGATGAGCTCATCAAGCGGCGTGACCAACCCGGGATCCTCGGGCGCGATGACACCCTCCTCACGAAGATGACCAAGAAGCGACACGAAACTGCCCGGCATCCGCGACCGTCCCGTAGCACGCCAAGCCGCCAGGAACACATCGACCACCCCACCATCCAGCTCCCGGGCGTCCAGTCCCTCACCGGCCATCCATCGATCCAACCGCCGCAGGAGCATCAACTGCATCCGCACCGTGCTCGGCGTATAACCGCGCGCCAACAACCACGCGCGATAACCATCCACATACCGATCGAGCCGCACAGGCCCGCCACGCGTTCCCGACATCCTCATCACCTCCTCGCCAAAGCACACAGCTCCGACGGTCAGAAATCATTAGTCGGGGCGCAAACTATGCCGACACTCCCGCCAGCACCCCGCCCAAGAAGCCCACCCAGCCCCGCGACACTCAGACCGGCCGAGCCTCGTGACGGCATAGTCACCGCGTCGGCATAGGCCCGACTATGCCGATATCGGCATAGCTCGACGAGCTGGGGTACCTCGCACTCCCCGACGGTGCCGCGGAGCTCGTCTTCCAGGTCATCTCCGAGCGCAACGAGCGAGCCTCGCTGATCGTCACGACCAACCTCCCGTTCGGCGAGTGGACCAAGGTCTTCCCCGACGCCCGACTCGCCAAGGCCGTCGTGGACCGCATCACCCACCGAGCACACATCATCGACACCGGCAACGAATCCTGGCGCTTCAACCACGGACTCAACCGCACCAAGAAAGGAGCCGCCTGACCCCCACTCACGGACCGCGCCGGCGGTGTCTCGTTCCGCTCCGCGCTACGCGCTCCGCTCCACGAGACACCGCCGAAAGTCACAAACAGAGAAGATCAACACACACAACAACCGACGCGAAGTGGGGCCACTTCAAGCCGCCGCGCCGGGGCCAGTGCAAACCGCCGCGCCCAGCGAAGCTCGTGGATAAGCACTCGATCCGACTCTCTGACGTTCCCGTCCCGAAAATCTGGGTTACGTTTTGGCGTAGCTGGGCGTTCCCGATCTACTTGCTGTTTGTGTGGCGCGGGCTGCGTCGCAATAGACGCAAGGCGGCAAAGGGAGCCGAAAAGCTAGGCGAAACTGCTGCGCAGGTCGTCCTTGAGGCGCAGAAGGGATCGCGTGTCCTGCGCAGGCTCACCTACGCGATCGTTCTGCTGACGCTGGTGAACACCGGCTTTGTCATCTACTCGGCGCTCAAGTAGCTAGCGAGACGACGACCGCAATCGCGGTCACTACAACTAGGACGCCCGTAAGCACTCCCACGTGGTTGTGTTGGGCGCCGAACGTCAGGACGGGCGGTTCGCGGCGGTGGACTCCCGCGCGCTATTTCGCTCGGCGCGCGCGAACGGGGCGTGGTATCGGGCGCAGCTCGCGCACAACCTGCAGCGCCAAGGGTTGGAGGTCCGGGGTCAGACCGGTCGGGGTGGGCGCTACTTCGAGGTCAAGGGGGTCCCGGAGAAGTTGACCGAGCAGTGGTCGGCGGACAGCGCAGATCGAGCGCGCCGCGGCACGGTTCCGTGACCGTTACGGTCGCGACCCGAAAGCCGGGGAGTTTGAAGTCGCTGACCACGAGCACGCGCGGTACGAAGGGGACGGGCGAGCGTGCGGAGGTCAACGTGAACGAGGCGTGGCGGGCAGTCGGCGTCGAGCACGGCCTCACGCGCGATCAGGCCAAGGGCTTGTTCACGGGTGTCGATCGCGGGCTGTCAGCGGCGAGCAGGGCAGGGACCTCGGTAGGGAGTTGCTCGGGGCGTTGACGAGGGAGCGCTCGACGGTGAGCGAGCGTGACCTTCACGCCCGCGCGTACGAGCTGGCGGCCGGGTGGGGTCCGCCCGAGCAGGCCGACGGGGTGGTCGAGCATCTCGTGCAATCCGGGGAGCTCGTGCCGTTGCGGGGAGGATCGTGGACGACGCGGGAGTTGCGCGAGCGCGAGCAGCAGACGCTGGCGCTCGCGAAGGAACGCTCGGTGCAGCGCGCGGCGCCGGTGAGCGAGCAGACGCTGAAGGAAGCACAACGCGAGACCGGACGGGAGATCGGCGCGGCCCTCACCGTTGAGCAGCGCGAGGCCCTGCAGACGATCACGGGCCAGGGCGTTCATGCGGAAGCAGCAATGCGAGACCCGCACCGATAGGACGGAGGGTTGATCGATGAGCCAGCACGGATCGTTACCACGAGCACGTAAAGACAGTCTTCTTGAAGAGACGCTCGGCGAGGAGCTTCTCCTCTACGATCGAAACAGTCATACCGCTCATTGCTTGAGCCCGATTGCAGCCTGTGTCTGTTCAACCCAGCGCTACATAACCCCGTCATCAAAAAGAGTTTTCGGATAGTCAGTTAGTCGGAGACATGCGGCCGATGTGCTCGATCCGGTAGCGTGCTGCTTGCTTTTGCTGGCTAGAGCGGAATTTGCACGGCTGGGGTGGTTGTGTGCGGCTGGCGTGTTGTGTTTCGGGTTGCACGGGGTCGTCGAGGGAGTAGCGTCATAAGCCATGTAGCGCCGCGGGCTGTGGTGCTCGCGGTTAAAGTCAGAAACGGACGGCAACTAGATAGAGAGGTGTAAGATGAAGTTTTTGAAGATTGCGTTGATTAGCATTATCACCACTGCTTTCGTGAGCGGTTTCGTGTCAGCATCAGCGCTGGCAGCTGGGCCAACCCAGGGTACAAAAGAAAAAAAATTTCCGATCACTTACAAAGGCGAAAGTGGAGAAACCAAGTTCGAAGATGTCGCTAAACAGGCGTTTATCTGTAAAAAATCCAAAACCACAGGCGAACTGATCAACGAAACGGAAAGCAACATAAGGTACGATTACGAAGAATGTGAAGCCAATGGGATCAAATGCAATTCACCTGGTGATGCTGCTGGTGTTGTGTTAATAAAAGGGGATCTGCTACTCGTATTCGATGACCTAGGTCCATTAGAGCTTGCAAATCTCACAACGATCTTACCGACGGCGGGCGTAGAAGTAAACTGCGGTGCACTTATCAAACTCGTAATCAAGGGCACATTCCTCGTTTTATTCTTCGAAGTAAAAAGCGGCGTTGCTGTTAAAACAGCGAAAATGTTACTAAATCAGAACGGCGGTAAACCGGAAGATAAAACGTACTGGGAAGGCGGCGTCGAAAAAAATCCAAAGCTCTTAACTTCTCTCAACGGGGGTGTGTTCGAAGAATCTGGGATCGGTTCGAAAGAACCCAAAGTGTCTTACGAACCTAACGAAATCATATTTACCTTCTAGGTCGGTATGAGGCGGGTCGCCCGCAAAGTTGGCAGAGCGGCCCGCCTCATTAGGGTGTGTAATGTGTGTGGTTGGGGCCGCCGCGAAGTTGACCGCCTTCGCTGCAGATGCAGCAACGGGGCCAGCGCCGAGGCCGGATAAGTCGACGGGGACCCGAAGGCTCGCTGGCCAAGCTCGCCCAGGCCACGGCGAGACCTCAAACCGCCGAAGGGCCTGACTCCGCGCCACGAACGTCGGCACCGATGGAAAACTGACCGCGCTTCGCCGATCCCCCCGTCACAACATCGGGCAGCACCAACACCACGTGAGGTGCATACCGTGCTTTCGCTCCGCGGGCGATGCGAGCGCGATGACCGAACGCCCTGAAGCACTCGAGCAGGTCGATCGCTACTTCCTCGCGGCGAGGATCGCCCATCAATACGCCGCCGGTATACACCGCCAGCTCGTCGAACTGGACGCCGATGGGGCTCACACGCGGAAGCTGCTCAGCGAATCGGCGGCTGTGGTTCTGCAACGGATGCCGAGGCTGACCCGTGAGTGGCGCACCCTGGAGCGCGAATGGTACGAACAGGAGCTACTCGATCCGCCAAAGGCCGAGCGCACGATGCATGTCATGGAGGCTCGTTTCGGCGAGCTTGAACTCGCACTCGCGGCCGCCATGCGCGTGCCGAAGGTGTGGCGCAACTCGTGGAAGGTGATCTCGCGCACGTCCGCGCTTCGGATCGCTTTTTTGAATCGTCGTGTGAGCTTGGCCCGGTCGAGCGGATTCCCGGTCTCGGGATGGCAGAAGACGAGGTCCTTGTCCGCCGCGTAGGGTGAGCGGGCACGCAGGTTCTCAAGCTCCGTCGATACGCGTTCGGCGAGCGGGACCGAGCGTGCTGGAGCTGCCGTCCGAGGACGTGGCGATCGTGCTCGGGCACACTGATGGTGGAGAGCTGGTCCGCAAGCTCTATGGACACCGCGACCAGGAGCGAGCGTTCGATCGTGTGACGGCCGCCTACGAGCGCACGGCGAGCTTTACGCAGATGAGGTTGGTGTAGACAACCAATGCCATCCCAACCCGTGGGTAGGTTTCGTCGATGACTTCAACAGCGAAGCCGTGGCCCCACACGGTTATCTACCCCGACGCGGTCGTGGAGTTGCTGGCGATGAAGTCCAAGGAGGAGCACCGTGCGCTGCTCAACGCGGTTCGGAAGCTGGGTGAACTCGGCGAGCAGCTTGGACCGCCGCACATGAAGCCGCTGAAGGGGGACCGGGCGGTGGCATTGCGCGAGCTGCGTCCGAGGCAGGGACAGAGCGACTGGCGCGCCATCTACCGCCGAGCCGCCGACTTCTACGCGATCCTCGCCATCGATCGGCACAAGAACTTTGCTGCGCTGATCGAACGTGCACAGGCGCGCGCCGGTCGGTACGGCAGGTCATTGAAGACCGATAAGTCATGACCTATCATGGAGCTATGAGCGAGATACCTAGCCATTGGCCGAAGGGCATCAAGACGGCTGAGGAGGTGCTGGCAGCTGCGCTGGAGGCTGACCCGGAGTTTGCCTCCGAGTGGGAACGTCTTGCGATGGCGCGCATGGTCGCTGCTCGGCTGATCGCCTATCGCTCCGAGAATGGGCTGTCGCAGCGCGAGTTGGCTAAGCGTCTCGGTGTGAGCCAGCCGCGCGTGGTTGAGCTTGAGTCCGGAGAGAAGAACCCGCAGATCGAGACGTTGGTGAAGATCGCGGCCAAGACCGGTCTTGAGTTTGCGATCGACATTGCGCCTATCGGCCAGGAACCAAAGCTTGTGGGCAAGGCGGTCAAGGACACTCCTGCGCACATCTACGCGGGTGCGTCGGTACTCGTCGCTGTCAGCTGACCGCGAGCATGTCGGGGTCCATGCGGATTGACCTGCAACGACTCCGCACCAGACGGGACGAGATCCTTGCATGCGCAGCAGGTCACGGTGCCCGCAATGTCCGCGTGTTCGGCTCGACAGCCAGGGGCGAGACGGATACGGCCAGCGATGTAGACCTGCTCGTTGAGATGGAACCTGGCCGTAACCTGCTCGATCTTGTGGGGCTGTGGCAGGATCTCGAAGACCTGCTGGGCACTCATGTCGATGTACTCAGCGACGGTGGCGTGAGTCCGCATCTCCGTGAGCGCATCTACGCCGATGCCGTCCCGTTGTGAAAGACGAGTGTAACCGCCCACAAAATCCGCCCACACCGGGCCAGATCGTTTGTACCCACGCGGGATCAGCCCTGTCTCCCCGATAGGTTCATGTTCCGCGAAACCCAGCGAACATGGGCAAGAAACCCCGAAAACACGGGGATCGCGTGAGTCGTTTCGCCCGGTTTCGCGGGGTTTCGGCGGTCGGACGTTTGCAAAACGTTTTGCAGCGACGGCCCAAAACGTTTGCAGAACGTTTGCGCGCCGGGTGGCTCCCTTCGCTGTGTGGAATGAGGGCGCCATGGGCTGTTACGCCAACGCTCGGGTGGCCGTGGCTCGCACGAACGCCGACGGGTGGGTGCGTAGCATGACCGATGAGATCGGTGCGGCGGTCCGGTCGTACCGAACGACGACCAAACCAACGAGAATGGAAGTGCGCCCATGAAACTGACGACCACCACGCAAGTCTCCGTCGATGGAGTGATGCAGGGGTGCGGCGGCCCGGATGAGGACCGCAGGGGCGGATTCGAGCGCGGCGGATGGGCCATGGGGCACTTCGACAAAGAGGCCATGACGTTCGTCGAACAGGTCTACCAGCGCGCCGACGCGTTCCTGTTCGGCCGGCGGACCTACGAGCTCTTCGCCGGCTATTGGGGAGTACGGGCAGACGTCAACCCCACCATCGCAGCGGCGTTGAACACGCGGCCCAAGTACGTGGCATCGACCACGCTCACCGACCCGCAATGGGCGGACACGACCGTCCTCTCCGGTGACGTCGCGGCCGCCATCGGCGAGCTGAAAGCCAAGCCGGGAGGCGAGCTGCAGGTGCACGGCAGCGGCGCCCTGGTCCGCTGGCTGCTCGATAACGACCTCGTCGACGAGATGAACCTGCTCATCGTCCCCGTGGTCGTCGGCCAGGGCACGCGGCTATTCCCCGACACCGGCCCGGACATAGCGCTTGACCTGGTCGACTCGCGAGCCTTCCCGAAGGGCGGAACGATCCAGGTCTACCGGCCCACCGGGCGCCCGCAGTACGCAACGGCCACGGCCGACTGAGGCTGCGGCGATGGCTCATATGGAATCGCTCTGGCCGCGGCTGGCGGAGCTGCCGCTCGTCGTCGAGTCGTGCGAGTACGACCGGCTGCACGCCGTCCTCGCCCACGAGTTCCAGCGCGTGACGACGCACGTGCGGCTCGTCGGCGCCGACGCCGACGGGCTCGGGGAGGACGTCTCGGTCCACGTCGAGGACGGCAGCTCGCTGCACGAGACGCAGCCCGCGCTGCCGCTCGCGGGCGAGTGGACGCTCGCCGGCTTCTGCGATCACCTCGCGACGCTCGATCCGTGGCCCAAGCCGCCGGAGTGGGAGGCGGCGCGGCGCTTTCGCAACTGGGCGTTCGAGTCGGCGGCGCTGGACCTCGCGTTGCACCAGGCCGGCCGTGTTCTGCACGACGTGCTCGGCCTCGAGCCGCGGCCGGTGCGCTTCGTCAACTCGCTGGGCCTCGGCGAGCAGCCCTCGATCGAGCACATGCGCCGGCGGCTCGCCCGCTCGCCGGGCGTGCGCTTCAAGCTCGACGCGGAGGCGACCTGGTCGCCCGCGCTCGTCGACGAGGTCGCGGCGACCGGCGCGGTCGACACGATCGACTTCAAGGGCCAGTACGGCTTCGAGGTGAAGGATCCGGAGGCGCTGGGCGCGCTGTACGACCGCGTGCTCGCGGCGTTCCCGGACGCGTACCTGGAGGATCCGCACGACCTGCCCGAGATCGCGCGGCGGCTCGGCGATCACGTCGAGCGCGTCTCCTACGACGCGCCGATCCGCAGCGCCGAGGACATCGGCGCGACGCCGCTTCCGGCGCGCGTGGTGAACGTCAAGCCGTCGCGCATCGGCAGCCTGCGTGCGCTGTTCGAGGTGTACGCGCGCTGCGCGCGGGAGCGGCGGCCGATGTACGGCGGCGGGATGGGGGAGCTGGGCGTCGGCCGCGGGCAGATCGAGCTGCTGGCCGCGCTGTTCCACGCCGACGCGCCCAACGACGTGGCGCCGAGCGCCTACAACGAGGACGACCCGACGGGCGAGCTGCCGCCCAGCCCGCTGGCACCGCGCCCCGACGCGGTCGGCTTCCGCTGGACGACGTAGCGTTGCCCCGGGCGAGGGTCGTCGTCGCTCGCGGCGCCGTCGATCGGCGAACCGGGCAGAATGGAGAAGCCATGCGGGCCGTGCCGGCATACCGTTGCGGGCATAGGTGCGGGGTTCGGACCGCCTACCGCGACATAGCACACCGGCTTCCAAGATCAATCTGCCAGGAGTGCTCACGGACCTCGCTAACGCTTCGGCGATCGTCACCGCGGCGCAGGCCTTGGGGCGACGGGTACGTCGGCTAGGACGGAGCGCGAATGTGGCAGTATCGGCGCCATGAGCGATCCTCCCACCGCACCGTACGGCTTTGTCCGCCTAGCCGATGTGGACACCCTGGCCCAGGTCGACCCCGGGAACCCGTGCTTGCTTTCGCGGGCGGGGGGTTGCTGCGGTCTCCGCCGGTGATTGATTCTTGCTGTTCGGTGTTCGCTGGGGTTTCGCCGCCACCAGTTCGCGACTCTGCGTACTACAGCGTGACCGACGAGGAGTGGCCGGGCGTGCGTGCCAACCTCGAGCGCAGGCTCGCGGTCGCGCGTGAACGACAATCGAGTGAGTTCTCGATGAGCGAGACAACGGAGCATCATGCGCGGGTCCTCTGGCAGGTGGTAAGCGGATCTGCGCGCGCACGAGATCAAACTGGCGGACCAGACGATCGCGGGGTCAAGCGCTGCGGATCGTGGCGGCGATCCGACGAAGGCCGCTCCCGAGGAGCTGTTCGTCGCGTCATTGTCGGCCTGCCAAATGCTCTGGTTCCTGGACTTCGCCCGGCGCGAGCGTCTGCGAGTTCTCTCCTACGAGGACGATCCCGTGGGCATGATGGACGGAGAGCGCTTCCTGAATGTGATTCTGCGTCCCCGTGTGAGTTCACGACGGACATATCGCAGGAGATCGTCAGGGGTCTTCACGATCGCACGCCAGCGGCGTGCTTCATCGCCAACTCGGTCACGGGTGAGGTCCGGGTCGACATGACCGACTAGCATCGTCCACGGCACGGGTCGAAGGCACGGACAGACATGCCAGACTCTCCTGCCGTGAGCGACAGTGCGTTGACCGGAGGCTGCCTGTGCGGCGACGTGCGCTTCGAGCTCACTTCCCAGCCACTGACCGCCGGCTACTGTCACTGCACCCGCTGTCAGCGGCGAACCGGCACCGCGAGCTCGTCCCAGAGCCTGAACGCCACCGTCGAGCAGCAGCGCACAGTCGAGCGTCAGATCGGGTACGGGCAGCAGCTCGAGGGCGAGCTGTGAGCCGGGCGCGCCTGTGGCCAATATGCGCGCGCCGCTCTGTACCGCGCGGCGACGGCAGAGGTCGACGTTGCTGCCGTCGGGCTCATACAGGCGCACGACATGCACGATCGGCCGGGCCGCCTCGCGGAACGCCTGCGCAAGCACGCACATCGGCTCAAGCGCAGCCGAGGTTCCCGGGATCTTGAGCGGTCCGCCGTCCAGCACGTCGCGCTGGGTGTCGATCGTTACCAACGCCGCCGTGGCAAAGTCCGGGTCGGTATACGGATCGGGCATGGTCACTCAGGGCTTGCCTGGGGCGATGAGCAGCCTCGCGCCGATGTCGATGCTCTCCAGCTCGAGCAGCTGCGCGTTGCGCTGCTCCCAAGCGCCGCTAGCGAGGTCACGGGCGAGCGCCGCGACGGCTCGTCGTTCCGTGTGCTCGCCGAGCCGCGCCCACACTGAGCTGCCGCGGCGAACCGGCTCCTGTAGGTAAGCGAAGGGTCTGCGCCAGTAGGAGTGGAAGAAGCCATCCACGCAGTCCCAGGGGATCGGGACCATCTCGATGCGTGCGTGGATCGCCGCGGCGCGTTCGACCAGGCTCGGCCGTCCGGTGGTGAGCGCGTGATACTCGGGCAGGTAATCGCGGACCAGCCAGAACCGCTGACTCTCGGCGTCATCCCACTGAAAGACGACGACCCGCCGAGCCACGCGGCGCATCTCTTGCAGTCCCGCGATCGGGTCGCTCCAGTGGTGATCGGAGAGCACCGCCAGCGCCGCATCGAAGGATTGGTTGGGGAAAGGTAGCGCCTCGGCCGAAGCGTCTATACAGGGCGCAGCGCCCGAGGGGCGCTGCGCGCGCATCACTCGCGAGGGCTCAACCGCGAGGACATCGCGGTCCCGTGGCTCGTAGGAGCCGGCCCCGGCGCCGACATTCAGCACGCTCTCCGCATCACCGAGCGCGGAGAAGATGCGTTCGGCGATGCGTGGCTCGGTGCGACGAGCGTGGGTGTAACCCACACCGATCTGTTCATATGAAACCGGGTAATCAGTCATGGACATCAAGGATTACGTTGCCGGTCGCGCGACGCTCGTCGCCCTGCAAATCGGTAGCCCTTACAGAAGGGAGCGGATCGATGACGTTCACCTCGACATTGGGGTTGCTCGTGAGGTTGGCAATCGTGCCCGGTGAACACAGATCGAGAAACACGAGATGCGTGTCGTCCCAGACAGAGGTCGTTCCCTTGGGGGAGACCCGGAGTGCCGTCCGCTTGCACGGTTGCGACGAAGCCGAGCGCCTGCTCCCGAACCACCCGCTCATCAGCTTGAGTGGCTGTTCGTAGTAGCGCTCGATGCTCGTTTTCAGTCGTTGCTGGGCGATCTCGGGTAGGGGTCGAGGGCGATCGTCGCGTACAGTCCCGCCAGCGGTGGATGCTCCCGTCCCGCCTGGGTCGCGGCCGCGCGGACGCGCTCCCAGCTGGTGGCGTACAACTCGGGGGTTGGGGGGTAGGGCAGCCAGCCCTCGGCGATCTCCCCGACACGGCGCTCGGCTGTCTCGCCGAACCCTGCGAGCCACACGGGGGGTCCGCCGGGACGGTATGGCGCGGGCGCGAGCGCGATACCGTCGAGCGCGATGTGCCGGCCGTTGTAGCTGATGGGCTCGCCGGGGGTGGCCCATAGTGCGCGGATCGCGGCGATTGTCTCGGTCATGCGCCTGACGCGGCCGGTGTAGGGCACGCCGATGGCCTGGAATTGGCGTTCGGTTTCGGGGAACGGGAACCCCGCGCCGACCCCGAGCAGCAGGCGTCCCTGCGCGATCTGGTCGACGGTCGCGGCGGTCTGGGCGAGTAGAAGCGCGGAGCGAAGCGCGGCTGTGAGTACGCAGGTGCCGAGCAGGACGGTCTCGGTACGCACGGCTAGCGCTGCGATCATGCTGAGCGGGTCGTGGCGTGCCCGCGCGAGCGGCCCATCGCCGAGCCAGACCGCGTCGAAGCCGAGCGCCTCCGCGCGCTGGGCGAGCGCGAGCAACGGCGCTGCCGCGGGTTGCCCTTGGGTGATCGCGTCGCGGGTGGGGAGCAGGTAGCCGAAGGAGGGGGTGTCCGGGGCGAGCGTCCGCACACCCCGTATACTTGCACAGTCGTACAAGGAAGCTTGGATGCCGAGATCGATAGACCAGACCCGGCGCGAGGAGCTGCTGCAGGCCGCGGTGGATTACGCGATCGAGCATGGCCTGTCCGATTTGACGTTGCGCCCGCTCGCGGATGCGCTCGGGGTGATGCCGA
The DNA here is from genome assembly GCA_963715495.1 of uncultured Solirubrobacterales bacterium. Classification (GTDB taxonomy): domain Bacteria; phylum Actinomycetota; class Thermoleophilia; order Solirubrobacterales; family Solirubrobacteraceae; genus Palsa-744. Next base: position 651,857 of record OY970247.1, read on the forward strand.
ACACGCTGGTGCATCACTTCGGCAGCAAGGATGAGTTGCTCAGCGTGATCCTCAACGGCGTACGCGAGCGCCTGCAGGCGATGGTCCGCGCGGAGCTGCAGCGCGACCTGGGCAGCGACCCGCTACAGGCCGCTTGGTCGTGGAGCTCGCGACTGCAGCGCCTACCGTTCTTTCGCTCGTTCTTCGAGGCGTATGGTCTAGCGCTGCGCCAGCCCGAGCGCTACGCCCCGTTTCTGGAGCGCGTCGTCGGCGACTGGCTGATCACCGACGATGCCCCGCGCGCGACGCTGGAGCTGGCGGTGCTACGTGGCCTGTTGCTGGATCTGCTCACGACCGGCGAACGCGAGCGCGTGGAGCAGGCGCTCAGGTTGTTCCTCGCTGCGCCAGAGCGTGGGCCGGCCCGGGCGCATTGACAACCCTCACCGACATGAGTACCGATGTGAGTGCCCAGACGTGGCTCACCCGGGCCTACGCTGCGGTGGCCCGAGCTCGCTCTCATGAAATTGTCTGCAGTAGCCGACATGGTGAGAGATGACGGTGCTCGAGAGTGACGAGGGCGTTGGCGTGCCCGGGAGGCTTGGCTCGGGTGCGAGCTTCGAGATCCGCCTGATGGCGAAGGCTCTGGCGGGCCTGTTCGCGGCTGGGGCCACGTTGGCGCTGTTGACTGTGCTGCTACCCCATTCCGAGCGGGCCAGCGAGCTCGGGTTGCTCATTATCGTGGGGGACGCTTACGTGGTGGCTGGCATCCTGTTCTGGCGAGCCGCTCGCCTGCCTGACTGGGTGCTTCGAGTGGCACTGGCATGGGGCAGCACCCTAATCACCGCGGTTGCGTTCTTCTCCGGGGAGAGCCCCAGTCCACTGGTCTTCTTCTATCTGTGGGTCTTTCTTTACTCGTCCTACTTCTTTACGAAGAGAGAGTCGGCTGTCCAGATCGCCTACGTCGGGGTTGTCTATGGTGCGCTCCTGGTCGCGAGACCGCCTTCGAGCGGGATTCCCGCCTGGTGGATTGTTGGCATGGGCACGCTGCTCGTGGCGGCGATCCTGATTCAGGCGATGCGTGAGCGAGTCGAGTTGCTGATCGCTCAGCTCTACGACGCGGCTCGCACCGATCCTCTGACCAAGCTGTCCAACCGGCGGGGTTTTCGCGAACTGCTCGATCTCGAGCTCGAGCGCGCGCGCCGCGGGCAGGCGCCGATGACCGTGCTCGTCGGGGACATCGACCACTTCAAGGAAGTCAACGATCGCTCGGGCCATCACGTGGGCGATGCCGCCCTGCAGCGGGTGGCCCGGCTGCTCGAGCACGGCAAGCGTCAGATCGATGGCGCCGCGCGCGTCGGCGGCGAGGAGTTCGCGTTGATCCTGCCCGACACCGACGGCCAGGGCGCCTTCGTGATCGCCGAGCGGTTGCGCTGCGATCTGCGCGAGGAGTTCTCCACCGACACGGTCGCCATCACGATCAGCCTCGGGGTGGCAAGCTACCCACAGCACGGCGAGACGGCTGCCTCGCTGTTGCGCGCCGCCGATGAGGCACTGTATGCGGCCAAGGAGAGCGGCCGCAACAGGACCGTGCTGCACAGTCCGCTCCTGCGCGAGCAGGATCGGACCGGCGGCGAGCCGCGGGACATCGAAGCCGAACGCTTCATCGCGGTGATGCTCGACCTGGCCGAGGCGGTCGACCTGCGCTTCAGCGGCAGCGCTCGACACTCAGAGACGGTCGGGCGCTATGCCGAGATGATGGCCTGCGAGCTCGGCCTGTCAGAGCAGCGGATAAGCCGGGTGCGACTGGCGGGCATGCTGCACGACATCGGCAAGGTAGGCGTCCCGGACAGCATTCTCAGAAAGCCCGCGAAGCTCACCGCGCAGGAGTTCGCCACGATCAAGCGCCACCCGGAGCTCGGGGCGCAGATCCTCGAGCACGCGAGCTTCGCCGATGTCCGCGAATGGGTTGGCGCCCATCACGAGCGCCCCGACGGACGCGGTTATCCGCTCGGGCTCTCCGGCGATGAGATCCCGTTGGAGGCCCGCATCCTCGCGGTGGCCGACGCGTATGAGGCGATGACCAGCGATCGCGCCTACCGTTCGTCGATCGGCCAGGCCGCCGCTCGCGCCGAGCTGCAACGCTGTGCTCCAAGCCAGTTCGACCCGCTCGTCGTCAGAGCATTGCTCGCATGCCTCAAGCGCGAGTCCGATCGCGCCAACGCCCTGCTCTCGCACGCCTGAGCACTGAGTCACAGTCTCTGCGCAGCATCGGCACAGATAGCTCTGTCATCGGCCGAGCGTTTGCCGGACGACTTGGAGCGGGACCATGAGGGTGTTGGGCGTGAGGTCTGAGGGCTCGAATCCGAACCGCTGGTAGAACGACGCGGCGCGGTCGTCGAGTGCATCTACTGTGACTGCTCGAATTGCGAGCTCGTTGGAGGCGCGCAGGATGCGTTGAAGTGCGTCGAGCAAGAGACTGCGGCCGAGGCCGGTGCCTTGATGGGGTAAGGCGACTGCCAAGCGGGCAAGGAGCGCGACGGGGATCGGAAAGTGTCGTGAGAGCCCTTGAGTGACGCCGGTGCTCGCCTGCTCGTACTCGACTTGAGCCGCGACGAGCGTGTAGTAACCCGCGACGCTGCCATCCGGCTCGGCCGTGACGAATGTACGGGCGGCGTCGCGACGCTGGCTCTGGCCTGCATAGGCGCGTAGCCAGCGGTCCAGACCCTCGCGACCGCAACTGAAGGTCTCGACGCGATGTGCTCGCCGGTCGAACGCCGTGGTCGCGGTCAGCCGCGGCGTCACGCTGCGGGCAGGATGCTCGACTTCTCGATAAGTCGGCGCAGACCCTCTTCGGCGTTGGGAGAGGGTTGCTCCAGCGCGGCGAGGAACCGCTGCGCGGCCTCGTCATCGACTACGTACCGGGTGCGCTCAGCGAGCGTTCGCTCTGCCTCACGACGCGCCGCCTGGCGTACGAACGCACTCAAAGTCTCACCGTTGACGGTGGCCGCGGCCTGCTCGAGGCTGCGCTCCTCCTCGGTGATCCGGATCTCGATCCTGCGGGTCTTTGTGGGAGTGTTTGATGCCATCTCCATAGTGTACGGCATCCGTCCGGACAAGTCGCAGGCACACGGCGGCAGCTATAGCGTCTTATCCTGGAGAGCACTGTGCTCGAACACGCGCCGGTCGGTATGCCGCCCAGCACCTACCGGCGCCACGCGACGCACGCGACGGCCAGGATGCCGTCGTGCGTGGCGAAGCAGGTGACCAGACCGATCAGGGATCGAGAAGAAGCGCCGGTCACGAGCCGCAGTTAGCATGACCGTCATGGACATCACCATTCACTCGATCTTCCTCCCGCATGACGACCCGGACGCACCCCTGGCCTTCTATCGCGACACCTCGGCTTCGAGGTCCGCAACGACGTCGCATACGGGCGGGATGCGCTGGATCACGGTCGGTCCCGCCGACCAGCCCGGCACGTCGATTTCCGGGCTTCCCGTTCGTCTTTAAGCCCGACGATCCCACCGGGTCGATGTGACCCACGACTTCAGGAGTGACCATGACCGGCTCTTCCACCCAGGGAATCAAGACCGTGCTGCATCCCGTGTCCGACCTGGCGACGGCCAAGGCGGTGTACGCCGCCCTGCTCGGCGTACCGCCGCAGGCTGACTCGGACTACTACGTCGGCTTCGAGGCCGCGGGCCAGCACATCGGGCTGGTGCCGGGCGGTGGACCGCAGGGCATGACCTCGCCGGTGGCCTACTGGCACGTGCCGGACATCGAGGCGAAGCTGGCCGAGGTGACCGCCGCGGGTGCCACCGTGAAGGAGCCCGCGCACGACGTCGGTGGCGGCCGCCTGGTGGCCACCGTCACCGACCCCGATGGCAACGTGCTCGGGCTGCTTCAGGACCGATGAGTGCCGACTCCCGCTCGCGCGCTCAGCGTCGTCGCGACACCGAGCATCGCGAAGGCGGCCCCGTCTAACAGATGGAGACACGATGAGCATGGCCACGAGGACGGACTCGCAGTCGTCTGCGCTGCCCGTTGCCGACAGCCACGACCTGATCCGCGTGCACGGCGCGCGCGTGAACAACCTCAAGGACGTCAGCATCGAGATCCCGAAGCGCCGGCTGACGATGTTCACCGGCGTCTCCGGCTCGGGCAAGAGCTCGCTGGTGTTCGGCACGATCGCCGCGGAGTCCCAGCGGCTGATCAACGAGACCTACAGCGCGTTCGTGCAGGGCTTCATGCCGAGCCTCGGCGCGTCCCGAGGTCGACGTACTCGAAGGGCTGACGACGGCGATCATCGTCGACCAGGAGCGGATGGGTGCCGACGCCCGCTCCACGGTCGGCACCGCCACCGACGTCAGGCGCGATGCTGCGCATCCTCTTCAGCCGGCTCGGGAAGCCGCACATCGGCTCGCCCAGCGCGTTCTCCTTCAACGTCGCCTCGGTCCGGGCCAGCGGTGGAATCACGATCGAACGCGGCGCCAAGACCCAGACCAAGAAGGCGACCTTCAGCCGCACCGGCGGCATGTGTCCGCGCTGCGAGGGCCGAGGCTCGGTCACCGACTTCGACCTGTCCTCAGCTTTACGACGACGGCAAGTCGCTCAACGAGGGCGCGCTCACGATCCCCGGCTACAGCATGGACGGCTGGTACGGCCGCATCTTCCGCGGCTGCGGCTTCTTCGACCCGGACAAGCCGATCCGCAAGTTCACCAAGAAGCGAGCTCGACGACCTGCTCCACAAGGAGCCGACCAAGATCAAGGTCGACAACGTCAATCTGACCTACGAGGGCCTGATCCCGACGATCCAGAAGACGTTCCTGTCCAAGGACGTCGACGCGATGCAGCCGCACGTCCGCGCCTTCGTGGAGCGGGCGGTCACGTTCACCGCCTGCCCGGACTGTGACGGCACGCGGCTCGGCGAGGGAGCTCGATCGTCGAAGATCAAGAAGATCAACATCGCCGACGCCTGCGCGATGCAGATCAGCGACCTAACCGAATGGGTCGGCGGCCTCGACGAGCCGTCGGTGGCGCCGCTGCTCGCCGCGCTGCAACAGACCCTCGACTCGTTCGTGGAGATCGGGCTGGGCTACCTCTCGCTCGACCGGCCGTCGGGCACGCTGTCGGGCGGCGAGGCGCAGCGCGTCAAGATGGTCGGCCACCTCGGGTCCTCGCTCACCGATGTCACCTACGTCTTCGACGAGCCGACCATCGGGCTGCACCCCCACGACATCCAGCGGATGAACGACCTGCTGCTGGCGCTGCGCGACAAGGGCAACACCGTGCTGGTCGTGGAGCACAAGCCGGAGGCGATCGCGATCGCCGAGCATGTCGTCGACCTCGGCCCGGGCGCCGGTACCAAGGGTGGCGAGGTGGTGTTCGAGGGCACCGTCGAGGGGCTACGCGCCAGTGGCACGCTCACCGGGCGGCACCTGGACGACCGCGCCGCCCTGCGGCCGTCGGTGCGGACACCGGAGGGAATCCTGGAGGTGCGCGGCGCCTGCACCCACAACCTGCGGGACGTCGACGTCGACATCCCGCTCGGCGTGCTGGTCGTCGTCACCGGGGTGGCGGGCTCGGGCAAGAGCTCGCTAATCCACGGCTCGGTGTCCGGGCGGGACGGAGTGGTGTCGGTCGATCAGGCAGCGATCAAGGGCTCGCGACGGAGCAACCCGGCGACATACACCGGACTGCTCGACCCCATCCGCAAGGCGTTCGCGAAGGCCAACGGCGTGAAGCCGGCGCTGTTCAGCGCCAACTCCGAGGGCGCCTGCCCCAACTGCAACGGCGCCGGCGTCATCTACACCGACCTGGCGATGATGGCCGGCGTCGCCACCATCTGCGAGGAGTGCGAGGGGAAGCGCTTTGAGGCATCGGTGCTGGATCACCACCTCGGCGGCCGCGACATCAGCGAGGTGCTCGCGATGTCGGTGACCGAGGCCGAGGAGTTCTTCGGCTCAGGCGTTGCGCGCACGCCGGCCGCGCACGCCATCCTCGGGCGGCTCGCCGACGTCGGGCTCGGCTACCTCAGCCTCGGCCAGCCGCTCCCCACGTTGTCCGGCGGCGAGCGCCAGCGGCTCAAGCTGGCCACCCGCATGGCGGAAAGACGGTCCGGGCGGCCCGGAATCTACGTCCTCGACGAGCCGACCACCGGCCTCCACCTTGCCGACGTCGAGCAGTTGCTCGGCCTGCTCGACCGGCTCGTCGACTCCGGCACGTCGGTCATCGTCATCGCGCACCACCAGGCGGTCATGGCGCACGCCGACTGGATCATCGACCTCGGACCCGGCGCCGGCCACGACGGCGGCCGGATCGTCTTCGAGGGCACACCCGCCGACCTCGTCGCCGGGCGGGAGGGAATCGGGCGGGAGGGAATCCCATCCCTCACCGGTGAGCACCTCGCGGCCTACGTCGGCACCTGACCGAGGCTCTCATCGATCGATCGGCGGGCGATCCGTACTGAGGGGCGTCACCGCGTAAAGTGCGCTGCAAGCGGCTACCGTGCTTCAGAGATGCCCGCCGCTCGCACCGACGCCGCGCGCAAGCGATTGACGCTGATCGCGTGCATCCTCGGCTCTGGGATCGCGCTGCTCGACGGCACCGCGGTGAACGTGGCGCTGCCGAGCATTCAGGACGCGCTCGGGGGCGGGCTGGCGGCGCAGCAGTGGGTGGTGAACGCCTACCTCTTGACGCTCGGCTCGCTGATCCTGATAGGAGGATCGCTCGGCGATCTGTATGGCGAGCGGCGCATCTTCGCGCTCGGCGTATCGGGCTTCGGCGTGACCTCGCTGTTGTGTGCGTTGGCGCCCACGATCGAGGTTCTGATCGCCGCGCGCGCTCTGCAGGGCGTGGCCGGCGCGCTGCTCGTGCCCAGCGCGCTGGCGGTGATCGTGTCCACGTTCGCTGAGTCCGAGCGCGGTCCCGCGATCGGCAGCTGGACGGCATGGGGCGGGATCGCGACCGTGCTCGGGCCTTTGGCGGGCGGTGAGCTGCTCGCGATCGCGTCGTGGCGCTGGATCTTCCTGATCAACCTGCCGTTCGTGATCGCGTGCGTCGCGCTGATTCTGATCGCGATTCCCCGCGCCGAGCGGCCTGCGGCCATGGGTGACCCGGTGGCCGGCGGAGCGGAGATGGGGGAATCGACGTCGGAAGGCGCATCGTCCGTACCGTCAGCTCGACGGATCGATCTGCCCGGGGCGGCGCTGTGCGCACTCGGCCTCGGCGGTCCCGTGTTCGCGCTGATCGAGCAGCCCCGCCTGGGATGGTCTGACCCCGGCGTGCTCGTGCCGCTGATCGCCGGCGTCGCCCTGCTCGTCGGGTTCGTGCTGTACGAGTGGCGTGGCGCGCGCGACCCGATGCTGCCGTTGGGCCTGTTCCGGCGGCGCAACTTCTCGGCAGGGAACATCGAGACGTTCGCGATGTACGCGGGTCTGGCGGTGCTGTTCTTCTTCCTGGTCCTCTTCTTGCAGCAGGTCGGCGGATACACGCCCTTGCAGAGCGGTCTGGCCACCCTCCCAGTGACGCTTGTCATGTTCGCCCTGTCACGCCGGTTTGGCGCGCTTGCCGACCGGTATGGACCGCGCCTGTTCATGGGCCTGGGACCGCTCATTGCCGCCGTCGGCCTGCTGTTGTTCCAGCGCGTGGGCGTTCACGTCGACTACGTATCGGACGTATTGCCGGCGCTGCTGGTGTTCTCGCTCGGCCTGTCGATGACCGTCGCCCCGCTCACCGCGGCGGTTCTCGCCGGGGCCGAACGGTCTCAGGCCGGGATCGCCTCGGCGGTCAACAACGCGATCGCACGGGTCGCCGGCCTGCTCGGCACCGCAGCCGTCGGCGCCGCGATCGCCACTTCTTTTGCCACGTCCCTGGACACTCATCTGGCCGATGTGCCGCTGGGTCCGGCGGCAGACGCAGTCGTACGCGAAGCCAAGCGCCTGCCCCTCGGTCTTCCCGACGTTCACGGTCTGCCCCCGCGCCAGGCTCACGCGGTGGCGAGCGCCGCGGAAGTCGCCTCACTGCACAGCTTCCACCTCGGCCTCGCGATCGCCGCCGTGCTCGTCGCGCTGGGCGGGATCGCGGGTGTCGTCGGCGTGCGCAACCCGCAGCGCGTGGTGCATGCAGCCACCTGCGAGGGCGGCGCGCTTATAGGCGCCAGCCCCGAGGCCGTTTGAACCAGCTACGCCTAGAGCGGTTATCCCACGGGCTCCTGCGCGTAGGCTCTCATCGCTTCGATCACCGGGCCCAGGCGACGGCCGCGGGCGGTCAGGCGATACTCGACGGTCGGGGGACTCGACGGGATCACGGTGCGTTCCACCAGTCCCGCCGCCTCGAGGTCGCGCAGGCGCTCGGACAGCATCCGCGGAGAGATGCCGGCGACCGCCTCGGCAAACTCGTTGAACCGCAACGCCCCGGTCAACGCGGCGTAGATGATCGACAACTGCCAGCGTCGCTCCAGGAGGTCCGCCATCTGACGGACCTCCTGGGGGACGGGCTTGCACCTTTCAGACGTGCGCGACATCGCGAGCGGGCTCCAGTGCGCGGTCGAGGACCTCCTGGACGGTCATCACCGGGTGGAAGGCCATCTGCTCGCGGACCTCCTCGGGAATCTCGTCCAGATCGCCGCGATTGCGCTCGGGCAGGATCAGGTCGGTCAGCCCGGCGGCGTGGGCGGCGAGCGCCTTCTGCTTGAGCCCGCCGATCGGCAGCACGCGTCCTTGCAGCGTGACCTCGCCGGTCATTCCCACCGTGTGCTTGACCGGGCGGCCGGACAGCAGTGACGCCAACGCCGTGACCATCGTCACACCCGCGCTCGGGCCGTCCTTGGGGATCGCTCCGGCGGGCACGTGCACGTGGAACTCCTGGCCCTCGAACGCGCTCTCCTCGATGCCGAGCTCATCGGCGTGACCGCGCACGTAGGACAGTGCGATTCGCGCCGACTCCTTCATCACGTCCCCGAGCTGGCCTGTCAGCACGAGGCCGTTGCCGGCCGCGCCGCTTCCGGCCTTCATCGCGGTGGCCTCGACGAACAGCACGTCCCCGCCGGCGCCCGTCACCGCCAGGCCGGTGGCTACACCGGGCGTCGCGGTCCGCGCGGCGGACTCCTGGAAGAACCTCTGGCGGCCGAGCGCGTCGCGCACCACCTCCAGGTCGATCTTCACCGGGGTCTCGATCGCCGATGTTGTCTCGGTTGCCTTGGATCCCTTCGTCTTCTTCGCTGCTTTCTTCTCGGCCTCGGGCGTGACCTTCGCATTCGCGGCAGCCTTGACCTTGGCCTTCTTTGCGGTTGCGGACTTCTTGGCGTCCTCGCCACCGGCCTGCGGCTGCTCGTCCGATTGGGAGTGTGTCGAGGCGATCTTGGTCGCGGTCTTGCGCAGCACCGTGCCAAGCTCGCGCTCCAGGTTGCGTACGCCCGCCTCGCGCGTGTACTCGGAGATGATCGTGCGCAGCACCTCATCTGAGATCCCGACCTCGTCCTTGCGCAGGCCGTTACGGTCACGCTGGCGCGGCCACAGGTAGCCCTTGGCGATCGCCAACTTCTCCTCGGAGGTGTACCCGTCGAAGCGGATCACCTCCATGCGGTCGAGCAAGGGCCCGGGGATCGTGTCGGCGACGTTGGCCGTGGCCAGGAACATGACCTGGCTGAGGTCCAGCTCGACGTCGAGGTAGTGGTCGCGGAACGAGTGGTTCTGCGCGGGGTCGAGCACCTCCAGCAGCGCTGCGGATGGATCTCCGCGCCAGTCCGCGCCGACCTTGTCGACCTCGTCTAGCAATATCACCGGGTTCATCGTGCCCGCGTCCCTGAGTGCCCTGACCAGGCGTCCCGGCAGTGCGCCGATGTAGGTGCGCCGATGCCCACGGATCTCCGCCTCGTCGCGCACGCCGCCCAGCGACATGCGCACGAACTCGCGGCCGGTCGCGCGGGCGATCGACTCGCCGATCGAGGTCTTGCCGGTCCCGGGAGGACCGATCAGGGTCAGGATCGCGCCCGACTTCGGGTCCGCCTCGATGCCACGGTCCTGGCGCAGCTTGCGCACCGCCAGGTACTCGGTGATGCGGTCCTTGACGTCCTCCAGGCCGGCATGATCGGTGTCGAGCACCTCGCGCGCCGCGACCGGATCGAGGTGCTCCTCCGAGCGCTTGCTCCAGGGCACCGCGATCAGCCAGTCCAGGTAGGTGCGGATCATGCTCGACTCGCCCGTCTGCTCGCCCATCCGCTCCAGGCGACCGAGCTCCTTCAGCGCCTGCTCGTTGACGTCCTCGGGCATGCCGGCGGCCTCGATCTTGGTGCGGTACTCCTCCGCGACGGACGCGTCGTCCTCGTCGAGCTCCTTGCGGATCGACTCCATCTGCTTGCGCAGGAAGTACTCGCGCTGCTGCTTCTCGGCGCCCTCCTGCACGTCCTCGCGGATGCGCTTGCGGATCTGCAACTCGGCCAGGCTCTCGCGCTGCAGCTTGACCGACAGCTCCAGGCGCTCGGTCACGTCGAGCGTGCGCAGCAGCTGGACCTTCTGCTCGTAGCTGAGGTTGGGGGAGTAGCCGGCGGAGTCCGCCAGCGCGCCGGGCTCGGCGATCGCGCGCAGGAACGCGGCGATGCGCCCGTCGTCGCCGCGCAGCTCGAGGATCTCCTCGACCGTCGCACGGTACTCGCGCTCCAGCTCGCGGGTGCGCCCATCGACCGGTATTTCATCCGGGCGCTCGTCCACCTCTACGCGCAGCTCGCCGCTGGGTCCCGTCTGGGCGGCGCCGATCAGCGCACGGTGCTCGCCGGAGATGGCCACGGCGTGGCCGCCGCCGGGCAGCCGCAGCCGCTCGGTCACCTCGGCGATCGTGCCGACCTCGAGGAACTCGTTCTCGTGACGGGGCACAAGCACGACGCGCTCGTCCTCGCCGACCTCCTCGGTCAGCGTGATGCCCATGTTCGGGAACACGACCGTGTCCTCGAGCGGGATCAGCCGCAGGAGGGGCTTTGGCTGGGGTGAGTTTGCCGGTGACTGAGCGGGGCTTGCTTTGGGCTGATCTGAAGATGAAGGCATAGGTATAGGCTCCATATGTGCTTACGATTTGTTAGTTAGTATAGCGCGAGGTCGTTGCGGGCGCAAGTAGTTTGGTGGTCACCCTGTAAACGGCACTGCAGAGCCAATAATCTCGCGCTGCGCTCCAAAGATCAGTCGTTTGCGATCAGCCGTCGGGCCCATCGAAATTAACCTCGACGTTCTCGTCCGGGACCCGCTCCTCGGTCTCCGCGGATGAGGTGAGCGCGCGCTTGTCCGCGTCGAGTAGAGGCTGAGAGAAGAAGCTGCGTGGCCACAGGCGCCGGGCCCGTACGACGTTGATCTCAGCCGCGATCAGCGTGACCTGGCCGCCGAGGTAGAGCCACGCGAGCAGGCCGAGGACGAACGCGAACAGGCCGGAGGTCTCCTGGGCGTGGCGTACGACGTGGGCGACGTAGTAACCGCCGATGTGCTGCAGAATCTGCCACAGCACGGCCGCGACTATCACGCCCGGGATCAGATCGCGGGTGGGGATCTCGTCAGGGCTGAGGAACCGGAACGCGGCGAAGAACAGCAGCAGGTTTGACGCCAGCGCGAGCAGGACCCCGCCGAGCACGGCTACCGCACCCGCCGTCTGCGCGGTGACGTAGCCCGCGGCGACGGTCGAGACGATCAGGAGCACGCCGAGCACGGCGAGCAGGCCAATGCCACGCAGGCGCCAGGCCAGGAAGTTGGGTCGGGATCTGCGCGGTATGTGCCAGATCTGCTGAAAAGCGTTCTGGGTGGCGCCGACGATGCCCAGACCGCCGAGCAGCAGGCCGACGACGCCGAGCGCCAGCGCGCCGGCGCTGCCTTTGAGCGAGTGCACGTTGCTTTGGAGCTGATCGCCGATGATCGGGAACTGGCTGAGCGTTGAGTGCAGCACGCTGGCCTGGGTCTTGGGGTCTCCTTCGAGCACGAACCCGAGCACCGTGACGAGCACGAGCAGCAGCGGGAACAGCGAGACAAACCCGTAGTAGGCGATCAGCGCCGCGAGCTGGCCGGCCCCGTCGTCGCCGAACTTCTTGATCACCGCGGCGGGGAAGCTGAGCCGCGGGTGGCGCTGCTGCAGACGGTCCAGTGCCTGGAGGCGGTCGTTGAGGCTCATTGGAGGGGGGGTCTGCGGATGATCGGGAGCGACATGCCCATGTGTCTACCCGATTCCAGGCGCGAGCGCTCGATCCCGCCGAGGAAGTCGCGCTGGTGGCGCAGGCCGCGCGCGGGTTGCTGCTGTCCGTGCATCGTCGTTGGCTGCATTGGGAGGACCTGGAGGACTGTTACAGCCAGGCGATCGTCGAGCTCGTGGTGCAGGCGCGCCGGGGTGAGCTGCGGTTCTCGAGCGGGGCGCACCTGCGCAACATGCTCGAGCTGCGCTTCGTCTCGCGAGTCCGGGACCGCCGCCGCGCGTTGCGCGGACGCAGCCCGGTGCAGGCGACGCTCGACGGCGCGCTCTCGCTGGGAGAAGTCGAGATCGTCGACGTGCGCGCCGATGTCGAGCGGCGCGCGATGTTGCGCTTCGACCTGCGATCCCTGGAGCGGGCTGCGCACGCGCTGAGTACCGATCAGCGCCTCGTTCTGGCCTGCCAGGTCGGGCTGCAGATGACCGCGGACGAGTTCTGCCGCAGGTTCGGCTGGTCGGAGGAGAAGCGCCGCAAGGTCGCACAACGCGGGCGCGCCCGGCTGCGGCGGCTGCTGGACGAACCCACCGCGGATCAAGGCGAAGCCGTCGAGACCGAAGGGGTGTCGAACGAGGGCGAAGTCGCCATGACAGACGGGGCGCGGGCCGCGGGCAAAGATTTTTTTGAGGCGGGGTGTCCCGTTTTCGAGAGCGCGTCGGAGTAGGGGGCAGGGACCCACCTATGTACATACCTCCCCCCACACATAGGCGCGTCCCCTGGGACGCCGGCAGTCGATTGGACGGACGACCGCTCGGTGATACCCATCCGCTGGCGGCCGGAAGCCGGGTGTCTCCCCATCTCGGCTTCCGGTCGCCTGTCTTGCGCACGTGTCCGTGGGGGCCGCGGAGGCCGCGGATCGCCTGGCCGTGCGACTGCGCCTCCGAGGGTGGGGCGGGGCTGCGATGACGCTCTTGCGAAGGGCTCCGAGAGCCGTCTATCGAGTGTACGACGAGGACGAGTATTTCGCCGGGGCCGACGCGCTCCTGGACTGGGATGCGCCGCCGGTGACACCGAGCGCGCCAGCGGTGACACCAGGCCCCACGGTGTCGAAACGGAGTGCACCGCCGACAGGGACCTCGCGCGAGCGGAGGCTGCGTCGACTGGCGGGGGCGGTCGCGCTGACCGGGGCGGTGGGGACGGTCGGCGGGGCGGTTGCACTCGTGGGCTTGCGCTCTCACCCGGTAGATCGACAGATCGCGGCGAACGTCTCTTCGCCGGCGCGGATGACTCTGCCCAACGCCGGCGCAAGCGCTGCGCGCGTCATGCTGCGTCAGGGTGCCGCACATCGAAACGGCGTGCCGCGGGTGCACCCAATCAACCGATCGGCTCACATCGCGCGACGGCGGCACTTTGGTCCGAGCGGGAGCGGAAGCGCGGGTGTGAACGCGAGCACGGCCACGGTGGAGGTCTCGTCGAGCCCGCATGTGCCCGAGGCGGGTGCGCGCGCCTCAGAACCGCAATCGGCGCAGCCCGCGCCCACGGCAAGCGCCGCGCCCCTGGCAACCACCGCGCCTGTGGCAACCACCGCGCCTGTGGCAACCACCGCGCCTGTGGCAAGCGCCGCGCCTGTGGCAAGCGCCGCGCCTGTGGCAACCACCGCGCCTGTGACAACCCCCGCGCCTGTGGCCACCACCCCGCAGAGCGCGCCCGCCGAAGCCGAAGCGAGGCCACGGGCACAGAGCGAGTTCGGGTTCGAGCGCTGAGATGCGCACGACGATCGCGCGCGCGCAGGTGACGATTGGGACGGGGCCGTTGTGGCGGATACGCGTGACGCGCGAATGGCCCCGCTATCTGCTGAGCGCTCTCGCGATCGCAGGACTTGCCGCAAGCGCGCGTTTTGCGATCGACCCGCCGCAGCCGGCTGCGCCGAGAATCGCCGCGCGGGGCGCCGCGCCGCCGGATCTCGCGGCCGAGGGGTTCGCATCCCTGTTCGCGCGCGGTTATTTGACTTGGAACGCCGCCCAACCGCAAGCCCACGAAAGCGATCTGGCCCCGTTCGCCGGGCCGGGGATGGATCCCGATGCGGGGCTGCAGCCGCCATCGAGCGGCGAGCAGCGCGTTGAGTGGACAGAAGTGGTGCAGGAGCGTGAACCGGGGCCTGGTGAGCACGTGTACACGGTGGCCGCGCAGACTGATGACGCGGGCCTTCAGTACCTGACGGTGAGCGTCGTGCGCACGGCCGGCGGGAGCCTCGCGCTGGGAGGCTATCCCGCATTCGTGGGAGCGCCCGCCGGCGGCCCGGCGCAGATGCGAGCGCATCTGCGCGAAATCGACGAACCGGCCCTCGCGACGGTTGTGGGGCGCGCCCTGCGCAACTACCTGTCGGCATCGGGCTCTGAGCTCGCGGCGGACCTGACGGACAACGCGCGCGTCTCGTTGCCGGCGGCGGCGCTGAGCCTGGAATCGGTGCAGAGCCTGGACTGGGCGCCGGGCACGGGTGTGGTCGCCGTCGTGCAGGCGCAGGACGCGCACGGCGCGCGGTACACGCTCGCCTACGAACTGGACGTCGCTCGCGTGCAGGGCCGCTGGGAGGTGTCCGCGATCCAGATGAATCCCGACACGTAACCCAATCGAACGAAGGAGCCCGCATGCAAACGATTCATCGTCCTCGACTCTCATGGTCGCCCGTGGCCGTGGGATGCGCCGTGCTGGTACTCGCATGCACGTGGACCGTCTCCACGCCCGCTGCCGTCCAGGCGGCGATCGAACCGTCTCCTCAGGCGAGCACCCAGCAGACGGCTCCCTCGGAAAAGGCGGGAACCTCGCTCGAATCGGCCGCGGCGAAGGCGGGCGACACGGCGCGCACCGTGGCGATGAGCCTGATCGGGCTGGCTCTGGCGATCGCCTCGATCGTGCTGGCCTTCCGCCGTGATTTCAAGGAGGCGGCGGGCGTGTTCGCGGTGGGGATCGTCGCGGTGCTGCTCGCGACCCCGGCGGGCTTGAGCCTGTTGCGGGATACGGTCAGCTCGCTGTTCGGATCCTGACGACATGGAGATCCGCTCATACCGCGCCGTGTTCGACCTGGAGCGACGCATCTATCGTGTCGACCGGCTGCGGCTGAACCCCGGTGGGATCCCGGTAAGAGGTGTCGTCTACTGCCTTGCGATCCTGCTGGTGACGCTGGTCGTCGGCAGCCTCCCACTCGTGGGGGAGGCGATGGGGGCGCTGCCCTGGTACCTGCGCGATCTCGCGCTGCCGGTCGCGAGCGCGACGGTGCTGAGCGTGATCCGGATCGAGGGCCGGCCGTTTCACCTGGCGGCGTATGCGCTGCTGCGCTACCGGGTGGGCGCACGCCAACTCGCCGGTGTGCGTCCCTGCGACGCGTCCCGGCAACGCTGGCGTCCGGAGGGGATCGTGATGCTGCCAGACGGTTCGGAGGGTGGGATGCGCAGACTGCGCTACACCGGACCTGGGGCGGTGCTGATCACCGCTGCGCATGAGCGAATCGAGAGCAGTGGTCCCCTGGGGGGTGTCCGGCTGACCCTGCGCGAGCTGCCGGCAGGGCATGCACCCGTCCAGGCGCAGGTGATCGCGCTCGCGCGCAACGTCCGGCTGCGGGTCCGGTGATGAGGTGAAGCCACCGATCGGGTTCGTCTACGGCAACTGCGTATTCGCTGACGCGCTCGATGACGGGTGGGCCGCGTTCTCGGTCGAGACGGAGTCATATGAATGGCTGTCGCAGGACGGCAAGCGCGCGCGGTTTCTCGCGCTGCTCGGAGCGCTGGAGGCGATCGAGGCCGACGTGCAGATCCTGCGGGTGGGGCGGCGCTGGGACATCGAGCGATACGCGCGCGAGCTGGAGGATGACGGACATGGTGCTCCCCATGCGCGAGCGAAGCGGGGCTACGCGCGGGAGCACGAGGAGTACCTGAGCGAGCTCGGCGCGGCGCAGCCGGAGGTGTTCCTGATCGTGAGCTTGCGCGAGCCCGAGCGCGACGTCGCCGCCTACGTGTCGCGTGCCGCCGAGCGCCATCCGCGCGAGTGGTGGGAGGGTGTCAGGCGGGCATTTTCGCTGCGAGACCGGCGGGTGATGAAGGTCTCCGAGCTGGAGAGCGCGCGGGTGCGCGCCGACCAGGCGCATGCGCGCCTGTCCGACTATCTGCCGGTCCGCCTGACGCGTGGGGTGGAGTTGCAGTGGCTGATCAGGCGCGCGTTCTGCAGGGGCCTCGGCGAGCCGGTCCTCGATGGGCTGCACGAGCCGCGCGCGCTCGTGTTCGAGCGCAACGGCGAGGCGACCCTGGCGCCGTTGGAGGGCGACGTTATGCGCTGGATGGACGGTTACGTCGAGCATCGCGGCCGGGCCCTGCGGATCGAGTCGGAGACCGGCACGAGCTGGCAGGCGCAGCTCGTCGTGGGGGCGCTGCCCGAGCAGGCGCAGTTTCCGGGCGCGCGGGTGGAGCTGATGTTCGCGCCGCCGGAGAGCCTGCCGTTCGGGATCGATCTGTCGCTGAACGCTCGCTATCTGCCGAACGGGCTGGCGCTGCGGATCGCGCGGCGCAGGATTCAGGACGCCGACCAGATCGTGCGGGCGGAGTCCGACGGCGAGCAGGGAGTCTCCGATCTCGGCTATCAGCGCACCCAGGAGGCCCGGGACCTGCTCGCCTACCTGCAATCTTCGAGCCGTCCGCCGCTGCTGCGGGCGACGCTCGCGGTCGCGGTGGGGGCGCCGAGCGAGGATGAGATGGAGGAGCGCGTGGAGATGGTCAGGCGCGCGTACGGGGAGATCCGGCTGCACCGGCCGCTGGGAGATCAGCTGCCGCTGTTCGTTCAGCATCTGCCGGGACAGCGCACGCGGGTGGCGGGCTACGACGACACGCTGACACCCGAGCAGGTGGCGGCGATGATGCCGACCGCGGCGCACGCGGCGGGCTCGCGCGGGGGCTTCTACCTGGGGCACACCCTCTCGGGATCCAGGCAGCCGGTTCGATTCAATTTGCGCGAGGGCTCTGACAGTGACCGCAACGCGACGATCCTGAGCGTCGGCGCGCTCGGCTCGGGCAAGACGACGCTGGATCAGAAGCTGAAGTACGAGGGCTTCCTGCTGGGCGCGCGCATCGTCGACTGCGACCCGAAGGGCGACCATCGCTTTCACCTGCTGGATGAGGTGGCTCCGCACACCGAGTGCGTGACGCTGAAGCCAGACCGGGCGCTGCGGGGCGTGCTGGACCCGCTGCGGGTTGCGCCCGAGCATCTGCGCCAGGACGCCGCCGTGTCGTTTCTGCGCGATCTGCTGCCCGGGAGGGCTGAGCCGGCATGGGAGACCGCGGTCGTGGGCGCTGTGGACCGCGTGATCAGACAGGCGCGCGAACCCACCTGCCTGGAGGTGGTGCGCGCGCTGGAGCAGGGGGACGAGATCGACGTCCAGGTGGGCAAGACGCTCGAGGTGTATGCCCGCTCGGGGCTGACCCAGCTCGGCTTCGCCGACCCTGCGGTGAAGCCGGCGCCGATCGGGCAGAGCCAGGTGACATACCTGCCGATTCGCGATCTGCCGGGACCGGAGCCGGGAACGCACAGAGCGGAGTACTCGCAGGCCGAGCGCGTGGGTGAGCAGATCGTGCGGCTGATCGCGATGTTCGCGATGCACCTGATGGGCTCCGAGCGGGGACGGCTGAAGCTGTTCTCCTTCGACGAGGGCTGGCGGCTGCTGGGGGACCCGGTCGGCCGTCAGCTGCTGAGCTCGCTGCAGCGCATGGGCCGCTCGGAGCTGGCGGTGCCGATCATCTCGACGCAGCTCGTGACCGACGCGCTGATCGGCGAGCGCGAGTCGCTGGAGAACCTGCTGGGGGCGACGTTCGTGTTCGGGATGCGCTCGGACGCGGAGGCGGCACGCGCGTTGCAGTTGTTGGGGCTGGACCCCGATGACCGGCGCATGCGCCAGAGCCTGCTCGAGTTCGAGGCGGGCCGCTGTTTGCTTCGTGACCATTGCGGCCGGGTGGAGGCGATCCAGGTGGATGTCGTCGTGCCGGCGCTGCTGAGGGCGTTCTCGACGACCCCGGGTCGGGCGTGAACATCGGTTGGGGACCGCGCGGGTGGCAACGGGACAGGCAGGCCACGTGGGCGCACGGTGGGGGCTTGGTTTGGAGGATGCAATTCGGCGAAGCGATCCGAATTTGGGCTCGTATTGCCGGCCGCCCTGCAAGGACGACGCTAAGGGCGCTTTTGGTGGTGACAGCGAGCTTGGGGTGGGGGCCGGCGGGGGCGGTTGCCCAGATGTGGAAAACGGCCGACTCGCCCCCGGCGCATGCGCCTCCGGCGGCGGGTGCGAAAAAGGCGCCCGGCAGCCCGCCGCTGAGCGCCGGTGAAACGATCGCATTGAGCCCCGAAGCGGAAGCCTCCGCCTCGGCCTCGCCCAGCGGCGGTGACCCGCTCGTGGACAACGGGCTCGGCAGCCCTCTGTGCCACGAGGGGGCGAGCGCGGAGCTGGGGCAGGCAAGCGAGCGCAACTGCGGCAGCTCAGACTTTGATGCCGCACGGGCGCCGACGGGCGACTACGCGTTCGACGTGCACATCAACACAGGTGTGACGAACTGGGGCAACTATCTGTCCGCGTCGATGCAGGACGCGGCCCAATGGGGGTGGATGCTGCTCGTGGCGATCGTGCACGGGGTGATCGTGATGCTCGAGTGGTGCTACACGGTCGACCTGCTCGAAAGCTCCGCGATGCGGAACGTGACGAGCGGGCTGCGCCAGACACAGGCGACGTTCACCCAGCCGTGGCTCGTGCCGGCGCTGGCGGTGGCGGCGGTGCTGGCGCTGTACCACGGGATCGTTCGCCGGCAGGTGAGCGAGACGCTCGCCCAGACGGTGCTGATGGGAGCGATGATGCTGGGGGGCTTCTGGGTGATCGTCAACCCCCTGGGCACCGTCGGCGCACTCGGCGCGTGGGCCAACGAGGCGAGCCTCGGCACGCTCGGCGCCGTGGTCGCGGGCACGCCCGATGCTCCCGAGCGCACCTTGGCCGAAAGCATGGAAAGCGTCTTCAGCGCCACGATCGGCGGACCGTGGTGCTACCTGGAGTTCGGCAACGTGCGGTGGTGCAGGGATGGAACGCAATTGGACTCACGGCTGCACGCCGCGGCTCTGCAGATCGCGACCAAGCAGGGGGCCAAGATCGGCAGCGATAGCGCGGAGGAGCTGCGCGGCGCGCGTACCAACGGCGAACTGTTCCTCGCGCTGCCGGCAAACGAGGCGGCGCGCAACTCGATCAACGAACCCGGCTCGCTGTTCAACGTGCTGTGCGGCGGCTCAGAAGAACCGTGCCGCGGGCCCACGGCCGGACAGGCTGAGTTTCGCACTCAGCACGGGACCACGGCGCGGGTGATCGGACTGTGCCTGATCTGGATCGGCGTGCTCGGCATGGTGCTGCTGTTCGGTTACATCGCGCTGTACCTGCTCGGCGCGGCGATCGCGAGCCTGTTCCTGCTGCTGCTGGCGCCCGCGGCGGTGATCGCCCCCGCCCTGGGAGACGGCGGTCGCGCGGTGTTCAGGCGCTGGGCTTCCCGGCTGCTCGGGGCGGTGTGCTCGAAGCTGATCTTCTCGTTCTTGCTCGGCGTCGTGCTGCTGATGCAGCGGACGTTGATGAGCCTCAGCGTGTTCGGCTGGTGGGCGCAGTGGCTGCTCGTCTCGGCGATGTGGTGGGGAGCGTTCCTGAAGCGCCATCAGGTGCTGGGCTTCGCCCACGGTGAACACCGCTCACAGCACGCATACGGCTCGTTGCTACGGCGAGCGCGCGAAAAATTGCAGAACCCACCCGAGTTGGTGCCCGGCGCGAAATGGGTGAAAGGTAAACTGCGCAAGCCGCCGCCAAGCGTGGAGCGCCGACGCAGGCTGGCGCAGGCGGGCCTCGCGCGGGCAAAGGGGATGGCCGACGGGCAGGTCAAGCGCATGCTCGAGCGCGAGCACGGTGAAGCGCACGCGCTGGCGCAGGCGGGTCCCGAGACCGAAGCGCGGATATTCGCTAAACAAACCCAGCTGGAGCGGGTGCAGGGTGCGCACGCCGCCGCGCAGGCAAAGGCGGCAGAGGCAAAGAGCGCGCGTGCGGCGGCGTTGAACCCCCACAGCCTGTTCTCACCGTCGGACCGCGGCCGTACAGCGGCTCGGTTCGGCGCTGAGGAGCAGTCGCAGCAGCAGCGTGCCGCGAAATTGCAAGGGCGCATGGATCGTCTGCGGGGAGAGATCGCGGGCGATCGGGACTCGCTGACCGCGGCGCGGCGGACAGTGGAGGACGGCAAGAAGGCCAAGCGCAGGACGGGCAGTGTGTACACGCGCGAACAGGCCGAGCGGCGCGCGCGCTTCCTCGATGCTCAGGCGGCCCTGCCGGCCGGTGGCGTGCTTGGGGGGGCGAGCGGGAATGAGCGACGCGACTATGCCGGGGCGGCTGGGCTGGCGGGCTACGGACGGCGAGAGTTCGAGGCGCTCGACGCTCGTGGCCGGCGGGCGGCACGGTTGGAGATCGATCGCGAGCTGGCGGTGCGCAAGGGATTGAACGCGGCCGCGAGAGATGTCGCGTCGGGCGGCAAGGGGGTGTTGGGGCGCCGGGACAGGAAGAAGACGGACAAGCAGTTCGACCGTACGCTCGAGCAGGGGATCAAGGCGGACGGCCATGAGCTGCCCGCCTCGATCAGACCGAGACCGAAACGCTCGGGGACCGATGCTCACCCGCACGACGGGCGGGTGCGGGCAAGGGGAGGCGAGTCGAGCGTGATGCGCGACGCGCGGGAGGTCGCCGCGCGGCGTAAACGCCAGCTGGGCAGAGAGCGGCAGCGATGAGCGCGGGGTCGATGGCTGGATCGGGGGTGATTGGGGCTCACCAACCTCGCCTGCCTCGCTGGACCTTGGGACTCGGCGTGCTGGTGGTGGGCGCGGTCGCGCTGACGGTGGTGCTGTTGATTGGCGCGACGCTGATGACGATCGGCGGCGTGGGTGCTGTCGGCAGCGCGTCGGCGGGCGTCGGCGGATCGGGCGATGGCGTGGCCGCGCTCGCGCTGGCGGAAATCCCGCCCGAGTACCTGCGGCTGTATCAGGCGGCGGCTCAGCGCTACGGGCTGGACTGGGCGATCCTCGCAGGGATCGGCAAGGTCGAGTGTGACCACGGCCGCGACCCCGATCCTTCATGCACGCACGAGGGTGCGGTCAACTCAGCCGGGGCCGGGGGACCGATGCAGTTCATCTCATCGACCTGGGCGACGTACGGGGTGGACGGCGACGGTGACGGGCGGATCGACCGCTGGGACCCGGCGGACGCTGTATACGCCGCCGCCAACTACCTGCACGCGTCGGGTGCGCCGGGGAACTACAGGGCCGCGATCTTCGCGTACAACCACGCGGGCTGGTATGTGGCGGAGGTCGAGGGCTGGGCGGCGAAGTACCGAGGCCCGCCCACCCCGCCGGGGGCGCCAGGGGGCGGGGAGGGAAGCAAAGGCGGTATCGAAGGCGGTATCCCAAGCGCGGACACGCGCCTGGCGGGCGAAAGCCCGACGCCGGTGCTGTTCATCGCGGGGGAACGGGCGGTTCTCTCGCCCGATGACGGCCACGTCGCGCTGATCCCCGCGGGAGTGCCCGCGACCGTGCAGGCGATGGTCGTGGCGGGCAACGAGCTGCAGGAACTGCCCTACGGTCCGGACGGCCACCCCGACCCGCGGGGCGCGACCGAAGAGGACTGTTCGAGCACGGTCAACTACGTGCTCTACCGCTCAGGGGTGCGGCCGATCTCAGAAATCGTCGCAGACAACCCGCTGGCCCAGGACTACGTCGACTGGGGAGCTCCGGGCCCGGGCCGCTGGGTCACGATTTACTCGACGACCTCGCCGACCGATCACGTGTTCATCGTGATCGCTGGGCTGCGGTTGGACACGAGCCACAACGGCACCGACGTCGGCCCGAACCAGGGCGAAGACGGTCCGCGCTGGCGCGTCCTCAATCACATCCCGACCTGGGCACACTGGTCGGTCAGACACCCTCCGGGCCTGTAATGTGGCGCATATGGCGGATCGAGAGATCGACTATCTGCTGATCGGCGGGGGACTGGCGAGCGCGAACTGCGCGCGCTGGCTGCGTGAGTCCGGGGCTGACGGGAGCGTGCTGCTGGTGGGCCGCGAGCCCGATCCGCCGTACAACCGCCCGAACTGCTCAAAGGGCTATCTGCGCGGGGAGGAGCAGCGCTCGGAGACGTTCTTCCGCCCGGACGAGTGGTGGTCTGAGCAGGACATCGAGCTGCTGACGCGCACCAGCGTGACGGCGCTCGATCTCGACGCTCGCACGGCGAAGCTGTCCAGCAGGGATGAGATCGAGTTCGGCAAGGCGCTGATCGCGACCGGCGCGAACGTTCGTCGACTGAACGTGCCGGGGTGCGAGCTGGAGGAGATTCACTACCTGCGTACGCTCGGCAACGCCGACGCGATCCGCGCAAGCGTGGCCGACGCCGAGGATGTGGTGCTGATCGGCGGCTCCTACATCGGCTGCGAGGTCGCCGCGTCGCTGACCGCCGTGGGCAAGCGCTGCACGATCGTGATGCAGGAGCGGACGACCCTTGAACGGGGCTTTGGCGAACATGTCGGGCGCCACATCCAGAGCCTGTTGGAAGGCGTCGGCGTGACCGTGCACGGTGAGGATGAGCTCGAGCGCTTCGAGGGCGATAACGGACGGGTCGGCAGGGTCGTGACCCGCGGCGGTCTGGAGTTGCCGGCGGACGCGGTCGTGATCGGCGCGGGTGTCACACCGGACACGCAACTCGCCCAGCGCGCGGGGCTCACGCTCGGCGAGCGCGGTGGGATCGCTTGCTCCTCGCGGCTGGAGACCTCCAGGCCGGGCGTGTTTGCGGCGGGGGACGTGTGCGAGTACGACTCGCTCCTGCACGGCGGGCCGATGCGGATCGAGCACTGGGACGTCGCCTTCAACCATGGCAAGACCGCTGCGCTGAACATGCTCGGTCGCGACGTGCCCCACATGGAGGTCCCGTACTTCTATTCGGTGCTAGCCAACCTCGGCGAACTCGAGTACGTAGGGCCGGCGTCATCCTGGAATGAGGAGATCGTGCGCGGTTCGATCGAGGACGGGAGCTTCACCAACTGGTACCTGCAGGACGGTCGCGTCGTCGCCGCGCTCACATTTGGCAGGTCGAACGACCTCGATCACGCTCGCAGGCTGCTCGCCGAGAAGCCCGTCCTCGACGCCTCCATGCGTGTCGCGCTGGGCGATGTCAACTCGGACCTGAACGCCGAACACAACTGAGGGCCCACGCCAGAATATCTGCCGGGATTGAGGCCGCCGTTCCGCGGCGTCATACGCCACCCCCGATGCTCGCCGTGCCACCAGCACGTCTGCGCTCGTGTGCGGCGTCTGCCATCCACGGCCCGACCCCCTCAACCCACCATCTATTCTGGCGCGAACCCTAATCACCGCGCCGTCTTTCGCAGCCCGCGCGGAAGTCGCGCGAGCTCCACCCAATCAACCCGAGACCACATTGCCGCGCCCGGGTGAAGTAGGATGCGCTTATCCATAACGGTCGGTGGTGAAGGGAAGCCGGTGAGAATCCGGCGCGGACCCGCCACTGTGACCGGGGATGCCCACCGCAGCACGCGCGTATGGCGTGCAGCCACCGATCAGCCTCCGGCAGGTCGGGAAGGCGCGGAGGGGTAGGCCCGGGAGCCAGGAGACCTGCCTCCGACCGCAAGCCCACAAGCCCTCGTGGAAAGGGGTCGGCTCAACCATGATCTCTCTGTCTCGTCGCATACATCCGGCGTTCGCCGGTCACGCGACCATTGTCTGTGCCTCACTCGCCTTCTTGGCGCTGCTGCTCGCCGTGCTCCTGCATGCCCCCGGAGCGCTGGCCGCCCCCACCGTCAAGGTTCGGGTCGAGGGCGAATCCTCGACGTTGTTGCCACTGACGTCTGTCACCTTGGAAAAGCCTGAACCGGTGAGCACGTGTCCTGCTGACAGCGCCAACGCGGCGATCGATCTCGCCGTTGCTGGGAACTGGGACCACGGCGATGAGGAAGGCAGCAAAGGCGATTTCACCGAGACGATTCTCGGCGAGACTCACGCCTTCACCCACGAATCCGACACCTGGGCCGTGTGGATCAACGACAAGTGGGGCGGCGGAATCTGTGAAGACCTGCTCAGCGAAGGCGACGAAGTTCTGCTGATCGCTGACCACGAGCCTGAACCCTTCGCGCCGACTGTGCTTCCGCTGGTGTTGAGCGGCGCACCGGCAAGCGTCGTCGCGGGCGTGCCGTTCAACGTCGATGTGAACAAGATCCACACGCGCCCGGGCACTTTCCCCGAAATCGGCGAAGGCACGCCTGAGCCGGAGGCGGGAGTCACCGTTTCCGGAGGGGGCTCCAGCTCGACCACCGGCGCCGCCGGGGTTGCGACGCTTACGCTCAGTCTGCCCGGCACGTACATGCTCACTGCGCGCGAGTCCGGGAGCGCGCCCTCCGCTCCGGTTGTCGTGTGCGTCCGCGCGAGCGGCGAATCGGCCTGTGGTGTGCAGGGCTCGACCGGCTCGCCGAGCTCATCCTCGTCCTCATCTGCGGGCAACAGCGCGACGGTTGGTGCTCCCTACAAGGGCACGTATGCGCTCGTGCCGAAGCTGACGAGCCTGCTCGACGGGCACACCTACCCTCGCGGCCACGCCCCCCGGGTGCTCTCAGGGAGTGTGCTGGCGCACACGACCGTCTCCTCGATCAGCCTCACCCTGCGCCGTGAGCATCGTGGTCGCTGCTACGCCTTCGATGGTGTCTCGACCCGGTTCGTCCGCTCCCGCTGTGGCCTCGGCAGTCCGTTCAAGGTATCCAGCAACGGTCTCTTCTCCTACCTGCTGCCGTCCGCGCTGGCGCCCGGCAGGTACGTGCTCGACATCGAGGCGACCGACGCCGCCGGCAACCGCACCACGCTCGCGCGCGGCACGTCGCGGATCGTGTTCTATGTCGGCCGGTAGGAGCGATGCTTCCTAGCGGTACACCCCGGCGCTACGTCTGGCTGAGGGCGCCCAGCATGGCTGCGGCTGTGCTGGGCGCCGTCGCGCTCGCCGGCTGTGGCCTCGGCGCGGGGACGGCGCCGACAGCGATCAACCTGACCGTCACCCGCAACTTCGGCGCTCACACCGTGCGGTCCTGGAGCGCCCCGGAGGTACGTGGCCAGGAGACCGTCATGAGCCTGCTGACGCGCAACGCTACGACCGTCACCACCCGCTATGGCGGCGGCTTCGTGCAGAGCGTCGACGGGCTCTCCGGCGGCCAATCGGGCGGGCGGCCGCTCGACTGGTTCTACTACGTCAACGGCGTGCAGGCCCCGCAGGGGGCGGCGGCGACGAACGTTCACCCGGGCGACCACATCTGGTGGGACCTGCACGACTGGAGTCAGACCGACAGCGTGCCCGCGGTCGTCGGGTCGTTCCCCGAGCCGTTCCTGAACGGGATCGCGGGCAAGCGCCTGCCCGTGCGCGTCGAATGCGCTTCGCTCTCCGGCGATCCCTGCCGCACCGTCAGCTCGCAACTGGACAAGCTCGGCGTGCCCGCGGCGCTCGCCGCGATCAGCCCGGGCGACGAGCCGGAAACGCTGCGCGTTCTGGTCGGGCCATGGACCGCCGTGAGCGGCGACCCGGGCGCACACCAGATCGAGTCCGGTCCGCGCGCGAGCGGCGTGTACGCGCGCTTCACCGCGGGCGGGGGCACGCTCACCCTGCTGAACGAGCAGGGCGCGGTGGCGCGCACGCTCACCTCCGGCGCGGGGCTGATCGCCGCCACTCGCTACGCCGAAGAGGCGCCGGTCTGGGTCGTCACCGGCACTGACAACGCCGGCGTCCAGCTGGCGGCTGACGCGTTCAACCAGGCCACGCTCACAGATCGCTTCGCGCTGGCGCTCGCGCCCGGGTCCGCGCGCGCACCCGGCGGTGGCAGTTCTCTGCCGGTCCCTGTGCCCGCGTCGTCGGGAGGATGACCACTCATGTTCACCGGAGCGCAGCCGTTCTTCTACCGTCGCCTCTCGAGTCCCCTACATGCCGCGCGCGCCGGTGTCGGCGCCGTATGGGCGCTCGCGTTGACCGCGGCGGTGCTCATGCTGTTCCATCCGCTCGTCCTGCTCGCGCTGGCGCCGGCGGTGCTCGGCGCGGGGGCTGCGGCCCGCGTCGGTCGCCCGCTGGCGCGCACCCTGCGCACCGCGGCGATCGTGGTCGTGCCGATCGTCGCGATCAACGTGCTCGTCTCGCGCGACGGCCTGACCATGTTCGCGCGGCTTGGCGACCTCGGCCCGTTCGGCCAGGGCGACCTCACGGTCGAGGCGGCCGTGTACGGGGCGGTGATCGGGCTGAAGGTCACGCTGCTGATCCTCGTCACGACGCTCGCGAGCCTCTCGGTCGACCCCGACGAGCTGCTGCGGGTGTTTCGCCGGCTGTCGTTCCGCTCCGCGCTCACCGCCTCGCTCGCGACCCGCATGATCCCGCTGCTCGCCGCCGACGCTGGGCGCCTGGCCGAGGCCCAGCGTACGCGTCCGGAGGGTGCTCCTGCCGGCGCCCGCGCGCGGGTCGCGCTGCTCGGCGCCGTCATCGGCGGCTCGCTCGACCGTGCGATGGACGTCGCGGCCACGCTCGAGCTGCGCGGCTTCGCCGCTGGCCGATTGGAGATCGTGAGATCTTCAATCGGTCGCCATCAACCGCGCCGATCGCTCACATCACGCCTGCCCGGCCTGCCGGGCTCCGCGCGCCGGGGGAGCTCCGAGCGGCCCTCCCGCACCCGCATGCCCCACCCGGCGCGCCCGTGGTCGCGCCACGACATTGCGTTCGCGTGCTCGGCGGTTGCGACTCTCGTCCTCGCCTTTCTCGGCCAGTTCGGCGAGGCCGCGTCCTTTCAGGCGTACCCTCTCATCCACATGCCCGTGACGGCCGGGACGCTCGCGCTCTGCGTCGCCCTGATCGTGGCCGTGCTACTTCCTTTTGCGGACCGCAGAGGTATCGATCCATGACTCCGATCCTGTCGTTCGATCGCGTCACCTACCACTACCCGGGGGTCGACACGCCCGCGCTCGAGGATGTCAGCTTCGACATCGAGCCCGGCGAGCTGTGCCTGCTGGCAGGGCTCTCGGGCCAGGGCAAGTCGACGCTGCTGCGCGCCGCCTGCGGATTGGTGCCGCACTTCCACGGCGGTCGTTTCGCCGGCACGGTGAGGCTCGGCGGCATGGACACGCGCGAGCACGGACCAGCTCAACTGGGCGCGGTCGCGGGAGCGCTGTTCCAAGATCCCGAGACGCAGCTCGTGACGAGCTCCGTGCGCTCGGAGCTGGCCCTGTCGCTGGAGAGTCGCGGCCATGGCGCGGGCGCTGTCGCGCGCGGGGTGGAGGAGGTCGCGCTCGCGCTGGGGATCGACGCGCTGCTGGACCGTTCGGTGCACGAGCTATCCGGCGGTGAGCAGCAGCGGGTCGCGCTTGGAGCGGCGCTTGCGGGCCGACCGCCGGTGGTCCTGCTCGACGAGCCCACCTCGCAGCTGGACCCCGTCGCCGGCGATGAGCTGATCGGGCTGCTGCGGCGGCTCAACCAGGAGTGGGAGACCACCGTCCTGCTCGCCGAGCACCGGCTCGAGCGCTGTCTGTCCGCGGCGGATCGTGTGATCGCATTGCGCCGAGGCCGTATCGCGCACGACGGCGACCCGGCGTCGTTCCTGGCGTGGGCCGAGCGCGAGTCGCCCGCGTTGCAGACGCCGGGAGCGAAGCTGTTCGCGCTCGCCGGTCTGCGCCCGCTCCCCGTCGGCGTACGTCAGGCGCGCGCCTCGCTGCGCGAGCACGGACTGCTGCCCGCGGATGGCCACGCCGAGCCAGCCGGCGCCCTCGCATCGGGAGGGAGTGACACACTGGGTGGCGAGGCCCGGTCGGGGGTCGCCAGATCGGAGGTTGGCCGGCGGATCGGCCGGCACAAGCCCGCCACGGCGCTGCGCATACGCGGCGTCTGGCATGAGCTGCACGACGGCCCGGCGATCCTGCGCGGCGTCGAGCTGACGCTGCGCCCAGGTGAAACAGTCGCGCTGATGGGCCGCAACGGCGCGGGCAAGTCCACGCTCCTGCGTCACGCCGCCGGCCTGCTCACGCCTACGCGCGGTCGAATCGAGCGCGCCGGACGGGTCGCGCTGTTGTTGCAGAATCCGGGCGACTACTTCGTGCACGAGCACGTCTCCGAGGAGACCTCCCCGGCGGCGTTGCAGGCTGTCGGGTTGGCTCACATGGCCGACCGCAACCCGCGCGACCTGTCCGGAGGTGAGCGTCAACGTCTCGCGCTGGCGATCGTCGCCGGCGATGGCACGGAATGGAGGGGGGCATCATCGTCAACGTCGTCGGCGTCGTCAACGGCGTCGGCATCGGCACCGGCAGTAGCAGCGGCGGTGCTCGCGCTGGACGAGCCCACGCGCGGGATGGACCGAGAGTCCAAGGCCGAGCTCGCGCTGGAGCTGCGCCGGCGCGCAGGCGAGGGCCAGGCTGTGATCGTCGCGACCCACGACCCCGAGTTCGCCGCTTCCTGCGCCGAGCGCGCGGTTCTCCTGGCCGACGGTCGCACGATCGCCGATGGGCCCGCCCGCGAACTGCTCGCCGGCGGGTGGTACTTCGCCACCGAGACCGCGCGCATCCTCGGCGGCGCCGACGGCGCGCTGCTGCCGGAGCAGGGCGCCGAGCTGCTTGCCGCAAACACCCGTCGGGACGTTGTGGTCTCACCGGATGATGAGCCTGTCATTCCACAGGCTCCAGGATCGCGCGCGGTTGGCGCCGGTCCTGCGATTCAGGGGCTCACACGATGAGTTGGCTGCTCGCCTCCTCGCTGATCGTCGGGCTGATCCTGCTCGCGGGCTGGATCGCGTATGAGCGCAGACGCCCTTCGGCGCGCATGGTCGCGGTCGTGGCCACGCTCGCGGCCGTCGCGGCGCTCGGCCGCGACGCGTTCGTTGCGCTGCCGGACGTAAAGCCGATCACGGCGATCGCATTCGTCGTCGGCTACGCCCTTGGGCCGCTGCCCGGCTTCACCGTCGGCGCGATCGGCATGCTCGCCTCCAACATCATGCTCGGCCAGGGTCCGTACACCCCCTGGCAGATGGTCGCCTGGGGCCTCGTCGGCCTCGCCGGCGCCACTCTTGGAGCCCTTACCCACCGACGTATCGCCCGCGTCCCACTCGCGCTGGCGTGCGCTGTGGCGGCGCTGATGGCCAAGGAGATCATGAACCTCTACACATTCACCCTCGCCGGCGCCCACACCCCCGCGGCGTTCCTCGCCATCGTTGGCACAGCGCTGCCGTTCGACCTCACCGACGTGTTCGCCACGCTGCTGTTCGCGCTCGCCTTCGGCCCCGAGCTCGCGCGTCTGCTCGCGCGCACACGTGAGCGCATGACCGTCAGATGGGAACCCCACCCACCCCCGCCGGCCGGAACGGTGGCGCCCGCGGTTGGGTCGTCAGAGCCGGGGCGCGCGGGCAGAGGGGTCATCGCATCGGTGGTCCTCGCGATCGTCGTCGCGTCGCTCGGCTTGGGTGGGCCGGCGACACGTCCGGATGCAGCCGACGCTGCGACCGGTGACGCGCGTGTCGCCTCCTCGCTCTCGCCCGAGCTCGCATTCCTGACCTCAGCCCAGAACAGCGACGGCGGCTTCGGTGGTGCGCGTGGGCAGGGCTCCAGCGAGCTGTACACCGCTTGGACGGCGATGGGTCTCGCCGCCGCCGGACGCAACCCCGCGAGCGTGCGCCGCTCAGGGCGCTCCGTGCTCGACTCCCTGCGCGCCCAGGCGTCGACCCTGCAGGGTCTCGGCGACGCCGAGCGCACGATTCTTGCGGCCCGTGCCTGCGGCGCCTCCGGGTACTCGTTCGCGGGCCGCAACCTCGTCGCCGAAGTGCTGCGTTCGCGCGACAGTGACGATTCGTTCGACCACCAGGTCAACCTCACGGCGTTTGCGATCTTCACGCTGCGGGCGGTCGGCCATTCCCCCGGTTTCGGCGCGATCCACCAGGCCGCGGGCTGGATCGAGCGCCGGCAGAACCCCGACGGCGGCTTCTCCTTCGGCGACCGCGGCGCCGTCAGCGACGTCGACGACACCGGCGCGGCGCTGCAGGCGCTCGCCGATGCGGGCGCTCACAACGCGCACATCCTCGGCGCCGCGGCCGGCTACCTGGTCCGCTCACAAAACCTCGACGGTGGCTTTCCCCAGCAATACGGCGGCGAATCCAACGCGCAGTCCACGGCATGGGCGATCCAGGGGCTGATCGCCGCCGGTTACAACCCCAACACGGTGCGTCGCCGCGGCAGCCGCACCCCGATCGGCTACCTGGAAAGCCTGCGCGCCCCCGACGGCAGCATCCGCTACTCCCGCACCGGCGCTCAGACGCCCGTATGGGTTACCGCCCAAGCGCTGATCGCGCTTGCGGGCAAGACGTTTCCCATCGGGCCTTGAGTGGCGCGCCGGGGGTCGCTGGGTGCACCGGCGAAGCTCCGCTCTCGGTTCAGACTCTCTTTAGCGACCGGTCTACCCTGTGAAGAGCATGTCGATGATGTACCTATCCGCCGGCCACGCGCCTGGTCGGCGTAGCGGTGTCACAGGCCGTCCGAGTGTCGCCGCGCCCCTGTGCGTCGCGGGGCTGTGCGTGGCTGCGCTCGCGCTGACGTGGGTCGTGGCCGCGCTGGTGCCGGCGACACACGTCAAAGACGCGGTGGCGCTGTATGACTTCACCCTGCTCGGCGGCCCGCGGGTGGACGATCTGGCGAACGCCCTGTTGCACCTGCTCGATCCGTTGCTCTACACGCTCTGGGGCCTCACGCTCGTCGCCGTTGCGCTCGGCCGTCGACGCCCACGGGTCGCACTCGCGGTCGGGGTCGTGCTGGGCATGGCGCCGCTGACCGCGGAGACGCTCAAGCCGCTGCTCGCACACCCCCATGCACGGATCGGTGGAAGTGAGATCACCGCCGCGTCGTGGCCCAGCGGTCACGCCTCTGCGGCGACGGCGCTCGCTCTGTGCGCGGTGCTCGTGGCACCTCGGCGCCTACGCCCGACCGTCGCCGTGCTGGGCGCGGTATTCGTGGCCGGAGTCGGATTCTCGTTGCTGCTGCTCGCCTGGCATCTGCCGAGCGATGTCTTGGGCGGCTACCTGGTGGGCACGTTGTGGGCGGCCCTGGCCTTGGCCGGTCTGCGCGCCGGCGAGGCACGCTCACGATCACGCAGGCGGGGAAGCCGTGTCCGAGCCGTGCGCGCCGGGGTCCCATAGCGGCTCGGGGGTCGGTGAGTCTTGATTCACCGCGCGGGCGAGGATGAACAGCAGATCCGACAGCCTGTTCAGGTAGCGCACGACCTCGGGGTTATTGCCCTCCGCGCCGACGGCGATCGCGCGCCGCTCGGCCCGGCGGCACACCGTGCGGCAGATGTGCAGGTGCGCGCCGGCGGAAGTCCCGCCGGGGATCACGAACGAGCGCAACGGCGCCAGGGTCGCATTGACCTCGTCGCACGCGTCCTCCAGCCATTCTGTGTACTGCGCGGTGACGCGCAGCCGCCGGCGCTGGTCCTCGTCTGGTGACCCGTCGCTCGTATCCGGTGCTGGGCCCGGGACCGATAGATCCGCGCCCAGATCGAGCAGGTCGTTCTGCACTCGCTTCAGCCACTCGGCTACCTTGTCCGGCAGACCCGGCTGCAGCAGCGCCACGCCGAGTGTGGCGTTCAGCTCGTCGACCGTGCCGTACGCCTCGACGCGCGGGTGCATCTTGGAGACACGGCTCATGTCTCCCAGGTGCGTCTCGCCCGAGTCGCCGAGCTTGGTGTAGATGCGCGTCAGGTTGACCGTCATAGCTAGGAGCCGGCATCCAACCGGCTCCTTGATGATATAGGTCGCCTTCCTGGCGCCCGCGATCGGACCCGCGACCCTGGGCTGGAGTTTCGCGGGCCGCGACCTGACCGCCGGGCGTCGGGAGGATCGGATACGTTCTCGAACCTCACATGCGGATCGGAGTTCCGACTGAGACCGCCGCCGGCGAGCATCGTGTCGCGCTCGTGCCGGAGGTGGTCGCCAAGCTCAAGGCCAAGGGCCTCGATGTCGTCGTGCAGAACGGCGCGGGCGCTGACGCCCTGCTGCCGGACTCCGCCTATGCCGATGCGGGGGCCGAGCTCACCGGCGACGCCGCCGCTGTGTGGAGCTGTGACGTGGTCGTCAAGATCGCCCCGCCCGACCCCGAGGAAGTCCGTGGCCTGGGCTCGGGTTCGATCCTCGTCGGCTTCCTCGCGCCATTGACCAGCCCGCGCACGACGCGCGCGCTGTCCGATGCCCACGCGACCGCGTTTGCGATGGAGGCGATCCCGCGAATCTCGCGCGCGCAGTCGATGGACGCGCTCTCCTCGCAGAGCAACGTCTCCGGTTATGAGGCGGCCCTGTTGGGCGCCGAGAACATGGGCCGCTTCTACCCGATGCTGATGACCGCCGCCGGCACGATCCCGCCCGCCAAGGTGCTCGTGCTCGGCGCGGGCGTCGCCGGGCTTCAGGCGCTGGCAACCGCCAAGCGCCTGGGTGCGCGCACGACCGGCTACGACGTGCGCCCGGAGGTGGCAGAGCAGGTTCAGTCCCTCGGGGCGCAGTGGCTCGACCTCGGCCTGGAGGCCGGCGGCGAGGGCGGGTATGCACGCGAGCTGACCGAGTCCGAGCGCGCGGAGCAGCAGCAGGCGCTGACCGATGCCATCAAGGGCTTCGACGTGGTCATCACGACCGCGCTCGTCCCCGGCCGTCCGGCGCCGAAGCTCGTCACCGAGGAGGCCGTCCGCGGCATGAAGCCGGGGTCGGTGATCATCGACCTCGCGGGGGAGGCCGGCGGCAACTGCGAGCTGACCGAGCCGGGGGAGACGGCGATCAGGTACGACGTCAAGATCGTCTCGCCCCTGAACCTCCCCTCGCGCATGCCCGAGCACGCTTCGCAGCTGTTCGCGCGCAACGTGCTTGCGCTGCTGGAGCTGTTCGTGGGCGAGGATGGCGCCCTGAGTCTCGACTTCGACGATGAGATCGTCGCCGGCGCATGCGTCGTGCGCGATGGCGAGATCGTCCATCCCGGAGCCAAAGCCGCGGTGGAGGCGGCGAGCGGAGCGCCCGGCGCGGTCACGGGCGACACGAAGTCGCAAGTAGATGTCGATGCGGCGGGTGAGATGCCCGGCGGAGGTATTCGTCCATGATCCTTGCCAGCACGCTCACCACCAACCTCGCGATCCTCGTGCTCGCCGGCTTCATCGGC
The DNA here is from genome assembly GCA_963715495.1 of uncultured Solirubrobacterales bacterium. Taxonomy (GTDB): domain Bacteria; phylum Actinomycetota; class Thermoleophilia; order Solirubrobacterales; family Solirubrobacteraceae; genus Palsa-744. The sequence continues at coordinate 685,270 of OY970247.1, forward strand.
TTCGTCGTCATCTCGAAGGTTCCCAACACGTTGCACACGCCCCTGATGTCGGGCACCAACGCGATTCACGGGATCGTGCTGCTCGGCGGTCTGCTGCTGTTCGGCCTCGCCGGGCTCGACGCCTTCAGCAAGGCGCTGCTGGTGATCGCCGTGGCCTTCGGCACGATCAACGTCATCGGCGGCTTCCTCGTGACCGACCGCATGCTCGAGATGTTCAAGTCCAAGCCCAAACCCAAGCCCCCCACGGCGCGGGACGGCGAGGACGGCAAGGCCGGCGTCTCCGAGGACGGCAAGGGCGGACCCTCGTGATCGCCCATACGCCGCTTGCCACGGCGTTCGTGCAGAGCGAAAGCTTCATCTACGTCCTGTACATCATCGCCTTCGCCCTGTTCATCCAGGGGTTGCGCGGCCTCGCCGGTCCCACCACCGCCGTGCGCGGCAACCGCATCGCGGCGGTGGGCATGGGCATCGCGGTGATCGCCACGCTGCTGTATCCGGGCGAGGGCAACTGGGGTGAGATCGCGCTCGGTGTCGCGCTCGGCGTGGCCGTCGGCGTGCCCGCCGCGCGTCAGGTGAAGATGACCGCGATGCCCCAGATGGTCGCGCTGTTCAACGGCGTCGGCGGCGGCGCGGTCGCGCTGATCTCCTGGGTGGAGTTCCGTCACTACGGCTCCACCTACGGCTCTCACACGGTCCACTTCGGCCACGAACTGGCCAATGGCGTGGTGCTGCAGAGCGGCGCCTCGATTAAGGTCGGCGGGGTACCCACCTATGTGGCGATCTTCTCGGTGTTCGCTGCGATCGTCGGCTCGATCTCCTTCTGGGGCTCGAACATCGCCTTCGGCAAGCTCCAGGAAATCATCCCGGGTCGGCCGATCTCCTTCGGGTCGGCCCAGCAGGCGGTCAACCTGGTGCTGCTGGTGCTCGCGCTGGCGGTGGGAATCGACCTGATCGCGGGGGCTCACTCGCAGCTGCTGTTCGTCGGCATGCTCGTCGTGGCCGCGCTGCTGGGCAACGCGGTGGTGCTGCCGATCGGCGGGGCGGACATGCCGGTCGTGATCTCGCTGCTGAATGCCTTCACCGGGCTGTCCGCGGCGGCCACCGGGATGGCGCTCAACAATCCGGCGCTGATCGTCGCCGGCATGATCGTCGGCGCTTCGGGCACGATCCTGACGAACCTGATGGCGACCGCGATGAACCGCTCGATCCCTGCGATCGTCGCCGGCGGGTTTGGCGGCGGCGGGGCCGTGGAGGGTGCGAGCGGGGCCGGGGAGCATGCCGGCACGGTGCGCTCCACGAGCGCCGCCGATGCCGCGATCCAGCTCGCCTATGCCAGTCGTGTGGTGGTCGTCCCCGGCTATGGCATGGCGGTCGCCCAGGCTCAGCACGCCGTCCGTGAGCTCACCAAGGAGCTCGAGGCGCGCCAGGTCGACGTCAGCTACGCGATCCATCCGGTGGCCGGGCGCATGCCCGGGCACATGAACGTGCTGCTCGCCGAGGCCGACGTGCCCTATGACCAGCTCAAGGAGATGGACGACGCCAACCCCGAGTTTCAGCGCACCGACGTCTCGCTCGTGATCGGCGCCAACGACGTGACCAATCCGGCTGCCAAGAACACGCCGTCCTCGCCGATCTACGGCATGCCGATCCTCGAGGTCGCCGACAGCCGGTCGGTGATCGTGATCAAGCGCTCGATGAACCCCGGCTTCGCGGGCATCGAGAACGAGCTGTACTTCGACCCCAAGACGGCGATGCTGTTCGGCGACGCCAAGTCCGCGGTGAGTGAAATCACCGCCGAGCTCGCCCAGCTCTGACGCGGCCCGCGCGGGCGCAGACCGCGCCCGGAGCTGCAAGCCAAAGCCTTTCTGTCAAGCGGTTGGTTCAGCCATGCTGGGCCCGTTTGTCCGATGGTTGCACGCAAGTTTGTACCTAGCGCACCATGGGTTGAGTACACAAAAGTGTTGCGCAAAAGGCGCGTGTACTCTATGGTCAATTGACAGGAGGGGAACAGCTTTAAGCTCAAAACTCCAGTAGGGGAGAGGGGTCTGCTGTGTCAGTGGCCGGCCACCGTTGTCGGTGCTACTCCCATGCTTGCCTTACGCTCTCGATCGGAGCGGCGATGGGGGTGGTGGCATTGGGGTCGGCCACTGCACTGGCGGTTGCCAAGACCCCGCCCCGCGCCGTCCAGAGCATCGTCGGAGGCGCGGGCGTGTCGATCGCGAACTTTCCGTTTCAGGTCGCCCTGTACGACCCCGCGGCGGGCCCGCCGGCGGCCGGCTTCTTCTGTGGCGGGGTGATCGTCGACGCCACGCACGTGATCACCGCGGCGCACTGTCTTGCCGGCGGAGGCCATGGCCGGGGAAGCGTGTCCAGCGAAATCGAGGTGCTCGCGGGCTCCACGCGCCTGGATCAGCCCGATCCCGGCAGCGTCCGCGATCCGGTTACGGCGGTGTCGGTCGATCCCGGCTACCAGCCTTCGAGCAACGACTACGACATCGGCGTCGTCACGCTCGCGCAGCCGCTGTGGTCAGGCCCGACCGTGCCGAGCGCAGGTGGCTCCGGCACGATCGCACCGTTGCCGATCGACACCGCGGCCGCCGAAGGTTACGGCGAACCGGACGCGACGCCGCCGGTGATGGCCACGGTCAGCGGCTGGGGGGACATGAGCCCCGCGCCGTCCGGCGGCCCCAGCTATCCGGCCGCTCTGCGCTCGGTGCGCGTGCCGCTCGTCTCCGAATCGCTATGTCAGGAACAGTACGCGCCGATCGAACAGACGATCACACCGCGCATGATCTGCGCGGGCAGTTCCAGGCCGCGCGCGGACTCCTGCTACGGCGACAGCGGCGGGCCGCTCGTGGTCGATCGCGACAGCCCCGCCCGTCCCCCCGGGGACTACGTGCTCGTCGGGCTCGTCGACTTCGGCAACGGCTGCGCCCAGCCGGGCTTCGCCGGTGTGTACACGCGGATCGCCGATCCCGCGATCGCGCACTTCCTCGCCTCCGACGTCGGGCGCCGGGCGAAGGTCGCGGCACGGCGGCCGGCGCGCAAGCGCAAGCGTCGTCATCGCGTTCGCCGTTGAGGTCTCCGTTTTGAGCGCCGCATTCGCCATTGAGCGTCCCCCGCACGATTGAAGGCCCGAGCGATGCACGCTCTTTGAGCGCCACATGGCTCTGCGACACTGCGGAGCGTGATCGCACGCGTCCAGGCCCTCACGGCCCTGTCCGAGAACGAGTTCGACATCGTCGTGGTCGGTGGCGGCATAACCGGCGCCGGGGTGGCCCTCGACGCCGCCACGCGCGGCTACAGCGTGGCGCTGATCGAGCGCGCGGACTACGCGGCCGGCACATCCAGCCGCTCCAGCAAGCTGGTGCACGGCGGTCTGCGTTACCTGCAGAACTTCGATCTCGCGCTCGTGCGCGAGGCGCTGCTCGAGCGCCAGCTGATGGTTGCGCTCGCACCGCACCTCGTCCATCCACTGCCGCTGGTCGTACCGGCCTTCGACGGCGCCCGCCCGGACCGGCTGATGGGGATGGGCCTGAACCTTTACGACGCGATGTCCGTCACCGACCGGAGATCGGCCGGCGACCGCCTGCGCTCGCGCCGTGGCAGGCGCGCCCGGGCCATGGCCGGCAGGTCGGCCGGCGAGCAGGGCAGTCAGCTGACCCAGTCGGAGGAGGGTGAGTCCTGGAGTCCAGATCGCCACCGTGTGATCTCCGGTGAGGAGGTCATCGAACTGCTGCCCGCGCTCCTCGGGCGCGAGCCGACCAGCGGGTATCTGTTTTACGATTGCCAGACCGACGACGTCCGTCTTGTCCTGACCGTCCTCGGCGAGGCCGAGCGCTTCGGCACGGTCTGTGCCAACCGCGTGGATGCGCTCAGCCTGCTGGAGCGCGATAACGGTCGCGCGTGCGGCGTCCGCGCGCTGGATCGTGAGAGCGGTGAGGAGCTCGACGTCCGCGCCGCGAACGTCATCAACGCGACCGGCGTATGGGCGGATCGACTGACCGCTCCATCCACCGGCGCCGCCTCCAACCGGCGATCGATCGACGGGTCCCGCGATGAGACCAACGACGAGTCGCAGCTGGACGGGCGGGTTCCGATCATCCGGCCGAGCCGCGGCACCCACGTGATCTTGCGCCACGAGGATCTGCCGCTCATCGGCGGCGCGATCGTCCCGGCGGGAGCGGGACGTTCGATCTTTGCGCTGCCCTGGCTGGGCCGCACGCTGGTGGGAACGACCGACCGCGATTACGAGGGTGAGCTCGACCATGTGCGGCCATCCTCGGAGGACGTCGACTACCTGCTGAGCGCGATCAACGAGTTCTTCGGGACCACCTTGACATCGCATGACCTGGCGGGCGCGTACGCGGGCGTACGGCCATTGATCTCCAGCGGCGACCCGAAGAAGTCGGTCGACATCTCGCGCAAGGCCGAGCTGTATGAGGCGTCCTCGGGAATGCTCACGATCACCGGCGGCAAGCTGACCACCTGGCGGCGCATGGCCAAGCTGACCGTCGACCGTCTCGTCGAACGTGACTCCCGTGACGCACCCTGCCGCACCCACGAGATCCAGCTCGGGCAGGCGATCGCCGCGGAGGAGCTACCACTCGTGGAGGGGGTGCCCGAAGAGTCCTACCAGGCGCTGGCCGGCCGTTACGGCTACGCGGCACACGAGGTGCTGGCGCTCGCGGCCGAGCGCGGCGAGTTGGCCCAGCCGATCGTCCCCGGCCTGCCCGACCTGCTGGCCGAGGTGGCGCTCGCCGCCCGCCGCGAGCAGGCGCGAAGCATCGGCGATGTGCTCTTGCGCCGCACCCGCCTCGGGCTGCTGGCCGCACGGGAGCTCCCCGTCGAGCGCGTGGCCGGTGTGCTGGCGCGCGAGCTTGGCTGGAGTCCGGAGCGCACAGGACAGGAGATCGAACGCTTCGCCGACGAGGCACGAGCCGAGGGGATCAGCCCGAGTGAACGCGCCCCCACATAGCGTTCATGCGGTCGATCGCGTGCTCGAGCTGGGTGAGCGACCGTGGCTGATGGGCATCGTGAATGCCTCGCCGGACTCCTTCAGTGACGGTGCACGCAACACGACTCTGGAGGAGCAGGTCGAGTTGGCGCGGCAGTTGCTCGCGGCGGGGGCCGACATCCTGGACATCGGCGGGGAGTCGGCGAGCACGGGGCGTCCCCCCGTGGAGGTCGGCGAGGAGATCGAGCGCGTGGTGCCGCTCATCGAGCGGGTCGCGGGAGAGCTGGGGGCGATCGTCTCAGTGGACACCTACAAGCCGGAGGTCGCCCGCGCCGCGATCGCTGCCGGCGCAAAGATCGTCAACGATGTCAGTGGTCTGCGCGACCAGGGCATCGCGGATGAGTGCGCACGGACAGGCGCCGCGCTGGTGGTGATGCACACGCGGGCGGCGCCCAAGCAGCGCCTGCAGGATCCGGATCTATACGCCGACGTAACAGACGAGGTGCTCGCCTTTCTGCGCGAACGCGTCGAGCTGGCGACCGCCGCCGGCATGACTGCAGAGCAACTGATCGTCGACCCTGGCCCGGACTTCGCCAAGACGCCTGCACAGACGATCGCTCTGCTCGCCGACGTCGATCGCCTGCACGCGCTCGGCCGGCCCTTGCTGATGGCGATCTCGCGCAAGGACTTCATCGGGGCGCTCACGGGACGGCGCCCGCGCGAGCGTCTTGCGGGAACGCTCGCCGCGCTCGCCCACGGCGTGGATGCGGGCGCGCACATATTCCGCGTGCACGACGTGGCGGCCGCCGCCGACTTCCTTGCGGTGCGGGCGGCGCTTTCCGGCGAGCTCGAGCCGCGGAGGGATCTGGCTCTCGCCGAGGAACTCCGACACGAGCGCTAGGGTTCTACAGGCCCGTGGGCTTCAGACCCACATGGGGGTGCCGGTCGCTGCGCAACGCGATCGGGCGCCAACCGCCCAATCCAACAAACGAGGGAGAAGCATCACACATGGCCGTACTCGAACGTTCCGAGCTCCAGGACAGCCCGCTGGCCGACCTGCACGCGATCGCCGACCAGCTCGGCCTCGAAGGCTTCCGCCGCCTGCGCAAGGCGCAGTTGATCGACGCGATCCTCGGCGAACCCGGCGGCGGAGCGCCGGCGGACAGCGCGCCGGTGGACGGAGCGCCGGCGGATGGCGATGAGGCTCCCACCGGCGCGTCCGACGAGTCCCCCGATGAGACGCCCTCCGCGGACGGCGCGCGCCCGCGGGCAACGTCCCGGAGGCGCCGTTCACGGCGCGCGCCCGCCAAAGATGACGCCGGCGAGGATTCTGCGTCCACCGAGCCGGAGGGATCGTCTCCGACCGGGCGCGACAGAGCCGACGCCGACCCCGAGGGCCGCTCCGACCCCGAAGGTCGCCCCGAGCGCGAGGGCCGCTCCGGGCGCCGCCGGGGCACAACCGCAGGGGCCGGGTCCGAGGAGCGACCGGCCAAGGATGAGCAACTGACCGAGGGTGTCGTGGAGCTGCTCGGCAACGGTTCCGCGTTCCTGCGCGTCAAACCGCCGGAGGCCTCCGACGAGGACGTATACATCTCCGCCGCCCAGGTCCGTCGCTGCGAGCTCGTCTCCGGCGACCGTGTCACCGGGCCGTTGCGCACGCCGCGGCGCTCTGAGCGCTACCCGTCGCTGGTCCGTGTCGAGACGATCAACGGCGTTCCCGCCGGCGAGGTGTCCGAGGGCGCCCGTTACGACGATCGCCCCGTCGCCTACCCGAGCGAGCGCCTGGCTCTGGACGGTGGCGACCGGACGCTCGAGGCGATCGAGTGGCTCACTCCCTTCGGTCGCGGCTCGCGCGCGATCATCGCCGGCCCCGCTCGTGCCGGCAAGACCGAGATCCTCAGGCGTTTGCTTGGAGTGCTCGCCGGCCGCGAGGGCCTGGAGGTCACGCTCGTGCTCGCCGGCGTCCGGCCGGAGGAGATCTCCGAGTGGGGTGAGGGCCCCCTCGCGCCCGCGACCGCGCTCAGCTTCGCCGCCTCCGCCGACGCCCAGAGCCAGGCGGTCGAGCGCGCGATCGAGACCGCCAAGCGCACCGCCGCGCGCGGCGGGGACGCACTCGTGCTGATCGACACCCTCGATGGTCTGCACCCGCACGTGGCCCGCAAGGTCCTCGCGGCCGCGCGCAACCTGCGCGACGGCGGGTCGCTCACGATCCTCGCCACCGCCACCCGTCCGTTCGGCGGAGAGACGACCGTCATCGCGCTCGACCCCGCGCTCGCCGGCGGCGGTGGACCGCCCCTGGATCTGACCGGGAGCGGCACCCTGCGCGCCGAGCTGCTCGTCGGCGAGGAGGGCGCCACGGCGATCGCCCAGGCTCGCGCGAGCGCGTTGGAGTCCTCGGGCTAGCTAGCGCCTATAGGCGACGCGGCCCCAGGAGGGCTCGCGCGCGAGCTCGATCGGCTCGTCGCTGCGCTGCGGCTGCACGTATGTGAACCCACCGGACTGTTCGTCGAACGCGACTCCCAGCTCGCCCTCGTTGACGCGCTGGTCAAGCCACGCCCCCCTGAACACGAGCCGCCTGAGCCAGTGCACCAGCGAGCGCTCGGCCGGTCCGACGAGCTCCGGCCAGCAGTCGTTGACGTGCTCGCCCAATGCCGAGGCCGGATCGTAGACCTCGCCGTTGACCGCGAGGTTGACGAGGTCTTCGAGCTCGTCCGCGCCCAGCCGCCCGCCGACGAAGCCGAGCTTCAGCGCCGCCTGCTCGCAGCGCTCGGAGAAGTCCTCTTCGTTGAATGTGAACCGCAGCTCTCCGTATTCGAGGACGAAGTCCTCGCCCGAATCGTAGTTCCCGCGGCGCGACGTTTTTTCCATGTCGAATCTTGCCGGGGGTTCGATTGGGGCCCGGGTCGTCGGGATCATATGCCGCGTTCCTGCTCGTCCAGTGACCATGCATGGGATTTTGCATTCCTGGCGGCGCATGCGCCGCCAGGCGGAGCCGCACATGTGCGGCTCCGTGACAGGGCCGCATGCGGCCCTGTCGGCCATGCCGCATGCGGCATGGCCCCTCCATATACGCTGCGCTGAATGGCACGCCTGACCGAGCGAGGACTGCGCCGATCCGTCGGCGTTCCCGGCCTGTTCGCCACCGCTTACGGCAACGTCGGCTCCTCGATCTACTACGCGCTCGGTCTTGTCGCCGCCCATGCGCTGGGGCTCACGCCGCTGGTGTTCGTGTTCGCGGGCGGCCTGTTCGCGCTGACGGCCAAAACCTATGCCGAGGGCGCCGCGATGTTTCCCGAAGCCGGCGGTTCATCCTCGTTCGCACGGCACGCGTTCAATGACGTCGTCTCGTTCTTCGCCGGCTGGGCGCTCAGCCTCGACTACATCCTCACGATCGCCATCTCGGCGTTCTTCGTTCCCCACTACCTGAGCGCGTTCCCCGGCCTGCATTCACTCGACCACAACCCCGGCGACATCTTCGGAGGGGTGATCGTCGTCGTCCTGCTGACCGCCCTGAACATCCGCGGCCTCGGCGAGTCGGCGAAGCTCAACTTCGTCCTGGCAATCCTCGACCTGAGCACGCAGATCCTGCTCGTCTGCGTCGGGCTGGTGCTTGTGTTCAGCCCGTCGCTGCTGATCCACCAGGTCCACCTCGGCAGCGTCCCCAGCTGGCACGAACTGATCTTCGCGCTGTCGCTGGCGATGCTCGCCTACACCGGCATCGAGACGGTCGCGAACATGGCCGAGGAGTCGCGCAACCCCGGCCGTGAGGTCCCGAAGGCCGTCAACCTCGTCGTGCTGGCGGTGCTCGGCGTCTATGCCGGCATCTCGGTCGTCGCCCTGTCTGCCCTGCCCGTCGTCCACCACGGGGTCGGCTACAGCCCCGCCCTGGGCGAACACTTCACCAGCCCCGGCTATGCCACGGCGCTCGGCGGGCGCTTCCAGAACGATCCGGTGCTGGGGGTCATCTCCCGGCTGGGCCTGCACGGGACGGTCCTGCACCTGGCCGAATACTACGTCGGTCTGCTCGCCGCGACGATCCTGTTCATCGCCACCAACGCGGGCATGATCGGGATCTCGCGCCTGTCCTGGTCGCTGGCCGAGCATCGCCAGCTGCCGAGCCTGTTCTCGCAGCTGCACCCCAAGTTCCGCACCCCCTGGTTCACGCTGATGTTCTTCTCCGCGCTGGCGGGCGTGCTGATCCTGTACGGGAACACGAACGTGCTCGGCAACCTGTACTCGTTCGGCGCGATGCTGTCGTTCACGACGGCGCACGCCGCGGTGATCGCGCTGCGCATCAAAGACCCCGACCGCGAGCGCCCCTACCGGATGCCCTGGAGCGTGCGCATCCGTGGCGTGGAAATCCCGATGACGGCCGTCATCGGCGGTATCGGCACCGCCGGCGCGTGGGTCGCGGTGGTCATCTTTCACAGCGAGGCGCGGGTCGTGGGGATCCCCTGGATGATCGTGGGGATGGCTGGCTACTTCTACTACCGCCACCGCCAGGGCCTGGATCCGTACAAGAGCTATCGCATCGCGCGCCCCGAGCGTCCACCGGACTTTCAGGAGCTCGACTATCGCACCGCGCTCGTGCCGATCTTCGGCGAGGACGTCTCCGCGAGCGCGCTCTCCAGCGCCGCCAAGCTGATCGGGGAAGACGGCGTCGTGTATGTGATCTTCGTACTCCCCGTGCCCAGCCAGCTGTCGCTGGAGGCGGGCCTGGAGGAGGAGGAGGCCCAGGGCCGCTCAGTCCTTGAGAGCGCGCGCATCAAGGCGCGCCGCGACGGCATCAAAATTCACACGGGTCTGATCCGCACCCGCAATCCGGGGGCGGCGCTCGTCGAAGAAGCGATCCGGGTCGGCTCGGACGTGATCTACTGGTCGACCATTCACGCGCCCGGCGGAGAGCAACGGATCGGACCGACCGCGACCTATCTGCTGAGCAAGCGTCCCTGCCGCGTGATCATCGAGACGGAGAACCGCGTCGCGCGCCCGCGCGAGCCGGCGCCCGCGTGAGGTTCTGTCGGGCCCCGGCGCCGCTGTCGTCCCGGGCGGCTGTCGCCCCCGGCGGCGGGATCTTCCAGGGCTTGGCTGCCGCCGCGTTTGCCGAGCTCTGCCCGGCTCAGGGCTGCAGGCCCAGCACGAGCCGCAAGCGTTCGATGCCGCCGCCCAGGCTCTTGCCGCCACCGGCCAGCGTGGTGGAGGCGCGCAGGTAGGGCACGAATTTCGAGACGGTCGGGTCTTCGCTGAGGCCGACCCCTTCGAGCAGGCTCAACAGCGTGGCGAAGTCGACCGTGATGCTCGGCTGGATGCCTTCGCCGAGCGCGCTCTGGGCGGCGCTGTAGGGGGAGGCGCCGGACATCGTGCTCGACGGGCTCAGCGCGTCTCCGATCGAGGCCACGCCCAGGCCCATCACGAACTTCGTCTGACCGTTCGCGCCGCGGCCGTCGGCGATCACCAGCGTCACCGGCAGGCCCGTGAGCTTCGCTTCGACCGCTGCGTCCGTGCCCGGGATCGTGGCCGGAGTGACTTCGCCGCCGGAGGCGCGCAGTGCGCTTGCGAGCTTGTCCACGGCGGCGTGTGAGGCCGCCGGGTTCTTGGAATCGATCACGACGGCCCCCTTCAGTTCGAGCACGCTCGTTCCGCTCGCGAACACTCCCGCTTCGCCCATCCAGCTGAGGAAGTCGTGCCTGGCCTGCGCGGTGTTGGCGCTGAGCGCGTTCAGCGGCGTGAGCAGACCGTCGATCAGGCCGCTCACGCTCAGCGTCACCTGCGAGGAGGACGATGACAGGGCGCCTTGGCCCGCTGCCGCGCCGCCCAGCGTGCTCGCCAGCGAGAGCAGTCCGTGCAGCCCTTCCAGTCCGCCCCCGGTTGCCCCTCCGACGTTGCCGAGGCCCGCGGCCAGCCACGATTCTCCCGGCAGTTCGCCCAACGCGCGGTTGCCCGCGGCGGCCGCGGCGACCAGCCCGCCCGTCTGGGCGCCGGTGGCGCCTGCCGCGGGGGGACCGACGTCGGCGTCGAGCGAGAGCGAGCTCTTGGAGGGCACGAGCGAGACATTGAGCGGGCGCGTTGTGCCTCCGAGCACGCTCAGCAGCTCCGGCAGCCCCTGGGCAGGTGATGTGCCTGATGTGCCCTTGCCTTCGCCTGCGCTTGTGTGCGGCGTGGGCAAAGTCGCGGGGTTCGCGTACACGTGCGCCAGCGCGGCGGCGGGCGCGACCGCCTGCAGATGGGCGTAGCCGGCATCGCTCTTCAGCGATGCGCTTCCCTGCGTCGTTTCGATCACGTCACGCACACCCGATTCGGTGCCGAGCACCACGAAGCGGTCGACGATGGCGAACGCGTCTGCGCCCGAGGTGGCCTGGTAGGCGACGCCCCGGTAGCTGCTCGCGTGCGCGCTCGCGTGGGCGGCCGCGTTTGCGACGAACGTCTTGGCCTTGTCGAGGTTGCTGGTGTCGAGCACGATCGCGCCCTGCGCGCCGCCCGTGCCGAACGGCCACTCGGCGCCGGCGGACCCGCCGCCGGTCAGGCCCTGCTCGAGCAGGTTCTCCAGCGCTTCGGAGGAGCCCAGCGAGCTGAAGAACAGTCCCGCGTCGGGTCCCAGCCACGGCGCGACGTCGCGGCCGAAGTCGAGCGTCGGGCTGCCCGGAGTCTGGAGCACCCCGAGCAGCCGGCTGTACGGGTCTTTCTGATTCGTGAGCTTCTGTCCGGCGGCGAGCGCTTCGGTCTTGAGGCTGCCGTCGGGGCGCACGACCGCGCCCACATACACCGGAGCGGTGGCGGGAGTGGCGCCGGCGGGGTCGGCGCCGGTGCCGGTCGACCCGCCCGAGCCGCAGCCGCAGAGCGCTCCGGCGAGGGCGGCGACCGTCAGGCCCGTCGTGACGGCGGGCGTGAGGACGCGGCGGCCACGCCGCCGGCGCACCCTCCGTTCATGCTCCTGCCCCTGTCTGCGCCCGACCCGCATGACGCGATCGTATCCGCCCGGGGCACATTCTCGCGCAAGCTCATGCCGTCGGTCCGCGGACACCGGCCGCTGGGCGGGATGGATCGAGCCTGCAAGCGGCGTTGCGATACCGGCGGCTGCACGGCTGCGTGCAGAAAGGCAGCCCCGATGAGCTGTCTGCCCAATCATTCAAGAAGGGGCCGATGAGCAGGTGTTTTGTCGATTTCGAGGGTGTCTTGACAGGATTGTGGGAAAAAATGTGCAATTAGGGTTGCGTTGTGGGGGAAAGTGGGGTAAGTTGGCGGCAGCGAGCCGAGGTGGAGGGGCTCCTCCCACTCCTCCACCCCGGCTCGGTAACTACTTGGAGTCCCTTGACACATGGTCCCTTTCCGCGGCACCTTCGACCACACGCTCGACGCGAAGAACCGCCTGACGGTGCCGGCTCGCTACCGCGCGACGCTGTCCGAGGGTGTGGTGCTGGCGATGCCGGTCGACCTGAAGCCGTGCGTCGGGGTGTGGCGCCCGGAGGATTACGAGCGCTACACCCAACGCGCGCTCGCGGAGCTGCCCCCGCTGTCACCGCGGCTGACGGAGCTGGAGCGGTTCTTTTATGGCAGCTCCCACGACGCCGACCTCGACGCCGCGGGGCGGATCATGGTCCCAAGCTTCCTGGGCGAGCACGCCGGCCTCGCGAAGGAGGTCGTCGTCGTCGGGGCGGGCGATCGCCTGGAGCTGTGGGATCGCACCGGCTGGGACGACCATCGACCGACGCTGCTCAGCGGCGTCGCGGAGATCACCGCGCACGTGGACCATTGAGGCGAGAACCAGCACCCTATCGTGACACTCACCTTTGACATGACCGCAATCACTCACGTCCCGGTGCTCGCCGGCGAGCTGATCGACCTGCTCGATCCGCGTCCGGGGCAGACCGCGATCGACTGCACGTTCGGCGGCGGCGGGCACGCGCAGCTGATCGCCGAGCGTCTCGGGCCCGAAGGCACGCTGATCGCGATCGACCGCGATCCGCTGGCGCGCGAGCGCTACGAGGAGTTGGCGAGCGAGGTGGCGTGCACGGTGCGGTTCATCCGCGCGGGGTATGCCGAGGCGCTGGAGGAACTGACCGACGAGGGGGAGCGTGCGGACATCGTGTACTTCGACCTGGGCATGTCCTCGATGCAGGTCGACGCGCGCGAGCGCGGGTTCTCATATTCGTTCCAGGCGCCGCTGGACATGCGCATGGACCCCGACCAGGACCTGACCGCGCGCGAGCTGGTCGCGACGTGGGACGAGCGCAGGCTGGCGCGGACGCTGCGCGACTTCGGCGAGGAGCGCCATGCCGGCGCGATCGCCCGCGCGATCGTGCGCCGCCGCGCGCAGGCGCCGATCGAGACGACGCAGGAGCTGGTCGACACGATCGTCTCCGCGATCCCCACGCCGGCGCGCTTCGCGGGCGGCCATCCGGCCAAGCGCTCGTTTCAGGCCTTGCGGATCGCCGTCAACGAAGAGCTCGAGCAGCTCGACCGGGCGCTGCCGCTCGCCTGGGGTCTGCTGCGCAAGGGCGGCGTGCTGGCCGGGATCAGCTTTCAATCGCTCGAGGACCGCCGCGTCAAGCGCTTTCTGACCGAGCGCGCCCGGGGCTGCATCTGCCCGCCAGACCTGCCCGTGTGCGCGTGCGGGCGCGAGCCCGAGGCCGCGCTGCTGAACCGCCGCGCGATCATGCCCTCGACGGGTGAGATCGCGAGCAACCCGCGGTCGTCCTCCGCGCGGCTGCGCGGCGCTCGCAAGTTGAGCGAAGAGCCATCATCATCGTCGCCGGCGCCAGAGGACCCGTTTCCGAAGTCCGGCCGTGGGGGAGCGGCATGACCCCGCCACCTCCCGCCGCGGCCGCCGCCAGAACCGCGCCCGCGATCCATCCCCGCCGCGCCCCGCCGGCCCCCGCGCGCAGGCCCCGGCGCGTGTCCGGCCCAGGGGCCCGTCCCACGCCCGCGCGAAGGGCGGCGAGCAGCGCGACCGCCGTAACGGAACATCCCCTGCTCGACAGGCTGATCCATGGGCGCGCGTGGATCGGGATCGTGGCGTTCGCGCTGATCGGGATCGTGACGATGCAGCTTGGCCTGCTGAAGCTGAACGCGGGCATCGGGCGCGCGCTCGAGCACGAGGCTTCGCTGCAGCGCGAAGACTCGGCGTTGAGCGTCGAAAACTCCGAAGTCGCCGCGGGCGACACGGTCGAGCTGCAGGCCGCGCACATGGGCATGCAGCTGATCCCCGCGGGCGCCCTGCGGTTTCTATCGGCGTCCGGGTCGGGTGGCGAGGCGATCGCGCGGGCGGCCGGGGCGTTGAAGGCGTCCGCCGCCGCCGGCTCGTCCGCGACCGCGTCCACAGCCGCGAGCTCGACTGAAACGCCGGCATCGGCCGAAACCGAAACCGGAACGCCCGCGACATCGACGTCCACCGCCCCGGGCGAATCCTCGACCGAATCGACAGGCGCCGCGACGCCGACGTCCGAAGCCACGACCTCGACCGAATCGACGACGCCCGCCGCCACGTCCACGGCCCCCGCGGAAACGACGGAAGGCGGCGCGAGCGCTCCGTCCCAGTCGGCGCAGGCGGCGCCGGCCCCAACCGGCGAAGAATCCGGCGGCGCATCGTCGGCGAGTCCGCAGGGATAGAAGGTGGCGACCGTCCAGCACAGGATCGGGGTCATATTTGGACTGTTCCTCCTGCTGCTCGTGCTCGCGGCCGCGCGCACGCTGTATCTGGGGACGGTGCGCGCCGGGCCGCTGCGAAAGGCCGCGCAGACCCAGCAGCTGAGCACCGAAACGCTGCCGGCGCAGAGGGGGACGATCACCGATCGCAACGGAGTGGACCTGGCCGTGTCCGAGCCCGCGCAGGAAATCTCGACGACGCCCTACCTGGTCAAGGACCCGCTGAAGGCGTCCCAGGAGTTGGCGCCGATACTCGGCCAGACCCAGGCGCAGGTTCTGAGCAAGCTGAGCGAGCACACGGGGTTCGTGTATCTCGCGCGGGCGTTGCCGGCGAGGCAGGCGCGGGCGGTGATGGCGTTGAAGCTCGAAGGGATATCGGGCACGCCGACGATGCGCAGGGTGTATCCGCGGGGGACGCTGGCGGCCCAGGTGCTGGGATTCGTCGGGGCGGACGGTAAGGGCCTGTCAGGACTCGAGTACTCGCAGAGCGCGCTGCTGAAGGGCCAGGCGGGCGAGCGGCGCACGGTCAGCGATGCGATCGGCCAGCCAGTGTCGATCTCCAACGTGCACGCCGAGAAGCCGGGCGCGACGCTGACGCTGACGCTGGACGCGAACATCCAGCAGCGCGCCGAAGACGTGCTGAACGCGGTTGGGCAGGTGTTCAGCCCGAAAGACGCGACCGCGATCGTGATGGACCCGCAAACGGGCAAGTTGCTGGCGATCGCGAACTGGCCGCAGGTGAACGCGAACGACCCGGGCGCGTCGACTCCGAGCGCGCTGGAGGACCGGGCGGTGGGGTTCAACTACGAACCGGGCTCGACGTTCAAGGCGTTCACCGTCTCCGGCGCACTGCAGCAGGGCCTGATCACGCCGAATACGGGCTTCAGCATCCCCAATCAGATCCAGGTCGCCGACCGTACGATCCACGACGACACCGAACACGCCGAAGAGTCGTTGACGACCTCGGAAATCCTGGCGCAGTCAAGCAACGTCGGCGCGATCAAGATCGGCCTGCTGGAGGGCCGGCAGAACTTCAACGGCTGGGTGCACAAGTTCGGCTTCGGCGCGCGCACCGGCGTGGAACTGCCAGGCGAGGAACAGGGCGTGGCGCTGCCGTTGAGCAAGTACTCGGGCTCCTCGATGGGCAACCTGCCGATCGGCCAGGGCGAGCTGGTGACGCCGATGCAGATGGTGAGCGCGTACTCGGCGATCGCCAACGGGGGGACGTTGCGCCCGCCGCAAATAATCGGCGCGGTGAACGGCAACCCGCGGCCCGAGCCGGCGGGGCGCCGCGTCATCTCTCAGACGACGGCCGCGGAGCTGCGCAAGATGCTGGAAGGCGTGCTCGCGCCTGGCGGCACCGCCAGCGAGGTCTCGATCCCGGGGTACAAGCTCGCGGGCAAGACGGGCACGGCCAGCAAGATCGACCAAGAAACCGGCGAATACTCCAAAAGCGCGTACGTCGCCTCGTTCGTGGGCTTCGCCCCGGCGTCTGACCCGAAGCTGCTGTGCGCGGTGATCGTCGACGAACCCCAGTCCGGCTCGATCTTCGGCGGCACGGTGGCTGCTCCCGCGTTCGGGCAGATCATGAGCTTCGCGCTGCCCTATCTGCGCATCCCGCCGGGTTAGCGGTTCCGAATCACGGTCCGCCGTGCTGAGATCGGCGACGGTAGCGCTATCTCATGGCGCTATACTTTAGCCACGATGGCAGTCGATACGGCGACGATTCGTGTGGCCCGCGGCACCCGCGACCTGCTGGCCGAGCAGGCGCGCGCTCGGGGCATATCTCTGGCCGCGTTGCTGGCGGAGATAGCACGCGAGCAGGAGCTGGATGAGATCTTCGAGTCCGAGCGACAGGCTCGCCTGGCCGAGGCTGCAGACCCCGCGGTGGAAGAGGAGATGCGCCTCTGGGAGGCGACGCTGGAAGATGGCATCGACTGAGCCTCGCCGCGGCGAGGTGTGGCTCGTATCGTTCGGCGCCTCAAGGCCCGGTGAGCCGGGCAAGAACCGTCCCGCGATCGTCGTCTCGGCCGATCGGATAGTCGCCGGGTCGCCCCACGAGCCGATCGTCGTGGTGCCGCTGTCGAGCTCTGTCCCGCCTTCGGCGTTGCGCCCGGAGGTCACGGATGTCGAGGGTGTCGATCGGCCAAGCCGCGCTGTCTGTGGAGCCGTCCGAGGCGTGGCGCGCTCACGCCTATTGCGCAGCCTGGGGGCGCTCTCCCCGGCCAAGCTGGGGGAGGTCGAGCGCGCGCTCGCGCTGATCCTCGGCCTGAACGCCCAAAGCGGTGGCTGACGGGCGTGTGCGCGGGCCGGGTGTGACCTCGACGCAGTTGGGACGCGCGCGCAGCGACTCTGTGAAGTCAAGCGCCGTGTCGATCGCGCGTGCGCGGCAATGACCACGCCGTGCGGGCGGCCGACGAGGAGCGCGAACTTGACCAGATTGACCAACTAGTCTAGTCTGTGCTGGTGGCTACTGTTTCTGCGCTTCCCACTCGCGGTCTGTCCGAGGCCAAGGCCGCGCTTTCGGAAGTCATGTCTGGGGTTGTGCATCGCCATCAGCCGATGGTGATCGAGCGGCATGGTGGCAAGGAGGCGATGTTGTTGCTCGGGCTCGCCGACATGGGGCCACTGTTGGATCATTTCGGCTTTCACACGCTCTCGAGTGTGTCCGACGGGGAGTTCGTGTTGCGACAGGATGAGCTGAACCTGGTTGCCGGGGGCGAGACATTCGAGCAGGCCGCGGTGGATCTCGAGGAGCTGGCGGTCGCCTACGCCGAGCGGTACTTCGAGCGTTTGAGCTTTTATGCGCAGACCGATCGAGCTGAACAGATGCCCTGGCTTTTGCGGTTGATCCTCACGCCTGAGGCTGATCGCCGCGCGTTGCTTCTCGGCGAGCCCGAGCATTCTTCCGGGGCATGACACCGGACGCTCCGACGTGGGGCGAGGTCGAGAAGTTTCTTCAGATTGACGGCTGGACTCGGCTCCCCGCGTCCAGTCGCGGTGGATCCAGCCAAGATCACATTTTCTTCGAGAAGCTCCTCGACAACGGTGAGCTGCTGCAGACACATATCTCCCACTCGCGTCGCGGCCGGCCCTCGGCCGGGCGGTTCGGCCTGATCTTGCGCGAGCAGATCAAGGTGTCCCGGAAGGAGTTCTGGGAGGCGCTCCGCTGCGGCGAGCCGGTTGCGCGGCCTGCGCTCGTGGAAGCGAAGCAGCAGGTTGAGCACGAGGCGTGGATGATCGCGGTGCTCGTGGGCGAGCTGCACATGACCGCAGAGCAGATCGAAGAGCTGGACGTTGAGCAGGCAAGGCAGCTGGTTCTGGACCATTGGTCCCGGCCAGTGCACTGACCGGTGACGGCCATGTTTTCCGTCAGACCGGGAGCACCCGCAGCGCGGGGTGGGCGCGGGCGATCTGGTCGTAGTCGTCGTCCTGGGTGACAACGTGCAGGCCGTGCTCGACGGCGGTCGCCGCGATCAGCGCGTCGGTGAGCTTGATCGTGCGGTGGACGTTTCGGGTGCGGCAGTCGGCGACGAGTCGTGCCCAGGCGACCATCACCGCCTCGCCGATGGGGAGGGGGTCCGCGGCCCTGGCGAGCGCGAGCGTGTCGGCGCGGCGGGCACGGGTGTCGTCGTCACCGGCATTGAGCACTCCGAGCTGGAGCTCGCCGATCGTGATAACCGACACCGCGACGCGTTCGGGCAGCTCGCCGAGGGGCCGTCCGCTCTCACGCGCGATGAAGACCGAGGTGTCGAGCAGTCCGGCGCTGGGTGTGCTCAAAGCTCGTCGAGGGTCTGGCCGGCGAGGACGTCGAGCTCGTCCTGCAGGGCAGCGTCGGCGGCGCGGTCGTGCAGCTGCTCGCGCAGGCGCGAACCGGCGAGCCAGCGGGCGCGCCGACCGTGGGGCACGATGTCGGCGAGAGGCTCCCCGTTGACGGTCAGCGTGACCCGCTCTCCGGCCTGCACGGCATCGATCACACCAGCGGTGCGGTTGCGCAGGTCACGGACTCCGATCACCATGTGCGACAGCGTAGCAGGCCGTTTCAAGACGTCAGGGTCTCTGCGTGCATGGAGGCGTGTACGGAGAGCTTCGGCCCGGCGTATGGTCGGTGAGCGCCCGTTCGCCGCGGTGGGCCAAGCCAGTGGGAGACAGTTGTAGTACAGCGTAATTTCCGTGATACGATAAGGGAGATGGCTACGAAGTCGGCTCCTTTCAGCATGCGCCTGTCCAAAGGGTTGGAGGCGCTGGTCGACCAGGAGGCCAGGCGCACCGGGCGCAGCAGGGGCGCGATCGTCGAGGCGCTCGCGGATGAGGCGTTGCGGATGAGGCTGTTCCCGGGGATTGCCTTTCGCGGCGCGGACTGGGAGCGTCGCGCGTGGGTGATCGGGACCGCCCTCGACGTGTGGCAGATCGCAGACGCCCACCGGGACATCGGCTCAGTCGAGCGCATGGTCGAAGGCGGGGGGGCCAACGAGCGTCAGATCCAGCTCGCCCTCGACTACCACGAGCGGTTTCCCGATGAGATCGACGCGGCGATATCCGAAAACCGGCGGACGATCGAGCAACTCGAAGACGAGTTTCCGTTCATAGCCGCCAGCCGGACGGGCGCCTGAGCACGCCAGACGTTCTGTGAAGCTGTTCCTCGACGCGCATATCTCAGGCCCGCGGATCGCGCGCACGTTGCGCGGCAATGACCACGACGTGCGGGCGGCCGACGAGGAGCGCGAGCTCGACGGTCTCACCGACGAGGAGCTGCTGTCGCTGGCCGCGACGGAAGAACGGATCTTCGTCACGTTCGACGTCAAGGACTTCCCGGTGATCGCGCGCCGCTGGGCCGAGGCGGGACGGGCCCACGCGGGCTGCGCGATCGTCGTGGGCATCGACCACGGCGAGTTCGGAACGATCCTGGACACGATCGCCCGCGAGCTCGTAGCCCGCCCCCAACAAACCGACTGGACCAATCTGACCGTATTCCTCGCCAGGAACCAGCCTGGGTAGGCCGGCCGTGTTTTCCGTCACCCGCAGCGCGGGGTGGGCGCGGGCGATCACCTGTGCGCGGGTGGCGCGCTACCCGAGCGGGTGTCGCCAGCGCAGTCCCTCGTAGCGCGCGAAGCCGCCGTCGGTCGTGATCCATTCGCTGCCGGACTCGATCGCCAGCGCGGCGAGGTAGGCGTCCGGAACATTGTTGGCGGTGGCTCCAGTCGCACGGCACAGGCCGGCGAAGATCTCCCAGTGGCGCGGGCCGGGCGTGACCTCGACGCAGTTGGGGCGCGCGCGCAGCGACTCTGTGAAGTCAAGTGCCGTGTCGATCGGGGTCGGTGTGGCGAATACGCGTGGATGGGTGACGATCCGCAGCAGACCGCTCAGCACGAGCGTGGAGAGACCGAACGACGCGCTGCCGTTGGCGACCGTCTGCAGCCAGGCGCCGATCCGCTCGTGCTCGGGGGTTCCGCCGCGATGGGCGTAGACGAGCACGTTGACGTCCGGGAGGATCAGCGCAGTCCGTCCATCAACTCGCGCAGGCCCGCCGAGTCGTCCAGGTCGACGCCCGGCAGCGTGGCGGCGTCGCCGAACGGGCGTATCGTGAACCGCTCGTCCCCTTTGCCGGGGCGCAGGGCGAGGGTCCGCCTGAGCGAGTCTTCGATCAGCGAGGTCAGCGTCGTGTGGTCCGCCGCCGCCCGCTGCTTGGCCGCCGCGAGCAGATCGTCGTCCAGTCGCACGGTCGTACGCATAGACCGATCATAACAGTCGTGACATAAATATGTCTAACGTGATCAGGGGTGCCAGGAAGCCGCCGGGGTAGGGGGATGCAAGTGAGACGTTTAGGGGTGAGCCGAAAGAGCCGGTCCCTGCGTCGAGTTGCTGTTGGCGCCGCTCACCGCAGTGGGTTGGCGTTGCGTGGGCTTCTCGCGAGGCGGGTATCCGGGCGTGGGGAATAGTCACTGACCGAGTTGAGCAGGTCGGAAACTTCGGGTCGGCCGGCCCCGCGAAGCGGGTTTTCCGGCCGGGGCGAAGTTCCGATCCTGCGGGGGCTTGACATTTGTTCCGACACCGGCTATGTTGTTCTGGTCGGTGGCGTTCCTGATGGGACGTCGTACATAGATCGGGTTTGGGTCTTCCTTTTTGTGGTCGACCTGGTAGCGCTTAATTGAGGGTTTCTTTTGGAGAGGGACCTGAATCGCTTCGGTGAGGGAGCTGTTTTCGCGTGGGTTCGGTTGGAACATACGTGTCGGGGATTGCTGCGAGCCCTATGGGGTCCGTAGGTAGATGCGTCAGCAGCGCTGACTCATCTCTCTCTCTCTCTCTCTCTCTCTTGTCCGCTTAGCGCTGCTGGTCTAACCGCCAAATCGCGCCGGGCTCGCTTCCCGGTTATCGGGTGGGGTGAGTTGCGTTCAGGCGCGGCTTTTTCCTTTGCGGGGATGGTCGCGTGATGTCTTCGCGTGCTCCTGTGCGTGCGCGTGCGCGTGTGCGTGGACGGTCATCGGCTGCTGCTGTTGTGCGGCCACGTCAGCGTCTTGGTGAGGCTCCTCGCGCGCGGGTGGTGGAGATCCAGCGCTCGCGGCTGCTGATGGCGGCGTCGGGTGTGGTGGACGAGCTTGGTTACGCGCATACGACCGTGGCACACATAACGGCGCGTGCGCGGGTGTCGCGGCGAACGTTCTATGACCTGTTCGACAATCGCGAGGATTGCCTGCTCGCGGTGTTCGAGGACGTGGTCGGGCTGATCAGGGGTGAGGTTCTCGCGATCACGGGTGTTGAGGGCTTGGATTGGCGTGGGCGTGTGCGCGGGGGGTTGTGGGCGATCTTGTCGTTTTTGGATCGTGAGCCGGTGCTCGCGCGGGTGTGTGTGGTGCAGGCGTTGCGCAGCGGCACACGCGCGCTTGAGCGTCGCGAAGAGGTGTTGGCGGAACTGGCGCGGGTGCTTGATGAGGGTCGTTTGGAGAGCGCTCGCAGCGGTGAGTGCCCGCCGTTGACGGCGGAGGGTTTGGTCGGCGCGGTGTTCGGGATCGTGTATGGGCGGTTGCTGCGCGGTGACAGTGAGCCGCTGACAGGCTTGTTCGGGGAATTGATGGGAATGATCGTGCTGCCGTACCTGGGACCCGCGGCGTCCCGACGCGAGCAGGAGCGTGCCGTGCCGGTTCCCATTCCCGCGTCGGACATGTCGCGCTCGGGGCCGGCAGCCGTGGTAGGAGATAAACCTAGTCGTGGCAGTCAGCTCGATCCGCTTGCGGACCTGCCGATACGCCTGACGTATCGCACCGCGCGGGTGCTGGAAGTGATAGCCGAGCAGCCCGGGGTTTCCAACCGCGGCGCCGGCGAGCAGGCCGGGGTCTCCGACCAGGGCCAGATCTCCAGGCTGCTGGCGCGCCTTGACCGCTTGGGTTTGATCGAGAACAGCGGTGAGGGGCATTCGCGGGGTGAGGCGAACGCCTGGACGCTCACATCCACGGGCCATCGGGTCGCGCGCAGCATCAGTGCCCACGGGCAAGGCGCCAAATCACAAGGAGACGGCAGGTGACCAGTCATATGAGCAGAGGGATCGTCGTCAGGTCTATCGGGGCGCTTGCTGTCGTGCTGGGCGTGTGCTGGTGCGCGCCGCTGCCTGCCGTCGCCCTTCCCGAAGGTCGCCACTACGAGCTCGTCAGCCCGGTGTTCAAGGGCGGCTATGACGTCAACAACATCGTGGCGGTCTCACCGGACGGTGAACGCGTCGCGTTCGTTTCGCTCGGCGCGTTCGCGGGTACGCCTGCCGACAACCCGCTGTCGAATTTCTATGTGGCGCGTCGCGAAGCCGGTGTGGCTTGGTCGAGCGCGCCGCTGCTGCCGCCGCCTGCGCTTGTTCCTTTCAGCGCCGCGATCGACTTCACTCCGACTCTTGACACCGCTGTCTACGAAGCCCGCCTGGGCCCGACCTATGGACGTGCGGCGTATGAAAAGCCCGAACAGGAGTATCTGTTGCACGCCGTGAGCGCTCAGGATGTTGCGCCGAACGCGCCAGACCCCGCGCCGAACTTCGAAGTCGCGGGGATGGTGCTGAAGGACCGCAACGAAACGTCCTTTTCGCCCGCTTACGAAGGCGCGAGCGCGGATCTCGCCCACATCGCTTTCGAAGTCCAGGGCGCGGGAAGCGAACAGCTTCTGCCTGAAGCGGCGAAAAGCGAATCGCACCTCTACGACCTGGCGACCGGTGTTGGCGGCGGTGAACGGTCGCTGCGGCTGGTCGGGCTGAACAACGAAGGCAAAGGCGGCGTGATCAATCCATCCTGCAGGGCTAAACTCGGTAGCGGCGCGTCCCGTCTCAATGCGATTTCCACCGGGGTCGACGAGGCGTTTTTCACCACGGCTGTGGATCCCTCATGCGCTGCGGAGCAGCTGTTCGTCCGGCTGGGTGGACAACGGACGCTTGAAGTGTCGCGGCCGCTGTTCCCGGCGTGCAGCAAGGTGCCGTGTGCAGGGGCCGAGGAACGTGCTCCTGGATTGTTCCAGGGCGCCTCTGAAGATGGCTCGAAGGTGTTTTTCACAAGCACCCAGCCCTTGGTGCCGGGTGATACGGACGCCAGTAGCAACCTGTACATGGCGAGCATCGGCTGTCCGGCGCCTGGCGAATCCGGTTGTTCGGCTCCTCAGCGGACTGTGACCGGGCTGGCGCAGGTGTCGCGTGACCTCAACTCCGGGGGGCCGGCAGAAGTGAAGGATGTGGTGAGGGTCGCACCCGACGGCTCGCGCGCCTATTACGTCGCCCGAGGGGATTTGCTCGACCCGGGGCAGCAGGCGGCGCTTGAAGCTGACGGGCGTCCGCTGCCGCTTGCGGGTGCGGACAACCTGTACGTGTACGACAGCGTCAGCGGGACGACGACGTTCATCGCAGATCTCTGCTCTGGCCCCCGCGCGTCCGGCGCCGTGGAAGATATTCGCTGCCCAACCGGGCTCGACGACGGCGAAGGGCCGCAGCTAAGGAACGACACCGTGCTGTGGACTTCTAGTGAACGCGAAGCGCAGCTGAACCTGTGTGCCCGGCCGAGTGCGGGTGAATGCACAAGCGTCCGCGAAAGTGGCCGGTTTCTTCTGTTCTCGAGCTATGCGCAGCTCACACCCGACGACACGGACGGGGCGAGGGACGTCTACTGCTACGATGCAGCAACCGGCGTATTGCAACGGGTCTCGGTCGGCGAAGGAGGCTATGATGCGAACGGCAACGGCGACGCTTTCGACGCCGGCATCGGTACCACAGGCGCCCAGACCAGCTCCAGGCTGTATGAACAGCACGAACTGAAGGCTCGGGCGATCACAGAAGACGGCTCGCGGGTCGTGTTCACGACGGCTGAGCCGCTCTCTCCCGACGCGAAAGAAGGGGTAGCCAGCGCCTACGAATGGACCCCCGAAGGGGTGTCGCTGGTCTCGGCCGGGACTGCCGCCGTGGGGGGCGTCGTCATCTCATCTACGGGGGGCGACGTGTTCTTCACGACGACGCAGGGGATCCTGCCGCAGGACACCGACGGGCAGCTCGACGTGTACGACGCACGCCTCGGCGCGGGCTTCCCGCCGGCGGTCGTGCCGCCCGCTCCGTGTTCGGGTGACGCCTGCCAAGGCCCATTGACGAACCCGGCTGCGCTGCTCGTGCCGGGCAGCATCTCACAAGCGCCGGGCGAAAACCTTGCCGCGCCCGTCGCTCCCCAGTCTCCGAAACAGAAGGCAAAGACGCCGCCCAGGTGTGCCAGGGGCAAGCACGTCAGCCACGGCAAGTGCGACAAGAACAAGAAGAAGGCGAAAGCGAAGAATGCCACCAAGCGCCGGAGAGCGAGGTAGAGATGCGCTTTCGAACGCTTTTCCCCACGCCGTCTCGCGGCTCTCGCGGCCTGTGCGTCCTAGCCGTGGTTGTCGGCTGTCTTGTTTTTGTGCCGGTTTCGGCCGGCGCGCCGGTTGAACGTAAGCCTCTTGAACTCGCGAAGTTCACGATGCAGACGACTGAAAAGTCAAACCTAGTCGTAATCAATCCAGAATATCCAACATTTTATCGCCTGGACAACGTGCCGTACGCGTTCACGCAGGCCGGTGGCCACCCTTGGGGACTAACCACCTCGGTCGAGTTCGCGACGGAAGAAGTCGCAATTGGCGGCACCACACCGCCGCAAAAGGCTGTAGTGCCAACGCAAGATCCGAGGGATATCGTGACGGATCTGCCGCCTGGTTTGCTAGGTAATCCGAATCCGCAGGCATTTCCGCGCTGTCCGCTGTCGGTCGTGTTGACCCTTGCCGAGCACTGCCCGGCTGACACGCAGTTGGGCGTGGTCAAGTTTCGCCTCTACGGCAACGAGGGTAAGGAAACCCTCGCGCCGATCGTCAATATGACCCCGGAAAAAGGCCAGTCCGCCGAGTTTGGGCTTGAAACGGGCTTTGGAGTTACGGTGTTGCTGACGGCGCATGTAGTGCGTGCTGGCGACACGTACGGGTTGACGGTTGTCAGCAACGAGATTCCGATGGTGGAATTGCATGAAGCGGAATTGACGTTCTGGGGTGTGCCGGCCGATCCGAGCCACGATCCAATGCGTGGCCTGCGATGCGCCGCGGTCGGGGGAAAAGCGATACCGGGTCTCGAATGTGAAGGGGGTGATAGGTCGAGTGGCGTGCCGGCGGTGCCATTCTTGACGATGCCCGCCGACTGTGCGGCGGGACCGTTGACGGCTACGGTGAAGGCGGATTCGTGGGAGGAACCGGGACAGTTTGTGGAAGCGCATGCATCGCTGCCGGCTGCGACGGGCTGTAACCTATTGGGGTTCGCGCCGGGGGTGGAAGTGTTGCCGGGTTCGTTGCTGGCGGATGCGCCGGTGGAATTGGGTGTGAGTTTGAAGGTGCCGCAGGACGAATCGCCGGATGGGTCGGCGACGCCGCAGCTGCGTAACACGGTGTTGTCATTGCCGTCGGGGTTGTCGATCAGCTCTGGAATCGTGGACGGGATCCAGGCGTGTAATGAATCTGGGCCGGAAGGGATCAACTTCACGGGCCCGGAATCTGAAGAAATCGGGTTGAACGGGGAACCGCAGCTCGCGCCGGGGCATTGCCCCAACGCGTCGACAGTGGGGACGGCGAAGGCGTTCACGCCGTTGTTGGATGAACCCGTGGAAGGGCATGTGTATCTCGCGCGTCCGGGTTGCGGCGGCGCGCGCCAGAGTGCGTGTACGGAACAGGATGCCCTGGATGGGAACCTGTATCAGCTGTATCTGGAACTCGGTGGGGTGGGGCCGCTGGCGGATACGGGCGTGAACTTGAAGGTGCATCTGCGCACGGAGGCGAACCCCGCGACGGGGCAGTTGACGACGGTTGCTGAAGACACGCCGCAGCTGCCGTTCAGCAAGCTCGAAATCCATTTGAACGGACGGTCCTCGTGCGCCGCTTGATAACCCTGCTGCGTGTGGGCCGGCACTCTCGACGGCGGATTTGACGCCCTGGAGCGCGCCGGGGATCACCCCGGAAGGCCTGCCGATGCTGGGCACCGCGGATGCGACGCCGTCCTCGTCGTTCAATGTGGAAGGATGCGCGAGTCCGCCGGGGTTGAGCCCGGGGTTCAGCGCGGGGACGGTTTCGCCGCAGGCTGGTGCGTTCAGCGCGTTCACGTTGAACTTCACGCGCCAGGACCGCGAACAGTTTCTCTCGGGGATCCAGGTGCACACCCCGAAGGGGTTGTTGGGGATGCTCTCTAGCGTGCCGCTGTGCGGGGAACCACAGGCGGCACAGGGGACGTGCCCGGAAGCGTCGCGGATCGGCAGCACCAGGGTCGCGTCGGGTGCGGGCTCGCACCCGTTTGAAATCGGAGGCAACGTCTATTTGACGACTGGCTACAAGGGCGCGCCGTTCGGCCTGTCGATCGTCACCGACGCCGTCGCTGGGCCGTTCAACCTTGGTCTCGTTGTCGTCAGATCCCGGATTGATGTGGATCCGGTGACCTCGCAGTTGACGGTCACGAGCGACCCGCTGCCGCAGATCGTCTTCGGGGTCCCGCTTCGCCTGAAACGCGTGACGGTGAACATCGACCGGCCGAACTTCATGTTCAACCCGACGAACTGCGCTGCCCAGCAGCTCACGGCGGTCGTCTCGGGTAACCAGCAGGCTGTCGCGAACGTCGCGAGCCCGTTCGCTGCCGCCGGCTGCAAGAGCCTTGCCTTCAAACCCGAATTCAAGGTTTCAACGAGCGGGAAAACAAGTAAAGCAAACGGGGCGAGCCTCGACGCGAAGGTCAGCTACCCGCCGTTCAAAGCGGGCAGCGAGGCGAACATCGCGTATGTCAAGGTGGAATTGCCCAAGCAGCTGCCCTCGCGGCTCACGACGCTTCAGAAAGCGTGTACGGACGCGACGTTCAATGCCAATCCTGCGGCGTGTCCGTCCTCGTCGATCATCGGGATCGTCAGAGCCTCTACGCCGTTGCTGCCGGTCGGGTTGGAAGGCCCGGTGTACTTCGTCTCCCACGGTGGCGAAGCGTTCCCCTCGCTGATCGCGGTTCTCCAGGGCGACGGTGTTCGCGTCGACCTCACCGGGACGACATTCATCAGCAAAACAGGGATCACGAGCAGCACCTTCAAGGCGGTCCCTGATGTGCCGGTGAACACGTTCGAGATCTATCTTCCCGAGGGCAAGTACTCGGCGCTCGCCGCAAACGGAAGCCTCTGCACGGCCGCGGCTCAAGGCAAGCTGAAGATGCCGAGCGAATTCGTCGCGCAGAACGGCGCGGTCCTCAAGCAGAGCACGAAGATCACCGTCACAAACTGCCCCAAAGCCAAGCAGCGAAAAGCAAAGAAGAAGGCGAGCAAACCCAGAAAGTCCACTCGCGGGCGGAGGATACACCGATGATCGCTAACCGCATAAAGAGAGCCTTCCCGCTCGGGGCCGTGACGGCCTCCATCATGATCGTTGCCGGTGCGACCCCCGCGCGCGCGGCTACACCGCCTGTCAAGGAGCTTCTGGCGATCCGCATGGGCGCGGAAGTGAATAAGACCACGAAAGGCAATGTCTGCCTCGTTAGCTCTGAAGAATGTCAGGCGGCGCGGCCGGGCAGCGAACCGGGCGCGTTCGAATTCGGACCGGATGTCGCTGTCAACGAGGACCACGCGAGCCCGCAGTTCGGGGACGTGTATGTCGCCGATGGCGCGCACCATCGTGTGCAGGTGCTCGCCGCCGACGGGTCGTTCGTGAGCATGTTCGGCCGGGAAGTAAACGCGACGACGAAAGGTGACGTTTGCACTGCCGCCTCGAAAGATGTCTGCCAGCCCGGCGTGCAGACCTCATCCCCGGGAGGGTTCGGGGAACAGGAGGCGAGCATCACCGTGGACCCGGCGAGCGGGTCGGTGTACGTCGCCGACCAGGTTAGGGGCGAAGTTGGCGGTGAACCGACGCATGGCATGCGGGTGCAGAAGTTCACTGGTGAAGGCGTGTGGGTGTGGGAGCTCGGCAAGGAAGTCAACGAAACGACCCATGGCACTCTCTGCACCCAAGAAGAAGCGACCAAAGGCGCGACGTGCACGACGCCTGCCCAGTACAAGTTCGGAGCGGAACCACAGGCTAACGGCAGTGAACCGGGGACGTTCGCGTTTGAAGCGTCGACGGCCCTCACGGTTGGTGGTCCCGAAGATGTGCTGTTTGTCGCGAACGGCGTGCGTGTCGAGGAGTTTCAGGTTGATGGGGCGTTCAAGGAACAGTTCCCGCTCGCGGGGTCGGTGGGAGAACGCGGGCTGGCGGTCGATGACTCCTGCCAGGTGCACGAACCGGTGTTGACCGGGGCGACGACCCCGACGTGTGCGAGCTTCGACGTCTCCAACGGCGATCTCTACGTCGCTTACAAACGCGAAGCGATCATCTCAAAGCTTGCTCCCAATGGGAGTCTGCTGGCGGAATTTACGTTGTCCGCGAGGAGCGAAAACGGGGAAGATCTGTTCGTCGGACCGCTGGCGATCGACCCGTCAGGCCGCCTCGCCGTGAGCGAGGCCGAACGATCCAGGGAACCGCCGTTCGAAATGATCCCATTCGGCTCGCTGCTGAACGGTGTTTCGGGTCATTTGATCACTGAATTCCATGTTCCGGGTGCAAGCCCGCTCGTGGGTATCGCGTTCAGCGCCGAAGATGGGCTGTACGGCGGCGATGGCGCCGAAGTGCTGGGGTATGGCCCGGTACCCGTGGCGGAATTGGCTACGGGGGCCGCGCCGTGCAGCCCGGGGGGTGCAAACGGTACGTCGGTGACGTTCGACTGCACGTTGAACGGTGAAGCGAACGCTGAGGAAGTGGCGAATACGGAAGGGTGGTTTCAGTGGGGTTTGGGGCCGGCGCTCGGCGAAACGACGCCTGTGCAAACGATTTGCACCTCGGGGTGTGGTGGCGTGCCGGTGGCGTTGGCGCCGGCGCTGATCCACGGTGTTCGCCCGAACCAGCTGGTGTTCTTCCGTGTGGCGGGGCGTGATCAGAACGTCGTGGCGCCGGAACAGCTCAGCAGTGACACGACCTCGTTTACGACGCCGGCAGTCGCACCGCGGGTCGTGGGCGCGCCGAGCGTGCTGTTCCTGCGGTCCTCCTCGGCTGTGCTGTTTAACTCGGTGAACCCGGAGAACGCGAGCAGCGAATACTTCTTTGAATATGGCCCGGCCCTCGCGGGCTACTGCGAAGGGTCTTTGCGGAGCGGTGTGCTGCAGTCTTCGGTGTATGGGGAGACGGGCGCGACGCTCGAAGTCAAAGGCCTGCAGCCCGACACCACCTACCAGTACAGGCTGTGCGCGACCAACGCGGCCGGGAAGGCCGTGGATGAGCACGGCACCTTCAGCATCCCTGAGGGCGTGTTTACGACGGCGCCGGCGTCCGCGCCGCAGGCCGCCACCGGCGGCTTCAGCGCGCTGACCGCGACGTCGGTGACGATCTCAGGGACGGTGAACCCTGATGGTCAGGCGGCGACCTACGCGTTCGAACTCGGCCTCGACCAGGGCTCAAGCACGCAGTTCGGTGTCGTGCGCTCTGGTGAAGCCGGGGCGGGAATAACTCCTGTGGAAGAGCAGCTCGCCGTGGGTGGCTTGCAGCCGGGTATCAGCTACACCTACCGCATCACTGTCAAGAGCAGCACGGGGGCCGTGAGCGGCGCGCCGGTGACGTTCACGACCACCGGTCTGCCATCCGTGCTGATGGTGCTCACACCGCTCCCGATGCTCGCGATCCCGAGTATCGCATTCCCGGCGGCACCCCGAGTGGCACCGCCTACGCCTAATGGCAAGAAAAAGGCCAAGAAGCGCACCCACAAGCAGGGCAAGATCCACAAACGGAAGCCTCATAGAGGCAAGAAATGAGAGGAAATATGATGTTCTTGAGGATCCGCAGACGCTTCACCTACGCCAACGTCGCGGCGACGCTCGCGCTCGTGTTTGCGATGAGCGGCGGCGCATACGCCGCCAGCAAGTACGTCATCACCTCCACCAAGCAGATCAGCCCAAAGGTCCTCAAGACACTGAAGGCAACCAACGGCAAAAACGGCGCAAACGGTCCTGCCGGCACCCAAGGCGCTCCAGGAGCGCAAGGCGCCACCGGCCCACAAGGACCACAAGGCCCTCCCGGCGCCAGCGTCAAAGGTGAAAACGGAATGCCCGGCACGCCGGGGGCTCCAGGAGCGCCAGGCTCTCCCTGGACCGCCGGCGGGACGCTGCCCAAAGGCGCATCCGAGCACGGCGCATGGACAATCACACAAGACCCCGACGAGACACGCGTGACCGCGAGCCTCTCATTCCCGATACCGCTCAAGGAAACACTCGACGAAGAACACGTCCATTACATCGGAGTCGGCGAACCGACTCCCGAAGGATGCGGCGGCACAGTCGCAGAACCCAAAGCCGAAAGTGGAAACCTCTGCGTGTTCGCCCGCCAATTCGTCGAAGGCTTCAAACTCGCATCGATGAACGGGTTCGTCACTCACAGCCCAGAAACCGGCGCGGCGGGCGCGGGACCGTCCGGTGCGTACATGCTCACGGAACAGGCAAGTCCCAAAGAACAGATCATCGGCAACGGCGACTGGGTAGTCACCGGGTAAAGCGCACCAGAAGCATCGAGAAGCATTGCAGCTGCCCCATCGCATCGAAACCGGCGATCAGGCACGGCTGGTAACGAGCGCGTGCGACGCGCTCTATCCAGCCGCCCGATCGCGATATCCCAAGGACAGTATTTGCCCACAGCGGTAACTGAAACGCAGGACGAGCCGGTGGGCTCGCACGAGTCTACGCTGCGCCTCCAGCGCGCTCGGATCATCGACGCGATGGTGCTCGTCATACATGAGCGCGGGTACGTGGGCGCGTCGGTGAGCGCGGTCAGCGAGCAAGCCAACATCTCACGGCGTACCTTCTACGAGGCCTTCGACAGCCTCGAGGACTGCCTGCTCGCGTTCATGGCCGAGGCGACGCGCCACGTCGCTGCTCTGATCTCACGCGCCTTCGCCCGCGAGGACTCATGGGTTGACGGGGTACGCGCCGCGCTCGCCTCGCTCCTTACGTTCTTCGACAGCGAGCCCGTTCTCGCCCGGGTCATGCTCGTCGAGGTGGGCGCCGCCGGAACCTCAGCGCTCAAACATCGCGAGCATCACATCGCGACCCTCACCACCCTCATCGAAGACCGCTGGGGAGCAGCCCAAGACCTCGGCGTGCACCCCCTCGCCAACCCCGGCGTCATGGCCGCAGTCCTCGGAGCCCTCCACACCCACCTCGTGACCGGCCGCGCCGAGCCCCTCACCACCCTCCTCGGGCCACTCATGGGCATCGCAACCGCACCCTACCTCGACCAGCCACGCACCGCCCGCGAGATCACACGCGGTCACGCGATGGCGCGAGAGCTCATCGCCCGCCGCCCCAAACAGCAACCCCAACCCCCCAGCGACATCGAGATCCCAAACCTGCTGCGCAACCCGAGAGCACACCGCGCACGCGCGTGCCTGCACTACATCACCCAACACCCCCACGCCAGCAACCGACAGGTCGCACAAGCAATCGGAATCACCAAAGACAACCACATCTCCACCCTCCTCACGTGCCTACACCACGCCGGGCTCCTGACCAAGCAACCACGCCCCCCCGGCAAGCCAAACAAATGGACACCCACCACCTACGGACAACAAGTCGCAGCCGCGTTGAGACCTACACAGGCTCGAGGACGCACAAGTCTTGACGCCACGCCATGCCCGAGCGTTAATCGGCAAACTCGGGCGCCCGTTACTTCACATGTCAAAACACCTGGCGATCCGTCTGTGAAATCTTGACGGCCGCTGCGACGACTCCTAGTCTCTCTCAAAACGACTGAACGGCGCACTCTTGCTCCACGCCGGCAACCATGAGCCGCGTGAGCCAGACCGCCAATCGGTCGCTGCAAGCTGGACGACATAGGAGGAACGCATGTACGTGAAACTTACGACGCTTATCCGGGCGGTGTCCGTGCTGCTGGTGTTTGGCGCACTCTCGGCCGCGACGGCGTCGGCACACACATGGGAGTTCAATGGCGCTGAACTTTCCACACCGCTCTCGGTCACGGCAAAAGGAACCATCGAACTCGAAGAACAGCACTTCGGAAACACCTATACCTGCTCGTTTAACCAGGAAGGCACAGTCGGTCCAGGCGCGGCAGGCAAAATAACGGGCAAAGCCGCGTTTACGTGCACGCACCTCAGCGGCGGCCCCTGCGAATCCGCGATAGAACTCGACGCCGTGCATCTGCCCTGGACGACTGAACTGACGGCCACCGGAGCGCCACGCGACGCGATCAAAAACGGCGGCAGCGGCACACCGGAATGGATCGTGAAGTGCAACGGCGTCAAAGGCAAAATCGAAGAACACTGTAACGGCGCCGAAACAACGATGGCAATGACAAACTTCACCGAAGGCGTAAAGGCTGCCTTCGACAAAGAATCGGCAGTCGGTCACTGCACGGTAGGAACGCTCGTCTTTCGCGGCACTGAGACCATCAAGCCCGTCAACGGCGGGCAGCTGGCGGTGAAAACGCCGGAATGGCGGCTCAATGGCAATTATGTGGAAACAGTCGTGACCGTCAAATCGAAAGGCACGCTGAAGTTCACTGACACGGGGGAGGCCGGTAAACCTGTAATCGAATGCGCAGCCGCTGGGGAAGGTCCGATTGGTCCGGGCGGCGGGCGAGAACTGACGAAACTGACCCTGACAGGCTGCAAAGGCGCCGGCGAAAACCCGGTGTGCGAAGCTGGGAGCACGGTAGAAGCTCACGGCCTGCCGTGGCGTACCGCCCTCGTCACCACCTCAGAAACGCGAGAGCTGATCTCGGAAGGGGGTGGCGGCGCAACAGGGTTCACCTACCATTGCCACGCGCTGCTCGGGGTGGTAACCGACGTATGCACGGGTAGCACCAGCGCATTGGTCAAAAACATCACGGGAGGGGTAGACGAGACATTCGACTCGCACTCAGAAAAACTCAACTGCACCGTAGGTGGCAGCAGTAAGGGCGCGATCGAAGGCACGACCCTGCTTGAAAACCCGGGCGGCAAAACGCTGTCGTTCAAACCATGACGGCGTTGACCTTGCCGCAGTAGCTTTTATAAGGTACGGAGGGGTAGGGGGGGTCGCAGGCGCGGCCCCCCCACTCTTGATCCCTCAGCATCGGGATTTGCCGTGTATGCGTGGAGTCATGCGGCACCGTACGCAGCTCTATCTCGACGAGGGTCAGTATCGCTGGCTCAAGCAGCAGGCGCGCCAGGGGGGAGCATCGCGGGGGTCGTGCGTGAGCTGGTTGACGCCGCGCGCTCGCGCAGGCCGAGCCAAGCTCGCGATCCGCTTATTCGCTACCTGCTCCACGAGCCACCTGTCGAGGGAGCGGAGCGCTCCAGCGTGCAAACGCTCGACCAGGACATCTACGGTTGAGAAGGGTCTTCGTCGACACCGGCGCGTTCGTCGCTCTGCGCAACCGTTCTGAGCGCGAGCACGACGCAGCGCGCTGGCGGCGCTGTCCGCGCTGGTGGCCGAACGCGTACCGCTGGTCACGTCCAACTACGTCTTCGCCGAGACGCACACCGCGCTGCTCGTCAGAACGGGCCGGGATGAGGCGATCGAGTGGGGCCGGCGCTTCCATGCCGGCGATGCGATCGAGCTGATCCGTGTCGAGGAGTCCGCCGAGGAAAACGCCTGGTCGATCCTCGAAACCCACACCGACAAGCACTGGAGCAACGAGGACGGACGCTGGATCTGGCACTGGGACCCAGAGATCCTGACCCAGGCTCGCCCACTGATCCAGAACCAAGCCCAACTCTCCGAGCGCCTCACAACCGCCGCCACACGGCTACGTCAACCCTGCCTGCTCGTTCGCGGCGCAGACAGCGACGTGCTCACCACCAGCATCGCACGCGAGTTCACAGAGCTCGCAGCGAATGCCACGCTGACCGAAGTCCCACACGCCGCCACATGGTCGCCGGCGACAACAACGACGCCTTCACTACAGCGATCCGCGCATCGCTCGACACGTTTGCGCTAAGCACATCTCCGAGGCTCACAACCAATGGCGGGCGCCATGGTCGGACCGGCTGAGATGCGGTTCGATCGAATGCGTGTGGGAGCATCTGGCGATGAACGCTGCTAACCGCTTGGCAGGTACCCCTACACCGCCCCGAACTTCGCAGCGGCAGCGCTGATCACGATCGACACCCAGCGCGACGTACTGGACGGCGGTCGTGCTCTACGCTGCTGATGACGAGCCGAATGTCGAGATCGGCAATCGGCTCGACATGTCCCCGGAGGTTGTCGGGCGCTGGCGAAAACGTTTCGCCGATGAGCGTTTGGAGGGTTTGAAGGACAGACCACGCGCGGAAGAGGTAGCGCAGGCCAAGGCGATCGCGTGCGAGCTGCCTCGCCAGCTCGGCGTTCCGAAAGAGCTGGCCTGCCCAGGTTGCGCCTGCACGACCTGCGGCACACGTTTGGCACGCAGGCAATCCGCAGGTTCAAGATCCACGAGATCCAGCGGCTGATGGGCTACCGACACATCACCACCACCGAACGCTATCTGCACTATGCCCCCGACTCGGACGCGGCGGTGAAGCTGACGGAACTGTGGGCGTCCACCCCCGTTCAGGAGACGGAGGATCAATCGAACGTGATCCCGCTGCGTCGCGCCGCCTGACGGCGCTGAAGCGAGCTCAAAAGGGGGGCGAGGCCATGCGGCTCGCCCCCCTTTCTGTGTGATGAGCCACTTGGTTTGGGGAGAGTTTGGGGAGAGTTGGACCGTTTTTGGGGAGACAAACGCGAGTTTCGTCGGACCCAAAACCGCAAAACCATCTGATTTGCAGGTTGTTCTCATTAGAGGCGACGACCGGAATCGAACCGGTGTAGACGGCTTTGCAGGCCGCTGCGTAGCCACTCCGCCACGTCGCCAGGTACCACCGCTAGCTTATCGGGCGCTTCGGTGCGGTTATCAACTATTTCTCCGTCCCTTATGGGCGCTTTGGGACATTGTTAGCGTCCGCACAGCGAACAGACGCATCATGGCCTCATCCCAATGAACCCTTGGAGGTGGTCCGTGAAACGTCTACTCGCACCCATGTTGCTCGCCGCAATCGCCGGAGCGGCCGTCGCGATCGTCGCAGTGCTCACTTTGGGCGCCGGCGGTCGAGGCTCCACGCCGGCAGTGCGCACAACCAGTGCGTCGGTACGGAGCGGTTCCTCGACGGGAACCCGTCGCGAGGTCTCATCCACGGCGCTCACGGCCACCCAGGTCTACCAGCGTGATTCCACTGGCGTTGTTGCGATCAAGACGGTCACGTCGCAGGGCGAAGACAGCGGCACGGGCATCGTGCTCAACGACCAGGGTCTGATCCTCACCAACGACCATGTGGTCGCGGGCGCGAGCAGCATCGTGGCAGGCCCGGGCAAGTCTTCGAGCGTGACCCGCACCGCGACGCTCGTCGGCGAGGAAGCCAACAACGACCTGGCGCTCATCCGCATCGATCCGTCCGGCCTGGGCTTGAAGCCGCTGAACCTGGTGAGCTCGAGCTCCGTGCAGGTCGGTGACCCGGTGTACGCGATCGGCAACCCGTATGGCCTCGACGAGACCCTCACACGCGGCATCGTCTCGGCGCTCGGCCGCGAAATATCTGCGCCCAACGGTTCGAAGATCACTGGCGCGATCCAGACCGACGCGGCGCTCAACCCGGGCAACTCGGGCGGACCGCTGCTCAACGAACAGGGCGAAGTGATCGGCGTCAACTCGCAGATCGCATCCGGCGCGGCCCGCTCGGAAGGCTCTCAGCCCGGCAGCACCGGCGTGGGCTTCGCGATCTCCTCGAACTTGGTCGCCCAGGCGGTCAAGAAGATCGAGGCCGGTGAAGGCGTCTCTTCCGCCTCGGCGAGCCAGGGCGCGGTCCAGACTGAAGGCGGCTCTGCCGGAGGGGTGCAGTCGCCAAACGGCGGCAGCTCACCGCGCGGCTCGCAGAGCCCTTATGGCGAAGTCGAAGCGGCCGGCTCCGGCGTAGAAGCCGGCGTCGAATCTGGCTCGGGCGTTGAAGCCGGCGTCGAATCTGCATCCGGCGTTGAAGGCGGCGCCGAAGCGGGTCTTGGCACGAGAGGCGTGATCATCCCCGGCGAAGCCGGCTCCAGCGGCGCGGACTCGGTCGAACCTGGACGTGAAGGCCAGACGGTGATCGTGCCCTGACGTACCGCGAGGCCCGGGCGTTTCTGGGAGGGTCGCCCGGGCCTTGTGTTTGCTGTTTCGGGGTTGGCTGACGCTCCGGCACGCTGACGTCTTCGCAGCGCTTCGCGTTGATAGGCTTGAATTTCTGTCCCAGGGCGATTAGCTCAGCTGGGAGAGCGCCGCCTCGACAAGGCGGAGGTCACTGGTTCGAGCCCAGTATCGCCCATCGCAGAAAGCCCGGAACGACGGGGGTTATCGGGTAGCAGGTGGGTCCGTGGTCCCTCGGTGGTCCTTCAACCCGCACTCTGCAGTCGGCCCGCGGTCGCTCGATAGACCTACTAGCAGCTCACGACATGCCCGGGCGCTCCTTCGAGCGGAGTATTGGGCGATACCCAGAATCGGACCCCGGAGGATCGCTCACCGCTGGACGGCTAGTTGCCCGTCCCGACCGGGCGTGACCCAATGAGGCCCGCGTCCCGGGTCTTGCTGCGGCCGCTGCGATTGGGACGGGGAAACATGCTCTCGTCCTTGGCCGCGATGTTGGGATCGGCGTCGAGTGCCGCGACCAGTTCGTCAACGGTGGGGATGTTTGGGTCTCGCTCTACGACCACGAGCCCACGGCGTTGAAGCTGGCTCGCGATCTCGCGTGCCTCGTCTTTGTCGACCTTACCCGAGGCCTCATCGAGCCGCTCAGCCACTTGCTCCTCGCTGAGGGTATGTTCGTAAGCCATTACGAAGGAGTGTACGACGTTCCTCGGCGGATTGCCACAGGTGCGAGGGTGGGTGCATCCAGCCTCCGTTTGCGGGAGCCGACCAGGGATGGCGGCCTCTGCAGGGGATCTCGATCTGGCCTGTGATAGTGCCGGCAGCAACCGTTGTCGAGCCCGGGTAGGCGATCTTGTATTGCGCGCTGCATACCTGGTGCCGGTGGCTGGTCGGGTCAGCGACCGCGGCAAAACGGCCCCCACGGATGGGAGTGCTAAGCGTCGCTCGCCCTGCCAGGCCGCGGTTGTACACGACCAACACGCTTAGCGACCCCGCTGCCGGTCTATCGAGCTGCCCTCGAAGCTGCAGGTTGCCGGCGACGCCCATGAGCAGGCTGGTGAGCGCCAGTCCGCTAGGGGTCTTGGCGCACGGATGCGTAGAGGCCCCGCATGGCGGCTTGGCAGGAGGGGGGAGGATCGCTGCGAGTGCTAGGCCGGTCGCCTCGATCGCGAACGCGAGCAGCATTGCGGTCGAGATGATCCGCACGCGTAGCAAGCCGCCCCGGTTTTTCGTGATGAAGGTCGTACCGATCCACTTCGAGAGTGCGAGCTGAAACCCGGTGGCATCGCCCAATGATCGCTGAACGATTTCGTTGCTGCGAAGCGCCTCGGACTTGAGCACAAGCTCCAGTCTGCCGAGCGGCTCTAGCAGAACGACCACACTACAGACGAGGACGCCGATCGCACCCGCGATGCCGATCACCGCGCAGCGGTTGGGCCACAGCCCTGAAGCGTCGAATGCTGGTTTGACGAGTGCTGCGGCGATTGCAATCGCCGCAGCACTTACTGGCGCGACCGCAGTGCGCGCGCGTTCAACGATGGCGCGCTGCTGAGAGATCTCGTCGAGCGCGATCTCGAACAGGCGGTCAGCAGCGGTGGCCACGCGGCGACCTAGCTCGCGACGGGCTGAGTCGACTGGAAGCGTGAGCCGATGTCGCCGACAGGCTGCCCGGCGTAGCGGTTTACAGGACGTGAGGAGCGACCGAGAAGTGTCGCTCCGGCGAACCACCGATGCGCGTCGCGCTCGTCACCGGGATCCGATGAGGGTCCTGACCCGAACAATACGCACATATGAGCACCGTACCAGTGGTGTGCGACGGATCGGTCGATCTCACGGGCCGCGAGACGCAGCACGAACGGTCAGTCGTCGCCGCGTCAAGACACCCATTGCCTGGCAATGTGTCGGACGCGCCAGGATCCGCGGCGCGTGGGCGCTCAAGGACCCGGATCTCGCCGAGCAGCGCCTCGAACTTCTCGCTTCAGAGCTCGAGCGCACATGGCCCGACGCCGCCGCCTCGCTCAAGGAGGGGACGGGCGAGACGTTGACGCTAATGCGACTCGGGATCGGCGGCCAGCTCGCAAAGACGCTGTGCTCAACAAACGCGTGCGAGAGCATGATCGAGATCGTCCGCCACACCCAGCGCAACGTCAAGCGCCGGCACGATGGCGACATGCGCAAGCGCTGGACCGCCGCCGGGATGCTCCAAGCGGAGCAACAATTCCGGCGAATCATCGGCTACCGTGACCTCGCCAAGCTCGTCGTCGCGATCGAACGCCACGCAGCACGAGCCGCCTCACCCAGCCCCACCACCACTATTCACACCAAAGTGCCACAAACCGTTACCGTTTGACCGTCAAAACCCCGGAGGCCGCCCTCCAAGTTCCACGACGATCCGGACATCCTCCCGGCGAGTTGCTCGCCTATCACTGGCATCCGCGCGGAAAGAGCCCGGTTGTTGACCCGCACCTACACGTCCGGGCCAATATCCAGCTCGGCGAGCGCTGGCTCGGCAAGGTCCACCTTCCTACCGGTGCGATCAAGCTAGTGTTGTGATGCATTAATTCGGTTGCAGTAGCGGCTGATTGATTGGAGGATTTGGTCGGCGGTCTTGGTCCAGACGTAGGGGCGGGGGTTTTCGTTCCAGGTGTCGATCCAGGAGCGGATGTCTGTGTTGAGGTCTCGCACGGAGCGGTGGGTGCCGCGGCGGAGCTTCTTGCTGGTGAGCTCGGCAAACCAACGCTCGACGAGGTTCAGCCAGGAGCTGCTGGTCGGGGTGAAGTGCAGCACGAATCGTGGGTGCGCGAGCAGCCATTTCTTGACGGCTGGTGTCTTGTGGGTTGAGCTGTTATCGAGAATCACGTGGATATCGAGCTCGGCGGGGACCTCGCGGTCGAGTGTTTGTAGGAATTTCTTGAACTCGATCGCGCGGTGGCGAGCGTGCAGCGATCCGATCACCTTGCCGGTCGTGATGTCCAGGGCGGCATAGAGGCTTGAGGTGCCCGCGCGTTTGTAGTCGTGCGTCGCGCGCTCGGGGGTGCCAGGCAACATCGGCAGGATCGGCGCGGTGCGGTCCAGTGCTTGGATCTGGGACTTCTCGACTACCTGAACGCAGTAGGTAACCGGGTGGCTGGTCGCGGGTGGGGACCGGGATGGAGTGGCGGATCGTGATGTCGTCTTCGCCGATGAGGACCTCCCGGACGACGAGCCGGATGATTTGTTGGCGTTGCTCGACGGTCAGGTTCTGTCCGCTGCTTGAGAGACGTGCGCGGAAGCCTTCGAGTGTCTCGGTGAGCTTGAGGTAGGTCTCGGCGTCGTGCAGATCGGCGTCGAGCGCGTCGATCTGTGCCTGCACGGTCGCCTCGCGTTTGCGTAGCTCGGGCGTGCGAGCGCGGAGCTCCTCGAGCGTGACCAGCTGCTCCTGGTAGCCGTCCAGTAGCCGGCGCAGCGCGGTCTGGGCTCGGGTGAGGTCACGCGCGAGCGCGTCCCGACGCCCGGTGGCAGGGTGCGTCGCACGCATCGTCTCAAGCCGGCGGTCGATCTCGGCCTGGATCAGTGTCGGATCTTCGAGCAGTCCGAGCACCCGGTTCCAGACGAGCTCATCGATCTCGGCGAGGCGGACGGGCCGGTTGTCGCAAACGCGTCCCTCGGGGCGGCGGTGCCCGTCGGTGCCTGAGCAGCGGTAGTACTCGCGTAGCTTCTCGTTCTTGCTGCGGGTCGAGCAGCGGTAGTACGAGTAGCCGCAGTGGCGGCAGACGAGGATCCCCTGCAGCAGCGACGGGCGCTTGGTGTTGCGCGGGGAGATAATCCGGTTGCGCTCCAGTCGCTGCGCGACCAGCTCGAACTGCTCGGCGCTCACAAGCGCGGGTACCGCGATCGACTTCCACTCCTCGGCGCTCACGAACTCTCGCGAAACCCGGGTCGAGCGCTGCCCACGCTGGCGCGCTTGACGCGTCGCGCGCACGGGCGCGCCAGTCGCGTGCGTCTTGCCGTAAGCCGCTTGACCGGCGTAGGCGGGGTTGCGGAGCATCCCCAGATCGTCGCGTTGTTCCAGCCAGTCTTGCCGGTCCTGGTCGTCACGCCCTGCGCTGAGAGCCACCGTGCGATCTTCGCGATCGACTCGCCGTCCTCGAGGTAGCGACGGAAGATCTCGCGCGCGATTGGCGCCTCGGTCTCATCGATCTCAAAGAACGCGTCCGCGTGCTCAGAGCGCTTCACATACCGGTAGCCATACGGCGCACGAGCCATGACCGACACCGCGCCGGCCCGTGCGCGATGCAGCTTCCCGCGCCGGCACCGCTCGGCGATCTGCGCCCGCTCATACTCGGCGATCATTCCCTGGAACTGGCGCAACAGCTCATCCTCCGGAGTGCCCGACCGTTCCGGCTCCTTCGCGAAGATCACCTCGATCCCGGCCCGCTGGAACTCCTCGAGCAGCAGCACTTGATACGCGTATCGGCGCGCGAGCCGGTCTGGCGCGTGGCAGAGCAGCACCTCCAGGCGGCCTTCGACAGCGACGTCGCGTAGACGCTCAAGCTGCGGGCGGCGCAACACGGCGCCCGAGACGCCCTCATCCTCGAATACCAGATCTTCCGGGATCAGTAGCCCGCGCTCGGTGGCGAGCTCACGCAGCGCGGCGGTCTGGCTCTGGATCGTCTGCTCGCGACGCTGCCGATCCGAGGACACCCGCGCGTAGATCGCAGCCACCCTGCCCGGCCCCGTCGATTGCCCGACCATGCTGGTGCTGCTGGTCTCGCTCATCATCCCTCCGCTCGTTGCTGGTCACGCGACGCCGCTCGGGCGCCAAGAGCACATACGCTTGCGCCAGCCGCGCATCCGCGAGCCGGTCACCCGCGAACTCGATCTCAACGCGCCTGGCCACCGGGCCGCTCGCCCGCCTGATCGAGATACCCAGCCACCGCCACGGCCGTCACCGCGCTCAACGACAGACCATCGGCCCGCGCACGCTTGCGCAGACCAGCGACAAGCGACGGCGCCAACCTCACCGTGAACACGACCGACCGTTCCGGCACCACCACACCGTCCGGTCGCTCCAACGCCTCGTTCACATACCGGCGTCCCTGACGCTCCGACAGACCGAACTCGGCCTGCAAGCCACGCACCGCGTCGGCGCGCGAGCGATCGGCCAACAACTCGATCGCCCGGTTCAACCGAACCGCGTACTCGTCCGCGTGAGCACGACGCGAAGCCATCAGCCCCATAAATACAACGCGTCACGGCAGACTCCTTCCCACCGGACGCACCCCCACCCACTCAAACGCAAAGTTACCTACTGCGTTGGCGTCTTCTCGTCCACGCACAGCACCACGGCACGCTCGGGCGGGTTCAGGTACAGCCCGACGACATCGCGGACCTTCGCCACGAACTGCGGATCCTTGGACAGCTTCCAGGTCTCCTGACGGTGGGGCGCAAGCCCAAACGCCCGCCAGATTCGCAGCACCGCCGACTGGGTGAGCCCGACCTCTCGGGCCATCGATCGGGTCGACCAGTGCGTCGCGTCCTTGGGTGTCCCCTCCAAGGTCTTGACGATCACTTCCTCGACCTGCTCGTCGGTGATCGTCCGCGGTTTCCCCGGGCGCGGCTCATCGATCAGCCCGTCGAGGCGATACTCAGCAAAACGAGAGCGCCACTTACGCACCATCGGCCGGTGCACCCCAAGCCGCTGCGCGATCTCCGTGTTATTCAGCCCCTGGGAGGCCAGCAACACCACACGCGAGCGCTGCGCGAGCGCCTGCGCGCTCGTTCGACGACGCGCCCACGACTCCAGCTGGGCACGCTCATCCCCGGACAACTCGATCAGAACCGGCGTAGAGATAGGCATACATACTGCCTACCCATCTAGCACCGAATTAACGCATCAGGACACTAGAGGCATCGTGTCGTTGGCGGTCAACGAGCTCGCAGTGGAGCCGCTACGCGAGGACTGGGAGCTGCTGCTCCACGAGAACCGGGCTTGATGGGGCATCACCGCCTCGCATCAAGAGCTACTGCTTCGGCTTGCTGTGATGCGATGTGCTGCGGCGAAGCGTGCTCGTGACCGCCAGTTCGTGATCGAGCTTCGCGCTGACCCGGATCAGTGCGTGCGCCGCCGTGCGGGGGCCGAGCTTAAACATCACCGTCAGTCGTCCGTGCTTGAGCGAGGCGGTCTTGGCACCCGAGGCGACGGTTCGTCCTCGATGCCGAGCGCCCGCTGCATCCACGCGACGTCGTGCCACGCACCGAGCTTCCAGCCGATCCGCCGGTAGACGCCGACCGGCTCGAAGCCCATCGCTCGGTGCAGGCCCGCGCTCGCCTCGTTCGGCAGCGTCATGCCCGCGACGGCCATCCGGTAGCCGCGCGCCGCGAGCCGCTTGAACAGCGCCTCGTACAGCGCGCGACCCGAGCCGGTGCGTCGCCGGCCCTGCTCGACGTAGACGCTGACCTCGCACGAGAAGCGGTAGGCCGCTCGCTTCTGGTGCGGCCCGCCGTACGCGTATCCGACGACGCGGTCGTCGTCTTCGTGCACGATCCACGCGTGCGTGCGCGTCGCCGCCGCGATGCGTTCGGCCATCTGCGCGGGCGTCGGCGGCTCGCCCTCGAAGCTGACGGCCGTCTCGCGCACGTACGGCGAGTAGATCGCCGCGCACGCCCGCGCGTCGTCCTCGCTCGCATCTCTTACCGTCGCACCGGACACGTTCGGCCGTAGCATACGCGGGCGCGTGCAAGCCGCACGCCAGCGCGTCTGGACCTGTGTTCGTGCCGGGATAGACAGATGCAATCTACTCGGCGTTTCCGGCTGGCACGATCAAGCTCGCGCCACTGCCCAGGTCACAATCGGACGCGGTTCGAGTGGCAGCCAGGGGCAGGCTGTAGAGTGCCCGGCCGCCCATGCACGAGCTTGTGATCTTCGACTGCGACGGCGTACTCGTTGACTCCGAGGTGATTTCCAACGAAGTGCTCGCCCGGATACTCACGAGCGAGGGCCTGCCAACCACGCTCGCCGAGGCTCGCCGCGACTACCAAGGGTTCCTGCTCACCGACATCCGTGACCGAGCGCAGGCCAGGCTCGGCCAGTCGTTGTCGCCCAACTGGCTCGCCGAATACGAGCACGAGCGCGCCGAGGAGTTCCACCGCTCGCTCAAAGCAGTGCAAGGCGCTGCTGAGGCAGTACAGCGGGTCAAGGCCGCCGGATTGAAGGTCTGCGTCGCTTCGCAAGGCGCGTTGGCAAAGACACGACTGACGCTCGGGCTGACCGGCCTTCGAGAGCTATTCCCGCCCGGCGCACTGTTCTCAGCTCACGACGTTCCTCGCCCCAAGCCTGACCCCGCACTCTTTCGGCAGGCTGCCGCGACGATGGGCGTTCAGCCATCGGCCTGCACGGTCATCGAGGACACCCCGTCAGGAGTCACGGCCGCCGTTGCCGCCGGGATGCGAGCGATCGGTTACGCGGCGGACAGCGACGAGCGCGCGCTCCGCAACGCCGGCGCCGAGATTATCCGCTCCCTGGACGGCCTCCCGAAGCTCTTGGGCCTGCTCCCAACGTAAACCGTCGGCACAACGGCCCGCTCGGAGGGCAGCCGCGCGCTCAGCGTCTGGTCGCGGCGTCGACTTCGGTCGCGTAGATTCCCGCTTATGCCGTCCGATTCAGCGATCGTCTCGTTCGAGCGTGAGCATC
The DNA here is from genome assembly GCA_963715495.1 of uncultured Solirubrobacterales bacterium. Lineage (GTDB taxonomy): Bacteria > Actinomycetota > Thermoleophilia > Solirubrobacterales > Solirubrobacteraceae > Palsa-744. The sequence continues at coordinate 729,228 of OY970247.1, forward strand.
TGCCCGGTGTCATCGAGCGTGCTGGAGCTATGCCGATGACGAACAGCGGACGTGGCGAGCGCTCACCGCACCTGGGTTGCTGAGCCTCGTCGCAGCTCTCGCCCGAGCGGACGGTCATCGGGATCGCACAGATCCTCAGCGATGGGGAGGTGCAGGCGTTCCTAGCGGTCCTCGTGGTCGCCCGCCGGCACCGCCGCAAAGGTGTCGCGCTGCGCCTGATCGATGCTTGCTGCAAGTGCAGTGATAGCTGGCTCAATGGCGGCGTCTGTGAGGTTGGCGTAGCCAACGACGACTGCCGGCGTGCTGGTGCCGAGTCCCTCCAGGGCGATGCCCCGCGAGCGTGCCGCAGCAAGCACCGCCTGCTCGCTGAGACCGTCGGGAAGGTGCAGCACGACGTAAAGACCGGCGGCGGCGCCGTGGACGGTAACCTCGGGCAGTTTGGTGGTGAGCGCGGCCAGCAGTTCGTTACGCTGGCGGTGGTAGCGTCGGCGCTGGCGGCGCAGATGACGGTCGAGTTCTCCGCGCTCGATCAGATCAGCCAGCGCGAGCTGTCCGAGCGGCGCTGGCATTCCCCCACACACTCGCTGACGGTCGGCGATTGGTTGCACGAGGTGCCGTGGGAGGGCCAGCCAGCCGAGGCGGACCGCTGGAGCCAGTGTCTTACTCGCCGAGCCGCCGTACACGACGCGCTCGGGCGCGAGACCCTGTAGCGAGCCAATCGGCTGGCGGTCGTAGCGGTACTCGGCGTCGTAGTCATCCTCCACGATCAGCGCATCTCGCTGTTGCGCCCACGCGAGCAGCGCTGCCCGACGGGGCGGGGAGAGAACTGCGCCGGTGGGGTACTGGTGGGCAGGCGCGATGGCTACCGCGTCGACGTCCTCATGCTCCAGACGCTCGGCGATCAATCCATCCCCGTCGACCGGGAGCGCCACGACCTCCAGGCCAGCGGCGCTTGCGGTCTCGCCTATTCCTCGCCAGCCGGGGTCCTCGGCAGCGATACGTCGAGCGCCGTTTGCGGCGAGAGCGGCCCACAAGAGGTCGATGCCCTGACGCAAACCGTTTGTCACCACGATCTGCTCGGGGTCGGCGCGTACGCCGCGGACTCGCCCGAGATAGGCGGCGAGCGTGATCCGCAACTCAGGGACGCCAGCGGGATCTGGGTAGGCGAGGCGCTCATCCGGCACAGTGCGAAGCACCCGTGTCAAAGCGGAGGACCACGCCGTCCGAGGAAAGCGGCTCAGCGCCGGGCGGAACGGGCTCATGTCGTGGCGAACCAGCGGCGTTGGCGTGGCACCGGCCAGTGGTGCGCGGTCCAGCGCGACCGTCGCGGCGACCGTCGTTCCCCCGCCGCGACGGGTGTGCAGGTAGCCTTCGGCTGCCAACTGAGCGTATGCGTCCACGACCACGCCACGCGACACACCGAGTTCAACGCAAAGCGAGCGCGTGGGGGGCAGCCTCGTGCCCGAGGGGAGGCGTCCACTGCGCATGGCATCACGCAGCGCGTCCTCCAGGCGGGCTCGCAGCGACCGCCCGGCGGCGTCAGCAAGGTCGAGGTGGAGGTCCATTGGCCTTAGTTTTCGGTGTCTACTTGGCCCTGTTTGGCGGGCCAACGCTGGAGTAGCGTATCGAGCATGCCGTCTGACTTCTCCACTCGAACGCGAGCCCATCTTGTGTTCGCCGCATGTGCTGGACAGGCTGGATGTGGAACGGGCTGACAGCACGTCTTGTGGGCCAGTTGATCGTGCTGGAGCCACTTGACGCCCGTCACCGGGAGGGTCTGTTCGCCGCGTCGCAGCACCCGGATATCTGGACTTGGACGATCCCAAGAGGCAAGAGCCCGGAACACTTCCAGAGTTGGTTTCAGGACACTCTCGCGGCGGGTGAAGCTGGCACTGTGTGCGTGTTCGCAATTCTGGATCGCGCCAGTGGCCTGCCACTCGGCAGTACCGGCTATCACGAGCTACGCGAAAGCCATCGGGGCCTTGAGATCGGGGGCACATGGCTGGAGCCGTCGGTTTGGCGAACCGGGGTGAACATCGAGGCGAAGCTCTTGATGCTGAAGCACGCCTTCGAGCGCCTCGGCTGTATGCGCGTGGAGTTCAAGACCGACAGTCGCAACGAGCGCTCCCGCGCCGCGCTTGCCGCGCTTCCGGCTCGCTTCGAGGGAATCTTTCGCAGGCATATGATCATCGAGGATGTGGGCGTTCGTGATTCCGCCTACTACAGCGTGATCGACGATGAGTGGCCGGCGGTTCGTGACAACCTGAAGCGGCGGCTGACGGCTACGCGGCAATGCCATGAGCGAGCATCCCCATGAGTGTGCCCGTTGACCTTCCGCTCGGTGAGGAGCTGGACTGGAAGCCGATCCCACGACCGAGATCCGTGTCGCTGCTGCGCGGCTCCCACATCCTGGCCCGCCCAGTCAACGCCGAAAGCGACGCTGTGCCGCTGTTCTCCGCCTCGCACCTGCCCGACGGCGACCCGGCGATCTGGACCTATCTGTCCGACGGCCCCTACGAAAGCTCAGACCACCTGCGCCAGACGCTTATATGGGCCGAGACATCGGAAGACCCGCTCTATTTCACACTTGTGCGTCTCACCGACGAGCGGCCTCTCGGCCTCGCTTCATACTTGCGTATCACACCAGAGTTCGGCGTCATTGAGATTGGGCACATCTGGTTCGGCGTGCCGCTACAGCGCACGACGGCCGCCACCGAGGCGATCTACCTGTTGGCGCGCCATGCGTTCGACGATCTGGGATACCGCCGCTTGGAGTGGAAGTGCAACGCGCTCAACGCCGCCTCGCGGCGTGCCGCGGAGCGCTTCGGCTTCACCTCCGAGGGCGTCTTCCGCAAGCATCAGGTGGTTAAGGGCCGCAACCGGGACACCGCCTGGTACGCGATTACCGACGAGGAATGGCCGGCAATCCGGCGTGGATTCGAGGCATGGCTCGCCCCCGAGAACATGGACGCCGAGGGTCGGCAGAGACGGCCGCTGGGGAACCTGATCGGCGAAGCACGTCAATGATCTAGCCACTGCGTGCGGCTCATCGAGAGCGACTCCCCCTCAAAATGATCGGTCAACAAGCAAGTCGAGTTGTCCGATCCACACAGAGACCGCCTGTCCTCCAACGAGGACGACGTGCCGATCGCGGACCACGTCCTCGATGCGGGGATGATGCGTTGAGCCTCATCCAGACTCAGCGGAGATGCCGAGACCTCGATCGCATCGAGCGCCTCAACATCCAGGGCTGGCGGATTCTCGCTCAGGAGAGGGAGCGGGCCGAGTCCAGATTGATACGAGCGCGGCCCGGCGGAAAAGCAAACGCCTCGGTTTCGCGCTTGAGTTGCGCCTCAGTCTTTTCCCCGGAGCGTAGGGCCTCCTCATCGGCACGGCGAGCCCTCTCCTTCTCATCCCAGAGCTGTTGCGCGTCGACATATTCGACTGGCAGGGTCATGGCTCTGTCGAGGATAACGCCTTCTCCGGGGGGTTCTGTAGTCATTTCGCATCATTGCGGACAGTCTGAGGAATCCTCGACCGTGCAACGCGAAGCGGAGGCGCTAATCCGCAAGCTGGTCGAAACTCGGCTTGGGCGACCACTGCTTTCTACAAAGGTCAGGCTTGACAACGGTGGCCCAGTGCAAGTTGATGGCGTGGCGACCGACGAGTCGGCGTTCGTTGAAATCTTCGCGCACGTGGGCAGACTCAAGGGCGGCCAGCAGCGGAAGGTGGCGTCAGATGTGCTCAAGCTGATTACGCTCGGCCGGAGCCATCCTCGCGCCAAGCTCTACCTCGCGTTCGCGGACGACGAAGCGGCCGCCTATACGAAGGGCAGTGGATGGCTCGCGCAGGCCGTTGCAACGTGGGGCGTTGACGTGATCGTCGTGTGGCTTGGCGAGCGTGATCGCGCCAGGATTCGCGCCGCCCAGATAGAGCAAGAGATGAGAAACCCTGATGACGAAGGGGAAGGCGTCGCAGCTTGAGATGCCGCGTCTGTGTGGCTGCCCCGCGCTGACCTAAACTCGGCGCAAACGCCAGTCGATATACCCGTATGCCTACGCATCGGGAATTGCAGATAGATGCCAAGCGCAGGAGCGGGCCGCCGTGGGCAGTCTTGGCAGCCCTGCTAGTGCCCTTCGCCGGGTTCGTGCTCGGCGTCGTCTATCTGCTACGCGAACGGGTCGGCAGGGGTATTGCGTTGATCCTGCTCGGATTCGTTTGCTTCGGTGGCTGGTCGGTCGTGCTCGCGGCGAGTGCTGCCCACTCGGCTGACCAAGCGATGCGCCGAGCAGACCAAAGTGAGGCCGAATACATCCGCCGCTCTCAGCTTCGGGCCGCGCAGATGGAGGCTTGCGAGCGCAAGGCGCTGCAATCGGGGCAGGCGGGGCAACTAGCGGCCTGCGATCACTAACGTACCTGGCTTCTGCTGGCACTTTGCTGACACCGTGACGGATTGTCTGCGGCGCCCGTCGGCGCGTGTCCGTGAAATCCGCATCACAGTGCGGTTTGTGGGAGTGCCGGAGGAGGTGTGTGGTTGCAGGACATAGTGGACTGATGTCTCGGGAGATGCTGGACGCCTACGAAAGGTGGCTGGCATGGGGTTGGCGGGGTATGTGGTGGATGCGGTGTTGTTGGAGGGCCGCAGCGCGCGTGAGGTCGCGGCTGCTCACGGGATCTCAAAGAGCTGGATCTATGTGCTGATCGAGCGCTTTCGCGCTGGTGGCTATGAGGCGCTTGAGCCTCGCTCCAGGCGCCCTCGTTCGTGTTCGCATCAGACACCGCCGGGGACGGTGCAGCGGATCCTCAAGCTGCGCCGGGAGCTCGCGGCCCAGGGCCATGACTGCGGGCCCGTCACGATCGCGCACCACCTCGAGCAGGCTGGGCTGCCGGCCCCCTCGACGGGAACGATCTGGCGGATCCTGGGGCGCGAAGGGCTGATCGTCGCCCAGCCTCAGAAGCGGCCGCGCAGCTCTCTCATCCGCTTCCAGGCCGATCTCCCGAACGAGCTGTGGCAGACCGACATCACCCACTGGCAGCTCGCCGACGGTGAGCACGCCGAGATCCTCAACGTGATCGACGATCACTCGCGGCTGTTTATCTGCTCGCACGCCTACAGCTACGTCAAAGCACGCGACGTCGTTGAGAGCTTCCACCGCGCTGCAGAGCTCCACGGGCTACCCGCCGCGCTGCTCTCCGACAACGGCGCCGTGTTCACCGCCAGCGCCCGCCACGGCAAGGTACAGCTGCAAACAGAGCTCGAGCGGCTCGGCGTCGCGGCAAAGAACTCACGGCCCTACCACCCCCAGACCTGCGGCAAGATCGAGCGTCTGCACCAGACACTCAAGCGCTACCTGGACAAGCAGCCGCCCGCAGCGACGCTCAAGGACCTCCAGGCCCAGCTCGACGCGTTCGTGCACTACTACAACCATATCCGCCCGCACCGGACACTAGAAGGCCGCACACCGCTACAGGCCTACAGCACCCGCATCAAGGCCCAGCCCCACGGCCAGCCGGCGAACACCTACTTCCGGGTCCGCCAAGACAAGGTCGACGCCACCGGCAAGGTCAGCCTGCGCCACCTCAGCCGGCTCTACAAAATCGGCGTCGGAAGAGCCCACAAAGGCCAACCCGTCAAGCTCCTCATCGCCGACCGAGACATCCGCGTCATCGACCTCAACGGCCAACTCCTACGCCAGCTCACGCTCAACCCCAACCGCACCTACCAGCCCATCACAACCACCTAAACTGTCCAGCATCTCCCGAGACACACGTCCAGCATGTCCCGAGACATCACAGGAGTGCCGGAGGAGGGACTCGAACCCCCGACACGCGGATTATGATTCCGCTGCTCTAACCAGCTGAGCTACTCCGGCGGGACGGGTGCAGTTTAGCCTCATCCTTCATCGTGCCCCTCGGCCGTCCGGGGGGCAGGCCGCGAATGCTGATCGGGCACGAGCAGTCCCTCGCCGCGCGGAATGGAAGTATGTCGCTTGCCCTACTGTGTGCCCGTGACTGCGGAGGTTCGCGCCCAACACCCGCCGACGCTCATGGCGGTCCCCAACGTCTCTGAGGGTCGTGACGCGTCCATTCTGCAAGCGATCTCGCGGGAGTTTGCGGCCGGCGGCGAGGTCCGGCTGCTGGATGTTCACTCCGATCGTGATCACCACCGTTCCGTGTTCACGCTTGTGGGACAGCCCGCCGGGCTATCGGATGCGCTGGTGCGCGGCGCGGCCCAGGCGATATCGCGGGTCGATGTGATGTCGGGCGCCGCCGAGCCGCGCGGTGAGCATCCTCACGTCGGTGCGCTGGACGTCGCGCCGGTGGTCTATCTCGACGAGCCTTCCCGCGGCGTGGCCTGTGCTGAGGCGCTCGTCCTCGCCGACCGGATCGGCCATGAGCTGTCGGTGCCCGTCTTTCTCTACGGCGAGCTTGCCGGTGCCGATCGGGGATCGGCGAGCACCCGCGCGCAGCTGCGCCGCGGCGGGGTCGTTGGACTCGCGCAGCGCATCGCCGCGGGCGAGCTTCGCCCGGACTTCGGCCCATCCCGCCTGCACCCGAGCGCTGGGGCGACGCTCGTCGCCGCCCGCCCGCCGCTGGTCGCCTTCAACCTTCAGCTCGCCCCGCCCGCGACGGTCGTCGACGCGCGCCGGATCGCGGCTCTGATCCGCGAGGGCGGCGCCGAGGGGCTGCCCGGGCTGCGCGCGATCGGGGTCCAGCTCGGCGGTGGGATCGGGCAGGTTTCGATGAACGTCGAGCGGCCACTCGACGTCCCGCTCGCCGCCGTCGTGGCGGCTGTCAGTAGGCATGCCGAGGTCGCCGGCGGGGAGCTGGTCGGTCTTGCGCCGGCCGTTGCATTCGAGGGTTTCCCTGAGTACGTCCCGATGCTGGGCTTTGATCCCGCCACGCACCTGATCGAGCGTACGCTCGGCCTGTAGGCTTGTAACCGATGGCCCAGACCAAGCGCAAACGCCAGACCAAGCATCGCGGCAACGCCGCCGGCGTCGTCGAGTCGCGCGGTCGCACCGGACGCAAGCCGACCGCCGCGGAGAAGAGCGGCAACGCGCAACAGGTGGCCAAGGGCCGGGAGAAGTCGATCGACAAGCGCGATCAGCCGCCCACCTGGCGGGGCGCGTTCGTCAAGGCGATGTTCGCCGCCGTGGCGCTCCTGCTGGTGGTGATCCTGGTCCTCAAGCAATCCAACCAGGCGATCGGCCTCTTTCCGGTCGTCCTCGTGGGATACACGGTGGTCAGCTACTACACCGACAAGTGGGTTTACGATCGTCGCCGGCGCAAGAAGGCCAAGCAGGGCGGTGGCCAGAAGGCGACGCCGCGATGAGCGCTCTCGACGTGCGCTCGTTCACGGTTGGCCCTGTCCAGGAGAACGCCTACATCGTCCGGCCCGCCGGTGCTACCCGGGCTGTGCTCGTCGACCCCGGCGACGAGCCCGACCGGCTGCTGCGCGCGATCGACGAGCTCGGCGTGCAGATCGACGCGATCCTCATCACGCACTGCCACTTCGACCACATCGGCGCGGTTGCGCCGCTGGCGCGATCGACCGCAGCCCCCGTCTACTGCCCTGAGATCGAGCGCCCCGTGCTCGAGGACATCGCGCTCGGAACGCCACCCGGGTTTGGGCCGTTCGAGAGCTATGAGCCCGAGCACACGCTCGCCGGCGGGGAGTCGTTGAGCCTCGCGGGCCTGGACATCGAGGTGCTGTTCACGCCCGGCCACAGCCCCGGTCATCTCACCTTCTCGCTGCCCGCGCACACCGCGATCCTCTCCGGCGATGTCCTCTTCCAAGGCTCGATCGGCCGCACCGACCTGCCCTTCGCCGACCACCCGACGCTGGAGCGCTCGCTCGCGACGCTGCTCGACACGCTCCCGCCTGACACGACCGTCTATCCCGGCCACATGGGCATCACCACGCTCGGGCGCGAGCTCGCCACCAATCCCTTCCTCGTCGAGCTGCGCCCTGGCCGGCAACCCTCGGTTGCACGGGCGCCATCGCCGGCCCGGGGCCGGGCACCGCGCCCGGACGGCGTGGTCGGCAGTTGAACACCAACGCCAAGATCAAAGCTCCCCGTGGCACCTTCGATGTGCTCGGCGAGCAGTCCTCCGCACGCGCCACCCTCGAGGCCAAGGCACGTGCGATCCTCGAGGGCGCGGGTTACGAGCGCATCGAGACGCCCACGTTTGAGGCGACCGAGCTGTTCGCGCGCGGCGTCGGCGCCTCCACCGACATCGTCCAGAAGGAGATGTACACCTTCGAGGACGCCTCCGGACGCTCCCTGACCCTACGCCCCGAGGGCACCGCGCCCGTCTGTCGCGCATACGTCGAGCACGGCATGCACAAGCTTCGCCGGCCCGTACGGCTCTGGTACCTGTCGAGCTTCTTTCGCCACGAGCGCGCGCAGGCCGGGCGCTACCGTCAGTTCTGGCAACTCGGCGCGGAGGCGCTCGGCTCCGAGGACCCCGCGGTCGACGCCGAGTCGATCTGCCTGCTCGCGGCCGTGCTTGATGAGATGGGTGTACTCGGCTCCGCCCGCCTGCGTCTCTCAAGCCTTGGAAGCCTCACCGCTCGTCAGGAGTATCGCGAGCAGCTGCAACGCCACCTGCGGGCGCACTCCGACGCTCTCTCCGAGGATGTTCGCGCGCGCATCGAGCTGAACCCGCTGCGCGCGTTCGACTCCGAGCACCCCGGCACCCAGCGTGTGATGGAGACCGCCCCGCTGCTGGGCGACTTCCTCAGCGCCCAAGACGCCGAGCACTTTTCCGAGGTCCGCGCCCGTCTGGACGTCGCCCACATCTCCTACGAGATCGACCCTACCCTCGTCCGCGGCCTGGACTACTACACGCGTACCGTCTTCGAGTTCACCTCTGATGAGCTGGGCGCCCAGAGCGGCGTCGGCGGTGGCGGACGCTACGACGGCCTCGTCCAGCAGCTCGGCGGGCCCCCGACTCCAGGCATCGGGTGGGCTGCCGGGATCGAGCGCATCCTGCTCGCGGGTGCCCTTCCGCTCGCCGCGCCCGCTGCCGTGGACCTGTTCGTCGCATACGAGCCCTCCCGCGACGGCGACCGACCGATCGAAGATCGTCCAGCGCACCATGCGCCGGCCAGCGCTTTTGCGCTGCTGACTGAAGCCCGCGCCGCCGGACTCACGGCGCAGATGGAGCTCGCCGGTCGCTCGCTCAAGGGCCAGCTCGGCTTCGCCAACACGCTCGGTGCCCGTTACGTCGCGATCCTGGGTGCCGAGCAGACCGTGCTCAAAGACATGCTCGGTGGCTCCCAGGACACGCTCGCCGCCGATGCGGTCGTGCACGCCGTTCTGCGTGGCCTGCGCACACTCTGAGAGCGCTGCAGGCTCCTTCCGGATCCCTCGGGATCGCCGGTGTGCGACCACTTCGCACAGGCGAATAGCACGGTGCGAAGAGTCCGCCGCGGTTTTCCCCGTTTAACTCTCGCGCCCGTCCTGCCGACACAGGGACAGATGGCTCAGCTCTCCCGTCCCTATCAGATCGCCCTCATCGCGCTCGCGCTGCTCGTGGCCGTGTGGTTTGTCGCCCTCCAGGGACACCATCCCAGCTCGACGGGCGGCTCAGGTTCGAGCGCGTCCGGTTCGAGCGCGCCCGCATCCTCGCCTGCAACGTCGGGAGCCGCAGAGGCCAAAGCGGCCGCGGCGCCGACGCACATCTATCACGGCGCGGCCCCGGGGGTCGAAGGCCTGACACGCGCGATTAACAAGGCTCACGGCGCTGTCGCCCAGTCCCAGAGTGACGCCAAGGACTTCGAACACGCAAACGCCGAATCGTCCGGCTCGACGTCGTCCGCCCATACCACGTCGAGCACCGTCACCGTCAAGCGGTCCGTATCGACAACCGCCGGCCACACGACGGTCGTTCACACCACCGTCGTCAAACACACTTCAACAGTCAAGCCGTCCCCTAAGACCAAGTCCGCCACCGGCACACCGAGCATGCAGGTCGCCGTCGAACACGAGCTGCAGCAGGGCAAGACCGTCCTCATCCTGTTCTGGAACCCTCACGGCTCCGACGACGTCGCCGTCCACAAAGAACTCCCCGCGGTCCAGCGTGCGCTGAGAGGCAGGGTCGCCGTCCATTACGCCTCTGCAAGCCAGGTCGGCTCCTTCGGCTCGATCACACACGCCGTCCAGGTCACTCAGACGCCGACGCTCCTGATCGTCAATCATCACGGCCAGACGACCACGCTGACCGGCCTCACCGACGCCTTCTCAATCGAGCAGGCCGTCGCCGAAGCGCATCAGTCCTGACTCGGCACTCACAGCGCATCGCCGGCGCTTCGGGATCCAGCTGTCGCGCATCGATTTGGGATGACGCCGCCCACCGCCATCGCGCCACGGCCACTGCTCTGCGGCTCCGCCGCCCAAAAGAGCCCGACGGCTGCATACACTCGACCGTGTGACCCTTGCCACGGGCCTGGTTGAGCATCTCGAACGACCGCTTGCGCGCGGGCATGCCCCCGCCGGCGCGCACACCGGCGCCGCGGGCGGGGCCGCCTGTGGCGATCTGATCCGCATCTCGCTGTCGCTCGACCCTCACAGCTGCGACGGGCGCATCCTCGACGCCGGCTTTGACGCGAGCGGCTGTGGCGCGACCATCGCGGCCGGTAGCGCGGTCATCGCCCTGCTGCTACGCGACACCCCCCTGCTGGGCGCCGCTCTGATCGGTCCCGACGCGATCGCGGCCGAGCTCGGTGGGCTGATTGCAGGCAAGCGCCATGCCGCCGAGCTCGCCGCCGACGCGCTGCACCGCGCGCTCGGTTCGGCACTACGTCGGCAGGCCCATCTCGCGCCGACCGACCGCCGTACGCTCGTCGCGATGAGCGGCGGCGTGGATTCTGCGGTCGCCGCCCTGCTCGTCTCCCAGGCCGGCAATGAGGCGGTGGCGGTTACGCTCGAGCTGTGGTCGGACCCCGAGAACGACGGCGCGCTCAGCTGCTGCTCCGCTCAGGCCGTCCGCGGCGCTCGCTCGGTCGCGCACGATCTCGGTGTGCCGCACTTCTCGATCGACCTGCGCGCCGAGTTCCGTGCCGGCGTAGTCGACCCCTGGCTCACCGCTCACGCGGCCGGCCTCACGCCGAACCCGTGCGTGCGTTGCAACGGCTCCGTCCGTCTCGACGCGATGCTCGATCTCGCCACCCGGCTCGGCTCGCCGACGCTGGCGACGGGCCACTACGCGCGCATCCACCTTCACGAACCCGGCCTCGGACCGCTGCTCAGAGTGGCCGTCGACCCGGCCAAGGATCAGAGCTACGCGCTCACCGCGCTTTCGCCCGCATCGCTCGAGCGCCTGCGTTTCCCGCTCGGTGAGCTGACCAAGCCCGAGGTGCGCGCGCTTGCCGAGCGCGCCGGCCTTCCGGTTGCGCGCCGGCCCGACTCGCAAGACCTCTGCTTCCTCGCCGGTACCCGCCGGACCGACTTCCTCGCCCGCCATGGCCGCCTGGGTGCGCGCACCGGACCGATCGTCGATCGCGACGGCCGTCTTCTGGGAGAGCACCCCGGCACGCATACGGTCACCGTCGGTCAGCGCCGCGGCCTGGGCATCGGGCACGGCCCGGGGGGCCCGAGGAGCGGCGGCGAGCCGCAGTATGTGCTCTCGACAGACCCTGCGTCGAACACCGTCACCGTCGGCCCGCGCGCCGAGCTGCTGACCCAGACCGTGCCTGTGCGCGACGTGACCCTTCATCGCGACGGTGTCATCGTCGACGCGATCAAAGTCCGCTACCGCGGGGCGCGCCTGCACTGCCGCCTCGCCGAAGATCTGCCTGCCGGCACTCATCCCTCGATCGAGGTCGAGCTGATCGAGCCGGCTGAGCGCACCGCTCCCGGCCAGATCGCCTGCCTCTACTCCGGCGAGCTGATCGTCGGACACGGCACGATCGCTTCTCTTTAAGATCATCTCGATGACATCTGACGAGATTCGCGAGCGCTATCTGAGCTTCTTCGCCGAGCGCGACCACCTGCGCATCCCCTCCGCGTCTTTGGTGCCTCCCGCGAGCGATCGCACGGTCCTGCTCACCACCGCCGGCATGCAGCCGCTGAAGCCTTATTTTCTCGGCCGCGAACCTCCGCCCGCGCCCATGTTGACGAGCTGTCAGAAGTGCTTTCGCACGCCCGACATCGACAAGGTCGGCAGCACCCTGCGCCACCTCACGTTCTTCGAGATGCTCGGCAACTTCTCGATCGGCGCCTACTTCAAGGCCGAGGCGATCCGGTTCGCCTGGGATCTATCGCGGGACGTCTTCTCCTTCGACCCCGCCGACATCTGGGTGACGGTCTTCTCAGGCGACGAGCTGCTCGGGCTCGGACCCGACGAAGAGGCGATCGAGCTGTGGCGGTCCGTCGGCGTCCCGCGCGAGCGGATCGTCGGCTGTCCGCGCTCTGAGAACTTCTGGGAAGCCGGCTCCGTCGGCCCAAGCGGCCCATGCTCGGAGCTCTACATCGACCGCGGCCTCTCCTTCGGCTCATCCGAGGACCTGCCCGGGGGCGAGAACGAGCGCTTCCTGGAGTACTGGAACCTCGTCTTCATGCAGTACGACCAGGACCCTCACGACCATCTTCAGGCGCTGCCGGCGCGCAACATCGACACCGGCCTCGGTCTCAACCGCCTCGCGGCGATCCTGCAGGGCAAGGACTCCGTGTTCGACACCGACCAATTCCAGCCGCTGATCGAGCTTGGCCGCGAGCTCTCTGGGGGTGCCGTCGGCGGCGATGGCCTGACCGATGGCCGTGCGGGCGATCCCGCCGCCGACCGCGCGCTGCGCATCCTCGCCGATCATGCCCGCGGCATGTCGTTTCTGATCGCCGACGGCGTCGTCCCCTCCAACGAGGACCGCGGCTACGTCCTGCGCCGGCTCACCCGCCGCGCGATCCTGCAAGGTCGCCGTCTGGACATGGCGCCCGGCTTCCTGCTTCGCTACGCCGCCGTCGTGCGCGAGCTGATGGCGGGTGCCTACCCCGAGCTGCTTGAGCAGCGCGACCCGATCGAGCAGTGGCTCTCATCCGAGGAGGACAGCTTCGGGCGGACCCTCGAACAGGGCACCAGACTCCTTGACGAGCTGATCGCGCGCGCGCGCGCCGCAGGCGAGCAGACGATCTCCGCCGGCGATGCCTTTCGTCTGCATGACACCTTCGGCTTCCCGATCGACCTCACGCTCGAGCTGCTGTCCGAATCCGGCCTCTCCGTTGACGAGCGAGCCGAGTTTGACCGCCTGATGGACGCCCAACGCGCGCGTGCTCGCGCGGCGGCGGCTGGTGTGGCGGCGAGCGAAGGCGATGGGGCCGATCCGCGCGAGCGGGCCCGCGAGCTCGCGGCGTCCACCGGTTTCTCCACACGCTTCACCGGCTATGAGACCGAGCTTCAATCGACGACCGTCGGGGCGCTCGTGCCCGTCGCCGATGAGGGTTCGGGCAATTCCTCTTCAAACGACGGAGGTTCGGGCCCCCACGGATCGCGATCCGTCGATGGCGACTCGATGACGAACGGCTCAACCGCGGGATCGCGCTACTTGGTCAAGCTCGCCGAGTCGCCCTTCTATCCCGCCGGCGGCGGTCAGGTCTCTGACACCGGCACGATCGAGTGCTCGGGCGGCGCCTGTCTGGCACGCGTGACCAGGGTCTTCCGGCTCGGTGACGACCAGGCGCTGGAGGTCTCACTCGAACAGGGCACGCTCGCGCCCGATGAGCCCGTACTCGCGCGCGTGGACCGCGCGCCACGGCGCTCCACCGAGCGCAACCACACCGCCACCCACCTTCTGCACGCCGCCCTGCGCGAGCGTCTCGGCGCCCACGTCCGCCAGGCCGGCTCATATGTCGGTCCGGACAAGCTGCGCTTCGACTTCACCCACACCGGCGCTCTGAGCGCCGAGGAGCTGCGCGACGTCGAGGACGCCGTCAACGCCCGGATCGCGGACGGCGACCCCGTTCGCGCGATCTCCACCACCCTGGAAGAGGCCAAGCGTCTCGGTGCGATGGCCCTGTTCGGCGAGAAGTACGGCGATGTCGTGCGCATGGTCCAGATCGGCGACGGCTCCTACTCGCGCGAGCTCTGCGGCGGCACCCACGTGCGCTTCACCGCCGAGATCGGTCTCTTCCACATCCTGAGCGAGACCTCATCCGCCGCCAACGTGCGCCGCATCGAGGCCGTGACCGGATCCGGCGCGACGGAGCTGCTGCGTGCCCACGATCGCCTACTCGGTGAGATCTCCGCGGAGCTGCGCGCCCGGCCTGAGGACGCGCTCGAGAAGGTGAAAGCGCTCGAGCACGAGATGAAGGAATGGAAGCGAGCTGGACGGCCAAAGGACGCCACGCATGGCAAACGCGACATCGAGGACGTCATTGAACAGGCGGTTGAGATCGCGGGGGCGACCGTCATTACCGAGCCTGTGTCAGCAATAGACGAGAAGGCGTTGCTGGCTCTCCTCGACGGGATCAAGGCAAGACTTAATGGAGCTGCGATTGTGCTGGGCTCTGCAAGTGGCGATCGTGCGCTATTCGTTGCCAGTGTTGACCCCAAGCTGGTTGAACGAGGCGTAAAGGCGGGCGCGATTGTGAAAGTTGCGGCTGAGGTTGCCGGTGGAGGTGGAGGGGGTCGAGACACGATGGCCCGTGCCGGTGGTCGCTACCCGGAGAAGGTTCACGAGGCAGTATTGGCGGCGCGCACGGCGATCGAGACGGCGCTTCAGTCCTGATGCGCGCGTTGGCCCTCGACTACGGCAGCGCCCGCTGCGGCTGCGCCCTCAGCGACCCCTCAGGCACGATCGTCACACCGATCGAGGCCGTCGCTGTGCCTGCCAGCCGGCGCGGGCTCGCCGAGATCGAGGAGGTCATCCGCGAGCGCGACGTCGAGCGGGTCGTGATCGGGTTGCCCGTATCGCTGCGCGGGGGCGACTCCGACCAGACGCGCGAGACCCGTGCATTCGCTCAGCGTCTCTCGCTGCGCCTGGGGGAGGGGATCCCCGTCGAGCTCTACGACGAGCGCTTCACCACCCGCATCGCTCGCCAGGAGCAGGGTTCGTTCCGGGCCGGCGAGGACTCTCGCGCGGCCGCTCATCTGCTCGAGAGCTGGCTGCACGCCAGGGCGCGTCAGTGAGCGGCGACGACGTGCCTCCAGACCGTTCACAGCCGTCTTCGGTTCGCACCGAGGAGGAACGCGAGCGCGATCGCGCCGAGCGCGCTCGCCGGCGCGCCGGCAGCTCCCCGCCTGTCGCGGAGGTGGTCGAGGTCCCGCTACCACCGCCCCTCGCATCGCCGCCCGTCTTGTCACCGCCCGTCCCGCCGTCACAGCCTCCGCCGTCACAGCCTGCTTCGCCGCGGGGACGGGCACACAGGCGCTCGCCGCTCGCGCGTGTGTTGGCCCTGCTGGCGCTCATCCTCGTCGCGGTCGCGGTGTGGCTGGCGATCGACCGGCCCACGAGCGCCAAGCACACCAAGGCGATCGCGCTCCCGGTCGTCGTGCGGGTGCTGATCCCCGAGGGCGAAACCCGCCTGCAGATCGCGGCTCGCGCCCATGCCGCCGGCTTGGCCGGAAGCTACCTGACGGCGTCCAAGCGCTCATCGCTGTTGGATCCTGTCCATTACGGCGCGCCACCCGGCACCCCCAACCTCGAAGGCTTCCTGTTCCCGGCCACCTACGACCTCTACCGCGGCGACCCTGCAAGCCGGCTCGTACACGAACAGCTGATCGCCTTCACCGAAAACTTCGGCGACGAATTCACCCGCCGCGCGCGCGAGCTGCACGTCACGCCCTACCAGCTGCTGATCGTCGCCTCGATGGTGGAACGCGAGGCGCAACTACCCGGCGATCGCTCCAAGGTCGCCGCAGTCATCTACAACCGTCTACGCCTGAACATGGCGCTCGGCATCGACGCGACGATCCGTTATGCGCTGAACGACTACACCCACCCGCTCACCGCCGCTCAGCTGGCGCTCGATTCTCCCTACAACACGCGCACCCACCACGGTCTGCCGCCGACCCCGATCAGCAACCCCGGCCTCGCCTCGATGCACGCCGCCGCGCACCCCGCGCACGTCTCCTACCTCTACTACGTAGCGGGCGCCGACGGTTGCGGCGAGCAGGTCTTCTCGTCGAGCTTCGCCCAGTTCGAACGAGCCGCCGCGGCTTACCAGCAAGCGCTGCGCAACAACGGCGGCCGGGTCCCGACCTGCCGGAAGAAATCCTAGGCGGGCGACGCAGATGCCGCGCTTGGGAGTCCTCGGCTGGCCCGTGGCGCACAGCCGCTCGCCGGCTATGCACAATGCCGCCCTGCAAGCCCTCGGCATGGACGTCATCGGCTGGCGCTACCAGCTGCTGCCGGTCGCACCCGAGCGCTTCGCCGAGACGGTCCGCGCGCTCGCATCCGCCGGCTTTGTGGGGGCGAACGTCACGATCCCCCACAAGCACGCCGCGCTCGTGCCGGCGGACACCGCCAGTCAGGCTGCGCGCGCGATCGGTGCGGCGAACACGCTCACCTTTGCCCCCGATGGCACGATCGCGGCCGAGAACACCGACGCTCCCGGCTTCCTCGCCGCGCTCGACGTCTCGCCCCTGGGTATGAGCGCGCTGGTGCTCGGCGCGGGCGGCTCGGCGCGCGCCGTCGTCTGGGCCCTGCGCGAGGCCGGCGCGCGTGAGGTGGCGGTCTGGAATCGCACGCCCGAGCGCGCTCGTGCCCTCGCGCGCGATCTCGGCGTGCGCGCCGTACCTCGTCCGGCGCCCGCCGACCTGCTCGTCAACTGCACTTCCGTCGGACTTGAACTTGAGGGCGAGAGCCTCAAACAGTCGGCCACTGAGCCCCAGGGGCTCAACCTCCTGGAGCTTACGTTCGATCAAGTCGGTACCTACTCTCATGTCGTCGATCTCGTCTACCGCTCCTCACCCACCCCGCTGCTCGCCGCCGCACGCGCCCATGGCGCGCGCACGGTCGATGGCTTGGAGATCCTGCTCGCGCAGGGTGCCCTCAGCTTCGAGCTGTGGACGGGCGTCGAGCCGCCGCTGGAGATCATGCGCCACGCCCTGCGCGACTAGCGCCGGCCGGCATGGACGCCTCTGGGCGGCTGTCCCTCGGTGCTCTCGAGCTCGCGGGACGCGCTCGCGATGAGCGACGCGCCTCAGCAGGCCGGTCCCGACCTGCACGCGATCTTCGGCATGGACGAGAACTCCGACGCGACGAGCGATCCGGTCATCGAGGTCGAGCGGCCCGTCGTGACCGATGATGACTTCGCGATCGATGATGACGACCTCGAGATCGGCGAGGACATCACGATCGAACTGGCCGACGGGCCACAGCCGGCGCTCGATCCCGAGGGCGAGGATGTCCAGCCGGTGCCGGTTTCGCCGGAGGGCGAGTGGACCGGTATCACCAGACCCAGCCGCCGGGGCTCCTCCTCGCGCTTCTTGACCGACGTGATCGTCGACATGGGTCTCGCCTCGCGCGGACAGGTCGAGGAGGCGATCGAGAGCTCGCGCAACCTCGGCACGACCCCCGAGCGCGTCCTGCTCGAGGGTGGCTCGCTCACCCACGACGGCCTCGCGCGGGCACTCGCCGAGCGCTACGGCCTGGACCATCTCGACCTCGGCATGTTCCCGGTCGACATGTCCGCCGCCAACCTCGTATCCACCACCGCCGCCAAGCGCTACCAGGCCGTGCCCGTCGCGTTCGCCGACAAGCGCACGCTGCTGGTCGCAATGGCCGATCCCTCAAACGTCCTGGCCGTCGACGACATCGCGATCATGACCGGCTACGAGGTGCGCGTCGCGGTCGCCCCGCCCGAGGACATCGCCACCCAGATCTCGCGCCTGGATCGCCTCGAGGACGTCGTCGCCGACTCCGACGGGCAGATCGACGAGCATGATGAGGAGGGCGGCGCCGAGGTCGTCGACCTGCACGAGACGGCCGATGACGCGCCGGTCGTCAAGCTCGTCAACCAGATCGTCGCCCAGGCGGTCGAGCGCCGCGCCTCCGACATCCACCTGGCCCCCGACGGCCGCGAGCTGCGCGTGCGCTTTCGCGTCGACGGCGTTCTTCAAGATGTCACCACCGTTCCGCGGCGGATGGCCGCCGGCGTGGTCTCGCGCGTGAAGATCATGGCCGAGCTGAACATCGCCGAGCGCCGGCTGCCCCAGGATGGCCGCGTCGGCCTCACCGTCGACGGTCGCCATGTCGACCTGCGCGTCGTCACCCTGCCGAGCGTCCATGGCGAGGCGGTCGTCATGCGCGTGCTCGACAAGGACTCGGTCGTCGTCGCGCTGGAGACACTCGGTATGGCCGAGCCCGAGCGCGAGCGCTTCGAACGGGCCTTCCACGAGACCCACGGCGCGGTGCTCGTGACCGGCCCGACCGGCTCGGGCAAGTCGACGACGCTGTACGCGGCGTTGCAGAAGCTCAACACCTCAGAGAAGAACATCATCACCGTCGAGGACCCCGTCGAGTATGAAATCGCGGGCCTCACCCAACTGCAGGTTGCGGCGAAGGTGGGCCTCACGTTTGCCGCCGGCCTGCGCTCGATGGTGCGCGCCGACCCCGACGTGATCATGGTCGGAGAGATCCGCGACCGCGAGACCGCCCAGATCGCGGTCGAGTCCGCGCTCACCGGACACCTGGTGCTCTCCACGCTGCACACAAACGACGCTCCCTCCGCGATCACCCGCCTGGTGGAGATGGGCATCGAGCCGTTTCTCGTCGCCTCTTCCCTTGACTGTGTCGTCGCCCAGCGTCTGGCGCGCATGCTCTGCGCCAACTGCAAGCGCCGCACGATCGTCCCTGCCCAGGTCCTACGCGACAGCGGCTACAAAGCGATCGTCGACCTCGAGGCCTACGAGCCCGTCGGCTGCCGGCGCTGCGGCGGCAGCGGCTACCGCGGGCGCGTCGGTTTGTATGAGGTGATGAGCGTCTCCCCGGAGATCCAGAAGCTGGCACTGGAACGCCGCCCCGCCGAGGAGATTCGCGACCTGGCCGTTCGCCAGGGCATGCGTCGTTTGCGTGACGACGGCCTGGAGAAGGTCCACCAGGGGCGTACCTCGATCGCCGAGATCGTTCGGGTTATAGGCAGCAGTTGAGCTCGTTGCACCGTCGGCGCGGGTGGGCGACCACTCATGCCCGCGGGTGGTCGGCGCTCAGAGCCCGTTCTCATACCTTCGTCCAATCGCCGCAACGCGTACCGTCGGCGCTAATGGTCGGGCCCTCATCTGTCGATGGTTCGGGCGATGGATATCGATTTCGCAGAGCTCTTGCTGGAGGTCGTCTCCCGCCGCGCTTCGGACCTGCACCTCGCTTCAGGGGCGCACCCGACGGTGCGCGTGCGCGGACGTCTGACGCCGCTGGAGGACTATCCGAAGCTGTCCTCCGCCGACACGCGCGAGATCGTCTACTCGATCCTCACCGGCGACCAGCGCCAGCGCCTGGAGACCAACTGGCAGCTGGACTTCGCCTACTCGGTGCCCGGCCACGCGCGCTTCCGCGTCAACGCCTACTACCAGCGCGGCGCGATCGGCGCGGCCTTTCGCCTGATCCCGGTCGACCTGACCTCGATCGACGAGCTCGGATTGCCCCCGACCGTGCACGAGTTCACGCGCCGCCCGCGTGGCTTCGTGCTCGTCACCGGTCCGACCGGGTCGGGCAAGTCGACCTCGCTGGCGGCGATGATCGACGAGATCAACCGCACGCGCGAAGAGCACATCATGACGATCGAGGACCCGATCGAGTTCCTGCACGGGCACAAGAAGTGCCTCGTCAACCAGCGCGAGCTCGGCTCCGACGCGCAGAGCTTCTCAGAGGCGCTGAAGGCCGCCCTACGCCAGGACCCGGACGTGATCCTGGTCGGCGAGATGCGCGACCTGGAGACGATCTCCACCGCCCTGACCGCCGCCGAGACCGGCCATCTGGTGTTCGCGACGCTGCACACCCAGGACACCGCCCAGACGATCGACCGCGTGATCGACGTGTTTCCCTCCCACCAGCAGGGTCAGGTGCGGGTGCAGCTGTCGGTCGCGCTGCAGGGGATCATGACCCAGCAGCTGCTGCCCACCACCGACGGCTCCGGGCGCGTCGTCGCCACCGAGGTGCTGGTCCCCAACCCGGCGGTGCGCAACCTGATCCGCGAGGGCAAGACCCACCAGATCTACTCGGTCCTGCAGACCAGCTCGGCGTCGGGCATGCAGACGATGGACGCCTCGCTGGCGAGCCTCGTGCGCGCCGGCAAGATCACCCAGAAGCTCGCCGAAGCCCGCTCCTCCACGCCGGATGAGCTCAGGCGCCTGCTCGGCGCGGGAACGTTGGCGGCGGCGTAGGGGTGTAGCGGACGAATGAGCACTTACGTCTTCAAGGCCATGGACCTCGCCGGGGTCAAAGCTCGCGGAGAAGTCGAGGCCGACTCCAAGCAGGCGGTCTCCGACCAGCTGCGCGCGCGCGGGCTGGTCGTCCTGGACATCGCCGACAAGCACGCCTCGCGTGAGATCAACCTCAGCTTTCTGAACAGCGTCAACGCTTCCGAGCTGGCCATCTTCTCGCGTCAGCTCTCGACGATGATCTCCTCGGGCATGAGCATCCTGCGCTCTCTGTACGTGCTCGAGGAGCAGACTGAGAGCAAGTTCCTGAAGGAGACGATCGTAGCGGTGCGCAAGGACGTCGAGGCGGGGCTGTCACTGAGCGACGCGATGGCGCGCCACCCGAAGGTGTTCAGCCCGCTGTTCATCGCGATGACCCAGGCGGGGGAGGTTGGCGGCGTGCTCGAAGGCGCTCTGCTGCGCGTGGCCGACCAGTTGGAGAAGGACGCCTCGCTGCGCCGTCAGATTCGAGCGGCGATGATCTATCCGATCATGGTGATCGTCGTCGCGGTCGGGATCATGCTCGCGCTGTGCGCTTTTCTGATTCCGGTGTTCATCAACGTCTTCAAGCAGTTTGGAGGCGAACTGCCGGCGATCACGAAGGTGTCGGTGTTCGCCTCCAAGGTCGTGACCGGCTATTGGTGGGCGATGTTCGGTGTGACTGCTGTCGTGGTCATCGCGTTCCTGAAGTGGAAAAAGTCTTCGTGGGGGCGCCCGCAGTGGGACCACTTTCGCCTGCGCATACCGATGAAGATCGGCACGATCGTGCAGGAGGTGGCGGTTGCGCGCTGGTCGCGCACTCTGGCTTCGCTGACGAGCGCCGGGGTGCCCCTGCTGTATGCGCTTGAGATCACCGGTCGCACAGGCGGCAATGTCGCGGTCGAGGAGGCGATGGACGGTGTGATCGCCTCGGTCAAGCGCGGAGGCACGATCGCCGCGCCGCTCGCCCAGGCGCCGATCTTTCCGACGATGGTCACACACATGGTCGGCGTCGGCGAGGAAACAGGTGCTCTGGATGCGATGCTCGACAAGGTCGCGGAGTTCTATGAGGACCGCGTCGACGCGTCCGTGAAAGCGCTCACCTCGATCATGGAGCCGATAATGATCATCCTGATCGGCTCGATCGTGGGGTTCATCGTGATCTCGATGTACCTGCCGCTGTTCACGGTTTACAACAACATCAGGTAGTGGCTCCGGTTCTCGTACGGCTCGTGCTATTCTCGTACGAGAAACGTCAAGGAGGTCTCCCAAATGCGCACCCGCGTGGTCGCGTCCAATGAAGTTCGTATTCCAGAGCCGGCAGCCGGTGAGGCCATTCTCGTTCAGCGCTACGGCAAGGCGTACGCGGCGGTCATAGACGCTACGTCGTTTGAGCTGTTTCAGCGAATGCTCAGCATGTTCGGGGAGCATCAGCCGGCGGAGCTCGCGCTCTCAGATGCCGCGTTGGAGGTCCATCGTGCTTCCGAGGCCGGGGAGGACATCGAGGAGTTCGACTATGGGCTCCTCGACACGCACGCTGCAGCGTGAGTTCGTCGCCATCGCCGGACCGCGGCCTGCGCGGCGCGGTGGTTTGGGCATTCACCGCCTTCCAGCCCGAGGCGCCGTTCGAGCTCATCGACGTTCATGGCAAGACCGGCTCCTACGCTGACGCCCCCACGGCAGCGCGCGCGATCAGGGACGGCGAGCTGGCCCCGGTACCTACCTTCAAGGTGTCCGCGAAGCTGCGCCCGCTGGTCATCCTGCAGGACCGTCCCCGCGGCGTGCTGCCCGAGTACGCCGCGCTGAAGCTGACGCGCTTCACGAAGCTCAACGCGAGCGACCAACAACGAGTCCGCGGCGGGAACGAGCCGGCGCTCCTCTACCTTCCGCACAGCGAGGAGAAATATGGGCTGCGCCAGGAGAACGCGGTCGACCTCAACTCGCTCGTGCGCGCACACAAGTCGGCGCTCGTGACCGGCCCAGTCGGCCGGCTCGACGAGAACGAGATGGACGTCCTTGGGCGCCGTCTGGCCAAGTTCCTCGATATCGACTTGGAACGAGCCATCCGCGAAGGCGTCATTGAACGCTGGCAGAAGCTCGTCGCCAAGCAAGCCCGTCATCGGCGCCGACGCCGATGAGCTAGATTGGCAAGAGGCAGACACCAGTCTTTGTACCGATCAACCGAACGATTGGCCAAAGATGACTTGACGTGTTCTGTCTGCTGTGATTGACTGCCCCGCAATTCGATTCCGGATCACCGGAGAGGGGGAGCCAGATGGGCGCGATGGGGTTCGGCAGGGCACGGGTGGCGGCTTGCGTGTGTGGGGGTAGCCCTCGGGAACGCGTGCGATCCGGTGGGCCTTCGCCCAGATCGACGGTGGTGGCCGTGCTGGTCGTGGTGTTTGCCGTCGCAATGCTCTCGCTCCCAGTGTCGGCGTCGGCTGCGCTCCCTGAAATCGAGGTTAGGCATATGCCGGAAATCGAGGAATGGGTTTACCGGAATGGGGCGTTGGAAAAAGACCCGCAAACGTGTAAAGAAGTGTGTAGCACTCTCTGGGCCTCTGAGCATGCAGCGGAATTGCAGTTCGCGCAAGAACTGTGGGATCAGATTGGTGGGCTTGAGACCTTGGGCACGGACTTGTGGGCCACGATGAGTGAATTCGAATCGGGACTCGGTTTCGTAAAACTCGGTGCCTTTCCCCTCAAAGTGGGGTGGCGTCTAGATGGTGGCGAAGGCGCTAAGTGGCTGTCGATTACAGGGCCAAAGGGGCCGTCGCAGACGCCACCCGAATGTAGTAGTAGTGGCTGGTGGGCGCGCTTTCGTTCGCTTGGTCAGGAAATAGCGGGCACGTTTCATGAACATGCGTATTCGCCTGGGAACGAGTGGTACTTGGCGGTCTGTGATAATACGGAAAGATTGACGGGATTGACCCAAGCGGAAAACCCGGAAAGTCCGGGTAGTAACTGTGGTAACAATGGTCTTTCTGTTAGTGGTTGGATCATGCAGGAATGGTGGTGGAATGACTGTTTCGAGGGTTATAACAATGGCGTAGAAGTTATCGCCAAAACAAATGCGGTGGCAGCTCACGTGCCGTTTCACTTCTCCCGGCCAGAAGATTATGTTAACCAGAGCCTTGAAGATGGGTACGAATATAATTTCCAGTCGGCTCATCCGCATGATCCGGGTGTGACGGCTGTCAAAGAAGCGACGGAAGCCGCGCTTGAATCCTCGCCTGCTCTCCGTACCTGGATTCAATGGGTACTGGAAGGCGAACACGGTCCAAACCCGCTCGTGGTCTCGCCTGAAGAAGAATACGGGCCTGGCAGTGAAGGTGCACTACATAAGCCCAAATGTATGCTCGGGGAACCAGTCAACTGTGCGACCGGCAATCAGGTTGAGACGCAGACCGATCTCACGGTCGGGGGGCGTGGACCGGGACTGAACCTCACACGGACCTATAACTCCCAGCTTGCCGCTAAACAGAGCTCGCCCGGTCTCTTCGGCTATGGCTGGACCGCGTCTTATTGCGCTCATGTCGAAGTCAAAGAAGAACTGGGCGAGGCAGTCGTCTATCAGGATGATGGCAGCACTGTTAGATTTCTGCGTTCGGGCGAAGGGTGGGTTGCTGCGGCTCCGCTGGTCCAGGCGACGCTCGCCAAAGAAGGGACCGGTTACGTCTACACGTTGCCAGACCAGAAAGTCTTGAAGTTCAACAGCGGCGGACAGCTCACGAGCGAGACCGATCGCAACGGCAATACACTGACCATGAATCGTAACGCCGAAGGGCGTCTTGAATCGGTCAGCGATCCTGCCGGGCGGAAACTCGCACTGGCCTATAACGCGAATGGGCAGGTCGAAAGCGCTGAAGACCCGATGAAACACGTCGTGAAATACACGTATGAAAGTGGGAATCTCAAGAACGTGACCCAGCCTGGTGGGGGTGGTCTGCGCTGGCAGTTCAAATACGACACTTCGCACGAGATGACCTCGAAGACCGATGGGCGCAGCCACGCCGTAACCACAGAATACGACGGCTCCCATCGCGTGATTCTTCAGACGGACGCGTTGGAACGCAAACGCAAATGGAAATATGCCACCATCGAATCGGGTACAGAAACGACCATCATCGAACCCAATGGCTCGGAAACCGTGGAGCAGTTTAACTTCGCCGGTCTGCCGACGAGCGTCACGCATGCGTCGGGAACGTCTCTCGCGGCGACGACGACCAGCGAATATGACCCGATGTACAACCTCATAGCCGTTACTGATCCGAACAAACACACGGTGAAATACGGCTATAACGCCGCGGGCGATCGCACAAGCGAAACGGATGCGCTCGAACACAAAACGGAATGGACGTATAACTCCACCCACGACGTGACGAGCACAACGAACCCCAAAGGCGAGACGACAACAATCAAACGCGACAGCCACGGCAACCCCGAAGTGATCGAACGCCCCGCGCCCGCCGGCAAAACCCAGATCACGAAATACAAATACGCCGCTAACGGCAACCTGGAAAGCGTCACCGACCCGCTGGAACGCACGTCGAAATACGAATACAACACTCAGGGAGACCGCACGAGCGAAATCGATCCTGAAGGCGACAAGCGCACCAGGGAATACAACGGAGACTCGCAGGAAACCGCGACAGTCAGTCCGCGTGGCCACGTCAAAGCGGGCGAAGAAGCAAAATACACGACGAAAACCGAACGCGACGCCCAAGGCCGCCCGCTGACGATCACCGACCCGCTCGGACACAAAACAAAATACACCTACGACGGCACCGGCAACCTCGAAACACAAACCGACCCCAACAGCAACAAAACGAAATACACCTACGACGCAGACAACGAGCAGACCAAAGTCGAAGAGCCCAACAAAATGATCACGGAAACCGGCTACGACGCTGCCGGACAGGTCACGAGCCAAACCGACGGCAGCAAACACATCACCAAATACACGCGCAACGCGCTCGAGCGGGTCACCGAAGTCGTCGACCCGCTGGAACGAAAGACGACCAAGGAATACGATCCGGCGGGAAACCTCACCAGCCTGACCGATCCCGCAAAACGCACGACCACTCTTACCTACGACGCCGCCAACCGGCTCAAAGAAGTAAGCTACTCCGACGGGAAAACCCCGACCGTCAAATACGAATACGACGCCGACGGGAACCGCAAAAGCATGACCGACGGCACCGGCACTACGAGCTACGCCTACGACCAGCTCGACCAGCTCGACCGGCTCACCGAAAGCAAAGACGGCCACGGCGATACGGCCAGCTACGAATACGACCTCGCCAACGAGCAGATAAAGATCACCTACCCCAACAGCAAAGCCGTGACCCGCACCTACGACAAAGCCGGCCGTCTGGAAAAGGTCACAGACTGGTCTGAACACACAACCAAATTTGCCTACGATGCCGACTCCGAGCCGACCACGACGACGTTCCCCAGCGAAACCAAAAACGAAGACAAATACACCTACAACGAAGGGGATCAGATCAAAGAAGTCAAGATGACCAAAAGCGCGGAAACGCTCGCCTCGCTCATCTACGCTCGCGACAGCGACGGCCAGGTCAAAACCGTCACCAGCAAAGGGCTGCCCGGCGAAGAAAAACCTGCCTACGAATACGACGCGAACAATCGCCTCAAAAAAGGCGGCACTATCGCCTACGAATACGACACCGCCGATAACCCCACCAAACTGGGCACCGGCACCTACAAATATGACAAAGCCAGCGAGCTCGAAACCGGACCGAGCCTGACCTACACGTACAACGAACTCGGGGAGCGCATCAAAACCAAACCCACCAGCGGTCCGGCCACGACGTACGGCTATGACGAGGCGGGGAATCTGACCTCGGTCGAACGGCCCAAAGAAGGCGAAACCACCGAAATCAAAGATACCTACGCCTACGACGGAAACGGCCTACGCGCCTCACAGACCATCTCCGGCACGACCACCTACCTGGCCTGGAACGTCAGCGAACCCCTCCCGCTGCTCCTCAACGACGGGACCAACAGCTACATCTACGGCCCCGGTGGCCTTCCCATCGAGCAAATCTCAAGCAGCGGCGCCATCCTCTATCTGCACCACGATCAGCAAGGCTCCACGCGCCTGCTGACAAGCTCCACCGGTGCTAAAGAAGCCTCGTTCACCTACGATGCTTACGGCAATACCACCGGCACCACCGGCACAGCAAAAACCCCGCTCGGATATGACGGCCAATACACCAGCAGCGACACAGGGCTGATCTACCTTAGAGCCCGCGTCTACGATCCCGCCACTGCGCAGTTCCTGAGCGTCGACCCGATGGCGTCGGTCACGCGAGCGCCATACGACTATGCAGGCGACAACCCCGTGAACAACATGGACCCGAGGGGGCTGTCATCGACGGCGGAAGGACTCGGCGAAGGCGGAGTCCCGTGTTTCTTCCCGTTTTGCGGTCCGCCACCATCCGTAGAAGAAGCACTCCACCCTGGTGCCGAAAAAGTTGAACATGGAATCGAAAGCATCTGGAACGCGATCAACGAAAACGAAGGACCCAATGACGAAGGCGAGCACGAGCTCAAGGAAAAAGAAGCCCAACGCGAGAATGGATGTTCACCTAACTTCAGCGACCCGACGAAGCCTCCCGGCGAGGGCTGGGAATGGAAGGGCAATGGGCCAGTAGGAAGCAAGGAAGGTGCTTGGTTCAATCCCGATACGCGAGAGAGTTTGCATCCTGACATTGGGCACGGAGAGCCGCAAGGACCACACTACGACTACAAGGCCCCGGATGGATCGCAGTACCGGCTCTACCCTGACGGCCGACTCGAACCCAAGCCATGACCGACCTGCCTCGGCCCACTGAGATAGACCAGACGATCGCGCTGGACTGGCTGCGCTACTCGCTCGGCCAAGGAGAGGTGATCTCACCTGCGGCGCTCAACTTCATCCAAGAGCACGAGGGGCACGCATACACGCTTGCACCGGAGACCGTTGACCCTACTCGACTGGCGAAACCTAGTGAAGGAGCGGTGATCGGGCCGGGAACAGGCTCTCCACGGGAGGCTCTCGCGCGAGTGCTCGAAACGCTCGCTGAGCAGGGCGCAGCGTGCCTGGTGGTCGAGGACGAGTTGAGCCTGAAGCGTCACCCAAAACCCAGCCTGGACGGCCTGCTGCGGACGGCGTTCGTTGGTGAATTGGTTCTTCACTGGGCGGAGCTGGAGAACGGCACAGAGGACGCAATCATTGCGGTGCATCGCGGCTCGGGTGGTTATCCGACAAACGCCTTCGTGACGTCTGCGTCGGAGCAGGAGCTTGGACTAGTGGATGGCGCTGATCTCGGTCACGACATCACCGGCCCTGTCGTCGGAGCGCTGATGGCGGTGATCGTGGCGGCCTATGACGACGAGACGTACATCATATGGGAACCCACATAGGACAGACCGAATGATCGTCAGCGATGATAACTACGTTTACGGTCCGCGTGAAGTGACTATCGAGCGGTCTCAAGTGGCATCGTGAGCGCATTTGGGTTCACGCTGGAAGCGAATGCGTGCTACACAATACGCCAGGTGGCGAAGGTCTGGCGGGTTCCGTTGGAGTCTCTCCCATTGGAGCTGGTGTCGGCGTAAACGTCCACGTGGGAGCGGGGGGGGGGGGGGGGGGGGGCAGCAACGCCCAACGCCGAGCGAATACGGTGGACCGTTCAGGATGCTGGTGGTAGCGCCGAGTTTGGTCTCGGCGGTTACGCTAGCGGAATCGATGGCGGTTGGTGAGGCGGCAGGTGGTAGGGGTTAGCGTCACGACAGAATTCGAAGCTGCCGCCCGCGCACCGATAGCGACACCTTGCCGTCGAGCAGTTCCAGCAACTCCTCGCCGACCAGCTCGCGGCGCCAGCCGCGCAGCGTGCGCACGTCTGCGTCATCTGCGCCAAGGCGGCGCGCGACGACGATCGCCTGCAGGTCGGCCTTTCCGGCCAGCAGCTCGTATGCGAGCCCCGCCTCGCGCGCCCGCGCTCTCACCAGCGCCTCCGCGAGTGAAACCAGCGGTGCGTCGTCCGGGCCCGGCGCGGGTGCGCGCGCGTCCTGCGATGAGGCCTGCGGCGTCAGTTCGCCGCCTCGCGATACCGCCTCCAAGAGGTCCCGTCCGCGCCGGCGCATGCTGCCCTGGTTCACACCGCGGATCTGTTCGAGCTTGACTGGCGAGGTGGGTCTGCGCTTGGCGATCTCCACGAGCGCCGCGTCGCCGAGGATGCTCTGCACCTGCCGGTCCTGCGCGGCCGCCAGGCTCTCACGCCAGCGCACCAGCTCGCGCGCGATCATCTGTGCGGAAGCGCTCAACCCTCGCACGCGCGGCAGGCGCGCGAAAATCGTCTCCAGATCGCGCTCGTCGCTGGCCTGCTGCAGCGGCTCGCACTCCTCGCGCGCCCACTCCAGGCGCCCAAGCTCGGTCAGACGGCGTTCCAGCTCGCCCGCCAGCTCCAGCAGGTGCACGACGTCCTCGCGCGCGTACTCCCGCTGCTCGGTCGAGAGCGGACGCGCGTCCCAACGCGTGAAGCTCGCGCTCTTGGCGACCCTTACGTCCAACAGGCCTGACAACAGCGTGTCGTAGGAGGCCTGCGCCGGCATCCCGGCGAAGCCCGCCGCGACCTGCGTATCGAACACGTTTCGCACCTCGGTCTGAAGGCGCCGGCGGACGAGCGCGATGTCCTGGCGTCCCGCGTGCACCACCACCTGGACCTGCGGATCGGCGAGCACGGCCGCCAGCGGCGTACCATCCAGATCCTCGGCGAGCGGGTCGATGAGCTCGATTCGTTCGCCTGCCGTACCGTCCGGGACGGCGAGCTGGATCAGGCACAGCAGTGTCCGGTAGCGGCCCTCGCCCATGAACTCGGTGTCGAGGGCAATTCGTCCGCTGGCTTTCGCGGCGCGCGCGATCTCCGTCAGGTCCGGGTTCCCCGCCTCGGCGGATCGCGCCGGGCTCATGGCCTGGCGCCCGGGAGCAGCCACAGTATGCCGCCACGACTCAACCCCGCTGCTCGCGATACGTCTGTCCCATGCGCGCGCACCCACAGGGCAGGTTCCGAGCAGGCGGCGTTGACCGACGACACGTGCCTGCCGCAGAAGGAGTTCAGAAAGGCGTACTTCACTTCACCCTTCGCGATCGCTTGCCGCAGCTCGGCCACGTCTGTGAACACGCGCGCGTTATACGTCGTCAGGATCAGGACCGGCCTAAAGTCCTGCACGATCAGCGAGCCGATCTGCGTCGCCGACTCCGCCGCCAGCTCATACCGCGCGCCGCCCTGATGCGCACGCAGGTATGCGCTCACGAGGCGCTGCTCTTCGCTCGGCAGCGCGCCGACATACCCCGCGTCGGTCACGGCGTTGTCGATCGCGATGACGTCCGCGCTCACCGGCAGCGCCAGCACCGCCACGAGCGTCAGCGCGATTGTCGTCGCCCCGAGCAGTCTTGAGCGCAGCGTGCCGGGCTCACGCGGACTCAGGCGCGCGAGCGCCGCGAACGCGATCGCGCCGATCGCGCCCGCGAGCGTGATCCACCACACGCCCGTGCGTCCGTACAGCAGGCGCTCGACGTAGTACACGCTCGCCGCGAGTGCCACGGCCAGCGCGATCAGGCGCGCAGCCCCGCTGCCGGCGGGCCCGACTTTCCGGGTCGTGTGCCTCCTGTCGCTTGCCCCGGCCCACGCCACGCCGATCCCGAGCAGCGCCGCCACCGCCGGGACGAAGCCCTCGACGTAGCGCGGGTGCAGGCGGATCATGTCGCTGAACAGCGCAATTCCCGTCAACGTCCACACGAGCAACCCGGCCGCCACGGCCCGGCGCATCCGCCGTCCCGCCGCCGCCTCGCCGTCTGACTCCTGCCCATCCATCTCCCGGGCTTCCCGATGCCTGTCCGCCAGCAGGGTGAAGATCAGTGCGGGCACGCCCAGCAGCAGCGCGGCGAGCAGCTCGAGCCCCAGCCGCTCGCCCGACAGCGGCCCGATTCGCGCCAGCAGGCGTGTGGGGGAGGGGGGCACGATCGGGATGTGGTCGCGCTCTGACTGCGTCGCTTCCGGGTAGTGGTGGCCGGGCATGTAGACCGTGAACTGCGGTTCGGGCGATTTCCCCCCCAGGCGTTCGGTCCCGTTGAACACGAACGCCGCGTTCCATGCGCTGCCGTTCGTCGAGCCGATCGCATATGGGCGCTCGTGTGCAGGGAACAGCAGCGTTGCCGTCAGCCACGCCAGCGCGACCGCCACGTACACCGCCCCGCCGGCCAGCATCTGCGACAGGCGTCGTCCGCGGGAACCAGGAAGCCCCAGGTATGCGAGCAGCGCGAGTCCCGGTACGGCGACCAGCGACTCCAGCAGCTTCACGTCGAACGCGACTCCCAGCGTCGCCGCCCCGGCCAGCAGCCACGCATATCGTCCCGTCTCACAGGCGCGCACGATCAGCCACAGCGCGAGCACGATCAGCGCCATCATCACCCCGTCCATCGTGTCGCTGCGCGAGGTGATCACCTCGACCGGCAGCACCGCCAACCCGGCCGCCGCGGCGAGTCCCGCCGGCGTGCTCCACATCCGCCTGACCGCCGCGAACAGCAGCGGGACCGCCGCGATCCCGGCGAACGCCTCCGGCAGCTTCAGCGTCGTCGAGGAGAACCCCAGCAGCTTCACGCTCGCCACCTGCAGCCACAGGTCCACGGGCGGCTTGTCGATCGACACGCTCCCGCCCGGCTCGAACGCGCCGAAGAAGAAGTTATGCCAGGACAGTCCCATGCTCCTGACAGCGGCGTCGTAGAACGGGTCGGGTGAGACCCTGCCGATGTGCGTGAGCCTGAGCAAAGCAGCGCCGAGCGTGATCAGCGCGACCGCGACCCACGCCAACATCGACCCCGAGCTTTCTCCTTGGCGGCTCATCGGCTCGGCAACACGCTAGTCTGCTCGCCTGCGTGGCGAGCAAGAACGGCGACAAGGACGGCGAGCGAACCGAGGGGCCTCATGGACCGCGGGAGTGTATGCCCTGTCGCGGCACTGGCCGAGTGATCTCCAACCTCGGGGGCTCCCCCAACACGCTTCCGTGCCCGTGGTGCGGAGGCGGCGGGGTGCGCCTGTCCGGGGTCGACACGCAGGCCTCCCAGCTGGGCGGGGAGGCCGTTACCGGAGAGGGTTGAGGCGGGGCGCATGGCCGATGCGTCCAAGCTTTTATGCAGCTCTTCAGGTCGTGCCCCCGGCGGTCGATGCAGGCGCTGACAATAGCCAGTGCCGAGGTGCCAAGGCAGAACATCCGCATGGGTGTGTAGCAAAGCCGGCGGCCCTCGCAAGCAGACCCTGACGGGTCTGCCCATGGGGGGCGCATCGCCGATTGCAGGCGATGGAGCCGAGGGCTGGCGCCAAATCGGATCCTAGGAGGATTCAAATGTTGTATCGACTGCGCCAGCGCTCTAAGGATGAGGGTGGTTTTACCCTTATCGAGCTTCTGGTTGTTATTCTGATCATCGGCATTCTCGCCGCGATCGCCATTCCGTCGTTCCTGAACCAGAAGGGCAAGGCCAATGATGCGTCGGCGAAGGAGCTGGCACGTACGGCCGAGACTACGGCGGAGACGATCGCAACCGACAACAGCGGCAGCTACTCGACCATCAAAGAAGCGAAAAACCTAGAAGAAGCCGAGAAATCGATTCCGACTAAATCGGTCAACAACGGCGCCTACCTCAAGTCGGCGGTAGAACTCAAAGGTGGCACCGGTTATGAAGTCGTGACCGAAGCTCCCGCCGACAAAAACACCTTCAAAATCACAGTCGAAGGTGGGGTTGTGACTCGCACGTGCACAACCGCCAGCACCGGCGGCTGTCAAGCCGGTGGCGTTTGGTAGGGATCGGTCTCTAGAGCTCTGAGCTCAATGAGTACGAAGAAGCAGGAAAGGGAGGCGGCCCTCGGGTCGCCTCCCTTGTTGTGTGCGACGCTCGAGCGTGGTGGCTCGCCGGATCGCCACAGTCGCTGTCGAGGCCAAGGTGTCCGTATGAGCGCCCATAAAGATAAGGCGTCGTCGTGCCGATAAGCCTCGTAACCAGTGTCTTGGCAGGCAGGCGCCCTATGGGCGACAGGTCAAAGCCGACGGTCCGCCAGAGGACCGAGTCGCCATCGAGATGGCGACGAGCCGGGGGCTGGCGCCCTGTAAGCTGATCCTAGGAGGATTCAAATGTTGTATCGACTGCGCCGGCGCTCTAAGGATGAGGGTGGTTTTACCCTTATCGAGCTTCTGGTTGTTATTCTGATCATCGGCATTCTCGCCGCGATCGCGATTCCGTCGTTCCTGAATCAGAAGGGCAAGGCCAACGACGCATCGGCGAAGGAGTTGGCTCGTACGGCCGAGACTACGGCGGAGACGATCGCGACTGAAAACAGCGGCAGCTACTCGACTATCAAAGAAGCGAAAAACCTAGAAGAAGCCGAGAAAGCGATTCCGACTAAATCGGTCAACAACGGCGCCTACCTCAAGTCGGCGGTAGAACTCAAAGGTGGCACCGGTTATGAAGTCACGACTGAAGCTCCCGCCGACAAAAACACCTTCACAATCAAAGTCGAAGCTGGGGTTGTGACTCGCAAATGCACCACCGCCAGCACCGGCGGCTGTCAAGCTGGTGGCGTTTGGTAGCAGGTGTATCTGCAGCTCCGATGCACCAAGCGAGGGGCGGCCAATACTGGCTGTGCCCTTGTCCATCAAGCTGCTCAAGTACCGGCCCGCCCTGGTCGATCAGCTTCATATGGAGGTCGCCACCTTTGCGGGAGTTCTCGGCGCGATCGTCGGCTCGTTCCTGAACGTCGTCGTCCTACCGCCTGCCCCGCCACGAATCGCTGGTCAGCCCCGCCTCGCATTGTCCCAACTGCGGGGCGGCGGTCAAGCCCTACGACAACATCCCGATTCTCTCCTGGCTGCTGCTGCGCGGCCGCTGCCGCAGTTGCGCCGAGCCGATCTCCCCGCGCTACCCGCTCGTCGAGGCGCTGACCGCCGTCCTGTGCGTCGGCGCCGTGCTCGTCCATCAAACGGCGGCCGGGATTGCGCTCAGCCTCGCGCTGATCCTGATCGTGGTGCCAGCCGCCCTGATCGACCTCGAGCATCGCATCATCCCCAACCGCCTGACGCTGCTCGGCGCGATTCTCGCGCTGGTCCTCGGCACTGCCCTCGACCCCGCCGGCGAGCCCGAACGCCTGATCGCGGGGGCCGCTGCCGGCGGCTTCCTGCTGCTCGCGGCGCTCGCCTATCCGGGCGGCATGGGCATGGGCGACGTCAAGCTCGCGGGCGTCATGGGCCTGTTCCTCGGCCGCGCCGTCGCTCCGGCGATTCTGATCGCGCTGCTCGCCGGTGTGCTCGTCGGCGCGGTCATCATCGCCCGCAAGGGCGCTCAGGCAGGGCGCAAGACGGCGGTCCCCTTCGGCCCGTTCCTGGCGTTGGGGGCGGTCGTCGCCGTATATGCGGGACTGCCCCTGATCGACCTTTACACCAATCACTTTCTGCGCTAAAGCGCCGCTCCCTTCGCGCCGATAGACCCATGTCGGCGGCGCCCCCGTCATCCGGCCAGACCAACCTGATATGCCCTCGCTACCCAATCCCACACTCAGGCTCGGACGCCGTTCCGCCGCGGACGTCGTCGGTCTGGACATCCAGCCCGGCCACGTCGTCGCCGTGCAGGCGCGCGTCAACGGCTCGATCGTCGCCGAGCACGCGGCTGCCCTGCCGCTGCCCGCCGACACCGTCCGCGAGGGCGAGGTCGCTCGACGAGAGCGTGCTCGGCGAGACCCTGCGCGAGCTGTTCCGCGAGAGCCGGCTGAGCAAGCGCGTGCGCATCGGCGTCGCCAACCAGCGCACGGTCCTGCGCACGCTCGAGCTTCCACCGATCACCGACCGCAAGGAGCTCGACGCCGCGGTGCGCTTCCAGGCCCAGGAGCAGGTGCCGATGCCGCTCAACAACGCGGTCCTCGACTTCCACGCGCTCGGCGTCCACGACACGCCCACGGGACCCCGCCAGCAGGTCGTGCTCGTCGCCGCCCAGCGCGACATGGTCCAGCGCCTGCTGGCCGCCGTCCGCAACGCAGGTCTGCGTCCGGAAGGGATCGACCTGTCCGCCTTCGCTCTGATCCGCTCCCTCTACCGCTCCGATCCCGAGCATGACGGTCGCGTCCTGTACCTGAACGTCGACGGGCTCACCAACATGGCGATCGCCGAGGGCGCCGTCTGTCGCTTCACGCGCGTCGTCGGCGGCGGCCTGGAGGCGATGGCGAGCGAGCTGGCCGAGCGACGCAGCATCGCGATCGCCGACGCCCGCGCATTGATCTCCTCCGCCGATCTTGCCGCTCCCGCACCGGGTCCCGCCGAGCCGGCCCCGGCCGAGCAGGTCGCCTCCGAGACGCTTCCCACCGAGCCGAGCCCACCCGATCCGCAGGTTCCCGCGGGGAGCGCCGAGGATGAGCCGTCCGCTGAGCCCTACGCGGAGTCCCAAGAGGACGCTCTCACCACCTCCGAGTCGTCCGATGCACAGACGCCCGACGCGGACGTGCGCGCGGTGCTCGATAACGGCATCCGCGAGATCGCCGGCGAGGTACGGAACTCCCTGGACTTCCACCGCTCCCAGGAGGGCGGGGGCGAGGTCGCGCTGGTCGTGCTCAGCGGCGCCGCGCTCGACGTCCCCGGCTTCACCGACGCGCTCCAGGTGGAACTGGGCGTCCCGGTCACACGCGAGACCGTCGGCATGGCCGACGGTGCCCTCACCGGCGCGCCGGTCTCGCCCCAGCGCCTGGCGATCGCCGCCGGCCTGGCCGTCGAGGAGGCGCCGCGATGAAGGCCGTCAACCTGATCCCCGCCGATCAGCGAGCCGGCGCGAGCGCCGGCGCCGGACGCTCCGGAGGAGCCGTCTACGTCGTGCTCGGCCTACTCGGTGTGCTGGCGGTCTTCGCGCTGCTCTACGGCCGCGCCTCCCACCAGATCTCAAGCCGCCGCTCCCAGGTCGTGTCGCTAACCGCCCGCACTCAGCTGGCACAGGCGCACGCCACCCAGCTCGCTCCCTACACGAGCTTTGTCGCGATGCGCGAACAGCGCGTCCAGGCCGTCTCCCAACTCGTGGACTCGCGCTTTGACTGGGCGCACGCGTTCCACGAACTCGGGCGAGTGCTGCCGTCCAATGCCTCGCTGACCTCTCTGGACGGCACGGTCGGCTCCACCACGTCCACCTTGGGCGCCGCGAAAAGCTCGACCGCGACCGCGACCGCGGCTGCGGGCTCGACGGTGACCTCCGCCACCCCTCCCGGCAGCGTTCCCACATTCACGATCGCGGGTTGCGCCACCAGTCAGGCCGAGGTCGCGCTGATGCTCGACCGGCTGCGTCTGATCGACGGCGTCAGCGAAGTGTCGCTGCAGAGCTCCATCAAATCCGGCGCTACAGGCGCGGGTGGTGGTGGTGGTGGCAGCAGCAGCGGCGGCTGCGAAGGCGGCGATCCCGCTTTCAGTGTCCAGGTCACCTTCGACGCGCTGCCGAGCGGTTCCGCTGCCACCTCCGGCTCGACGACGACGGTCTCCACCTCGGCGAGCGGCGCCGCATCCGCTACGGGAGCGGTCCGATGACCGCGCGCGATCGCATCGTGATAGTCAGTGTGGCGGCGCTCGCGGTGCTCGCCGCGGTGTGGCTACTCGCCCTAGCGCCCGCGCGCGAAAAGTCATCCAAGCTCGCTAAGGAAGTCAGCGCCGCTCAGGCCCAGCTCGCGACCGCCGAAAGTCAGGTTGCCAGCGCCAGTGCCGCGCAGGCGCAGTATCAGACCTCCTACGCGTCGATCGTGCGCCTTGGCAAAGCCGTTCCGGCCGACCAGGAAGTGCCCTCGCTGATCTTCCAACTCGCGCAGGCATCCAATCAGAAGAACGTCGAATTCGCCTCGATCACCGCCGGCTCCGGCGGGACCAGCGGCGCCGCCGGGGCGAGCGCGGCCACGAGCGCCTCCGCCACCAGTCCTTCCGCCGCGAGCGCCTCTGCCACGGCCGGCGCGGGCTTCAAGCAGATGCCGTTCACGTTTGTGTTCAACGGCAGCTTCTTCGACCTCTACAACCTCTTCCAACAGCTCAACCGCTTCACGCTGCGCACGACCTCCGGCGGGCTGCAGGTCAGCGGGCGCCTGCTCACGGTCCAGAGCGTCAAGCTGGCGCCCGGGACCAGTTCAGGCAGCGGCGGCACACAGGGCTCCGGCAAGGCATCCGAACAGCTCTCCGGCACGATCACCGCGACCGCCTACGTGCTCCCCGCCGGTCAGACCCTCACCGGCGGAGCGACGTCCACCGGCCCCGCCGGCACGGCGACGCAGACAGCCTCCACCGCAGCCTCCAGCTCCCCCAATCCTCCGGCGGTAGCACAGGTGAACCCATGAGCGACTTCTTCAGCCCACTCAAGTCGGACCTGCTCGACAGGCGCTTCCTGCCCGTCCTGGGGCTGCTTGCCGTCGCGCTTGTCGCCGCGCTGGCCTACGCCGTCCTCGGCGGCGGCTCGTCGAGCCCGACCAGGTCAGTCCCGAGCGTCGCCTCATCCGGCGCCGCGGGAGCGAGCGCCGCCGTCGCGATCAGCCAGGCGCCCGCCAACCCCAATCAGGCGGTCGCCGAGACGACCAGCGGCGTATCCAAGCAGCACTCCGGCAAGGCGCGCAATCCGTTCACGCCGCTGTCCTCGCCGAAGGTGAAGTCCACTGCCGCCGCTTCATCC
Source organism: uncultured Solirubrobacterales bacterium (assembly GCA_963715495.1). Lineage (GTDB taxonomy): Bacteria > Actinomycetota > Thermoleophilia > Solirubrobacterales > Solirubrobacteraceae > Palsa-744. Next base: position 766,297 of record OY970247.1, read on the forward strand.
TCCACCACGCAGACCTCCAGTGGGTCGAGCAGCGGCTCCTCCAGCTCCCCTAGTCCTTCGAGCTCCTCCAATTCTGGTGGCACCTCCGGCACCTCCACGTCCGGCACCAGTCCCCAGCCGGCCAAGCCCAAGCCCCCACGGCAGGTCTACCAGGTCAACGTCCTCTTCGGAGTCGCCCCCGCGGGCACGCCGTCGCAGAACATCCCCGTGACATCCTTCAACAACCTGACCCGCCTCGATCCTCTCACCGCGGGCGGCGAAGCGCCGCTGGTGTTCGCCGGGGTCACAGTCGACGGCAAGAGCGCGATCTTCACGCTCGTGCGCGAAGTCATCCTGCACGGTTCTGCCGTATGCCGGCCCAGCGCTTCGCAATGCCAGGCGATCCAGCTCGTGCCCGGCCAGAGCGAGGAACTCGAATACGTCGTGTCCAGCAGCCAGACGCTCATCTACAAGATCCAGCTGGTCTCGATCACGGCGGTCAAAGCCTCCGCCGCCAAGGCGGCCAGGGTCTTCCACGCCGAGTCGAAGGCCGGCCGCGCCCTGTTGCGCCGCGCGGGCCTGTCCGCGCTGCCCGGCCTGCGCTACTCGCTCGACAAGGGCGTACTGGTCGTGCTCGGCGGGCATCGCGCCTTCGGCGCACACGCCGCGCGACACCGGTAAATAAGCTAAGGCGGAGATGAGTCTCCGCCTGATCACCGCCGGCGAGTCGCATGGGCCCGGCCTGACCTGCATCGTCGAGGGTCTGCCCGCGGGCCTGCGCCTGAGCCAGGACGATCTCAGCGCCGACCTGGCCCGCCGCCAGCTCGGCCACGGCCGCGGCGGCCGGATGAAGATCGAGCGCGACCGCGCCGAGGTCACCGCCGGCGTGCGTCACGGCCTCACCCTCGGTGGGCCCGTTGCGCTGCAGGTCACCAACCGCGACTATGCCAACTGGGAAGACCGCATGAATCCCTGGCCCGTCGCCGAGCCGGTCGCCGAGGTCCATCTGCCGCGTCCCGGTCATGCCGATCTCGTAGGCGCGCAGAAGTACAACCACTCAGATATCCGCAACATCCTCGAGCGGGCCTCCGCGCGCGAGACCGCCGCGCGCGTCGCCGGCGGCGCGCTGTGCAAGGCGTATCTCGCCGCGCTCGGTGTGCACGTGCGCTCGCACGTCGTCCAGATCGCCTCCGTCCACTCGCCCTCGCCGGTCGCTGCGCTCGCGCTGGAGGACTTCGCCGAGGTCGACGCCTCGCCCGTGCGCTGCCTGGACGCCGATGCAAGCCGCGCGATGGTGGCCGAGATCGACCGGCTGCGCAAGGCCAACGAGTCGCTCGGCGGCGTGTTCGAGGTCCAGGCGTTCGGCCTGCACCCGGGCCTGGGCTCGCACATCTCCTGGGAGCAGCGCCTGGACGGCCGTCTGGCGATGGCGATCTGCTCGATCCAGGCGCTCAAGGGTGTCTCGATCGGGGACGGCTTTCACGTCGCCGGCCTGCCGGGCTCGCAGGCCCATGACGAGATCTTCTACGACGCCGAGCGCGACGGCTATTACCGCGAGACCAACCGCGCGGGTGGCCTGGAGGGTGGCATGACCAACGGCCAGCCTCTGATCGTACGCGGTGCGATGAAGCCCCTGCCGACCCTCACCAAGCCGTTGCGGTCGGTGGACACCGAGACCCACGAGCCGGCGCAGGCGCTGCGCGAGCGCACCGACTCCTGCACCGTTCCCGCCGCCGGCGTCGTCGGCGAGGCGATGGTCGCGCTCGTGCTCGCCGACGCCTACTCGCAGAAGTTCGGCGGCGATCACATCGATGACGTCCTTCAAGCCGTGCGCGCCTACAGCGAGAGGATCGGGTGGCGTTCGTCCTGATCGGCTTCATGGGGGCCGGCAAGTCGACGCTCGCCCGTCGGCTGGCGCGCCTGCGGGGCGTACAGGCCATCGACAGCGATGTCGTGCTGACCGAGCGCTTCGGGCACTCGGTCGCCTGCGAGTTCGAGCTCCACGGCGAGCCGGCGTTCCGGGCGGCCGAGGAGGAGGTCATGTGCGGGGTGCTGGATGGCGCCGGCCCGCGCGAGGTGATCGCGCTCGGGGGCGGTAGCGTGCTCTCGCGCCGAATACGCGACGCGCTGTCCGGGCACCTGGTCGCCCTGCTGGACGTCGACGTGCAGCTCGCCTGGAAGCGCGTGCATGAAAGAGACGACGATGGCTCTGAGCGCCCTTTGGCCCGCGACTACGACGCGTTCGCCGCGCTCCACGCGCAGCGGCGCGAGCTGTACGAGCGGGTGGCCGACGCCGTGCTGCTGTGGGCGAGCGCAGCGTCCGGCGACTACCCCGTGATCATCGCCCGCGGGCTGGTGGGCTCAGGCAACGAGCGCCGGCTGTCCGAGGTGTGGCCGTTTGATCGCTCCCGCTCCCGGCCCTTCCTCATCAGCGATAAGACCGTCTCGGCGCTCCACGCCCAGCGGATGAGAGAGGTTCTCGACCCGGCGGCCTCGATCGTGATCTCGCCTGGCGAGTCCCACAAGACGCTCGCCAGCGCCGAGCGCGTGTGGAGCGAGCTCGCCGCCGCCGGCATGACCCGCGCCGATCACGTGGTCGCGCTGGGCGGTGGCGTCGTCGGCGACCTCGCCGGATTCTGTGCCGCCACCTACCAGCGCGGCGTGCCCGTCGTGCATGTCCCCACGACGCTGGTCGCCCAGGTCGACTCCGCCTACGGCGGCAAGACCGGCGTCGACCTGCCTGAAGCCAAGAACTACGTCGGCGTATACCACCAGCCGGCGGCCGTGCTCGTCGATCCCGACACGCTCGCCACGCTGCCGCCCGCCGAGCTCGCCGCCGGTTGGGTGGAGGTGTTGAAGACCGCCCTGATCGCGGGCGGCGCGCTGTGGGAGCGAGTCAGCGCCGCATCCGGATGTGAGGTGGACGAGCGTACGATCCTCGACTGTGCCCGCACCAAGCTCGCAGTCGTCTCGACCGACGAGCGCGACGCCGGGCACCGCCAGGTGCTGAACCTCGGGCATACGGTCGGCCACGCGATCGAGACCGTCACCGGCTACGAGCGCTACCGCCACGGCGAGGCCGTCGGCCTCGGGTTGCTGGCCGCGTTGCGGCTCTCCGGCGCCGAGGCCCTGCGGGGACAGGTGCGTGAGCTGCTGCTCGCCCGCAAGCTCCCCGTGACGCTCGACGGCGCTGGTGTGGACGTGGAGGAGGTCGTTGCCGCCACGGCGCGCGACAAGAAGCGCCTCGGCGCGCGCGATGTTCCGTTCGTGCTGCTGGACGCGCCGGGGGAGGCCAAGATCGGCTGTGAGGTCTCCGCGGGCGAGCTGCGTGCCGCCGTGCGAGAGTTGATTGCCTCATGAGCTTGCCCGAGCCGACCTCCTCGACCCCCGGACCCCCCTTCCCACCGACATCCCCAGCGGCCCGGCGCGTGGAGATATTGCACGGTGTCAACCTGAACCTGCTCGGCGAGCGCGACCCCCTGCACTACGGCACGCTCACGCTCGCCGACCTGCAAGCCCAGATCGCCGTGTGGGCGGCGGAGCTGGGGCTGCGCGCGAGCTTCTTTCAGACCAACGCCGAGTCCGAGTACGTCGAGCGCCTGCACTCGCTGCGCGGTCAGGTCGACGGCGTGATCCTCAACCCCGGTTCGTGGACGCACTATGCGTACGCGATCCACGACGCGCTGGAGCTGACGGGGCTGCGGGCCGTGGAGGTGCACCTCTCCGATATCCATGCGCGCGAGCCATGGCGACGGCTGTCGGTGATCGGCGACCTCTGCCTCGCGACGTTCTCGGGCAAAGGGCCCGACGGTTACAAGCTCGCGCTCGAGCGTCTGCGCGACGCGCTGGATGAGGCCGGCCAGAGTGACTGGTAGGAGGCATCGTCGGGGGAGGGGCGTAGGCTCGTGACGGGCGTGTCCAGTCCGACTCGACGCGATGGCGGGGGTGGCGCCCCGGACATGGACCGGGCCGGGCGCCTCGCCGCCGAGCTGCGTGAGCGCGAGCTCAACGCGCTGCTCGTCTGGACGCCCACGAACGTTCGCTACCTCACGGGCTTCACCGGCAGCAATGCGCTCGCGCTGATCGCGGCAGACGAGGATGCCGGGGGTCATCGCTTCCTCACCGACTTCCGCTACGCCATCCAATCGGCCGAGCAGGTTCCCGCCGCGTTCGCGCGCGAGATCGTCTCCGGCGAACTGCTCGACGCCGCCGTGACCGGCCTCGCCTCCGCGGAGGCGAGCGCCGGGCGTCTGGGATTTGACGACGCGAGTCTCACCGTCGCCCAGCACGCGCGCCTGCGTGAGCTGCTGGCGCCGGCGTGGGAGCTCATCCCCTGTGCGGGCATGGTCGAGCGCCTGCGCGCGATCAAGGACGCCGGCGAGATCGACCGCATCCGCGCCGCCACCGAGCTCGCTGACGAGGCATTGCTGCACGGCATCCTGGAACGTGGTCTCGCCGGCCGCGCCGAGCGCGATGTCGCGATCGACCTGGAGCTTGAGATGCGACGGCTCGGCGCGGACGGGCCGAGCTTCCCGTCGATCGTCGCCTCCGGCGCCCACGGCGCGCTGCCGCACGCCGAGCCTCGCGCCGAGCCGATCGCGCGCGACGTGCTGGTCACGATCGACTGGGGCGCCTTGTACGAGGGCTATTGCTCGGACTGTACCCGTACGTATGCGACCGGCGAGCACGTCTCCGCGCAGGCGCGCGAGGTCTACGAGCTCGTGCGCTCAGCCCAGGCCGAGGCGCTGTCGGCCGTCAGAGCGGGACCGAGCGGCCGCGAGCTCGACGGTGTGGCGCGGGAGGCGATCGAGCGGGCCGGGCACGGCGAGCACTTCGGCCACGGTCTCGGTCACGGTGTCGGCATGGAGATCCACGAGGGCCCGCGCCTGTCGCGCACCGCCGGCGAGGAGCCGTTGCAGGCCGGCAACGTCGTCACGGTCGAGCCCGGCGTCTACCTGCCCGGGGACTGCGGCGTGCGCATCGAGGACCTGGTCGTCGTGCTCCAAGATGGTCACGAGGTGCTGACCGGGCTGCCCAAGGAGCTGACCGTCATCTCCTGAGCGGGCGCGGAGCGCGCGCCGGTCCCGTGCCGACCTATCAGCCGCGTCCCGATTCCTGCACGACTTCAAGAGCCTGACGCGGAGCAGGCGGCGGCGTGGGAGAAGGCGCTCGATCTGTTCAATGGTGGGTCCACATCACATCCTGGAGCGCGACAGGCACCTCGCGGTCACGATTCCCGAGACGGTTGAGATGACCGCCGAGGATCTTGCCCCTGCACTCGCTGCGGTCTAACTCACCTCCTCGACAGCTATTGTGATCGAGCCGCCTGACGTACCGAGCGACAGCCGAACCACATGAAAATTTGGCTCTAGAAAGGCCTGATCGACCATCATCACCACCAACCAGTTGAGAAAAGTGCGCAGAACGTATTGATCGAAGCAGCGACCCGGCAGCGTACGCAGGGCGCAAACGTCTAGGTTCGCAGCTCGCGAACTATAATGTTCGCAATGACTGATAGATCAGGTTCTTCGTCGATAGCCAATCCGTTCGTCTATGCGCGAGCGCTCGTCCCAGAGGAGAGCATCCGTCGTGTTGAGGGCGATCGTTTGCTTGAGTTGGCAGCGGCTGGCCACAACGCTGTGCTGTACGCGCCGCGACGCTTTGGCAAGACGACTCTGCTCAAGCAGGTGCTCCAGGAAGCCGGCGAGCGTGATGTACCCGGTGTGCTTGTCGATCTGAGCGATGTGCTCGGAACAGGCGATGTCGCAGCACGGCTGGAGCAGGCTTTCCGCACACTACCAGGCGGCATCCGGAGATTGGTCAGCAAGGAGCTTGGCAGCGTGGGTGTGGCGGGCTTCAGCATGGCAAGGCGTAGCCCGCAGGCTGCCGATCCGATTGCCACGATACATACCCTGCTCGAGCTTCCGGCGCAGATCGCAGATCGAAATGGTCGGCGTCTGCTTGTGGTGTTGGACGAGTTTCAGGCGTTGGTCAGTCTCGACGGAATGGACGGCGTATTTCGCAGCCACATTCAGCATCACAGCGAAGTCAGCTACCTGTTCGCGGGTTCTGAGCCGTCCTTGCTTCGCGCCCTGTTCGAGGATCGCGCGCGGCCACTCTACGGTCAGGCTGAGCAACTGCGGTTGGGTCGGCTGGACGCCGACGCAACGCACGATTTCATCGCTCGTCGCTTTCTCGAAACGGGCAAGGACGCCGGAGAGATCATCTCTGACCTCATCTACGTGGCAGAAGGCCATCCACAGCGGTTGATGCTGATCGCCCACCTGCTGTGGGATCGCGTCGATACACAGCAAGCGGCGACAGTGGCTGAGTTGCGTAGCGCCTACGATGCTGCGATGCGCTCGGTGGACCCCGAGTTGCAGTATCTGTGGGAGTCCTTGAGCGCCAACGAGAGGCGGGTCTTGGCTGCGCTGGCGTCGGGCTTCTCTCCCTACCAGCAGGAGGCAAGACAGCTAATGGGTCTGGCCAACCGCAGCAGTGCGGCTCGCGCAGTTGCGAGCCTGGAAGGCAAGACCACGGTCGAACGAGTCGACAATGGTGAGCGGCTGACTATTGTGGACCCTCTGCTTGCCCGCTGGGTTCGTCGTCACGGCGGTGCGCGGCTACAGGTCTTCATCGTCCCTTACGGTGGGCAGTTCGTGGTGACCGATGGTCCCTCGTTGGCGTTTCTGCGATCCAGTCATCAGACGATCGCCGAGGCCGAGGCCGAGGCCGACCGTATCGCCGCTGGCGGCCGCGGTGCCGACGTGATGATCTACGACACCAACGATCCCAACGACCTGCCCGATTGGGTTGTATTGCCTGCGCGGGAGTCCTGACGAGCAAACCGCCGCATAGGGCCACGGGCAGCTATCGTGAGCAAGTCATCAGGCGGGCTGATTTACACCGAACCACATCGAAACTTGGCTCCAGAACAAGCAAATGAGCACCATCACCACCAACCAGTTCTGAAATGTGTCTAGAACGTATGGGCGCGTTCGGACGGAATTCTGTGCGTGGCGAACCGTCGGCGGTATCCTGAACTGATGGCTACGCGCAAGATCAATCTGCCACTGGATGAGGAGTTGGTCCGGCGAGCCCGTGATCAAGACGTGGGGGAGAGCAGCAAGAGCGACGCTCAGGTGGTCGAGGATGCTCTGTCGGTGATGTTGGGCCTTCGTGCCGTGGACGATGCCCGTGCCCAAGGTACTCTCTCGCCAGAGGCCGCCGACGAGCTGGCGGTTGCCGAGGTGCGCGCTGCCCGACGAGCGCACAGCCGCGCTTGATCCGTGCCGTCGTAGATCCGAGCGTCCTTGTCTCGGCCTTCATCGGTAATCCCAGCGCCGGGCCGGGCCGTCTCATCACAGCATGGCGCGACCGCCGCTTCGTGCTCGTCGTATCCCCACTGCTGTTTGACGAGCTGACCGACGTGCTCGGACGAGCCAAGTTCGAGCGCTGGTCATCGCAAGGCCGGGCGAGTGCGTACATCGCTGCGCTTCGTGCTCGCAGCGAGCTTCGTTCGGACGTGCCCTCGGCCCAGCGGATCGAGGTACGCGATCCAGACGACCACTATCTCGTCGCGCTCAGTCGAGAGGCCAAGGTCGACTATCTGGTGTCGGTTGATCATGACTTGCTCGACGCCGAGCTGGACGTGCCGGTCGTGGACCCGGCCGTGTTCGTGGCGGGGTTGCATGATCCCATCAAGCAGGCACTCGATCCTCGGCGGTATCAGCCGGTAGCACCTCCATTGTCAGTAGAGCGCTGGTCGGAATGTGACGGAGTGTTCGCGGTCGGCGTGACGAGCGGTTGGAGGGACTTGACAAGTGACGAGCTTCTTAATCAGTCGGCGGTCACGAGGGCTCGCGCTGCCATGGGAGTCTGCGTGACGACTCCCGATCCTCGCCTCGGCTGCTCGGCGACGAACTTCACAGTCGTCGATCGGGGCCCACGCTTCGCTGACCCAGATGCCCAAATGATGTTCGTCGATCTCGATCAGTTGGTGCAGGCGCGCCTCCAAGCTCTACCAGACTTCTCGTCATACGGTGTGCCCTGGCGCATTGGGCTCGACGGTGAGCGGGCGTTTGTTCATCATCTGGTTGGGTCTGCGCCAGGTGATCGTTTCGGAGTCGAGCGACGAGTTGCTCTGATGGGGACTGAGGTTTGGGTTGTGCATGGAACGACGCTCTACATCGGGATGTTTTCGAGCCCGACTGAGACCTACGAGTCATACCTACCGCAGCTCTGGACGATGCTCGGGAGTTGGCGCTGGCTCTAGTCGCCGTAGTCGAGCGGCTTATCGGCGGCTAAGTCATGGGTCGAACTTGACGAATCCGGCTGGAGCTGAGCGACAGGCGACAGCCTAAGCTGGAACTGGGTGTGCTTGGCAACGATGGCCGTGGCGACCGAGCAGCCCCAGCTCAGATGTCGGTTGGCGAAGCGTTGGCGCTGCGATCACAAGGGTTCAGGCAGCGCGAACAAATCCCGATAAGAGCACTATGCGTCGCTTGCGCACGACCCGCGGCATCGCCGCGGCCATCTTCACGGCCCTCTTTGTGATCTCGGGCGTGTCCGGGAGCCGGGAACCGGCGACCGCGGTGGTTGCGCTCGTGATCATCTCGCCCGTTATCTGGTGGTTCTGCTGGTGGGCGCTGGCCGTCCTTCAGGGGATCAGCAACGTTCTTGTTCGGGGTGGTCCGCCGAACGTGCGCGTAGGGCGCCAGTGGCAATCCGGCGGGTCCACCCGACAACAGCTCCGTCAGGACGGCAACGCGCGCATCTTTGCCGACCACGGCGGCGTCCTGCTCCGCAAGCGCCGCTGGTTCGTGGGCTCTGGCACGCCCCCGTTCGAGCTTCCCGATGGCAGGTGGCGCCAGGTTGCGGCGGCGCAGGTAGGCGAGCCGCAGTACCTCGCCACGTGGCGCGACCGCGCCTTCTGGTGGTACGACGACGCGTTCTACTGGGCCACGGCGGGCGCATACAACAGCGCAGACATCAAGGCGCTCCTATACACCCGCCAGCGACAGAGCGAGCGCGAGCTGGAGCACGCTCACGCCGTGCTCGCCGCATCAACCTCACCTGCGAAGCGCAAGCGCGAACCGATCCCTAAGGACGTGCGCCTCGCTGTTTGGGCGCGCGACGGAGGGCGCTGCGTCGAGTGCGGCAGCGACTTCGACATCCAGTACGACCACATCATCCCATTCAGCATGGGCGGCGCATCAACCGTTGAGAACTTGCAGCTTCTCTGCGCGCGCTGCAACCAAACGAAGGGAGGACGACTCTAGGTGGGGCTCTCGCCGGCGTTCGCTAGACGCTCCTGCGACCCGTGCGGTTTCGGCGAGCTTGAAAGCTCGTGTCACGACGCGCGCCCACTTCGGATGCGGGACAAGCAATCCGTCGTCGTCTCGCGTATAGCCAAACGGAGTCGGCCCCATCCGTGCGCCGCGATCGAGGGCGCGCGTCTTGGCGGGCTCCCACGCTTGGCTCATGCGTCGCCGTTCCATGCGAGCCAAGGCCAGCATGATCGTCATGCCGAACTCGCCGAATGGCGTCGTCGGGTCGAGGCCGAGGTCGAGTGCGGCGATCCAGCCGCCTGCCTCGTGATCTGTTCGACCAGTCGCATGAAGCTCTCGCCCGAGCGTCGGCCGGGTTACGGCCCGCGGCGCCCGCTACCCTGCGAGACCGTGATCACCACCAACCAGTTGAAGAAGGTGTGCAGAACGTATCCGGGGTCGCGACTTGCAGCGAGCGGTGCCTGGATCTGAGGCGCCCAGCGACGGTGTCGTCACTCGATGACTCGCGCACGAGATGGACGCGCGACGAGTATCGTGTTCGGCGACGGGGTGCGTGTCCGCGTGCTCTAGGGGACTCGACAGGTGCATCCGCCGTGGGCGGTGCGCTATCAGGAGGCATTTATGCAGCTATCGACGAACTCGCGGCGTCTGCTCGTAGCGGCAGTGCTCGGCGCGACATTGCTCACCCTCGGCGGGTCGGCTCTTGGCGCCGCCGGCAAGGGCAAGGGCTCCGCGAAGGCAAAGATCGTCATCAAGGGTGGCGAAACGTTCAAGCCGAACGCCTACGTCAAGGACAGCATGCACTTCGTCGCCGGCACGGTCACTGTCCGCTCGGGTGCGACGGTGACGTTGACGAACATGACGGGGGATGAGCACACGCTCTCGATCGTCAAGCAGTCGCAGCTGCCGCGCACGATCGATCAGATCGAAAACTGCGGCGTCTGCGGCGAAATTGCGAAGTCGCACGGCGTGAACCCCAGCGCGCCTCCGTCGGGTCCGCCACCGATCCCGCTCGTCAACGTCGGTGCTGCCGGTTTCGATCAGCCGGGCGACTCGATCGTCATCGGTCCCAAGGGACACGGCAGTCAGGTGACGTTCAAGGTCACCGCCTCTCCCGGGACCACCCTGTCCTTCATGTGCGCCATCCATCCGTGGATGCAGGGCCGCTTCCTGGTCAAGTAGACACGCCCAACGGCTTCACGGCGGCGTCCGTAGATGCTACGGGCGCCGCCCTGCCTGCCGGCCAAGTGTCTCGGCGGTGGGAGTCTTCAGGCGGTGGACAATCGGGTATCGGGCCGCTCAAGGGCGAACCGGCGCATGTAGTGCAGGCTCGTCCGCGAGAACCCCGGTGCAAGGCTCAGCCGGAACCCGTCATCACCCCCAGTCTCACCGCTGCTTCCGATTGCGTTGAGCGACGAGGAGCGTCTTGAACGGCACAGGCGATTTATCGAGCGAGTGCTCAGCCCGGATGGGCTTGATCGGGACACGCTTGAGCACATCGAGCAGCTGACGGACAACGAGTCGTAAGCGACCTGCGGTGGACGCCGTCGAGTTGCTGGAAGGCGATGCGCCGTTCAACGTCGACACGTCGGCATGGTGGCGGTTCTCGTCGCTCCCCAGCGAACTCATCGACAAGGCGATCTTTGACGATCGTCTGTGGATCACCCCGATCATACGAATGGAGATCCTCTACTCCGCCCGCAACAGCGCCGAGTACATCGCGTTCGAGATGGAACTCGACGGGTTCCGGATCCTGCGCAACGATCGCGCCGTCGCCGATACCGTGGTTCTTGACGGCCGAAAAGGCCCTGTCCGCCGGTGGTTTGCCTCCGATCCTGTCGAACTGGCCCGCTTGTTGTGATAGGGGCTCCCGCAAAGGAGTACGGTGGTTGTACATACTCGAGGAGGACCCAAGATGGCTGTAGGCATCAGACTCAAGTTCGCCGGTGGGACGCAAGAGAACTACGACGCTGCCCACGGGGTGATGGAGATCGACAGCAACCCTCCCGAGGGGATGATTGTCCATTCGGCCGGCCCAGTCGACGGTGGTTGGGGCGTGATCGATTTTTGGGAGTCGCGTGAGGCGTTCGACCATTTCGTCGGCGAGCGGCTCATGCCTCGCCTTCACGGGCTCGGCGATCAGGGTTTTCCGAACCCGCCGGACGTGAAGGAGTTCCCGGTACACAATCTCCAGACCCGGTAGTCGCGACAGCCGAGCGGCACGCCAGGCCGATACGGTCTCGGCGAGTGAGCTAACGCAGCATCCAGCGAGAGGCCAAAGATAGTTATGGCAACGACGACGACAAAGGTTGTAGGTCCCAAGGACGGCAAGGCAGGCTTCCTGGGGAGCATCGGCGTCCGGTTCATGATCGATGGGGAGGAGGCAGGCGGTGGGTTCTCCCTTGTCGAACACCCGATGTCAGCGCGAGCGCTGGCTGCGCCCCTACATCGACACACGCGCGAGGACGAGTACAGCTACGTCATTGAGGGGCGCGTCGGTGCGCTCCTGGGCGACGACGTGGTGATCGGCAGTCCTGGCGATCTCATCTTCAAGCCGCGCAACCAATGGCACACGTTCTGGAACGCAGGCGATGAGCCGGCACGGATCTTGGAGATCATCTCCCCTGCGGGCTTCGAGCAGTTCTTCGCGGCGCTCGTCGACCTCGGCGGCGTAACGCAAGCCGACCCGCAGACGCTCGGCGAGCTCTGTGCCCGCTATGAGCTCGAGATGGACCCAGACAGCGTCCCAGGGCTACTCGAGCGGTTCGAGCTGAAGTTCCCGGGCGAGATGATCTAGGGCTACAGCATGGCGTTCATCCTCACCCGCACAGATGTAGGCGACTACGCCGCTGGAAGCCAATGTTCGACCAGGACATCCCCGGGACGCGCTGATCGAGCCCCAGGTGGGAGAGGGTGAGGAGACGCCGGAGGGTCATATCGTGCGCTACGCGCCCGATACCAACCGCGTCGTCGGTCTGACCGTGCTCGGCGCACGACGCATCTTGGAGCGCGACGGACATCTTGCCGTCACAGTTCCCGAGACCATTGAGACCACCGCGGAGGACTTGGCTCCAGCGCTTGCTGCGGTCTAACTGAGCAGCGCCAATACGTCGCAGCCCGTCCTGTCCTCAATTCATTCCGGCAGCCCGAGCGCATGAGCGATTTCTACGACGGGCTTGCCGAGGTCTTTTTCAAGGACGGATATTGCCCGTTCGAGTTCCAGCTTCGTGGGCTTGCGGGGGACCAGGGCCTTCTCGTCGGGACGCTCATATGGCTTCAACAGACGCCAGATTCGTTCTTCTAGGCCGAAGTTCCCCTGTGTGATGTTGTGAGATCTGGCTCTGCGCGTGGGATTTTCGCGCGAGTGTGTTTGTTGGGCTCGTGTCTACGTGTTGAGGGGCGCGTGTTCGATGAGGTCCAGCGCGTGGGCTTGGAGGCTGGTGGGTTGAGCGAGCTTTTGGAGGGTGGCGTCGGTGTTTTGGAGGTGGATCGTGTTGCGGGTGAGCGTGGAGAGCTCGGCGATCAGGCTTTTGTAGCTGTGGCAGGCCTCTCCGGTGGTGGTGTGCTTGGTCTGTGCCTTGCGCAGGGCGTTGGTGGAGCGGGTGGCCTTGGCGACGGGGTCGGTGTTGGTAGGCGGCTGTTCGTCCTTGAATAGGAGTGGTGCCCATGCGGTCTTGAGGTGCCAGGTGAGGTAGTAGGCGAGCATGCAGAGCAAGACGTGGGCGCGGACCCTGGTCTCGAGGTGGTGGTGGATCGGACGGATTTGTAGTTCTGGTCCCTTGAACGTCTTGAACGCGCGCTCGGCTTGCTCGAGGTTCTTGTAGGAGCGCACGACATCGCTGGTGGAGCACTCCTGCTCGGCCAGGCCGGTGCGCAGGATGTAGATGCCGTCCAGCGCGGCCTCCGCGGTGATCTGTTCGGTCTTGCGCGTGAAGGTGAAATCCTGATCGGTGATTTGCAGGTCGAAGTGCTTGCGCATCTTGTAGCGCTTGATGGCGGGGCCGACTGCTAGGCCGATCTCGCCGGAACCGGTGAGGGTGCCTTTCTGCACACGCCCAGCGATTTGTTGAAGGTCACGCTCGGTCGCTTGCAGGAGCTCCTCGCGCTTGCGGGTGCGCTCGGCCGCGACCAAGGGGTTGCGACAAACAACCAGGCGCTCACCCGGGTAGTCCTCGGCGGTGATCTCCGCGAGGTTCTGCTCGTCAAACAGCGAGAGCTGCAGCACACCATCCCGGGCGAGCTTCTTGATCTGCGGCGCCTTCAGCGCTGTGATCCACTCGACCCCCTCGGTGTCTTTGAGGGTTTGCATGTTGGCCTTGGTGACCATCCCACGGTCGCAGACCACGACCACACTCTGAAGATGAAAACGACCCTTGAGCTTCGTGATCTGGGCGGGGAGCGTCCCGTCGTCGTGACGCTCCCCGGAGAAGACCTCGACCGCGATCGGCCGGCCGGGTTTGTCACACAAAAGGCCGTAGATGACCTGTGGGGTGCCGCGCTTGCCATCACGCGAATAGCCGAGTTTCGCAAGCGGACACGACCACCCCTCGAAATACGACGAGGACACGTCGTAGAGCACCATCTCCCCGTCTTTCAGATGCCGGCGCGCAAGGCGACCCTCGATCTTCTCCTGGCGATCGAGAAGCCAGTCCAACGCAGCGTAGAGATCGTCCTCGTCAGCGCCTGTGACGTTCAGCTCCTCGGCTAGTGTCGACTGGCCAAGCGCGCGCGCCGTGGACGGCTTGGAAGCAGGCGCGATCACACGCTCACAGATCATCGCCATCACGAGATCACGCTCACGCGAAGGCTTGCGGTCCAGCAGCCTCGCCAGATCAAGGCGACGAGCCATTCCCAATGCCGCCATCACGTGCCCCGCTCCCAGCGAGCGCTCGATCTCAAACGCCTCACCAGCCCGAACAAAGGACTCCCCGCGCAGCGCACCACGAATCAGCTCGATCACCTCCGGCGGCAGGTGCGAGAGGTTCGCGAGCGTCTCCTTGCGGACCTTGCCGTTCTCCCGGTAGGAGCGGCGCAACAACGTCGAGGTGTACTCCCGCTCCCCATGCCGCGCACGGTTGGTGACCACATGCATCGCACCCGACGGTCTCGCTCTCCTCGGCATAAGCACAACCTACCACCCCCACCGGACAGACACTAGTGACTACACCAACCACCCACAAAAAGACCGGGACCCCAACAAACACGGGAATCCCGGCCCCAATCAACAGTGACTACGAAGGGAACTTCGGTCTAGACCATCCGTTTCGCCTGGGCGCATGTCGATGATGGTGATGGAGTTCGCGGCGTCGCAGTTCGCGAGGAACTTCTCGGTGGTCGTTGGAGCCGCCTTGAATCCATCGACAGCAAGAGCCTTCGCGTCCGCGCAGATATCGGGGAGGGCTACCTTCTCCTTCGCTGCTTCTTCGCGAGCCGAATGACCCACGTAGTAGGTGAGCTTGCGGTTGCTCCAGCGCAGCCGCCGTACCGTCACCGCGAAGGCGAGCGTTGCGTTTCGGGCCGGTCGTTCCAGCGTAAGCGCCACGTCTTCCACGATCTCAGCTCTAATGTCCTCACGCGCGCGGTTTTCAGGAGCCCCGGCGAGTACGCCCGAACATTCGTCCTTGACCTTCGCGGCAAGAGATCGGACCGCCGCTTCGCCGGCTTGTCGATCATGCTGACCGGCGAGCATGAACCTGTGCCACGCGTGTACGTACGTCCGCGTAGCAGCCACGTTGTCCACCTTCCCGCCGTTGCTCTTGGCGAACGTTGGGAGCGAGCCCACGACGACGAACACCAGCACAAGCACTGAGACCGCGAGGACGAGCCTAAACATGACAGGAGCATGTCGGATCACATGCCGGATCGATCCATGAGTCCTATTCCTCGGGCACAGTCCCGTAGCCCAGGCTCATGGTTCGCAGCCGCCTTGGCGCTAACCCGTATCCTCGGCGGCTATCGTTATCGAGCCTACAGGTGCTCTGAACCTCCGAACCACTCGAACTTGGCTCTAGAAAGGGCTGATCGACCATCATCACGACGAACCAATTCAAGAACGGCAACCACATAGAGGTGGACGGGACGATCTACAAGATCCTCGAGTTCCAGCACGTCAAGCCCGGGAAGGGCGGGGCGTTCGTGCGCACGAAGCTGCGCAGATCCTCGGATGGGAACGTGATCGACAAGACGTTCAGGGCGGGCGAGAAGTTCAGGCCGGTCAGGACGGAGTCTCGCAAGATGCAGTTCCTGTACTCCGACGGGACGGACGCGCACTTCATGGACACGGAGTCCTTCGAGCAGATCGCCGTAGTGGAGACCGCGTTGCAGGACGCGTTGCGCTGGACCAAGCCGAGCAGCGAGGTGGAGGTGCTGTTCATCGACGACGAGCCCTCCGACGTGCAGCTGCCGAGCGCCGTCGACCTGGAGGTCACGCAGGCCGATCCGGGCCTGCGCGGCGACAGCGTGTCAGGGGGCGGCACGAAGCCGGCGATGCTCGAGACCGGCGCCACGATCCAGGTCCCGCTGTTCGTCGAGGTGGGCGAACACATCCGCGTGGACACGCGCTCGGGCGAATACGTTTCGCGCGCCTAGATGCGCCGCTCCGAGCAGCGCAGGGCGGCGGTGGTGGCGCTGTATCAGCATGACCTGACGGGCAGGCCGCTGGTGGAGGCGCTCGGTCTGAACGCGTCGCTGATGACGCGCGCGCTGGTGCACGCGGCGGCCGATCGCGCGCCGGAGCTGGACGCGATCATCGACAGGCACTCACACGGATGGTCGGTGCAGCGGATTCAGCCGCTGGAGCGCAGCATCATGCGGATCGCGCTGATCGAGATGCTGCACCCCGACGTCGCGCCGGCGGACGAGCCGATCCCGGCGGAGGGGGCGATCGAGGAAGCGGTGGAGAGCGCGAAGCTGTTCTGCGGCTCAGACGCGCCGGCGTTCGTGAACGGGGTGCTGGCGGCGGTGTTGCGCGAAGTGCGCGAGAATGCACCCGAGACGTCGTCGTCATGACCGCGGCTGAAACGCGTGCAGACGGGACTCTGTGAACGACGGGCGGGAGACGCAGGTATGAACGAGACCGAGCAGATCGTGGATAAGCGCCTGGACGAGTTGATCTCCAAGCTGGAGCGGGCCGCCGAGCAGTTGCGTTCGGGCGAGCTGACGCCCGACGCGGCCGCGACGCTGGTCGAGGACTGCGCGGGGCTGGCGGGAGAGGCCGCGGCGGAGTTGGAGCGGCGCTCGCGCGCGGAGGCGGCGACGGTCGCGCCCGGCCAGGACTCGCTGCTATAGCGGCGCGTGTGACGGCCGACGTGACGGCAGATCACCCGGAGCGCCCGGAGCGCCCAGAGCGCCTGGAGGACATGGAGCACTCAGAGCACCCGGAGTACCCACGACGCCCAGAGCGCCTGGAGGACATGGAGCACTCAGAGCACCCGGAGTACCCACGACGCCCAGAGCGGACGGACTATCCGGAGCACCTGCGCGCGGAGGTCGAGCGGTATCTGGAGGCGATGCGCTTCTCCGAGGAGCCGTTGACGGCCGGCCTGGAGGAGGCGATGCGCTACTCGCTGCTGGCGGGCGGCAAGCGCATCAGGCCGGTGCTGGCGCTGGCGACGGCGCGGGCGGTTGGGCTGGAGCAGCGCGAGGTGCTGCCGCTGGCGGGCGCGATCGAGCTGATCCACACCTACTCGCTGATCCACGACGACCTGCCGGCAATGGACGACGACGCGCTGCGCAGGGGCGCGCCGACGTGTCACGTGCGGTTCGGAGAGGACGTCGCGATCCTCGCCGGGGACGGGTTGTATGCGGAGGCGTTCAGGCACCTGCTGACCGCGCGGTGCTCACCGGCGGAGCGGGTACTGCTGGTGGCGGCGGAGTTGGCGGGCGCGACCGGCGTGGACGGGATGGTCGGCGGGCAGTACGCTGACGTCAATCCCGACACTCCGGACGGTCCGACGGCGCTGCGCAGGCTGCACGAGCTGAAGACGGGCCGACTGATCGGAGCGTCGGTGATCTGCGTACTGTTACTGGGTGGAATCGACGGACCTGCGACAATGTGGTATCGGCGCTTTGCGGCTGAGCTGGGTGTGCTGTTTCAGATCGTCGATGACATCCTCGACGTGACCGGCACGGACGATGCGCTCGGCAAGCCGCGGGGCAGCGACGAGCGACACGGCAAGCGGACATACGTGAGCGAGTTCGGCATGGAACGGGCAAGAGAGCTGGCGGCGGAGTCGCACAGGACGGCGCGAGAGGCGCTCGCCGAAGCCGCGAGTGCCGGTGCCGGCGCCGACACGCGGGACGCGGGGGCGGGCGCCGAGCTCGAGCAGATAGCCGATTTCATCTACACGCGCACCTCATGACAACGACACTGCTCGATGACATTCACGGACCGGAGGACCTCAAAGCGCTGTCCGACGCGGACCTGACCCAGCTCGCCCAGCAGGTGCGCAAGCACATCATCGACACGGTCGGTGAGATCGGTGGGCACTTCGGCGCGAACCTCGGCACGTGCGAGCTGGCGGTCGCGCTGCACTCGCTGCTGGAAAGCCCGACGGACAAGATCCTGTGGGACGTCGGGCACCAGGCGTATCCGCACAAGATCCTCACCGGCAGGCGCGAGCGGCTGAGCACGATCCGCCAGTACGGCGGGCTGGCGCCGTTCTGTTCGATCGAGGAGTCTGCGCATGACGTCATGGGTGCGGGACACGCGTCGACGTCGATCGGATATGCGGTCGGGATGAAGGAGGGGATGCGCCGGCTCGGCGGCGAGGGGTCCGACGGGAAGGTCGTGGCCGTGATCGGCGACGGCGCGATGACGGGGGGAGTGGCGTTTGAGGCGATCGGACAGGCGGGCGGCCTGGGCACGCCGATGGTGGTGGTGTTGAACGACAACGGGATGTCGATCTCGCCGAACGTGGGGGCGCTGTCGCGGTACTTCAACCGGGTCAGGCTGAACCCGAAGCTGTGGCACGCGCGCGAGGGCGTCGAGGGCGGATTGGCGCGGCTGCCGGGCGGGCTCGGCACGGCGTTCGAGCGTCTGGGACCGCAGCTGAAGGAGTCGATCAAGGCGTTCTGGGCGCCCGGATTGTGGTGGGAGGAGCTCAACTGGGCCTATATGGGGGTCATCGACGGCCATGACGTGCGCGCGTTGCGGGAGGCGCTGCGGGAGGCGCTGGCGGCGCAGCGGCCGGTGGTGGTGCACATCGCGACGGTCAAGGGCAAGGGGTTCGCGCCCGCCGAGGATGGCGGCCTGGAGGGGATGGAGCGCTGGCATGCGGCCAAGCCGAAGTCGATATTGAATGGAAGTCCCACCCCGCCCGCGCCCGCGCCGAGCGTTCCGGCCGCGAACGGCGCGGGATCCAAGCAGAGCCCGGGTGAGGGGGCGTCGCTCCAGTACACCCAGGTGTTCGGTGAGGCGCTGGTGCGCGAATGCGAACGCGACGAGCGCGTCGTGGGGATCACCGCCGCGATGAACTCGGGCACCGGGCTGAGCATCCTGCAGAAGGCGCTGCCGGAGCGATACTTCGACGTGGGGATCGCCGAGCAGCAGGCGATCCTGTTCGCGGCGGGGATGGCGCTGGAGGGGGTCAAGCCCGTGGCAGCCATTTATTCGACGTTCCTGCAGCGAGCGTATGACCAGATCGTGCACGACGTGTGCCTGCAGAAACTGAACGTGGTGTTCGCGCTGGACCGGGCGGGGCTGGTCGGCGACGACGGACCTACGCACCACGGGGCGTTTGACATCGCTTACATGCGCTGCCTGCCGAACATCGTGCTGATGGCGCCGCGGGATGAGGCGATGCTCGTGCACATGCTGAGGACGGCATTGGAGTACGACGACGGGCCGATCGCGCTGCGATATCCGCGTGGGGAGGGCATCGGGGTGCAGCTGCCGAGCCGGCCGTGCGCGATCAAGATCGGCACCGGCGAGATCCTCAGGGAGGGCATCGGCGCGAGCTCGAACGCGGGGGGCACCGCCGCCGAGCCATCCCTCCGGGCTGTGGGCCCCGGTGGTCGGGTCGCGCTGATCGGGTATGGCAGCGGTGTCGGCAAGGCGCTGGCGGCCGCCGACGAGCTGAGTGCGAGCGGGATCGACGTGACGGTCGCGGACGCGCGCTTCGCCAAGCCGATCGACGCGGGCTTGATGGCTCAGCTGGCGGCCGAGCACGATCTGCTTGTGACGATCGAGGAGGGTGTGCTCGCGGGCGGGTTCGGCAGCGCGGTATGGGAGACCCTGAACGAGACGGGTATGAGAATTCCGCGCATCCTCAGGGTGGGCCTGCCGGACCGGTATGTGACGCACGGCAAGCCGGCGTTGCTGCACGAGGAGGTCGGATATACGGGCACACGCATAGCGGAGCGCGTAAGAGCGGCCTTGATCCTGCAGCGCGACTCTGCGACGATCGGCGTGTGAAGGCGGGCAGGCCGTGGCAGGGGGTGGGTGAGCCGGGAGCCGATTCCTTCGTCGGTTGTCGTCGGCGCCGCTCATCGCAGCCGTCGGCGCCGCGGAAGCGCTCTTTCCCCGGGATACGCCGCAATGCCGGATGCCTCCGAGCGGACATATGTCGGGAGGGCAAGGCTTAAAAGAAACGGCCCGCCGGGGAAGCGGGCCGTTTCGGGGAGGAGGGATGCTGCTGTGTACTTCGGGTCGATCACTATGTTGCCCGTGCGGCGAGATTTTATGTGTGATGTTGCGCACACTCGCCGGAAACCGCGCCGGCGGCGGTGGCGGGTCGGAGAGGGCGTGAGGGGGAGAGTGGATACCGTTTCGGCGATGAGTGCTAACCGTGCGCGTCCTAAGCGCGTGCGTCTGGACAGTCTGCTGGCCGAGCGCGGCCTGTTCCCTTCGCGCACCCGCGCGGCGGTCGCGGTGATGGCCGGGGAGGTGCGCGTCGGCGCATCCAACCGTCGGGCGGCGAAGCCGAGCGAGCTGGTCGACGCGACCGAGCCGATCAGGGTGCAGGCCGGCCGGGCGTACGTGTCGCGCGGCGGGATCAAGCTGGAGAACGCGCTCGCGTCGTCCCGTCTGGACGTGACGGGCAGGCGCGCGCTGGACGTGGGCGCGTCGACCGGCGGGTTCACGGACTGCCTGCTGCAACATGGCGCGGCGAGCGTGGTGGCGGTCGATGTGGGGTACGGGCTGCTCGACTACAAGCTGCGCAACGACCCGCGCGTGGGCGTGCTCGAGCGCACGAACGCGCGCGGGCTGACCCCCGAGAAGCTGCCCATCCCGCCGGCCGAGCACGTGCAGGCGCCGGATGTCGCGACGATCGACGTGTCGTTCATCTCGCTGTCGCTCGTCCTGTCCCCGGTGCTCGGGTGCATGGACGACACGTACGACATGCTGGCGATGGTCAAGCCCCAGTTCGAGGTCGGCCGCGCGCGGGTCGGCAAGGGCGGCGTGGTACGCGACGCGAGCGATCGCCGGGACGCGCTCGTGAGCGTGGGGGAGGCGGCACTGGAGCTGGGAGCGAGCGTGCTCGGCTACCACTCCTCGGGGTTGCCCGGGCCCAAGGGCAACCGCGAGACGTTCATCCACCTGGCCGAGCCCACGCGCCGAGGCGGGGCGGCGGGAGTCGAGGAGTTGGTGGAGATGGCGCGTAGGGTGGAGCCATGAACGGCAGGCGCATAACCGTATTCACGCACCGCCGCCCGTCCGACACGATCGAGGCGTTGCGCGAGCTCGTCGACGCGGCCTCCCGGGCGGGGGTCACGCTGCGATTGGACGAGGATGAGACGCGCAAGCACTCAGGCCTCCAGGCGGGTCCCGGGCTGGAGCTGGACGCGACCGTCGAAGACGACGTCGAGCTGTGCATCGTGCTCGGCGGGGACGGCACGATCCTGCGGGCGCTGCAGCGGTATGCGGGCACGAGCGTTCCGGTGTTCGCCGTCAACTTCGGCGAGATCGGGTTTCTCGCGACGGTCGAGCCCGAGGAACTGCGAGACGGGATCGCGCGGGCGTTGAGCGGCGAGTTCGAGCTGTTGCAGCTGCCGGCGATCGTGCTCGACGCGCCGGATGGGCAACGCGCGGGGATCAACGACATCGCGATCCACCGCAAGGTCGGCGAGCGCGTCGCCGAGATCGCCTACGCATTGGAGGACGAGATCGTCGGCAGCGTGCGCTGCGACGGCCTGGTGATCTCCACTCCGGCGGGCTCGACCGGCTACAACCTGGCCAACGGCGGCCCGGTGATGGCGTGGGGCGTGGAGGGGTTCGTCGTGTCGTTCATCGCACCCCACTCGCTGACCGCGCGCGCGCTCGTGGTCGCGCCCGGGGACCGGCTGACGATCCACAATCGCTCACACGAGCCGCTGGACATGGCCGTGGACGGCCGCCCCGCGGGCGAGATCCCGGCGGGCGGAGCGATCGACGCGCGGTTCGTCGACGCGGTCGGCACGATCGCCCAGTTGCCGGACTCATCGTTCTATCGTCGCCTGCGCGAGAAGTTCGGCCGCCTCGCCAGCTGAGGATCGCTACGCCTAGTGGAAAGCGCCTGCGAAGAGCCAACCGGTGCGATGACCGGCGCCGACCGGGCTGTAGATCGACCGGCTGACGGGTCACCCCCAAAAAAAGGAAGCGTTTTTTTACGCGGCCCTCGGGGTCGTGTGCCCCGCGTCATGTCTCTGCAGCGAGCCGATGAAGCCGTCGAGCTGGTCCTTCGAGAACCGTCGCTGACCACCGGGTGTGCGGTAGCAGGCGATGTGCCCGGCGTCGGTCCAGCGGCGGATCGTCGCCAGCGAGACGCCGATGTAACGGGCGGCCTGTGAGCTCGTGAACACGAGCTGGCGGTTATCGCCGGTCGGGGGGAAGGGCATGTTGCGCATGGTCGTCATCTCGGATTGACCTCCTCGGTCAGGGGGCGGGCCGACGGCCCTGTGGTCCGGCGGGCCGTCGCGCCGCAGAGCGCAGCGATCCGCCTGGGCCATGTATCGCCGGAATGGACCGGGAAGTTGAGCGAGATGCACGTTTGTGGACGTTTGGCCCGGCGAACCTGCGTCGAGCCTGCAGCGCGACTGTCCTGCATGTGCAAACAATCGTGCATAAACCTGCTCAGACTGGACATTTCGTCCAATCCCGCTACTATGCTATGCAAACCTACTCAAGGGTAGCGGTTGTCCTGTGGATGGAGACAGACAGGGCCGCCTCGCAAAAGGCCCGTGGGCCCTGGCGAAGGAGACCTATCGTGCGTTACCACCACTAGTCGTTGGAGAGGTCGCGAAGCGACCAAGCTTGAATGTCGAGGGCGTCGCACACCGATCGCATGGTGCGTGGCGCTCTCGCACTTAACGGGCCTGTTCAGCTAAGGGCGTATCCCGCTACCCTAGAACGCCCCAGCCGCACGCCCCTATCGGGATACGCCCTGAGACCTTGAGGTCTGAGGCGACAATCTCAGCCTGTCAGCTGAGCGCGGGCTGGGCGATCTTGCGCGCGCGTCGCTCGAACGCGAGCTCGGCCTCGAAGTCGGCATCGTCGCCGTGCGCGAACGTGACCGGGCCCTCGCGCTCGAGCATTGCGATGAAGCTCTCGACCAGCTCGCCGTCGAGCTGTCGTCCCGACACCCGGCGCAGCTCGGCCATCGCGTCCTGAGGGTTCATCGGCGAGCGGTAGGTCTCGCGCGCGGTCAGCGTGTCATACGTCGAGCAGACCGCGATGATCCGCGAGGTGAGCGGGATCTCGCTGCCGATCAGCCCGGCCGGATAGCCGCTGCCGTCGATGTGCTCGTGGTGGAAAAGGATCGTGTCCGCCACCGGCCCGTAGCCGTCAAGCCGACCCACGAGCGTCGCTCCGTCCTGCGGGTGGCGGCGGATCACCGCCCAGTCCTCGTCGGACAGAACCTCTGCTTTGAGGATCCTGTCGGGCAGCGCGAACTTGCCGATGTCATGCAGCAGGCCCGCCGTGTGCGCGAGGTCCTGGTCGGCCTCCGAGCAGTCGATCTCCTGCGCCAGCGCGCGCGCGTAGCGCGCGACCGCGGCGGCATGGCGCGCGGTGATCTTGTCGCGCAGCGCCAGTGTCTCCACGAGCGTCGTCAGCACGCCGAGCTGCAGCGATGCCAGGTGCACCGAGCGCGCTTCCAGCTGGTCTGCGCGGTCCTCCGAGCGCAGCAACGCGACCATCAGGTACTGGAAGATCCCGATCACGAGCACCGCCCCGAACAGCACCGACGTCCCCAGGCTTGTGTAGGCGACCGCGAGCACCGCCGTGAGCGCGCCCGCGGCGACGTGGCCGGGCAGCATCGGCACGAACACTTCGCGAACCTGCGCCATCAGACGGCGGTTCTCGATGACCAGGTTGTCCAGCGCGATCCCGCCGAAGTCGAGCGCAAGCGCGACAAAGAACACCGCGAACACGACCAGGCCGAAGGTGACTCCCTTGGCGAGTTGGTTGGCGGGGTCGTGCACGTTGCCGACGAGCGCTTGTGCGAGCAAGCCCCCGACCAGTGGGAACACTGCGAATGTCGACAGGTTTCCAAGCCAGAACGCGAACGGGAGCTGTCTCCCCACAGAGATGAAAACCGCGGCCGCAAGAGCGATTGCCACGGCCGGAGCGGGTCCCAGCAGGCTCATCGCAAGCACCTGTGCGATGAACCCGGCAGACAGGTGCTGACCGCGGATCGTGAACACCATTCGCTGCCCGGCAAGAGAGAGCACGAACAGCAGCCCGACGAGCAGCAGCGGCTGCCATTCCTGCGCGCGCGACAGCCACGCGGCGATTCCGATCGCGCCGCCGAGCAGCAGCGCCTCGGCGGCGTAGTAACTACGGATGGTCAGCTTCGAGTCGGTCATATCGGTTGGGGTGCTGTAGTACTTAACGGCCGATTCCGTGTGGTCCTTAAGGTGTGCTCGCGATGCTGGACGGAGGCCTCTCGGGCTCCCGCTCGGGCTCCTCGCCGGTTGTCGCGGGCGCCGGCGTGGCGCTTGTCGGCATCCCCAGTGAAAGGCGTGCAAACGCGATCGTGCTCAGGCTCGCGCCGAGCCCGGCCACCAGGAGAGCACTCCGCGGCGAGCTGAGCGCGGTGATCGCGCTGCCGAGCATGAAGCCGATCGCGGGACAGATCGCGCCGATCGATTCGACCGCGCCCATCATCCGTCCCTGCAGGTTTTGCGGCGTAAGCCGCTGCACGGCGCTGATCAGCGCCGCCCATTGTATGCCGTTGCCGATCCCACCGACCAATCCCGCGACGCACGCGACCGCCAGCGTGGGCGCCGCCGCCCAACCCAGATAGGCGAGCCCGACCGCAAGCGTGGAGGCGCTCAGCAGGACCCCGAGCGAACGCTTGATCGAGCGCGCGAATATGACGCTGCCGATCGCCACGCCCAGGCCCCATACCCCCAACAGGACGCCGTAGCCGCCGGCGCCCGCGTGCAGCGACACTTTCGCGTAGGCGACCTCGATCGGCGGGGAGAACTCGAAAAACACGAACGCGACGGCCTGGGCGAGCAGCAGCCTGCGCAACGTGGTCGTGTCGTTGATGTACCGCCACGCGGCCTGCAGCCGCGCGCGCACGGAGGAGGCCTCGCCGTCCTCGACGTGCGGCTTGCAGTCGAACAGCATCGCGCCGCAGATCACGAACGAGGCGGTATCTATCAGCAGGGCGGCCGGAGCCCCAAACGTCGGCACGACCAGCCCGGCCAGCGCGGGTCCCAGCGTGAACGTGACGGCAAAGCCGATGTTCAGCGCGGCGTTGGCCCTGCGCTCCGCCTCCGCCGCGCCCGCCTCGCGCGCGTCGATCCCGTTCGAGCCGGCGTCGCCGCCCTCGATGCCCTGCTCGCCGAGCACAAGCGCCGCGCCCGCCTGTCCCGCATAGGTGTGCGCGGGCAGATTCTCTGCTACGGGGTCGGTCTGCCCGTGATGGGCGTGCGCCCAATCGCGCGCGCTGTGTGCGGCCGCGGCGCGCAGCAGCGCGCTGGCCGCCAGTGCGGCGGTCCCGTCGAGTGCGACCAGCAGCAGCACCCCGGGCAGCCAGAAGTGCCACAACAGCAGCCCCGCGAGCGAGGCGGTCGCGACCGCCTCGAACAGGTACAGGCGGCTGAGCTCGCCGCCCCGGGAGGACGCCTCGACGCGAGCGACCAGCGCGGGCACCAGGAACGCCGGCAGGACCTGTCCGGCGATGAGCAGCACGGCGACCGCGATCGCGCTGTGGGTATGGTCGAACACCGCCACAGCCAGCGCGATGAAGCCAAACCACGTGCCCAGCCGGTTGACGGTGTAGGCGACGACAATCCGCCGCAGCTGCGCAGAGCGCAGGGGTGTGGTCGCAGCCGTCGCGGTCGTCGTCGATGACATTGAGACGCCACGCTACAGGCCGCTTGAGATGGCAGCGCGCTCTGCAACGCCGATCCCGCTCAGCGAAGCCATGGATGCGCTGTCCCGGTGCTGTCGCGCATGCCGATGCGGCGGCGTTGAGTAGGGTCAAGGCACGAACCAGAACCTGTGCCGTGCGAGGGCGAGGTCAGCCGCGCAGGGGGCTGCGCTCAGCCGTGTCCGCCCGCGGCCACGGGCATGGTCGCGTCGACGCTGATCACCGGCAGCCGCGGATGGCGGCGGCCGAGCAGGCGCATCAGCGATTGCGCGTCGGCATCGTCGACATCGCCGGCGAGGATCACCATGCGGCTGGATGGAGCGCGCTCGAGCACCTCCGAGACATCCTCGGCCTCGGAGAACGGGGTGCACGGCGGCAGGGTTGCGCCGAACTCGGCGCGCAATACCGCGCGCCGGCTCGCGTCCGCGCCTGCGAGCAGGACGGGCGCGACCTCGTGGTTCTCCTCCGCGACGAGCCGCAGAGCCGGCCGGCGGGGCTCGGACAAGTCCAAGCCGCCCGTCTGTGGTTCGCGTGGTTCGCCGCGGCCGCCCTGCACGCTGAGCAGGGGCTGGTGGGCGCTGAGCGGGGGTTGGTGGGAATGCCCGCGGGGATGGCGTGGCGAGACGATCGGGCTCATTGCGGCAGCGCCTTCGGGATCGGGATCCGCGCGCCGACGAGCGCCGGCGGCTCATGCTCGGAAAGCGTGAGGTCCGCCTCGACGCCTTCGCGCGCTCCGGCGCGTCTGAGGGCAGACAGTCCCGCGAAGCCGGCGGCCGTCAGGGTCAACCAAGTTGTGAGGATGCCTAGGGCGATCATCGTGCGGACTCCTTTACGGTCGTGCTGCATACGGGCTGGGAGAGGGGTGGATGCGCGTCATAGCCGACATGATGCGCCCTCGCGGGCCGTTTGTCTGTAGAGCGGACGGTGCCGATCGTGTAGTCCTAAAGGTGCCGATCCATGTCGTCCTTCGCAGACGATCCTCGTAGTCCTTATGAGCCGTCGGTGAGGTCTTCTGGAGGACCCGCTACGGTGTGCGCCAATGGAGATGGGCATGCCGGGAGTGGACAGTCCGATCAGTCCGATCAGGGTGATCATCGCCGACGATCACGCGGTCGTCCGTGACGGCATCAGGATGGTGCTCGAGCGTGAGGCCGGCGAGTTCGAGGTCGTCGCCGAAGCGGCGGACGTACCATCGACGATCAGAGAGGTGCGCGAGCACCGCCCGGATCTGCTGACGCTCGATCTGACGATGCCGGGCGGGTCGAGCCTGGCGGCGCTGCCGTCCTGCTTCGTGGCCCATCCGACCCTGGCTGTGGCGATACTGACGATGCGGGAGGATCCCGAGTACGCCAGGCAGGCATTGCGCGCGGGCGCACGCAGCTACGTGCTGAAGGAGGCCGAGCCGGCCGAGCTGCTGCAGGCGTTCAGGCTGGCGGTCGCCGGCGGCAACTACCTGCACCCCCGCCTCGGCGCGCTGATGGCCGCGGGCGAGCAGTCCCCAGCCGACGGCGTCGCCCTCTCAGAGCGCGAGCGCGAGGTTGTGCGGCTGATCGCCAACGGCTACACCAATCCTCAAATCGCCGAACAGCTGCACGTCGCCGAGCGTACCGTCAAGACCTACCGTGCCCGTGCGATCGAGAAGCTTGGATTCAGCTCGCGCGCGGAGATCACCACCTACGCTCGCAAACTTGGGTTGGTGGAGTAGCGGCCGGCTGCGAAACCTTCCTACACTCGTCGCAATGACCGAGCGCAACCGCTGGATCGCCCTGTACGTGCTGTGCGTGGGTGTGCTGATGATCGTCCTCGACGCGACCGTCGTGAACGTTGCGCTGCCCTCGATTCAGAGCGATCTCGGCTTCTCACAGTCGAGCCTCGCCTGGGTCGTCAACGCTTACCTGATCGCTTTCGGCGGTCTGCTGCTGCTCGCCGGCCGTCTCGGGGACATGATTGGCCGCAAGACCATCTTCATGGCCGGTCTGGTTGTGTTCACGGTCGCCTCGTTCGTGTGCGGGATCGCCCAGAGTCAGGAGATGCTGGTCGCGGCCCGCTTCGTCCAAGGTGTTGGCGGCGCGATGACCTCCGCGGTGGTCCTCGGCATGATCGTCACGATGTTCGGAGAGCCACGCGAGCAGGCGAAGGCGATCGGCGTCTACGGTTTTGTCGCTTCCGCGGGCGGTTCGGTCGGACTGTTGGCCGGCGGCATCCTGACCCAGTCGATCAACTGGCACTGGATCTTCTTCGTCAACGTGCCGATCGGGATCGCCACGGGGATCGTGGCTCTGCGGCTGCTCGATCGCGACAAGGGCATCGGCTTCAGCGCGGGCGCCGACATCCCGGGCGCGGTCCTGATCACGAGCTCGCTGATGCTCGGCGTCTACACGATCGTCAAGCCGGCGGCGGACTACGGATGGGGTTCAGGTCGCGCGCTCGGGCTCGGCGCCGTGTCGCTCGCGTTGCTGCTCGCGTTCGTCGTGCGTCAGGCGCGGGCGCGCAATCCGCTGATCCCGCTGCGGATCTTCCGCTCGCGCAATGTCTCGGGGGCCAATGTGGTCCAGGCGTTGATGGTCGCCGGGATGTTCGGCATGTTCTTCCTCGGAGCCCTGTATCTGCAGCGCGTGCTCGGTTATGACGCCCTGGAGATCGGCCTGGCGTTCCTGCCCGCCACGCTCGTGATGGGGGTGCTGTCCCTGCGCTACTCAGAACGGCTGATCATGCGGTTCGGCGCCAGGACGATGCTGTTCCCCGGCCTCATCCTGATCGGATCCGGGTTGCTCCTGTTCGCCCGCGCGCCCGTGAACGGCAACTATGTGACCGACGTCCTGCCGGTGATGCTCCTGCTCGGCTTCGGCATCGGCAGTTCGTTCCCGGCGCTGATGACGCTGGCGATGTCCGGCGCAACGCCGCAGGACGCGGGCCTGGCCTCCGGTCTGGTCAACACGGCCGCGCAGGTGGGCGGCGCGCTCGGCCTGGCGGTGCTCGCGACCCTGTCGGCGACACGCTCAAAGCACCTGCTAGCGAGCGGTCATTCAACCGCGGTGGCATTGACCAGCGGATACCACCTGGCGTTCCTCATCGGGGCTGGGCTGATGGTGGTGGCGCTGGTCATCGTCGTGACCGTCATACGCCCGGTGGCCGTGCCCGCGACGCATGAGCAGGCGGAGTCCGAACACGCGGAGACCGCGGTAGCGGGCGCGGCATACTCCGAGGCTGCGTAAGGATAAGACGTAGATGTAGCTGCTAGGATCACGCGTATGACGCTACATGCTTTGTCTTACGAAGTGGGGGTGCGCGAGCTCCACGATCGGTTGAGCGAGCATCTCCAACGCGTCGAGCAGGGCGGAGAGGTTGTGGTCACGCGCCGTGGCCGGCCGATTGCGAGGCTGTCTGGCGTGGAGGGCGAGGATCCGTTGGAGGACCTGGTCCGGCGCGGTCTGATCAGCTTGCCGGCGCGTATGCGCAGCCCGCGCCGGGCGCGCGTGAAGGCGCGCGGCTCGGTCTCTGACCTTGTAGCCGAGCAGCGCCGCTGATCCTGTACTTCGACACCTCGGCGCTCGTCAAGCTCGTGGTTGTCGAGGCCGGGTCTGAACTGGCGGCCGAGCTGTGGAGCGCGCCGCTGCGCGCGGCGTCGAGCATCCTGTGCTACCCCGAGGGTTGCGCGGCGCTCGCGGCCGCCCGTCGTGGCGGGCGTTTGAGCGCCGCCGGGTATGGTCGTGCGCGCGATGAGTTCGAGTCGTTGCAGAGCGAGTTGCCGCTGGTCGGGATCGACGGGCCGCTCGCGCGTCAAGCCGGAGAGCTTGCCGAGAAGCTCAGACTGCGCGGCTACGACGCGGTGCATCTCGCGAGCGCGCTCGCGCTCGGTACCGACACCACGCTCATCAGCTGGGATGAGGATCTCAGGCGCGCCGCGGCGAAGAGCGGATGCGCTGTTGCCCCCGCGGGCTGATCGCCAACGAGGCGAGGCTGGCCGCGCACGGCCGGTGCTGGTCGAGCAGCGGTCTCTGCCCACGGCGCGATCCGAAGAGGACATCCGGGGTCTCGGGCGTCATAGTCGCACCGGCGCTACGCTCCAAGCATGGCGTCCACGGGCTCGCAGCTTCCCGCCGAGGGTCATCGGCTGACGGGCATCTCTCCGCGCGCGTTCCAGCATCCAGCCGACCGGGCTGCGACTGCCGCGCTCGGCTCGATTCCCTACCTCGACAAGATCGTGCGCAAGCTGATCGAGCTCGGATATGAGCGCGCGCTGCGCCAGAGCTATCTCGGCTCGTCGGTCCGGCTCTCCGAAGAGCAGCTAGGGGATGTCTACCGCGAGCACGCGATCGCATACGCGACG
Organism: uncultured Solirubrobacterales bacterium; assembly: GCA_963715495.1. Classification (GTDB taxonomy): domain Bacteria; phylum Actinomycetota; class Thermoleophilia; order Solirubrobacterales; family Solirubrobacteraceae; genus Palsa-744. The sequence goes on from OY970247.1 coordinate 796,197, forward strand.
CTCGACATGTCAGAGGTCCCCGACCTGTACCTCACCCAGTATCCCTCCCCGAACGCCCTCGCGATCGGGGCGCGCCGCCCGATCGTCGTCGTGCAGTCCGAGCTCGTCCACCTGCTCGACGGGTCACAGCGCCGCGCGGTGTTTGCGCATGAGGCCGCCCATATCCTCGCCGACCACCAGCTTTACAACACTGCCTTGTACATCCTCGTCCTGCTCACGCGCTCTTCGCGCCTGCCGCTCCCGCTCGCGCCTGTGCGCACAGCTCTGCTGGAGTGGTCGCGCGCGACCGAGCTGAGCGCCGACCGCGCCGCCGCGCTCGTGACACGCGACCCGCTGGTCGTCTGCCGCACGCTGATGTGCCTGGCCGGAGGCGCGATGGTCGATGAGCTCGATCTCGACGCGTTCATGCGCCAGGGGCTCGACTACACGGAGTCCGGCGGCGGTCTGGAGCGCCTGACGCGACTGTTGCTCGATCTCGGGGTCACCCATCCGCTGCCCGTCCGTCGCACCCACGAGCTGATGGCCTGGGTTCGCTCCGGCGAGTACGACCGCATCGTCGCCGGCGAGTATCTGCGCCGCGAGGATCCCGTCGATGTCCGCGCCGACGGCGGCGAGGCGGTCACCTTCTACGCGGAGCGCGTCCGCGACGCTTTCCGTGACGCGGGGGAGTCCGTCAACTCCGTCGGTCAGCAGCTCGCCGGCTGGCTGCGCGGAAATGGGGGAGGAGAGGCGGACATCGAGGACGGCGGGGTGTAGCGGCTCGCGGTGCCCGGTGACGGCGGACAGAGTGCGCTTGACCAAGCGCTACGGTTTACGCCACCTCGCCGGCGGCCACGGCCGGGCGTCCCGCCAGCGGGACGGTCAGGCGCATCACGGTTCCCTGACCCGGGGCGGGCGCGAGCTCCAGCTCGCCGCCGACCAGCTCGGCGCGCTCGCGCATTCCGGACATGCCGAAGCCGCCCTCCAGGCCGTCGCCGCGCGGGCCGAGCCGGTCGGCTTCCGGCAGCCCTTTGCCGTCGTCGGTGACCGACGCCCTGATCACGCCGTCGCGCTCGCTGACGCTCACGAGCGCTTTCGTCGCCTGGGCGTGTCTGCTGACGTTCGTGAGCGCCTCCTGTACGACCCTGTAGATCGTGCTCTCGAGCTCTGCGTCCAGTCGCCGGCCATCGTGCTCGGGGCCGAGGTCGATCTCGGTCTGCACCTCCAGCCCGTCGATCGCCTGCCCGCGCCGTGCCAGTGCCTCCAGGGCGGCCGCCAGGCCGAGGTCGTCGAGGGCCGCGGGCCTGAGCTCGGTGATCAGATGGCGCAGGCCGTCGATCTCATCGCCCAATCCGTCCAGCACGGCATCCACGGCGCTGCTGAGCGCCTCACGCTCGTTGAGATCGCGCGCGTTCGCGAGCTTCAGCCGCAGCGCGCCCAGACCCTGCACCGTTTCGTCGTGGATCTCCCGTGCCCAGCGCGTGCGCTCGCGCTCGCGCGCCTCCATGCCGTAGCGCAGCCGCTCGATCTCCACCGAGCGCTCTGCCGCCAGCCGCTGGGAGACGCTCGCCGCGAACGCGCTCAATGCCTGCTTGTCCGGGCCTCTGAAGCCAGAGTCCTTGCGCAGCGCGATCACGAGGCCGCCGCCGTGACCCTCCATGCTCAGCGGCTCGACGAGCACCGCGCGCGCCTCGATCCCCAGTTCGTGCAGCAGCGCCGCGTCTGCGCCGCGTGGACGATCCAGCGCCACCGGCTTGCCCTCCAGGAAGAGCGCGCCCAGCGCGCTGCCTTCAACCGGCACGATCCGCAGCCGCGGTTTGCTGTCGCCACTGGCGGCCGCCACGCGCAGCTCGCCGCGCTCCTCGATCACCATCAACAGCGAGCTGGCGTCGAGCAGCGCGAGGCCGCGATCGGCCATCAGGCGCAGCAGCCACAACTCTGATCCGGTCAGCACCGGGCGAGATTATGGACTATGGGTCCGTCGCCGCGAACCGGTTGCGTTTGCGGCGCGCTCTGTGACGCCCTTTTGGCCGTAGCGAGCAGCGCGGATGCCGCGGTAGGGCGCGGTGGTGCCGATTGTGGGGAGCGGTGTTCTGGGCGGTGCTGTTCTGAGGTGCTACACCTGCCGGGAGCTACACTGGCCGGGTAATGCCCACCCGTCATCCTCGCCACTCGATCACCGAGACACCGCCCGTGCGCGAAGCGCTCGATGCGTTGCGTCTTCGTGGCGAGCGCGTGCGGATGGGCGATCTGGTCATCCGCGGGGCGCGCGAGCGGTTGGGAGAGCTGGAAGCCGAACGTGACGACGAGGCCAACCGGGCGGTGCGCGCCGCCGGCTGGTCGAGCGACTGCGCACCGGCGAGGGGATCGACGTGGACGCGGCCTACGAGGTCCGCGAGCACGGCTGGATCCATCGTTGACCGGTTATGGTCGGGCGCTGCTGGCTTTACGCGCCTTGCGCACCACAGAACAACGCTCGGACGGTTCGATGTCAACTACGTTCTGTCCCTCCGGAAAAGCGTATTCAGCACGGGAGTAATACAGCAGGCCATCCCGGCAGCGAACGATACGTTTCAGGATCAGCGCGCCCTTGTCAGCAAAGAATTTTCCCGACGCGCAATCCGGCTTGCAGTCGTTCTCATGTAGCGTCGCCGACGCGTCGGCCTTCGGCGACCCGTAGACTTCAGAGGTCCCCTTGAAGAACGACACTTCGGTGGCATAGAGGTTGTCGTCGCCGCAGGCGAGAGTGATGTTTGCCGGACGGAAAGTGTGGCCGCGGCAGTCCTTGTTCGCGACATAGACCCGCTGATACCGCGAGGCTGCGACTCCCATCACGGGCCGCGCGCTCGCCGGCACCGCCACAACAAGCACCGCCAGCACCCCAATCAAGACCGACCCGCGCATCGAGCGCAGGACGGTTGTCGGTGAGGCATCTAGGGCTACGACGGTCGCCATGAGTCCATTCTCGCAGCCAGGCCGGCAGTTCGCCGTTCGAGCACGTCTGCGCGTGCGGACCTGGTCGACGGCGGCGCAGCTTTGGCTACCACCGCCAGAACAGGGCGTTGGCTTCGTCGGTGCCGCCCGGTGCAGAGGGACGTTCGCCGACTACGGCACCGACGGCGAGCCCGAGGAACAGCAAGGAGGCGACAGAGTAGAAGAAGGTGATCGCGGCGACTGCGACGAACCCGACCAGGATCAGCTCTCCGAGCTACAGGGTGCCTGGGGGCGCGATCCAGACACTCGCAAAGTTGAGAGTTTGCGCGAGGCGATCGTAATGGTGGTCGTAGTGGAGCACGTCCACGCCGGCTTCTTGAGCCGCCGCGGCGATCAGGGCGTCCGCGATTGGAACACGGTGTTGCCCTGCTCCGTCCGCGGCGAGGTTGCGTAGCGCTCCGATCGCGGCCCGCTGGGCTGAGATGGCGACGGGCACGTCGCGCAGGAGCGCCTGCTCGGCCTCGAGGGTTGCCAGCTCTCGCTCATCGCGCGCGGAGTACAACAGCTCAAGCGTGACGATCGAGCAGGTTGCGATCTGCCTGCTGCGCAGCACTGTGGCCCACCGCTCCCGAATGAGCGGGTGCGGTGCGCGTGCCCAAGCCGAGGTATCGGCGATCAGCACCCTGCCGCCGAACGGAGGCTCGTCGTTCACGTCAGCGTGGGCCACGCGAGATCGTCGATGTGCTGGGCCACATCGACATCGAACCCGGGGTCGGCAGAGGTCGATCGCTCAATCAAACGCTCGATCGCATCGGCCTGCCGTCGATGCTCGGCCAGCAGCGCGTCGGCGCCCCGGATCGCGAGATCGTGCACGAGCGTCGCGGCCGGCTGGTTGGACTCGATCAGAGGCGCGACACGATCCATAGCCTCCGAAAGCGCGAGATCCTTGGTGACGGGTATGCGGGCAAAGCGCGTGGGCACACATCTATGGTAGCACTGCGGTGTCACACCGACCTGGAGTCGGCGAGGCCTCAGGAGCGCGTGGATAGGGGGGCCGAGACCAGGCGACCGATCGGAGATCGGCCATCGAGCAGGCGCGTAGTGACCGCGGCGAAGCGCGTGCGCGAATTGCAAGCGCTTTCAACATCGGGCTCATCCCCGGCGCGAAGTGCGTAGGAGACGAGGCCGAGCTGATCGCCCACGCCGGCACACCCGCATACGCGGGCGCCGCCACACACCCGAGCGCCGCCGTAGTCCCTGCCAGCGCGACCGCAACGCTGAGACGCCGCGTCACCCAGCCTCCTACTTCTTTCTTTTGAACGGGCCGTAAGTCCGTCGCGCATGTCGTTCGCAAGCCACCCGATGCCTGTGGCCCTTCTCCTTGCGGCACGCCTTCAACGCCGCCGTGAGCTTCTGTGCGCGGGTCAGCGGCTTCGCCTTTGGCGTGGGCGTGGGTGTGGGCGTGATGTTGCCCGGCCCGGTGAATGTCTCACTCGAGGGCGGGCCGTAGATCGAGGGTTGGGAGTTCGGCGTGGGGCCTTCGCTGCTCGTCTGCGTCGCGAGCGTCGTGAACGATTGATCGGGACCGTAGACCGGTGGGCCTTCCCATTCGATCGTGTCTTCGGTCAGAGGTGATCTGACCACGATCACCCGATACTGATACGTCGTTCTCGGCGCCAACGTCACGCCGGCGCCCGCCAGGTCAATGCTGACGGTCTGATCGCTCGACGAGGCTGCAATGAACCCGATCGGCAGAGCGCCCACGGTGGCGGGACTCCCCAAGCAGAGCCCTGCGGCATGTTCTGAAGGGCACGCCATTTCCGCCAGGAATTGGCTCGAGCTCACCGCCACCTGAAACTGATACCTCACCGTCCGTCCTTCCGGGTTGATCTGCGCTTCCAGCGTCGCGCCCGTCTGCGTGATGCTCGGCACCGACTCGCCGTCGATCGCGGGTGGTGCGCCTTCAACCGCCAACGCTTGCCCGCCCGACAGCATGACCCCGCCAGCCAGGATGGCGCACGAGGCGAGCGCGACCCAGAGGGCGCGCAACGAAAGCGATCTTCTCGTCAAACCGTCCATATCAGAAGCTCCGCAACGATACAGCCCCTGGCTCGACCCTATCGTAGGTTCGACTTTGTCGGCTCATCGGGTGCACCGCGGCGCGCAGTGTTAGAGCAGACGCGGATGCTGGCTGCATCAGGGCACGATCTCGAAATGCTGGCGATCGTTGCGCCGGTAGATGTGAAAGTCGCCGTCCAGCGTGAAGATGCGCGCCTCGTCGCGCTCCTCGGCGAGCGCGACGAGAGTCGCGTCCGCCAGATCCATCGGACGGTCGGCGTAGCTCTGCATCAACTCGGCCGCGCGTCGGCTTGCCGCTGACGAGAATGGGGCTATGAGAAGGTCGTCGCGAAGGACAAGGCGCCACAGCGCCTCTTGTCCGGGCCAGCCGCCGGCCTGCCCCAGGAGATACATCGCCTCGGTGAACGCGGGCCAGGTGGTCAGCAGCGGAAGGCGCAGCTCACCAAGCGCCGTCCGGCAGCGCTCGTGATCCGCCTCGTCCGCGTCGATCAGCGCGATCAGCGGTCCCGCGTCGGTGAGCGTCAACGGTTCGGCGTCCGGCGTTGTGCCAGCAGATCGGCGAAAGCGCCGCCGGTATCGCGTGCTCGATCGCCGCCTCCGTGGATGCTGCCGAGGACGTCCGCCAGACTGTCGCCGGCCCCGGTCGCGAGCGTAGCCTCGGCGCGGTCGGCGGCAGCGCGCCGCAGGAACTCGGACACGGATGCGCCTTCGACCGCGGCCGCCTGACGCACACGCTCGTCCAACTCGTCATCCAGTCTGAGGCTCCTCATATGGCCGAGCGTATCACAGGGCGGGGGAGATGTGATACACCATCGTAGGCGGGAGCTCGTGGACTGCGACGTGATCTTCCTCCGCTTCCCCCCTCCGTTAAGTCACACCGTCGTGCCACCCAGCTCAAGCGGGGCATCGGCTCCGTCGACGACCCTGGTCAACTCGAAAGCGTCGGGATAGCCGGCGATCGCAGTCACCGACAGGCGCGAGTCGCTGACGGTCCTGTTCAGGACGCCATTCAGACGATCGGCGAAACCCTGCGCGGCTCTACGCGGCAGCTTTGTGCCCGTTCTGTCCGATACGGAGCAGACTGACGAGCTCGTCGACAGCCACGTCCCCGTCGTCGAGCTTCCCGGCCGTGTAGGCCTCGGTGAACTCGGCGACCGTCATGCCAATCGCGGCCTGCACCTCACGCTCGAGATGCGTACTCCTCCTCAGTGAGGTCAATGATCGGCGTTCCGGCTGGTGTTTCGGTGATCCTCATGGTCCACATCATGATACGACCCTGAACGGGGAACGCCCGACCACCCGGAGATGCGGCCTGGCGTCTCGTACCGCGTCAAGCCGGTGGACCTGCTGATCGCCACAGCCGCGGATATCGGGGAACCAAGCACCACTGATCAGGCCACTGGCCGTGGCGAGGTATCTCTTACTCGCTTTCTCAAGGGACTTCTGCCGCACGAGATGGACGTTCTCGGTGCGTCTGTGACGGGTCGGGGGAAGACTTCAGGATCGTCAGACTGGCGTTCAGTCGCCCTTGATCCGCGCTGAGTGCAAAGAGGTGTCCCGTTTTCCGTCGCGGGTCGGAACAGGGGTGGATGCCGTCAGACGACCCACGCCCGATATGTGCCGAAACCACCACGCCGGAGGGCGTTCGGGTCGTGCTGTTCGAGGACACCTGGGAGGAGCACATCATCGAGGATCGCGGACACGGCGAGCTTGCCGAGCACCTTGATGCGGTGCTCGGGACGGTCTTGGTCCCGGACCATCGCGCGTCGGACCCATGGCACCACCGCGAGCAGTTCTACAAGCAGGACGTGGGCCCGAGCCGGTGGCTGAAGGTGGTTGTATGCTTTGAAGACAAGACATGGCATACCACCGACTGGATGGAACACCACCATGAGACTCGACAATGGGCTCGACATCGGCGGACTCATCTTCGATGGCGGTAACTACGACGCCGAGAACGATGTGCTCTACCTCGGCCGCGGCCCGTCGAACAAGGCGGCGTACGGCGATGAGACTCCCGAGGGCCATGTCGTCCGCTACAACGCCGACGGAGACGTGATCGGCGTGACCATCATCAACGCCAAATGGCTGCTTGAACGCGACGGCTATCTCAAGATCACCATCCCGATGCCACACGAAGTCCGTATCCCCCCGGACGAGCTGACCCCCGCGTTCGGCCTCGTCAAGACGGCTGCGTAGGCGAGCTTCAGCGCCTCTACTCGGACCAAGCACATCTGATGCAGGCCCACTGGCCGTGGTGAGTTATCTCTTACTCGAGGACCTCCTGTCTGCAATCCTAGTACTGAACGGATAATCAGGTTGCCAACCTACTCTCTCCGTTTCTGCTTTTCTCGTAGCCACGCCCAAGATAGCAATGCCCCCATGGCCACCGCCACGCCGACGACATCGATAACCTCCAGCGAGGTAGATCGAACGCCGTGATGTCGAAGCACCAGTGTCACAATCGCGACAGTGAGTGCCGTAACGGCAATCATATAGAGACGGCGCTCAGGCACTTATTGCTCCAATCAGATATTCAACCGCCATTTTAGATTATCAGTCATATCATAGTCCGAGTTCTTGGCAAATAAAATTTCCGACTGTGAAGCCGGTACAGAAAAATAGCGTTACCTCGCCTACAACAGGTGCCTTGCGGAAAGCCACACTAAAACCCGCACCAACACCGCATCCATACTCATTGACACCTTCATCGATCCGATCGCCTTCTGGTTCACCTTCTTCTTCCTGGTCTTCTCTACGGTTTTCTTCTTCGAGCCTTTCGACCTTTTCATAGCTTTTACACTTACCGGCTTCTACCAATCCGGGCCCCTTCGAGCCGCAGTTGCTTGGGCCGGCACCAAAGCCTCCCGGAACGGCTCCTGCGCCGCTGCCGCCGGACGCTCCCCCGGGGCCTCCACCGGCAGCGCCTCCACCTCCTGCGCCACCAGGACCCGCTGCGCCGGCGGGACCCGGTCCGGGGCCGGGGGTTTGCAGGTTCGTGCCGTAAGGGTCGGTCGCGTTCGTCGTGAAGGGGTTCCTGTCACCACCTTACTCCGCTTCCGTTTTTCTCGTAGCACGCCCAGGATAGCAATGCTCCCACCGCCACCACCACTCCGACGAATACCAATAGGGCGGATTCAATCGGTCGTCGCAACGGTTTGCGTTTGGAGGGATCGTAGATGCTCGTCGAGCGCTTCGGCTGGTGTGTGCCAGTCGAGTGTCTTGCGTGGTCTGCTGTTGAGTGTGGCGGCGACGGCGTCGAGCTCTTCGGCGGTGTGTCTGGCAAGGTTTGTTCCTCTTGGGAAGTATTGGCGGAGCAGGCCGTTGGTGTTCTCGTTCGTGCCGCGTTGCCATGGGCTTGAGGGTCACAGAAGTAAATGTGAAGTCCGGTTGCGATCTTGAGCTGAGCGTGTTGTGACATCTCAGCGCCCTGGTCCCAGGTGAGCGAGCGGCGTAGCTGCTCGGGCAACGTCGTGATCTGCTTTGTGATCGCGTCGCGCACCGCTTCGGCGCCGCGACCGGCAAGTGGTGGCCCGTGCTTCACTCTTGAGCCACCGTGACCGGGCATCGGTGGTAGGTGAAGCAGCATCGTGAACCTGGTGCTGCGCTCGACCAGCGTCCCGATCGCGGTGCGGTCCGCGCCGAGAATGAGGTCGCCCTCCCAGTGACCAGGAATGGCGCGGTCCTCGGCCTCAGCGGGACGTTCGCTGATCATGACCTGCTCGGTGACGAAGCTTTTGCCACGGCCACGCACGCGGGCTCTGGGAACCCTGAGCGCTCTGCCGCTGCGCAAGCAGGCGGTGAGTTCTCGTCGCAGCGCGCCGCGGCCCTGCACGTAGAGCGCCTGGTAGATCGCCTCGTGCGAGATTCGCATCGACTCATCATCGGGGAAATCGATCTTCAGCCGGGTAGGGATCTGCTCCGGACTCCACGCCGTTGCCCACCTGCGGTCCTGGCGGTGCGGCTTGCCCCGGCCCTTCCAAGGCGCGGCCTTGGGTCCCAGCACCGTCGTGCCGTCGGGCCGGCGAACCTGGCCGGAGAGCCGCTCTTGCACGTACCCGCGCAACCGGTCGTTGGTGACAAGCTTCGCTGTCTTCGGGCGTCGCGCCACCAGCTCCGCCTTCCATTGCGCGACCGACGCGCGGTAGTCAAGCTTCCCGCCACGAGTGGCCGCGTTGCGACGCAGCTCCCTGGAGATCGTCGACGGGGAACGCCCCAATCGCTGGGCGATCTCCCGCACCCCGACGCCCTGGACTCTGCACAGTGCGATCTCTTCCCGCTCCTCGAACGACAGATACCGGCCTGAGACCGGGCAAGCATGAAGGTTGGCATCCCGCCACGTTCTCGGAACCACCGGCTGCCAGCCGCCGAAGACGCACCGACGGCTAGCGCAGCGTCCTCGCTGCTCAAGCCCTTCGCGATCTCACACCAAAACCGCCGCTCCACGTCCCGCCGCAGCGACGGCTTCCCCGGCGACTTCAACGGCGCCCTACCTGTCAACTCAGTCATCCATCCAGCCGGCCTGCCCATAAACACCTCCACGATCAAGATGTTGCGAGGACCAGTTGAGTCCAGCTTGAACGCCTCTGTCGCTGTGGATGATGGCGTGATGTCGAAGTACCAGTATTGCAATCGCGACAGTGAGTGCCGCCACGGCAGTATATAGACGACATTAGTTATTAGCCCTTATCGGGCAGCTTTGTTCTCTCGTATAGGATTGCCGACCGAAAAAACGAGCCAATGCCCACGACGACAGCGGCTATCTCGATATCTTCCAATATCTGTCGGGCGGTATCCCCATGCACCAGCACGCCGGTCCGAAGAAACCCTGCCGCGAACATAACCACAAGCGCGGCGACTCCTCCCCACAACCACCAAGCAGCTCGTCGTTTGTCCTCCCGCGTCTTGTCACGCTTTGCGCGCGAGTCCTCTTCGATGCTCATCATTCTGGGAACATGTTTGGAAGGATTTCATGCAAAATTGGCCGAACGAGCAGAGTGCCGCCGTCATATCCCGCACAAAAAGTGCCGGCAGCTAGGACGGCATCTGGGCCTCCGCGTGCGGCTCGAGTCATCATGTATATCGGTGCGCCCCCTAGTCCGCATACCGTGCCCAGCCCGACAAGGTTATTGCGGGCTAATTCATCGCTTTCATCTTCATTTTCCCTGCGGTTTTCTTCTTCGACTTTTTCAAGTCGTTCATAGCTTTTGCATCTAGCGGCTTCTGTCAGACCGGGCCCCTTCGAGCTACAGCTACCTGGTCCGGGACCAAAGTTTCCCGGAGCAGCTCCGCCGCCGGAAGTCGCTCCAGCACCTCCTCCACCGCCAGCGCCTCCACCTCCTACGCCACCAGGACCCGCTGCGCCGGCGGGACCCGGTCCGGGGCCGGGGGTTTGCAGGTTCGTGCCGTAAGGGTCGGTCGCGTTCGTCGGCGAATCCTTAACGTATAGGTAGACATTGGGTCCGTTGGCTTCTTGACCGAGGGGATCCTGGCTGATGAAACGAGCGGCCACGGGGCTATAGTAGCGTGCTCGGTTGTAGTAGAGGCCGTCGCCGTCGTTTTCACGGCCAACGTACTGGAAGGGGTTTTCGCTGGGGGTACCTTCTTTGGTGGTATTGCCGAAGGGGTCGTAGGTGTATGTCGTTTCTGTTTTTGCGGTGCTGCCGGCGAGGGCTATGGTGCTGCCGAGCGCGTCGGTGAGGAAGCTTTCTGTGCCGCTGCTGGTTGTCCGCGCGAGTGTCTTGTCGGGCGATAGGCCGGTGAGGAGGTTCGCGGTCGAGCTTCCCTTGGTTTCCTGGACGGTGTTTGCGCCGTCGTAGAGGACTTTGGTGGTCGTGCCGCCGAGCGTCTTTGAGATGCGCCGCCCGAAGGGATCGTATTCGAAGGATGCGGTGGTGCCTCCGGTGATTCCGGTGAGCTGGTTGCGTGCGTTCCATTTGTATTCGTTGGTGCCGTCAGAGGTGAGGTTGCCGTTGGCGTCGTAGCCGAGTTTTTTGGTGTTGCGTTCGGTCTGCTCGTTGTCGGCGTTGTACGTCGCGGAGCTGATTGCTTCTGGGAGTCCTGTGCGGGCGTAGCTTCCCCAGACGGCTTCTCTGCCGCCGTTGGAGTTGTAGCTGTAGTCGAGTTCGCCAAGGGTGGTGGAGCTTTTTTTGTAGGCGATGGATGTGAGCTCGTTTGCGGTGTCGTAGCCGTAGTTCTCTTCGACACCATCAACCAGGGTTGTTTTGGTCGGGCGGTTTGCTTCGTCGTAGGCGAAGGAAGCTTTTTGGCTGCCGCGGGTCAGTTCTTTGAGGCGGTTGGCTTCGTCGTAGGTGTATTTGACCGCTTCTTGGCCCGGGGCCGTCATGCTCGTTCGCCGGTTGGCTTCGTCATAGCCGTAGCTGACTGTTCCGTTTGGCGTGGCGAGTGATTTCAGGCGGTTGAGTTCGTCGTATTCGGGCGTGTAGGTCCCGGTAGCGCTGTCTAGGATCTTGGTGAGACGGTTGCCGTTGTCGTATTCGTATTTGATCGTGCTTTCGGCGGTTTCGCCCGAAATTCCGAACTTTGATTCGGTCAAGCGATTCAGGGAATCGTAGGTGAACTTTGAGAGTTTGCCTCTGCGGTCGGTCAGTTCAACGAGGTTGCCGTCCTGGTCATAGGCTCCTTTGGTGGTGTGTTCGAAGGGGTCGGTTTCGCCTTCCAGGCGGTCCATGGCATCATAGGTCGCGGAGCTTTTGTGTTTGTTGGGATCTGTTGTCGAGATGAGGTTCCCGTCACCATCATATTCGTAGGAGGTTGCTGCCCCCAGCGGGTCGGTGACCTTGGAGATCTCGTTGTCGGCGTTATATTCGTAGAGGGTCCGTTGGCTGCCTGGGGTGGTGTTGGAGTCCACACGACCGAGAGCGTCCACGAACTGTTTGGTGGTATGGCTGAGGGGATCGGTCACTGCGGTCGGATCACCGAATTCATATGTGATTTTCGTGGTCTTGCCGAGTGGGTTCGTGATTGACGTCAGCTGTCCCTGCCCGTTGTATTCAAAACTGGTTTTGTGACCCAAGGGGTCTGTTTCGTTCAGCCGTTCACCATGTTCACCGTAGTGATACGTGGTGGTGTGTTTCAGGGGGTCGGTTACGCTGGCGAGCTCGGTGGTGCCCGGTTCATATTTGTATTCCGTCGTTTGTGGCGAGGACGTGCCAGCAAGAAGCGTCTTCTGCGTCATGTTGCCGCTGCCGTCATATTTGAAGGTGGTCTTGCGGCCTCGCGGATCGGTGGTACTGAGCAAGAGTCCCGTTCCGGCTTGTGGTTCATAGCTCGTCGTCTGCTGAATACTTGTGCCGAGCGCGTTGATTTCGCTGGTGGCGAAACCTTCCGTGTTGAAGATGACCTTACGTTCGGTTTTGCGGGGGTCTGTGACAATCATTGTTTCTACGTGTTCTGAGCCATTTAGGGTGTAAGCAAATTTGTAGATGCCGCCATCCCCGAGAGTTTGCTTTGAGACTCGGCCGTTGGCGTCGTATTCGGTTTCCACATATGTTTTGCCACGACCGTCCTTGACAGCAGTCATTTGATTCGCGGTGTTGTATTCGTATTTCGTGGTCCTTTCGGCGGCGTCGGTGACCTTTTCAAGCGTGCCTGCCGTGTTGTAACTGTATTTGACCGTGCGTCCACCGTTGTCCTTTACTTCCGTGATCCGGTTAGAGGCATCATAAGTCAACGTAACCCAGCGGCCGTGTGGAGAGGTGATCTGCGTTATATTACCGGTGGTACCGTGTTCGCGCGTGAGCGTGAGTTGGTTGCCGAACCTGTCGCGGATCGCCTGCAACGGAGCCTCTGAGCCAAAGATATAGATAAGGCCGTTGGTAAGCGTCAAGCTCCACCCGGTGCCATTCCACTTGAGAACCGATCCATAGTACTCACCGGGCGTGTTTGTTGATTCATATACTGCTTCCGTGTAGCCTTCCCCTGGTGAGGTTCTGACGTAATGCACCCTGCCACCATCCGGGAGAATGAGGTCGGCTTCTTTATAGTTATGTTCTGACCATAGGCGCATTTCATACAGGCTGCTGGTACCGATCCCAAAGCTGTACGAGTTCGAGTCCGATTGACGGTAGGTACGTTCGATCACGATCGGGATCGTGTCTGGCAGCACCATGTCAGTCTTGTGGTGGTCAAACAGGCCCGTGTGCAGATCGACTGGATCACCACCCCCGGGTGAGGCTCCTGGTGTCGGCCCAGTGCCCGGCGGTGACGGGGTGCTTGTGATCATCGCGCCGGTGAACTCCCATACTTTGACCTGAGGGTCGGGTACGACCTGCTTGCCGTTGGGTGTCACTGTGCCCTGGCCGTAGACATACCAGCCGCGACCGCTGGCGTCGTAGTTCCAGAACTCTACGCGCTGTCCTGGGGGCAGGTGCCCCCAGTTGGGGTAGATGATCTGTGCGCCCTTGCTGAGATACGCGCGCCCGGGCTGGACCGTGAAGTAGAGGGGCACGGTCACGAAAGGCGGGAGCGCGAACGGCGGGCGATCCACCGGGATCGCCGTAATGTTCAGCTTGCGGACGGTGCGGCCGTTTGCGTCCGTAATCACCGTGCCCGCCGGAAGCCGCACTTCAAGGCCCGGAATCCGCGGCGTCGTGAGCCTTGTTTCCCGCTTCGTCGGTGAAGCAATGTGGTGGTTGCCGGCGGGGTCCAGGGGCGTCAACCAGATCGTGTACGGGAGTATGGTGGTCTTGTGCGCGGCGAGGTCAACCCCGACCTCATAGGTGCCGTAGCGCTCATGTCCCGGCACCGAATCGCTTTCCACCACCAGCACCTGGTGACCCGCGGGCACATTACCGCTCAGCAGGAACCTCCCAGCTTCATCTGTCTGAGTCGCGAGATAGGTCCCCTCGATCGAAACGCGCACGCCGGCCAGTGGCAATCCGTTCTGCGCGAGCACCTGCCCGGCGAGCGCAGTCGCACCATAGAAGGCCTGCAGCGAAGCAACCTTCGCCCACGGGCTCGGCGGCTCACCGGTTTCCCACGCCTTGCCTTCACGACTGCTTGCCGGTGGACGCCAGGTCTCCAGCCCGGCGGGACGGAACGCCCTCACCTTGGGCGCAAAGGAGGAGTCCTCGGCGAGCTGACGTCCCACACCTACGGTCGCCTGCGGAGTCTTGGGCACGCGTTTGGCCGCGTACTTGCCAACACGCGACGCGGGCGAAACGATCGGCGTGCCTTTCACCGTTAGGGGAGGCTTAGTAGTACTTTGTTAGAGTTTTGTGTGTGTATCACTCATCTCGTGGTGGGTGGCGTAGCGGGAGGTTGGCGAGGTTTATCGGTTGTTGGCAGGTGTGGCAGTGTCCGGCCCAGCAGTCGAAGATGGGCTCCAGCAGGCGGACCGCTTGGGGGAGCGTGAGGCCCGCCGCCGGGCTTTTGGGTTCTGGCGCTCTAGTGTGAGGAATCCGTGTGCGGCGGTGACGAGCGCGGTGTGGTGATACCAGCCGAGGTAGGAGCGTCCCTCGTAATGGTCGAGACCGAGCTCTCCCTTGAGCTGGCGATAGTCCAGCTCGATCATCCAGCGTAGTCTCGCCAGGCGCGCCAGGCGCGCGGGCTTGCTGTGGGCGGGTAGGTTTGAGATCCAGTAGTCGCTGGGGGTTTTCTGGCCGGCGGGCCACTCGATGATCAGCCACTCCTCGCGGGGCGCCTGGCTATCGCGGGTCACCGGATGCGCGGCGGTGACGCGCTGGAAGGCGAAGCGCGAGCGCACCCGTGTCATACCCTTGCCACGGAAGGTGACAGTGTGAAAATCCTCGGGGTTCAGCGAGCGCGCGAGCTGCTCGGCTGAGATCGCTTCGTCCTCTGCACGCAACGCGCTGGGCGCGGGTCCTCTGCTCCCAGGGGCTCGCCGCGGCACGGCAAAGACCGTGCCCGGCGCAAAGATGGTGGTCTCTGCCTTGATCGAGAGCACGTAGTCGATCCCCTGCGCGTGAAGGGCGCTGCGCAGCTTGGTGCTATCGCCGTAGGCCGCATCGCCGAGGACCGGTGCGCGGTCGATCTCAAACGTGCTCGCGTGCTCGATGAGAGCGACACCGAGCTCGGGCTTTTTCTGAAAGCCGACATCGTCGGGGATCTTGGCCTTCCTGCGCCGCACGGGATCATCACACCAGTCCTCGGGCAAGTACAGCGCCCATCCCAACGGCAACGTCGCGTGCTCGGAGACCGCGTGCAGCGACACACCGATCTGACAGTTACCGATCTTCCCCAGCGTGCCCGAGTACTGACGCTTGACACCGGGGGAGTGCTTGCCGTCCTTGGGAAACCCCGTGTCGTCCAGCACCCACGCCTCGGCATCTACGACCGGCGCGACGCGCTCGACCACCGCCTGGATCACACGCTGAGGATCCCACGGGCTATCGGCCAGAAACTGCTGCAGGCTCTGATAGTCAGCCTCACCCTCCAGGCGCTCGACCAACGGCTCAAGCGACTTTCGCGGACCAGCCTGCAACAAGCCACGCACGTAGCGCTCGGCGTTCGCGCGCTGCGCCGGATGATTCATCGCCACCGCCCCGACAGCGGCCACAAACTCCTCCATCCGCCCCCTCACCACCGGCGCCAACGACACCTCCACAGACTCATCAATCGCCACAACAGCCATCTTCACCCCTCCCGCATCGATTCTCAACCATGCCAGAGGAGTTCGCCGAACAACCAAGAACACCTACCAAAACTCTAACAAAGTACTATTAGAGACCTGCACAGGTTGGACGGCTGTAACCGGTGCGCTGCCCAAGGAGGACGTCCCAGCACCCGTCCCACCAGCCGCCACACCTGGAGTGCCCGGGGGCAAGATGGGCGCCACGCCCCCAAGCATCAAACCAGCACCGCCGGGTTTCGGCCGGGCGAGCCTGGATGCGCTAGTGGCGCTCGCCAAGCGCCGCACCAAGCCGGGATGCGATCCGAGGTAGGCAGTCAACTTCACACTCCCCGTGTCTTCCTTCCACGGTTCGAGCAAGATCGTGTACGTACCCGTTACCGACGGCGTGATTTCCTCCGACGCGCCTTCACCGGAGAAGTTCACTTCGCTACCAGAGACTTCTACGCCTTCGGGATTCCAAACCGACATCCATCCATTAGCGATCGTCGATTCCCGCGCCTTCAGCGTGACGGTTTTACCTTCTTTGCCCGAGAACGTGATCCGTGCATGCTGGCCCGGCACACCGATCGTGACCGTTTTCGATTCCCCAGCTTCCGAAGGCGTGATCGTCCCCGTCACATCCGCAGCGTTGTAAGCCGTCAGCGTCGTCGATCCCGTATGACCCCCAAACGGGTTGACGACCAACGTGTAGTTCCCCGTCGTCGCGAACTTCACCTGTTCCATAAACGCATTTTCGGTGGGTTCGAAATGCCGTTCGGCGATACCTTTGCCTTCAGGATTGAACCATTCAAGCCAATAGAGACCGCCGGTAAACGAAGTACTCGACGTTTTCACCGACACCTGCTCACCCGCCGTACCCGCAACCGTATAAACAGCACGCTGACCCGGCGTCGTGATCGACACCGCCTTCGACGCACCTTCAGCCGTCGGGACAAGAGAACCCGTCTGATCCACAACCAAATACGGCGACAGCTTCACACTCCCCGTGTCTTCCTTCCACGGTTCAATCAAGATCGTATATGTACCAGTGCTCGGCAGCGTCACCGGCTCCATGAACCCTTCTTTGGAGAAGCTCGTTCCAGAACCGCTCACCGTCACTCCTTCGGGATTCAAGATCGAAACGCTCCCACTGGCTATCGTGGATTCCGAGAGCCCCAAAGACACACGCTGCCCTTCTTTGCCCGAGAACGTGATCCGTGCGTGCTGGCCCGGCACGCCGATCGTGACCGTTTTCGATTCCCCAGCTTCCGAAGGCGTGATCGTCCCCGTCACATCCGCAGCGTTGTAAGCCGTCAGCGTCGTCGATCCCGTATGACCCCCAAACGGGTTGACGACCAACGTGTAGTTCCCCGTCGTCGCGAACTTCACCTGTTCCATAAACGCATTTTCGGTGGGTTCGAAATGCCGTTCGGCGATACCTTTGCCTTCAGGATTGAACCATTCAAGCCAATAGAGACCGCCGGTAAACGAAGTACTCGACGTTTTCACCGACACCTGCTCACCCGCCGTACCCGCAACCGTATAAACAGCACGCTGACCCGGCGTCGTGATCGACACCGCCTTCGACGCACCTTCAGCCGTCGGGACAAGAGAACCCGTCTGATCCACAACCAAATACGGCGACAGCTTCACACTCCCCGTGTCTTCCTTCCACGGTTCAATCAAGATCGTATATGTACCAGTGCTCGGCAGCGTCACCGGCTCCATGAACCCTTCTTTGGAGAAGCTCGTTCCAGAACCGCTCACCGTCACTCCTTCGGGATTCAAGATCGAAACGCTCCCACTGGCTATCGTGGATTCCGAGAGCCCCAAAGACACACGCTGCCCTTCTTTGCCCGAGAACGTGATCCGTGCGTGCTGGCCCGGCACGCCGATCGTGACCGTTTTCGATTCCCCAGCTTCCGAAGGCGTGATCGTCCCCGTCACATCCGCAGCGTTGTAAGCCGTCAGCGTCGTCGATCCCGTATGACCCCCAAACGGGTTGACGACCAACGTGTAGTTCCCCGTCGTCGCGAACTTCACCTGTTCCATAAACGCATTTTCGGTGGGTTCGAAATGCCGTTCGGCGATACCTTTGCCTTCAGGATTGAACCATTCAAGCCAATAGAGACCGCCGGTAAACGAAGTACTCGACGTTTTCACCGACACCTGCTCACCCGCCGTACCCGCAACCGTATAAACAGCACGCTGACCCGGCGTCGTGATCGACACCGCCTTCGACGCACCTTCAGCCGTCGGGACAAGAGAACCCGTCTGATCCACAACCAAATACGGCGAGAGCTTTACATTCCCAGTATCAGAACCCGAAGGTTCCACCAAAATGGTGTAAGTCCCCGTCGCGGGCAACGTCACAGGCTCCATAAAAGCACTACCGCTGCCAAAACCTGTACTGCTACCATTTACTTTCGATCCTTCCGGACCCCAAATCGACACCGTCCCGCTAGCAATCGATGATTCCGAAAGTCCCAGTGAAACCCGTTGTCCCGCAGTACCTTCGAATACCTCAAGCCCAACCTTTTCCGCCGTAGTGAGTTTCACCGTCGTAGAGCCACCCAAAGAAACCGTACCGGTAGGCCCCACCTTCGACGTGGCGATCCCGTTGGGCGGTATGTAGAGAACCGGGCCAGTCGTGGAGCCCTGCGGTGTCGCGACATAGACATGACCGCTGCCTGTAGCCCCAGGCACCTTGAACTTGATCGAGGTGGCCGACTCCGAGAGCAATTCCGGTCTCGTCTGGTTGACAGCGACGAGATCGTTATAAACAGTGGTTTCAAAGTTCGTGCCCGACGCCGTGACTTCACTCCCCGCAGAAGCAATCGTTGCCGACAGCGAAGTCACTTTAGGCGCCAGAGAGCTAGCCACCGTAAAGCTCTGCGAGCTCGTGACCGGCCCTTCGGTGGTCGTCTGCACACTGACCGTCCCAGACGTGGCTCCCGTCGGAACTTTCACAGTCAGCGACAACGCCGTCGCCGCGCTCACTGTCGCCGCCGTGCCGTTGAACTTGACGGTGTCCGAACTGGCCGTCGTCGAGAATCCCGTCCCGCTGATCGTGACCGTTTCCCCAACAGCCCCCTGAGCGGGAGCAAGCTGGATGATCGACAATTTCGTCGAAGATTTCAAAGCGATCGACGTGAGGTTGCCCGCGGGGTCCCACCCGTACAGAGCCGTTTCGCTCGCCGGGTTGACCACCGCCTTCAAGTGCCCGTCAGCGTCGTAGACGTAGCGGATCGCGGTGGTCGGAGGCGACGCAAGCGCCGCGGATGACCCCAACATGCCGACCACGACCGTCAAACCAAGGAGAACGAGCCCCAGCAAGCCCGCAGGGCGACGCGTCCATCGGCCAGCCATCCGCGCGCTCAATCGCACGACAAGGCCAGCAATGGACACACGACGCGGCGCTTCGAGCACGATAACCCCCTGAATAGTGAGATAGATTTCAAGCCGGTCGGACATATCGCATCGGACCGGCGCCTGCCATCAGACTGCGTAGTCGCGTAGGCAATCGCAACGCCTAAAACTTTGCAAGAAGTGTTTCTGACTCCCTCAACGCTCATCCTTGCGCCGATAGCCCAACCGCGCGGAGATACGATCGGCCGTGGAGATGAGATGCGGACCGAGCGCGTCGACGAGCTCCTCCAGGGAGATCATCGAGGCGTGGGCGGCCATGTTGACCGCCGCGACGACTTCGCGGGTCTCGTTGCGAACAGGCACGCTGATCGAGTACAGCTCCGGCGCGAGCTCCTGGTCATTGACCGCGAAGCCCGCCTCCAACACGTCTTCCAGCTCCTGGCGCAGCGCGCTCTTGCTGGTGATCGTGTTCGGAGCGCGCTTGGTCAGCACCATCTCGGCGATCCGCTCGCGCTGCTCGGGCTCGGGTAGATAAGCCAGCAGAACCTTGCCCATCGACGTGCAGTACGCCGGCAACCGCGACCCGAGATGCAGACCGAAATCGATCTTGCTCTGCCCCTGACGGAAGCTGCGAGCGCGATCGACATACACGATCTCCGTCTCGTCCAACACCGACAGGCTGACCGTGTAGCTGGAGTGCTGACGCAACTCCTCCAGGTAGGGGTGGGAATGCTCGCGCAGGCCGGTCGAGTTCAGCGCGGACATGCCCAGATCGGTCACGCGCAGTCCGAGGCGATACTTGCGTCCCGTGCCCTGCTCCAGGTAGCCGAGCGCGACCAGCGTAATCACGTATCGGTGAGTGGTCGAGCGGCTCATGCCCAGCTCGTCCGCGATGTCGGCGATGCCCAGCACGGGACGCTCAGGGGTGAAGCAGCCCAGGATCGCGAGCCCGCGCTCCAGCGACTGCG
Source organism: uncultured Solirubrobacterales bacterium (assembly GCA_963715495.1). Taxonomy (GTDB): domain Bacteria; phylum Actinomycetota; class Thermoleophilia; order Solirubrobacterales; family Solirubrobacteraceae; genus Palsa-744. The sequence continues at coordinate 816,120 of OY970247.1, forward strand.
AGTAGCGCGGTTCACGCAGGCTCGGGGTCGACCAAGTGGGCTCTTTGATTGCTGTGTCGCTCATTGTATTTCCAGGAGGAGATACTTACGTGTGTTTGATGCGGCGACAAGTCCGCTGGGGGAGTATTCCTTTATGGGATATCCGAAATAGGATGGTTTCCGTTCTCGCTTTCACATGGGCGATATCATGAGCCGCTGTTGTCCCGGTGAGCGAACCGGCGAGCGCGAAGGATCAACATCGCGGGTCTCGCCAAGCCGCCGAGCGCGGCGAGAACGCGCTCTGTCGTGCCGCGAGCGTACGGTAGCCATGCCCGCGGGTCGGACAGGTAGAGGCTGGTCACGCCGGCCAGTATCAGGCGATGCTCTACGCCGACTACGCTGGCGCGCCGGACGGTCTCGATGGTCAGTTGCTCCATCCGTTCGGCCATTTCCTCCGGCGAGGAGTAGTGGTCGAGGAGGTTGTGCTGTCCCGTCGCGGCGTCCTCGGCACGGTCGATCAGGCTGTCGAGCAGCGTATGCAGAGCCCCCATCCAGGGCCAGTAGAGCGCCTCGATCGCCTCTGCGTGCTGTCTGGTAAGGCTCGGGTCAGCGGCGGCTGCCAGCAGGGCGAGCGTGGCCAGTGACGAGCCGGATGCGGCCGCGAGCTCCCACCACCTCTGCTCAACGTTGGTTGGGGCTTCCAGCTCGGCCCAGCGCACGAGCGCTGGATAGTCCTGCTTTCCCGCGAGGTTGATGCAGCTCTGGTAGAAGACGATCCGCTTCACCTGTGCGAGCACCGCGTCGTCGACCACCGGATAAGAGGGCAGCCCTGCGAGCATGGCGCGGCAACGGTCCACCAATTCGACGAGGAAGCCTCCATCGTCACCGTACGCGTTATGTGTGTAGTAGTCGATGTGCAAATGGTGGGGCTGGAGCGCGACGAGGATCGCGGTGTGCAACTGCCGGGCGTTGGCCGAGGGATTGCTGCTCGGCTGCTCCATCAGGATGTCTGTGTACTGGTAGATGCTCTGGAGTCCGACGAGCAGCTGCGCTATGGTGGCGCGCTGGTCCGGACGGGTGAAAGCGGCGAACGCCGCCACGCCCTCCAGGCTGGCCCAATCGCTCTCGTACATGTCGAGTGCGAGGTGGCGAAGCACGAGATCGGGAATCTCGTTCGCTCTCCGGCGCAAACAGCGAAGCTCGCGCCGAGCAACGGGAACAACGTTCAGCCAATAGCGGCTGGCCGCCACGGCGAAGGCGCCGGCCAGCTCCAGCTGTCGATTGAGCTTAAAGGGGCACACGGGATAGCTTTCCGGCCTACCACGCGCCCTGCAAGCCTTGTCCGCGTCACTCCTGAAAGCTTGCTCGCGGCGACACTCCCGCCGCGGAGTAGCCGGGCAGCGCGATCACGGCCAACGCGATTCCCAAAAGCAGCAGCAGCGTGAGAGCCACCTGGATCCCGCCGACGCCAAACGGTGCGGGAAAGCCCGCGCCCAGGCGCAGATAGCGGTCTGCGAGCGCGTGTCCATAAACGCCCAGGACCACGCCGTCGAGGCAGCCGATGCCGAGCACGACCGCGCTCTCCAGCAGAAGGCTCCGCCACAGCTGCCAATGATCGAAGCCTTGCGCTTTCAGCGACGCCAGGCGCGAACGTCTCTGATAGATCGCGGTTGAAAGCGCTGTGGCGAGAGCGAGCGCCGCGGTGATCAGCAGCAGGGTCGATATCTCGCTGAGGGTTTTCAGACCTTGATGGACGGTGCGCTCCACCTCGGCTATGCGTTCTGCCGATGTTTGCACGCGCAGGCCCGGCTGGCTTTTGAGTATCCCTCTCACGGTATTTCTGCCTGTCGTGGCAGTCACGCCGGGTTTGAGGCTGAGCGAGAGCGCGGTAGGGGTCGTGGTCTGCCAGTAGCGACCGTAGTCGGTGGTGTTGATAGTGATCGTACCCGATGGCCATCCCATGTTTGTGGTGATCGCTGCGACCTGAAAGCGCGCCGGTCCCGATGGTGTCGGCAGAGTAAAGGGGCTGCCGACTCCAAGATCGTGTTCTTCTGCAAAGCCGCTTGAAACGGCCGCCCAGCCTTCTTGGCGCAGTCGCGCCGTAGCGCCGGAGAAGTCTCCCTGCAACAATTGACTAGAGAGAATCATCGTGCTGTTGTTTGGAGGTGTCGCACGTATCCACACACGATGTGTCCCGAGATCGAGAAACCCGCCCTGATGAACATGCACCGACGCGACCACGCCCGCTGCTTGAGTCAAGGGGGCTGTGGTCTGGCCCACGAGACGGAAGCTGTCCGCGTCAAAGATATTCCCATCAGGGGTGACCCATACCGGCGCCGAACCCCATGCCTGAACGATGGCGCTATCAAGGCCGCGCAGAAGATCATGTCGCGCGCCGCCGACCGCTACGGAGCCATAGACCGCGAGAGCGGCTACCCCGGCTAGAGCGATAGAGCGTGTGGCCGTGGCGCCCATTTCGATCGCGGTGACAGCAAGCATTCCGCCGTGATACCGGCGAGCAAACCACCTCAGCGAGCGTGTCGTCGCGCGAAACAGAAGTGGGATCATGCAGAGCGCAGCCAGCGCCAGCAAGACTCCGCCGAGAATGGTCAGGGCAGTGTCGAGAAGCACACCGACGGTGACCAGCACAACCAGTACCAATCCGAGCGCAACTGTACGGAGGGTTGTCTTTTCGCTGATTGCCTGACCCGGTTCGCCCGACTCCTGCAGAACGGCATCGACGGGACGATCGGAGCGCAGATCAAAGATCGGCGACAACGAAGCCAGCAACGACGCCAGCAGACCGCATCCGAAAGCTGCCAACACCGTACCGGCGTGAACGGTCTGGGTGCCTGTGACCGGAAATACCGTGGCGAGATAGCTAGGTACTTCATGAAACAGAGTGCGCGCCAGCACATCACCCGCGACTATCCCCACGCATGACGCGCCGATACCGAGCACCATCGCCTGAAAGACAACGATCATAAGGACCTGTCCGGAGTCAAAGCCTTGAACGCGCATGTCGGCGATCGTGCGGCGTCGCTCGGGAACCGTGAGCAGCATCGCGTTTGCCGCCAGCAGGAACCCGACCATCGCGGCTATCGCTACGAACAGCGACGTGGATTGATTGATGGGCGCGGCGGCCGTTTCTGCCAGGCGCAGTTCGTTATCGGCGGCCGCGACATTGATCGTGTCGCCGGCGAGAGTGTGCAACTCGCCCAAGACCTGCCGATACCTACCCGGCTTGGGTCTGATGAGGACCTCGTTTATCTGCCTGGGCGCTCCGGCGGCAGCCTGTGCGTAGCTCAGCCGTGCGACGACGAGCGGAACCGAGGCGAGCGGTCCGATCGCACCGGAATCCAATACCGCGCGCACGCGCGCAGGACTGCTCGCGCCGTTCACCACGAGCGTGACCGTTCGTTGGGTTTCTGTGCCGATCGCGTCGGCCACGCTGGAGGGCAATCCGACACCGCCGGCGAGCAGCAGCGCTCCCGCGCCAAGATCCCTGGTAGCCGCGCCGCCCAGGCTGACCAGCCCGGTGCCGGCCCCGATGAATTGAACCCGCTCACGTCCTCTGGGACCCTCGATCACCGCCGTCTGTCGAAGCAACGGCGCGGAGCTGGCGACACCCGGCAGACCGGCGATTCTGTCGACCAGTCGTTTGCTGAAACCGCCAGGGGGACGCGCGACGAACTTCAGATCGGCGGACCCATTCACAGCGTGGATGTCTTCGCGTACAGAACTTACGATGCTGCCGTTGGCCACCAAGACGCCGAACACGAGCGCGACCCCCACGGCGATACCACCACCAGCCAGCAGCTCCGCGACGGTGTGGTCTCGCAACCGCCGACGATAGAGCCCGAAGAGCACACTCACCCGCAGACCAAAGACCCGCGGGTTGAGCGGATTCTCTCTTGACATCAGAGGCGGATCAGGGGTTGCAGCTCGATGTCCAAACCTTCGCTCAGTCGCCCATCGCGCATGCTGTAAACCCGGTCAACGAACGACGCTGCCTGCGGGTCGTGCGTGACGAGCAGGACCGGGATCTCCCGTTCGCGGCATATCTCTGAGAGCAGCTCCAGAATCTCGCGGCTTCGCTTGGAGTCGAGGTTCCCGGTCGGCTCGTCCGCGAGCAGCAAGCGCGGATCGTTGGCGAGCGCGCGTGCGATGGCCACGCGCTGGCGCTCGCCCATCGACATCTCGGCAGGAGTGTGTGTGAGCCGCTCGCCGAGGCCGACGCGCTCCAGCCAGGGGCGCGCGGCGGTCGTGGCTTCACGCAGGGTCATGCCGAGCGCGAGCAGCTTGACGGCGGCGTTGTCGAGCGCCGAGGCGCCGCCCATGAGATGAAAGGACTGAAACACCACTCCGGTCTGCTCGCGCCGGTAGCGCGCGCCGTCGCGCGCTGAAAGACGGCTTATCTCGCGCCCGTCGAAGAAGACCTTGCCCTCGTCCGGCTGCATGATCGCCGCCGCGAGCAGCAGCAGCGTGGTCTTGCCCGAGCCGCTGGGGCCGTAGAGCGCGACGAACTCGCCGGGGGAGACCTCCAGCGATACACGATCGACCGCGTGGACCGTCTCTCCCGCGCTGACATAGCGCTTGGATACGTCCCGCAGCTCGAGCGTCACGACGCGTCAGCGCTCATGCCACGCTCGCGTCGCTCCGGGAAGCTGATGACCTTGCGCCGCGAGTCCGTCGAGTACAGGCGCCCATTGTCGAGGTTCATCACCCGTCCGGCGCCGCGCAGCGCCGAAACCTCCTCGGAGGCGATCAGCAACGAAAGACCCAACAGCTTCGGCAACGAGTGGAGCAGGGCATAGAAATCCTGTGCCGCTTTCGGTTGCGGCAAGACCGCCGGCTCATCGACCAGCAACAGCGCCGGTTCTCGCACGATCGCGCGCGCCAGCTCGACGCGCAGACGCTCGGCCAAGCTCAGCCTGGCCGTTGGCACGTAACCCAGCTCCGGCGCCTGCACAAGCTCCAACGCGCGCCGAGCACACGCCTCCGCGCGCACCATGCTCAACCCCTCGCTGTAGAGAGGCATCGCGACATGTTCGGTAACGCTGGTCGAGGCGCCCGCGCGCCAATCCCCGCAGGCCAATGCGATCCCACCACGCCGGCGAACACGAGCGCGCTCGTCGGCGCTGCATCCGGCAAGGTCACGATCCCGCCAGCGGACCTCGCCCTCGTCCGGAGCCTCGAGACCGGCGGCGACCCTCAGCAGCGTCGTCTTTCCCGCACCCCGCGACGCGAGCACCCCCACCGTCTCGTCCTCATACAGCTCGAACGAAACGCCATCCAGGACGGCGACCTCGCGCAAACCGTCGCGGAAGCGCTTGGTGACATCCCGAAATGCGAGGACGGTCGTCATCATTCGCGCTGTTCGGCAAGGACCTCTTCGAGCGCTCGGCAAGCCTCCCCGACCCACTCGACTTCCGCCTTCAACCGCTTGTCGACCGCCGAGCGGTAGAGACTCATTGTCGTGCCCAGCCACGATACCCTCGGTGTTTCCGTCTCGGCGTTCTCCTCGATCTCCTCGATCAGATCGACACGCAATTCGTTCAAGGCACGCAGCAGCTCGGGAATGTCCTCATCGGAAGAGAACGCGAGCCGCGCGTGGATATCGGCGCGTAGGACGCTCGCCGCGGGTGGAGTGACGAGCCAATCCCGACGCGCCCGCACAGCCTGATCGGTCGGATGGTAGATCCGCCGCGAGTACGGCGGATCGTCGATCTCCCGCTCCTCGGATCGCGCCAGCCCCGCTTCTTCGAGCTGCTTGAGGACCGGATAGATGTGCTTCGCCTGAACATGCCAGGAAGCCCCCATACGACGATTGATCCGCTTGGCGACGTCATACCCGTAGGTCGGACCTTCCAGCAGCACGGCCAACGCGGCCGCCTTGACCGGAGAGCGACCCTCCACCAGCGATGCCTTCTTCTTCATGCTCGCCATCTTCGTCTATGTCGACGATACAACAGATCGGAATCAGTCGTATAGCAGCGAAGCGGCGCCGAGAGCCACGACTCAGGTCACGCTGTCCGCAAGCCCTATGAGTCCGTCGTCGCGAACCCGTTGCGTTCGCGCTGCACCGCGGCGCGCGTCTGGGCCAGCAGCTGCTCGCCGCTGAGATCCTCGTGCCACGCGGCCAGACCGACCGACACGCGCAAAGGGCGGCGCACCCCGCCGGCTTCGATCTTGATCGCGCGCAACCTGTCGATCACACGCCTGGCGACGATCTCACCGCGCGGGCCATCCGCGCCCGGCAGCACCACCAGCAGCTCGGTGTCGCTCGGCCGTCCCACCCGATCGAAGCGGCGCAGCTCGCGCAGCAGCGCCGGGCCCGCGTACGCGAGCGCCTGCTCGGGCAGCTCGTGTCCGTGTCGCAGCGAAAGCTCTTTGAGATCGTCGATCGCCACCAGCAGGCAGCTCAGCGGTGTGCCGTGCCGCCCCGCCCTGTTGATCTCCTCTTCCAGCCGGTCTTCCAGCGCGTCCGCGGACAGGCAGTCGACCCGCTCGCCCACGCCCTGCCGATCCCCCTGAGAGGGCGAGTCGACGCGTCGATTGGGGTCGCTGGCAGCCATGCCTTTGGGCGAAGGAGCGTGCGTGCGGAGCGGTCCTCCCTGCGGGATCCGTCCCGTCGCCATCGTTTCCGATTATGCCTGCTCGTCGCGATCCTGTCATCTCCCGCAAGCGCGCTCCCCACCGCTGCGCATACGAGATACCCGCGCGCGACCCGTCCTGCGACCATCCCGTCCCGGCGATCCGTCCCCATCCGCTGCTAGACATGCGCTATGGGTCCGTCAAGAAATATCTGGCGGTCCGATGCGGCCGCTCCGCGGCGTCATACGCCACCCACGATGCTCGACGTGCCACCAGCACGCCTGTGCTCGTGTTCGGCGTCTGCCATCCGCGGCCCGACCCCCTCGATCCCACCATCTATTTCTGGACGAACCCTATGTTGTGCGAGCTGAACGTCGAGAACCTGCTCTTGATCGAGCGGGCTCAGCTGCGGCTCGCTCCGGGGCTGAACGTGCTCACGGGGGAGACGGGCGCCGGCAAGACCGTGCTCGCGCATGCCCTCGACCTGCTGCTGGGGGGTCGCGCGCGGCCGGGCATCGTGCGCCCCGGCGCGAGCGAGGCCTACGTCGAGGGCGTGTTTGAACTCTCTGACACGCTCCGAGACGAGCTCGGCGAGAAGCTCCCCGCAGACGCGCAGGAGATCGTCCTCGCGCGCCGCATCGACGCGGACGGACGGCGCACGCGCGCCTATCTGAACGGTCGCTCAGCGACCGTCACCGAGCTGCGCGATCTCGGCGCGCGACTCGTCTCATTCTATGGCCAGCACGAGCATCGCAAGCTGACCCTCGCCGGCGCTCAATTGCGGATCCTCGACGGCCTCTGTGGCCCGGACCAGCCCGCGCGCCTGCGCGCGTGCGCCGACGCATACCGTCTGAGCGCCGGTCTGCAGGCCGAGCTGGAGGACCTGCGCGAGCTGTCCCAGGCGCGCGAGCGCGAGCTCGATCTGCTCGATCACGAGCTCGCCGAGATCGACGACGCCGCCCCGGACGAGGCCGAGCACGAGCGCCTGCTCGCCGCCCGTGAGCGTCTGCGCCGTCTCGACGCGCTGTGCTCGGCCGCGGGCTCTGGCGCTGAGGGGCTCGCGCCGGACTCGGGAGAAGAGCCTGGCGCCGTGGCGCTGCTCGCGAGCGCCGCGGCCCGCCTGGGTGCGGTCTCGGGCGTGGACCCGGAGCTGGACGCGCTCGCCGAGCGCCTGGGCGCGATCGTCGTCGAGTCACAGGAGCTCGCCGCGGAGCTGAGCGACTACGGCGAGCGTCTCGCCGGGGAGGACGGCTCGCTGGATGAGATCGAACGGCGCCTCGCCGCGACCGAGCGGCTCATCCGCAAGCATGGCGGCTCGATCGAGGCCTTGCTCGCATACGCGGCGCGTGCTCGCGCGCGCCGCGAGGAGCTCGATGGCGTGGAGGTCGCGCTCGCGCAGACAGGGGAGCGTCTGAGATGCGCTCGCGTCGAGCTCGACCTGCAGGTCGCGGCATTGCGAAACGCGCGCGAGCTGGCGGCTCCACGCCTGGCCGAGGCTGTACGTGGGCAGCTTGCGGCGCTCGCGATGGCCGATGCGGACTTCGACGTCGCCCTGTCCGATCGTCCGCCCGGACCTGGGGGCGGCGATATGGTCGAGATGCTGATCGCGCCCAACCCGGGTGTCCCCGCCGGTCCGTTGCGTGAGATCGCCTCCGGTGGAGAGCTCTCGCGCGTGATGCTCGCCGTGATCACCGCGTCCACGGCCGGCGCTCCCGCTCCCGGTGAGAACGCGGGCGCCGCCGCTGCCGCTGCCGGCGGCGGCGTGACGGCCGATGACCTCGCGCTGGAGCTGGAGCTGGGAACCCTCGTGTTCGACGAGATCGACGCCGGCATCGGCGGTCACACGGCGCGCGCGGTCGGCGAGCGCCTGCGGACGCTGGGGGAGACCAGGCAGGTGCTGTGCATCACCCACCTTCCCCAGATCGCCTCGCTGGGGGCCCGCCACTTCTCGATCGTCAAGGACACCTCCGCCGACCCCACACTCGCCACCGTCGTGCAGCTCGGCGAGGGAGAGGTCGTCTCCGAGCTGGTCCGTATGCTCGGCGCCGATGACACCGATACGGTCGCCCGGCGTCACGCCAGGGACCTGCGCAAGGCCGCCTGAGAACGTGCTTTGAGATAGGCGGCGCGGTCGGCGGCGTGCCGAACCTCAACTCACCGCCTATTGTGACGCGAACCTCGAGCGGTTACTCTCGGCAGCATGGCCGCGACCAAGCAGCCGCCGAGCGTACCCCCGCAGTTGACGCGGTTGGCACAGTCAGACGTGCGTGCTCGGGCACGCACCGTCAGCGGGCCGGTGCGCCTGGGGCGCAAGACAAAGCTGCTCGTTCGGCATCTCACGCGTGGCGACATCGCGGTGATCGACCACCTCGACATCGACCGGGTCTCCGCCGAGGAGCTGATCGCCGCGGGCGCCGGGGCCGTCCTGAACTGCAAGCCCTCATCGAGCGGTTCCTATCCGAACCTCGGACCGCAGCTGCTGGTCGAAGCCGGCGTATTGCTGGTCGACCTGCCGGATGACTCGCTGTTCAACACACTCTCCGACGGAGATCCGATCGTCGTAAGCGGCGGCGGCGAGGTGCGGCGCGGAACAGACGGCGAGAAATCGGGGCTCGCGCCGCTCGCGTGGGGGAGCGTGCTCGACACCGTGCGTGTGCGCGCGGAGACGGAGGCCCGCCGGCGCGAGGTCGGCGAGGCGCTCGAGCGATTTGCGCACAACACGATCGAGCACATGCGCGAGGAGCGCGAGCTGCTCGCGGGGCGAATCGATCTGCCCCGGTTCGCCACCGACTTTCGCGACCGCTCCGCGCTCGTGGTGGTGCGCGGGGTCGGCCACCAGCACGACCTGCGCGCGCTGCGTCCGTTCATTCGCGATATGCGCCCCGTGCTGGTCGCCGTCGACGGCGGCGCCGAGGCGCTGCTGGAAGCAGGGCTGTGCCCCAACATGATCGTCGGTGACATGGACTCGGCCGGCGAGGCGGCGCTGCGCTGTGGAGCGGAGCTGGTCGTGCACTCCTACCCTGACGGCCGCGCTCCCGGGCGTGCGCGCCTGGAGGAGCTGAAACTGCCGTTCAAGCTCGTCCCCGCGCCCGGCACCAGCCAGGACGTGGCGATGCTACTGGCGGCCGAGAAGGGCGCCCGCCTGATCGTGTCGGTGGGCTCGCAGTTCAACCTCGTGGAGTTCCTCGACCGCAACCGCAAAGGCATGTCCTCCACGTTCCTGACACGCCTGCGCATCGGCGAGATCCTCGTCGACGCCAAGGGCGTCAGCCGCCTCTACCATCCCCGGCCGGGCCTCACGCCGTTGCTGGTGGTGGTCGCCGCGGGCCTGATCGCAATGATCGCGGTCGTGGCTATGACTCCCGCACTGCGCGACGTGGTCGATCTGTTGTGGTTGAAGCTCCAGCTGCTGTTCGCCGGTTGAGGCGGCCGCTCCGCGACGTCATACGCCACCCGCGATGCTCGCCGTGCTGGCCGATCCCGGACGATCGGTAGCACGCCTACCGATCGGAGACCAGATGCGATCTCCGATCGGCCGGCGTGCGACGTCTGCCATCCACGGCCCGACCCCCTCAACTCACCATCTATCCTGGCGCGAGCTCTGAGCTATGTTCGACTATCGCTATCACGCGCTCTCCCTCGCGGCCGTACTGCTGGCGCTGACGGTCGGCGTGCTGATCGGAGTGGCGATCGGCGACTCCAATCTGGTCTCGTCCGCGAAGAACGGAATCGTCCACGATCTCAGCTCCGAAGTGAACGGCGCGCACCGGCAGGTGAGTCAGCTGCAGGAGCAGCTGACCGACGAGGAAGCGTTCGCGAACGGCATCTACCCGCTCGCGGTCCACGATCTGCTGAGCGGGCGCAGCATCGGCCTGGTGTTCCTCGGCGGCTCATCCGACAAGGTCAACGGGCTGGTGCGCACGGCGGTCACGCAAGCAGGCGGCGACCTGGCGGTCGTGATCGCGGTGCGCGAGCCGCTGGACCTGCAGGGAATCGGCCATGAGGCCGCCGGCACTCACTACGCCGGGCTGGCCGGCCAGCCCGCGCTGATCGAACGCTTCGGCGAACTCGCGGGCAAGCAGCTCGTCAGCGGGGGACAACTGGTCGACCGTGAGCTGCTCAGCCGCGTGCGGGGAGGTCTGCTGAGCGCTTTCGACGGACAGCTCGGCAAGCTGGAAGGGCTTGTCGTGGTGCGCGCCGACCCGACCGGCATGAACCCCGAACAGAGCGAAGCGAGCGCCGCGTTCGAGTCCGGTCTGCTGACCGGTGTCGCCGCGGTCGGAGTGCCCGCGGTCGGCGTCGAGCTGACCGGCACCGAACCGTCGCAGATCTCCTGGTACAAGAGCAAGAGCATCTCCAGCGTCGACGATCTCGACGCGCCCGCCGGACAGGCCGCGCTGGTATATGCGCTCGCGGGCGCGCACGGCTCGTTCGGCGTGAAGGGAACGGCCGACTCGCTGCTGCCGAGCGCCGTGCCGTAATCCTGGTTTGGCCGACCTCGCCGTGTACGGCGAGGCCCGACCCCGCACATGTGCGGGGTCGCCGATCGGCGCATGCGCCGATCGATAGACGGACCACATGTGGCCCGTCTCGGGAGCGCGCATGCGCGCTCCCGCCTGGCGGCGCATGCGCCGCCAGGGACATCATCAGCTTTTTAAGCATGCGCGGTTCTGCTCATGATGTGCATGCGCGCCCGGAACATGACACCGGTCCCATCCGCGGACGGCGCTAGGTTCGGTCAGTGCATGCCCTGCCCTTCGTGTTCGCCCTCGCGTTCGCGGCGATCCTGGCCCAGCCCACGCTGCGCGCCCTACGCGCGGGCGGGCACACGCGGCCCAACTACCGTGAGCGAGAGCTGCCGTTCCCGTTCGGCGTGCTGATCCTCACAGCCGCTCTGCTGGCGCTCGTCCCGCTAACGCTGATCGAACGCCTCGGGCACGTGTCGATCCTGCATGCGGGGCTGATCCCGGTCGCCGTGTACACGCTCGGAGTCGCCTGCCTCGGCCTGATCGACGACACGCTCGGCGGCGAGCGCTCCGGCGCGCCCGGGCCCCGTGGCTGGCGCGGTCATGGCGGTGCGGCGATGCGCGGCGAGCTGTCCACCGGGGTGCTGAAGGCGGCGGGCTCGCTCGGGTTGGCGCTGCTCGCGATGGACTACGCGGGCCTGTCGATCGGCCGCTGGCTGCTGGCCGCCGCGGTGCTGGTGCTGGCGACGAACGCGTTCAACCTGCTCGACCTGCGTCCCGGCCGCGCGATCAAGATGTTCGTGCTGCTCGGAGCGAGCCTGACGATCGGCGCCGGCGAACCGCGTCCGCTGTGGACGCTCGGCCTGTTCGCCGGACCGGCGCTGCTCGCGGGCGTGTACGACCTGCGCGAACGGGCGATGCTAGGCGACACCGGCGCCAACCTGCTCGGCGCGCTCGCGGGCCTGTGGCTGGTGCTGACGCTGTCGCAGACCGGCCAGCTGATCGCACTCGCGCTGCTGCTCGCACTGACCGTCTACGGCGAGCTGCGCTCGATCTCAGAGCTCGTGGCGCGGGTGCCGCTGCTGCGCGGACTAGACTCTTTGGGCAGGCCTTCCTAGCCTCTCAAAATGACACTGCACTCCACCGACCGCCACGCGGACACCCCAGCGAAGACCCGGTTCGTATTCGTAACCGGCGGCGTCGTGTCCTCGCTCGGCAAGGGCATCGCGGCGGCCTCGATCGGACGGTTGCTGGTCGCGCGCGGGTTGACCGTGGCGATGCAGAAGTTCGACCCCTACATCAACGTCGACCCCGGCACGATGTCGCCCTACCAGCACGGCGAGGTGTTCGTCACCGAGGACGGCGCCGAGACCGATCTGGATCTCGGCCATTACGAGCGTTACACCGACGCCAACACCAGCCGCGCGTCGAACGTCACCGCGGGCGGCGTGTACGACGCCGTCATCCGTCGCGAGCGCCGCGGCGACTACCTCGGCGGGACCGTCCAGGTGGTGCCGCACATCACCGACGAGATCAAGCAGCGAGTCGCGCTGATCGCGGAGTCCAGCGACGTCGATGTCGTGATCACCGAGATCGGCGGCACCGTCGGAGATATCGAGTCGCTGCCGTTCCTGGAGGCGATTCGCCAGTTCCCCGTTGACGTCGGCCGGCGGCGCTGCATGTACATCCACCTGACGCTCGTCCCCTACATCGGTCACGCCGGCGAGCTGAAGACCAAGCCGACCCAGCACTCCGTCAACGAGCTGCGGCGCATCGGCATCGCCCCCGACATGCTCATGTGCCGCTCCGAGGGCGCGCTGTCAGCGGACATCCGCAAGAAGATCGCGCTGTTCGCCAGCCTGCCCATGGAGGCCGTCACGTCCGCGCGAGATGTCGATGACATCTACAAGGTGCCGCTCGTGTTCGCCGAGCAGGGCGTCGATGACTTCATCCTCGACCACTTCGGCATCGAGGCTATGCCGACGCCTGAGCTGGGGTCCTGGCGGGAGCCGATCGAGCGGGCCGAACGGGCGAGTCGCACCGTCACGATCGCGATCGTCGGCAAGTATGTGCAACTGGCGGACGCCTACCTGTCGGTCTCCGAGGCGCTTCGTCACGCCGGAGCGCTGCAGGGCGGTCGGGTGCAGATCGAGTGGGTCGACTCCGAGCATCTGGAGGACCCAGACTCCGGCGCCGCGCGGCAGCTCGTCGCCGCCGACGGCATCCTCATCCCCGGTGGCTTCGGCGGACGCGGGATCGAGGGCAAGATCGCCGCGGCCCAGATCGCGCGCGAGCGACGCATCCCGTATCTGGGCATCTGCCTGGGCATGCAGGTCGCGGTGGCAGAGTTCGCACGGAACGTGGCGGGCATGGAGGGCGCCAACTCGACCGAGTTCGATATCGAGACGCCTTACCCCGTCATCGACCTGCTGCCCGAGCAGAAGGAGGTCGCCGACCTCGGCGGCACGATGCGTCTCGGCGCGGACCCGATCAAGCTCCACGAGGAGACCCGCGCGCGCCAGATCTATGGCGAGGCGGTCGTCTACGAGCGACACCGCCACCGTTACGAGGTCAACAACCTGCTGCGCAAGCGCCTGCAGAGCGCGGGCCTAACGGTGTCCGGCACATCTCCAGACGATCGTCTCGTCGAGACGATCGAGCTGGAGGACCATCCGTTCTTCGTCGCTTCCCAGTTTCATCCCGAGTTCAAGTCCCGTCCAGAGCGACCCGCGCCGCTGTTTCGCGAGTTCGTCGCGGCGGCGCTCCTGCGCGCCGAGGTCGATGCCGGCTCCGATGCCGATCCGGCGGAGCACGGCCGGTCCGAGGACGACGCGGTCGTCGTTCGCGCCGAAGACGCCCGCGCCGGGTCCGCCCCCCGGTCGTGAGCAGCGGTCCCTCAGGCGTCGGTCAGTCCGACGCCGGCCCACCGTCCAGGCCCGGCACGCTGCGCGTTGAAGCCGTCTTTCGGGATGTCGATGAGCAGCACGCAGACGCAATTGCGGCCGAGATGATCGGTCGCGCACACGAGCTCGCCAACCTGCCGGAGTGGGAGTGCGATGTCGATGTGCGCGTTCAGTCGGCCTCGCCGGATGAGGACGCCGGCGCTCGCCCCAGCCGCGCCAGGTAGCTTGCAGCCTCCATCATGCTGAAGCTGCGCCGCGCCATCGTCGTCGACGCCGGTCCGCCGGATGGTCCCGAGCAGGATCTCGTGATCGAGCTCGACGGCCACCGATCGGAGATCGGTCAGCGCCCGGCGATCGCCGATGTCGCACTCGTCGGCGCCGCGCAGGCGGGAGACGAGGTGATCGTCAATGCGCAGGCGCTCGATCTCGGCCTCGGCTCCGGCGGGTTTGACATCGTGCACGTCAATCTCACACGCGGTCTGAACGGCGACGGTGTGCCCGGGGCGAACGTGATGAAGCTCAACTACACGAGCCTGCAGCACACCGTCCGGCCCGTCGAGGACGAGCGGCTGAGCCTGCCGGTGCAGCGGCCTGTCGCGGTGCTCGCGCTGCACGGTCAGCTGGCGCCGGTCGCCTGGGCGTTTGCGCAGGCCGTTCCCAGCGCGCGTCTTGGCTACGTGCAGACCGAGGGCGGCGCGCTGGCAGGCGGGCATTCGCGGACCGTTCGCGCCCTGCGCGAGCGCGAGTTGCTCGCCGGCCACCTCACGGCGGGAGCCGCGTTCGGTGGTGAGGGCGAGGCGATCACGACCGCCGGCGCTCTGCACCATGGGCTGGGCGCGCTCGGCTGGGACGCCGCGGTGTGCGGACCGGGACCGGGGATCGTGGGCTCCAGTTCCTCCCTCGGCCACGGCGGCCTGTCGGCGCTGGACAGCGCGCACGCGGCGCTCGCGCTCGGCTGTAAGACGCTGCTGGTGGCGCGGATGTCCTCGGGCGATCCCCGCACGCGACACCGCGGCATCTCCCATCACACGCTCACCGTCCTGGACCTGTTGCTGGCGCCCGTGACGGTCGCGCTGCCGGCGGGGATGCGCTCTCCCGTCGGCGCCGATCTGCGCGCCGGCCTCAGGGCGGTCTTCGGTGGGGCCATGCCCAGCCGGCCCGGGCCCGTGCCCGGGCTCGAGCTCGATGTTGAGCGACCGATCACAGACCGGCCGGCGCGCATCACCCGTCACGACTGGCGCCGCGGGATGGTCGACCTGCCGTCCTATGCCGCCTCGGGACTGCCCGCTCAGACGATGGGCCGCGGTCTGGCCGATGATCCGCTGTTCTTCGGCGCCGCCCTCGCCGGGGGCGCCGCGCTGGCCGAGCTGGCGTCGCAAGCCTCCTTGGATGAGCCCGTGAGCGAGCATGACGGTGAGCAAGCCGACCACCGATTGAAGATCACAGGACCTCCAATCGGCTAGCAGATCGGGGGCACCGCCGCCGAAGGCGGTGGTCAGCGGGCAGGAGCCGGAGGGATGGACGCGAAGCTCCGTATGTGAGCCCAGCGTCCGTGTCACAGTCGATCGGCGAGATCGAGCCGCTCGTGCTCGACTTTCTCGCCTATCTGGAGCTCGAGCGGGGCCAGTCACGCAACACTCTGATGGCATACCGCTCCGACCTGCTGCAGTTCGGCGAGTTCCTGCGCGGGCGTGACATCGCCGTGTTGCAGGCACAACACGGCGATCTCGCGGCCTTCCTGGCAGAACTGGCTGCCGGCACCGCCGCGGCACCGGCAGGCGAGGACCGAGAACCCCCCGCAGATGCAAGCGGAGGAGTCGCGACGGCACCCGCCACGGTCGGGATGGTCGAGCGTCCTGGGATCTCGACGGCGCCCGCCACGGTCGAGATGGTCCAGCGTCCTGGAGTCGCCGCGGCGACTCTGCGCCGCAAGGCGGCCTGCCTGCGCTCGTTCTACCGGCACCTGCGCCGTGAAGGCACGATCACACACGACCCGACCGCGGACCTGCGCGGCCCGCGGCGTACGCAGCGCCTGCCCAAGGCGCTCACGCGTGGCGAGGTGACCAAGCTGCTGAACGAGCCTCGCGGGAGCAAGCCGCTTGCTCTACGCGACCGCGCGCTGCTGGAGCTGATGTACGCGTGCGGGCTGCGCGCGTCAGAGACGACCGGTATGGAGCTACGCGACATCGATCTCGACGAGGGTGTCCTGCGCGCCCGTGGCAAGGGCGCCAAGGAGCGAATCGTGCCGATCGGCTCTCGCGCAATCGTCGCGACGCGTGCATACCTGCAGCGCGGGCGCCCGGCGCTGGTCGGAGTGCAGGTTCAGTCGGCGTTGTTCGTCAACAGCCGAGGCGGTCGTCTGACGCGTCAGGGTCTCTACAAGATCGTCCAAGGCCACGCACGCCGAGTCGGCCTCGATCAGAAGATGAGTCCGCACACGCTGCGCCATACGTTCGCCACCCATCTGCTCGCCGGTGGCTGTGACCTGCGCTCGCTGCAGGAGATGCTCGGCCACTCAGACCTGGCCACCACCCAGGTCTACACCCATCTGTCGGCTGAGCGATTGAAGGATGTCTACTTCGACGCGCACCCTCGCGCCAAGCGCACAGGCGGGCCAAGCACCAGGGCCGACGATGGGTAGCGGACCCGCTCGCCGAGCGATCGTGCTCGTGATCGACGCCTGCGGGGTCGGAGCGCTCCCGGACGCGGCCGCGTACGGCGACGAGGGCACGAACACACTGGCCCACGTCGCCGAGGCCGCCGGTGGGCTGCAACTGCCGACGCTCGCCTCGCTCGGCCTTGGTTCGATCCTGGCGCTGGAGGGCGTGCCGCCGGCGGCGGACCCGGTCATCCACGGGCGCTTGCGTGCGATGGGTCCCGGCAAGGACTCCACGGCAGGCCACTGGGAGCTGATGGGCGTCGTACTCGACCGGCCCCTGCCGACATATCCCGACGGCTTCCCGCCCCCTGTGATCGCTCGGCTGGAAGCGGGGATGGGCCGCGAGATCATCTGCAACCGCCCCTACAACGGCATCGCCGCGATCGACGATTTCGGCGCCGAGCACCTGCGCTCGGGCGCGCTGATTCTGTACACATCCCAGGACTCCGTCCTCCAGCTCGCCGCGCATCTCGAGCGGGTGCCCACCGAGGAGCTCTATCGCGCGTGTGCCGCCGCCCGGGCAGTGATGACGGGCGAGCATGCCGTCGGCCGCGTGATCGCGCGCCCATTCACCGGAGTCTCGAGCGCGTTTGAGCGCACCGACGGGCGGCGCGACTTCGCCCTGGCGCCGCCATCGCGCAGCTACCTGCAGGAGCTCTCCGACGCGGGCGTGCCCACCCACGGCGTCGGCAAGATCTCCGACCTGTTCGCCGGTGTCGGGATCGACCGGTCCCATCCGGGCGCGACCAACGAGCTGGCACTCGCCCGCGCCCGCGCGCTGCTCGATCAGCTCGACGATGGCCTCGTCTTCGTCAACCTGATCGAGACCGACCAGGTCTACGGCCATCGCAAGGACTCCGCCGGCTTTCACCGCGCCCTGCGCGCGATCGACGCCGAGCTGGGGGAGTGGCTGGGGCGGCTGCGCGCCGGCGACCTGCTGATCGTGACCGCCGACCACGGTGTCGACCCCGCCCATTCGGGCACCGACCACACGCGCGAGTACGCGCCGCTGCTGGCCGTCACGGGGGCGATGCTCGCAGCGCGTGCCGGCCGCACGGCGGGTGGGCAGGACGGACACACGAGCAACAGACGCCACGATGGCCCGCTGGCCGATGTTGGGGCTACGGTCCTGCACTGGCTCGTCGGCCGCGATGCGGAGAGTCTGCCGGGCGAGGCGTTCTTGGCGTAGGCCCGGCGGGGGCTGTCGCGAATCCGCTACACGATGCGGAGAGTCTGCCGGGCGAGGCGTTCTGGGCGTAGGCCCGGCGGGGGCTGTCGCGAATCCGCTACACGATGCGGAGAGTCTGCCGGGCGAGGCGTTCTGGGCGTAGGCCCGGCGGGGCGCTTGTCGTCGCGAATCCCGGCCACAGGCAGTCGTGGTCATAAGCTGAGTCGTCATGCCCGAGCTCCCCGAGGTCGAGACGATCAAGCGCCAGCTCGCGTCGCTGGTGGAGGGCCGCAAGCTCAAGCGCATCGAAATTCTCGACCCGCGCTGGTCGCGCCCGCTCGCACCGGACGAGCTCGCCGACGCACTCGTCGGGCGGCGTGTCGAACGGCTGGGCCGTCGTGGCAAGTACCTCGTGTGGCACCTGTCCGATGACGTTCATCTCGCGCAGCACCTGCGCATGACGGGGTCCGTCCTATGTGACCCCGACCCCGAGCCGCCCCACACGCGTGTGCGCATCGAGTTGGGGCCGCGAGGCAGGGGAAAGGCCGTGCGCGCAAACGGCGCGCCCGCGCGGTCCGGTGGACGTGGGGGAAGACGGCTGGTGATCGTGGACCCGCGCCGGTTCGGTACCGGCGAGCTGCTGCTGGGCACGGCGGCGCTCGAGACGTTCTTTGCCGCGCGTCTCGGCTATGAGCCGCTCGACGAGCGCTTCACACCCGAGCACCTGCGGCTACTCGCGCGCGGGCGCACCGCGCCGATCAAGGCGCTGCTGCTCGACCAGCGGCGGATCGCGGGCATCGGCAACATCTACGCCGACGAGGCGCTGTTCCGCGCGGGCGTTCACCCGTTGCGCCCGGCCGGCAGGCTCTCTCGCGAGCAGTACGCGCGTCTGCGCGAGACGATCATCGAGGCGCTCTGCGAAGGCATCGACGCGCGCGGGGCGACCATCGACGACTTCCGCCACGTCGACGGCGTGCGCGGCTCGTTTCAGGACCGCTTCCTCGTGCACCGCCGCGCCGGCGAGCCGTGCCCGCGGTGCGGGACCACGATCGTGAAGATGGTCGTCGCCGGGCGTGGCACGTATGTGTGTGAGACCTGCCAGTTGCGTCCTAGGAAGCCAAGAGCTCGTCAAACCGGCCGCTCTCGAGGGCCGTCTGCACCTCGCTGAAGCCACCGAGCAACTCGCCGTCGACCACGACCTGCGGGAAGGTCATCATCCCGGTCCTGCCCGCAAGCGCGACGCGCCCCTCCGGGTCCTTGGACAGATTGATCTCTGTGAACTCGACCCCGCGTGCTTGCAGCAGGCCCTTGACACGGACGCAGAAGGAGCACGGGTCGGTGCTGTATACAGTGATCTCGCTCATTACTTCATAAAGTATAGCAACGCGCCCACGGCTCCCGGCAGGCCGGTGTGCGGCGGGCAAAGGCTGCGCCGGGCGCGATCCTAGACTCGATGAGCGATGTCCGGACCCGTTAAGACAGAAGCGGTCGTGCTGCGCTCGCTGCGTTACGGCGAGGCCGATCGTATCCTGCACCTGTACACGCCCCAGCGCGGGCGGGTGAGCGCGATCGCCAAGGGAGTGCGCCGCGCCCGCAGTCGTTTCGGGGGGCGCCTGGAGCCGTTCTTTCGGCTGCAGCTCGACCTGCACGAAGGCCGCGGCGAGCTGCTCACGGTCACCGGCGCGCAGACCGTCGAGGCATACCCGCGCCTGCGCTCGGACGCTCGCGCGCTGGATGCCGCCGCGCGCGCGTGCGACGCGGTCGGGCGGCTGTTCGAGACGGGCGAGCCCCACCCGAACGTGTTCAACCTGCTCTGCCGCCGCCTGTCGCTGCTCGATGAGCGTCCAGTCGTTGCCGGCCGATATGACGGCGAATCCGACGGCGGATACTCCACCGACCGAAGGCCGGTTGGTGGTCGTGCGGACGCGCTCGCGTTCAGGCTGAAGCTGATGCTCGCCGCGGGCCTCGCCCCTCAGCTCGGCGCGTGCGCGGGCTGCGGCGAGCGCGAACACCTTGTCGGCTTCTCCGGCGCCTCCGGGGGCGTCGTGTGCGGCGCCTGCGAGGCAGCGTCGTTTCCGCTCGACCCTGACGCCTACAGCTTCATGACCAACGCGCTCGGCCTGCCCCTGGCCGATGCTCCGGACGCGCCCGAGCTAGCACTCGGCCAGGTGGAGCGCGCGATCTCCGAGACGCTCGAGCACCATGCCCATCTGCGCCTGATGCCGGCGGTCGGCCGCTCGCATTGAGTCGTGGCCGGGGTGAGGTGGTCGGCGTGGGTTGGCCGGCGTACGGGGTGGCCGGTGTGGGTGGCCGGTGTGGGGTGACAGGCGTGAGATGGTGGCCGTGAGTGGCCGTCCGTGACCGCGCCACTCTCCGCTGCATGTATCGTGCGGGCTGTGGACGAGGGTCTTCCGATCGCCTATGAGGTCCTGGACAAGGGCGTCCCCGTGCTGGCGTCGGATGGGGAGCAGGTGGGCACGGTTCATCACGTCGTTGCGGCTCCTGAGAAGGACATCTTCCACGGCCTGGTGATCGCCACACCCGCCCATGGCCGGCGGTTTGTGCACGCCGCCGATGTCGCGTCCCTGCACGAGCGCGGCGTGGATCTGCGCATCGACTCGGCCGCGGCCCAGAGCTTGCCCGAGCCGGGCGGCGGTGCGCCGGTGTACGACGAGGACCCGGGCGAGATGAAGGGTTGGCACCACTGGGTGCATCGCGCGACCATGCGCGGCGATTGGAAACGCGAGCCCTGAGGGTCCACGAGCCCTGAGGGTCCACCAGCCTCGAGCTGCCTTCGCCGCGGCTGATGGCACAATCGGAGGGTGAGTAACGCCCGCGAACAGGACACGGTCGCAGCCGGTTTCGCCGAGGGTTGGAGCGAACAGGAGGAGCGGTTGCTCTCCCCGCTCGCCGCGCGCTCATATCCCGCGCTGCGCGCTCGCGAGGAGCCAGACTGCGCGCTGCGCACCCCGTTTCAGCGCGACCGCGACCGGATCGTCCACAGCAAGGCGTTTCGCCGGCTCACGCACAAGACGCAGGTGTTCGTCGCGCCCGAGGGCGATCACTACCGCACACGGCTGACGCACACGCTCGAGGTCACGACGATCTCACGCACGGCCGCGCGCGCGTTGCGCTTGAACGAGGATCTGACCGAGGCGATCGGGCTCGGCCACGACCTCGGGCATCCGCCGTTCGGGCACATCGGCGAGGAGGTGCTCGACCGCTGCCTGCGTGAGCGCTTCGGCGGGGGCTTTCGCCACTACGAGCACTCCCTGCGGGTCGTCGATCAGCTCGAGCGCGACGGCGCCGGGCTGAACTTGACACAGCAGGTCAGGGACGGCATCGCACGCCACTCCGGCCGGGCCGATCCTCCGAGCACGCTGGAGGGTCGCATCGTGCGCCTGATCGACCGCGTCGCCTACATCAACCACGACATCGACGACGCGCTGCGCGCCGGCCTCCTGCGCGAGGACGAGCTGCCCGCCGAGCCGATCGCCGTGCTCGGCGACAGCGGTTCGACCCGGATCGACGCGCTCGTGCACGACCTGGTCGAGCACTCCGCCCGCGCGGGGGACATCGTCCAGGGGCCCGACGCGGGTCCGGCGATGCATGCGTTGCGCAAGTTCATGTTCGAACGCGTCTACCTCGGCCCTGCCGTCCGCGCCGAGCACGAGCGCATCGCGGGTGTCGTAGGGACACTGTTCGAGCACTATGTCGCCCACCCCGAGCTGCTGCCCGATCTGCGACCGGTCCAGGGCTCTGTCTCGCCGGCGCTGGACGATGACCTGGCCAGGCGCGTCACCGACTATCTGGCGGGCATGACCGACAGGTATTGCATCAGGGAGTACACCGAGCTTCAGGTGCCCCAGGCATTCGCCCGCTAGCCTCTGGCGGCGTCCTTACCGATCGGAGATCGACGGGATCTCCGATCGGCCAGCACGTGTGCCAAGCACACTTCGCTCTCTGCGTCCTTGCCAGAGGGCGATCCTCGATGAATAAGCTTGCCTATCCACTAGCGTAGCTCTGCAATGGCCCTGTATACGCGCGAGTCCAAGGATCGTGTGCGCGACGCGATCGACTTCGTCCAGCTGGTCTCCGCGCGCGCCGATCTGCGCCGCGCCGGGCCGAACCGCTACGAGGGCCTGTGTCCGTTCCATGAGGAGCGAACGCCCTCGTTCGGGATAGACCCGGCACAAAAGGTCTACTACTGCTTCGGCTGCCAGGCCGCCGGAGACGTGTTCACGTTCGTGCAGGAGACCGAGGGCGTGGACTTCAAGGGCGCCCTGGAGATGCTCGCCGATCGTTGCGGGATCGAACTGGAGCGCGAGCAGGAGGATCCACGCGAAGCCGAGCGCCGCCGCGGGCGCGAACATCTGCTGGAGCTGCTCGCACGCACAAGCGGCTACTACGAACGCTGCCTGTGGGAGGCCGATGAGGCCGCCCGTGCACGCGAGTACCTGCTGGGCAGGGGCCTGGGCGAGGAGATCCTCAGGGAGTTCCATGTCGGATACGCCCCCAGCGCGTGGGATCGCGTGCTGAGCGGCTCGCTGCGCGGCGGTTTCTCCGAGGCCGAGCTCTACGCGACCGGCCTCGCGCAGCGCTCTCAGCAGAACGGGCGGCCGTACGACCGGTTTCGCTCGCGCATCATGTTTCCGCTCGCCGACATCCGTGGGCGCGTGCTCGGCTTCGGCGCGCGCGCCATGCACGAGGAGCAGCGCCCGAAGTACCTGAACACGTCCGACAACGACGTCTACCACAAGGGATTGCACCTCTACGGAGGCGATCTCGCGCGCGCACACGCCGCCCGCGCGGGGCAGACGATCCTGTGCGAGGGCTACACCGACGTGATCGCCCTGAGCCAGGCGGGCATCCGCAACACGGTCGGCCTGATGGGCACCGCCCTGACGGCCGAGCAGGTCTCAGAGCTGGCGCGGATGGCGCCCACCGTCCTGCTGGCGCTCGACGCCGACAGCGCCGGACAGGAGGCGATGCTGCGCGCCGCCGGTCTCGCCGTCCGACGCAAGCTGGAGCTGCGCGTCGTGCCCCTACCCGCCGGTACCGACCCGGCCGAGCTCGTGCAGGGGGAGGGGGGTGCGGCGATCGAGCGGGCGGTGCAGGCGTCGGTTCCGTTCGTTCGCTTCCGTGTCGAGCGTGTCTTGGAGAGCGGCGATCACGGGAGCCCGGAGGGGAGGGACAGGATGCTCGGCGAGCTTCGGCCCGTGTTCGCGACGCTCCCGCCGAGCACGCTGCGGATGGAGCTCACGCGCATGGTCTCCGAGCGCCTGCAGTTGCCCGAGAGCCTTGCCGAGCGAACTCTGGCGGCGGGCTCCTCACCGGGGGCGTTCAGGTCTGCCGTTCCCGGAGGCGATCCCGCGATGCGCGCGCCGGCGTCCTCGGTGGTCTCGCGCGGTGAGAGCACCGAGCGCGCGTTTCTCGCCCAGTGCATCGCCGAGCCCGACGCCGGCGCGCGGGCGCTCGCCGGCCTGGACCTATCCGAGCACTTCACCAGCGATGCCCTGCGCCGTGCGGCCACACATCTGCGCTCGCATCTCACCGATCCCGGTGCGCAGCTGCCCGAGGACGACCCGGAGCTGGCGGCGCTGCTGGCCGAGCTGGTCGTGCAGGCCGGCCGCGAGTCGCCCGCGCCGGCGATGCTCGAGTCCCAGCGCATGCAGCTGGAGCTGGCCCGCATCGACCGCGAGATCCAGCGCGCGCGCTCTCAGGAGTCAGGCGATGTGAGCGAGCTGGCGCTGCGCCGCGCCGAGGTCAAGCGCGAGTTCGACCTTGCTTACGAGCGGGCTTTGGATGAGACGGGGTGAGGATTGGGCCCTCTCGCTGAAGTCACGAAGTTGGCACACTTTTGGCGCAGGATGGAACGTATGTTCGTAGGATTCCGTCCGTAGCGTGGGGGACAATGCAGTGCATGGATCGCGCCTCGCTTGAGCAGATGTTGGCCCAGGGCCTCTCGTTGGCGGAGATCGGGCAGCGGTTTGACCTGCACGAATCGACCGTGGGCTACTGGGTCGAGAAACATGGGCTGCGGGCGGTTAACCGCGACAAGTTCGCCGCCCGGGGTGGGCTTGCGCGGGATGAGCTGGAGCCGCTGGTCGAGGGAGGTGCTTCGATCGCCCAGATTGCAGACGTGGTTGGGCGGAGCAAGGCGACCGTGCGGCACTGGCTGAGGGAGTACGGATTGACCACTCGCCGTGCCGAGTGGCGTCGTACGTCGATCGCTACGGGCGATATGCAGCCGAACATCGTGCAGCGTGAGTGTTCGCAGCATGGCCTGACTGATTTCAAACGTCGGTCTCCGAGTGGATACAGATGTCTCAAATGTCGTTCGGAGGCAGTGGCGCGCCGACGGCGCAAAGTCAAGCAGGCGCTTGTCGAGGAGGCAGGCGGGGTGTGCGTAGCTTGTGGGTACAGCCGCTGCGTCGCAGCATTGGAGTTCCACCACCTTGAGCCGGCAGAGAAGAAGTTCTCGCTGAGCCACCGAGGCGTGACGCGCTCAATGGCGAGGGCTCGTGCTGAGGCTGGGAAGTGCGTTCTGCTATGCAGCAACTGCCACGCCGAGGTGGAGGCGGGAGTGCGTAGGCTGTCGTAATATCGCTGGCTACCTCGGACGCCTTTCCGGGGTAGCTCGATCCGGGGTAGCTCAACTGGCAGATGCGCTCGACTGTTAATCGAGAGGTTGTGGGTTCGAGTCCCACCCCCGGAGCTTTTGACTCGGTGTACGCGATTGCGCAACTCGGCTTTCCCGGACGGGTTGGTGTGACCATGAGATGCAGGGTCTTGCTTGGTGTGGGCGCGGTGACTTGGGCGGCGCTCACGTTGATCGGTACGGTGCTCGCTGGTACGACGATGGCGCACTCGCGCCACAGCGGCTGCGCGCCGCAGGGCGCAGTCGTCTACGCTCAGAGCCATAGAGCCGAGGTCTACCAACTCGCTGCCCATCCCGTGTTCGGATGTGTCACCGGCTCCGGGCGGCGCGTGAAGCTCGGTATTGACGAGGAATGCGCTCCGGCGCCAGGGGGTTGCCCGCAAGGGGTTGTTCCAGGAGGCTCCCGACCCGTCACCTCATGCCATCGCGCCGCGGATCTGGGCTGCGGCTCGATCGCGAGCGTGGCGCTCGCGGCGAACATCGTCGCCTACGACGAATTTCGCAATGAAGGAGAACGCCGGGAAGTCCACTTCATGTCCGTGCGCAACCTGCGGACTGGCCGTGTGCTCCACCGCTTCAAGCTCGGCACTAACGAAGATGTCCAGGAGGTCGTGGTTACGCGAACCGGAGCTACGGCGTGGGTCGAGTTCAATCGCGAACCTGGCTGCTTCTCCTTTGGTCATGACGGCAATCGCTGCTACGGCACGTTTTCGATTTACACGGTGGGTACATCTGGGTTTCGTGCGCTGGCGCTGAATCTCGCCACCGAACCGAGGCTGACTCTCACGGACGCTGACCTAACATGGACCTGGGGAGATCAGGGGTCGAGTACGACGCTCGCCTAGGCGAGCCGCAGCATAGCGGAACGGACGCCGGCGGCACTCAGCCGGTAGACCGGCACAACCGTTGTCGGTCGTTCCAGCCAGCCCCCGGACTTTTGTGATGTGTCGCTTCACTGTGCGCCGTTGACCGATGATCTCGGTGGCGCCACGATCGGCTCGCTGTCCGCCAGCAGTTCCACCAACGTGGCCGCTTCGCTCGCCGGGTCGTTGGCGGTCGTCCAGGCCGCCAGCTCGCCCGCGCGGGCTTTGATCGACGGTTCGCTCAGAGCCTTTTCGACTGCCAGGCGCAGCGGGTGTGGGGAGACGAAGCGCCAAGGTAGACGCACTCCCGCCCCCGCCCAGTCCAGGCGGGCGGCGTTCTCGTTCATGTCTCCTATGTGCGGGCAGGCGACGACTGCGCAGCCGCTTGCCAGGGCGCGGGCGAGGGTTCCGTGACCGGCGTGGCAGACGACCACGTCACACTTGGGCATCGTGCGCGCGTAGGAGACCCACTCGACGATCCTCGCGTTGGCGGGTACGGGCAGAGGTTTCGCCGGCAGGCGGCGATTCCAGGTTGCGAGCACCCTGACCGGGGCGTCTGCGAGACCGCGCAGCGCAGCGTGCAGGAGGCGATGGTCAGGGTCCTGAGCCGTGGACGGTGCGATCAGCACGAGCGGGTCTCTGCCCGGTGGCAGCTCGATCTCGTCCGTCGGGGGCTCCCACATCAGCGGTCCCACGACATGCGCCCACTCCGGCCACGTGCGCGGGTACTCCAGTTGCGGGAACGTTCCCACGAGCGCCAGTTCGTGGCTGGTGCCGCCGTGGCCGTAATCCAGCGGGCCAAGTCCCAGGCGCTTGCGGGTTTCGTTCAGCTCGACCCTTCCGCGCTCCACGCCGTGACGGATCGGTCGCTGCGCGCGGCGCCACATCGCGCGCCCGGCCGCCGTGCGCGGCAGCCGGGCGCCCAGCGAATAGATCGGAGCGTCGGGCTCGTTCTCGGGGAACACGTGCGGGATCAACGTCGCGCGGGGGACTCCCGCCAGCTCCGCCGCGAGCGCCGGGGCGAGCGTGAGGATGTCCGCGACGACCGCATCCGGACGCATTTCGCGCACGAGCGGCAGCGTGTCCTGGGTTGCGTGCACCACCGCCTCGTAGAAATCCAGCGGCTCCCCGTTCGGGCCGCCGCTCGGGAACACGGTGTACTCGGGCGCCGCCGCGAACGTCAGGCCCTCAGCCTCGACGTTCCCCTGCCAGCGTTGCCATGTTTGCAGCGTAACCTCGTGACCGCGTGCCCGCAACGCCCTTCCGAGGGCGATCATCGGAAAGGCATGCCCCGGGTCGCCGAACGCGCCCAGCAAGAGTCGTTTTGAGGTGCTCTCAGACGCCAACAGCTGTGGTAAGCGGCTTGGACCGCAACCGATAACAGGGCCGGCTCACGTCTTACCCACCATAACCCGACCCTTGCGCGCGCGACCGCGAGGTCAGCTTGCCGCGAGCTCGGCGACGAGTCGCAGTTGCTCCAACCGGTCCTTGACGTTGAACGCGATCGGTGTGACGCCGAGCGTGCCGACGCCCGCGTCGCGGTACACGGCCAGGCGCTCGCGCACGACGTCGGCTGGGCCGCACAGCGACACGCTGTCGATCAGCGCGTCCGGGATCGCCGCCATCGCCTCGTCGCGCTTGCCTTCGAGGTAAAGGTCCTGGATCTTGGCGGCCTCCCGCTCGTAACCGTACCGGCAGACGAGCTGGTTGTAGAAGTTCTGCTTGCGCGAGCCCATCCCGCCGACGTACAGGGCGATGAACGGGCGCATCGCGTTGCGCGCCCCCTGCAGGTCGTCGGTGACGAACACGTTCACGGTCGGCGCGATATCGAACCCGTCGAGCGATTTGCCCGAGCGCTCTGCGCCCTCCTCCAGCAGCGGGCGCAGCTCCGAGACGTGCTCCGGCGAAAACAGCGTCGGGATCCACCCATCGGCGATCTCCCCGGCGAGCGCGGTGTTCCTCGGGCCGATCGCCGCGAGATAGATCGGGATCTGCTCCTGGACGGTGCCGATCGTCAGCTTCAGCGCCTTGCCCGGACCGTCGGGCAGCGGCAGCTGGAGCGTCTCGCCGTGGAACTCGACCCGCTCGCGCTTGAGCGCCATGCGCACGACCGCCACGTACTCGCGCGTGCGCTGCAGCTGTTTACCGAACCGTTGCCCGTGCCATCCCTCGGCGACCTGCGGCCCCGATGAGCCGATCCCGCAGATCATCCGCCCATTCGAAAGCTGGTCGATCGTCGCGGCCGTCATCGCGGTCATCGCGGCCGAGCGTCCCGGCATCTGAAAGATCCCCGAGCCCAGGCGGATCTTCGAGGTCTGACCGGCCAGCCAGCCGAGCACGGTGGCGGTGTCCGAGCCGTAAGCCTCAGCCGCCCATACCGAGTCATAGCCCAGCCGCTCGGCCT
The DNA here is from genome assembly GCA_963715495.1 of uncultured Solirubrobacterales bacterium. GTDB lineage: Bacteria > Actinomycetota > Thermoleophilia > Solirubrobacterales > Solirubrobacteraceae > Palsa-744. The sequence continues at coordinate 843,820 of OY970247.1, forward strand.
CCCGCACGATGTTCAGCTGGTCCTCGGAGCTGAGGCCGAGACCCCAGTAGCCGATGTGCACCCCAAGCTTCATCGCCGTCACCCTACAGGGAGTCGCCGGGGCGGACGAACATCATCTCGGGGACGACACACGCGGGGGAGACCTTCAGGAGATAGCGGACCGCCTCGGCGATGTCCTCCGGGCGGATCATGTCCTCGGCCTTGACCTGCCCCTTGACGAAGTCCGTCATCGGTGTATCGACGAACGCGGGACACAGCGCGGTCGACTTGATGCCGTCCGATCCGAGCTCCTTGTTCATCGCTTCGGTCCAGCCGACCACCCCGTGCTTGGTGGCCGAGTACACCGACAGCCACGCCTCGCCGTGCTTGCCGGAGATCGATGAGGTGTTGACGACGAGCGCGCTGCGGTGCTCTGAGGCGGCGGACTTCAGCATCGCCACGCACTCGCGGTAGAACAGGATGATCGAGCGCAGGTTGACGTCGAGCTGCATGTCCAACCGCTTGGTCTCGATCTCGCCCGCGAGCGCGCCGATGCCCACGCCGGCGTTGTTCACGAGCACGTCCAACCGCCCGTACCGCTCGCGGTGAGAGGCGACCACGCGCTTGATATCGGCCTCGTCAGAGACGTTCGCGGGGACCGCCTGCAGGTCGTATCCCTCCTTGGCGAGCTCATCCGCGGCCGTTTGCAACTTCTCGGGCCGGCGCGCGGCGAGCGTCAACGAATAGCCCTCCTGCCCGAGGACCCGCGCGATCGCATACCCGATCCCGCTCGACGCTCCGGTCACGATCGCTGCACGGTCTGCCATCTGCTCGCTCCTCCTCGTAGTGGTCGGACCACCGCGATCGGCGACCCTCGCCCCGGGCGTGGGACGGCGGCAGTGAGCATTCCACATCTCGCTGCTAGCGTCTGCCCGATCGTGATCGGGCAGAGTGGTCCGGGCGCGAGGAGGGCCCGTAGCTCAGTTGGTTAGAGCAGTCGACTCATAATCGATTGGTCCCAGGTTCGAGTCCTGGCGGGCCCATACTGGGATCGGGCATTCTTGAGCCAGATTTTGGGTCGGGTTTGCTTTGCTCGACCTGGTGGTGAACGCTATGAGTGGCCCATCGCCCGATCAATGACGGGCGACGGAGGGAGTGCGCGTCGGCCAGAACGACATGCGGTCTCTACGTGTGCGGTAGCGCTTGCGCCAATGCGGGAGTGACGTTGTTAGCCCAGTTCTGAAGGAATGTCTCGGTGGCGGCCACGTCGAGGGGACGGGCGAACAGGAAGCCCTGTCCGTTGTCGCAGTCCTGGTCTCTGAGCAGGGAGAGCTCTTGCTGTTGCTCGATGCCCTCGGCGAAGGTCTCGATCGAGAGGGCCTTGCCGAGCTGCACGAGGGTGTGGATGAGCGTCTCGCCCTCCTGGTTGTGTGTCAGCCCGGAGATGAACGACTGGTCGATCTTCAATGCGTCGACCGGGAACCGTTGAAGGTGCGCGAGGGACGAATACCCGGTACCGAAGTCGTCGATCGCTATCCGCACGCCGAGCTGCTTGATCGCGGTGAGTCGCCGGGCGGTCTCCTCGATGTTGCGCATAAGGGTCGTCTCGGTGATCTCGATCGTCAGCGCTTCTGGGTCCAGGCCGCTGTGGGAGAGGGCGCCTTCTATCTCGGTTATGAGCTGATCGGTGTCGAGCTGGCGTCCGGAGACGTTGACGGCCATGCCGATCGGATATCCGGCCGCTCGCCACGTAGCGCCCTGAGAGCAGGCCTCATCCAGGACCCACTTACCGACCTCTGCGATCAGTCCCGTCTCCTCGAGCAGCGGAACGAAATCTTCGGGTTGAACAACGCCGCGCACCGGGTGCTTCCAGCGGATCAGTGCCTCCACCCCGGTGGGGCTCATGTCGCTCAGGTCGATTGTGGGCTGATAGGCGAGAAAGAACTCGTCTTTCTCGAGGGCTTCGCGCAGGTCCATCTCGAGTTCCATGCGATTCTGGATGGTGTCCTGCATGCCGGTTTCGAAAACGATGTAGCGATTCTTGCCGTCCCACTTGGCCCGGTACATCGCGATGTCGGCGTTACGCAGGAGCTCCTCGGCCGAGGCGTGGTCTCCCGCTGCGATCCCGACGCTCGCCGTCACGGTCAAATGAGTCTCCTTGTCTGCCCCAAGCTTGAACGGCTGCTTGAGTGCGTCGAGCAGGCGCTCGGCGATGAGCTCGGGCCCCGCCGCCAGCGAGAGCTCCTCGGAGATCACGACGAACTCGTCCCCGCCGAGGCGCCCCAGCGCATCGGCGTCGCGTATAACGCCGTTGAGCCTCGCGGCGACCGCTTGCAGGAGCTCGTCGCCGACACCGTGACCGAGCGTGTCGTTGATGTCCTTGAAGTTATCGAGATCGATGAACAGCGCTGCCACCGGCGTTTGGCTGCGAGCAGAGCGCGCGAGCATCTGCTCGACGCGGTCCAGGATCAACGTCCGGTTCGGCAGCCCGGTCAACGCATCGTGGGTGGCGAGGAACGCAAGCTCCTCCTCGCGCCGCGCGAGCTCTTCGTCTGTGCGTTGGCGCTCGGTCTCAAAGCACTCGCACATTCGGAGAAGGCTGAACTCGAGACTCAGTTGCAGGATATTCAGGGCTTGGATGAGCGCATCGGATGAAACGTTCAATTGCGTGGCACTCTCGCGCAACACCTCAGCCATCACATTGCGCCACCAGAAACAGCGCCTGGTCACCTCGTTCAGCGACGCGGCGCGGTGGGCGGCCAGCTCACCGAAGATTTCCCAGGTTTCCCGGCCGGCCTCAATAGCCACCTCCATGCCCTCCCCGGCGATCCACCGGGCCACCGCGATCGTGGAGGTCCTGCTGATCCGTTCGAAGCTCTCTTGGACCAGGGTGTCGACGACGTGCTCCGATCCGGCGGTTCGCACGACCGTCAGGTCGAGTACATCCTCGGCCCTCGCCTTCAGTGCCGCGCCGAGGCGACGGAGATCTTCCCCGGGCTGCTCCACCGGAGCGAACGGGGGTGTCGGCACGCCTATCTCATCGTTGCTCGGGCTCGAGTGTTGAACTGTCATCTCAAGCAACAAATCGGCAGCCGTCGCTTATTCCATAAGTCCGACTCCTATGCAGTAGACACGTGGTCCATGCTGTCCGGCCGCGCGCCATACTGCCCAGCCGGCCCATGCTCCCGAGCGCTTGACAGCCCAACTGCTGGCCGGACCATCCGCGAAAGATCCCGTGGCTGTGGTGGAGCGCCTGCTGGCGGTCCGGCCGCGGCGGAGCTGCAGACGGACGCGCGGGGTGTCGTCAGTTATCTGACCGGCAAGCCTCCACCCGCCTGAGACGGCCGGAGGTGAGGTTGCCTCCGGCCGTCCCCGCGGCGCCCCGACGAGATGTGGGGCGTTCTCGTCGTACCTCCGACGGCTCGGCCCCTCGATACGAGAGAGCAGCCGGCCGACGACGACGAAATCGTTGCTCTTGCATGCTGGGTGCCCGGGCAAAGGAAAGTCAGTGCGTAGCGGTTGACGGTCGTGGTGCTGTGGGCGAATGCTCGGCGCGTGTGGGCCAACGAGGCCTATCGCTGATATTGACCGTTTTTCATCTGCTCGCATAGAATTCACTGATGACACAAAGAAGACACACATCTGACTGACATTTGTCTGTAAAAGTGGAATATAGCCTGTTCAAATGGAGGTGTCAAGCAGCGACTATGAGATGTGTCCGTGCTCGTGCCCTCCAACGCCGACCTCGGTCGTGCCATCCGCCGTCTGCGTCATGCGCGGCATGTCACGATCGAGGATCTTGCGCATACCGCGGATATGCACCCGACCTACCTCTCGGGCATCGAGCGGGGCATCCGCAACCCGACCTGGGACAAGCTTGCGAGTCTCGCCGACGCCCTCGACATCCCCGTCGCGGCGATCGTCCAATACGCCGAAGCCGAAGTCCAGCTGGCCGAACGAATGAGCCTCATCAGATCTGAGTTCGGTCTCTCCGAGTGATTTGCACGACGCCTGCGTCGTTTGACGGAACCGGCGAATGGGGTGGCATCGATGCGAACGGGTAGGGCGAAACCGGCGCACCGACCGCGACGCCTGGCCCCGCCCCCGGATGTTCGGCGCCCAAATTCCGCGGGAGCCCTCCGGTGCGGCGAATACGCTCAGAGCATGATGATGCAGCCCGACGAGCGCTTGGCCGTGATCGACCTCGGCTCCAACTCGTTTCGGCTCGTCGTGTTCATGGCGGGCGGCGGCTGGTGGAGGCGCACCGACGAGATCTATGAGCCTGTGCGCATCGGCGAGGGCCTCGCGGCGAGCGGGAGACTGGGGGAGGAGCCGATGCGTCGCGCACTGGCGACGCTGGATGTGTTCGAGCACTTCTGCCGGGCGGCCGGCCTGACCCGGCCCTCCGAGCTGACCCGGCCCTCCGAGCCAAGCGCCCCCACCGATCGGAGGGCCCGTCGATCTCCGATCGGGGGTGTCGTGGATGCGGTCGCCACCAGCGCGATCCGCGATGCCGAGAACGCCGACGGCTTCCTGGCGCTGGCCCGCGAGCACACGAGCTTGCCGATCCGGGTGCTCAGCCGCGAGGCCGAGGCGCGGTACGGGTATCTTGCGGCGGTCAACTCCACGACCCTGACCGATGGCTGCGTGCTGGACCTCGGCGGCGGTTCGCTGCAGTTGGTGCGTGTCACCGACCGGCTCGCGCGCGAGCTCGGCTCCTGGCGTCTTGGCGCGGTGCGCATGACAGAGCGCTTCCTGCCCGCGAACGGGCCCGCCAAGCGCAGGCAGATCGACGAGTTGCGCGAACATGTCGCTCACGAGCTGGAGCAGGCCGACTGGCTCTCCCGCGCCGGACCGCGCCTGGTCGGCATCGGCGGGACGGTCCGCAACCTCGCCGTCGCCGTTCAGCGCGCGGCAGGACTGCCGTCCAACGGCGTGCAGGCGACGATTGTCTCGAGCGAGGCGCTGGACGAGCTCGTGGGGCGGCTCGCCGCGTTGCCGGCGTCGGAGCGCAGCTCGGTGCCCGGCATCAAGCCGGCGCGCGCCGACCTCATTCTCGCCGGCGCGATCGTCGTGCAGGGCGCACTGCTCGCCGGGGGCTTCGACGGGCTGGAGGTCACCGAGGCGGGATTGCGCGAGGGCGTCTTCTTCGAGCGTCTGCTCGCCGACCATGACCCGCCGCTGTTCGCCGACCTGCGCCGCACGAGCGTGTTGAACCTGGCTGCGCAGTATCGCTCTGACGTCGCTCACACCAACCACGTCGCGACGCTGGCGCTGGCGATGTTCGACGAGCTCGCGCGCCTGCGCCTGCACGATGGCGATCCGATCGAGCGCGAACTGCTGTGGGCGGCGTGCATGCTGCACGACATCGGCATGTCCGTCGACTACGACGACCACCACAAGCACTCGCGCTACCTGATCCTCAACGCCGGCCTGCCTGGCTACTCGCCGATCGAGGTGGCGATCGTCGCGCAGGCCGCCCGCTACCACCGCAAGGGCATGCCCGACCCGGGCCCCCTGGCGGCGCTGTTCGATCCGGAGGATGTCGCACGGCTCGACCGCTGCGCCGTCCTGTTGCGTCTCGCCGAGGATCTCGAGCGTTCCCGCGATCAGCTCGTGCGCGGCACCCGCTTCACGCTGACCGGTCCATCGGGCGGCGATGTGCTCGCGGAACCGAACGGTGATGTTGACGGCGACGGCGGCGAGATCGAACTGCGCCTGATCGCCGATGGCGAGTCGGCGGTGCCGCGCTGGGCCGCAAGTCGCGAGAGCGAGCTGTTCGCTCGCGCCTTCCATCGGGAGCTGCTCGTCGCGGCCTGAGCCGGACTGCCACCGGCTCGCCTCCGAACACGACGGGTGCGCCGGTGTCGCGCCTCAGGGGCTGAGCCCGTCCAGGCCGCTGTGAGATTGACTCAGCGCGCGCTCGTGCCCGGCACAGTCGTACAGCAGCAGAGCGTTGCGGTCGACGGGCGGTCGCTGCCACGCGGCCGCCGGGATCACGTTGCACGCGTCGATCACGGCTGTGGCGGCCGCGTTGCCGCCACGTTCGGCATACGCGCCGCCGAGCACGACATAACGGGCTTCATTGCGCGCCACGAGTCGCGCCAGGCTCTGTCCGTCAAGCGCCGGGTCATTGCCGCTGTAGCCGCCCATTGCGCCGGCGTCGTGGCCTAGCAGGATCATCGGCGCGACGGTGTCCGAAGCCTCGGTCAGAACGGCCCAGCGCGTGCCGGGATGGTGCGTGGTGACGTAGGCGAGCAGCATCTTGGTGATCGCCATGCTCGACGGGGTCAGGCCGTATGGGCCGACTCCCGCCGCGGCGTGCGGGCCGGCGTCCGGGAACGTGCCCTCGACCGGGAATTGCCAGGTCGTCGCGGCGTACGCGCCGGGGGCGAGCAGCAGCAGGCCGAGCGTGAGCGCCATCGCCTGCCGGGTCCAGCGGCGCAGCACCAGGAGCGCCACGACGCCGAGGGCTGCTCCGCCGATCAGCACCGGCCAGAACCAGTGCATGTAGTGGTCGTGCTGAAGCAGCTTCAGCTGGGCCGCGACGGTCGCGGCGACGGCGACCGGAATCAGCGCCAGGCGCAGCCTCCGGAGGGCGCCGAGCTCGACGAATGCGACGGCTCCGCCGCCGATCATCGCCGCGGTCCCGGGACCGAGCGCCGACACGTAGTAGGGGTGAACGATTCCCTTCGACAGGCTCAACACGGCCGCCTCGATCAAGAACCAGCCCCCCAGCACGATCAGTCCCGCCAGCCGCGACCGATCAAAGCTCGGGAGCACCGCCGACCCGGCCCTTTGGGATGTGTGTCGCCCATCGCTTCGCGACCCAGCCCTGCGGGCTGTGTGCCCCCCGTGCCCTGGTGGTCGCCGGCCGTGATCTCGCTCGGAGCGGGTATCGACCGACCAGAGCGCGAGCGCGACGAGGCCCAGCAGTGCGAACGGCAGCATCCAGGCGCCCTGACCGCCAAGACCTGTGCCGAACAGACGCAGCGGTCCGGTCGGGCCGCCGAACGCGGTCGGGTGCCGTTCCCGGCCGTTGGGCAGGAACAGCGATGGCGGCGCTTGTTTCGGCGCGATCGCCGGAACGATCGCGATGGGAGCTCCAGCAGGATTCCCGGGAAGTCTGCCTCCGGCCTGCGCACCGCCTCCGGTCCGTGGTCCGCCGGGCGGCGCCCCGGGATGGGCGCGTGCGCGCAGCGCTTCCTTTTCCACGTGCGCGAGCGAACCGTGTCTGACGGCGATCGGGATGTTCCCGGGACCGCCCGCCTGTCCGCCGACACGCCCGAAGCCGTTGTACCCGAACGTCAGGTTCAGCTCGGTGTTGTCGGTCGAGCCGCCTACGAACGGTCGCTGCGATGCGGGCGTCAGTTCGACGATCGCAAACCACGAGACGGATACGACCAGCAGTACGACACCCGCCGCGAGCAGGTGAGCAGCCCTGCGCGTGAGGGATGCAGGCGCGCATACCAGATAGCCGAGACCGAGCCCGGGGACGATGAGGTACGCGGCGAGGGTCTTCGTGTTGAACGCGAGCCCCACCAGCACAGCGCAGCTCAGCAGCGTGCGCAGCCTGCCTGATTCGATTGCACGCAGACCCACGCCGCAGGCGAGGATCATCAGCAGGATCAGGACCGCATCGAGGTTGTTGTCGCGCGAGACCGCGACGAACGATGGGAACACCGCCAGCGATAGCGCGCTCGCCACTCCGGCGGCGGGGCCGAACCTGGGAGTGACCACCCAGTAGAGCGCGGCGACCGCGAGCACGCCCGCGATTGCCTCGGGCAACAGCAGGCTGAGCGGTGTGAAGCCGAACATCTTCGCGCTGAGCGCCTGCACCCACAGGCCCAGCGGCGGCTTGTCGACCGTGATCAGCCCGCCGGGATCGAACGATACGAACAGGAAGTTGTGCAGCGAGCGCAACATCGACCGTACTCCCGCCGAATAGAACGCGTTCGCGTACGCGTTCTGGGACAGCCGGTTGACGTTCAGCACGGCCGACAGCGCCATCACCGCGGTGAGAGCTATTTGATGGGGACCCACCCGTCCACCCACCCGTCCCAGCACGCGCACGCGCCGCCACGGCGCGGCCGAGGCCACCGGGGCCGAGGCCAGCTGCTCCGTCACCGGGAGGGTCGTGGTGTGCTGAGCGGAGTTCATGTCGAGAGCGCCACCACCAGCCGGTCGAGGTCGTCCTCGTTGTTCCATGCCCCGACGGACGCTCGCAGCCAAGGTCTGCCGGGAATGTTACGCAGGATCACCCCGCGTTCGAGCAGCCGGTCGCGCTCGCGCTCGGGGTCGGGACTCTCGAACGACACGAGCGTGCTGTCGTCGCGAGGTGCAACGGTCCGGTCGTGCTCGCGCAACAGCTCGACCAGCCGGGCGGCCAGCCCTCGCGCGCGGTCGTGCACTGCCTGCCAGCCCGCGGACTCCAACACGCGCACGGACGCCAGCGCGCATGCGACCGCCTCGGCGCTCAGCGACATCGAGTCCAGGCTGCGCGCGTCATCGTGCAAGCCGGCATCGAGCCCGGCGTCCGGATGGGCGATGTTCGAATAGCCACGCCGCTCGATGCGCAGTTGGGCGCGCAGAGATGCGCTCACGTACAGCATCCCCGTGCCGTCGGGACCGCACAGCCACTTCTGGCCCGCGCCCGCGTACGCGTCACAGCCCAGTGCATTCACGTCCACCGGAATCGCCCCTATGCCCTGAGCGCCGTCGAGCAGGACCGGTGAGTCGACGTGGGCCAGTCCCTCCGGCGCGAGACGCCCGCTCATCCAGCCCACGTGCGAGCACGCGACCAGGCGCGTGCGTGGGCCGACCGCGTCCGCGATCTCGGGCAGCGGCGCCATGCGTATCGTCACTGCTCGCAGCTCTCGTGCGGCCGCCAGCGCGCCCAGCAGCCCGGGGTGCTCCTCGTCGCTGGTGAGGATCTCATCGCTTGAGCCGAGCTCCAGTCCGCCGATGACCTGAGCGATGCCCTCGCTCGTGCAGGTGCTCAATGCCAGCTCGTCCGGCTCGCAGCACAGCGCGGCGGCGTAAGACCGGCGCAACTGCCCTACCAACTCGGCGCGCCGCTCGAAATGCGCCCTCCCGCGTCCGTCCTCGGTCTCGCGCCGCAGCTCCCCCGCGGCGGCCCGCACAGCCCCGGCGGACAGCGGTCCGTCGGTGCCCGCGTTCAGGTATGCGAGCTGCTCCAGCACGGGAAACTCGGCGCGTAGATTGTTGAGTGTCACGACCGGCGAGCATATCGGCGGCGGGCACCCAGCCCGGATGGTTGGGCCGAATATAGGCCGGTATTCGTCTCACTCAAAAAGCGAGTATGAATAGAAGCGCATCGACAGCCGGCGTGCGCGGGCGGGTGGGAGTCTCTGTGCGGGCATGCGCACACACGTAGGGTGAATGAGGAGGGCGAACACGCGATGACTTCCAACACAGGCTTGCCGCCGTTGTGGGAGCCGACCGAGGCTGCGCGTGAGAGCGCGGAGATGACCCGTTTCATGCGCTGGGCCGGCGAGCGCTATGCACATAATCGGCGTGGCAAGTTCGCCGACTACACCGAGCTGTGGAATTGGTCGGTGTCCGAGGTCGAGGAGTTCTGGGCAGCGATCTGGGAGTACTGCGGCGTGCGTGCCTCCCGGCCGTACGAGCAGGTGCTCGACTCGCGGCGCATGCCCGGCGCGAGTTGGTTCTCAGGCGCCGAGCTCAACTACGCCGAGAACATGCTCATGCGCGATCGCGAGGGTGGGCGGGACCCCAATCAAGTCGCGGTCCTGTACGCGTCGGAGCTGCGCGAGCTGGATTCGCTCACCTGGGGTCAGCTCACCGCGCAGGTCGCCGCGATGGCTGCGGGTCTGCGGGCGCTTGGTGTTGGTCGCGGCGATCGCGTCGTCGCCTATATGCCCAATATCCCTGAGACGCTCGTCGCGCTGCTGGCGGTCGCGAGCCTCGGTGCGATCTGGTCGAGCGCCGCGCCGGAGTTCGGCGCGCGCAGCGTGATCGACCGCTTTGCACAGATCGAGCCGACGGTGCTGCTGGCGGTCGACGGATACAGGCATGGGGGCAAGGACTTCGATCGGACCGCTGCTTTGCGGAGCATCGTCGCCGAGCTGCCGAGCGTGCGTCATACGGTGCTGCTGCCCTACCTCTCGTCCGACGCGTCCGCCGCCGGCCTGCCGGGGGCCCTGAGCTGGAGCGAGCTGCTGACGCTGGACGGCTCTGACGGCGCCGGCGACGGTGATAAGGGCGGCGAGGGCGCGGGCAATGGCGGCGGTTACGGGCCCGGCGCCACGCCGCGGTTCGAGCAGGTGCCGTTCGACCACCCCCTGTGGGTGCTCTACTCCTCGGGCACGACCGGCCTGCCGAAGGCGATCGTGCACGGCCACGGCGGGATCCTGCTCGAGCAGCTCAAGAAGAGCCGCCTGCACCTGGACCTGCGCCGCGGCGACCGCATGTTCTGGTTTACGACGACCGGCTGGATGATGTGGAACTTTTTGATCGGCTGCCTGCTCAGCGATGCGGCGATCGTCCTGTATGACGGCAGCCCCGGCCATCCCGACCTAGGCGCGCTGTGGCGGCTGGCCGAGCGGACTGAGATGACCTGCATGGGCGTATCGGCGGGCCTCCTCAGCGCGTGCGAGAAGGGTGGTGTCGAGCCCGCGCGCGACTTCGACCTGCATGCCTTGCGCGCGATCGGCTCGACCGGCTCGCCGCTGGCGCCGGAGAGCTTTCGTTGGGTCTACGAGCACGTCGGTCGGAAGCAGTGGCTGTTCTCCACCAGCGGCGGCACCGATGTGTGCACCGCGTTCGTCGGTGGCTGCCCGCTGCTGGGAGTCTACGAGGGCGAGCTGCAGTGCCGCGTGCTTGGATGCGCGGTCGAGGCCTGGGACGAGCACGGCCACAGCCTGATCGACGAGGTCGGCGAGCTCGTGCTCACGCAGCCGTTGCCCTCGATGCCGCTGTATTTCTGGGGAGAGGACCCACCTGATCGCGACGGCCATGGCGGGGAGCGCTACCGCGAGAGCTACTTCTCGGTGTATCCGGGTATCTGGCGTCACGGCGACTGGATCAGGATCACTTCCCGCGGCGGGGCGGTCATCTACGGCCGCTCGGATTCGACGATCAACCGGCAGGGTGTGCGCATGGGCACGAGTGAGATCTACCGCGCCGCGGGCGCCGTCGAGGAGGTGCTCGATGCGCTGGTGGTAGACGTCCCTCGGCGCGAGGGCGACGGAGAGCTGTGGATGGTGCTGTTCGTCGTGCTCGGCGACGGCGCCGTGCTCGACGACGAGCTGCGGGCGAAGATCGCGCGGCGCATTCGCGAGGACTGTTCGCCGCGGCACGTCCCGAACGAGATCCTGCAAGTCGAGGAGGTCCCGCGCACGCTCTCGGGCAAGGTTCTCGAGGTGCCCGTGAAGAAGATTCTGATGGGCACCCCGCCGCACGAGGCCGCGAGCGCCGATTCGCTCGCCAACCCACGCTCGCTGGACTACTTCGTGGAGCTTTCCAAATCGCTACAGACCGAGTGAACGTCCCACTATCTCCTTCATAATCTCGTTCGCGCCGCCGTATATGCGGGTCACGCGGGCGTCGGCGTAAGCGCGGGCGATCGGATACTCGAGCATGTAGCCGTACCCGCCGTGCAACTGCAGGCAGCGATCGACTGCACGTCCCTGCAGATCGGTGCACCACCACTTGGCCATCGCCGCGTCCTCGGGCGTCAGCTCGCCGACGTCCAGCGCCTGTGCGCAACGGTCGACGTACGTGCGGGCGATCTCCGTTTCGGTGCGCACCTCGGCGAGGGTGAACCGCGAGTTCTGAAACGAGCCGATCGGCTGACCGAACGCCCGGCGCTCGCGCACGTAGTCGAGCGTCCATCCCAGTGCCGCCTCGGCGGCGGCCACGGCTGAGGCCGCGATCGAGAGGCGCTCCTGGGGCAGGTTGGACACCAGGTAGTGAAAGCCCTTGCCTTCCTCGCCGAGCAGGTTCTCGACGGGCACGCGCAACTCGGCGAATGAGAGCTCGGCGGTGTCCTGCGCGTGCTGGCCGATCTTCTCCAGGTTGCGACCTCGCGAGAAGCCCTCCATGCCGCGCTCGATCACGATCAGGCTGATGCCGCTATGACGCTCGTCCGGATCGGTCTTGACCGCGGTGATCACGAGATCGGCGTTGATCCCGTTCGTGATGAACGTCTTCGTTCCGTCGATCACATAGTGGTCTCCGTCGCGCCGGGCGCGCGTGGACATCGCCGCGAGATCGGACCCGATGCCGGGCTCGGTCATCGCCAGCGCCGTGATCAGCTCGCCCGAGGCGATCCCGCCCAGCCAGCGCTCGCGCTGGTCATCGTCGCAGTAGCTCAGGAAGTACGGCAGGCAGATGTCGTTGTGCAGGGTGATCCCCAGGCCGAAGCTGCCGACCCCGGCGAGCTGGGTCTCTTCGCCGATGACGAGGTTGAAGCGGAAGTCCTCCGCCCCGGCGCCGCCGTAGCGTTCGGGCACGGCCATGCCCAGGAAACCGCCCCGGCCGGCGAGGGCGAACACCTCGCGCGGCACGATCCCGGCGCGATCCCACTCGCCGTAGCGGCCCTCCTCGCCGAGCACCTCGCGTGCGAGGAATGTGCGAAAGCTCGCGCGGAAGTCTTCGTGCGCATCTTCGAACAGGGTGCGCTTCATCTGTTTGGGACCCTACCGTCCGCACCGCGTAACCCGACCGTCGGGCCCGCTCAGAATCGCTCAGGCCCGCTCAGGTCGCGGCGCTCCTATCGCGAGGGCTCCGCTCAGGCGGCGAGCTTCTCGGACGTCGCCGCGGCCCGCACGATGCGATGGGCGGGCTTGGTGAGCAGCAGTTGCACGTCCTGGATGCGCCGCTCGCGAAACCCGCCCTCGCAGTAGCTGAGGTACAACTCCCACAGCCGACGAAACCGCTCGTCGTAGCCGAGCTCGGAGAGGCGATCGGTGGCATCCAGGAAGCGTTCGCGCCAGCGCGCCAGGGTGGTGGCGTAGTGGGCGGTGATGTCCTCGAGATGTGCCTGGCGCAGGTCGGTGACGCGCGCGAGTGAACGCGAGATGACCTCCAGCGAGGGCAGGCAGCCACCGGGGAAGATGTAGGTGTTGATGAAGCTTCGGCCCGCCTTCTCCACCTGATAGGCGCGGTCGTCGATCACGATCGCCTGCAGCAGCATCGCGCCGTCGTCTGACAACAGTTCAGAGCAGCGGCGAAAGTAGGTCGGGAAGTTCTGCCAGCCGACGGCCTCGATCATCTCGATCGAGACGAGCTTGTCATAGCTGCCCTGCCGGCCGATCTCCGATCGGTCGCGGTAGTCCTGCAGCAGCACCGTCACGCGCTCTCCCAGCCCGGCCGCGCGCACCCGCTCGGTCGCGTACGCATGCTGTTCGCGGGAGATCGTCGTGGTCGTCACCCGGCACCCGTAATGCTCGGCCGCGTACACGGCGAATCCGCCCCAGCCGGTCCCGATCTCCAGCACGTGGTCGTCTGGCCCGAGGTCGAGCTTTGCGCAGACCCGCTCCAGCTTTGCCAGCGAGGCTTCCTCCAGCGTTGCGTGGGGTGAGTCGAAGACCGCACACGAGTACATCATCGTGGGATCCAGGAACTGCGCGAACAGCTCGTTGCCGAGGTCGTAGTGAGCGGCGATCTGCTTGCGCGAGCGTCCGATCGTGTTACGCCGCAACCATCGGATCCAGCGCTGCGCCGGGATCAGCACGGGCGCCAGCACGCGCCGCAGGCGATCCAGCGATTCCACGTTCAGCGCGGCTATGCGGGTCAGCGCGACCAGGTCTGAGCACTCCCACAGGCCGTCCATATATGACTCGCACACCCCGACGCTGCCGCGCAGCAGCGCCCGGTAGAAGCGGGGTGAGCGCACCTCCATCGTGACCCGTAGCGGGGGCTCGCCCGTCGGTATGCCGAACGTCAAGTGCTCTGAACCCTCCACGATCTCGAGGGCGCCGCCGTGGATGCGTCGCAGCAGGTGCAGCACGAGTCGGCGGGCGAGACGATCTCTCATGTCGACACCGCTCCCTTGCGGCCGGGATGGGGGAAGTAGGTGGCGCCCCTGAGCCTCAGTCCCAGAGCGTGCGTGTAGATGCGCGCGACGATCCGTACGGTGAGCAATGGATAGCGAGCGAGCGTGCGCCGCAGCGCGCGCGGAGTGAACTCGCGGCGGCTCAGCGACAGGGTGGCGTCGAAGGCGCGCTCGCCGCTCGCGCGCTGTGACTCGATATGCACGAGCAGTTGCTTCGCCGGCTCTGTCAGGCGCCAGTCGTACACATGGTCCATGCCCATCAGCGGCGACACATGCAGCCGCTTCTGCAGCCGGTCGCGCATCACCGTCACCGTTCCCCGGTCGGCGGGCTCTGAAACGGGCATCACGTAGGCATGATGCTCACCCCAGGGAGTGTTCGTCACATGGGCCACGACCGTGGCCACATGCTCGTCGACCGCGTCGAAGCAGTAGTAGAAGCTCACCGGGTTGAAGCAGTGGCCGAAACAGCGCAGATGCGTGAGCAGCCGGATCGGTCCCTCGGGTCGAGCGCCCGTGTGCTCAGTGACCAGCTCGCGCACGGCATCGATCAGCGGCGTCGCGGGATCGCCGAGATAGTCGGCCCGCCGAAACCATGCGAGCGCCGGACGCCGCGCCGAGCACAGCAGGCCATGACCGTCAAACAGCTGGGGCAACTCGTCGAGGTCGAGGTAGACCATGAACAGGGGGTAGTGAAACTCGTCGTTCACGGCCCCCACCCGCCGATGGCGGACCGAGCCCTCGTACAGGCAGCTGTTCACAATGTCACCCCGAACGGCGCGCAGGCGCGCAGGGCGCTCACGACACCATCCTCGTGGAATCCCCAGCCCCAGTAGGCGCCGCAGTAGTGGGTGCGACGTTCCAGGCCGCCGATGGACGCGTGCTCGGCCTGCGCGGACACGCCCTGTGTGGTGTAGACGGGGTGGGCGTAGTCGAACGTGGCGATCACCTTCGCAGGATCGATCGCCTCTGTGCGGTTCAGCGTCACACAGAAGTCGCGGTCGGCGCGCAGTCGCTGCAGGTGGTTCATGTAGTAGGTGACGGTGCTCAGCGGCTTGGGGTGGCGCAGCAGGTGAAAGTTCCAGGCCGCCCGTGCGCCACGCCGGCGTGGCAGCAGCGAGCTGTCGGTGTGGAGCACGGCCTCGTTGCGCTGATACGGGATCGCGCCGAGCACGCGCGCCTCCCGCTCGGTGGGATCGCGCAGCAGTCGTAGGGCCTGGTCGGAGTGGGTGGCGAGAATCACCTGGTCAAAAGATTCAGTGTCTCGTCCGCCCGCCCGGTCGGCGGCCGTAAGTTCGACGTGGTCGGGCAGGCGCGCGATCGATGTAACGGCGCAGTTCAGGCGGATACGCTCCTGAAACGGCCGTGTCAGCGCCTCCACGTAGCGTGCCGAACCGCCGGCGACCGTCGACCAGCGGGGACGGTCGCGAAAGCCGAGCATGCCGTGGTTGGCGAAGAACTCGGCGAGGAACCGCGCCGGGAACGAGTGCAGCTCGCGCGGGTCCGCCGACCACACGGCGCTGACCTGGGGGACGATCAGCCGCTCGACGAATACCCGTGAGAAGCGGTGTCGAACGAGGAACTCGCCAAGCGACTCGTCGGAGAGCGAACCGTCGGACTCGTGGTGGGTGAGCAGCCGGCGCAGCTCGCGGTTGAAGCGCAGCAGGTCGGCGACCATCCGCTGAAACCGCGGGCTGATCAGGTTACGCGGCTGGCAGAGCAGACCGCGGGGCGTGCCGGAGTACTCGAAGTCCTCGTCCGCGCCGGACACCGAGAAGCTCATGTGCGTGGCCTGCCTGGCGACACCCAGCCGGTCGAGCAGGCGTGTGAAATTGGGGTAGTTGCGATCGTTCATGACGATGAACCCGGTGTCCACGTGATGAGTCTCGTACGTGGTGTCGACCCTGATCGTGTTCGTGTGACCGCCCGCGTAGGAGCCCGCCTCATAGACGACGATGTCGTGCTCGCGATGCAGCAGGTGTGCGGCGACCAGGCCGGACACGCCCGCGCCGACGATCGCGATCCTCATGACGGCGACCCGGATCGCCCATAGCCACACTGGGTGCGGCGCTGGGTGTGCGTGCAGTGCGGCATCGTGTGCCTATCTTCGCTCAGAATCGGGTCAACGGATCATCGGCCGAGCAGGAGTCGAGCAGGAGTGGGGGGCGATGGCGTCGAACAAGAGCGCCGATGAAGCGTGTTGGCACTCCCACCGCCCCGATGGCGCCCGTGAACGGTACGAGCGAGCATCAGAGCCTGTCGAAGTACATACGTGCGCGCTTCGATGAGTGCTCGCGTTCGCAGAAGGACGTGGCCCAGTACATCGTCGACCATCTCGACGAGGCGGCGTTCCAGACCGCCGAGGAGTTGGCACGCCGGGCGAATACGTCCAGCTCGACCGTCGTGCGGTTTTCGCAGGCGCTCGGGTTCGAGGGCTTCCCCGAGCTGCAGGCCGCCGCCCGCGAGGAATACCGCCGCGTGCACGCCAAGGCCCCGGCGGGCGCGTCGAGCGGGACGGCCAGCTCGACGCCGCTGTTCTCGCTCGACCAGAACGAGTTCGAGACGTCTCTGACCGCCGACTACCTGAACGTCGAGGAGACGGCCCGCAAGGTTTCCCGCAGCTCGGTGGAGGCGCTCGTAGAGGCGATCGTCGACGCCGAGAAGGTGCTCGTGGCTGGTACCGACCAGATGGCTTTCTTCGCCAGCTATCTGCGCCATCTGCTGATGCTGCTCGATCTGCGCGTGGACATCGTCGCGAGCCCGTCCCAGGAGGCGCTGAGCCGGCTGGGACGCATCGACCAGGGCACGCTCGTGATCGGTCTGTCCGCCGGGCGGCCCCATCCGCTGGTCGTGCGCGCGATGAAGCTCGCCCGCCACCGCAAGGCGCGCACCGCCGCGATCACCGATGCGACCCTGTCGGAGGTCGCCAAGCTGGCGCAGATCAAGCTGTACTACTCGTCGAACTCGCCCGCGTACGTACGCTCGCACACGGCGCTGCTGAGCATCATCCAGGCGCTGGCGTACGGGGTGTACTCAAAGGACTCAGCCCAGTACGACGACCGCATCAAGGCGTTCCGGTTGAAGTAGTCGATCACTGCGCCCGAGGTGAATTCGCCGGGCCGCATGCTTATAAAAAAGCTGATGTTGCACCGGGCGGCGTATACGCCGCCCGGCGGGATCGCACATGTGCGATCCCGAGATGGGTCGCATGCGACCCATCTTCCTACAGGCGCATGCGCCTGTAGGCGACCCCGCACATGTGCGGGGTCGGACCTACCGATCGGAGATTGACGTCGATCTCCAATCGGTAGGCATGCGGGCAGGCCATCCCAGAGAACCATCCCAAGCGGTCCGTACGCTGGTGTAGTCGCCCTCCGGGCGGCGCGCCCTCGCCGCCGGATGCGGGCCTCGGACTCACTAACCGAGGTTGGCGGGTTCGACTCCCGCCGGGGGCGCTATACTTTGCGGCAGTGAGTCCAGGGCCCCGTTTATTCGGCGGCAACCTCGGTTCGTGAGCGGTCCGCCCAGTGCGGGCCGTTTGCGTGTTCGGCCCGCAAGCTATCCTCCCGGGTATGCGCGACGAGGCGACATTCCGGGTCAAGACCGGCTTGGCGGAGATGCTCAAGGGGGGAGTGATCATGGACGTGGTCACCTCCGAGCAGGCGACCGTCGCCGAGGAGGCGGGCGCCGCTGCGGTGATGGCGCTGGAGCGCGTCCCGGCCGACATTCGCCGTGATGGTGGCGTCGCGAGGATGTCCGATCCGGAGATGATCTCGGGCATTCAGGAGGCTGTGAGCATTCCCGTGATGGCCAAGGCGCGGATCGGGCATTTCGTGGAGGCGCAGGTATTGCAGGCGCTCGACGTCGACTACGTCGATGAGTCGGAGGTGCTGACCCCGGCGGACGAGCGCAACCACATCGACAAGTGGCAGTTCCGGGTGCCGTTCGTGTGCGGAGCGACGAATCTCGGCGAGGCGTTGCGGCGGATCGGCGAGGGCGCGGCGATGATTCGCTCCAAGGGCGAGGCCGGGACCGGAGACATCGTCGAGGCGGTCAGGCACATGCGTGCGATCACAGGGGAAATTCGCCGGCTGACGGTCCTGGACGAAACCGAGCTGGCGAGCGCCGCCAAGGATTTGGGCGCCCCGGCTGAGCTGGTGCGGGGTGTTGCCGCGGACGGGCGGTTGCCGGTCGTGCTGTTCTGCGCGGGCGGGATCGCCACACCCGCCGATGCGGCGCTGATGATGGCCCTCGGCGCCGAGGGGGTGTTCGTGGGATCGGGCATATTCAAGTCCGAGGACCCGCCGTCGCGCGCACGGGCGATCGTCGAGGCCACGACGCACTGGCAGGACCCCGAGCGGGTGGCGGCGGCCTCGCGCGGTCTCGGGCCGGCGATGGCCAGCATCGAGAGCTCGAAGTTGGAGAGTGACCAGCTCCTAGCGCAACGCGGTTGGTAGCGGCGCGTCCATAGTGCGCGAACAGGACGGTCGAAGGTCAAGCGAGGCAGGGCATAGAAGGCCCGCCCACCGCGAGTGGCGTACTACGTACGCGAGCGACCGAGCAGACAGCATCGCGAAGGCCACAGGTCGCCCCGCGCTGATCGGTGTGCTTGCCCTGCAGGGTGGGTTTCAGGCGCACGAGCGGGTGTTGCGCGGGCTGGGGGCGACGGTGCGCGAGGTGCGCACGCCCGCCGACCTGGACGGGCTGGACGGGCTGGTGATCCCGGGGGGCGAGTCGACGACGATGACGCTCGGGATCGAGCGCGAGGGGCTGGCCGAGCCCATGCGCGAGCTGGTAGGCGGGGGTGTGCCCGTGCTGGGGTCGTGCGCCGGGCTGATCATGCTCGACTCCGAGCATCTCGGGCTGATGGATATGCGCGCCGAGCGCAACGCGTTCGGGCGCCAGCTGCACAGCTTTGAGACCGATCTCGAGCTGACCGGTCTGGCGGGAGGACCGCTGCGGGCGGTGTTCATACGTGCGCCGTGGATCGCCGAGCATGGTCCGGATGTGGAGATCCTCGCCGAGGTCGACGGGCACCCGGTCGCGGCTCGCCGGGACGGAGTGCTGGCGGTGGCGTTCCACGCCGAGCTGACCGATGACGATCGGGTGCATCGCATGTTTCTGGAGGCGGTCGCCACGGCGAGCTGACCGGCGCCGGTCTGGGCTGGGGTCCGGAGCGCGGCCTATCGGGAGTGCGCCGGTTTGCCGGGTTTCTTTGCCGAGTGTGACCGCTGGCGGGACTTCTTGGCGGAGCGCTTGCGTTTGGCGGGCGGCGCGGCGGTGGCATGCAGCTCGGCGCCGGCCGATGTGGAGATCATCTGCACCGGCGGCTCCTCGAGCGCGTCGAGAACGCGGTTGATCGCCGCATGGATTTCGCCGACGAGCCGGCCCTCGTCCTCCAGCCGTTCGGCTTGCACCCAGGACCATGAGCGGGCGACGTGCATGCTCGGCCGCAGGTGGGCGAACCGCCGGCCGAGCGCGCGCAGGAACGGGTCCAGGCGCTCGGTGTCCTGCTGGGAGGCGTACCCGCGCGCAAGCAGCCACGGCCACAGCTCGGTGCGGATCGTCTCGCGGTGGTGGGCGCCGACGTGCGACCAATCCTCCCCCTCCCAGCGGCGCGCGTACGTCGGAGCGTCCAGCGTGCAGGTCAGATACACGCGGGTACGCCGGGGCGCGTTGCGAAAGCCCAGCAGCGGCTGTGGCTCCACGCGCCAGCGTGGCGTCTCGGATGAGACGGAGCCGTTCGTGACGCCGGTGGCATCCGCGACCAGCTCGCACAGGCGCTCGGCGTGACCGGCCGCGTAGAGGTGTTCGGCCTGGGGCTTGAGCTCGCCGGGCCACATGTGCAGCGTCAGGCGATCCTCCTCGTCGATGTCGAGCGCTGCCCGCTGCAGCGATAGGGCGCCGAGGGCGGTGTCGAGGCGCACGTGCACGAGGCCGACGCGCTCGGGCTGGATGCCGGTCGCTTCGCGCAGCAACGAGCGCAGCCGCCACTTGCGCCGCGTGGGGTCGGCCCCGACGCGGCGCAAGCTGCCGAACGGGAGCAGGTGGCCGAAGTCCTGGTGGGCGTAACTGAGCATGTCCTGCACAAGCGCGTGCTCGGCCGGGGAGAGCACCCCGATCTCGGCCAGCCGCCACCACGCCTCGAGCAGGTCGTGCCAGCGCAGCAGGCAGGTGCGCCGCTCGGCGAACCGCACGCCGCCGAGGTTGAGCTCGGACACGCGCTCGCCGTCGCGTCTGGCCCATTTGCGGCAGACCTTGCTCTCCACGAGCACGACCAGGTCGGGGTCGAACCGCAGCACGCCGTCGAATCGCTGGCCGCGATCGGTGTCGGTGACTTCCTCGACGATCTCGGGCGGCTCGAAGTCGGGCGTCAAGAACACGCTGACGAGGCGTCCGCGCTGGACCTTGCCGTTGGACGCGCTTTCCTCGGAGGGATCGACGAGGTGGGCGGCCTGCAGGTCGATCGCGCAGTCGGGCAGCCTGCTCTGAGAGGGCTCGCCGATCTCGTGCAGCAGCGCCTCACGGGCGAGGGGCACGAGTCGCAGCACGATCATCGCGGCGCGCGTGAGCTGGTCCTCGTGGCCGCGCCCGAGATCCTGGTAGGGCTCGAACACGTTCAGGTGCGGATTCGAGGTGATGCTCTCAACGCCCCCGACCATGATCTCAGTCACCACCCCGCTCCTCACGCCCGTCTCTGACCGGATGTCAATCTCCCGCACCGCGAGCGAGTCAATGACACTTAGCTGACGATGTCTTTACTCACTGTCATAGACTTTACCGCACCGTTGCGTTTCTGAACAGGGGGATCGGGCTTGCCGGCGCGACGGAGCTCGCGCTTGCAACAGATCTCGCGCTTGCAACAGATCTCGCGCTTGCAAAGATCTGGGGGAGATCGAGGACGAGCGTTAGGGGCAGCTTCGGCGTGGTGAAGCTATGTAAGGGCTGAGGTCATGCCAGCCGACCTCAGCCCCGTGGGTGATATGCCCTAAGAACCCCTTTCAAAAAGATCGGCACGTCCGGATGCGTCCCTGGACACGGCGCTGGATCGCCACGTGACGGCTCGCACGTGCCACCAGCATGCGCTTCGCCGTCCCGCGTCGCCCAGCTTGGTCCATGAACGCCCCGGCCGCACCGCCTATTTTGAAAGAGGCCCTAGGTGAGCGAGTCCGCGATGAGTGGCACGGCCTCCTCGATGGCCAGCATCACAGTGGTGTCGTACTCGACCCACTGCGTGTAGTTCAGGATGTTCCGATAGCCCCCAGCCACATCGTCGGTCTCTGAGATCACCATGCCGTGGCCACCGCCGGCGGCCACGTAGTGCGCAGTTACGCCTGGACCCGCGCCCTCTTTGGCGAAGATGTCCATGAGCTTCCTTGTCTCCTCTTTGGTGAGGAATGGCTTCAACTTGTAAGTCGTGACCAGAATCATTACGCGTCCCTTCTCGAGTGGTGTGCTTGGGCCGAGGTCACTCTACGCGCATCTGCTGAAACTATCCGCGAGGATGGTAGAGCAGGTCTGGTACGCGTAGTACGGTTCAGACCGCCTCGAACCGCATGACCCTGACCACGCCGTCCGGGCGCGGCGCCCCGACATCCTCGCGTTCGCAGACGCGACCATCGTCGAGCAGCAGATCGATGTGTCCGAGCACCTCGGAGATCGTCAGGTACGCCTGCGTGACGGCGACGTTGCCCCACAGCTCGACCGCGATCTCATGGGCGGTGCGCGGCTGGGCGGCGATCAGGCCATGAATCTTCTCAGCGCGGCGGCGGTGCATGCGAAAGCGCTCGTCGATCAGCGACGCGTGGTCGGAGATGGGCGCGCCGTGGCCGGGCAGGACGAGCGAGAGGTCCATCGCACGCGTGCGTTCCAGCGAGGCGATGTAGTCGACCAGCGCGCGCGGGCGCGGCCCGGTGAAGTCCGGCCCGGCGTCGAGCGGGCGCGCGAGCAGCGGGTTGGATGAGATGTGAGCGATGAGATGGTCGGCGGCGAGCAGGATCGAGCGGGACTCGTCCAGGAAAACCGTGTCCGAGGGGCTGTGACCGGGCCGGTGCAATACGCGTAGCGTGCGGTCGCGCAGGCGCAGTTCCTCGCCGTCGCGCAACGGCCGCGTGATCTCTACGGCCGACCCCCACGCGCGAAAGCTCGCGCTGACCGCCCGCAGCGCGGTGACGACATCCGCGGGGATGCCATGCCTGAGCATGATGTCCTGCGCGAAGCGGTCATCCAGCTCGGTCGACGTGCCGAAGTCGCGCAGGTAGGGCGCGAGCCCGTCCAGCGCCGCGACCTCGGCGCCGGAACGCCGCGCGAGGATCGAGGCGAGGCCGAAATGGTCGATATGTTGGTGGGTGACGATCAGCAGCTCGATCTCCTCGATCGCATGACCGTGCGCCGCCAACGCCTGCTCGAGCTCGTCCAACGCCTTCCCCGAGTTGGGCCCCGAGTCGACCAACGTCAGCGGGGAGTCCTCGATCAGGTAGGCGTTCACCCGCCCGACCTGAAACGGCGTCGGTATCGCCAGCCGATGGATGCCGGCGTCGGCGGCCTTCGCAAGCAGCTCGTTCGCGCCGGGTCTGTCCGGCTGAGCGGCGTCCGTCACGAGCGGATCAGCGCCAACACCTCGTCGCGGCGGCGTTCCATGTCCTCGCCCGAGACGAGCGACTCCAGGCAGAGACGCAACAGGGGCTCGGTGTTGGAGGGGCGCACGTTGAAATGCCAGTCGTCATAGTCGATCGAGATCCCGTCCAGCCGGTCCTGCCGCGCGTCGGAGTAGCGTGCCGCGATCTCCTCCATCTTGCCGATGGGGTCGGCGACCTCGGAGTTGACCTCGCCCGAGATGAAGTACCGCTCGCGGTATGGCGCGAGCAGCTCCGACATGCGCTTGTCCTCGCGCGAGAGCAGCTCGAGCACGAGCAGCGCGGGGATCGTGCCCGAGTCGGCGCAGTAGAAGTCGCGGAAGTAGTAGTGCCCGGAGACCTCCCCCCCGAACAGCGAGCCCTCGGTGCGCATGCGGGTCTTGAAGAAGGCGTGCCCTACGCGGTTGATGTGGGGCGTGCCGCCCGCACGCGTGACCGTGTCCGGCACTGCCCGGGAGGCGCGCACGTCGTAGAGGATCGCCTGATCAGGTGTCTTTGTCAGCAAGGACTCTGCCAGCAGGGCGGTGAGGAAGTCTCCGTCGACGAACGCACCGGTGTCGTCGATGAAGAAGCAACGGTCGGCATCGCCATCCCAGGCGATCCCGAGGTCGGCGCCGGAGGCGAGCACCCGCTCGATGATGAGCTCCCGGTTCTCTGCCAACAGCGGGTTGGGCTCGTGCTCGGGGAAGTGTCCATCGGGCGTCCAGCAGGTCTCGATCAGATCCAGGCCGAGGCGCTGCAGCAGCGGGCCGACCACGGGACCGGCCATACCGTTGCCCCCGTCGACAACGACCTTCAGCGGCCGGACGGCGGCGGGGTCGATGAAGCGCAGGACGGCGGCCTGGAACTCGGCGTACAGGTCGACCTCCTCGACCGAGCCGCGGGCAGGCGCGGCGGACGGGCTGGCGGGCGGGGTGGGAGAGGTGGGCGGGGTGGGAGGGTCCCAATCCAATGGCAGGCCGGACTCGATCAGGCGGCGGATGTCCTGGATGCCGGTGTCACCGGAGAGCGCGATCGCACCCTCGCGCACGAGCTTGGCGCCGGTATATGCGGCCGGGTTATGCGAGGCCGTACACATCAGCCCGCCGTCCAGCTCGCGCGAGCCGACGAGGAAGTAGAGCATCTCAGTGCCCACCTGGCCGGCGTCGATCACATGGGCGCCCTCGGCCAGCAGGCCCGCGCGATAGCGCGAAGCCAGCTCGGGAGCGGTCAGGCGCATGTCGCGTCCGAGACCGACGCGCAGCTCGGACACGGGCTTGGACGCGAGCTCGGACAGCACCCGTGCGAACGCCCGGCCGATCAGCTCCGCCCCATCCTCGTCGATCTGCGAGCCGTACAGCCCGCGGATGTCATACGCCTTGAAGATGCCGGGGTCGAGTGTGCTCATCGTGCGGCGCTCATCCTATGCGCTGCCCGCGCGCCAACCGGTCGGGGAGCCGGACCGGCACGGGACGGGACGCCCCCGCGGAAGTATCCTTCGGCTCATGTCAGGACACTCCAAGTGGGCGAGCATCAAGCACAAGAAGGCGATCGTCGACTCCCGCCGGGGCCAGCAGTTCACGAAGCTCGCGCGGGCGATCACGGTCGCGGCGCGGGATGGGGGCGGCGATCCGGACGCGAACGCAACGTTGGAGAACGCCGTCAGAAAGGCCAAAGAAGCGTCGATGCCGAAGGACAACATCGAACGCGCGATCGCCAAGGGCACAGGCGCGGGCGGCGACGGCGAGGCGGTGCTGGAGAGCGTGCTCTACGAGGGCTACGGCCCGGGCGGGGTGGCGGTGCTGGTGGAGGCCGTGACCGACAACCGCAACCGCACGAGCGCGGATGTGCGGCACGCATTCTCCAAGTACGGCGGCAACCTCGGCGAGCCGGGCTCGGTGGCGTACCTGTTCGACAAGAAGGGCACGATCGCGATCGACGCGACCAAGCATGAGGAGGACGAGCTGATGGTCGCGGTCGAGGCGGGAGCGGAGGACATCACGGCGGATGAGGGTCTGTGGGAGGTGGTTGCGAGACCGGCGGAGTACGCGAAGGTGCTCGCGGCGCTGGAGGAGGCGGACGTGGCGATCGAGAGCGCCGAGATGGGCTACCGCCCGTCGAGCCTCGTACCGATCGACGAGGCACAGGCAGGGCGGCTGATGAAGCTGATCGAGGGGCTGGAAGAGAGCGACGACGTGGGCGAGGTGCATGCCAACTTCGACGTGCCTGCCGACGTGCTGGAGCGCGTTGCCGGATGAGTCGCCCTATCGAAGGCATCGATGCCTCGATACGCCAACTGCTGCGGTGACCGGCGCCAACAGCAAAGGACGAAGGAACCAGCGCACGGGTCTCCCATCAAAAAAACCCCAGGTGGTGATCCTGTGCGGGGGACGGGGGACGCGGCTGCAGGAGCACACGCGTGAGATACCGAAGCCACTGGTGGAGATCGGTGGGATGCCGATCGTGTGGCACGTGATTCAGCTGTACGCCGCGCAGGGGTTCACGCGGTTCGTGCTCGCGACGGGGTACAAGGGTGAGCTGATCGAGCGATTCGTCACGACGCACCAGTGGCCCGAGGGCGTGAGCGTCGAATGCGTCGAGACGGGGCTTCAGACACAGACGGGCGGCAGGATCAAGCTGCTGCAGCCCCAGCTCGCGGGGGAGACGTTCTGTGCGACCTACGCCGATGGGGTCGCCGACATCGACCTGCGGGCGCTGCTTGACTTTCATGACGCACACGGCGCGGTCGCGACGATGACGGTAGTGCGCCCGCAGCTGCAGTTCGGGGTGACCGAGCTCGACGCGGCCGACGGTCGCGTGCTGGGCTTTCGCGAGAAGCCACGCTCCGAGCACTGGATCAACGGCGGGTTCTTCTGCTTTCAGGCCGCGGCTCTGGACTATCTCGACCGCGACAGCGTGCTCGAGCGCGCGCCGCTGGAGCGCTTGGCCGCGGAGAATGAGCTGCGCGCCCACCGGCACGAGGGCTTCTGGGAGTGCATGGACACGTACAAGGACGCCGTTTCACTGAATGACCTGTGGGCCTCGGGCGAGGCGCCGTGGCGCATCTGGAAGTAGAGCTTCGCGGCGCGCGTCCCATCCGACTCATCGCTCAGGCGACGAGAGATCGCGCACGGTACAGCGCCACCGGTTCGCGGATGCCGCGCAGGCGACGTTCCCCAGCGTAGGACCAGCTGTAGGACTCGCTTGCCGACTCGTGCACCTCGCGCTCGGCGAGCAGGCTCCCCGGCCGTGCGACCTGCGTGATGCGGCTGGCGAGGTTCACGGGCCGGCCGAACCAATCGCCGGCGCGGCTCAGCGCCGGCCCAAGGGCCGCCCCGGCGCGCAGTTGCGGAAAGTCCGGGCCCTCGGCGTTTGCCGCGTCGAGCAGCCTGAGCGCGGCGTCGAGCAGCGGTTCGGCCTCGATCGAAGTGAGCATGGCGGCGTCTCCGATCGTCTTGATCAGCCGTACAGGAGGCTCGGCCACCTCGGCAGCGAGCGATTCCAGGCGCACCGCGAGCCGGCCGAGCTCATCCGGAGGCACTTCCTCGCCCAGGCGGGTGAACCCGACGAGGTCCGCGAAGCAGACGGCGATCTCACGCGATCCCGGTAGGCGACCACCGGTGCGCTCAGCGACGTTGATCGCCTCGCTCTGGGCCATTTCGCGCAGGTGCAGGTTCAGCAGGTTGGTGATCAGCGGCCCCAGCATCGGCGCCAGCTGCGAGACGGCCTCGGCATAGCGCTGGGCGAGATCGTGCTCGCTCACGCCCGGCTCGAGCACCATGCGCAGGGGCAGCGAGCGCATCGTCTCGGCGGCCTGTGAGAGTCCGCGGCCGAGCGTGCGCAACAGATCGAGGATCTCCTCCTCGGAGATTCCGGCTTGACGAAAGACAGCGGTCATCTGCACGGACTCCAAGTCGCCCTCGGTGTAAACGGGCTCGTCGTCGTCGGGTATCGACAGGCTCATGGCGCGCCGTATGGCCTTCAGAAACTCAAGCCCTGTGCCCGTGCGCGCCGCGATCTCGCGTGCGGAATAGCGCGTGTGGCCGCCAATGACGCGCTCGGCCGGCAGGAACATGAGCGTTCCCGAGACCGTCGCTCGCTTCAGTTCCGCCGGCGGGACACCGTCGGCGGCGAGGTACTCGAGCAGCGCGAGGCGTTCGGCACGCTGAGGCCCCTCCAAGCCGTCGAGCAGGCCTGCCGCCCCGAAGTCGATCTGCTTCGCGTCCACTATCCACGCAGCGTATGGCAGGCAGGCGTCCGGTGGCAGGCGCAGAATCCCAGGACATGACCGTCCTCGGCATAGACCCGGGCCTGGCCAATACGGGCTACGGCGTGGTCACTCGGCGCGACGGGCGCCTGGTGGCGCTCGACGGCGGCGTGATCGAGACGCGGGCAGGTGCGCCACAGGAGCGCAGACTGGCTGACATATACGCAGCCGTAGACGCGTTGCTGGCAGAGCACGAGCCTGAGGGGATGGCGCTGGAGGAGCTGTACTTCGGCCAGAACGTGCGCACGGCGTTCGCGGTCGGCCAAGCGCGGGGCGTGGTGATGCTGGCCGCGGGACAGCGCGGGGTGCCGTGCGAGAGCTATACGCCGCAGGCAGTCAAGAGCGCGGTGTGTGGCAGCGGGCGTGCTGACAAGGAGCAGGTCGCGCGCATGGTGAGGGCGCTGCTGGGACTGGAAGCTCCGCCCAGACCCGATCATGCCGCCGATGCGCTGGGGGTCGCGATCTGCCACATCAACCGCGCGCCGCTGTCGCGGGCGCTGGCAGGAGCGGGGGCGAGGCTGTGATCGGGATGCTGCGCGGCGAGGTGGCGGTGCGCCGGCCCGACCACGTCGTGGTCCTGTGCGCCGGCGTCGGCTACAGGGCGGCGGTGTCGGCGCAGACGCTGCACCATGTGCCGGCCGCGGGCGCGGAGACGACGCTGCACACGCACCTGATCGTGCGCGACGACGCGCTGACGCTGTACGGGTTTCACTCAGAGCAGGAGCGAGAGCTGTTCCTGATGCTGCTGTCGGTGCAGGCGGTCGGCCCGAAGGTGGCGTTGGCGGTGCTGTCCGGCGGACCCGCGCGCGAGCTGATCGGTGCGATCGCGGCGGGCGACGCGGCGCGGTTTCAGGCCGTCCCCGGGATCGGCAAGCGCACGGCGGAGAGGATCATCGTCGAGCTGCGTGAGAAGGTCGTGGGCGTGCACGGGGCTGGGAGCGACGGACAGATCCTGGTGGTCAGACGCGGCGATGGCCCGCAGGGGCTTGCGCGCGACGGGCTGCTGGAGCTCGGGTACGGGCCGGGCGAGGTCGAGGAGCTGCTGCGGGATGCGGAGTCGGACATGAGCGCCGAGGAGCTGATCGCGCACGCCCTGCGCGTGGCGCGATCCGGATGATCCTGTGATGACCGAGACGACCGCCACGACCCGCATCCAAACGCCGTACCTCGTGCCCGAGGACGAGCTCGACCGCTCGCTGAGGCCAAAACGACTGCAGGAGTTCGTCGGCCAGGAGACGTTGCGCGAGCAGCTGTCGGTGGCGATCGAGGCGGCCGCCGCGCGGGGTGACGCGCTCGACCACGTGCTGCTGGCGGGGCCGCCCGGACTGGGAAAGACCTCGCTCGCGCAGATCGTCGCGGCAGAGCTCGGAGCGCCGTTCGTGCAGACCGCCGGGCCGGCATTGGAGCGCAAGGGAGACATCGCGGCGTTTCTGACCGCGCTGGAGCCGAGAAGCGTGTTCTTCGTCGACGAGATCCATCGGCTGCCCCGAACGCTGGAGGAGACCTTTTATCCGGCGATGGAGGATCACAAGCTGCCGATCACGGTCGGGCAGGGGGCGGGCGCGCGCGTGGTGACGCTCGAGCTGCCGCCGTTCACGCTGATCGGGGCGACGACGCGCACAGGTCTGCTGACGACCCCGCTGCGCGATCGCTTCGGGATCCAGGCCCGGCTGGAGCCATACGCGACGGACGAGCTCGCGGCGATCGTCAGGCGCTCGGCGGGGATCCTCGAGATCGAGCTGGAGGAGGACGGCGCGATCGCAATCGCCGCGCGCAGCCGGGGGACCCCGCGCGTGGCGAACAGGCTGCTCAAGCGCGTGCGCGATTACGCGGAGGTGCGCATGGAGGGCGTGGTGACGGCGGCGGCGGCGCAGGGCGCGCTGGAGCTGCTGGAGGTCGACGAGCTGGGGCTCGACCGGCTCGATCGGGAGATCCTGAAGGCGATCTGCGTGAAGTTCGACGGCGGGCCGGTCGGGCTGTCGACGCTGGCGGTGGCGGCGGGCGAGGAGCAGGACACGATCGAGGACGTGTACGAGCCCTACCTGCTGATGCAGGGCCTGATCAAGCGCACTCCGCGCGGACGCGCGGCGACGCCCGCGGCGTTCGCCCATCTGGGCCTGGAGGCTCCGACGCCGGCCGGACCCGCGCTGTTCTGAGACTCGGTGAGCGTCGCCGCGCCGCGTGCCCGCAGCCTCAGTCGCCGCGGGCGCCGGCCTTGCGACGCCGGGGAGACGTGCGGGGACCTCGACTCGTTCGCTCCCCTAGTCTGTGGTCAATGGCTCATCCATTCATCTGCCCGAACTGCGGCCATCGCACGAGCGAGCTGGACCGTAATATCGGCTTCACGCGCCAGCCGAAGGGCTGTGCGAAGTGTGGGTTCGCGTTCCTGTTCGAGCTGCTCGACGACTACTACCCGGCGCCGGACGCCGCGTTCTTCGTGTGCGACGGCGAGGGCAGGGTGATCGGCTGCGGCAAGAACTCGTTCGCGTTCACGGGTCTGGAGGAGGAGGAGGTCATCGGCCAGCGCGTCGAGCAGGTCTTGGGGCTCAGCTTTGCCAACGGAGACGACCCGGTCGCGACCGTGCTCGAGTGGGGAGTGCGTGCGCTGGAGGTACCCGTGGTCGTGAGCGGGGAACGCGATGTGGCGGCGAGCGCGAAGGCGGACATGTTCCCCGCGTACGACGATGACGGCGGGCTGTTGCTCGTGTTGACCCCGGAGAAGTAATCTCCCTGCAACGATGACCTACCGTCGAATGCCATGATCGATCGCCGTCGCAACATCTTCGTCCTGCTGCTGGTCGCGGGCCTGTTCGCGGCCTCGGTCGCGGTGATCGCGCTGAAGCCGACCAAGCTGGGCCTGGACCTGAAGGGCGGCGTGCAGCTGGTCTACCAGGGCAAGCCGACGGCCCAGGCGAAAGTCGACTCCGAATCGCTGAACCGCTCGATCGACATCATGCGCAAACGCGTGGACCAACTGGGTGTCGCCCAGCCGGAAATCCAGCGCAGCGGCGCGAGCGAAATCGACGTGGCGCTGCCGGACGTGAGCAACGCGCAGCGCGCCGAAGCCGAGGTCGGCAAGACGGCGCAGCTGTACTTCTATGACTGGGAGCCGAACGTGATCGGCCCGACCGGCAAGCCGGCCGGCGCGACGGAAACGACCGTCACGGGCGGAGCCAACCCGGGCTCGAGTGTGTCCGGCGTGCCCCAGTACGAGGCTGTGCTGCGAGCGGCCAAACGTCCGCCGATATTGCGCACGACCGCTACGACCTGGGAGCAGGGCTGTACCCCGAAGCAGGTGAACGGATGCATCTACGGCAGTTGGTATCTGCTCGACACCAAGCACGAAAAGATGCTGTGCAGCGGGGGCAAGCCGACCTGTCCGCCGGAGGAAACCGAACAGAACCTGTACGCCGACGGCTACAAACCGCCGGTGGGATCCAAGCCCAAGGCGGTGCGCGTCAATCCGGGCACGATCGTGGTGCGGGCTCGCCCGGTCGAATCGGCGGGCGGCAAGGTGACCCAGCAGAGCCCGAACAGCTGGTACGTGCTCAACGACGATCCCGTGCTGACGGGCGCGGACGTCAAGAACCCGCAGCAGGGCTTCGACGAAGGCGGTGGGGGCACGGGCGCGCCGAACGTCAACTTCGGCTTCACCTCGCACGGGAAGAGCGTGTTCCAGCGCGTGACCAAGGAAATCTCTCACCGCGGGCAGGAAGCACAGTTGCCGGGGGTGAGCAAGGAAGCCGCGCTGCAGCACTTCGCAATCGTGCTGGACGGGCAACTGATCACGGCGCCGTCGATCGACTACACACAGTTTCCGGAAGGGATCGACGCGTCCACGGGCTCACAGATCTCCGGAGGGTTCACGATCACCTCAGCTCAAGAACTCGCCTCCGAGCTGCAGTCGGGCGCCCTGCCGATCAAGCTGGAACTGATCTCCAACTCGCAGGTGTCGGCGACGCTCGGCAAAACGGCGCTGAACCAAGGTCTGATCGCGGGGCTCGTCGGGTTCCTGGTGGTGTGCATGTTCCTGTTGCTTTTCTACCGCGTGCTGGGCGTGATCGCGGTCGGCGGCCTGGTCGTGTACGGCGCATACTTCTTCGCGCTGATCAAGCTGATCCCGATCACGCTGACGCTGCCCGGAATCGCCGGTCTGATCCTGACGATCGGCGTGGCCGCGGACGCGAACATCGTGATATTCGAGCGCGTAAAGGAGGAGATCAGGGGCGGAAGATCGATCGTCTCGGGGATCGCGGTGGGATACACGCGAGGGTTCGCGGCGATCGTCGACGCGAACGTGGTGACGTTCATGACGGCGTTCATCCTGTTCGCGCTGGCGACCGCGGAAGTGAAGGGATTCGCCTTCATGCTGGGGATCGGCACGCTGGTGTCGCTGTTCACGGCGGTGCTCGCTACGCGTGCCGCCCTCGGCACGATGGGCCGCTCACGGCTGATGAGCCGTCCCTCGGCGCTCGGCGCGGCGCGGCGCGGACGGGGGTGGACGTTCGACTTCATGGGCGCCTCGAAGTGGTTCTTCTCCTTGTCGGGCACGATCCTGCTGATCGGCGCGCTGGCGATCGGCGGCAAAGGGCTGAACTTCGGCATCGACTTCAAGTCGGGGACGCGCATCCAGACGGCGTTCGTGCAGCCGGTCAGTTCCGCCCAGGTGAGCGCCGTGATGAACGCCGAGGGCTATCCCAACGCGCAGGTCCAGAAGTACTCGAGCAAGGGCGTGGGCGGCAGCGGCTATCAGATCTCGACCGAGAAACTGAAGCCCACGGCGGTCCATGAAGTCAAGGACGCGCTCGACACCAAGTTCGGCACCGGGCCGAGCTCGCCGGGAACGAAGAACTTCTCGAGCACCTCGATCGGTCCGACGTTCGGGCAGACGATCGCGAAGAGCGCACTGATCGCGATCATCGCGTCGCTGCTGGTGATCTCCGCATATATCGCGCTGCGATTCGAGTGGAAGTACGCGGTCCCGGTGCTGATCGCGTTGATGCACGACCTGCTGATCACCTCGGGGATCTATGCGCTGACCGGCCGGGAAGTGACCTCGGCGACGGTCGCGGCGCTGCTGACGATCCTCGGATATTCGCTGTACGACACGATCATCGTGTTCGATCGCGTGCGCGAGAATGTGCCGCGCATGCCGAGAGCGGCGTTCTCGCAGATCGTCAACCGCTCGATGTCGGAGGTGCTGACGAGATCACTGGCGACGAGCTTCTGCACGCTGCTGCCGGTGCTGGCGCTGCTGCTGTTCGGCGGGAGCACCCTGAAGGACTTCGCGTTCGCGCTGATGGTCGGGATTGCCTCGGGCGCGTACTCGTCGATCTTCATCGCCTCGCCGGTGCTTACGCACTGGAAGGAGCGCGAGGGCTCCTATCGCAACCGCAGGACGCGGATAGTGCGCGAACTGGGCGTGGTGCCGGCATATGCGACCGCGGTCGGGGGCGCGCCGGTGGACGTGGAACCCACCCAGAAGCGCAAACGTAACCGTCGCGGCAGCCTGACGGCCCCGGAGGGGCCGGGAGAGCAGATCTCAAGAGACGAGTTCCAGGAACTGGTGAAAGACATGGACATCGATGGAACTGCGCAGCCGGGCAAGCGCAGCCATGCGGGCGTGGCGCAGCGCGCGGGTGCGGCGGTAACGCCGGACGGCGACGGCGACGGCAACGGCGCTGCGCGCGACCCGGCGGCGGACCTGAGCCCGGAGGACCTGGTGCTCAAGGAACAGCCCAAGCGGCGCGAAAAGAGCAAACGCCCGCGCAACAAACGCCACGGGAGGTCGCGCTGATGGGCATGCTTGCCTGGGTCATGATGGGACTCGCAATCTGGCATTACACGATCTTCCTGCCGGACAGGTTCTGGGGTGGGATCGTGGGCGCGTTCGTGGGCGCACTGGTGGGCGCGGTTGTGGTCGGATTGATCATCTACGGTGCGAAAGCAGGAGCGCTGAAGGTGCCCGGTCAGCGCGCGACGGACATCGCGGTGGTGCTGTATGCGGTGCCTGGAGCGCTGCTCGGCATCGCGGCCGTGTACTTCGAGGGCATACGCCGGGAACGCACGGCCCCGTAGGCGTTCCGTCTAGCGCTACCCGTAGGTTGGGGGCGTGGGAGAGCCGCGATTCGAGATCCCGGAGTGCGAGCCGAACGCGGTGCAGCGGCTGCGGCGCGAGCTGGGCGTGAGCGGGCCGGTCGCACAGGTGCTGGTGCGCCGCGGTCTGGGCGAGCCGGCGCGAGCGCGAGCTTTCATCGCGGCAGACGAGGAGCATCCATATACCGCGTTCGCGGGCATCGACATGGCGATCGCGATGATCCGAAAGCACATCGAGGCCGGGACGCGGATCACCGTGCACGGTGACTACGACGTCGATGGCGTGTGCTCGACGGCGGTGCTGGTTCGTGCGCTGCGGCGGCTGGGGGCGGACGTCGACTGGTATCTGCCCGACCGCGCGAGCGACGGGTATGGCCTGAACATGGACACAGTCACGCGACTGGCGGCGCGAGGGACGAAGCTGCTCGTGACCGCGGACTGCGCGATCACGGCCGTCGAGGAGGTCGTGACGGCGAGGGGGCTGGGCATGGAGGTGGTGGTCAGCGACCACCACAGCGTGCGCGCGGACGGGGTGCTGCCGGACGCGCCGATCGTGCACCCGGCGGTGTGCGGGTATCCGTACGAGGGCCTGTGTGCGACGGCGGTCGCCTACAAGCTGGCGCAGGGCCTGGAGGATGTCTGCCGACGGGCTCGCGGCGGCGAGTGCGCGGCGGGAGGCGATGCGGGTTCAGGAGGGCAGGGGCGCGCACTCGAAGATGATCTCGACCTGGTGGCGCTGGCGACGATCGCGGACGTCGTGCCGCTGCTCGGCGAGAATCGCACGCTCGTGCGACGCGGGTTGCGCGCGCTGGCGGGCACCGCCAAGCCGGGGCTGAGGGCGCTGATGACGGTCGCGCGTGTGGACCCATCCAGGGTGAACGAGCGCTCGGTGGCGTTCGGGCTGGCGCCGCGGCTGAACGCGGCCGGGCGACTGTACCGTGCGGACGCCGGACTGGAGCTGGTCCTGACGGAGGACTCTGCGCGCGCGGCTCAGATCGCGCAGGAGCTGGACAGGGTCAACCACGAGCGTCGCAGCGCCGAGCGGAAGATCAGATTCGAAGCCGAAGCGCAGATCGCCGAGCTCGGGGACGGCGATCAGCGTCACGCGCTCGTGCTTGCGGGGGAGGGGTGGCACGTCGGCGTGATCGGCATCGTCGCGTCGCGCCTGGCCGAGAGTCACCACCGCCCGGTCGTGCTGATCGCGCTGGACGGGAATCGCGGTCGAGGTTCGGGGCGCAGCGGCTGTGCGGCGTTCGACCTGCTGGCGGGACTGACAGCGTGCGGGGAGCACCTGAGTCGCTACGGGGGCCATCGCGCCGCGGCGGGCCTGGAGATCGAGCGCGAGCGCGTGGCGGGATTCGCGGACGCGCTGGACGCGCACGCCGGCCGCGTGCTGACAGCCGCGGACATGGCGCCCGTGGAGCGGGTGGACGCCCTCGTGCAGGGCAGTGACCTGGGGATGGCGCTGGCGGAGGAGTTGAGGGGATTGGCGCCATTCGGCCAGGCCAACCCGCCGGTGTCGATGATGGTGCAGGATGCAACGTTCGCGGACGTGCGGCCGATGGGCGAAGGCAAGCATGCGCGCTTCACCGTGCGCTCGCGCGAAGGCAGGGCGCGGGCGGTCGCGTTCAACACGGGCGGGCGGCTGCCGGTCGCCGAAGGCGAGCCGGCGGAGGCGACCTTTGCGCTGGAGGTGAACGAGTGGAACGGCGTGAGCGAGCCGCGCTTGGTTCTCCGTCACGCCAGGCCGCGGGTGCAGGTGCCGGCAACAACGCTGGATCCGCAGGACGAGGAGCTCGTGCTGTTCGCCTGAAGTGGTAAACAACGCTTCAATCCGGGCGGACGGTCCCCTACCCTGTAGGTATGCCTCCCGGAGACCCGCCTAGCCCCAATACCGTAAACTTTGCGCCTAGCCCTGCAGTCGTCGAGGTCGATGAGCCCAAGGCCGCGACGGTCGCGCCGCGTCTGGACCTGAACGAGCTGGAGCGGCGGCTGCTGGGCGATCTGTTCGCGATCGTCTCCGAGCACGCGGCGGACTCGTCTGTGGAGATCGACAGAGAGCGCGTGCAGGACGCGTTCGTGTTCGCCTGCGAGCACCATGCGGCGCAGCGGCGCAAGTCCGGCGAGGACTTCATCGTGCACCCGGTCGGCGTGGCACGCATCTGCGCGGGCATGCGGCTGGACACAGAGACGCTGTGCGCGGCGCTGCTGCACGACACCGTCGAGGACACCTCGGCCTCGATCGAGGAGGTCTCCGAGCGCTTCGGCGAGGAGATCGCCGCGATCGTCGACGGCGTTACGAAGCTGACGGGAATCACGTTCCAGTCGCGCGACGAGGCCCAGGCAGAGAACTATCGCAAGATGATGGTGGCGATGGCCACGGACGTGCGGGTCATCCTGATCAAGCTCGCCGACCGGCTGCACAACATGCGCACGATCGACGCGATGCCCAAGCAAAAGCAGATGGAGAAGGCGCGGGAGACCCTGGAGATCTACGCACCGCTCGCCCATCGACTGGGCATCCACGCGATCAAGTGGGAGCTCGAGGATCTCGCGTTCGCGACGCTGCACCCGCGCAAGTACCAGGAGATCAAGGGGCTGGTGGCCCAGCAACGCGACGAGCGCGAGCGTTACGTCAGTGAAGCGGGCGAGTACCTGGCGCACGAGCTCACGCAGCTGGGGATCGAGGCGCAGATCGCCGGCAGGGCCAAGCACTTCTACTCGATCTACTCGAAGATGACCAAGAAGGGCCGCGAGTTCAACGAGATCTACGACCTCACCGCGATGCGGGTGATCGTGGACTCGGTAAAGGACTGCTACGGGACGGTCGGCGCGATCCACTCGCTGTGGAAGCCGTTGCCCGGCCGGTTCAAGGACTTCATCGCGATGCCCAAGTTCAACATGTATCAGTCGCTGCACACGACGGTGATCGGGCCGGAGGGCAGGCCGCTGGAGATCCAGATCCGTACGCAGGAGATGCACGAGATGGCGGAGTTCGGGGTCGCGGCTCACTGGATGTACAAGGTCCTGCCCGGCTCGGAGCGCAGCGGGCGTGACGGGGCGGGCTCGCGCGAGGACGCCAAGCTGAAGTGGTTGCGCTCGATGCTCGACTGGCAGAAGGAGCTGTCAGATCCGAAGGAGTTCATGGACACGCTGCGCACGGACCTGTTCGAGGACGAGGTATACGTGTTCACGCCGAAGGGCGAAGTCAAGTCGCTGGCGGCGGGCGCGACGCCGCTGGACTTCGCGTATGAGGTGCACACCGAGATCGGCCACCGCTGCGTGGGGGCCCGCGTGAACGGCAAGATCGTGCCGCTGCACTGCGAGCTGCGATCTGGGGACATCGTGGAGATCCTCACGGCCAAGCGCGAGCGCGGACCCTCGCGCGACTGGCTGGCGATGGTCAAGACGACACGCGCGCGCAACAAGATCAAGGCATGGTTCAAGGCGGAGTCCCGCCAGGACACCGAGCACGTCGGGCGCGATCTGCTGCAGGAGCACCTGCGCAAGCAGGGCCTGCCCGCGCAGAAGATCACAGGGTCGGCGCTGCTGGCGGACGTGATCCGCGAGGTCGGATATCGCAAGGCGGACGACTTCTACATCGCGCTGGGCGCCGCGAAGGTCTCGCCGAAGGTGGTCGTCAACAAGGTGATGCAACGCCTGAAGCAGGGCGAGGCCGCAGACGGTGACGCCACCGGCGCGGAGCTGCTGCGGGTCGGCCGCTCGCGCCGGCGTCCGACGAAGTCATCAGGGCAGTACGGGATCAAAGTCGAAGGTGTGGAGGACGTGATGCTGCGCCTGGCGAAGTGCTGCCGGCCCGTGCCGGGGGATGAGATCGTCGGCTACATCTCGCTGGGACGGGGGATCACGATCCATCGTGAGGACTGCCCGAACGCCGTGATCCTCGCTCGCGACCCGGAACGCTTCACGAGCGTCTCCTGGGAGGGGGAGCGCAGCACCGCATTCGTGGTCGAGATCCAGATCGATGCGTGGGATCGTCATCGTCTGCTGGAGGATCTGTCGCGGGTGTTCTCAGAGTCGGGCGCGAACATCCTGGAGGCGCGCTGCCTGTCGAGCCCACCGATGGTCAAGAACCGGTTCGTGGTCGAGGTCGCGGATACACACACGCTGAAGGGCGCGATCACACGACTGCGGAACATCGATGCGGTGTTCGACGCCTACCGGGTCACTCCGGGCGGCGCCACGGCATAGACCCGATCGGCGTAGACCCGATCGGTCGCGGGTGTTCTCGAAGTCGGGCGCGAACATTCCGGAGGTGCGCCGCGCTCTACGCCACGACGTTCAGCGCCCCCGGCAGGATCGAGTAGCGGGCCTCGGCCACGTCCCCGAGGTAGTCGCCATCGACCTGGAGAGGGATGAGGCGCCCGTCGGCCGTGCGCACCTCGAGCTCGGTGACGTCCGAGAGGCCGGTCACGTGTCGATGGCGCACGACGCGTGCGCGGCGGGAGAAGGCGCGCCAGCCGATGAAGGGCATCGCGACGGGCGTGACGCGGTGCAGCACGCCCCCGGAGAACACGCCCGAATCCAGAGTTGTGCCGCCGGCGATCTCGATTGGACGGTTCTGGAAGTAGGTGAAGGGTGAGCCGTTCTGCACGATCGCGGTGACCCCTCGGAGCTCCTCGTCGTGCGCACGCACGATCATCCGTGGCGGGGAGAGCAGGTAGCGACGTGAGAAGGTCGTAAGAGCCACCCACGTGAAGTAGTAGGCGCCCAGGCGCGCCTTCAAGCGCGGGTTTGCGTCGACCCGTTTGACCACGCTCGCGTCGAGCCCGAGGCCCGAGGCGAAGGTGAAGCAGCGACCGTTGACGACGCCAAGGTCGACCCTGCGCGGACGCCAGTCGTCGGCCATCGCCAGCAGGTGCTCGGTGGCGTCGACGACGTCACCGGGAATACCGAGCATCTTGCCGAACACGTTCGCCGAGCCGCCGGGCAGGCAGCAGAGTGGAGTGGGAGAGCCGATCAGCCCGTTGGCGGCTTCGTTGACGGTGCCGTCACCGCCGAAGGCGACGACCACGTCGTAACCCTCGTGCGCGGCCTCGCGGCAGAGCTCGGTCGCGTGGCCGCGAGCTTCGGTGTCGACCGCGTCGACCTCAAAGCGGCCCTGCAGCGCGTACACGACGAGATGGCGCAGGCGGTCAGAGACAGTGGTCGCGTACGGGTTGACGATGATCAACATGCGCCGCTTCAGCGCGGGACTCTCCGGGTCGAAGTCGGCGGGCTCCTCGGCCGGCAGCAGGGATTGCTCGCTGAGGGGAGTGCTCATCTGAAGCGCCCTACACCGGGCACGCCCGGGCGTTACCGCGATTCGGCCTCTCAGCCCACGATCTTTGCCGGTACGAATCCCGAGAGGCCCTTGCATCCGTCCGGGCGCTTGCTAAACTTCGGCGCTACATAGCTGGACACATCCAGAGGGGTGGAGGGACTGGCCCTACGAAACCCCGGCAACCACCGTAAACGTCACAGCGGGAAGGTGCCAATTCCAGAGAGATGTGTGGCGGGCCTTCGTGCTCTTCGCCACACCTAGTGACACGGCGAAGACTAGAGCGAAGGAGCCCTAATGGCTGTCAGTCATCTGGAGTGCAAGGAGTGCAAGGCCCAGTATCCGCTGGAGGCGCTGTATGTGTGTGAGCGTTGCTTCGGGCCGCTGGAGGTAGCCTACGACCACAGCCGGCTGGCCGGAGGCGAGATTGATGAGCTGCGCAGGCGAATTCAGGCAGGTCCGCAGAACATCTGGCGCTACGCCGACTTCCTGCCGACCACGGCCTATGGCCGCGGTGACCCGGGCGCCCTCTCGGAGCGCTCCGGGGGCGGAGGCTCCCTGCGCACCGGTCTGCCGGCCGGATGCACGCCGCTGATTCGCGCGGACCGGCTCGCGGCGGCGCTGGGGTTGAACGAGGTGTGGGTCAAGAACGACGCGGCCAACCCGACCCACTCGTTCAAGGATCGCGTCGTGTCCGTGGCCATCGCGCGCGCCCGGGAGCTGGGCTTTCAGACGATCGCTTGCGCATCGACGGGCAACCTCGCCAACTCGGTGGCGGCGCACGGGGCGGCGCTGGGACTCGAGTCCTACGTGTTCATTCCGTCGGACCTGGAGGAGCAGAAGGTGCTCGCGACGGGCGTATACGGGACGAAACTGGTCGCGGTGGAGGGCAACTACGACGACGTCAACCGTCTCTGCACCGAGCTGTGCGCCGAGCGCGACTGGGCGTTCGTGAACGTGAACTTGCGTCCGTACTACGCCGAGGGCTCCAAGACGCTCGCCTTCGAGATCGCCGAGCAGCTCGGCTTCGAGTTGCCCGACCGCATCATCGCACCGGTGGCCTCGGGATCGCTGTTCACGAAGATCGGCAAAGGCTTTGCGGAGTGGCGCGAGGTCGGCCTGCTGGATGGCGAGCTGCCGAAAATGAACGGCGCTCAGGCCGAGGGCTGCGCTCCCGTGGCGAGCGCGTTCGCTGCCGGCCACGACGTGTGCAGGCCGGTCAAGCCGGACACGATCGCCAAGTCGCTGGCGATCGGCAATCCCGCGGATGGACCGTACGCACTCGAGCTGGCGCGCGACAGCGGTGGCTCGGTGGACGCCGTCAGCGACGAGGAGATCAAGCAGGGCATCGCCTTGCTCGCACAGACGACGGGTGTGTTCACCGAGACCGCGGGCGGCGTGACGACCGCGGTGCTCGCCAAGCTGGCCGCGCGCGGGGACATCGACCCCGAGGAGCGCGTCGTGATCACGATTACCGGCGACGGCCTGAAGACGCTCGACGCAGTGCGAGACACATTTGAGACGCACACGATTGCCCCGACCGTCGAGGACTTCGAAGCGCGGGTGCCCGAGGCGGTTCAGGTCTGATGGCGGTCAAGGTCAAGATTCCCACGCAACTGCGCGCCGCGGCCGGCGGCGAGGCCGAAGCTGAGGTGGACGGCGCGACCGTGCAGGATGTACTGGATGGACTGTATGCGCGCCACGGCGAGTTGCGCGAGCGGATCAGCGACGAGGACGGCTCGTTGAGACGGTTCGTGAACGTATACGTGGCGGGCGAAGACATCCGCTTTCTGGACGGCCTTCAGACCCCGGTCGCGGACGGCTCGGAGCTGACCATACTGCCGGCTGTAGCCGGCGGCTGTTAGCGATCTGGCTGCACCGCGCGGATCGGCCGACTATCGGTGAGTAGGGGCGGCGGGTACCGGTCGGTGCGACGAAGCGTGCGCCGGTGGGGTGGAGCCGCTGAAGCCGACCGTGGAGAAGATCGCCGCGCCCGACATCACTGCGATCGTCAGCGCGCGCATGCGGCGTGGTGTCAACCAGCCGAAGTTGTGGGTCTGCAGCCAGGTTCGAGTCCCGGTCGCGGCCGAGGCCGCCGCCATTGCGCAACCGACGCACATGCGGTGAGGATATCGCCGACTACCGCTCCGGGGCGCCGGCGCTGCTCTCCAGGCGCCGGCGCAGCTCCGCGCCGCGTCCGGCCGCAACGGCGCGCGCGGCGCGCGCATCTGTCAGCTCAAGGCCTTGCGCCTGGGCGAAGTCGAGCAGCTCTTGGCGCTCCTCGCCCTCGCGCGCGGTACGTAGGAACAGCCAGCAGAACAGACAGAGGGTGAGGATCGACTCCTCGACCATCATGACCCCGCCCGCGATGTTCTGATCGGCGATCGGAGAGATGTGGTAGACGGCGTCGCCGTGGATGTAGAACGGGTAGAAGACGGTGCCCGACCACAGGAAGATGTTGCCGAGGATCGTGCCGGCAAGGCGAACGGCGATGATGTAGATGAGCTTGCCGAGATTGCCGAACCAGCTCGGCATAGGCAGCGGGCCGAACAGGCACATCCACATGTTGATGCCCAAGCCGAGGAACAGCGCGTGCTCGAGTGCGTGCACGCCGCTGTGACGCAGCGCCGCCTGATAGAAGACGGGCAGGTGCCAGATGTACAGGTCGATCGCCCACAGTGGAAAGGCGATCAGCGGATGGGCGAGGATGCGCAGACGATCGAAGAAGCGGACCGAATGGAATTCGGCCAGCAGGATCGGCGCGATCAGCGGGCCGGTGAGACCGAGGACGATCAACAGCGCCGCGATGTCGCCGAGCAGCAGGTGCTCGACCATGTGCACGAGCAGCAGTTCCTGGCTGGCGCCGCCGAGCGAGGTGAGCGCGACCGCTATGAGCACGAACCCCGCGTAGAAGCACGCCTGGCGCCAGCCGGGCACGGGATTGCGGCCCTCATAAGCGAGGGTGCGCACGCGCCGAGCGTAGAGCAGCCCGAGGATCGCCAGCGGGCCGAGTTGGAAGGCGGCCTGGATGTCGGTCGAGACGGCGATGGGAAGCACGGTCATCTCGCTGGAGGGTAGTAAAGCCGTTAGGCGAAAATCGACGACCCCAGCGCAAATCTCATCCCGACCGACCCTGCGCTTGGATCGAGATCTACCCGTAGACTGCCGCTGGCATGAGAGCCAAGTGCCGCCGCAAGCTGCCGTTCCTGCTCGGTGGTTTGCTCGTCGCGGCGCTGGCGGTTCCGGCGAGCGCGCAGGCGCACGGGATCGTGGGACGAGCGGACCTGCCGATTCCCGTGTGGCTGTTCAGCTGGACGGCCGCGATCGTGCTGGTGGTGTCGTTCGTGGCGCTGTCGACCCTGTGGACGAGCCCGCAGCTGCAGGAGCAGCATCGGCGGCCGGTGGTGAGGCTGCCTCGTGCACTGGAATGGCTCGCCGGACTGGTCGGGGTAGGACTGTTTGCGCTTGTCGTATACAGCGGGCTGGCCGGCGCTCAGGTCGCGCCGGCGAACTTCGCGGTGACGTTCATCTACGTCATCTTCTGGGTTGGCACGCCGCTGGCGAGTGTGCTGTTCGGCGACGTCTTCCGCGCATTCAGTCCCTGGCGGACGTGCGCGCGGGTGTTGAGTGCGCTCGCGGGTGCGCTTCGCGGAGGCAGGCAGAACGCGCCGCCGCTGCGATATCCCAAATGGCTGGGGATGTGGCCGGCGGTCGCGGTGATCGTGGGGTTCGCGTGGCTGGAGCTGGTCTACGAACCTGCCGACCGTGACCGGCCGTCGACGCTGGCGGTGCTGTCGCTGGCTTATTTCCTGGTGATGCTCGTCGGGATGATGTCGTTCGGGGTCGAGGAATGGGGCGGGCAGGCCGACGGGTTTGGTGCGTACTTCAACCTGCTTTCGCGGCTCTCGGCAGTGTGCAGAGATGAGCGCGGCATCGTCTGCCTGCGCCGTCCGCTGAGCGGGATCACCAACCTGCGGATA
The DNA here is from genome assembly GCA_963715495.1 of uncultured Solirubrobacterales bacterium. Taxonomy (GTDB): domain Bacteria; phylum Actinomycetota; class Thermoleophilia; order Solirubrobacterales; family Solirubrobacteraceae; genus Palsa-744. The sequence continues at coordinate 886,076 of OY970247.1, forward strand.
CGCCCGGGCACGATCGCGTTGATCTGCACGATCATCGGCACGACCACGTTCGATGGGTTCAGCAATGGCGGCATCTGGCGCAACCTCGAGCCGAGCGTGCAGAGCCTGTTCGCCGATCTCGGCTTCAACCAGACGCCCGCGTACGAGCTCGCCTATTCGGTGGGGCTGCTGTTCTGTCTCGGGCTGGTCGGGGCGGTGTACCGGATCGGGATCGCCGGCGTGCGCAGCGTCAGCACGCGCTATGACACCAGCCGGCTGGCGCACGCGTTCGCACACACGCTCGTGCCGATCGGATTCGCGTACGTGCTCGCGCACTACTTCTCGCTGCTGATCTGGCAGGGTCAGGCGATCGGCTATCTCGCCTCGGACCCGCTCGGCAACGGGGCAAACCTGTTCGGGACGAGCAGCTACCAGATCAATTACAACATCATCTCGTTCGCCGCCATCTGGTACGTGCAAGTCGCCGCGCTTCTGACAGGACATGTGGCCGGGTTGGCGCTGGCGCACGACAAGGCGCTGGTCATGTACGACAACGTTGAAGAGGCCGTCCGCTCGCAGTACTGGATGCTCGCGGTAATGGTCGCGTTCACGAGCTTCGGGCTGTGGCTGCTCTCGGCAGTGGGGACGTGAGCAGTCGTCCTTGGCTACGGTGATGTTCATGCCCCGCCGCTTGTTGCCGATCCTGCTCGGTGCTGCGATCCTCGCCCTGCCGGGCCCCGCTTATGCCGCGACGACAACCGAGAGCGGGGGCCCGCTCAATGACCAGGGCAGCAATTTCAACTACCGCTCGAACATCACCAGCGTCACGCCGAACGCGCCCGGGCTCAGCGTGGAAGTCCTCGAGTTCGCCGACCGCCTGCTGTTGGTCAACCGTACGGGCAAGACGGTCACGATCTACGGTTATGACGACGAGCCCTACGCACGCGTGCTGGCCAACGGTACGGCCGAGCAGAACATGCGTTCGCCCGCCACCTATCTCAACCGCAGCTTTTACGGCGACGTCAGCGTGCCGGCGATCGCCAACCCCTCGGCGCCGCCGGAGTGGGAAGTGGTCGACCACACGGGGCAGTTCGAATGGCACGACCATCGCATCCACTACACCTCGCCGGTCGTGCCCCCGCAGGTCAAGGACAAGAGCAAGCGGACCCTGATCTTCAACTGGCAGGTGCCGATCGGAATCGGAACCGACAAGGGCGCGATCAACGGGCAACTCTTCTGGACGCCGGAGAGCTCGAAAGCGTCGACCGCCGTGATCGTGCTCGGCGTGGCGATAGCCCTGCTCGGTCTGCTTTTCGTGCTGTTCGTGCGCCGGCGCCGTTCGCGGGCCGGCGCGAACGGCGCCGGGGGCATGAACGGGGGGAATGAGGCCGGTGATTGGGGCGCTACGGGCGGCGCCGGCGGGCACGAGGCCCCGGCGAAGGAAGCGTGGTGATGGCGTGATAGCTTTTCTGGAGATGGCCCCACTCGCCTGCCTGATGCACTGGTACATCTCGATGCTGTACGTCGTGCCGGTCGTGGCTGTCGGTGGTTGGGGTTGGTGGAGCTCAAAGCGGATGTCTCGCCGCTCCGGCGGCGGCAAGCCCACGAGCACGGCATAAATCGCACCGGCTCGCGGCTACCGCCGGCCGCGATGATCGCGATCGTCGGTCCCGATCAGAGCTGCAGCGATGGCGGTCGACCTTCGCTATTTCTTCACGAGCCTTGAGCTGTGCCTGAGTAGCGTGAGCTTGGCTGTAAGCATGCCCACGCAAGCACTGCAACACACCGTAGAGATCGGGGCGACCGAAAAGCTCGACGCGATCTCATGCTTGGATGAGCGCAACCGCCGCCGCGCGAGCGAGCCACAGGCGGCCATGCCGGGACGCTACCTTGAGGTTCAAGGTGCGGGCGAGACACTGCTGGTGCCGCTGGGGCCGGGCGTGATCCACATCGGCCGCGGCCTGTCCGCGGACCTGCACCTGGACGAGGGCTCGGTCTCGCGCCGGCACGCGATCCTCGTGCATCGCGGCTCATGCGCGCGCATACTCGACGATCGCAGCGCCAATGGCACGCTCGTGAACGGCCGTCGTGTGACTCAGGCTGATTTGGACAGCGGCGACGTGATCGTCCTGGGCCGGGTCGTGCTGCGCTATCTGGAGTTGTGAGAATCCATCAGCCGAGCGCGTTTTCGCCCCGCGGGCGTGGCCTCAGCGGCGGCGTCCCTTTGACGATGGTCTCGGAGGGTAGCGCTTGCGCTCCTCCGCCGTCATTTTTCTGATCGTGAGCAAACCAGCCTTGACTTGCTGCTGAATATCCTCCAGTTTCGCGCGACGTCGCTCGGCCGCACGATCTGCCTGGGTAAGCATAGATTCAGGGTAGCGTGCCGACCGGCGCGCGCCCGCGGCGTTTCGGGCTAGGCTCATCGCCGGTTGACTCGCTTCTTATGTGATCGTGCTTGTATTTCGTCGGTGCGCGCCCTGCTGGTCGGGATGGCGGCGCTGCTGGGACTGGGACTGGGACTCGCGCCGAGCGGTGCGGACGCGATCCCGGCGGCGCCCAGCTGCGCACCGCCAAAGCTGAACGTGTCCGAGGCGCTCGCCGGCGGGCGGGTGACGGTGTCTCCTGGCCCCGAAACGCGCGACGCGTCCGCGGCCACTCAGATCAGCTTCCTCGGCGTGCCTGCCGCCGACATCGCCAACGTCGTCGTTGTCGGATCGCGCAGCGGCGGCCATCGGGGCCGACTTGCCGCCTACTCGCAGGGCGACGGAGCGAGCTTCCTTTCCAGCAAGCCGTTCTCCCAAGGGGAGGTCGTGACCGTGCATGCCGTTCTGCGCCAGGGCGCCACCACGACGCCCTTCGCCTGGCGCTTCACCGTCGCCGAGGTCGACTCCGTGAGTCGCTCGCTCGAGACGCCCCCACCCCCGCCGCCGCCGCCGAAGTCAAGCGAACTGCAGCACTTCGTCTCACGTTCGGACCTGCAACCGCCGACCGTCACGGTCAGCACCAACTCGGGCTCACACACACTTGGCGACATCTTCCTGGCGCCCTACGCCGGACCGGGCCAGTACGGGCCGATGATCCTAGACAACGCCGGCGCTCTCGTTTGGTTTCAGGCCATTCCCGCCGGTTCCAGAGCGGCAGACCTGCAGGTTCAGGAATACGAGGGCCAGCCGGTCCTTACGTGGTGGCAGGATCCGCTCGTCGCAGACGGCCGGCGTGACGCCGGGGTCGTGATCGTCAACAGCTCTTACCACGACATGGCGATCGTGCGCGCCGGCAATGGCTACCAGCCCGACCTGCACGCGTTCGAGATCACGCCGACGGTCACCGCGCTGTTCACCGTCTACGACGCGATCCGCTGTAACCTCAGCGCCTACGGCGGCCCAGCCGACGGCGCCGTCGCCGACACCTTGTTCCAGGAGATCGATCTGCACACCGGTCTCGTCCGCTTGGAGTGGCACGCGCTCGACCACGTAGCTCTCACCGACTCCTACATGCCGGTTGGTCACAGCGGGACACCGGTCTCTCCGTGGGACTACTTCCACATCAACGCGGTTTCCGAATATGGCGAAGACCTGCTCGTCGACTCGCGCAACACTTGGGCCGCCTACGACGTTGATACCCGCACCGGCCAGATCGCCTGGCGTCTCGGCGGCAAGCAGTCGAGCTTCGTGATGGGACCGGGCGCGAGACCCGCCTGGCAGCACGATGCCCGGGAAGAGACCGACGGCACCATCTCGTTCTTCGACAACGGCGGCACGCCGAAGGTGCACTCGCAGTCGCGCGTGATCGTGCTAGCGCTCAACAAGCAGACCATGACGGCCACGCTCGTCTCAAGCTTCGCCCACGCGACCCCGCTGCTGGCGGCCAGCCAGGGAGACTTCCAGCCGCTCGCCGGCGGCAACTGGTTCGTAGGCTGGGGGCAAGAACCATTCTTCTCGGAATTCTCCCCCGAAGGCGGGGTTCTGTTCGACGCCCGTCTGCCCGCCCTCTACCAGTCCTACACTGTGCTCAAGTTTCCCTGGTCGGGCGAGCCGACGCAACCGCCGGCACTCGCGGTCCGCGCCCGCTCCCACGGGGGTCTCGTCGCCTATGCCAGTTGGAACGGAGCGAGCGCAGTGACGCAATGGCGGCTGCTGGCCGGTGCTAGCCCGCACTCGCTCACCCCTGTTGCCGCTGCGCCCCGCGGCGGCTTCGAGACGGCGATCGCTTTCTCGACCGCACCTCGATACGCAGCCGTCCAGGCGCTCGCCGCGAACGGCGGGGTGCTGGGAACGTCTGCACCGGTCGCGCTCAGAGTGGCACTGGCCGAGAAGTAGCGCCACTCGAGCACGCGGCCGACCGTCTAACTCTTCGCCGCCTCCTTCTCCGCACTATCAAGCTCCCGCTTGAACTCCTTGCTATCAGCGTCGATCTCCTTCTCGAGAGACTTTTCGGCGCGTGTAAGGACCTTGTCGAGCTGCTCTTGCAGGCGTGACTCGCCGATTACGATCAACGCTGCCTGTCCGCCCTCCAGCAGCTCTCCGAGCTCCTTCGCGTCACCGCGCGAGATGCCCTTCCTGAGGTGGCCGCCGACGCCGCCAACGAGGCCGCCGACTGCTGCTGCCCCGATGACCGACGGTGGGAACAGAATCCCGACCACCGCTCCGACCGCGATACCTCCCCAGGCGCCGTGCTGCGTCGGCTTCTCGTGCTTCTCGACGTGAACCTTGCCGTCGGCGTCCTTGGTGATGATCGCGACGTCATAGGTGCCGACCAACTGCGCGGCATGGAGGTCGAGCAAGCTCTCGTAGTCGGCGAACACATCCGCGCGGTCGTTGTAGGTCGCGGCGTATATAAAAACGGGTCTATCGCTCATCTCATCTCCTGGTTTGGGAATTATCGACAGGCTTCGAAGCACGCGCCCACGGAGACGCTATCCAAACTGTTCGTGGGCTCGGTTCGTGGGCTCAGCACGAGCCTAGCGCCGTGGGCTCAGCACGAGCCTAGCGCCGTGGGCTCAGCACGAGCCTAGCGCCGTGGGCTCAATGACGAGAGCCGTGCGGCTACTGGATCGGCAAGCCCAGTTATGGCGCCTGCGCGTTGAGGAATACGCCAGCCAACCTCAACCTGGACAATCAAAGGCATGAGTGGCGCTGAGATCGGGCTTGCCCTTTCTGTGTTCCTTGCCTGTGCGGTGGAGGCCGTTGAGGCGCTGACGATCGTGCTCGCAGTAGGCGCTACACGCAGTTGGTCATCGTCACTCGGTGGTCTGGGAGTCGCGATCATCGCGCTCGCCGTGATCGTGCTCGCGCTCGGACCGGCGATCACCTCGCTGCCGATCGACGTGCTGCGAGTCGCGGTGGGCGGGCTTCTGTTGATCTTCGGTCTGCAGTGGTTGAGCAAGGCGATCCTGCGCTCCGCCGGCCTGAAGGCCAAGCACGACGAGTTGATGACTTACAAGCGGGAGGCTGAGGCCGCGCGTGCCGCCGGGGAGCGGCACGATGGGTTCGATGCCTACTCGTTCGTGATCTCTTTCAAGGGTGTGCTCCTGGAGGGCCTCGAGGTCGCGTTCATCGTGCTTACATTTGGCGCAAACCAGCACCGCGTCAGTCTGGCCGCCGGCGCGGCCGGGATCGCCGTGCTCACAGTCACCGCCGCAGGTCTCGCAGCGCGAGCCCCACTGGCGAGGGTGCCCGAGAACACGCTGAAGCTCGCAGTCGGCGTGATGCTCACCTCATTCGGGATGTTCTGGGCCGTCGAGGGCGCAGGGACGGAGTGGCCCGGAGGCGAGGCCGCCCTCCTGGCGATCATCCCCGGGGTCCTCATGGCTGCGACCGCCATCGCCGGCCCCATGCGCCGCGCCACGATGCGCCGGGTTGTGCACCCGGCGCTCGGCAACCAGATTGGGACGGCCCTCACCAAAACCCGACCAGCCGACGGAAAGGGCATCACACGCATGGTGGTGCTCCCGCTCGCGGTGTGGGAGTTCATCGTCGGCGATGACTGGCGTACCGCAATTGGCGTGGCACTCGCACTCGCCTTGACCGCGCTCGCAGCGAGAGGCGGTGTTGCGGCCTGGTGGGTCATGCCAGTAGCAGTGCTCTGGCTGCTCGCGCTTTCGATCCAACGCGCAGCGCACGAGAGCTCACGCAGCGAGTGAACTGCCAATAGTGGTTAGCACTTCTACTACCATGCGGTCATGGTGACTATCCTCGAACCGGGCCCGGCGCATCTGGACATTGAGAGTGTGCATCTCCTGCAGCAGAAGTTCCACGGCAAGCACTAGGGTGGCGGTGTGTCGATTGGCTGGTGTGAGACGACCGCAATGGCGCGCCTGCTGCCGGCTCGCGTCTCAGTCGCCGGCGCACTGCTCGCGCTATGCGGGTTCTTGATGGCGCCCGGAGTCGCACAGGGCAACCAGCGCCGCACCGTCTCGCCGCTGCCCGCCTCCGACTACACCGTGCGCTCGGTGTGCGCGGTGCCCACGCCTGGGCATGCCGGCTGCTTGGCTCTGGAACTGGTGCCCCAGACGCCCGCCGCCCGCGCTCACACCCGTCCGCTGGGGATGGCGCGCAGTGCTCCGTTCACGGCGGGCAAGGCAACGGAACCCTGCGAATCTTCCCCGGCCGCGGCGGAAGGCTGCTACGGCCTGCGCCCGCAGGAGCTGCACAGCGCCTACGGGCTACCGACGACGGCTCCTGAAGTCCAGACGATTGCGCTCATCGATGCCTACGACGACCCTAATGCCGAAGCGGACCTCAGAGTCTACGACGAAGAATTCCATCTGCCCCTCTGCACTAGCGCGAACGGCTGCTTCACCAAGGTCAACGAGAAGGGTCGAATCAGCCCGCTTCCCGAAGCCGAAGGTGGATGGGCAGAGGAGATCTCGCTCGACATAGAGGTCACCCACGCCACGTGTCAAAACTGCCACATCCTGCTGGTTGAGGCCAGCGACACCTCCTACATAAGCCTTGACGCGGCCGAGGAAACGGCAGTGAAACTGAGGGCTAGCGAGATCTCAAACTCGTGGTCGGGAGGGGAGCCGACCACCGACAGTCCCGTCTTTGACCACCCCGGTCTTGTGATCACCGCGGCGTCGGGCGATGACGGCTATCTCAACTGGCAGTCGCAGGAACTGGATGCGAGAGGCTCCGTAGGCTACCCGGCCTCCTCGCCGCACGTGGTTGCGGTAGGCGGCACTCGCTTGAGTCTCACTTCCGCAGGCACTTGGGCGGGCGAGACGGTATGGAACGGTGACGGCGCCACTGGGAGCGGCTGCAGCGAACGGTTCGAATCTCCGCCCTGGCAACGGGAGCTCTCCGACTGGTCTGCCGTTGGCTGTGAATCCAGGCGCGCCGTAGCCGACGTATCTGCCGATGCCGATCCCTACACCGGCGTGGCGGTGTACGACTCCACCGCAGTGGAGACGGAAAGCGGGGAAAGAGTGCTCGGATGGGTCCCCATCGGCGGGACGAGCCTCGCCTCGCCGCTGATCGCCTCCATCTTCGCGCTCAGCGGAGGAGCCGGCGGCGTGGAATACCCCGCCAAGACCCTTTATGAAAGTGAAATTAAGGCTCCCACTTCGCTGCACGACGTCGAATCCGGGTCCAACGGCGAATGCTCTAAATCCTTTAACTACGAAACCGGCCTCTCCGACTGCACGGCGCTGGAAGAGGCGCAAAGCAGCTGCTCGGGTAAGCCCATCTGCCTGGCCGGCCTCGGCTACGACGGTCCCACCGGCGTGGGCACTCCCGACGGGCTCGGCGCGTTCCAATCGCCCAGCAAACCAATCAAGGAAACACAGACGATCGAGTTCACCTCGAACGCGCCAGGCTCGGCGATCCTCGGTGGCCCCACCTACGCGGCGACGGCGACAGCCTCCTCGGGGCTGTCGGTGTCGTTGTCCTCTGGGACGCCTTCTGTGTGTTTTCTGGAAGGCTCGACGGTCAGTTTCATCGCGGCGGGGACGTGCACGATAGACGCCAACCAAGCGGGCAACTCGGAGTATGAAGCTGCGCTCGAAGCGCAGCAGTCCTTCGCCGTCGACAAAGGCTCGCAGCGCATAGCGTTCGCTTCTGACCCGCCGGTTTCGGCTACTGTCGGCGGTCCCACCTATGCGTTGGCTGCCGTGGCTTCTTCGGGGCTGTCGGTGTCGTTGTCCTCGGGGACGCCTTCTGTGTGTTTTTTGGAAGGTTTGACGGTGAGTTTCATCGCGGCGGGGACGTGCACGATAGACGCCAACCAAGCGGGCGACTCGGAGTATGAAGCTGCGCTCGAAGCGCAGCAGACCTTTGTGGTGAACAAGCGCACACAGCTAATCGAATTCCTCTCGACTGCGCCGCCCTCTGCGAGTGTCGGCGAACCCACCTATGTCGTGTCGGCGACGGCTTCCTCGGGGCTGGGGGTGGCGTTCTCCTCCACGACGCCTTCTGTGTGTTTTTTGGAAGGCTCGACGGTCAGTTTCATCGCGGCGGGGACGTGCACGATAGACGCCAACCAAGCGGGCGACGGCGAATATGACGCAGCGCTTCAAGCACAGCAGTCCTTCACGGTGAGCTCCGCGCCGGTGCTCGTTTCCACAACCACAACTACGTCCACGCCCTCACCCACGCCCTCACTTACCTCCCCATTTATGCCGATGCCTGACAGCAACTTCAGCCTACTCGGCAACCCGAGCATCACGAGGAAAGGTGCGATCACGTTCACGGCGTCGGTTAGTGATGCGGGCACGTTCAGATGGCTGCTTACTTTCCAGAATGGGAAGTTCGGTGCCTTCTCTGCGCGCAAGACGAAGTGCAAGACAGGTCAGATCAAGCTTCACGGTGAGTGCCACTCGGCGATGATCATCTTCGGCAGGGGCAGTACGGCCGTTACCGATGCGGGCATCGTGAGTTTTACCGTCACGGCCAGTGCTTCCGTGAGGACTGCGCTCGAGAACACGCTCAAGAAGGGCCGTACCCTACTCGTTACGACGACCCTGACATTCCAGTCCTCGCTAGGCGGTGCTCCCGTCTCGAATACGCGGTTGATGAGGTTGTCCCGAAGCTCGTAGGGGGGCCATTGTTTGTTTGCGCATTGCGAGAGCCGTGATCGGGCACTATTTGGGCCTGATCACGACCGTCGCCTCCCCCCGCGGATCCTACGGGGCGAGGCGGAACGGCGGGTAGCGATCGGTGACCAGCACGTGGGCGTACGCGATCACCCGGTTGGTCCAGCGGCCGACGCCGACGAGGAAGTCGAACATCCCGCGCGGGAAGCGACCGGTGAACAGGATCGCGAACCAGGCGGCGATCACGACGAAGAACGCGGCGATGTAGAGGAAGAACAGCACCACGTAGTGCGGGATGGCCAGCAGCCACTTGACCAGCGGCAGCCAGCGGTTGAGGTCGTTGCGCGCGTCCGGATAGGGAAAGTCGAGATGCACCGCCTGATGCTCGTCGGTGGAGGGATAGCGGTCGTCCATCAGCGCCAGGTAGACGCCGACCCGGGCGGAGAACCGCATCAGCTCGAGGTTCCAGTCAAACCACCAGCGCGGGTACTTCTGCCGGAACAGGATCAACAGCAGCGTGGGCAGCACGACCAGGCCGGCAGCGCCGACAGCTCCCGCCGGCCCTCCCGCCACCGTAGGCGTAGCCGCCGCCCTCGATGAGGGCGAGCACGATCGCGATCGGGATGACCATGAACAGGCGAAAGAAGGTGGTCAGGCGGTTGAGCGGCCGGTCCGGGTAGTCGACCGAGTACTGGACGGGATACGGCGCGTCGGGGTTCATGAGATGCCTTTCTGTCAGGTGTACGGCGTACACTCGTCTGTGGAACTATAGGTGTACGGTGTACACTTGTCAAGGCCGATGACAAAACAGAAGATCGCGACCCGGAAACCGCTGAGCAGCGCTCGTGTGCTGCAGGCCGCCGTCGCCCTCGCCGACGAGGCCGGGCTCGAAGCGTTCAGCATGCGCGGGCTCGCACAGGAGCTCGGCGTCGTGCCGATGGCGCTCTACAAGCACGTCGCGAACAAGGAGGAGCTCCTCGACGGTATGGTCGACATCGTCTTCAGCGAGATCGAGCTCCCCTCCGGGGACCTCGACTGGAGGTCCGCCATGCGGCGCCGGGCGATCTCGACGCGCGAGGCGCTGAAGCGCCACAGCTGGGCGATCGGGATGATGGAGTCGCGGCATCCGGGGCCGGCGAACCTGCGAAACCACAACGCGGTGATGGGCTGCCTGCGCGAAGGCGGGCTTCTCATTCAAGATGGCGATCCACGCCTATTCAGTTCAGGACGCCTACATCTACGGCTTCGCCCTGCAGGAACGGGACACGGGGTTCGAGACGCCCGACAGCGCCGGAGAAGCCGCGCAGAGGAGGGCGCGAGACGATCGGCGCGCTCGAGGACTACCCGTACCTCGTCGAGATCGCCACGAAGCTCCCCGAGTCCGGGTACGACAACGCGCGTCGAGTTCGCGTGGGGCCTCGATCTCATCCTCGACGGCCTCGACCGGCTTCGTCACGCCGGAGCCGCGCCGGCATGAGCGCCAGCGATGTCGCGACTCATCCCAATCGGGAAGGTTCAGACAGCCCACCACGCACCCCAATGCCGCGGATGGCGCGCACCCGCTTGCCGAGCCGAACCAGCGAGCAGCAATGCTCGCCGGGAACACCCGGTCCGCTCTCGCGTCCGACGCCGCAGGCGCTGGGCGGCCTGCTGGAAGCGGCCGGGTTCTCGAATGTGGAGGTGCAGGAGGCCGAGGTCACTTTCGAGTGGCAGTCCCCCGATGAGTTCACCACCTTCATCAGGGAGATCGCCCCGCCGATCACCGCGATGATCGCTCCGCACCGCAGGAGGTGCAGGACGAGACCTGGGCCGCGCCATAACCGAGGCCATCCGGAGGCGACCGGAGGTGGCGAAGCGGTGAGATTTCGAACCTGGTCCTGCTGGCCGCCGGACGAGCGTAGCCGAGGACCGTCACGGCACCCACACCCGCCCGCGTAGGCAAGCGTGCGTCGCGTTCGTCGCCGGCCAGCTCCTGCATCTCGTGGCTTACGACTGACGAGGCTTCCCTCAGCGCGACAAGCGGGCTGTGCGCCCCGTGCTTCGCCACGCCGATCGCAGCACGCTCGCACTCGCAACAGCCTCGCAGGGATCCGAGCGCGTCAGCGTGAGTCGTACTACGCTCCTGCCTGGGACGAGCCGCGGGGGTCTTGGCGACGCTCTGCGCGTTGCTGTTTTGGCAGGGCGAAGCGGGAGCCCACGTGAGCTCCCGCCTGGCTGACTGGTCTTTCAGAACTGCAGGCCGGCGCTGGCTGGCATCATCGGCGCTCGCCGTGAATTCACGGCCGCGATGATCTCCTCAGTGTCAATTCCCTGTAGGTAGATGGAGGTTGTCCCGAGGTTGACGTGCCCGAGCTGGCGCTGGATGATGTTCAGCGGCACTCCCTCGCGCGCGAGTTCGACCGCGTGGGCATGGCGTAGCTGGTGCGGCGCAAACCGGCGCCGGACCCCGGCCTGAGCAGCGAGGCGACGCAGCTCGCTCCTCACCGCAGCACTCGACCACGGCCTACCGCGTGTCGGCCCGTCGATCACACAAAACATCGGTCCGACCGGCAATTCGACGCGCGCGGTGAGCCAGGGCCGCAGCTGCTCCCAGCCCCAGGCATCCATCCCGATCTCGCGGCGCCGCCCGCCCTTGCCATTGCGTACGAGCAGAGAGCCGCGTTGTGGGTCAAGATCGCGTTCGCTCAGGGTGAGCGCCTCCTGGATGCGTAGCCCGCTGCGCCAGAGCACGACTATCAGCGCACATAGGCGAGCGCCGTGGCGGTCGGTGCCGGCCTCGCGCATCACCGCGATGATCTCCTGCACCGCGGGCGGGTCGGCCGGGTAGCGAAGCCCCTTGTTGCGAGGCGGTCGTCCAGCGTGGTAGCCCGGCATCGTCGCCGGCGAGTGACGACGCCCAGCGGAGTCAAGAACAGTCGAGACGGTCATGGGAATCCTCCTCCCATCGCACATGGATAGAGCCCAGTGCCATACCAGCGCCGGCCAGTAGACGACCGCTTTCTCATCTAACCAAGCATCCCGGAGACGTCGAAACGGGACACCGCGGCTGGTGGTGTTCGTCCCTTGCGAGCATCCGAGGAGCGCTGGTCGAGACGATCGCTTGCGAGGCAAGCGGGAAGCGCCCTGCCTAGCGCTGGATAGGAGAGGTCGCTGTGCTCGGCGCTTGTCGTCGCCCTGCGTACGCCGGACGACCTACAGCGGACGCAGCCGCACCGGCAGCGTCTTGTGCTGGTTGGCGAACGCTGACTCGACGTGTGTGCACTCGCCGGCGATCTGGATCTCGGGGTAGCGCTTGAGCGTCTCCTCGATCAGGATCCGCAACTCCAGTCGCGCGAGCGCGGTGCCCAGGCAGAAGTGCCGGCCACCGGCACCGAACGCCTGGTGCTCGGCTTCGCGCGTCAGGTCGAAGCGGTCGGGGTCCTCAAAGCGCGTCTCATCGCGGTTGGACGACGGGTACCACATGACCATCTTCTCGCCCTCACGGATGCGCTGCCCGTGCAGCTCGGTGTCGCGTGTGGCCGTGCGGGCGAAGTGCGCGAACGCCGGGAACATGCGCAGTGACTCCTCGACCGCCGCCGGCACCAGCGAGGGGTCCTCGAGCACCATCCGTCGTTGCTCGGGGTTTTCCATCAGCGCGCGCATGCCGCTGCAGTAGGTCGCCTTGGTGCTGTCGTTGCCGGCGGCCATCAGCAGCAGGAACCCCATCACGATCTCGTGATCCTCAAGCCGCTCGCCGTCGAGCTCCGCGTGCACGAGCACGCTCGTCAGGTCATCGGTCGGCGTCGCGCGTCGTTCGGCGATCAGCTTGCCGCAGCGCGCGAACACCTCGGGCACCTCGCGCTCCATCACGCTCTGCGCACCCTCCGGCGTCGCGTCCGGGTCGCCCGCGCCGACGATCGCGTTCATCAGGTTCGCCCATGCCTGGTCGTCCTCCGCCGAAAGGCCCATGAAACTCCCGATCACCCGCGCCACCACCGGCTGGGCGACGTCGCTGACCAGATCGCAGGTCTCCCGGGCGGGCGGGCCCTCCAAACGCTCGATCACCTCGATCGTGATCGCGCGGATCGCGTCCTCGTGCTCGGCGATCCGCTTCGGCGTGAAGCCACGCTGGAACAGCGCCTTCAGCCGGTCGTGCTTGGGCGGGTCCATGCCGATGAACATCGCCTGCTGCATCTCCAACGACAAGCCTGCGTTGGACGCGGTGAAGCCGCCGACTTCGGAGGAGTAGGTCTGCCAGTCACGGCTGACCTCGAACACGTCCTCGGCGGTCGTCACCGACCAGAAGCCGGCTTCGTCGGGAAACTCAGCGATGCCGCTCGACCAGTGAACCGGACACTCAGCGCGCAACCGCCTGAACAACTCCAGCGGTGGCCCCTGCTGGAAGTGGGCGCGGTCAGCGACGCCCAGCTCGTCAAGCGGCGTCTGATCCTGGCTTGTAGTGCTCACGATCTCCCCTTCCCGTAGTCACGTTGCAGCGTCCTCTAGCGGAGCCTACTCCACATAACTCCGCCCGTTGCGCTCTAGGCCGAAAGGGCTGCGCAGCCCTCACTGAGCGTCAGAGCGTCAAGCTGCTTAAGGGTCTCCAGTCGGCGCCGCCCCAACACCACGCTCTTTACCCGTCTTCCCCGCTATCGCGCTTACAGCGGAGCGAGCGCGTCGCTCGTCAAGTCCGAGACTTCCGCAAGGGACGAGTTCCAGTTGCGAACTGGCGTCGAACCCGCGCCCCTGCTCCGCGATGCGGAAGCAGGCGTCCTGCGAGCGCCGGACGATACGCTCCGAGCTCGTCCCAAGCGAGAGATTGGCTCCTCGGGTTGGATGCTCCCGCTCTTGGTCGGCGGCGGCAGTGAGCTGCGCGGCGGTCGCAGCGGTGGTCGTCGGTACGGCCGAAGGCCCTCGGTCTCCAGAGTTGGCTACGCAGGTGGCGGTGATCCGCGGCCTGCGTGCGAGGATTCTCGGATGGACGCTGAGGAGCGCTTGCGTGCTGGCCGTCTGGCGGCGCAGCGGTTGACGCCTGCAACGGCGTGCAAGAGCGCCGAGGAGGCGGCGTTGGCCGTAATCGGCGTCCAGGCTCAGGATCTGCGCGCCGCGGCTCTCGCACTGCGCTCCCGCGTGCCCGGCCTCACCCGAAGCGCCGTCCGCGCCGCGCCGCTCCTGCGCACGTGGACGGTCCGCGGCACCGTGCACCTGATCGCGGCATCCGATCGCCCTTGGCTGCACGCGCTGTTCGCCAGGCGAAATGCCCGCGTGTTCGGCGCGCGCTTCGAGCGCTTCGGCATCGTTGAAGAGGTGAACGCCATGCGCGAGGACGTCGTGGAGCTCTGCGCCGACCGCCCCCGCGACCGGCCGTCGCTGCTGCGCGCGCTCCTCGAGCGCGGCCACCCGCCGCTCGAGCAGGGTCCGATCAACACATTCGTTCCCTGGCTCTCAACGCAAGGTCTTATCGTCACGGACGCCGCCGGCCTGCTGCACGCGGCCGATCCGCCCCCCGCGGTCCACCCCGACGAGGCGTTCGCGATCCTTGGCGCCCGTTACCGCGCAGGCTACGGCCCGTGCGACGCGTCCGATCTCGCGAAGTGGTCCTCGCTGCCCATCACGCAGGCGCGCCGAGCGCTCGACGCCGCCGGCCCGCAACCCGACCTTGACGCATGGGCCACCGATGAGGCGCCACCCTGTCTGCTGCTCGCCGCCTTCGACACGCTCATGCTCGGCCACCGCACTCGCGAGCCATTCGTCCTCGCCGAGCACGACCACTTCGTCCTCAGGGGCGGCGGGATGCTCAAACCCGTCGTACTCAATCGCGCGGCAGCAACGGGTACTTGGTCAATCAAGAACGGCCGCCCCGAGCCGGCGTGGTTCGGGCGCCCCGCACCCGCTCCGGCGCTCGCCCGCGAGACCGCGGACATCGAGCGCTTCCTCGCATCGTAGCCGCGTGTACCTCCATAGAGCGGCGCGCGGCTCCCGCTTCCGCAGAAGATGCGAGGGTCCGAGCAGGTGTCACGCACACGAACGCGGTGGGACGACTACCGAACGACCCGACCGATGATCGGCACACGCCCGCTTGCGCCGGGCAAAGCGTGGGCCCTCGCGTCCCATCGCCTCAAACCTGGCCCTCGTCCATTGCGCAAGGGAGTAGGACCCCGCTGGAGACTTCCGCTTCGACGACAAAGGACGAGCCAGACGGATTGACGATGAGCGCGCCGAGATTGTGAGAACGATTAAGAAGCAGAAGCGCGCCGGTTCGTCACGCTGCGCTGGAGGACGCACGAGCGCGCCCAGCGGCCGCGAGCCGCTGCCCGCGGCGACGGCTTAGCCAGCGATCAGCGTGCCTGCGGCGAGCGCTGCTGTGGGACGCAGGCGATCGTCGGGGCCATCGCCTCAGCCTAGCCGCAATACCGTAAACTTAAGCAGCTAGAACGGTGATTGCGTTCTCGGCTGGCTGTCTGGGCTTGGGTGGGTTTCGATGCTCGGGGCGCTTGACGTTCCAGTTGGACATCTTGCGCTTGATCACGCGCGGGTTGCGGCGTAGGCGGCGCTTGGGCAGCGGCTCAGCGAGGATCTCTGTGATCGCCTGCTCGTGTGCGACGGCGAGGTTGTGGGGGAAAAAATCCCGGCTGGGTGCGGGTTGAGCGGCGGGCGGCGCGGAGGCTGCGAATGAACGACAATCGGTGGGGAACGAGGTCTGCTTGCAGCGCGGCGTCGTGCATCACGCGGCGGATCGCGTAGTGGGTGGCGAGATGCCCGTAGGCCTCCTGGTAGACGCCGTCGGGGGACTTTGAGCGCAGCACCACCCGCGGGCCGCGCTGGTGGGTCTTCAGCTCATCGAGTGCTGACTCGAGCTCCCAGCGCTCGGGGTAGAGCGCGGCGAGCTCGCTCGCCGGCGTCTGCTCTGGGTCAAGGAGCGTGGTGATCAGTCGGTAGCGCTGCTCCTCGTCGGCCAGGGCGGGGTCATCGAGCTGGTACTCGATGACCCGGGCGCGCTGCCCGTCGCGCTTAGCCTTGCGGTCCTTCGGCGCGTAGATACTCGTCAGATACGACCCGTCAGAGAGCGTCCGTTCGCGCGGGAGCCCGACATCCGTCTTGACCCGCCAGAGCAGCTGGGCCCCTGTGGCACGGGCGGTTTGGAAGCACTCGAAGCTGTAGAAGCCGCGGTCGGCCAGGCACAGCATCCCCTCCTTCAACGAGCCCCACAACCGATCGGCCAGCACCCGCTCAGAGCTCCCGTATGGGCCGAGCGCCGCGTCGAAGATCGCATGTGTACCCGACTCCGCCAGAGCGACCAGGCGCAGCTGCGGGAAAGCGCCAACACCCTGACCGCGACCCGTGCCGGGCCGCCCGAACTCCGCGTCGTTGGGCTCGGTGTCGGCCACATCCAAGCATGTGCCGTCGAGACTCACCAGCCGCAGGGAGTGGTAGAACGCCCCCCGCGTGGAGGCGCTCGCCAACGGCGCCGCGACGGCCTTGAACAAGAGCTCCAGCGGCTCGCGGCCCAGCCGCTGACGCGCCTTGTAGATCGCCACCTTAGTCGGCACCTCCCACGAGTTCTCCCAGCCAGACTCCCACGAGAGCCCCTCCACCAGCTGACGCATCACCTCCTCATAGGAGCAATCCGCAAACAGCGCCAGCGCCAGCACGTAATAGACCACCACCCGCGCCGGCAGAAGCCGCTGGCGACGCTCCACCCGGCCCACCTCCGCCAGCACCCCGTCCACCAGCTCCGGCGGGAACACCCGCGTCAACACGCCGATCGAAACGTGATCAGTCAAACGCGAATCAGACAGCGGCTTACGCTGGCCCGCACGAGGCACCCCGCCACAATACCCCGCCCACCGGACATTAAGTTTACGGTATTGCGCCTAGCCGGGGGCGGGTCACGCGCCCGGCCACGTCGAGCTCGAAGCCGGGTAGCTCCAGGCGCTCGGCCAGCAGCCGCGGCACCTGCTCGCGGGTCACCGGCGTCGAGACGGTCTCAGCGGCGGTCCGCTCGATCAGCGTCAGCTCGCCCCAGTCGGTGAGGATCAGCCGCCGCCCGTCGCGCCACTGGCGAGTGGCCAGGAAACCTGTGACGAAGCTCGACTCGGGGTGGGTTGCAGTCCACCAGTTGCTCATCTCGATGTCGACCTCCGGGACGGGGATCGGCAGGAAGCCGTAGATGTCGGTCCATTCGCCGTCATTGACCGTCTGCAGGACCCACTGTGGGGAGCGCTCAACCACGCGAAAGCGCCAGCCGGACTGCTCGTGCTCATCCCCCGGCCCCCACGGCAGCGGCTCGAGCAGCGTGCCGCTGCCGAAGCCGACATCGGCGTGCCAGCCGCGCTCCTCAGCCACGCCGTTGGCGCCGCTCTCCCCGCCACCGCCCTTGGAGCCCCCCCCGGGACCACCGCGAATGCGCAGCAACAGGTGAGTGGGCGGCCGGATCGCCCCCGGGGCGATCCCGATCATGACGCGGGCCAGGTAGGGATCGACCTGGTAGCCGAGGGCTTTGAGGGCGGCTTTCAGCAGCAGCCACCCCGGCGCCGGTGGACGAGCTTCTCGACGAGCTCCTCGGGATCCAGCCGGGGGGCGATGCCCATGTGCGAGTCGAAGCCCTCGAAGGGGATCGTGGTGGCGTGAGCGATGTGAACGTCGGCCAGCGAGGGTCGTCCGCTCAGGCCGATCCGGGAGAGATAGGCGTCGAGGTCGAACATCGCGGCCACTGTAACGAGCGCCGGTGGGCACACCGGGCGCCGGAGAACGCGCCGAGCGCAATACTGGCGCAATGGCCTTCGCTCCCCCCGCCCGCCACCTGTTGCGCGCAAGGGACCTCGCGGACGCTCGCTACGCCGAGCCGCTGGGGGTCGAGGAGATGGCCGCCGCAGCGGGGCTCTCAAGGGCGCACTTCAGTCGCGAGTTCCGGCGGGCGTTCGGGGAATCGCCCTACGGCTACCTGCTGACCCGGCGCCTGGAGCGAGCCGCCGCGCTGCTGCGGAGCACGGACCGCTCGATCTCCGACATCTGCCTGTCCGTCGGCTTGACGAGTCTCGGCTCGTTCACGACCAGTTTCACGCGCACGTTTGGGCTGTCTCCGGCGGCCTACCGCCAGCGCTTCCCGGCGGCCGCCGATATGGCGCTGGTTCCAGGCTGCATCGTGCGGGCCTACGGCCGCCCGCAGAAGCGCACTTTTCGAGAAGACAGGAGCGAGCAGCCGGTCTAGCTTGACTGCATCGTCCACTGTTGAAAGGAGAACCCGATGTTCAAAATCACAAACGCCCAACTGTGGGTCCAGGACCAGGAGAAGGCGTTGGCCTTCTACACAGAGAAGGTCGGCATGGAGGTCGCCGCCGACGTGACCCTGCCGGAGCTCGGCGGCTTTCGCTGGCTGGCGGTCTCACCGCCTGGCCAGCCGGATGTGTCGATCGTGCTGATGGCGGTCCCCGGTCCGCCGATCATGGACCAGGAGACCACCGAGCAGGTCGAGAGCCTGATGGCCAAGGGCTTCGCGGGAACGGTGTTCCTCACGACCGACGACTGCCAGAAGACCTACGAAGAACTGAAGGCCCGCGGCGTCGAGTTCCACGAACCTCCGGAGGAGCG
Source organism: uncultured Solirubrobacterales bacterium (assembly GCA_963715495.1). Classification (GTDB taxonomy): domain Bacteria; phylum Actinomycetota; class Thermoleophilia; order Solirubrobacterales; family Solirubrobacteraceae; genus Palsa-744. The sequence goes on from OY970247.1 coordinate 904,656, forward strand.
TCCATACGGGATCGACTCCGGCTTCCGCGACCCCTCCGGCAACAGCATCCGGCTGGGCCAGATCCGCGACCTCGCCGAGCTGGAAGCGGTCGCCTCAAGCGGCTGAGATGGGGCAGGCGTATGAGGCCGGGCTGCAGGAAGTCGGCGACGGCCTCTACGCCTATCTCCAGCCAGACCGGGGCTGGGGGTGAGCAACGCGGGTCTGGTCAGCGACGGGGAGTGCTCGCTGCTGATCGACACGCTGTTCGACCTCCAGCTGACGAGCCGGAGGTGGCGAGGCGCTCGCATCGCCGTGAGAGCAGGCGTACCAGTCGGCGAGATCCAGAGTTGCGCAACGGACGAGATTCGGGCATCCTGCGCCCCGAGATGCTGCGCCACCACTTTCGCCCGACGGGAGCGAGTGTAAATTCTCGGCTTTATTCTCCGCGGACCCACCGGAGCGCGTCGGTCGCGGGCGTCAGGCCGGCTGGATCTCGCTCCGGCGGAGGTGGGCTGATATCCAGCAGATCTCCCTGAGCCAGTGTTGCTCCGTAGCGCTCGATGAGCTGCGCTTGCAGTTGAGACGGCTCATCGGTATTGGCGAGCACGGTCTGCGCGGGCGGCGGCGTAAGCGCGTGGGTCAGCCCGGTGCGTGCGTGCGGGCACACGCTCGGTCTCGCGAGCGTTGTGGGTGCTGTGACCGGGGTCGCGAGCAGCCATGAGGCGATAATAACGCGCGCATCCGGCACGCGCCGATAGGCGCCATGTTAGATGTGGGAGCTGCTAGGACGCCTGTTCGCGTCGCCGGGAGGAGAGCTCTCAGCCGATGGTGAGCGCTGATCCCCGACTGCTCGTCGTTGGCGATCAATGAGCCGAGAACGCAATCGACTTCGTTCCACAGCCTTGCAGGCTTGTCGCCCACGCCGTGCAGACCGTCGAGCCGATCTCCGTTGCGTCGCTCCTACCAATCGGGTGGACGACGTCATGCTTGCGGCCGCGATCCGCGCCGGCCCCGAAGGGTACAATGTGCAGCGAGCGTGCACGGCGGCCTCGATGCGTGCATTCGGCGTGAGCCGGTATTGCAAAATGGTTGCAGACCCGCCAGAAACCGCTCAACAAAGCCAATTGAAGCCTGTCTCCCCGGGTCAGCGTCGAAGCGGGCGAAGTGGCTGTAGCGTGGATCGATCTCGCGGACTGCGAGTGCGCTCGCGAGTTGTACCGCGTCATATGCGCGCAGCGCGTGGCGCGCCGCTTCGCGGGCGGCTGCGATGAGCACCGGCTCGGTCAGCGAGACGATCGTGAAGCGCGGGTCAGAGTCGGGATCGCCGTGGAAGTCGAGCTCGCACGCACTGACCAGAATGCTGGCAGTCGCGTCCTTGAGTTCGCCGGTTCTGGCCTTGCGCCACAGCGGAGGGCACCTCCACGCGGGCGATCGCCGAGACGACGAGCATCTCGAGCACACGGATGGGCCGATGCCCGTTCGAACTCGGTGACCTCTCGTTGCCGACGGGCACTCGTCTCATTCGAAACTACCGGCGTCTTACGGAGGCATTCGCAGCCGCGAGCGCAAAAGCCCAGCACTGGAGGCAAAACCGAGCGTGCAAGGAGTCTCTGAGCGTGTGTGACGCGACTCGAGATCCTTGCGCCTATCCGTCGAAAGAGTGGACTTCTATGTTTCTCGGGCGGGACTTTAGCCCACAATTTAGCCCACCAACATCGCCGGTGGGCAAAACTCCACTTGCACACATCAACCAGAAACCTGTCAATTGCAGGCACTTCCGGAGCGCGCCCGGCTGGATTCGAACCAGCGGCTTCCCGCTCCGGAGGCGAGCGCTCTATCCACTGAGCTACGGGCGCAGGCGACGCCGGAGGAAATCCAGCATCGTCGCTTTGGGAGAGCTTACCGGCGCGCTCGTGGGATCCGCACGGGTGGCGGATTCCGTGGCACTGCGCACTGGGCAACCGCACTGGTGCCCTGGGTGGCCGGGGCCCTGCTCGTGCGGTCTGAGGTCTCACGCGTTGCGCTCATCGCCGCCATCCAGCGAGCCGTCCTTCCGTCCCGCCGCTACCGTTGCCCGCATGGACTTGTCCATCTTCTTCGCCGGCACCGGCGGCTCGGTGCCCAGCGCGCGGCGCGGACTCCCTGCCGTACTCATCCGCCGGGGCGGGGAGCACATCCTGTTCGACTGCGGCGAGGGGACACAGCGGCAGCTGATCAAGTCGGTCGGGCTGGCGGACGTCGACAGTGTGTTCATCACCCACTTCCATGCCGACCATTGGCTCGGGCTGCCGGGGATGCTGAAGTCGTTCGCGCTGCGCGAGCGCGCACAGCCGCTGAGCGTGTACGGTCCGCGTGGGCTGACCGAGTTGATGGACCGGATGCGCTTTGTATACGGGCGCCTGCCGTATGAGCTGAGCATCGTCGAGCTCGCGCCCGCCGAGACCGTCACGCGCGACGGATATCTCATCGCCGCGATTCCCGTTCGTCACAAGGGCGACTCCTGTTACGGGTACGCGCTTGTGGAGGAGGCTCGTCCCGGGCATCTGGACCCGGAGCTCGCCGAGCGGCTCGGGGTCAGGCCGGGCCCCGACTTCGGCCGGTTGCAACGCGGCGAGACGGTCAACGGGGTCACGCCCGACCAGGTGCTCGGGCCGGTGCGTCCCGGACGCAAGATCGTGATCTCCGGAGATACCTCTCCCTGTGAGGCCCTCATCGTTGCCGCGCACGAGTCCGATGTGCTCGTGCACGAGTCGACGTTCGCCGAGGATGAGTCCGAGCGTGCGCGCCAGACCTCTCACAGCACCGCTCGGCAGGCGGCCGAAGTCGCGCGTGACGCGCAGGTGCACATGCTCGCGCTTACGCACATCTCCAGCCGCTATCCCGGAGGCGAGCTGCGTGACCAGGCGCGCGCCGTGTTCGCGCAGACCGAGGCTCCGCGCGACTTCGACACGATCGAGGTCTCATTCCCCGAGCGCGGCGCACCCCGGCTGGTGCGCTGGTCTGAGCGCCGCGCCCGCGAGGCCGCGCCCGCAGAGCCTGCAGAGCCCGTCACGGCGGGGTAGGACCGCCGGCCAAACCGGCGCGGCGCACCGACCGTCGACAGAGCCGTCGCAGCGCGTTGATACAGTCTTACGCGATCCTTTAACCCGGTCCTGAGAGGCCAGGAAGGTAGCTCAGTGTGGACAGCAGCGACAAGATCGTCCTAGGCGAGGACGGACTGCGGCGAGCGCTTACGCGCATCGCCCATGAGATCGTCGAGCGCAACCCCGGCCAGTCTGGTGCGTCGGACGTTCCCGACTCGCCCGACTTCCTCGCTCCGGCGCTCGTCGGCATTCACCGGCGCGGAGCGTTCCTGGCGCGACGGTTGCGCGACTTGCTCGAACAGCTGCTCGACACCGAGGTGCCGCTGGGCGACCTCGACATCGGCTTCTACCGCGACGATGTCTCGCGCCGGCCTGACGCCCCAGTGGTACACGCGTCGCACATAGATTTCGACGTGAACGGTCGTACGGTCGTGATCGTCGACGATGTCCTATACACCGGTCGCACGGTGCGCGCTGCGATCGAGGCGCTGTTCGACTACGGCCGCCCCGCGCGCGTGCAGCTGGCCGTGCTCGCCGACCGCGGTCATCGCGAGCTGCCGATCAGGCCCGACTATGTCGGCAAGAACCTGCCGACCTCACGCGCAGAGCACGTATACGTGCGTGTCGCCGAGCTGGACGGCATCGACGAGGTCGCGATCGCGCCTGTCCCCGTGGAGGTTCCAGCAGCATGAATCATCTTCTCTCGATCGAGGATCTGGACCGCGAGGCGATCGAGCGGATCGTCACCCAGGCGGCGCGCTTCGCCGAGGTGTCTGACCGCGAGATCAAGAAGGTCCCCGCGCTGCGCGGGCGGATGGTGCTGAACCTGTTCTACGAGGCATCGACGCGCACGCGCAGCTCGTTCGAGCTGGCCGCCAAGCGGCTGTCCGCCGATGTCGTCAACTTCGCCGTGAACGGCTCCAGCGTCGAGAAGGGCGAGTCGCTGAAGGACACCGTCCTCACCTTGAGCGCCCACAAGCCCGACGCGATCGTCCTGCGTACGCCGTGGGCGGGGGCGGCCGAGCTCGTTTCGCGATGGTGCAGCGCGGCGATCGTCAACGCCGGCGACGGCAAGCACGAGCACCCGACCCAGGCGTTGCTCGACGTATACACGCTGCGCAAGCGCCTCGGCGGGATCGACGGCGCATCGATCTGGATCGTCGGCGACGTCGCCCACTCGCGCGTGGCACGCTCGAACATCATCGCGTTTCAGCGCATGGGCGCCCGCGTGACGGTCGCCGGGCCGCCGACGCTGATTCCCCGCGGAATCGACACGCTTGGTTGCGACGTGCGCTACACCCTCGACGAGCTCGGCTCGGCGGATGTCGTGTACGCCTTGCGTATGCAACACGAGCGCATGAACGAGCAGTGGGTGCCTTCGCTGCGCGAGTACGCCTCCTGCTATCAGATCAACGGGCGGCGCCTGTCACCGCGCCAGGTGCTGATGCACCCCGGCCCGGTCAACCGCGGCGTCGAGCTCTCCGGCGAGGTCGTCGACTCTCCGCAGGCAGTCATCACCGCGCAGGTCGAGGCCGGCGTCGTCGTGCGTATGGCCGTGCTGTATGAGCTGCTTTCCGGAGCACACGTTCCCCGGCCCGTCCCCGAGCCCCAGCTGGCGTAATGACGCTACCCGTCCCGACCTGGCAGGCCGCACCTGCCTCGCCCCGTCCGCTTGTCGCGCTCGAGCTCGCCTGATGGCCGCTCATCCCCTCATCCACGGGCCGCACTCCCCGGCCGAGCTGCTGCTGCGAGACGTCCATGCCCTGGACCCGCGTGCCGACCTTGACGCACGCCATGACGTGCTGGTGCGCGACGGCCTGATAGCCGCACTCGGCGAGCCCGGCATGCTGGACGGTCCGACCGGGATCGAGACGGTCGAGGGCCGAGGCAGACATCTGCTGCCCGCCTTTGTCGACCCGCACGTGCACCTGCGCACTCCCGGTCAGGAGCACAAGGAGGACCTCGAGACCGGTACCCGAGCGGCCGCGGCAGGCGGGTTCGGCGCGGTGATCGCGATGCCGAACACCGACCCCGTCATCGACTCGGCGCCACTACTGCGCTCGCTGCGTGACGCCGCCGCGCGCGAGGCGCGCATCCCCGTGGGCTTTCTCGCGGCGATCACGCGCGGACTGGGCGGCACGGAGCTGACTGAGATGGCGGAGCTGCGTGAACAGGGCGCGCTCGGCTTCACCGATGACGGCCGGCCGGTGTCCAGCGCCGGGACGCTGCGCAAGGCATTGCAGTACCAGCGCCTGTGCGGCGGAGTCATCAGCCTGCACGAGGAGGACCCGACGCTGTCCCACGGAGGCTCGATGTGCGAGGGAGCGGTCAGCGCGGCGCTTGGGATCGGCGGGATTCCCACCGTCAGCGAGTCCACAATGGTCGCTCGCGACGCCGAGCTGGCTATGTATGAGTCTGCGCGCGTGCATTTCCAGCATCTGAGCTGCGCCGCGTCGGTGCAGGCCGTCGCGCACGCGCGATCCGCCGGCGCTCGCGTCAGCGCGGAGGTTACGCCCCATCACCTGCTGCTCACCGACGAGTCGGTCCGCGGCCTCGATACGCGCATGAAGATGAACCCTCCCCTTGCCGGCGAGGATGACCGCCAGGCGTTGATAGCCGGGTTGCGCGATGGCACGATCGACTGCGTCGCCACCGACCACGCTCCGCACGCACGCGAGGAGAAGGAAGTCCCGTTCGAGCAGGCCCCCATGGGCACGACCGGACTGGAGACCGCGTTCGCCGCTCTCTACACGGGCTTGGTGCTGACCGGCGAGCTATCCCTCGGGCTGCTCGTGCAGCGGATGACGGCGGGTGCAGCCCTGTTCGAGTTGCCCACCCCGACTATCGCCACGGGCGAGCCGGCGAACCTGACGCTCGTCGATCTCGACGCGGAGCACCTGGCGGGCGAGCGCGGCTGGGAGAGTCGCTCGGAGAACTGCTGCTTCGCCGGGCGCCGCCTGCACGGCCGCGTATTGCTCACCCTTGCGGCCGGGGCCGTCGTATATCGGGAGCGTGTCTTCTCGGTGGTCGCGGCATAATGAGTCTGCTCGACCGCGACCGGACCGCCCTCGTCGTCGTGGATGTCCAGGAGGGGTTTCGTCCGTACACCTCGTTTGCGGGCGTCGCCGACGCCTGCGGCAAGTTGGTGCAGGCTGCGCGCATCCTCGACGTGCCGACGATCGTCAGCGAGCAGTATCCGCGCGGCCTCGGCCATACCGTGCCCGAGGTCGGACTCGACGAGGATGAGCAGGAGCACCGGATCGAGAAGACGGTGTTCTCCGCCGCACGCGCGGACGGGTTCAATCTGCACGACCGCTCACAGGCGATCGTGTGCGGGATCGAGACGCACGTGTGCGTCAGCCAGACCGTCCATGACCTACTCGCGCAGGGTGTCGAGGTGCACGTGCCGGCGGATGCGGTCGGCTCACGACACGAGATCGACTACGAGCGCGGCCTGGAGCGGCTGGAGCGCGCGGGGGCGGTCGTCAGCACGGTCGAGGCAGCGCTGTTCGAGCTGCTGGAGCGCGCCGGCACACCCGAGTTTAAAGCCGTCCAGAAGCTGATCATCTGAGACGCGTAGTGACTGAGATCAGTGGATATGTGCTGCTGGAGGATGGGACCCGCTTTGACGGGATTGCCTGTGGTGCGGATGCTTACGCCGTCGGGGAGGTCGTGTTCACGACCGGCATGTCCGGCTATCAGGAGTCGATGACAGACCCGTCGTTCGCGGGTCAGTTGATCGCGTTCACCTACCCGCACATCGGCAACTACGGGGTGAGTGCCGAGGCGATGGAGTCCGAGCGGGCTTGGTCGCGCGCGGCGATCATGCGCGAGGCATGCGACCGCGAGGACGCCCCGGGCGCGGAGGGCGGCTGGTTGCAGTGGCTCACCGACTGCGGCATCCCGGCGATCAGCGGGGTCGATACGCGCGCGCTGGTCATCCACATCCGCGACCGCGGCGCGATGCGCGGGGGAGTTTTCCCGGCGGCCATGCCCGAACGCGAGGCTCGCGCCCTGATCGAGGCCGAGCCTCCGATGGCCGGTCAGGATCTCGCGGTGCAGGTGACCCCGAGCGCGGTCAGCCGCCACGGTGAAACCGGCACCGGGCCGCACATCGCGGTGCTCGATACGGGTATCAAGTCTTCCATGGTCCGCGAGCTGGTGGCGCGCGGCGCGCGCGTGACGCTGCACCCGTGCACGACCACGGCCACGGACCTGCTCGCCGACGATCCTGACGCGGTATTCCTCGCCAACGGCCCCGGCGACCCCGCGGCGCTGGACTACCTCGTTGACACCGTGCGCGAGGTCGTGGGCGACACACCCGTGTGGGGTATCTGCCTCGGCCATCAGCTGCTGTGCCGTGCCGTCGGGCTAGACACGTTCAAGCTCCCGTTCGGCCACCACGGTGCCAACCATCCCGTCAAGGATCTGCAGACGGGACGGATCGAGATCACCTCCCAGAACCACGGCTTCGCCGCGCTCGGACCGGGCGGCGCGCGAACGATCGACTCCGACGAGCCCGTGCGCTGGCAGACCGACTTCGGAGAGGCTCAGCTCTCGCACGTAAACCTGTATGACCGCACGGTCGAGGGCCTGGAGCTGCTCGATGTGCCCGGCGGGACAGTCCAGTACCACCCCGAGGCCGGTCCGGGCCCGCACGACAGTCTGTACCTGTTTGACCGGTTCCTGCAGCGGATCATTGAGGCCGCGTAAATGGTGGGCGGGCTTTTTTTGTGGGTAACCCGTGAGCTCACAGCTCTTACAACCCCACCGGCGCCGGTTACCGCACCCGCCGACAATCCGGGAGCTGTTCACGACCGCTCGCCCGGCGGAGCGGCGGTGCGCTGATGCCCAGGCGTAACGACATCCACAAGATCCTGATCCTCGGCTCGGGCCCGATCGTGATCGGGCAGGCCGCCGAGTTCGACTACTCCGGGGTGCAGGCGTGCAAGGTGCTGCGCGAGGAGGGGTACGAGATCGTGCTCGTCAACTCCAACCCGGCGACGATCATGACCGACCCCGAGCTGGCGGACGCGACGTACGTCGAGCCGCTGCTGCCGGGTCCGGTGGCGCAGGTCATCGCGCGCGAGCGCCCCGACGCGCTGCTGCCGACGCTGGGCGGGCAGACCGCGCTGAACCTCGCCACGGCATTGCACGCCGACGGCACGCTGGCCCGCTACGACGTGGAGCTGATCGGCGCGAACTATGAGGCGATCGCGTGCGCGGAGGACCGCGAGCTGTTCGGCGCGGCGATGGCCCGCGCGGGGTTGGCGATGCCGGCCGGCGCGATCGCCACGACCGTCGAGCAGGCGATGGACGCGCTGCCGGCGCTGGGGCTGCCGTGCATTGTTAGACCGGCATACACGCTCGGGGGCCGTGGCGGCGGGATCGCACGCAGCGAGGACGAGCTGCGCGCGCTCGTCGCGCGGGGCATCGAGGCCTCGCCGATTGGGCAGGTGCTGCTGGACCAGTCCGTCCTCGGCTGGGGCGAGTTCGAGCTGGAGGTGATGCGCGACAGTGCGGACAACGTCGTGATCGTGTGCTCGATCGAGAATGTCGATCCGATGGGCGTGCACACGGGCGACTCGGTGACGGTCGCGCCGCAGCAGACCCTCACCGACCGCCTCTACCAGCGGTTGCGCGACCAGGCGATCACGGTGATCAGGGCGGTGGGGGTGGAGACGGGCGGCTCGAACGTGCAGTTCGCGGTGAATCCTCAGACCGAGGAGATTCTTGTGATCGAGATGAACCCGCGCGTGTCGCGCAGCTCGGCGCTCGCGTCGAAGGCGACCGGGTTTCCGATCGCCAAGATCGCCGCGCGGCTCGCGGTCGGGTACCGGCTGGATGAGATCGACAACGACATCACCGGAGTGACCCCCGCGTGCTTTGAGCCGACGATCGACTACGTCGTCGTCAAGTGGCCGCGGTTCGCGTTCGAGAAGTTCCCCGGGACCGACCCGACGCTGACCACGCACATGAAGTCCGTGGGCGAGGCGATGGCGATCGGGCGCACGTTCGGGCAGGCGTTCGCCAAGGCGCTGCGCTCGCGCGAGCTGGACAAGCCGCCGTGTCTGGGCGGCGTGAGCGAGCAGGTGTTGCTGGACGGGCTTCAGATCCCGAGCGCGGACCGGTACGAGGCGATCCTCGAGTTGCTGCGCCGCGGCACGCGCGTTGAGGCGATCCACGAGCAGACTTCGATCGACCCGTGGTTCCTGCACGAGCTGTGCGCGCTGGCCCGCGACCGATCGGAGATCGCCCGGCAGGCACCGTTTGCGGGTGAGCGCACGTTTCGCTCGGTCGACACGTGCGCCGCGGAGTTCCCGGCGCGCACCCCTTACTACTACTCGGGCTGGGAGCGCACCCCATCCGGCCCGTCCGGAGGCACGCCGGTGCATGAGGTCGTACGGGGCGAGCGCCCGTCAGTCGTGATCCTTGGCGCCGGGCCGAATCGGATCGGGCAGGGAATCGAGTTCGACTACTGCTGCGTGCACGCGGCGATGACCGTGCGCGAGTCCGGCCGGGACGCGGTGATGATCAACTGCAACCCGGAGACCGTCTCCACCGATTACGACACGTCCGACCGGTTGTACTTCGAGCCGCTGACGCTCGAGGACGTGCTCGCGGTCGTGGAGGTCGAGCGGCCGGAGGGCGTCATCGTCCAGTTCGGCGGGCAGACCCCGCTGAAGCTCGCGGCGGGCCTGCAACACGCGAGTGTGCCGCTGCTGGGCACGAGCGTGGACGCGATCGACCTGGCCGAGGATCGCGGGCGCTTCGGCGCGCTGCTGGCGAAGCTCGGCTACCAGGCGCCGCCGTATGCGACCGCCCGCTCGGTGGACGAAGCCCTGGAGCAGGCGCATAACGTGGGGTATCCGCTGCTGGTCAGGCCGTCCTACGTGCTCGGGGGACGGGCGATGGAGATCGTGTACTCGCGCGACGGCCTGGCCGACTATCTCAGCCGCGAGCCCCCACCGGACCCGAGGAGCGCTCCCGACGGCTCGGCCGGCTCCCCATCGAAACCGAGCAGCTCACCGTCAAAGCCGAGCATCTTCCTGGACCGCTTTCTCGAGAACGCCACCGAGATGGACGTCGATGCGCTGTGCGACGGCACCGACGTGTGGATCGGCGGGATCATGCAGCACGTCGAGGAGGCGGGGGTGCACTCCGGCGACAGCGCGTGCGTGCTGCCGCCGCACTCGCTGGGTGAGGAGATGCTCGAGCAGATCCGCTCCGCCACGCGCGAGATCGCGCTGGCGATCGGGGTCGTCGGATTGCTGAACGTGCAGTACGCGGTGCACGCCGGCGAGCTGTACGTGATCGAGGCGAACCCGCGCGCGTCGCGGACGGTGCCGTTCGTGTCCAAGGCGGTCGGCATACCCTTGGCGAAGCTCGCTTGCAGGATCATGCTGGGCGAGCGGATCTCAGACTTCGACCTGCCACAGGACCGGCAGGGCTTGGGGTACGGCAACCACGTGTCGGTCAAGGAGGCGGTGCTGCCGTTCGACCGGTTCGAGGGCTCAGACGCCGTGCTGGGACCGGAGATGCGCTCGACCGGCGAGGTGATGGGGATCGCACGGGACTTCCCAACCGCGTTCGCAAAGGCGCAGGCCGCCGCGGGAGTGCCGCTGCCGAGCGAGGGCACGGCGTTCATCACGGTCACCGACTCTGACAAGGCGGGTGTGTTCGCGGTCGCGCAGACGCTGCACGACAACGGCTTTCGGATCGTCGCGACGGGGGGCACCGCGGAGGCGATCGCGCGGATGGGCGTGCCGGTGCAGCGGCTGAACAAGATCGGCGAGGGCTCGCCGCACGTGCTCGACTGGATCGAGCGCGGCGACGTGCACCTGGTCGTGAACACGCCCACAGGCTCGGGCGCGCGCACGGACGGCTGGGAGATCAGGCGCGCGGCCGTCACGCATGGCATTCCCTGCCTGACGACGCTGGCCGCGGGCGTGTCGGCGGCGCGCGCGATCGCGCGCGCGCGGGCCGATGGGGAGCCCGAGGTGCTGTGCCTGCAGGAGTTGCACGGCGCGGCTCGTTTGGGGGCACTCGGGCTGGGCGAGGCGCCCGGGCCGGACGGGGCGAGCAGGCCGGACGGGGCGAGCAAGCCTGACGAGGCGAGCAGGCCGGACGGGGCCGGGGTCGCGTAGGTGGGCGGTTCGGCAGAGCGCACGCGAACCCTTGCGCCGTTGGGCCGCAGGCTGCTGACGGTGACCGCGAACGAGCCGCTGGGCTCCTACCGCGTGCTGCAAGCCGCCGATCCCGACGGACCGGGTCCGGACCCCGGGCAGTTCGCGATGCTCTCAACCGCGGAGCGCTGGGGTGGGGGCGAGGACGAGCGCCCGTACCTGGCCCGTGCTTTCTCGATCGCGCGCGTACTGGACGGCGAGGCGCACTACCTGCTGGAGGACGTCGGACCGGGCACGCGGCGACTGTGCGAGCTGGAGGTGGGGGAGGGGCTGCTGGCGCTGGGTCCGCTCGGCCGAGGCTTTGCGATGCCGCACGAGAGCCGCCGCGCGCTGCTCGTCGGCGGTGGGGTTGGAATCGCCCCGCTGGCGATCTTGCAGGACACGCTGGAAGCCGAGGATCTGGCGAGCACCGTGCTGCTCGGCTTTCGCGACGGGTCACACGCCGAGGGAGCCGCGCTGCTGAGCGGCGCGAGGGTGGCGACCGACGACGGCTCCGTCGGCCACGCCGGATTCGTCACCGACCTGCTGGCGGCGGAGCTGGACGACGACCACGATCGGCACGCGGTCGTGTACGCGTGTGGGCCCGCGCCGATGCTGGAGGCCGTCAGATCGCTGTGTGCCGCGCGCGAGGTGCCCGCGCAGCTCGCGCTGGAGGCCGGTATGGCGTGCGGGTTCGGGGCTTGCTACGGCTGTGCCGTGCCGCGCAGGGGCGGCGGATATCTGCGCGTGTGCGTCGACGGCCCCGTGATCGACGCGACCGAGCTCGACAGCGTGGACGAGCATGCGGGTGCCTCGGCATGAGCCCGCGCGGACCCGGCATGAGCCCGCGGAGACCCGGCATGAGCCCGCGGAGACCCCGCATAAGCCCGCTTTGCGGAGACGGCGAGGGCGTGTGATGAGCGTCGAGTTTTGCGGGCTCACGCTGGCCCACCCTGTGGTCAACGGCTCGGGAACATTCGACGCGATCGCCGCGCGGCGCGCGTTCGGCGATGCGCTCGACGAGCAGTTTCCGTTCGCGGCGTTCGTGTCGAAGACGATCACGTTGCGCCCGCGCGCGGGCAATCCGTCGCCGCGATTGTGGGAGTCCCCAGCGGGCCTGATCAACTCGATCGGACTGCCCAACAGGGGCCTGGACGGGTATCTGGCCGAGGAACTGTCCCAATTGGGACAGTTGCCGGTGCCGTTGATCACGAACGTGATGGGATCCACCGCGGCGGAGATCTCACAGCTCGTGCAGGCGTGCGACGCGCGACGGGAGATCGCGGCGATCGAGCTGAACGTGTCGTGCCCGAACGTGCAGACGGGCCTGGACATCGGCGCCGATCCGGTCCAGCTGGAAGCGGTCGTCAGGACGGTGCGCCCGCAGACGCGCAAGCCGCTGATCGTGAAGCTGACCCCGAACACCGCGGACGTGCCGGCGTGCGCGCGGGCGGCGCAGGAAGGCGGCGCGGATGCGGTGTCGCTGATCAACACGCTGCGGGCGATGGCGCTCGCGCCTCGGTCGCGGGGGCGCGACGGTGGGGAGCAGTGGATTTCCATCGCTGACCCGCCGACGCTAGCTGTCAACCCGGCGGGGCGGTGGCTGGGCGGCGGCACGGGCGGCCTGTCCGGACCCGCGATTCGTGGCGTCGCGCTGGCGCAGGTGGCAGCTGCCGCGGCGCGCGTGGAGATCCCCGTGATCGGCATGGGGGGCGTGCAGAATGGGACGCACGCACAGGACCTGCTCGACGTGGGGGCGACGCTCGTTGCGGTCGGAACGGAGAGCTTCCGCGACCCCATGGCGGGAGCACGGATAGCTCGCGATCTGGCCCGCGGGGTGGCCTGATAACGCATGGAGAACTGGCTGGACGGCCAATCGAGCGCTGGATAAAAACCCCTGCAAACGCGCCATGCCACCGTCCAGCACCCTCGACATGGCTGTACCTCAAGTTGAGGTACAGCTGAATTAGGCTGGTTTCCTCGATCGTCGCTCGCCGGTGTGTAGACTCGCCGCCCATGGCGACGGCGACCGAACCGACTGGCCAAAAGCACGTAATGGCACCCGAGCGGTCACTGAACCAGCGTATGGACGCGCTCGCGCGAGCCAACCGGATCCGCACCAAGCGCGCGCAGCTCAAGCGCGACCTGAAGGCCGGCAGGCTGTCGATTCACGCGCTGCTGCTGAACCCGCCCGAGTACCTCGAGACCGCGAAGGTGTTCGACATGCTGCTGGCGGTCCCCAAGTACGGGCGCGTGAAGGTCAACAAGATCCTCGCCCACTGTCGTATCTCGCCGAGCAAGACGATCGGTGGGCTCTCGGAGCGTCAGCGAAGCGAGCTGGTCTCGCTCCTGCGCCGCTAATCCTCGCCGACCACCGGCACCTCCGCCGCTCTCGCATCTAGGGTCCAGGCCGTGGCGCGCGTGTTCGTCATCACGGGACCCTCGGGGGTCGGCAAGGGGACGCTCATCAGGGGACTGATGGAGCGGCTGCCCCAGCTGCAGCTGTCGGTCTCCGCGACCACGCGTGCGCCGCGGCCGGGCGAGCGGGATGGCGTGGAGTACCACTTCCTCACGCGCACCGAGTTCGACCGCAAAGTGGCCGCGAGCGAGTTCGTCGAGCACGCCGACTACGCCGGGCGCAGCTACGGGACGCTGCGCTCCGAGCTCGAGGGGCGCGTGCGCGCGGGGATGCCGGTCGTGCTGGAGATCGAGGTGCAGGGCGCTCGTCAGGTGCGCGAGTCCGTGCCCAATGCGGTTCAGGTCTTCATCGCGCCCCCGTCGCTGGACGCATTGCGCACACGCTTGATCGGACGTGGGACCGACGATCCCGAGGAGGTTGAGCGCAGGCTGCAGGTTGCCGAGCAGGAGTTGCAGGCCCAACCCGAGTTCGCCCACGTAGTCGTCAACGACCGCCTCGAGGACGCCCTGGAGCGGCTGACCGCGGTGGTAGCCGCCGAGTTGGAGTGATCCCGATGACATCGTGCCTCGCATCGCTCGCGCGATCGGGCGCGATGTCCCGGCGGGGCCTGGCGGCGATGGCCACTACAATCGAAGATCAACCAGGAAAGGCCCGCCCAAGTGATCTCACCCCGCATCGACAGACTGCTCGACAACGTCGACTCCAACTACGCCAGCGTGCTCGTGGCCGCCAAGCGTGCGCGTCAGATCAACAGCTACTACCACAACCTCGGCGAGGGCACGTTCGACGAGTTCCCGCCACCGATGATCGAAACGGCGTCCAAGAACTACCTCACGATCGCCCTCGAGGAGGTAGCCGCAGGGAAGATCAAGTACCACTACCGCTAGCCCTCGGATCGCAAGCACGCCACCAGTGCTTGCCGGTGGTCGTCGGGTAGTCTAAAAGCTAGGCCATGTCCCGAATCCTGCTCGGCGTGAGCGGCGGCATCGCCGCGTACAAGGCGCTTGAGCTGGTGCGCCTGGCGACCGCCGCTGGGCACGCGGTGCGTGTTGTGCAGACGCCCGCGAGTCGGCGGTTCGTCGGCGAGGCGTCGTTCGCGGCCCTGACCGGCGCTCCGGTGCTGGCGAGTGAGTTCGAGCGCGATCCCGCGCGCGGCGCGTTTCCCGGTCAGCCGCTCCCCGAGCACGAGCCGCTCAGCCATCTGCAGCTGGTGGGTAACGCCGATGTCTATGTGATCGCTCCCGCCTCGGCGAACACCATCGCGAAGCTCGCAAACGGGCTGGCCGACAACCTGCTGAGCAGCTGTGCGCTGGCGACAGACTGCCCGCTCGTGATCGCCCCGGCGATGAACAACCGCATGTACGAGCACCCCGCGACTCAGGCGAACCTCAAGACCCTGCGCGAGCGGGGTGCGCGGATCGTTGAGCCTGACAGCGGCAGGTTGGCCTCCAAGGACGAGGCGGGTGTCGGTCGCCTGGCCGAGCCGGCCAGGATCTTGGCGGCTTGCGAGGCCGCGCTCGCGAGCAGACACAGCGTGGACGCCACCCCCGCCGGCTCCAACGTGGACGAGGCCCCCGCGGGCTGGCGCGGACTGAAAGTGCTCGTCACCGCCGGGGGGACGCGCGAGCCGATCGACAGCGTGAGGTTCATCGGCAACAGCTCTTCGGGGAGGATGGGTTTCGCCTTGGCGCAGGCGGCGCGTGCTCGCGGCGCCGAGGTGACGCTGGTGGCGGCCAACGTGTCGCTGGCCGCGCCGCCGGGGGTGAACTGCCGCGAGGTCGCAACCGCTGCCGAGCTGCGGGAGGTATGCGAGGATGAGTTCCCCGCGTGCGATGTGCTGCTGATGGCCGCGGCGGTGGCGGACTTCAGGCCCTCAGCGGCGCAGGAGGGGAAGATCAAGAAGAGTGGCCGCACGATCCTCGAGCTCGAGCTGGAGCCCACCGCGGACGTGCTCGCCGGCTTGGCCGAGCGTCGTCGTGGCGGGCAGACACTTGTTGGCTTCGCCGCCGAGCACGGCGACGGCGCGTTGAAGCGCGCGCGTGGGAAGTTGACGGCCAAGGGCCTGGACGCGGTCGTGGTCAACGACATCTCGCGCAAGGACATCGGCTTCGAGGTTGACGCCAACGAGGTGACGATCGTGACGTCCGCCGGCGAGCGCTCGCGGATGGGTCAACAGCATGTGCCACGTGCACCCAAGGCGCAGGTGGCAGAGGCAATCCTCGACGCCGTCGAGCAGCTGCGCGCCGGCGAAGGCGATTGAGAGTCCGAGCGGGAGCACCGAGTATGCCGATGATGCGCCGCCGTCCCGATGCTATTCTCGACTGACAGCTTTCGTACCGGTGTGCAGATGCCGGTAGCAGTGCCGAGAGTGGGCGCCCGCCCGCTTTTTTTACGTCAGGACCCGGTCGGCGGCAGCCGCCGGGAACGCCACAAAGATATAGACGGGAATCGTGAGCAACGACAGATGACAGCGCTGCAGACAGATATCGAGAGGCGTCTTGCCCAGAGCGAGCCCGATGTCGAGGTGCTGCTTGCCGAGGTCCTCGGCGGCAGGTGTCTGCGCGTGTACATCGACCATCCCGACGGCGTGACGCTCGCCCTGTGCGAACGCGTCACCGCGCTGCTGAGCGAGGAGCGTGAGCGCTATTCGCTGGAGGTCTCATCTCCGGGCGCAGAGCGCCCGTTGACAAAGCCCGCCCACTTCCGCCGCTTCGTCGGGCGTCGCGCCAGGGTGCGTACGCGCCATCCACGCCCACTCCGCTCCGAGCAGTCGGCGAGCGCGGGCCGGCCCGCCAACAGCTTTACCGGTGAGCTCGTAGGGGCCTCTGAGGACGAGGTCATGCTGGCCGCCGACGGGGGGATCGTGGCGATCCCCTACGCCGAGATTCGTCGTTCGACCCTCGTCGAGGAGTGAGGCCATATGTCACGCGAAATCCTTGAGGCGATGCACGCGCTGGCGCGCGAGAAGGGAATCGAGCCCGAGAAGCTGATGGTCGCGCTCGAGGACGCGCTGCTGTCGGCCTACAAGAAGCAGCCCGGCTCGGCCAAGTATGCGCGCGTGGAGATGGATCGCGAGACCGCCGACTTCCGCGTGATCGAACTGATCATCCCCGAGCGCCTGGAGGCGCACCTGATCGTCGAGACGATCGACGAGGAAACCACGATTGATCCCGAGACCGGGGAGATGCGCGAACCCGAGGAACCGGAAATCGATCCGGCAAAGTTCGCCGAATACCGCGACCAGATCGACGAGCGCGATGTCACTCCCGACGACTTCGGCCGGATCGCGGCGCAGACCGCCAAGCAGGTGATCCTGCAGCGCATCCGCGAGGCCGAGCGGGACATGATGTTCGAGGAGTATCGCGACCGCGTGGGTGAGCTGATCACGGGCATCGTGCAGCAGTCGGACTCCCGTTACACGCTCGTGCAACTGCGCGAACGGGTGGAGGCGCTGCTGCCCAAGTCCGAGCAGGTCGAGGGCGAGCGCTACGACCACTCCCAGCGGATCAAGGCGGTGATCAAGGAGGTCTCGCCATCGACGAAGGGCCCGTCGATCATCGTCTCCCGGCGCGACCCGGAGCTGATCAAGAAGCTGTTCGAGCTGGAGGTGCCCGAGATCGCCGACGGTCTGGTGGAAATCGCCAACGTCGCGCGCGAGCCGGGCTACCGCTCGAAGATCGCGGTCGTCTCGAACACCGACGGTGTCGATCCGGTCGGCGCGTGCGTCGGCCCGCGCGGCTCACGCGTGCGCATGGTCGTCTCCGAGCTGCGCGGCGAGAAGATCGACATCATCCCCCACAACGACGAGCCCGCGCGGTTCGTCGCCAAGGCGCTCTCGCCCGCACGGGTGCGTGAGGTGCTCGTCGACGACGAGGCCAAGCAGGCGACGGTGATCGTGCCCGACGACCAGCTGTCGCTGGCGATCGGCCGCGAGGGTCAGAACGCGCGTCTGGCGGCTCGGCTGACGGGCTGGCGCGTGGACATCCGCTCGGAGACCGAGTTCGCCGCCGAGGAGGCCGAGCACGGCTACGAGGAGGAGGAGGTCCAGGGCCGCTGCGCCGCCGTCCTCTCCAATGGGCGTCGCTGCCCGAACGCGTCATTGCCTGGCTCTCGCTATTGCGGCCTGGAGACCCATCAGGCGCTTGCGAACATCGCGACGGACAACGTCGCCGATCTGAACCCGGGCGCAGGCGAGTCCGTGGACGCGGAGTCCGTGGACGCGGAGCTCGTGGACGAGGAGCCCGTTGACGAGCAGACGACCGACGAGGATGTGGCTGCGCTCGCCCACGACGGGGAGACGGATGCCGCTCCGGCGTCGCCCCCCGCCGAGGAGCAGATCCCATAGGGGCGCACGTACCCCGGCGCAGGTGCGTCGGTTGCGGGCGCAGCGCGCCTAAGTCCGAGCTGGTCAGGATCGCACTCGGTTGTGCCGGTGAGGGTCGGGCACGACAGGCGGTGCTGGATCGCGCGGGCACGATGCCCGGTCGTGGGGCCTATCTTTGCCGCAACGTAGGTGCGGGCGATCCGGCCGCGGATTGTCTGGCGCTGGCCGTCCGACGTGGTGGGATCGCGCGCGCGCTGCGCTGCGCTGTGACCGTGCCCGCCGAGCTCGTAGAATCGGTGAGTCGATGAGCAAGAAGCGCGTGCACGAGATCGCCAAGGATCAGGGTCTCTCCAGCAAGGAGTTGCTGGAGAAGCTGCAGGCTGCCGGCGTGGAGGCAAAGACCGCTTCCTCCTCGGTAGATGAGACGGTCGTCCTGGAGGCGTTGAGGAATGGGAGCTCACCCGCCCCGGCCGCTGCGTCTAAGTCTGCTGCATCTGAGCCCGCCGCATCCGCCGCATCCACGCCTGCTGTGACTGCGACCGCATCGACGCCCGCGCCCGCATCTTCACCCGCGGCCAACGGCACGCCCGAGAACGCACCGGCGCAGGAGAGTCCGTCGGACACTCCCGAGTCGGATTCCGCGACGCCGGAGTCCGCGGCCGAGCGAGTGCGCCCGACGCGCGACTCGCGCACGGGGGAGCGGGCGCCGGCCGCCAACGCGCCGGGAGGCCGCCGCCGCGTCGTGATCGACTCCCAGGCTTCGCGCCGCCAGCAGGGCGGCCCCGCCAACCAGCCCCAGCGCCGCCCACGACGGGGTAGACGCCGCCGCGGGACCTACGACGAGACGATCGCGCCGATCGACACGACCGCGATGGAGGCGACGGATCTGGTGCGCGTCAACTCGGGCTCGACGGTCAAGGACGTCGCCGAGTATCTGGGCGCGCCGGTGCCGGAGGTGATCAAGAAGCTGATGACGCTGGGGGAGATGGCGACGCTCACCCAGACGCTGTCCGACGACGCGATCCAGGTGCTGGCGGACGAGTTCGACAAGAAGATCGAGATCGTCCACGCCGCCGACGACGTCGAGGTCGAGCCCGTGTTCGAGGACGCCGAGGAGGATCTGATCGAGCGTCCGCCGGTGGTCACGATCATGGGGCACGTCGATCACGGCAAGACCTCGCTGCTGGACGCGATCCGCGAGACCGAGGTGGCGGCCGGCGAGGCGGGCGGGATCACCCAGCACATCGGCGCCTATCAGGTGCGCCACGGCGGCAAAGAGATCACGTTCCTGGACACGCCCGGTCACGAAGCGTTCACGGCGATGCGCGCGCGCGGCGCGCGCGTCACCGACGTCGCGGTGATCGTCGTCGCGGCCGACGACGGCGTCAAGCCCCAGACCGAGGAGGCGATCGACCACGCCAAGGCGGCGGAGGTGCCGATCGTGGTGGCTGTCAACAAGGTCGACAAGGAGGGTGCCCAACCCGAGCGCGTGCGCACGGAGATGACCCAGCGCGGACTGCAGCCGGCGGAGTGGGGTGGCGAGATCGAGTTCGTCGACGTCAGCGCCAAGACACGTCAGGGCCTGGACACGCTGCTCGACACGATCCAGGTGGTCACCGACCTGGAGGAGCTGAAGGCCAACAGCGACGCCGATGCTTCCGGCACAGTGATCGAGTCCAAGCTCGACCCGGGCCGTGGGCCGGTCGTGAGCGTCCTGATCCAGCGCGGGACGCTGCACGTCGGCGACGCGCTCGTCGCGGGCGCGCACTTCGGACGGGTGCGTGCGATGCACGACTTCACCGGCACGCGCGTCAAGCGCGCGACGCCGGGCCAGCCGGTCGAGGTGCTCGGCTTCGACGGCGTTCCAGAGGCGGGAGAGCTCGTGCGCGTCGTCGAGAACGAGCGCCGTGCGCGCCAGCTCGCGGGCGAGCGCGCGAACCGTCTGAAGACCGAGGCGCTGGCGCGGCGCTCGGGGCGCAAGGTCTCCCTCGAGGACGTGTTCAAGCTCGCCCAGGAGGGAACCGTCAAGGAGCTCGGCCTGGTCGTCAAGGCCGATGTCGCCGGGTCACTCGAGGCGATCGAGGACGAGATCGCCAAGCTGCCTCAGGATGAGGTCAACGTCAACATCATCCATCGCGGCGTCGGCGGTATCAACGAGTCCGACGTGATGCTCGCCGCGGCGTCGCGGGGAGTGATCCTGGCCTTCAACGTGCGCCCCGTCGGCGAAGCGCGTCACGTGGCCGAGCGCGAGGGCGTGGAGATCCGCTCCTACTCGGTGATCTACCGTGCGATCGAAGAGCTGCGCGCCGCGATGCAGGGCATGCTCGAGCCGACCGAGGTCGAGACGCCGCTCGGCCAGGCAGAGGTGCGCCAGTTGTTCCGCGCCTCGCGGATCGGCACGATCGCCGGCTCGTTCGTGACCGAGGGCAAAGTCACGCGCGGCGCGAAAGCGCGCGTCGTGCGCGAGGGAACCGTCATCTACGACACGACCATCGCGAGCCTGCGCCGCTTCAACGAGGACGCGCGCGAGGTCTCCTCCGGCTTTGAGTGCGGGATCGTGCTCACCAACTTCCAGGACCTGCGCGAGGGCGACGTCCTTGAGACGTACGAGACGCGCTTGCAGGAGCGCGAACTGAGCTGAGACGGCCGATGGCCTGCGCGGATGCTGCGTTCTCACCAACGGCTTCGCCGTCGGTGCCGGCTCGTGTGCCGAGCACACTTCAAGCGCTCATCGCGTCCTTCTGCCCCACTTGACCCTCGACCGTCTCAGGGCACGTGGAATCCCATGATGGGAGATTTTTTACAAGCGGCGAGTGGGCGCCGATCACCGGAGGGAGTTGGGGAGATAGGATGAGTTCGGGACGTATGCGTCGCGTCGACGAGGCGATCAGGCAGGTGCTCGGCGATGCGATGGCAGGAGAGCTGAAGGACCCTCGAGTTGGATTTGTGACCGTGACCGATGTCAGGACAAGCGCCGACCTGCGCCATGCGCGCGTGTATGTGAGCGTGCTCGGCGAGAGCGGCCGAGCATCCGACGCTGCCCAGCGCGAGGACACGCTGCAGGGTCTGCGCCACGCCCACGGCTACCTGCAGGGCAGGGTCGCCTCCGAGCTGCGGCTGAAGCGCACACCGACATTGGAGTTCGCCTATGACGACACGACCGACCGGGCGCTGCGCGTGGACGCGCTGCTTGATGAGATCGAGGGCTCGTGAGCGAAGGATCGAGAGCATGAGCGAGGGCATCGAGAGCACGGAGGTCACGCGCGAGCGGGTGCTGGAGCGCATCCGCTCGGACTCGCGCTTCGTGCTCGCCGCGCACGAGGGACCGGACGGCGACGCGCTCGGCTCGCTGGTGGGGATGCAGGGGCTGCTCACCGCGCTGGGCAAGGACTCGCAGATGTTCATCGCGCCGGAGGACCTGCCGCTTCCCTACGAGTACCGCTTCTTTGCGCTGGACGGGCTGATCCAGGCGCCCCCGGCTGATATCGCGCAGCGTACGGTCGTGTTCCTGGACTGCGGCAACATCGACCGCAACTCGGCGATCGTGCTGCAGGAGGGCAGGCACCTGTTGAACATCGACCATCACCACGACAACACGCGCTTCGGCACGCTCGACCATGTCGTGCCGGATGCGTCGTGCACGGCGGAGATCGTGTGGGATCTGATGCACGGTCTGGGCGTAGCGCCCACGGCGAGCCTCGCGCGGGCGCTGTATGTGGGGCTGATCACCGACACGGGGCGGTTCATGTATGAGAACACCGGTCCGCGCGCGCACGAGATGGCGGCCGAGCTGATCGGGGCGGGTGTGGACGTACAGGACGTGTACCGGCGGCTATACGAGGAGATGCCGCCGGCGAAGCTGGCGCTGCTCGCGGTCGCGCTCGGACAGATTCAGCGCTTTGACTCCGGCGAGCTGACGCTGGCGGCGCTGAGCGCCGAGGACTTCCGCGAGGCGGGCGCGGAGGACAGCTATTCGGAGGGCATCATCGACCACCTGCGCTCGATTCAGGGCACGAAGGTCGCGGCGCTCGTGCGCGAGCTCAGCGGCGGAGAGCGCGATAGCAGTTGCGGGCGGCGCAAAGTGTCGCTACGGGCGACCGACGACGATGTCGATGTGTCTTCGATCGCGCGCGAGCAGGGGGGTGGCGGGCATCGGCGCGCGGCGGGCTTCACGACGACGCTGGAGGTCGAGCCGCTGATCGCGTTCCTGCGCAACGCGATCGCCGCGCAACTGCACGCCACACCGGCGCCGGCGTGAACCCGGACGGGATCCTGCTGATCGACAAGCCGGCGAGGATTACCTCGCATGATGTGGTTGCCCTCGTCAAGCGCGCGCTGGATGGTGTCAAGGTCGGTCACGCGGGCACGCTTGACCCGTTCGCCACGGGACTGCTGATCGTGCTGGTCGGGAGGGCGACAAAAGCTCAACAACGAATGATGGAGCTGCCCAAGCGCTATGAGACCGTCGCGCGGCTCGGAGCGACATCCAGCACCGGTGACACCGAGGGGGAGATCACCGAGACCGGGCGCCTGCCACCCGATCCGCCGCCGCTGCCCACGGGCGAGGTCAGGCAGCGCCCGCCGCGACACTCGGCCGTGAAGATCGGCGGGGAGCGCGCGTACAGGCGCGCGCGGCGGGGAGAGCAGTTCGAGATGCCCGAGCGGATCGTGAGCGTGTACCGATTCGAGCAGCTCTGGCGTGAGCAGGACGCGCCGGGTGAGCACTCCGGCGTCGCACTCGCGGGCTCGGCCGAGATCGAGCGCCCGCTGGAACGCGCGGCCTATGCGATCGAATGCTCGGCCGGCACGTATGTGCGCTCGCTGATCGCAGACCTCGGCGATGCCTACTGCGTCGAGCTGCGGCGCACCGCGATCGGGCCGTTCGAGGTTGACGCGGCGGTCGCGCCGCCGCGCAGGGGCGAGCCGTGGCTCGACCCGCCGCTGATCGGACTCGACCAAGCACTCGCGACGCTGCCCAAATAGGCTGTGGGCCAGTGAAGGTCACGCGCCTGCCCACCGGTCGAGGATCGACGGGATCTCCGACCGATGGGAGATCGGATGCGATCTCCCGATCGGCCGGCCGGCAACAGCCCAGTGAGGGCGATCGGCGTGATAATCGACATGGGCGCAGCGTGGCCGTCGGTACGTTCGACGGCGTGCATCTTGGTCATCGGGCGGTGATCGAGGGCTCTGACAGCGTGCTCACGTTTGATCCGCACCCCGTGTCGGTCGTAGCGCCCCAGCACACGCCGAAGCTGCTGACGACGCTGGATGTCAAGGCGGAGCTGATCGCCGGCCTGGGGGTGCAGGAGCTGATCGTGATCGGATTCGACGCGGAGTTCGCATCGCGCACCGCGGATGAGTTCATCGATGAGGTTCTGGTCGGGGCGCTCGGCGCGGGGCGGGTCGCGATCGGCGAGAACTTTCGCTTCGGTCATAAGGCGCAGGGCGACCCGCGGCTGCTCGCCGCCGACGAGCGCTTTCAGACGATTGTGCACCCGCTGCTGGAGGTGGACGGGGAGATCGTCTCCTCCAGTCATATTCGCGGCCTGGTGCTCGCGGGCGAGGTCGATCAGGCCGCGCGCTTCCTCGGCGCGCCGTTTCGGCTGTGCGGCGAGGTCGTGCATGGGGACGAGCGCGGGCGCGAGCTGGGCTTCCCGACCGCGAACCTGGTGCCCGACGAGGCGCTGGTGTGCCCGGGCCACGGGGTGTACGCATGCCTGGCGAACGGCGATGCCCCGGCTGCCGTCAGCATCGGCGTGCGCCCGACGTTCGAGACGGGCCGCGGCGAGCTGATCGAGGCATACCTGACCGACTTCGACGGCGACCTGTACGGCAGCACCCTGCGCCTGGACTTCCTCGCGCGCCTGCGCGGCGAGCGGCGCTTTGACACGCCCGAGGCGCTGATCGAGCAGATGCGCCATGACGTGGCGCGCACGCGCGAGATCGCCGCGACCGCCTGACGGACGGACGGGGACGGACGAACGGAGTCGATGGGCCTCTTTGCCGCGGAGCTGCGCGCCCTCGCGCCGAGGCGTGTCTGCTACCGTGCCCGCAAATGATCGCCATCACCGCAGAGCGCAAGCGTGAGATCGCCGGACGGTTCGGGGCCAACGAGCAGGACACCGGCAACACCCGTGTCCAGGTCGCGCTGCTGACCGAGCGCATCAACCATCTCACCGAGCACCTGCGCGAGCAGAGCAAAGATCACCACTCCCGTCGCGGGCTGCTGATGCTCGTCGGGCGCCGCCGGCGCTTCCTGGACTACCTGCGCCGCCGGGACCTCGAGGGCTACCGCGCGCTCATCAAAGAGCTCGGCCTGCGCAAGTAGCGATCTCCGATCGAACCGGCCGCAGCGGCGTCCGTCCGCTAAGCTCCGCTGGTTCGGAATAAGAGATAAAAACGATCCGCCAGGGACGCGCGTCCCAACCCGACGGGCGGAGCACAGGAAGGCAGAAAGAATATGAGCAGCAACGACGCCGTTACACGGGTCTCCGTGGAGATCGCAGGCAGCGAGATCTCGTTTGAGACCGGCAGGATGGCCAAGCAGGCCTCCGGCGCAGTGGTCGTCCGCCAAGGCGACACGATGCTTCTGGCGACGGCCGTCGCCGGCAGCCTGCGCGACGTGGACTTCCTCCCCCTGACGGTGGACGTCGAGGAGCGCATGTATGCCGCCGGGAAAATCCCCGGCTCGTTCTTCAAGCGCGAGGGCCGCCCCGGCGAGAAGGGTACGCTGACCGCGCGCATGATCGACCGTCCGCTGCGCCCGCTGTTTCCGAAGGACTGGCGCTATGACACCCAGCTCGTGGCGATCCCCCTGTCGATCGACCACGTCCACCCGTACGACATCCTCGCCATGAACGGCGCGTCGGCCGCGGTGATGATCTCCGACATCCCGTTTCCCACGCCCGTGGGCGCGGTGCGGATCGGCAAGGTCGACGGCAACTTCGTGGTCAACCCCAGCGAGGAGGTCCTGCTCGCAGACGCCGAGGGCGGCTCGGACCTCGACCTGATCGTCGCCGGCACCGAGGAGGCCATCCTGATGGTCGAGGCGGGCGCGAACGAGATCCCCGAGGCGGAGATCCTCGACGCGCTGGACATCGCGCACGCGGAGATCAAGAAGCTGTGCGCGCTGCAGCGCGAGCTTCAGGCGAAGGTCGGCAAGGAGAAGAAAGTCTTCGAGACGATCCAGGTCGACCCCGCGATCCTCGACGCCATCCGCGCCTCGCACGGCTCCCAGCTCGACGACGCCACTCAGGTGGAGGACAAGCTACAGCGCCAGGACGCCACCAAGGCGGTCGAGGCCGCGATCCTCGAGCAGCATGCCCCCGCGGCGCCCGAGGGCGCATCGGAGGAGCAGCTCCTGGGCGCAAAGCAGCAGCGCGCCGCGGTGCAGCTGGCGTTCGACAAGCTTGAGAAGTCGATCATCCGCGAGCGGATCGCCGTGGACAAGAAGCGTCCGGACGGTCGCGCGGAGAACGAGATCCGCGACATCTCGATCGAGGTCGGCGTGACGCCGCGCACGCACGGCTCGGCGCTGTTCACGCGCGGGCAGACACAGGCGCTGAGCGTCGCCGCGCTGGGCACGCTCAAGGAGGAGATGCGTCTGGACACGCTTGGACTGGAGACGAAAAAGTATTACTGGCACCACTACAACTTCCCGCCGTTCTCGGTCGGGGAAGCGGGCCGCATGGGCGGGGTCAAGCGTCGCGACATCGGTCATGGCGCGCTCGCCGAGCGGGCGCTCGCGCCGATGGTTCCCTCGATCGAGGAGTTCCCGTACACGGTCCGTGTGGTCTCGGACATCCTCGAGTCCAACGGCTCATCCTCGATGGCGTCGGTCTGCGGGTCGTCGCTGTCGCTGATGGACGCGGGCGTGCCGATCAAGCGACCGGTCGCGGGGATCGCGATGGGGTTGATCAAGGAGGGCGATGACTACATCGTCCTGACCGACATCGCGGGCGTCGAGGACCACTTGGGAGACATGGACTTCAAGGTGGCAGGCACCGAGCGCGGGATCACGGCGCTGCAGATGGACATCAAGATCACGGGCGTCACGTTTGACATCCTGCGCGACGCGCTCACGCAGGCACACAGGGCGCGTACGTTCATTCTCGGCAAGATGGCCGACGTCATCGGTGGTCCGCGCGAGCAGCTCAGCCAGTTCGCGCCGCGGATTCAGACGATCCAGATCGACCCGTCGCAGATCGGTCTGCTGATCGGCAAGGGCGGGGAAACGATCAGGGGCTTGTCGGATGAGTTCGAATCCCAGATCGACGTCAACGACGACGGCCAGGTCTTGGTTTACTCCGCCAACGGCGATCTCGGGGACGCGCTCGCGGAGCACATCCGGGTGATGATGAAGGAGGTCGAGGTCGGCGACGAGTACGTCGGGAAGGTCGTCAAGACGACGACCTTCGGTGCGTTCGTGGAGCTGTCGAAGGGGACGGACGGGCTGCTGCACATCTCCAACGTCTCGCCCGGCGAGCGCGTGGAGAGCGTCGAGGACGTGCTCAACAAGGGCGATGAGATCAACGTGCGCGTGGTCGAGGTCGACCGCGAGCGCGGCCGCATCGGCCTGCGTCTCGCAGAGGACCCGGAGATCGCCGGCAAGTCCGTCGAGGAGCTCGCGGGCGTCACGTCCGGCGGCGGTGGCGGTGGCGGCGGCGGAGGCGGTCGTCCCCCGCGCGATGGCGCCCGCAACGGCCGTGATGGCCGTAGTAGCGGCGGCGGCGGTCCCCGGCGCGACGGCGAGCGCGGCTCCGGTCGCCCTCGACACGGGTCCGGGCGCGATCGCTAGCAGGGGCGACGCGGCCACGGGCGGCCGATGGCCGCATGAGATGACCGAGCACCTCACAACCACGCTGGAAACCGGCGTGCGGGTGATCACCGAGCGCATCGAGAACGTGCGCTCGGTGGCGCTCGGCTTCTGGATCGGCACGGGCTCGGTGATGGAGTCAGACGGTCAGGCGGGGACGAGCCACCTGCTGGAGCACATGCTGTTTCGCGGCACCGAGCGCTACCGCTCGCACGAGATCGACGAGATCTTCGACGCGATGGGCGCGGAGGCCAACGCCGGGACAGACCGCGAAACCACTTCGCTGTATACGCGCGTCATGGACCGTCACCTGGAGCGGGCGTTCGACGTCGCCGCCGAGATGGTGTGGCGGCCGCGCTTTGAATCGCTGGAGGCCGAGCGCGAGGTCGTGCTCGAGGAGATCGCGATGTACGAGGACGACCCGCAGGACAGGGTGTTCGACGTGCTGGGCGAGGCCGTGTTCGGTGAGCACCCGCTGGGACGCGCGGTGATCGGGACGGCGGAGGTCGTCGGCGCCGTCACGCGCGAGCAGCTGCAGGCTTTTCACGCCGAACGGTACGCGCCCGCAAGCATCGTGATCGCGGCCGCCGGGTCGATCGAGCACGACGCGTTGGTGGAGCTGGCCAGGGCCGCGGGGCCTGCTCAGAACGGCGCGGCGACACAAGCCCCGAAGGTGGGCGTCACCGCGACGGAGGCGCAAGCGAACGGGGCGGTCTCGGCAACCTCGGTCCCTTCCGCGCCCACGGCGCCTGCTTCGTCTTCGGCGTCCCCCGAACCACCGGCGCAGACTATGCCGGTGTTCGAGCGCAGGGTGCGGTTCCTGCGTAAGGACACCGAGCAGTATCACGTGTGCCTCGGCGGGCGGGGGATATCGCGTCACGACGAGCGCCGGTTCGCGCTGCGAGTGCTCGAAGGGGTGCTCGGGGGAACGTCGTCGTCGCGGCTGTTCCAGGAGGTGCGCGAGCGCAGGGGGCTGGCGTACTCGGTGTTCAGCTTCTCCAGCCAGCACGCCACCACCGGGGAGGTCGGGCTGTATGTCGGCACGCGCCCGGACAACCTGGACGAGGCGCTCGCGACGATCGCCCAGGAGCTGGAGCGGTTCGTCGATGACCCCGCGAGCGCGAAGGAGCTGGACCGCTCGCGCGAGAACCTCAAGGGCCGGGTCGCCCTGTCGCTGGAGTCCACGTCGGCGCGGATGAGCCGGCTGGGGTCCGCGCTGCTGGGCGGGCTGCCGATCTACTCGATCGATGAGATCGTCGACAGGATCGACGCGGTCACGGTCGAGGACGTGCGCGCGCTGGCACGGGAGCTGTTCGTGCCCGCGACGCTGTCGGTCGCCGGCGTCGGCGCCGAGGAGGACGCGTTCCTGAAGGCTCTGGCTCCGCTGGAGAAGGTGGCGGCGTGATCGCATACTCGGCGATCGGAGTGGCGTCGGCATGATCAAGGTGGCCGTGGCCGGCGCGGCGGGGCGGATGGGCGCGACCGTGTGCGCCGCCGTGGAGGGCGCGCCGGACATGGAGCTCGTCGGGCGCGCGGACCCGCTGCTGGGGGTGGGGCTGGCTGAGACGTTGGGTGATGCGGAGGTCGTGGTGGACTTCACCCGGCCGGACACGGCGCTGGAGAACGCGCTCGCCTGTGTGGAGGCGGGCGTGCACGCGGTGATCGGCACGACCGGGTTCGACATCGAGCCGCTGCGCAAGGCGCGCACGCCGGAGGACCTGCCCAAGGCGAACGTGCTGATCGCCCCGAACTTCGCGATCGGCGCGGTGCTGATGATGCGCTTCGCCGCGGAGGCCGCGGCGCACATGGCCCGCGCGGAGATCGTAGAGCTGCACCACGACAAGAAGCTCGACGCGCCGAGCGGGACGGCGAAGCTCACGGCACAGCTGATGGCGGCCGCGAGCGGGAACCCGGAGGGGACGGGCGGGATTCCAATCCACTCTGTGCGACTACCCGGACTGGTCGCCCACCAGGAGGTGATTTTCGGCGACGTTGGCCAG
This sequence comes from uncultured Solirubrobacterales bacterium, assembly GCA_963715495.1. Classification (GTDB taxonomy): domain Bacteria; phylum Actinomycetota; class Thermoleophilia; order Solirubrobacterales; family Solirubrobacteraceae; genus Palsa-744. The sequence goes on from OY970247.1 coordinate 933,445, forward strand.
ACGCTGAGCATCCGTCACGACACGACCGGCCGCGAGTCGTTCATGCCGGGAGTGCTGCTGGCGGTGCGCCGGGTGGGGGGGTTGGAGGAATCGCCGGTGGTGGGGCTGGAGAAGCTTCTGTTCTAACCGGCGCGGGCTTTTACGCCGCCACGGGGCGCTCGACATAGACGCCGGGACCGTTTGGCTTTGGGATAGCTTCTCCATCCTCGCGCATGAGGTCGAGATGACCGGCGAGGGCGGCGCGCATTTCGCTGACGCACTCCTCGATCGTGTCACCGGTGGCGACGCAGCCGGTGACGTCCGGCGACCACGCCGAATAGTTCGAGGGAGGCCCGCCCTCCACCAGGATCAGATAGCGCTCGGTCTCTGTCATCGCTTCAAACCTGCCTGCTCCATGATCGCACGAACCTTCATACCGCGACCATAGGCCGCGCTTGGGACGGTACTCTTGGGCCCTTGATGGGAGACGCCGGTTCCCGTTCTCCAGAGCCGTGTGCCGGGGGTTGTGCGTGTGCTCTGGGGGCGCTTCTGCGGTTCGCTCTTGACAAGCCCAGTACTTGACGTTATGTTCTGTTGTGTTCATGGCATTCCACGGTGGGGTGTCGGGCGCGATAGATCGGGTTTGGGGTTTCGGTCGTCTGGATCGACTTCAAGCGCTTTTGCAGAGACCTTGGGAGAGGGTTAGGACCAGATCGCATGATGAGGGGTTGTTTTCACGTGAGTCGGTTGGGGACAGACGTGCCGGGAGTCGCCGCGCGCCCGTTTGGGCCCGTAGGTAGATGCGTCAGCAGCGCTGACACATCTCTCTCTCTCTCTCTCTCTCTTGTCCGCTTAGCGCTGCTGGTCTAACCGCCAAATCGCGCTGGGCTTTCAGTCCTCTCTCGGGGAGGGCGCGCCATGGCCGCTAGGCGTGGCTCTGTGCCCGGTCGTGTGTCGCACACGGGTATGCGAGCGGGCGCGCGCCGCGGTGGCGCCAACGCGCGGGTGCAGGTGTCTGAGATGCAGCGTTCGCGGCTGCTGGGCGCTGCTGTTGCCACCATCGAGGAGCTGGGTTGGTCCGGCGCCTCGGTTGCGCATATCACGGCTCGCGCGCGGATTTCGCGGCGCACGTTCTATGACCTGTTCGATAATCGTGAGGATTGTCTGCTCGCGGTGATGGAGGACATTCTCGGTCAGATCGAGGGTGAGCTTGCGGCGACTGACCTGGGCGCGTTGTCCTGGCATGAGCACGTTCGCACCGGCCTGTGGACGATCCTGTGCTTCTTCGATCGCGAGCCGGCGCTCGCGCGGGTGTGCGTCATGCAGGCGTTGCAGGGCGGTCCGCGGGTGCTCGCGCGCCGCGAGGAGATCCTCGCGCGCCTGGCCGGCGTGGTGGATGAGGGGCGTGGAGAGCACTCGCGGGCGGGGGAATGCCCGCCGCTGACCGCGGAGGGCCTCGTCGGCGCGACGTTCTCGATCGTGCACGCGCGTCTCTCGCCCTCGGGGTGGGGAGGAGCAAGCCGGTCAAGTGCGCGGGGAGCATCGCGTACCGGGTATGTGAGCGAGCAAGGACGCAGACCGATCGTCCGGGATCGCCCGGCGCCGCCCGTCGCCGCCCTGCTGGGTGAATTGATGGGGATGATCGTCCTGCCATACCTGGGTGTGGCGGCGGCGCGGCGCGAGCAGGATCGCCCTGTCCCGCCGTTGCCCGCGCCCACGCCCGGCGCGGAGGATGCCGGTATCCGGGCGATGGCCGAGCACGACCCGCTGGCGGGCGTCCCGATGCGTCTGACGTATCGCACCGCGCGTGTGCTGGAGACGCTTGCCGAGCGTCCGGGTGCAAGCAATCGTCTCGCGGCCGATCTCGCCGGGGTCTCAGATCAGGGTCAGATTTCAAAGCTCTTGGCGCGCTTGGAGCGTCTGGGGTTGATCGAGAACACCGGTGAAGGGCACGCCAAGGGCGAGCCCAACGCGTGGAGGCTGACCGCGCTGGGCCGGCGTGTAGCGCAACAGCTCAGTGTGAACGGTCGCAACTGGAGAGAGGACGTTTGATGTCACAGCGAGGAGGAGCTCCGATGCCTGGTCGATTCTTGGGTGAACGCGCGTGGGCGTGCGTGCCGCGCGATGTCGTGGCGGGGTGGGCTGCGCTCTGCGCAAGCCTGCTGCTCGGCGCGGGGGCCCTCACGCCCGCGCCGGCTCTTGCTCTTCCCGAAGGGCGTGTGTATGAGATGGTGAGCCCGGTTTACAAGGGCGGCTACGGTGCGACGCGGATCAACGCTGTGGCATTAAACGGGGAAAGCGTCATGTTCTTTTCGCCGGGTGCGTTTGCGGGTGCGCCGGCAGGTGGGGAATTGATGGACTACGTTGCGCGGCGAGGTCTTGGAGGGTGGTCGACGGCGTCATCCGCCGTGCCTGCTGCCCTAATGCCCTACGTACCAGAACGGGACGTATCCCCGACTTTGGACTCAACGCTGGCCTTGGGCAAGCCTGGCCCCAACCTTGAAGCCGCCTTTCAAGCTGGCACAGAAGCAGAGTTTCTGTTGCATTCTACGGAATTGGTCGATAATAATGATACGTGGGAACTCGTTGGCGGCAAGGCTCTCTCGGGGCCCGCCAAAAAAATCCTCATCCCGAGGTACGAGGGCGCGAGTCCCGACTTTTGCCATCTCCTTTTTGATGTCAGCGCGGGAGAAGCTCTACTGCCCGAAGACAGTGGTGGTCAACTCTTTGAACTCGATGGTTGTGATGCTGGGTCGGCCTCGTTGAGGCTCGTGGGGTTGAATAATAAATTAAAGGCGATTAACACATTGCAATCGTGTGGAGAGACTGAGCCGAATGTTGATCCAGGTATCCAAACGTACGGGTCTCAAAGTGCGTATAATGCAATTGCCGCAGGAGGTGGGGAGGTCTTTTTTACAACTTGCGTGGGTGGTGTCGCTTTGCCTCACCAGTTGTTCTTGCGGTTGGGTGGGGTGAGGACTATCGAAGTATCCAAGCCGGTCTCGGAAACGTGTAGTGAAGTGCCGTGCAAGGGAGCTACGGAACGCGCGAGCGCTAACTTCGTAGGTGCGTCGGAAGACGGGTCGACCGTGTTTTTCACGACGACCCAGTCACTTGTCGGGGAAGATAAAGACAAAGAAAACGACTTGTATATGGCCAGGATTGGGTGTTTGCCGTCTAAGCCGGAATGCGGTACCTCCGAAAAGGAAGTAACGTCGCTAACGCAGGTTTCGCACGACCCTGTACCTGGAGAAGCTGCGGAAGTACAAGGAGTTGTGCGTAACTCACCCGACGGATCCCACGTCTATTTCGTGGCGCATGGAGTCCTCACCAACGAACCGGGCCCTGAAGGTCATGTACCTCAGGCGGGAGCGGACAATATGTATGTGTATAACAATGTTTTGGGAAAGGTTGATTTCGTCGGAGATCTCTGCTCAGGACCAGAACTTTCAGGGACAGTGGAAGATGTACGTTGCCCGACACATATGACAGGCAGCGATCAACAGCTGTGGCTAGGGGGTGGGGGTGAAGCTCAGACGGGAGGCTCGGACGGTAGCTTCCTGGTTTTTTCCACATATGGTCAGTTGGTGGCGAGCGATACGGATACGACGAGGGATGTGTATCGCTACGATGCTGAAACGGGCGTACTGGATCGCGTGTCGGTTGGTGAAGAGGGCTTTGATGCGAATGGCAACAACGACGCGTTTGACGCCACTATGGCAAGCGGGCATGAGGGCGGAACTGTGCGTGACCAGTATGAAATGGATAATCGTGCGGTCAGTGAAGATGGTTCGCGGATCGTGTTCACGACCGCGGAGCCGCTGTCTCCCGGCGCGAGCAATGGTCTTGTAAATGCATATGAATGGCATCAGGAACCGGGATCTGGCGTAGGTAAAGTCTCATTGATCTCCAGTGGCAGTGCCGAAGAACCTGTGCATGAAGTGGTGATCTCACCCGGCGGCCAGGATGTCTTTTTCGTGACCGTGCAGGGCTTGGTGGCGCAGGACACCGATGGCGCACCGGATATCTACGATGCGCGTTTGGGAGGCGGTTTCCCGCCGGTGGCGGCTGAACGTCAGCCGTGCTCTGGTGATGCGTGCCAGGGACCCTTGACCAATCCCGCCCCGCTGCTGGTCCCCGGGAGTGTCACGCAGGCGCCGGGCGGGAACTTCGCGCCGTCCGTGCCCGGACAGGCCACAAAACCCAAGCAGAAAGCCAAGCCAAAGAAAAAGAAGAAGACGAAGCGCAATGCTGACCGCAAGCATGCAAAGAAGGGGAAGGCCTCGCGGCGCTCCGGCGAGGCAAAGAAGGCATCTGGAAGAAGTGGGCGATGAGGACGAGAACTCTCTCCGGTCTCTGCGGCGCATGCCTGTTGGCTGGCGTGCTCTTGACCGTGGCGTTTGCGTCCGTGGCGGGCGCGCTGGAAGCTAAACCGTTCGCGATCAGCAAGTTCACGATGCAGACGATCGAACGCACGGAAGAAATCCCTCTCGGCAAAGCTGGCGAAGGAGAACTGTACGAATTCGTGAATGTGCCGTACACGTTCACTCAGGCCGGCGGGCACCCGTGGGCGTTGACGACCGTCGGAGAACTCACGAGCGAAGAAGGCATAAATCCTTCAAAGACTCATTTCATAATACCGACGCGTGATCCGAAGGATATCGTTGCGGGTTTGCCGCCGGGGTTGCTGGGCGATCCTCAGGCGCTACCGCGGTGTTCACTGACACTGGTGACGAGCAGCAGCGAAGAGTGTCCTGCCGACACCCAGGTAGGCGTGGCCGTGCTCCATTGGTTGGACGGAAAGGAAATACTCTCGCCGCTGGTGAATGTGACTCCGGAAGCGGGCCAGTCCGCGGAGTTCGCGATCGAGAACACGGCGAAGATCACGACGCCGTTGCTGACGGCTCATTTGGTGCACACCGCGCAGGGTTATGGTTTCACGGTCTCGAGCAACGAGATTCCGATCGTCGCGCTCTACGGGTTTGAATTGACGTTCTGGGGTGTGCCGGCCGATCCGAGTCACAACGCGATGCGCGGACGGTTCTGCGCCGTGGTGGAAATTGGTACCCCTCTTGGCTGTAATGGTACCGGTGGTGAACATGCCGGTCTGGCGCAGGTGCCGTTTTTGTCGATGGGAACGGATTGTGCCGGGGGTCCCGAGACGGCGACGTTGCGCGCGGATTCGTGGCAGGAACCGGGGAGCGTGCGTGAAGGCCGGTACTCGGGTTACGCCGAAGCGACGGCGACATTGCCGGGCGTGACGGGTTGCAACCTGCTGCGGTTTGACCCGACGATCGCCGTGGAACCAGACAGCCTGCTGGCGGACGAGCCCGTGGGGTTGGGTGTGAATATCGAAGTGCCCCAGCCTGAGACGCCGGGCCAGGACGCCACGCCGCATCTGCGTAACGCGGTCGTGACGTTGCCCGAGGGCTTGTCCATCAGCCCGGGGATCGTCGATGGCATCCAGGCGTGCAACGAATCCGGTCGGGAAGGGATCAACTTCGAAGGACCTGAATCTGAAGAAGTCGGGTTGAACGGCGAACTGCAGCTCGCGCCGGGGCATTGTCCTGACGCGTCGACCGTGGGCAGCGCGGAAGCGGTCACGCCGCTACTGCCGGAACCGGTGAAGGGTCATGTGTACCTGGCGCGGCCGCTTTGCGGCGGTCCGGGTGAGGCTGCCTGCACGAATGAAGACGCGCTCGACGGTCACCTCTATCAGCTCTATCTCGAACTGGGTGGCGCCGGTCCGCTGGCGAACGCCGGCGTCAATATCAAGGCGCACGGGTATGTCGAGGCCAATCCCGCGACGGGACAGCTGACGACGAAGTTCCTTGACAACCCGCAGACGCCTTTCAGCGAACTGAAGATCCATTTGAATGGTGGTCCCAGGGCGCCGCTCGACACTCCCGCCGTGTGTGGTCCGGCCGTCACGACGGCGGATTTCACGCCGTGGAGCGCGCCCGGTATCACACCCGAAGGACTCTCGATGGCGGGTACGCCGGATGCGACACCGTTTTCGTTATTTGACGTGGAAGGCTGCGCGAGCCCCGCCGGCTTGAGCCCCGGGTTCGTGACCGGCACGGTGACACCGCAGGCGGGACAGTTCAGCGCGTTCACGTTGAGCTTCTCGCGCCAGGATCGCGAACAGTTCCTCTCCGGCATACAGGTGCACACCCCGCCGGGGCTGCTGGGGATGCTCTCCAGCGTCCCGCTGTGCAAAGAACCCGAAGCGCAACTGGGCACGTGTTCGGAAGCGTCAAAGATCGGTACGACCAGGGTAGCGTCCGGCGCCGGCTCGCACCCGTTTGAAATCAGCGGCAACGTGTATCTCACCACGGGCTACAAGGGCGCGCCGTTCGGGTTGAGCATCGTCACGGATGCCGTCGCGGGCCCGTTCAACCTGGGTCTGGTGATCGTCAGGGCGCGGATCGACGTCGATCCGGAAACGTCGCAGTTGACGGTCACGAGCGATCCGCTGCCGCAGATCGTGTTCGGCGTCCCGTTGCGGTTGCAGCGGGTGACGGTCGACATCGACCGTCCGAGCTTCATGTTCAACCCCACCAACTGCGGAACGCCGGGGCAGCCCGGGACACAACAGGTCACCGCCGTCCTCTCCGGCTCCCAGAACGCCGTCGCGAACGTTCGCAGCCAGTTCGCGGTCGGGGGCTGCAAGAGCCTTGACTTCAAACCGAGGTTCACGGTCTCGACGAGCGGGCACACCAGCAAAGCGAATGGCGCGAGCCTTGACGCAAAGGTGTCCTATCCCGCCGGGTCGGTCGGCAGTGAGGCGAATATCGCGAGCGTCAAAGTCGAACTTCCCAAGCAGCTCCCTTCGCGGCTCACGACGTTGCAGAAAGCGTGTACCGCGGCGACGTTCGACGCGAATCCCGCGGGGTGCCCACCGGCGTCGATCGTGGGTATCGCCAAGGCGAGCACTCCGCTGCTGCCGGTGGGCTTGGAAGGACCGGTGTACTTCGTCTCGCACGGCGGTGAAGCGTTCCCCTCGCTGATCGTGGTATTGCAGGGCGACGGTGTGAGGGTCGACCTCACGGGCTCGACGTTCATCAGCAGGGCGGGGATCACCAGCAGCACGTTCAAGACCGTCCCGGACGTTCCGGTGAACAGCTTCGAGCTGTACCTCCCGGAGGGAAAGTTCTCCGCGCTCGCGGCGAACGGGAACCTCTGCGATCAGACCACGACTGCCACGGTCAGGCGCAGGGTCACCAAGCAGGCGCACGGGAAAATCGTGCATCGCACCGTCACGACCCGTACCTCCAAGCCGGCGAGTTTGGTGATGCCGAGCGAATTCGTGGCGCAGAACGGCGCCGTTCTGAAACAGAACACCAAGATCGCAGTCACCGGGTGCGCCGCCAAGGCCAAGCAGGCAAAAGCGAGTCCCAAGAAGCGAAAGAAGAACTCACCACAAGGTCACGGGAGGACGGGTAAATGATCATCGACCGTATCAAGGCCACGCTCCCGCTCGCGACCCTCAGCGCCGCGATCGCGATGCTTACCGGCGCCGGCGCGGCGCACGCGGCCGCGCCACCGATCAAGGAGGTGCTGTCGAGTCACTTCGGCGCCGAAGTGGACACCGCCACCAAAGGAAACGTCTGCACCGTCGAATCGAAACACGCCTGCCGGCCGGGCACGCCGAGCTCGATTCCCGGGGGGTTTGAGGGTCCTGAAGGTGTCGCGGTCGCACCGGACGGTGACATCTATGTTGCTGATCGCGGCAACAATCGGGTGCAGGAGCTCACATCGAGTGGGGCTTTTGTGTTGATGTTCGGCAGGGAAGTCAACGAAACGACCGGCGGGAACGTCTGCACCGAGGAAGAAATCGAAAACACCGGTGTGAAATGCAAGGCCGGTGTCGAGGGGTCGGCCGCTGGAGCGTTTGCGTCGGCTCAGAGCGTGGCAGTCGATCAGAGCACGGGTAACGTGTACGTACAGGACCTTATTAACTGGCGTGTCGACGAGTACACGGCAACCGGCCAGTTCGTGTTGACGTTCGGCAAGGAAGTCAACGAAACGACCAAAGGGAACATCTGCACCGCTGCATCCGGGAATGTGTGCAAGGCCGGAGTCCGCGAGACGATTGGCGGAGGCGAACACGGTGCGTTCAATTTTGCGCAAGGCGCGGGGGACCTTCTCGCGGTGAGCCAGGAAGGCTTGGTGTACGTCGGGGATGAACACCGGGTGCAGGAGTTCAACGCCGAAGGGGAATACGAAAGCGAAATCTCGCTGACGTCGATCTCATCGGAATCAGGTAGCAAGGTGGTAGCAATAGCAGGCGACAAATCCGGGGATTTGTATCTCGCCTATCGCGTGGATTTTGTCGCTGATGTCGTGCGTGAGTTCAACGCGGAAGGCAAGGAAGTCAAAAGCTTCGAAGTGCTCCCCAGGGAAGCAGAAGGCACCGTCTCTATTAAGGGGATGGCGCTCGACCCACAAGGTCATCTCGCGGTGATGGAGGAAGAAGCAGGCGGAGGAGGGCTCTTTGGTTCGCTCTACAGCGCCGGTACCGGCCATCTGATCACCGAATTCACGGTCCCCGGCGGAAGCGAAGGTATCGCGTTTGACGGCGCGGGCGAACTGTTCGCCGTCCTGCCCAACAGTGCTGAAGTGATCGCCTATGCTCCCGTGCTGGTCGCGGAACTCCTGCCGAGCCCCGCGACGTGCACCGCGGGAGCAGAACACGAAACGGACGCGACGTTCGACTGCTCGTTGAACGGGACCGTGAACCCGGAGGGAGTGAGCGAAACCGAAGCGTTGTTCGAATGGGGAAGAACCTGCGCGCTGGGGGCGCTCACCGCAAAGCAACCCGTCGCGACCGGTAACGCGCCGGTGACGGTCACAGGCACGATCACAGGTCTGCGTCCCAACGAAGCGTTCTGCTACAGCCTGACGGGCTTTGATGAAAACGTCCGCTCCCCGGAACGCTTGACAAGCGAAAAGGAATCGTTCACCACACCCGCTGTCGCCCCGAAGATCGTGGGCGAACCGAGCGTCTCCTTCGTAAGCGCCTCCTCAGCGGTGATGTTCGGCGAACTGAACCCCGAGAACGCGCAGACGGAATCCTTCTTCGAATACGGGCCGGGCGAAACACTGGCCAAGTGCCCTGGTGTCAAAGAAGCGGCATGTCCCGGGGTGGCGAGCACCGCGACGTTTGAATCCGCGGTGTACCACAGCGCCGGTGAGACCTTCGAAGCCTCTGGTCTGCAACCCGACACGACATATCATTATCGTCTCGCCGCCGAGAACAAGGGCGGCAAAGCACCACCGGCAGAAGGCGCCACGACGTTCACGACCGCTCCGGCGCCGACAGTCCAAGCGTCCACAGGCTCCGTGAGCGCCGTCACACCCACCAGCGCGGTCGTCTCAGGCGCCGTGAGCGGGGATGGTCAGCCCGCGACATACACGTTCGAACTGGGTGTGTTCGAGGGGGCGGGGACACAGTACGGGATCGTGTTCTCCGGGCCCGTCGCCGCGCAGAGCGCTCCCGTGGAAGAGACGCTGTCACTGACCGGATTGCTGCCGGGGGTGAGCTATGCCTACCGCATCGTCGTTCAGAGCGGCTACGGCACAGCCGAGGGCGCCCCGGTGACGTTCACGACCGCGGGGCTGCCGGCGGTGCTGTTCGCGCCGGCACCGCTCGCCCAGCTGGCGATCCCAGCGATCGCTTTCCCGACGGTCGCTGCCGCGACCAAGACCAAGGCGGTGGCGCCCAAGAAAGCGAAGAAGAAGTCGAAGAAAAGCAAGGCCAGGAAAGGCAAGGCGCATAGTAGTAGTAAAAGCAATGCCGGCCTGCACGCCGTGCGGCGGCGCGGGAAGGGGGCGCACGGCGATAGGAGATAACGGAGACCCGTGTGCTCGTTTGATCGCAATACAGCAGTCGGCCGCAGAGCCGTCGCTGTAAAACCGGACCGAGAGGAATGATTCAAGTGTTTTCAAGGATACGCAAACATTTCAACCCCGCGACCGCCGTAGCCTTCCTGGCTCTGATCTTTGCGATGACCGGCGGCGCTTTCGCCATGGGCGGCGGTGGCGGTTCGGGCTCTGGGCCGGCGGGCTCGACGACAGGCGCGAGCGTGGCCAAGAGCAAGGCCAAGCCCAAAACGAAGGCGGGTCCCAGAGGCCCCGCCGGTCCCGCGGGCAAGAACGGAGCGAACGGCGCCCCCGGGCCCGCAGGGCCGGCCGGTCCCACGGGTCCAGCCGGTGGCGCCGGCCCCACCGGTCCGGCGGGAGCCGCCGGTGAAGGCAGGGAAGGCAAAGAAGGCAAATCAGGCAAAGAAGGCCCCAAAGGTGAACAGGGCACGACCGGTTTCACCGAAACCCTTCCCTCGGGCAAGACCGAGACCGGCGCATACGCCGTTCGCAGGACGAACAACGCCGAAGAAGAAATAGCAACGACGGCTATCTCCTTCACAATCCCGCTGGCATCCGCACCCGTGGAATCGAGCTTCATAAGCCTGGGCAAAACGCCGGCGGAAGTCGAAGCCGACGGTTGCAAAGGCACAGTCACAAAACCGGAAGCGCTGCCGGGCAACCTATGCGTCTTCGAAGGAGCAGCATCGCTGATCCACAAGGGAGGCTTGCAGCCCTTCGAGAAAGGAAGCGTGGGCACCGCTGGTGGCGGGCCCGGAACGACCGGAGCGGAGCTTGTCTTTCTGACTCAAAAACCCACAACCGCCGGAGAAGAAGTCTCGGCAGAAGGCACCTGGGCGGTGACCGCCGAATAGCGCTGACGGATCTTGCTCGTCCTGACAGACAATCGTGAGCATCGCACCCGGACGGCGACCGGCCGTCCGGGTGCGTGTCGCGGCAATGGGGCTGGGGGAGCGACTCGCCGAAGGATGCGCACGCGGGTCGGTGTCCCGTCCTGAAACGTTTCCCAAACAAGGAGGGGTAGCAATGGATGGTCTTGAGCATGGCTCAGGGTTGCATGCCGGCATTACTCGAACGGCGCAGGTTGTCCGTCGGATGATGGTTCCGGTTGTTGGCGCACTCGCGCTGTGGGGCGCCGCCCCGGCGGTTGCCAGTACGCAAGCCGGGTGGCACCTGAGCGGCAAACCGCTCACCGAATCGATCGCAACGGGATGGAAAGGCAAACTGAAGCTGACCGACGCGAAAGTGCCGTTCGTCGGCTCGGTGACGGTGGAATGCGAAGACGCGGCCGAAGGGTCCTCCGGCGCGGGCGGTGTGGGTGCGGTGACGGCATGGACGACGTCCAAATGCGCCGCGGTGAAAGGCTGCGAAAAAACCGGCGCGGTCGTAGTCAAACCGCTGAACCTGCCGTGGCACACAGAACTCGTCACGGTCGAAGGGACCGTACGCGACGTGCTGGTGAGCGGCGGCAAAGGCACACCCGGCTATGAGGTGGAATGCAAAGTGACGGGCAGCCTTCCCCTCCAAGACGAATGCACCGGGACACTCAGCACGACCACGACCAACACAGAAAGCGGCGTGACCGCCGCGTTCAATGCCAGTGAAAAACTCAACTGCACTCTGGGCGGCAGCGGCAGCGGCTCGCTCGAAGGCAGTCAGAGCATCCTGGCCGGCGGCGGCGGCAAGCTCAGCGCGGAAGCGGAAGGGCCTCTCACATGGCTCGGCAATGGCGTGTCGCTCGCCGAAGCAAACGCGATCAGCTGGAAAGGGACGCTCACGCTGAGCGACTCGATCTCGACGATCGGCACCGTCGCCGTGGAGTGCGAAGACACGGGCAGCGGAACGGCAGGACCCGTGGCCGCTGGTGAAATGACGAAATGGACGATGTCGAACTGCGCCGGCACGGCTCATTCGTCTTGCGAAGGCACCGGCGAGACGATCGAAGCGCTGCATCTGCCGTGGCACACCGAACTGGCCTACGTCGAAGGAAGGACACGCGAGGTGATCACAGCGAACGGCAAAGGCACACCCGGCTTCAAGCTGAAATGCAAAGCGCTGGGGAGCAACATCACAGATGAATGCGTCGCGGTGCCCAGCACAAACATGACAAACACAAAAAGCGGCGTGACCGCGGCATTCGACGGAGAAAGATTCACCTGTTCTCTGGGCCGGGCGGGAGCCGGCGAACTCGAAGGCAGCCAGGCCATCGAACTCGCGGGAGGCCGACTGCTCCAAGTGTCCTAGAGCGCAGCGCAGCGCAGCGACATTGTGACCCGGGGTGCGGGTGTGCCCGCACCCCGGTGAGCGGCCAGGCGGAAGCAAAGTCCCGCCTGGCCGCGTTCGAGGCCCATCGACTTTGTCTGTGGGGATGAGGCATCTTTTGAAAGCGCTGTGTGATCGCGCACGCGCGCGGCCGCGGTCACGGCGTGTCGACTCGCCGCCCGCCTGGTCTCGGCGCACCCCACAGCCCGCGCCCGGCCAGGGCTTCGTGAGATACTGCTCGCCATGCCCGACCTGGACCTAGGCACGATCCTGACGGCGATCGTCACGCCCTTCGATGCACGGGGGGGCGTGAACGAGGACGCGTTCGTCGCGTTGATGGCGCACTTGGCGCAGAACGGCTCAGACGGGTTTGTCGTGGCCGGGACGACCGGGGAGGCCTCGACGTTGACCGACGACGAGCACCTGGCCCTGATCGGGCTCGCCGCGCGGGAGCGTCCGCCCGGGACGACGATCGTCGCGGGGACCGGCACGAACGACACGCGCCACGCCATCTTCCTGACCGAACGCGCGACGGAACTCGGTGCGGATGCGCACCTCAGCGTCACTCCCTACTACAACCGCCCCAGCCGTTTGGGGCTTACGCGGCATTACGAAACGATCGCGCGGGCGACCGACCTCCCGATCCTGCTCTACAACATCCCCGCGCGCACGGGCACGAACATGCCTCCCGACCTGCTTTCAGAGCTCGCGCAGATCGAGGGCATCGCGGGCGTCAAGCAGTCCAACCCCGCTGAGCTGCAACCGATCGACGGCCTGACGCTGTACACCGGCGACGACGCCACGTTCGCGCGCACGCTGGACATGGGCGGCGCCGGGGGCATCTCCGTCGCCAGCCACATCGTCGGACCGGAGATGCGCCGCATGGTCGACGAGCCCGCCCATCGCGCCGAGATCGACGCGTCCCTGCGCGATGTGTATGAGACGCTGTTCATGACCGCCTCTCCCACGTGCACGAAGGCCGCGCTGAACCTGCTCGGCCTGCGCGCCGGCACCACGCGCCTGCCGATCGTGGACGCCACCGATGAAGAGACCGCTTCGGTGCGCGTCATGCTCGAACGTCACAGCCTGCTCACGAGCGCGCCCGCGTGAGCTCAACGCTGCGCGTCCTGCCCCTCGGCGGCTTGGGGGAGATCGGCAAGAACATGACGGTCGTCGAGCAGGACGACCGCATCGTCGTCGTCGACGTCGGCCTGCGCTTTCCCACGCCCGAGATGGTCGGGATCGACTTGGTCCTGCCCGACTTCAGCTACCTGCGCGAGCGCGCGCGCGACATCGAGGCGATCGTCGTCACGCACGGTCACGAGGACCATCTCGGCGCGCTGCCCTGGATCCTGCGCGATCTGGCCGGGCACGGCGCCGGCCCGCCCGTGTACGGGGGGCCTTTGACGCTCGCGATGGCGCGATCAAAGCTCGAGGAGCACAAGCTCAAGGATGTCGAGCTGCACGACATCTCGCCCGGCGAGGCCCTGGACCTCGGGCCGTTCGAGCTGGAGCTGATCCACATGACCCATTCGATCCCCGACGCCTCCGCGGTCGCGCTCGGCACCGAGCTTGGGACCGTCCTGATCACCGGCGACTACAAGTTCGACCAGACGCCCGTGGACGGGCCGCCCGCGGACGTCTCCCGTCTTGCCGAGCTCGGGCGCGAAGGCGTCCTGCTCCTTTGCGGGGACTCCACGAACGTCGACCGTCCCGGCTTCTCCCCATCGGAGTCGGTCGTCGGTCCCCACCTGGAGGAGACGTTCGCACGCTGTGAAGGACGGATCGTCGTCACGAGCTTCGCGTCGAACATCCACCGCGTGCAGCAGGTCGTCGACGCCGCCGCCGCCCTGGACCGCAAGGTCGCGCTGGTCGGGCGCTCGATGCGCAAGAACGTCACGATCGGCCGTCAGCTCGGCCACATCGAGGTGCCCGACGGGATGCTCGTCGGCCCGCGCGAGATCGAAGACTTCCCCGACGAGCGCGTCGTGATCATCTCAACCGGCTCCCAGGGCGAGCCCTTGAGCGCCTTGCGGCGGATGGCCTACCGCGACCACCCCCAGGTGCAGCTGCGTGGCGGCGACACCGTCGTGTTCAGCGCCACGCCCGTCCCCGGCAACGAGCGCGCCGTCAACGAGACGATCGACCGCCTCTACCACATCGGCTGCGATGTCATCACTCCTCAGGATGCCCCCGTGCACGCCTCAGGCCACGGTTACGCCGAGGAGGTCAAGCTGATGCTGAACCTCGTCAAGCCGCGTTACGTCATGCCCTTTCACGGCGACTTCAAGCGCCTGCGCCTCCACGCGCAGCTGGCGGAAGCCGTCGGGGTGCCCCCGGAGGACATCTTCCAGGGCGACAACGGTCTGCCCCTCGATATTGACGGGCGGGGGGCGCGCTTCGGCTCGCGCGAGCCCGCGGGGATGATCTTCGTCGACGGCGTCGAGATCGGCGACATGGCCGACGTCGCCCTGCGCGACCGGCGGATGCTCTCCGCGGACGGCATCTTCATCGTCGTCGTAACGATCGCCGAGCGGGACGGGAGCTCGGTCGCCGATCCCGAGGTGATCTTCCGCGGCGTCCCCTTCCTGGACCAGGCCGACGAGCTCGTAGGAGAGATCCGCGCGACCGTCGAAGGCTCGTTGAAGCGCGCCGCGCGCGAGGAGATCCACGAGGTCGACCTGCTCCAGCAGGTCCTGCACGACGACCTCGCGAAATTGGTCTATGACCGGCTCAAGCGGCGCCCGATGGTCTTGCCCGTGGTGGTCGAGGTCTAGCGTTGGGGAACCAGCGGGTTGCAGTTCTTGTGGTTGGGGCGTTGGAGAACCGGTGGGTTGCAGTTCTTGTGTGGTCGAGGTCTAGCGTTGGAGAATCGGTGGGTTGCAGTTCTTGTGTGGTCGAGGTCTAGCGTTGGAGAACCGGCGGGTTGCAGTTCTTGTGTGGTTGGGGCTACGCAATTGGGCGCATAGCGATTTGTCGGCTTGTGGCTTGCCCGGCCATTGATCGATGGTGACCTTGAGCGCGGTATCCAGGGGCCGGTCCAACACGCTGGTAGCTGTTCTACGCGTCGCTGTTCACGGAAGGTGTTCTACGACTCAAGCGGAGACCGATGGTGCTGCTGGTCGTAGTTGAGGTTCTGCGCTCTCTGTCGTAGCCGGCAGATCGACCACGAACCGCGCGCCGTGGGGAACCCGGTCCTCCAGTTTGACCGAGCCGCCGTGTGACTCCGCTACCGCGCGGACGATCGCCAGGCCCAGCCCGAAGGAGCCGCCGCGATCCCCCGCGCCGCGGACAAAGCGTTCGAACAGGGTGGGGGCGATCTCTGCGTGCACGCCGGGGCCGTTGTCCTCGACGACCAGCTCGGCCTGACCGCCGGGCCCAGCCGCCCCCGCGCTTTGGATCGCGCCTGCGCCCGCGGCCCCCACGACGCGCGTGGAAACCCGGATCTCGCTGCCTGGCGGGGTGTGGCGGAGGGCGTTCTCGATCAGGTTGATCGTGAGGCGGTGCAGCTCGTCACGGGAGCCCTCGACAAGAACCGGTCCCGCCCGCCCGACGTCCAGCTCGATGTCATGCGCGTCGCTGACAGGTCCCAGCTCGGCGGCGGCCTCGACCACGATCTGGGCTAGATCGCACGGCTCGTGGGGCACCACGCGCCCGACGTCGGTGCGCGCGAGCAGCAGCAGGTCGGCCACGAGCCGGCGCATGCGCCGGGAGGAACGCAACGCCGAGTGGGCGGCATCGCCCTGGTCTCCGTGCAGCGAGTCGGCCAGCAGCTCGAGGTTGGCGAGCACGCTCGTCAGGGGGGTGCGCAGCTCGTGTGAGGCGTCGGCGACGAAGCGACGCTGGCGGTCGAGCATCGCCTCGGTCTCGCCACGCGCGGCGTCCAGCTCTCTGAGCATGCCCTCCAGGGTGCGCGCGAGCTCGGCCACCTCGTCGTCGGCCTGTGGTTGGGGGACGGTGCGGGAGGGGTCGCGCGTGCGCGCGATCTGCTCCGCGGTGGCGGTCAGCTCCGCGATCGGTGCCATTGCGCGCCGCGCGATCGCGACCCCGGCGAGCAGCGCCAGGCCGGAGCCGGCGAGTACGCCCAGCACCAGCAGCAGCTCGACGCGGGCGACGGTCGCCTCGGTGTCGGAGACCGAGCGCCCGTACTGGATGACGACCCGGCCGATCGGCTCGCCGCTGCCGGCGATGCGAACGATCGCGGAGCGGCTGACCACCCGGTAGTCGGCGGTCGTGTGCGGCTGGGTGGAGGGACTGCCGAGGTTCGGAGCGTTCGACGGCGCCTGTTCGATCGTGGCTCCGCCGAGCGCGAGCACCCGGATGACCGCCTCGTGCGCGGGAGTGACCAGGTCCGCGAGCGGCGGTTCGATCGATTCGATCTTGTACGTCGCCGGGTTGACCTTGATGCTCAGCTGATTCGGGAGCTGCTGAGCGGTCGTTTCGACGTCGCGATTGAAGTCCGAGCGGATGCGATGCACCGTCAGCGACCCGATCGCCACCGCGAATGCGCACAGGATCGTGAACGTCAGCAGCGCGGACACACCCGCCAGGCGCGTGCGGATCGGCAGCCGGTCAAACGCGGCGGACAGCCTACGCACGGAGAACGTAGCCGGCTCCCCGGATCGTGTGCAGCAGGCGGGGCTCTCCTTCGGCCTCGAGCTTGCGACGCAGGTTCGAGACGAACACCTCGATCGTGTTCGTCGTCGAGAACGGGTCATACCCCCACACCTCGTCCAGCAACCGCTGGCGCGAGATGACGATGCGCTCGTTGCGCATCAGGTACTCGAGCAGCTCGAACTCGCGCTGGGTTAGGTCGATCGAGCGCTCGTTGCGAACCACCTCGTGGGTGTCCGCGTTCAACGACAGGTCGGATACGCGCAGCGGCGCTGACCCGCGCGGCGGGCGGCGGCGCAACAGCGCGCGCATGCGCGCGAGCAGCTCCTGGCGCTCGAACGGCTTGACCAGGTAGTCATCGGCGCCGGCGTCCAGACCCTCCACGCGCGACTCCAGCGCATCGCGGGCGGTGAGGATCAGGATCGGCACGTCGTCCTCGGCGCGCAGGGCGCGCGCGACCTCCAGCCCGTCGAGTCCGGGCAGGCCGAGGTCGAGGATCACGAGATCGGGCGCGAACGCTCTGCCGTGCTCCAGCGCGGTGGAGCCGTCGGGCGCGGCGCGCACCTCATACCCCTCCATCCGCAATGAGCGCTGCAGGGCCTGGGCGATGTCCTCGTCGTCCTCGACGACAAGCACTCTGGGGGCGCGGGAGAAGTCGTTCATGAGGGGAGGCGGTTCATGGCGGAGAAGTCGTTCCTGAGGGGAGGCGGTTCATGGCGGAGAAGTCGTTCCTGAGGGGGGGATGGTTCATGGCGGAGAAGTCGTTCATGAGCAGGGTTCTTTATGTACCGAAGCGCAGTAAAGCGATCGTAAGGCTTTCCGCGGACCCATACAGGCAGGTTCCGGGGGATCGGCGTCGAAGTTGCGCGGGATGAGTACGACCAGACGGCGCTCGACCGCCACGCGAAAGACGACTTCGAAAAGAGCCGCCAAAACGCGCGCGCGTACGCGGCCCCGCGCGCGCAGGCGCCGCGGGCGGTCCGGGTTCGCGCCACGGGAGCTGATCGCGCGTCTGTGGCCGCCGCGCAGACCGGAGCTCGATCAGCGCCAGCGCGACATGCTCGGGTTCGGGATGATCGCCATGGGCGTGTTCCTGGGGTTCGTCCTGTATGGATCCGGAGGCCCTCCGGCCGGAGGGGGCCTCGGCAACGGTCTGGAGGAAGCGCTCGGCTGGTGTGTGGGCCGGGCGAAGGTGTTCGCGCCGATCGCGCTGGTCTTCGGCGGCGGCGCGTTGCTGGCGCGTCCGGCATGGCCCGAGATGCGGCCGTTGCTGGCCGATCTTCGATCGGTCGGCGCGGCGTGCATCGCGGCGGCGGTGATGATGGCGCTGGCGGCCGGCACGCTCGGGGTCAGCTCGGGTTCAAGCCCGGAGCCGGGCGAGTCGTCGTGGTCGGGCGTGTTCCTGCAGTCGCACGGGGGCGTCGTGGGCGAGGCGCTGTACCGGTCCGCTCACAGGCTGGTTCAGAGCGTGGGCGTGGACCTCCTCGTTATCTTCTTGTTGTTCGTCGGGGCAACGCTGCTGACGGGATCCTCGCCGGCGGGCGCGCTGCGGTCTGTCGGCGGGCGTCTCTGGAAGCTGGCGCGGGGCTTGCGCAAACAGCCGGTATCTGTTGCCTCAGAGCCGTTGCTGGTACCCGAGCCCGAGCCCGAGGATCTGATCGTGAGGGCGACCCATGTGGAGGCGCCGTCGCAGGACGGGACGGGGATCGACGAGGACTTCGCCGCGGGCGCGCTGCCGGGCGATGATGATGAGGTGGCCGCCGGAACCGACGGTGGGACGTCCGGACTCGGCGATGATGCGGGCGATGACGCCGAGGATGAGGCGATCCCAGGACCGATCGAAGATCGGCCGGCGCACGCGGACCCGGGCGAGCCGGGCGAGCTGACGCCGCAGGGCCGTTACCGCGACAGCGTGACCGAGGACCCGGACTTCGTGTGGGAGCTGCCGGACGCGAGCAGGCTGCTGACGCGTTCCACCGGCGAGCAATCACGGCCGGACACCGCCGGACAGGAGCGCACCGCCGTCAGCCTGACCGAGGCGCTTGGCCATTTCGGGGTGCAGGCGAAGGTGATCGGGACGGTCGCGGGACCGCACATCACCCGCTATGAGCTGCGACTGGCGCCGGGCACGAAGGTCGCGAAGGTGGCGCAGCTGAAGGATGACCTCGCGTATGCGCTGGCGGCGACGGACATCCGCATCCTCGCGCCGATCCCGGGCAAGCAGGCGGTCGGCGTGGAGGTGCCCAACGCCCGCCGCAAGGTCGTGAGGCTCGGCGACGTGTTCCAGCAGCCGCCGAAGGACTGGTCGCCGCTGACGGTGTGGCTCGGCAAGGACGTGGCGGGCAAGGCGATCGGCGCGGATCTTGCGAAGATGCCGCACCTGCTGGTTGCGGGAACGACGGGCGCGGGCAAGTCGGGCGCGATCAACGCGATGCTCTGCAGCGTGCTGCTGCGCGCGAGCCCGCACGAGGTGCGCCTCGTGCTGGTCGATCCCAAGCAGGTGGAGCTCAACCATTACGAGTCGATTCCGCATCTGCTGACGCCCGTGATCACGAGCCCGCGGATGGCGGCCAACGCGCTACAGAACCTCGTCAAGGAGATGGAGCAGCGCTACGGGATCATGTCGCTCGCGCGCACGCGCAGCCTGATCGAGCTGAACAAGGCTCGCGCGAAGCGAGACGAAGCGCCGTTGCCATACATCCTGTGTGTGATCGACGAGCTCGCGGATCTGATGATGGTCGCGCCGGCGGACGTGGAGGATTCGATCATCCGCCTCGCGCAGAAGGCGCGGGCGGTCGGGATTCATCTCGTGCTGGCGACGCAGAGCCCGCGGGTGGATGTGATCACGGGCATGATCAAGGCGAACGTACCGTCGCGTATCGCGTTTGCGGTCTCCAGCCAGACCGACTCGCGGGTGATCCTCGACCAGAACGGCGCGGAGTCGCTGCTGGGGCAGGGCGACATGCTGTTCAGCCCCGTCGGCACCTCGCGGCTGCAGCGAATTCAGGGCGCGTACATCGACGAGCCGCAGATCGCGAGGCTGACGGAGCTGTGGCGCAAACAGGGCGAGCCGGAACTGCGCGAGGAGCTGCTGGAGGAGGTCGAGCCCTCAGAGCCCGAGGGTGGAGCGGGTGCGGACGAGTTCGACCCCGACGAGGACCCGCTGCTGAGAGATGCGATCACGCTCGTCGCGGAGATGGGCACGGCGTCGACTTCGATGCTGCAGCGCAGGCTGCGGTTGGGGTACACGCGGGCCGGCAGGCTGATCGACATGCTCGAGCGCCGCGGCGTGATCTCCGGATACGAGGGCTCCAAGCCCAGGCAGGTGCTGGTCAGTGAAGCCGATCTGCCGCGAGTCCTGGCCGGATTGGAATCCTCGTCCCCCCAGCCGTCGGCGCCGGTGGAGTTGTGAGCGGGGTGGTTTTGGGGTAGGCAATCCGGCGCGGCGCCCGCATGCGGGCTTGTGTTACCGCCTCCAGTCGGGTTGGACGTGCCTGGGCGCTCATGGGCACGCAGTGCACGAAAGCGTGCCGTGAACATGGTGAAAGCCGCAAACCTCTAGCCTTCACGCGGATATGCCCGAAATCGGTGAGACGCTGCGCGAGGCGCGGATGCGCGAGCGGATCGACGTGTCCGAGATCGAGGCGCAGACGAAGATTCGCGCCAAGTACCTGCGCGCGCTCGAGAACGAAGAGTGGGACCTGCTCCCGGGCCCCACGTTCGTCAAGAGCTTCCTGCGCACGTACGCGACCGCGCTGGGCCTGGACGGGAAGGCGCTGGTGGAGGAGTATCGGCTGCACAACGAGCGCCCGAGCGAGCCGCCCGAGCCGATCGTGTCAAGCCCGCGACGGGTGGGGGTGCGCGTGCCCGGCCGGCGCCCTTCACGCGGGTACATGGCGCTGGTGGGGATCGTCGTGGTCGTGATCGTGCTGCTGGTCGTGGGATTGCTGTCAGGGGGCGGGAACGGAGGATCGACCACCGCGACGAGCGCGAAAACGGATACGGCGACGAGACACGGGACGGCGCACCGGGGTGCGTCCAGGCATCGGGGCGACGCTCAGAGCGGGACGGCCTCGAAAGGCGGCACGACGGTGTCGCTGTCGCTGCGGGCGACGGGAACGGTGTATGTCTGTCTGATCGGCGAAGGGGGAAAGAGACTCGTCGCGGGACAGACGCTGGAAGCGGGCTCGCGGACGCCCACGTTCCACGCCAAGCACTTTGTGCTGACGCTGGGCAACAACGCCGTGACGCTTCTGATCGACGGCACGCCACGAACGGTGCCGGCGAGCAGCGGCGCGATCGGTTACTCGATCACCAAGGCCGGTCGTAGGACACTCGCGTCTGGGCACCTGCCGACCTGCGAATGAGCGCACGGGCGGGAATAGTCGTCACGGGCACCGAGGTGCTGGGCGGGCGCGTGCGGGATCGCAACGGGCCGTGGCTGGCCGATCGCCTGCGCGAACTTGGAGTGGATCTCGCGTATGTCACGATCGTGGGGGATCGTCCGCAGGACATGGATAGAGCCCTGCGGTTCATGGCCGAGCAGGGGATCGACCTGGTGCTGACGAGCGGTGGGCTGGGGCCGACGGCGGACGACCTCACGGCCGAGGTGGTCGGTCGGTTCCAGGAACGAGAGATGGTGCTGGACGGGGAGCTGGAGCGGAGGATCACCGAGATCGTGCGTCCGCTGGCCGAGCGTTGGCCCAACCTGGACAGGGCGGCGATGCAGGAGGGTACGCGCAAGCAGGCGATGGTGCCTGACGGCGCGACGGTGCTCGCACCGGTGGGGACGGCACCGGGGCTTGTGGTCCCGCCGGGAGGGATGGAATCTCCAGCCGCCGGATCTACGGCCACTCCAAACGCGCGCGGGCGCGGCCCGACGGTGGTCGTGCTGCCGGGTCCCCCGCGCGAGCTTCAGCCGATGTGGCGGGCCGCGGTGCAGACGGATGCGCTGCGGGAGGCAATCAAGGATGCGACCAAGTACGAGCAGAGGACGATGAGGCTGTTCGGAATCCCCGAGTCAGAGATCGCCGAGACGCTGCGCGAGGCGCAAGCGCAGGGGATCGAACTGGGGAAGCTCGAGGTCACGACGTGCCTGAAACGCGGCGAGATCGAGGTCGTGACGCGCTATGAGCCGGACGCGGCCGGGGTGTATGAGGCATTCGCGCGGGTTGTGACCGAACGCCACAAGGACACGCTGTTCTCACCGGACGGCAGCACGGTGGACGAGCAGGTGGCGAAGATGCTGCGCGACAAGAGCTGGGCGATTGCGACCGCCGAGTCCTGCACCGGAGGTCTGGTGGCCGCGCGGCTGACCGAGCCGCCGGGCGCGTCGGAGTACGTCAAGGGCGGCGTGGTGGTGTACTCGAACGATGCGAAGGTCGAGTTGGCCGGTGTCGATCCGAAGCTGATCGAGGAGCACGGCGCGGTGTCCGAACAGGTTGCCGGGGCGCTGGCCGAGGGCGTGCGCGCGCGGACGGGTGCGGACGTGGGGGTGGGAGTCACGGGTGTGGCCGGGCCGGGTGGGGGCACGGAGCAGAAGCCCGTAGGCCTCGTGTGGCTGAGCGTGGCGGGCCCCAGGGGCGCTGCGATCACGCGCTCGGTGAACCTGCCGGGCGGGCGCGTCGACATCAGAGATCGCGCCACGACGGTGGCGATGCACCTCATCAGGCGGTTGTTGCTGGGCGAGGCCGACGGCTGAACGCCGCCGGAGGGTCACATCCTGGAGCTATGCCGACGGGGCAACGCGAGCGGGACAACCTGTTTTATGCGTGAGATGACGAACGCTTCCACTGCCCGCCTGTTCGTCGCGGTGGACCCGCCGGCGGAGGTATGCGAGGAACTGGCCGCCTGGGCCAGGACGGCGGTACGGGGGCTTGGCATGCACGGCGGCGGACCTACGCCCGTGCGCGTGCTGGACCCCGAGCTGCTGCACGTCACGCTGTGCTTTATCGGCAACCGGCCCGTCGAGGAGATCGCGACGATCGGCGAGGCCCTGGACGAATGCGCCATGCCCGTGGGCGAGCTGTCGATCGGCGCGCCGCTGTGGCTGCCCCCGCGCCGTCCGCGCGCGCTGGCGGTCGAGGTGGGCGAGGACCCCGACGGCGGACTGACGGCGCTGCACGGCGCTCTGATCGACGCGCTCGCGCGAACCTGCGACTTTCGCGAGGAGCGACGGCGGTTTCGTGCGCACGTCACGCTTGCGCGTATGCGCGACGGCCCCCGTGGATCGAGGGGCGGGCGCGTATTGCCCGCCACGCCGGCGCTGTCGTTCACACCGGGGTCGATCGTCCTGTACCGCTCGTGGCTGTCGCCCGGGGGAGCGTCCTACGAGGCGCTGGCGACACGCACGCTCGTTCCGTCCTGAAGGGATCGCTCCGGCGGACCAGAACATACGAACAGACGTTCCGTCCGAAGCGCCCCGTAGCTTGTCCATCCCATCTCGACCGGAGGAGTAAGACCATGCCCGTGAACGAAGAGGAGAAGGCCGCAAAGGCACGCGACGCCGCCCTGAAGGGGGCGCTCACGCAGATCGAGCGCGAGTTCGGCAAGGGCACGGTCATGCGCATGGGCGACGAGGGCGCGCAGGTGCGCGTCGACGTGATTCCCACGGGCGCGCTCTCGCTCGATCTGGCGCTCGGCATCGGGGGTGTGCCCCGGGGGCGCATCGTCGAGGTGTACGGCCCCGAGTCCTCGGGCAAGACGACGCTGATCTACCACGTGCTCGCCGAGGCGCAGAAGCTCGGCGGGGTGTGCGCGTTCATCGACGCCGAGCACGCGATGGACCCGCTGTACGCGCAGGAGATCGGGGTCGACATCGACGAGCTGCTCGTCTCCCAGCCCGACTATGGCGAGCAGGGGCTGGAGGTCGCCGACATGCTCGTGCGCTCCGGCGCGGTCGACGTGGTCGCGATCGACTCGGTTGCCGCGCTCACTCCGCGCAAGGAGCTAGAGGGCCAGATGGAAGATCAGAGCGTCGGCGAGCAGGCGCGGATGATGTCCAAGGCGATGCGCAAGCTCGCGGGCAACCTCAACCGTACGCAGACGCTGTGCATCCTCACCAACCAGATCCGCGAAAAGGTCGGCGTCATGTTCGGCTCGCCCGAGACCCAGCCGGGAGGGCGCGCACTGAAGTTCTACGCCTCCCAGCGCCTGGACATCCGGCGCATCGAGACCCTCAAGGACGGCACCGAGGCGGTCGGCAATCGCGTGCGCGTGAAGGTCGTCAAGAACAAGGTCGCCGCGCCGTTCAGGCAGGCCGAGTTCGACATCGAGTTCGGCAAAGGCATCTCTACCTCCGGCTGCCTGCTCGACCTCGGAATCGAGCACAACATCGTGTCCAAGTCCGGCTCGTTCTTCTCCTACGGCGAGGACCGTCTCGGCCAGGGTCGCGCCGCCGCCAAGGCTCATCTCGACGCCAACCCCGCGGTGATGAAGGAGATCGAGCAGAAGATCTACGCCGCGCTGGGCATCGGCCGCGAGCACGTCACCCCGATTGACCGCGACAAGGATGTGAGCCCGACGCCGATCGTGGGCGAGCCGGTTGTTAACGAGCCGGTTGTGGCGGCCGCGTAGGGCGCGCTGAACTACTCAGCTCGCCTCATCGCGACGCGCGTAGAGCTCGTCTATTCGCGACATGCCCTTGGGCGGCAGCATGCCGCCGATGATCCAAACCAACGGGATGATGAACCCGATGATGAACAGGATCCAGTGGCCGTTTTTGAGCGTTTTGATACCGAGAAACAGCAGCAGAAAGACGTAGATGATGCCTAGGCCGACGTATAGCAACCGAAGCTCCCGTCGTTGTGGGGTCGGAGCAGCTTAGGCCGTCGATCGACGTCGCGTCTGGCTCGGCAAGACACCCTGCTCCGGATACGCTGTTGACATGAAGCGCTACCACCTGACCACGTTCGGCTGCCAGATGAACGAGCACGACTCGGAGCATATGAAGGGGATGCTCGAGTCGTTGGGTTACAGCGAGGCGCCGGAGCGCAGCACGGCCGACCTCATCCTGTTCAACACGTGCTCGATCCGCGAGTCGGCCGACAGCCGGTTCATCGCCCACCTCGGCGAGGCCAAACGCCTCAAGAGCGAACGGCCCGAGCGGATCGTCGGTGTGGGCGGCTGTTGGGCGCAGTCCGTCAAGGATGAGGTGTTCGAGCGGTTCCCGTTCGTGGACGTCGCGTTCGGCCCGGGCCAGGTGCACAAGCTCGCCGAGTTCCTGACGAGCGACTCGCTGAGCGCGCAGGGGTACTTCGAGTTCGAGGGATTTACCGGCCATCTGCCCGCGCGTCGCGAGCGCCAGTTCCAGGGGTGGCTGCAGATCAGCGTCGGCTGCAACTGCGCTTGCTCCTACTGCATCGTGCCATCCACGCGCGGGCGTGAGGTCTCGCGGCCATTCGCCGAGCTTCTCGCCGAGACCCGCGCGATGGCCGCCGACGGCGTGCGCGAGGTTACGCTGCTCGGGCAGAACGTCAACTCCTACGGACGCGACCTGCGTCCGGAGCGCGCCACGTTCGCGGGACTGCTCAGGGAGATCGACGCGATCGGCGGGATCGAGCGCATCCGTTACACAAGCCCCCACCCGAAGGACATGCGGGAGGACGTGATCCGCGCTCACGCCGAGTTGGACAGCGTCTGCGAGCACATCCACCTGCCACTGCAGTCAGGCTCCAGTCGCATCCTGAAAGCGATGCGGCGCACGTATGATCGCGAGCGCTACCTCGACCGGGTCGCGCTGATTCGCGAGCACGTGCCCGACGCGGCGCTCACGACCGACATCATCGTCGGGTTCCCCGGGGAGACCGAGGAGGACTTCGCGCAGACACTGGATGTGGTCGAGCGGGTCGGGTACGACAGCGCGTTCACGTTCCTGTTCTCGCCCCGACGCGGAACCGAGGCCGCCGAGCTGACCGAGGGCATCGTGGCTCATCCGGTGAAGGTGGAGCGCATGGAGCGCCTCCTGGAGGTGGTCCAGCGCCGCGCCCGTGAGCGCGCCCAAAGGTTCGTGGGACGCACGGTGGAGGTGCTGGTGGAAGGCCCATCGCGCACCGACCCCGAACGCCTGCGCGGGCGCACGCGGCACAACAAGGCCGTGAACTTCACCGGCCTCGCCGCGCCCGGAGAGCTGACGGAGGTGGAGATCATCGCCGCCACCAGCCAGACGCTCTCAGGATCAGAGCGTCTGCCGGCGAGGGCGACCGGTTAGGGGCTCGTCAAGGCGGCGAGCCTTGATGGGCTGCTACTGAGACGTGGCGCCCGGCGGCGGGCCCGGAGCTCCGCTCGCGCCCGAATTGGACCCGGACGAGCCGGAACTGGAGCCCGAGCTGGAGCCCGAGCCCATGTTCGGGCACGGGTGTTTGCCCGACGAGCCAGATTGGGGCGGCGTGCCAGATTTCTGACTCGGAGCCGGATTGGAGGGCGTCGTCGGGGTCGTGGTGGTCGTGGACGGGGTCGTCGTTGTGTTCGTGGTGCTCGTGGTGCTCGTGGCGCTCGGGGCGGCGGCCGCACCGGCGATGCCGGCGACGGCGCCTGTGGCGGCAAGCGCGCCGGCGACCATCGTGGCTCCGAGCAGTTTCGATACGTGCATGGGGTCAAACCTCCTGTTGGTAGATCGATGACTGCATGTGCGAGCCATCGTCCACCCGTCCGCTAAGCGCGCCCGTAGGGCTGGCTAAGGTGGGGCAAAGACGTGTGTAGGAGGTTTGTAAGGCCGATGCGGCGTACAGCGACCGCTCAGCGCTTCGAAGCGTTGCCCGCGGCCATCTCGCCGGCGATCTTGTCGGCGCCCAGCTTGCGGCTCACGGTGGCCGCGACCTCGGGCGCGAGCCCGGCGAAGGCGGAGCCGAGGCGCAATGTAAGCGGCGCGACATCGACCTCGCCGCGGTTGTGCTCGATCGCACTGACGACCGCCCGGGCGACGTCCTGGGGCGAGCGCGTACCGACGCCCGGCGGGAGTTTCACGCCGGAGTCGGCGAAGAACCCTGCGTCGCGGATGAAGCCCGGGAACACGGCCGAGACCTCGACGCCGTTCGTGCGCAGGTCGGCGCGCAGAGCGGAGGCGAAGCCGCGCAGGCCGAACTTGGTCGCGTTGTAGACGGCGGTCTGGGGGGTCGCCACCTTGCCGTTCAGCGAAGACATGAACGACAGGTGCCCGTGGCCCCGCTCGATCATGCCGGGCGCAAGCGCGTGCGCGAGGGCGATTGGCGCGCGCAGGTTGACGGCCAGCGCGCGGTCGATCTCGGCCATCGTGAATGACTCTAGCCGCCCCGTGGCGGGCAGTCCGGCGTTCGCGACGAGGATGTCCACCTCGCCGGCCTCCCGCGCTAGGCGGTCCAGCTCGGCGGGATCGCTGAGGTCCACCGCCAGTGTGCGCGCGCCGTCCAGCTCGGCCGCGAGCGGCGCAAGCACGTCCGCGCGGCGCCCGGTGAGAATCAGATCGCCACCGCGGGCGTGCAGTGCGCGGGCGATCGCATGCCCAAGGCCGCCGGTGGCGCCGGTGAGCAGGACGGTGGAGCCTGAGATCTGCATGTCAGCCAGCCTACGGCAACGCGGCGCGTCCGGCGTTATGTGCAGCGACGCGATACTGGGCGAATGCACGAGGATCGACCAGCGCCTGAAACCGGCTCCTGCGAGGTCATCGCGCTGTTCGGCCCCACGGGCGTGGGCAAGACCGCG
The DNA here is from genome assembly GCA_963715495.1 of uncultured Solirubrobacterales bacterium. Classification (GTDB taxonomy): domain Bacteria; phylum Actinomycetota; class Thermoleophilia; order Solirubrobacterales; family Solirubrobacteraceae; genus Palsa-744. The sequence continues at coordinate 960,862 of OY970247.1, forward strand.
GTCGCGGTCGCGCTCGCACGGCGGTTGCGCGCGCGGGGAGAGGAACCGGTGGCCGTGTCCGCGGACGCGCTCCAGGTGTATAAGGGCCTGGAGACGCTGACGGGCGTAGCGAGCGCAAGCGAGCGGGCGCAGCTGGAGCACCGGCTGGTGTCGTTCGTACCCATCGATGGAACGTTCAGCGCCGGGGAGTACGCGCAGCTGGCGCATGCGGAGATTGACGGGCTGCTCAGCGCGGGCCGGCGACCGATCGTGGTGGGTGGGACGGGGCTGTACCTGCGCGCAGCGCTGACTGAGCTGGACATGAAGCCGCCGCCGGCGGAGGGTGCGCGCGAGCGCTGGCGGGCGGAGCTGCAGCGCCGTGGCGCCCCGGCGTTGCACGCGGTACTGACAGAGCGTGCGGCGTGGGCGGCGCAGGGATTGGACCCGAACGATCGCCAGCGCGTCGTGCGCGCGCTGGAGCTGCTGGACGCGGGCGAACTGGAGCCCCCGGCTGACGGGGACGGCGCAGAGTCCCAGCTGTGGAGCGAGGACGTGCGCCGCCCGACGCTGCTGGTCGGGTTGAGGATGGAGCGCGAGGCGTTGTACGCGCAGATCGACGCGCGCGTGGAGGCGATGCTGAAAGCGGGCGTGCGCGAGGAGGTCGGACGCGCGCACGAAGCGGGCGCGTCTGAGACGGCGCGCAAGGCGCTCGGGTTCGAAGAGCTGTTGGCGGGCGACGTCGAGGCGATGAAGCGGCGCACGCGCAACTACGCCAAGCGCCAGCTGTCGTGGATGCGCAAGCTCGCCGGGGTGTGGACGATCGATGTGACCGGGCGCGATCCGGAGGACGTGGCGGGGGAGATCGTGGAGGCGCTTGACGGGGAGGCGCACCCGGCCGGACAGACGTGAGGTCATAGACTCACGCGCCCTATGCGATTCGAGAAGTGGCAGGCGCTGGGCAACGACTACCTGATCATCGAGCGGGACGAGCTCCCGTTCGATCTGACTCGTGGGCGAATACGCAGCCTGTGCGACGGTCACTTCGGCGCCGGGGCCGACGGGGTGCTGCTGCTATCGCACCCCACGAATCCCGAGCACGTGGCCGGCTTGCGAATCTTCAACCCGGATGGATCCGAGGCCGAGCTGTCGGGAAACGGGGCGCGCGAGGCGATCTTGTATCTGCGCATGCGCGGATGGACCGAGCAGGACGAGTTTGCGATCAGCACGGTGGCCGGCGAGATCAGACCGACGATCACAGGGCCGGACACGTGCAGGGTAGACATGGGCAGGGCGAGTCTGACATCAAAGGACTTCCCCGGTGGACCCCCCGATGGTCGTGGCGAGCTGAACGCCGGCCGACGGGTGTGGCGGTTCAGGCACGTGTCAATCGGCAACCCGCAGTGCGCGATCGAAGTTGGGAGCGAGGCGGAGCTTGACGGGCTCGATCTGAACGCGATCGGTCCGGGGATCGAAGGGAACGAGAAGTTCCCGAACCGTACGAACGTGTCGTGGTACACCGAGGTGGAACAGGGCCCACCCGCCCGCATCCGCGCGCGTATATTCGAGCGCGGCGTGGGGGAGACGTTGTCATCGGGCACAGGTGCGACGGGAGCGGCGGTCGCGTACGTCGAGGGACACGGAGGGGACCGGCGAGAGGATGTCAAGCGAGTGACAGTGATGCTGGATGGCGGTGAGTTGGAGGTCGAGGTGGGGGATGAGTTGCAGGTCAACCTGACAGGCTGGGCGCGGCCGGTGTTCGAAGGCCGCCTGAGCGACGAGTTTGCAAAGGAGCTGGAGGAGCTGCATGAGACCGAGTAAGCGATTGGAGCGAATTCCGCCGTACGCGTTCGCCGAACTGGAGCGGAAGATCACGGCGAAGCGCAAGGAAGGCGTGGACGTGATCAGCCTCGGGATCGGCGACCCGGACCGCCCGACGTCGCCGTTGATCGTGCTGGCGATGCGGGAGGCAATCAGCGAGCCCGAGACACACAAATACCCCAGCAACCGCGGGCGCAAAGAGTTCAGGGGCGCGGTGCGCGACTTCTACGAGCGGCGGTTCGACGTGAAGTTGGACCCAGAGAGCGAGATCGTGCCGGCGCTCGGCGCGAAGGAGGCGATATTCAACCTGAACCTCGCGTTTCTCGATCCGGGCGACTATGCGCTGGCGGCCGACCCCGGATATCCGGTGTATACGGGCGGGCCGTGGCTGGCGGGCGCGGAGCCGGTGCTGATGGCGCTGAGGCCAGAGCTGGGGTTCGTTCCCGACCTTGGCGCGATCGACGAGGAGATCGCGAAGAAGACGAAGCTGATGTTCCTGAACTACCCCAACAATCCGACGGGTGCGGTCGTGCCGGAGGGGTTCTTCGAGCGGGTGGTCGAGTTTGCGCGCGCGTACGAGATCCTGGTCGTGCACGACCAGTCCTACTCGGAGATCTCATACGACGGATATCGCGCGCCCTCGTTCCTGGCGACGGCGGGCGCGAAGGACGTCGGGGTCGAGGTGTTCTCGCTGTCGAAGGGTTACAACATGACCGGCTGGCGTTGCGCGGTCGTGGTCGGAAACGCCGAGGCGATCCAGACGTACTGGCGGCTGAAGACGAACATCGACTCGGGTATGTTCGACGCGGTGCAGCTGGCGGGGGTCGCGGCGCTGTCGCCCGATGCGGATGTGGAGGTCGCGGCGATGAGCGAACTGTACGTGCGCCGGCGCGATCTCGTGTGTGAAGCGCTGAGAGGAATCGGCGTGGACGTCAAGCCGCCGCACAGCACGATCTACGTGTGGGCGCCTGTGCCGGCGGGACATGACAGCTCGGAGGCGTACTGCGAGCACGTGCTGGAGCAGGCCGCCGTGGTGTTGTCTCCTGGATCTATATACGGCCCGGCGGGGGAGGGGTGGTTCCGGATCTCGCTGACGACGGGAGATGACAGACTGCTGGAGGCCGTGAAAAGGCTGGGGGCGCTCGGGGGGTAGGAATGGGTAAGCCGGGAGCCGGCTCTTTCATCCGGCGCTGTCGGCGCCGCTTACCGCAGCCGCAGGCGTTGCGGGGGCATTGACAGAAACCTCGCGGCCGGCGATCTGGTGTCGCGATTCAAAAATTCGATGGCGTTTCCCGGCGTCTGTCCGCGCCTGACGCCCGCCGTCGACGGCCCACGTGCTACCAGCATGCAGACCGCCGCCATCGAACGTCAGATCACGACCATCCACTTCGGCAAACCCTCACCGAATTTTTGAATCGAGACACTAGACTGAGAGCTGGATGGAGCAAACACAGCGCGCACGCCAGCGAGCCCTCTGCATAGCCGCCCTGCCCGACGGCGATGATCTGGAGGAGCTTGGCGAGCTGCTGCGCACGGCGGGAGTGGCAGTCGTCGGCGAGATGGTTCAGCGCCGCGAGCTGCCGCACCCCAATACGTATCTCGGCCCAGGGAAGGTCAAGGAGACAAAGGAGGCCGCGCACGCGTGCGACGCGAACGTGATCGCCTGCGATGACGAGCTGAGTCCCAGGCAGGAGCGCAATCTCGAAGAGGCGCTGGGCCTACCGGTCGTAGACCGGACCGCGATCATCCTGGACATCTTCGCCGACCATGCGGCCAGCGCCGATGGCAAGCTGCAGGTCGAGCTGGCCCAGCTGGAGTACAACCTCGCGCGGATGCGCGGGCTGTGGAGCCATCTCGAGCGCCTCGGCGGCGGGATCGGCACGAGGGGACCGGGCGAGAGCCAGATCGAGACCGACCGGCGGCTGGCGCGTGACCGTATCTCCGCCCTGCGCAGGCGGCTGGAGCACGTGAAGGGCACACGCGCGGTGATGCGCGCCGAGCGCGAGCGTGCGGCGTTGCCGACGGTGGCGCTGGTGGGGTATACGAACGCGGGCAAGTCGACGCTGCTGAACGCCCTGACCGGCGCGGAGGTGAGCGTGCGCGACCGGTTGTTCAACACGCTCGACCCGACGGTGCGGACGTTGAGGCTGAGCGGCAGGCAGTACCTGCTGAGCGACACGGTCGGCTTCATCCGCAAGCTGCCGCACCAGCTCGTGGACGCGTTCGGGGCGACGCTGGAGGAGACCAGGCGCGCGGATCTGCTCGCGCATGTCATCGACGCGAGCGTGCCCGAGGATGAGATGGAGGCGATGACGCGCTCGGTGGGGGAGACGCTCCAGGAGATCGGGGCGGGCGAGCAGCCGCGGGTGCTGGTGCTGAACAAGGTCGACCTGCTGGACGAGGACGCACGCGAGGATCTGCGCACGCATCACCCCGACGCGATACTGGTGAGCGGCGAGACCGGCGTCGGACTGGAAGAGCTGGGGGAGCGGATCGAACGCGAGCTGGCGCATACGCTCCGATCCGTGGAGCTGCTGGTTCCATATGCGAACGGCGGCAGCCTGGCGGAGCTGCACGAGATCGCGGGCGAGATCGCGCGTCAGGACACCCCTGAGGGGGTCAGGGTGCGGGCGCTCGTGCCGGCACGGTTCGCGGAGCGCTTCGCGCGCTTCGCGGTGGCGTCATAGGCCGACGCGATCGTCAGCGATCGTCTCCGTCGCCCGACAGGACGCCTCGCTGCTGACGGGAGAGCAGCTTGTCGAGATTCGTCTGGGCGATGTGGTCGAGGTCGAGGCCGAGCTCGCTCGCCAACTGGGCCACGTACCAGAGCACGTCGCCGAGCTCCTTGGCCATCGCAGCGCGGCGGGGCTCGGAGACGGTGCCGCCGTCGTCGCGGATGGCCTTCTTGGCATGCTCGGCCACCTCACCCGCCTCGCCGGACAGTCCGAGCGCGGGGTAGACGAGCCACGCCTCGCGCGGGTACTCGGCCGTGCGGCGGGACAGGCGTTGATATTCGGAGAGCTCCACGAAGGGATCCTACGACTCGCACTCCGACGGCGATTCTCGGGCGCGATGCGGGGGCCGACGAGACCGAGTCGGACATTGTGTCCCACCCGTCGTTGCCCAGTCATCGAAACAGTTCTCCTTTAAGGACGCGAATTCGAATACGATCCTGAAGAGATGGCAAGCACCGTGCAGCAATCCGAGATGTCCGCAGGCGAGATCGTGCTCGGCCTCCTGGTCGAGCAGCCGGACGCCTGTTATCAGCTCGACAAGCGCATGGCGGAACGCCTCGGCTCGGCCCAGTTCAGTCGCGGCTCGGCGGCCGGAGCGGTCAAACGTCTTCTGGAGCGCGATCTCATCCGGCCAGTGGAGCGTACCCAGAGAGCGGACCTGCGGGTCGTGGACGGACGCAAGAAGACGGTCTACGAGCCGACGCCCGCTGGAGTCGAGCATTTCAAGCGCTGGTTGCGAGCCTCGACGCAGACCCCTCCGGTTCGCGAGGAGCTCCACGCCAAAATGGCCTTCTGGGGATCGGAGGATCTGCCACGGCTGATCGAGATCGTCCGCGAGGCCGAGATCGCCTGCGCACAACAGTTGCAGGAGCTGAACCGGCGAACGCGACTGGAACGACAAGCCGCGAGCACGAGCGAGTGGGCACAGACTATGCACCTGATCGTCATGACAGGAGAGGTCATGTGGTGGGACGCGAGAATCAAGTGGCTGCAGGACATGCGCCTGTATCTGGAGAAACAGTGCGAGCCTAATGAGGGCCGGTTCGGCTCGGGGCGCCGGCAGGCGCCTGTGCGGTGATGAACCCCGTCCTGTCGTTGCGGGGAGTGTGGTTGAGCTATCCGCGCGGGCGGCGGCATGTCGTGCGTGTGCTGGCGGACGTCTCGCTCGATCTCCAGGCGGGCGAAGTCGTGGTGGTGGTCGCGCAGCGCGCCCAGGGCAAGACTTCGCTGCTGCGGGTCGCGTCGGGCATGGAGCGACCCGACAGGGGCAGTGTGGTGTTCGACGGGGAGGATGTGTGGCGGCTGTCTGACCGGCGGCGTTCGCAACTGCTCAAGGGACAGATCGGATTGGTCGAGTGCGACGCGCCGAACCTCGATGTGCCGGTGCTCACCAGTGTCGCCCTCCCGCTGCTCGACGCGCACGGCCGGCGCGGAGCCTATGCGCGTGCCAAGCAGGCGCTCACCCATGTCGGCGCGTCAGAATGCGGGCGCCAGCACTGGAGCGAGCTGGCCGACTGGGAGCGTGCTCTGGTCGCGCTCGCGTATGGGCTCGCGCGCGAGCCCAGCCTGCTGCTCGTCGACGACCTTACCGCGACGCTCGGTATTGGTGAGACCGAGGAGATAGCCGGGCTGCTGGGAGGGCTCGCCGAAGAACGGGGGGTCGCCGTGCTGATCTGCTCAGGTGGCTCTGGCCTGAGCAGCTGTTCGGATCGCGTCGCCTCGCTCGCGGGCGGCGAGCTGAACATTCCGCCGCTCCCGACGTCTGGATCGACGGACGGGAACGTAATCGACTTCCCGGCTGCGCATCCGTGGCGCGCGTCTTCTTGATGCTGATGCTCGAGCTGCGTGACCTCGTCAAGCATTACCACGTGGGCGACGACGAGCCGGTGTGCGCCGTGGATGGAGTGTCGCTGTCGGTGGCCGCCGGCGAGCTGGTCGCGCTGTACGGACCGAGCGGGTCGGGCAAGACGACACTGCTGATGCTGATCGCCGCGCTGACCTGTCCCGACAGTGGCGCGGTAGTCGTTGACGGCCACGATATCTCTAGGCTGACCGACGCCGAACGCTCGCGTTATCGACTGCGCGAGCTGGGGTATGTGGATCAGACCTCCGACCTGCTCCCCGGTGGCAACGTCGTGCAGAACGCGGCGATGAAGCTGTGGCTGCTCGAACACACGCGTGAGGCCGAACGCAGGATCGAGCCGCTGCTCGTACGGTTGGGGCTGAGCGAGCGGCTCGCGCACCGCGCCGATCAACTCTCGATGGGCGAGCGCCAGCGCGTCATGATCGCCCGTGCCCTCTCCACCGAACCGAAGCTCGTCCTCGCCGACGAGCCGACCGGCAATCTCGACACCCAGCGCAGCCGCGAAGTGTTGGAGTTGCTGAGGGAGGTCTGTCGCGAGCGCGGCGCGGCCGTACTGCTCGTCACCCATGACCCGCTGGCTACGGCGTTTGCCGATCGCGTGTACGCGCTGCAGGATGGGCGCATTGTCGACTACGAGCCTGACCGGTTCTTTGCGCCCATACGCGAGCCGAACGTCGCCCCCTAGCGATGCGGCTGTCCAATATCGCCCACCTGTACGTGGTGCGATTGAAAGCGAGGGTGGTGCTCGTCCAAGAGCTGTTTGCGGTGCTCGGGATCGCCATCGGGGTGGCGCTGTTGTTCGCCTCGCAGGTCGCCAGCACGAGCCTTGACGGGTCCGTCGCGCAACTCACCAATGGAGTTGTCGGTCAATCGAAGTACCAGCTCAAAGCGCGCGGACAGCAGGGCTTCAGCGAAGCAATGCTTGGCGAAGTGCAGCGCCTGCCCGGCGTGCGCGCGGCGGTGCCGGTGCTTGAGCGGCAAGCCACTGTGACCGGCCCACACGGCAGCCAGTCGATCGATTTGATCGCGACCAATCCACGCCTTGTGCATCTCGCCGGGCCATTGCTACGGGAGTTCAGCGCGTCGCAACTTGTTTATCAGCAGGCCATCGCGCTCCCTGAGCCGATCTCGGAAAGAATCGGGACGAGACCCTTTGCGGTCGTCAAGCTCCAAATCGGTGCGAGGGTGGTGCGGGCTTTCGTTGGAGCCGAACTGAGCGCTCGGAGCATCGGAGTGCTGGTCAACAGTCCGGTTGCGGTCGCCCCGCTTGCCTACGTTCAGAAGATCACAGGCATGAAGGGTCGGATCACCCGCATATTCGTGCAGGTGGATCCAGGGCGCGAGCGTATTGCGCTGGCGGGCTTGAGAAGGCTCGCAGCGGAAGCTATCAACATCGAGCCGGCGGACTTCGACGCGACGTTGTTTACCCAGGCGGCTGGTCCAATCAATCAGACGACGATCTTGTTCTCCACAATCTGCGCGCTGGTGGGCTTCATGTTCGCGTACTGCTCGATGCTGCTCACGACGCACCTACGACAGGGCCTGGTCAAAGATCTGCGCCGTGACGGTGCGACTCGTTGGGGAGTGGTCAAGGCGCTCCTATTCGATGCGTTTGTGCTTGGGGGCGTGGCCTCCCTGATGGGATTGATATTGGGAAAGGTGCTTGCGACCCTGGTGTTTAGAGCGAATCCCGGGTACCTCTCGTTTGGGTTTCCGATTGGATCCGCACAGATCGTGACTTGGCAGAGCGTCGCCATCGCCGTCGCTGCCGGCATGCTCGCGGCCTGTGTCGGCGTACTGACGCCGCTACGCCACGTTTGGGCTCGTACGGGACACACGCACTCACGGCAATCATCGATTTTCAGTCCATGGAGAGGCGGCATGCTGACAGGCGGAGCGATCTGCTTGGGGATCACGACGGTCATTCTGCTCAGCGGAGTGCAGAGCGTGCAGATCGCCGTCGTTGGAATCGTCAGCCTGATCGCCGCCCTGCTGTTGCTCCTACCGTTGCTGATCGACGTGGTCGTCGCTGTGTTTGACCGCTTGCAAAAATCTGTCGGAGCCGGATCGACTGAGGTCGCCGTGCTTGAGTTGCGCTCCCCGAGCACGCGAACACGGTCGGTCGCTATCGCCGCCACTGGAGCGATCGCCGTATTTGGCATTGTCGCGGTCCAAGGAGGACGCAGAAATCTTCAGGATGGCCTCGACCGGCTGGCTCATGACGTGAGTTACGTGACCAACCTGTGGGTTGTCCCGCCCGGCGAACAGGATCTGCTGACGACGAATTCGTTCCAGAGTGTGCCCGTATCCACCCTTATGGGCCTTCCTGGTGTAAGCGCCGTTGGCGTGTACCGCGCGGGGTTTCTCGAATACGGCGGCCGACGTGTCTGGGTGCTCGCTCCTCCATCGACTGCGTCCTCGCCGTTGCCACCGAGCCAACTTGTGAGCGGCGACCTCGCACTGGCGAACTCGAGGCTACGCGCGGGCGGATGGGCGGTGATTTCCAAGAACCTTGCCACCGAGCATCATCTGCACATCGGTCAAACCTTCACATTGCCCTCACCACGCACAACCACGTTTCGAGTCGCTGCGCTGACCACGAATTTGAGTTGGCCGCCAGGCGCGATCATCCTCAATGGCGAAGACTACGCGCGCGCGTGGGAAAGCACCGACTCCAGCGCGTATAACATCATGCTTTCTCCTGGCGCATCGTCTTCACGGGTTCGCCGGGAGATTCAGCGCGTCCTGGGACCGAGGTCGGGACTTGTCGTGCAGACAGCGCAGCAGCACGAACAGAGCCTGCTGACCGCGAGCCATAGAGGGCTGGATCGCTTGACCCAGATCGCATTGCTCATGCTCTTGGCGGGAACATTGGCAACCGCGACAGTGATGGGAGCGCTGATCTGGCAGCGTCGCCGCAGGTTTGCGCACATGAAGGTGCAGGGCTACGAGAGCCATACACTGTGGCGGGCGCTGATCTATGAGAGCGCGCTCCTGCTTGGCGCCGGCTGCTCGATCGGTGCCATCTTCGGCATCTACAGCCAGTTCCTGCAAAGTCACGCACTTGTGACCGTCACCGGCTTTCCGGTGGTCTTCTCGGCCAATGTCCTTGTCGCGCTCTGGAGCTTCGCGCTGGTGACCACCCTCGCGGTCGCGATCATCGCCATACCGGGCTACCGGGCAGCGGGCGTATCCCCGTATCCATGGGCCGACGCCTAGTCTCGTAGGCAAGAGGGAGAAATAGTTCCGAGGACCCGACCGACTCCGAGCGCGAATGGCCGGTCGCATCTCAACCTTCTACGCTTGGAAAAATCGGTACCGTTGGAGCTACTGGTATATCATTTCTATCTCCAGCAGAGGCGCGGACGCTAGTCGCAGCACTGGCCCGCGGACTGCTGTGGTGTCGGCGGGCGACATCGCACGAGCTTCGGACTTGGCGTGACCGAGCAGCGACGATCCCAGATGCGCTGATACGCGCGGATGCACTCGACGCGATCACGTGTAAGCGAGACAACGTGGAAGGCGCTTCGCTGTTCTCGATTCTTCCCAAGAATCGGGACGCACAGCTCCTGAAGCTGCTGGTCGCCTACCAGATCATGTGGGACTTTCTCGATAGCGCGAGCGAGCGTGGAGCGTGCGCAGGCCAAGCGAACGGACGTCAACTGCACCGCGCGCTCGTCGAGGCACTCGACCCCGAAGCTCCGATATCCGACTACTACCGGTATCACCCGTGGAAAGACGACGGCGGCTATCTTCTCGCGCTTGTGGAGACCTGCCGGCGCATATGCGCGGGGCTGCCCTCCTATCGGCAAGTTCGTTCTCTGATGCTCCAAGGCGTCGAGCGCTGCGCGATACAGAGCTTGAATCATGAGCCCTCGCAGAGCCACCGCGATGCCTCACTGAAAGAGTGGGTCGAACGCGAATTCGTCGACGAGCAAACGCTGAGCTGGTTCGAGCTTACGGCGGCTGCGGGGGCTTTTATGCCGCATGTCCTCTTGGCACTGGCAGCAAAGCCCTACTGCGAACAGCACGAGGTGGTCGCTGTCTATTCGGCGTACTTCCCCTGGGTATCTCTCGCAATCTCGATGCTCGACAGCTATGTCGACCAGGTGGACGATGCTGGGAGCGAAGGTCACAGCTATATGTCCCACTACGCCAGCGAGGCTGTCGCTCTGGAGCGTCTCGCAGCGATCATCAGCCGGATCGTGAGCGATGCCAGAAGCCTCCCCAATGGCCGTCGTCACGCCGTCCTCACGGAGGGCATCGTCGCCATGTACCTGTCTACCGACAGCGTCAATACGCCGGCGATCCGGGGGCAGACACGCATGCTCGCCCGAGCCGGTGGGCCTCTCACGAGGCTGCTGGTGCCGGTTGCACACATATGGCGCGCGACGAGAGCTCGCCGAACCGAATCCAGTGATGGCACCGGCGATCTCCCGCCCGGTCTGCTTCTGCCCGCGGCTCTCCAGACCTATCTGATTTGGAGATCGCCACTTGCGTACATGGAGCGGTGTCAGACTCGTTACGGCAAGCGTTTCACGCACAGGATGACGAGCTTTCCGCGGCTGGTGTTCCTATCGGATCCAGCGGAGGTCAAAGCCATGCTGACCGCGCCTGCCGATGTCCTTCACCCGGGAGAAGGTGGAAGGAAGGTCACGCCGCTCGTCGGCGCGAGCTCGTTCATGCTCTTGGACGGGGATGAGCATCTGAACGGGCGCAGAGTCGTGCTTCCAGCGTTGCAGAAACGCACGATTTCCAGAGAGGCGGATTTGGTGGTGGACATCGTGCAACGTACGATTGCGTCGTGGCCTCGAGGCGTCTGCTTTCCATTGCATCCGCGCCTCCGCGCCCTGACTCTGGAGGTCATACTGCAAAAGATCTTCACCCGGCCCGAGCCAGGGTCTGAGGAGCGGCTTTCCGCGCTGCGGGACAGGGTCCTTGCGATGCTGGCGGTGACGGGAAGCGTTGTGTTTCCGTTGCCGATTCTGCGGCGCGGCCCCGGACGAACCATTTGGGAGCGTTTCCTGCGGCACCGGTCCGAAGCGGACAAGCTGATCTATGCCCTTATCGACGAACGAAGTCATCTCACGACTGGCGACGCCAACGATGTTCTCAGCAGACTCCTCGCTTCGCGTAACATTGATGGTTCGCCCATGTCGCGGCAGCAACTGCGCGACAACGTTATGACGATGGTTGTGTCCGGGCACGAGACCACGTCGGCCGAGCTGGCGTGGGCGTTTCAGCTGCTTGCGCACAATCCGGTGGTGCAGAAGCGACTGATCGAAGAGATCGACGCCGAGGCGGAGGATGAGTATTTGACGGCGACGGTCCAGGAGGTGCTGCGCCATCGGCCGGTATTCCTGTTCACGGTTCCGCGGGCGGTCAAGCAACCGATCGAGATCGGCGGGTGGACGTATGAGCCGCCGATCCATCTGCTTGCGTGCACCTATCTGCTGCACCACGACCCGGAGACCTACCCAGAGCCGGACGAGTTCCGTCCCGAGCGTTTTTTGGAGGGACAGCCGAGCCCGCATACGTGGCTGCCATGGGGCAGCGGCCGCAGGCGCTGTCCCGGATCGCATCTGGCGATGCTGGAGATCAAGACGGTGCTGCGAACGGTTCTTGAGAACATGACCGTCGGCCCGGCGAGCCGACGCATCGAGCACCCACGGTGGCGGAGCGTGATAGTGACGCCGCACGCCGGGTCGCGCGTCGTGCTGCGCCGGCGTGAGCGAGGGAGCGTCGCCGCCGGGCGTGGTCGGGGGGGCGAGCGCAGGCGGTACCCGCCTAGTGAAGACCGGCAATGCCGATTGTCGAAATAGTTAGCGACGTGTCGCTATACAGGGGATCGCAAGGCCGTCAAGATTGACAGCGATGGCAAGGAACGATGATACCGGCCGGCTGTTGCTTACTCCTGAGAGAGGGGTGGGTGCCGCACGGCGACGCCGGGGCACGAGCGCGGCGCGTGCCGGGGTGTCATCGACCCAACTTTGCCTCCGTCTCGCCAGATGTTGGTCGGACGCTTCCCCACAGCGTCCGACCTGCAAAGATCGGGCGGCTGGTGTGGCCGGCAACGGGACCGGAGGCGCTTAGCGATGCCGCCCCGCGCACGGTCGCGTTACCCGGATACTTGGAGGATCCCCGATCTCTCCGAGCCTCGATATTCCCAGTCCTTGGAGCGCGGGCTCGCGATCCTTGAGTGCTTCACTCCCAAACATCCGGTGCTTGGGATCGTTGACATCGCCGAACGGCTGGGGATGAGTCGCTCGACGACTCACCGTTATGTCACGACGCTGCTCGCGCTCGGATACCTGGAGCAGGGGGCGAGTCGCAAGTATCGGCTTGGACTGCGCGTAACCGATCTGGGGATGTCCGCGCTGAACGCGACGGGTCTGCGCGAGCAGGCCCACGCAGACCTCACAGAGCTGTCCCACAGAGCGGGCTACACGACGAGTCTCGCGGTGCTCGACGGGGGCGAGATCGTCTACGTAGATCGTGTCCAGAGCTTTCGTCGCGGACAGCGAGACCCCAACCCTAAACTGGGGTTCGGATCGAGACTGCCCGCGCACTGTACGGCGCTGGGAAAGGTCCTGCTCGCATACCTGCCCGAGAGCGAGCGCCGAGAGCTGCTCACCCATACGGACTCCGAGAGCCGGGGACCGAACGCCATCACGAGCAAGAGTGTGCTGCGCGAAGAGCTCGCACAGGTCTTGGACGAAGGCTTCGCCGTCGAGGACCAGGAGCTCACAAGCGGACGGATCGCGATCGCCGCGCCCGTGCTCGACGAGGCGAACGAGATCGCAGCCGCGATCGACATGACCGCCAACGCTCCGGGAATAGCGATCGAGGAGCTCGCCGGCGCCCTTGGCCCGCACCTGATCTCAACGGCCGACCGTATCTCCGCCCGCCTGGGCTACCGGCGCGAAAGCGAGTCGGTCGGCTGAGGCCTCATCAGCCGCGGTTATCGCGTCACACCCCTGCAGCGCGGCGTGCGCTCAAGTGCGCCTCGCGCTCCAGGGTGTCGTCCAGCGGCCCCAGATCGGCCGGGTTGATGTGCAGGGCTGTGGCTATCAACCAGTCGGCGAACCAGGTGTTCTTGGGTAGAAGCGGGCCGTGCAGGTACGTGCCGATCGTATTTCCCTGCCGGGCGCCCTCGTGGCCGGAGCGACCGTCGTTGCCGTGACCTTTCAAGACGCGCCCGAGCGGGCGGGTGTCTGCGCCGAGGTGGGTGCGTCCGCCATGGTTCTCAAAGCCCGCCAGCACGCGTTGCGCGCCGGGGTCGCCGTGGCCGTCGAGTGAGACCTCGATCGCGACGTTGCCGATCAGACGCGGGGCGGGATCGCGGACGGTGCGGACGTCGAGCAGGCCGACGCCCTCGATCTCATCATCGCCGATCGTGTAGGCGTGCCCAAGCAGCTGGTAGCCACCGCATACGCCGAGGACGATTGCGTCGCGTGCGGCGACGGCGTGCAGGGAGGCACACTTGGTCTGCAGCAGGTCCTCGGCGCACAGGCGCTGGTCGCGGTCCTGGCCGCCGCCGATGTAGACGAGGTCGGGAGCGTCGGGGTCGAATGTCTCGCCGAGCCCGCTTGTGATCAACTCGAAGCCGATACCACGCCACGCGCAGCGGCGTTCCAGCACGAGCAGGTTGCCGCGGTCGGCGTAGATGTTCATCAGGTCCGGATATAGCGCGCATACGCGCAGCGTTCGACTAAGACGATGGCTAGGACCCTCCGCCGGTCTTACCGCCATGAGCTGTCAGCCTCCCCGCGCTGCACTAGGAGCTCGCGCAGGGACAGCATCGCCGTATAGGTCGGGAGCGCGTACAGCGGCGCGTTGCCGCTCACGTCCGGACGGTCCGCGGTGGCCGTTGTCAGTGCACGGGAGAGATCCTCGACCAACCTGATGCGCTCTGGCTCGATGCCCGCGTACTTCAGGCGCAGGGCCAGCTCGGGTGCTCGTGTGCCGGAGCACGTCGCGCTGCGCACGCGCCCGGCGAGCAGCTCGAAGTCGGCGTCCCAGATCCACGATACGTCGTGCCCGTCTGCCGTGTTGTCGTTGAGCACGCCGAGCAGGTCGTGTCGGCCCGGCTCCAGGGTGAGCGTACGCAGCACCTCGTTGGCGCCGGCAGGGTTCTTGACGAGCAGTATCCGCATCTCGCGCCCGCCGACGTCCACAGTCTCAGCGCGTCCAAACGCGGCCTTGGTGCCCTGCAGCCCCGCGACGATATCCGCCAGTGGGATCTTCAGCGCAACGGCGAGTGCGGCCGCCGCGAGCGCGTTGTAGACGTTGTAGAGCCCGGGCAAGGCGAGCTTCACTTCGGCCTCTCCGTGTGGGGTGATCAGCAGAAAACGGGCAGAGCGCACGCCTTCGAGCACGACCGAGCGGGCGAGCACCGTGGGGGAGGGCCGCTGCTGTCCGCAGGAAGGGCAGTGGTAGTGGCCAAGATGGCCGAGATAGACGACATCGAACACGTAAGGCGCACCACATCGGCGGCAGTGCTTGGCGTCGGCTGCGTGAGCCATGCCGCCCAGCGCGAGCGAATCGTCGTCGACGCCGAAGTACACGACGCGCCCACCGTCAGGATTGTCGCTATCGCCGTCATCTGTGTGTCCGGACCGGTTGCGACCGAGGTCGGCTATGAGCGGATCGTCGGCGTTCAGCACGAGCGTGGCGTTCTGAGCCGGTCCGTCGTGCAGCGCGGAGACCCAGCTGTCGGCGATCGTCTCGAGCTCACCGTAGCGATCGAGCTGGTCGCGAAAGAGGTTCGAGAGCAGCACCGCGCGCAGGCTGCGCAACTGTGCGGCGATCGGCTCCAGCCACAGCTCGTCGACCTCGAACAGACCCAGCTCGCCCGCGACCCGTCCATGCGGGCGAGCGGCGGAGAGCAGCGTCGAGGCGATTCCGCCCGCCATGTTTGCGCCCGCTTGGTTGTGCACGAGCGCGAGTCCGTGCCGTTCAAGGATCGAGGCGGTCATTGTGGCTGTTGTCGTCTTGCCGTTCGTGGCGGAGATCAGCACGGTGCCGCGCTTCAGGCGCGAGGCGAGCACGCCTAGCGCGTCCGGTTCCAGCGCCAGCAGAAGCTTGCCGGGTGCGCTGGTCGCGCCGCCGCCACGCAGGCGCGAGAGCGCGCCGGCGGCCCATGCGAGCGCGAGCTTGGGTGCGAGCAGGCGCGCCACTACTACCAGCCCTCCCACGAAGGATTGGGTGCGGTCATGCGCACGTCCGTCGACGGGGATGAGGCGGGCGGCGGCGAAGTGAACGCCTTGTCTGCCTCGCCGTTCGCGGGCACGAGCACGGTGACCGCGGCTGCAAGCGCGCGCACGCGCACGGGCAGTTCCCCGATCGGATCGCCGTCCGCGTACATCGTGAACGGGCGGTCGGCGCTGATGGAGATCTCGTGCGCACGAAAGACGCTTACGCTGGGCTCATGCACATGCGTCCCGCTGAACACCTTCGGAAAGATTCTCGTCAGGAACCTGAACTTGCTGATGCTTTCGAGGACCACCACCTCGAGCAGGCCGTCGTCGAGCATCGCGTCCGGCGCCGCGCGCATCCCACCCCCGTAGGCCTTCGAGTTGGCGGCTCCGATCGAGTAGACCGTGAAGCCGCGGCGCTCGCCCGGCGGCTCGAACTCGATCTCGAAGCGAGCGGGCCGCCAGGACAGCAGGGCGCGCAGCGCGCCGTAGGCGTACACGAGCCCCCCGAGCCATGCGGGAGCCTCGTTTGCGATGCGGTTCGCTTCACTATCGAAGCCGACGGAGGCGATCCCCGTGAATGCCTGGTTGGGTGCGCCGGGTCGCGCGT
Organism: uncultured Solirubrobacterales bacterium; assembly: GCA_963715495.1. GTDB lineage: Bacteria > Actinomycetota > Thermoleophilia > Solirubrobacterales > Solirubrobacteraceae > Palsa-744. Next base: position 977,065 of record OY970247.1, read on the forward strand.
CGCTGACCAGACCGAGATCGATCGGCCGCGGAATCCCGTGCGCGATCGTGGCGCACGCTGCCACAGGGTCTTCGGGAATGCCGAGTACGCGCGCAAGGTCGTTGCCACGCCCGCCGGGCAACAGGCCGAGCACCGCGCCGGGGATCTCACGCAGCTCGTCGGCGACAACGCCGATCATGCCGTCCCCGCTGAGCACCACCACGGTCTGGCCCGCGCTCGCGGCGTCACGCGCGAGCGAGCGCGCGTGATCGAGATCGCGCGTGTCGTGCCGGTGCACCCGCAGGCCGAGCTCGCGCAGCGTCCGCTCTACGCCGGGGGCAGCTAGGCGTGCCCGTCCGCCTCCGGCGGACGGATTCACAAGAAGGCAGATAGGCGTAGCAGGCACGGCTCAAGCGTATTGCCCACCGCCCGCGCTCGCGGCCCGGCACAGAAGGGTCTTGGACGGGCGGCTCAGAGCCGGCAGCGTGGACCTCAGCGCGTCCAGCCCTGGGAGCGCATGAACGCGATTACGTCATCGGTGCGGGCGGTGACGACATACGCGTCGATGATCGCACCGTCTGCGTTGATCGTGATCGACAGACCCGAGTCGACCCTGCGCACCTTCGAGATCGGCGCGACGGGACGGCCCGACCCCATCCGTGGCTTGACGCGGCCGGTGGCTACACGGTGCACCGCCTCGTGCTCGGCCAGCGTGTCGAGCAGGCGGCGATAGTCCTTGCGCGAGGTGTGCTTGTGATGGGTCTGTTTGGCCACCAGAGACATCTTGGCGCAATTCCCGGCATGTCTTGTCCGAAAGGGAGACGCGCGTGAGCACGAGACGAGTTCAGGAATCGCCGCGCGCAGCCGCCTGCGCGCGGTCGCGCCGGCGCCGGCCGACGGTGGCTATCACGCCGAGGACGGCCAGCACGAGGAAGAAGCCGAGCAGAACGGCGGGCGCGAGGCCGAGCCCGCCGAAGGGCAGCGAGATCAGCTCGACGAGTCCGAGCCCGATCGCGAGCAGCACCACGATCAGGAGGATGATCAGCAGGATGCCCCGCACGCGCGCGAGCATGCCGGCGGAGCCGGGGGGGATGAGCAGACCCATCGCCCGCAGCGCGAACATCTGCCGCCCGGTAGGCGGGGCTTGGCCGAGGCGCTCGACGGCCTGCTTCAGATCTCCGGCGCGGCGTTCGGCGAGCGCCAGGGAGGCGTCGGCCATCCGCCGCAGCTGCATCCGCTCCTGCGGGCGAGCCGCGGCGATCGCGCGCTGGAAGTAGCTGCGCGCCTGCTCGGCGTCGAAGCGCTCGGAAGCGCGTGCGCCAAGGATCGCCAGGGCGGCGGACTTGTACTTGGTCTCGTTCTCGAGCTCCTCGTCGGAGCGCTGCTCGAGCGCCTGGATCGCCTCGAGGGCGCCGCGCTGCTCCATCCGAACCTGACGCTGTTTGGGGGCCATTGCGCGGTTATTCTACGGTTTGCGCGTCGGCGACCGGTCACGGATCGGCAGGCGCGTGCACTCGGAGGGCGGCCACGGCGTCGGGCAGGACGGGACGGGCAGCATTCTCAGAGCGCGTCACGCGATATTCTCGGCCACGTGCTTGCCCGTTCCTACACCCGTCGCTTCTGCTGTCTGTGCGCCGTCGCCGCGCTGGTCGGAGCCGGCATGTGCGCGCCCATGGCCGTGGCGGCGAGCGCGAGCGGCGGGAACGCGTTCAGCGAACTGACCGAAGGCGGCAAGGAAACGTCATCTACCGAAACGACAACGAGCACCGGCTCGACGGAATCCTCGGTGTCGGGCTCGAAAGCAATCTCGAGCTCCGTGTTGCTGCTGGCGCTTGTTGCCGCGGTGGCGCTGATCGTGGGGATCGCGTTCGTGATCATGCGCGACGCGCACCGTGTCGCGCCGGTGAGCGACGCAGACGTTACGGGCGCGGGGCGCTCCGGCCACGATCCCGCCGCGACGCTGCGCAATCGTCGCGCGAAAGCGAAGGCCGCGCGCCGCCAACGAAAACGCAACCGCTAAACAACCGCTGAAGGTCAGTATGGCCGTGCTCGCACTGGGGTGGTCCTGGTCTTGACGGTGGCGCCGACAGCCGGCGTGCGTACCCGTGGCGGGGAGGGGGAAAGATGCTCAGAACCGTGCGGTCCGCGTCGACGCGGGTACGGCCGGGGAGCTCGCGGGTGGGGATCGAGTGGTGAGGCGGGCAATGTTCTGCTGCCACCGTCGTCGTCGGACGGGCTCGACTCGTCAGTGTCGATGACTCCGGCCACATTGTTCATCGCCTGGTCTTCGCGAAACGGGATCCACAGCATGAGCGCAGCGATCGGCAGCTTCAACAACCCGAGCAGGACGATCACCATCCACAGCGACATGGTCACAGCGATGCTACTACTGCCCGGTGCGATCTGATGGGCAAGGCTCGAAAGCTGGGTCGGAGCTGGAGACGCTGGAGCGGGATGTCGTCGGCTGCCGGCGCTGTCCCCGACTGGTGGCGTGGCGCGAGCAGGTCGCGCGTGAGCGCAAAGCGGCGTTCGCCGACCAGGAGTACTGGGGCAGACCATTGCCAGGTTTCGGTGATCCGAGGGCCCGTGTATTGGTGCTGGGGCTCGCTCCAGCCGCGCACGGCGCGAACCGGACGGGGCGGATGTTCACAGGCGACCGCTCGGGCGATTTTCTGTATGCGGCGATGTGGCGCACGGGCTTGGCCAGCCAGCCGACCTCCACCACACGCGAGGATGGCCTGCGACTGCATGACGCGTGGGTGACCGCGGCCGTGCGGTGTGCGCCGCCGGGCAACAAGCCCGCGCCGGACGAGCGCGACGCATGCCTGCCGTGGAGCGTGCGCGAGCTGGCGCTGCTTTCCAGTGTGCGGGTGATCCTGTGTCTGGGCGCCTTTGCATGGGACGCCGGGCTGCGTCTGAGCGCCGCGCTCGCAGCTGCCGGCGAAGTTACGGCAGCCGGCCCAGGAAGCTCCACCGGTGCCACGACGGCACTGCCACGTCCACGCCCGCGGTTCGGACATGGCGCGGAGTTCGAGGGCGCGCGATATACGCTGCTCGGCTGTTACCACCCAAGTCAGCAGAACACGTTCACGGGCAGGCTGACCGAGCCGATGATCGACGCCGTGCTGCTGCGCGCAGGGGAGTTGGTGGGAACGCTCGGCCGCTGAGCGACCGGCCGAGGCGCCTTAATCCACCGCGGCGCCGTTGGCGGTGAGACCGACCTCGATGTTGCCGCGCGTGGCATTGGAGTACGGGCACACGGTGTGGGCTGAGCGCACCAGCTCCTTGGCCGTCTCGACGTCGGTGACGCTGGGAAGGGTCACGTCGAGCTGCACCCCGAGCACGAAGCCACCCTTGCCGTCCGGCGACAGCGAGACCTTGGAATCGATCGAGGCATCGCCCGTATCAGCCTTGGCGCGCCGTGCCACGACGCCGAGAGCACCCTCAAAGCACGCCGCGTAACCGACCGCAAACAGCTCCTCGGGATTCGTCCCGCCGCCCGGACCGCCCATCTCGGTGGGAAGGCGCAAGTCGACCTCGAGCGCCCCATCGCTGGTGCGCCCATGGCCCTCAGCGCGTCCTCCGGTGACGTGGGCCTCTGCGGTGTAGAGCGTGTTCGCCATTTGCTGCCCCTCCTCGTATGTCGGTGTGGGCTCAGATGCTAGGCGAAGATCGAGGACTCGGGCGGCGTCTGCTCGACGCCAGCAGGATGAAACTGGTGTGCGACACGGAATGAAACCGCTTTCCGACTGTCTGAGCGGCGACCTCGTGAGCCGTGTCTGCAGCCTGATCGATCGCCGGGTGCGCGATGAGCTTGTCGGCGCGTTTGCCGAGGAGTTCCAAACTCGTCCTGGCCGGGAAGGACGCGCCGCTGCCCGCCTGGCCGCGTCGGCGCCAACGCCTGAGTTTCTTGACATCGCTTGACGACACCCGATTGAAATCGCCGGCACGGCACGCGCTTGAAACCGTGCGGCCAATCGGTTGGGTATATACCCATTAGCAGACCGACCCTGCGAAGCGGAAGAGCAGGTCGAGACGCCGACCAGATCAGCGACCCCACCGCGATTGCGGCGTTGACCGCCGAGGCCCGAGCGTCGCGGCGAGATCACCGCCCGGCCCGGCCAAAGTGATGACCCGCAACTGAGGCTCGCCGAGCACTGAACGAAAGGCGGAGTGTTGCTAGCGATGAGCTCGTCACAGCCAAAGGTCTATTTTCATGAACCCACAGAGAAGGAGAGACCATGCCTACCTATGACCGCCTGCAACTGACACGCGACATCTACGGCGCCTACGTGTCCGGTGATCGCCACGTCGTGGAGGACCTCCTGAGCGAGGACTTCACGTTCTACAGCCCCGCCGACGTGGGCATCGACCGCTCGCGTTACTTCGAGCGCTGCTGGCCGAACGCAGAGCTGATCGCCGACTTCCAGTTCACGCGCCTGCTCGAGGTGGGAGATGAGGTGGTGGTTACCTACGAGAGCACCAAGACCGACGGCAGCCGCTTTTGCAATACCGAGGTGCTCACCTTTGAGGGAGAGAAGCTCCGCAAGGTGGAGGTCTACTTCGGCTGGGACCTCTAACTACGGGTCCCGATCGACCGCCTGCGTGCTCTGAGGGTCTCAGGGTACGTGCACTGGAGCTCTGGAGGGTTTGAACGCGAATGGTTCGCTCAGCCGCACCACGCAGGGTTCGACTTCTTCTTCCAGGCACGCGCTGCCGGCCCTTGGATCGCCCGAAGCGGTCGCCTCGTAGGCGCGTTCACCGATGACCGAGAAGCCGGTCAGATAGGTGTGGGCGCGAGCACTGAGGTAGGTGTCGCGCGCCGGGTCGAAGCGGTACAAGACAAAGCCGGCGCCCATGCTGTCCTCGTAGAAGTACAGCTTCCCTTCAGACCACGACGGGCCGAGCCAGCTCTCGTCGCCCTCTCCGACGTCCAACAGGGCTAGGAGTCGCTGTGGGCCGCCGGTTATGGCCTCCGTGCGCACCTCGGTGGTCGTGCCGACGGCTCCGATGTTGTCGTTGAGGATGAAGGTGTCGATCAGCGCGAGCTGCCCGCGATAGAGCTGAAGCGCTTCGACCTCGGGCAGTTGTGGAACTTCACAGACCAGCCGCGGTGGCGCCACCAGTTCGTTGTAGTAGCACCTGCGATGCGGCACGCCCGGCAGCGTCCGGCGGTCGCTTCCATTCCAGCGGCTGATCGCAACCTTCGCCTTGCCGCTCACCCACGCAACTCGATCACCCCAGATCGTCGGATGTGAGGCCCCGCCGCTGCCGGGAACCGTCTGCGGAGCACTGCCATCGACACCCGAAACCACAACGTGGCAGGTGCCGGCGCAACTGACGTAGGCGAGCATCGGCGAACCGGACGGGCCGGGCCCGACGTCGACTTCGATCGCCTTCCCGGCCATGGGAATCGACGGCGTCGAGATCTGCCCGTCGCGACGGACCACGACGTGCCAGGATCGGTTGGTCGCGTCGTAGTCGCTCCATACCGCAACATCACCGTAGGCCTCGACAGCCGTGGCGCCGTGCAACATCGCGATTGTGCTGGGAGCCGCCGCACCGGCTGCGGGCGCGATTAGCCAGAGGCTTGCCACCAGAATTGCGATGCGGAGTCTCACGATGCCTGATGCTACGCCGGCAGGTTCAGCCTGTGATCGAAGGCCGCTTCGATGTGATTGGCAAGCGAAGCTCCTTCTGCCACCGTGACGCCGTTCAGGTGACCGGTTCGCGGGAGACCCCGTTGCTCGGGAGTCGTGATCTTCGCGGAGGCTTCTCCTGCGCGGCTGCAGACGTAGCCGCTGCCCGTGACCACTTCGGCGAGGTTGCTCCCCGACGGGATCTTCCGGAATTTCAGGATGACTTTTGGCCTGGCAAACGTATTCGCGACACTCATCGCGGGACAGCTTGGAGTCGGACCTGCGGGTTCCGCCAGACGTTGCGAGCACCAGTACGATCTTTCCCACGACAGCATCGAAGACGCGCGCGGCTCGTAACTTTCGGACTCGTCAGCTAGCCCTTGCAAAGCCCACCCTCCGACAGCACGGGCGACCGCGACCGGCCACGCGGTAGGTCAAGCGGTGGCCCGGAGAAGGACGAGCCGGACGCGACGGTCACGGCAAGCGCACAGCTACCTGGGCTTGATGAGCGTGCGTTTGCCGCGCTGGGTGAGGTCGGTCGCGGCTGGGCGGGGTGCATGCCTGCGCGGGCGGTTTGGGAGCGCGCGCTGCCCGTCGATCGCCACCTCGATTTCGTCGATCCACAGTCCTCGCGTGCCGGGCGTTTCCTTCACATCCGCAGCGTGGGGCGTGAGGCGGACGACGATGAGCTCGAAGCGACGGTGCAGGCAGGGGAGGGTGACTCGTCCTCGGGCCGCATGGCCTACGCAGTGCGGCGGGTGCTGATCGGCCCGGCACTGCGCAGCACGGCGATCGCCGAGGAGCTGATGGGGCGCCTGCTTGCCCTCGCCGTGCTCTCGCCCGATGCGCTGTCCTCGGTGGCCTACGGGCCGGAAGCGATGATGGCGATCCTCATCCTCGCCGGCTCGGGCGAGCTGAAGCTCTCGCTGCCGATCGGCTTGGCTCTCGCGGTGCTGATGCTCTCTGTCGGCCTCGGCTACCGCCAGGTGATCCGGGCCTATCCGCACGGCGGGGGCTCCTACATCGTCGCGAGCGACAGCCTGGGGCGCCAGTGGGGTCTGCTCGCGGGCGCCGGGCTGATCGTCGATTACATCCTCACAGTCGCCGTGTCGGTCGCGTCCGGGGTGGAAGCCGTCACCTCGGCGATACCTTCGCTTGACTCGGCGAGGGTGGTGATCGGCCTGGTCGTGATCGTGCTGCTGGTGGCCGGCAACCTGCGCGGCGCGCGGGACGCCGGTGCCGCCTTCGCCGCCCCCACCTACCTGTTCGTGGCCGCGATTGCGCTGGTCGTGATCGCCGGCCTGATCAAGGCGAGCTCTCACGGCTTTCACCCCGCCACAGCGGCCCCGCACCAAGCCGTCGAGGCGGTCGGCGTGCTGCTCCTGCTGCGCGCGTTCGCCTCCGGGGCGACGGCGATGACCGGGATCGAGGTGATCTCAAACGCGGTCCCGGTCTTCCGCCCTCCGCAAGCGCGGCACGCCCGCCAGACCCTCACGGTGATGATGGGGCTTTTGATCTCGATGTTCGTCGGCGTCGTGCTCGTCGCTCACTTCGACGGCGCCGCGCCGGGTGGGAGCCAGACGGTGCTCTCCCAGATCGCACACGACAGCGTCGGCGGTGGCATTCCCTACGGCTTCGTGCAGGCGGCGACCACGCTCGTGCTGCTGGTTGCTGCCAACTCCGCGTTCAACGGCTTTCCGCGCCTTTTGTATTTCATGGCCCGTGACGGCTACGTCCCGCGGCTGTTCCTGCGTATGGGCGATCGCCTTGCGTTCAGTAACGGCATCCTCGTGCTCGCCGTCCCCGCGGCCGTGATCTACGCGGCCTTTGGTGGTGAGACCGCCCCGTTGATCCCGCTGTTCGCGATCGGTGTGTTCCTCGCCTTCACGCTCGCCCAGAGTGGGATGGTCGCGCACTGGTCCCGCCACCGTGAGCGGGGGTGGCGCTCGGCGCTCGCGACCAACCTGCTCGGCGCAGTCCTCTCGGCGCTGGTTGTGCTGATCGCCACGGTCACCAAGCTCACCGAGGGCGCCTGGGTCGTGGTGGTACTGGTCCCGCTGATCGTTCTGGCATGCGGGCGTGTGCACGCGCACTATGTGAGCGCCCGCGAGGCGCTCACGCCACGACCCGGGGCGTCAGGACCCGAGGTGGGCGGGCACAGGCGGACGACGCGCGTGACGCCGCCCCGGCTGCGGCCGGAGGTCTCCGAGCGCCTGGCCGAGGCGCAGGATGACCCGTCCGAGGTGCACAGCTTCGCCGTTGTCCCCGTCGCGGTGCTCGACCTCGCGGCGCTGCACGCGCTCGCCTACGCCGTCTCGCTCGCCCAGCCGGTGCTCGCGCTGCACATAAGCCCCACCGAGGATGAGGCCGAGCGCTTCCACCGCGCGTGGCAGGCGTGGGGCGACCATTTGCCGCTCGAGGTCGTCGTGTCCCCCTACCGTTCCACGGTCGCGCCGCTGGCCAACTACATCGCCGCGCTGCACCGCCAACGCCCCGACATCACCCTCACGCTCGTCGTGCCCGAGATCGTCGTCGCCAAACGCTGGCAGCGGATCCTGCACAACCGCATCGCCACACGCCTGCGCGCATCCCTCATCGCCTACGAGGGCATCGTCATCACCACGGTCCCATTCCACCTGCCCCGGTAAGCCGCAGACGCTACGCATGCGTCCGACGCGACCGCTTCGGGCGGCGCGGGTGGACAGCCGCCGCCTCGCACGGCACCACCGGGGATATGGCCAAGGGACTAAACGCCGACCGCGGCAATCGCCGCCCGATGGCTGGGGCAGCGGCACGCGCGTGATCAGTCCGGCGGCTTGGGTTCGATCTGCAAAGATCGGCCGGTGCGTCGAGCGAACGTCCTCAGCGTAGGTTGTGCTTACGAGGAGACCGATCCCGATGGCTTCCGCTCGGGTCTGGCGGACGTCAGCCAGGCCGTGGGGGGCGAGGCGCTTGCGGTTAAGGTCTACGAGCTTCCGGCGGGCGAGAGTGTATGCCCCTACCACTATGAGTATGAGGAGGAGTGGCTCATCGTACTCGACGGCACCGTCGTCGTACGCACGCCCGGGGGCGAGGATGAGCTCGCTCGCGGTGAAATGGTGTGCTTCCCGCCAGGCCCTACCGGCGCACACAAGGCGACCAATCGCGGCGACGCGGTAGCACGGATAGTGATGTTCTCGAATGCGCGCGAGCCGGCGGTCGCCGTCTATCCCGACAGCAACAAGATCGGGGTCTGGCCCGGTAACCCCGACGACAAGGTGATGCTCCAGCGTGCCGACGGAAACGTCGACTACTGGGACGGGGAGCGCTAGCTGTAGTTCCCAGGCGCGTTGTGAGACGACACGGAGATGACACCGCTTGGTGACAGGCAACTGAAACTGTCGACGCGACACCGAAGTGAAACCGCGAGCGGCTTCCTCTTCGTAGATCGGGGGGGGCGTCAGAGTCGTCCGTTGTCGCGTAGCCAGGTCAACGCGCGGAGGGTGACGTTGCCGCGCCAGTCGGTTGTCTGCGCCGGCGACCAGGCCAGCCAGTCGAACATCCAGCCGCCGTCTTGCTGTTGCTCGGACTCGACGGCGTCGAGGTGAGCCTCGATCTCGGTCCTCGCTGAACAGGCCGCGTGACGCGGCTGCCTGGGCGGGGGGAGAGGTCGAGCGGCCGCAGCGCCTCTCCCTCGACGCCGCCGACGGGGGCGACCGTGGAGGTGTCGACGCGGGCGGTGAGCGACGCGATCGCCGCACGGGCGCGCTGCTCGTCGGGAACCGCATCGAGGAATGCGCAGGCGAACTTCAGCCAGTACCCGCCTGGCTGATCGGTGTCTCGATCGACCGCCAGCACCAGTTGGTGGCGCGCTCGAGCCACGCGTCGTCCGTCACGCCGCCGGCGTGCAGGGCCGCGACCAGCCCGAGCGTCAGAACGGATCCAGGCCCGGGCTGAAACCACGGCGCGTGCGGATAGTTCTCGAAGCCGGGCAGCACGGACGGGATGCCGCCGTCGGGCTCGGCGACCAGCGCGATCCAGCCGCGCGCGTCGCGGGCCAGCTCGCCGTCCGCCGCACCGGCCTCGTTGAGGATCTCGAGCGCGTAGAGCGTCGGCGCCGGCTGGCTGCCCGGGCCGCGCAGGTCGGGCTCAAGCGCGTGGCCGAAGCCGCCGTCCGGGTTGCGATAGCCGCGCAGCGCGTCGACGACCGGCCCGGACGGCCCGTCGGCGAACAGCATGCTGTAGCGGTGGCGGTCCACCAGGCGGGCGGCCGACCAGATGAAGTTCTCGGCGGCGGCGGGGATCGATCGGCATGCCCACACGCTACGCGGCGGTGGGCGTGCGGTCTTTGAGAAATCGGACAGGCGAGACGCCGGCCAGTTGCGTGACCTCGGCGGTCATGTGTGCCTGATCGGCGTAGCCGGCATCGAGCGCCAGCTCGACCAGCGGCGCGGGCGGGAGCGCCTGCAGCCGCCGGAAGCGCAACACGCGCTGAAGCATCTTCGGCCCGTAGCCGACCGCATCGCTGACGCGCCGGTGCAGCTGGCGTGCGCTGACGCCAAGCTCGGACGGCGACCGGGCCCACACGTGCGCGCGGGCGCCCGAGTGCCACGACCGCGACGCGCACGAGCGGATCGAGCTCCCCGGCGCGCAACTCAACGGCTCCCAACAGCAGGGCGTGCGGGTCCGAGCCCGCCGCCAGCTCCTCGCGCAGCGCCGCGACCACATCGCGTCCCAGAACCTCGCCGGCATCGGGCGAGACGTCGCGCAGCTCCGACGCCGGCAGCCCGAGGATCGCGCCCGCTGTGCCCGGCCGCAACCGTACCCCGACGAGTCGTGAGGCCGACTCCAGCGTCACGACCCGAGGCCGGGTATCAGGCCCGGCGACGGTCAGCCGGCCGCCCGCCCAGATCAGATCCACGCACGCGTCCGGCACGATCTGCTGCTCGTGCTGAACCGTGGTGGTCTGCTCCCACGTGCAGGCCACCAACGGCGAGGCGATGACGCGCTCGACGTAACCCACAACCCTAACGCTACCGTCATGTGCCGGCCCGCGACGACCGCCGGCGACCGACCGACCCGCCGGTCGTGTGCCCTGTGATCGCCGGCGTAGCCCGGCGGTCGTTGCGGCTGGTCTGTGGTTGCGTCGCGCTAACTGAGCTTCTGCCAGTTGAAGGGTGACGGTGTCTCCGAGGATGACGAGTCCATAGGGTGGTGCGGTAATGGCGAGTGAGATGGTGAATGGGGCGGTCCTGTATTACGAGGAGCGGGGGAGCGGGCCGCCGCTGTTGCTTGTGCACGGGACCGGCTCCTATGCCGACATCTGGTCCCCGGTGTTTGATGGGCTCGCGCGCTCCTACCGTGTCATCGCTTATGACAGGCGCGGCTTCGCACGCTCGTCGCCCGCGCCTGGCGGAGGGCTCGCAGAACACGCTCGTGACGCCGCCGCGCTGCTGGAGGCGCTCGGTGCTTCGCCCGCGATGGTGGTGGGCTGGAGCGCCGGCGGCGTCATCGCCCTTGACCTGGCCGCCTCGTTCCCTGATTGTGTTGCGGCGCTCGTCTTGGCCGAGCCGGCGGTGCATCTAACGACGCACCCCACGCACGCCGCGTTTGCGATGGCGGTGCGCTCGGGCTTTCAGAGATACGTGCGCCGTGACGCGGCGGCGGCCGCGCTTGAGATGTACCGGTGGGCAAGTGGTTACAAGACGGGTGGTAACGCGTTCGACGCCTTGCCGCAGGCGTGGCGTGAGCAGATGCTCGCCCATGCTCCCGCCACGCTGCGGGAGATGGATCAAATGATCCGTCCTTACCCTGGCGCGGGCGGCGATCCGTTCGATTGCGTGCCCGTGACTGTGATCGAGGGCGATCTGAGCGATCCGGTGTTTGCGAGGGCCGGTGGGTTTGTTATGCGTTTGCTGCCCAGGCGCGGATGGTCTCGCTGCCTGGTGCTGGGCACATGCTCCATTTCGACTAGCCGGAGGGCTGGGTCGAGGTCGTCACTCAGGGGATTGGCCACGCGCCATCGCCCGTAGCAGTGCCAAGCGGGCACCCGCAATAGTGGTCTGACCTGCGTTTCGGGCGGCCACAAGGTGAAAGCTTGTTTTCCGGTAGGGTCCGACTCGATGGTCACGATCATCGATGCTTCCTCTGGGCGCGCCTTGCGGTGCTGTCATCCCGTGAGGGGAGGCGGCTGATGGCCTCGATGGACTGGGGTATTCAAAGCGATAGCGCACCGGCGACCTACCAGGAGTTTCTCGTGCCGGCGATGTTCGCGCCGTTCGCGAAGCGGCTCGTCGAGCATGGATATGTGCGGCCGGGTTCGCGTGTGCTCGACGTCGCCTGCGGCACGGGCGTCGTCTCGCGTGCAGCCGCGATTCTTGCGGGTACGGGCGGATCGGTGGCGGGTGTGGATCTCGGAGAGCCGATGCTCGCGATCGCGCGCTCACATCCGGCCGAGGAGAACGCCGCGCCGATCGACTATGCCCAGGCGGACGCTGCGGCGCTGCCCTTCGACGCTGAGGATTTCGACGTCGCTCTGTGTCAGCAGGGCTTGCAGTTCTTTCCTGATCGCGGGGCACTCTCCGTTAGGCCAAGCACCGAGCCTGAGACACGGCGACGCGAGCGCTTCGCTATGCCCGGGCAAGCGGGTTGCATTATCTAATTTACATAACATCAATTATCGAGCGTAAACCGGTAGTGCATCAGTTTGGGGATCGGGGTTGCGTCGGGCTCCCCTCAGGCTACGGTCAGAACGATGCATAGCAGCGAGTCAGCGACGGAATGCGCGATCGTGGGCTTGTGCTCGAACGTGAGCGTGAGCTGGCGGGTCTTGAGCGTCTGCTTGGCTCGGGCGCCGTGACTGCCGTCAAGGCTAGCGCTTCATCTGTCAGCGACGCGACCGGTCCCCTGGACGCAATGTGGCCTACCCGGGCGAGGCGGAGATTGTGGGCCGGGTTCTCGTGAACGATCCCCCTTTGCACGAGAGCGTCGTAGAAGGTGCGCAACGCGGAACGGTGTTGCTGGATGCTCGCGCGGGAGTAGCTGGCAGCCTCCTCGGATTGAGAAACTTCGCCAGAGCCGGACACGCGAGCGTAAACGCGGCCCTGCTCGGACGCTTGCTGTCATGCGCTCGTTGGCGCCCCGCCCACTTCGGCCTTCAGTACCAGCTCAGGCACACCCGCACCCAGCGTAATCTCGCAGCGGACGTCAACCGGGAAAGAATCCCCGAGCGATGTCGATTTCGGCCGACCTCGTTCGACGTGCGGGTAGAAACAACCCATCCACCACAAGGAGACACCAATGCGTTTCATGGTTCTAGTCCCCGGGAGCCCCGAGTCCGAGGCGGGCGAGATGCCCAGCACCGAGATCCTGGGGGCGATGACGAAGTACAACGAAGAGCTCGTCAAGTCAGGCGTGATGCTGGCCGGCGAGGGCCTGCACCCGACCTCCAGGGGCGCGAAGGTCCGCTTCAACGGCAGCGAGCGCACCGTCATCGACGGTCCGTTCACCGAGGCCAAGGAGATCGTCGCGGGCTACTGGGTCTGGGAGTGCGCGTCGCGCGATGAGGCGATCGAGTGGCTCAAGCGAGCGCCGTTCGACGGCGGTGTCGAGATCGAGCTGCGCCAGATCTTCGAGGCCGAGGACTTCGGCGAGCAGCTGACGCCGGAGCTGCGCGAGGCCAACGAGCGGCTGCGCGAGCAGGCCGCCCAGAATTAGGCGCGTGAGCGCCGTCGGCCACCCATCGTGCGATCGACGCCGTCTGGCGGATCGAGTCGGCCCGGTTGATAGCCGGGCTGACTCGCATCGTGCGCGACGTGGCGGTGGCCGAGGATCTGGCCCAGGACGCGCTCGTCGCCGCGCTCGAGCAGTGGCCTGAGTCGGGAATCCCGGACAAGCCGGGCGCATGGCTGATGGCCACCGCCAAGCGCCGGGGCATCGACGCACTGCGCCGGCGCGTCGCGCTCGAGCGCAAGCGGGAGCTGATCGGGCGCGAGCTGGAAATCCTCCAGCAGCTCGATCAGCCCGATCTCGCCGCGCAGGTCGAAGACGTGCAGGACGATGTGCTGCGCCTGATCTTCATGACGTGCCATCCGGTGTTGTCCCGGGAGGCGCGCGTCGCGCTTACGCTGCGCCTGCTGGGTGGCCTGTCGACGCCGGAGATCGCGCGGGCGTTCCTCGTCTCCGAAGGGACGGTCGCGCAGCGCATCGTCCGCGCCAAGCGCACGCTCGCCGAGGCACACGTGCCGTTTGAGGTCCCCGGTCGCGACGAGCTGGCTGAGCGTCTGTCGGCCGTGCTCGAGGTGATCTACCTGGTGTTCAACGAGGGCTACGCGGCGACGGCCGGCGAGCAATGGATCCGCCCGGCGCTGTGCGCGGACGCCCTACGCCTCGGAAGGATCCTGGCCGCGCTGATGCCGCGCGAGCCTGAGGTATACGGCCTGCTGGCCCTGATGGAGCTCCAGGCCTCGCGGCTGCGGGCGCGGGTCGGGCCGCACGGCGAGCCGGTGCTGCTCGCCGATCAGGACCGAGCGCGCTGGGATCACCTGCTCGTGCAGCGCGGTCTCGCCGGGCTGCGGCGGGCCGAGGAGCTCAGCGGCGCGCTGGGGCCGTACACGTTGCAGGCCGCGATCGCCGCCTGCCACGCGCGGGCCCGGAGCGTCGAGGAGACCGACTGGCCGCGGATCGTCGCGCTGTACGACGGCCTGGCGGCGCTCACCGGCTCCCCGGTCGTGGAGCTCAACCGCGCCGTGGCGGTGACGATGGCCTTCGGCCCGGAGGCCGGGCTCGAGCTCGTCGATTCGCTCGCCGATGAGCCCGCGTTGCGTGGCTACCATCTGCTGCCCGGCGTACGCGGCGACGTCCTCGTGCGCCTGGGGCGACTGGCGGAGGCGCGCGAGGAGTTCGAGCGCGCAGCCGACCTGTGCGACAACGAGCGCGAGCGCGAGCTACTGCTCTCGCGCGCGGTCGCCTGTAACGCAGATGGACCGCGCACGTGTTGAGTTCGACTAACCCGCCACCGCCTACAGAGGAGGCACGATGAGCAAACTTAGGTGTCATATCTCGATCTCGCTGGACGGTTTCGTCGCCGGCCCGAACCAGAGCGAGGAGAACCCGCTCGGCGAGGGCGGCGAGCGGCTCCACGCCTGGGCGTTTCCGCTAGCCGCCTGGCGTCAATCCCACGGCAAGCAAGGCGGCGAGGTGAACGAGAGCACACGGGTAGTCGAGGAATCGCGCGAGAACATCGGAGCCAGCGTCATGGGCCGAAACATGTTCGGCCCGGTCGGCGGTGGTGGGTGGGGCGAGGAGCAGTGGACGGGCTGGTGGGGCGAGGACCCTCCCTACCACCCCGTGTTCATCCTCACCCATCACCCGCGTGATCCCGTGGAGATGGAAGGAGGGACCACGTTCCACTTCGTCACCGACGGAATCGAGTCCGCGCTCGAACAGGCAAGGCGGGCCGCCGGTGGCAAAGACGTCATGCTTTGGGGTGGCAGCCAGATCATTCAGCAGTACCTGGCAGCGGGACCGCTGGACGAACTTGAGCTCCACGTCGTTCCGGTGGTACTCGGCGACGGTGCTCGCCTCTTCGACAACCTCCGGGACGCGGAGGTGCAGCTCGAGCAGGTCCGGGCCATCGAGGCGCCCGGCGTGACCCACCTGAAGTACAGGAGCGTGAAATGAAGCGCGTCGCCCGGCTCGCGATTCATCCGGCGGCCCAAGCCACTGAAGGTCTCTCACGCTGCGTGAGAGACCTTCGGGCGACCGACGCTGACGGGTCTCACGAAGTTGCGACGTCGACAGTCTCACGTCGTTGCGACATTCGTCTCACGAAGATGCGACAAACGCTTAGGGCGCCGCGCCGCGCGATCGCGAAAATGCAGAGGACTTCTGAGCCGGATCCGGACGCTCCGATGTCACGATGCGCTCGCGCGCTACGCAGCAGTCTCGGACGCAAGAGCGATCGCGTGTGGTGCTCGCTTTCCGCGGTGGCTGTTGCACAAAGCCGTCTACGAAAACCTGGGCGGCGCTCGCTGTGACGGCCGTGGAAGGCGCTGGGAGCGCCGAGGCAGAGCAGAGCGCGCCGCGGCCAAGCAACGACCTTCGGGTTTTTCGACCCCACCCTTAGAACGGACTCAGCGAGGCCTCCGGGGGTTTGTGCGACAGCCACCGCGCGGAGCGGGTCGCTGGCTGGTGGCCGTGCGGGTACTCGTCGCGCGAGGAAACCGGGCAGGTCCGACTTGGCGGCACACGACGCCGCGAGGTGCCCAGGTCGGCCGTGGACCCGGGCAACCGCTAGCTTTCGCGAGGGCGTCCCCCACCGATGATTTCCGTAGTCTTGGTTCACATGACACCAACCACATGCCACATGACCATCTCTCTCGACGGCTTCGTCGCCGGCCCCGATCAGAGCCGCGACAACCCGCTCGGCGTCGGCGGCCTGGAGCTCCACCACTGGCACCTGGACGAGCCCATCCATGAAGCCGACGCCCGCGCGCGCAACGAGCTCATGAAGCCCTGCGGAGCGTACGTGATGGGCCGCAACATGTTTGGCCCGGTTCGGGGCCTGTGGGACGTGAACTGGCGCGGGTGGTGGGGCGACGAGCCGCCCTATCACGCTCCTGTGTTCGTTCTCACCCACTACCCGCACGACCCGATCGCGATGGAGGGCGGGACGACGTTCCACTTCATCACCGAAGGCTTCGATGTCGCCTTTGAGCGCGCGGAGGCGGCGGCCGGCGACCTCGGCGTCGACATCGCCGGTGGCGCCTCCACCGTGCGGCAGGCGTTCGCGGCGGGCGTGATCGACGAGCTTATGCTCGACGTCGTTCCCGTTCTGCTCGGCGCCGGCGAGCGCCTGTTCGACGGAGTGCAAGACCCCGGCCTGCAGCCGGTCGAGGTGATCCACTCCCCGCGTGCGACGCACGTTCGCTACCGCATCGACCGCTGACTCGCTCGCCTCACGGCAGAAGCAGATCTGACAGGTCACAGATCCAAGCGACCTGCTTCTCGCCATCTCTGCACGCTCGGTTTCTGCACGATTCCCGACACTCGCACCGCCGCCACGGAGGCGTTCCGTGTCCTGCGTCCGGGCGGTCAGCTACTGCTGCTTGAGCATGTGCGCAGCCCGTCCCCGATCGTCAGAGGCGGCCAAAGGCTCCTGGAGCCCCTGGCAGTTCGCTTCGAGGCCGACCATCTGCTGTGCGAGCCCTTGGACTACCTGCCCGGCGTTGGCTTTGACCCCCCGGGCCGATCGGCTCTCACAGGCTGGCGCGCAAGGAAGCTGAGGGCAAGAGTCGAATCGAGGCGATGCGGTGCCTCCGCTACCTCGCACGCCACAACCACCGGCTCCCCCTACGGCCCTTCCAACCGAGAGAAATCAGCGTGTTATCAGCGTCGCGGTAGAGCCGGCCACACCCGCCGGAAGCGTCTGGTAGCGTGCCTCGTCGTGCGCGGCGGGGCACACAAGGTGCTGGTGATTGGCGCACAGGGTGCGCTCGGACGGCTCTGCGTCGAACCGTTGCGCCGTGCCGGCTTCGAGGTCATCCGTGCGGGTCGAAGACCTGAGAAAGCGGATGACTTCCGGCTGGTCGATCTCGACGAACCCGACTCGGTTCCCGAGGCGTGCGCCGACGCCGATCTCGTGATCTCGATGGTCAACGACCGGTCGCGCACCGCAGAGCGGTTCGTGCTGCGCGAAGGCGGCACGATGTTCACAGCCATCATCTCACCCTCCGACCGGGCCGCCGTGAAGGCACTCGGGGATACAGCCAACGGACTCGTCGTGACCGACATCGGGCTCGGCCCGGGCGTCACCTCGCTCGTTTTCAAGGATCTGCTCGCCGCCCATCCCGAAGCGGACTGCTTGGAAAACGCAGGCACGTTCTCAATGCGCGAGCCCGCAGGCCGAGGCACCGTCGAAGACTTCTCCCATCCGGTATTGACGAGCGTCCACCGTCACCCCACCGCCATCGTCAATTTTCCCGAGCCATTCGGCAGGCTCCGCTGCCTCGAGTTCACGGATCCTGAAGGTGCGATCGGGCTCATAGGCAACCTCGCCGAACGACTCCCGGTCCGCAATTATGGCTACACGCTCGAGCGGTGGGCACGCGATCCGGTCATGGCGATCAACGCGCTCGGCTTGATCTCCAAGCTGCCGCTCTCGTTGCTCACCCTAACCTCCGAGCGCCAAGCCCGCAGCACCGTCGCCAAGCCCCAATGCCATCTCTGCGGTGTCTCGCGCGACGGACATCGCTTGGCGGCAAGCGCCGTCACAGGCAAGGGCAACTTCGTGATGACCGCCGCGTCGATCGCTACCTGCGCCACGGTGCTGCTCGACCGCAAGGACCAAGGCGAGATCCCCAGCGGGGTTCTCGGCGTCGATGACGTCTTCGACCTCTCAGAAGTCAGAGACGGCTTTGAAGCACAGGGCATCAGAATCGCCGCACTCACATAAACATGGCGCTTGACACCCAGGAAGTCCGCCTAAGGACAGCCGACCGATCCCCGGCAATCTCACAACGAGCGGGAATCACTTGACATAGGAGCAACGAGCGGCCGCTTGTTATTGGGCCCACCTCGAAGCCGGGCTTCGTGAGACGAATCTCGCAGCCACGTGAGACTGTCGACGTTGCAACTTCGTGAGACCCGCCGCTGGTTGTGCGCGCAAGCTTGTAGGCGGCGATCGCGATTATCGGCAGCACTGCGAGCTCGTCGACCTCAAGCCTCCCGGCGAGTCTTCTCCCAGCACACGGCGCGAATATGACCGGCCAACGTGCACTGATCTGACACTCACGACCCATGTCGAATCGATACCGAGGCCGACGTTTTGGCCAGGGTCAAGGTCGATATATGCCATCTGGCAGATGTAGTGAGGACGAGACGCTCCTACTTTGACTGCAGCCCCAAGCGGGCGACTGTCAATGATCAAAAGATGAGCAAACGAGAGGACACACGATGAGCACGAACACCCAGGACCTGGCGTTGCGGTACGGCCAAGCGTGGGCCAACCACGATCCCGATGCGATCGCCGCTCTACACACCGAGGACTCGGTATTCCATATGCACAACATCACTGAGCCGGCGTGTGGTCGTGCCGCGGTTAGAGATGCGATCGCGGGTGTGTTCGCGCAGTCGCCTGACCTGAGTTTCGAGCGCAGGCGCGTCATGTTTGGCTCCGATCACTTCGTGACCGAGTACGAGATGAGCGGCACCGCCGATGGCAAGCGCTTCGTGTGCGACGGCGCCGATGTCTTCACGCTGCGAGACGGCCTGATCGCGCGCAAGGACTCCTACGTCGACTGGCTGTCCTTTCAACGCCAGATCGGCATCGACCCGGCCGCTGTGAGCTAGCGCGCGGACTACGGCACGATCATGCAAATCAAGACACCCATGTGCGGCGGGCCACGCCGCACATGGGTCCTGACGACTGCGGTGGCGCCATGACAGACTTTGACCAAAGGCTGGCGCTTGGCCGGCCGAGCGTGTGGAGGGACGGATTGCAGGGAATCTCCGAGGCGACACAAGCGCCGTTCGCGCTGCCGGCGGGCACGGTGACGTTCCTGCTGAGCGACATCGAAGGATCGACGCGTCTATGGGAGGCGTATGCCGAGGAGATGGCTCACGCCGTGCCCGCGCATTACGCGCTGCTGTGCGACGCAGTTGGCCGCCATGGCGGTGTCAGACCGGTGGAGCAGGGCGAGGGCGACAGCATCGTGGCAGCGTTCTCCCGCGCGTCGGACGCGGTGGCGGCGGCGCTCGAGGCTCAGCGGGCCCTGGCCGCGCAGGTGTGGCCCGACGGGCTGCGATTGCGCGTGCGCATCGCTCTGCATACCGCCGAGGCGCAGTTGCGCGACGAGGGCAATTACTTCGGCGTAGCGCTGAGTCGCTGTGCACGGTTGCGGGGGATCGCCAACGGTGGTCAGACGCTGCTCTCGCGCGCTGTGCACGACCTCGTGGTCGAGCAACTGCCGGCTGGGGTGACGCTCGTGGACAAGGGAACCCACCGGCTGCGCGATCTCGGGCGCCCGGAGCATGTCTTCGAACTGAACCATCCCGACCTGCCCACCAGCGCCGAGCCGCTGCGCTCACTGGACGCGCTGCCGAACAACCTCCCTGAGCAGTTGACGAGCTTCGTGGGGCGCGAACAGGAGCTGAGTGACATCGCAGAGGCGCTGAGCGCCACTCGGCTACTGACGCTGACCGGTGCCGGGGGTTGCGGCAAGACACGGCTCGCCGCGCAGACCGCAGCCGACGTGCTGGACCGTTTCCCCGACGGGGCCTGGTGGGTCGAGCTGGCGCCGCTGGCCGATCCCGATGCTGTCGGCCCGGCGCTCGGCGAGGCCATCGGGGTCAAGCCGCTCCCGGGCCAATCCTCATTGGATGCGGCGGTCGCCCACCTCGCCGACTCCAGAGCGCTGATAGTTCTGGATAACTGTGAGCACCTGCTCGACGTGTGCGCGAGCGCCACCGAGGCTCTTCTGCATGGCTGCCGAACGCTGACCGTACTTGCGAGCAGCCGCGCACCACTGCACGTGTCCGGTGAGACCGACTGGCGCGTGCCCTCGCTCTCTTTGCCCTCCGAGCATCAGACCGAGCCGGTGGAGGCGGTCGCGCAATCCGACGCGGTGCGCCTGTTCATCGAGCGTGCGATGAAGGTGCGCCCGAATTTCGCCGTCGATGCCGCCAACGCTCCGGCGATCGCCCAGATCTGCCACGACCTCGACGGCATCCCACTCGCGATCGAGCTGGCGGCCGCACGGGTGCGTGTCCTTGGCGTCGAGCGCATCGCCTCCGGGCTGGGCGATCGCTTCCGCCTGCTGACGGGCGGAGCGAGATCGGCGATGCCACGCCAGCAGACCCTGCGCGCGTCGGTCGACTGGAGCCACGAGCTGCTGGGCGACGACGAGCGTGTGCTGTTCAGGCGCATGGCGGTGTTCGCCGGTGGTTGGACGCTGGACGCCCTGGAGGAAGTCTGCGCCGACGAGCGGCTGCAGCGGCCTGCGATCCTGGATTTGCTCACCTCGCTTGTAGAGAAGTCGCTGGTCGTCGTCGAGGAACACGGGGCGAGCGTGCGCTACCGGCTGCTGGAGACGGTTCGCCGGTACGCGCTCGATCGTCTCGC
Organism: uncultured Solirubrobacterales bacterium; assembly: GCA_963715495.1. GTDB lineage: Bacteria > Actinomycetota > Thermoleophilia > Solirubrobacterales > Solirubrobacteraceae > Palsa-744. The sequence goes on from OY970247.1 coordinate 997,783, forward strand.
ACAGGCGCAGGAGGTTGCCGGTCTGCGCGAGCGCCACCGCGACATCTACCTCGCTCTGGCCGAGCGGATCGCGCCTCACCTTGAGACCCCAAGCCAGAGCGCGTGGCTTGACCTGCTCGATCTGGAGGCCGCCAACCTCGCGGCGGCTCTTGATCACGCGTCCGACACCAACGGGGAATACGCGCTGCGCTTGTGCGTTTCGCTGACGGTCTGGTGGAAGCTGCGGGGGCGCTTCGCTCTCGCCGACGACGCCTATGTGCGCGCGCTGGGCGCCGCCCCGCCGGAGCCCTCCGCGGTCAAGGCCCGCGTCCTGTGGGCCCGCGGCTACCTACTCACCTACAGCGGACGCTTGGAGGAGGCGGTCGCCAGCGAGCTCGAAGCACTCGAGATGGCGCGGTCGCTGCAGGAGACCTCTACCGCCGCGCGCGCCCTGGATGTGCTGGGCACAATCCAGATGTATCCGGATCCGGCCGGTGTCCGCGAGGGGCTCGAACAGTCGCGCGAACTGGCACGCGCGAGCGGCGACGAGTGGTGCTTTGTCGACGCTACGCAGATCCTTGGCTTTGCGCTCTCGATGCAGGCCGACCAGCGCACCGTGGACGTGTTCGAGGAGGCACTTGAGATCATCGAGCGCACCGGCTACGCAGAGTTCGCCGCCTGGCATTGGGTCGGTGTCGGTGGCGTGCGGCACCTCATCCAGGGCCGCGACGAGGAAGCATTCGCGCTCTACGAACGAGCGATCGCCGTGGCAGACACGGTCGGCGAGCCTGTCAGCGCCGGCTACGCACACGCATACCGGGGCATCCTGCGCGCCGAGCGGGGCGACGGCGAGGCAGCGCTGGCCGACCTCGGTCCGGTGCTGGAACGCTCTGTCGCCTCCGCCGCCGGCCTCGCGATATCCCCCCTACAGCTGGCTATCGCCCACACGCAGGCAAGCGCCGGTCTACTCGAGCAGGCGCGCGCCTCTCTGCAGGAGGGCTTGGAGCAGGAGGCTGCCGAAGGACCATTCGAAATGGCTTCCAGCCTCTCACTGCTGGCCCGCACCGAGCTCGGGCTCGGGCTGCTCGACAGCGCCGCGGAGCACGCACAGGCAATCGTCGAGATCGCAGACGGCCCCCTGGATAATCCCACGTTCAGGGCCACCGCCGGCCTCGTGCTCGCCTGCGTGGCCCTCGCGCGGGGAGAGTCCTCCGAAGCCGAGAGTCTTGCGCACAAAGCACTGGGCACCGCGATCGAGCACGAGCTTGCTCCCTATTTCTTTCCCTCGCTCGACGTCCTAGCCGCCGTCGCGGCCGCACTCGACAGCTTCGAGGAGGCCGGGCGCATCCTTGGCGCCGCTGAGCGTGCCCGAGATGAGCTCGGGCGTGTTCGCTGGGCGCCCGAGCAGGCGATCGTCGATGAGCTCCGAGAGCGCCTGTGCGCCGAGCTGGGCGAGAATGCGATTGCCGAGGCGATCGCACAGGGTGCCGCGATGAGCACCAAGCAGGCGATCGACTGGCTGCGACGAGCACGTGGCTCGCGCAAGCGTCCCGCCGGCGGCTGGGAGTCGCTCACCCCGACCGAGCTGCAGGTCGTTCGCCTCGCCGCCGAGGGCCTCACGAATCCGGAGATAGGCGAGAAGATGTTCATCGCCCGCGGGACCGTCAAGATGCACCTCTCACATATCTACGCAAAGCTCGACGTGCGCAACCGCTCCGAGCTAGCCTCGCTGGTGACGCGACGAGAGAGCCGCGGTAACGGCCTTGGCTGAGATCCGAGCCGGGGATCGCCACCCAGCGGGCGGCGATCCACGCCCGTCTCATATAGATGAGATCCGGCCGCGGTTAGGTTGATCTCGTTCAGCGACGTAGGCCCGGCGACGCGAGGTCACTCCCAAGTACGACCCGCCTTGGGTTTGGAGAGCGATCCAGCATGCAGCGTCTGCCCCCACAAGAATCCTTTTCGCGACGGCAGACCTCTTATGTACGTGTCGACACTCGATCGACCAGAACGGGAGGTCATCATGATCAGCCTCATCTATCTCGTCGCAGCTGCGCTCGTCGCGTGTGGGATCTTCTTTTTCATCGTGAGAGTCCGCTCCAGGAGGACACCCGGGCGAATCTCTCTGGCCGTGCTCGGCCTCGCCGTCCTTGGCCTGTCGGCCACGGCGTCGGCCGCATCCGCGGCGCCGACGATCACGTTCAAAACAACGGCCGTTCCGATTCCGGGCTTTCCGGGCACCGGCGACATCCTCGGCGCCGGTGCCGCGATCCAGGCTGAAGGCACGATCTCCGGGACCGAATACGGTGGGTTTCCGCCACCGCTGACCGAGATCAAGTTTTACGCGCCCGCCGGCTCGAAGCTGCACCCGCAGGGGTTCGCCACCTGCGCGCCGAGCGTGATCGAAGCGAGTGGGCCGGCAGCATGCCCAAAGCAATCGATTGCAGGTCCGAAGGGCTTCGGGGCCGGGGTCGTGAGCTTCGGCACCGAACGCGTGCGCGAGACGGCGTCAGTGCAGCCGTTCTTCGCCCCCGGCGGCAACCTCGAGTTCTTTGCGGACGGCACGACGCCGGTCTCGATCGAAATCCTGGGAACAGGCCACGTCGTCAACGCATCTCCGCCGTTCGGTCTGGAGTTCTTCGGTGAAGTGCCGTTGATCGAAACGGTGCCCGGAGCGCTCGACGCCTCGATCGAGGAAGGCACCGTCAAGGTCGGCGCCGCGTACAAGCAGGGCAAGAAGACGATCTCCTACATCACGTTGCCGAAGAAGTGCCCGGCGGGCGGCTTGCCGGTGAAGGTGGAACTGAGCTTCTTCGGCGGCGCGACCGCGGAAGCCTCATACAAGATGCCATGTCCCAGGAAGTGATCACCAAGCCCGCTCTCGTGACGGCTTTGCGCACTCACGCGAAGCTTCACACCGCGAGATCGCGCCGGCGCCAGTCACTATGCGAGCAGCCGCACGATCGCCGTTACGCCAACCACCACGATCAGCGCCCGCAGCGCCGCGGGAGGCAGCCGCCGTCCGTAGCGGGCTCCCAGCTGGGCGCCGAGAATCGATGAGCCGGCGATGATCGCGGCGGGGCCCCAGTCGACGTGGGCGGCGAACACGAAGTACACGGCCGCGACGCCGTTGGTCAATCCGGCGAGGACGTTCTTCAGTGCGTTCGTGCGGTGCAGGTCCTGCGCCAGCGCGAGGCCGAGGATCCCCAGCAGCAGGATGCCCTGGGCGGCGCCGAAGTAACCGCCGTACACCCCGGTCAGGTAGATGGAGAGCGCCACCACGACGCCGCTCTCGTGCGCCGCATGGATGTCGCGATCGGCCAACAGCCGTTTCAGGCGCGGCTGCAACACGACCAGGACGAGCGCGATCGCGATGAACAGCGGGACGACCGCCTTGAACACCGACGCGGGCAGCACCAGCAGCAGCACGGCCCCGGTCGCGCCGCCCAGCACCGACATCGTTCCCAGGCGTCTGGCCCGCCGGCGCTGGCCTGCGAGCTCGCGCCGGTAGCCGATCGCGCCGGAGACCGACCCCGGGACGAGACCGATCGTGTTCGAGACGTTGGCCGTCACGGGCGCATAGCCGAAGGCGAGCAGCACCGGAAAGGTGATCAGCGTCCCGCTGCCGACGACGGTGTTGATCGTGCCCGCCGCCAGGCCCGCAAGGGCGATCGCGACGATCTCGCCGAAGCTCATGCGCGGCGATCTCGATCAGGCGAGGAAGTCGACGATGGACTGTGCGAAGCGCGGGTCGCCCAGGGCTTCGATGTGATTTCCGGTGAGCATCTGCAGGGTCGCGTCGGGAATGGCATCGGCGAGGACCTGCGGGCGTATGGCGAGCGGATCGGTGTCCCCCGCCAGGATGAGCGTCGGAGCAGAGATATGCCCGAGCGCTATCTCGCCTCTGTAGACCGATGCGGCTTGAGCGGCGAGCGCCTCGCGGTCTGAGCCGAGCGCGTCCGCGAGCCGGCGAAAAGCAGCGGCCTGCGGGACCTGCAGGCTCGAGGCGTCCTCGACGGTCAACGCTTCGATGATGGCGTCGTTTGACACCGCGCGCCGGTCGACGCCCCCGCACTCGATCACACCCGAGCCCACACCCCCGATCGCCAGCCGCCGTACTCGCTCGTCGGCGCTCGCGAGAAGCAGCGACACGATCGCGCCCATCGAGTAGCCGACGAGGTCGATCTGCGGCGCGCCGATCTGCTCGAGCAGCCCTGCCAGGTCGCGTGCCATGCGCTGCTCGCCATAGCGAGCTGGGTCATGGGGCTTCTCCGAGCTGCCGTGCCCCCGTGCGTCAGGGGCGACGATCCGCCGTCCCGCGGCTGTGAGCGCACCGACCACGCCCGTGGCGACCCAGTTCGCCTCGGCGTTGGCGACGAAGCCGTGGTGCAGGACAACAGGCGGCGGCGCCGTCTCCTCGCCCCATTCCCGATAGGCGATCTCGATGCCATCCCAAGCGATGAAGCTTTTCACTGCTCTGTTCCCTCGAGTTGGCGGGCGCGTTGCGGCGCAGTGTATCGCGGCCCCACCGGTGGACATGACGGACACGGAGCCGGGGAAACATGATGATGATCATGCCTCCTCCCACGCTTCGGTTGTGCGTCCGCAATCCGTCCAGACGATTCGATCATGTCGCATATATGCGTTAGCCTTTGTCGGAATGAGCGCGTTTGTCGATCGTATGACAGCGATGGGCGGGCCTTATCTGCCCGGCCGCGGTGCTCATCACATGCTCGCCAACGGCTCGCCCTCGGCTCAGGCGTCTCAAGGCCCGGCTCATGCGTTCCGAGGCAGAGGGATCTCCGCGAGCGTCTTTCTGATGGTGCTCGCGCTCGCCGCGGGCGTCACCGGGGTCGCGGTGCTGCTTGCCCGCGATCACAGTGTCGGGAATCTGCTGGGCTCTCACCCGGCGAGCGCCTCGACACCGCCGGTGCAAGCGCTGACTCCCACCCGCCTGGTGGCATTGCCACAGCACGAGATCGCCAACGGCACGCAGCCGCTGACCGTGACCCTGTCCGCCGCGCCCGCCGCGAGCTCTCCCCCGCCGACATTCAAACCGGCGGTCGCCGGCACGTGGGCCGCGGTCGGCAACTCTGAGGTGTTCACTCCCGCATCGACGCTGTTGCCCTGCTCGACATACACGCTGACGGTATGGGCCGACACGATCGCCACCGGCCACTCGCGCCTGGGTGAGCGGCACACGATCGGCCTGAATGTGGCATGCCCGCCGGTCGCCGCGCTGCAGCAGGCCCTCGCCCGCCTGGGTTACATGGGCGCCGGCTTCCACCCCCTCTACGCCGTCCACATCCCAGACGGACCGGAGACGCGCCGTGAAGCGGCCGTCCACGCGTTTCACCCGCCGCGCGGGGCGATCGTCCCCGACCCCGCCGACGCGCCCGCGGTGGAAACGGGCAAGCTGGACGAGACCACACGCGGCGCTCTGACCGTCTACCAGTCCGCTCACGGACTGCAACCGACCGGTGAACCGAGCTACGCCACCTGGGTATCGCTGCTCGCGGCGGAGACCGACTATCGACGCAACCCCAAGCCCTACACCTGGGTGACGGTCTCCGAGTCGCCGCCCGAGACGCTGCAGGTGCACGTCGGCCACCACATCGCGCTGAGCACCGCGGCCAACACGGGCGTGCCCGGTGCGGAAACGGCGCAGGGGATATTTCCGATCTTCTCCCGGTTCGTCTCCACCACGATGACCGGCACCGACCCCGATGGCACCCACTATGTCGCTCCCGACGTGCCCTGGGTCAACTACTTCAACGGCGGTGACGCCGTGCACGGCTACCCACGCGCCTCCTACGGCTTCCCCCAGTCCAACGGCTGTGTCGAGTTGCCGATCGAAGCGGCGCACACGGTGTTCGGGATGTTGCAGCTCGGCGACATCGTCGTGGTCTCCGGCTAGTGACTCAGGACACACTGGATGCACACCCCGGTCGCCGGTGTGAGCAAGTTGGGCGACGAGCACCCGGCTCAGCCCATGAACGCATGACTGACCATCTGTGTCGCCCACCCCTTCCGGATGCTCAGGCTGCCGCCCATCGGCGCATTGCAGCAGGTTCTACTTCACTGTGAGCGTGCCTTCCATGCCGGCCATGCGGTGTCCGGGAACGGTGCAGAAGAACTTGTAGGTGCCCGCTTTGAGGTTCAGCGACAGCGTCTTTGCGCCGCCTTGGAACGTCGGTGTGGCGCCGAGCACGGTGCCCGAAGACGATTCGACCGTGACGTTGTGTCCCAGCGAAGCCATGTTCGTGAAGGCGATCGAGACCTTACCGGCCTTGGCGCTCAGCGAGGTGGTGTTGTATTTGAGTTGACCTTCAGAGTTGGCTTCCAGGCTCAGCGCGCTCGCGGTCGCGCCGCTCGTTGCCGGCGCCGGGGTCGAGGACGTCGCCGAGCTTGTCGTCGCCGGCGTGGTGGCCGCACTTGTCGTTTCGGTGGCCGATGAGGTGGTGCCGCTCGACGAGCTGCCGCAACCGGCCAGAGCGAGCAGGCTGACGGCCAGGGTAAGCACTGAGAACATGGGCATGGGCATGGAACGTGTCTTCACTCGACCTGCTGTTTGGAACCTCACGTCAGATCCTCCATCGGTTGGGGCCATCGGCTGTTGGGACACCGCCCGGCACAAGTCCTACCCCCGATCCCTTCGACCGGCGAGCCCTGGCTTCTGGAGCAGAGCATACGCCGCTTGCGAGCGCGCGGGCAGCGGAAGACGGACGCGCCGGCGTATGTCACGGAATCGCCACGTGACGCTTATCAGTACCCGTAGGGGGGTTCCGGACCGGGGCTCGGCGTGGTCGGGGTTGTGGGAGTCGCCGGCGGGGGGCTTGGGGTGGTGGTGGAGCTCGTAGTGCTCGACGCCGTCACCGCGTGCCAGGTTCCGCCGAAGCTCATGACGCCTTCGCCGTTCGCTTCGCCCTTGGCGTCGTCTTTGGCGAAGCGGTACAGCGGCAGGCCGCGCAGCGTGACCTGCAGCATCCCGTTGCTGCGGCGCAGGATCCCGAGATGGCCACGTATGCCCGAACCTGCCTTGAGCTTGGTCTTGCGTGAGGGCACGGTGACAGGCGGCCAGAACTTCAGACATTCGCTGCTCTTGCACAACAGATGGCTCGTGGTCTCAGGGCTCAGGGCGTAGAGCGTGCGGCCCTGCGCATTGACCACCACCTGCTCGTTGAGCTTCGAGTTGGACGCCGAGCCGATCGTCACGGCTGTGGCGCCCGCAAACGCCATGGCGACGAACGAGGCGGCGAACGCCAGGGTCACCGCGGCTACGCACATCATCAGAGCCGATAGGCGCCGGTGGCGAGGCGATCGAGCGGACTGGTGTGTGGTTGAACCGATCATGAGTCTCCCTTGTCGCAGGTCATGCCTACCCCCATAGACACCGGCGACTGTCACAACCTTCCGGCGAGAAGAGTCAGACGACGACTTTCCCTACGCTGCCCGCGCTCAGAACAGGGCTTCCTGCTGTGGTGGTGACTCGGCGACGCAAGCGCCGGCTGGCCCTCTGGGTGGCGATTGTATGCGTCTGAAGCTCCGCGCGCCACCCGTGTGTCCGCGCACGAGCCCTGCCAAACGCTCGCGTTCCTCGCGCGGTGCGTAAGCGCCGCGACTGTACAGCTGCTCATAGCGTGCCGCCAGATCCGGGCGTTGGGCTCCCAGCCAGCCCATGAACACGTCGCGAACCTCCCCGCGCAGATGCAGCGCGACCCCGCCGATGCTCGTCGCGCCGGCCTCCACGGCTCGTTCCAGCAGCGGCTCGATCTGGTGCGGCGCGTCGTTGATCCCGGGCATCAGCGGCGCGATCAGCACACCCGTCGGGATGCCCGCGCGGTTGAGCTCCGCGACCGCCTCCAGGCGGGCGCGGGGGTTTGGTGTGTGCGGCTCGGTGGCACGCCACGCCTTCTCGTCAAGGGTCGGGATCGACAGGCTCGCGCTGATGCTCGTGCGCTGCGCGATCTGCAGCATCAATGGAAGGTCGCGCAGCAGCAGCGGCGACTTCGTCAGCACCGAACACGGATTGGCGGCGTCGCGCAGTGCCTCCCAGATTCCCTCCATCAGCCGGTAGCGCCCCTCCACCCACTGGTACGGGTCGGTGTTCGTGCCCAGCGCGACGTGCTCTCCTCCCCACGACGGCCGCGCCAGCTCGACTCGCAACACCTCCGGCGCGTTGACCTTGACGACGATCTCGCGCTCGAAGTCCCTGCCCGCGTCGAAGTCCAGGTAGCGGTGGGTCGGACGAGCAAAGCAGTAGACGCAAGCATGGCTGCATCCCCTGTACGGGTTGATCGTCCAGCGGAACGGCATCCGCGATCGGCCGGGCACGCGGTTGAGCACCGAGCGGGCGCGAACCTCATAGAAACGCGTCTCCAGGGCCTCGGGCGCGTCGAACCGGCGCACGACCGCCTCGTCGCGATAGCCGGGCAGCCGCCGCTGCTCATCCTCGCTCAACGTAAGGTTTGACCAGCGCACGAACATATGTTCGCATACCCTGCGGTCGGCTGCGCACGATCAGCCGCCCCCGGCCGAGCTCGGCGAAGAGTCGAGCACGCACTGACACGGGACCGGCACGCCCTGAGCGGGTGATAGGAATGGCCAAAAGCCGGGTACGTATAGAGACTTATGCGGCTCTGGCGGGTTCCATATGGTCCCCAAGGGTCATGAATGCGCGCGTGCAGTCGCGCGCGAGTATGTCCAAGAACGGCGACGAACATCGGCCACGGGGGAGGAAAGCCGACAGAAAGAGTGGAGTTAAGTGCTCCAAACGGCAGGGAGCGGCGTACATAGCGTCGAACGAGACCAGCATCGGCCGTCCACAAAGAATAATTGACAACGCAACTATCGCGGCGTATAATTCCGACTGCAACCATCGGATTAGAAGGATCAGACATGGCAGACATAACCCGCAAAACCCCCACAAAACCGGCTGACAGCGCCGCCACAGGCGCGCTGGACGCTTTCATTCCCGAGTCCGTCGACCAGCTGCTGGCGCACTCGCGGCGCTACCCCCTGCTGACTCCGGCCCAGGAGATCGAACTGGCGCAGAAGATCGAGCGCGGCGACCTGGAGGCCAAGGAACTGCTGGTCAACTCGAACCTGCGCCTGGTCGCCTCCAACGCTCGGCGCTACCAGAACCAGGGATTGCCCCTGGCCGACCTCGTACAGGAGGGGATGCTGGGCCTCATTCGCGCCAGCGAGAAGTTCGACTGGCGCAAGGGCTTCAGGTTCTCGACGTACGCGACCCTGTGGATCAGGCAGGCGATCCAACGCGGCCTGGAGAACTCCGGGCGCACGATCAGGCTGCCCGTGCACGTCGCGCAGCGCTCCCGCAAGGTCGGACGAGTCGAGCGCGAGCTGTCGGTCAGGCTCGGGCGCGAGCCCACGGTCGAGGAGCTCGCGGCCGAGACGGGCTTGGAGATCGAGCAGGTCGAGGAGGTGCGCCACCAGCGCGCGGCGCTCGTCAGCCTCGACCAGCAGGTCGGCGAAGATGGCGACACCGCCCTCGGAGACCTGCTGCCCGCCGACGCGGAGGTGCCCGAGGAGACCGCTTGGGAGAACGAGCGCGAGCGGATCGTGCACGAGGCGATCTCCCAGCTGCCCGACACCGAGCGCACCGTGCTGACACTGCGCTTCGGCACCGGACGCGAGGAGCCCCAGACGCTGACCGCGATCGGCAAACGGCTCGGGTTCTCCGCGGAGCGAGCCTCCCAACTGGAGCAGCGCGCATTGAAGAAGCTAGCCGAGTCGCCGGAGATGGCGGCACTGCGCGAGGCGGCCTGACGGTCGCAGCCGGTCAGTCGTGGTCGGTGTGGACTGACACGTCGACCACGTCCGGATGCTCGGCCCTGACCCGACGCTCGACCTCGTCCGCGAGCGAGCGCGCGTCGGCGAGCGTGTGGTCGGGCCCGAGGCACAGCGTCAGCACCGCGCGCGGACCGTGGCTGAGGTGGCGCGAGCCGAGGGTCGGGTCGGGCTCGACGTGGACGACCACGTCGCTGCCGGGCAGGTCGCGTGCGATCGCGTCCTCGATCGCGCTGGCGACGGCATGGCCGTGGGCGAGATCCGCGTCGGGCTCCACGCCGACGACCACGTCGACGAAGTGGCGTCCGCCCGATTCGCGCATGCGCAGGCGGCTGAGGGTGACGGTCTCGTCGATGCCCGTGATCGCGGCGCGCGCGGTCTGCTCGGCCGGTCCAGAGGCGCTGTCCATCAGGACGCGGATGTTGCCGCGCATCAGCCGGCCCGCCGAGAACAGCACGAGCGCGGCCACCAGCAGCGCCGCGATCGAGTCGGCCTGAGGGTGGCCCGCCCGCACGAGCACGAGCCCGATCAGCACGGCGACCGAGCCGACGAGGTCGAGCGTGAAGTGCAGCGCGTTCGCGCTGAGCGCGGCGCTGGAGTGCTGGTGGGCCGCGCGATGCAGCGTGCGGGAACGGCCCGCGTCGATGATGATCACCACACCGACGACCGCGAGCACATACCAGCGCGCGTCGACCGTGGGGCCGTGTCCGGCGAGGCGATCAATCGCCTCGCCGGCGATCACGAAGCTCGCGACGACGAGGATCGCACCCTCGCCGAGCGCGGACAGGTGCTCGGCCTTGCCGTGGCCGTAGGGATGCTCGCGGTCCGCCGGCCGTCCCGCTACGCGAACGGCGAAGAACGTCAGCAGCGCCGCGACCAGGTCTGTAGCCGAGTGGATCGCCTCCGCGACCAGCCCCAGGCTGTGCGCCAGCAAGCCGACGACGAGCTTGATCGCCACGAGCGCCGTGGCGGCGGCGACCGACAGGAGCGCCGTGCGCTGTGCCGAGGGGAGTGAGCGGGACCGATTGCTGATCGTGCGAGATTAGTGGTCGCCCATGTCACCTCGCCCGCCGGCCGATCGGAGATTCCAATTGGATCTTCGATCGGTCCGTTTCAGCAGGATGGATTTTGAAATCGCTTGAATTCACGCACGCGACCCGCGACGGACACGGCTCGTCGACCTGCTCCGCGCGTGGTCTCGTCCCAAAACCGATCAGATGTTGGACACGTCCAGGCCCGTGCCCTGCAACAGCGTGTTGGCCTGGGAGTTCAGCGTCGTGAACTCGCCCGTCAGGATCAGCAGGCCGAGCGCGATCATGACCGCGCCACCGACGCCGATCACGATCGGGAAGTGGCGCTTGACGACCGCCAGCGCGTTGGTGGCCCGCTCGAACGCCAGCGCAATCAGCAGGAAAGGGATCGCCAGGCCCGCGGAGTAGAACGCCAGCAGCAGCGCGGCGTGGCCGGGCGAGCCAGAGACCGCGGCCTGCGTCAGGATCGCGCCGAGGGTGATGCTCGTGCACGGCGTCCACGCGATCGCGAACGCCGCCCCCGCGATCAGCGGCCCACCCCGTCCGGCGAGCCGCATCAGCGACTCCGAGTGCCACTGGAAGTTGAGCCGGTCGACGAACGGCGTGGCCAGAAACACAACGCCCATCAGCACGATCACGACGCCTCCGACCTGTTCGAGCGTCTGTTTGTGATCGTTCAGCGTCGAGCCGATCGCGGTCGCGCCGAGCCCGAGCAGGATGAAGATCAGAGAAAAGCTGGCGATGAACAGCAGGCTCGGCACGAGCACCCGCCGCGCCCCCGCATCCTGCATGTCGGCGGGAGCGACCCCGACGACGGTCGACAGGTAGCCCGGCACCAGCGGCAGTACGCACGGCGACAGGAACGACACGAGCCCGGCCGCGAGCGCGATCGGGATGCCCACCCCGCCGGCGGTGTCCGTCGAGGTGGCAGCAGCAATGAGCGGGTGGACGAGACTCATCCCTGCACTGTCGCGCTGAGCTCGGCCACCGCGCGCTCCAATCTGGCCACACGCTCCTCGAGGTTGTCGACTGGAATTATCACGACCGGCGCCTCGGCGGGAGCCTCATTTGCGCCGTCCTCGCTGAGCAGGTGACCGTAGCGCTCCTCCTTCTGTCCGGGCCTGCGGTCCAGGCGTATGACCAGCTCGCGCGCGATCAGACGATCGAGCGTCTCGTGGACGGCATCGAGCTCGGCGAACGCGTGCATCCGCTCCGTGCGCTGCTTGAGCTCGCCGGGGGTCTGCGGACCGCGCAGCAGCAGCACGCACAGCACCGCGTGTTCGTCGCCTGTGAGGGGCAGCGCCTCAGCCAGCAGATGGCGGTACTTCGGCGCGCGCCCGCGGCCGCCGGCCAGGCGCGTGTAGCCACGGCGCTCGAGTCGGTGCAGGGCGTCGCGCAGGACCGTGTCGTCGTAGTCGACCACGGGGTCGCGGTTGGTCGACTGGTTGCACGCGAGGCGCAGGCTGTTGAGCGTGAGTGGGTAGAGGTCGGGCGTCGTCAGCTGCTTTTCGAGCAGGCATCCCAGCACGCGCGTCTCCGAGTCGGACAGGTTCATCGCCACTAACCCTACGACCCTGCGCGTCGGGTTTCAAAAGCGAACGGCGCCGGTCGGTCTCACCGCCCGCTGACGGGCGTCCCGTCTCGGCACGCCGACCTCGATCGCATCCCGACATGCCGATCTTTTTGAAAGTGGCTCTAAAGTCAGCTTCGTGAGGTCAGCCCCGTGAGCAGCCAACCCTTCGCCCAGGGACACGGCGGCGGCGGCAACGGCCGTCGACCCCGGCAACCGGAGCTTCGTCCCGAGGATATCCCCGACAGGGCCGTCTCGCTGCGGCGCATCGGCCGGCTGTTCACCCCGTACAGGGCGCGGCTGAGTGGCCTGCTGACGCTGATCTTTCTCGCCGCCGGCCTGGGTGTGATCAGCCCGTTTTTGCTGCGCGAAGTACTCGACAAGGCGATCCCCGATCACAACACGACATTGCTGACCCTGCTCGTCGGCGGGATGATCGCCCTGTCGATCATCGGGGGCGTGATCGGCGTCGCGCAGACGTGGATCTCAAACCAGGTCGGCCAGCGGGTGATGCACGACCTGCGCGCGGCGGTGTACGCCCACCTGCAGCGCATGTCGCTCGCGTTCTTCACGCGCACGCGCACGGGCGAGGTGCAGTCACGGATCGCCAACGACATCGGCGGGATCGACAGCGTCGTGACGAGCACGGCGACCTCGATCGTGCAGAACGTAACCACGGTCGTGGCGGTGATCGCGGCGTTGATCCTGCTCGACTGGCGGCTGGCGGCGTTCTCGCTGGTGCTGCTGCCGTTCTTCGTGTGGCTGACCCGACGCGTGGGCAACGAGCGCCGGCGCATCCAGTCGGTGCGCCAGGGACGGCTGGCGGACATGTCCACGCTGGTCGAGGAGTCGCTGTCGGTATCCGGCATCCTGCTCGGCAAGACGATGGGCCGCTCACCCGAGCTGGTGCGACGCTTCGGCGAGGAGTCCGGCGAGCTGGCGGATTTGGAGGTGCGCGCACGGATGGCGGGGCGCTGGCGGATGGCCTCGGTGCAGATGAGCTTTGCGATCATGCCCGCCGCGGTGTACTGGTTCGCCGGTGAGAGCATTGCCTCCGGCAGCCAGGCGATCACGATCGGCACGCTGGTCGCGTTCACGACGCTGCAGACCAGGCTGCTGTTCCCGATCCAGTCGCTGCTGTCGGTCGGCCTGGAAGTACAGACCTCGCTGGCGCTGTTCGGGCGCATCTTCGAGTACCTGGACCTACCCGTGGACATCGTCGAGCGGCCCGGCGCACGCCCGCTGAGCGGTGTGCGCGGTGACGTTCAGCTGGAGGACGTGTGGTTTCGCTACGCGCCCGGCTCGCGGTGGACACTGGAGGAGATCGCCGCGGAGATACCGGCGGGTACGCGCACCGCGCTCGTGGGCGAGACGGGGTCGGGCAAGACGACGCTCGCGTATCTGGTCGCACGGCTGTACGAGTCCCAGCGCGGCTGCGTAAGCATCGACGGCGTGGACATCCGCGACATGACCCTCTCCTCGCTGGCGGCAACGGTCGGTCTCGTCTCCCAGGAGACCTACCTGTTCCACGCCTCGATCCGCGAGAACCTGCGCTTCGCCTGCCCTGACGCGAGCGACGAGCAGATCGAAGACGCCGCCCGCGCGGCGCAGATCCATGAGCTGATCTCCTCGCTGCCGGAGGGCTACGACACGCCCGTCGGCGAGCGTGGCTACCGGTTTTCCGGCGGGGAGAAGCAGCGCATGGCGATCGCCCGCACGGTGTTGCGCAACCCACCGGTGCTGATTCTCGACGAGGCAACCTCGGCCCTGGACACCGAGACCGAGCGCGCCGTGCAGCAGGCGCTGGACGAGCTCTCGCGGGGCCGCACGACGATCGCGATCGCGCACCGGCTCTCGACGATCCGCGACGCCGATCAGATCCTGGTGCTCGATTCCGGCCGGATCTCCGAGCGCGGCACGCACGACGAACTGGTCGAGCGCGGGGGTCGTTACGCGGCGCTGCTGAGCGGAGCAACGGTTGCCGAGGATCGGGTCGCGGGCGATGGCTCATCGAATGGCCGAGTGGCTGGGGATCTCCAGGCCACCGATGGCTCTCCCGCGACACTCGCCTGAGGCTCGAGGTCAAGTCGGTGCGGCCTCCGAGCGCCGGCTGCACCGCGACGCTCGCCTGAGCACCGGCGGTCAGTCGAGCTAGGCCGTCGCGTCGATATTCAGGCGTATGTAGTCGACTACGACCGGCTCGCCCAGCTCGGCCATGACCTCATCCATGAACGGCTCGCGCAGGGGCTCGGGCAGATGCTGGACGTGCGGGCCGAGCACGATCGTTGACAGGAACTCGCGCGGGTGCTCGGGTTTTGTCGGCGCGGGCTGTAGCCGGCACTTGGTGGAGGTGAACCCGGCCGCTCGCAGCCGTGCCTCGGTGTCGGCGGCACCGGCGTAGTTCCACGGCGCCCGCCAGTCGCTGAACTGCTCGGCATACGGCTCGCGTTCGACAACGACGGCGGCCCGTCCGCGTAGCTGGGTGATGTTGCCCTCTCCCCCACACTGGGCGCTCAGCCGCCCGCCGGGCCGCAGGGCGGCGTGCAGGCGACGAAACAGCAGATCGTGATCGGCGATCCAATGGAACGTGGCGGTCGACAGGATCGCGTCAACAGGCTCGCCCAACTCCAGTTCCAACAGGTCGCCCCGGCGGATGTCGGCGTCGGGCCCCAGCCGCTCGCGGGCCGCGGTGACCATCGACTCGGACATATCCATGGCAATGACCTTTCCGCGTGGCAGCCGCTCGATCAGCGTCTCGGTGATCCGGCCCGAGCCGCAGCCCGCATCGAGCACCGTCTCATCGCCGGTGAGGGTGAGGCGATCGAGCACGGCCTGGCCCAGAGCCTGCATCGGCCCGGAGATCCGGTCGTAGGACCGCCCGTCCCAGTTGCGCACCTCTGACATACGTGTGTACGTTATCACAGACGTTAGGGTTCGGTTGTGGCGCCCACTTGTCGGCCGCACGAGTGCCAGGTCCTCGCGGGATGAGTCCGAGCGAGCCCGGCCTACGAAGTGAGGGCGGCGAGCTCGAGCAGGGCTTTTGACAACTGCCCCCCCTGCCAGGCCAGCGGCGAGCGCGGGGGCGTTCCGGGCTCCTCCACGAGCAGCCTCGCGCCAGGGATCGCCTGCTTGTAGCTTTTGCCCACCGCGAGCGGATGGCCTGAGTCGACCTCGTCACGGGACGCGACCACGAGGGTCGGCGCATCGATCGCCGCCAACTCCGTGATGTGCTCAAACGGGCGTGAGCGCGGCACGACCCGCAATGCATTTGCGACCGCCTCGGGGTGGCCGTGGGCTGACAGCCGCTGGCGGATGACGGTTTCGACGGTTGCTCGCCACGCGTCGGGCAGGGGTGCGAAGTCATACGCCGCGAGAAACCCCTCCACCCCACCCTCGCGCAGTCCTCGTGCCAGCGCGTCCCAGCCGGCGAACGCGTCCGGTCCGGTGGTGTCCGCGACGGGGTCATAAGAGGGCGTGATCAGCCCCAGCGCCGCGACACGCTCGGGGTGTGCCAGCGCGAAGCGCGCGATCGTGTGCGCCCCCATCGAGGCGCCCGCGAGGACGGCCCGCTCGATGTCAAGCGTATCGAGGACCGTCAGCAGATCCGATGCCAGGCGCTCATACCCGTACGCGCACGGGTCAGGCGCGGGGGTTGAACGGCCGTGGCCACGGGCATCGTAAGAGACGACCCGCAGACCCGAGCGCTCCAGCAGGCGCGACCCCATCACGACATAGCGACGCGTCGCGGTCAGGCCGTGCAGCAGGACGATCGGCGATGATGATGACGACGACGATTTCTCCCCCGCCTGCTCTGCGGCGAGGGTAACCCCGTCGTCGGTATCGATGCTGAGGGTCCGGGCTCCCGGCTCGATGGCGTCGGGGCGCTCAGGCATGCACGGCGGCGTGCGCCCGCACGAGCTCGGCCGAGCGCTCGGGCTGCTCCCAGAAGAACAGGTGCCCGACGCCGTCGAAGGTCTCCAAGCGCGCGCCGGGTATGAGTCCGGCGATCATGCGGCCGTTCTGTACCGGGAGCATCTGATCGACCGTACCGTGCACGACGAGCGTCGGCAGCGCGATCTCGTCCAGGCGTGCGGAGGTGTCGTGTCCGGCAATCGCGCGCATCTGCTCCATGATCACCTCGACCGGCACGGCCCGGCGCAGACCGATCTCTAGAAAGCGCGCATACGCGTCGCTCTCGGCGGCGAAGCCGGGAGAGACGTTGGCCTCCCAGGCGGTGCGGATCGCACGCGTGCGATCGCCGGAGGACATCCCTTCGGCGAGTCGGCGCAGGACGTCTTCGCCCGTGAGCGCGCTGCCCTCGCCGCCGCAGTAGGTGCAGCCGAGCGCGAGCGTGCGGATGCGCTCAGGGTGGGCCAGGGCGAGCTCCTGGGCGACCATCCCGCCCATCGAGATGCCCAGCACGTGCGCGGAGTCAATCTCCAGCGCGGCGAGCAGGCCGGCGGCGTCCTGCGCGAGCTGAGCAATCGTGAGCGGCTTCTTCCCGTCCAGGCGGCTGCTGGCGCCGACGCCGCGATGGTCGTAGACGATCGTGTCGAAGTCGCGGCGCAGATCGTCGAGGAACCCGGCGTGCCAGTGATCGAATGTGCCGCTCATCCCCATGATCAGCAGCAGCGGCGGCCCCGAGCCGGCACGCTCGTAGCTGAGCTCGATCTCCCCGACATGGGCCAGCGCCATGACTCGATCCTATACCCGCAGCGACAGTTGGTCCAGCGCGCTGTGTGAGCCGGTTGGGCCGGGGACGCCGTCAATGGGAACGGCAGCAGTCGCCCCGGGGGTATCGGGGATATCGGCTGAGCTCAATCCCGCGACCCGCACGCCGAGCAGTCGCACCGGTCGCGGGGGCGCATACTCGGCGAGCAGCGCCAGCGCGATCGTGGTCACGCACTCGACGTCGTTGGTGGGCGTGTCGATCGTGCGTGCGCGGGTGGCGGTGCTGAAGTCGTTCAGGCGGACCTTGATCCCGATCGTGCGCCCACTGCGCTCGTGTGTCGCAAGGCTCGCGCACAGCTCGTCGGCCATCGTGGTCAGCGACTCGCGCAACATCGCCGGATCGTCGATGTCGTAGTCGAACGTCCGCTCGCGCGACTCGGACACGACCTTGCGCGCGGCTCCGACTACGCCATCGTGCTCGAACCGTGCGCGGCGGCCCAGCTCGACCCCGAGGTTCGGGCCGAAGCGCTCGACGAGCACGCGCTCAGGCGCCGCACCGACAGCCTGGAGCGTGGTGAGCCCCAACTCGGCCAGGCGCGCCGCGGTCTTCGGCCCGATCCCCGGAACCAGCCCGGGCGGGGACTGCGCGAACCGCGCGCACGCCTGCCCGCGCGTGAGCACGACGAACCCCGCGGGCTTCTCCGCGTCGGAGGCGACCTTCGCGACGAGCTTGTTCGGGCCGATTCCCACCGAGCAGGTCAGCTCGGTCTGAGTTCTGATCTCGGCGACGAGTCGGCGCATCGCCGCGCGTGGCGAGAACAGGCCGCCCAGGTCGAGATACGCCTCATCCAGGCCGACCACCTCCACGCGCTCGACGTGCGCACGCACGATCTCCATCACCTCGCGCGAGGCCTCGCGATAGGTCGTGAAGTCCGGTGCCAGCACCACGGCCTGCGGGCACAACCGCCGCGCTCGAGCGGCGGGCATGGCCGAGCCCACGCCGTAGCGCCTGGCCTCGTAGCTCGCGGTGGTCACGACCGCGCGCGGCCCGCTCCCCGCGACGACCACAGGCTTGCCCTTCAGCTCTGGATGGCGGCGCAGCTCGATCGAGACGTAGAACGCGTCCGCGTCCAGGTGGGCGATTCTCAGCTCGCTGGACTCGACATGCACGTCTTCGAATTTAGCGCCGTACGCGGCGGGCGATCGCTCTGCGTCACCCAACCGGCGCGCCCGCTCGCCGCGCCAGGATCGCGGCCAGGCGGGCGCGGTGAAACTTTGCGCCGCCGGTCGACAGCTATATCCGCGTCTCACGGGTCGGCGATCGCTCCGGCGAGAGCTACATTTCGCCCGCCACTCAGGAGAAGGCGATCCGCGATTGGGCTCAGCGCCGCGGGGAGCGCGTGGAGCTCAACCCGCCCGAGGAGAACGTATCCGGCGGCACGATGGACAGGCCGATCCTCAACGCGATCATGGAGCGCATCCGCAGCGGGGAAAGCAAGGGCATCGTCGTCTACCGGCTCGACCGCTTCGCCCGTACGCTCATCGGTGGCTATACGGCGCTCAGCGAACTGGTGGAGCACGGCGGCGAGTTCGCCAGCGCGAGCGAGCCCCAGTTCGACTTCACGATGCCCCAGGGACGGCTGTTTCTGCAGCTGTCGCTGGGCATGGCAGAGTACTTCCGCGAGCTGAACAAGGAGAACTGGGAGGCGGCGGCCAGGTCGGCGATCGAGCGCGGCGTGCACGTCGCCCCCTACGGCGCCTTCGGATACGACCGCGGACCCGACGGACGCTTCACGCCCAACGACGACGCCCCATTCCTTCAAGAGGCGTTCCGCATGCGAGGCGAGCAGAAACGCACATGGGGCGCGATCGTGGAGTGGCTGCAGGAGGCCGCACCGCAACCGGACCGGAACTGGACCGCCCAGGCGGTCCAGCATCTCTGCGCCAGGCGGATCTACGTGGGCGAGGTCTTCTGGTCGGCCAAGCAGAACACCGAAGCGATACGCCTGCTCGGAGACGACTGGAGCACATGGCTGGCGCAGTACGTCGATGCGGTCTCGCAGGCCGAGCAGCGGATCGACGCCCTCAGCGCTCGCGCGGCCGTCGGCGCGCACGGACTGACTGCCGAAGCGCTGAGGTCCCTGCCGCGCGAGGAGAAGCAGCAGGTGGTCAGGGCGTTCGTGGACGTGATCTTCCTACGGCCCGCGCAGGGAGGCCGTGGCCGCCACGCCGCTCCGGTGGACGACCGTGCGCTCATCCTCTGGAAGGGCGACGGACCGTCCGATCTCCCCCGCCCTCGCCGGCGCGGCGGCCCCATTCGACCGTTCCTCTGGTCGGACGAACGTGAACTGCACGCCGGGGTTGGCGCGGCGTAGCGACCGGGCGAGCTGAGCCAGCCCCAACCGCAGTGCCTGCTCGGACATGGGTTTGTGAGCCATGCCGATACTGACCAGGAGCGGGGCAGACCGGCCAACGAATCAAATTCAACCGTTGCCTGGAGGACGCCCAATGGTTACTGATCGCGCTGGGCAGCTTGGCGGCTGTTGAATCCCCGTCTTCTGCCGACGCGCTACTCGCGTTCCTCGAGCGCCATCGCCTGTCTCGAGAGGCTGAGCTCCTTCGCGCGTGGAAGGGCATGCCTCCAGTCCACACCACGCCATAGCCGGTCTGTCGCGAGCGAACTCAGCCAGCTGCCGAAGCCGGCCGTGGCGTCGGGCGCCTAGCCCGCGTGGCAACCAAGTCCGGTCGCTGGGTGGAGGTCAGGCAGGTGGCGCGCGCGCAGGCCGCGGTCTATCGACTCCGCCACTTCGCATGCTTCTCCAACGAAGACGTGCCGCTTAGTCCGCGGAAATTCGGCCAGCTGCCATCGGCCATTCATCCGCACCGTCCTGTCGGGAGCTGGTCCGTCAAAGACAACCGCCGTATCCCCAGTGACAATCACCCGCGTGCCAGGTCCCATCTTGGAGAGCTGAACCCCTTCGCGCCAATCGGCGGCCATGTCCTTTGTGCAATTTCCTCCGACGAGGTAGTCCAACTCTGGAAGTACTTCGGACATATCGACTGTACAGATGCGCGCAAAGTTGTGGGCACGACCGTCGGCCGCAACAGCTCCGAACAGGGCGCGCACCTCGGCCTCGCTGCGAGTCTCATGCCGGCTGCTTCCGCACCCAATCGCAATGAGAGACGCGATCGTGGACAACGCCATCAGCTTCGCGCAGATAAGACGTGACATAGACCCAGTGTCGCACGAGCGGCGCGACGCGTCAAGATCGTGATGTGTCCTACAGGCCGAGCGGGGACTGCGCCGGCGAGAAACGCGATCGCCTCCGCGCTAGGCACAACGACGAATCCTGCCGGGTGTGGCGCAACACGACGACGGTCCAGAGGCTCGTCTGTCGCCCTAGGCAGTGGCGGGACTACGACGAACAGCCCGACCGAGATCGTCCTTCTCAACCCGATTCCTAGCGGTCGTTGCGAAGGCGTTTGATCACGAGGACGCTAAATACCAAAAGGTAGAATACGAGTGGGCCAGAAATCCAGTAACCTTCAAGCAAATAGCCACCGCCCGCAAACGCAGGGATGCAAAGCACAGCCAACGCCCAGTCGCGGCGTGTTTCGAGTGGTTTTGGCCTCGGTGGGCGAGCCGCCTTCATCGAACCATCACCCGCACCTACCGTTCATTTTATTCAATCGTTTTGCGAATTAGCGACGTAAGTTTCGCCTCGACTATGCCCCAAGCACAGCTAGCAAGTGCGCTGGCCGGGGTGAACTTTGCTTTGGCAAGCCACGAAACGATGCTGCCTTGGACACTTCCGCCAACACATTGCTTCAGCAGTCGTAGGACCGTCGCGTCCGAACCATGAAACATGTATTCGCGGCGAGCACGAATCTGGAAACACGTTGAAACGTGGCCCGCAAAGTCAGTTTCCACCGGTTCTGGGGCGCACAACTGCGCTAGCAAGTCCTGAACTTTTTCCTCTATTCCACATGGGGCAGTCGCACTGTGGCAGCCAAGCGGCTCTTCGCCGCTTGGATCGGTGTTGTTCACTGGATCGTCTCCCGCGAAGCCGTAAGAGCCGCCCGTGCTCGCGGGATCGGGCTGGGTCCACCGACCCGTTATCGGATCGTAGTAGCGTTCTCCGTAGTGGTAGAGGTTGTTGGGTACGTTGCCTGCTCCCGTGTTGCCGCCGGAGGTGTGGTATCCGCCTTGGAAGAGGAATGGGTCGTTGGTGGTGCTGTAGGCGACGGTGCCGCTGGTGTTGGTGTTCTCGCCGTATGGGCCATAACGTACGGTCTGCACGAGCGCCCCGGCGCTGTTGAGCAGGCCGATGACGTCTCCTTGTGCGTCATAGACGGGATTGTAGCTGGTGGCGCCTGGTAGACGCTCGTCGATCAGTGTTCCGTGTGGGGTGCGTGCGTAGTAGCTCGCGTTTCCTTCGATGGTTTGCTTTGTTAGGCCCAGCGCGCTGTTTTGGAGCGTGGTGGTGCCGAGGCCTGTGAGTTTGCCTTGGCCGCTGCCGAGATATTTGAGTTTTTCTTCGGCTTTCCCGGGCGGTGTCAGGCCTTCGAGCTGGCTGAGGTTGTTGAACGCGAAGCTCGTGCTGGCGGGGTCGTTGTATCCGGTGATCACGGTCTCGTTGCCCGCGCCGTCATATTTGTAGCCTGAGATCTCGGTCGTGCTTGATTTTGAACATGCTTCGGCGGTTTTCATGCGACATTCCAGCTCGTTGCCGGCGTTGTAGTTGAAGAAGGTTTCGGTCCCACCAGCCGCTTCGCTCGTGTTCACGGTCTGAGCGATACGGTTTCCGGCGCCGTCCATTTCGTACCGGTAGTGGGAGGGATAGGTGCCTTTGGTTGTCGCTTCGAACAAACGGTCGAGGGGGTCATACTGATAGGTCGTTGTATCGCTCGCTGTGCCGGGCTGGGAGAAAGCGTCTTCGAAGATCAGCCCAATGTCTTCTTTGTTTGTGTCGTAGACGTAGCTGTTGCTTAGCAGCGTTTCGCCTTTTGTTCCATCCGCTTCTGCGGTTAGAATCCGGCCGGTGGTGGGGTCGAGTTTGTATCTCATGCTCGCGCCTGACGGATAGGTCGTCTTGGTGAGCGAGCCGTCGTTGTCGTAGGCGAACCGTGTGCATTTCGATGGTGTGCCTGTGCAGCTTCCTCCCGGCTCGTACATCGATTCGAGCTCGTTCAGTCCGTTGTAGAAGTAGTGTGTGGTTCCGCCCGCGTCGGTGAGGCTCAAGAGGTTCGAGGCTTCGTCGTAGCTGTAGGCGTTGCTCACGCTGCCGGGCAGCGCTTCTTCGGTGACGCGCCCCAGCGGGTCTAGCGTATACGTGGTCGTGCCCGTCGGGTCCACCAGTTTTTCGAGGCCGCCATCGGCATTGTAGGTGTATTTGATGGTCTTCGTGGCTCCCGGGCCGGTGTAGACGGCTTCCTTGATGCGGTCAAGTGCGTCATACGTCAAGGTGGTTGTGTCGCTTGAAGTGCAGGAGCTTTCAGCTAGGCATTGGACGATGATGTGCGGTCGGCTGTCACCATCGACGGTGATGGTCTCCTTGCCGAGGCCGGACCCTGATGGTGAGATCACGGTCTTCAGATTGCCCAACGCTTCGTATTCATAGCTCGTCGTGTGTCCGTCATAGTCGGTCGAGGAGCTCACCGTCCCGTTTTTGTTGTAGCTGTAGATCATCGTGTTGTGCACTGCGAGAGGGTCCGTTTCGCGCCTGAGCCCCCCATTTTCACCGGTTTCGCCTTTTACTTCGCTTCCGGTGCAGGCATGGGTTCCGCCCCAGTAACAGAGGTTTGTTTCCTTCCGGCGCGCCGAAATTGCTGTGGTTGGCTGGAAGGCGTATTTTTCGTCTTCATACTTCGCCTGCGTCGAATAGCCCAGTTCGAGCGCTTCCGTTGGACATTTTTCCAACGGTTCTCCGGTTGTGCCCTGCACCTCGCAGATGAGGTTCTGACCGTTTGTGCCGTACACGAAGCTCGTTACGCCGCGACTATCCCCGGTTTCGCGGGCGGGCGCAGTGGTCGCGCTGACGTTCCCGAACGCGTCGTAGGACGTTGCGGTTTCGTTGCCGTTGGCGTCGATCGTCTTTTCGACTTGGTCCCAAGCGTTTGCGCAGTAGGTCGTCTTGTGGCCCGATTCGCCGGCCGTGCCGTCGGGGTCCTGCACGACGGTCGCCTTCTGTGTGGCGGTGCAGGGCGACGGGGCTTTGCCCGCAGCGTAGTAGGTGTATGTCCACGTCGGGCCTGTCGTGTGTTCTGCGTTGGTCGTGTCGATGATCGTCGCTACGGTGTTGCCTTCGCTGTGGTAGGTGATCTTGATTACCTCGCCGCGCGGCGTGGTGATCTTGACTAGGTTCGACCCTTTATATTCGTAGTGCGTTATGTTGCCAGCCGCGTCGGTGAAGGATGTGAGGATGGGCAGGCGTTCGACGGTTTCGTAGCCGTAGTGGACGGTGCGTTCACCGCTGACGTCGGTGAGTGACGTGTACGCGTTGGTCCGCGCGCGTTCTTCGGTTTCGGTGCCTTCGGAGTCTATCTTGGTATATGTAAAGGCGCGTCCCTCGGTGTCAGTCCACTTCGTCGGGGGATAGTTTTCGCCGTTGGATGCCAGCTTGTTCCCGTAGCGATCTTCCACGTCCACTGGGGCGCCGTAGGAGTTAAAGTCGATATGGGTCTGACTTTCGTCGAACGTGAGCCGGTAGGAGCTTGATACAGGGCATTCTTTGCTGTAGCTGGCACACAGCGTCGCCTTGAGCCCCGGCGGCGTGATGTACTCCGATGTTGACGCGTTCCAAAAGAATTGGTACCAGGCACCCGTCCCATCACGGAACAATAGGAGGTTGCGTGAGCCACTTTCGCCGTTTGACTCTTTGCGTAGTCCTGGCTGATTGGAGTCCTGCCAGGTCCCGAACTCGTTTTGAAACGCGGATGAGGTTTCGCTGTTATACACGCGACTTGCCGTAAAGTCTAGACCACGGCCCTTTACGGACAGATCGCTGCTTTGCACGAGCAGATTGCCGTCGGCGGCATTCACAGCCATGCTCATCCTGTCCGTCAGAGGAATCGGGAGCATCGTAAACTGCGGCTTGGTGCCAGAGCCACCCCCCATCCATTCTTCGACGTA
Source organism: uncultured Solirubrobacterales bacterium (assembly GCA_963715495.1). Lineage (GTDB taxonomy): Bacteria > Actinomycetota > Thermoleophilia > Solirubrobacterales > Solirubrobacteraceae > Palsa-744. The sequence goes on from OY970247.1 coordinate 1,021,976, forward strand.
TATCGGCACTCCGGATTTACCCGAGCCATTGTGGAATTCGAGCGTATTTTTTTCCGAGCCCGGAGCGAGGGCCAGCATCATGCCGTCGCCGGCGTAGCCCTGGGCTGCCTTGCTTTCCGGTCCGTTCGCCCACTCCTGCATCATTTGCGTGATGTTGAGGTCGATTTCGGGACCCTCGGCTTCTTCGCCGCCCGCCCCGTCGACTACCAGCGTGTCGCCGCCTTCGACGTAGTCGCCGCCTGGCGTTTTCCACGCGTGGGTGCCATCGTAGGTGTCCCAAGTCGCGCTTGCGGTCGACGCCTGCGTGACGCGATAGACGCCTAGTAGTACTTTGTTAGAGTTTTGGTAGGTGTTCTTGGTTGTTCGGCGAACTCCTCTGGCATGGTTGAGAATCGATGCGGGAGGGGTGAAGATGGCTGCTGTGGCGATTGATGAGTCTGTGGAGGTGTCGTTGGCGCCGGTGGTGAGGGGGCGGATGGAGGAGTTTGTGGCCGCTGTCGGGGCGGTGGCGATGAATCATCCGGCGCAGCGCGCGAACGCCGAGCGTTACGTGCGTGGCTTGTTGCAGGCTGGTCCGCGAAAGTCGCTTGAGCCGTTGGTCGAGCGCCTGGAGGGTGAGGCTGACTATCAGAGCCTGCAGCAGTTTCTGGCCGATAGCCCGTGGGATCCTCAGCGTGTGATCCAGGCGGTGGTCGAGCGCGTCGCGCCGGTCGTAGATGCCGAGGCGTGGGTGCTGGACGACACGGGGTTTCCCAAGGACGGCAAGCACTCCCCCGGTGTCAAGCGTCAGTACTCGGGCACGCTGGGGAAGATCGGTAACTGTCAGATCGGTGTGTCGCTGCACGCGGTCTCCGAGCACGCGACGTTGCCGTTGGGATGGGCGCTGTACTTGCCCGAGGACTGGTGTGATGATCCCGTGCGGCGCAGGAAGGCCAAGATCCCCGACGATGTCGGCTTTCAGAAAAAGCCCGAGCTCGGTGTCGCTCTCATCGAGCGCGCGAGCACGTTTGAGATCGACCGCGCACCGGTCCTCGGCGATGCGGCCTACGGCGATAGCACCAAGCTGCGCAGCGCCCTTCACGCGCAGGGGATCGACTACGTGCTCTCGATCAAGGCAGAGACCACCATCTTTGCGCCGGGCACGGTCTTTGCCGTGCCGCGGCGAGCCCCTGGGAGCAGAGGACCCGCGCCCAGCGCGTTGCGTGCAGAGGACGAAGCGATCTCAGTCGAGCAGCTCGCGCGCTCGCTGAACCCCGAGGATTTTCACACTGTCACCTTCCGTGGCAAGGGTATGACACGGGTGCGCTCGCGCTTCGCCTTCCAGCGCGTCACCGCCGCGCATCCGGTGACCCGCGATAGCCAGGCGCCCCGCGATGAGTGGCTGATCATCGAGTGGCCCGCCGGCCAGAAAACCCCCAGCGACTACTGGATCTCAAACCTACCCGCCCACAGCAAGCCCGCGCGCCTGGCGCGCCTGGCGAGACTACGCTGGATGATCGAGCTGGACTATCGCCAGCTCAAGGGAGAGCTCGGTCTCGACCATTACGAGGGACGCTCCTACCTCGGCTGGTATCACCACACCGCGCTCGTCACCGCCGCACACGGATTCCTCACACTAGAGCGCCAGAACCCAAAAGCCCGGCGGCGGGCCTCACGCTCCCCCAAGCGGTCCGCCTGCTGGAGCCCATCTTCGACTGCTGGGCCGGACACTGCCACACCTGCCAACAACCGATAAACCTCGCCAACCTCCCGCTACGCCACCCACCACGAGATGAGTGATACACACACAAAACTCTAACAAAGTACTACTAGGTTTACGCGTTTTTTGGTGGCGCTGTGGGCAAAGGTGAGTACCAGTTCGCCCCGTAGGAGGATCCCATTGCCTTGGTGAGATGAGTGTGGGAAGATCAGCGCATGCTCAACCGCGCCTGTTTCGTTGCTGACCGAGAGGTTTTCTTCTTTACTGCAGAAGCTTTTCGTCGGCGAGGCTTGCTTGAGCGTGCACGTCCTTTCCGGGCCGCCGCCTCCGGCGCCCGAGGCGTGATGCCCGTAGGTGATCGAGGGGTCCACGATCACCGGGCCTGAGGAGAGCTCGCGTCGCAGCCACGGCTCGTCGAGATTCAGAGAGAGCTGCCAATTCGAGCCCGAGCCCGTCAGAGAGAGTGGCAAAGGCCTCGAGGAAGTAGCTGTGTTGGCGGCCGGATACGCGACTGACTGGGGAATGTAGAAAACGAGACTGCCATGATCATCGAACAGCCCGAGGGCTCCTTCTGCCATCCGCCGTAGCTGCAGATTCGCGCCGGTCGAGAGATCGAAGTTCAAGACCCGCGGCGCCGCAGATGTCTTTAGGGTGATGCGCTCATCAACGCCCGAGCGCGACGTTGCGTCGCGTCCCCGAGCGCCCACACGGCAGAGACGGACTTTGGCGCGCTGAAGGTCAGGTCGATCCCGCCGCCACGCCCGCCGGTGGCACCTGCCCGGCGAAGCCACGCACCGCTTCGGGGGTGGCGTTCTTCCATCAGCGCGATGAACTCCGGGCCCTCGATCGAGCTGCCCTCGATCCCCAGCCGCGCCAGCGTGTCAGGGGTGGCAAGCCACTGTCCGGGGGCTTGGGTGGGCTCCCCGTCAGGGCTCAGGTAGTAGTCCCCGCGCTCTGGCTCGACGGTCTTTGACTCGAGGTAGCGCGCGTACCCACCGCCCTTGGCGGCACCGATGCAGTCTGTGCTGGCTTTGGAGCTGTACGCCGGCAACGCGAGCCGAGAGCGTCAGCGAGCGGCGAGCCGGCGTCGGCACGGCTCCAGGGCCGGCAGGAGAGCCAGCGGCAGGAGCCTCGTCACTGGCAGACGAGAGCTGTGCGCGAGCTGACGCTGTTTGTGAGAAAGTTCGCTGTGGTGCGGGCGACTGACCGAGCGAAGCGCAGGCGTCAGGGGCTTGTGGCCTGCCGCGCGGCTTTGCCCTTATAGGGCCTTTGAGATGCGCGCCCCAATGTCGCGCCCGCACCTTCGCTCCCCTCCTCCCCTTCCTATCTGGCGGCGGTGAGTTCCGGCTCGTCCGCGACGACCTCCGGAGGCTGAGCCAGCTGATCGTAGGCCGCCCGCAGCACGGATGTGATCGCGTCGGCGCTCTCCTGACTCAACGCCTCGTCCGCGCGCAGGAAGCTTCGGATCGACTCGAGCGTCTGTGAGCGACTGTCGGGCGCCACGACCTCCCCACGCGCGTAGGTCTCAAGCGGCACCCCAAGCCACCCCGACAGCGACAGCAGCGTGTCCACATCGGGCGTCTGCCCGCGGGACATGCGCGTGAACACCGTGTGGTCCGGCAGCTCAAGCTTCGCGGCGAGCCCGCGCCAGCTGATGCCCAGCTCGCTCTTCTTGGACTCAAGCGCTCCGAAGAACGCATCAATATTAAGATCGCGCTTCATCGAGACCTCCTTTCCCGGTGTAGTCTACCACCACTGGAGGTTTATACCACCGGCTAAGGTCGCGACGCGAAATACCGGCTGAGCTCGCGCTCAAACGCGTCTTGCGACGCCTGGTCGGCCAGATCGAAAACTCCTTCCCAATCGGGGCCGGCAAGCATGATCGCCTTGCCGAGTGCGATCTGATCCGAGACGTCGAGCCCGTTGCGAGCAGCGAGCAACGCGATCCGCTCAGGATCAAAAGTCGTGAACCGATTCGCGGACTCGGCCAGCGCGCGTCGATCCCACTCCTGCGCCAGCTCGTCCGCGGCCCTGCGGCGGTCTGGGTCGCCCCGCCAGCGCGCGAGCTCAGCCTGAACTCCGCCCCACACGTCAACCATGCTCGCCTCGTCCGGTGGCGAGCCGGTACCGAGCTGCGCAAGGCGCCTTGCCGGGGCATCCGGGTCGATCGGCTCGCGACCAAGGCCGGCGAGCGCGAGCGCGCCCCACCCAAGCGCTATCGCACGCTCGCTCGGCGTGGCGAAGTCGAAGCCCAGACGCGCCCAATGCCAGCGGCCTGTCTCGAGCGCAGCGTGCAGCGCGACGGCTCTCAAGCCAAGTTGGCGATAGATCGGCAGCGCCTGACCGAGCAACACGAGACTGACGCCGCGGCCCCGGTATGCGTCCTGCACCTTGAGGAGCTCGTGACGGACGACGCCCCGATCGAGGATCAGGTCGCGCTCGATCTCCCCAACCACCTGCCGCTCGGCGTCATCGGCGATGACCGCTCGCACGAACACCCGATGGTCACCTACGTGGACCGCTGAGTTGTCCGGGAACGGCATCAGCCGAAACCCCGACGGCGTGTATGCGGCATACAGCTCCGCGAAGGCGTCGTGTCGCGACGCCGTTGAAAGGGACATATCGCCTAGTTCATCGATACGTCTCGCCAGCTCAGCGCCGTCGAACGGCGCGCCGCTACGCCGCCGCTCGGCGATTCTCCTCAGCGGTTCACGCTCCGGCAGCGGCACGCCAGGCATTGTGCGGACCAAGGCGGTAGTATCGCGTGCGGCCTCGCCGCCCGAGCCTCGCTCAATAGCAGCGCAGTTGCAGAAGCGTCCGCGTCCAGGTGGGCGATGCTCAGCTCGCTGGACTCGACATGCACGTCTTCGAATTTAGCGCCGTGCCCGGCGGGTTTGGCACGAACCGCGCCCTGTGCTGTTGATGCTCATAGCCGGCGGCCCGCCAGAAGGCCATTGCGTCCGTCTCGTCATCGGCGACGATCGCGGTAAGCCTGACGGCGCCCCGCTCGCGCAGGTGCCGCTCGCCCTCTCTGAGCAACATAGTCGCGAGCCCCTTGCGCCGATGCTCTGGCGAGACCGCCAGCCGGTAGAAGCTCCCACGCCAGCCATCCCAGGCGGCGATCAGCGAACCGGCCAGGACACCATCGAGCTCAGCGACCAGCAGCGCCTGGGGGTCGGTGGCCAGCAGCCGGGCCAGTCCGTCGGGAGAGTCACTGACACTCGGCACGCTGCCCGCTGTGACCCACAGGTCGAGCACGGACGCGATGTCGTCCTCGGTGGCAATGCGGATCGTCCAGTGATCATGGATGACCATCCGCTCGATCAACCCTTCGCTGATCACGTACCAGTGCTCGACGGTGTCCTCGGAGATCACTTTCCCGGCGCGGTCGCGCACGACCTGGCGGACCGTCACGACCACCTGACCGTCGGGTCGCTGCTCTACGCGCTGCGGCTCGACACGCGAGTCGATCAGGTCAAACTGCCGCCGCCAGTACTCACCGACCTCCTGGTGGCCGTTCAGGCGTCCGCCCTCCATCCCGTTCGGCCAATCGACGTTCGCGTGCATCATCGCGAGGGCGCCGTCGATCTCGCGCGCGTTGAACGCCTCGTAGGCGCGACGCAGCAACTGCTCTTGTGGATCGCTCACGACGGTGGCGCCTGTGCCGTGAGCGCCCACACGCGATGCTGGATCATGAGTGGGTCTTCCGCGGAAACCCGGCGCGGTGACGCGCGTAGTCCGACGCGGTGCGGGCGAAATCCGGCGGACAGAGCCGGTCAGGCGCAGCTTCCGGCGGGGGGCACGTATGTATCCAGCGACTCATTCCACTCCGCACTGTTGGACGTACTCGACAAGCACGGACGCCAGTCTAAAGCGCGGGTTCCGTCCCAATCCGACCTGCCTCGCGCTGGATAGGAGAGGCCTCGTCCTCGGCGCTTGTCGTCGCCCTGCGTACGCCGGAAGACTACAGCGGACGCAGCCGGACCGGCAGCGTCTTGTGCTGGTTGGCGAACGGCGACTCGACGTAGGTCGGGTTGCCCGCGATCTCCATTTCGGGGTAACGCTTGAGCGTCTCGTCGATGAGGATCCGCAGCTCGAGGCGGGCGAGCGCGGTGCCCAGGCAGAAGTGCCGGCCGCCCGCGCCGAACGCCTGGTGCTCGGACCGAAGCCGGGAGACGCTCGCCTCCGGCGAGCATCCCCGTTTCGACCAGCGCATGATGTCGAAGCGGTCGGGGTCTTCATAGCGAGTCTCGTCGCGGCGGCGATCCTCCCGCATCATCCAACCGGCGCGCCCGCTCGCCGCGCCAGGATCGCGGCCAGGCGGGCGCGGTGAAACTTCGCGCCACCGAGCAGCGCTGCGTCGAGCTGCGCGCGCTTGTACAGCCAGTGGACGTCGGCCTCCCAGGTGAACCCGATACCCCCGTGGGCCTGGATCGCGCTCGCTGTGACCTCGCGGCCGGCGTCGCTGCAGGCCGCCTTGGCCATCGCCGCCGCCTCGGCCAGCCGCTCGGGGTCCGCATCGGCGGTCCACGCCGCGAACGCGGCCGTGCAGCGCGCCTTCTCGGTGTCGAGCAGCATCTGTGCGCAACGGTGGGATACCGCCTGGTAGGAGCCGACCGGGACGCCGAACTGCTTGCGCTCCTTGACATAGGCCACGGTCATCTCCAGTGCCCGATCGCACACGCCGACGAGCTCGGAGGCGACCGCTACGATCGCGCGGTCCACGCCGGCTGAGATATCGCCGTCCAGCGTCTCCCCCGCTCCGTCCTGCGCGATCACGCCTGCCGCCGTGCGTGTCGGATCGATCGCGGCAAGTGGAGTCAGCTCAACCTCATCGGCTGAAAAGACACGCGCCTGCTCACCTTCCACGAGCACCACCACGTGGGCCTCGGGCGCTCCGATTACCAGCTCGGCAACGCCATCGCGCGCGAGACCGATCGCGCCGACCTTCGTACCACTCGCCAACTCTCCCAGCCAGCGCTCACGCTGAGACTCGGAGCCGGCGTGCTCGACCAATGTCGCCGCGAGCACGCTCGGCAGGAACGGCACCGGAGCGACTGCTCGCCCCAGCTCCTCACACAGAATCGACAGCTCGACCCGACCGAGACCTTGGCCACCGTACTGCTCTGAGACCGCGATGCCGGGCCATCCGAGCTCGCACAGCTCGCGCCACAGATCTTGGTCGGTGCGTCCGGTCTCGGCGTGCTCACGTACGCGCTCGGGCTTCGCGCGCTCTGTGAGCAGCTCGCGCGCGGTGCGCTGTATCTCGCGCTGATCGTCGGTGAGACCAAAATCCATTAGCCCTCCCCCCTCCTCTATGCCGCGGCCTTCAGCCGCGGCAGGCCCAGCACGCGCTCGGCGACGATGTTCTTCAACACCTCGGTGGTGCCGCCCTCCAGAGTGTTGCCTCGCGCGCGCAGCAGCTCATAGCTCCAGCTGGTGCCGGCGGTGAGCGCCTGCGGCCCGATCACATCGGCGGCGAGCTCGGTCAGGCGTTGATTGGTGTCCGACCACAGCCACTTCACCAGCGAGCCCTCCGGGCCCGGCTGGCCGTACTTCTCAACGTCCGTCAACCCCTTCCAGGCGAGCAATCGGATCGACTCACAGCGCACATGCAGCTCGGCCAGCGCGTCGGCGTACAGCGCGTCGTCCAACAGTCCTCGCTGCGCTGCGACCGCGATCACGTCGTCCAAGAGCTGACGCAGGCGAATCTGCAAGGCGAACCCAAGCCCGGCGCGCTCGTTCATCAGCGTCGTCAACGCGACCTTCCAGCCGTTGCCGACACCGCCGACCACGTTCGCGTCGGGGATCCGCGCCTGATCGATGAACAGCTCGTTGAACTCGGCCTCGCCGGTGATCTGGCGCAGCGGACGCACCTGCACCGCGTCCTGCTCCATGTCCATCAGGAAATATGTCAATCCCTTGTGCTTGGCCACCTCCGAGTCGGTGCGCGCGATCAGCATGCACCACTTCGAGTACTGCGCCCCGCTCGTCCACACCTTCTGCCCGGTCACCACCCATTCGTCGCCGTCCTTGACCGCCCGCGTCTTCAGCGCGGCGAGGTCCGAGCCGGCGTCGGGCTCGGAGAACCCCTGACACCAGATCTCCTCGGCGGAGAGGATCGGCGCCAGGTAGCGCTCCTTTTGCTCCGGCGTACCCCACACCATCAGCGTCGGGCCGCCCAGCAAGAGGCCGAGGATGTTGGCCGCCGGTGGCACCCGGGCCCGGCCGAGCTCTTCGAAGTAGATCGCCGACTCGGTCAGCGATGCGCCGCGGCCGCCGTACTCCGTCGGCCACGATGGTGCCGCCCAGCCCGCGTCATACAGGCGCCGCTGCCAGTCGCGCCGCCAGGAGAAATGAGTCCCCACCCCACCCTCATCCTCTCCGCCTTCGCCCGGCTCGGGCGCGGGCGTGTTCTCGGCGAGCCAGCCGCGCAGCTCCTCGCGAAAGGTGGTCTCTTGCTCGTTGAACGTCAGGTCCATGGGGCTCCTTCCGCGACATGGCGCGAGCCGCTTCGAGCGGCCCACCGCGGGCTCAGCGCGTGCTCCCACGCCTCGCCATGTCATCGAACCCTAGCGCTGATGAGCAGACCCGGGCGCGCCCCGGTCTGCTTGACTCACTGAAGCCAAGCGCTCGGCTGCACCTCGACACACCGGCGAGCACACCGGCGCAGAGGTCCCGACAGACCATCGACGAAGGGCAACCAAAAAATGGATGCTGTAAACCATCAGTTCAAGCTCGCCGCCCGTCCGGTCGGCCTTCCGAAGTCCAGCGACTGGTCCTATGCCGAGGAGTCCGTTTCTCAGCCGGGCGACGGCGAGGTTCTCATCAAGATCCTCTACCTCTCCCTGGATCCGGCCATGCGCGGCTGGATGAACGACGGCAGGTCATACATCGCGCCCGTGGGCATCGGCGAGACGATGCGCGCTCTCGCCGCCGGCCAGGTGATCGCATCCAACCATCCCGAGCTGGCTGTGGGCGACTACGTCACCGGACTGCTCGGCGTGCAGGAATATGCGCTCGCCAACGGGCACGCCGTCATGAAGGTCGATCCCGGGCTCGCCCCGTTGCCGGTGTATCTCGGCACGCTCGGCATGCCCGGCATGACCGCATACTTCGGCCTGCTCGACATCGGTCGGCCGGCCGAGGGAGAGACCGTTGTGGTCTCCGGCGCCGCCGGTGCCGTCGGTGGAGTCGTCGGCCAGATCGCCAAGCTGAAGGGCGCCCGCGCGATCGGGATCGCGGGCGGAGCCGATAAGTGCCGCTACGTGGTCGAGGAACTGGGATTCGACGCAGCCATCGACTACAAGTCCCAGGACGTCATGGCCGGCCTCGGCGAGCACTGTCCGAAGGGAATCGACGTGTACTTCGACAACGTCGGCGGCGAGATCCTCGACGCCGCGCTCGCGCGCCTGGCCCGCAAGGCTCGTGTCGTCGTATGCGGCGCGATCTCCCAGTACAACGCCACCGGCGCGATGACGGGCCCGTCCAACTACATGTCGCTGCTCGTCAACCACGCGAGCATGACCGGGTTCGTGGTTTCCGACTACGGTGAGGGCTACGCCGATGGCGCCCGCGAGATGGCCGGCTGGCTGGCCGCCGGCAAGCTCGTCTCACGCGAGGACATCGCCGAGGGCCTGGAGAACTTCCCCGCAACCCTGCTGCGTCTGTTCGAAGGCAAGAACACGGGCAAGCTCGTGCTGAAGGTCGCCGCGGACTGACGGTTCAGCGACGTTGGACCAGACGCGAGGCGACTGTGTCAACGACGAGCAGGAGGGCTTTGAGCGGGATGGTGAGCAGCGTCAGCAGCAGCGCACGGCCCGGTCCCCGCTTGGCGCCCAATGATGGGCCGATGGCGGCGGCAAAGTCCGCAATGTCCACCAGCGGCCGGATCATCACCCTGATCTCGGCGATCTTGCCGTTCTCATCGGTGCGCAGCAGATCGGTGCCCTCGACCTTGCGATCCCCGACATCGATGCGCCAGAAGAACGCGTGTGTGCCCTGGAAGGCGAGCTCGTCGGTGATCTCGATCTCACCCAGAGCCTGGAACAGGACGCTGAACAGCTCGATCGCCGCATCTCGGCCGCGAAACGGAGTCCTGACGATCGGCGAGTGCAGCACCACGTCCGGAGCCAGAGCTTCGCCCCAGGCATCCAGATCGCGTGTCTGCCATGCCGCCCAGTAAGGATGGACAGCCACGGGAGGAATATTAGGCCCTGCCCTACCTGGCGTGGCTCACCAGTCCTCACGACAATCCGCGGCCGGCGAACGCAAGCATGTTTTCGAGGTGCGCTTCGAGCGTCGCGAAGTCGTGTTCGCCGGGGTATACGGCGCTGTGCGCATCGGCTCCGGCGGCGCGCAGGGCAGCGGCGAACGGGGCGTTCTCGGACGGATCGGCGACGTCGTCAGACACTCCGCCGTACACGAACACGCGCAAGCCCACACGGGAGATCACCGAACGGTCAGCCTGCAGTCGGCCTTCCAGGCCGTTGAAGAAGCCGAGCCAGCTCTCCGCAACCGCAAAGCTCTGTGGATGCGTCAAGGCGAGGTGCATCGCGCCGTAGCCTCCCATCGAGTAGCCGGCGATCGCGCGGGCACTCCGGTCGGGGATCGTCGGCAACATCCGGTCGATGAGCTTCTGCACTTCGAGTACGTACGCTTCATAGCGCGTGGCGCCGAGGTTCAGCCAGTTGTTCGTTCCCGGCCCGCCCTGGATCATCACCGCGATCACCGGCGGGATCGCGTGCTGGGCGATCAACCGGTCGAGCGCGCTCTGCACTCCCATCTGCAGAAACGAGCTGTCGGTCTGATCGTCTCCGTGCAACAGGTAGATGACCGGATACCGCGTGGTCGTGCTCGCATAGTCAGGGGGCAGGTACACCAGGAACGAGCCTTCGCCGTGTATCGCTTGCGAGACGTAACTGCTCGAGTCGATCGAGCTGGCAGCCGCGTCATGGCTCACCGGCACGATGGTCGGCAGCGGCTGTGGCGACGCCGCGATCGAGCGGGCGAGCGAAACCTCTGCCGCGGACTGACCCGATGCGGCCCGAATGCCGACCAGACGCTCCAGGTCGGCACGGCCGTCCAGCGCTAGCCCTACGCATACAGCAGCCAATCCGGCCAGCAGCATGCTCGTGCCGAACCGGCGCGCAAGCCCGCGCCGTCGCACTCCCGGTATCGCGGTCGCGGCGATCGTCGGCTCCAGGCGACGCGGGAGCGCAGGGACCCACGGCGGCGGCAGCAACTCAACCGCCGCTGCGCCCTGACCCGGCCAGGCCCAGTCGCCCGGGCCGTCGAGCCATACGTGTGCGCGCGAAGACTTCACGTGATGCATTGAAGGAGCCTCCACGGCCGATGCCAAGCCCTGCACGAACCATCCCAGTTCGGGCGAACCGCTTCACGGGTCATCACGGTCGGCAAGCCCCTGATCGGCACATCGACCCGCACCGCTCAGCGCGTGCTCCACACCTCGCCGGTGTCGCCGAATCCGAGCGCCTGCTTGGTCGCCTCGGTGAGGTCGAATTCGCGGCCGGCCACGTATGGCCCGCGGTCGATCACGCGCACCTGAACCGTGCGTGCGCCATAGCGGAGCGTGACCAGAGTGCCGCACGGAAGCGTCTTGTTGGCTACCCCCATGGTCGTGCTGGTCAGCTCGCCGCCGCACGCCAATCCGCCACCGCCGCCGTACCAGGAAGCCTCTGCGAGGCGGTACACATTCAGACGCCCCAGCGGCCGGCGAGCGCCGCGATCCGAAGTGTCGCCGGCGAAGCGCAACCGCACTCGCTCGCTGCCTGCCCGGCGCGGCACATAGCGCACGCGAAAGCGACCCCCGCGTCCGGTGTGCGTGCTCGCGATCGTGCTCCAACCGCGCGCACCGAGCCCCTGCAGCGCCACCACCCGTCCGGACAGCCCCGGCTCCAGAGCTCCCGCGATCGTGCTCGCATGGTCCGCCAGCACGTTCAGCTCTGGGCGGCGAACCGTCAGCGAGACATGCGCCGGCGGCACTCCCAGGCCGGCCAGAGCGGCTGTACCGGGTGACGATCCACCCGCCGTGATTTCCATAATCGAGGCGAGGGGTCCAATGGCGGGCGCGGCAGGCTGCGCGGACGTCGCAGGGACGTACATCGAGGGAGAACCTCCTTGTTATCCGCCTACGGGGTTAGCTGTCGGGCTCACGAGCCGGCGCACCACGCGAAGGAAACGCGCGTCAGCCGGGCGTTACAGCCGCATCAGCGGCCGATTCGCCCCATCCAGACCGTCCTCATCGAGGCGATCTGGCAGTGGGTCCCCCGCTCGCATCCATCCACGGACGCGACTCGGCAGGTCGAACGTCATTCGAGGCTATCCGCATTTGGATGCCGTGTTGTGTGTTCTACATCACACATACACCGTGGGTGTTTTTCCGCCCGCGTTGACTCGGGCGTCTCCAGCAGCGACAATCAGCGCAGTGGCCAACCCCGACCGCCTGTCCGCGCTCGATACCGCCTTCCTGCATCTGGAGGACGATTCGACCGCGCACATGCACGTCGCGTTGGTGATGGTGTTCGAGGGCGTCGCGCCTACCCACCAGGAGTTGATCGACCATGTGCTGAGCCGTCTGCACCTGGTGCCGCGCTACCGCCAGCGTTTGGCGAACGTGCCGCTCGGCCAGGGGCGGCCGCTGTGGACCGACGATCCCCACTTCAACCCGCGCTACCACATCCGCCATACCGCGCTGCCGCGTCCCGCGGATGAGACCGCGCTCAAGCAGCTCGCCGGGCGGCTGTTCTCGCAGCGTCTTGACCGCTCCAAGCCGTTGTGGGAGATCTGGCTCGTGCAGCGCATGGCCGGCAAGCGGTTTGCGCTGATCGCCAAGACTCACCACGCGCTCGTCGACGGGATCTCCGGCGTGGACATCACAACCGTCCTGTTCGACACCTCTCCCGAGCCGGCCGGCACATCCAGGCCATCGGCGCCGTGGACCGCCAAGCCGCTGCCCGGCTCGGCCAAGCTGCTCGGCGAGGCGCTGCTGGAGCGCGCGACCGTCCCCACCGAGATGGGCCGCGGCACGCGCGCGCTGCTGCGCGCGCCGCGTAAGGCCGTCTCGCAGTTCAGGGAGAGCCTCGCGAGCGTTGGCGCGACCACGCTCGCGGGCTTCAGCGCGCCCGCGCCACCCAGCCCGTTCAACGTCGATATCGGTCCCCACCGTCGCTACACCTTCCTCGACGCCGACCTTCCCCGGTTCAAGGCGATCAAGAACTCTCTCGGGGGCACCCTCAACGATGTCGTGCTCGCCTCCGTCAGCCTCGCCCTCGGACGCTACCTGCGCGCACAGGACCACGACACCGAAGGGCTCGTGCTGAAGGCGATGGTCCCGGTCTCTGTCCGCACCGACTCTCAGCGCGGCGCGCTCGGCAACCAGGTCGCCGCGATGTGGGTGCCCCTGCCCGTCGGCGTCGAGAATCCGGCCGACTGCCTGGCGCAGATCCGCGTCGCGATGGAAGACCTGAAGGAGTCCGGCCAGGCGGTCGGCGCCCAGGTCCTGACGAACCTCGCCGGCTTCGCGCCGCCCACGATCCTCAGTCAGGCCGCGCGCCTGCAGGCCCGCCAGCGCTTCTTCAACCTCGTCGTCACCAACGTTCCCGGCCCGCAGTTCCCGCTGTACCTGCTCGGGCGCCGCCTGCGTGGGCTGTACCCGGTCGTGCCACTCGCGCGCCGCCAGGCTCTGGGGATCGCCGTCATGAGCTACGACGGTCGCCTCGGCTTCGGTCTGCTCGCCGACTACGACGCCGTCCCCGAGCTGGAGGCCATCGCACGCGACCTGGACCGGGCGATCGCCTCACTCTCCCGCGCCGCCGGTGTGCAGCCCCTACGCAAACGGTCCGCGGCTAAGACCGCCAGGCCTCACAAAACCGTTTCGGGCAACGGATCCGCGGCGTCCGGCAAGCCCGTGGCCGGCAAGCCCGTATCCGGCAAGCGTGCCGCGGGCAAACGTGCTGGCCGATCGGAGATCCAACGATCTCCGATCGGTCGCAAGCCCGCTTCGCGGAGCTGACGGTAGGCCGCTCCACGATGCGCCTGGCGCTCTGCCAGATCAACGCCACGGTCGGCGACATCTCCGGCAACGCCCAGCGCATCCTTTCTGGACTGCGCTCGGCGCGCGACGCCGGCGCTGAGCTCGTGCTCTTTCCAGAGCTCGCGCTCACCGGTTATCCGCCCGAGGACCTGCTCCTGCGCGAGCACTTCCTGACCGACGCCCGCTGCGCCCTGGATGACCTCGCCGCCGAGATCAGCGGCACGACCGCGATCGTCGGCTTCCCCGAGCTCGCCTGCGGCCGTGTCTACAATGCCGCCGCGGTGCTCGCTGAGGGTGGCATCCACTCGATCTACCGCAAGGTCCATCTCCCCAATTACGGCGTTTTCGACGAGCAGCGCTATTTCACGCCCGGCTCCGCCGGCGCCACGATCGACCTCGGCGAGCACCGCATTGGTCTGACCGTGTGTGAGGATCTGTGGCAGCCCGGTCCGCCCGCCACCGAGGAGGCCGCGTCCGGCGCGAGCCTGCTGGTCAACATCTCCGCCTCTCCGTACCATGCTCGCAAGGGTGCCGAACGAGAGCGCCTGTTCTCGCACCGCGCCGTCGAGTCCAACGCCCACATCGCCTTCTGCGCGCTCGTCGGCGGCCAGGACGAGCTGGTCTTCGACGGCCACTCCTTCGTCCTGGACCCGACCGGCGCGACAGTCGCCCGCGCTCGCCAGTTCGCCGAGGATCTGCTCGTCTGCGACCTCGACCTGCCAGACGCCGTCGACGCACCGCCCGGCACTCTCTCTGGGCCGAGGCCACGCTCCGCGCGAACGCCGACTTCCGTCGCCGACGCGCCGGCCCCCCTGCGCGAGCCCCTCGCGCCCATCGAGGCCGAGGTCTATGCCGCGCTTCAGCTCGGCCTGCACGACTACGTTGACAAGAACACCTTCTCCGGCGTCGTCCTCGGCCTCTCCGGTGGGATCGACTCCGCCCTCGTCGCGTGCCTCGCGGCGGACGCGCTCGGCGCCGAGCGCGTCAACGTCGCGATCATGCCCTCCCCCTACTCTTCCATCGACACGCAGGCCGACGCGCGCTCGCTCGCCGCCGCGCTCTGTGTGCGCACGCACGAGCTGGCGATCGAGCCGGCGATGGACGCCTACACCCAGACGCTGCGTGCGGACTTCGAGGGGCTGCCGCCAGACCTGACCGAGGAGAACCTGCAGGCCCGCATCCGCGGCAACCTGCTGATGGCACTCTCCAACAAGTTCGGCTGGCTCGTGCTGACAACCGGCAACAAGTCCGAGATGTCCGTCGGTTACACCACCCTCTACGGTGACCTGGCCGGTGGTTTTGCGGTCATCAAGGATGTACCCAAGACGCTCGTCTACCGCCTCTGCGAGTGGCGCAACTCACCCGCCGGCGCCACCGCGACGGATGGCGCCCTCGCGTGCGTGAGCGCGCCGATCCCCGCCTCGATCCTCGAGCGCGCCCCCTCCGCCGAGCTGCGCCACGATCAGCGCGACGTCGACTCGCTCCCGCCCTACGAGCTGCTCGACCGCATCCTCCACGGCTACATCGAGCTCGACCTGGGCCGTGAGCAGCTGATCGCCGAGGGACTGCCCGTGCGGGAGGTCGACCGCGCGATCCGCCTCGTCGACCTCGCCGAGTACAAGCGCCGCCAGGCGCCTCCCGGCATCAAGGTCACCACCCGCGCGTTCGGCCGCGACAGGCGCATGCCCATCACCAACCGATACAGAGGCGGTCGCTGAGCGGCGCGATGCGGCGTCCTCGGCCGCTCGTGTGCACAGCACACCACCACGCTCCCTTCGTTCTCGCCTCGCTTGCCCGGCGACCGCCTCTACGGCGTACGACTACTCTGCGGGCGTGCGTCTCCGCGCTCGTACCGTTGCCGCGCTCACCTTGGTGCTCTGTGCGCTCGGGCTTGGAGCTTGCGGAAATACCATCCAAGATCAGTCGATCACGCACAACTCGCTTGAGTCTCTTTTGCTCTCGCCCTACCCTGTGTACTGGCTCGGCGGCACGTTCCACGGCCTTGCGATCACCGAAGCCTCGCGCGACCCCAGCGGCGCCTTCACCGTCCAGTACGGCGACTGCCTCGAGGGTGGCCAGAGCACCTGCGTACCGCCGCTGAAGGTCGTCACATCCCCAGACAACAGCTTCGTTCCGGGTGAAGACTCCACGACCTCCCGCGCGAGGACCTCCCTGCGCGGCGTCGCCGGCTTCGTCGCCGAGCGGGGTAACACGATCTCGATCGCCACAGGCGGGGTGATCCTCGACATCTACGCCCACACCCCCGCGCTCGCGCTTGCCGCCGCCACCACGGCCGTTCCCATCAACTACCCCGGCGCGCCCGCCTCCCCGTTGCCCGCACAGTTGCCCGACACCGGCTTTGGCTCCCACCCGCTGCCCTCCCAGGCGCCCTCGCCCCTGCGCGCCCTGCGCTAGCGGCGAGCCATTTCGCAGACGAGACCAACCTGCGGCTCTGCACGTCAGGGAGAGCGCTGACCACCGTCTGGAAACGGACGTACGGCGATCGTCAT
Source organism: uncultured Solirubrobacterales bacterium (assembly GCA_963715495.1). Classification (GTDB taxonomy): domain Bacteria; phylum Actinomycetota; class Thermoleophilia; order Solirubrobacterales; family Solirubrobacteraceae; genus Palsa-744. The sequence goes on from OY970247.1 coordinate 1,038,240, forward strand.
CCGCGTCACCGCGCACGTCTTGCCGTCATCGTCGCTGAACGTCACGTCCCACACCCATGTCGTGCGCCCGCCGTGCAGACGCTTGCCATACGCGTGCACGGTCCCCTTGATGATCGGCCGCAGGAAGCTCGTGCTGTTCGACATGCCCGTCGCCATCTTGCCTTCCCCGATCACGGCCGCCGCGGTCGCCAGCGAGGCCATCGACTCGGCCAGTGAGGCGTACAGCCCACCGTGCACCAGCCCCATCGGCTGCTTGATCTCGTCGCGCACGGCCACCTGAGCGCGCACCTCGGTCTCCGAGAACTCCAGGAACTCCAGGCCGTAGTGACGGTCGAACCCCGTCATTGACTCGTTCAGCCACTCGACGCTGGGAGCTTTCGGCGTTGCCATCGCGGCGCCACGATAGCCTACCTCGGCGATGCCCCGACTCGACGATCTTCCCCCCGACCTGCGCGCGACGCTGTCCCTGCTCGTGGACCGCGGCAAGAGCTACGCCCAGGTCGCAGACCTGCTCGGCATTCCCGAGAGCGCCGTCCGCGACCGCGCGCACGCAGCGCTCGACGCGCTCGCCGGCGATCCCGACGAACCGACCTTTCCACCCGCCGTCCCTGCTCGGCCAGATCGGACTGCCGAGCGCACCCCCTCGCCATCCGACGAGCACACAACCCGAGGGGCTGGGTCGGGCATATCTCGCACGCCGCCGGCCCCCGCCGGCACGTCTCGCACGCCCTCTGCGCTGCCCGTCTCCAGGCGCGGCGGCGCACTGCTGCTCGCCGGCATAGCCGTGATCGTTGTCGTAGTGGTCGTCCTGCTCACCAGCGGTGGTGGCAGCTCACACACGAGCACCGGCACGAACACCACTGCGAGCACCCCTACGCACACGAAATCGACCGCATCGACGGGCACGAAATCAAGCTCTTCGAAACCCACCGTCACCAAGCAGCTGACGCTCACCTCGCCGGAACCCGGGAGCAAATCGATCGGCATCGTCGAGGTTCTCGTCGAAGGCACCCAGCACGCTTTCTATCTCGCCGCCGAACACCTGCCGCCGTCGACGGGCTTCTTCTACGCCGTCTGGCTGTACAACTCTCCGACCAGCGCCGAGGCGATCAGCAAGAGCCCGCCGGTCGGCTCCAACGGACGCCTGCAGGGCGGCGCACTGCTGCCATCCAACGCCGGCAACTTCCACCAAATCCTGCTCACCCGCGAGACCAACCAGAAACCCACCCGTCCCGGCCCGACGGTCCTCTCAAGCGCCTTCAGCCTCGGCTGATCCGCCGCGGCCGTGTCATCGCCGCCGAAAGCGCTTCCGCAACGCCGACCGCTGCGGTAAGCGGCTTAGACCGCAATGGATGAAAGAGCCGGCTTCCGGCTTACCCCCCAAAACCATCCGCTCATGTCAACAACTTGCCGGGGTTCATGATCCCGGCCGGGTCCAGCTCCGCTTTCAGCGCCCTGATCGCCGCCACGCCCTCGCTGCCGACCTCGTGCTGCAGCCACGGCGCGTGATCGCGCCCGACCGCGTGATGGTGTGTGATTGTGCCGCCGCCCGCGACGATCGCCTCACTCGCCGCCCGCTTGACAGCGCGCCACTGCTCGATCTCGGCCCCTTCGCGCTGGCGGGCGATGAACGTGTAGTACAGCGACGCACCCGTCTCGTACAGGTGCGACACGTGGCACATCACCAGGCCCGGCGTCCCCTGGTCTGCCAGCGCACCCTCGATTGCGCCCGTCACCGCGTCGTGCAGCCGCTCGACGTTTGACCAGCGCGTCGCCGTCTCCAGCGTCTCGACCATCACACCGTGCGTCAGCAGCTCGTCGCGCAGGTACGGCGCCTGAAACCGCCCCTTCAGCCACGCCCTGCCCGGCGAGCCCCCCAGCGCCAGACCCCCGTTTCGGCGTGCCAGCGCCAGTGCCCGCCCGCGCCGGGCCTTGACCTCATCGCCGTCCCCTTCGAACCCGCATATCGCGATGCAGCGTTCCGTCTGGCCTTCCCCGTACCCGCGCGCGCGGAGATACGCGCGTCCCAGCCGCCCCTTCAGCCCGCCGGCCCCCGCCGGCGCCATCGACATGCGCGTCTCCGTCGCGTCTGACAGTCGCGCGACATCTGGGAGCGCGTGCTCCTGCGCCATCGCCTTCAGCGCCTGCACGCCCGCGGCGAAGCTCTCGAACATCACCCCCTCGTACACCCGCTCCGCCGGCGCGCCGCGCACCCGCAGCGAGACCTCGTCGATCACGCCCAGCGTCCCCTCCGAGCCGACCACCAGCTCGCGCAGCCCGGGCCCGGCCGCGCTCGCCGGCATCGCCTCCAGCGCGATGTCCCCCGCCGGCGCCGCCATGCGCAGGCCGAGCACCATCTTCGCGATGCTCCCGTACCCGCTCGATGCCTGCCCTGCCGATCTACTGGCCACACACCCGCCCAGCGTCACATACTCGAACGACTGCGGCCAGTGCCCCAACGTCAGCCCCTCATCCGCCAGCTTTCGCTCCAGCGCCGGCCCGCGCATGCCCGCGCCGACCGTCACGATCCGCGACTCGCGGTCCAGCTGCGCGATCCCCGCGATCCGGCGCATGTCCAGCGCGATCGCCCCGTCGTGCTCGCCGCGCAGCGGCTCCACGCCCCCCACCACGCTCGTCCCCCCGCCGAACGGCACGACCGCCAGCCCACTCTTCGCGCACAACTCCAGCACCGCCCGCACCTGCTCGTGGCCGGCCGGCAACACGACCGCGTCCGGCGCCCCCTCCGGCGTCCCCGCGCGCAGACGTACGAGATCGACATACCCCTTTCCGGCGGCGTGCATCACCCGTTCGCAGTGGTCGTCCCTGACCCCGTCTCTGCCGACGATCGCCTCCAGCGCCGCCTTTGCGCTCTCGCCCAGCCGTGCCCGCGGCAGCTTCACCGCGTCCAGCGCGACGGGTGGGCGTGGCGTCGTGCTCCCTACCCCCACCATCTCGCGCAGCAGCCCCAACGTGTGCGCATTCAGCGCCGGACCGTGCTCTTGATCGCCCCATCCCCACCAGCGCATCCGCGGCGGTTCTGCCGGGCCACCGGCGCGGGAGAGGGCGTCCGTCGGCTCAGCCACCGATCCGCTCCAGCCCGTCCAGCGCCTCTTCGATCGTGCTCGCCGCCGCTTTTCGGACCATGTATCCGCCGAATCGCGGAAAGAACCCGTTCAGTGCCTGTCTCAGCTCGATCGTGACCGTGGTCGTGCCCTGAGCCTCGGTGGCCTCACCGGCCGCGGACTCAAGCCACACTTCCGTCTCAGCCGACTTCAGCAGCCGCGCGAACGGGCTGCCCTCCAGTCGCTGCTCCCAGCGCAGTCGCCTGGCATGCTCGTCGGACTCGGCCAACGTGAAGTCGGCGCGCACGAACTTTCCGCTTTTCGTGCTGAGCACCTCGGTGAACTCGTCATCGGTCACGTCCTCGACTCTGCTTACCCTCGGCCACCACCTCGGCAGGTGGTGTGGGTCGCTGATCGTCTGCCACAGCTCCTGTGCCGGAGCGGCGATCGTACGTGTGCGGCGCGCCGTCGGCATGGATTTTATCCCTGTGTTTCCGCTCAGGACTCGTAGGAGATCAGCGCATGCGCATCGCTCGATGCCTTGGTCATTGCGACTCGAAGCACAGGAGGTTGCCACTGCATCCTGACGCACGAGGACCAAGCAGATCAAGGACGCAGGGAGCGTGGCGTACTACGTACGCGAGCGACCGAGGACGCAGAGATGCACAGGTCATCGTGCGTCAGCGCAGGATCTTGCGCAGGTCGCGCACTAGCAGCAAGTGCTTCAGGTGCGTCGCGACCGCCGCCAGGTTCTCCAGCGCTTCGACCGCCTCCTTGCGCCGCTGCGGATTGCGCGAGCGCAGCGCGGGCGCGAGGATCTGCTGCAGCAGCGTCGCCTCGCGGTCGGCCGAAGATCTGAACACGCGCAGGTTACGACCGCCCACGCCATACCGCGCGAGCTCCGCCACCGCGCCGATGATCTCGCGTTCGGTCTCGTCGAAGTACCGCGCGCCGCCGCGCAGCTCGCCCTTGACGACGCCGTACTCCTCCAGCTCGCGTACCAGCTTGGCGTCGGCGCTGGTCTCCTCCAGCACGTCCTCCAGCGAGTACAGCGCGCCGGTCGCCTCTCGCACGCTCACGCTCGTACGCCACGGTCGCATGCCGTCACGCGCCCGCTTGCCCGGGACGGGCGCCGCCGTCCCGGCGCTCTCCCCCGCGCGTCCGGCCGCCAGCTCCTGGCGGATAACCCGCAGCGGCAGGAACTCGTCGCGTTGCATCCGCAGGATCGTGCGCAGGCGCGCGACATCGCCCTGCGTGTACAACCGGTAGCCACCAGGAGTGCGCCGCGGCGTCAGCAGCTTCTGGTCCTCCAGGTAGCGGATCTTGGAGATCGAGATGTCCGGGAACTCCTGCGCCAGCGCCTTGCACACGGTGCCGATCGTGATCGACTTCTGTCGAGGCCCGCCGGCCCCGCCTGCGGTCCGCTCGAGGTCGGCGTCCAGCTGCTCGACGTCCGTTTGGGATGTCTGTGTCTGGGTCGCCATCAGGGTTCCCCTAGCGCGCGTGGAACGTCAGCTTGTACTTGCCGATCTGCACCTCGTCGCCCTCCTCCAGGCGCTGAGACTCGATCCGCGAGCGGTTCACGTACGTCCCGTTCAACGAGCCGCAATCGTCGAGGTGCCACTGACCTGAGCGCTCGATCAGCAGCGCATGATCGCGCGAGACCGTTACGTCATCCAGGAACACGTCCGAGTCCGGCCGGCGGCCGATGCTCATGCGCTCACCCTGCACCGGAAAGCTCTCGCCGACGCGCCCGCCGCCCGCGCGGATCACGAGCGCCGGTCCGTGCGCGGTCACCTCGTCCAGCTCGACCGGCACCAACTCGCCCGCCTCGTCGATCCGATACGTCGCGGTGATTGGTTCCCCGCCCACCCCGCCCGAGCCTTCCGGGCGCGGCAGCAGCGCGCCGCAGCGCTGGCAGTAGTTGGCGCCCTCGACGTTGACGAAGCCGCACTCCGTGCAGTGCAGGGCCATGACGATCCGCTCTCCGCCCCTGTCCTTGTTATTCGATGTCGGTCGGGACGGCGGTCTGACGGCTGGAGAGGATGTCGGTCAGCTGCTGCACGTCGTCCCCGGTGATCACCGGCGTGGCACCGCCGTCGTGCTTCTTGCGCAGCCTGTTCACCAGCTCGGCGCGCAGGATGTCGATCTTGCCGTGCAGTATCCGCCGCTTGTAGGAGATCTCGGTCTCTTCGTCGGTCAGCTCTTTGATGAGATCCTTCAGCTCGATGTCGTCCAGCGAGCCGAGGTCTGGGAAAGTATCCATGCCCCGACTTTACCGTAAACCTGAGCTTTAGGGTCCTCCAAGAAATATCTTGCAGTCCGAGGCAGCCGCTCTGCGGCGTCATACGCCACCCACGCTACGGCCGCGATGTCGCGTGCAGCTGCGCGATGCCCGTCCGCGCGTACAGCACGGTCGCCGTCAGCGCGAGCGCCAGGCCGATGTACAGCAGCACCTCGCCGACCGTTTCCAGACCGGCCATCGCAAAAAAGAACGAGCCCATCACCGGGCCGACCCCGATCCGTCCCGGCCAGTTGATGCGCAACTCCACCCCATGCGTCTGCCCGTACCGTCCGAGCGCCAGCATCGCCAGCTCGCGCGCGATCAGCACCGCCAGCGCCCACCGCGGCAGCAGCTCGAAGTGCCAGCACACCACCACGCCCGAGATCACCAGCAGCCTGTCGGTGATCGGGTCCATCAGCGTCCCCAACCGGCTGTACTGCCGCGTCACTCTTGCCGCAATCCCGTCGGCGTAGTCGCCCCAGCCGATGACCGCGAACAGTCCCGCCGTCGCCACGCCCGTTCCGTCGGCACTGGAAAACGCGACGATCAAGAACACCGGGATCAGCGCGAGCCTGACGAACCCGATCGCATTGGGGATCGTCCACGGGCGCAGTGGTTGCCCCGCCAGCGTCTCCGGCGGTGGCGGCCCCGAGCGATCCAGGCCGAACAGCCTGCGCACGGTCAGGCGAGGGCTGTCCTCCATTCGGGGGGCGGCGGGGGTCACCGCCGGGTCTCCTGAAGAGCCCGCCCGGCGCCCCGGCCGATCGTCGATCGGTCCTCCGTCTACGGGAGGCCCTGCCACAGCTCGTCCACCGCCGCAATCAGCGCGTCCGGCTCTCCGTCCAGCGGTATCCCCGGGGCTCCTTGACGGCCGCGGCGCACCTGAACCTCGATCTCGCCCGACTCCACGGCACGCCGTCCGACGGTCAGTCGCAGCGGACACCCGAGCAGCTCGGCTTCGGCGAACTTCTCGCCGGGACCGATCTCGCGATCGTCATAGATCGTGTCGATCCCGCCGTCGCTCAACGTTTGATAGACACGCACGGCGGCGCCGTGCTCGGGCGTGCCGGGCTTGCCGATTCCCACCAGGTGCACGGCGAACGGCGCGAGCGCTTTCGGCCAGGAGATGCCGTGCTCGTCGGCGAACTGCTCGACCGCGGCCGCGACGATCCGCGCCGGGCCGATCCCGTAGGAGCCCATCCACACCGGCTGCTCATCGCCGCTCTCGTCGAGATAGCCGGCGCCCAGCGGCTCTGAGTAGCGAGTGCCGAGCTTGAATATGTTGCCGATCTCGATCGCCTGCTCGATTTGCAGCGGCTCGCCGTCGAGCGTGTAGTTGCCCGAGGAATCCTCGCGCACGTTTGGGTCTTGCGCCGCCACCTCGACGTTCGCGGCGTACCCGTCGGGCCCGAGCGCGATGAGATCCTCGCCGGCCGGACACGGCGCCATGTACTCGTGCGCCCCCAGCCCGCCCATCATCCCGACGTCCGACTGCACCCGGTACCAGCGCAGGCCGGTGCGGTCCATGATGCGGTCATACGCGCCGATGTGCAGCTCGTACTGTTTTTCCATGCCGGCCTGATCGCGGTCGAAGCTGTACGAATCCTTCATCACGAACTCCCGCGTGCGCAGCACCCCCGCGCGCGGGCGCGGCTCGTCGCGCTCCTTGACCTGGAAGTGGTACACGATCAGCGGCAGATCCCGGTATGAGCGGATCGTCTGCGCGGCGTGGAACGTGACCGCCTCCTCATGGGTCATCGCGAGCACCAGCTCCGAGCCCTTGCGGTCGCTCAGCTTGAACAGCTCGTCAATCCCGATCCGACCCGTCTTGCGCCAGGGCTCGGCGGGCTGCAGCACCGGCATCAGCATCTCCTGACCACCGATCCGCTCCATCTCATCGCGGATGATTCCCACGACGCGCTGATGCACGCGCCAGCCCGCCGGCAGCCACGTCCACATGCCTGCGCCCATCTGCCGGATCAGGCCGGCTCTCACCATCAACTTGTGTGAGATCGCCTCCGCATCGGCGGGAGCCTGCTTCTCGGTCGGCAGCATGTACTCGGACAGACGAGGCATCGGATCGCAGAGCCTAGCCGTCCCTTTGATAGAACAGCAGTCACCGACCGATCTTGAAAGAAAACACCGATAAGGAGCCCACATGGCCTACACCGTTCCGCCGCTCCCCTACGCCTACGACGCGCTCGAGCCGCACATCGACAAGGCGACGATGGAATTCCATCACGACAAGCACCACCAGGCTTACGTCGACAAGGCCAACGCCGCGCTGGAGGGAACCGAGTGGGCCGACAAGCCCGTCGAGGAGGTGCTCCAGAACCTCTCCAGCCTCGGCGACAAGCAGGGTCCGGTGCGCAACAACGGCGGCGGCCACTGCAACCACTCGCTGTTCTGGGAGAGCATGAGTCCTGACGGCGGCGGCGAGCCGGGCGGCGATCTTGCGGCCGCCATCGAGTCTGCGTTCGGCTCGTTCGCCGACTTTCAGGCCAAGCTGAAGGAAACCGGCGTCAACCAGTTCGGCTCCGGCTGGTCCTGGCTCGTGCACGACGGCTCGGGTCTGGCGATCGTCGGCACGCCCAACCAGGACAGCCCTATCTCAGACGGCAAGACGCCGCTTCTCGGCGTCGACGTATGGGAGCACGCCTACTACCTGAAGTACCAGAACAAGCGCCCCGACTACATCGACGCGTGGTGGAACGTCGTCAACTGGGACAAGGTCGCCGAACGGTTCGCCGCCGCGTCCTGAACGAGTCTCAGCTACGTGAAAAGCGCCGGCCGGCCACAGGCGAGGCATCCTCGTCCAGCGCCGGACCGGCGGCGGCCGGTGCGAGCATCGACTCCAGCACCGTGTCTGCCTCATCGGCCGCGGCAGCCTCCATCGCCGCGATCCGCTCGGGGGTCATCGCCGTCGAGTCCTCGTTCTCCGCGAGCCACTTACGCGCCTCGGCGGCCGCAGCCTCGTCGCGCTGGACGGTCTTGCCGGCGGCGTAGTAGCGGTCGATCTCCTTGAACAGCTCATCCACGAGCTGCTCGGTGGGAACCTTCTTCAGCGGCTCGCCCTTGGAGTAGATCATGCCCATGTCCTTCGCCCCGGTGATACCGAAGTCGGCGTGCCGTGCCTCGCCGATGCCGTTGACCGCGCAGCCCAGCACCGACACCTCGATCGGGTCTTCATACGCTTCCAGGCGCCGCTCGACCTCGACCACAACCGTGTCCATGTCGAACTGCAGCCGCCCGCACGTCGGGCACGCGATCAGCACCGGCCCGCGCTCGCGCAGCTTCAGCGCCTTGAGGATCTCCCAGGCGACCTTCACCTCCTCCTCGGCGTGGAACGTCGACAGGGAGATCCGAATCGTGTCGCCGATCCCGTCCGCCAGCAGCGTGCCGAGCCCGACCGCGGACTTCAGCGAGCCAGACCACTTCGTACCGGCCTCGGTCACGCCGAGGTGCAGGGGGTAGGGGATCCGCTCGGACAGCAGCCGGTTGGAGGCGATCGTGTTCGGCACCGAGGTCGACTTCATCGAGACCTTGAAGTCTTGGAACTGCAGCCGCTCCATCAGCTGCACCGTCTCGACCGCCGCGGTCACGAGCGCCTCGACCGGATTCTCGTACTCCAGCCGGCGCAGGTGCTTGGGCAGCGAGCCCGAGTTCACGCCCACCCGCAGCGGTGTGCCGTGAAGCTTGGCCAGCGCAATCACCTCGGCGACCTTCTCCGGCCCGCCGATGTTCCCCGGGTTCAGCCTGACGCAGTGCGCCCCTGCTTTGATCGCCTTCAGGGCGAGCGTGTGGTTGAAGTGGATGTCGGCGATCACCGGGATCGGCGACTGCGCGACGATCGCCTTCAGCGCCTCTGCGTCCTGCTCGCGCGGGACCGCCACGCGCACGATGTCCGCACCGGCCTCCGCGACCGTCCTGATCTGATCCATCGTCGCCGTCAGGTTCGCCGTCTCGGTCTTCGTCATCGTCTGCACCGCAACCGGCGCGCCGCCGCCGATCGGGACGGCGCCTACAGTTATCTGTCGCTCAGAAGCCATCTCTCAGTGATTCTACGATGACGACCCCTCCTTCCAAGGTTTACGCCACCGCCCGCGGGCCGCTCGCGCACCTGGCCGCGCCCTTCACGGCGCGAGCGCGAGCCCGCCGCCACGAGCGTTTCTTCGCACTCACGCGGCTGCCCAACGGTGGGCGGGTACTGGATGTCGGCTGCGGGCGGATCGGGCTGCGTGCCCTGGAGCCCGACCTGGACATCACGGGCGTCGACCTCGCCGAGATCCCGGACTACCCGGGGCCGTTCGTGCGGGCAGACGCGTCTGAGGGCCTGCCGTTCGCGGACGGGCAGTTCGACCTCGTGTACTGCTCGAGCGTGATCGAGCACGTTCCGCCGGCCCGGCGGGCGGCGTTCGCGGCGGAGATCCGTCGCGTGGGTAAGGGCTGGTTCGTGCAGACCCCCGCCTGGTCGTTCCCGATCGAGCCACACGCGCTGCTGCCCGGCGCTCACTGGCTGCCGCCGGTACTGCGTCGCCCCTATTGGAAACTTGGAGTCACCGGTGGATGGGAAGACATCTCGTTGCTCAGGCGCCCCGAGATCGAGGCACTGTTCGGTCCCGCGCTCCCCGAGCGCGCCGGGCCGCTGGTCAAGAGCTGGGTGTGCGTGCACCCGCCGAGCAGGAGCCCAAACGGGTATGTCAGCCCCCCAGACGGGTGATGTCGTTGCTGAGGCCGTTGATGAACAGAAACGCGAACAGCAGGATCCCGACCGAGCTGTAGCGCCACATCGCGGCGACCGAGACCCGCCGTCCGCGCACCTTCTCGGCCAGCGCCCATACGACATGGCCGCCGTCAAGCGGCAGGAACGGGAACAGGTTGACGACCGCCAGGATGAGCGAGATCAAGCCGAGGATCACCAGCCCGTAGCCGGCTCCGGCGACGACCGCTTCGTGGGCGATCTCGCCGATTCCGACGATCGTGTGGACTTCGTGGCGGGCCTTTGAGGTCGTAAGTGCGCGCCCGATACCCGACAGCAGGTTGGTCGTCCCGCTCCACATCTCGTGCGCCGCCACCCCGGCCGCGGCGAGCACTCCAAACTGTTTGGGCGCCGCGGCGAAGCCGAAGCCGATCAGCATCTTCCCGGCTTCCTTGCTGTAGCGAGGGAAGACCGACAGCGTCAGCGCCCGTCCCGCTCGTCGGACCGTCAGTTGCACAGGCGTGGCTGCGCGGCAGCCTTCGGTGAGCGCGCCCGGACAGCGATGAGCGGCAATCGCGCGCATCGCCGACGTGACCGTCGCCGACTGTCCGTCGACCGCGAGAATCCGATCGCCTCTCTTCAGCACCCCGTCGGCCGGCTTGCCGCGCTCGATCGCCAGCACGGAGGTCGTCGGGACAAGCGTCTTGATCGACGGGTTGAGGTTGCCCAGCGTGAGATCGCCGTTGAAGCTGGCGCTCACGAGGATCGCCCAGAACAGCACGAACGCGATCAGCAGGTTCATGCCCGGACCGGCGAGGATCACGACGATCCGCTTCCACGGCGGCTGGTTGCAGTAGGCGCGCTTGGCGACCTCCGGGTCGAGCCCCTCGAGCTCCTCGGGGTTCATCCCCGTGATCTTCACGTACCCCCCCGCGGGGATCGCGCCGATCATGTACTCGGTCTCCCCTCTGCGCACACCGACGAGCTTCGGCGGGAAGAACAGCGAGAACCGCTCCACGCGCATTCCCACCGCCTTGGCGGCAAGGAAGTGTCCCAGCTCATGCAGCACGATCAGCGCGACTATTCCGAGGACCGTCAGGAACCAGCTCATGGGCTCAGTTTGGCAGGCGAGCCGGTAGTTGCCGCCGGTTGGGCATCGGTGCGCCCGGACGACTTCCAGCCACAGATCCGGATTCAGCCAGAGTGCGCCCTGAACAGAATCTGCCCTAACCCAGCTCCGCGACCGTGTCGCCGGCGACCTCACGCGCCTGCCGGTCGGCCTCGTATAGCGACTCGAATGCACGTACCGGTTCGGTGGGCAGCTCCGACAATGTGCGCTCAATCGTTTCGGCGATTGCATTGAACGCCAGGCGACCCTCCAGAAACGCGTGGACGGCAATCTCGTTGGCGGCGTTCAGCACGCACGGTGCAGTACCGCCCGCCAAGGCCGCCTCGCGCGCGAGGCGCAGGCACGGGAACGCGTCCAGGTCCACCGCCTCGAACGTGAGCGCCCCGATCGCCGCAAGATCCAGTGGCTCAATTGGCAAACCCATACTCTCGCCGGAGTGCAGCGCGTATGAGATCGCGACGCGCATGTCCCGTGGGCCGAGATGCGCGAGCATCGCGCCGTCGGCGAGTCCGATCAGACCGTGCACCAGCGACTGGGGGTGCACGAGCACGTCGATCCGCTCGTAGGACACGCCGAACAGGTGGTGAGCCTCCATCAGCTCCAGGCCCTTGTTCATCATCGTCGCCGAGTCGATCGTGATCTTGCCGCCCATCGCCCATGTCGGGTGCGCGAGCGCCTGCTCAACGGTCACGTCCTGTAGCTGCGCGCGTGTGCGTCCCCTGAACGGCCCACCGCTGGCGGTGATCGTCAGGCGCTCCACGGCGCCCGGTGGCTGCCCGGCGAGCAGCTGGTGCAGGGCGGTGTGCTCGGAGTCGACCGGCACGATCTGCGCGCCCGTCGCTTGCGCGAGCGCACTCACCAGCTCGCCACCGACGACCAGCGACTCCTTGTTGGCGAGCGCCAGGTCGATCCCCTCGCCGAGCGTCGCGACCGTCGGCCCGAGCCCGGCCGAGCCCACGAGCGCGTTCAGTACCAGATCCGCCCCCGACTCGACGACGAGCCTGACCAGTCCCTCGGCGCCGCCGAGCACCTCCCCGTCCGTCCAGGCCTCAGAAGCGCGCGCGGCCGCGTGCTCGTCGGCGAGCGCGATCCTCTGCACATCGTGGGCCTGCGCCTGCTCGATCAGGCTCTCCCAGGAACGCTCCGCCGATAGACCGACAAGCTCGAACCGGCCTTTACTACGGGCGCACACGTCCAGCGCCTGCGTCCCGATCGAGCCGGTCGAACCGAGGATCAGCAGGCGCTTGGGACCCGCGCCGTCGCGCAGGCCACGACCGGCAGGCTGACGGTCAGTGGACATACTCATAACGCCTGTCGTTCTCCGCTTGATATGGGCAGATCAGGCTCTCTAGAGCCAAAATCACGCCGATGTCTGGTGTCGGCCCTCGGACGCTGAGGCCCGTGCGCGATTTCGGTACCAGGCTGCTCCCGCACCGACCACGCCCACGGCGCCTACACCGGCCATCACGGTTGCGCCGATGGCGGCTCTGTTCAGCAGACGCCTGACGCGCCGACGCACGTAGAGGAATCCCGTCCCCGTCGCTGCAACCAGGAGCGCATCATCGATCTGACGCTCGATCCGTCTTGAGCTCATACGGCGAGTCTACATCGGCCGACACAGTCGGAACGGGCTGGTTGTGCCATCTTGGACCTACCTTGGAACCCCGAATCAGCTCCCGGTCGATCCGTGTGATCATCGCCGGGAACGTCCAGGGCGTCGGCTTTCGAGAGGCCACCCGACGCCGAGCGGGTGAGCTGGGCGTCATGGGCTGGACGCGCAACGCGGATGACGGCACCATGGTCGTGCACGCGGAGGGTCCGTCCGCCGCGATCCAGGCGCTGATCGACTCCCTGCGCGAGGGACCGCCGGGCGCCGTTGTCGCCGATGTGCTCGTGCAAGACGTGGAGATCGAGGGCCACGAGCAGTTTGCGGTCCGTGGCGTGAGCGCGGGTGCCTTCGTCGTGCAGGAGCACGCGGCCACGGCGCGTCACTTCGACCTGCGCCTTGAGGTTGCCGGGGTGATGCGATCCTGGGCGGTGCCCAAGGGCCCATCGCTGGACCCGTCCGTCAAGCGTCTGGCGGTCCAGGTCGCCGACCACGGAATGGATCACAATGCTTTTGAGGGCCCAACCGATCGCGGCGGCGTGGTGGTCTGGGATCGCGGCCACTATGAGCAGGGCGGCAGGGTGGCCTGGCCAGAGGCGCTGGAGCGCGGGCACGCCGTTTTTGTCCTGCATGGCGAGAAGCTCCATGGCGGCTTCGCGCTGCAGCGCACGCGGCCGGGGCCCAAGCCGCAGTGGCTGCTGATCAAGCGGCGCGACGACGAGGCGCGTCCGGGCTCGGACGTCGTCGCCGAGCGGCCCGCCTCGGTGATCAGCGGGCGGACGCTGGATGAGCTGTTGGGCCAAGCAACGTCACGTCCACGGTGATGTCGCCATCAGTGGACATAGGCGCTCCAGATGTAATAGCTGACGACGGCCGCGAACAGGACCGCGTCCAGGCGATCCAGGGCCCCGCCATGCGCCCCGAACACGCCGCCGGAATCCTTGACGCCCGCCTCGCGCTTGACGAAGGACTCAAACAGGTCTCCCACGGGCGCGAAGATCGCGACGCCGAGGCCCAGCACGAGCGCGTGCATGCCCGGCAGCCAGTCCTGATAGCGCCCGGCGAACCAGACACCGATGACCGCGAACGCCATCCCGATCAGCAGGCCCTCGACGGTCTTGCCCGGAGAGATGCTCGGGGCCAGTGGCCGGCGCCCGAACAATCGCCCTCCCAGGTACGCCCCGGTGTCGCCCAGGAAGGTGCCGACGAGCACGTCGATCACGACCCCCTCGCCGTGCGGCAGGCCCCGCAACAGCACCGCGTGCGCGAACGCGAGCCCGATCCAGTAGATACCGAGCAGCGTCACCGCCAGCCCGGCGAAGCTCGGCCTGGGCTGAGCCAGCGTCAGCGCAAACAGCACCGGCAGCGCCGCAACCATCACCAGCAGGATCTGATACTGCCCTCCGTACTGTGCCGCCGCGAGCAGGCCCGCGAGCGTCAGGAAACCCGCCAGGCGAACAGGGTGCGTGCGCGCGTACATCCCGTACAGCTCGTGCATGCACACGCACCCGAGCACGAACAGGCCGAGCGTGTAGATCGTGCCCCCCTCGATCACGAGGAACAGCGCCAGCGCGATCGCCGGCAGCGCTGCCAGCACCCGCGCGCTCAGGTCCGAGCGCGGCCCTCGACGAGACGCGGGCGGGCGCCGCGCGGGCGCGGACGCGGAGGTACGGGCGCCCCGGCCCATGCCGCGAGATGGGCCTCGTCGAACATCAGGGGGCATCAGCCGGAATGTCCCATCCGTCCCATTCAGCGCCCACCGAACCGGCGTCGGCGCTCGGAGAACTCGGCGAGGCACTGCGCCAGCGCCTCGCGCGTGAAGTCCGGCCACAGCTCGTCCCGGAACACGAGCTCCGAGTAGGCTGACTGCCACAGCAGGTAGTTGGACAACCGCCGCTCGCCGCTGGTGCGGATGATCAGGTCGGGGTCGTGCATCTCCGGTGCGTAGAGCAGCTTGCGAAAGTCCTCCTCGCCACCTCCCGTGAAGGCGCGTGCGGCGTCGACGATCTCCGCGCGCCCGCCGTAGTTAAACGCGACGAACAGCGTGATCCGGCGGTTGGCGTCGGTCATCGCTTCGGCCCAGCTCATGCGTTGCACGAGATCCGCCGAGACCCCGTCGCGGCGGCCGATGAAGCGCATGCGTACGCCTTCGGCATGCAGCTCGGGTGTCTCTCCGGCGATGCGCCGCGCGAACATCGCCATCAACCCGTCCACCTCATCGGCCGGGCGCGACCAGTTCTCGGTCGAGAACGAGTACACGGTCAACTCGTGCACGCCGAGATCGACCGCGTCGCGCAGGCGCGCCTTGACCGTGTCCGCGCCGGCGTCGTGCCCTTCGTTGACCGACAGTCCTCGCGCGCGCGCCCAGCGGCCGTTGCCATCGGTGATGATGGCGACATAACGAGGATGCGAGCCCTCTCCTCCAGGATCCTGGCCCTCCCGTTCCGCGGTGAGCCCCATCAGACTTCGAGGATCTCCTCTTCCTTGATCTTCAGCACGCCGTCGAGCTCGCCGACGCGCGCGTCGGTCAGCTTCTGCAACTCCACCTCCGCGCGGTGCTCGTCATCGGAGGACGCTTCGGAGGCGGCCTTCAGCTCGCGCAGGTGCTGCATCGTGTCGCGACGAACGTTGCGGATCGCCACGCGTCCCTCCTCCGCGAGGTTGCGCACCACCTTGACCAGCTCGTGCCTGCGCTCCTCGGTCAGCTCGGGCACGGCCAGGCGGACCAGGTTGCCGTCGTTGGACGGGTTCAGGCCCACGTCGGACTCGTTGATCGCCTTCTCGATCATCTTGATCGAGGACTTGTCATACGGCTGCACGGTGATCAGCCGCGCTTCCGGCGCGGAGAGCGTCGCCAGCTGGTTCAGCGGAGTCATCGCGCCGTAATAGTCGACCACGATCCGGTCCAGCAGGGCCGGGCTGGCGCGCCCCGTGCGGACCGTCGAGAACTCGTGCTGGGCGGACTCGACCGACTTGGCCATCCGTTCCCGCGCATCCTCGAGCAGCGCATCGATCATCTCTTCAGTCGCCATCGTCTCATTCCTCGTCTGTAGTCGGTGTCGATACGAGCGTGCCCACGCGCTCCCCGGAGATTATCCGTGCGATGCTCGGTTCATCGTCCATGTTGAACACGTTCAGCGGCATTCCGTTCTCCATGCACAGCGCCAATGCGGTGGAGTCCATCACGCGCAGCCGGCGCTCGATCGCCTCCATGTGAGTGATCTCCGGGATGAACGTCGCCTGCGGATCGGTCGCGGGGTCGGCTGTGTAGACGCCCTCCACCCCGTTCTTGGCCATCAGGATGATCTCGGCGTGCATCTCGGCCGCTCTGAGCGCCGCGGCCGTGTCGGTCGTGAAGAACGGGTTGCCGGTGCCCGCCGCGAAGATCACGACACGGCCCTTCTCCAGGTGGCGCATCGCGCGGCGGCGGATGTAGGGCTCGGCGATCTCTGAGACGCCAAGTGCCGACACCACCCGCGTGTCCGTGCCGATCTTCTCCAGGGCGTCCTGCAGCGGCAGCGCGTTCAATACGGTCGCGAGCATGCCCATGTAGTCGGCGGTCGCCCTGTCCATCCCCTCGGCCACGCCCGTCATGCCGCGGTAGATGTTGCCGGCGCCCACCACGATCGCGACCTCCACGCCGCGATCGCGCACGTCCCCTACCTGTCGTGCGACGGCCGCCACGCGCTCGGGATCGGTGCCGTACTCCAGGCGGCCCATCAAGGCCTCGCCGGAGAGCTTCAGCAGGATGCGCTTGAACGCAGGGTCAGCCACCGAGCAGAGCCTATCCGCCCACGACTTTTACTGGCTTACAGCGAAGCGCACAAACCGCCGTATCACGACGTTCTCGCCGGTGGCGACGGTGAGCTTGTCGCGGAGCTGCTGGACGGTGATGCCCTCGAACTTTGGGTTGTGGAGTTCCTGCTCGAGCAGGACGATCGTCTGATACCAGGAGTCGAGCTTGCCGGTGACGATCCGCTCGCGCACGTTCTCGGGCTTGTCGGCTGGTGCCTCCCGCTCGTAGATCCGAGCCTCGGCGTCGCGCTCGTCGGCGGGGACATCCTCGCGGCTGACGTAGCGGACGGTCGGGGTGGCGGCGATCTGCATGGCGACATCACGCGCAAACGCGACGAAGTCCTCGTTGGTGGCGACGAAGTCCGTGTTGCAGTCGACCTCGATCAGCACGCCGACTTGAGCGCCCGCGTGGATGTAGGCCTGGACGGTGCCCTCGGTCGCGGTGCGCTCGCCGAGGTCTTGGATCTTCTTGCCCTGCTTCAGGCGCAGGATCTCGATCGCCTTCTCGATATCGCCACCGGCGTCGGTGAGAGCTTTCTTGCAGTCCATCATCCCCGCGCTTGTGCGATCGCGCAGGGCCTTTACATCCTTCGCTGAGATCTCCACCGCACTCACGAAGCCCCAGCCTCCTCGGTGACGGCAGCCTCAACGGCCGGCTCCGGAGCGGGAGTCTCGGCCACCGGCTCTGCGGGCGCGGCCGACGGCGTTACCTCGAGCGCCTCGGCCACCGGCTCTGCGGGCGCGGACGTTGCCTCGGGCGGATTGGGCGGGGCCGACGGTGGCGTTTTCGCGACGGGCTCCTGTGGCACAGGTGCAGGAGCAGGTGGGGCCGACGGTGGCGTTTTTGCGGCGGGCGCAGCGGCTACGGGGGCAGCGGCTGCCGGCCGTGGTGCGGACGGCGGGGCCGCCACGCTCTGGGCCTGGGCAGCAGCGGCGGCAGCGGCAGCGGCCTTGCGCTCGGCGACCTCTCGGGCAGCCTGTTCCTCGGCCTCGCGCTTGGCCTGTTCCTCGGCCTCGCGCTTGGCACGGGTCTCGGCCTCGATGCGAGCCCGTTCCTCGGCTTCCTTGCGCGCGAGCTCCTCCTGGGCACGGAACACGCCGTGTCCCTCGGAGACCACCTGGCCGATCGCCTGGGTGATCAGCGCACAGGAGCGGATCGCGTCGTCGTTGCCGGGAATCACGAAGTCGATCCCGTCGGGGTCGCAGTTGGTGTCGACCAGACCGATGATCGGGATGCGCAGGCGCCGGGCCTCTTTGACCGCTATCTCCTCGGTCTTCAGATCGATCACGAACATTGCGTCGGGAACCCGCTGCATGTTCTTGACACCGCCCAGGTTCGCGCGCAGCTTGGCGAGATCGGCCTGCGCGGCCATGCGCTCGCGGGTTGGCAGCAGCGCCAGCTGACCCTCGGTCTCGTAGCGTTCGAGGTCGTGCAGACGGCGGATACGCTGGTTGATCGTCTGGAAGTTGGTAAGCAGCCCGCCAAGCCAGCGATGGTTGACGTAGGGCATGCCGGCGGACTCGGCGACGTCGCGGATCGTGTCGCGCGCCTGCTTCTTGGTGCCGACGAACAGGACGGTGCCGCCGCGATGGGCGAGCGTGCCCGCGAACTCTTGGGCTGAGCCCAAGAGTGAAGACGTCTTGAGCAGATCGATGATGTAGATGCCGCCGCGCTCACCATGGATGAAGCGGCGCATCTTGGGGTTCCAGCGACGCGTCTGGTGGCCGAAGTGAACGCCGGCCTCCAACAGCTCCGCGATTCCTACCTGAGCCTGAGCCACGGGTGGTGTGCTCCCTTATGTTTGGATTGTGATGTGTTGCCGCACGGTCGCCGCGGACCCGGAGATGGCGACGGAGGGCGCCGTCCGGGCAGGGCCGCGATCGAGGTTCCGCGCGGGTAGAAGGTCAAATTGAGCCTGTCAGGATAGCTGTTTGGGGTCCACGTCGAATCCTTCTGCCCGTTCCAACGCCGCATGCAGATCGTCCGGCAGCGGCGAGGTGACGTCGATCGGCGCACCGGTGAGCGGATGCGCGAATGACAGGCGCGCGGCGTGCAGGAACTGGCGCTCCAGGCCGAGCGCGCCGGGAGCGCCATCATGAGAACCGCTCAGACCGTACTCGGGGTCGCCCGCGACGGGGTGGCCGATCGCCTGCAGATGGACGCGGATCTGGTGTGTGCGACCGGTGTCCAGGCGCAGGCGCAAAAGCGTGAAATCCTCGAGGGCGCGCTCGATCTCGAAGTGGGTGCGGGCCTCGCGCGGGTGGACGCCGTCGACCGCCATGCGGGTGCGCACACGCGGATCTCGCCCGATTGGGGCCTCAATCGTGCCGGTGCGCGCGGGCGGGCGGCCGTGGACGAGCGCGAGATACTCGCGCACGATGCGACGCTCGGCGAGCGCTTGCTGCAACAACAGGTGAGCCTCGTGTGAGCGCGCGACGACGAGCAGGCCGGAGGTGTGACGATCCAGACGATGGACGATGCCGGCGCGCTGCGGGTCCGGTCCGCCGGCCGCGACGGAGCCGAGCAACTGTGCGAGCGTGCCCTCGCGATGGCCTCGGGCGGGGTGTACGACCAGCCCGGCAGGCTTGTCGATCACGAGCAGGTGCTCGTCTTCGTAGGCGATCGTGAAGCCGTCGGTCATTGTTTTGGGGGGTGAGCCGCGAGCCCATTGCTGCGTCGGTTGCGGTTGGCGCCGCTCACCGCACCGGCCGGCGTCTGAGAGGTCGAGCGCACAGGCCCGATTATCCGCCGAGGTCGGTGCGCTCGTGTATTGCGGTGTGGGAGTCCCCGGGAGACTCGATCACGAATAGCAGCAGCAGCACGCCGAGCACGATTGAGGTGTCGGCCAGGTTGAAGGGGGGCCAGCCGAGGGGCAGTTGGACGAAGTCCACGACCGAGCCGTCGCGGATTCGGTCGAGCAGGTTGCCGAGGGCGCCCCCGAGGAGCAGGCCGGTCGGTAGCCATATCAGCGGGCGGGAGGCGTGGGTGGTGAAGTAGACGAGCAGGGCGAGCAGGGCGAGGCCGACGAGAATCGTGACCAGGATCTGGTTGCCCGCCTCCAAACCGAAGGCGACGCCGTGGTTGCGGGTGTTCACGAGCTGGATGCCGGGCATGAAGCGGACCTGTTCGCCGGGGACGATCGAGTGCGAGATGACATGCTTGGTGAGCTGGTCCAGCGCGAGCACCAGCACGAGCACGAGCAAGGCGCGGACGTAGGCGCTGGCGAGGAAGGTGCGCACGGATGATGATGCCCGCCCGTCGGGCTCAGCCGTGGATGATGCCCTGAATGACGATCGAGTTGAAGATCCCGAGCGCGAGGATCGCGACGATCGGGCTGAAGTCGAAGCCGCCGAAGCTGGGCAGGATGCGACGGAAGATGCGCAGGAACGGTTCGCAGACGTCGCGCAGGAAGCCGAGGACGGCGTCGGTCGTGCGCGAGTAGGGCGGGCGCAAGCCGGCGGCGAGCAGGAGCTGGACGACGATGTGGAGGATGATCAGGAGCGTGTAGACGTAGATGAGCGTCGACAGGTAGTCGGCGATCTGAGTGCGCGCGGTGGCGAGGATCATCGGCCGGGGCGGTCGCCGGCGAGCACGGCGTCGAGGGCGTCACTGAACGCGGCCCGCAGACCGGCGCGCTCCAGGGCGTCGAGTCCACGCGCGGTGAGCCCGCCCGGCGAGGCGACCTCGCGGCGGACCGCCTGGGTGTCGTTGGCGCGGCGGCGCAGCAGCTCGGCCGTGCCGGCGAGGGTCTGCACGACCAGTTCCGCCCCCTGGGCAGCGGGAATGCCGTGGCGCACGCCGGCGTCGATCTGGGCCTCGGCGACGAGCGCGACGTAGGCGGGGGCACAGGACATCAGGCCCATCGCGACGTCGACGAGCGCGTCGGGGAGCACGACGAGCGTTCCAAGCTCGGCGAACAGCGCGTGGACCCGCGCGTCGATGGCGATCTCCCCGCCGACCACTTCCCCGACCAGCGCGTCGATGGCGATATCCCCGGTGAGCAGTTCCACTGCGCGCTCCGGGTCGGCCGCCTGGACGACCGCACCCTGGCGAACCTCGACGGGGAGCGAGGGAATGAAGCGGTAGACGGGCCGCTCGGGATAGGCGGCGTGCAGCGCGGCGAGCGGTGTGGCAGCGAGGATCGAGGCGACCGCGCGGGCGTGCGGAGCGACGTCGGCGGCGACGTCCTGCAGCTGGGCGGGCTTGTGGCAGAGCACCACGAGATCGGAGCGTTCGGCCACCTGCGCATTGCTGGAAAGCGCCTCACCACCAACCTCAGCCGCCAGCGAGATGGCACGCTCGGCGAGCGGGTCTGAGCACAGCACGGGACGGCCCCATCCGCGCGCCAGCGCGCGAGCCATGTTGCCTGAGCCGATGAGACCGATGTTCATGGGCGGTCCAGGCTACCGACAGGCAGCCGGCTAAGACTGGTTGAAGAAACCCTTCTCGATCAACCGGGCGCGCTCCTCCGCTGAGATCTCGACGTTGCGGGGCGTGAGCATGAAGACCTTGTCGGCGATCCGCTGCATGCCGCCGTCGAGCGCGTAGGTGAGGCCGGAGGCGAAGTCGATCAGGCGCTTGGACAGTTCGGTTTCGGAGTTCTGCAGGTTGAGGATCACCGGGATGGAGTCCTTGAACTTGTCGGCTATCTGCTGAGCGTCGTTGAACGACTTCGGCACGACCAGGTGCACGCGCACATCGCCGTTGCCGTTCTTGGCGACGGAGCGCAGGGCGGTGGCCGAACGGCCGCGGGGCTCGTCCTCGGCGAAGATGTCGTCGAACTCGTCGCGGCGGCGGCGCAGGCGGCGGACGTTGGGCCGATCGCGGTAGCGGTCCTCGGGGTCCGGCTCGGGCGGCAGGTCGTCGTCGTAGTCGTCGTGATACTCCTCGGCGAGGCCGAAGTAGACGAGTGCGCGGTGCCAGGAGTCTCGGAAAGCCATATGTACAGGTGCGTCTTCGCCCGGAGAGCGAGTTTCCCTGCTAATGCTAGCCATCGGACCGATGGTCGGCCTCGCCGGATCGAGCCGTTAAGCGTACAGACTCGTGCCGATTCGCACGATCGTGGCGCCCTCCTGCACCGCGACGACAAAGTCCTGGGAGGTGCCCATCGACAGCCGCGTAAGACCACGCGCCTCGGCCAGCTCGCGCAGAGCGGCGAACCAGCGGCGGCTGTCCTGCTGGCCGATCTCCGATCGGTCGGGGGCGAGCGGCGGCATGCACATCAGGCCCGCGACGGGAACGGGCGAGCGCTCGAGATAAGCGTCGAGCTCATCGGGCGCGATGCCTGACTTGCCGGGCTCACGAGCGACGTTGACCTCGATCAGGATCTCCAGTCCGGGCCGGACCAGCGCGCGGTGACGATCCAGCTCGCGCAACGCCGACTCGCTCGCGACGGAGTGGATCAGGCGCACGTGTGGCACGATCGCGCGAACGCGGCGGGACTGGAGCGCGCCGATGAAGTCCCACTCGAACAGTTCCCCGTGCGCGGCGACCTTGGCGGCAAGATCCTGTGCGCGGTTCTCCCCCACGAGCCGGACGCCGGCGGCCGCGAGCGTGGGCAGATCCTCGCAGAGGACGTACTTGGTCGCGGCGAGCACCTCGACCTCGCCGGGGTCTCGACCCGCGACGCGCGCGGCGGTGGATAGCTCATCACGCAAAGCAACGAGGTTCGTGCGCACGCGCGCAGGGTCGGGCATGGGGATGATCGGCTCAACCATCGCGGGCCTCGCGCGGGCATCGATCCATGCCAAGCCGTGCCGGCGAGAAGCTTGGAATCTGTTGCAAAGGGATCGGGACGTCCGGCATGACCGCACCGCCTGTTTTGAAACAGGTTCTCACTCCAGCCACGCGATGCCGGCCTGACGGCCGGCGAGAGTGGATTCGCGTCGGTGTGAGAAGAAGCGCTCATCGCAGATCGTGCATAGGCCGACATCGTGCACCCGATCCACGCCGGCGGCGAGCAGCCGTTCGCGCGCCAGTGCCTTCAGGTCGATCGGCGAACCACCTGTGGGGGCGGCGCTGTCCTGATCCTCGGTTGCACTGTGGAACCCAAATGCCGCATGCACCTCCGGACCAACCTCATAACAGCACGGTCCCGCCCCGGGACCGATGACCGCCGCGATGTCGCGCTCGCCACCGAGCTCGCGCAGCGCGAGCACCCCCTCATCCAGGACTCCCGCGGCGAGCCCGCGCCACCCGGCGTGGATCATCGCGACCGCGCCATCGCTGCCAAGCGCGACGGGCAGGCAGTCGGCGGCGAGCGCCATTATGCCGACGCGCTCCAGACGGGTGGCCTGACCATCGGCCTTGACCGGCGACTGCCCGAAGTCGAGGTCGGACGTGGACTCGATCGCCTTGGCGTGTACGAAGCAGATGGCCGTGCCGTGCACCTGATAGGTCCGCGCGAGGCGCCGCAGCCCGAGCTGAGTGCGCAGACGCTCACGTGCCTGCAGGCCGTGCTCGTGGTCGAGGCCGCCGACGGAGGACATGTTGCCGTGGGCGCGGGTCGAGAACAACGCACGCCCGCCACCGGGCAGGTCGAACAGAAGCTCGCCCGAGCCCATATCCACGCTGGGGAAGTTCATGGGCATACCTCCAGGGCCGCTGTCAGCTCGGCGTCGCGACCGTCGACGAGCTCACCGTCGAGCTTGCGCGTCAAAGTCACATTCAGGCGATGGCCGATCTCTGGGCCCTGAGGGACTCCCATGGCGATCAGATCCTCACCCGTTATCCGCAGGTGCACTCGGTGCAACTCGGTGAGCCAGCGGCGGGCAGCTACGGTCGTGGGATGGTCATCACCGCTTGGCGACAGCGAGGTCCTCGCACCGACCAGGGCAACAGCCTCCAGTGGGGTTTGCGAGACAATCGCGTGAATCTTCGAGGGGGTCTTCGCGAAGACCAGTTCTTCGGCAATGGCTTTCCCCTCGACCAGAATTTTGAGTACCAGGTCGCGATCGGCCGCCACGAATTCCAACTTGTCCAGAAACCATGCAATCTGCCTACGGGCTTCGTCATGGATATGGCCATAGAGGGGATAACCCGGATGCGCCAGCAGTGCAGCGAGCAGCACCAGGTCCGGGCGAGTGTCCTTCTCGCCTGCCTCGGACAGCAAGACGAGCGCCTTGTGAGCCGTCTGCTCGTCAAAGCGAAGTGCTGCGGGCAGCTCCTTGAGCAAGCCGAGATCGTCGATCGCGGCGATTGTGTCCATCATGTTTTGTTCACTCAACGCGAGGCGCAGCTCTGCGCCGATGCGGGCAAGCGAGACCGCGTGCAGTGCGCGCGAGCTCACCGCCGCGGCAGCGAGGTCGGCGGTGTGCTCGTCAATCGCAAAGCTCAGCCGCGCGCGGTAGCGCGCCAGGCGCAGCAGACGCGTGGGGTCATCGATGAAGCTGCCGTCGTGCAGCACCCGCAGCCGGCCGGCTGAGAGATCCTCCAGTGCGCCCGGAACGGCGCGCAGCTCGCCGCGCTGCGCGCCACCGAGAGACAGGGCGATCGCGTTGACCGTGAAGTCACGACGCTGCAGGTCCTGCTCGGGTGTGCCCTCTGCGACCTCGGGCAGCGCTCCCGGCTGTGGATAGCGCTCGGAGCGCCGCGTCGCCACGTCGATCCGGCTGCCCTCCCACCACACCAGCGCCGTGCGGAAGCGCTCATGGGAGCTCGACTGGAAAAGCTCACCAGTCCTTTGGCCGGCCAGAGCACTGAGGCGGCCTGCCAGCTCGCCGGCGAACGCTGCGGCATCATCGGCCACCACCACGTCCAGCTCGCGCGGAGTGCCGCCCAGCAGCAGGTCGCGCACGGCGCCGCCCACCAGCTCCACATCGCTGCGGCCATCTGCCAGCTCGAGCAGCTGTGGGCCGCCCGGCTGATCTTGGAGTGACCCGAGCGCCTCAGCGCCGGTGCGCAGAGACGTTGCCTTGCTCATCCGGCCTCGCGCACCGGCATTCCCGCAGCGGCCAGGTGGGTCTTGGCTTCCGCGACCGTGTAGCGGCCATAGTGAAAGATCGACGCGCACAGCACCGCGTCGGCGCCCGCGCGCAGAGCCTCCACGAGGTGCTCCAGCTCGCCTGCGCCGCCCGAGGCGATCACCGGCACGCTCACCGCCTCGCTCACCGCGTTCGTCAGTGGCAGGTCATAGCCGTCGCTTGTGCCGTCGCGGTCCATGCTCGTCAGCAGGATCTCCCCCGCTCCGCGCTGCACCGCCTCGCGGGTCCAGTCGATCACGTCGCGTCCCGTGGGCGTGCGACCGCCCGCGAGATACGCCTCCCAGTGCGGATCGCCGTTGCCGATCGAAGCCGGATTGGCAACGGACTTGGCATCGACGGCGAGCACGACGCACTGCGAACCGAACACGCGTGCCATCTCATCGATCAGCTCCGGCCGCTGCAAAGCCGCGCTGTTCACAGAGACCTTGTCCGCGCCGGCGTCCAGCACAACCTGGGCGTCTTCCACCGAGCGGATGCCCCCGCCGATCGTGAACGGCACGAACACCTCGTCCGCGGTCCGCCGCGCCAGCTCGGCGATCGTCTCGCGCCGTTCGTGCGTGGCGGTTATGTCGAGGAACACGAGCTCGTCCGCGCCTTCGCGGTCATAATGCGCGGCCAGCTCGACCGGGTCGCCGGCGTCGCGGATGTCGACGAATTCGACGCCCTTTACGACACGGCCGGCGTCCACGTCCAGGCAGGGGATTACACGCTTCAGGTGCACCCGCTCACCGTAGCGGCCGTACGATCAACTAGCGAGCGCCGCCTGGGCCTCCGCGACCGTGAACCGCCGCTCGTACAGTGCCTTGCCGACGATCACGCCCTCCAAGCTCGTCTCATCCAGCTCCGCCAGCCCTTCCAAATCCGCCAACTGCCCAATCCCACCCGAGTAGATCAGGCTGCCTGTCACGGCCTCCACCACGCGGCGCACTTCCTCCAGATCCGGCCCCTCCAGCATCCCGTCGCGATCGACGTTCGTGAACACCAGCTCGCGCGCCCCGCGCTCGGCCAGACTGTCGATCACCGCCTCCGTCGTGATCTGCGTCGTCTCGGTCCAGCCAGCCGTCGTCACGTGCCCCCCGCGCACATCCACCGACACCAGCACCCGCTCTTGCCCATGCTCCATCAGCACCTGCTCGAGCAACCCCGTCTCCGTGAACGCCGCCGTGCCCAGAATCACGCGGGCGGCGCCCGCCGCCAGCCCGTCCCTGACCGCCCGCGCCGAGCGCAGCCCACCGCCGTACTGCACGGGCACGCCCAGCTCGTCCACGATCCGCCTCAGGTGATCCAGGTTCACCGGCGCGCCCGTCTTCGCGCCGTCGAGGTCGACCACGTGCAGACAGCTCGCGCCCGCCTCCGTCCAGCCGCGCGCGGCCTCCAGCGGATCCTCGTCGTAGACCTTCTTGGCGTCGAAGTCGCCCTTTACCAGGCGCACGGCGTTGCCATCGAGGATGTCGATCGCCGGATACAGGTTCATGCCGCACATCCTGCCCCGGAGTGGCGGCGCTCGTTTGCATCCAGCATCTCGATCCCCCTGTACGGCATCACGCCGGTACCGCCGCCCGACCGCACAGGCGCGTGAAGTTCGCCAGCAGCGCCAGCCCGTGAACGGAGGACTTCTCCGGGTGCGACTGCGTGCCATACACGTTCCCCTGCCCGACGATCGCGGCGAAGGGCTCGCCGTAGTCGGCCGTGGCCAGCACCACCTCATCCTCGGCGGGGAGCGGCGCGAAGCTGTGGACGTGGTACAGATAGCTCGGGTCCGGCAAACCCTCGCTCAGCGGCGTCGCCCGACGCCAGCTCACCTCGCTCCAACCGATGTGCGGCAACTTCAGCCTCGGGGCATTCAACGGGCGCACCGTTCCCGCCAGCAGCCCCAGCCCCTCGGCGCCGCCATGCTCCTCGGAGCGCTCGAACAGCAACTGCATCCCCAGACACAGCCCCAGCAGGGGCACTCCGGCTCGCGCCCGCTCGACCAGGAGCTCGTCCAGCCCGAGCTCGTCGATCGCCTGCATCCCGGCGGGAAACGCGCCCACTCCCGGCAGCACCAGACCGTCCATCTCACGCAGCCGCTCGGCGTCGCTGCTCACCTCCACGCGCGCGCCGACGTGTTCGAACGCCTTCTCCGCCGAGCGGCGATTGCCCATGCCGTAGTCGACCAGCCCGATGCGCACCGACTCCTCGCTAGGGGCGTTGTTCATGAGGTCAGCGTTCCCTTCGTGCTTGGTACACCCGTCTCTGTCGGGTCGATCGCGATCGCCTGACGCAACGCCCGGGCGAACGCCTTGAACGCCGCCTCGATCATGTGGTGCGCGTTCGTCCCGGCTTCGATCCGCAGGTGCAAAGTCAACTTCGCCGCGTTCGCGAGCGCCCGGAAGAACTCCTCCGTCAGCTCGTGCTCGAACCCGCCCGTCGCGCCCGGAGGCAGCTGCGCTTCGAACAGCGTGAGCGGACGCCCGGATATATCGATCGCGCAGCTCGCGCGGGCCTCGTCCATCGGCGTCGTGATCGCGCCATACCGGGCTATCCCCGCGCGGTCCCCGAGCGCTCTGTCAAGCGCCTGGCCAAAGACGATCGCGGTGTCCTCGACGGTGTGATGCGCCCCCGTCTGCAGATCGCCGCTCACCTTCACATCCAGGTCGAGCCGTCCATGCCTGGCCAGCAGGTCGAGCATGTGGTCGAGGAACCCAACGCCCGTCTCGCGCGTGCCTGCACCGGAGCCGTCCAACGTCAGCGACAGGCGTATGTCGGTCTCGCCGGTCTTGCGCTCGATCGTGGCTGTGCGACTCATCATCCTGGATTCTCCCGCAATCGGACCTCCATCGACTCGGCGTGCGCCTCGAACCCCTCCGCGCGCGCGATCGGCGCCCCCGCCGCCGCGAGCCTGCGAACCGTATCGCCGCCCATGGGTCCGAGCCGCACCTCGGCCATCCGCCGGCGAAAGTGCCATGACGAGAGCGTTGAGCCAAACCGCGCCGAGCCGCCCGTCGGCAGCACGTGGTTGGAGCCCGCGACGTAGTCACCGAAGGCCGTCCCCGCGCTCGCGCCGACGAACAGGCAGCCGGCATACCGCACCGCGCTCGCGAGCGCCTCCGGCTCGGCGCCGATCAGCTGCAGATGCTCGGGCGCGATCGCGTTCGCGAGCTCGATCGCCGCGCGCGCGTCGGGCGACTGCACAAGCGCGCAGGCCGCGTCGGCGACGGTCGGATGTGCGGCCACGAGCCGCTCAATCGTCTCACCGAGCGCGTCGAGCACCTGCGCCGACGGCGAGATCGCGACGACGAGGCTGCCCTCACCGTGCTCTGCCTGCGCGAGCATGTCCAGTGCCACCGGTTCCACCTCGTGCGCGCCCGCGTCCGCGCCGAGCACGACCAGCAGGTCGCTTGGACCGGCGAACCCGTCGATCCCCACGACCGCGGACAGCCGGCGCTTGGCCTCCTGCACATACAGATTCCCCGGCCCCACGATCACATCGACGCGCCGTACCGTCTCGGTGCCGTACGCGAGCGCGGCGATCGCCTGCGCGCCCCCCATCCGGTACACGCGCTGAACTCCGCACAGCCGGCATGTGCCGAGGATCACGGGGTCGATCTGCCCGTCTGCTCCGGGCGGCGCACACACGGCGACATCGATCACGCCGGCTGCCCGTGCGGTGACAACCCCCATCACGACCGTGCTCGGATACGGCGCGCGGCCGCCCGGTACATACACCGCGGCCACCCCCACCGGCAGCTCGCGCAACACGATCCTCTGCCCCTGCGGCAACTCGACGGCGACGTCTTCGCTCACGCCTGCCTGCGCCACGACCGCGACGTTTGCGATCGCGACCTGCAATCCCGCGACGAGCTCCAGGTCGAGCTGCTTGAGCGCCTCGTCCAGCTCATCGGGCGGCACGAGCAGCGGCATCGGCGTGGCGCCGGCCGTGTCGAACCGGCGCGTATATTCGAGCACGGCCTCGTCCCCTCGCGCGCGCACGTCCTCCACGATCTCGCGCACGGCGTCCTCCACACTCTCACTGCCGGGCACGAGCGCGCGCAGGTGAGCGGCAGCGGGCAGCGGGCCGCCGCGGGCCGCGACCTGCGCGATGCTCAACCGCTCGATCTTCATCCGCTCACGACACGCCTTGGGCCGGGATGCCCTCGCGCAACCGTCCGAGCAGCTGGTCGATCTGCGCCGCCTTCAGCTTGTAGGCGACCGGATTTGCGATCAACCGCGCCGTGCACTCCACGATCTCCTCGCGCACGACCAGCCCGTTTTCGCGCAGCGTCGTGCCGGTTGCGGTCAGATCGACGATCGCCTCCGCCAACCCTGTCAGTGGGGCGAGCTCGACCGAGCCTTTGACCTCGACGATCTCCGCCTGCCGACCGGTCTCCTCCAGGTGGCGCGCGGCGATGCGCGGGTACTTCGTCGCGACGCGCATCACCCCCAGCCGACGCAGCGCCTCCGCGGCCGGGTCCTCGCCCTGGGCGTTCACGCGGTTCGCGGTGGCGAACACCATCGTGCAGCGTCCGTAGGAGAGGTCGAGCAACTCGTAGATCTGTCTGCGTCCACGCTCGCTCGCGCCGTGATCGGATGCTCGCCCACCCCGCTCCAGCAGGACGTCCTTGCCGGTGATCCCCAGGTCGGCGGCGCCGTCCTCGACGTAGGTGGGCACGTCGGACGGGCGCATCGTAATCACGCCGATGTCCTCGAACAGCAGCTTGCGGTCGTTGCTACGCAGCTCGGCCGTATCCATCCCGAGCGCGGCGAGCAACTCGACCGTGCCGTCGAACAGCGCACCGCGCGGGACGGCGATCGTCAGGTCGTCGAGCGAGCGGTCGGTCATGGTGTTCCAGTCCTCTGTATCACGACAGCGCCACTCCGGTCCCGCGCTCCTCACCTGTGAGGGCGATGTGCAGCCGTTCGATGTCCAACGCAAATCCCACGGCGGGCCGCGCCGCGCCGAAGCTTGCCAGCAGGTCGTCGTAGCGCCCGCCGCCGCCGATCGGGACGCCCAGCGTTGGGTCGTAGACCTCGAACACCGCGCCCGTGTAGTAGCCGATGCTGCGCACCAACCCGAGATCGAAGATCACCCGCTCGGCGACCCGGTCATCCAGCAGCTCGCTGACTTGGCGCATGCCGGCGACGGCGTCGGCCGCGGGTCCCGGCGGCGCCGAGAGCACCTCTGGCCCGCCCCTGCGCTGGGGCAAGCTCAAAAGCAGCGCGGAGGACTCCTCGGACAGGCCGATTCCCGCCAGTCGCTGCTCGAGCTCGACGAAGTCCCGGCTTGCGAGTGCTTCCAGCAGGCGGCCGCGCGCGCTCGGGAGGATCTCCAGACGATCCATCAGCGTTCCGAACAGCGACGCGTCACCGAGCCCCACGCGGTAGTCCTTCAAGCCGGTCGCGTCCAGGGCGTCGCAGAGCACGGTCAGCGCCTCGGCGGTACCCTGCGGCGCGGCTGAGCCGATCAGCTCGATGCCGGCCTGCAGCAGCTCGCGCGGCTGACTCCACTGCGGGCGGATGCCGCGGTAGCAGTGCGCGAAGTAGCAGAACCGCAACGGTTCGGCGACGCCCGGGTAGCGCGTGGCGATGAGCCGCGCGATCGGCACCGTCATGTCCGAGCGCAGCACCAGCGTGGCGCCGGTCTCGTCGAACACTCTGTGCACCGGGCCCGTCCCGGCGATACCGGCATTGGCGAGCACCGATTCGTACTCGAGCGCGGGCGTATACACCTCGCCGTAGGAGTGCCGCTCGAACACGCCGCGCAGCGCGTCGGTGATCGCACGCAGCTCGCGTGTCTCGTCGGGCAGCACGTCGCGCGTGCCGCTGGGGATCGGATGGATCATGGGCTTGGTGTTGTCGCCATTTGCGGTCCGCGGAGAATATCTGGGGGTCTGGAGCGACCGTCCCGCGGCGATGGTTTGCTTCGTCGGCCGTATCGCGTCGGGGTCGGGGTCGCGCACGCACACGCGCGGGCGGGGATGGCGATGTCTCAGGCGTGAACGGCGGGCTCCGTCGCGACGCGCTCGATGCGCGCCCCGAGCTCGCGCAGACGCTCGTCGATGCGCTCGTACCCGCGGTCGATCTGACGGATGTTGCCGATCTCGCTGCGCCCTTGCGCGCACAACGCCGCCAACAGCATCGCCATCCCCGCCCGGATGTCCGGGGACTCCACCCGCTCGCCCCGCAGCCTGCGCGGGCCGGTGACGATCGCGCGATGTGGGTCGCACATGACGATGTCGGCGCCCATCAAGATCAGCTTGTCGGTGAAGATCAACCGGTTCTCGAACATCCACTCGTGCACGAGGATCGACCCCTCCGCCTGCGTGGCGAGCGCGACCGCGATCGAGGTCAGATCGGCGGGAAACGCCGGCCACGGACCGTCCTGGATCTTGCTCTTGTACTCGCCCACGTCCGCCTGCACGACGAGCTTCTGCCCGCCCGGCACCAGCACGTCGACGCCGTCCAGCTCGGTGCGCAGGCCGAGGCGCTCGAACACGAGCCTGATCATGCGCAGATCGCCGGGGACCGTGTCCTTGATGCGCAGTTCCCCGCCGGTCACCCCCGCGAGCGCGATGAAGCTGCCGATCTCGATGTGGTCTGGGGCGACTTCGTGCTCGCATCCGTGCAACCGCTGTGCGCCGTTGACCGTCAGCAGGTTCGAGCCGATGCCCTGGATGTCGGCGCCCATCTTCACGAGCATCCGCGCGAGATCCTGAACGTGCGGCTCGCATGCCGCGTTGCCGATCACGGTCGCGCCGGGCGTGAGCGCGGCGGCCATCAGCGCGTTCTCGGTCGCCATCACCGACGGCTCGTCCATGAACACGTCGGTCGGGCGCAGTCCCTGCGCCGCGCTGAGCACGATCTCGCGGCCGCAGTCGGCCGTGGCGCCCATCGCGCGGAACGCGTCCAGGTGCGGGTCAAGACGCCGGCGTCCGATCACGTCGCCGCCGGGTGGCGGCATCACTGCGCGACGAAACCGCGCGAGCAGCGGTCCGGCGAGTAGGAACGACGCTCTGATCAATTCCGCGAGCTCGGCGTCGATCTGCACCTCGTCGACGGCCTTGGCGCACAGTACGACCTCGTTGGGCCCGCGCCAGGCGACTTGCACGCCGATCGCTTCGAGGATGCTCAGCATCGCGTCGACATCCCTGATCCGCGGTACGTTGCGCACGATCACCTCGTCCTCGGTGAGGATCGCCGAGGCGAGGATCGGCAGCGCGCCGTTCTTGTTCCCGGCCGGGACCATCGTGCCGGACAGCGGGACTCCGCCTTCGATTACGAACTTCTCCATGGGCTGAACGCATGCTCTCCCGCCCATGATCGGGCCGGTCGAGGGGCGTCTGGCAAGCGTAACAGCCATCTCGAGCGGTGTTCGCCCGGCGGGCCCATCGCCCTGCATGGCGGGCCCGAGAGTGCTTAGAACCGGTCACGGCGCAACTTTCTTTGCAGCCTTTACTGCCATTTTCTGGCTCTAGAATGAGGGTTTACGAGATAACCCCTCGATACGTACGTATGTTCGTGCGCATCCGTCCGCTCGGTCACCTATCTTACGAACACATGTTCCCGTCACGGAGAATCTCGACCCTCGCGCAGCGCACGCTCGATGCGCTTCGTCTCACTCGCTCGTTCCTCTTGCTCGAGGACGACCATGCCGTCGACTGGGAGGTCGACTGGAACGAGCCCTGCGACGAGACCCATCCTCATCGAGCGCCGCTGCGCGGGCGGTTCGTCAGTCGCCGCCCTGGCGATACGGCCCCGATGCCACAGCTCTGCCTGTCGCCCGTCGCTCCGTCGACCGGGATGCCACGCGACTGGTCGCATCGTCCTCCTGGCATGCTGTGCAGGTCTGGAGTCGCACAGAAGCTCTAGTGGCTCTCGAGCCACCGGGCCCGAAGGATGAGATAACGATGGATCCACGCATCAGCGTCATAACGCTTGGGGTTGACGATCTCGAGCGCGCACGCAGCTTCTACGAGTCACTTGGATGGCACAGTCGGTGTCCATCAGGCTCTGACGTCGTCTTTTTTCAGGCCGGTGCGATGGTGTTTGCGCTGTGGAGCCGTGTGAGCAACGCTCAGGACAGCGGTGTGGAGCTCGGGAACGGCTACGGTGGCGTAACCTTGGCCTATAACGTGAGCGCTCCAAGCGAGGTCGACGAGCTGATCGCACAGGCACGCGAGGCGGGCGCCGCAATCACGCGCGAGCCTGGAGAAACCTTTTGGGGCGGATATTCCGGCGTGTTTCTGGACCCCGACGGCTACCCTTGGGAGATCGCTCACAATCCGGGTTGGAAGCTTGAGCCCGACGGCGCCGTCACGCTTAACTAGCGCGAGCCGCCCGAGGGCGGCTCGCATGAAGAAACCGGCGGCGTCCTACTCTCCCAGGCCCTTGCGAGCCAAGTACCATCGGCGCTGAGGGGCTTAACTGCTCTGTTCGGAATGGGAAGAGGTGTTTCCCCCTCGCAAAAGCCACCGGAAAAAG
Source organism: uncultured Solirubrobacterales bacterium (assembly GCA_963715495.1). GTDB lineage: Bacteria > Actinomycetota > Thermoleophilia > Solirubrobacterales > Solirubrobacteraceae > Palsa-744. The sequence continues at coordinate 1,071,258 of OY970247.1, forward strand.
GTGAGAGACCGAAGATCATCCTCGGTCCTTCAAAACTGCACAGCGCCACAGCGGGTATCACACGCCCAGCATTGGGGCGCATCAAAAAATCCGTCAAGCCCTCGACCAATTAGTACCGGTCTCCTTCGAACGTTACCGTCCTTCCAGATCCGGCCTATCAACCTGGTGGTCTACCAGGGGTCTTACTCCCTCTAGGGGATGGGAGAACTCATCTTGAGGCCGGCTTCCCGCTTAGATGCCTTCAGCGGTTATCCGATCCACACGTAGCTAGCCTGCTATGCCCTTGGCAGGACAACAGATACACCAGAGGTGCGTTCATCCCGGTCCTCTCGTACTAGGGACAAATCCTCTCAATTCTCCAACGCCCACGGCAGATAGGGACCGAACTGTCTCACGACGTTCTGAACCCAGCTCGCGTACCGCTTTAATGGGCGAACAGCCCAACCCTTGGGAGCGACTCCACCCCCAGGATGCGACGAGCCGACATCGAGGTGCCAAACCGGGCCGTCGATGTGGACTCTTGGGCCCGATAAGCCTGTTATCCCCGGAGTACCTTTTATCCGTTGAGCGACGGCACTTCCACTTGCTACCGCCGGATCACTAAGACCTGCTTTCGCACCTGCTCGACTTGTCAGTCTCGCAGTCAAGCTCCCTTGCTACCTTTGCGCTCTACGCACGATTTCCAACCGTGCTGAGGGAACCTTTGTGCGCCTCCGTTACATTTTGGGAGGCGACCGCCCCAGTCAAACTACCCGCCTGGAACTGTCCAGCACCCGGATTCACGGAATGCTGTTAGAAATCCAATACACCAAGGGTGGTATCTAAAGGTTGGCTCCACGCCGGCCGCAACCGGCGCTTCAAAGCCTCCCACCTATCCTGAGCGAGATGCACCGAATCCCAATACCAAGTTGTAGTAAAGGTTCACGGGGTCTTTCCGTCTAGCCGCGGGTACTCGGCATCTTCACCGAGACTGCAATTTCACCGAGCCCATCGTTGAGACAGCGCTGAAGTCGTTACGCCATTCGTGCAGGTCGGAACTTCACGTTATCTCTCGTCACCCGAGAGCGCAGACTATACCTTCACCTCATCCAGCACCCTTAGGAACTCTCGCTGTGACCGACCGCCTTGTCGCAGTCGTCCATTGGTCAGCGAGATCAACGAACCTTAGATGTCATCACTTCAATGAGGGCCGGCGTATTGTATGTCGCATAGATTTCCGGACTCTCCGGAGCGCGACACACCTCTCCTTTCGGATCAGTCGTTAGGGGGTCACTAGGACTTCCCTCGGGATTGCCCGCTACCACTTTGGCAGGGAGGGTTTCCCCGATATGAGCCGGTTTGCATGTCGTCCCTTGCGGGACGACGGGGCAAGTTGTACTTACCCGACAAGGAATTTCGCTCTAGCTGTTACTAACCAAGTTTCCTTATGGCATGACTTGGTTTGAACTGGTCGCCTATGACCAGCGGATCGATCATTTCTGTCGACCTCTTCATGTCGCCATGAAGAACGGACTGTATCTTCGCCTCACTTTGAGGCGGCTGGCGTACAGTCTCTGAGGATACTCAGAAAGGTAGAGGGCTTACGACGATTCATGCCCTCGACCAGCCTCGCTATCTCAGCGATGCCGGTGAGTTCCAGATGGCACTCACGCTCCATCAGCTCAAGAATCCGAGCAAAGCACTCGAAATCTCGTGCCTTTGAAGTGCGTAGTGGAACCAAGCGAACGAACGGCACTATCCGATCCTTTAGATCGGCACGCCGCCGCACACACCACCGATACACATCTTCACGGTGATTATCGTGTCGAGTGTTTCGGTAGATAGCTCCACAGCCAAAGAACCCCTTCAGGGTTTCTAGAGCACTGATACTGCGTGCTCCCTGGGTCACGACGAACTCCGGCCGGACTTGCCAGCCAAGCTGCGTAGCAGAACATCTATTGATGTTCACGCAGAAGCAGCCCTCGCCGTCGATGAACCCAGAAACCCAGCCTTCTAACCTGAGTCTTTCCTGCTGATTGTCCGCACCCGACACATTTTCACGGTACCGCCCAGTTCGGACGGAACTCGTAGTGCGGGATACTCGGATGTTCCAGCATATGGCCAGCTGCACCTACCGCATCACTACGGCAGGGGGCAACGATAAGTCACCTTAGGACCGTTATAGTTACGGCCGCCGTTTACCGGGGCTTAGCTTCGCTGCTTCGGGTCAAGCCCTAACAACTCCACGTAACCTTCCGGCACCGGGCAGGCGTCAGCCCCTATACGTCGTCTTACGACTTAGCAGAGACCTGTGTTTTTGGTAAACAGTCGCTTCAGCCTATTCACTGCGGCCCCCTCGGGCTCCGCTCGCGAAGAGCCTCACCCTACTGGGGCGCCCCTTATCCCGAAGTTACGGGGCAATTTTGCCGAGTTCCTTAACGATGGTTATCTCGATCACCTTAGTATTCTCTACTTGCCCACCTGTGTCGGTTTTGGTACGGGCACGCGCTTCCTCCCTAGAGGATTTTCTTGGAGGTATGGCGTCGGGGACTCGCCGGCTCAGAGCCAGCTGGCATCGCACCTCGGGTTGAATGCAGCCCCGCATTTAACTAGGGCCGCCCCTACATGCTTACCCCAGGACAACCATCGCCTGGGTTCCCTTAGCCTTCCTCGTCCCCCCATCGGTCAAACGGAAGCGACGTGGTACAGGAATATCAACCTGTTGGCCATCGACTACGCCTTTCGGCCTCGCCTTAGGTCCCGACTAACCCTGAGCAGACGAACTTTACTCAGGAATCCTTGGGCAATCGGTGGAGGGGATTCTCACCCCTCTTTCGTTACTCATGCCGGCATTCTCACTTCCCATGCCTCCACGGCTGGCTTACGCCGCCGCTTTACTGGCATGGGAACGCTCTCCTACCGCGCGCTATCAGACCAAAAGTCTCATAACGCACCCGCAGCTTCGGTGACTAGCTTGAGCCCCGTTACATTGTCCGCGCTCGAACACTTGACCAGTGAGCTGTTACGCACTCTTTCAAGGGTGGCTGCCTCTAAGCCAACCTCCTGGTTGTCTATGCACTCGAACATCGTTTCCCACTTAGCTAGTACTTAGGGACCTTAGCTGGCGGTCTGGGCTGTTTCCCTTTTGACGCTGAAGTTTATCCCCCAGCAACTGACTCCCGGAGTAAACGTGATTGGTCTTCGGAGTTTGCCTGAAGTCGGTAACCTGGTAGGGCCCCTAATCCAAACAGTGCTCTACGGCCAACACGCAATTTATCCGAGGCTATACCTAAATATATTTCGGAGAGAACCAGATATCACTGAGCTTGATTAGCCTTTCACTCCGACCCACAGGTCATCCGCCCAGTTTTCAACCTAGGTCGGTTCGGCCCTCCACGAGGTCTTACCCCCGCTTCAGCCTGCCCATGGGTAGCTCGCTCAGTTTCGGGTATACCGCCTACGACTATGTCGCCCTATTAGGACTCGCTTTCGCTACGGCTCCGCTCATCGCTTAACCTTGCCGCAGACGAGTAACTCGCCGGCTCGTTATGCAAAAAGCACGCGGTCACAGGACAAGCCTGCTCCCACCGCTTGTAGGCACGCGGTTTCAGGTACTATTTCACTCCCCTTCCGGGGTACTTTTCACCTTTCCCTCACGGTACTAGTCCGCTATCGGTCACCAAGGAGTACTTAGCCTTGGAGGGTGGTCCCCCCAGGTTCAGTCCGCGTTTCACGGGCGCGGACTTACTCAGGAACGTTTGACAGGAGATCATGCAGTTTCGTCTACGGGACGGTTGCCCTCTATGGTGCGCGGTTCCACGCGCTTCGACTACCACATGATTTTGTAACTCCTGCCGAGCCGGACACGACTCGGAACAGACGTCCTACAACCCCCGACAGGCAACGCATGTCCGCTTACACCTGCCAGGTTTGGGCTGATCCCCTTTCGCTCGCCACTACTCAGGGAATCTCTGTTGATTTCCTTTCCTCGGGGTACTGAGATGTTTCACTTCCCCCGCTTGTCTTCCGCCGGCCTATGTGTTCAGCCGGGGATAACGCCGCATTACCAGCGTTGGGTTTCCCCATTCGGGAATCCACGGGTCAAAGGCTATTCAGCGCCTAACCGTGGCTTATCGCAGCCGTTCACGCCCTTCATCGACTCTTGGTGCCAAGGCATCCACCATGTGCCCTTACTATCTTGACGGTGATCTGGCCCAACATGATGTGGCCATCCTTCTGCACCCCTTGCGGAGCACGTCGGGACGGATCGATCACGCAGGGCCCGGTGATACCCGTTATTCAGCCGCCGCTTATCGATGGCGGCTGATGTGGCTTCTGTGCAGTTTTCAAGGACCGTGGAGAGTCACCATCACATAGCCCAACCGGATCTCCGTGCTTAGTTTGGTCACGTCATCTTCGACATGGCCTCACGGGGACCGGCGGACTAGGCCGGTCTCTCAAAACTCAACAGCATGCTGGGGTCGTTGTGCGACCGAAGCCGGTTGTGCTCCCCAAGTAGGAGGGGCCACGCGCGACGTACGGCCATCCAGCCAGGTTCGGTCGACATGCTAGGCCCGACCGCTCGTATACCGCCCGGCCTTTCGAGCTCTGCAAAAGAGCACGACTCCGGACGGTCGCTGCGATCGGGGCACTGTTATGTGCTCCCTAGAAAGGAGGTGATCCAGCCGCAGCTTCCGCTACGGCTACCTTGTTACGACTTCACCCCAGTCACGAGCCCCACCTTCGACGGCTCCCTCCCTTGCGGGTTAGGCCACCGGCTTCGGGTGTTGCTCACTCCCGTGGTGTGACGGGCGGTGTGTACAAGGCCCGGGAACGTATTCACCGCGGCAATGCTGATCCGCGATTACTAGCAACTCCGCCTTCATGCAGGCGAATTTCAGCCTGCAATCCGAACCGAGACGCACTTTAAGGGATTCGCTCCACCTCGCGGTATCGCAGCCCTCTGTATGCGCCAATGTAGCACGTGTGTAGCCCTGGACATAAGGGGCATGAGGACTTGACGTCATCCCCACCTTCCTCCGGTTTGTCACCGGCAGTCTCGCATGAGTCCCCAACTGAATGCTGGCAACATGCGACGGGGGTTGCGCTCGTTGCGGGACTTAACCCAACATCTCACGACACGAGCTGACGACAGCCATGCACCACCTGTGAAAGTGCCCCGAAGGGAAGGTGTGTTTCCACACCGGTCACTCACATGTCAAGCCCAGGTAAGGTTCTTCGCGTCGCGTCGAATTAAACCACATGCTCCGCTGCTTGTGCGGGCCCCCGTCAATTCCTTTGAGTTTTAGCCTTGCGGCCGTACTCCCCAGGCGGGCAACTTAATGCGTTAGCTTCGACACGGGGGGAGTCGACACCCCCCACATCTAGTTGCCATCGTTTACAGCGTGGACTACCAGGGTATCTAATCCTGTTTGCTCCCCACGCTTTCGCGTCTCAGCGTCAGTCACGTCCCAGCGAGCTGCCTTCGCCATTGGTGTTCCTCCTGATATCTGCGCATTTCACCGCTACACCAGGAATTCCACTCGCCCCTTCCGGACTCTAGCCCGACAGTATCCACCGGCATTCCAGGGTTGAGCCCTGGACTTTCACAGCGGACTAATCGGGCCGCCTACACGCTCTTTACGCCCAATGATTCCGGACAACGCTTGCACCCTACGTATTACCGCGGCTGCTGGCACGTAGTTAGCCGGTGCTTCTTGTGAAGGTACCGTCACTCCAGCCGGCTATTCACCGGCGAAGCTTCGTCCCAACTGAAAGGGGTTTACAACCCGAAAGCCTTCTTCCCCCACGCGGCGTTGCTGCGTCACGCTTTCGCGCATTGCGCAAGATTCCCCACTGCTGCCTCCCGTAGGAGTCTGGGCCGTGTCTCAGTCCCAGTGTGGCTGATCGTCCTCTCAGACCAGCTACCCATCGAAGCCTTGGTGAGCCGTTACCTCACCAACAAGCTAATGGGCCGCGGGCCCATCTCGATGCGGAGGCCGAAGCTTCCTTTCCCCTTGCGGGCACATCCGGTATTAGCCCGAGTTTCCTCGGGTTGTCCCGGTCATCGAGGCAGGTAACCCACGTGTTACTCACCCGTTCGCGGCTCTGCCCCAGGGCAAGCCCTGGTTCGTCGCTCCACTTGCATGTGTTAAGCACGCCGCCAGCGTTCGTCCTGAGCCAGGATCAAACTCTCCGTGAAGAACTTCACGAAAAGCTGTCATGGAGTTGCTCATCGCCGCTCACGCGGTGACGAGCGGACGGGACCTATACACCGTGGTCCCGAACCATGACGGGGTACTGCTGTTCCTACTTTGACTCTTTGGTCCGCCACCGAAGGTGCCGGCCGATCTTCGATCGGTAGCGCTCCCGCTGGCGGGTCGAACCTGGACGCACACCACGATCGAGGTCGATCGTAGGTGCGCATGCTGTTGAGTTTTCAAAGACCGCCATGACGCCTCTCCATAAGGTTCTTCCTTCTGAGGAGACCGATCCAGCCCAGCGCCCAGAGGCACCCGCGGGCCGACCGGGGAGTATAGCGCTAACTGGCCCGCAAGCGTCGGAAGCGGCGCTTACCCACCTTCAGCACCGCCCCGTCGGCTCGCTCCAGAGCCACGTCATGCTCGCCCGCGCCCAGCGCCGTGTCGTCCAGCGATGCCCCGCCCTGCTCGATCAGGCGTCTGGCCTCCGAGCGGGAGATGCCAAACGCCCGGGCCATCACCTCGGGCAGGTGCACCATCCCGTCCTCACCGGGCTGAAAGCGTGCCTCCTCCATCTGCTCGGGCGCCTGGTGCTCGACGAACACCCGATCGAACTCGCGCTCGGCCTCCCGCGCCTGCTCCGGTGAGTGCAGCCAGCCCACCAGCTCGCGCGCCAACCTGCGCTTGGCGTCCCGTGGCGAGGACTCGGCGGACGGCGCCTGATGCAGCAGCAACCGGTAGTAGTCGCCCATCGCCTCGTCGGGGATGCTCATCGTCTTGCCGTACATCTCCTCCGGGGCGTCGGTGATCCCGATCTGGTTGCCCAACGACTTGGACATCTTCTGACGTCCGTCCATGCCCACGAGGACCGGCATCGTCATGATCGCCTGCTCGGGCTGGCCGTAGGCGCGCTGAATGTCGCGCCCCAGCAGCAGGTTGAATGTCTGGTCGGTGCCCCCAAGCTCGACATCGGCTCGCACTGCAACCGAGTCATAGCCCTGCAGCAACGGATACATCAGCTCGAGCATCGAGATCGGCGCTGAGGCCGACCAGCGTTTGGCGAAGTCCTCACGCTCGAGCAGTTGGGCCACCGTGGTCGTGCGCACGAGCTTCAGCAGCTCGCCCATCCCCATGTCCAGCCACTCGCCGTTGCGCCGCACCTCCAGGCGTTCGGGGTCCTGGTTGAGGATCCGCGAGGCCTGCTCCTGAAATGTCTGCGCGTTGGCCGTGATCTCCTGCTCGGAGAGCATCGGGCGCAGGCTCGATCGTCCGGAGGGGTCCCCCACCCGCGCGGTGTAGTCGCCAACGATCAGCACCACTCGGTGACCGGCGTCCTGAAACTCGCGCAGCTTGCCCAGCACGACCGCGTGGCCGAGATGGATGTCGGGTGCGGTCGGGTCTATGCCCAGCTTGATCCGCAGCGGCCGTCCCTCGGTCCGGGCCGCTTGCAGCTTGTCGGCCAGCGCTCCCTCGGGTAGGCCGTCCACGGAATTTCGAGCCAACCGAGCGGCCAGCCGGGTCGAGTTCTCGGCGGGCGCGTTGGTGGCGTTCGGCATGGAGGCCAATGCTAGACTCTCGCCCTCTGTGGAGTCCGCCGCACTCGCCCGCCCGCGGCCGGCCGCGCTCTGAAGAGGCTGCGCTTCCTGCTGATCCTCTTTGCCGTTCTGCTGCTCGGCCTCATCTCCTTCGTCTTCGGCATGTTCGTCGCCGTCGCGTCCGACCTGCCGTCGTTGACCAAATTCTCGCAGTTCAAGGACGAGCAGAGCTCGACGCTGCTCGACGACCTCGGTCACCCGATCGGCATCGTCAGCCAACAGAAACGGGTGATCGTGACGCCTGCTCAGATCCCGCAGATCGTCAAGGAGGCGGTGATCTCGATCGAGGACAAGCGCTTTCAGACCAACAGTGGTGTCGACATCCGTGGTATCGGGCGTGCGTTCGTCCAGGACATCCTGCACAAAGGGACGATCCAGGGCGCCTCCACGATCGAGCAGCAGTTCATCAAGAACGCGCTGCAGGCCCAGTCCCACCGCACGATCTTCGAGAAGCTGCGCGAGGCGGCCCTCGCCTACCAGCTTTCTCACAAGTGGTCGAAGGAAAAGATCATCACGGCGTACCTGAACACGATCTACTTCGGCAACGGCGCCTACGGAATCGAGTCGGCGGCGCAGACCTATTTCGGGCAAGACGTCAACCACCTCGGCTGCGGCACGCCCAACCACCAGCTGTGCGTCGAACAGCTGCAGCCGTGGGAGGCGGCGCTGCTGGCCGGCGTCATCCAATCGCCCACTGCCTATGACCCCGCGACCCATCCGGCGGCAGCCCAGACGCGCCGCGACGTCGTCCTGCGCCAGATGTTCGAGCAGGGCTACCTGATGAAAGCGGTGTACGAACAGAGCGTCGACCAGGCCCTGCCCGCGCCCAAGGAAGTCCAGGCCCCCCAGGAGCAGACGGTCGAAGGGGTCGACGCCGGCTACTTCACCAGTTGGGTGCAGCAGCAGGTGATCGAACGCTACGGCGCTCCGCGCGCCTTCGACGGGGGCCTGCAAATCAAGACCACGCTCGACCTCGAACTGCAGCATGCCGCCGAACAGGCGATCGAAGGCTACCTCGCCTACTCCGGCGATCCGAGCGCGTCGCTCGTGGCGATCGAAAACTCGACCGGCGAGGTGCGTGCGATGGTGGGCGGGCGCGGCTACGACGAGAGTCCTTTCAACCTCGCCACCGAGGGCGAGCGTCAACCCGGCTCTTCGTTCAAGGCGTTCGACCTCGCGGGCGCGCTGGAGGACGGCATCTCACCGGATTCGGTGTGGGCCTCGAAGGAGAAGGAATTCCTCGTGCCGGGCACCCATGGCAAGGAAAAGTTCGTGGTGCACAACGACGAAGGCAACTACACAGGCTCAAACACGCTGACGGCCGCGACGGCCTTCTCGGACAATTCGATCTACGCCGAAGTCGGCCTGCGGGTCGGCACTCAGCGCATCGCGCGGTTGGCTCATCGGATGGGCATCACAACCCCGATCTCGACCAACCCGGCGATGACGATCGGCGGCCTGAAGGTGGGCGTCACGCCACTGGACATGGCTCATGCGTATGAGACGATCGCCCACGACGGGCGGCGCGTCAGCGGGACACTGGCCGAAGCCGGCGCCCCGGTCGGGATCCAGGAAGTGAACGCAGGGAAACACATCCTTCCCGACGGTTCGCACCGCGACGTCAACCAGGTGGCAACCAAGCCCGTGCTCCCCCCCGACATCGCTTCCACCGAGACCTCGGTGCTCGAAACGGTGCTCCAGTACGGCACCGCCCGCTCAGCCGCGATCGGCCAGTTCGCGGCCGGCAAGACGGGTACGACCTCCAACTACGGCGATGCCTGGTTCGTGGGTTGGGACAACAAGTACACGGTCGCCGTATGGGTCGGCTATCCGAACAGCCTGGTCCCCATGACCACCCAGTTTGACGGCGGCCCCGTGCTAGGCGGCACGTTCCCTGCGCTGATCTGGCACAACTTCATGATCTCGGCCCTGCACATCGACAAGACCCGAGCCGAACAGGCCGCAGCACACGCCTCCGGCAAGATCCGCGGGCAGTCCACCTCGAGCACCTCCGAAGAAGCCGTCTCGCCGACGAGCGCCCCGTCCGGCGCATCCCAGCCGACCGAAGAAAAGACCGGCGAACGGCATTCGGCCCCGAGCGCCGGCGGCGGCGCAGAACACGGCTCATCTCCATCCGCACCCGCCGGCCCCGCGCCGGCAGCGCCGTCCACTCCTGCCCCGCCGGCCACCCCGAGCCCACCGGAAAGCTCGCCCGCGCCTAAAAGCGGTGGCGGCGGCGCGAGCCCCGAAGCAACCGGCGGGGTCAGCCCCACCCCGTAGTCCCCAGAGCTGGGGACTCCAACCGGGCTCCTCAGGTGCCCTATCGGTTCATCGCACGTGCCGGCCGCCACGGCGACAAGCCATCGTCCGTCCGTGGACGGGGACTGGAGACATGACGGTTGCCGGCGACGCAGAAGCGCCATAAAAGCTCGACGGCCTTGGTGATTCCCACACGCGGGCCGGCCACCACCTGCGGCTCACCCCACCCGGCGGCGCGCGGACCGATCGTGACTGGGCCTGTGCGTAGGTCGCCGCCGTTCTCCGATAGCTCGATGCCGAGCGCCTGCGTAAGCTTGCCTGGCCCCGAGCAGAGGTCCGCATCACCGACCGGGCGATCTCCGAGCACTCCACGACGTGCGCGCATCCGCTCGATTCCCTCCAACGGTTCCAGCGCCCTGATCAGCACCGCCGCACCGACCCCTACCGGCTCGCATACGGCGTTGAGCAGCGCGTGGATGCCGTAGGAGCGATACACGTACGCGCGACCAGCTGGACCGAACAGCGTCTCCGTACGCTGCGTCAGCCCGACGAACGCGTGACACGCCGGCTCGCTCTCGTGGTAGGCCTCCGTCTCGACGATCACCCCACTCATCCCAGCGTAGGAAACCGTGCAGCCGATCAAAGCTTCGGCGACCTCCACGACCGGGCGATCGTAGAACCCGGCCGGCAGCGGTTCAGCCGTCCGGCGGACCATCGAGCGTCGCCCGGGCCAGCTCGATCTGCTCGCGCACCCGCGCGAGTGATGTGCCGCCCTCGGATACCTTGGACTCCAGCCACGAGCTCTGCGTGAGCACCTCGCGAAACCGTGTCTCGTGCGCCGCCAATGTCTCGCTGTGTGCCGCCAGCTCATCAGTGGTCAACTCCGACAACTGCCTGTCGCTGTCGAGTGCCGTGCGCACCAGGCCGGCGACGACGCCATGCGCCTCGCGGAAGGGAACGCCAAGTCCCACCAGCAGGTCGGCAATATCGGTCGCGGCAATCAGCTCGTCTGAGGCAGCCTCACTCAGGCGCTCGCGCCGGAAGCGCACGCCCGCAATCATGCCGGTCGCCGCCGCGAGCGCCGGCTCGATCGTGTCAACCGCATCGAACAGGTGCTCCTTGTCCTCCTGCAGGTCCTTGTTGTAGGTCAGCGGCAGCGCGTGCATCACTCCGTGCAGGGCCGCGAGATGGCCGACCACGCGCGGCGCCTTCCCACGCAGCAGCTCGGCCGCGTCGGGGTTCTTCTTCTGGGGCATGATCGAGCTGCCCGAGCTCCACGCGTCCGGCAGCTCGCAGAACCCAAACTCGGTACTCGACCACAGCACCAGCTCGGCTCCCAGACGCGACAGGTGGGTCGCGCAGGTCGCGGCCGCGTTCAGGTAGTCCAGGACAAAATCCCTGCCCGAGACCGCGTCGATCGAGTTCGGAGCGACCTCGGCAAACCCGAGCTCGCGCGCCACCTGGCCCCGATCGGTGTCAAAGCTCACGCCCGCAAGCGCGCCCGCCCCCAGCGGCAGGCGCCCGGACTCACGCTGCGCGAACGCAAACCGCGCCCGATCACGCGCGAGCATCCAGAAGTACGCAAGCAGGTGATGCCCGAGGTACACGGGCTGAGCACGCTGCAGATGGGTGTAGCCGGGCATCGGCCAGTCCACGTGCTGCTCGGCTCGGTCCAGCAGCGCAGCCATCAGCACGCCGACGGCCACCTGCGCCCCATCGGCGCGCTCGCGCGTATACATAGCCAGGTCGGTGACGACCTGGTCGTTGCGCGACCGCGCGGTATGCAGCTTCCCGCCGACCGGCCCGGCGATCTCGGTCAGGCGCCGCTCGATCGCCATGTGAATGTCCTCGTCGTCCGGCGCGAACGGGAATCGATCCTCGGCGAGCTCGCGCTCGACCGCATCCAGCCCCGCCAGCAGCGCATCGCGATCGGCCTCGGACACGATTTTCCGTGCGGCGAGCATCCGCGCGTGCGCGCGTGACTGTGCGACGTCGTAGGGCCACAGTCGCCGATCGAAGTCGATCGAGGCGTTCAACCGCTGAAAGTCGGGGTGCTGGGGCTCACGGAACCGAGACATCGAGATGCAGAGTCTATGTCGCTCTCAATCCTGCCGACAGCCGACCCCTGCTTCGCCACGTGCGCCGACCGACCAGCCGAGGCGTGCAGCACTCCGGCGCTTCCAACCATGCCGACGGCTACGGTGACCGGCGCCTGCGACGTTGGTCGAAAGGAACCGGCTCCCGGGTCACCCACCCAAAGCCCGCGACGGGCTACCCCTCGACCGCGCGGACCAGCTCGCGCGCCACCTTTTCGACCCGGCTCTCATCCAGATCCGGATAGAAGGGCAGCGCCACACTTCGCGCCGCCACGTCCTCGCATATCGGAAACTCGCCCTCGCGATGGCCGAACCGCTCACGGTAGTAGCTCATCAGATGGATCGCGGGCAGGTAGGGCTTGCTCTGCACCCCGTTGGCGGCGAGCCTGTGTATGACGGCGTCGCGCTCGACCTCCGCCGGCAACTGCACCACGAACACGAACCACCCCCGCACATCGCCACCCGAGTCCTCGCACGGCAGCTCCAGCCCCTCGATCCCAGCCAGCGCCTCCCTGTACCAATCGGCGACCCGAGCCCGAGCCGCCAACATCTCATCTAGACGCTCCAGCTGAGCGATCCCCAGCGCGCAAGCGATATCTGACAACCGATAGTTGAACCCCAGCCGGTCATGATCGAGCCAGCCCATGTCTTTGGCCCGCCCCTGATTGCGCTCGGAGTCGATCCGCTCCTTCAGCTTTCCATCGGCAAGCGTAACCATCCCCCCCTCGCCCGTGGTGATCTGCTTGTTGGCATAGAACCCGAATACCGCCGGATGTCCACGCCCCCCCACGGTAACGCCATCCCCGTGTACGCCCCCCAACGCCTCGCACGCGTCCTCGACGATCCCAAGGTCGTGCCGTCCGGCGATCCGCTCGAACGCGGGCATGTCGGCGGGGTAACCAAAGATATGAACCGGCAGTATTGCTCTCGTCCGCTCCGTAACAGCAGCCTCAGCCGCGACGGGATCGAGATTCAACGTAACCGGATCGATATCGGCAAACACAGGCTTAGCCCCCTCATACACGACGGCATTAGCCGAGGCCACAAACGACAGCGGACTGGTGACCACCTCATCCCGAGCCTCCACCCCCACGGCCCGCAGCGCCAGATGCAACCCAGCGGTCCCACTGCTCACAGCACTGGCATGTGGCGATCCTACGCGAGCGGCGAACATGCGCTCGAACTCAGCCACCCGAGGCCCCAGCGACAGCTGCCCGGAGTGCAACACCTCCAACACAGCTTCCTCCTCCGCGACCCCCATCACAGGCTTGGCGAGAGGAATCGAACCAACCGAGCCGGCAGCGTCAGCGTCACCACAACTATCCAGCTCTCGTAGGGTCGAGATCCGGGCGGCCGGCCGTCCCTGCGCGGCGTCGGAACTCTGCACTACGTCTTCCCGGCCGAGCGGAGGCTCGATCCCGGAGAGGGCGTCGATCCCGACGAGGCGTTGCCACCCAACATCCCGCGCTCCAACGAATCCACCAGCGCGTCCCAGGAAGCAGCAATCAGGTTCTCAGAAACCCCAATCGAACCCCACACGTCCTGCCCATCCGAAGCGTCGATCAGTACACGAGTAATCGCCCCAGTCCCCTTCGTCTCATCGAGAATCCGAACCTTGAAGTTCACCAAGTCGATGTCCTTCAGGTGAGGATGGATCTCCCCGATGGCATCGCGCAGCGCCCGATCCAGAGCATGCACCGGCCCGTTGCCCTCGGCGGTGCGCACATACCGCTCGCCCCCGATCCAGATCTTGATCGTCGCCTCCGTCGTGGCGCGACCATCGGCGTGCTTTTCAACGATCACCCGCCAGGACTCGAGCTTGAACAGCGGCTCATACGCGGCGTCCCCACCAGCCTCCCGGCGCATGAGCAGCTCGAACGACCCGTCCGCCGCCTCGAACTGAAACCCTTGGTGCTCGAGCTCCTTGACTCGCTCAACGACCCTTTTGGTGAACTCAGCGTCGGTGGCAATCCCCGCGGCGCGCGCCTTCTCCACGATCGTGGCCCGCCCGGACAGCTCGGAGATCAGCACGTCGCTGCGGTTGCCCACCAGCGTCGGGTCGACGTGCTCGAACGCCTCACTTGACTCGCGCACCCCCGCCGCATGCATACCCGCCTTGTGCGCGAACGCGTGCTTGCCGACATACGGCTGCGCCGGGTTGGGTGTGCGGTTGAGCAGCTCATCGACGAAGTGCGCCGTCTCCGTCAGCCGCGCGAGGCGCTCGGGCGCCAAGATCTCGTAGCCCATCTTCAACTGCAGGTCGGCAACGATCGTGACGAGATTGGCGTTCCCCGTGCGCTCGCCGATCCCGTTGATCGTTCCCTGCACCTGTGTTGCGCCCGCCTGCACCGCGACAAGCGTGTTGGCGACACCGCATCCCGTGTCGTCGTGGGTGTGAATCCCGAGCGCGACGTCCGGCATCTGCATGCGAACCGCCGCGACCGTCTCGCGCACGTCCAACGGCAGCGATCCTCCGTTCGTATCGCACAGCACCACCCGCTCCGCGCCGGCGTCCGCGGCGACCCGCACGCATTCCAGGGCGTACCCCACATCTTCCTCGATGCCCTCGAAGAAGTGCTCGGCGTCGAACAGCACCCGCTTGCCGTGCGCGATCAGATGAGCGATCGACTCGCCGATCATGCTCACGTTCTCCTCGCGCGTCACCTTCAGCACCGTCTCCGCCTGCAACACCGAGGTCTTGCCGACGAGCGTGCACACCGGCACGAACGACTCCGCGAGCACGCGCAGCCCCTCGTCCTCCGCGGCGCTCACCCCGCGTCGGCGTGTCATCCCGAACGCGACGATCTCCGCCGTCTGCAGCGACGTCTCCCGCTCCAGCAGCTCGAACAGCTCGAGCTCCTTCGGGTTCGACGCGGGGAAGCCCGCCTCGATCATGTGCACCCCGAGCGCGTCGAGCGCGCGCACGACCCGCACCTTCTCCGCGGCCGTCAATGTCATGCCGCCGCCACCCATGCCGTCGCGCAGGGTGGCGTCGTAGAGCTGGATCGTGGACATCAGCCCGCTGCGGTCGTACCGCTCGGCGCGGCGGCCCGCGCTGCCTTATCCGAGCCCGCGCCGGTCGGCGTCTGGAGCGCCGGGGCATCTACGATGTCCAGCCACTCGCGGTAGCGCTCGCTGCGCCCGTGGATGGCGTCGTCGAAAGAGGCCTGCAGCACGCGCGTGATCTCGCCCGGTTCGCCCGTCCCGACGCGATGGTCGTCTATCTCACGCACCGGCACCAACTCGGCAGCCGTACCCGACATGAATATCTCATCCGCGAGGTACATCTCCGCGCGCGCCACGTTGCGCTCCACGACGGTGTACCCGAGGTCCTGCGCGATCTGGATGATCGAGCGCCGTGTGATCCCGTCGAGGATCGAATTGTCCTGTCCGGGCGTGACGATCTCGCCATCGCGCACGATGTAGATGTTCTCGCCGGTGCCCTCGCACACGTACCCGTGGTCGTCCAGCAGGATCGCCTCCTGATAGCCGGCCTTCACAGACTCGATCTTCGCCAGCACGTTGTTCAGGTACTGGCCAGAGGCCTTCGCGTGCGGGATCAGCGAGTCGGGACTGATCCGTCGCCACGATGAGACCTTCGCGGTAACGCCGTTGCGCATGCCCTCCTCACCGAGATACGTGTCCCACTCCCAGCAGGCGAGCGTCACGTCGACGGAGGCGTCGAGCGGGTTCAGACCCATTTGACCGTAGCCGCGATTGACGAGCGGACGAATGTAGCAAGAGCTCAAGCCATTGCGGGCGACGAGTTCGAGCGTGGCGGCACGCAATTGCTCGACCGTGTACGGAACCGGCATGTAGTACATCTCGGCGGAGCGCAGCAGGCGATCGAGGTGATCGACGTTGCGAAACACCGCCGGGCCGAACTCCGTCTCGTAGCAGCGCATGCTGTCGAAAACGCCCGTGCCGTAGTGCAGGCCATGCGTCAGGACGTGAATCTTGGCGTCCTCCCAGGCGACGAATTCTCCGTTCATCCAGATGAGGTCCGTTGGCTCCACGTTCATCGCACTCCTGTTTTATAGGTGGTCTAGCACTGCTTTCGTCGCCGTCGCCGTCCCGTCCGCGCCGCCCAGGTCGGGGGTGCGCAGGCCGCCGTCGAGCGCTTTCTCAACGGCCGATTCTACCGCCGCCGCCGCATCGGGCGAATCGAGTCCGTGTCTGAGCATCATCGCGGCCGACAGCAGCATCGCCAGCGGATTGGCGGCACCCGTGCCCGCGATGTCCGGCGCGGAGCCGTGCACGGGCTCGAACAGGCCTGGGCCGCCCTCTCCCAGCGACGCGCTTGGAAGCAGCCCGATCGAGCCGGTGATCATCGCCGCCTCGTCGCTGAGAATGTCCCCGAACATGTTCTCGGTCAGGATCGTGTCGAAGTGGCGCGGGGCCGCCATCAGCTGCATCGCGGCGTTGTCGACGAGTACGTGCTCGAGCTGGATGTGCGGGAACTCGCGCGCGTGCACGCCCATCACGACCTCCCGCCACAGCCGCGACGTCTCCAACACGTTCGCCTTGTCCACGCTCGAGACCTTTGCCCGGGCAGCGGTGAACGCCGTGCGCGCGATCCGCTCGATCTCCGCGGTCGTATACGCGCACACATCGCTGGCCGAGTCCACCGTCCTCGTCTTCTCGCCGAAGTAGATCCCGCCCGTCAGCTCCCTGACGACGAGCAGGTCCGTCCCCTCGATCCGCTCGCGCTTCAGGGGCGAGGCGTCGTACAGCGCGGGCAGCGGCTTGACCGGCCGCAGGTTCGCGTACAGCCCCAATCCCTTGCGCAGCCCGAGCAGCCCTTGCTCGGGGCGCGGCGCGTGCGGGTCGGTCGTGTCCCACTTCGGCCCGCCGACCGCCGCCAGCAGCACCGCGTCGGCGTTACCGCATGCGGCGAGCACTTCGTCGGTGAGCGCGATGCCGTGCGCGTCGATGCAGGCGCCGCCGAACGCGTGCTCCTCGAACTCGAACTCCCCCACGGCTTCCAGCACCTGCAGGGCAGGAGCCATGATCTCGGGGCCGATCCCGTCGCCGGGCAGCGTGACGATGCGATGCGCGCTCATAGCGCGGTCGTGACCGGTCCGGTCCGTTCGCGCGTGTCCTCGTAGGCAGCAATCTTCGCCTCCTCGCCGAGCGTCACGCCGATGTCGTCCAACCCCTCCAGCAGCCGTCGTCTAATCTCGTGATCGATCTCGAACGCGACGTTCCGACCCTCGAAGCGAACCTCCTGCTCGCCCAGGTCGATCTCGCCCTCGCCCACGCCGGCGAGGGCGTGGCAGTCCTCCTCGCTCAGCACGACCGGAAGCAGCCCGATCTTCGTGCAGTTCGAGTAGAAGATGTCGGCGAAGCTCGGCGCCACGATCGCCTGGAAGCCGTAGTCCTGCAACCCCCAGGGCGCGTGCTCCCGCGAGCTCCCGCAGCCGAAGTTCTCGCCGGCCACAAGGATCGGGTTCGCCGGCAGCTCCCAACCCGGCTCCTTGGCCCAGTCGTAGAACAGGAACTCGCCGAACCCGCTCCGCGCGACTCGCTTGAGGAACTGCTTGGGCATGATCTGATCGGTATCTACGTTCGCCCGGTCGAGATGACTGACCGCGCCGGAGATGACGTTTATCGCCTCCACGACTCAACTCCAATCCCTGATGTCGACGAAATGACCCTCGATGGCGGCCGCGGCGGCCATCTGCGGGGAAACCAGATGTGTGCGTCCACCCCGCCCCTGACGGCCCTCGAAGTTGCGGTTCGAGGTCGAGGCGCAACGCTCGCCGGGCGCCAGGATGTCGGGGTTCATGCCCAGGCACATCGAGCAGCCCGCGACGCGCCAGTCAAAACCCGCGTCGGCGAACACCCTGTCCAGCCCCTCGGCCTCGGCCTGCGCCTTGACCTGCTGAGAGCCGGGCACAACCATCGCGTTCACGCTCAGCGCGACTCTGCGCCCGGCGATTACCTCGGCGGCGGCGCGCAGGTCGCCGATGCGCGAGTTCGTGCACGAGCCGATGAACACGCGGTCGATCGCGATCTCCTTGATCGGCGTACCCGCCTGCAGGTCCATGTACTGCAGCGCTCGCTCGGTCGCCTCTCGATCGGCGGGACTGTCGAACTCCTCGGGCGAGGGCACCCGCTCGGTGACCGCGCGCACCATGCCGGGGTTCGTGCCCCAGGTCACCTGTGGTGAGATCGCGGAGGCGTCGACGCGGATCTCGCTGTCGAAGAACGCGCCATCCTCGGTGCGCAGCTCGCGCCAGCGCTCGATTGCCTGGTCAAGCTCGGCTCCTTTCGGTGACGCCCCCGGCCGCTCCTGGTCGCGAAACCAGGCGAAGGTGGTCTCGTCCGGCGCGATCATCCCGGCGCGCCCGCCACCCTCGATCGTCATGTTGCAGACGGTCATCCGTCCCTCCATCGACAGCGCCTCGATCGCCGGCCCGGCGTACTCGACAACATGACCGGTGGCGCCGCCGACGCCGATCTGGCCGAGCGTGCCGAGGATCAGATCCTTGGCGGTCACGCCGAATCCGAGCTCGCCCTCGTAACGGATCCGCATCGAACGCGGCCGCTGCTGGACCATGCACTGCGTCGCCAGCACGTGCTCGACCTCGCTCGTGCCGATCCCAAACGCGAGTGCCCCGAACGCGCCGTGCGTGGCAGTGTGCGAGTCCCCGCACACGATCGTCATCCCCGGCTGGGTCACCCCCAGCTCGGGACCAATCACGTGCACGATCCCCTGCCGGTCAGATCCGAGCGAGTACACGGGCACGCCGAACTCAGCGCAGTTGCGCTCGAGTGTTTCCACCTGCACGCGCGAGAGCTCGTCCTTGATCCGCGCCGCCACCGGCGTGCCGTCGGTCGGCGTGTTGTGGTCCGCGGTCGCCAGCGTCCGGTCGGCCCGACGCACCGTGCGCTCGGCGAGCCGCAGACCGTCGAACGCCTGTGGGCTCGTGACCTCGTGCACGAGGTGCAGGTCGATGTACAACAGCCCGTCATCGACCTCGTGCGCCTCCCAGATCTTCTCGAACATCGTCTTTGGCATCAGTTCTCCTAGCTGCGTCTCAAGCCGGCGCTGACGACGGCCAAGAAGGCCGCCTCCTTGCCGGTTGAAGGGTTCTCAAAATGGTGGGGCAGGTCCGCGTCGAACGTGACGCAGTCGCCCTCACCCAGCTCGTATCGCTGCCCGTCGCAGACGAGCGCCACCGAGCCGAGCTCGACGAGCGCCGTCTCGCGGCTGCCGGGCTCGTGCATCGGCGGATCGTCCGCCGCGCCCGTGGCGCCGCCCGGGGCGAGCGTGTGACGCGAGAGCTCGGCTCGCTGGCCGGGCTGGGATGAGGTCATCACCTCAAAGCTGTGTCCCCGCCGCTTGTTGCCGCCGCGCTGGCGCTTCCTCGCGCGCACGATCGTCACAGCGCCGCCCTCGTCCAGACGCAACAGCTGCGACAACCGCAACTCCAGGCCCGCGGCGATGCGCGCGGCGACCGTCAGGGTGGGGCTCGTCTCGCCGCGCTCGACCTGCGAGAGCATCGGCGCGCTCACGCAGCTGCGCAGGGCCAACTCACGCAGCGACAGCGACTCGGACTCGCGCAGCGCCTTCACGCGCGCTCCGATCGTGACTGGATCGAGTGGGTCGATCGCCGTGGTGGGGTGCTGCTCGACCGGTGCTTGGACGACTGTCGGCATCATACGCGCGTACGTTATCACAGACACAGACTCGGGCGCGAGAGTTTCGTCCCAAGCAAGCGCCATCCTGATTCGCCATGACTGTCTCGACCAAGAAGAGCACGACTCAGCCCACCGCCGGTGCGTTGAAACCGCGCTTGCGACACATGGCGCTAGCCTTCGTGGCATGAGCACGCATGCACTTGCGACCACCAGTGCCGAGGAACTGCTCAAACTGCCCGGCGGCGAGGGCAAGTGCTACGAGCTCGTCGAAGGACAGTTGCGGGTGATGTGCGCCGCTGGCTTTGAGCACGGTCGCGTCGCAATGACGGCGGGCTACCTGCTAACCATCCACGTGCAAGCCACCGGGAGCGGCGTGACGCTAGGTGCGGAGACGGGGTTCATCCTGGCGCGAGACCCCGACACCGTGCGCGCGCCGGACGCCGCGTTCGTTTCGCACGCCCGCGTCGACGCAGTCGGCCCTACGCTGGGCTTCTGGCCCGGCGGAGCGCCGGATCTGGCGATCGAGGTCGTCTCGCCCGACGACAGCCGCCCCTACGTGCGCTCGAAGGCGCTGAACTGGCTGGATGCCGGCGCAAGCGCGGTGCTCGTGCTCGACCCCCGTTCGCGCTCGGCGACCGTGTACAGGCCGGGCAGCGATGTCCACTCCTACGCCAAGGGAACGCTCGACCTCAGTGACGCGGTACCCGGCTGGCGCGTGGCGGTCGCCGACTTCTTCGCCTGACCCACGCCGCCCGCGTCAGCCGCCCCACCCGGCAGGGCGCCGGCACGCTCACGGCCCAGCCGGCTCGGGCAACCCAAGCGCGTCAGCCGACGCCGCGGCGCGCGACCGCGCGACCGACAGCGCGCGCACGTACGCGCGCGCGGCCGCGTCGATGATGTCCGTCGAGACGCCCTGCCCCG
This sequence comes from uncultured Solirubrobacterales bacterium, assembly GCA_963715495.1. Taxonomy (GTDB): domain Bacteria; phylum Actinomycetota; class Thermoleophilia; order Solirubrobacterales; family Solirubrobacteraceae; genus Palsa-744. The sequence goes on from OY970247.1 coordinate 1,091,955, forward strand.
CGCCGGACATGCCGTCGACCTCGACCACGACCGATACCTCGCCGAGCGCGTCCTGGCCCTCGGTAACCGCGCCGATCGTGAACTCGTCGAGCTTCGCATTGACGCCCGCGGCAGCGTTGATCGCGCGGAACACCGCGTCGATCGGGCCGTCGCCCGTGAACGAGCCCTCGGCCGCGCCGCCGTCGGGCAAAGTCACCGACACGCGCGCATGCGGCGGGCGGCGCGAGGACGCCTCGACCTCGAACCAGTCAAGCGCATAGCCGCTGATGTCCTCGCTGCGCAGCTCGTCGGTGACCAGCGCCTCCAGGTCCATCGCGGTCACCTGCTTCTTGCGGTCGGCGATCTCCTTGAAGCGCTTGAACGCCGTGTTCAGCGCTTGGCCGTCGAGCTGGAAGCCCATCTCCTCCAGCGCATCGCGCAGCGCGTGGCGACCCGAGTGCTTGCCCAGCACCAGCGAATTGCTCTTCAGCCCAACGGTGGTCGCATCCATGATCTCGTACGTCGTGCGCTCCTTCAGCACGCCGTCCTGGTGAATGCCGGCCTCGTGCGCGAACGCGTTGCGTCCGACGATCGCCTTGTTCGGCTGCACCTGATAGCCCGTCAACCGCGAGACCAGGCGGCTGGTGCGGGCAATCTCGGTCGAGTCGATCCCCGTCCACAATCCGAGGCTCGGCTCGCGGGTGCGCAGCAGCATCACGATCTCCTCCAGCGACGCATTCCCTGCCCGCTCGCCGATCCCGTTGATCGCACACTCGACCTGCCTGCAGCCCGCTTCCACGCTCGCCAGCGAGTTGGCAACCGCCAGCCCCAGGTCGTCGTGACAGTGCCCTGAGACGACCACGTCGCGCAGCCCGGGCACCAGCCGGTAGAGCTCTTCGAACATCGCCGCGTACTCGCGCGGCATCGTATAGCCGACCGTGTCGGGCACGTTGATCGTAGTGGCCCCCTCGTCCAGCGCGATCTGGATTACCTCGGCCATGTACTGCACGTCAGAGCGCGAGCCGTCCTCGGGTGAGAACTCGACGTCCTCGGTGTATTCGCGCGCCTGTGCGACGGCCGCCCGGACCTGCCCCTTGACGTCCTCGCGCGTGGTCTGCAGCTTGCGCTCGATGTGGATGTCGCTGGTGGCCAGGAACGTGTGAATACGCGGCCGCTCAGAGTCGCGCACGGCGTTCCAGGCGGCCTCGATGTCCTGCTTGCTCGTGCGTGCAAGCCCGCAGATGACGGGGCCTTGCACCTCGCGGGCGATTGCCTGCACGGACTCGAAATCACCGGGCGAGGTGATCGGAAAGCCCGCCTCGATGATGTCCACGCCGAGCCGCGCCAGCTGCTGGGCGATCTCCAGCTTTTCCTGCTTGTTCAGCGAGATCCCGGGCGATTGCTCGCCGTCTCGCAGGGTTGTGTCGAAAATCAGGACGCGATTCGCGTCGTTGCGTGCATCGGTCGTGCTCATGATGTCGTTCGTGCTCCTTCTCTATCTCGTTGACGCTTCCTCTCTGCTGGGTATGCGGCTACGCGGCCGCCACGCGCTATTCCCCCCGAGGGGGGAGCAGAAGGAGAGGCGAAAGGGACGAGATCTGGAACGACATGTGAAGGTGCAGAGTAGCACCAGTCGCATGGAAATCACAGGCCTGGACGGTCGAGAGCCAAGCGGATCAAGGACGCAGAGAGTGGCGTGCCATGCACGCGAGCGACCGAGGACACAGAGGCCGCACCGGCTATCCGCCGCCTCAGGGAGTCAATACAACCTTGCCGACGTTACGCCGCTCGGTGATCATATTGTGAGCCGCGCCGGCTTCCTCGAAACTGAAGCTGCCGGCCACGACCGGCCTGATCGTGCCGTCGTCAAGAAGCTCGCGCAGCGCCGCGGTCACCTGGGCACGGCGGCGCTCGTCCTGAGAGAGCGTGTACATGTTCAGGCCGATTACGGTCTTGGAGGCGGACATCTGTTTGATCAGGTTAAAGCGCGGCATGCGCAGGACCGTGCTCAGAGCGGTGACGGGGTTGCGGCGCTCGCCGGAGACGAGCGCGGAGGCGCCGAACGCAACCAGGCGGCCGCCGCCCCCGAGCAGGTCGTAGCTGCGCCGGAAGCTCTTGCCGCCGATCGCATCCATGATCACGTCGAACTGCGGCAGGCCCCGCTCCCAGCCGGGTGTCGTGTAGTCGAGCGGGTGATCGACCCCGAGTTCGGAGATGCGCGCGTGCTTGCCCGGCGAGGCGGTGCCGTACACCTCGGCGCCGTGGCGCTTGGCGACCTGCGTCGCGGCGATGCCCACGCCGCCCGCGGCTGCGTGGATCAGCACGCGTTCGCCGGGCTGCAAGCTGCCAAAGCCGATCAGTCCGGTCCACGCCGTCCCGTAGTTGACGGGGATCGCGGCGCCCTGCTCGAACGTGAGCCCCTCCGCCAGCGGAATCGCGTCGCTCGCTGACACGACCACCTGCGAGGCGTAGCCGCCGAACTGCGTACCCGCGACGACCCGCTGTCCGTGGCTCAGGCTCTGAACGCCCTCGCCCAGCTCGAGGATCGTGCCCGCCACCTCGTAGCCGACGACACATGGAGTCTTGGGCGCGTCGGGATACAGACCCATACGCGCCATCACGTCAGCGAAGTTGATCCCCGCCGCGGCGACATCGATGCGCACCTCCCCCGGCCCGACGCTCGGATCGGGCTGCTCCTGAACTTGAAGCACCCCCGACCCTCCATGCTTGGTGATGACGACCGCCCGCATCCGGATCACCCTACCCCATCAGCCGAGATCCACCGACCAGCCGTTCACAAACCCCTCCGACGCGACGATCTCATCGATGACCGCGTCCGGCACGGGCGCGTCGGTCGTGACGACCATCGCCGCCAGACGCCGTTCCTCCCCAGCGGCATGCCCGTCCGGGGTGTGTCCGATGGCGGCGGATGAGATGTTGATGCCGTGCGCGCCGAAGATCGTGCCAACGCGGCCGATCATGCCGGGCAGGTCCTGGTAGCGAAAGACGGTCACGTACGGCGCGAGCTCGATCGTCAGGCGCCGTCCCTGGACCTCAACGAGATGGGGCACGCGATTCGGGCCGATGCCGGTGCCGGCGACCGCGACTCGCTCATCCCCGGCGACGACCGTGACACGGATCAGCTCGTTGAAGTCCTGCGCCTCGGAGACGGCCTTCTCCTCGACGACGATCCCCCGCTGCTGAGCCATGCTGGGGGCGTTGACGAGGTTGACCTGCTCCTCCGTGCGCCCCTGCAGCGCGCCTTGGATCACGGCGAGCGTCAGCAGACGCGTGTCGAAGTCGGCGATCCGCCCGAGGAACGCGGCCTCGATGCGCTCGACCGAGCTGCCCTCGGCGAGCTCCATCGCCAGACGCCCGAGCTGCGTGGCGAGCGGCAGGAACGGGCCCAGCACCTCCATGTCCTCGGCGCCGATCGCGGGGATGTTCACGGCCGTGGAGACGACACCGCCGGTGAGCGCGGCGAGCACCTGCTCGGCGCTCTGATAGCCCGCACGGTCGGTCGCCTCCGCGGTCGAAGCCCCGAGGTGCGGGGTGACGACCACGTTGGGATAGCCCTGAAACAGCGGATAGTCGGTCATCGGCTCGGACGGGAACACGTCGAGCGCGGCGCCCCCCACCTTGCCCGAGTCCAGCGCGTCCTGCAGCGCCGCGTCGTCGATCAGGCCGCCACGGGCGACGTTCAGCACGCGCACGCCGTCGCGCATCTTCGCGAACGCATCGGCGTCGAGGAAGCCTTCGGTCTCCTGCGTCTTGGGCAGGTGCACGGTGATGAAGTCCGCCTGCGCGTACACGTCATCGACGCCGTCGGCCTTGTCCACTCCCAGCTCGCGGTAGCGCTCGGCGCTGACGAACGGGTCGAACGCGAGCACGCGCATGCCAAAGCCCCGCGCGCGCTGCGCTACGAGCTGGCCGATGCGCCCGAAGCCGAGGATGCCGAGCGTCTTCTCGTACAGCTCCACGCCGGAGAACTTCGAGCGCTCCCACTTGCCGGCCGTCAGCGATACATACGCCTGAGGAATGTTGCGGGCGAGCGCGAGCAGCAATGCCATCGTGTGCTCGGCGGCGGTGACCACGTTCGACTGGGGGGCGTTGGCGACGACGATCCCCCGCCGGGTGGCGGCCTCCACGTCGACGTTGTCAACGCCCACGCCCGCTCGCCCGATCACGCGCAGGTTGACGGCTTGCTCGATCAGCTCAGCGGTCATCTTCGTGGCCGAGCGGATCAGGATGCCGTGGTAGGCGCCGATGCGCTCGGTGAGCTCCTCGTCGGTCCAGTCGATGCCGAGATCCACGTCGAAGCGCTCGCGCAGCAGCTCAACGCCCGAGTCTCCGATCTTCTCCTTGACCAGGACCTTTAGACGTTCATTCGTTGTGTCCGGTGTAGCGGTGCTCATGCCGAGATCCTTTCGACTGTCCAGTCGATACACGCCGTCAGAGCTTGAACATCGCCCGGGTCGATCGCCGGGAACATGCCGATCCGCAGCTGGTTGCGTCCCAGCTTGCGATAGGGCTCGGTGTCGACGATGCCGTTGGTTCGCAGGGCGGCCGCGACCGCGGCGGCGTCGATCTCGTCGGCAAAGTCGATCGTCCCCACGACCAGCGAGCGATGGGCGGCGTCTGAGACGTACGGCGTCGTATAGGAGGTCCGTTGCGCCCACCCGTAGAGGTGCTCGGAAGACTCGCGCGTGCGCGCCACGCACCAGTCCAGGCCGCCGCCGTCCAGCATCCAGCGGATCTGATCGGCGAGCAGGAACAGTGTCGCGACCGCCGGAGTGTTGTAGGTCTGGTCTTTCAGCGAGTTCTCCAGGGCCGTGCTCAACGACAGGAATGCGGGGATCCAGCGATCGGAGGAGGCGAGCTCTCCGATCCGCTCCTGCGCGGCTGGGCTGAGCAGCGCGACCCACACGCCGCCGTCGCCGGCAAAGCCCTTCTGGGGCGCGAAATAGTAGGCGTCGGCATCCGCTATCTCGACGGGTAGACCACCGGCGCCGGAGGTCGCGTCGATCAGCACGAGCGGCTCGTCGGCCCCGCCCGCTGTGACACCACCCTCGGGCCTGCGCACAGGGACCATCACGCCGGTGGAGGTCTCGTTGTGCGCCCAGGCGATCACGTCCGCCCCAGCCTGCGCCGCGGCGGGACCGGCATCCACCGGGTCGGGCGCCTCACCCGGGTCTGCGGCAATCGTGACCGGGTCATCCAGAAACGGCGCCCCGGAGGTGACCGTGGCGAACTTCTGTGAGAACTCACCGTAGGCGAGGTGCAGCGCGCGGCGGCGCACGAGCCCGAACGCGGCGGCGTCCCAGAAGGCGGTCGCACCGCCGTTGCCGAGAGCGACCTCATAGCCTTCGGGCGCGCCAAACAGCTCGCGCAGTCCGGCGCGGATGCCTCCGACGAGCGCCTTCACCGGCTTCTGCCGGTGGGAGGTGCCCATCAGGAGCGCACCCTCCTCGACCAGGCGCGCAAGCGCCTCTGGACGGACCTTCGAAGGCCCGCAGCCGAAGCGCCCGTCGGCGGGCTTCAGATGATCCGGGATGACGAGTCGGGTGTCCTGCGCTTGAGGGCTCGGCGTCATGGGGCTTCCTCGCTGAGTGTCGGAGATCGAAGGATGCCCAGGCGCGCGGCGTAGATGCTCGTCGCTTCCCGGTGGTGAACTCCACCTAGTGCGCCAGTCGCGACGACGTGAGCGAGTGTAGCGAACGCCGACCTGGGCTTTCGTCCCGCTCCGCTCATCTCCTTACCGACCGCGTCCGTGCGGCGCAGATCAGTCATAGCCGGGGCCGACGGGGATGATGCGCTTGGGATTGAGCGCGTCGTGGGTCGTGTGGTAATGGCGCTTGATCTGGTCCATCGCGACCGTCTCAGCCATGCCAGAGCGATTCCCGCGCGAACGTCGTCGCGGTCCAGCCCGCCGGCAGGCGGGTCGGGGCCACGCCCGCGGAGGGCTCGGTGGCGAGCAGGCAGAACTCGGGCGCCGGGCCGAGCACGAGCTGGCGGCGCCAGAGGCTTGCGTGCCGCGGGTCCATGCCGTCGCCGAGCAGTTCGCCGAGCGCGCGCCGCTCAGATCCCGGTGGCCGTGCCACCCAGACGACCGCCGTCCCATCGAGTCGGGGGCTCCCCTCGATGAGGCCGTAGAGGCCGCCGGCGCCGCCGCCGAAGCGACGGGCGACCGCGTCGTGAGTGCTGTGGTGGCCGCGACCAACCGCGGCCACGTTCAGGACGCCGAGAGCGGTGTAGTCCTCAACGAAGTACCAGTCCTCATAGCCACCGGCGGCGCCGTGCAGCCACGGCAGCTCCGTGGCGCGATAGCAGGCCGAACCGGCGAAACCGGCGGGCGGAGTGTGCGCGAGCGAGCGGTGAAACGCAATCTGGGCCTGCTCGTAAGCGTCGACCGCCGAGTGCTCGGAAGGGCGGTGCCAGAAGACGTAGGCGAGCACAGCGATCAGACCTTCCTACGCGGATGCTTGCAGCTCTGAGCTCGCGACTTGGGCAGTGGTCCGGTGCACGAGCCGCGAACTCAGAACGAGGGCTCGATCCAGTCCATGTGCGAGCGCAGCTCGCCGCCGACGTGCTCCACCTGAGTGTCGGCCTGCTCGGCGCGCATGCGCAGGAAGTTCTCCTGGCCGGCGCGATTCTCGGCGATCCACTCACGGGCGAAGTCGCCGGACTGGATCTCGGTGAGAATCTGGCGCATGGCGGCGCGTGTCTCATCGGTGATGACCCGCGTGCCACGCGTGTAGTCGCCGTACTCAGCGGTGTTGGAAATCGAGTAGCGCATCCCCGCGAGGCCCTTCTCGTACATCAGGTCGGCGATCAGCTTGAGCTCGTGCAGGCACTCGAAGTAGGCCATCTCGGGGTCATACCCCGCCTCGACGAGCGTCTCAAAACCCGCCTGGACGAGCTCGGAGGCGCCACCGCAGAGGACGGCCTGCTCGCCGAACAGGTCGGTCTCGGTCTCGTCCTTGAAGGTCGTCTCGATCACGCCGCCGCGGGTGCAGCCGATTCCTCGCGCATACGCGAGCGCCAGAGCGCGCGCATTGTGAGTGGCGTCCTGAGCGACGGCGATCAGACCGGGGACGCCGCTGCCCTCGGTGAACTGGCGGCGCACGAGGTGGCCGGGGCCCTTGGGCGCGACCATCGCCACGTCCACGCCCGGCGGCGGGGTCACCTCCTCGTAGTGGATCGAGAAGCCGTGGCCGAACATGATCATGTTTCCCGCAGCGATGCCATCGCGGATCTCTGCCTCCCAGACCTGCCGGTGCAGCTCGTCGGGCAGCAGGATCATCACCAGATCGCCACGGCTTGAGGCCTCGACCACCGAAAGCACCTCCAGACCCTGCTCGCGCGCCTTGGCGACGGACGCGGAGTCATCACGCAATCCGATCACGACTTTGACGCCGGAGTCCTTCAAGTTGAGAGCGTGGGCGTGGCCCTGGGAGCCGTAGCCGATGATCGCGACGGTCTTGCCGTCGAGGAGCGTGAGGTCTGCGTCGTCGTCGTAGAGCATCAGATCGCGCAGGCTATCGCTACGCGCTCGCGGACGCGACGAGGGTGCGCCCGGGGATTGAAAGCGTCCCGTCCGGCCCAAGGAAGAGCTCGAGGCGTGAGGCTAGACCGGCGCGGATCTCCACGATCTCCGGCTCGGGCCGGCTGAGCACCGCGTCGTGGAAGGCATGAGAGATGTCGAGGGTCGTCTCCCAGAAGATGTCAAATGAGTCATGGCGCTGGACGACGTCCAGGGATTGCACCTCGATCTCGGCGAAGCCGGCGTGGGACAGCAGCTCGCGGACCCGCTCAGGGTCGCCGAGCGCGAACGGGCCGGGTTCTTGCCGGGCTCGCCCACCCGGCGGGGAGGTGAGCCCGCGCTCGATCAGCTCCAGGGTCGGCAAGAGCGCCCAGGGGTTGTGCTGAACCGAATCCCATACGGCCAGCGCAACGCGACCTCCCGGTCGCAGCACACGGCGAGTCTCGGCGAGCGCCGCGGGTGGATCGGCGAGCAGCATGTAGCCCCAGCGGCAAAGGACGGCATCGATGCTCGCGAGCGGGAGGTCGATCCATTCGGCGCCGAGAACCTGGAACTCGATGTTGCTGAGCCCCAACTCGGCGGCGCGGGCGCGGGCGCCCACCAGCATCGCGTCGGCCTGGTCGGAGACGATCACACCGCCCATCGGGGCGACCTGCTTGGCGGCGAGCATGCCCGTCTCACCGAGACCGGCGGCCAGCTCGAGCACGCGCTCGCCCGGCTGCAGCGAGACCGCATCGAGCATCCAGGCCGATACGGGCGCACCGAGCCGGCGAATCGCCTCCTGTCGGCGCGTCCAGCCGGGGGCGGCCGCTTCCCAACCCGCGAGGCTGGCCTCGCGGTGGGCGTTGGCGTCGAAGGCCTCGGAAGCGTCGTCGGGCGGCCCGTCGTTGTCTGGTGGGGGCGCGTTCAAGAGAGTTCTCTGCGCAACAGCTTGCCCGACCGTGTACGCGGCAGGGGCTCGGTGGTGAAATCGACCTGCTTGGGGACCTTATAACGGGCAAGGCGCGCGGCGCAGTGTGCGAGTAGAGCCTCGCCCTGGAGTGTGGACCCGGGACGCCGCACGACGATCGCCGCGACGGCCTCCCCCCAGCGCGGATCGGGGCGGGGAAGGACGGCCGCCTCGAGTACGTCCGGATGAGATTCGAGCACGGCCTCGACCTCGGCCGGGGCGACGTTCTCCCCCCCACTGACGATCGTGTCCGCCTTGCGTCCGGTGACCTGAAGAAAGCCTTGCTCGTCGAGCACGCCGAGATCGCCGGTGCGAAGCCAGCCGTCAGCGTCGCGCGAGGCCGGCGCGACGGTCGGTCCGGCGACCATGATCTCGCCGTCCTCGGCGATGCGGACTTGCGTGCAGAACAGCGGGGGACCGGCATGCGGGCGGTCGAGCAACGCCTCTTCTGAAGAAGAAGTGTTCTCGAAAGCCATGAATGCGCGCGTACGCGCGCGTACGCGGGCAGCATCTTTTTTTAGAACATTCATCGCCGGACCGCCTGGCCCAAGCGGCATGGTCGTCACCTGCGAGCAGGCCTCTGTAAGCCCGTATGTGAGGCTCACCGACACGCCTGCAGCGCGCGCGCTCTCGATCAATGCCGCGGGCACCGGACCGCCGCCGGTGAGCGCGCAACGCAGCACGGGCGGGCGCTCAAGGCCTGCGTCGAGCAGCCGCGTGAGGGTGGTGGCGACAAGGGAGACGAGCGTGATGTCCTGCCCGCGCAGCGCACGCAGGACCTGGTCGGTGTCGAAGCGGGGATGGATCACCGCCGTGGTGGCGTAGATCGCGGAGCGCACCAGGACCGAGAGTCCGCCCACGTGGGAGACCGGCAGCGCGCACAGCCAGCGCTCGCGGGGGTCGCGGTCGAGCGCGGCTGCGGAGCCGAGGGCGCTCCACAGAAAGTTGCCGTAGGTGAGCTCGACGGGGCGCGGTGATGAGGTCGTGCCGGAGGTGTGAATCACGGCGGCGACAGCGTCGAGGTCATGCCGGTTGCCCTGCGCGGCGGCAGCGATGGCCGAGGACTCATCGCGCAACGCGAATGCTCCCGACGAGAACCCCTCGTCCGGCCCCCGTGAAAGAGGTTCCCCCACGACAAGGGCGGCGCCATCGCAGACAAGCGCGCGTTCGGCGGCCCGGAGGCGCACGTCCACCGGCACGGCAACCGCCCCCAGGTGCAGGCAGGCGTGGAAGGCCTCCGCGAAAGCAAGGCCGGGCGCCAGCGCGATCGCGACGCGATCCCCGGGCGCGACGCCACGGGCTGACAGAGAGCGCGCGCCTGAGAGCGCGGCAGCGTAGAGCTCAGCGTAGGAGCGGCTGCCGTCGGGGCCGCATACAGCCGTCGATCCAGGCCGCGTGCGTGCGGCGCGATGCAGCCAGCCCTCGACGACGACCATGCGCAAAGGCTAGCCTTCTCCGTCATGCCGACCAACTGGACAGCCGCGGGCGAGTACGAGGACATCCGCTACGAGAAGTCCGGCGAGCCCTCGACAAGGGGCATCGCGAAGATCACGATCGACCGCCCGGAGGTCCGCAACGCGTTCAGACCTCAGACGATCGTGGAGATCTCAAGAGCCCTGGAGGACGCACGCGAGGACACCGAGATCGGCGTGATCGTGCTGACGGGCGCCGGCGAGCTGGCGTTCTGCTCGGGCGGGGATCAGCGCGTGCGCGGAGATTCGGGGTACCTGACGGACGACGAGATGAAGTCCCCACCCGCCCGGGCGGGGATCGGAAGGTTTCACGTGACCGACCTGCACGTGCAGATCCGGCGCCTGCCCAAGCCGGTTGTGGCGATGGTCGCGGGGTATGCGATCGGCGGCGGCCACGTGCTGCACCTGGTGTGCGATCTGACGATCGCCGCGGACAACGCCAAGTTCGGGCAGGTGGGGCCGAAGGTGGGTTCGTTCGACGGGGGCTTCGGCGCGGGGCTGCTGGCGAACCTGGTGGGCCCGAAGAAGGCGAAGGAGATCTGGTTTCTGTGCCGGCAGTACTCGGCACAGCAGGCGCTGGAGATGGGGATGGTGAACACCGTTGTGCCACTCGCGGAGCTGGAGGACGAGACGGTGAGGTGGTGTGAGGAGATGTTGGAGCTGTCGCCGTTCGCGCTGAGGTTGCTGAAGGCCAGCTTCAACGCGGCCGAGGACGGGCTGACCGGGATACAGCAGCTCGCGCACGACGCGAACCTGCTGTTCTACGGCAGCGAGGAGGCCCAGGAGGGCAGAAACGCATACCGGGAGAAACGCAAGCCGGAGTTCGCCAAGTTTCCGAAGCGCGCATGACAAGCACGATGACTGCCGCGCAGACCACGATGACCGCTACGCCGCCCCCAGCGGGGGTGGGCACGACGGGCCGCCCCAGCATGGTGCGAATCTGGGTGATGGCCGCGCGCATCAGGACGCTGCCGGCAGCGGTGGCGCCCGTGCTCGTGGGGACCTCGCTCGCGCTCGGGGCGGGTCAATTTCACCCGCTCGCGTTCGTCGCGGCGCTGCTGGGAGCGGTGTTCATCCAGGTGGGGACGAACCTGTCCAACGACTACTCCGACGCGCGCAGGGGCGCGGACAGCGAGGACCGCCTGGGCCCGGTCAGGGTGACGGCGGGCGGGCTGGTGCCGCCGAAACAGGTGCTGATCGCGACGTATGCGACGTTCGGGCTGGCGGTCGCGTGCGGGGCTTACCTGGTGGCGGTGGCCGGGCCGGAGCTGATCGCGGTGGGAGCCGCGTCGATTCTCGCGGGCGTGCTGTACACGGGCGGGCCGCGCCCCTACGGGTATGAGGGACTGGGCGAGGTATTCGTGTTCCTATTCTTCGGCGTGGTAGCAGTGGCCGGGTCATACTTCGTGCAGGTGCAGGAGCTGCCGTGGCAGGCGTTCGGGTGCGCCGTGCCGGTGGGATTGCTGGCGAGCGCGATCCTGGTGGTGAACAATGTCAGGGACATCGACACCGACAGGCGGGCGGGCAAGCGCACGCTGGCGGTCAGGCTGGGACGCGAGCGCACGCGCGGCCTGTACACCATGATGCTGGCGGGCGCGTTCGCAAGCGCACCGGTGTTGTGGGCGCTGGGAATGTCGCCGTGGCTGCTGCTCAGCTGGGCGGCGATCCCACTCGCGGTGGGGCTGGGGAAAACGGTGCGCACGAGGGTGGACGGACCGTCGCTGAACGGCGCACTGGCGAAGACAGGGGCGTTGCAGCTGATGTTCTGCCTGTTGTTCTCCGCCGGAATTCTCGCGAGTGGCGGGATCGGAGGGTGAAATGAACCGGCAGGGGGTTGATTTGTGGGTGACCCGGAAGCCAGGTCCACCTACAGCCCGGTCGGCGCCGGTCACCGCACCTGTCGGCACAGCGCAAGCGTGAGGAGCGCACGTTGAAACTAAGCGTCGAGCCGCGGACGGTGCGCCTGCGCAGACCGCTGGAGACAGCACATGGCACAGTGAGGAAACGCGAGCTGCTGATGGTCATGCTGGCGGACGAGGACGGGGCCCAGGGGTACGGTGAAGCCGCGCCGCTCGAGGACTACGACGGGGTGAGCGTCGAAAAGGTGAAAATCGCACTGGAGCGTTACGAGCGGGTGCTGGCGGATGTGGAAGGGATGAACGGGGCGCAGATCGTCGATGCGTGCCGAAAGGTCGAGGATCTGCCGCAGGCGCTGGCGGCGATCGACATGGCGTTGTGGGATCGCGCGGGCAGGCGCGGGGGCAAGCCGGTCGCAGAGTTGCTGACCGACTACCCCGCGCAGGATGTCGGGGTGAACGCGACGATCGGCGCGGTCGACAGAAAGGGCGCGGCGGATCAGGCCGCAAGGGCGGTGGAAGAAGGGTTTCAGTGCATCAAGGTCAAGGTGGGTGTGGGCGACGATGCGGGGCGCGTGGCCGCGGTGCGGGCTGCCGCGGGCGCCGAGACCGCGCTGCGACTGGACGCGAACGGCGCGTGGGGAGTGGATCAGGCGGTCAGGGCGATCGACATGCTGGCGCCCGCGGGGTTGGAGCTCGTGGAGGAGCCGACGCACGGGCTGCGGGCCGTCAGGGAGGTGCGCGAGCGCGTGAGCACGAGGGTGGCGATCGACGAGACCGCGGCCGAGCACGGTGCGCTGGGCGCGGGCGTGGCCGACGCGGTGTGCCTGAAGATCGGCCGCTGCGGGGGGATCTCGGGCCTGCTCGCGGCCGCCACGCTGGTGCGGGCCTCGGGCGCGGAGGCGTACGTCGCCTCGACCCTGGACGGGCCGCTGGGAGTGGCCGCCGCGCTGCACGCGGCCGCGGCCCTGGCCTCGCGGGGTCCGGTGCCGGCTTGCGGGCTGGCGACGCTCAGGATGTTCGAGGGGACAATCGCGGACGAGCTGCCCGTGTGCGCGGGCAAGATCGCGCTGCCAACAACCCCGGGGCTGGGCGTCGGGCCGCTTTAACGCGACACCGATGCCAACACGCCGATGCCGTGACTTCAGCGCCGGCGCTCATATGCCGGTGCCCTCGCCGTCCAGAGATCAGTGAGCCACGCTCGTGGAAGTTGCGGGGGCCGCGGAGAAGTCTGCGTCGAAGAGGCTCTCGACGGCGTCAGCCGGGGTAGGCTCGCCCATGAAGATTCCCTGAGCCATCGTGCAGCCCATCGTCTGGAGGGTGGTCATCTGCTCCTGGGACTCGATTCCCTTGGCGATCACCGTCAGCGAGAGATCGCGCCCGACGACGAGGATGGTCTCGAGCAGCCAGCTGCGGTACTCCTCGGTATCCGACGCGGCAAGGGAGCTGCGGTCGACCTTCAGGAAGTCGAGCGGCAGCCGCTGCAGGTCGGAGTGAGAGGCGTAGGCGCTGCCGAAGTCGTCGATCGCGATGCGCACGCCGAGTTGCTTGACCTCACGCAGGCGCTGGGCGGACGCCGCGACGTCGCGCATCACCGTGGTCTCCGCTATCTCGAGCGTGAGCAGTGAGGGGTCGATCCCGGACTGCTGCAGCGCTCGCCGAACGTCCGTGGCGAATCCGTCTCGATTGAGCTGATTGGGCGACACCGTCACCGAGACGCCGACCCGACCACCGCCTCCGGCGGGGGTTACCCCCGCCACGTTCCAGGCCGCGGCGCGGCTGCAGGCCTCCTCGAGCACCCAGCGACCGATCGGCACGATCAGCCCGGTTTCCTCGGCCAGCGGGATGAAGTCGGCGGGCGCCAGGACGCCCTGCTCAGGATGCTGCCAGCGGAGGAGCGCCTCGAGACCCACCACCCGCCGGGTGTTCAGATCGTAGATCGGCTGGTAGAGAAGGAAGAACTGGTCCTCCTTCAACGCGGTGTTCAGCTCCACCTCGAGCACGCCGCGACCCTCGATGACCGAGCGCATGTTCGCGTTGAAGAGCGTGTAGCGATCCTTGCCCGCGGCCTTGGCCGCCAGCTGCGCGTCGCGCAGCAGGTCCTCGGGAGCCGTGTAGCGGCCGAAGGCGACGCCGATGCTCGCGGTCAGGACGAAGCTTGGCCCGAAATCCTCGAGCTCGACGGGCTCGTGCAGAGCCTCGATCACGCGTCGTGCGAGGGAGTCGAGCCGCACCCCGCGGGCCGTCGATTCGACCAGCACAACGAACTCGTCTCCGCCGAGACGACCGACGGTGTCCCCTGTTCGGATCACTCTCTCCAGCCGCTCGGCGACGGTCTTCAGAAGTTGATCGCCGGCGGCCTGTCCGAGCTTGTCGTTGACGTCCTTGAACCAGTCGATGTCGATGGACAGCGCACCCGCCACGGTCTCCGACTGGCGTCCCGCTCGCGCAAGGATGCGCTCGGCACGGTCCAGCATGAGCGCGCGGTTGGGGAGTCCGGTCAGGGCGTCGTAGAGATCCTCATGAGGCACGTCGCGAGGGGTCTCCGTCGACGGGGCTGGAGCCCACTCGCGACCGCTGCCAAGGACGAAGATCAGCAGGCCGAAGAGCACACTCAGCAGGCTGCCACCGATCAGGAGCGCGAGCGCGTGCCCATCGGCGAACACGCCCCCGCCGGCGGCAGGACCGAAGGTCTTGACGGTCCAGCCGTTGTGAAGGCTGGTCGTCGTGTTCTGCGCGCCGGGCTGCGGAGAGCCGCTGGTGAATAGGACATTCGCGGAGCCGGCGCCGTGACGCAGGCGCAGGGCATAGCCCGACTGGCCCGTCAGGGCTTCGTGCAACACGACAGCGGGTAGAAGCACCTCGCGAAGCCGGCCCACGGATGCCGCCCTGCGGCCGAACACGCTGCGCGGCGTCACGGTTCCCCGGTACACGGGCGTTTCGACCGCCAGGACATTCCTGTTCCCCGCCGAGATGGGGGTGTAGATGCTCAGGCCGGTGTCTCGACTGAGCGACAGCGCGGGCGAGGAATGCACGAGCGTCAGGAAACCGAGAGCATCGAGCTCAGGGTAGCGACGTCGAGTACGCGCCCATTTGACCCACGCCGCAAATTCGGCGTGCGAAGCCTTGGGGTGAGAGCCGAAGAAGGTGCTCGCGCTGACGACCAGCTGTTCCTCGTGGCGTACGGCCAGGTTCAGCGTCGAGGCGATCGACGTGGAGGTCTGCTGGAAGGCCCGTCGCCCATCCGCGGCATCGTTGCGCGCTACGGCGTGCGCTCCGAGCACCGAGGCGACGATCCCCACAATGACACACGGCACCGCCGCCGCGGCAGCCCAAGCGGCCCTCCGGCCCTTGACCACGTGCTTGACGCGCCCGGATTCGTCCCCGTCCGGGGCCGAGGGCGGCGTCTGCGGAGGGGGAGCACCGTCGGCACTCTGGGCATCGGCACCCTGCACGGGGACACTCTGCACGGGGGGGACACTCTGCACGGGGGGGACACTCTGCACGGGGGGGACACTCTGCACGGGGGGGACACTCTGGGCATCGGCACTCTGAACGTTGGCACCCTGCACGTTGGCACCCTGCACGGGGGCAACGCTCTGGGGCTCACCGGCGGACGGAGCAGGGCCCTGAACGGGCTGCTCGGGCGAGCCGCTCACCAACGGGGCCGCCGCAGAAGAGCCGGGGGCGCCGTCGGAGGGCTCGGGGTCTGGTTGAGATGTTTCGCTGTCTGACATGGCAATCTGGGTCTGTCACCAACACGCACGCAATGCGCTCCCGCGGCCTTATCGGCTTGAATGCGAATGTCTTTAGTCGTGCATGTGCACGGACAAGGCCAATGAGTTCTAAACATGCTTTGCCACGGCGACCGGGTTCTCCAGCACGAGGCCGTGACCTCCGGGCATAACGATCAATCGGGCGTGGGGCAGCAGATCCACCATGCACCGGCCCAGCGCCTGAAACTTCGCGTCCCGATCGCCTATCAGCACGGTGACCGGCATCTGAAGCTCCCCCAGCCTGCTCCACAGCGGAGCCATCTCCCCCGTGCCGACACCTCGCAAAACGGCGGCGAGGGCGTCCGGACGGTTGCGGCGCTGATCCTCGCGGGCCAGAGCGCCGACCTCGGGAGGCTCATCGGCGAACAGCGGCTGCGTGCGCCAGCGCTCGATGAAGTCCTCGAACGGGACGCGTTCCAGCTCGTCGGCCAAGCGATTGTCGGCGACGCTACGCTCGGCGCGCTCGGCCCCGTCCTCGATCCCGGCGGTGGTCGACACGAGCACGAGCCGCGTGACACGCTCGGGCGCGGCCAGGGCGACGTGCAGGGCGATGCGCCCGCCCAGCGAGTAGCCACACAGCGCGAAGCGCTCGGGCGCGCGAGCCAGCACGTGGGCAACACAGCCGGCGAAAGAGATCGGGCGTGCGGCGTCGGCGTACTCGCCATGCCCAGGCAGGTCCAGCGCCAGCGGCAGACAGCGCGCTCCGGGCAGGCAATCGATCACGCCGTCCCACGCGCGGCGCGTCCCGCTGAACCCGTGCAGCAGGACGACGGGCTCGGGCCCGGAGACAGTGCTGATCACAGTCGCGTGCGTGAGGCGGCAGCGGAGTGGCTCTGGACGGTTGCCCTCGCGAACATGCAGGGGAACCACTCTATGACCAATCACACGGAGGGAAAGCGCCCCGGCCGAGTAGCGTTCGCCCGCGTGAGCGTCGCCACCGACACATACATGCTGCTGCGCGCGTTCGTCGACGAGCTCGCGCGCTGCGGGATGCGCGCGGCGTGCACGTCGCCGGGCTCGCGGTGCGCGCCGCTGGTGCTGACACTCGCGCGCGAGCAACGACTGGACTGCCACTCCCACGTGGACGAGCGCTGTGCGGGGTTCTTTGCGCTCGGGATGGCGAAGGCATCGGGGTTGCCCGTGGCCGTGGCGTGCACCTCGGGGACGGCTGCGGCCGAGCTGCTGCCGGCCGCGATCGAGGCACACGAGGCGCGCGTGCCGCTGCTGCTGCTGACGGCGGACCGCCCGCCGGAGTTGCGCGAGAATGGCGCGGGACAGGCGATCGACCAGCTGAAGCTGTTCGGGGGCGCCGCGAAGTGGTTCGTCGAAGTCGGCACCCACGACGCGGGCCCAGAGCGGCTGCGCTGGATCAGGACGCTCGCGTGCCGCGCGTACTGGACCGCGCTGGAGGGGCAGCCGGGCGCGGTGCACCTGAACTTCCCCCTGCGCGAGCCGCTCGTGACCGACGAGGCGCTTCCGGCCGACAACACCGGCCGTGCCGCGGGCAGGCCGTATGTGCACCGTCCGCCCGTGTGCGCCACCGGCGAAACGCGCCTGAGAGAATTCGTCGCCGAATCGCGGCGCGGCGTCGTGGTCGCCGGGCGCCACGAGCGCGAGACCCCGCTCGGGATTGTCGCCGCCGCGTTCTGTGAGGAGATCGGCTGGCCCCTGCTGGCAGACCCGCTGTCCGGGGCGCGGCGCGGTGGTGCCGCCGTCGCCCACTACGACGCGCTGCTGCGCGACGATTCGTTTGCCGCCTCCCGGCGCCCCGACTTCGTGCTGCGCGTCGGAGACCTGCCGGTATCCAAGCCACTGCGGACGTGGCTGGCGGGCATGGAGAATGTGCGTCAGGTCACACTTGATCCTGAGGACGCATGGCAGGATCCGGGATCAGTGCTGAGCGACTCCATCGCAATGGAGCCCGCCGCGACGCTTGCCGGGCTGACAGACGCAGCGGCGGCGCCCGCCGACCTCGGGTCCGCCGATGGCGTGGACGTTCCCGAGCGTCTTCCTCTGCACCCCGCCGACCCGGAGTGGTTGGCGAGCTGGCGCAGCGCCGACGAGCAGGCGGCCGAGGCGATCCTGGGGGTGCTAGACGGGGACGGCCTCAACGAGCCGTCCGTCGCCGCCGAGCTGGGTGTGCTGCTGCCCGAGGAGGCAACCCTGTTCGTCGCGTCCTCGATGCCGGTGCGCGATATCGAGACGTTCTGGCCGGTGCGCGCAGATCCCCCGCGCGTGCTGTGCAACCGCGGCGCGAACGGCATCGACGGGACGGTGTCCAGCGCGTTCGGCGCAGCCGCCGCGAGCGACGGTCCCGTGGTGCTGCTGATCGGCGACGTGGCGCTGGCGCACGACATCGGCGGCCTGCTCGCCGCTAAACGTCTGGGAGTGAAGCTGACGATCGTGCTGCTCGACAACGACGGGGGCGGGATCTTCGACTTCCTGGCGGTGTCGCGAGCGGCGATGGCGCGCGCGGACAATCTCAAGCCAGGCGCCGGCTCAGAGTCGCACACCGAGGCCGGTGATGAGATGAGCGGATCGCGGGAGAACGACATCTACACCCGCCACGTGGCGACCCCGACGGGCCTGGACTTCGCCAAGGCCGCCGAGCTGTACGGCCTGGAATACGAGCGAGTCGAAACGATTCCCGCGCTGCGGGCAACCCTGGAGCAAGCGCTCGCACCACAGGTGGGCTCCACGATCATGCACGTGAAGACCGATCGCGCCGCCAACGTCAAGCTGCACGGGTGCGTGTCGGACAAGGTGGCAAAGGCCTCACGGGCAACCACGGACGGCAGCCTCAGCAATGACACGGGGGGGCAGGGATGAGCAGCGCCGCCGCTTACCGCTGGGGTCGCATGATCGCTCGCAAAAGGCGCGTCGTGCTGATCGTGTGGGTGCTCGTGCTGGTCGTGTGCGCGGCGTTGTATCCGGCGCTGAAGCGTTCACTGGGGGCGCCGAATTACGGGATCGAAGGGGCCGAGTCATCGCGCGCGGCGCAGCTGCTCGAACAGCGCTTCGCCGGGCACGGCTCCGAGCAGGACGTGCTCGTGTTCTACTCGCCCACGCGCCGCGCGGGCGAACCTGCCTATCGCGCAGTGGTCGCCCGCGCACTCGACACGGCGCGCCGTCAGAGCTACGTCAAGGACGTCGCCGGTCCGCACGATCCCGGCGCGCAACGACAGGTGTCAGCGGACGAACATGCCGCGATCGCGCTGGTGGGCATCGCCGGGGATTCGCGCAAGCTGGTCGAACACGCAAACCTCCTGCAGGAAGCCGTCGATCCACTCGCCGGCGCGGGGGTGCACGTATGGCTGACGGGGTACTCCCCTGTCGCGAAGGACATCACCACGGTCGAGAACGAAGACGTCGAGCGGGCGGAGACGATCGGCGTGCCGATCGCCCTGCTGATCTTGCTGATCGCGCTCGGCGCGGCGGTCGCGGCGGTGATCCCGCTCGCGATCGCCGGCAGCGGGCTGCTGCTGACCTATGGCCTGCTCGCGGTGCTCGCCACGGCGCTCACGTTCGACAGCTTTCTGACGACGATCGTGACGATGATCGGCGTCGGCATCGGGATCGACTACGCGCTGTTCATCGTCAGCCGCTTCCGCGAGGAGCTGGCCCAGCGGGCGCACGCAGGCCAACCTTCAATCGTTCGCGGCAACGGCCCGGCGGGCGAACGCGATTCCGAGGTGCCAACCGTCACGACCGAGCAAGTCGAGGACGCCGTGGGCGCGGCAATCGCAAGCTCGGGCCGCACGGTCCTGTTCTCAGGGGCCGTCGTCGCGCTCGCGTTGGCGACGCTTGTCGTGATCAGAGCGCCGACATATCACGAGTTCGCACTCGGGGCAGTGTCGGTGGTGCTCTGCACGGTGATCGTCGCGCTGACCCTGCTGCCGGCCGTGCTCGCGCTGCTGGGGCCCCGTATCAATCGAGGGGCGTTGCCCGATCGCATTCAGCCCCGCGACTCGAGACTCCAGGAGACGGATGGGAAGGGTGTGTGGGCACGCTGGGCGCTGGCGGTGATGCGCCGCCCGGTGCTCGCCGCGGGCGTGATCGCGGCGGTGCTGATACTCGCGACCACACCCTTGCTGAGCCTGCGCACGGGGGTGGATTTCGGCATCTCCTCGCTGTCGGGCCAGCCGTCAGGCAAGGGCGAGCAGGTGTTGGCACAATCATTCGGCGCGGGCACGCTGGCGCCGATCGAGATCGTCCTCAGCGGTCCCAAGGACAGGGGCAAACTCAACCGGGCCAAGATGGCGCGCACGGCAAGGCTCGCGAAAGAGCTCACTCCCACCGGACACAACGGCATCGCCGCGGTTGCAGTGACCGAAGGCCAGGACGCGGAGCTTCTGACCCTCGCGCCGACGACGCCGATCGACTCATATCTCTCCGAACAGCTCGTGCGACATATCCGCACCACGCTCGTGCCCGCGATCCGCGCCGATGGAGGACCGGACGTGGCGATCGGCGGAGCGACGGCCAAGATCGTCGACCTGTCCAACGAAACGAGCGCCAAGTCCCCGCTCGTGCTCGGGCTGATCCTGGCGATGTCGCTCATGTTCCTGACGGTCGTGTTCCGCAGCGTGGTGCTGCCCGTCAAGGCGGTGGCGATGAACCTGCTCGCGACGGGCGCGACCGTCGGGATCGTGATCTTCATCTTCCAAGACGGTCACGGCGAGCGCCTGCTCGGATTCACCAGCACGGGCTTCATCCAGGTGTACCTGCCGCTGAGTATTTTCGCGCTGCTGTTCGGCCTGTCGATGGACTACGAGGTGTTCCTGATCCGCCGCATGCAGGAGACGTGGCTGAAAACACACGACAACGAACTCGCGGTGGCGACCGGCGTAGAGCACACCGCACGCCCGATCTCGGCGGCCGCGGCGATCATGGTCGCGGTGTTCGGCAGTTTCGCAACCGCGAACGTGCTCGAACTCAAGCAGTTCGGACTCGGCCTCGCGCTGGCGATCGCGATCGACGCGACCCTGATCCGCCTCGTACTGGTCCCCGCCCTGATGCGCCTAATGGGAGCACGCAACTGGTGGCTACCGAGTCTGCGCCGGCCTGCTTTTGCTCCAGGTGCAAAGAGCGCTCCTGAGCGTCGTTGAGCATGCTGGCCGATTGGAGATCCGGTCGATCTCCAATCGGTAAGGACCAGGAGCGTGGCGTGCTATGCACGCGTGTCGGTATGACACCGCAGCCGCGCCGCTCACCGGGGCTCAGCCAGCCAGAAGCGGCAGCAGCGCCTGCAGCTTGACCTCCGTCTCGGCTAGCTCGGCCTGGGGGTTTGAGTCGCGCACGATCCCGTTGCCCGCGTAACAGCGGGCGACGTTCCCGCGCAGCAGCGCGCAGCGCAGGGCGACGCAGAACTCGCCGTCGCCGGTCGCGTCCGTCCAGCCGACGGGGCCCGCGTACCAGCCGCGATCCAGGCCCTCCAGCGCTGGGATCAGCGGCGCGGCGACATCTCGCGGCTCGCCGCCCACGGCCGGGGTCGGGTGCATCAGCCCAGCCAGCTCCAGCGCGTCGATCGGGTCGGCGAGCTGTGCGCGAATCGGGGTTGCCAGGTGCTGGATGTTCGCGATCTTCACGAGCTCCGGCTCGGGCGCGGCGGCCACCCACACCGCGTGATCGCGCAGCGTGCGCTCGATCCTTCGCGCGACAATCGCGTGCTCCTCGCGGTAACTCTTGTCGCGCAGCATCTGCTCGCCGAGATGGTCGTCCACCGCGGGGTCGGCGCTGCGCCGGGTGGAGCCCGCGAGCGCCAGCGTGCTCACACGGTGGCCTTCGCGGCGCACGAGCAGCTCGGGGCTGGCCGCGATCAGCGTCGCGTCGCCACGCCCGACGCAGAAGCAGAAACATGCCGGGAAAGCGTCGCGCAGCACGCCCAGCATCGCCGCGGGGTCATACGCCTGCGGAGCGTGTGCCTGCACCTCGCGGGCGAGCACGATCTTCTCCAGCTTTCCCTGCTTGATGAGCTCGGTCGCGCGCGTGACAGCCGCCTCGTAGTGCTCGGGGGGCATCGCGCTTGCCACCCGATATCGCCCGGTGGGCGCCGGGTCCAGCAGCGGCAGCGCACGCTCGTGCAACTCACCCACGCGACTTTCCAGCCGCGCGAGCATATCCTCAGCCGTATCGTCCGGTGCGAGCAGCGCCGCCAGCGTCAGCCTGACATCCGGTTCCTCTTTCTCACCCGTTTTTGCGGCGCGCCTGATCGCGACCTCAGGCACGACCAGCGACGCCGGTTCGAACCCCTCCCACACGGGCGAGCCCCCGCCATCCGGCGCGAATGCGAACCCCCCCACCGCGATCGGCCCCGAGCGATCGGGATCATCGGGTGGCTCTCCCACGGCGGCCGCCGCCAGCCCGCGCCATTGATCGGCCACGCTCGCGAACCGCTCCTTGCCCGCGCTGGCCGATCGGAGATCCCATGATCTCCGATCGGCCAGTTTCGCAGCCTCGCCCAGCGCCGCGAGCGCCGTCTTTCCCCGGTCAGGCTGCTCGAACGCGAACCATGGCTCGCCTTCCCTTCGCGACGCGCACACCACGGCGCTCGGGTCCATGTCGCCCTTCAGCCTCACGGTGCTGGTCGCCAGCGTCGGCTCGCCGCTGCGCCTGGCCCGGCGCAGCGCCGCCTCCAGCCGCGCCGCCATGCGCTCGCGATCCCCTCCGCTCAGGGCGAACGGACCTTCCAGGCGCTGCTGCTCGGTTATCGCTCTGTCTTGCACAGCTCTCGCAATGTCAGCAACTGTGGTAAGCGGTTTGGACCGCAATCGATGCAAGAACCGGCTTACGGCTTACCCACAAAAAAACCCGCTTCCGCACGCGCGTTCCTACGTCTCTATGCGCCCGCGTGAGATCGCTATCTCTCCAGTGCGCATCATCTCGATCAGGCCGAACGGGCGCACCATGCCCTCGAACGCCTCGATCTTCTCGGTGGTGCCCGTCACCTCGACGATCACCGAGCGCTTGGTCACGTCCACGACCTTACCCCTGAATATCTCTGCGATCTGCATCAGCTCGCCCCGCTGCGCGCCGTCCGCGGACACCTTGAACAGGGCAAGCTCGCGCGCGACCGTGTCCGCCGGCTCGAGATCCCTGATCTTCAGCACGTTGATCAGCTTGTGCAGCTGCTTTGTCACCTGGTCGATCGGGTGCAGCGCGCCGTCGACCGTCAGCGTCACCCGCGAGATCTGCTCGTCGTCGGTCGGACCGACGGTGAGCGTGTCGATGTTGAAGCCTCTGCGTGCGAACAGCCCGGCGATGCGCGTCAGCACGCCCGACTTGTTCTCGACCAGTATCGACAGCACATGCTTGCGCCCGGTCCTTAGCCCCGTGGACGCCTGCAGCTCCTCGAGGCTCAGCGGCGCCTTCGTCCCAGGCTCACCCATGGCCGCAGTCACCCAACCATCTCTCTGGCAGCCTGACCGGCGGGGATCAACGTAGGAGCGGGAAGGGGGCAGGCCCCCCTCCCGACCACCCCCCACTGGCAAACCAACGCCGAGGTCATCCCACCATCTCC
Source organism: uncultured Solirubrobacterales bacterium (assembly GCA_963715495.1). Lineage (GTDB taxonomy): Bacteria > Actinomycetota > Thermoleophilia > Solirubrobacterales > Solirubrobacteraceae > Palsa-744. The sequence continues at coordinate 1,115,049 of OY970247.1, forward strand.
CTGGCAGCCTGACCGGCGGGGATCATCGGGTACGTGTTCTCCTCGCGCGTCACCCTCACATCGACCAGCACGGGGCCATCCGTCTCGATCGCGCGCTTGCAGTCCTGCACGAGCGTCGTCTTGTCCTCGAACCGCATCCCTGTCGCGCCGTATGCCTCCGCGAGCTTGACGAAGTCGGGGAACTCCCCCGTCTCCACGTGGCTGTATTTGCCGTCCCAAAACAGCTCCTGCCACTGCCTGACCATGCCCAGGTACCCGTTGTTCATGATGAACACCTTGATCGGAATTTTCTCCTGCGCGCACGTCGCCAGCTCCTGCGCGTTCATCTGCACCGACCCGTCCCCCGCGACGCAACACACCACGCGATCGGGGCACCCCACCGCGGCACCCATCGCGGCCGGCAGGCCGAAGCCCATCGTCCCCAGCCCGCCGGAGTTGATCCAGCGCCTGGGCGCGGGGAAGTCGTAGTACTGCGCCGTCCACATCTGATGCTGGCCAACGTCGCTTGACACGATCGCCTCACCGCCCGTCGCCTCATACAGCGCCTGGATCATGTACTGCGGCTTGATCTCGTTGTCCGTCGAGTCCTCATAGCCCAGCGGATACTTCGCTTTCCAGCCTTCGATCCGCTCCCACCACGTGCCCAGCCGCGCCGGGTCGGCGCTCAGCGCGCGGTACTCGATCGCCAGCTTCGCCAGCACGTGCTTGGCGTCGCCCACGATCGGGATGTGCGCGGGCACGTTCTTGGATATCTCCGCCGGGTCGATGTCGATGTGGATGAACTTCGCCTTCGGCGCGAACTCCGACAGCTTGCCCGTGATCCGATCATCGAACCGCGCGCCCACCGCGCAGATCAGGTCGGCCTCGTCCATCGCGTAGTTCGCCGCCCTGGTCCCGTGCATCCCGAGCATCCCCAGCCACTGTTCGTGCGGCGCCGGGAAGGCGCCGAGGCCCATCAGCGTGCACGTCACCGGAAACTTGTCGCACGCGGCGAGCTCGACCAGCTCCTGCGACGCGTTCGCGTTCACCACGCCCCCGCCCGCGTAGATCACCGGACGCCGCGCCGACGCCAGCGCCTTCGCAGCCTGCCTGATCTGCTTCTGGTTGCCCTCCGTCGTCGGCTGATACCCGGGCAGGCGCACGTCGGTCACCGGCTCGTATTCGATCTCCGCACGCGACAGGTCCTGCGGAATGTCGACCAGCACCGGACCCGGCCGGCCCGTGCGAGCGATGTGAAACGCCTCGTGTATCGCCCTTGGGATCTCCCGCGGGTCCTGGATCATGAACGAGTGCTTGACGATCGGGATCGTGATTCCCAGCGTGTCCGCCTCCTGAAACCCGTCGGTCCCCAGCAGCTCCGTCCTGACCTGCCCGGTGATGAACACCACCGGCACCGAATCCATCATCGCGTCGCATATAGGCGTGATCAGGTTCGTAGCGCCCGGACCGCTGGTCGCGAACGCGACTCCGACTTTGCCCGTGGCCTTCGCATATCCTTGGGCAGCGTGTCCCCCGCCCGCCTCATGCCTGACGAGGATGTGCTTGACCCCGCCGTTGACGAACGCGTCGTACGTCGGCAGGTTCGCGCCCCCGGGCAGCCCGAACACGACGTCCACGCCCTCGGCCTTCAGGCATTCCATGATTGCGTCCACCGCGCGCATATCGCGAGTTTATCAGCGGGTTTTTGGGGAGCTCTTGCGCGCCTCGGGCGGGCTCGGGCCGTCGGCGGCGCCAGGGCGCGGGTGACTCGGGCCCGGCTCAGATCAGGAGAGTCCCAATCCCACGCCGATTGCCAGCGCGATCGCGCCGCCAACCGTCACGACCAGCAACGACGAACGCATCGAGACGTGCAGGAACCGTTGCCTGATCCAGGCGATCGTGAACAGCTCGACCGCGACCACGCACCCCGCCACCAGCAGAGCAGTATGGACATCAGAGATGATGAATGGCAGCGTGTGGAATATGCCGCCGAGGGTGGTCATTCCGCCGGTGATCGCCCCGCGCACAACCGCCGAGCCGCGGCCGGTCTCCTCGCCCGTGTCCGACAGCGCCTCCGACCAGCCCATGCTCACCCCGGCTCCCAGCGCGGTGGAGAAGCCCACGATCAGCGCCGTATGCGAGTTCGAGGAGAGCGCCGCCGCAAATATCGGCGCCAGAGAAGACACGGTCCCGTCGATCATTCCGACCAGCGCCGGCTGCACGACGCGCAGCACGAAGTCCGTCTCGTCCTCGAAGCCCATCCGACGGATCAGGCGTGTTATCAGATGCATCTCGTTCGCGGGGGCGCTCGTCGCGTTCGCATCCATCCACGATTTATAGACAGCCTCCGACTTCGGGCTCCCTTACCTCACAGACTCCCCTGGCGCAGCGCGCAGGCCTCCTTGGCAGAGCCGTCCAATCAGGATTGCGCGGCCGGCGGAGGCTGCCAGGATTCAGGCGCAACCATGACGTCGGGGTACTCGAGCTCGGTCCCGCAGCGTATGCAGATCGCGTCGTAGGCCTTCGTCACACGTCCGCACCGCGGGCAGCTCCGGCGCATCTCGTCGCGCTCAGACCTGTAGACGATCGCCGTGACCAGCCCGATCACGGGCACGACCCCGGAGATGAGAAACCACAGCCAGAACGAGCTGCCCTTGATCTTGCCGACGATCCCGCCGGCCAGACCGAAGCAGACCGCGATGACGATGTAAGCCATCTCTCGAGTGCCCTCGCGCCCCTCAGAGCAGGACACGCACCGCCCAGATGACGGCGACGATCGCGAGGATCACGACCGCGAAGCCGGCAACCGCGACGGCGACGCCGATCAGCACGTGCAACAGGAAGTACCCGATGACGAGCAGTACGAGCACCGCCACGACCGTGCGGGCGAACGAGCTGGATGAGGACTGTGAGGCTGGATCGTTCATACCGCTCATTCTATCCCCAGTTGCTCATGAACGAGCCTCGTGACCTCGCCACCGTCGGCGCGACTAAAGGACGACGGTGCGGCCGGACGGGAATCGCCACCCCGCCCGGCCGCGCCTCGCTCACTTCCGGCCGAGGGAAGCCGGAGGAGATCTGTGGGAGGAGACCTCGCTCATCCCTGAGCGTCGGCCGACGCCGGCCAGCCGGTAGCGACGGATCCGCGGCCCCCGGCTTGACACGTCGTCCCCCTGCTCTGGCAACAGCACAAACCGTCGCGAGGGCTGAGCGCTCGAATTGGCCACTGGTGGGTTCATGGCCGGCATATTGGCGCACCACACCCTTCCTGCCTTTGGCCCACAGTCCAAAATGCGCGCCGCTCGCGTGTTGCGGGTGCCGCGCCGTTACACCGAGTCAGACACCCAACTGCTCGTGGACCAGCCTCGTGACCTCGCCGCCGTCGGCGCGACCCTTGGTCTCGCGCATCACATGCCCCACGATCGGGCCGATCGCCTTGGCGTTGCCGTCGCGCACGCGCTCGGCAGCGTCGGGGTTGGCCTGCAACGCGGCTGCGACGATCCCTGCCAGCTCGTCCCCGTCGCCGATCGCCTCAAGATCCTCCGCCTGCACGATCTGCGCCGGGTTCCCGCCGTCGGCCACGAGCCTGTCGAGCACCTGTCGCCCGGCGCCGACACTGATCTGTTTCGCCGACACGAGCCCGACGAGCGCCGCCAGCGCGCTTGCCTGCACACGCGAGCCGGCCGGGTCCTCGCCCTCGCCAAGTCTGCCGGTCAGGTCGGTCGCGATCCAGTTCGCGAGCGCCTGTGCCGGGGGCGCCGGATCAACCCCAGCGACAAGGCCGGCCTCAAAGTAGTCACCGAGCTCGCCCCTGAACGCGAGCAGCCTCGCGCTTTCCGCGCTGACGCCCAGCTCGCGCTCAAACCGCTGCGCCCTGTCCGCCGGTAGCTCCCCCAGTGCAGCTCGCGCGCGAGCCAGCATCTCCTCGTCGACTCCCACCGGCACCAGGTCCGGCTCCGGGAAGTACCGGTAGTCGTGCGCCTCCTCCTTGGAGCGCAGCGAAGTGATCGCGCCTGAGGTCGGGTCGAAGTGCAGCGTCTGTTGTGTCACCTGCCCCCCCGCATCCAGGATCTGCTTCTGCCGGGCGATCTCCGCGCGGATGCCCCGCTCGATGAACCGAAAAGAGTTCATGTTCTTCAGCTCCGTCTTAGTCCCCAGCGCGTCCGTCCCGACGGGGCGCAGGGAGATGTTCGCATCACAGCGCAGCGAGCCCTCCTCCATGTTCACGTCGCTCACCCCCAACTGGCGCAGCGTCGTGCGCAGCAGCTTCAGCCACTCGTTCGCCTGCTCGGCCGTGCGCAGGTCCGGCTCGGTCACGATCTCCGCCAGCGGCGTCCCCCCGCGATTGAAGTCCACGACGCTCTCCCGCGAGCCGTGAATGCGCCCGCTCGCGCCGACATGCGTCAACTTGGCCGCGTCCTCCTCCAGGTGCACCCTGTGCACACGCACCTCACCCAGCCTGCCACCGTTGCACAGCGGCTCGTCGTACTGGGAGATCTGATACCCCTTCGGCAGGTCGGGATAGAAGTAGTTCTTGCGATGAAATATGGAGCGCGGCGCGAGCTCCGAGCCGAGCGCCAGCCCGATCATCAGGCCGAGATGGATCGCCTGCGCGTTCGCCACCGGCAGCGCCCCCGGCAGGCCCAGGCAGACCGGGCACGTGCGCGTGTTCGCCGGCTCGCCGAACGACAGCTCGCAGCCGCAGAACATCTTCGTCCTCGTTTTCAGTTGGACGTGTATCTCCAGGCCGATGACCGACTCATAGCTCGGCGAGGCATCCGGGGTGGGCGGGTCTGGATCCTGACCGTGAAGCTCACCCGCCGGGCGATCGTGATCAGACACGGGCGGCGCTCCCGTCGAACGCGAGCGTCCGCTCCAGCGCGTACGCGGCGTCCAGCAGCGCGTTCTCGCTGAACGCCCTGCCCGCGATCTGCAGGCCGACCGGCAGCCCGTCGCTGAGACCGCACGGGATCGAGATCGCCGGGATTCCCGCCAGCGACATCGGCACCGTGCAGTAGTCGTTCAGGTACATCGCCAGCGGATCGTTCGTCTTCTCCCCGAGCTTGAACGCGACCGTCGGCGCGGTCGGGGTGACGATGAAGTCGACTTGTGCAAACGCGCTCGCAAAGTCCTGCGCGATCTTTGTCCTCACCCTCTGCGCGCGGCCGTAATACGCGTCGTAGTAGCCGGATGACAACGCATACGTCCCGAGCATGATCCGTCGCTTGACCTCGGCGCCGAACCCGTCGTGGCGGGTGCGCTCGTACATGTCCAGCAGATCCTCCGCGCCTTCGGCTCGCAACCCGTAGCGCACGCCGTCAAAGCGTGCCAGGTTCGAGGAGGCCTCGGCTGGGGCGAGCACGTAGTACGCCGACAGCGCGTGCGGTGCGTGTGGGAGACTGACGCTCTCGATGACCTCCGCGCCGAGCGCCGCGGCGCGATCCAGGGCATCCCGGAACGCATCGAGCACGCCCGCTTCGATCCCCTCCCCCTCCGCGCCGCCTGTGCCCTGAGATGCGGCGGTGAGCTCCGCCGGCACACCCAACCGGACCCCGTCCAGGCGCTCAGCCCGCGGCAGCTCGATCTCATGGGGCAGCTCCAGCGAGGTGGCGTCGCATGGGTCCCTGCCGACCATGTGCTTCAGCAGCAGCGCCGCGTCGGTCACGTCGCGTGTCAGCGGCCCCGCCTGGTCGAGCGATGAGGCGAACGCGATCATCCCGTACCGCGACACCGCGCCGTACGTCGGTTTGAGCCCGACGATCCCGCACAGCGCGGCCGGTTGTCTGATGGAGCCGCCCGTGTCCGTCCCCAGCGCCCACGGCGCGAGACCTGCCGCGACGGCAGCAGCGCTCCCCCCCGAGGATCCCCCCGGCACGCGCGTGCGATCCCACGGGTTGAGCACCGGCCCGAACGCCGAGTTCTCGTTCGAGGAGCCCATCGCGAACTCGTCCTGATTCGTCTTCCCCAGCAGGCTCACCCCCGCTGCCTGCAACCGCTCTACCGCGGTGGCGGTATACGGTGGCTCATAGCCCTCCAGGATGCGCGAGCCCGACTGGCTCGGCACGCCCTCGGTGCAGAACAGGTCCTTGACCGCCAGCGGCACTCCCACCAGCGGAGAGTTTCCGGCGTCGGTCTCAGCGCCGCCCGACGCGGACTCCGCCAGACGCTCGGGCGCGACCCACGTGAAGCAGTTCAGACCGCCATCCGTGTCGCGACCGTGCTTAACCGCCCGCTCGCGATAGAACGCGAAAAGCTCCGGCGCACTCAGGTCTCCCGCCTCGATCGCAGCGATCGCCTGGGCCGCCGACAGCACCAGCATGTCGTCCGTCTGCCGAGTGCTCATGCTTGCGGGCTCGGTACTGAGAACCCTTCGCCGCTCACGACCGGAGCCTGCGCGAGCGCGACTTCGCGCGGCAATGACTCTCGCGGCTCGTCCGCGCGCAGCGCGGGTTGGGTGGGCATCGCATCAGCGACCACGTGCGAGGTCGGCGCGACCCCATCGAGGTCGAGCTCGCCGATCCGGACGACATGGTCGAGGACCGCCGACAGCTCTCTGGCCAACGGCTCGATCTCGTCCTCGCGCAGCTTCAGTCTGGCCAGACGGGCAACATGCAGGACTTCTTCGCGGTCGATCACCGCGCGCATTCTACGCGGCGCCTCGGGGAGCGCCCGCAAGCGGTGCTCTGCGCCATCGAGCGCGCGGGGCGCCCAGGCAGGGCTAAGCGCCTGTGCCGTTGACTCCCGGGTCGGGAGGCGGGCGCAGCGGCGGTTCCGCCGGCTCGTACATCGAGCCTCGTTCATCGCGCATCGACTGCCACGAGCCGGCCAGCATCAGGATCGCCCCGGCGAGCGCCACCCAAGCTCCAGAGCACAGCGAGGTGGAGTGTTCGGGGCGCTCCAGCACGCGCACGACCGCGGCTATGACGGCGACGATCCCGAACAGGGTGCTCCACACCGCGGCCGCCACGGGCAGCGCGGTGCTGCGCTCGGTGATCGTGCTCACGACCAGGCCGAGTGCGGCCGCCGTGGCGGCGATCAGCAGTACGAGCGCAGGCCCGAACGTATCCCAGGCACTGAGCTTGCCCGCCGCGTTCTCATACCAGGGCAGAAACAACGACACGATCACGCAGATCGCGCCCGCCAGCGCCAGCAGCTCGCCGATCCGCAGGCGTCTCATTGCATTCCCGCCTGACCGCGGGCCGCCTGGAGCGTGTTGCGCAACAGGCAGGCGATCGTCATCGGACCGACGCCCCCCGGCACCGGCGTGATCGCCGAGGCAACTTCGACCGCGGCCTGAAAGTCGACGTCTCCGACGAGCCCGCTGGCGTTGCCGGCCTGCTCTGGCTCCAGGCGGTTCATGCCGACGTCGATCACGACCGCCCCGGGCTTGATGTGCTCGCGCTCCATCAGACGCGCGTGACCGACTGCGGCGATCAGCACATCCGCGCGGGCGCACACTCCGCGCAGATCGCGCGTGCGCGAATGACACACGGTCACGGTCGCGTTCTGTGCCAGCAGCAGTTGGGCCATCGGCTTTCCAAACAGGTTGGAGCGTCCCACCACGACCGCCTCTGCCCCTTCCAGGGTTGTGTCGACGCTGTTCAGCAGCTCCAGCACACCAAGCGGCGTACACGGCCGCAGTCCGGGCCGCCCAAGCGAGAGCAGGCCGGCGTTCACCGGCGTCAGCCCATCGATGTCCTTGGTCGGGTCGATCATCCCCGTCAGGGTCGAGCCGTCGAGGTGGCCGGGGAGCGGCAGCTGCAGCAGCACACCGCTGACTATCTCGTTGCGGTTCAGCTCGCCGAGCAATCCCGCGACCTGCTCGTGTGTCGCGTCCGCCGGCAGGCGCTTGTCGAGCGCCACCATGCCAACCTCGGCGCAGGCGCGCTGCTTACCTCCAACGTATACGGCCGACGCGGGGTCCTCGCCGACCAGGACCGTCGCCAGCCCAGGGGCCCGCTTGGCCTGCTCGGTGAATACGCGCACGTCTTTGGCCACTTCGTCACGCACGCGCGCGGCGATCTCTTTGCCGTCGATGATCGTGGCAGACATCGGGTCGAACCTTAACGTCTGGTGACCGGCGCGTACTCGGCCATCAACTTGCGCTCGGCCCCATCGCGGGCGAAGCGCACGACGATCACGCCTCCGGGCTCCAGGCCCGTGACGACACCCTCGCCGAAAGCGGCGTGCACGACGTCCTCGCCCATGCGAAATGTCTTCCCAGCGGGCGTCTCGGGGGCGCGGGAGGCCGCCCAGCCTCCAGGCGCGCGACCGCGCGCGGTCTGCGCCGCGACACCCCCACCGGCGCCGATACCGGCGGAGATCGCCCCGGCGCTCAGCTGCAGCTCATCCTCGCGATCGGTCAGCTCGGCAGGGATCTCATCCAGGAAGCGGCTACGCATGCCGTATGTGGTCGAGCCGAACACCGAGCGCCGCCGCGCGTAGGTCAGGTACAGCTCGCGCTTGGCGCGGGTGACGCCAACGTAGAACAGGCGCCGCTCCTCCTCCAATCCGCCCTCGTCGAGCGCGCGGGAGTGCGGAAAGACGCCGTCCTCGCAGCCCACTATGAACACGATCGGGTACTCCAGGCCCTTGGCGTTGTGCAGCGTCATCAGGGTCACGAGCCCCTCGTCCTCGCGCCGGGAGTCCGCGTCGGCGACGAGCGCCAGCTGTTGCAGGAACACGTCGAGCGTGTCCTGCGCCTCGTCTGCTCCCGCGTCGAACTCGCGTGCGACCTCGACGAGCTGATCGAGGTTTTCAAGGCGCCCCTGTGCCTCGATCGTCTTTTCAAAGCCCGTCCCCATCGCCTCCGCCTCCAGCGCCTCGTTGTAGCCGGTCCGCGAAAGCACCGCGTCGAGCAGATCCCCGACGGGGATGCTCTGCTGCGCAATCTCTGACAGGTCGGACATCGTGGCCATGAACCGCTTCAGCGACTTCACGGCGGCGGCGCCGAGACCAGGGATCTGCTCGGCTGCGACGGCCGCCTCCCACACCGATACTCCCACCGTGACGGAGTGCGACACGATGCGCGACAGCGAAGTTCGTCCCAGGCCGCGCCGGGGAGAGTTGGCGACACGCGTGAAGCTGACCACGTCGAACGGGTTGGCCAGCCACGACAGGTAGGCGATCGCGTCCTTGATCTCGGCGCGCTCGTAGAACTTCGTCCCACCGATCACCTGGTAAGCGATCTCGCGGCGCACGAGCGTGTCCTCGATCACCCGCGACATCGCATTCGTCCGGTACAGCACGGCGATCTCCGCGCGGGCGGCGCCCTCGTCCACGAGCCGCTCGATCTCCCCCACCACGAACCGCGCCTCGCCATGCTCGTCCTCCAGCTCGCGCACGTGGATCTGCTCGCCGTCGCCGTGCTCGCTCCACAGGCGCTTGGCGATGCCTCCGCGGTTGTTGGCGATCACCGCGTTCGCCGCGGACAGGATCGTCTGCGTCGAACGATAGTTCTGCTCGAGCTTGACCACGCGCGCATCGGGAAAATCATCCTGGAAGTCCAATATATTGCGAACATCGGCTCCGCGAAATCCGTAGATCGACTGCGAGTCATCGCCCACTACAGCGAGATTGCGGTGGCCCTCCAGCTGGACGCGATCGCCACGCGCGGGCGCGCGGCCACCGCCGACGAGCAGCTGCAGCAACCGGTACTGGGCGTGATTGGTGTCCTGGTACTCGTCCACGAGCACATGCCTGAACGCGCGCGCATAACGGGTGCGAACCTCCTCGTACAGCTCCAGCACATTGACCGTGCGAAACAGCAGATCGTCGAAGTCCATTGCGTTCATGCGCAGCAGGTCGCGCTCGTAGCACTCGTACGCGTCCGCGACCATTTCCTCAAACGGCGAGCCCACGGCCTGGCGATAGTCGGCTGCGGCCTGCAGCCGGTTCTTGGCCGCCGAGATCTGGCTGTGGATCGCCGCCGGAGTGAACCGCTTGGGGTCGATCCCCAGCTCGTCGATGCAGCGACGGGTCAGCCGCCGCGCGTCGGCCTGGTCGTAGATCGTGAACTGGCGCGTGTAACCGAGGCGCTCGGCCTCGGAGCGCAGGATGCGCGCGCAGGCGGCGTGAAACGTCATCAGCCACATGCCGCGCATGTTGCGGTTCAGAAGCCGCTCGACTCGTCCCCGCATCTCTTGGGCGGCCTTGTTCGTGAACGTGATCGCCAGGATCTCGTTCACGTGCGCCTGCCCGGTGTAGATCAGAAACGCGACCCGGTGAGTCAGCACCCGGGTCTTGCCGCTGCCCGCTCCCGCCAGGATCAGCAGCGGTCCCTCCCCATGCGTGACCGCTTCGCGCTGGGGCTCGTTCAACCCCTCGAGCAGGCGTTCGATCCGCGCTTCCTCATCGGGTGCGAGCTGGCCTGGCGGCCGTGGCACGTCGAGGTCGCCGGGCTCGGTATCGGGACCCTCAAGCTCGACTCGGGTATCTTCGGGCATCCAGTCTCAGGATAGATGCGCGCTCGGCGGGCGGCGCCGAGCGCGGTCCGGCGGCGGCATTGTCCGCCGCCACGCCCTCAGGAGCCGGGGCGTCCCGCTAGTGCTTCTTGTGCTTCTTCTTGAGCTTGGGCTTGTGCAGAGTGGTGTAAATGGCCAGCGTCGCGGATTTCAAGCCGGCTGCGTTGGTGGCCAGAACGGTGACCGTGATCTTCTCGCTGTAGGGCAGCCTGGACACCACTCCCTGAAAGGAGCTCGCCGAGATCGTATCCAGCGACATCGGCACAGCCTTCGTCTTGTGGCAGACCGGCGGCTTGGCCGGTTTCTTGCCCCTCTTCTTCTTTTTCTTTTGGCACTCGGCGATGACCGAGTAGGCGACCGACGGTTGCAGGCTCAGCGCCACATCGTTGGGGTCTGAGGCGGTAAACGACAGCATGCACGCCTGCAGATGACACTTCAGCGCGGTGATCGCAGCGACGGGCAGCCCGGTGTCAGCCACGATCGCCGGTGTCGTCGCGCTGCGGAAGGTGGTCACTCCGCCGGGATTGCCGGCCTGCACTATGCACACGAGCGGAACGCCGATCAGAGTTGCAGGGGGAGTGAACACGTTGCCCGGTCCGCTCTGGAGCGCCTGCCCGGAGCCATTTTCTGCCTGGAAGGTGTAGGTGAACGATGGAGAGCCGTTCCATGCGCCCGGTTCGCAGGTCAGCGGGCCAAGGTCCACTGGGACGGCCCCGACCGATTTGATCACCGGAGGCGAGGTCGGACGCGCCGCGACTGGAGGCGATTCGCTGCCTTCGATGAATCCGCGCACCTCAGGCGCGGCCACGTTGGTGAACCCGTCCGGCTTTCCGACCGGACATTCCTTGGGGCCGAAGTCCACGATGCCAACCTGCACAGCGGGGCTGCCCTCGGTCAGCGGACCGCCGCTGTCTCCCTGGCAGGTGGCCGAGCTCGACGATTCCGCACACAGCAGCACGGCGGAATTGACCCCCACCGATTCCCGGCAGGCGTCGCTGCTGATGGCGGTGAGCGTCGTCGAGTTGAGCTTGCCGGTCGGGTTGTGTGCTTCCCCTTCAGCGCCTTCCTCCCTTCCGTATCCACTGATCGAGAGCGTTGCTCCCGGCGCCGGGGTGGCGCCGGCGGGGACCAGCGAAATGGCCTGGGCGTGAACTTCCGCGGAAAGTTCAAGCGGCGAGGAGAGTTCAAGGACCGCGACATCGTCCTTGATTTCCGGCAAGACGTTGTAGTAGGGATCGGTGCGGAGGCTCCTCACGCTTCTTTCTTGAGCGGTGGCCGGCGACACTCCGACGCCCACCATCACTTCGGATGCACCCGCCTCGACGAAAGCATCGCTTGCCGGATAGGGGTTGGTGGAGCCCTCGTGATCAACGCAGTGAGCGGCGGTGAGAATGTGGGTCGCATCCAGGATCGAGCCGCCGCAGGTTGCCGCTTTTCCTTCTCCCTCTTCAAGCAGCACGAAGACTTGCCAAGGGAACTGCGAGATCGATGATTCCTGCCCGTTGATGATGTAGGGAACGAGCTGCGAACTGCCATCGAAGGAGGCGCTGGGCGAAGACGCGGCGAGCGCCTGCTGGGATGAGGCCGCCAAGACCAGCGCCAAGGAGGCAACGCATGCAGCGAAGGCTGTCAGGAGACGCCCATGGGAAGGATAAGAGCGCAACAGAGCATGGTTCACAGCGGCGGATGTCTATCAGACGCACCAGTCGCAAGTGCTTGAATGGCCGGATGAGCCCCCGTCCCCATGGGACGCCCGCGTTGAAGCCGACCGGACTGGACCACACACGACCGGACTGGACCACACAGGTTCAGGAGGCTTCGGAAGTCCAGGAAGCCTCGGCCTCATTCGGGCGGCGCTGGCTGCCCGTGGGGGACCGACAGCTCTTCGACGCTCAGGCGACCGACGCTCAGCTCGTCCACCCGCAGGCGCCCGATCGTGCCGCGCTTGATGGCCAGCTTGCCGATCGCCAGCGCACCGATCGCCCCGCCGCCCAGCGCCAGCGCTCCGACGGCAAGCGCACCCAACGATCCGGCGCCGGCGGCCTTCGCTCCTGAGGTCGGTGCACGAGACTTGCCGCGCCGCTCGCACGCGGCGCAACCACGGCAGCGCTTGCAACCCTTGAAGGGCAATGTCATCGTTCTTGCTCCTTTCCGCGACAAGATCTCTACCCCCCCGCTGGGTTTGGCCCCTTCACCGGGCGCAGCGGCCTGACCTCGGCCACATGGGCGTCCGGCTCCTCGCCGGAGAGCTCGCCGACCGTCCGTTCGAGCGCGCCGATGCGGCCGGCGAGACCCTGAATCGCCTCGGCGATCGGGTCGGGCAGGTGGATCCAGTCGGCATCGGGACCCTCCACGCGACGGCCGTCCACGCGCACCGGATGGCCGGGATTGCCCACGACGGTCGAGTTGGGAGGCACGTCGGTGATGACCACGCTGTTCGCGCCGATCTTCGCGCCATGACCGATCGTGATCGGTCCCAGCAGCTTGGCGCCCGAGCCGATCGTGACGTTGTCCTGCACCGTCGGATGGCGCTTGCCCGTGGCGAACCCGGTGCCGCCGAGCGTGACGCCCTGATACAGGGTCACGTTGTCGCCGATGTCGGCCGTCTCCCCGATCACGACGCCCGCGCCGTGATCGATGAACAGGCCCACGCCGATGCGCGCCGCAGGATGGATCTCGATACCGGTCAGCGCGCGCGAGAACATCGAGATCGAGCGAGGCAGCAGCGGCACGCCCGCCTCGTGCAACGCGTGCGCGGTGCGATGGGCCAGCAGCGCATGGATGCCGGGCCACGTCGCAAGGATCTCGACCTGCCCGGCGCCGCGCGCCGCGGGATCGCGGTCACGCGCGGCGGCGATGTCGCGACGCAGCTCTTTCGCGACCTGTGCGAACACACTGAGGCCGGACATACGAACAGCGTAGCGCCGTCGTTTCGCCCCTCCACGAGATTTCGCCCCCCTCGACGAGGTTTGCCCTGCACGACGTTTCGACCGCGACGGTTCCGCACCCCGCAACGACGTTTGCCCCGAGTCAGTATGAGAGCGGCGCGTCTGACGTCCCACGCTGGGCGGCCGCGTGCTGGTTGCACGTGGACGAACAGCGGGTGGCGTCAGGGTGCAAAGAATGCCTGGGAGACGTAGCGCTCGCCCGAGTCGGGCATGATCACGACAACTCGCTTGCCCTGGCTCTCAGGGCGCCCCGCAACCTGGAGTGCCCCCCACAGGGCGGCGCCGCAGGAGATCCCGGCGAGCACGCCCGCGCGCCGGGCGCAGGCCCAGGCGGTATGGATCGCGTCCTCGTCGGAGACGGGGATCACCTCGTCGAGCAGCTCACGGTCGAGCACCGCCGGGACGAAGCCGGCGCCGATGCCCTGGATGCGGTGCGGCCCAGGCTCCCCGCCGGAGAGCACCGCCGAGCCGCTCGGCTCCACCGCGACGATACGCATGTCGGGGTTGTGTTCACGCAGGTATCCGCCCGCGCCGGTGATCGTGCCGCCCGTGCCAACCCCCGCGACGAGCACGTCAACGCTATGCCCCTCCAGTGCACGGGCGATCTCCGGGCCCGTCGTGCGCCGGTGGACCGCCGGGTTGGCGGGGTTGGAGAACTGGTCGGGCAGGTACGCGTCGGGCTTGCCGGCCATCGCGCGCGCGGCCGCCACCGCCTCGCCCATCCCGCCCAGCGACTCGGTGATGTTCACGCGCGCCCCGTACAACCGCAGCAGGCTCTCGCGCTCACGGCTCATGCCCTGCGGTAGTGTCAGCACCAGGTCATACCCCTTGGCCGCACACACGAACGCAAGCGCGATCCCGGTGTTGCCCGAGGTGGCCTCCACGATCGTCGTGCGCCCGGGCTCGATCCTGCCCTCCCGCTCGGCGGACTCGATCATCGCCACGCCGATCCTGTCCTTGACCGACCCGCCCGGGTTCTGGGACTCGAGCTTGGCGAACAGCTCCACGCCGTTCTCCGCGGCCGGTCCCTCCAACAGCTGCGGCAATGCAATCAGCGGCGTGTCCCCCACCAGCTCCGCAATGTTGATCGGGATTCGGGACATATCGCCCACGACAATAGAGGGCGGGCGGCGCTCGCGCCGTTCGGGGCGAGCGCCAAGCCCGTAGTGCGACGTTTCGGATAGGCGCCTACCAGCTGCTTGTTTCTCCTCCTGAGCAGCCGATTTTGCTGGGGCCGCTGTTGCACGTGCGAGCTATCACCCCGGTCGTGCTCCGCGAGATCGTGAATTTGTCGCCGGTGCCGGCGGCGGTCGCAGTCACGGTGTAGCTTTCCTTGGTCTTCGTCGCGGCGCTGATCCAGGCGTTCTTGGAGCCGCCTTCCGTTTCGGAGAGCGGGAGTGTGATTTCGTGGTTGTGCAGTTCAGCCGTCGTGATTTTTTCGTATTCACCGTCGTTTTCAGTGGCGATCGTCTCAGCTGTGGTCTCGGCCGTACGAGCGAGCTCCTTGGCCGAGACGTCGTACGCCTTGCCCCTCTGGTTCAGGAACGACGGAATGGCGATCGCGGCGAGGATGCCGATAATCAGGAGGACGACGAGAAGCTCGACGAGCGAAAAGCCATTTGCATCCTTCGAGCGCTCCCCCAATCGATACGGCATAGGGACAAGGCGCTGCAAGCTCCCGGACGCGGGGTGCGACGAATCTGAAAACACAATAGCCCTCCGTGGCGGTCTACTGGCGGCCGAGCTATCTCATCGAGATCCCTGACTTTGCGCCCCCGCCTCACGACGGGTTTGCCTTTGCAGTGGGGTTGGTCGAGCCGGGAGTGTAAGCACAAATTAGCTCCCTGTGGGAGATCTGGACATATGTACTAGTCGCGGTTCTCGACCCGGGTCATGCGCAGTGCAGTAGCGAGACACGCGGCTCGTTGGAATCACGCCCTTCGGCTTCTGCTCAGATGTAATACATGCTCGCGCCGGCCTCGCGCGACTCGCGCTCGATCACGTCGGCGATCGTGGTTTGTTCTAGCACCTTGCGAGCGGCCTGGGCGGCGTCTGAGAAAACGCCCTCGGCATTCCGTCCGAGCGGCCCGTCGAGCAGCTCGACGATCTCCAACACCGTCACGCTCGCGGGGTCGCGCGCGAAACGATAACCACCCTTGACGCCACGCTGGGAGTTGATCACACCCGCGCGCCTGAGCACCGCGAACAGCTGCTCCAGGAACTGCACCGGGACCTCGCGTCGGCGCGCGAGCTCACCGATCGGCACCGGCCCCGAGCCCGCGCTGCGTCCCAGCTCGGTGAGCGCGAGCACGGCATACGGGGACTTGCTGGTGATCGAGAGCATCGACCAGGCGATGCTAGGGAACTACAGCCAACCTCGCTCAGTGGCGATCAGCACTGCCTGCGCGCGGTCGACCGCACCGAGCTTGCCGTAGATGTTGTGCAGGTGCGTGCGCACCGTACTCGTGGAGAGCGTCAGCTCGTGCGCGATCTGCTTGTAGACCTTGCCTTCGGAGAGCCCTTGCAGCACGCCGAGCTCACGTCCGGACAGCGGCGAGGGGTCGACGTGGCGCTGGCGCTGGCTGGTCGTGCTCGGCAGCTCATACATCACGCGCCTAAGCTCGTTCGGGCCGAGACCGAGGACGCGCGCGGTCTGCAGCATCTCAGCAGGCGACACCGCCGAGCCCTGCTCATAGTGAGCGAGCATGTCCGCCAGGCGCACGAACGCGACCTCGCCCTCGACGTCGGGGTTGTGGTGGCGCTCGACCACGGTCGCGACCGTGCTCGGCAGACCCCAGCGACGAATCAGAACGCCACCGACGAGCGCATGGTCGACGCCCAGCTCGCGGCGCTCCTGATGGATGCGCTCCTCCGGCGTTTTCGCGCCACGGTGCACCTGCGCGGGATAGCCGGGATAGGCGTGCAGCAGCACGAGCTTGCCGACGTCGTGCAGCAGGCTCGTCACGGTCAGGCGGTCACGGTGCTCATAACCGACCTCGGCTGCGAGCCGGTCGGCCGCGTGCTGAGTGGCCAGCGCGTGCAGCCGGAAGCGCTCGGGAGCACCGTCCCAGACGCTGGAACGCTCAAAGAAGTCGAAGGTCCTAACCCGTCCCGCCAGCGCCTGCACCGTCTGCTCGGTCAGCAACTCAACGCCCGCGACAACCGTCTCCACGCGTCCACGGCTGCCCTGAACCTGGTTGGCGAGACGCAGCACCGCGATGATCAACGCGACGTCGGACTCCACGGCGGTGACGACGTCGGCGGTCGCAACGTTGTTCTTCTCGACCACCGCGAGCAGGCGGTTGCGTGACTCGGCGAGCGCGGGGAACGCCTCCAGGGCCTCGAACGCGATCGTCAGGCGCCGGCCATGACCCTCGCCCTGACGGCCCGGGGCCGCCGGCGCGGACGCATTGGGAGACTCGCCGGCTGGGCCGCGCGCTGCACGTACGGGAGCTGCCTTCCGTGCGCTGTTGGGAGCGGACTTCCGTGCACCGCTCTGCGTCTTTGTCGCCGTCAATGGCATCGTCGAGGTCCCTATCGGCAGGCCTGGACGAATGGTTGAGAGAAAAATTTCAGGCGCCTGCCACAGAGGCAGGCCGATGCCGATCTTCGGCGCCTGGATCAGCGCGCCGGTCGACACGCAACCCACGCCTGCATCACCGGGTCGGGTCTACGCCACACCCGCGTATGAATCACCCAGCAGGGGTCTGCACCCAACCCCCACACCCGCATCACCCAGCAGGTCTATGCCACCCCGCACCCGAATCAACGAGCCGCGTCGACGCTCAAAGCCCGGTCGATCCGCCGCAGCGTCTCCTCGCGTCCGAGCAGCGCCACGCTCTCGAAGATGCCGGGCGAGACGGTCGTGCCGGCGATCGCCACGCGCAGAGGCTGATAGACCTCACGCGGCTTGACCTCTCGACGCGCGAGCACCGCCTCCAGCGCCGTGCCGACCTCAGCCTCGGTGAAGTCGTCCAGCTCGGCCAGCGGCGCGCGCGCGTCACCCAGCGCGGCACGCCCCTCCTCGCCGAGCCAGCGTGCTCGCGCCGCCGGATCCTCGGCAGGGTCGTCGAAGAAGAACCCTGACAACGGCCAGAAGTCCGCGAGCGTGTGGATCTTCTCCTGACTGATCCTGACGGCCTGCTCGAGTCCCTCACGCCCGGTGAAGGCTTCCAGGCGACGCGTGAGCTCCTCGACGGACAGGCTGCGAATGTAGACGCCGTTCAGCCACTTCAGCTTCACCTCGTCGAATCGCGCCGGGTTGCGGCTAACGCGATCGAGCGTGAAGCGCTCGATCAGCTCCTCGGTGGACAGCACGGTGGCGTCGTCGCCCGCTCCCCAGCCGAGCAGCGCCAGGTAGTTGCGCACCGCCTCCGGCAGATAGCCGGCGTCGCGCAGCTCTCCCACCGAGGCTGCGCCGTGGCGCTTGGAGAGCTTCTTGCCGTCCGGCCCGTGCAACAGCGGGAGGTGCGCATACAGCGGCAGCGGCGTAGCATCGGGACCGAAGCCAGCCGCCCTGGCGGCCTCCAGCACGAGCACTTGCTTGGGGGTGTTCGAGAGATGATCCTCGCCGCGAACCACGTGGGTGATGCCGGCGTCCAGATCGTCGATCGCAACGGCGAAGTTGTAGAGCACCGTCCCGTCCGCGCGCGCGATCACGGGGTCGTCCAGATGGGTGTGCTCAAAGCGGGTCTCGCCGCGGATCGCGTCGTGCACGACCGTGGCGCCCTCGGCGGGCACATGCAGGCGCACCGCCCCGCTCTCCTCAGGTCTTCCGCGGAAGCCGCGATCGGCGCCGTAGAGCTGCTTGAAGGCCTTGACGTCATCGGCGGTCGCAGTCGAACAGTAGGCGTGGCCTGACGCGAGCAGCGCCTGCAGCGCCTCGCCGTGACGCTCGGAACGGTCTGTCTGGAGGATCGGCCCCTCATCCCAGTCGAGCTCCAGCCAGCGCAACGCATCGAGGATCTGCTCGATGTTCTCCGGTGTGGAGCGCTCGCGGTCGGTGTCCTCGATGCGCAGCACCAGCTCTCCACCCTCGTGGCGCGCGAGCAGCCAGTTGAACAGCGCGGTACGCGCGCCACCGATGTGCAGCGCCCCTGTCGGCGATGGTGCAAAGCGAACCCTCATAGGATGCGCCGCATGCTAGCCGCAGCCGCCCCCCGTTACACGCAATGCTGATCGGAGCACACGTCTCACCGGCGGGAGGCCTGCCGAAAGCAATCGAGCGCGGCGTCGACCGTGGCTGTCGCGCGATCCAGATCTTCAACCAGTCGCCGCGGATGTGGAAGCCGACCGTTTACCGCGACGAGGACATAGCGGCGTTCCGGGAGGCGATGGCCGCGAGCCCGATCGACGCTGTGTTGATCCACGCGGTCTACCTGCTCAACTGCGCGAGCGACGACCCGGACATCAGCGCGAAGTCGCTCGCGTCTCTGACTCACTCGTTGCGGGTGGGCGCGGCGATCGGGGCATCCGGGGTCGTCCTGCATCCCGGCTCGGCCAAGACCGGCGACGTCGGCGCGGCGATCGCGCGCGCCGGGGAGACGATCCGCGAGGCGCTGGCCGACAGCGAGGGGTGCGAGCTGCACCTGGAGAACACGGCCGGCGCGGGCGGCACGCTGGGGCGTTCATTCGAGGAGCTGGCGCGACTGTTGGACGCATCCGGCGGCGGCGAGCGCCTGGGGGTGTGCCTGGACTCCTGTCATCTGCTCGCCTCCGGCTATGACATCCGCACCGTCTCGGGCATGGCCTCGGTTCTGCACGAGTGCACACGCAAGCTCGGCCGTGGTCGCGTCCGCTCGCTGCACTGCAACGACTCGCAGACTCCTCTCGGCTCCAACCGCGACCGTCACGCGAACGTCGGCGCGGGCGAGCTCGGCGAGCAGGGCTGCATCGCGTTTCTATCCGCCCCCGGCCTGCAGAAGCTGCCGTGCGTGCTGGAGACCCCCGGCGAGAACCGCGAAGGGCCCTCGCGCGCAGAAATCGCGATGGTCATGGAGTTGCGCGAGCGAGGACTGCAAGCGCGCAAACGTTCATAAGGGCGTATCCCGATAGGCCCGCACGTCTGGATGCGCCCGATGGCCTTCGCGGAGCTTTGTCCTCGGGCTCGACATGGCACCACCATGCCTTCGCCCTTGCGTCCGCGCTCCGCTTGACCCTAGAACGCCCCAGCCGCACCCTCCTATCGGGATACGCCCTAAGGGCGCAGTGTCAGCCGGAGATAGCCGCGGCGACTGCCGGCCCGGACACGAAAATGTTTTCCAGCTCGGCGCATAGTGTGGGAGTGTTCTGCACGCGAAACGCCTCCCCCAAGCGCAGGCGGCGTACCCCGGCGAGAGTGTCAATGTCGAGCACGATCTCGGCGGGCCCGGGGTAGTCCTCGACGACCTGCTTGATGTCCTCGATCGCACTTGCGGACAGGTTCGCGGCGTCAACGCGCGCGTGCACCGGTCTGGCCAGCGTCACCGCCGTCCTGGCATCCACGTCGGCCTGCTTGCGGGCCTTTGCGATCTCTTGCTCGCTGGGGGCGAACACCTCGACGGTCTGCGCGACCAAGCACGTCTTGCCCGCTTCCTTGTGGTCTACGCGACCCTTCACGATCACCACCTGGTCGACGGCCAGCGCCGCCTCGTGCTCGGCCAGCGCCTTGCCGAACACGAGTATCTCGACCGCTCCCGCGAGGTCGTCGAGGGTGGCGAACATCATGTGATCGCCGTTGCGGGTGCGGATTTTCTTGGCCTCCGTGATGATCCCGCCGACGGTCACGAAGTCCTTGTCGCGGCGATCGGCCAACGAGGCTAGCGGGCAGTCCACGCGAGCCCGCAGCGCGTCGCGCAGCGGCTTGAGTGGGTGCGCGGAGACGAACAGCCCAATCGCTTCCTTCTCCGCTGCCAGCATCTCGGTCTGCTCGAACTCGGCGGTCGGTATCGGCGGGTGCACCGGACGAGCGAGCCCGAGCCCACCAGCGGGCGTCTGCGCAGCCGGCGAGGAGTCTTCCTGCAGGTCGAAGATCGAGCCCTGACCAATCTGCGCGTCCTGCTGGAGCTTCTGACCAGCGCCCTGGGCTTGCTCGAGAATTTCGAGCATCCCCTTGCGGCTCGCGCCGGTGGAGCCGAGCGCGCCGCACTTGACCAACGCCTCGATCGCCTTCTTGTTGACCGCGCGACTGTCCACGCGCTCGCAGAAGTCCCAGATCGAGGTGAACGGGCGGGCGGGACCTCCATCATCGCGCGCCCGCTTGATCGCCTCGACGGCCTGGTAGCCGACGCCCTTGACAGCATCCAGCCCGAAGCGGATGTTGCGCTGGACGACCGTGAACTCGTGGTCTGAGAGGTTGACGTCCGGAGGCAATATCTCAATGCCCATCTCCTCGCAGCGAGCGACGAAGAAGGGCACCTTGTCCTTCGTGGACATCACCGAGGAGATCAGAGCCGCCATGTACTCGGCCTGATGGTTGGCCTTTAGCCACGCCGTGCGATAAGCGATCAGCCCGTAGCAGGCGGCATGGCTCTTGTTAAAGGAGTAGTCGGCCGACTTTTCGTTGCTGTTCCACAGGAACTCGATCACATCGGGCTTTGTGCCCGACGCCCGGCAGCCCTCGACGAACTCGGGCTTCAGAGCTGCCATCGCGGCGCGGTTCTTCTTGCCGATCGCCTTGCGCAGATCATCCGCCTTGGCACCCGAGAAGCCGGCGATCTCCTTGGAGATCTGCATCGCCTGCTCTTGGTAGAGAATGACCCCGTTGGAGGACTCGAGGATGCCTCGCAGGCGCTCGTCCGGATAGGCGATCGCCTGCGGGTTGTGCTTGCCCTTGGCGTACACCGGAATCTGGTCCATCGCGCCCGGGCGATAGAGCGCGTTGAGCGCGACGAGGTCGTTGAACTCGTCAGGGCGTACCTTCCGCAATGCCTCGCGCATACCCTCGGACTCGAACTGGAACACCCCGGTGGAGTCGCCGCGGGCGAGCATCTCATACGTGCGGGGGTCATCCAGCGGAAGCGTGGTCATGTCCGGGCGAGCTCCGCTGGAGCGCTCGATGATGTCCAGCGCGTCCTCGATCACGTCGAGGTTGCGCAGACCGAGGAAGTCCATCTTGAGGATGCCGATTTCCTCGATCGGCTTCATCGAGAACTGGGTGACGGTGCGAAACACCTTCTCGCCCTGCTCGTCGGTGCCGCCGTCGGCGAGCTGCAGGGGCACGATGTCGGTCAGCGGCCGGTCGGCGATCACGACCGCGGCGGCGTGGATAGAGGAGTTACGCACAATTCCCTCAAGTCCCTGCGCGATGTCGACGATCTGCTTTGCCACCGGCTCCTCGTCGCATGCCTTGCGCAACGGCTGGCCGGCCTTCAGACATTCCTCAAACGACGGCGAACGGCCCATGATCGGGTCGGGGATCAGCTTCGCCAGGCGATCGCCGATGCCGTAGTCAAAGCCCAGCACCCGCGCCGCATCGCGGGTGGCCGCGCGCGGGAACATCTTGCCGAAGGTGACGATCTGCGCGACCGACTCGCGCCCGTACTTCTCGGTCACGTAACGCATCACCCGCTCGCGTCCACGCACGGAGAAGTCGATATCGATGTCCGGCATCGACACGCGCTCGGGGTTCAGGAAACGCTCGAACAGCAGGTCGTACTGCAGCGGATCGACGTCGGTGATCGCCAGGCAGTAGGAGACGATCGACCCGGCCGCCGAGCCGCGGCCCGGACCGACGGCGATGCCGTTCTCCTTGGCGAACTTGACGAAGTCCCAGACGATCAGGAAGTAGGCGTTGAAACCCATGCGGTCGATCACGTCGAGCTCCATCTCCATGCGCTGCACCGCCTCCGCGGGTGGCGGATCGCCGTAGCGGAGCGCAAGGCCCTCCTGCACTCGCCGGCGCAGGTATTCGCGCTCGGGAGTGCCGTCGGGCGTCCGGTAGCTGGGGATCAGCTGCTTGCCGAGCTCCATCTCCACCGAGCAGCGCTCCGCGATCTCCAGCGTGCTCGCGATCGCCTCGGGCCACTCGGCGAAGGCGGTGTGCATCTCATCGCTGTCGCGCAGGTAGAACTCGTTCGTGTCGAACGTCATCTTCGGAGCCGCCATCGTGCTCTTGGTCTGCACGCACAGCAGCGCCGTATGGTGTTCGTAGTCCTCGCGGCGCAGGTAGTGCACATCGCCGGTGCCCACCAGGCTGCCACCGACCTCGCCGGCGATCCGCACGATCCCCTCGTTGCACTTCTCCTGGGGCGCCAGCCCGTTCTTCTGCACCTCGAAGTAAACGTTCTCCGCGCCGAATATCCGCCGCAGATCGTCGACATGCGCGCGCGCATCCTGCGGGCGATCCTCGAGCAGGTGTTGACAGAAGCGCGAGGCCAGACAGCCCGTCAACGCGATCACGCCGTCCGAGTGCCGCTCGATCTGGCCGAGGTCGACCGTTGGCTTGCCGCGATTCAGCCCTTCCAGGAAACCCGCCGAGGAGAGCTTCACCAGGTTGCGATAGCCGGCGTCGCTCTGGGCCAGCAGCGTCAGGTGGTTGCGCCGCACTTTCGGGGACCCCGGACCGGCAGCGGCCGCGGCATGGTCGTCGACGAGATAGATCTCACAGCCGACGATCGGCTTCACGCCGTGCTTGGCGCACGCCTTGTGCAGCTCGACGGCGCCGTTCATCACGCCGTGGTCGGTGAGACCCAGGGCGGGCTGTCCGAACTCCGCGGCGCGGGCCGCGAGCGCGTCGATCTTGCAAGCCCCGTCGAGCAGCGAGTACTCGGAGTGGACGTGCAGATGGGCGCAGGCTGGGGCGGTCACCGGTGCTTGGCGATGTTAGGCGAGTCGGCGGCAGCCCGACGGGCGTCACGCCGGTGTTTGCGGGCAGCCCGCCAGCGACCGATCAGCGACAGGCTGTGCTTGTGCGGCTTCGGCTTCGGCACGGGTGGCGCCACGGCGAGCGGGGGCGCCGAGGTTGGCTCGCTCGCACGCAGAGCGCCCGTGGTCAGAGCGCCAACGGCCGGCGCTCCGGTGGTCGGCGTGTCCTCGAGCTCATGCGCCGGCAGCGAGGACTCCTCCGCGCGAGCGCGCAGACGCTCGACGGCGGCGGCCAGCGCATCGGCCATCTCCTCGCGCCGCGCCTGGTTGGGTGGCTCGGACGGCATCGGCGGCATGGACACCGGCACGTCGGCAATTCCGCTCGGAGAGTTGGCGGCGACATCGCGCAGCCTCTTCGCAACGTCTCTGAGCTCGCGGACCGTCGCGGCCATCGTGGCGTGACTCTCGCGCATCGCCTCCAGCGCGCGCTCGGTGTGCTCGCGCGCACGACGCTCTGACCCGATCTCATCGGCGAGCCGCTCCGCGCGGCGCTCGACCTCGGCGATGCGCGCCTGCAACCGCTGGACTACCTCCGAACGGGCCAGGGCGCCATCGGCCGACCTGTCGGTGGCGATCGTCAGGGCCCGCTCGGCCTCGACGCGCAGCTGCTGCTCGGCGTACTCTTGCTGCTTGACGCGCCGCAGCTCGTTCTCGCTCGCGGCCAGCCGCTCAATGCTGCGGCCTCGCTCATCTTCGACCTCCTGCAAACGCTGCTGAAGGCTCGAGAGATGCGTCTCGAGCGTCTGCACCGTCGCCTCGGCCACCTCGGCGCGGTGAACCAACGCGAGGTCGCCCGACAGGGCGGCGCGGCGCGCGCGGCGCTCCGCCAGCAGGTCGCGCTCGGTCGGGGGGGGAGGCTCTCCTCCGGGGGTCTCTTCGGCGATCATGGGCTCTCCTGTGAGCCTACGGTTTGGACCGGACGCGACCGGGGCGCCAGAACTTTGCTGACGGCGCCCGATCAGGAGCGATTGTGCAGGCGCCAAGCCATGCGCGACTGCAGCGACCACAGCTCGATGAACCCGGGGGATGCGGCCTGGGAGAACAGGCCGCCAGACTCCGCAAAGGATGCGAGGCCGGCGTCGTAGACAGCGTTCGGGGAGGAGCGCGTGACGACTCGCGCATGGCCCTTGTAGAGCTTCAGACCGATCGTCCCGGTGACCTGCTGGTTGACCTGCTCCATGTAGGAGTCGAGGTCGCCGCGCAGCGGCTCCCACCACAGGCCGGCGTAGGCAAGGTAGGCCCACTGGCGATCGAGCTGTGGCTTGAACTGGTTCTGGTGGATCGTGCCGACCAGCTGCTCCAGCTCCTGATGGGCGGGCAGGATGATTGCCGCGGCAGGCGCCTCGTAGATGTCGCGCACCTTCAGACCGACGATGCGGTCCTCGATGTGGTCGACGATCCCGACGCCGTGGCGCGCGCCGATCTGCGCGGCTCGTTCGATCAGGTCCACAAGCTCCATGTGCTCACCGTTCAAACCGACCGGTACGCCCCGCTCGAACTCGATCTCGACGATCTCCGCCTCATCGGGCGCAAGCTCAGGACGGGTGATCAGTTGAAAAACATCGTCCTCGGGCGCGTGCTCGAGATCCTCGATCCAGCGGCCCTCGGAGCTGCGACCCCAGAGGTTGTCGTCGATCGAGTACGGCGCTTGCGCCTCTGTCCCCTGGGTTGGGTGGGACTTGATCGGAATGCCGTGCTCGCGCGCGTAGGCGATCTCCTCATCGCGTCCCATCTGCCAGGAGCGCACCGGCGCGATCACCTTCAGCTCGGGGGCAAGCGTCGCGACGGTCGCCTCGATCCGCACCTGATCGTTGCCCTTGCCCGTGCAACCGTGCGCGATCGTGTCGCAGCCGGACCTGCGGGCGTACTCCACCGCGAGCTTTGCGATCAGCGGCCTGCCCAAAGCGGTGAACAGCGGGTAGCCGCCGCCGTACAGCGCATTGGCCTTGATCGCGGGCACGACGTACTCGCGCGCGAACTGATCGCGCGCGTCCACCACGTGGCAGTCCAGGGCACCGAGTCCCAGCGCCTTGGCGCGGATGACCTCATAGTCCTCGCCCGGCTGCCCGAGGTTGACCGTCAGGCACACGACCTCGGCGCCGTAGGAGTCCTGGATCCACTTGAGCATCACGCTCGTGTCCAGGCCACCGGAGTACAGCAGCAGGACCCGGTTGACGTGCTCGGGGTCGGCCTCGTAGCTGGCAGTACGCGGCGAAAAGGAACTCGGGTCTTGGTGGCTCACGAGCGAGAAGGCTACTGTGATGGTGAGTTCAGCCGCTCGACGGGAGCACGTTCCATCAATGGATACGGGGCACTGGGTCCACCAAAGCCGAGCTTCGCATACAACCCCTGGGCGTCGGCGGTGTGCAGCATCCAGCGAACGTTCCAGTGAGAGCCGCCGTCGACCAGCTCACGCACCAGCTCCAGCCCCCGTCCACGTCCGCGGTACTGCGGCAGGACGTAAACATCGGCGAGGTAGGCAACGATCACGCCATCGGAGACCGCGCGCGCGAAGCCCACTTGCTCGTCGTCGAGATAGAGCCCCACCACGCGAGTGGACCCTTGAATGCAAGCATCGACCAGCTCGCGGCTGCGCCCCCGACCCCAGTAGGACTCGCCGCTGAGGAACGCGTGCACCGCGTCGACGTCCACACGCCGCGGATCGTCGTCGAGCTCGAACCCTTTCTCCAACGCACGCCTGATCGTTCAGCCCTCCAGGGCGGCGCCCAGGCGCTCCAGCGCGATGTCGATCTCGGACTCGTCGACGATCAGCGGAGGCAGCAGGCGCACCGTCGTCGGACCGGTCGCGTTGACGATCAACCGCTGCTCCAGCAGCGCTCCGCGCGCAACCTCCGGCGCGGAGACGTCCAGCTCGCAGGCGAGCATCAACCCGCGTCCGCGCACGGACACGACGTGGGGCAGGCGCTGCAGGCCGGCCTGCAACCGGTGGCCGAGCTCGCGCACCCGGGCGAGCAGATCGGGGTCATCGGTGATGTCCAGAGCGGCCAGCGCCGCGGAGGCGACGACGGGGCCGCCGGAGAACGTGGAGCCGTGATCGCCCGGTGCAAAGACGTCGGCCAGGCGCGGGCCGGTGACGAGCGCGCCGATCGGCAGGCCGCCGCCGAGCGCCTTGGCGACCGTGATCGCGTCGGGCACGACACCGGTCTGCTCGTACGCCCACAGTGTGCCGGTGCGGCCCATCCCGCACTGAACCTCGTCGAACACGAGCGCCGCGCCGTGCTCGTCGCAGGCGTCGCGCGCGGCTCCGAGCACCTCGTCGGAGAGCACGTTCACGCCCGACTCGCCCTGGATCGGCTCCAGCAGCACCGCGGCGGTGCGCGCATCGACGGCGCCCGCGATCGCCTCCGGCGTCGGGTCGACCGCGCGAAAGCCCGGGACGAGCGGCGCGAACGGCGCCTGCTTTGACTCCTGCGGCGTGGCCGACAGCGCGCCGTATGTACGCCCGTGAAAGGCCCCGTACACGACCACGACGTCCCCGCTCGGATGAGCCTTGCGCACGAGCTTGATCGCCGCCTCGCTGGCCTCGGCGCCGGAGTTGCAGAAGAACACCTTGCCGTGCAGGCTCGACTGCGACAGACGCTCGGCCAGGCGCATCGCCGGCTCGGTGTAGAACAGGTTCGAGACGTGCATCAGTCGCCCGGCCTGCTCGCGAATCGCCTCGACCACGCGGGGGTGGCAGTGCCCGATGTTCGTGACGGAGATGCCGCACAGAAAGTCCAGATACTCGTCACCATTGTCGTCCCATAGCCACGGGCCTTCACCGCGCACGAACTGCACGGGCAAGCGCGCGTAGGAGGGGATTACATGTTCGCGCTCGAGCGCCTGGAGATCTGAAAGGGTCATGTGGCGGCCTCGATCTTGGTCCCAATCCCCGCATCGGTGAACAGCTCCAACAGCAGCGAGTGAGCGAGCCGCCCGTCGAGGATGTGCGCGGCGCTGACGCCAGCCCCGATCGCGTCGACGCACGCCTGCAACTTGGGGCGCATCCCACCGTCGAGCTGATCGAGCGCGTCATGGACCTGCTCGGTGCTGGCCTGCCCGATCAGGCTGCCCGGATCGGTCGGATTGTCCAGCCAGCCGGGGACGTCGGTTAGGAACACGACCTTGTAGGCGCCGAGCGCGCCCGCGACGGCGCCGGCGGCCTCGTCGGCGTTGACGTTGTAAGAGTGCCCGTCGCGGTCCGCGCCGACGGAGGCGATCACGGGGATGTAGTCGCTGGCGACATGGTTGAGCACGTCGACGTTGACTCGCTCGATGCGCCCGACAAAGCCGATGTCCTCGCCGCCCGGCGCGGCGCGGCGTGCGACGCGAAAAAGCGATCCGTCGTCACCGCACAGGCCGACCGCGGGCTGGCCGTGACGGTTCAGGCGCAGCACGATCTCCTTGTTGACCTTGCCGACGAGCACCATCTTGGCCACCTCGACCGTGCTCTCGTCAGATACCCGCAGGCCGCCGACAAACTCGACCGGGAGGCCGAGACGCTTCATGTAGGCGGTGATGTCGGGGCCGCCGCCGTGCACGACGATCGGGTTCAGGCCAACGTACTTGAGCAGCACCACGTCGCGCGCGAACTCCTCGCGCAGGCTCTGGTCCTCCATCGCGGCGCCGCCGTACTTGATCACCACGGTCTTGCCGTGAAACTCCCTGATGTACGGGAGCGCCTCCAACAGGGTTCCTACGTCTCTCATCGATATGGCCTTGGGTTGAGTTTTTTGTGGGTGACAATTTGGCCAAGAGGCTGTCTCAAAACCAGGCGGGTGCGGTCAGGGCGTTCATGGACCAAGCTGGGGGACGCGGGATGGCGAAGCGCATGCTGGTGGCACGTGCGAGCCGTCACGTGGCGATCCAGCGCCGTGTCCGGGGACGCATCCGGGCGTGCACGCCTTTTGAGACAGCCTCTAAGCAACCGAATCGGGGTGAGTGTCGCCGGTCGCATATCGGGCTGGTCGAGCCACAACGCTTTTGGGCGGGTGTTCATGTCGTGTACTCCGCGTTTATCCGGATGTACTCGTGAGACAGGTCGGAGAAGAAGACCTCCGTTTCACACCCTTGGCCCGGCAGGGTGATCTCGTACTCGATCTCCTGCGCCTGAACCGCCTGCGCGAGCATGTCCTCGTCGTAGTCGATCGCGACGCCGGCCGAGCAGACGAGCGTTCCCTCAATCGACAGGTCAACCGCCAGCGGCGCGGTTCCCGGCAGCGCCGCGCCGACGGCCTGGATCAGGCGTCCCCAGTTGGGATCGGCGCCGTGCAGCGCCGTCTTTACGAGCGGTGAGTTGGCGACCGCGCGCGCGACCGCCTCGACGCCGTCGGCATGTCCGCCGCGCACAACGACGCGCGCGATCCGTTGGGCGCCCTCGCCGTCGGCGACCATCATGATCGCCAACCCTCGCAGGAGCGCGTCGAGGGCCTCGCCGAAGCGCAGCTCATCCTCGCTCTCGGGCTCGACGTGCGCGCCGGAAGCGCCGGAGCACATCAGGATCGCCGTGTCATTGGTTGAGAGCTGCCCATCGACCGAGCAGCGGTCGAACGAGCGCTTGACGCACACGCCCAGCAGCAGGTCCGCCGTATGGGGCTGCAACGCGGCGTCGGTCTCGATGAAGCACAGCATCGTGGCGAAGTTCGGCGAGATCATGCCCGCGCCCTTGCACTGGGCGCTGAGACGGACGGTCCCGGAGGGCAGGTCGAGCTCGAGGTTGGCGCGCTTCTCAAACGCGTCGGTCGTCTGGATCGCCTGCTGAAAGTCCGTGTCGCCCTCGCGGCGCAGCTGCGCGCTCGCGGCAAGGATGCCTTGCAGCACAGAATCAACGGGCAGGTACCAGCTGATTCCTCCGGTCGAGCCGAGCGCGACCTCCTCGGGCGCGACGCCCAGTGCGATCGCCGCCGCGCCCTGCGTCTTGGCGGCGTCGTCCAGGCCGCGCCTGCCGGTCGCGGCGTTCGCGCAGCCGGAGTTGGCGAGCACCACGCGCAGCGCCTCCAGCCGGCAGCGCTCCTGGCTGAGCAGCACCGGCGCCGCAGGTGTGCCGGTCGCGGTGAAGCGCGCGGCGCTGACTGGCCGCTCGGAGTCGCAGATGAGTATCCCGAGGTCGGGGTTGCCACTGGGCTTGATCCCGCACGCGACGCCGGCGGCTCTGAACCCGGCGGGCAGGCCGGCGTCGGGGTCCAGTTCGCGCACGTGCTCGGGTCTGGGCGTCCAGCGCGAGTGAAAGAACGGCCGCGGAGGGCCGTCAGAGGTGCGATCGCCCCACACGTCGTTGCCGGCACTCATAGCAAACCCTCAGTCTCCGATAGCCCGTACATCAGGTTCAGGTTCTGCACGGCCTGGGAAGAGGTGCCCTTCCACAGGTTGTCGATCGCCGACAGCACGACCACCTTGCCGGTGTGACCGTCGGCGGCGGCGAACACGCGGCAGAAGTTCGTCTCGCGCACCTCCCTGGTGCCGGGAGGCTCGTCGGCGACCTCGACGAACGGCTCGTCCGCATACGCGTCCGCGTACAGCTGGCTCAGCTCGGCCGGAGCGACCGTCCGGGTGGGGGTGACGTAGCAGCTGACCAGCTCGCCCTGGTCTAGCGGCACGAGGTGGGCCTGAAATTGAACGGGCAACTCGGAGAGGGCGGGATCCAGATCGCCGAGCTGCTCCTCGATCTCGGGCGTGTGCCGGTGGGAGGCGACCTTGTACGGGAGAATGTTCTCGCCCGCCATCGACAGATGAGTCGTGTCGTCGAATGTGCGCCCGGCGCCGGATATGCCTTGCTTGGCGTCGATCACGACGTCGGCGATCAGGCCCGCGCGGGCGAGCGGGGCGAGCCCGAGCACGGACGCGGTCGGGTAGCAGCCGGGGTTGGCGACTATCCCCGCATCCGCGATGCGGGCGCGGTGCAGCTCGGTCAGCCCATACACCGCCTCGCCGAGCAGGTCCGGTCGCGGGTGTGAGCCATACCACTGCTCGTACGTCGCCAGCGATGAGAGGCGAAAGTCGGCGCTGAGGTCCACAACGCGCGCGTTCATCTCGCGCAGCGCACCGACGATCGGCGCGGCAGCCGCGTGCGGGTAGGCGACGACGGCCGCATCCAGGCGCTCGCCGGTTAGCAGCCAATCGAGGTCGAGCAGCTCGATCTTCAACGGCACCCGGTAGCGCGGGTACAACTCGTCCACGCGCCGGCCCACCTCCGAGCGCCCGGTCACACCGATCAGCTCGAACCGGGGGTGACGCCACAACAGGTGCGCGGCCAGCGCCCCGGCGAACCCGGTCGCACCGGCCACAAGCACCCGCGGGGAGCCCGGCGCGAACGTCTGCGTCGCACCCTGTTCAGCCACGACGCAGCTCACCCCCCAAGGCGCCCAACGCAGCGACGATCCGCTCGCGTACGGGCGCGACATCCTCGTCTGCGAGCGTCCTGTCTGAGGACCGAAACGAGAGCGCCAGCGCAAGCGAGCGGTTGCCCTCCCCCACCTGCGTGCCGGTGTAGACGTCGAACACGTGCACGTCGCGCAGCAGTTCCCCCGCCGCCTCGCGCACCGCGGACAGGACGGTCGCGGCGGGCACATCCTGGGGCAGTACGATGGCCAGGTCCCGGCGCAGCGGCGGATATCCGATCAGGTCCTCATACCCGGTCTCCGCGGGGGCGGCCGCGATCAGCCGGTCGAGGTCGATCTCGAAACAGCTTGCGCCGGGCAGCTCCCAGGATTGGGCGACGAGTGGGTGCAGCTCGCCCAGCCAGCCGATCGGCTCGCCCCCGCCTGCTGTGACAACGGCGGCGCGGCCGGGATGCAGGAACGGCTGGGGGTCGGAGGCGAGCTCGATGCCGTCCACGCGCAGCGCCGATGAGAGCGCTTCGAGCATGCCCTTCGCGGCGTAGAAGTCCGCGGCCCACGGCTCGGGCACGCCCCAGCTCGGCTCGTGCAGGTGTCCGGCGAGCAGCACGGACAGCGAGCGGCGTTCGTGCACCCCCGTGGTATGTGCAGCGCTCTCTCCGGGCAACGGCAACGATCCACGACCACCGACCACCCGCTCGAACCGGTTCCCGGAGGTCGGATCGGGCGCCGTCCAGCCGGAAACCGACGCATGCGCAGAGGTGGTAAACACGGTCCCGATCTCGAACAGGCGCAGGTCGTTCATGCCGCGCGCATGGTTGCGCGCGGCCGTGTCCAGCAGTGAGCCGAGCAGCGTCGTGCGCAGGACCGATTGCTCCTCGGACAACGGGTTCTCCACGACCGGCCCGTCCCGGCGCGGATCGCGCTCGTCCAGGCGCAAGCGGTCGGCGAGGCTCGGCGAGGCGAACGTCCACCCCACCGCCTCGTAGCACCCGCACCCAACCAGGGCGTCCTGCGCGCGCCGACGCAACCTTTGCTCGTGTGAGAGCTGGCCGTACGCCCCCCTGCGCTTGGGCAGCGTCGCGGGCAGCTTCTCCAGCCCGTCGATTCGCGCGACCTCCTCGATCAGGTCGGCCTCACGCGTGACGTCCTCGCGCCGCACCGGCGGCGGGGTCACGTTCAAGCCGTCGTCCGCCTCGTCGGTCTTGAAGTCCAACGCGTTCATGATCTCCGCCTGCCGCGCCCGGGGAATCTCGATGCCGAGGATCGCGCGCACGCGCGCCTCGCGCAGCCTGATCGCGGGTGGCGCAGGACCATCGCCGCCGATGTCGATCGTCCCCGGCAGCACCCTCGCCCCGCACAGCTCGACCATCAACCTGGTCGCAACCGCCTGCGCCCATGCGCACTGCTCGGGCGCGAGCCCCTTCTCGAAGCGCGAGGAGGCCTCGCTGCGCAGTCCCAACGCCCACGAGCTGCGATGGATGTTCGGCCCGTGCCAGTTGGCAACCTCCAGCAGCACGCGCGTCGTGTCCCGCTGCACCTCCGAGCGCTCGCCGCCCATCAGCCCCGCGATCGACGTCGGGCCGTCGGCGTCCTCGATCACGACCATCTCCGAGTCGAGCACCCGTGTCTGTCCGTCGAGCGTCTGCACCTGCTCACCATCGGTTGCGCGGCGCACCGTCAGGCGCGCGCCGGCCACGCGATCGAGGTCGAACGCGTGCAGCGGCTGACCGGTGAGCAGCATCGCGTAGTTGGTGATGTCGACGACGTTGTTGATCGACCGCTGCCCGGCTGCGCTCAGTCGCGCCTTCAACCACAACGGGGACGGACCGACCGTGACGTCCTCGAACACGCGGGCGGTGAACCGCGGGCATAGGTCCGGGCACTGCACCGACACCTCCGCGCCCGCGAGCGCCCCCGGCGAGCCCGGGTCTTCGTGCCACGGCTCCGGTGCAAGCGTCGCCCCCGTCGCGGCGTGCAGCTCGCGCGCGACTCCGTACATCCCCAGGCAATCCGGCCGGTTGGGGGTCACCTCCAGCTCGATAACCTCGGTGGCAATCGGCAGCACGTCCGCCAGCGGCGTTCCCGGTGCCGGCCGATCGGAGATCCCGGCTGGACGATCGGAGATCGCATCTGATCTCCGATCGGTCGATCGGTCCGCATCGATTACGACCTCGTCCAGCACGAGGATGCCCTCGCGGGTGGGTGGGCCCAAATCAATCTCGAGCTCCTGCTCGGCGCAGATCATCCCTTCGGAGACCACACCCCTGAGCTTGGCGCGCTTGATCTTCGTCCCGTCCCCCATCACCGCCCCCGGCAGCGCGACCGCCACCGTCTGGTCCACGGCGACATTCGGCGCACCGCACACGATCGTCGCGGGTCCGTCCCCCACCGCCGATCCGAGCTCGACCGTGCACACGCTCAACCGATCGGCATCTGGATGGCGCTCACACGTGATTACTCTGCCCACGACGAACTTCTCGACCGCACTCACCCCGTGATGGTGAATCGCCTCAACCTTCGTCCCGGTCATCGTCAACCGCTCCTCGACGCCACTGATGTCGAGGTCGGGATCGCAGTATTCGCGTAGCCATGTAAGAGGGACACGCATCAGCCGAACTGCTCCAGGAACCTGAGATCATTTTCGTAATACAACCTCAGGTCGGGGATTCCGTGCTTGAGCATCGCGATCCGCTCGACACCCATCCCCCAGGCGAACCCCTGCACCCGCTCAGAGTCATACCCCGGGGCGTTCTGTTCAGTGGTCGGCACATACGAGTACACGTTCGGGTCCACCTCGCCCGCGCCGAGCACCTCGAGCCAACCCTCGCCCTTGCACAGGTAGCAGCGCGCGCCGTCCTTTACGAATCCCCGTCCGTCACAGTGAAAGCACGACACGTCCACCTCGACGCTCGGCTCGGTGAATGGGAAAAAATGGGGCCTCAGCCTGACCTCGCGCTCGTCCCCGAACACAGCCTTGGCGAACGCGAGCAGCGTGCCCTTCAGGTCCCCGAGCGTGATGTCCTCGTCCACGGCCAGCCCCTCAATTTGGTGGAACTGGGGTGTGTGCGTAGCATCTGAGTCGGGCCTGTACACCCGTCCCGGGATCACCACATACAACGGCGGCGGATATTCCTCCATCGCCCTGATCTGCATCGGTGAGGTGTGCGTCCTCAACACGACGTCCTCGGCGAGATAGAACGTGTCCGTACGCCCCCGCGCGGGATGCGTCGGGCTGTGGTTGAGCGCGTCGAAGTTGTAATGCACCGTCTCCACCTCCGGACCCTCCAGCACCGTGAACCCGAGTCCCACAAATATGTCTTCCAGTTCACGCATCGTCGCGCTCAGCACGTGCAGTCTCCCCACCGGCTGCGGCGGGCTGCCGGGCAGGGTCACGTCGATCGTGTCCTGCGCGAGACCCCGCTCCAGCTCCGCGCCGTTCAGCGCGCCCGCCCGCGCCTCGATCATCCCTTCCAGCGCCTGCCGTGCCTGGTTGGCCGCCTTGCCCACCGCCCCACGCTCAGCAGGCTCCAGTTGCGCCACGCCGCGCAGCAGCTGCGGCAGCTCGGCCTTGCGCCCGAGGTAGCGCACGCGCAGCTCCTCCAGCGCCTCGCTGCTGTGAGCCCCGGCAATCGCGGCCTGAGCCTCTGAGCGCAGCTGTTCGATCCGCTCGATCATGACGCCCGGACCCTAGTCGAGCCACGGGTCGTCTCGTACAGCGCCACGGTCGCAGCCATCGCGGCGTTCAACGACTCCGCCGCGATGGGGATGTGCGCGACGTGCTCACACGCCGTCACGACCTCATCCGGCAGGCCCTCGCGCTCGGATCCCACCAGCAGCGTCACGGCCGCCGACCCAGCAAGCCTCACGGACAGTTCGGACAGCGGCTCGCCCGCCCCCGCGACCAGCGCGACGCGCTCGCCCGGCAGCTCCTTCACATCCCCCGCGCGCGCCAGCCCGACCGCAAATATCGTGCCCATGCTCGCCCGCACCGCCTTTGGCGAGTACGGGTCGGCACAGCCCGGTCCGAGCACAACACACGATGCGCCGAACGCCAGCGCCCCGCGCAGCACCGTCCCGACGTTTCCCGGATCGCCGACGCCATGCAGGTACACGCATACCGGGCCGCACGGCTCGCCCCAGCGCTGCTCGTACACACCGATCACGCGCGTGCCCGAGCCCAGCGTCGACACGGCCGCCAGCGCGTCCCGCTCGACGTCGGTGAACCCTTTGCCGCCGAGATCGCTGCCTGCCACGCGATACCCCTCCACTGCCGGCCACCCGGCCAGCTCGGCCGCGCCAACGAGATCCTCGCCCTCGGCCACGAACCGGCCGCCGCGCTCACGGTCGCGCTTGCGCGCCAGCCGGCGCACGTCCTTGAGTTTGGGGTTATGTGGGGAGGTGATTGCGGTCATATGCCTGTCTGTGTTGCGGTTTGACGGTGGTGGTTCAACGGTGGTCTTTCAAATCATCCTCACTGCTTGGGACGGCACGCACAAAAAAGGGCGCCCTCCCTTTCAGGAGCGACGCCCGGAGCATGTCGATGTCGGTGCTGTTCTCAGGCGGCCGACGCCGAAGCCTCGCGGGCGGTCTCGGCAAAACGTCGGAACGTGTCGGCGTCGCGCACGGCGATGTCCGCCAGCACCTTGCGATCCAGCTCCACCCCGGCCAGCGACAGGCCGTGCATGAATTGCGAGTAGCTCATCCCGTTCTGGCGCGCGGCGGCGTTGATCCGCGTGATCCACAGCCGGCGAAAATCGCGCTTGCGGTTGCGCCTGTCCCTGTAGGCGTAGGCATCCGCCTTCATCAGGGCCTCCTTGGCGCGCTTGTAATTCGAGTGCGCCTGCCCGCGGAACCCCTTCGTCTGCTCGAGCGTCGCCCTGCGCTTCTTGCGCGCGTTGACGGAGCGCTTCACGCGCGTCATTTGCCCACCCCGAGCAGCTTCTTCACGCGTGGCGTGTCATGGTCGGAGAGCAGCGCCGGCCTGCCGAGCGCACGCTTCTTTTTCGGCGACTTCTTCTCGAGAATGTGGCTCGTGAACGCGTGCCTGCCCCGCACCTTGCCAGTGCCGGTGACCTTGAAGCGCTTCTTCGCGCCGGAGTGTGTCTTCATCTTGGGCATACCGAGCGCAACAGTATGACAAACCCGAGCCCCCGACCAGGCTCAGAGCCTCAAAGCCGGCCGGCGCACCTCAGGCGGTCGCGTCCACGCCGTCGCCGGTCACGGCGGTCTCGGGCTCGGTGGGCTCAGCAGCCTCCGCGGGCTCAGCAGCCTCCGCTGGCTCGGTGGGCTCCGCGGGCTCAGCAGCCTCCGCGGGCTCAGCAGCCTCCGCTGGCTCGGTGGGCTCCGCGGGCTCAGCAGCCTCCGCGGGCTCAGCAGCCTCCGCTGGCTCGGTGGGCTCCGCGGGCTCAGCAGCCTCGGGCTCGGCGGCCTCAGGCTTGGCGGGTTCAGCTGTCGCGGCGGCCTCGGCGGGCTCGGTGGTACTCGCGCCGCCGTTCTCGTCCGCGGTGCGCTGAGACTCGGGCGTAGGCCCCTCCTCGTCCGGGGACCCGACCTCGTCGGCCTTGCCTGCCAGCACCGCTTTACTGGGAGCCATCATCATCGTCATGTTGCGCCCTTCCTGCATCGGGCGCTGCTCGACCACCCCGAGCTCCGAGAGCTCTTCGGCGAGGCGATCGAGGATCATGGTCCCACGCTCGGGATGCGTGACCTCTCGCCCGCGGAACATGATCGTCACCTTGACCTTGTCCTTGTGGCGCAGAAACCGCTCGACATGGTGCTTCTTGGTGTCGTAGTCGTGCTGGGCGATCTTCGGGCGGAACTTGATCTCGCGCACGGTTATCTGCTGCTGGTGCTTGCGCGCCTGCTTGAGCTTCTGGGCCTGCTCGTACTTGTACTTGGAGTAGTCCAGCACGCGACACACGGGCGGGCGCGCCTCCGGGGCGACCTCGACGAGATCGAGGTCGCGCTCCTGGGCAAAGCTCAGCGCGTCGGGCGTCTTCATCACGCCGACCTGGTTGCCCTCGTCGTCGATCACGCGGACCTCGGGCACGCGGATGCGCTCGTTGATCCTAGTCGTGTCGCGCTCGGGCGGGCGCCGGTCGAACCTGCGTGGTACCGCCACTAGGTGTACTCGTCGCGCGTCAAGCGGATGTTATGGGCGCGAGCGCCGCCGGCGCGGCCGGTGGTCGAGAGGGTTTGCGAGGCTTCAACGGGGCGGAGTATAGCGGGGCACGGTATGGGTGCAATGCCACTCGCATCGGCAGACCGAGACGCCCTCTTCGACAGACGTACCCTGCCCGGTCTTGCGAACGCTTGGTCACGCGCACGCGCGTCATGCGGTCGCCGCGCGCTTTGCCCACACGCCGATCGAGACTCGCCCATCCCTCAACCTCCTTCCCTTGCGCCCTTACGCTCGATCTCATTTGCCAGGCGCTCGCTGAACTCATTTATCTTGACGCTGCCCTCCTCGGCGCCGCCGTGCTCGCGTACCGACACGCTTGCAGTGCCCGACTCGCGCTCGCCGACGACCAGCATGTAAGGGATCTTTCGCAGCTCCGCATCGCGGATCTTGCGCCCCACCGACTCTCCGCGATCGTCGAGCTCGACGTACGCCCCGCTCTCGCGCAGGCTCGCCGCGACCTCATTCCCGTACTCGTTGTACTTGTCGGACACCGGCAACACGATCGCCGGCACCGGGGCCAGCCACAACGGCAGCTCGCCCGCGTAATGCTCAAGCATGATCCCGATGAACCGCTCGTATGACCCGAACGACGCTCGGTGGATCATCACCGGCGTGTGCTCTGAGTTGTCTGCGCCGGTGTAGCTGAGCTTGAACCTTGCCGGCATCGAGTAGTCCAGCTGGACTGTTCCCAACTGCCACGACCGTCCGATCGAGTCGGTCATGTGCATGTCAATCTTCGGGCCGTAGAACGCGCCATCTCCCGGGTTCAGCTCGTATTTCAGCCCCTGCGCGTCCAGCGCCTGGGTGAGCGCGCCCTCCGCCCGATCCCACATCTCATCGTCACCGATCCTCTCGTCCGGGCGGGTCGAGAGCTCCAGGCGCACGTCGAGGTCGAACAGCTTGTATGTCGCGAACGCCAGCTCCAGACAGCCCGCGACCTCCTGCTGGACCTGCCCCTCAATGCAGAATATATGTGCGTCGTCCTGGGCGAAGTGCCTGACCCTGAGCAGCCCATGCAGCACCCCGGAGGCCTCATTTCGATGCAGCAGGCCGGGCTCTGAGTAGCGCACCGGCAGGTCGCGATACGAGTGCCTGCGGCTTGCAAACAGATGCGCGTGCCCAGGGCAGTTCATCGGCTTCAGGCCCATCTCGCGGTCCTCCACCTCGACCGTGAACATGTTCTTTCGGTACTTGCCCCAATGCCCCGACGTCTTCCACAGCTCGGCGTCGTATATCAGCGGCGTCTTGACCTCGGTATACCCGCGTTCCTCTCCCATCTCGCGTGAGACCGCCACCAGCTTGTTCCACAACCTCGTCCCCGCGGGCAGCCAGAACGCCGCGCCCGGCGACACCTCTGAGAACGTGAACAGATCCAACTCTCTCCCCAGCTTGCGATGGTCGCGCGCCCTGGCCTGCTCCAACCGCTCCAGGTGCTCCTTCAGTTCTGTCTTGCTGTGAAACGCGGTGCCGTAAATCCTCGTGAGCATCGTCCTATCCGAGTCCCCCCGCCAGTACGCCCCCGCAACCGACTGCAGCTTCAGCGCGCCGATGCTGCTCGTATCAGGCGCGTGCGGCCCGCGACACAGGTCGGTGAACGGCCCGTTCGTATACAGCGACACCGTTTGCAGTGGCTTCCCTTGCTCGGCCCCCTGCACGAGGTCATCGATCAGCTCAACCTTGTAATCCTGCCTCTCCGCGGCGAACCGCTCCCTCGCCTGCGCCGGCGTCACCTCCTGACGTTCAAACGTCTCCCCCGCCTTAACGTGCGCGCGCATCCGCTCTTCGATCTGTGCCAGCTCCGCCTCCGAGATCGCTGTTCCGTCGGGAAACTCGAAGTCGTAGTAGAACCCCTGCTCGATCGGTGGACCGATCGAGATCTTCACCCCGGGATACATCTCCATCACGGCCGCGGCCAGCACATGCGCGGCGTCGTGCCTGATCAGCTCCAACGCCTTTTCGCCACTCTTCTTCGTCACTATCGCCACGCTCGCCCCGTCGGGCAGCGGGCGCTGCAGGTCTCGCACCTCGGGCCGCTCACCGCCACCATCACCATCACCCGCCACCGGATGGCCGACCTCGATCGCCAACGCCGCCCTCGCCAAGCCGGGCCCGATCGCCGCCGCGGCATCGGCGCCCGTCGCGCCGTCCGGCAGCTCCAGCGGCTTTCCATCGGGGAGTGTGACCTTGATCGACATCGGCTGGAGGCTACCCTCCCCGCACGTCAACGCGCGGTTGTGCGTTAACGGACGTGCATTGACCTGCGCGCCTGCGTCCGCTTCTGCTCAGGCGATCTGCCACAGGGCATCGTCGCCCAGCGCCTCGCGCCGGACCGCGCCGGCGCCAAGCAGCTCGGCCAGCGCCAGCTCGGCGATGTCCCGGTGCACGGGCATGTTGTTATGCGCCATGATCGCCGCGACCTCCTGGGTGACGAGCCCGGCCGGGAACATTCGCAACGCCTCGGTCGGCTCCTGCGGCGGCGCTTGGCGCTCGAGCGTCGGATCGAGGTTCGCGATCACGACGTCATACGCCTCGACGGGTTGAAACCCGCCGGCCTCCAGCCGCCGGCCCTCCGCGTTCTCGAACATCAACGATGGCGCGGAATAGCGCACCGGGCCGTCGGTCTGGCGCGCCTTGCCCTGAGCGTGCGTCGGCCCGCCCTCGGCTTCGCGGGTCTCTTGCTTGTCCGCTTCATACGCTTCGATCGTGCGCTCGTCTTCGATCGCCGCGACGATCGCGTCGACGTCCAGCCCCTTCACCCGCTTCAGCGCCCGCTTGATGTCCTCGTCTTCGTCGAGCACGAGCGTCGTCGTAAACCAGCCCAGCTGCAGCGCGCGCAGCACCTCGTGCTCGCGCTGCGGGTCATTCAGGCGCGTGGCAACGATCGCTCGGCAGGCGCGCGTCGTGGCGGATATGCGCGCGCGGGGTTCGGCCAGGAACGGCATGCCGTAGCGATCGCGGAAGCTCAGATTGCCGACCGTCATGCGCGTCGTCGTATACCCGGCGTCTTCATACCGCTTGGGGTCCTCGGCCAGCCCGATCGTCACCAGCCGCCAGTCCAACTGCTCGCCGTAGCGCCAGCGCAGCACCGCCATCGCGGGGCTCGCCGAGTAGGCCCACGGACAGCCGGGGTCGGTGAAATGGGTAACCGCGATCTTGCTCACGCCCCTTAATAATTGCATGCACAAGCAACGGACGCCGGTCTGCGCTCACCGTCATCCGTGCACGGCGCCGCCGGCCGTCCGCCGCCCGAGTCGGCGTCTCGACACGTGAGACGCTTCGAGGCGCACCAGGTCGCATTGAGAAACATGGGGTTGCAGACAGTCGTCTGCATATGCCATGATCGCCCCATGACCAACGACGAGCCGCTCTCCATCTCGATCACACTCTCCCCCACCCAGGTCGACAACGTCGTGCGCGCGGCCTCTCAGAGCCGCGCCCCAAGCATCTCAACGCTCATCGGCGACACCCTTAACGCTTCGATGGCTCCCGCGAACGGCAAGTCCTCGTCCAGGACGACCGCGGCATCCCGGCTCAGCGGATACCTGCCGATCGGCGCCGTCGACCCGCGCCTGTCGCGTTCGCTGTTGCGCGGACTGTCGATCCTCACCTGCTTCGGCCCCGACGGCGACCCACGCGGGATCGTGGAAATCGCCAAAGATCTCAGCATGAGCCCGTCAACCACACATCGCTACGCGCTCACCTTGGTCGAGCTCGGCCTGCTCGAGCGCTGCCCCGTCACGCGCAAGTACCGCTTGCCGAGGGTTTGATTCCGCGGACGCCGGGGTCCGCGAACGCCGGGGTTGACCGCCCGGTCAGGTGGGTCTGCGCGCGCGGACCTGATAGACGGCGGTGATGTTCGTGTCAAAGCCATGCCTGGCGGCACGGAGATACAGCCGCCAGATACGCGTGCGCTGCACCCCGGCCAGCTTCTCGGCCTGCTCCAGGTGTTCGTCCAATCGCTTGGTCCACTCACGCAGCGTGCGGGCGTAGTCCTCCCTGAAGCCCTCCACATGGTCGATGTGACACCCGGCGCGTTCCAGCGCGAGCTGAACCCGGGATAGCGGCAGCGCCTCGCCGTCGGGGAACACATATCGCATCGAGAACTCATCCTCGAGCGAGTCATACTCCGGGTCGAGCGCGGCGATCGCATGGTTCAGCAGTACGCCGCCCGGGCTCAGCAGCGCAAACAGTGACTTCGCATAGTTGTCGATCTGGCTCTCGCCTACGTGCTCGGACATGCCGATGCTCGCGATCGCGTCGAACGATTTACCCGGTAGCTCGCGATAGTCGGCCACTTTGATCTCCACCTGTTCGCCGCACCCGGCCTCGGCGACCTTCTTTCGCGCGAGCTCGGCCTGCGACGGCGAGAGCGTTACGCCGGTGACCGTGACGCCGTAGCGCTTCGCCGCGTGGATCGCAAAACTGCCCCACCCGCAGCCGACATCCAGCAGACGCATCCCGGGTTTCAGGCCGAGCTTGCTCGCCACCAGGTCGAGTTTTGTCAGCTGGGCCTCCTCCAATGTCTGCGCGCCCCGCGAGTAGATCGCGCAGCTGTAGGTCATCGACTCGTCGAGGAACAATGCAAAGAAATCGTTACCGACGTCGTAGTGGTAACGGATGGCGGCAGCGTCGCGCTCAAGGGTGTGACGCTCACCGCGCAGGATCAGCTCGATGCTCGGGCGTTTGGGCAGCCCACCGGGCAGTGCGGCGGCCACGATGCCCAACCCCAAACGCACCCGATCCTTGACGCTCAGCCGCGGCGGCTCCCATTCGTCGACCACGATGAACGCCCTGTCGAGATCATCGACGTCGAGCGAGCCGTCCACGTAGGCGCGACCGAGACCGAGCGTCCCCCGCGCCCGCAGGAAGTGCGACATCGCCGACGGACGCCTAACGAAGAACGTCGGCGCACCTGCGCTCGTCGCCTCGACTTTCCCGCCGTCCCAGAAGTGAACGTGGAACGGTCGCTCCGGCAGGCATCGCCGAACCGCTCGCTCCAGCGGGCCGCTTGCTCGGATCAGTGCCATTGGCCTACCTTAGCCGGCACTGCCGCGTGTGCTTGCGCGCCAATCCGGCGCGGCCTTGGAAGCACAGAGCCCTGCTCGACAGGGACGAAGCAGGGCTCTGTGGAAGCGCCCCCTGGACGAATCTGTGGGGATACGGTCCAAGCGGGCGCGGCCAGCCTACCAAAGCATAGTTGCCTAGGCATTGTTGCTCTGGCATTTGTGCCTTGAAACAGTCAATGTTTACTGTGTGTCCGTCAGCGCGACGATCAGGCAGTTACGAGGCGAACGGCCGCAGGAAGATTTGGCCCACGAGGCAGGCATCAGTACATCCACGCTGAGCCGCATTGAGCGCGGTCTGCATGAACCGGGGCTGCCAACACTTCGTAAGATCGCATCGGCTCTCGACGTCTCACTAGCCGTCCTGCTCAACGCAGCCGAGGACTAGCGCGCCCGTCTATTGCGCGACTGGCGTGTTGCGGATTATGACGAGGGTAACAATCTTCTCATCCCGCAAGGTGAAATAGTGCGTCAGGATCAACTCGTCGGGCAGGTTGGTCTTGTCGACTCACCATCGCCATCGTCGCGATCACAAGCGCAATCAGCAGCGTTCGTGCCCGGGTGCCGAGGCGTGGCCTCCTGCACGCCACTGGCCATCACCAACCCGACACCCACAGCGCTCATGGCACCCCGATCGCTCCTCCCGATCCGGCCGAGCTGCAAGGGCTCACCTCCGAGCAGCGCCCGGGTGACGCTGTCGGCGAACCATTCGCCGGACTGCAGCGCCCAGCCGCAGCCGACGCCCCGCAGCCGGTCGTAGCCGGCGCGGCGTCGCCCACCAGCGCCAGGGCCGGGCGCGGTGGGTGCGTGGATCACGTTGGGTATGTCGATCTTGGCGACCGCTCGCCCGACCATCCCCGAGGCAAGAATCGGCGGCGCGTCGGGCAGCGGGCGGACCTCGGCGCCCGCTCACCCGCGACGCCGAGCAGCTCAAGTGCGACCTGCGCGACCTCGTCCGTCTGCACCGCCCCGAGATGCTCGCCGAGACCGGCTGTGGTCTCCTCACCGCCGCGATCCTGAGCGGACAAACCGCCGGAGCCCAGCGATTCAAGAGCGACGCGCACTTCGCGCGACTCGCGGGCGTCGCACCGATCCCAGTCTCGTCCGGCCGCACCGATCGCCACCGCCTCAATCGTGGCGGCAATCGCCAGCTCAACCGCGCGCTGCACGTCATCGCCATCACCCGCGGGCGCCTGGACCCCGGGACATGCGCCTACCTGCAGCACAAGGAAGCCGAGGGCAAGAGCCGGATCGAGGCGATGCGCTGCCTCAAGCGCCACCTCGCACGACGCTACCATCGGCTTCTTTTGGGAGCCCGCGAAGCTCCATGACCACGGAGGTTGAGATGGCCAAGCTGATCTACTCGGCGATCGCATCGCTTGAC
The DNA here is from genome assembly GCA_963715495.1 of uncultured Solirubrobacterales bacterium. Classification (GTDB taxonomy): domain Bacteria; phylum Actinomycetota; class Thermoleophilia; order Solirubrobacterales; family Solirubrobacteraceae; genus Palsa-744. The sequence continues at coordinate 1,158,247 of OY970247.1, forward strand.
GGATACGTCGAGGACTCTCAGGGAAAGTTCGGCTGGGCGGCGCCGGATGACGAGGTGCATGCGTTCGTCAACGATCTCGAGCGGCCGATCGGCACCTACCTATACGGGCGCCGGATGTACGAGACGATGGTGTTCTGGGAGACCGTGAGCACCGAGGCCGATGAGCCGGCAGTGTTCTGGGACTATGCTGGGATCTGGCGGGCAGCTGAGAAGATCGTGTACTCCCGGGCGCTTCAGACGGTATCCAGCGCGAGGACGCGGATCGAGCGCGAGTTCGATCGAGATGCCGTCCGGCGGCTCAAGCAGTCCTCGGGGGCCGACATCACAGTCGGGGGTGCCGAGCTCGCTGGCCACGCAATCGGCGCGGGGCTGGTCGACGAGTGCCATCTGTTCTTGTGCCCGATCGTGGTGGGTGCCGGCAAGCGCGCCCTGCCAGACAACGTCCGCGCGCAACTCGAACTTCTCTATGAGCGCCGGTTCCGAAACGGCGTCGTTCACCTCCACTACAGCGTATGTGTCTGACCGAGAGTCACGCAGCGAACGCCTGCAGCGTTCTCCATAGACCACATGGAGTTCAGCAAGGATCTTGTCGTGTCCTCGCGCACACCGCAGCCACGCCCTGAGCCACCGAGCAGCCAGACCCAGTGGTACCGGGCCAACAGAATCGGACAGACCCTCTCGATCGAGAAGTAGCCGTTGTCGGGATTGTGGATGTACTCCAGATACGGGAGGAGATCGGGTCCTCAGTGCTCAGATCGGCGACCACCAGCGCATCGGACGCCATATGCCGCTCGATGAGATGGAGTACCGGAAGGTAGAGGTCGTTGCGGCCGTCGAGGAATAGAAAATCGACGGGGCCGGGGAGATCGACAAGCGTCTGCTGGGCGTCGCCGAGCCTCAGCTCGACGAGATGAGCAAGGCCCGTGTCTTCGAGGTTTTGGCGTGCGATCTCGGCCTTGCTCGGACGTAGCTCGGTGGTGATAAGCGAGCCATCCCCGCAGTCCGTAACCGCGAACAGGGTCTCCGAGATCTGATGCTCCCTGCAGACCTCCGCGACCGACACCTCGCCGCGCATCCCAGCGAGCACGATCTCGAGCTTCTGCTGAACCGTCCACGTGCGGTACTTCTTCTTCTCGCTCAACGGGAATCTCCTTCGGTTAAGCGGCCCATCCTGGAAGGCGCCCCGGACACGATCTCCGCTTCGGCCCACGGCCCCAGCTCCGATCGTGTCCGGGCAAACCCTCACCAGCAACCTGTCAACGCCAACACGGGGAGCGGACCAGTCCAAACCCGACTGAGATCCGACAGTGAGGGGCGTCTCGATGGTGGGCGAACTCCAGATCGGGGCGACGCGACTCATCCTTTGCTCCGGGCCTCCGGGGAGCGGACCATCCTCGTAGCGATTATCCGCAAGCGAATCGGATGCCGGCAAACCGAAGGCGTAGGATTGTCTGATCGACGTCGAGACTTGGGAGAAGAGATGCCGCGTTATCTGATCGAGAGGGTCTGGGATGAGCTGGAGGATGGGGGGGCGACGCAGGGCCGCCTCTCGAAGCGCATCCTGACCGAGAACCCGCAGTTCTCCCCAGTCGTATGGGAGCACAGTCACGTAGTCATGGGCGAGGACGGTCAGCTGAAGTCCTTCTGCGTCTATACCTCGCCCAACACGGAGCTCATACGGGAGCACGCTGAGCTGCTTGGCGACCACACGATCTGGGGGATCTACGAGATCGGCGGCGACATCTCGCCCGGGGATTTCGACTGATCCATCGGCGCAAGGTCGTGGCTTGTGTGTATCTCCGCCGTCGCGGCGACGGCCCGTCGCAGTCGTGCACGCCGCCGGCGTGCCTCGTCGTTCTCCGGGATCAGCTCGAGCGCCTGGTTGCAGAGATCGACGGCCTCGTGCGGCGTCCACCCCCTCCAGGCTTGGTCTGCGGCGGTAAGTAGGTAATCGGCGGCGTTTGCGTTCTCGCCGGCCTCACGCCAGTGGTGCGCGAGGATCGCCGCATAGGCTGTCGGGTCTCCCGCCGCCTGCTCGACGAAACGAGCGACGACCGCGTGGCGCTCTCGGCGTGCGGCCTTGGGGAGGGTCGCGTAGGCGACCTCGCGGACCAGCGCGTGCTTGAAGATCAGCTCCTGGTCACCGCGGATACGCGAGGCGGGGCTGTGGCGGATGAGACCTCGTCGCTCGAGCGCGTACAGTGTCTCAACGAGCGTGCCGTCGCTTCCGAGCGCTTCGAGCGTGCCCTGCCAGAAGAAGTCGCCGATCACAGAGGCGTCGAGGATCACCTGCCGCTCTCCTGGCGGGAGCTGGTCGAGTCGAGCCGCGATGATTGTCTTGATGTTCGCCGGGACACCGGCGGCGTTCGCGGTGTCACTCTCCGAGAGCCACGCTGCCAGTTCCTCGATGAAGAGCGGATTGCCGCCGGCCGCCTCTTCGACGCGTTCGGCGACCGCCTCCCTATCTGGCGCACCCGACAGGAGTCGGCGCACGAGGTCTTGAGTGTGGGCCTCGGTGAGCGCCTGGAGCTGGACGGTGACATTGGTTGGGAGGCGAGCCCAGCTTGGCCTCGCGTCCAGGAACTCGGGTCTGGCAAGTGCGAGCAGAAGCAGCGGCACATCCTGGAGCCTGGCCGAGAGCCCTTCGACGAGTTCCAGCAGGCTCTCATCCGCCCAGTGCAGATCCTCGAGCACCACCAAGGTGGGCTGCTCACGGGCGAGGGCCTCGAGAAACCGCTGAGCGGAGGCGAACAGCACCCGCCTATCGTCCACGGTGTCCTCAGCGAGACGAGCCATGACCGAGAGATGCGTCGCCATTTCCTGCGCCTCGGTCGCGGGAAGCAGCGATGCCGCGCGCTCGGCGAGCTTGTCGGAGGCGACGTCGGCGGGATCGTTGGCGAAGATCCCTGACGCGTCCCTGATGACCTGTCCAAACGCCCAGTAGGAGGCAGCTGCACCGTAGGGAAGCGGGCGGCCACTGAATATCCGTCCGCCTGCGCTCTCCACACGCGCGGCAAACTCCATCGTCAGCCGTGTCTTGCCGATCCCTGGGGGTCCCACAAGGGTGAGGAGTTGCGGATGCAGCTCACTCGAGGCTCGCGTCCACGTCCGCGCGAGAAGTTCCAGCTCGGTGTCTCTGCCTATGAACGGAGCCGCCGAAACCGGGCGCTCAGCGGGCGCCGAGGCGGCAGCCCGAGCCAGCCAGGCGGGTATCGGCGCTTCCTTGCCCTTGGCGATGATCGGCTCCACCGCCTCGTAGGTGATCGCCCGCGCGCTCGCAGCTTGCGTCTCCTTGCCGACCAACACAGTCTCGGGTGGAGCGGCTGCCTGTAGTCGGGCCGCGGTGTTCACGGCGTCGCCCATCACCGTCAGCTCCCGCCGCCCGTGCGGGCCTACCGGGGCGAATATCACCTCACCCGTGTTGACGCCGATGCTGACACACAGTCCGCCGAAGTCATGCGACTGCTCAGATGCGCGTCGCTGGATCTCGAGCGCGGCGCGCACCGCCCGCTCGGAGTCGTCCTCGTGGGCAATCGGCGCTCCAAACACCGCCATCAGCGCGTCGCCTATGACCTTGTCCACGGTGCCGCCGAACCGCTCGACGACCTGGCTCATCTCGCTCATGCACCGATCCACCATCGAACGGATCTCCTCCGGGTCCGTGCGCTCCGACAGCGCCGTGAATCCCGACAGGTCGGCGAACATGATCGTCACCCACCGCCTCTCCCCATCGATGCTTTCGACGGAGCCCGACGGTGACGCAGCGCTGGTATCACGCGCGGCGCCGCATGCTCCGCAGAAGCGGAACCCCGGTGGGTTCTCCTCACCGCACGCCGCGCACTTGTGGCTGAGCGCAACCCCGCACTGGCCGCAGAAGCGCTGCGCGGTGTCGTTTACCTCGCCGCAGCCTGGGCAGGCCGTCGTCCCAGCCAAGGCTGACCCCTACGCGTACATGTCCGCGGAGATGCGGTTGACCTCGACCACGGCGTCGGCGGGAATGCCGGCGCGCTTGGCGGCGGCCACGATCATGTCGGGTGAGGGCGCCTCGTAGAGGCAGTAGGAGCGCCGTCTGTCGGCGCTGAGGAACGAGAACAGCCAGCGCACGCCCTCGTCCGCATTGACCTCCTCGATCAGCTTGACGTCCTCGCTGGTGAGGTCGAGCTGCTCGGCGAATGCGCGCTCGATCACGTACATCGGCATGTGTTGGATGCTACGCCATCGCTCAGCTCTCAGCCAGGCCGCGTCGATAGGCGTACGCCGTCGCCTGGGTGCGGTTCGCGCACGCTGTCTTGCGGAGAATGCCGCGCACGTGGTTCGCGGCGGTGTGCTCGCTGATGAACAGCGTGGCTCCGATCTCGCGATTGGAGAGACCGCGTGCCATCAGCCGAAGCACATCGAGCTCGCGGATGGAAAGACCGTCCGGCAGCGGCGAGCTCGACACCGGCGCGAAGGTACGGACACGCGCGAGCAGCGTGGGCATCCCCACCGCCTCGGCTAGGAGTGCGGCCTCGGTGAGCAGCTGTTGCGCGCGATCGGAGTCTCCGTGAGCGAGCAGCATGCGCCCGTACTCGTAGGCGGTATGGGCGAGCCACGTGTCCGCGCCCATCTGCCTGTTGAGGTGCAGGGCCGCCTCGAAGTGGCCGGCCGCGTCGTCGGTGTCGCCGAGCGTCGCAGCGAGCATTCCCAGGTAGCGGTCGGCGGCGCCGTAACAGGCGACGCCGTGACCGATCATCACGTTTCTGCCGGCAAGTGGCGCGAGCAGCGGATAGACGAGCGAGGCGACCCCCTGGTGCGCAACGGCACCGGCGGCATCGGCGAGGTAGGTGAGCGACGCCAGCCAAAGCCCCTCGCGCAGCGGGTCGAGGCCCTCAGCTTGCACGCGGTCGAGCTCGGCGCGAACCTGCTCCTCCATCGCGAGCTCGGCGAGCATCGCCGCGAGTCCTGGTCGCCACGCCCCGCCACCTCGATCGCCGGCCGCGAGGACGCGGATCACCGGGGCGAGCTCGGCGAGGCGGCCCTGCTCGCGCCGGACTCCGAACATCTGGATGCCGTAGACGCTGGAGGCGTCGCGACCGACGAGCAGTTGGCCCCATTCGCGCGAGCGCTCCGCTGCCGCGTCGGCCTCTGCGAGGTGACCCTCGAGCAGCGCCAGCGCCGATCGGTAGTGCTCTGTCACGTGGAGCATGAAGGGCTGACGTGTGCTCTTAGCCATGTCGAGGGCGATCGCGAGCTCCTCGCGTGCCGGCACGATCTCCCCGAGTGCCATCAGCGCGGAGACCCGCCATTGGGTCGCTTCCGCCTGGCCCTCGACGTCGCCCATCTCCTCGGCCAGATCGCGTGCCTCGCCAAGCATCTCGAGAGCTTCCGCGAGGCTTGTGGTCGCGCGCGCCCAGTAGATCCCCACGAGCACCGTTGCCAGTCCGGGCCGGTCGTCGATTCGGCGTGCCATTGCGATGGCGTCCGCGCGCGCGAGGGCCGCCTGATCTGAGTCTCCCTCGAACTCGAGCGCCCGAGCAAGGCTCGCGAGCAGGCCGACACGGAGCGTGGAGTCCTCCCGAGCGAGGACGGCCGAGGCTTCCTGGAGGAGCTCGCGAGCACCCTCGTCGGTGAGCCCGGGTCGCCAGCAGCTCGTCTCGAACCCGATCGCCGCACGGGCGAGCAGCTTCCCCTCCCCGAGTTCTCGCGCGATCTCAGCCGCCTGGCGGAAGGACTGCAGCGAGTCGAGCGACCTGCCGGCGCGAAACAGCGCGGTACCCAGGTCGAGCAGGATCTCGGCGCGTTGGCGCTCGTCCGGCACGCCCATCTGCAGAGCTGTGCGCAGACGGACGGTGGCCTCGTCGTACGCCAACGCAGCCGACGCCGCCTTCGCGGCGAGGAGGTTGTACTCCACCGCTTGGGCCGCTCCGCCGATCGGGGCCGCCGCCGCGAAATGGTGCGCCAGGTCGGCGAGCACTCGCCCGTGCCGCGGCTGGTCGACCGCCTCCAGCGCCTGGGCGATGCGGAGGTGCAGCTCGGCGCGGCGCAGGACACTCAGCCGGTCATACAGCGCGCGGCGCACGAGCTCGTGCGTGAAGCGGTAGGCCAGCGCCGGGAAGGGCAGCTCCTCGATGACCCCGCTGCGCATCGCCGGTTCCAGGGCGTCGATCCGCTCGAGCTCGACGGGCGCGGCTCGGCGCAGGACGTCGAGCTCGAACTCGGGGCCGGCGACGGCGGCCAGCTCGAGCAGGTCTCTGCTGGCCGGATCGAGTCTGCTCAGGCGCTGGCTGACGACCTCGCGGACACTCTGAGGAGTTGCGATCTCTTGCAAAGGTCGCGTTAGCCGGAGTGTGCCCTGTTCGATCGCGAACGCGTCGGTCTCCACAAGCGCCCGCCAGAGCTCACAGAGCAGGAAGGCGTTGCCCTCCGTGAGATCGCGCAGCGCGCGGGAGAGTCCTGGCTCGGCGGGATCGATCTCGCCGCCGCCGGCTCGCCGAACGAACTCTCCGACATCGTCCTCACTGAGGCCGCCCAGATGGAGGCGCACGACCTCATCTGAGCGGCGCAGGTCAGCGAGCACGTCGGCGAGCGCGCCCGGAATGTCGGCCTCGGTGTCTCGAAACGTCGCCAGCACGAGCACACGGGCCTCGCTACTCGCACGAGCGAGGTGGCGCAGCAGCACGAGCGTGGATGTATCCGCCCAGTGGCAGTCCTCGAGCACGAGCAGCAGCGGCTGCCGGCGACCGGCGCCCGCGAGGAGGTCGGTCACCGCCGTGTGCAGACGATGGCGCTCGGTGTCGGGGTCGGCGGCCACCGGCGCGAGCAGCCCACTTACGCGAGCGTCCAGGTCGGGAAGCAGGCGGGCGAGCTCACCGCCCGCGCCACCGAGGTCCGCACGGAGCACATCGGGGTCGGTGCCGCGAACGAGCTGGTCGAGCGCCTCGGCGAAGGGACGGTAGGGCGTGTGCACCACGGCGTCGCAGGCGCCGTACAGCACGAGCACCCCAACGCCTGCGACCTTGTGCGCCAACTCCCGCACAAGGCGGCTCTTACCCGAGCCGGCCTCGCCGCCCAGCAGTGCGAGCCGACCACGCTCTCCGGCCTCGCGCGGAACAAGGACCCGCAGCGCAGCGAGCTCCGCCGAGCGGCCGACGAACGGAGAGGGCGGGGGGAGTCGTAGAGGGCCGGGAAGTTGTTGCATGGCACGAGTTGGACGCTAGTCAGATCTGATTATCGCTCTCCGATGGATCATGCTGTGGTCGGTGAGCAAACTGTGTCAATCCAGGTCATGACAGCGGCGGTGGACCCCGTTACCGTCACCTTGCAATCGAACACTCTCGGCGCGGAGTCCAACGAAGCGGAGGCAGACATGAGCACCACCACGAATGCGGCACTCACAGCGCGAGCAGAGCTCGGGGCGAAGTTCGCGGGTGAGTTGGTCGCTCCCGAAGACCCAAGCTACGAGCAGGCACGCGCGGTCTACAACGCAATGATCGACCGCCGGCCCGCGCTGATCGCCCGCTGCGCCGGCACTGCGGACGTGGCGGAGACGGTCGCCTTCGCGCGCCGGCACGATCTGCTGCTCGCTGTTCGCGGAGGCGGCCACAACGGCGGCGGACTCGGGGTCTGCGACGACGGAGTCGTCCTCGACCTCTCCCTCATGCAGGCCATCGAGGTCGATCCGGCCGTGCGCACCGTCCGCGTCGGCGGCGGCTGCACGTGGGCGCAGGTCGATGCCGCGACGCACGAGGCCGGTCTGGCCACGCCGTCGGGGATCGTCGGCACCACGGGCGTCGGCGGCCTCACTCTGGGGGGCGGCATCGGCCACCTCTCGCGCAAGCACGGGCTCACGATCGATAATCTGATCGAGGCCGACGTCGTCCTCGCCGACGGCACACAGGCCCGCGCGAGCGCCGACGAGAACCCCGAGCTGTTCTGGGCGCTGCGGGGCGGCGGCGGCAACTTCGGCGTCGTCACCTCATTCAACTTCCGAGCGCATCCCGTCTCCACCGTGCTCGCCGGACCGACGCTGTGGCCGCTGGAGCAGACAGCCGAGGTGATGCGCTTCTACCGTGAGTTCCTCCCCGCCGCACCCCGCGAGCTGAGCGGGTTCTTCGCGACCATGACCGTGCCCCCCGCGGACATGTGGCCCGCCGAGCTGCACCTGCGCAAGGTGTGCGGCGTGGTGTGGTGCTACACCGGCCCCCAGGACGCCGCCGCCGAGCTGTTCGCGCCCGTGCAGGCACTCGGGACGCCGCTCCTGCACGGAGTGGGACCGATGCCGTTCCCGACGCTCCAGAGCCTCTTCGACGGCCTCTACGTCCCGGGGCTGCAGTGGTACTGGCGCGCGGACTTCGTCCGTGAGCTCCCCGACGCGGCGATCGAGCAGCACGTCAAGTTCGCGGAGAAGCTCCCGACGCTGCACTCGACCATGCACCTCTATCCGATCGACGGGGCCGTGCACGACATCGGCGCCGCCGACACTCCGTTCAGCTACCGCGACTGCAACTGGGCCGAGGTGATCGTCGGCGTGGACCCCGACCCCGCCAACGCCGGAGTCATCCGCGACTGGACCGTCGACTACTGGGATGCCACGCATCCCTACTCGGCCGGCGGGGCATACGTGAACTTCATGATGGACGAGGGACACGAGCGCGTGCGCGCAACCTACGGCGAGAACTACGACCGCCTCGCCACCGCCAAGGCGACCTACGACCCGACGAACACCTTCCGCGTCAACCAGAACATCGAGCCGTCGGCGAGGGCGTAAGCGACCGGCTCGATCGAGGCACAGGCACTGAAGCAGCCCCATCGAGAACCTGGACCTCCGGGTGCATCAGAGTAGCCTGAACCGACCCAACGGCGCCCGAGCCCCTGAGCGCTCCGAGCGCAAAGGCCGCCGCAGCGGCGACATCAAATCCAGGAACGCTTCCAGCATGAGCACTCACCCGATGACGGAGGCGATCGTGCTCGGCACGCGCGCCCGGCGGCTTCGGGCAACAGTACTCAGCTGCCGGTCTGGGGATCCGGGATATGCCTTCTTGTCGTGACGATCACGCTGACCTCCCACGCGTGACACGGCACCACCATACCACGACTTTGTAACAAGTTGCAACTTGTTACAAACCGCACTCGGCTCCCGGATGCCACGGAAGAAAGCAGGAGCGTGCGATCAGCTCGAGCCACTGCTGGTGAGGACGAAATACGGCATTGTCCGACGACGCTCTCGTCACTTGGCTGGCGCGGAGTCGCGCCGCCGACTATCGCTTCGAAGCCCGCACGGCGGTGCCGTAGGCGCAGATCTCTGTCCAGGTCGTGCCGAGCTCTGAGGTGTCGAAGCGGAAGGCGATGATCGCGGTGGCGCCCTTGGCTTCGGCCGCCTCGACGAGCCGTTCCTGAGCGTGCAGCCGCCCTTCGGCGAGCATCTTGGTCATGCCCTTAAGCTCGCCGCCGACGAGCGACTTCAGCGACGCTCCCAGCTGGGAGCCGAGGTTGCGAGAACGCACGGTCAGGCCGAACGCCTCGCCGAGCACCTCTTCGATCTCGTACCCCGGCAGGTCGTTCATGGTGGTGATGATCATCTGCGCCTCCTCGTTCGGGATCGACCGGAGCATAACCGCGTGCGTCACCATCGACATGTCAAGCATCTGCATGCCGGCCGGCCTGACTATGTTTCCCGTCTACCCCTCCAGCGCGACCGGGCGGTACTCCCTCGTCGTCGGGTCCTGCTCCATCAGCCCGATCGTCTTCAGCGTCTTGACGTAGCGATGCGTCGTCGAGGGCGACATGCCCAGTTGGCTGGACAGTTCGATGATCGGGCGCCACGGCCTGTCCGGGCCGTAGCACGCGAGCACCGACAGGCCACGCAGCAACGACTGCGACAGCTGTGGATCGTCCAGTGCCGCGCTCAACGCTTCTTGGGATGAGCGCTGCAGGTCATACGCTCTGCGATGGCTGCCGATCGGCGGGTCGTGGGCGTTGTCCAATGCCGCCAGCAGCAGATTCGACACGGTCCCGTTCGGGCTCTTGCTCGCCGCGCGCATGACCTGCTCGACCTGCACGGGCGACAGAGTGATCGAAATGTCATCCTTGTTGTCGTGGTTGCTCATTCTATGTTCACTCCCCAGGGTCTCTGATTTTTGCCTGAGAGGTCCATGAACCGCGGTCATAGACCTCTTCTCTAGTTCTTTTCGAATAACACCCGCGTTCGGATCATCAGCTACCCCCACATAACCGAACTTTTTTGAAACCAATGGTCGCACTCGCCCGCGCGCCATGCCCGGGCGAGGCTCTGATAGACCCCGGGCGATGGACAACCCCGAGCATCCGCGCGATCCGCGCCGGTCGCTTGCCGGTCGATCGATCCCCTCCACGCTCGCCGGACGCGCCGGTCTCGTCCTCGTCGCGCTCCTGCTCGCCGGGCTGGTCGCGTACGCGCTGTCGCGCCTGAACCTCAATCGCGTCGGGCACGTCCTGATCACCGCGAGCCCCGGCTGGATCGTGCTCGCGCTCGCGCTGATGGCAGGTTCGCTGCTGCTGCGCTCGATCTCCTGGCACGAGATCCTGTGCGCCGCCCTGCCCGGCACGCAGATCGGCTGGATCATGGTCGCCCGCGCGACGATGATCGGCGTGATGGCTTCCGCCGTGCTCCCCGGGCGCATCGGCGAGCCCACCCGGATCGTCGTGCTCACACGCCGTCTGCACGGACCCTCACGACGGCTGCTGCCGATCGTGACCGGCACCGTGTTCTCGCAGACGCTGATCAACCTGCTCGCGCTGGCCATCCTCGCGGCCATCACCTTCACGAGCGTCCCCCTGCTCCACGGCCACCTGTCCGGCATCCTCGGTGTGCTCGCGGTCCCTCTGGCCCTGTGCGCGCTCGTGCTGTTCGGCCCGCGCCTGCTGCGCATGGGTGAGCGCTCCCGCTCCAAGCGGGCTCAGCAGGCCAGTGTCACGATCGCTCGGCTGCTCCACCTAGCCCGGCGCGGTCTGATCGTGTTTGTCAGCCCCCGCCGCGGGCTCGCCTCCATAACAGCCCAGCTGCTCGCCTGGACGCTCCAATGGCTCGCCTGCTACGCGCTCGTGCTCGCACTCGGGCTCCCCGTCCATCCTGCGCTGGTCGCCTCCGCCGCCGTCCTGCTGGCCGTCAACGTCAGCGCGATCCTCCCGGCGACACCATCCAACGTCGGCGTCTTCCAGGCCGCCTGCCTCGTGGTCCTGGCCGCCTACGGCGTGGGCGCCGGCGCCGCGCTGGCTTACGGCATCCTCCTGCAAGCCGTCGAGGTGCTGACGGCGCTGGCCCTCGGCGTCCCTGCGCTGCTCGGCGAGGGTCTCTCCTGGCAGGACATACGCTCCGCAGGCAGCAGCAATCGCGTCGATGACGCGGCTCTATCCGACGAGCGCACGTAGGGACTGCTTCAGCGAGCGCGTCGTCTGCAGCACCGCGGTCGGCTCGTACCCGCAGTGGGCCATGCAGTTTTCACAGCGCGGGTCCTTCCCGCGGCCGTACTTGCTCCAGTCGGTCGTCTCCAGCAGCTCTTTATACGTCTTTGCATACCCGTCGGACATCAGGTAGCACGGCCGCTGCCAGCCGAACAGCGAGTAGCTCGGAATCCCCCACGCCGTGCAGTCAAACTCGGCCTTGCCTTCGAGGAAGTCCAGGAACAGCGGGCTGTGGTTCAGCCGCCACTTCTTGCGCCGCCCCTCGGCGAACGCCTGGCTGAACAGCTCGCGCGTCTGCTGGACCCCTAGGAAATGCTCCTGGTCTGGGGCTTTCTCATATGCGTACGCGGGTGAAATCATCATCTCGTCGACTTCCAGATCGTCGTTGAGGAAGTCCAGCACCTCGCGCACCGTCTTTGGCGAGTCGTGCGTGAAGAACGTCGTATTGGTCGTCACGCGAAACCCCGCCGCCTTTGCGGCCCTGATCGCGCAGACCGCCTTCTCGAACACGCCCTCGCGCTCGACCGACGCGTCGTGGCGCTCGCGCAGGCCGTCCATGTGCACCGCCCACGCAAAATACGGGCTCGGCTTGAAGTTCTTCAGCTTCTGCTCCAGCAGCAGCGCGTTAGTGCACAGGTACACGAACTTCTTGCGCTTGATCAGCTCCGCCGCGATCACATGGATCTCGGGGTGAATCAACGGCTCGCCGCCCGCGATCGAGACCATCGGCGTGCCACTCTCCTCGATCGCCGCAATCGCCTGCTCGACTCCCATCCGCCGGCGCAACTCGTGCTCGGGGTGCTGAATCTTGCCGCAGCCAGAGCAGGCGAGATTGCATTGAAACAGCGGCTCCAGCTCGACAATCAACGGGAACTTCTCGCGCCGCGCCAGCCGCTGGCGCATCAGATACCAGCCCATGCGCGTGCTCTGCCTGATCCGGACCGCCATCTCTCGACCTCACTTGCTTGGGTATCCGTCACCGCCAAAGACAGTATGCACACCATGCTCTCCCACCAGCCGATCGACGGCGCCCGCCGCCCTGCGCAACACCACCGCCGCGCGCACACCGCCGATCAACGTCGCCGGCGGGCGCGTCAGCTCACGCGCAGGGGTGTCCACCACGACACGCACCACGCCGAACGGCCACCCCTCCAAGCCACGGGCCAGCCATGCCGACTCCATGTCGACTGCGATCGCTCCCCCCTCTCGAAGCTTTGCCCGCCACCACTTGTTGTGCACCTGCCGCGTCACGCTCACCACCATGCCGCGACGGACCCTGAGTCCCTGACTCGCGAGCACCGCGACAAGCGCGTCGGCGCCCGCGCAGGCGGTCGGCTTGGCCGGGTGTTCATCCCTGCCGGTTACCTCGTTGCGCAGCAGCCGATCGGCCACGATCACGTCCCCGGGCTCTGAGGACTCATCAAGTCCTCCGCAGAAGCCCATCGCCAACACCGCGGCCGCGGGTTGCGTGCGCAGCTCTCGGGCCGCCGCAAACGAGCGCTCGCAACCCATGCCCGTCCGGCGCACCTGCGCCGTGCGTGTCGCGGAGCCGATCAGCAGCGCCTCCAGCCGCATTGGCGCGGCAATCAGCAGGCCACCCCTCGCGTCCGGGCCCGCGCCGCCACCGCTGCCCTCGCCGCGCGCGTCGCCACCTCCACCGTGACTCATCACGCGACCGCTCCCCCAGCGCTCCGATCTGCGTCGATCCCGAGCCCTATCAGCACCCTGCGGGCGGCCGTGTGCCCGCTCAGGACGGCGCCCTCCAGCGTTGCCGGCCAGCCCGTGTCCGTCCAGGCCCCCGCCAGCACAAGCCCCGGCACGGCCGTCTGTGCGCCGGGGCGCAGCCGAGCCACCCCCGGCGCGGCGCGAAACGTCGCAGCGTGCTCGCGCGTGACGAAGAATGTCTCCACGCGTGCCTGACGGGCACGTGGCAGCAACGCCGACAGCGCGGGCAGATAGCGCTCGCGCAACTCTTGCACGCTCATCTCCATCTCCCGCTCGGCGCCCGACAGCGACACCGCCAGATACTGACACCCCGGCGGAACACCGCCCGCGGCGGTGCGGTCGAACAGGTACTGCACCGGCGTCCCCACGCCGGCCGCGAACCGGTGCTCGGATACCGGCCGGTCGTAGACGACGTGCACGTTCACAATCGGCGAGCTCTCGATGCGGCGCAGCTTGTCGGCGATGTCAGGTGCGAGCGTCTCCACCAAGCCCGCCGCGCGCGCGTGCGGAGTCGCGACGATCACGGCCTGCGCGTCCAGCGTGTCCGGCGCATCCGCCGTGCCCGAGCCGCGCACCTGCAACCCCTTCCCGGCACGCTCGATCCGCTCGACTCGCTCGATCCCCTCCGCGCGCCAGCCCAGGCAAACCTCGACTCCGGCACGCGCGAGCACCCGTTCGGCGGGCTCACCGATCGTCTCGCTCAGAGGGCGCTCGTGAAAGCCGATGTCGCCCGCGCTCGCGCTCGCCAGCAGTCCCGTCCTGAACACGAACGCACCGAGTCCCAGCGACGCCTGCGCCGCGGGCAGGTTCATGGTCGGCAGCGCGATCAGATCCCACAGCGCGGCCACCGCCTCAGGGCCTTGGCCGTGGTCGGCCAGCCACTCGCCCAGGGTTTCCCGCTCCAGCGTCTCATCATCGGGGTCCAGCCGCCCGAGCGCGACCGCGGCGCGAGCCGCCCGCAGGCGCTGGGCAAGCGTCAGATGGGAGTAGCGCATCAGCGCACCGGCGAGGTGCAACGGCGCAGGCAGGCCGCCGCGACGCAACAGGACCGGATCGCGACCGGGGCTGAGCACGGGGATCTCCAGTCGCTCCTGCACGATCACGCCGCGCTCGCTCCCGAGCCGGGCCAGCAAGCCCCGGTAGGCCGTGCAGCAGCGCAGGAACACGTGCTGGCCGTTGTCGATCAGCAGCCCGTCGCGCTCGAACGAGTAGGCCGCGCCACCGAGCCTGCGCCGGACCTCGACCAGGGTCACCCGGACGCCGGCCTCGGCGCAGTCAAGCGCCGCCGCGATCCCCGCCGGCCCCCCGCCGATCACGACCACCTCGCGTTCGGGGGCCGCGCGGACCCTCAACCGTCGCCCCCGAGCATGCTGCGCGCCGCCACCCACGTCTTCTCGCGCATCGGCAGCGCGATCCGTTCGCGCAACGCGCGCTCGGGGTCGGCGGCAATGCGGGTCAACAGCCGGCTGTAGATGCCGGCCATCGCCAGCACGCATGCCGCGCTGCGCCTGTCCAGCAACGGCGCCAGCGTGATCCCACGATCGAACCATCGCCTTGCGCGATCCGCCTGGAAGCGCACGAGCGCGTCCGCGCATCCCGCCTCGGCCTCTCCCCCGCCCGCCGCCGCGCCGCGCCGGCCGACCTTCGACCGGTTCGCGACCCGCACGATCGTGCTCGCCATCTCCTGCTCGCCGCCGGGCGCCATCAGCCCAAAGCGACGCAGGTCTTCGGCCGGCAGGTACACGCGACCGTTCTGCGCGTCCTCGCGCACGTCGCGCAGGATGTTCGTGAGCTGCAGCGCCACACCGAGATCGTCGGCGAGCCGGTCCGCCTCGGCGCGGTCGGTCCCAGCCGGGTCGCGCAGCGCGAAGATCGCCAGGCAAGCCCGTCCGATCGCTCCGGCCACGCGCCGGCAGTACAGCACCAGCTCGTCGAAGCTCTCATACTTCACGCCTTCAACGTCCATGCGCACTCCCTCGATCAACGCCTCCAGGGCATCGGGCGGCATGCCGAAGCGCTCATATGCATCTGCCAGCGCGATCATCACCGGGTCGCCACCGGAGAGCTCCGCCAGCGCCTGGGCCTGCTTATCGAGCCGATACAGCTTCTCCTCGCGCGCCAGCCGCCCATCGCCGATGTCATCCACACGGCGCGAGAACGCATACACCGCGCACATCGCCCTGCGCCGCTCCGGCGGGAGCAGGCGGATGCCGTAGTAGAAGTTCGCCGCCGCGCCGCGCGTGATCGCCTCGCACTGCCGGTATGCCTCGTCCGTGCTCAGCGCCCTCACCGGCGGCGCTCCATCAGCGTGCCCGCCAGCGCCAGCAGGCGCCGTCCTGTGCTTGCGCGAGGCGGGCCCGCGAGCACGTCATAGGACGCGCGCTCGATCGCATCCAGCGCCGCGCGTCCCCCGGCAACGAACGCCGCGACCGCCAACCGCTCGCGCACGCCGTGCAACTCGTCGATCAACGGAGCCCCCTGCGCAAGCAGCTCACGCGCGCGCGTCAGCTCGAACGCGAGCACGTTGCGCAGCGGCTCCCCGGCATGCTCAGCCGACAGGTCGGAGAGCGTGCAGCCAAAGCGGGCCATGTCCTCGGCCGGCAGGTACACCCGCCCTCGGTCACGGTCCTCGGCCACGTCCTGGCAGTGCTCGGTCAGCTGCAACGCCGTGCAGATCGCGTCCGACAGCGCCACCCGCGCGGGCGTCGCCTGCCCGAACACGCCGAGCACAAGCTCCCCGACGGGGTTCGCGGACAGCTCGCAGTAGCCGCGCAACTGCTCCCACGTCTCGTACCGGCTGACGCGCTGATCGACACGGTTGGCCTCGATCAGGCGCACAAACGGCCCGCGCGGCAGCGCGCACTCTCGCAACGTCGGCTGCAGGCGCGCCAGCAGCGGATGCTCAGCTTCACCGCGATAGGCGCGGTCGAGATCGCGTTCGAGCTCGTCCAGCGCCGCCAGCCGCTCCCGTGGGGTCAGACCGCCCGCGCCATCCTGGAGCGCGCCGTCCCCCAGCTCGTCGACGAGCCGCGCAAACCCATACAGCGCCAGCAGATGCCCACGCACCCTGCGCGACAGCGCGCGGCCGGCGACGGGGAAGTTCTCCCCGGAGGCGCGCCCCATCACGGTCTGTGGATCGGGCCCATGCAAAGCTGGTCTCCCCGGATCGGGCGCCCGCGCGCCAGGCGCCCCGTAGTGCCCGTCTCGCGGCGGTGGCGAGGCCGCGATCATCGGCCTCAGGGCCCGCACCATCAATCCTCGGCGGCCGACCGCAGGCAGCGACCGAGCGCCGCGATCGGAAAGACGAGCCGGTACAGGTGATAGTTGATGTAATAGTCCGACGGAAATCCCGTGCCGGTGTACTGGGGCTCGTCCCAAGTTCCGTCGGCGCGCTGGGTCGCCACCAGCCAGTCGACGCCGCGCTTGCACGCCGGCGAGTCGAGATCCCCGGCGGCATGCAGCGCAAGCAGCGCCCAGGCGGTCTGTGACGCGGTGCTGAGACCTCGGCCGATCCACGCCGGATTGTCGTAGGAACGCGGATCCTCACCCCAGCCGCCGTCCTCGTTCTGGTGCTCTGACAGCCAGTCGATCGCGCGACGGATGCACTCCTGCGAAGACGGCACGCCCGCGGCGATCAGCGCCGGCAGCACCGCACCCGTCCCGTATACGTGGTTGACGCCCCAGCGCCCGAACCACGACCCGTCGGGCTCCTGGTGGGCGATCAGCCAGCGTACGCCGCGACGGGCGGCGGGTGTGTCCAGCAGATCCAGCGCGGCGAGCATCTCGACGGCGTGCGCGGTCACGTCTGCACTGGGCTCGTCGATCACCTCGCCGAAGTCCAGGAACGGCAGCTCGCGCACGAGCCTGCGGACGTTGTCGGCATCGAACGCCGCCCAGCCGCCGTCGGTACTCTGCATCCCCTGCACCCATCTCGCCGCCCTGCCGATCGCCGCGTCGATCCGGGACTGGATCCCGGCCGGGGACGCTCTGCCGTTCCCGGCGGCGCTCCCCACCGCGGAGGCCCCGTCGCTCTCGACGGCGCCGGTGGCAACGCTCGTTCGGCGCAGCGCGAGCACGACCTCGGCTGTGTCGTCGATGTCCGGATAGTTGATGTTGGCGAACTCGAACGCCCACCCTCCGGGCGCGAGGCCCGGCCGGGCGACCGACCAGTCGCCGGTCGCGGTGACCTCCTCGCCGAGCAGCCACCGCGCGGCACGGGTGAGCGCCGGGTGCTCGCTGCAGATGCCGGCGTCCGTGAGCGCGATCATCGCCAGCGCCGTGTCCCATACCGGCGACTGGCATGCTTCCAGGCGTCTGCTGAGCCCGGCGGGGGCCGCGAAGACCCGGCCGTCGCCACCACCCTCACCCCCGTCGTCGCCACGGTCCTCGACCATGAAGCGGTCCAGACCCTCCAAGCCGCGCTTGATCAACGGGTGTTTGAGGGGATAGCCGCACAGATGCAGCGCCATCAACGAGTACACCCACGGGGGCTGGATCCCGCCCCAGGAGCCGTCGGCCTCCTGCCGGCGCACGATCCAGCGCTCCGCGCGGGCGAGCGCGAGACGACGCAGGAATCCGATCGGCCGGCGCTCGTACGCGCGCAGGGCCGCATCGAGCAGCGTCAGCCATCTGCTCTGCGGCGCGGCCGACCGTCCCGGAAACGCGCCGCCCACGACGGACCGGTCTGAGATCGGCCTCCCCGGCGACGCCTGCCCGAGAGCATGCAGCTCGGCCAGGTCGAACGGCAACGCACGCACGGGCCGATGGGCTTTGACGAGCGACAGCGCGACGATCGTCTGGCGTGCCCAGCACGCGAAGTCGTAGATGTTCAGCGGCGCGCGCACGGGCAGCAGCACGATCTCCGGGGGCAATGCCGGGACGCGGTCCCACGACCACAGGCCGAACAGGGCGAGCCACACGTGCGTGAACACACGCGCGTGCTCGATCCCCCCCTGCGCGCGAACGAAGCTCGCGGCGGCGCGCATGTGCTCGGCCTCCGCGGGGTCCCCCGCGAGGCGCAGCGCCCAGTAGGCCTCGATCGTCGTGGACAGCTCGCCGGGACCGCCGTGGAAGTTCGCCCAGGTCCCGTCCTCGCGCTGCTGAGATCGGATCCAGGCAGCCGAGCGCTCGGTCTCCCGGGGGCGACGGATCCCGAGGAACTCCCGCAGGAGCATGTCCTCGGCGTCCATCGTCACGTTCGTTTGCAGCTCGCCCTGCCACCATCCCGTGCTGTCCTGGAGTGAGAGCAGGCGCTCGCATGCCCGCTCCAGTGCCACCTGCGCGTCGCTCGGCGCTTGCACGGTCGAAACGGGCATAGTCGGAAAGCTAGATCTTTTTGCGGACCGACGGCGTTCGCCTGGAGGCGAGACTCACGCCGTGGGCCGCGGTGGTCGGGCGGACCGACGGCGTTCGCCTGGAGGTGAAGCTCACGCCGAGCTGTCTAGCCCGAACCGGTGGGAACCAGCACCTCGGGGTGCGCGAGCGTGATCGTGTGCCGGCGCAGCGCGGCCTCGGACACGGCACGCGGGATCGGCGAGACGAAGCGGTAGGAGATCAGCCCGTCGATGTCGAGACGGTCGAGCAGGCGAAAGCCGGGCGCGGGTGGCTCGCCCGCGGAGGGCCACAGCGGGGCGTAGCCGACCTCGTCGATCTCGCGCACGGTGACCGCCCCGCCGGGCGGGAGGTTGCGCAGCGGCGGCAGGTAGTACTCCAGCGGCGCGGCGCCCAGCTCGACCGTCGTGATCACACGCATGCCATCCGCATCCCCCGCCCCCCCCGCGGGCGTCCGGCCCGTCGCCGAGATATCACCGCTCGCCGGGGCCGACAGCACTCGAGCGAGGTCGCGCCAGTTCCCGCGCTGCAGACGCGGGCTGAGGTTGACGTCGATCGATATCGCTGCGAACGCGACCGCGATCGTCGCGGCGATCACGATCCCCGCGCGAGCGGCCCGTTCGGAGACCACGACGACGGCGATCAATGTGGTGAGTGGAACCATCGCCGCGACGAGGTTGCGCGGCGCCAGGTAGTCGGCGCCGAAGGCGACGAGCACGACCGGGATCAGGATGCCGCCGGCGGCGATCGCCAGCGCGATCAGGGCAGATCGCTCCTCGCGGGGCGTGAGCACTCGCCACAGCCCGAGACCGAGCCCGGCAAGAATCGGCAGCGCGACGAGCAGCTCGATCCCGTGCCCCAGCGAAGCGCCGTAGTAGTCCGTCAGGTAGTACTGCGGGATCGCCTGCAGACGGCTGGACAGGGCCCACTGACCGATCCACTGCGTGCCGTGGCCGCCCTGCGCGGAGATCAGCGGCAGCAACGCCAGACCGACGAGCGCCGGCGCTCCGATCGCCGGCAGCGCCGCGCGCCGGCGTGCGGGGGCCCACGCCAGCCAGATGACCATCGGGATGAGCAGGAACACCGCGAAGTAGTGACTCAGCAGCGCCAGCGACCCGCTGAACGCGAACGCGGCCATCCGCGCCGGCGTCGGCTGGCGCAGCGCCCGCAGAAAGCACAGCATCGCGACGGCCGCCAGCAGCACGAACAGCGCGTACGCGCGCGCCTCCTGGGAGTACCACACCAGCAGCGGATTCACCGCGACGAACGCCGCCGTCGCGATCGCCGTGGCGCGGCGAGCAGTCAGCTCTCTCGCGATCGCCCAGGCGACCGGCACCGTGGCGATGCCCGCGAGCGCGGAGGGCAGGCGCAGCGCGACCTCGCCGGTGCCCAGCACGCGCGAGTCCGCCCAGGCGATCAGATACCACAGCGGCGGTGTGTTCTCGGTGTGCACGACCGAACGCAGCGTCGCCCACAGGCTCGGATGGAGCACGTGCACGGGCGTGAACGCCTCGTCGTACCAGAAGCTCTGCAGGTCGAGCGTCGCCAGCCGCAACGCCGCCGCGAGGATCATCAGCGCCGCGAGCGGCCACCACTCTGGCAAGGTCCCCGTCCCCGTCCCCGTGTGCGTGTGCGTGGATTCAGACGCGGACGAAGCATCGACGGGCGGGGTGGCGGCGGAGGACATGTCCGTCGCGTTCACGTGCCGTGCCCGGCCCGCCCAGGCTCGTGCAGATGCGCCGCTTTCGCCGCCACTCCAGCTGGGGCCGGGCACATTCCGGCGGTGGCCGAGCCGAAGCAGCCGTAACGGTGACGACGCAGGTCTTCTTCGGTGTTCGCCGGCAGGTACCAGCCGCCGAGCACGGTGCGCCTGCCGTCGATGACGGACCCTCCGATCGCCTGGCACAGCTGGATCTTCGTTTTCGGAGCCCCTGGAGTCGTGTTGCCGCAGACGACATCGCGCGAGGAGCGTTCGCCGAACACGGTCTGCTCGATCGTGAGGTTGTGATAGTCGTGGCCGGTGCTCGTGCGCCAGGTGCGCAGGTCCGCGATCAGACGCTGGTTGACGTGCGTCTGGCGCACGACGTCGTTGACGGTCGCACTCACCAGCAGCAGCCCGGCGAGTATCAGGATGGTGGTCTCGATCAGACGGACGCGACTCATCAGGACACCGGAGCGAACAAAGGCGATGTCTGGTGGACGATGAACAGGCCCTGCACGAACAATGTCGCGGCGAGCAGGCGCCGGTCGCGTGTGACGACGGCGAGCGGGAGCGGCCACAGGATGTACCAGGCGAGCAGCCAGGTGCTCGTGACCGAGATCGCCAGCAGCGCCCAGCCTGACGCGGCGACCCAGTCATAGCCGCGCCAGGTACGCCACAGCAGGTGCGCGACGATCAGCACCAGCGCGGCCTTGAGCAGATCGTGATCGACGGGGAACACGCCGGGCTTGCCGAACAGGTGGGCGAGCTCGTTGGGGAAGCTGTCGGTCGAGACGAACGCCGAGTCGCGGTTGAGCGCCGAGACGAGGTCGATGCCGTGGATGCCGAACACGGCGTAGCCGGCGAGCGCGACGAGCGCGAGGGCCGCCAATGCGCCGAGGACGGGGGCCGGACGGCGGCGGCTGAGGACCATGAACGGCAGCATCACCGCGACCGTCGCCTTGACGAGCGCACCGGCTACCACCGCCGCACCCGCCGCCACGTCGCGGTCGGACAGCGTGAAAGCAACGGCGGCCATCATCAGCGCGAGCATGATCAGATCGTTGTGGGCGCCACCCAGCCCATAGATCACGTACAGCGGGTTGGCGCCGACGGCGAGCAGCGCGAACACCCGGTCGTGGCCGCGGCGGTGGGCGACGCGCCAGGTGAGCGCCAGCGTGGCGGCGGAGGCGAGCAGCGCGTAGAGCTTCATCCCCCACAGCGCGCCGACCACCCCGAGCGTCGCGAGCGGGTAGGTGAGCAGTGTGTAGAGCGGGCCGTAGGCGGTGGCCACGCGCAGCCAGTCGTGCCCGACATAACGGAACACCGGGTCACCGACGATCGCGACCGGACCGTGCGTGTACGGGTCGATCCCATGGACGACGCCCATGCGGGCGTAGGCGATGTAGCTGAACACGTCCGTGGAGATCAGGATCGGCCCGGCGAACACGATCAGGTTCAGCAGCGCCACCAGTCCGATCGCCCACCTGGCCGACCCGGCCGTCCAGGCTGTGTGCCCGTGCTCGCTGACGTCGCGGGCCCGCGTGCGCGCCAGCATCAGCAGCACGCCATAGGCGACGCTGGAAGCGAGGATCGCGATCAGGAACACGCGGTAACCGAGCCGCTCGCCGCCGAGCGATTGCAGCCACGTGTTGATGTGCGGCTGGTGGGGGATCAGCGGCGAGTGTTCGTGCGAGGCGTCGAGCACGATCTCGACGGTCGCGGCGAGCAGGACCAGGCCGCACACGAGGGCGAGCGGCGCCGTCCAGCGCGCCGCCGGGGAGCCGGCCCGCGGGCGGACGGGCGTGGTGGTCGTGGGGTGCGCGCTGGTGCGCGCGGGTGCGCCTACAGCGCCGTCCAAACCGTCTTCGTCTCCAGGTAGGCGCTGAGGCCGTCATGGCCGTGCTCGCGGCCGATGCCCGAGGCCTTGAAGCCGCCGAACGGCGCCGAGGGGTCGACCACTCCCCACGTGTTGATGTAGACCATCCCCGCGTGGAGCATCGCGGCCAGGCGGTGGGCGCTGGAGACGTCACGCGTCCACACGCCGGCGGCCAGGCCGTACTCGCTCGCGTTCGCGCGGGCGGCGACTTCCTCCAGCGAGTCGTATGGCGAGGCGACCAGCACCGGCCCGAAGATCTCCTCCCGGGAGATCTTCAACTCGTCGGAGGTGGTGCTGAACAGCGTGGGAGCAACGAAGTAGCCGCCGCTGTCGGTCAACACCGCCTCACCCCCGGCCAGCACCTCGGCGCCCTCCTCGCGACCGGCCTCGATGTAGCCCATGACGCGCTCGTGCTGCTCGGCTGAGACGAGCGGCCCGAGCTGGGTGCCGGGGTCAAGGCCCGGGCCCAGCCGCGCGGCGGCGGCGGCCTCGGCCAGCCCGCTCATGACCTCGTCGAAGCGCTCGGCCGGCACGAACAGGCGCGAGCCCGCGTTGCAGGCCTGGCCGGAGTTGAAGTAGATCGCCTGGAAGGAGCCCTTTACGGCGGCCTCGAGATCGGCGTCTGGGAGGATGATGTTCGGCGACTTGCCGCCGAGCTCGAGCGTCACGCGCTTGAGCGCACCGCCCGCCTTGGCGCCGATCTCACGCCCGACGACCGTCGAGCCGGTGAACGCGATCTTGTCGATCCCGGGGCTGTCGACGAGCGCCGCGCCGGTGCTCCCGTCTCCGGTCAGCACGTTGATCACGCCCGGCGGGAATCCGACTTGCAGCGCCAGCTCGCCGACGCGCAGCGCGCTGAGCGGCGTCTGCTCGGCCGGCTTGAGCACGACCGTGCAGCCGGCGGCTAGGGCCGGACCGAGCTTCCACGCGGCCATCAGCAGGGGGAAGTTCCAGGGGATGATCTGCGCGCACACGCCGACGGGCTCGCGACGGGTGTAACAGTGCATGTTCGGCGCGCTCACCGGCAGCACGCCCCCCTCGATCTTCGTCGGCCAGCCCGCGAAGTAGCGAAGGTGCCCGATCGCTCCGGCCACGTCGACGTACTGGGCGAGCCCGACCGGCTTGCCGTTGTCCAGCGACTCGATCTGGGCGATCTCGACGGCGCGCTGTTCGATCGCGTCCGCCAGCGCGTGCATCAGGCGCTCGCGCCCGGCCGCGGGCAGTGACGCCCAGGGACCATCGGCGAAGGCCGCGCGCGCGGCCGCGACTGCCTGTGCGACGTCCTCGGGCCCGGCAAGCGCAACCTGAGCGATCTCGCGCCCGGTGGACGGGTCGAGCGTGGCGAACGTGCGCCCGTCGGCGGCAGCGGGGCGCTCGGCGCCGATCAGCAGGCCGTGGGGCTTTGAGATGAACTCGCGCGCGGCGTCGCCGAGCGCGTCGGGGAGAGTGACGGAGGCTGTGGTCATGCCATGCAGCCTACCTGTCGCAGGCGGGGCGCACTACGGCGTCAGGACGATCTTCAGAGCTTCGCGCCGGTCATACAGCGCGTAGGCATCGGCGGCATCGTCGAGTGACATGTGGTGGGTGACGAGCGGCGCCGGGTCGAGCAGCCCGGCGGAGACCATCGCGAGAACGCGGTCGACGTGCGCGATCACGTTCGCGAGGCCGGTTCTGATCGTCAGGCCCTTCAGCCAGGCCAACCCGAGCGGGACCTCGCCCTTGCCGGCGTAGGCGCCTATCCCGGAGACGGTCCCGGCGTCGCGCGCGAGGCTGATCGCCAGCGCCAGCGGACCGGGGTCACCGACCGCATCGACGGCGACGTCGACGCCCACACCACCGGTGGCAGCGCGGACCGCGCGCTTGGGGTCCTCGTCGGTCAGATGGATGGGCACGGCCCCGAACTGCTTCGCCATGTCCAGGCGGTCGGAGACGGTGTCGATCGCGAACACCTGTGTGCCGCCGGCGGCGCGCGCGGCCTGGACGGCGCACAGGCCGACCGGGCCGAGGCCCAGCACGGCGGCGGTGTCGCCCGCGCGCAGACCCGCATGAGCGACGGCGTGGTAGCCGGTGCCGAGCACGTCGCCGGCGAACAGCGCGACCTCGTCGGACATGCCCTCCGGGACGCGCCGCAGCGTGAGGTTGGCGCGGGGAACGAGCAGGCGCTCGGCCTGAGCGCCCTGCAGATCGCCGAGCTTGGAGCCGTGGCCGAACGTGCGCCCGTGGGCGCAGCGGTGATAGTCGCCGCGAATGCAGGGCGTGCAGGTGGCGCAGGCGGTGTGAAAGCAGCCGAGCACCCGCTCGCCGACCGTGGCCCGTTCGAACTCGGGGCCGGCGGACAGGACCGTGCCGACGAACTCATGGCCGATCGTAAAGCCCTGCTCGACGGGGACGCGGCCGTGGAAGATGTGCAGGTCCGAGCCGCAGATGCCGCTCGCGTCGATTCCGACGATCGCGTCGTCGGGACTGACGAGCTCGGGCTCGGGGACGTCCTCGACGGAGACCTGCCCGGGGGACTGGAACGTGACGGCGCGCATCGGCAGAGGACCCTACCGTGCCGGCGCGAGGAGATGACCGCCGCACGAACCACTTGTGCCACGCGCAAGCCGCGTATGCTCCGAGCCGTATGGCGACCCCGTCCAAGGCAGTCCTGATCACCGGCTGCTCGTCCGGCATCGGCCGCGCGAGCGCGGTGCGACTGGCGAAGAAGGGCTGGATCGTGTACGCGAGCGCGCGCCGGCCCGAGTCGATCGCCGATTTGACGGACGCGGGCTGCAGAACACTGACGCTGGACGTGACCGACGAGGACTCGATGCGCGCGGCGGTGACCGAGATCGAGCGCGAGCATGGCGCTGTGGGCGTGCTGATCAACAACGCCGGCTACAGCCAGAGCGGTCCGGTCGAGCAGGTGGGACTGGACGCGGTGCGCAGGCAGTTCGAGACGAACGTGTTCGGGCTCGTCGCGCTGACACAGCTCGTGCTGGGAAAGATGAGAGAGCAGCGCTGGGGCAAGGTCGTGAACGTCAGCTCGATGGGCGGACGACTGACGTTTCCGGGGGGCGGGTACTACCACGCGACCAAGCACGCGATCGAGGCGATCTCAGACGCGCTGCGGTTCGAGGTGCGCGGGTTCGGGATCGACACGATCCTGATCGAGCCGGGGTTGATCGTGACCGACTTCGGAACGGCGGCCGTCGCGAGCATGGACGACATCGGCGCCGATGGTCCCTACGGCGAGTTCAACGCGAAGCTCGCCGCCCTGACGACGGGCGTGTACAAAGGCCCGATGAGACACCTCGGGGGCGGCCCGGACGCGGTCGCGAAGGCGATCGAGCGGGCGATCTCCCGCAAGCGTCCTCCCGCGCGCGTGCGCGTGACGCCCTCGGCGCGGCTGGCGCTGCTGCAACGCCGGCTCACACCCGACCGGGTATGGGATGCCGCAATGCGCAGTCAGTTCCCTCAGCCCCGGTAGAGGGGCCGAGACCAAGCGCAGCGCGAGCCGGACGCGCAATCACCGCGGCTCGGCGCGTGTGCCGGCAGACAGCGCTCGCAACACGCCATCCTGCTGACCGGACACGCCCGCGATAGAAGTGGGTCAGCCGGGCGGGCGAACGCAGGGCATCCGCGGGTGCGGGCGTCCCAGCTCGAAGCCCTGGGCGTAGTCGACGCCGTACCGGCGCAGCAGCTCCAGGGTGGCGCGGTCGGTGACGTACTCGGCGATCGTGCGCTTGCCCATGCCCTGCGCCAGGCCGACGAGGGCCTGCACGACGAGCTGGTCCTTGGGCGAGCTCGGCAGCGTGCGGACGAAGTCGCCGTCGATCTTGAGATAGTCGAACGGCAGGTGCTTGAGGTACTGGAACGAGCCGAACCCGGCGCCGAAGTCATCGAGCGCGATGGCGCAGCCGAGCGTGACGAGACCGTCGCAGAATGAACGAGCGCGATCCATGTCGGAGATCGCGGCGGTCTCGGTGATCTCGATTACGAGCCGGCCCGGGTCGACGCCGTGACGGTCCAGGCAGCGGTCGATGTAGGTGAGCATCGTCGGATCGGTGACCGACAGTGCGGACAGGTTGATCGCGACCCGCGCATCGCCGCGCCCACCGAGCAGCGTTGCGACATGGGCGAGCACGAGTCGGTCGACATCTCGGATAAGGCCGTAGCGCTCAGCCGCCGGCAGGAACCGCCCGGGGGCGACAAGCCGCCCGGAGGGTTCGTCGGCCAGGCGGACCAGCGCCTCGTAGTGCGAGGGGCTCCCGTCGGCGAGCGAGACAATCGGCTGGTAGTGCACCGCGAACAGGTCCTCGTCGAGCGCCCTGCGCAGGCGCGCCAGCCACGGGCGGCGGTGCAGTCCCGCGGGCGATGAGTACCCGTCCGTGAGGCCTTCTCCGTAGCGATGACTGCGCACGGGTGGCTCGGCCGTGCGCAGACACACGTGAGGCGTGGCACCGTAGGTGAGCGTCGAGGAGCGCATGTGGCCAGGGTTTTCGACGCGACCCGCCCGGCACCCTGCGCGACACGTGGATATGGAGGTTTTCGGCGCAGAAACACCGGCAAACCTGCACAAACCTGCTCATCTCGCGCCCAATCGACGTCGCGTAGGCGTTTGGCGAGCGCCCGGCCGCGGGTTGGACAAGCAGATCGGCGGGCGCCGACGGGCGCGTCGAGCGCTTCTCAAGCGCGCGAGTAGGGCCGCCGCGCGCGGTCGGAGATGACCAGCAGCAGCGCGAGCAGCACGAAGTTCATGACCACCGACGAACCTCCGTAGGCGACGAACGGCAGCGTCACCCCGGTGAGCGGGATCACGCGCGTGACGCCGCCGACGATCACGAACACCTGCATCGCCACGATGAACGACAGTCCGGTGGCGAGCAGCTTGGAGAACGAGTCCTTGGCCAGCATCGCGGTCTTCAGGCCGCGCGCGACGAACAGCAGGTAGACGAGCAGCAGCCCGGCCGCGCCGACGAGGCCGGTCTCGTCGGTGATGACCGCGTAGATCAGATCGCTTTCCGGCACCGGCAGGATCGAGCGGCGCACGACCTGGTGGTTGGCCAATTCGACCGGGTACTGCAGCAGCGACTGGTCAAAGCCAGTGCCGAGCAGGCCTCCATCAGCCTGGGCGAACAGCGACTGGGCGAGCTGATAGCTGCCGCCCGGCTGGTTGTACAACACCGTGTTGAACGGATGTTCCCACGCGAGCACGCGGGCATGCACATGCCCCACATGCCCGGCGACGAACCAGGCGCCGGCGGCGAACAGCACGAGTCCGATCAGCGGGAACGACAGCCGCCCCGTGGCGACGTACAGCAGCGCGAGGAACGCGCCGTAGAACATCAGCGAGGTGCCCAGCTCGCGGGTGATCAGCAGCGTGACCATCGCGGCGCCCCACACGATCAGCATCGGGCCGAACTGCTTCATCGGCGGGATCGTCAGCCCGAGGACGCGCCGTCCGGCGGTGACGAGCACCTGGCGATTGTCGTGCAGGTAGCTGGCGAGAAATATCACGATCGCGACCTTGCCGAGCTCGGCGGGCTGGAATGAGATGCCACCGAAATGGATGTCCAGGTAGGCGCCGTTGACCTGCTCGCCGATCACAGGCGCGCGCGGCAGGAGCGTCATGCCGATGCCGACCGCGGCGATCGTGTAGCGGTAGCGCTCCAGCACGCCCACGCCACGGCGGCGCAGGGCGAGAATCGTCGCGGCGAACAGCGCGAGACCGAGCACCATCCACTGCGCCTGCTGGCGCGCCAGCACTGGGTCGATGCGGTAAACCATCACGATGCCCACGCTCGCGAGCACCGCCCCGAGCGGGAACAGGTACGGGTCGGCGTCAGGCAGGCTGAAGCGGATCACGAGGTGCCCGGCGACGCACAGCGCGAGGAACAGCGCGCCATACGTGAGCGACACGCTGGAGGCGTGGTTGAGCGTGAGGCTCGTCGCGGACCCGCGCGAGGTGTCCTGCTGCTGAATGAAGATCGCGGTGAAGCCCGCCGTAACGAGCAGGGCGGCGGGGACGAGCCCCAACAGCTCGCGGTTGCGGGGGCTCAGCATGCCCGCGAGCGTACCTCGCCTCCCGGCGTGGGACGCCGAACCGGCCGCTACCATCGGCAGACGCGCGCCGTGTGGGGAGCGGCGTCGGCCTGCCCATGAGAACGTGTTTTGACAGATCGGGTCCGGACGGCCCTCCGGCACCCGTCACCGCATCGTCGGATCGCCACGACCGCTCGCACTTGCCACCAGGGCCTATGAGCGTATGAGCGGCTATTCGGCGACATCCCAGGACGATGAGCGCCCGCCCGCACCGGGTCGGGGCATGTGGAGGCGGTTCGCGATCGCGGCGGTGCTGATCGTCGCGCTCAGTGCCGGCGCGACCGCGACCGTGGCGTTGAACAAGATCACCGGTATCGCCGAAGAGGTGTTTCCGAAGCTGAACGAGATCAACGCGCCGAAGGGCGTCGTCACGGCCGAATACAGCGGCGGTCCGCAGACGTTCCTGATCCTCGGCTCAGACCGGCGGGTGGGCGCGAAGGACTCCTACGACCGCGAAGACCCGCCGCACAGCGACACGATCCTGCTGGTGCGCTTCGACCCGAACCAGGGCCAGACCTCGGTGATGTCGATCCCACGCGACCTGATGGTCAACATCACGACCAAGAACGGGGAGAGCTATCCCAAGGAAAAGATCAACGCGGCGTACACGATCGGCAACAAGCTCGGCGGCACGAAGGGCGGGATGGTGCTAGCGGCGGAAACGATCGAGCACGAAGTGTTCCCCGGCCTGCAGCTGAACGGAATCGTTGACGTCAGCTTCCAGGGTTTCATCAAAGTCGTCGACACGCTCGGGTGCGCGTACGTGAACGTCGACCACCGCTACTACAACGCGAACGTCGGATCCACGGAAACGGACTACACGTCCATCAACCTGCAGCCCGGCTATCAGAAGCTGTGCTATGAAAATGCGCTCGACTACGTGCGCTACCGGCACACCGACTCGGACTTCGTGCGAGTCGCCCGCCAGCAGGACTTCCTGCGTGACCTGCGCGAGCAGATCTCTCCCAGTAACGAGCTCGGCCAGATCGACACGGTCGCAAAGGCGGTCGGGCACGCGATCAGTTCGACGTTCCACGCCTCCGCGAGCGAGCTGATCGAATTGGCGAAGCTGATCGCGTTCTCGCAGGGCAAGCCGCTGCGCCAGGTCAAATTTCAGAGCGCCAACGTCGACTTCCTGGGGGCGAATGGGGGTTCCTACGTGACCACGACCCCCGCGCTCGCACAGGCCACACTCGCGGACTTCCTGCACGCCCCCGCACAGCTGAGCCTGCCGGCCCCGAGACCGGCGGCGCACACCTCACGACATCACGGCCATCACGGTTCAAGCGGCAGCTCGCCGTCCGCGATCGGCCTGTACCCGACCTCGTCCGCGGGCAACAGCGAAGCGGTCAAAGCCGCAGTCGAAGTGCCGTTTGCCGTGCTCTACCCGACCCTGCAGACCGGTCCGGCCGAACAGCAGCAGGTACGCGCCTACAAGCTGGCAGATCAGCAGAACAACACCCACCACGCCTACATCGTCGTGTGGCGGCAGAACGCGATCGGCGGCTACTACGACTTCGAGGGCTCGGACTGGCTGAACCCACCGCTGTTCGCGCACGCCCGCGTGCAGGTGATCGGCGGGCGCTCCTATCGACTCATCGACGACGGCTCGCACATCCATGTCATCGGCTGGCGCTCGGGCAGAGTGCTGTACTGGCTGACGAACACGCTCCTGGAGGAACTCTCCAACGCACAGATGATCACGCTGGCCAAATCCGCCCAGCCGCTGCACTGAGCCCCGTTGCGAGCCGGCGCTCAGCGAACCCCAGCATCGCGCGCCTGATCGAGAACGACGCTCAGCGAACCCCGGTGTCGCACGCCTGATCGAGAACGACGCTCAGCGGACCCGGGCGTCGCGCGCCTGATCCAGCGCGGCGTTCACGAGCGCGTCCGCCTCGGCGTTCTGCGCGCGCGGGACCGTGCGCACCGTCCAGTGCTCAAACCCACGCAGCGACGCCATGGCCTGCAGGTAGAGCGGCTTCATCGCCGCGTGCTTGACCTTGTACGCGCCGTTGATCTGCTTGGCGATCAGCTCCGAGTCGTTCACGACCTCGACATCCGTGACCCCCAACTCGCGCGCCCGCTCCAAGCCGAGTAGCAGCGCCCGGTACTCCGCAACGTTGTTCGTGACCTCGCCGAGCAGCTGGGCGTGCTCGCCTATGATCTCGCCCTCGGGCGTCGAGATGACGCAGCCGGCGGCAGCCGGACCGGGATTGCCGCGCGCGCCGCCATCGACGTGAACGATCGCTCTCACGCCGCGAGATTATGCAGGTCGCCTGGGACGGCCTGGAGCTAGAGTCATGAGTCATAAATTCGCCGGCGTTTCCCGGCGCCTGAACGTGCCTGACGCCCGCCGCCGCCGGCCATGTGCTACCGGCACACTCACCGGCCACCGTCGAACGTCAGATCTCGCCCATCCATCCGGCAAACACTGACCGAATTTATGACTCAGGACACTAGAGTGCCCGAGCGAGCGGGGGCAGATCCCCGGGAACGCGCGCGCGTCGACGGTCGCGGACGACGCGTCGCTGCTTGACCGCATCCGTCGGACGAGCACCACGAGCGCGGCGGTCGGACTCGCGGCGGTCGACGATGACCGTGACGTTGTCCTCGTGCGCGTAGTGATCGACGAGCTTGGAATACAGCTCATCGGACGACGACTTTGGTACGACGCAGTAGATCATCGTGCCACTGATCCTACCAGCGACAGGGCTCCGTCAGCGTTCGCCGCGGCATTTGCGAGCCGGTCCTCGGCGGCGAGCTCGCCCAACTCGGTCCCCTGCGCGGCGACGCTCGCGCCGGCCGCCTCGTCGCCGAGATCGACCTCGTACCGGTACCAGCACAGCTCCCAGGCGACGACGATCGTCACCGCGCTCCCGGACTCGGCGGGCGGGGTGACCGTCACGCTCGGCGTGCCGAGCGAGCGAGTAACGCCCGCGACGCGACGAGGATGCTCACCGGCGTTGAACACGTCGAGCGCGCGCTGCGCCTTCACGTCGCCGCCGGCGGGGACCGGCTCTGAAGCGATACCGCCGGAGAGCGGCTCCTCGACGAGTACGGGCAGGCTCTCGAAGGGATCGTAGGACCCCGGCATCGGCTCATCCAACGGGGAGGCCGGCGTGGAGACGAACGACGACGAGGTCTCTTCCGCGGGCTGCGAGGTGGGCTCACGCAGCTGACGCAGGCGCTCGAGCAGGTTGCGTCCCCGTCGCGCACGCGCCGGGGCCAGGCTGAGGGCGTGGCGTCGTAGTTGGTCGGTCTCGCGCAGCCAACCCTCGTGGCTCGCGCGCGGAGCGCACAGTTCGCACACGGTCCGCCGCCGCCCGCTCGCCAGAAACACGTCCGGCTGCTCGCCGCGCAGCAACCTGCGTCCGCACACGTCGCAGGCGACATCCGGCTGGGAGGTGACGATCACGCGGGTGGCCATGAACAGGGCAGAGTATCGGTACCCGCCCGCCCGCGCCTCGGCACGCGTCGAGACTTGATCCGCGGCCCGCCGACCGTGGTCATTCCATCGGCCGCTGTTCCCGATTCGCGCCCGATGGCGATTGCTCCCGATATGCAGCCCAGTGCGGTGAGCGGCGCCGACTGCAAGCAGATGCAAGAACCGGCTCGTTCGGCTCACCCCAAAAACCCCTCGGGATCCTCCCCGAGCTCCTACTCGAAGGACTCCTCCTGCATCCGCGAGCGCAACCGCAGGACGGCCTTCGTGTGTAGCTGCGACACGCGTGACTCGGTCACGCCGAGCACCTCGCCGATCTCTCGCAGCGTCAGGTTCTCGTAGTAGTACAGCGCGATCACGAGCTTCTCGCGCTCGGGCAGCTTGGCGATCGACTCGGCGATGCGGTCCTTGAGGTCGCCCACGTCAAGCGCTTTGGCGGGGTCGGGCGCGCTCGGGTCCTCGATCGTGTCCATCAGCGAGACCTGGTCGCCGCTGGCGTCCGAGGTGCTCCACAGCTCATCCAGCGCCACCATCGATGAGTGCGAGATCGCCAGCAGCGAGTCGTTCAGTTCCTCCACGGTGATCTTCAGCTCGGCCGCCATCTCGCTGTCGGTCGGCGCTCGCTGCAGCGTGTTCTCCAGCTTCGCGTTCGCACGCTCCACTTCGCGGGCGCGGGCGCGCACGCTGCGCGGTACCCAGTCCATCGAGCGCAGCTCGTCGATGATCGCGCCCTTGATGCGCATGATCGCGTACGTCTCGAACTTAATCTCGCGAGACAGATCGAACCGCTCGATCGCGGAGATCAGCCCGACGAGGCCGTAGGAGATCAGGTCGGCCTCCTCGACATGCGGCGGCAATCCGGCGGCGGTGCGCCCGGCTACATACTTGACCAGCGGCGAGTAGGCCACAACCAGCCGCTCACGAGCGCGCTGGTCGCCATCAGACTTGTATCGCCGCCACAGTTCGCGCAGCTCGATCGCTTTAACGTTCGTCTCCATCCAGGGTCTGTCCTATCGCCCTTGTTATCAGGCCCGGGGGTGGCTGCGCGCATAGGCGCTTTTCAGCTTGGCGGACTCTACCCGAGTGTATATCTGCGTGCTGGACACACTCGCGTGACCGAGCAGCTCTTGGATGCTACGCAGGTCCGCGCCGCCATCCAGCAGGTGCGTCGCAAAGCTGTGACGCAGCGCGTGCGGGCTGATCGCGCCCGCTGAGGACTCCACGCCGCTTCGGCGCGCCCAGCCCCGCAATCGGCGGCGCACATCGCTTGTGCCCAGGCGCCTGCCGGTCTTTGAGAGGAACAGCGTGTCCTCACCGCCTGCAACATCCGCCAGCTGCGGGCGGCCCCGCTCGATGTACTCGCCGACCGCCTTCAGCGCGACCTCACCGGCGGGCACGAACCGCGTCTTGCGACCCTTGCCCTCCACGCGCAACTGCTCGCCGTCGTGATCCACGTCGCCGAGGCACAGCGACACGAGCTCCTCGGCGCGCAACCCGCAGGCGTAGGCGAGCTCGAACATCGCCCGGTCGCGGAGATTGAGTGGCCCACCCACCCCGCCCCCCGTCTTGGGTTGCCCGCCCACCCCGCCCACCCCGCCCGCCCCGCCCACCCCGATCGCGTCGAGCAGCGCGGCGGCCTCGCGCGCTTTGAGCACGCGAGGCAAGTTGCGCGCCCGTCTGGGCGTGGATACGAGCTCGGCCGGGTTCTGCGCGATCTTGCCGTGCTCGCGCTGGCTCTTGAACAGGGCCCTGAGTGCGGCGAGCTTGCGCGCACTTGTGCTCGGCGCGACGTCATGGTCGGAGAGCGCCGCGACATAGGAGCGCACGTCCTTGGGGCCGATGTCTGCAGGCGACAGGCCGCGCGCATGGGCCCAAACGACGAACTGGTCGAGGTCGACGCGATAGGCACGTCTTGTGCGCGGGGCCGCATCACGGCGACGCAGATCCTCTTGCAACAACTCCAATGCAGCATCCCAGGCGGCATCCATGCGCGCCTACTTCGCCGCGGCGACACCCATGCCCTGCCTCAACAGAGGGTCCAGCGCATAGGCGAGCCCCGGCCAGTCGGGGGCGGCGATGACATCCTCTTCTTCGCATACGTCCCTGTTCCAGGGATGGACAATGGTGGCAGCAACAATCCCGCGCTCGAGCGCGGCCGCGAGATTCAGCGGGCTGTCGTCGATCAGCACATCGATCTGCAACTCCGCGCAGCGCGAGACCTTATCCCAGGAGCAGCACAGGTCGTCGACGGGCAGACCGACCTGCGCGAGCCATCGCGCGGTCGCGGGGGCACAGCGAGAGTCACGATGGCTGGTCACATGAATGAAGTGCCCTTCGGAGTCGTGCCAGCGGCGCACGGTCTCGACCGCGCCCGGGTATGGCGTTCCCGCAAGGATCCGCTCGTCGTTGTGACTCTCCTCGATGCAGATCTGAAGCTGCTCGGACTTCAACCGGGTGATGCCCCACGTGAACTGCTCGTCGTAGGGAAGCTCGATTCCAAAGCGCCGCACCGCGATCTCCGAGAGCGTGTCCCAGTAGTGGTGCAGCGTTGAGTCGATGTCAATCGCGATCCTCATCGTCAGGTCCGTCCATGCCCCGCTGTACGGCCGGCCGCGGTAGATTAGTGAGATGACACCCACCGCGCCCCCGCCCGGCGATGCCGACACCGTTGCGCAACGTTCGCGCAACGGGCGTAGTAATCACCGGCGCCCCGAAGTGTACGGGCCGGACGGACGCTCCGAGTGGCTGGACGTCGACTGGCGCGAGCACCAGCGCTGGGTGAGCGTCGAAGGCCAGCCGGTCAACACGATCGACCTCGGCGACGACAATGGCCCACCCCTCGTGTTCGTGCACGGCCTCTCGGGCTCGTGGCCGAACTGGCTGGAGCAGCTGCCTGTCTTTGCCGGCCGATCAGAGATCGACGGGCCCCAGCTCGGCAAGCACCGCGTGATCGCAATGGACCTGCCCGGCTTCGGCCATTCCCCGATGCCGCGGGATGAGATCACGATCTCCTCCTACGCACGCTTGCTGGACGGCTTGTTCGACGAGCTCGACATCGACGCGGCGACACTCGTCGGCAACTCGATGGGCGGGTTCATCTCCGCCGAGCTGGCGATCGCGTTCCCCCAGCGCGTCGAGCGTCTCGTGCTCGTCTCGCCCGCGGGCCTCAGCACGTACCGTAATCCGGGCGCCACACGCGCGCTTCCGGCACTGCACCGCTCCCAGCGGATCGTCGCCGCATACACGGCGTGGCTGGCATCGAAGTCCGAGACGGTCACGCAACGTCCGCTCTTGCGCAACGCGACACTTGGTCTCGTGACGGCACACCCGAGCCGTCTCCCGGCCGCGCTCGCCGCCGAGCAGCTGCGCGGCGCCGGTAAGCCCGGGTTCATGCAGGCCCTGGAAGCGAACTTGAACTACGACTTCCGCGACCGCCTGCCCGAGATCGCTTGCCCGACGCTGATCGTTTGGGGCGACCATGACCGCGTGATCAGCGTGCGCGACGCAGCCGTCTACGCCGAGCTGATCCCCGGTTCGCGCAAGGTCGTATACGAGGACACCGGCCACATGTCGATGCTCGAGCGTCCGGCCGCGTTCAACGCGCTGCTACGGGACTTCTTGCGGGAGTAGCCGCGTCAGGAAGGGGCGCACCAGTCTGGGTCGCTCCCAACCGCGGTTACAGCAAGCGCTACCGGTGAGAGCATCGGCTCACGGCGCACCAAGCCCCTGTCTGCAACACCGTGCAGAGGCCGATATGATCCCGGATCGGCCGGGCCGCGAGGGCTCGCTACCGAATCTGGCAAGGGGGATCATGTTCAAATCGATCGTGGTCGGGACCGATGGCTCTGACACCGCCACCCAGGCGGTGCACCAGGCGGTTGACATGGCCGGCGCCGTGGGCGCCACACTGGAGCTCGTGAGCGCGTATGCGCCCGTTCCCGAGCAGCGCCTGCGCGAAGAGCGGCGGGATGCCCCGGAGGACCTGCAGTGGGCGATCAACCCACGCCAGGAGGTCGAGGCGTCGCTCGCGCAGGCGGCGGACATCGCGCGCGAGGCGGGAGTCAGCGTGAACACGCACGCGCGCCAGGGAGACCCCGCCGATGCGATCATCGACGTCGCCGAGGAGCAGAATGCCGACCTGGTGATCGTCGGCAACAAGGGGATGACCGGCGCCAAGCGCTTCCTGCTCGGGTCGGTCCCGAACAAGGTGTCCCACCACGCGCCCTGCTCGGTGCTGATCGTCCGGACCATCTGAGCGTAGGCGCCCCCCTGTGGGCAAGCCAGACGGCGTAGCCGCCTGACGCCATTCAGCGCGTGATCGCGCCCTCGGCGGCGCTGCCGACCAGCTTCGCGTACTTCTGGATCGCGATGTCCACGTGCTCGTCCGCGCGCGGCGGCTGCCTGTAGGCGCTCGTGCGCCGCGCGATCTCCTCGTCGGACAGATTCACGTCAATGCGTCGCTCATCCACGTCGATCGTCACCTCGTCGCCATCCTTCAGCGCGCCGATCGGACCGCCCTTCACGGCCTCCGGGGCGATGTGCGCCGCCATGAACCCGTGCGTCGCCCCGGAGAACCGCCCGTCGGTGATCAGCGCGACGGTCTCCCCCAGCCCCTCGCCCACGATCGCCGCCGTCACCGCCAGCATCTCGCGCATTCCGGGTCCGCCCGCCGGGCCCTCGCCGCGAATGACCACGACATCGCCCGCTTCGATCTGTTTGGCGAGCACGGCCGCCATCGCCGCCTCCTCGCCGTCGAACACCTTTGCCGGGCCCGTGTGTTTGCGGCGCTCGTGCCCGGCGAGCTTGACCACACACCCGTCCGGCGCGACGTTCCCGCGCAGAATCGCGAACCCGCCCGTCTCCTTCAGCGGATCGTCCAGCGGCCGCACCACCCTCTGGCCCTCCGTCTCCTTTGCGTCGGCCGCGCATTCGCCGATCGTCGCGCCCGTCACCGTCATCGCGTCACCGTGCAGCACCCCTGCGTCCAGCAGCCGCTTGAGCACGAGCGGCACCCCACCCGCCTCGTACAGGTCCGTCGCCACGTACTTTCCCCCCGGCTGCAGGTCGCACAGCAACGGCGTGCGCTCGGAGATCGCGTCGAACTCGTCGATCTTCAGCGAAATCCCCATTTCGCGCGCGACCGCCAGCAGGTGCAGCACGCCATTCGTCGAGCCCCCGCTCGTCGCCACCGCCGCGATCGCGTTCTCCAGCGCGTCCTTGCTCATCACTTCGCTCGGCCGGCGCCCGGCGCGCAGCACGTCCATCACCAGTTCCCCGCACTCCTTCGCCACCTCCGGCTTGCGCCCGTCCTCGGCAGGCACCATCGCCGAGCCCGCGGGCGAGATCCCCAGCGCCTCGAACGCCATCGCCATCGTGTTCGCCGTGAACTGCCCCCCGCACGCCCCCGCCCCCGGCGAGGCGACCTCCTCCAGCGCGTGCAGCTCCTCCTCGGTGATCTTTCCGGCCGCATACTCCCCGACCGCCTCGAACACCTGCTGGATCGTCACGTCCTCGCCTTT
This sequence comes from uncultured Solirubrobacterales bacterium, assembly GCA_963715495.1. Classification (GTDB taxonomy): domain Bacteria; phylum Actinomycetota; class Thermoleophilia; order Solirubrobacterales; family Solirubrobacteraceae; genus Palsa-744. The sequence goes on from OY970247.1 coordinate 1,195,344, forward strand.
GTACTTACCCGGCCTGATCGACCCGCCGTACAGCATCAGTCCCGGGACGTCCAACCGCGCGAGCGCCATCACGGTGCCCGGGATCGTCTTGTCGCAGCCTGAGATCGCGACCAGCGCGTCGAAGTGATGCGCGCTCGCCACCAGCTCGATCGAGTCCGCGATCACCTCTCTGGACACCAGCGACGCGCGCATCCCCGCGGTGCCCATCGTGATCCCGTCGGAGATCGCGATCGTGTTCAGCTCCATCGGCGTTCCCCCGGCCGCGCGAATCCCCTCCTTGACCTTCGCCGCCAGCACCCGATTGTTGAAGTTGCACGGCATTGTCTCTATCCACGAGTGCGCCACCCCCACGATCGGCTTCGCGAGGTCCTCCGCGGCGTACCCGATCCCGTGCAGGTACGCGCGCGCGGCCGCCCGCTCAGGACCCTCGGTCAGGGCCCTGCTGCGGTGCTTGACGTCGAATGCCTGCTGGTCGCTCACGCGGCGCGCACACTACCGGCGGCGAGCCGTCCCTGCCCGGCGCGCATGCCTTCGCCGGCGGCCCCGCCGGCTGCCTGCCTCCCGCGCGGACCGGCATGTTCGCCCGCGGGCACGTCTTCGTGCTCGCGCTCCCAGCTCGCGAGCCTGGCCAGGTCGCGCCCGACCCGTTGCGGGTCGACCTGCCTGCCCGGCAGGTGCATGTTCGCGTCGGCGATCAGCCTGCGCTCGTCCGCCGCCAGCGCCATCCACTTCGCGAGCACGTCGTCCGAGTCCGGCAGCCGTGCGCTCCCGTATGGCTTGGAGTGGTCGGGAAAGGCGACGCAGTACTCGCTCAACAGCGTTCCGCTCTTCGGCACGTACGCGACGATCGGCTTGTGCGGGTAGATCAGATACGCGTACCTATCCCCCGACCCGCCCCCTACGCGCAGAAACCCCAGGTCGCGATACATCGCCCACTCCCGCTCGTTCACGCACGAGCGCAGCAGCTCGCGCGCCCGCTGCTCCGCGCGCCGCTCCCTGCCGGGGTCGTAGTCCAGCTCGCGCGTCCGCTCGGCGTTGTGAACGAATGACAGGCGCAGTAGTCGTACGCGTACGCTCGCGCGCGTCAACGCCGTTCTGAGCCTCGGCCCGCTCAGATCGAGCACGAGCGCGCTCAGCACGAGCGCCGCGGTCGCCAGCCCGAGCAGCATGCTTCCCCTACAGCGCCGCTCCGGGCGCCCCACAAGCGCGCGACCCGGGCAGGGCGGTCCCACCGGCGCCGGCCGACTCATCGGATGACGCCCCACCCGCCGCGCGTGGAAAGAAGATCACGCGCTCGGCGTCCCGCGGCACCTCGGCGAAGCTCTTCACCAGCTCAGCCTCACGGCGACCGTCGGTCGTCTCCGTCGGCACGGCCGCCCACATCCCGGCGTCCAGCTCGCACCTGAACGCCTCGATCAGCTCACGCTCCTGCTCGGCGACCTCCACGTCCCCCTCAGCAAGCACGATCTCACCATGACCGGGCTTCATCCGCAGCAGCTTCATCGTTCTCCGATTATGGCACGCTCGCGGGGCGCGAACTTCAGCTGGTGCGCATCCGGGCAAGGTCGAGCACGTCAACCGGGCCCGCCCCTCCGCCCACGTCGCGCAGCCCGCGCGCAACAGCTTCCCCCGCCAGTGCGCGGGCGACGCGCGCGGCATCCAAAGGCGAGCGGCCGAGAGCCAGCTGTGCGGCGAGCACCGATGAGTGCGTGCACCCCGAGCCGTGGGCGGCACCCTCGGGATACCGCTCGCCGGGGACCTCCACGATCTGACCGTCGCCCGTCGAGTCAAGAAACAGGTCGACCGCAAGCGCACGATGGCCCCCGGTCAACACGACCGCACGCGGCCCGAGCGCGAGCACCGCCCGCACCAGCCCCTCCGCGTCGTCGTCTCCCACATCCAGCCCGGCAAGCACCCGCGCCTCCGACACGTTCGGAGTCAGCACACTCGCGCGCGGCACGATCTCCGCGATGAGCGCGCTCTGCGCGTCCGCGTCCAGCAGCCGCGCGCCCGACTCGGCGACCATCACCGGGTCGACCACCACGGGCGTTCCCCGCGGCAACTCGTCCAGCGCGCGCGCCACCGCCAGCGTGACCTGTGCCGTGCCGAGCATTCCCACCTTGACCGCGTCCACACCGATGTCTTCGAGGACCGCCCGCACCTGCGCGAGCACGATCTCCGGCGGCACCGGATGGATCGCCTGCACGCCGACCGTGCTCTGCGCGGTGATCGCAGTGATCGCGCTCGTCCCGTGCACGCCGCAGCGTGCGAACGCCTTCAGATCGGCCTGGATGCCCGCTCCGCCCCCCGAGTCCGAGCCGGCGATCGTCAGCGCGACGGGGGTGTCCCGCCCGGTGTCCGTGGTCATCTCGGGCTTGCCAACCGGCGCCCAGCGCGCACCATCGCCTGTCAGTCCGGTCGCGGTTTGCGACGGCGCCGCGGAAAGATCGTGTAGCTGCCGATCGCCGTCACCAGCAGACGACCGTCCTCGTGGCGCACTTCGCTGCGCATCACCGCGGTCGTGCGGTTGCGCCGGTCGAGCGTGGTCGTGCACACGATTTCGCCCTCGGTCGCGGTCTGGATGTAGTTGATCGAGATGCCGATCGTCGCGATCCGCTCATCCGCGGTCGTCTGCGCCCACAGCGTCGAGCCCATGCAGTAATCGACCAGCGCATACGTAACCACGCCCGAGAGCAGCCCGCCGGCGTTGATCAGCTCAGGTCTGATCTCCAGGCGAACAGTCTGCGGATCGTCCCAGCGCATCCCCATGAATCCACTGATGCCGTCCAGCGACCCGAGCCTGTTGGCGGGACGATCTGCCGCAGCTGCGGTATCGGTATCGGCCGAAGCGTCGGCGGGTGGGCGGGCGGGTGGGCGGATGGGCCCCAATCTAGGCGATTGTTGGGGGGCGGATCGATCCGCGGAGGTCTCGTTCATATGGCGGGAGGCTACGTGAGCGCGCCCGCCCGCGTCTCCGCAAGGGCCGTGCAAACCGATCATGCGGGCCCCGAGCGACTCACGAAGCTCCGCGGTCACTGCCGGGCGCTCGGCGCCCCGCGGTCACTACCGGGCGCTCGGCGCCCCGCAGTGACTTCACCCGACACATCCGCCTCGCATAGTTCTGTATGTTCGGACTGCTGCCTAATAAGAAACATTCTCTCGCCTAGTCAGAAACACTGTCAGAAACACCTCTTGCCGAAATCGGCATCGACGGATAGGCTCGTACCGCAGCTTCGACTGTGGGTCGTACCGCAGTTCGACTGTGGGTGATATCAACGATCAACGCACCTCTACTAGCAACGACAGAAAGTGAGTTCAGATCATGCTAGAAGATCGCAGCAAGCGCTTGGCGGGTATCCGCAGGCGCACCCTTGTCATGGCGGCGATGGCGCTTATCGTGCCCTTGACCGCACTAGCATCCGCTTCGCCGGCGATGGCGGAACCGAAGGGCATCTTCAAAATATTCAAGCAGTGCCCCACGGAAATACCGGTAGTTGCGTTGTGCAACTTTGGCAAGACAACCAGCGGTGAATTCTCGATCGGGACCACCAAAGTGCCAATCAACATGCCGATTATACTACAAGGTGGTCTTATCCCCACTGGGAATCCCGAAAACCCAAGAGAATTCTTTGCGTTCCCGGCAAAGAACGGTGAAAGCCTGTCTAAAACCGAACTGAACGTGCCCGGCGGTCTGCTCGGTTTCGTCAAGTGCGAAGAAATCAAAGGCGAAGGCCCCTTCGAAAAAGGTCTCCGGGAACTATGCAAAAAAATATTTGAAAACCATCTCACCGGAGTGACGGCGACCACGGAACTCGTGGCCAACGAACACAACCCGGTGATCTTCAACGAATTTGCTCTTGCGCGTGAAGAAGGAACGGCACTAACCCTCCCGCTCAGAGTCCATCTCAAGAACCCGCTCCTGGGCAACTCCTGCTACATCGGCTCTGAATCGAGCCCGCTAGAGCTGCATCTGACTACCGGGGAAACACATCCTCCGGCAGGGTTCAAACCGCTCCACGGCACTCTTGGCGAACCGGAAACGTTGGAAGAAAAAGGCCAAGTAATGCTCCGTATCACCGGAAACTCCCTGGTCGACAACACGTTCTCAGCCCCGGGAGCCGAAGGCTGCGGCGAATTCCTCTTCATCAAAGGCTTCCTCGATTCCCTCATCAACGGAAAAACCAAAATACCGAACAAAGCAGGCGAAAACACCGCCATCCTCAATGGTGAACTAAATGCCGCAACGGCAGAAGCAGTGATCGCCAGCGAAAAATTCTAGGCGACACCTCCTACCTAGTTACATAGAAGTACTTGTCAACGAGAGGGCCGGGATATCCCGGCCCTCTCGCGTGCAGCATCCTGGATGTGCGTCGCGCGAGTCACGGGCCTCATCACGAACGCCACCTCGAGCCACCTGGCGGCACTGAAGCTCACCGCGATAGCGAAGGCTCTCGCCGCCGCGCTCGAGCAGGCCGAGCAGACCAAGCCCGGCTACACATGCTTCCTCTCAGACCTGCTTGCGATCGAGGTCCAGGCGGCCGAGCAACGGGCACTACAGAGCCGCCTGCGCCTCGCTGGATTCCCCAGACCAAGACACTGGAGGAGTTCGACTTCGACGCCCAACCCACCCTGAACCGGCGTCTGATCGAAGAACTCGCCACGCTGCGGTTCGTTGCCCGCGCTCACGCAAGAATCCCCACTTCTGCTTATGAAAACTCCCCAGGCCTAGCGGCCCCTGTCGCGTAGCTGAGCCGTAGGCGAAGCGGAGCGACTGGGGCCGGCGCGGTTCTGTCGGGTCCCCCCTCCATGGTCGTGGTGTCTGACGCCATCGACCAACAGAGGGAGGACCTGGGGGATGCTCACACAGGAGGAAGACATGGAGATTGCTGCGTTGCGTGGGAGGGGCTGGACGGTGTCTGCGATCGCTCGTCATACCGGGCGGGATCGGAAGACCGTGAAGGCGTATTTGAGGGGTCAGGCGAAGCGTCGGCGGCGGGCGCCGAGTGTGCTTGAGCCTTACCGCGACTATCTGGTCGCGCGCTTCGCTGATGACCCGCATGTGCTTGGGAGTGTGTTGTTCCGTGAGGTGGGGGCGCTCGGGTTCGATCGGTCTTACTCGACGCTGACGCGGGAGCTGCGGGCGCTTGAGTTGCGCCCGGCTTGTGAGTGCTGCCGGCGTGGCGGGGTCGATGTCACGATCGAGATCGATCACCCGCCCGGTGAGGAGTTGCAGTTCGACTGGCTGGAGCTCCCGGAAACGCCGTGGGGTCAGCCCGCTTACGCGTGTTGATCGGCGCGTTGTCGCACTCGGGGCGCTGCCGGGGCGTGTTCTGCGAGGGGCAGACGGGCCCGCACGTGATTGAGTCCCTGGACGGGGTGCTGCGGCGGTTGGGCGGCACCACGCGGCGCTGGCGGACCGACCACATGGCGGGCGTCGTCTACCCGGGCACCGACCGGCTGCTGCCGGAGTTCGTGGCGTGCGCGAAGCACTACGGTGTCGGCGTCGATGTCTGTCCCGCGCGCCACCCAAAGCGCAAAGGTGTCGCCGAGTCCGCCGTGAATTACCTCACACAATCGTGGTGGCGCTCAGCCGCGGTCGCCACACCGGCGCAGGCACAGATGAGCCTCGACCGTTTCTGCGTCGACGTCGCCGATGAGCGCCGGCGCGGCCCGGGCACGATCGCGGAGCTCGCCACCAGCGAGCGGTTGCTGGGGCTGCCACGCGGTCCGTTCCCTGCGGAGATCTGCGTGGAGCGGCCGGTGTCGAGCTCGGCGCTGGTGACGTTCCAGGGCAACCACTACAGCGTCCCCGCCGCGCTGGCGGGCGCCCCACAGGTCACGGTCCGTGCCCGCCTGGGCGAGCAGACACCGCGGATCGTCAGTGCCGCGGGCACACTCATCGCCAAGCATCGCCGTGCACCCGCGGGCGCCGGGCAGCGCATCCGCTGCGCTGAGCACGCGGCGGGCCTTGAACAGGCGGTGCTGGCTGCGTTCACGACACAGCGGCCTTGCCGGCGAAAGCAGAACCGTCCACCCGGGCAGGCCGCGCTTGCGGCCGCGGCCATCCTGCGCGGCGAGCAGCCCGTTGGCGATGGCGGCGTTGTGATCGACCTGGAGCGCTACGCCCAGCTCGCACAGGTCGCGCGATGACCGAGAACGACGGTGTCTATCAGCAGCTGCGGGGTCACCTCGCGGCATTGAAGTTGACCGCGATCGCGGAGGCTCTCGCCCCGGCGCTCGAGCAGGCCGAGCAGACCAAGCCCGGCTACACACGCTTCCTCGCCGACCTGATCCAGGTCGAGGTGCAGGCGGCCGAGCAGCGCTCCCTGGGAAGCCGTCTGCGTCTCGCTGGGTTCCCGCAGACCAAGACGCTGGAGGAGTTCGACTTCGACGCCCAGCCAACACTGGACCGGCGTCTGATTGAGGAGCTCGCCACCCTGCGGTTCGTCGAGGAGAAAGCCAACGTCTTGTTCATCGGGCCGCCGGGAGTTGGCAAGACGACACTGGCGATCGCGTTGGCTCTGAAGGCCGTGAAGGCCGGCTACCGCGTCTACTACACCACCGCCGCGGACCTCGTCGCCAAGACCGCGAAGGCCGCCCTCGAGGGACGCTGGCAAACCACGATGCGCTTCTGGGGCGGACCGGCAGTCCTCGTGGTTGACGAGCTGGGCTATCTGCCGATGGCGGGCGAGGCGGCGGCGCACCTCTTCCAGGTCATCAGCCGCCGCTACCAGGGCGGATCCATCGTTTTGACGACCAACCGCGACATCACCGGGTGGGGCCAGATCTTCGAGGACACGACCGTCGCGGCGGCCATGCTCGACCGTCTGCTTCACCACGCCACCGTCGTTCAAATCAACGGTCCGTCCTACCGGATGCGCCACCACCAAGCGCGCCTGGACCAGCTCCGCGACGGCCTGAACAAACCCTGAGAGCCCCGCTACGGCCCGCTGCCGTCCCCCCACGAGATCCGCTGGCACGCCCATCAGGGCCCGATCAGGCCGCTCCCACCCGATGCGCCGCCAACAGACGCAATCTGAGGCGATCTCAGACCCTCGCCGGTCACACCGCGACCGATCCACCACGCCAAAACCGCCGATGTTGCACGCTCAACCAAGTGGGGAATTTCGATAAGCAACAGTGGGGAATTTCAATAAGCCTTGACAACGTCGAGGAGAAAGCCAAATCAACGGCCCGTCCTACCGGATGCGCCACCAAGCACGACTCGACCAGCTACGCGACGGCCTCAACGGCCCCCGAAACACAGCACGTTGCACACTCATCGACTTCTACTTCTTGGTCTTCTTCCTCAGTGGGCCGTACTTCCTGCGCGCCTCCCGCACGCAGGCCGCCCGCTTCCCCTTCGCCTTCTTCTTGCACGCCTTCATCGCCGCTGCAAGCTTCTCCGCCCTGGTCAGCGCCTTCTTCTTCGCGCAACCCGTCACGCTGACAGGGGTCTTCTCGTGGATTTCAGCGCCGTTCTGAGCGACGAATTCGGTCGGCATCGCCAATTTCTGTGTGCAGAGGTTCCCAAGCGCTGTGAGCGCAGAAAACTTGCCCTCGGGCAATGTCAATTCAAAACTTCCCACCGGCGCATCCGGGACCGTCTTGAACGTACTGCTCGTGACCCCCGCTTTGCTGATGAACGTATCCCCGACGAGATCGACGGTCACGCCATAGCCCTGCAGCACCATGATCAGGTTGGGGAACGCTTCCCCGCCGTTTGAGACGAAATACGCCGGTCCTTCCAACGGAACGGGGATGAGCGGCGTGATCGCTTTCGCGTGTCCGACGACAGACGCCGCCGGACACCCTGCCGGGTTCGCGTTGAACTGCGCCGCCGTGCATGCCTTCTGCAGGGTCGTCAACCGCGACGGGAGCTGCTTGGGGAGTTCCACTTTGACCTTCGCGATGTTCGCATAGGTACCCTCAGGACCGTTGGGATATGTGAGCTTCACGGCGAAGCTGGTACCGTTCGCTTTCGAGTTCTTCCCACTCGTGGAGGCCGCGAATTTCGGAGCGAACTTCAGGCTCGCGCAGTTCGTGACCTGGAACGGGACCGACACGGGTGACGATGCCCCTTCGGCGCTGTTGATCGCGCCGGTGATCGCCGTCGGAGTGCAGTTGGTCGGGTTGAACGTGAACCCGGGACGGTTGACGAGAACGTTGACGTGCTGAATCTGGAGGGGGAAGCCTTCGATGATCGTCGGGATCGCGTGCGGCGAACCGCTGGGGTCGGTCGTGATCGTCAGCGCCGCGGTATGCGGGTTCACTTCGATCTTCGCGCGCACCACGACCGGCCTGCCTTCCTGGAGGTTGAACGGGCCGGCCTTCGCGGGGTTGACGATCGACAGGCCGAAGGGCGCCCCCTCGTACGGCCCGGTGACGTAGACCTTGCCGCCGGTGACCGTGAACGGATCACCGCCGAGACCGACGCTGACGATCGTTTCCCCGATCTGGCTTTCCGGACCGCACGTGCCGGCGTTCGCTTCGGCTTCGCCGCAGAGCTTCACGCCGGAGAGAAGGCCCGACAGCCCAGGTGGGTAGTGCAGCGTGACGGACTGGATGTTCTGCTGGCCGTCTTCGCGGCTCAGCGTCGTCGTCAGCGCGCTGAACGAGCCGGCGTTGTTATTCGTCGTACCCGACGCGAGGGACGGGGCGAACCGGAGCGCGGCGCCCGGGCAGGGAGTGCCGTTGGGACCCGAGGTGATGTTGAAGTGCGTGGTCGAGTTGACCGGTTCCCCACCTGACCACGGCGTGAACGTCGCATTAGTCGTGTATGTGCCGCAGTGCGCGGGGGACGCCAATGGCGCGCGTTCGCCGCCGAAGAAGTGCAGTTCGGCGTCTTCGAATGCGAGCTGCGGGGTGTCTTCGAACGTGCTGCGGATCTGACCGGGCGCCAGCCCTTCCACGCCCGGCTGGCCGCCGAGTTCGACTTTGCCGGGAAGCTTCACAAGCGACCCAGACACCGAGTCTTCGGCGACGATGTACATCGCGACATGCGTTGCGAACGGATTTTCCTGGGGAAAGACATTGAAGTTCTGCGGCGAGGCGAGATAGACGAAGCCCTTCAGCGGGTTCGGCAACAGCGGCGTACGGATCGTGGCTTCAGCGATCTTCGACGCGTCCGGACAGAAGTTCACACCCGGCTGCGGTGGTTCGCTCGCACCCAAGCTGCCCGGCAGCTTGGGGGTGAAGTGCAGTTCGCTCGGCGGGTGACTTTCGCCCGGGAGGTAGCCGATCTGCGCCTCGGAGCACGAGGTCAGCCCGTCCGCGGCGGAGGGGTTGAGCGTCACGCCTTCGGGCAGCGTCACCGCGATGTCCTTGACGTTGGACTGCGCGAGCCCTTCCCCGTTCAGCTGGCCTTCCTGGGGGACGTGCACGGCGACCGTGAGGCCAGTCGGCTTGCTCGCCTGCTGCCCGTCCGGGGAGACCTTGATCTGCGGTTCGAACGACAGGCGGTTGCAGCCATCCATCGTCGCCATCGGCACGGTGTTCGAGAACGGCAGGACATCGTGGGGTTCTTCCCACGAGTCCGCTTCGACGCTCGTTTCAAGCGGACTGCCCGTGCAGGAGGTCGGCAACGACAGGAACGGAGGAGGACTGTGCTCTGAGAAGGGAGGACATTCGTGTTCGTTCGAACCTATCGCGGCTGCCCTGGCCAGTCCGAGGCAGCCAAAGCCGCGCGCGTTGTTGTGAGCTTCATCCCCCGGGACGCCCCAGAAGGTCACTTCGCTCGAGAGGAATTCGACCTCCTGGGTGATGTTCGTGACGTTCACCGTGACGCCATAGTCGCCGCCGGTGCGCACCGCGGTAGTCAGCAGCACTGGTACTTCTTCGACGATGAAGCCAAAACGCGCCGGTTCGCCGACAGCAGGTTCAAGATTGTACAACGGTTCCGCCAACGGTGTCAGCCTATGCTGGCCACCGAAAAACAGATTGACGGTTGATTGCGCCACGCCCACCACGGTGTCGGCCGGACACTGGCTTCCGGTGTTTGCATGGAAGTTCAGGAACTGCGCCAGGCTGCATTGCGGGACCGCGGTCGGATTGCCGATCAGTCCCGGTGGCAGCTTGAAATGCAGATCCTTGGCCAACCCCACCGGCTTGTTTTCAAACCTTTCGTTCACGTTGAACGTCGCCGTCAGCTGGAACGGGTGCGAGCCGGCCTGTGTATCGAGGCCGCCGCCCTGCGCTTCTGGTCTGATTTCATAGGAGCTCACACCAAACGGCAGCGCGGTCGCACTCACCGTGATGGCCTGTGTGGCCGTCGCCGTGGGGGCACCACCCCCCGTGACGGTCGCGAGGTTCGCTTCACCGGAGCTCGCACCCGTAAGGTTCACCGCGACAAGCACTCGGATCAGCTCGTAAGGCGGCACGAATTTCGGGTAGGGTCCGTTAAATTTCAGTGAGCCCACCTGCCCGGTGAACGTGCAACTCACCGACCCCAACGAACATTCAAGTGGGACGGCGTTCGAGCCATAGCCAGCGAGCGTGTTTTCGTCGGGAGCACCTTCGATCGCGACCGCATGCAACCCCGGGGGAAGAATGTCTGAGACCGTCACCGACTGCGCTTCCGGGTTCGCGTTCGCGTCACCGAGATTCGCCGCGGTCAGAACGATCTCACTATCAGGGCGGCCCTTCGTGACCTCCTTGATTTCCACCAGGGCGTGCCCAGTCTCTTCGTTCCCACGGTTGGCGCGCATCAGCTCGACAGGCAGATCTGTCAGTTCGCCCACGAACTTTACTTCATACGCTCCCGGAGATGCGCCCGTCACTTGGACGTTGCCCTTACCATACATTCCTTCAAGAGCTTTCTGCACCAACGGAGGTTCCTCGCCGTTTGTCAGTTCCACGCTCTGTTCGGAACCGTTGCGGCCGAACAGACCGGCGCCCTCATCTTCCACTCGAATTTCTGTCGCGCTCGCGGCTACCGTCAACAGCTGTACCTCGTCCTTGGCCTGGCCCGGCTGCAGATACGACGGGCGCATGCGGGAGCTCAAATGCCACCAGGGGGAAGCGGCGAGCGCGGGCGTGGCCAAGAAGGCGAGGATGGCCAGCAGAGCTATGAGCGGAGTGGCGATTTTAGCTGCGCACCTCGCGTGCGGTGACGGACAGTTTGTGAGCTTGCCGGCCGCCGTGGGCTGAGTTACCTGGTTTTGCATTACTTGCCCCTCCGGTCGTGGCTGGCCCTCTTCGCCTTCTTTATCTTGGACTTTTTCTTGGGTTTCTTTACGCACTTACCCTTCTTATTCTTCACAAAATTCTTCTTGCATTTGACTGTCTTCTTCGTAACCTTCTTCACGGCGGGGGGCGGCGGTGTAATGTTGCCCGGGCCAGAGAACGTTCCGCTCGCGGGCGCGCCGAAGATATCCGGCTGCGGGGTCGGGGCCACTTTGCACGAAGCTTCCGTGTCGCACGGCGGCGGTTGCGCCATCGGCGGCGAGATGCACGGCGACGCGGCGGTGCATTCGTGCGCGTCATAGACGTCCGGCGCGGTGTCGAAGTCCTGCGGAGCGAGCTTCGCCGTACTGAGGAAAAACACGTCGCCGCCGGTTTCTGACGCGTCGAGAAACGTCGATGCTTCAGAGGAGGTACCGGATGAGATGAGCGCCACGCAGCCGGCGGGTTCTTCGCCTTTGCGAGCTTCCACTTCAAAGCCATGCGCGGGCTTGAACACATCGCTCCTGCTTTGGACCACGCTCGTGCAGGCATGTTCCCCCGCAGGCACTCCTTCAGGCTCGTACTGATACACGTCCCAATTACCGTTCACATCCCTTGGCACCAGCGCATCGTGACTGTCGAAGAACAGGCGGCCGCTGTCGGAGAGATAACGCGACTGGTAAAAGGCCAGACCCGGACCGACGCCTGTCCATCCCGGCACGAGCGCGGCGACCGATTGTGATCCAACGGGGCGCGCGCCGGTCGGATCACACGAAGCGCAGAGCAATCTGTTCGAGGTCGCGTCATACAGATAGACCTCATAATCGGGACGCCCACTGACCGCATCACGCGTGTCATAGCCAGTCAGGTCCCGGTTTGACATGAACGCCAACCAACGACCATGAGGCGAAACCCGGACCGGCTGTTCAGTTAGACTGCCTTCCGCTTTCCAGTCACGTTCGTCTTCTGGCGAGAGGCCCGCGATGAAGCTCGTTACGCCTTCATGGCGCACGTACACGTTGCACCCTTGCCCCACCAGTGCCAGTGGATTGCATTCGCCGTCGTTGACAGCTCCGGGCGCGAGCTTGCCAGCAGCTGCAAAATACACATCCGAACCATCAACGCTTGAACCGAGCACCATCTTCACATTTGCGGATTCGCCCATGTTCGGATCAACCGTGAGATCGGTCAACCGGTTGCCCAGTGGAGCATTCGGATCGTATTCATAGAGATCCGCTCCGCTCGCGGAGGATTGCGTCGTGAGATGTCCACTGTCGAGGAAGAAGACCCGCGAAGCGTCGCTGTTGGCCGTCATGTACCTCGGTTCCACAGAAGCTTCAGTCCCTTCGCCTTGGGGGACGTCCAGCCTGACGGTTTCGGCTTTGGGGACATCGCGCAGATAGAGGCCAACAGTTTCGTTTCCTTTGAGAGCTTCCAAGACGACACGCCCACCATCATCTGAGATCGCGTGCCTAGCCGCTACGCTTTCGGACCTGCCCCCGACAAGCGACCCAGCAAGTGCGAAGGTCCCTGCCCCCACTTCGCCTCCTGGCATGATGCTTAGCAGCTGCAACCGCCCGCCGGAGAACTCATAGAGATTTGGTTTAGGTTCTGGTTCGACTTCTGTCGCAATAGGCGTAGGCGTCGAGGTGATCTGCACCGGAGAAGACACGACGACATGGCTCAAATCCGGGGTCCCCGCCACGAACAACGGACCACAAGCTGGTCGAAAACATTCACCACTGGAGTCCGCTCCGCCGAACGGCTGGAACGGGCTGGCAGTGTCATCGGCGGCCGTCACCAGCGGCTGAAAGCACGAAGCCACGCTCTTGTACGAGGCTTCGCAGTGTTCGCCTACGTTCCCGTTCAAATAGTCTGTGTGCAAATATGCAGTCGATTCGGTAGCGTCAGGTGAAAGCGGCGCGAAATTGCCGAGCGGCTGCACGATCGCGCGCGAAAGATCATCCGAGAAGAAGATATATTCCCCGCCAGGGGGGACGGTGGGACCGGCTTCAGGATGAGGCGGGGCGATCACCTGAGAAGACCAGGCCGAAGGGCCACGCGTCGAAAGCACCGACACGAAGGTATTCGAATTCCCCTGCGGTTCGGCTTCGCTCGGCGCGCTCGCCACATCGGCGATCGCGCTACCCCAGCTAGACGCGCGGACAGCGTTGTTGGCTTCCGCCGCCACAAAACCGGTCACTCCGGTGATAGGCTTGAACAACGCGCCCTGCTTCTGCGGCGGGGTCACCATTTCGTACTGGCGGCCGTCGGGCAAGGCGAATTCGCCGCCGCTGTGCTGCGTCGCGAACGACTCAGGTTCGCCGGTAGCGGTTCCCACGGAGTTCTTCGCCACGAGACGAAACTCGTAGGAGGCGCCGGGCAGCAGCCCGTGCTGGACGTGCACGCTGAGCGATACCCCAGTGGCGCCTTCGAGGAGGCTTCCCTTCCCTTCCGGTTCGGGGATGGACGCGAAGGCCCCGCCGGCGGGAGCGTATTCGAAGATGTACGTCGTGGCCGCACCCTGAGGGTTGACCTGAGCGTTTAGCGTCGCGCTGGTCGAAGCGACTGCAGTGGTGAACTGTTCTTCGATAGTGGGGGGCGCCGCGAGCGTGGTGAAGGTCACGGGCGGTCCCAAAGCCGTTTCGGGTGTCGGTGTCGCTTCGTTGCTCGCACGCAGGCAGAACGTGTACTGGGTGTGTGGGAGCAGTTCGCGCACTACCGCTTCGTCCGGCTCGTTCTTTGCCCCGCTCGCCGCGATCGCGGAGGTCACCTTTTCTCCCGGGCCCTGGCATTCGCTGGGGGACTGGCGGTACACGAATTCGTAGCTGCCGGGTTCCGTTTTGCGTTCGGCGCCAGGATTCAGCACGCCGTTTAGCGTCGCTTCAGTCGCGGCGATCGGTTTGGCTTCCCCTCCCGACGGGGTTTCCAGAGGGATCGCGGTTGTGACGGTCACCGGCACGCTGGTCGCCTTTTCGACTTTGCCATTTTCCGCACGCAGGCAGACCGCGTATGACGTATCAGGTTTGAGGGCGGACAACGTTTCGTCGGCTTCCTGGCCCTGGAATCCGATCCACATGCCCGGCGGTTCAGGGCGCTTGTTGCCGCCCTCGCATGCGCCGGTTTTCGATTCCTTGTAGAGGAATTCGTAGGAGCCGCCTTCGCTTTCGCCGTTCGGGTTCAGCACCCCGCGCAGTCTCATGGCTTCCGCGGTACGGCCGGTCACTTCCAGCTGCGGGGTCTCCAGGACGGCGAGGGCCGGGGTTGTGGTGAAGGCCAGGGCGGCGAGGACCGTGGCAGGGACGAGCGCGTAACGACGCGTAGGCGCACTACTCCCCTGACTGATTTTGGGCGCACTGGTCCCGCTGACGTGGATGAAGACACGGAGCATCGCAAAGAGACCGGTCCGGGGGGGCGGGATCTTGGCGGGGTGCTCTGTGGGCGTCACTTGGTGCCTTTCTTGATTGTGATGCAGGTGTCAGGTGTGTGGGATGGTGGTATCAAGGCTGTTTAGAGCTGGTTGCAAGACTGAGTAAAGGAATCAATTTCGCCAGTGCTGCGGATATTGCGGAGTGGACGGTGCGTGGGCAGGCAGCCCGCGCACACGGCCACCAACCACGGCCGTGTCCACTGAACGGCGCCCAATACCCTCGTCCCCGCCCCGGTCAAGCTTTCCACCTCATTTTACTTATTCGACGCCAATGGGGCTCCTCAATAGATCCTCACATGATGTGAAGATCTCACACAGCCGGTGGACCGTCAATCGGTGTTTCCCACTTCCGTTCCCACCGCGCCTTCACGCGCAGCCTGCGAAAAGACCGCGTGGGCGCCGCGCCGCACGCTCCACAGGCGATGGTGCGCAGAACGATCACTGGTTCCGCGCACCTCGCCCGCCGGGCGCTACCCTGCGACAGCGGTCATCTCGCCTTCTAAGCACCCGTGATCAGTTCACAGTCCCGTGACTGTGAACATCTTGCCTTCTAACGCTTTCGGACAGATTTCTTCTCCAACTTCCTCAGCGGTCTGCACGAATCCGGTACCGAAGTTATCTTCGAGAATTGCTTTTACTTTTTCGCCTTTATCGTTCTCCCATTCCGTCAGAGTATTTTTGCCTTTTCCATTACCTTCAAGCTTTCCACATAGTTCGGTAACCTCTTCAGTTTCGGTTTTTGGTTCTTTGAGGGTCGAAAGCACTGAACCCCTTACTTTGACTTTCACCGCACCACATATGATTTCGAGTTCGTTGAATAAGTAGAGGATTCCGTTCGTTAAGTCTGTTACTAATTTTTCTCCTTCTTTTTTGGCTAATGTGAGCCACGTAACGTGAAATTCGCCCGATACTAACACTTCTCCTTCTTTGTCACCTGCGCTGTGGCATTCTATTTTTTTGGATACTTGTAAAACATGTAAGAATAATGCGTCAAATGTACCTAAAGCACTTAATGCGCTGATTAAGAATAACAGTAACAGGCCTTTGCCGCTTAGCTGGTTACCAGCCGTGTCGTTGAGTTTCGATAGTGTTAGCCCGTTGTCTGCAAAATTCAAATGAATGGGATAAGCTCCGCCTAACGCAATCGAGATGTCAGGTAAAGCAAACGCGGACGTCGCCGTGATGCCGAAGGCGAACATCGCCACCAGCGCCACACCTAGTATCTTGAGATGTCTCATTTCAGCTCCTATGTCTTGTTGGTAGTGCAACCGCACTGGGGAGTGTCTCACCTTTGAGCTGCTCTAGTCAAGCAAATGCGCAGATTGTCTCTGACTACGAAAAGCATGCTAGAACTTTCCCCAAGGGCGGACAGCCCGGCGGTGCGCGGCCGCTGATACGAACAGCCACTGATAGATACTGTCAAGGCTTATTGAAATTCCCCACTGTTGCTTATCGAAATTCCCCACTTGGTTGAGCGTGCAACATCGGCGGTTTTGGCGTGGTGGATCGGTCGCGGTGTGACCGGCGAGGGTCTGAGATCGCCTCAGATTGCGTCTGTTGGCGGCGCATCGGGTGGGAGCGGCCTGATCGGGCCCTGATGGGCGTGCCAGCGGATCTCGTGGGGGGACGGCAGCGGGCCGTAGCGGGGCTCTCAGGGTTTGTTCAGGCCGTCGCGGAGCTGGTCCAGGCGCGCTTGGTGGTGGCGCATCCGGTAGGACGGACCGTTGATTTGAACGACGGTGGCGTGGTGAAGCAGACGGTCGAGCATGGCCGCCGCGACGGTCGTGTCCTCGAAGATCTGGCCCCACCCGGTGATGTCGCGGTTGGTCGTCAAAACGATGGATCCGCCCTGGTAGCGGCGGCTGATGACCTGGAAGAGGTGCGCCGCCGCCTCGCCCGCCATCGGCAGATAGCCCAGCTCGTCAACCACGAGGACTGCCGGTCCGCCCCAGAAGCGCATCGTGGTTTGCCAGCGTCCCTCGAGGGCGGCCTTCGCGGTCTTGGCGACGAGGTCCGCGGCGGTGGTGTAGTAGACGCGGTAGCCGGCCTTCACGGCCTTCAGAGCCAACGCGATCGCCAGTGTCGTCTTGCCAACTCCCGGCGGCCCGATGAACAAGACGTTGGCTTTCTCCTCGACGAACCGCAGGGTGGCGAGCTCCTCAATCAGACGCCGGTCCAGTGTTGGCTGGGCGTCGAAGTCGAACTCCTCCAGCGTCTTGGTCTGCGGGAACCCAGCGAGACGCAGACGGCTTCCCAGGGAGCGCTGCTCGGCCGCCTGCACCTCGACCTGGATCAGGTCGGCGAGGAAGCGTGTGTAGCCGGGCTTGGTCTGCTCGGCCTGCTCGAGCGCCGGGGCGAGAGCCTCCGCGATCGCGGTCAACTTCAATGCCGCGAGGTGACCCCGCAGCTGCTGATAGACACCGTCGTTCTCGGTCATCGCGCGACCTGTGCGAGCTGGGCGTAGCGCTCCAGGTCGATCACAACGCCGCCATCGCCAACGGGCTGCTCGCCGCGCAGGATGGCCGCGGCCGCAAGCGCGGCCTGCCCGGGTGGACGGTTCTGCTTTCGCCGGCAAGGCCGCTGTGTCGTGAACGCAGCCAGCACCGCCTGTTCAAGGCCCGCCGCGTGCTCAGCGCAGCGGATGCGCTGCCCGGCGCCCGCGGGTGCACGGCGATGCTTGGCGATGAGTGTGCCCGCGGCACTGACGATCCGCGGTGTCTGCTCGCCCAGGCGGGCACGGACCGTGACCTGTGGGGCGCCCGCCAGCGCGGCGGGGACGCTGTAGTGGTTGCCCTGGAACGTCACCAGCGCCGAGCTCGACACCGGCCGCTCCACGCAGATCTCCGCAGGGAACGGACCGCGTGGCAGCCCCAGCAACCGCTCGCTGGTGGCGAGCTCCGCGATCGTGCCCGGGCCGCGCCGGCGCTCATCGGCGACGTCGACGCAGAAACGGTCGAGGCTCATCTGTGCCTGCGCCGGTGTGGCGACCGCGGCTGAGCGCCACCACGATTGTGTGAGGTAATTCACGGCGGACTCGGCGACACCTTTGCGCTTTGGGTGGCGCGCGGGACAGACATCGACGCCGACACCGTAGTGCTTCGCGCACGCCACGAACTCCGGCAGCAGCCGGTCGGTGCCCGGGTAGACGACGCCCGCCATGTGGTCGGTCCGCCAGCGCCGCGTGGTGCCGCCCAACCGCCGCAGCACCCCGTCCAGGGACTCAATCACGTGCGGGCCCGTCTGCCCCTCGCAGAACACGCCCCGGCAGCGCCCCGAGTGCGACAACGCGCCGATCAACACGCGTAAGCGGGCTGACCCCACGGCGTTTCCGGGAGCTCCAGCCAGTCGAACTGCAACTCCTCACCGGGCGGGTGATCGATCTCGATCGTGACATCGACCCCGCCACGCCGGCAGCACTCACAAGCCGGGCGCAACTCAAGCGCCCGCAGCTCCCGCGTCAGCGTCGAGTAAGACCGATCGAACCCGAGCGCCCCCACCTCACGGAACAACACACTCCCAAGCACATGCGGGTCATCAGCGAAGCGCGCGACCAGATAGTCGCGGTAAGGCTCAAGCACACTCGGCGCCCGCCGCCGACGCTTCGCCTGACCCCTCAAATACGCCTTCACGGTCTTCCGATCCCGCCCGGTATGACGAGCGATCGCAGACACCGTCCAGCCCCTCCCACGCAACGCAGCAATCTCCATGTCTTCCTCCTGTGTGAGCATCCCCCAGGTCCTCCCTCTGTTGGTCGATGGCGTCAGACACCACGACCATGGAGGGGGGACCCGACAGAACCGCGCCGGCCCCAGTCGCTCCGCTTCGCCTACGGCTCAGCTACGCGACAGGGGCCGCTAGGCCTGGGGAGTTTTCATAAGCAGAAGTGGGGATTCTTGCGTGAGCGCGGGCAATTACTCAGTTGAGAGTGTAAGGATCTTCTTTTTCGAGCTGGGCCGCGCCGGAAGCCTTGAACTGTCTGCACTTCACCACCACATAGCCGGCTTGGCAATCAGTTTTGGCCTTCCATCTCACGCGCCACCCCTTGATGAACGCGACCAGCGCCTGTTTATACGCTTTATCGGGAAGCTGCTGCCTGATCGTGGCCTGCGCCTGCGCCAGTGTTTTCTGGTGAGGCGGATAGGTTCGCTTCACCTCAAAGACATAGTAGCCCAACGAGATCCCGACGGGTCCGCTCAGAACGTTTGGTTTCGCGACGAAGATGGCGTGATCGAGAGGGGGCTCGCGATATAAGCCCGGTTCGTAACCCAAAACCAGGCCTTCTCCGCCAACCACAGGATGGCTCATTGTTCCCAGGCGACAGGCACTGGTTCAAAGCGTTACGGTGCCGCAGCCAGCGATCCCGTCTGACCTGGGATCTGACTCAAGCGTGGAGACACAATCAGCCCCAACGACGTCGTGCCGGTACTGCTCGCCGACACCGACCGCCAGCTGGCTGGGCATCAAAACAACTACCAAGCGACACCGCCAGCCAAAGGTCGCCCTACCTCTTCTTGCCTCTGGTCTTCTTAGGATGCTTGGCCTTCTGATGGGCCTTCCTGACCTTCGGACAGCCGGTGACGGCGATCTTCGTGGTCTGTTTGATGACGGCGCCGTTCTGTCCGGTGATTGTGGTCGGCATCAGCAGCGGTTCCGGCATGGTGCTCGTGATCGTCTTCGTGACGTGCTTGGTATTCCCGTGGCTGCGAACCGTGACGCGCTTGCGGACCGTCTTGGTCGTGGTTGGCGCGCACAAGTTCCCGTTCGCGGTGAGGATCGAGTACGGACCCTCGGGCGCATTGAATTCGAACGTGCTGAACGGGGCGTCCGGGACCGTTTCGAAACGGGAGAAGGTGATCCCGTTCTTGATCTGGGTCTTACCGTCCACGACGAGCAGCACGCCTTCGCTTTGCAGCACCAGCTCGACATCCGGGAATGCCGCGCCACCGTGGCTCACGAAATACGCCGGCCCAGTCAACGGACTGTTCAGCAACGGGGTGTGCACGACCACGGTCGCGATGTCAGACGCCACTGGGCATCCCGCCGGGTTCATGTTGAACTGCGCTTCGGTGCACGCCTTCTGCAGCGTCGTCAGCCTTGAGGGCAGGACCTTCGGGAACTGCAGGTCGACCTTGGCGATGTTCGCCTCCCCACTGGTGGGATAGACGATCTTCACGTCCAGGCTCGCACCAGCCGCTTTGCTGGTCTTGCCCTGCGTTGAGACCGTGAACTGCGGTTTGAACGGCAGGCTCGCGCAGCCTGCCGCCTGGAAGTGGCTCGAGACGGCGGCGTGGGCGCCTAGGATGCTCGTCACGGTCGCGTTGATCGCCTTCGGTTCGCAGCTTGTGGGGTTGAAGGTGAAGTTGGGGCGGTCCAGGGTGACGTTGACGCCCTTGATCCGGAGCGGGATGCCCTGCAGGATCGTCGGGAACGGATCGGAGACGTCGGTGACGTGCGCGTCGTTAGGGTCGATGTGGAGGGCCTGGCGGATCACGACCGTCCCGAGGTCAAACGGGCCCGCCAGAGCGGGGACGATGACGGCGACGCCGTAGGGGGCTCCCTTGTAGGGGCCCGTCAGGTAGGCCTTGCCGCCCACAACGAATGGGCCCGGGCCCGGGCCCGTCGCGGTCGTGACCGTGCCGAGCTGGGAGGAGGACGGGCAACTCGGGCTGGACTGCTCGGCCGCACCGGAGCTGGCGGCCGCAGCGGCGACCTGGGCCTCGGAGCACTCGGCGACACCCGCGATCTTACCGAGCAGACCCGTCGGCAGCGCCACCGAGAGGCCGCCCAGGCCTTCTTCACTGTCGTTGCGGGAGAAGGACAGCGTAAACGGCGAGTAGGCGCCAGCCTCGGGGCTCACCGTGCCCGCCGAGAAGACCGGGGTGAAACCCGAGACGCAGCCATTGGTTATCGCGAAGCCGTCGGTCGTCGCGGCGTCTGGGCCAGATTCGGGGGCGGACCATGGTTCCAGGTCGCTGGTCGTGGTGTAGGTGCCGCAGGCTTCCGGCGTCGCCAGGTCGCCGCGGTCGCCACCAAAGAAATGGATCTTCAGCTCCGAGAACGGGATCTGGGGGTTATCGTCGAAAACACCCGTGATCTGGCCCGTCGTGGGGTTCGTTTTCAATTCGCCCGGGACCTTCACGATCGTGCCGGTCGCCGGGTCGTCGATCACCACATAGCCCGCGAGCAGGCTGCCGTAGGGGTTTTCGTTCTGGGTCGCCAGATATACCGATCCCTGCAACGTCGTTTCGATCAGGGGGCTCGTCACTTCAACCGAGCCGATCTTCGAGGCTTCGGGGCAGGTCGGGGCGGCCGGGGTGAAGTTCGTCAGGCCCGGGTTGGCTCCGCTCACGCGGCCGAGCCAGCCGATCTGGGCCTCTGAGCAAGCCCGCAGACCGCTCGCCGCCGACGGGTCGACCGTCAGGCCCGGGGGGAGCGTGACGCTCGCGTCACGCAAGGGCGGGGTCGCGAAGGTTTCAGGGTTCTCGGTCTGTGGGATCTTCAGGTCGAAGCTCAGCCCCGTCGGGCTGTCGGCCGTGGTCGTTTCCGGTTTGACGGTGAAGGCTTCCGGCTGGAAGCGCAGCTGGTCACAGCCCGTCACAGGCGGCGATTCCTGTTCACTGCTCGTCATCGAGGCCCAGGGTTCGAGGGCGACTTCCGCTTCGCCGGCCGGGGTGCCGTTTTCGGCGAACGGGCCGGGGTGCTCCCAGGAGTCCATGTGCAGCGTCGAGACGCCGGGCTGGTGGCCGGAGCAGTCGGAGGAGTTGGTGAACATCGCGGCTGGCGTCGCTCCCACGCCGTTCTTCGCGGCGGGATCGCCATAGAACGTCGTGATCACGTTCGACAACGGGACGTCCGGGAGTTCGCGGGCGGTCGCGCGCAGCACGTAGCCGGCCGGCGTCGGCACGACGCTCGCGACGATCACATGCGGCGTGAACACGAAGTCATGGAAGCCGAACTCGGCCGCGACCCCGTGTTCTGGCACCATATTGAAAATCGGAGCGTTCACACTGGTGTCGGTCGTCTGGTTTTCTTCGACTGCGATGTGCCCAACCACCGTGTCCAGCGCACAGCTCTGCGGGTCGAACTGCAGCTGCGCGAACGTGCACTTCGGCGTGGAGGTCGCGCTGCCGAGGAGCCCCAGCGGCAGGTCCACCACCACGTCCCTGACCCCATGACCGACGGGCGTCGGCCCAGCATGATTCAGTGTCGTCAGGCCCATCTCCGTGTTGACGTCGATCTTCGTCACGAGCTCATACGGGTGATCGCCCGCCTGAGTATCGGGCGTGCCATCGGATGAGGTGATGTCCGAGAGGAACGCTTTGGGGCCAAACGGTGGGGGAGTGGATTCGATCACGTCGTCTTCTTCGGTCGAGGCGACCGGCGTGCCGGCTTCGGAGACGCTCACGGTGTTCGGGGCGTCTTTTGCGTGTTCTTCGACCGTCGTGAAGATCTTCATCTCGAGCCTCTGGTCCGGCTGAAGTTCCCCGAAGAATTCGCAGCTCACCGGTTCCGCCTCGGGATGACATACGCCTTCGCCGCTTTCAACCGGGTCGCCTTCAGGGGCTTCTTCTTCGGGCGCCACCTGGTTTTTGGCCAAGGAAAACCGCACCTGCTTGTTTGGGGTGCTACGCACCTTGACTCCCGCGGGCAACTGATCGGTGAGCACGATCGGCCCCTTGGCCGGCAGTGCGCCCGAGTTGGTCACCGTCACGTGGTAGGAGTCGCATGGCAGTGCACCGAATCGTTCCGCCAGGCATTCTTTGGTGTCAGCCGAGGAGAAATGGGTCGGGAGAGCCAGCGAATGGATCGTCAGATCTGGAGATGGGCGTGCGACAGCCGCCGACGCCGCCCCGACCAGCATGACAAACACGCCGAGTAAAACAGGAGGTACCAGCTTCAAACAACTAGTGACTCTCATAGCTTTGCTCTCCGCTTGTTGCTGGCCTTCTTGGCCTTCGAGGCCACGGTGTATCTTTTTTCCTCGCTTGTTTTTCGGTGAGTGGCCCGGGGCATCTCAGCCCCAGGCTCTCGCAGAACCGTACGTGAGCCTCTCGACTCATACGGCTCCCACCGTCCGGTCGGCGGTGAATGTCACTTGCCAGTGAGCGAAGAGCTCTGGTTCGCGTGTTGCCACGTCTATCAAGAGCTGCCATGCCTTCCTGGGGCTGCGCTTCAATCGCTTGTACTTTCGCCTCGCCCAGCGCACCAAATATCTGTCGATGCTCCTGAGTGATGCGTTCAACGCCGTCGGGTAGAAATGCCCGTAGTAGTTGATCCATCCGCGCACGACTAGGTTGCATGTGCGCGCGATCTCTAAGAGGTTGCTCCCGCTCCATAAGTGAATCCTCCATCTCCGGATCGTTCGACGTATCGCCTTCGCGGCATCGTTACTGACAGCGGGGGTGAAGCTGGTGAACAGTTCACCTCGCCCATTACAGGCGGACCGGGGCCGAAACGTGTAGCCCAGGAAATCGAACCGCTCGTGCTCATATGAGCCTTTGCGGTTGGAATCCTTGCAGTAAACGATGTGCGTCTTGTTCTGGTTCAACTCCAGGTGACAAGCCGCCATCCGCGTCTTGATCTTGCCGAGCACGAACCGTGCCTGGCGCTCACTGATGCAGTGCACAACAGCATCATCTGCATATCGCTCAAACGGCATGGTCGGGAACTCCCGCGCCATCCACGCATCGAACGCATAGTGCAAGAAGATATTTGCCAGCACTGGGGAAATCGCAGACCCTTGCGGAGTTCCACGATCACGCGCTACCAACATGCCGTTGCCTTCATCCAGCGGCGCTTGCAGCCACCGCTCGACATACAGCATCACCCACCTGTGATCGGTATGGGCAGCTACCGCCTTCAACATGAACTCGTGATCAATCGAGTCGAAAAAGGCTGCGTAATCAAGGTCGATTACCCAGTTCATTTTCCAACATCGCTTCCGGCAAACCTCCACCGCGTCAAGCGCCGAGCGTCCCGGCCGATAGCCATAGGAGTCCTCGTGGAACACCGGCTCCACATCGGGCTCCAGATACAGCTTTACGACGGTCTGAGCGATGCGATCGGCAACAGTAGGTACGCCGAGAGTTCTGACCCCTCGTCCATCTTTCTTCGGTATCTGCACCGCCTTCACAGTGGGCGGCATGTACGTCCCCGAGGACATCCTGTTCCACAGCTTGTACAGGTTCCCCGAAAGGTTCCTCTCGAACTGCGCAACCGATTCCTCATCGACGCCGGCAGCGCCCTGGTTAGCCCGAACTTGCTTCCAGGCATCCCAAAACAGCCTCTTAGAAATCACAAACGATTTCACCTTCGACTTTGACTCAACCATTAGCTCATCCCACAGACTTCGTGGTTGACCAACAATCTCATCTGGACGGCCCGTCCGCTTCGCTCCAGTCCCATTACAGGACCTTCATCACTACTACCAGACGGCCCGCCCCTGTGCCTCGCATCGGTACGCATATCCTCACGGTTTCTGCCGCTTGGAGTTCTCCCGTGTCCAATCAGCCGCAGGTCACAGACCACTGGCCGACCGTCCCGCGAGACGACAGGTTCCCACGTTCCATACAGGAGCCTGACCCACGCTCGCGCCGCATGCATGCCGGACACCACCTGGCCAATAAGCAGGCTCCCACCAGGCTCATCACGGGCACAAGTGCATTGCCCGCTTTTGATGTCATCTAACGCATTTCGACACTTCATCTGCGGTTGTGAGGTAAGCGAGAGACGCGCCACCGACGTGCCACCCAGCGATCCCGAAGGGCTGGGCATCATCAGCGCGGTTCCTCCCGCTCCCTCCCACACCGTGCGTGCGGTTTTCCCGCACACGGCGTTCCCCTGGACAGTCGATGACCCGCATTCCGCTTTGCCGGGGCGTTGGCGAGTCATCCGAGTGATCTGAGTCTCAGACCGCAGCTCGTATGAGCCACGGCGAGTTGGGGACCGAAGTCCCTCATCCCCACTGATGCTGAGGACCCCTGCCACACATCCAGCTACAGGTCCTTCACTAGGGCAGGTTATGTTGTCCGTGCCCATCATCGTTACTACTACCTGCGCCGACTTCCGCTGCGCGCTTGACCGTTTTCGTGGGCTACACTTATCGGCCTCGCCTTTTACCGGGCACCGCAGGCTGGCGAGCCCACGGCCATCTAATGCCGGTGCGCAGACGGATCTCTCCTCTTCCGTGTTCAACTGTGCAAACGTTCCATTCCCCATACGCCGGAGGGTCCTTTGGGGCTGCAACTCCAAGACCTTCACCCCGTCCATGGCCTTCACCGGAAAGTACGCGGCTCGGCTCCCTCTATGTCCCGCCGAAGCAGGGGCGATAACGGCGAGGCAGGATTCACTTAATGTTACGGACCGCTTGCTTGCTCGACCCCAAAAGGATCTTTGTCGTGACGCTTCAACGCAAAGGATCTCTCCCCACGCTGGCCACCAGCTACACCGCTGCTTGGACATTACAGTGACCGGACTCCCACCGGCAAGTTGAACGCAGCATAAGGACGCACTACTTTCGTTCGCCTTCATTGGGTCATACCCGACGCGCTCACAGGCGCGCCTTTTCCCCCAACGCTCAGCACCAACGGCTCTTGACCGCAGCACCTTGGGGTGGTTTGTGGCCTCCTCCTGCAAGGTGACCACGGAGGGCCACCGGACAAACAGCCGTCCAGCTCCTCCATCTCCTGCACGACACCGCATCGAGAACAAACCGATCATTTCTTCTTCTTTGACGGGCTGAACTCTTTGCGCGCGTGGCGCACGCACTTGGTTCGCTTGCTCTTCTTCTTATCTTTCCTACAGGCCTTCAAGGCCTTAGCGAGCTTTTCGGCGCGGATCTGGGCGGCCGTCTTCGGTTTGGGCGGAGTGACCGCCAGCGGGGTTAGGTTGCCGGGGCCGGTGAAGCTCTCACTGCCCGGCGTCTGGCCGATGCCCTGGCCCGGCGGAGTGCCGTGACACGATTCGCCTTCGCACGTCGGCGGCGGAGCGGGCTTCGGAGGGGAACAGGGTTCTCCAACGCTACAGATATGGGCGTCATAGAAGTCGCGCTGTGAGTCGGTGTCTTCCGGAACCAAGCGGTCGAAGGTCGTGAAGAAGACGTTTGACCCTGAGGTGTCGCTGCCGAGCAGTTCGACCGTCGAGTGTTCGAACGCGCCAGGCTCGGGGGAGGTGTCTTTGCCGTCAGAGATCAAGTACACCTGACCGTCGTGGTACTCGTAGACGTTCTGCGCATACCCCGGTCCGACATTTTCTTTTCCGATCAGCACGTCGTTCACCGCCCCCGGAGCCAGCGCGATGGGGCTCTGGAAGAACACGAACGCCCCGTCGTCTGACATCGTCGGGTCCGAGCGCACCGGAACAGTCCCGGCTTCGGCCGACGTACTCACAGCTGCGATGCGCGCGTCGCCAGCTCCTTCGTTTCCATCGTCGTCGAAGCCCAGCTCGCCGATCGAGACCCGCATTAGCGCCCGCGTCAGCGCGTCATACTCGAAAACCTGCGCGGGTCCTTCGTCATGCGCGGGCCCTTCAGAGCGTGTGTCATCCTTCGTCAACGCTCGATGGCTGGTGAAAACGAGGAACAGCCCATCCGGCGTCACATTCGCATTGAATGACTGTGAAGGATGAGTATTTGTGAACTCTCCTTCATCGGAGGATGAGAGCGTCGTGATGAACGCGAGGTGACCTTCGCCGTAGACATACAGGTTGTCCGCTTCTTCTTCAGCCTTTTCGTGGTTCTGGTTCTCTTCTTCGCCGGTCAGCACGCCCTTCGCGACGAAATACACGTGCGAGCCGTCGGCGGACATCGCCATCACGCCCTGCACGCGCGGGCCGCCGCGTTCCTTGGCTCCCTCAGAGACATCGATCAGCCGCCGCCTGGCGAGTTCTTCTGTTTCGGTCAGTTCGTCGCAGTGCGGGCATTCGGACTCGTATAGATTACAACCAGTCGGCGCGGAGGACGAGACGTTACATTCCTGGGTCGCGTTGCCGCTCAGCTCGCTGGCGCCGTCCGTCAACTGCTGGGTATCCGTGAAGAACACCCTCGATCCGTCGGTCGAGGCGCCTTCGAACTCGGCGGAACGGAAGCGTTCTGTTTCTTTTTCCTTGCCCGTATTTTCCTTACATTCTTCGCTTTCGCAACCGGTTGACGCCGGTCCCGAGATCAGCGCAGAGCGGGCATCCGGAAGTTCACCATCGATGCGAGCGTAGAGCTCTGAGACCGGCGGACAGCCTGCGGCTGGTTCACCTCCTTGCGCGGTGAAGTATACGATGCGCCCGTCTTCGGAAAGTGAGCCATACAGCCTCTGATGGCCTGCGGCCGTGGTGCCAAGAGCCGTGCGACACTTGCTAATCAATTCGTGGCTGTTCAGCCCGCCTCTCAGACCCACCAGCCGCGGCGTACGATCTCCCGCACGCCCATACTCATACAGAGATCCATGTTCACCGGCATCAAACGACCACACCGGCAACGTCGTTTCATAGACGACATGAGAGAGATCGGCCGTCGCGAGCACACCTGCCTTTTCAATTTCTTCGTTATTGGCCTTTCCACGCGTGGCTACTGCATTTTCTCCGAGCGGCCCAATTGGAGTGAATGAGCCGCCCGACAGACGGGCGTAGAAGTCGTCCTGCCCTTCGGGTGGGCTCGGCATGCTGAACAGCGCCGTGCCGACGTCCGCGTTGACGCTCCACAGGGTGTCTGTTTGGACGCTCGCGGGAGGCGCGAGCGGATGAGTCACCCAACCAGCGGTAGTGCGCGTGAATTCATACGGCGCACCCATGTGTTGTTCGCTATCGCGGAGGACGACACACGATTCGGGCGCAGCGAAGCACTGTAGGCTTTGGGCGATCACACGCCGCCCGTCTCCGGCGATCTGGGGAAATTCAGAGAACACCCCCCCGATGAGTGCCCCGTTCTTCTGCGGGGGCGTGACCAGTTCGTAGGCTCGGCAGTCCGGCAGCGAAGTCGAGCCGCGTTCGGAACGAGCCTGTTCGTCGGGGCACCTGCCGGCGGCCGGCACGGTCGGGTAGATGAACGTCTTGTCGGGGCTCGCTGCGCTGCCCCCAGCGTTGGTCGCCACGACACGCCAGTGGTAGGTCGTGTTCGCGAACAGGCCCGCGAGGGGCTGGAAGACCGAGACGGGGAAGCTGGCTGAGCCGGCGTCGCCTTCGGGCATCGGGACGCTCGTGCCGTAGGAGGTAGTGGTGCCGTATTCGAAGCGGTAGGTCGTGTGGTGACCGTTCGGGTCGATCTTGGCGTTGAGGTCCGCGGAGCTCGCGGTGACGTTCGTCGTTGATTCGGCTTGGATCGACGGCGGCAGCGGGGTCGCGAGGGTCGCGTCGCGGCCGAATTCGGTGCCGTTGGCGTTTGTGGCCTGTAGGCGGAAGTGGTAGCTCGTGCCGGTCGTCAGGCCCGTGACCTTGGCCGTCACGGCCACTTCGCCGGTGGCGGAGCCAACGGTCTGTTCGCAGGCGGTCACCTGGCCGTAGGCGGTGCTGGTGCCGTAGTCGAAGTGGCAGTCGCTCACTTCGACGCCTTCCGGGTTGACCGTGGCGTTCAACGTGGCGGAGGTCCCAGTCACTTCGGTCGCTTCACCGGTCTTCACGTCAGGCACGAGGACGTCGGGCCCGAACACGTCGACGGCTTTCGTCGCGCCGTCTGAGACATAGACGTCACCGGAGGCGTTAACGGCGACACCGAGGGGGCTATGAAGCGATCCGCCGTTGGTGATCTGGCCCAGGTATTTGCCTTGCATCGAAAACTCGTCCACGACGTGGTTGGCGGCGTCGACGGCGTAGACCTCTTCGTTTGAGGGGTCGACGCCGACGGCGACCGGTTCGAAGGATTCAGCGCCGGCCGGTGTTTCAGAGCCCGTGATCGCCGCGAGTTCCAGCACGTCTTCATTGCTGTAGACATCGACGGCCTTTGCTTCAGGGTTCGCGAGATACACCTTGCCTGTCGGGCCGACTGCAAGACCGCCTTCGGATGCGCTATGGCCGAGCGAGAACCCTCCCCCCGGCGGGGCTTGCAACGGTGTCACGCCCGGTTTTTCTTCGGATTCCGGGAGCGTGCCGTCCGGGTTCAGCGTCACGAGGATGACCTGGTCGTTCTCAAACACGTACAGCTTTCCGGCGTTCGGGCCACTGGAGTTATCGAAGGCGACATACATGTAGTTGCCGAAATGGCGTTCCTTGACGAGTTTGTATTTGCCGCCGCCTTCGGGCTTGAAGACGTCCACGTTTTCATGGTTTGATTCGGCGACATACACCATCCCCTCGTTCGGGCCCGGGAGGTTGTCGACCGCGACGCTGCGGACATACGGGCCGGTGAACGGATCCGCTTCGAGGCTCGCGTCATTCAGCTGCGGCGGCTGGAAGATGTTCGACGGGTTGAAGATGTCGATCGCTTCGCCTTCGGCATCGGCAACATAGAGATTTCCGGTCGAATCCAACGCGAGTCCCCACGGGTGGCCAAACGGCACGAAAGGTTCCGTATCCGTGATCGAGGACTGGAATTCGTGGGAGATCGCGGCGGAGGCGGAGGCGACCGTGAAGGCGAAAGCACCACACGAGAGGGTGAGGAGCAGGAGCGGCACTCGCGCGGGCCAGAGACGCGACGTACCGTGCACGCCATCACGAAGCGTGGTGGTCATCGTAGGTGGTTCCGGGTCACGGTCGTCAAACTCGAAGCATCCCACACGGCTGCTCGAGCCGTCAATAGGTGTCTCCCACTCCCGCCGAGCCCCTCAACTGCAGCGACTCACCCCGTAACCTAACCGCACGCTTGCGCGCCTCGCCGGTCAGGTCCCCCGGGACGGTTCCCCCCCCAAATGCTTGACGGCTTTACGAGCAGTCGCACGGCGATGCCCCGCGACAAGGCTGCCTGAGCATCGCACCTCGCAGCCACAAGCGTTGGTGCGCGGAGCCCAATCATCGGCTCCGCGCACCACCTTCCCCACGGGCGCTATCCCGCGATTGCGATCATCTTGCCTTCCAAGCACCCGTGATAACGATCACCTTCCCGTGATTGTGAACATCTTGCTTTCTAAGACTTTCAACGTGACTGGTTCTTCAACATTCTCATCGGATTCCAGAAATCCGGTCCCGAAGTTGGATAAGAGCAACGCTTCTACTGTTTTTCCTTCATCGTTGTAGTATTTGGTCAGGGTGGGTTTGCCTGCTTTGCCCTTGAGTTCGCTACTCGTTTCGGTAAGCTCTTCAGCTTCGGTTCCCGCGCTGAGAGTCGAGAGCAACGAACCCTTTACTTTGACTTTCACTTTACCACATATGATTTCGAATTCACTGATTAAGAGGAGGGCCTCCAGGCCTGATGGTCCTAACACTACGTGGAATTCGCCGGTCAGTAACACTGTCCCTTCTGAGTCACCCACGCTGTGGCATTCCTGTGTGCCCTGTTCGACTTTTAAGAATAACGCGTCGAAAGTTCCTAACGCACTTAATTCGCTGATTAAGAATAACACTAACAGTCCGCTTTTGCTTTTCAGCAAGCTACCACCGGTCGTTTCGAGACTTGATACCGTTTTTTTGTTATCTTCGAAATTCAAATGTAGAGGATAGGATCCGCCTAACGCTATCGAGATGTCCGGTAAGACTATTACTTCAATGAATTTGCCGTCTTTTCCAGCTTCTGTGCATTTGTTATTTTTCCAATTTCCCGTTTCTTTTTCTTTACCTTCTTTTTGAGTTATTTCTGCGCACCATAAGTTTTCCGTCTTAAAGTTTATTGGTTCCGCTAATACATATTCACCTGTTAATTTTTTAACTTCTTCTTTGCAGGCTGCATCTTTAAAGTTGCCTGCTAATTTTTCTATTTCGAAGTGGCTAACCTTATAACATTTTAATGGCAGGTTGGCCGACGCGGACGACACCGCGACTGCGCTGAGCGCAAGCGCGGCGACGAAGACGACGCCTGCGATGCTAGCTATGCGTTTCATCTCGTGTTCTCCTTGATTGTCTGTGGACCGACTCGAGAGCCCGCTGCGATCTGGATCTCGCTGACCGGCCCAAGATTGACCAGCACTAGTGGTGTGCTGCCGGTACTGCATTATCCGGTGTAGCGCGCCGCGCACTCCGTTGCAAGCGATTCGCAGGATTGTCTCTGACTCATCGCCGGGTGCGGACGATCTCCCACGAGCCAGAGGTCGCCTCCGACCCCTTCCGTGCGCCACTGCGCTGAGTCGGCCAGCTGCGAGCTCGCACGTCTCTGCTTGTATGTCCAGGCGTCGATCCCGCCGCCGCTGCGTAGAGCGGGCGCGACCAAGTGTCCCGAGCGCTCAAGGAGCCCACTTCTCCCCTGGGCGGGCGGCCTGGCGGCGCACGGCCACTGATAGATACTCAGTTGAGAGTGTAAGGATCTTCTTTTTCGAGCTGGGCCGCGCCGGAAGCCTTGAACTGTCTGCACTTCACCACCACATAGCCGGCTTGGCAATCAGTTTTGGCCTTCCATCTCACGCGCCACCCCTTGATGAACGCGACCAGCGCCTGTTTATACGCTTTATCGGGAAGCTGCTGCCTGATCGTGGCCTGCGCCTGCGCCAGTGTTTTCTGGTGAGGCGGATAGGTTCGCTTCACCTCAAAGACATAGTAGCCCAACGAGATCCCAACGGGTCCGCTCAAAACGTTCGGCTTCGCGGCGAAGATGGCGTGATCGAGAGGGGGCTCGCGATATAAGCCCGGTTCGTAACCCAAAACCAGGCCCTTTCTGCTGTAGATCGGCTGGTAGCGGAGCGGGAGCTTGCTCACCACATTCGCAAAGGTCTTCCCGGAGGCTATTTCGCTCTTGATCTTCCGCGCTTCCGCTTCGCTTCCGGCACGTGCGATCTCCAGATCACGCCGCTTGGGAACGCTAAAGAGACGCTTGTGTTCGTCGTAGTAGTTGACGACCTGCGCCGAGGTGACGTGCCGCGTTTTCCTGGCAAGCACGTGTCGGATCCCTTCCGCAAGCAACTGCACCTTTGTTTCAAGCGCAAAGTCCGCCAAGGTCCGGCCCGAGGTCGCCAGTTCCTGCGCGGCCTGAGCCTGCGACTGTCCACCCTCGGCCTTCCTCAGTTGCTGTTCGAGCTCCTGATCACTGACGTGCACGCTCTCTTCGGCCGCGCCGCCGATCACCCACTGATCGACGATCAGGGGAACCAGCGCCTGCTTCTCGAGCGTCTGGTACTGCTGCCGGCACTTACTCATAAGTTCCGCAGCACTGGGCTTGGACCCACTTGGCCCGGACGGCGCAGAGGCCCCTTCCAGATGCTTGATGCAAGCGGCAAAGTCAGGCGGCACGGGCGCCACCTCATTCGGGCCTTCGCTCTTCACCAAGCCAGCGAGCGCATGCGCGAACATCGCCCTGGTGATCGCATGCGCTCCAACCCGCACGACGACGGTATTGGGTTCGGCCACGGGATCAGCAGACGGCGCCACGACGGATCCGGAGCTCTGAGCATCGTGGTGTGAGGTCCCTCCACCACACGCGCTCAGCACCAATATCGCCACGAGCAACGAGGCGCCACACACGAGACTGCGATAGGCGAGCACAACCATGACACTCGTACCGTAGCGACGCCGAAAAGCCTTGTGCGCGACTGTTTCTGAATACGAGAGCTTTGTAGCCATGACTTTGCCGGACCATGCGCATAGCGCGGTGTTGCTGCGTCCGGCGCGTTATGGTGCCAGAGAGCCGAGGCTGCGTGGTGATCATGGGCTCCCATAGTCCACCAGCCCACGAAATGCCTTAGCAAGCGGGCTTCAAGGCACGCGACTGAGGACCGAATATGTTTCTCTCTCGGCCCTTTTTGCGAGGACCGACCGGAACGCCGCGAGCTGGGCGAGCACCGACCACCCAACACCGGTGCCGAAAACCTGAGTGGTCGAACAAAGTTCTGACGCCCGCGGATTGAGATCCAGCTGTAGGGCTCGGGCTTGTGCAGGTTGCGTCACAGTCCAGCAACAGTATTGACACATATTGCGCTCGCAGGACACGATCGCCGGCCTAGCCTTGCCGATCGTGCACGTCGACTCTGGCAGCCCATCCCCACCGTCCCCATCAGGCGCCCCGCGCGAAGACCCCCGTCACACGCTCGGACGCCGCGGAGAGGAGCTGGCCGCCGCCCACTTCAAGCGGCTTGGCTTCTCCCTGCTGGGACGCAACGAGCGCACCCGCTACGGCGAGATCGACCTGATCGCGTTCGACGGCCGCACGCTCGTGTTCGCCGAGGTCAAGACTCGCCGCGTGGACGCCCGCGCACGTTCGCCCCGCCCCGACCAGCAGCCCCTCGTCTGGTTGCGCCCCCGCCAGCGCATCCGCCTGCGCAAACTCGCCACCGCCTGGCTGACCGACGCCAAGCACATCCGCCCCACGGCCCACACGATCCGCTTCGACGCGATCGGCGTGATGGTGGACAGCCAAAATCGGCTCCTGCGCCTGGACCACGTTGAGGGGGCATGGTGATCGGCTTCGACGCTGCGCTACAGGGCGAGCTGCTGATAAGCCAGCGACTGAAACGACATCCGGTGCAAGGGCGAGACGCCCTGACGGGCGATCGCGTCGCGATGAACGGGGGTGGAGTAGCCGACGTGCTCGGCGAAACCCCAGCCCGGGTGTTCGGTGTCGGCGTGGCGCATGTAGCGATCGCGGGTGACCTTCGCGACGATCGACGCGGCGGCGATCGCGGCGCTGGTGGCGTCGCCGTCCACGATCGCGCGCTGGGGACGCTCGAACTCGGGAACGGAGAAGCCGTCCACGAGACAGAGGACCTCGCCGGGCACGTCGGCTGTGACATTGCGCAAGGCGTCGCGCAACGCCGCGAGGTTTGTGTTGTGCAGGCCGCGCTCATCGATCCCACCGGCACAACGCGAGATGACAGCGACTCGGGCCGCACAGCGCAGCACCAGCGGATACAGCTCCTCACGCGCCTGCGCGGTGTGCTGCTTGGAGTCGTTCAGCGCACTCAGCGAGCGCAGCTCGCGCGTAGTGAGCGCCTCGTAGTCGAACATCACACCCGCGGCGACGAGCGGTCCGGCCAGACAGCCCCGGCCCGCCTCGTCCGCACCCGCGACCAGAGGGACGCCGAGGCGACGATCGAACGAGAACAATCGCCGTCCACTCGTGCGGCGCGCCCGTGCGCGTCGGCGCCGGGCGCGAGCTGAGCCTCCCGAAGCCCTAGAGGAACCCGATGCGGTCGGGGGGCCAGTAGGTGGCGAATGCTTCGCCGATGATCCACCCGGTGGGTACGGGCCCCCAGAACCTGCTGTCGTCGGATTCGCCACGGTTGTCCCCCATCATGAACCAGTGTCCGGCCGGAATCTTGATCGGGGTGGGGAAGCTGCACTCCGGGCTCGCGCCGCATTCGCGAATGTAGGAGTCCTTCTCGCGGACGAACTGGCTTGTGCCAGCGGCCTTGCGATAGGCGTGGCCTTCCTTGATGTAGATTTCGTCACCGGGACCGGCGATGATGCGCTTGATGAAGTTGACGCTCGCCTCCTTCGGCAACGGTTCGGCGCAGGCCGCGCCTCCCAGTTTGACGGTGTGCGGGACCGGTCCGCACTGCTCCTGCTGAGCGCCTTCGGGCGGGTGGAAGACCGTGATCGCCCCGACGTGCGGTTTGCTGAAGTGGGTGCCGATGCGATCGACGAGCACGCGCTGGCCGATCGCGAGTGTCGGTTCCATCGAACCACTGGGGATGCGGTACGGCTTGACGACCCACGCCTGGATACCGAGCGCGAGACCGAGCGCCACGAGCACGATCACGACCAGCTCGACGATCGAGCTCGTCGTCGATTTGGCGCGCTTCACGCGAAGGCTCACGCCGGCGTGTCGCCGGTGACCTCGCCTCCCTGCGCATCGCCGGCATCGGGGGACGGAGAATCGGCACCGGGCGTCTCAGACTCAGCCCCCGCAGATGACTCAGCCTCCGCCGGCGTCTCGGACTCCGCGGCCGTCTTCGCCTCGGCAGGCGTCTCAGTCACCTCCGTATGCATGCCCTCGGCGACCGTCTCGTCCGCGGTCATCCCATCCGCGTCGGTCGCTCCGACCGGCTCATCGACCGATCGAAGATCGGCCAGCAGACCGGGCTCGACAGTCTCCTCAGGGCCGGTGTAGCGGCGCTCACGAACCCGCGCGCGCTTGCCGACGCGGTCGCGCAGGTAGTAGAGCTTCGCGCGTCGCACATCGCCGCGGGCGGCCAGCTCGATCCGCTCGATCTTCGGCGAGTGCACCGGGAACATCCGCTCGACGCCGACGCCGAAAGACTGCTTGCGCACGGTGAACGTCTCGCGCGCGCCGTGACCCTGACGCTTAATGACGACGCCCTCGAACACCTGCACGCGCCGACGCGTCCCCTCGATCACCTGGAAGTGGACCTTGACGCGGTCGCCCGGCGCAAAGTCAGGTACGCGGCGCAACTGCGCACGCTCGATGGTTTCGATGACGCTGCTCATAATCAAGAAAACGGGTGGGAGAGGCTTTTCAGCGCGCCTTGGAAAACCGCTCCACAAACCCGAGAAGGGCATTGACGGCCAGCGCGGTCAGCAATGGTAGCGGACGACCGACCGCTCCCGCCTCACCGGGACGAAGATCTTGCCGCTCAGCGTCGCTCACACGCCGGGCGGATCCTCCGCGGGTATGTCCTCGACGTCCCGCCCCGCACCAGGATCCTCCCGTTTCCCCGCGACGCCGGGATCCTCCCGCCGCCCCGCACCAGGATCCTCCCGTTTCCCCGCGATGCCGGGATCCTCCCGCTCTCGGCTTTGCTGCAGCCGCCACTGGGCGATGCGCTCGTGATGCCCGGACAACAGCACCTCGGGCACCTGCCAGCCGCGATACTCGGCGGGACGGGTGTAGTGCGGATACTCGGGGCGCCCTTCAAGAGCAGGGCTGAAAGACTCCTGCACCGCCGACTCCTCGCGCCCCAGCGCGCCGGGCAGCTTACGCAGGACGGTGTCGCACACAACCATCGCCGCGAGCTCGCCGCCCGCGAGGACATAGCGCCCGATCGAGATCTGCTCGCCGGCGAAGTGCTCGAGAATGCGCTCGTCGAAGCCCTCGTAGCGCCCGCACAGCAATGTCAGCGCCGGCTCGGCCGCCAGCTCGCGCACGAGCTCGTCGTCGAGCAACCGCCCGCCGGGCGTCAGCGCAATCACCCGGCGATCCTGGCCCAGACGCGCAGGGTCGACCCCGTAGCGGGCGCGCAGCGCGCTGTCGAGCACGTCCACACGCAGCACCATCCCCGCGCCGCCGCCGAACGGTGTGTCGTCGACCTGTCCCGCGCTGAGGGGAGTGTGCTCGCGGAAGTTCACGCACTCCAAGCGGGTCCCCTCCGCGATCGCGTTGCGCACGTGGCGCTGCTCGATGAGCCAGCGAAACCACTCGGGGAACAGCGTGAATATGTCGATCTCCACGGACCCTTAACCCTCGACGAAGTCCATGTTCACGTCGATCGTGCCCGCCGCGACGTCGACGCGGCGGATCGCGTCTTTGACCATCGGCACGAGCAGCGATGACGGCTCTCCACCCCGTTCGCGTCGCACCTCCAGCGCCTCGCAAGAGGGCAGCTCGATCATCCGCACCACCGTACCGATGCGACGCTCTCCGTCGACTACGAGGCACCCCTCCAGCTCGTGCGCCCACCATTCGCCCTCGGCCAACTTGGGCGCGTTCGCTTCGGCCACCGTCAGCTCGAGGCCGCGCAGCGCCTCCGCACCGGCGCGGTCATCGACGTCCTGCACCCGCACGATCGGACGCTGGTCGGTTCCGGCGCGCCGCACGATCGGTGTGGTCCTGTCTGCGATCGTCACGTCCATACCGAGCGTGAGCAGCCGCGGACGGGCGCCCGTCACGTAGAAGCTGCCGTCGAGACCGTGCGGGCGACCGACCCTGCCCGCGCGCAGTCGATCCTCTGAAGTCGAGCCTGGGGGGCCCGCATCACGCGAACCGTTGTCGTCCACCGCCATCCGGCGCTGTCTCCGACCCGCCACCCGGCGGGGTCAATCGACGATGTCGACGAGCACCCTGCGTCCCGCGCTCGTGGCGGCGGCTTTCACGACGGTACGCAGCGCATGGGCCGTGCGTCCACCGCGACCGATCACCTTGCCATAGTCGCCGTCGGCTACGCACAGCTCCAGCACGATCGTGCCGTCGTCCTCCTCGAACTGCTCGACCGACACGCCCTCGGGCTCGTCGACCAAGCCTTCGGCGAGATACTCGAGCAGCTGTCGCGGGGTCTCGCTGGACATGTCCTCTTGCGTGGCCACCGTCCGTGCACCTCGACGCGCGGTCGCGTCACTCGCCCTGAGCGGAGATGCCTTGGATCCGGAGCAACTTGCGCACCGTGCTCGACGGTTGCGCACCGCGCGCCAACCAGCTGCGGGCGCGCTCCTCGTCGATCTTGATCGTCGATGGGTTCGTCTGCGCGTTGTACTGACCGATCGTCTCGATCACGCGACCATCGCGGGGGGAGCGTTGGTCGGCGACGACGACACGCCATATCGGGTCCTTCTTGCCGCCCACTCGCGTGAGCCTGAGCCGTACTGACAACTTGTGAGTCCTCTCTGGATGCTTGACGTGAGAATCACACACAGCCTAATGGCTATAGAGATCCCGTCTGCTGCAGCATCAGCTTAGACGGTGCGCTCGACGAAGGGTTCCACGGACCCCGATGCCGGTCCAGAATCGCGCCCGGGTGTGGCTATCGTGTCTGGCGCATCAGCGCCCCGACATCCGGCATCTTGCCGCGACCGACCTGCTTCATCAGCTTGCGGGTCTGGCCAAACTGCTTGACGAGCTGGTTGACCTGCTGCACGTTCGTACCCGACCCGCGCGCGATCCGCAGCCTGCGCGAACCCTTGATCAGCTCGGGGCGGGTGCGCTCTTCGGGGGTCATCGACAGGATGATCGCCTGCACGCGGTCGAGCTCGCGCTCGTCGACCTTCATGTTCTGCAGTTGGGCGCCGGGGAGCCCGGGGATCATGCCGAGCAGGTTCGTCAGCGGACCCATCCGCCGCACGGTCTTCAGCTGCGCGAGGAAGTCGTCCAGGCCGAACTCGCCGCGCTTGAGCTTGCGCTGCAGGGCGAGCGCCTCGTCCTCGTCGAACTGGCGCTCGGCGTGCTCGATCAAGCTCATCACGTCGCCCATACCGAGGATCCGCTGGGCCATGCGATCGGGATGGAAGCGCTCGAACTGCTCCAGCTTCTCGCCGGTGGAGGCGAACAGGATCGGCTTGTGAGTGACCGCCTTGACCGACAGCGCCGCGCCACCGCGCGCGTCCCCGTCGAGCTTGCTCATCACCACCCCGTCGAACTGCACCGCCTCGGCGAACCGCTCAGCGACGTTGACCGCGTCCTGACCCGTCATCGCGTCCACGACCAGGAGCACGTTGTGGGGCTTCACGGCGGCGCGTATCCGCACGAGCTCGGCCATCAGCTGCTCGTCCACGTGCAGACGACCGCTGGTGTCGACGATCAGGACGTCCTTGCCCTCCTGCCTGGCGCGCTCCAACGCCCAGGTGGCGATGTCCACCGGGTCGCGCGTCGTCCCCTGCTCGTACACGGCCGCCCCCGCCTGCGCGCCGACCTTCACGAGCTGCTCGACCGCGGCCGGGCGGTACACGTCGCATGCGGCCACCGCCACCGTCGATGAGTGCTCTTCGCGCAGGTGCCTGGCGAGCTTCGCCGTGGCGGTCGTCTTGCCCGAGCCCTGCAGCCCCGCCATCAGGATCACCGTGGGCGGTCGTGGGGAGAAGCTGAGCCCGGCCGAAGCCCCGCCCATCAGCGCCGTCAACTCGTCTGAGACGATCTTCACGACCTGCTGGCCGGGGTTCAGCTTGCCAATGACATCCGCGCCGAGACAGCGCTCCTTCAACTGGGCGGTGAACTGGCGCACCACCTTGAAGTTGACGTCCGCCTCCAGCAGCGCGAGACGGATCTCGCGCATCGCCGCGTCGATGTCCTGCTCGGTCAGCGTGCCGTGCCGGCGCACGTCGGCAAGCGTGGCTTGCAGCTTCTCGGCGAGCGTGTCGAACATCGTTTGCGGATTCTCGCAGCCTTGCCCGGAGTCCCCTCCGGGTTTCAGCTCTGGCGGTCCGCGAGCTGGTCCGGAGCGGCCGGCGGGCGCTTGGGAGCGCCGCCGGGGGGAACGGCCGGTCGATGCGGCGGCTCGGGCTCACGTGCCGGCGTGCGTCGAGCGAGCGCCTCGCCGATCCCGCCGAACGCCTCGGCGAACTCCGATGGGATCACGAACACCTTGTTGGCGTCGCCTTCGGCGAGCTGGGGCAGCATCTGCAGGTATTCGTAGCTCAGCAGCTCCCGATCCGGTTTGCCCTCGTGGATCGCCGTGAACACGGTGTCAATCGCCTTCGCTTCGCCTTCTGCGCGCAGGATCGCTGCCTGGCGCTCGCCCTCGGCGTCGAGGACCGCGGCCTGCTGGGCGCCCTCGGCTGTGAGGACGGCAGCCGTCTTGGCGCCCTCGGCCGTGAGGATCTGCGCCTGCTTCTCGCCTTCGGCGGTCAGGATCGCGGCGCGACGGTCACGCTCGGCGCGCATCTGCTTCTCCATCGCCGTCCTGATGTCCTGGGGCGGATCGACCGACTTGATCTCAACGCGGTTGATCCTGATGCCCCACTTGCCCGTCGCCTCATCCAGCACGACGCGCAGCTCGGTGTTGACGTTCTCGCGGGC
The DNA here is from genome assembly GCA_963715495.1 of uncultured Solirubrobacterales bacterium. GTDB lineage: Bacteria > Actinomycetota > Thermoleophilia > Solirubrobacterales > Solirubrobacteraceae > Palsa-744. The sequence goes on from OY970247.1 coordinate 1,234,616, forward strand.
CGTCAGCGTCGCCTCCAGCGAAAGACCGCCGATCACGTTGCGCAGGGTGGTCACCGTCAGCTGCTCGATCGCCTGCAGTGGGTTGGCGATTTCGTATGTCGCCGAACGCGGGTCGGTGATCGTGAAGTACAGCACCGTTTCGATCCCAACCACGACGTTGTCTTCGGTGATCACCGACTGCGGCGAGAAGTTGACGACCTGCTCGCGCAGGTCGACCAGCGGCTTCACGCGATCGATGAACGGCGTGATGATCGTCAGCCCCGGCTCGAGCGTGCGGCTGTAGCGACCCAGCCGCTCCACGACCCCCGCCCGTGCCTGTGGGATGACGCGAATGGTGCGCGCTGCCGCGACGAGCACGAACAGGACCACCACGGCAAGGACTATGAGCGCGATCATTAGATGTTTCCTTTGTTTGCCTGTTTCGGGATCAGTGCATCACGAGGGCCGTGGCTCCGCGTATTTCCACGACCTCGACCCGCTCGCCCGCGTCGATGATCTCGTCTTCGTCGTAACTGCGCGCGGTCCACACCTCGCCGCCGATCTTCACGCAACCGACGCCCTCGTCGTTTGCGATCCGCTCGATCACGATCGCGGGCTTGCCGATCAGCGCCGCCGCGCCCGTCCTGATCGCCGGGGGCAGCCGGCGATGTCTCTGCGCGATCGGGCGCAGCGTGGCGAACACGATGCCCGAGGCGGCCAGGAACAGGATCGTGCTGAGCAGCGCCCCCACGCCCAGCAGTCCCACGACCGCGGCAAGCCCCGCCCCGAGCGCGAACGGGGCGAGATAGAACCCGCCCTGGTGCATCTCCCCGATCCCGAGGAGACACGCGGCAACGACCCATACGATCCATACGTCCATATCTTCAGATTACCCCTCACAGCGTGCCGCCCCGGCGATCGGGTCATGGGTCGGCGATGAGCGCACGCGCGAAGTCGTCAGGATCGAACGGCCGCAGGTCCTGCACCGTCTCGCCGATTCCGATCAGCTTCACGGGCAACTCCAGCTCGCTCGCGATCGCGAGCGCGATCCCCCCGCGGGCGGTCCCGTCGAGCTTCGTCAGCACAACCCCTGTGACCTCTGCCGCGGCGGCGAACAGTTGTGCCTGGCGCAGCCCGTTCTGGCCCGTGGTGGCATCGATCGTCAGCAGCGTCTCATGCGGCGCCCCCTCCAACTGGCGCGCGATCACCCTGCGGACCTTGCTCAGCTCGGCCATCAGGTCATCCTGGGTGTGCAACCGCCCGGCGGTGTCGACGATCGCGACATCCACGTTCTCGGCGCGCGCCCTGGCGATCGTTTCAAACGCGACGGCGCCCGGATCGGCGCCCTCCGGGCCGGTCACGAACTCAGCGCCCGCCCGCTGCGCCCAGCCTTCAAGCTGCTCGCTCGCGGCCGCCCTGAACGTATCGGCCGCGCCCAGCACGACGGTGCGTCCCAGCTCGTGACGCAGGTGCCAGGCGAGCTTGCCGATCGTCGTGGTCTTGCCCGTGCCGTTCACACCGACCGCCATGATCACGGTCGGCTGTGCGCGGATGTCGATGCGCGCGTCGCCCACGCGGGCGGTCTGTGCGAGCAGCCCGATCAGCCGCTCGCTCAGCGCCTCGCCTCCCGCCAGCTCGCCCGTCTCGGCCTCGGCCTCCAACGTGCTCACAATCGACGCGGTCGTGCGTGCGCCGACATCGGCGAGGATCAGCGCCTCCTCCAGCCGTTCCCAGGCGGCGGCGTCGAGCGTGCCGAACAGCGTCGCCTGAATCTCGCCGCCAAGCGCCTCGCGCGTCTTCGAGAGGTTCTCGCGCAGGCGCCTGAACAGGCCGCGGCGGGGCTCACGGGACGATCTCCCGCCGGACTCCGCCGCGTCGCGTGCGGGCGCGCCGGTGATGAACAGATCGCTCCAGTCGCGCGCCACGACTCAGACTGACTCAGGCGACTTCGGCGACGGGTGCAACGGCCGGACCGGGGTCCTCGCCGATCTCCTGCACCGCTTCGGAGGGCAGCTTGCGCGAGAGCACCTTGGAGACGCCATCGCCGCCCATCGACACACCGTACAGCCAGTCCGCGGCCTCCATCGTGCGCTTTTGATGGGTGATCACGATGAACTGGGCCCTGTCGGAGTAGCGGCGCAGCAGCGCCAGAAACCGGTCGAGGTTGAGGTCATCCAGCGCCGCCTCGACCTCGTCGAGGATGTAGAACGGGCACGGACGCGCGAGAAACACAGCGAACAGAAACGCGAGCGCGGTCATCGACTTCTCGCCGCCCGACAGCAGCGACAGGCGCTTGGTCGACTTGCCGGCGGGCGTGATCTCGATCTCCACGCCCATCACGTCCTCCTCGCCCTCGGCGCCTGAGCGCTCATCCCGTTCGGCCTCGGCATCAGCCGCGGCCTCGGCTGCCTCCGCCACCGCAGCTGCGTCATCGCCGTCCACGGACGCGCCCTCCGTCGGGGACTGCCCACCGAGCACCGGGCGAGGTGTGTGCTCGTCGCGCACCAGCCGCAGTCGTCCGCTGCCGCCGGGGAACACGTCGCCGGCGAGCTCTTCGAAGTTGCGCGCCGCGGCGGCGAACGTCTCCTCGAAGGTCTCTCTGATCTGGCGGTCGGTGTCTCTGATCACGGTTTTCAGCTCGCGCAGCGCCGTCTCCAGGTCGGCGCGCCTGGTCTCGAGCTCCTCGACGTGCGCGAGCGCCTCGGCGTACTCCTCCTGCGCGAGGGGATTCACCGGACCCAGCTGCTCGCGTCTACGCGTCAGCCGCTGCACACGGATCTCCAGCGCCTGTGCCTCGTCCGGCGCGAGCGCAGCGATCTCCGCCGGGTCCTCGCCATCCATTCGCTGGGCGGCACGGACAGGCTCGGGCTCGTCGGTCGTGCCGTCCTGGTCTGGCTGGGGCTCGATCGCGACCGCCGCGTCGCCGTTCGCGTCAGCATCAACGTCGGTCGCTACCGCGTCACCCGTCTCGGGTGCAGGCGCGACCCCCGGCGAAACTGCCGGCAGCGGGCGCTCCAGGCGCTCGGCGATGGCGCTCAGCTCCTCGGCGGCCTCACCCGCCTGGTCGCGCACACGCTGGGCGGTCACCTCAGTGCCGGTTACATGCTCACCGACGGCCCGCAGGCGTGTCTGGATCTCGGCCTCGTCGTGCGAGCAGGCGCGCAGCTCGGTCGCCACCTGCTCGCCGGCCTCACGGTCGCGCGACAGCCGCTCGTCCAGCTCCCCCAGCAGCGCGTCGGCGTCCTCGCCCAGAGATGCGAGTACCGTGGCGAGACGCTGCGCGCGGGGCGCCAGCGCCACATCGGCCGCGTGCCGACCGCGCAGGCGCGCAATTCGCTGCTCGCGCTGGGCCCGTTCGGCGGCCAGTCGCTCGGCCTGTCTGCGCTCAGCCGCCAGCTCGCCCTGCAGCTGGGCGCGGCGCACCGCCAGTGGACCCTGCTCCGGCGCCGTCCGGCGCTGCTCGATCAACCATCCGGTGCGGCGCTCTGACTCGGTCGCCTCGGCGAGCTCGCGCTCGGACTCGCGCAGCGCCTCGTCGGCCTGCGCGCGAGCGTCGTCGGCCTCGCTGCGCTCCCGCAGCGCCGTCTGCGCCGCCACACCGGCGGCGTGCTCGGCCTGGACCGCCGTCTCGCTCGCGGCGATCAGTCGCTCGCGTTCGTTGCGCCGCGCCAGCACCCGCTCGGCGCCGCCCTCGCTCACCTGGCGCACCTCTCCCCACACCGCGAACAGCACGCGCCCGGACCTCGTTACGGCGATCCCCGTGAACCCTTCGGCGATGTCCTCCAACCGCTCCACCACCCACGCGTCTGCAAGCAGTCTCCGCGCGAGCTCCCGCGCCGCGCCGGATCCGCTCACCAGCTCGATCAGTCTGACGGCACCCGGTGTCGGCGGTCTGCTCGTGTCCAGCGAGAGCTCCTGCCCGTTCCCCGCGGGCGTGTCTCTCGCGGATGCGTCCGGCTGAATGTCCTCGTTCGCGCCCGCCGACGCTTCGCCTGCCGGAACATCGGCGGCGGCGCCCGCAAGCAGCGCGCCGGCCCCGTCGGGACCCGCCCCGTCCAGGAGTGTGTTCGCACCGCTCAGGTCGCGCACCAGCGCCGCGTCCAGGCGACCGCCCAGCGCGGCGGCGAGCGCCAGCTCGTACCCGTCCTTCACCTGCAGCGCCTCGCTCAACGCCCGCGCGCCACTCGCGCCGGCACCGCCGTAACGGGCATGGCTGCTCAAGAACTGATTGGCGGCCGCCAGCTCGGCCCCGACCTGCGCGGCCTCTCGCCGCGCCGCCTCGGCGGCGGCTTCCGCGCTGCGCAGTCCCGCACGCGCCTGTTCGGCCAGGACGTCCGCCTGCGCGCGCCTATCGTGCATGGTCTCGACGGTGTCCGTGAGTTCGCCCGCAAGCGCCGCGGCCCGCTCGCGCTCGGTTTGCAGCCCCTCGATCTCACGCTCGATCTCACGCTCGCGCTCGCGCTCCAGCTCCGCCAGCTCCCGTTCGAGTCCACTGACACGATCCTCGCTCGCCGTCTCGTTCCCGTCCGCGCAATCGCCCGCGCCCGATACAGAGTTCGAGCCGTCCACGGAAGCCGTGAGCGCGCCAAGCTCGATCTCGATGCGACTCGCGCGCTCGGTCAGCGTGACCGCGCCGGCCTGCGCCTGCTCGCCGCGCAGCTGCAGCCGCTCGCGCGCGGACCGGACTTCGTATGCGCGCCGCGCGAGCGCGTCGTGACGCTCGGTCCGCTGCGCCAGCGCGGCCTCCGCCCGCCCGCGCCGGTCGACTACGGCCTGCAGCTCAGACTCGACCAGCTCGCGCCGCTCGCGCGCATCGCGCACCTGCGTCTCGGCTGCTCGCAGGTCCGCGCCGCGGGCGCGCAACGCCTCGCACGCGAGCGTCCAGCGCGCTTCCAGCAGCTGGCGCTCCAGTCGCTCGTGCAACTCGGCCGCCTCGGCCTGGCGCTTGAGTGGACGCAGGCGCGTGCGCGCCTCGCGCTCGATGTCGAGCGCACGATCGAGATTCTCCTGGGTGCGCTCGAGCTTCAGCTGCGCACGGCGACGGCGCTTGCGGTGCTTGCCGAGACCCGCGGCCTCCTCGATCAGCAGGCGCCGGTCGCGCGGCTTGGACGTCACGATCGCCTCGACCCGGCCCTGGGAGATGACCGAATGCGTCTCCTTGCCGAGACCGGTGTCAGACAGCACCTCGATCACGTCGGTCAGCCGGCAGCGCGCGCCGTTGAGCCTGTATCCGCCGTCGCCCGCGCGATCGAGCCTCCGTGAGATCGAGATCTCACTGAGCGGCAGATCGACGGTGCCGTCGGAGTTGTCGAGCACGATCTCGACCTCGGCCGCGCTGCGCGCCTGCACGCCACGGCCGCCGCCGAAGATCACGTCCTGCATCGACTGACCCCTGATCGCGAGCGGCGACTGCTCGCCCATCGCCCACAGAACCGCGTCGGTCACGTTGGACTTACCCGACCCGTTCGGCCCGACCACGACGCTCACGCCGGGGCCGAAATCCAGGCGGGTGCGGTCGGGGAAGGACTTGAAGCCCTTCAGCATGAGCGACTTCAGCCGCATCGGCCCACCGTTTCACTGTTCGGGTTATTTTGGGTCGCATCCGCGCAGGCCGCACCCGTCCCGCGGCCGTGAGCGCGGGGCATCCCGCCCCGCATATGCGCGCTCATGACGTCCTTTGCAGTCGATCCACGGCCTCGCGCGCGGCCTCTTGCTCGTGCTTCCAAGGTCATGTCTGCTCCTGCAACCGATCCACGGCCTGACGGGCGGCCTCCTGCTCGGCGTGCTTCTTGCTTCTGCCACTTCCCGAGCCCAGCGTCTCGCCGTCGACGAGCGCTGCCACCTCGTACGTGCGCTCGTGCGGCGGTCCGCTCTCGATGGTGATCTCGTAGCTGACGACCGATCCCCGGCGCGCGAGCAGCTCCTGCAGCGCAGACTTGAAGTCGACCGGGTGCTCCAGCGCCTGCTCGATCTCCGGCTGGTACGCCTCCACTACCGCTTCGGCCGTGCGCTCGTAGCCGGCGTTCAGATAGCACGCGCCGATCACCGCCTCGATCACCGAAGCGAGCACCCGCTCGGTCTCCACCAGCGCCACCGCACCGCCCGAGGCGCTCTGCGGCGCCGCGGCGCGCAGCCGCTCTGGCACGCCCAGCCGTTCTGCGACCGCCCGGCAGCTCGGCCCCGATACCGCCTGCGCGCGGATCTTCGTCAACCGCCCCGCCCCGAACCGCTCCGCTTCCAGGCGCGGGTAAAGATGCGTCGTGACCGCGAGTCCAAGCACGCTGTCGCCGAGAAATGCCAGCCGCGAGTACGACTCCTCGCGGCGCTCCGTCCAGGACGCGTGCGTAAACACCTGGCGCTGCAGCTCCTCGGGCAGCCCGTCCAGCAGTTCGTTGAGCAGGTTCACCACCACGCTCCGATGAGTGCGCAGGGCAAGCTGGGCAAGGACGCAGGGAGCGTGGCGTGCTTCGCACGTGAGCGACCGAGGACGCAGATCCAGCGCCGCCATGCGCACTCATCGCGGCGCTCGGTCCAGGACGCGTGCGTAAACACCTGGCGCTCGAGCTCCTCGGGCAAGTCTTCCAGCAGTTGGTGGAGCATGCTCATCGCAGAACATCAGGCCGCAGCATGCGCGAGCACGAAGTCCACCGCCAGCCCGACGGTGGTGATCGAAGCCGCCTGCTCGTCGGTCATGTGCACCCCGTAGGAGTCCTCCAGCTCCTGCACGAGCGTGTACAGGTCCAGCGAGTCCGCCTCCAGGTCCTCCTTGAACCGCGTCCCCTCCGCGATCGCGCTCGGCTCGACGTCCAGCTCGTCGGCCAGATGACCCCTGATCAGCTCGAACACCTCCTCATGCGTCATTCTCCGGCAGGCTAGCGACCCGCGCGGACACGGGCGCAGCCCGTCTGAGCGCTCCCGCCCGATCCAGCGCCGCATGCGTGCGGCCGATCAGGTCCTCCCGCGCGCCGCGTTGGGCGCGGAGGATCGCCTGCGCGAACCCGCGGCGACTGAATCCGCCGTGCGGAACGACCCCGAGCCCGCGCAACCCGAGCAGGTATGCGCCGCCCTGCGCCTCGGGATCGAGCTCCTCGCGCAGCCCTCCCAGCGCGGGCTTGAGCAGCATCCCTCCGAGCTTCGCTTTCGTCGAGGACATCGCCGCGTCCCTGATTGCAGAGAGCATCGTCTGGGATACGCCCTCCATCAGCTTCAGCGCGATGTTCCCCGTCAGCCCGTCGGTCACGATCACATCGGCCACGCCCGACACGATGTCGCCGCCCTCGACGTTGCCGACCAGCTCGAACGTCATTGCGCTCGCGTCCGCGCGCGCGCGCAGCCGGGCGTGCGTCTCGAGCACCAGCGGACTCCCCCGCTCGGCCTCCTGCCCGTTGGACAAAAGCCCCACGCGCGGGCGCTGCACCCCGAGCACCGTCTGCGCCAGTGCTGCCCCCATGAACGCGAACTGCTCCAGGTGCTCGCTGCGCGCCTGCGCGTTCGCACCGACATCCAGCAGCGTTACCGGCCGGGCGGGCACCGGCAGCACGAGTGCGAGCGCGGGCCGGTGAATCCCGCGGGCGCGCTTGATGTTGAACAGCCCCGCCGCCAGCGCAGCGCCGGTCCCGCCGGCGCACACCAGCGCCTGCGCCCGCCCCTCCGCGACGGCCTTTGCCGCCTGCACGATCGAGGCCTCCGGGTGCGTCCGCGCCGCGCTCGCCGGGTCGGCGCTCTTGGCGATCGACACGGGCGCATCCACGATCTCGATCATGCCGTCGGCCGTGCCGTCGCCGGTGTCTTGACACGCGCCCTGCAACATGTCCGCCGGGCCGAACAGGATCGTCCTCGCGCCCTCACTCGCCGCCATCACAGCGCCGGCCGCGACCTCCACCGGGCCGAGATCCGCGCCGTTGCAGTCGACCGCGACCACCGTCACGTCCGCACGCGCGCCCGGTGCGCCTGGTGCGTCCTCCGCCGGGCCTTGCACGCTCGGTGCATCCGCGCGCCCGTCATGCGCGCCTGGCGCCCAGCTAGTCAAGCTTCAGCTCGCTCAGCTTGGCCCAGCGCGGGTCGCCCGCGCGCTCGTGCCCATGCTCGGGCCCGGCTTCGTTCAGATCGATCGCACACTCCGGGCACAGGCCCAGGCAGTCGTCTTTGCACAGCACCTTCACGGGGGCAGCCAGCGCAAATGCATCGTGCGCCCACGCCGCCACGTCGAGCGTCTCATCGTGCACATACGGGCTCGCCAGCTCCTCGCCCTCGCCCGGCACGTCGACCTCGCGCGCCTGTACCTCGACCTCCGGCGCCGCCTCCTTCAGGCAACGCATGCACGGCCCGTTCAGCGTCGCGCTCAGCGCCAGCTTGAGCGCATACCCACCGCCCGCCATCTTCGACACGTCCAGCTCCACCGGCGCGCTCGACGGACGCGCCTGATAGCGCTCGCCGCCCAGCTCCAGCGTGTCGATCGGCACCTCCAACCGCAATCGACGCCCCTCCCCGGCACTGAGCCGCAGACCCGCCAGGTCGAGATCGTGCGTCACGGCCACCATCCTCCCCAGGCTAGCGCCCACCCCTGCACGCGGCTCATCGCTCGTTGGCCGAGGGGCCGTTCACGTATACGGGTCCGTAGGTAGATCCGTCGGCAGCGCTGACACAACTCCGCAAGGCGACCGCTCAGAGAATCCTCTGATGCCGGTGCTCCGCGTAGAGCGTGAGCGCGTAACGCCCCGCGGCGTGCTCGCGTGCGCGCTCGACGAGCGCCGCCATGCCGGGCGACAGAACATCGGGCTGTGGAAGCGGGACGCCATACGTTGCCGGAACGATGAGCGGACCAGACAGTGCCGCGAACGTCAAGTCAGCCGCGCCGAAACGCTCGCCGCATAGGTACGGACGGCCGTCGGAGAGCAGATCCGCGACGAAGTCAAACTCGCGCCAGACCGCCGCCTCGTCCTCGACCTCGATCCCCGGACGGATGCCAAGCGCGCGCTTGGCGAAGCCTCGGGCGAACGGCCATCCATAACGGATTGCGCGGTCCTCCCAGCCCGGCACACCCTCGTTGTTGAAACGCAGCGCGAGCTTGTGCTGCGCCAACATGTGGACGTAGATGAGCCGCCGTCCCGCCGGCCCGAGCCCTTCGTCAAAGCGTCGACAGACGCGCTCGACCTCATTGCGCGCGGCGGCCTCAGCCGGAAACAGCCGGTGCTCCGGGGGCGTGCGCTCATCGACCCAGGCGATGATATCTGCCGAATCGCCGATCACTCCGTCGGGCGTCACAAGCACGGGAACCGTGATCCCGCCACCGGCGCGTCGAGTGACCAACCGGTGAACGCCCTGCACGTGGCGCTCCTCGCGATATGGCATACCCACCCGCTCAAGCGCCCACCGTGCCTTCTCACAGTAGTGACTGATCGGGATCGTAAGGAGCCGCAACACCGCAAGCAGTCTATGGGGGTGAAGGGGTTGAGTGGCCTCCCGAGTTTGGCCGAGAGGACACCTCCGCGTTGCGACCTATTTTCTTACGCATGCTGCCGGCGTTGAGCTGCCGCGACGTAGCTGTGTCCCGCGGCGACGGTCTTGGTCTTTTTGCGGGTGAGGTCGAGCACCCTGACCTTCCCGGCCATGACCTTCACCTCCGAGCGACTGCATTCATCCAGCGTCAACCAGGTGGTGCCCTCCACCGTCGTGCTGACATAACGGCCATTGGTGCCCCAACCGCCACCCCCCTCCGAAACCCAGAGATGACGCGCCTTCGCCCCCGAACCGTGCTTCGCGCCCCGCACAAGCGCAACCGCCGCCGAACCATGCGGCAGCGGCACGCGCGGACAGCCGGTCAACGGCAGGGTGAGCGTGAAGTGCGTTACGCCGCTGCCGTCCTGGTCGACGCGGAACCTCCCGCCGTACACTTCCGCGCTCACGATCTTCCCCGCCGGCGTCGCAACAGTGATGAGAACGCGGCCGTTAGTGGCATCCACTTCGCTGCCGTCGGGAATGCTCGTCGCGCCCGAGAGGGACATGAACGTCGACGTGCCCTTGAGCCGGACGGTAACGGCGCCGGACACGAGCGCGAGAGTTTGGCGGTTGGCAAGCAACGGGGCGGGCAGGGCAGGTGGCCCTATGACCTGTGCCAAGCTCGCACCCGGGCCGCTGTTGTTGTTAATCACAGAGTTGTGGCAGTCGGGCTGCGTGCCGGTCTGGCCGTTGGGGCACGCTGTCGATTCTGGGGCGAAGCTCGCGGTAACGGCTTGGTCTGAGCCCATCGTGACAACGCAAGGACCCGTTCCGGTGCAAGCGCCGCTCCAGCCGGTAAACGTCGAGTCCGGTTCGGGCGTGGCGGTCAAGGTGACCATCGCGCCGGCCGGGAAGCTCTCATCGCAGACAAAGGGCTCTGCCTCGACGTTGTTGCAGCTGATACCTGAGCCGGAGACCGCTCCCGAGCCGCTGCCGGCGATCGAGACGGTGAGCTGGTGGGAGGGCACGACCGTCGCGGTGACCGCGCTCTCCGTGTAGTCGATCCGGACCAGCGGAGACGTTTTTGAGCAGTTGACAGCGACGATCCCGCCGTCGGGCACCCCAGCGAAGGTGCCTTCGAGCGAGCCCGTGGTCATCACCAGCGTGTCCGTTTCTCCCACGGCCAGTGACGGGCATTCGCCACCACCGTCGGGGCCCAAGATGGCAAGCGTGGCGCCTGCCAGGTTGACGGTGCCGCTCGCGGTGAGCTGAGAGTAGTCGGCCCCCGGGGTCGCTCCCGGATGGTCGATGTCCAGTCTGAGTCCGCTTTCGGAGTCGAGGGTCACACCGCCGTCGACGGCCAGCGTTGCGTCGGGCGTGACACCCTGACCGATCAGCAGGCCGCCCCCGGACATCGTCAGGGGCCCTATCTTTGACGGGCTCGAAGCGGTAACAGCCAGCCCCGCCCCGGCGCTGAGGCTCACAGGGTTACCGTCGGTGCCGTTCAGCGATGTGCCTACCATGGTAATGCCGAACTCGCTGAGGCCGTTCGATTCGACCGTGACCGCACCGATCTCGGTATTGCCGAGGGCGAGACTCCCCTCGTTGCTGAGGTTTACGTGCAGGGCCTGGGTGCTGCCCGTGAGGCCTGGCTGGATGACAACGCCGTTGACGCCTTTGATGGACCAAGTTTGCGGAGCGCCGAGCGTTATCGGAATATCGAGCCCCAGATCCGGAATGGCGCCGCCGGTGACGGTGGCGGCGCCGTTCGCAGTGAGCCCGCCGACACCTAGCGTGAGTGCGTTGCCGGTGATCTTGTAGGGGACGGCGCTGTCGAGAGCGATGGCGTCGACCGTCAGGCCGCTGACGTCATTTTCGCTGGCATAACAGTTCGTAGGTGGGGGTTCGGCGGTGCACGCGGGACTTGTGAGCGCGGGGAACGTGAGCGTTTCGACCGAGCCGCTTGGCGCGGTGTGGCCTTCCCAGTTGAGCGTGTCCGACCACTTCGCTTCTTCGAGAGCCGCCGCTCCAGTCCACGTGAAGCTGGCGGCCGCCGCGGAGCCGGCCGCGGCCGCGAACGCCGAGATGGCGAGCACAAAGGCGAGGGTTGCCTGCCGTCTGCGGAGCCGACGCGTAGCGATGTCGTTGTCGATCACGTGTGCGTCGCTATGCATGATGCCCCTTCGACTGCTTAGCCGCCGCGACGTAGGTGTGGCCCGAGGTCACGGTCTTGGTCTTTTTGCGGAGAAGATCAAGCACCTTGACCTTCCCGGCAATGACCTTGACCTCGGACTTTGTGCATTCATCGGAGGTGAGCCAGGTCGTTCCCTGCACGCTCGTGCTGACATAACGGCCGTTGGTGCCCCAACCGCCACCCCCCTCCGAAACCCAGAGATGACGCGCCTTCGCCCCCGAACCGTGCTTCGCGCCCCGCACAAGCGCAACCGCCGCCGAACCATGCGGCAGCGGCACGCGCGGACAGCCGGTCAACGGCAGGGTGAGCGTGAAGTGCGTTACGCCGCTGCCGTCCTGGTCGACGCGGAACCTCCCGCCGTACACTTCCGCGCTCACGGTCTGCCCGGTGGGCGTCGCCACGGTGATCACGACCCGGCCGCTGGTTGCGTCGACTTCGCTGCCATCGGGGATGCTTGTTGAGCCGGACAGCGGCACGAACGTGGATGTGCCCGCGAGGCGGACCGTGACGGTGCCCGTGGTAGCGCGCGTGGTCAGGCGGCGGGCGAGCAGCGGGGCGGGCGACTGTTCCTGCTGCTTCCTCACCGCGGCTTCTTCTTCCTGGCGCTTCGTCGCGGCGGCTTGTTCTTCCTGTGTCTCTTGGCCGCTTCTTCTTCAGCTTTCTTCTGTGCAGCGGCTTCTGCTTCCGCTTTCCGTTTGGCTTCTTCCCCGGAGCCGGCGGTTACCCCGGTTCCGGCGGGCGGGCAGGCCGTTTCGGCTTCGGCCTGGGCGGTCATTTCGTGCAGGCCGGTTTCGTCATTGAACGTGGTGTCGGCTCGCCAGGCGAGCGCGTCTTTCGGACATCCTTCGGGGACCGTGACACTTCCGGTTTCCGTTTTACCGCGGTGTATGATGGCACCGAGGCCCAGAGTGAGGGCGGTGAAGCTGGCATTAGGTGCGCCGGGCACCGTCTGGATGAGCGGGACTTCGAACTTGACTGCGGGCCCGAACGGCGCGTTGGCCGGTTCAAAGACGCCGCGTGATATGAGTTCGAGCGCTACTGGCGAGCTTGCGAAGAAATAGACCAGAACCCCTCCGCCTGCGGCGAAGAACGTTTCGGTCGTTCCATGCTCTTCAAGTCTTTCGCTCCCAAAACTGACGATTACGGTAAAAGACCCGGCGGGGCCGGCTGCCGAGCCGGCCGGACAACCACTTGGGCCTGTCTGTTCGAGTATCTGCGGGCTGCAAGTCGGGAAGCCTTCGTTGGAAAGGACGGTGCCGGTGGGAAGGCTGAGGGTAAACTTGGTCAGCGGCTCGGGATTGCCGAAGTATTCGGTCCCTGTGATTGTGAGTTGGGCGGTGAGCGTGGCCGCTTCCCCCAAATGAGCGCCTGGAGAAAAAGCAGGCTCGAAGGTCAAGGTTGGCGCTGCGTAGGCGCCGGCGGCGCAGCACAGCGCTAGGACGATGGCAGCGCAGCCGACCGCGAGTCTGAAGGCCTTGCGCGCATCGGAGGATCTGCTGGCGCCGACATGCCGTGTGCCTGCCTGGTCTGTAGCGTCGGCGACGGTCTCGCCGCCCATCGCCGAGCGTTCTCCTATTGCGAGTCCCCCTGTCCACCGGTTTCGCCTTCCGGGCGAGTGTCGTATTGTTGTGTACTCCTTGACGCGCGCGACCCTATCACGCGGGGTGTGATGGGTGCACGTTGGGCTGCGGTCCCTGGTCTGGGCGGATATGACGTTCTTGATTCTGTGCGGCATGGGAGTTCCCCCTTCTCTCGATGGTGTTGCTGTGCATCCTGTCGGTGCACGCGGGCTTCGCACAGACACCAAAGGTGTCGAGTGAGGTCACCCTGCGAGGGCTCAACGGGCCGTCGGACACCTCGAATGCGGCGCGCGACACGCACGAACGCGCGAAACGCTTGTGGCGGTTACGCTTCGGGTGTCATGTGGGGGGGTGCCACCAGGCGACGAATCCTCGGACTGCTGGCGGTCGGACTGCTGGCGGCGACGGCCGGGCTGACCGTGTACGCCGCCGGACTGCTGAACCGGCTCGAGCGCGACACCGTCGACGTGCGCTTCTCGCTGCGCGGCCACCAGCCCCCACCCTCCCATGTCGTTCTGGTGGGCATCGACAACGACAGCCTCGGCCGGCTGCCGCGCTATCCCTTCTCGCGGCGACTGCACGCCCGCGTCCTTGAAAACCTGCACGCGGCCGGTGCGCGACTGGTCGTGTACGACGTCTCGTTTGACCGTCCCACGACACCGGCTGCCGACGAAGCGCTCTACGAAGCGGCCAGACGAGCCGCTCCCGTCGTGTTCGCCACATCGCTGATCTCCCCCTCAGGCGCGACGGAGGTGCTGGGCGGCAACGCGAACCTGGCCGGCATCGGCGATCAGGCGGCCGCGGCCGACTTCCTCCCCGACCCCGACGGCGTGCTCCGCCACACCCTCGATGAGGTGAACGGGCTGCCAACCGTCGCGGCGACCGTGGCCCGAGCACTGAACGGTCACGTCGCGAAACGCGAGCAGTTGCAGGGAGGCTGGATCGACTTTCGCGGACCGCCGGGGACCCTTAACGCTCTGTCGTTCGTGCGGGTGCTGCGCAACGACTTCGACGCGGCCACCGTGCGCGGCAAGGTCGTGGTGGTCGGAGCGTTTGTGGCACTCGTCGCATATGGAGGACACGGTCGCTACGGAACGGCCCTGGCGGACTACAACGCTCACAAGGTCCGTGGCCAGGTTCACTACGGCGTACCTCCCAGAGGTGCGGTCGTGTACTGGAATCCCTCCAATAACAGTGTCGGCCATGTCGGCATCAGCCTCGGCAACGGATTGGAGATCTCGACTTACGGTTTCGCCCCGCAGGATCTGCCGATCCAGATTCACAAGTACAACTATTTCCACAACTATCTCGGCTGGGCGATGCCGTGACGAGGCTCGCAGGAGTTTGGCCTGGTGGCGCGCCATGAGCTGGGCATCCGGCGCCTGAACGTCCTCAACGCTGAAAGATGGTGGCCGGCGCGTCCCACGCGCCGGCCGTCGTCTTGGTCTGAGACAGCCCTCAGACCAAGTCGCGCTGTGAGATCAGACCGAGCCCCAGCGCACACTCGGCGAGCCTCGCCCGCTTCTGATTCTGGGGCAGCTCGCCAAGCTCGAGCTTGGCGAACAGGTTACGCAGGTGCATCTTGACCGCGTCAACGCTGAGGAACACCTCGCCGGCGATCTGCTGATTGGTCGCGGGGGTGGCGAAGCCGTCTCCGTCGCGATAGGGACGACAGAGCGCGATCAGAACCCGACGCTGAGTGTCCGTCAGCCGCGGCAGCGACGGGAACTCCCCGGCGGTCACCGTTGTTCCCGCCGGTGAGGGCTGGGCGGCATTATAGGCGAGGATCGTGCCGCCCACCCGGATGCGGTCCCCGTCGCGCAGCCGCTGACGGCCGCTGATGCGCTTTCCCTCCACGTAGGTCCCATTTGTCGAAAGTCCGTCGTCCACGATCGTCCATTCCCCGCCAAGGCACCGCAGCTCGGCGTGCAGACCGGACACCTCGCCATCCCACGGAATCGACAGATCCGTCTCGCGGCGGCGACCGACCGTGCTGGTCCTGGGCTCACGACCAAGCACGAACAGGCCGAGGCGCCCCTGCTCATCGCGGAAGGCGAGAAAGGGCTCGCCGGCCCGCTCAGCCGCGAGCACCTCCTTGAGCTCCCTCGGCGAAAGAGCATGGGGGGCGACGGGGTCGCCGTCGGTATTCGGTCGAATCGCCACGTTGCCCATGCGATGAGCCCTATCCGAGCCTCTCTCCGAGCGCAGCGCCCGGAATCCTCGTCGGGAGAATTGCATAAGACAGCGCCCGCCGCCGACCGGTGCACGAATGCGCTCGTCGGCGGGGATGAGATCTGTATTGCGAGCGCCGTCTTTTCCCACGCGCGCGCGGCCGCGGTCATTGCGCCGTTGGTCGATCGGAGATCCCCTCGATCTCCGATCGGTTGCCGCGCGTCCCGGTCTCGGCCCCCTCGCCGCTAAGCGAGTGTCTTCAGCTCGCGCTTGAGCACCTTGCCCGTCGCGTTGCGCGGCAGCTGCTCCATGAACACGACCTCGCGTGGGACCTTGTACCGGGCGAGGTTAGCCTTCACGTACGCCTTCACCGCGTCCTCGTCCAGCGTCGCGTCCGCGCGGGTCACCACGAACGCCTTCAGTCGCTGCCCGAACTGCTCGTCTGCCACGCCCACGACCGCGGCCTCCTCGATCTCCGGATGGTCGGCCAGCAGGTCCTCGATCTCCCGCGGGAACACGTTCTCACCGCCTGACACGATCATCTCGTCGTCGCGCCCGTCCACGAACAGTCGTCCACCCGCGTCGAACCGTCCCACGTCGCCGGTGCTCATCAGTCCCCCGACGATCTCCTTGTTGCCGCCCCCCGTGTAGCCTTCGAACACCATCTCGTTCGCGACGAATATACGGCCGCCCTCGCCGGGCGCCGCCTCGCGACCATCGGAGTCCAGCAGCTTCACGACCGTCCCCATCGGCGGGCGGCCCGCGGTCCCCGGCGCGGCGCGCAGGTCCTGGGGCGTGGCGATCGTCGCCCACGCGACCTCCGTCGACCCGTACAGGTTGTACAGCACGTCCCCGAACGCATCCATCGCGCGCGTGGCCAGCTCGCCCGGCAGCGCCGACCCGCTGACCGCGATCACCTTCAGCGAGCTCAGGTCGTATTTCGCGATCGTCTCCTCGCCCAGCTCCAGCATCCGTTGCAGCATCACCGGCACCACCGCCAGCGCCGTACCGCGGTGGTGGGCGACCGCCCGCAGCGTGTCCTCGGGGTCGAACTTGCGGCGCAGCACCAACGTCGATGCGAGCGGCAGCGCGAGCGTGAAGTGCGCGAACCCCCACGAGTGGAACATCGGCGCGGCGATCACGGTCGTCTCGCGCGCCCTCAGCGGGATCTTCGAGAACAGCGCCGCGGCCGGCTCCATCGAGTCCGGCTGTTTGCGCGCGGCTCCCTTCGGCGTCCCGGTCGTGCCCGACGTCAGGATCACCACTCGTCCCTTTTCGGCCGGGGGCTGCAGGGGCGAGTCCGTCTCGGAGACGATCAGCTCGTCCAGGAGCGGGTCGGACTCGGACAGAGGCTGTTCGCCGGGCTCGTGCCAGGCGACGAACCGTTTGCGGCCCTGTCCCCCCTCGCTGACGAGATTTCCGAACTCCTCGTCGTAGATCAGGGCGACGGGGTCCTCGCGTCTCATCACGTCCGCGATCTGCGGACCGGCGAACGCCGTGTTCAGATACAGCGCGCCCGCCCCCAGCTTCGAGCACGCGACGGTCGCCTCGATGAACCCTCGGTGGTTGCGACACATGATCGCGACCCCGTCCTGTTCTTTGATGCCCGCCTTCTTGAGCCCCCGCGCGAGTGCGTTCGTACGCCTGTCCACCTCCTCGAAGGTCAGCGTTCCCTTCTCGTCGACGATCGCCTCCCTGTCGGGATACCTGACCGCCGAGGACGTATACGCCGCGGCCGGCGTCGGCCCCCACTGGCGCAGCGCCAATAGCGAACGCACCGCCTTATCCGGACGCATCGGCTGAATCATGCCGGTGCCCAGCAGCGTCTTAGCCACCTCCAGCTTGTGCTTCGCTTCGTGCGTGTTCATCGCGCGAGGACCCTACCCGTTTATGCGAGCTTTAAGCCATCCGCGCGCGATCACGCCCACGCGCTAACTTACTTCCGCCGGTTCGTCCTTACCTTGAAGTCGCTCGCGGCCGCGTTGCACGGCGGCGATGAACTTGGACAGGTTGACCTCGAGCGTGTTCAGTATCTCGTCGGCGTAATCCTCCGCGCCGAGCCTGATCTCACGCTCGCGCACCCGCGCGTCCTCGACGATGTCCTCGGCGGCGCGCTCGGCCTGCTTGGTGACCTCCTCCTCGCCGACCATCTGCTCCTGGCGCTCGCGCCCCTCCTTGAGGACCCGCTCGGCCTCCTTCTTGGCCTCGGCGAGCATCTCCTGGCGCTCCTTTACGATCCACCTGGCCTGCTTGATCTCCTCGGGGATCGTCGCGCGCATCTGGTCGAGGATGTCGTAGATCTCCTCCTTGTCGACCCTGACCTGGTCGGTCATGGGCACAGACTTGGCGTTGTGCACCAAGTCGTCGAGCTTGTCGATCAGTACCAGGACGTCCATCTTCTTAAACACTATCTCCGTTCGCGTCGCCCGCGGGGGCGCGATTGGTTGTGCATACGCACCGGCCATTATGGTCGTGCGGCCCGTCACCGGGCTCGTGCGGCTCCTTTTCAGTCCAGTTCGTCAACGTCTCAGCTCTTCCTGCAATCGCACTGCCACCTCGGGAGGCACGAGATCGTCGATCCGGCCGCCGAAGATCGCGAGCTCCTTGACGCCGCTTGAAGACAGGAAGCTGTACTGCGAGCTCGCCATCAGGTACACGGACTCTATCTCCGGATCCTGCCGGCGGTTGAGCTGGTGCATCTCCAGCTCGTACTCGAAGTCCGATATAGCCCGCAGCCCCTTCACGATCGCTTTAGCACCGACCTTCCTGGCGAACTCGACCACGAGTGTGTTGAACGGCTCCGCGCGCACACCCGGCAGGTCGGCAGTCGCCCGCTCGATGAACGCCAGCCGCTCCTCGATCCCGAACAGCGTGCCGTCCTTGCGCACCGACCGGTTGACGACCGCGATCACGACTTCGTCGTACAGCGCTGCGGCGCGTGTGATCACGTCGAGATGGCCGTTCGTGATCGGGTCATACGAGCCCGGACAGACGACTATGGACTTGTTGTTATCGGTCATTCGTGACGATGGATTGCGATCGTGGTGTCTCCGTATCGGCGTTCTTTCTCCAGCGCCGGCTCCAGACCGAGCGGCGTCCGCCGATCGCTCTCGACGACGACGCGTGCTCCCGGCGCGAGCAAGGCCGGCAGCGCCGCCTGCAGCCGCGGCACCAATTCGCCTGCCCGTCCGTATGGAGGATCGATCAGGACCAGATCGTATGTCTCTTTGCGTTTCCGTGCCCCCCGCAGAGCGTCATCGGCGTCTTCGCGCCTGATCAGCGCCTGCTCGTCGCCAAGGCCGAGCGCCGCGAGGTTCGCCTCGATCGCCTCGATCGCGCCCCGATCTCGCTCCACGAACACGACCCGCCGCGCGCCTCGAGACAACGCCTCGATGCCCAGTGCGCCCGTGCCCGCGAACAGGTCCAGCACGCCCGCACCCTCGATGTCACCGAGCATCGCGAACAACGCCTCGCGCACCTTGTCGGACGTCGGCCGTGTCGTGCTGCCCTTCGGCGCCCTCAGCCGGCGCCCTCCGTACCGCCCCGCGATCACCCTCATCCACGCACCGTAACGCCGTGCCGTCCGTCGCCGCGATCCGGCCGGACATGCGTCAGTGGCTGTGGCTCTACCCGGGGATCGGCTCGAGCGCCTCGGCGCCGAACGTCCGCTCCAGCGCGTCGCCCAGCAACGCGTGCTCGGGCTCTCGCAGCTGCGGATCGGCCGACACGATCGCCTCGGCTCGCGCCCGTGCGCGCTCCAACAGCTGGGCATCCTCGGGCAGGCACGCAATCCGATGCCGGCCGATCCCGGACTGCCTGGTCCCGATCAGCTCACCCTCCTTGCGCAGTCGCAGGTCGATCTCGGCCAGCTCGAACCCGTCGGTGTGCTCTGCCAGCGCTCTCAGCCTCGCGGCGCCGGGCGGCCCCATCAGCAAGCACGACGAGCGATGCTCGCCGCGGCCGACCCGTCCACGCAGCTGGTGCAGCTGGGAGATCCCGAACCGCTCGGAGTTCTCGATCACCATCACGGTCGCGTTCGGCACATCGATCCCGACCTCGATCACGGTCGTCGCGACCAGCACGTCCGCCGAGCCCGACGCGAACTCCGCCATCGCCTGGGCCTTCTCGCGCGACTTCATGGCGCCGTGCAACAGCACCAGGCGATGATCTTTGAGCTCGCCCTTGCGCAACCGCTCCAACTCCGCGGTCGCCGCGCGCATGTCTGCGACCGTCATGGCAGCGACCGCGCCCTCCCCTGCGGTGTCCTCGGACTCGGCGATCAGCGGACACACCACGTACGCCTGCCGGCCCGCCCGCAACTGTTCGCGCAGCTCCTCGTACGCCCGCGCTCGCTCGGTCTCGCCGGAGACGATCCGCGTGTCGATCGGCTGCCTGCCCTGCGGCAACTCGCGCAGCATCGTCGCATCCAGGTCGCCGTAGTTCGCGAGCGCGAGCGTGCGCGGGATCGGCGTCGCGGTCATGTGCAGCACGTGCGGCGCGAGGCGGGCGGGGCTTCCCATTCCCTTGCCGTCCAGCGCGGCCCGTTGACGCACGCCGAAGCGGTGCTGCTCGTCCACCACCACGACCGCGAGCGATCGGAACCGGACATCCGGCTCGATCAGCGCATGCGTACCTACCACCAGCGACAGCTCGCCGCCCGCCAGCTTGCCCAGCGTGTCCTCACGTTTGCGCGCGGGTGTCGAGCCTGTCAACAGGGCGCATGTCACGTTCGCCTGCTCGCCGCCGAGCAGCGTTTGCAGCGTCGCAAAATGTTGTTCGGCGAGCGTCTCCGTCGGCGCCATCAGCGCGGCCTGCAGCCCGTGCTCGACCGCGCGCAGCAGCGCCCACACCGCGACGACCGTCTTGCCACTGCCGACCTCTCCCAACAACAGTCTCTGCATCGCCTGCTCTCGCGCGAGATCCCCGCCGATCGCCTCAATCG
The DNA here is from genome assembly GCA_963715495.1 of uncultured Solirubrobacterales bacterium. GTDB lineage: Bacteria > Actinomycetota > Thermoleophilia > Solirubrobacterales > Solirubrobacteraceae > Palsa-744. The sequence goes on from OY970247.1 coordinate 1,254,921, forward strand.
CCCTGCGCTGATCGCCCGTCAGCGCGAACGGCAGCTCGTTGTTCAGCCAGCGCTCGCTCAGCGACGGTGGTGTGTCCAGTATTGGCGCGCCCTTGTGCGCCCGGCGCCTGGCCCTGCGGCGCAGGAACACGAGCTGCGCCAGCAACAGCTCATCGAACGCGAGCCGTTCCCGCCCCGCCTCGCGCTCCTCGGGTGTGCGCGCGTAGTGCATCGCCGCCAGCGCGCCCGCCCTGGCCGGCAGCCGCTCGGACACCCTGACTGCCGCGTTCAGCGCCTCCGGCACGTCTTGCAGCGCCCCCTTTGCACCCTGCACGAGCGTCAGTATCTGCGTCGAGCTCACGCCCTCACTCGTCGGGTAGTGGGCTACGATCTCGCCTGACGCATCCGGCTTGCCCGCGCCGGGGTCCGGGGTCGGATGGACGGCCGGGTGAGCGCCGAGATCCACACCCACCGCATGATGGGCGACGTTGAACGTTCCCCTGTCGGACGTCTTGCCGTGCAGCACCAGGCGCGTCCCCGGCTTGTATCGCTCCGCCAACCAAGGCTGGTTGAAGAAAGTCGCGCGCATTTTCCCCGTCTCGTCAAACACCGTCGCTTCGACCAGCGGCTTCATCCTGCGCTTTCTGACCGGCCGTGCGCCGATCGTGCGAACCTGCACGGCGACCGTGGCGCTCTCGCCCGCCTTCAGCCCCTTCACCGTGCGCGCATCCCTGCTGTCCCTGGGCAGGTGTTCGAGCAGCGCGCCGACGCTCGTCAGCCCGAGCGTCTTCAGGCCATCCGCCATCTTGCCGGGCGGCACGTCCAACGGGTCTCCCAGGCGCGACGGTCTCGGCCAGTGAACCGGCGCGGCGAGCCACTCATCCCTCGTCGGACTCCTATCGGACGCAAACGCCCGCAGAACGTCACCTCGGTCGGGCGCCGACTTGACGTTGGCTGTGGCGAGCTGGGACATCCTCACCTGCATGATGCCCGCCGTGGCGGTCATTGGGCCGGCGCGAGCCTTACTCGGCCGCCAGCAACCACCAGTATGCGTGCTGACCGCCGTCGCGCAATTCCAGCTCGACGTTGCCGTTGATCATCGCCTCGACCTCATCGCGCGCCAGCGGAGCGCTCTCGCCGACGAGACAGCTGATCAGCTCGGCGTCCTCGGCGAGCTTTGAGATCACCGCTTCCAGCGTCTGCGCCGGGTCGCCCCAGGCGTGCACGTCCTCGGCGACGAACCCGACCGCCTCGCCGCGCTTGAACCGACCCTGGGCGTCGTCGCGCGCGGCAGGCGCGACCGCACCCGTGCGCACGTGCGCCAGCGCCTCCACCAGCGCCTGCGCGTTCTCTTCCACACTGCGGTTCCCCTCCAGCGAGACGGCGGCCACCAATCCCGCCTGCTGGCCGGCCGCGGGCGCGACCAGCACCTGCTTGTCCGACAGCTCCGCGGCGCGCTCGGCGGCCATCACCACGTTCGGGCTGCTCGGCAGCACCAGCACCTCCTCCGCCGGCACCTCGTGAATCGCCGCCAGCAGCTCGTATGTGGACGGGTTCAACGTCGGCCCCCCGTCGATCGTGCGCACGCCCAGCTCCGCGAACATCGCGGCCAGCCCCTCGCCGCTGACGACCGCCAGCGTTCCGCAGCGCGCTCGTGGGATTGAAACGCCCGGCATAACGGCACCCGAAGCGCCGTTCTCAGAGCTCGCGCCATGCAGCCGCTCGTCGCGCTCGGCCACCTGCAGGCGCATGTCCGCGATGTCCAGCCGCGATATCTCCGCCGCGTCCGCGAACACCGCGGTGGCGCGTTCGGGCTCGTCGGTGTGCAGGTGCACCTTCAGCGTGCTCGCGTCCCCCACGACCAGGACCGAGTCACCGAGCGCCTCCAGCGGCGCAATGAACCTGCCCGCGCTCAGACCACTGCCGATTACCGCAAAGTTCGTGCAGAACCGATACGTGCTGGATACGTGATGCGGATGGGTGATCCGCGCGGGCGCATAGTGGTCGAGCTCGGGCGCGTCCTCACCGCGCAATGCCGCGACCACGCCCGCGAAGATGATCGTCAGCCCATACCCACCCGCGTCCACGACGCCCGCCTCGCGCAGCGCCGCCAGCAGCTCCGGACTGCGCTTGACCGACTCCTGCCCGCTCACGACCGCGCGCTCCAGCGCGTCCGCGATCGCCGTGTCCTGCATGTCGGGGTCGGTCGCCGGGCCCAGACGCGGATTCTCCTGGCTGTGCGCAACGTCGGTCATGATCTTGTGCGCCATCTCCCGCGCGACCGTCAGGATCGTGCCCTCCGCCGGTTCCCGCACCGATGCGTATGCACGATCCGCGGCGTTGGCCAGCGCCGCGCCGATCAGCGTCGCGTCAATCAGCTGACCCGGCCTTGAGACCAGCTCCTCGGCCGCGCCACGGATCAGCTGCGACAGGATCACGCCCGAATTGCCGCGCGCGCCCAGCAGCGCGGCGCGCGCCACCGACTGCACGATCTCCTCGCGCCCGATCTCGTCGATCGTGCGCTCCTGGCCGTTGCCACCCTGCAGGTGGTCGAGCTCGGCCAGCACCGCGCGCAGCGTCAGCGCCATGTTGTCGCCCGTGTCGCCGTCGGCGACCGGAAACACGTTGAGGTCGTTCACCTCCTCGCGACGCGATTCCAGATGCGCCAGCGCCCCCGCCACGGCCGCGCGAAAACGAACCAGGTTGGTATCGCTCACTGCATTACGTCATATCAGGTCGGGCGGCCACCCGGCACCCCGACGGGACGGCGGCTCGGTGCCTCAGGCGGTCCCGATGCCGCGAGCGGCCTTGGTGACCTTGCCCGCTTTCAGGCAGCGCGTGCATACATACACCCGTCGCGGCGCCTTGCCGACGAGGATCCGCACCTTCTGCAGGTTTGGGTCAAACCGGCGCTTGGTCGCGACCATCGAGTGGCTGCGGCTCTGCCCGAACGCCGGACCCTTCCCGCAGCTGTGACACACCTTTGCCATCGCGCGGCAGTTTAGCCGCTCAGCCGCCGAACAGCTTGCTTCGCAGCGCGGCCATCCGCAGTACCGCCTCGGCGGCGTGCTGTCCCTGGTCGCGCTTGCCTCCGCCGGCGCGCGCGAGCGCCTGCTCCATCGTCTCGCATGTCAACACCCCGAAGGCGCACGGCACGCCGGTGTCGAGCTGGACCTGCATCAGCCCCCGAGCCGTCTCGGCGCAAACGAAATCGTAGTGGTCGGTCTCGCCTCTGATCACCGCGCCCAGGCACGCGACGCCCGCGAACCGTCCCGACTCTGCCGCGTACTTCGCGGCCAGCGGCAACTCGTAGGCGCCCGGCACGTCGAACACCTCGATGTCTGTCCGCCCGGCCTGCGCGAACGCCGCCATCGCGCCTGTCACGAGCCGCTCGGCCAACTCCTCGTAGAAACGGCCGACCGCGATCGCATACGCGGCGCCCCGCGTCCCCTCAGGTCCGCTCATCCCTCGCGACGCTCCTCGCTGCGATCCTGCTCGCGCTCGGCGTGCAGCAGTTCCGCGTCGAGGTTCAGTCCCTGATGGTGCAGCGTATGCCCCATCCGCTGGGCCTTCGTGCGCATGTACTCCTCGTTGTGCGGATTGGGGGCATGCTCGATCGGGACCTGCGCGCTCACCGACAGCCCGTACCCCTCCAAGCCCTTGATCTTCTTCGGGTTGTTGGTCAGGATGCGGATCGAGCTGAGCCCGAGGTCGGCGAGGATCTGAGCGCCGATCCCGTAGTCGCGCAGGTCGGCGGGCAACCCGAGCTGCAGGTTGGCTTCGACCGTATCCAGGCCGTCCTCCTGCAGACGGTATGCCTTGAGCTTGTTCAGCAGACCGATCCCGCGACCCTCCTGAGCCAGGTACAGCAGCACGCCCTCACCCTCGGACTCGATCATCGCCAGCGCCGACTCGAGCTGTTCGCCGCAATCGCAGCGCAGCGAGTGAAACACGTCGCCGGTGAGGCACTCGGAGTGCACGCGCACGAGCACGTCGCTGCGCCCCGACACCTCGCCCTTAACGAGCGCGACGTGGTGCTTGTCGTCCACCAGCGAGCGATAACCGACGACTTCGAACTCGCCGAACGCGGTCGGCAGGTTCGCGGCGGCCACGCGCTCGACCAGCTTGTCGTGACGCCGGCGGTAGGCGATCAGGTCGGCGATCGTGATCATCTTCAGCCCGTGCCTGAGGCAGTAGCCGGCGAGATCGCCCACCCGCGCCATCGTCCCGTCGTCGTTCATCACCTCGCAGATCACCCCGGCGGGGTTCAACCCGGCCAGACGGGCGAGATCGACCGCCGCCTCGGTCTGTCCGGTGCGCTCGAGCACACCTCCGGAGCGAGACTTCAGCGGGAAGATGTGTCCCGGCTGCACGAGATCGCGCGGATGGGTCTCGGGGTCGATCGCCACCTGGATCGTCCGCGCGCGATCGTGCGCGGAGATCCCAGTGGTCACGCCCTCCCGTGCCTCGACCGACACCGTGAACGGCGTCTCGAACGACGATTCGTTCTTGGCCGCCATCAGCTCCAGACCCAGCTCCTCGCAGCGCTCGGGGGTCAACGACAGGCAGATCAGCCCGCGCCCCTCCTTGGCCATGAAATTGATCGCCTCGGGCGTCGCGAACTGTGCCGCCAGCGTCAGATCACCCTCGTTCTCACGGTTCTCGTCGTCGCACACGACGACCATCCGCCCCGCGCGGATCTCCTCCAGCGCCTCCTCGATCGTCGCGAACGGTGTGGTTGTCTTGTCGGGCTGATCTGTCGTGATCGTCTTGGACCGGGTCATCTCAGTTGCTCCTTTGTGGACCACGCGTGATACGGGCACGCAGGGCAAGCTGGTCAAGGACGCAGGAAGCGTGGCGTGCTACGTACGCGAGCGACCGAGGACGCCGATCCAGCGCCGCCATGCGTGTTCGTATCAGTCGCTCGACGTGCTTTGCGAGGATATCCACCTCCAGGTTGACCCGATCCCCGACAGCCGCTTCCCCCAAGTTGGTCCGCTGCAGCGTCTCCGGTATCAGCGAGACCTCCAGCCCATCGTCACTCAACGAGCTGACCGTCAGGCTGACGCCGTCCACCGCGACCGAGCCCTTCTCGACCAGATATCGGCTCAAGTCCCGCTCGCATTCGATCCTCAGCACCCGCGCAAACCCCTCGTCGCGTACCTCGCTCACCATGCCGGTGCCGTCGACATGGCCCTGCACGACATGCCCGCCGAGACGGTCCTCGGCGCGCAGGGCCAGCTCGAGGTTGACCTTCGCCCCGGGCTCCAGTCCGTCCAGCGCGGAGCGGCGAAGAGTCTCGAGCATCGCCGCCGCCGCGAAGCCCCCGTCATGAATGTCCGTAGCGGTCAAGCACACGCCGTTGACGGCGACCGAGTCACCCTGCTCCAACTCGTCCGCCAGACGCGTACCGATGCGTAGCGTCGCGCCCTCGCCGTTGCGCTCCAGCGCCGTGACGCTGCCCAGATCCGCGATCAGGCCGGTGAACATGCTCCGCTTACCACTCGCGCAGCCTGGCGCTGATCAGCAGGTCCTCACCGATGCGCTCGCAATCCATCGTCAGCGCACGCAGCGCCTCGGAGATCTGCTCGACGCCCTTGCCCTCCAGCGGGTCGCGCGCGGCGCTCCCGCCGAGCACGAGCGGGGCCAGGAACAGGCGGATCTCGTCAATCTCACCCGCGTCCAGGAACGCGCCCGCGAGATGCGGACCACCCTCCAGCAGCACCGAGCCGACGCCCATTCCACCAAGCTGCTCCAGCGCCGAGCGCACCCGCGCCGGCTCGTTCTCGCCGGTCGCGACGAGCACCTGGACGCCGGCGGCCTCCAGCGCGTCGGTGTCCGCGCGCGCCGCCGCGCGGGATACGACGATCGTGAGCGGGATCTCCAGCGCCGCCGACACCAGCTGGGAGCCGGGCGAGAGGCGTGCGAGCGAGTCGAACACCACGCGACGGGGCTGGTATCGCTCGAGCTCGTCCGTGAAGCCTTCCGGGCGCGCCGTCAACCGCGGATCGTCAGCCATCGCCGTGCCGATGCCCACGACCACCGCATCGACCGACGCGCGCCACTGGTGGGCCAGCTCGCGGCTGGCCTGCCCGCTGATCCACTGCGAGTCACCCGTCCTCGTCGCGACCTTGCCGTCGAGGGTCATCGCGGACTTGAACAACACCCACGGGCGCCCGACGCGCGCGTGCTTGCGAAACGCCTGGTTCAGCAGCCGCGCGCTCGTAGCGACCTCGCCATCGGCGATCACAACCTCGAGGCCCTCATCGCGCAAGATCCCCAAACCGCGCCCTGACGCCTTCTCGGTCGGATCATCGGAGGCGACCACCACGCGCTTGATTCCCGACTGCACGATCGCGTCCGTGCACGGCGGCGTCTTGCCCTCGTGGCAGCACGGTTCCAGCGACACATACAGCGTCGCCCCGCTCAGATCGGACAGGCCGCATGCCTCGATCGCGTTGACCTCCGCATGCGCTCCGCCGAACTGTTCGTGCCAGCCCTCGCCGATCACCTCGCCGTCGCGCGCCACCACCGCGCCGACCGCCGGGTTGGGCTTGACCATGCCCCCGCCGTTGCGCGCCAGCTCGATCGCCCGCGTCAGATGCTCCCTATCGGTGTCCGTGCAGGTCATCATCTCTGCATCCAGAATAACCCCGCGCCTAAAGGATCCCGGTGCGAACACCCTGGATCATCGCGTGCAGCGACCTCCGCGCAGCCGATACACGGTCATCTGCGGCCCGGGGCGGTCGTAGGCGAGCGGGTAATAGTCGAAGCTCCAGTCGAAGTCGAACGCGACCGGATCGTGACCGCGCGCGTACGGCGACGCGCGGTAGACGACTTCGCCCCGCCGCGCCAGCGCGCGGTAGTAGGCGATCGCCCGTGGCACCGCCTGAGGGTCTGCCTGGGCCCGGCCGGACTCGGTCGAGCCGCTCACCACCCAGCAGTAGCCGTGAGCTTCGTAGTAGCCGATCAGCGCCGGAGCGAGCGTTCGCTCGTAGTCCTCGATGCCGACCTTCTCGGTGGGATTCGGTTCGAGCGCCCCCGTTGGGGAGATACGGGAGATCAGCGACGGGTACTTGTTCCAATGCGTGCCCCACGCGTCGGGCGCCACCGGCTCCACCACGATCGACGCGCCGGCCGGGATATATGTGAGCATCCAGTCGCGCGTCAGGTTGCGCGTGTCCGCCTGGGCGAGCACTTTGCCCGAATGCACGCTGTATAGGAGTCCCTGCGCGAGCAGCGCCACGACGAGCGCCGCGGTGAGCCCGATGCGCAGCGGCAACCCTTTGCCGGCAGACCGTGGCGAACCGCGCCCCACGACGCCACTCCTCTGCTCTTCATTCCCCACGTCATCCGCGCCGGTTTCGCTTTCGCCTCGCGACCGAGTTGCAAAGCGCACCGCCACGTCCACCAGCTGCAGCGCGAACAGCGCGGCGAGCAAGCACAAGATCGGGAATATCGGCAGCAGCCAGCGTCCGAAGTAGCGGCCCTGCAGGCCCATGAACGCGAGATACAGCAGCGGGGCAGGCACGAGCAGCCAGCCGAGCGCGCGCTCTCGACGCCATACGCTCAGCGCGCCTCCCAGCGCGGCCAGCGCAGGTACCCAGCCCAGCCCCCAGGTGAGCGTCCACAGGTAGTAGGCGATCCCACCGTCTTTGGGCGCGCCGAGCTTGCCCTGGGCTTCGGCGGACAGGGTCGACTGGTGAACCAGTTCGGAGTGAAAATCTTTGTAGTCGAGGATCGCGTACGGGTTCGCGATCAGGAACGCGCCCAAGGCGGCGACGCCCGCGAGCGCGATCCCGTTCAGGGCGCGCAGTCCGGCGCCTGGTTGCGCCTGCAGGTAGCGCGCGGCGAGCGCCGCCGCGAACGGCACGATCACGATCCCGGCCGTGTACTTGCTCGCGCAGGCGAGCCCCAGTCCGATGCCCGCCAGCAGGTAGTCGCGCGCGCGGCCTTTGCGCAGCACCCCCGCCGTTCCCAGCAGTGACAGCGTCAGCGGCGCCAGCGTCGGCACGTCATTGAGCGCCAGGTGCGCGTAGAACACCGGCAGGAACGCGACGGCCTCGATCGCCGCCGCGAGCAGCCCGACGCCGCGGCCGAACAACCGCGCCCCGGTCGCATACAGCAGCCACAGCGCCAGCGTGCCGAGCACCGCCGCGGCCACTCGCGCGAGCGTGTAGACGTCGCCGGGGTGCGCCGCGATCGCGTGCTGAACCCCCGCCGTCCCCCCGTACCAGCCGGCGAACAGGTAGTGCAGCACGTACGTATACGCGGGCGGGTTGGCGAAGTAGTGCGGGTTCAGGTCGTGGCCGAACATTTCGATGGCGTGCGGCACGAAGTGGTCGGCCTCGTCGGCGTTATACGCGTAGGGCAGGCCCTGCCCGATGCCCCACAACCGCAGCCCCAGGCCACCGGCAAGCACTACCGCCAGTCCACTCCACGCCCATCGGCGCGAGCCAATCCCGCCGCTGGTGCCGTTGCTGTGCACCCCTCCGTCTGCTGCCCCCGCCTCGGAACGTGACCCAGCGCGGACCGCTTTGGACCCACCGCCGGCGGACCACTCCGACCTCTGCGATGAGCCCTCAGCAGTTGTCATACACGGCGTAGTAGCGGCTCGTGTAGATGCGGTGGTATCCGGCCTGGGGGATCTGATCGCGGGGATCGTCGCCGACATCGACGATCGCCTCGAAGAACACCGCGCTGCCGAGCGGATAGACCGCCACGCTGCCCCGACTCAACCGGTCCTCCAGCTGGTGGGCGCCCCTCTTCACGTCGGCGCGCGCCTGGCTGCGGGCGACGATGTCGTGCTGACCGACGCTGTCAAGAATCCAGCGCGCGTCGGGGATCAGCTTGTTGTCCGGCAGCGACACCAGCGGGCAGCGCTTCAGCGCCGCATGCACGCTCGGGCTCGAGAGCGCTGCTGCCAAGCCCTCATGGAAATCGTCGTGGTAGGCCAGCGTGGTGCGCAGACTGGACAGGCTCAGCGTTGTGGCAACCGACGCGCCGCCGTACAGCACCAGCGCGGCGGCGCCGACCATCCATACGCGCCGCAGCGTCGAGCCGGGCTTCAGCATCGCCCAGCCCCCGATCGCGACCGCGCAGAACAGCAGCAGCAGGGTCGCGGCCCCCAACAGGTAGCGGTCGATGACCGACGCGCCGGCCGCGCCCTCGGCGACGAACACCACGATCAGCAGGACCAGCGCAGCCAGCGGCGTCAGCACGCGGCGCGGGGCCAGCCACACCGCCAGCGGTAGACCCACGAACGTGCCGAGGATCACCGGCAGCTTGTCGATCCGCACCCCGAACGTCCACACCGACGCGACCACGCTCGACAGTCCCTGGGCGCGTTCGAGTTCCTGGGCCAGGCCGGCGGTCGAGTGCAGCGAGTACAGCGGGTCGCCCGTCACGACGGCGTCCACCCCGATCCACACGAGCGGAGCGATCAGGGCCACGCCGAGGTATTGCAGCCGTCGGCGGTTGCCGATCGATGCATCCCCACGTGGCCACACACACCACAGCCAGTACACGCCGCTCAGCACCCATGCGTCCGGGCGCAGCAGCCCGGCGGCGGCCAGTGTCAGCAGGACGAGCGCACCGCGCCGGGGGCGCTGCACCTCGAACACGACCGCCCACACGATCAGCGCGACGTAGGAGATGTCCAGATACCCCTGCGCGGCGAGGTTCTCGACAAAGAACCGACTCAGCACAAGCAGCGCCGCGAACAGCCCGACGATCGGACCGAAGCACAGTCGCCCCAGCCTGTACATGCCGGCAACGACCGCGACAAACGAGGCGATCGACCCGAGCACCATCAACCGCGCGCCACCTTGGCCGAAGATCGAGCACACCGTCCCGAACGCAATCGCCAGCGGATGCTCGGTCGGCCCGCGGTACACCCTGAAGTCCGGCAGGTGCAGGTGCAGCAGGTCCCGGCCCCACAGCAGCGCGTAGAAAGAGTCGTACGTCGGGTAGGTGGGATAGGCGAAGTAGCCGACCAGCGCGCCCGCGCACAGCACCGCAAACCCGACCTTCGCCCACGTCGCGGCGTCGATCGCGCGCAGCCGCCGCAGCGGAGTCGAGTCCTGCCGCGGCTTGCTGAGCGTCGCGCTGGCCGTTGGGGTCGTCAAAGGAGAATGGGATTGGGATTGTTGTGCGGAGGGCTTGTCCGGAGGGGCGTAGAGCCTATCCGTGCAGGCAGTTGCCCTTGACGGCACCCTCCGCAACCAACCACCCCTGACGACGCAGCCCCACGGGGTAGGCTTTCACGCAGTGAAGCTCATCATCCAGATCCCCTGTTACAACGAGGCCGCCCAGCTCCCGCAGACGCTCGCCGACCTGCCGCGCGCCGTGGAGGGCTTCGACACCGTCCAGTGGCTCGTCATCGACGACGGCTCGACCGACGCGACGGTCGCGGTCGCGCGCGATCACGGCGTCGATCATCTGGTGCGCCTGACCAACAACAAGGGCCTGGCGACGGGCTTTCAGGCGGGGATCGACACGGCGCTGAAGCTCGGCGCCGACGTGATCGTCAACACCGACGCCGACAACCAGTACTACGGGCCCGACATCGCCCGACTGGTGGGTCCGATCGTGCAGGGGCGCGCCGACATGGTCGTCGGCGACCGCGAGGTCGACGGGATCGAACACTTCTCGCCGCTGAAGAAGACCTTGCAGCGCCTCGGCTCGTGGGTGGTGCGCCAGGCATCCTCGACCTCGGTGCCCGACACGACCTCGGGCTTTCGCGCCTATAACCGCGAGGCGGCGATCCAGATGCTGGTCGTCTCGAAGTTCACCTACACCCTGGAGACGATCATCCAGGCGGGCAAGCTTCTGGTCGCGATCGACCACGTCCCGATCCGCACCAACCCCAAGACGCGCGAGTCGCGCCTGTTCCCCTCGATGAGCGCCTACGTGCGCCGCAACGCGATCTCGATCTTCCGCATCTATGCCCAGTACGAGCCGCTGCGCGTGTTCTGGAGCTTGGCGGCGCTGATCGGCGTCGTCTCGCTCGCGGTCTGGATTCGGTTCATCGTCGCTTATGCCGACGGCAGCGGCAAGGGCCATGTGCAGTCGCTGATCCTCGGCGCCGTGCTGTTCATCGCGGCCGTCGTGCTGTGGGCGCTGGGTGTGATCGGCGACCTGCTCGCCGCCCAGCGCGTGATGATCCAGAAGACCTTCGAGCGGGTGCGCCGCATCGAGCTGGAGCTGCACGTTGCGCCGTCCCACTACGAACCTGGCACGAGCCAAGGCGGCGCTTGGGCGGGAGCGCGTGCCGGAGCATCCGACGCCGACGCCCCGCGTGCAGAGAAACCAAGCGAGGGGAGCGTCCCGGAGAAGCAGAACGAGCGAGACCCAAGCAGGAGAGCCGAGACCGAAGAACACGAGGCGGTGAGCCTGTGAGCGGCGCCGTCACCGTCTCCGACGAGGGAATCGTCACCGGCAACACCTACGACAAGTACGGCTCGACCAACCCGGTCGTGCGCCGCCTGATGGCCGGCTTCGAGCGTACGCTCGATGAGCTGTTCACGCATGCGCAACCCCGCTCGCTGCTGGATGTCGGCTGCGGTGAGGGCGTGCTCGTGCACCAGTGGGCGCAGCGTCTGGGCGAGCGGCGCGTCGTTGGAATCGATCTCGAGGAGGAGTCGATCCAGACCGGCTGGGCCGAGCGCCGGGCGCCCAATCTCGAGTACCACGTGATGCACGCCGAGAACCCGTTGCCCTTCGCCGCAAACGAGTTTGATCTGGCGAGCGCGATCGAGGTGCTGGAGCACGTCCCCGACCCGGAGCACACGCTGGCCGAGATGGCGCGCTGCGCCGAGCGCCATCTGCTCGTGTCCGTGCCGCGCGAGCCGTTGTGGCGCATGCTGAACATGGCGCGCGGCGCCTACTGGCCGGCGCTCGGCAATACCCCCGGACATCTCAATCATTGGTCCCGGCGCTCATTTGTGGGCTTGCTCTCGCATTACGGCCAGGTCACCGAGGTCCGCTCGCCGTTTCCCTGGACGATGCTGCTTGTCCGACTCTAGTGTCGTGAGTCATAAATTCGCTGGCGTTTCCCGGCGCCTGAACGTGCCTGACGCCCGCCGGCGCCGGCCATGTGCTACCGGCACACTCACCGGCACCGTCGAACGTCAGATCACGCCCATCCATCCGGCAAACACTGACCGAATTTATGATTCAGGACACTAGGCCCGGTCCGGTGCGCGGCGCCGGCAGCGCGCCCTCAGACCCCGCGGCCGGGTCCACGCCGGCAAACATCGACCAACGCGCCGCGGAGCGAGTCGCCCAGCCCGATGCAGACGGCCCGCACGATACGGGCCCGGGCGATGGCGGGCAGACACGTTCCTACGGCAGCGGCGCGCGCATCCTCTCGATCGGGATCGCCGCGACCGGCCTGCTGACGTTCGCGTTCTTCTCGATCACAAGCCACGTGCTCGGCGAAGCCGAAGCCGAACAGGTCGACGTGCTGTGGTCGGTCATGTTCGTCGTCATCTCGGTGATCTACCGGCCGGTCGAACAACTGCTTTCGCGCACGATCGCCGAGCGCCGCGCCCGCGGGCACACCGAGCACCCGCTGCGCGTCCCGATCGCGATCCAGTCCGGTTTCGCGCTCTTCTTCCTAGTCGTCGCGCTGGGCCTGCGCACAGAGCTGATCGAAAACGTCTTCGGCGGCCACGCCGCCCTCTACTACGTGCTTCTCGTCGGCACGCTCGCCTACGCCGGCAGCTACTTCGCGCGCGGCTGGCTCGCCGGGCACGAGTACTTCGCGCTCTACGGCGGCCTCGTCCTGATGGAGGCCAGCTCGCGCATCTGCTTCGCGCTGGCCGTCGTACTCGGCATCACAAGCGGCCAGACCGCGATTGCGCTGGGCATCGCCGCCGCACCGTTGCTCTCGCTCGTCGTGGTGCCCGCCGCCTTCGCCCGCCGCGGGAACGAGCGCCATGACGCGGGCGCACCGATCACCGCCGACGAGGCTGACGCGGCGCTCGCCGGCCCCGGCACGGAGGGCGTGCAGGAGGCCACCGCTGGCCGATCTTCGATCGGTGGCGAGCTCTCGTTGCGGCGAGGCGGTCGCTTCGCGCTGTGGGTCTCGGGGATCATGCTCTCCGAGCAGACGCTCCTGAACGCGGCGGTCCTGACCGTCTACGCCACCTCGGACCAGGCGCTCGCCGGGATCGTCTTCAACGTGATGCTGATCGCGCGTGCCCCGTTGCAGCTGTTCCAGGCGATTCAGACCTCGATGCTGCCCCACCTCACGGGCCTGGAGGTCAAGGATGGCCACACGGCGTTCGCGCGCGCGATCCATCTGACGGTGCTTGCGATCGCTGCCTTCGCCGCCGTCGTTGCCCTCGGGCTGCTGATCGTCGGCCCGTTCGTGATGGGTCATCTGTTCGGCCAGCACTACACCTACGGCCGCTTCGGCCTAGCCCTGATTGGCTTGGGCATGGGCATGCATCTCGCGTCCGGCGCGCTCAACCAGGCCGCGCTCGCGCGTAACCGTGCTCGCGCCGCCGCCACCTGCTGGCTGATCGCCGCCGTCGTGTTCCTCGCCTGGATGCTCACCCCGGCTGTCACCGAACAGGTGCTGCGCGCCGAGATCGGCTACGCCGGCGCCACGGCAGTGCTCGCGCTGTTGCTGTGGACGCTCTACCGCCAAGGTTCGTCAACGACCGGTCGCGTCGCCGCTCAGTCCGCGCCCACGGCCCACGCGATCGCGCGGTAGGCCTCGCCCGGATCGCCGCTCCCGAAGATCGCCGAGCCCGCGACGAACACGTTCGCGCCGGCCTTCCTGCACCCGGGCGCGGTCTCAGGATCGATCCCGCCGTCCACCTGCACGGCCACATCGGCCCCGCCGATCGCCCTGACCCGCTCGACCTTGTCCAGTGAATGAGCGATGAACGGCTGCCCACCCCAGCCGGGATTGACGGTCATGCATAGCGCCATGTCGATCGCACCTGCCACCTCGGCCAGCGCACCGACCGGAGTCGCCGGGTTGATCGCCACGCCGACCCCCACCCCGCTCTGGCCGATCAAGTCCGCGGTGTAGGCGACGTGCGGGGTCGCCTCGGCATGGAACGTGATCGAGTCGGCGCCCGCCTGCACGAAATCGGCCACATGCCGCTCGGGGCGCTCGATCATCAGGTGCACGTCGAGTATCGCCCCCGCCTCGTGTGTCTGCTCGCGCAGGGCGGCGACGACGAGAGGGCCGACCGTGATCGGGGGCACGAAGTGCCCGTCCATCACGTCCACGTGGATCACCTTCGCGCCCGCGTCCAGCACCTCCCCGACCTGTTCGCGCAGCCGCGCAAAATCGGCGGACAGGATCGACGGCGCCACGCGCACGCCGCTCAGCAGCTCGCTGACGGACCCGCTCATATGGCCTGCAACATACTGTCGCCACAGTTGTTGCACTTCAGGATCGCGGTGGATGACATGCGCACGATCGTCGAGTGCTCGCCGCAGTTAGGGCACACCGACGTCAGCTCGAAGCGATGCAGGCAGTACACGCAGCGGTAGCGGCCCGGCAGGTTCGTCGGGCGCAGCCACGGTTCGCCGCAGTGCGGGCAGCGAGGCCCGAGCTCGACCGGCGCCTTCGCGGGCCTCTCGGGCTCACCGGCCATGGGCTCAGCCTCCCCGACACAACCGGGCGATGAAGAATCCGGCGGTGCGGTCGCGATTGGGCAAAGTCAGCACGGTCTTGGGCGCACGCGGGTTGGCGCGCGCGGGCAGCTCGACGCCGAGATCATCGAGCTCGAAGTCGGGGTTGGCATCCAGGAAGGTGGTGATCCGGCGCTCGTTCTCGGTCGGGGAGATCGTGCACGTAGAGTAGACCAGCACGCCGCCCGGACGGACAGCACCGGCGCCCGCCGCGAGGATCCTCGCCTGCGTTCGCTCCAGCTCGGCAAGGCGCGAGCGCTCCATCCGCCAGCGCAGGTCGGGACGCGCCTGCAGCGTCCCCAGGCCCGAGCACGGCGGATCGACCAGCACCCGATCGAACACGGCGCCCTCCGGTCGGGTTTGGGCGGCGTCTCCCAACTCGACACGCACGTTATGAGCCTGCAGTCGCTGCGCCGTGCGCACGAGCGCCCCCGCCCTGCGCCGGTCGCGCTCGACGGCCACTATCTCCCCGGCCCCCTCCATCAGCGCGGCGAGATGAGTGCTCTTGCCGCCTGGCGCTGCGCACAGGTCGAGCACCCGCTCCCCCGGTCGCGGGGCAAGGACGCGGGCGACGAGCATCGCCGCGCGCGACTGCGCGACGAACGCCCCCTCCCGCCACGCTTGCGAGCCGTGCGCGTCGAATGGGTCTTCGAGCACGAGCGCCTCCGGTATGTCAGGGTCAGAGCGCGTCCTCACCGGTCTGCCGTCCGCCGGACTGCCCGCCACGCCGCCTGTCGTGCTGCCTGTCGCGCCACCTGCCGTGCCGCCCGCGGCCAGCTGACGTGCAAGCGTGGACGCATCCGTGACGAGCGTGTTCGCCCGCAACGCCACCTCGCCCGGCTCGTTGTCGTAGGCCATCAGCGCGCGAGCATCGTCCGCGCCCAGCTCCTGCCACCACAGACGCGCGATCCACTCCGGGTGCGAGTGCTTGACGGCGGCCTGCTCAGCCGTCGCATCCGTCAAGACGCCCAGCAGGGAGCCAGGCCCCTCCCGCGCGGCCCGGCGCAGCACCGCGTTGACGAGACCGTGCCCGCCCCGCGCCTGCGCCTTGGCCAGCTCGACGACGTCGGCCACGACCGCATAGTCGGGCGAGCCATCCAGGTAGAGGAGCTCGTACAGCCCGAGCCTCAGCGCGGCCAGCACCGGCGGGTCCAACCGTCCGGTGGGTCTGTCGGCGAGCCCCTCGATCAGATGATCGAGTGTGCCCTTTCGCTGAACCGCGCCGTAGGCGAGGCGCATGGCAAGCGCGCGGTTGCGCGGATCCAGCCCCTTGGACTCGGCCTGCAGAGCCTGGTCGGCGTAGGCGCCGTGCTCGAACACCCGCCGCAGGACCACGTATGCGCACGTACGGGCTTCAGCGGGCATGTCCACGCAGATACGCACCGGCGTCCATGGAACGGCCACCCGGCGGCTGCACGCACAGCAGCTCCAGCACGCCGGGAGTGCAGTCGAGCAACAGGCGCCCATCACGGGTGGCCACGCCCGGCTCGAGCTCACCGTCGCCCGCATCCGTGCCGGCTCCCACCGGTGCGTAACCCGGCGACGAAGCGTCCGCAAGCACCGCCCGGTGCACACCGAGCAGCGTCCCGTCGGCGAGTGCCACCCGCGCGCCGACGTGCGGGTGCAGCGCCCTGACGACGCG
Source organism: uncultured Solirubrobacterales bacterium (assembly GCA_963715495.1). Classification (GTDB taxonomy): domain Bacteria; phylum Actinomycetota; class Thermoleophilia; order Solirubrobacterales; family Solirubrobacteraceae; genus Palsa-744. The sequence continues at coordinate 1,271,200 of OY970247.1, forward strand.
CTCCAGCTCCACGGCGGGCCTGGTCGGATCCAGCAGACGATCCTCGGGGCCGATCTTCTCGGCGTACGTAACGCCGTCCTCGTCCTGCTCGACGAACGCCGGAGGCTCGCCGCGCGCGGCGAGATCGAGAACGCGCACGATCAGCTCCCCGCCGAGCGCCCGCAGGCGCTCGGCCAGCGACCCGTATGTGTCCTGATGAGACTCGATCGCCGTCTGCTCCGCCAGGCACACCGGCCCGCTGTCCAGACCCGCGGTCAGACGCATGATCGACACGCCCGTGCGCTCGTCGCCGGCCATGATCGCGCGCTCCACCGGCGCGGCGCCCCGCCAGCGCGGCAGCAGCGACGGGTGCACATTCAGGAGCTCGTGCGCTGACAGCAGCGGCTCGGAGATCAGTGCGCCGAAGGCGCACACGATCACCGTATCCGGGCGCGCCCGCGCGATCAGCTCGCATGCCGCCGGCTCGTTGATCTTCTCCGGCTGCTCCAGTGCGATCCCGAGCCGGCGTGCCGCCTCCGCCACGGGCGGGGCGCCGAGCTTACGTCCGCGCCCCCGCGGACGGTCCGGGCGCGTCAGCACCAGCGCCGGTCGGTGCTCACTCCCGGCAAGTCGCTCCAGTACCGCCGCCGCGAACGCGGACGTGCCGAGGAAGACCGTGCGCATGATTGCAGTACGCCTTTCCGCGGGCGCGGCTACGCGGGGCTCGCGTCGGGGTCGGCCACCCGCGCGGGACGAGCCTCAGCCGCGAGCCCACCCTCCCGCGCCTGGCGCATCGCCCGCATCGCCTCCTTGCGCGCCTCGCGCGAGATGCGATCGAGGATCAGGACGCCGTCCAGATGGTCGATCTCGTGCTGGATGACGCGCGCATGCAGACCCTCCGCCTCGACGAGAAGCTCGGCTCCGGTCGCGTCGCGCGCGCGCGCGCGAACCTGCGCAGGACGCTCCACATCGACGTGCACGCCGGGCAGGCTCAGACACCCCTCTTCGGCGGTTTCAAGCTCCTCGCTGGCCCACTCGATCACCGGGTTCACCAGCGCCGTGATCGGATCCTCAGCGTGCACCCGGTACACGAGCACCCTGTTCAACATTCCCACCTGCGTCGCCGCGAGGCCGATCCCGAGCGCGTCTCCCATCAGCTCGCCCATGCGGTCGATCTCGGTCTTCAGCGTGCCGTCAAAGCGGTCGACCACGACCGCGCTCGCGCGCAGCACGGGGTCCCCCAGCTTGCGCACCTGCCGCAGCGCCGCGTCGCGCCGGGCGCGCGTCTCGGCGTCCAGCTCCTCGACCGCGAGCGCATCCTCCTCGCGCTCGACCTCCACGTCCTCGTCATCTTCAGCCATACGAGCAAGTTTATTGTGGGTCGACATCCACGCTGAAGCTGACGCCCTTGTGCTCACGCTCACCGGCGACATGCCGCACGACCTCACCGGCAGCGCGCACGACGGGGCGCCGCTCGGCGGCCTTGATGACGAGCACCTGGCGCTCCTGCCCGCGCAGCTTGAATAGCGCGGCCGGACCCAGCACGCTCGCGCCAGGCGCCATGTGCAGGGTCAACCGCTCGGCCAGGGCACCCGCGGCCGCTCGTGCCGGAGCGCTCTCCGCGGCGGAGCACACGATCCTGATCAGGTGCGAGAACGGCGGGTAGCGCAGCGCCTGACGGCGCTCCAACTCACCCTTTAGGAAGCCGTCGCTGTCGTGTCTGGCGGCGTAGACGATCGCGCGTGCCTCGGGGGCGATCGTCTGCACGAGCACGCGACCGTCGGAGCCGCGGCCGACGCGGCCGGCGAGCTGTGCAATCAATGCGAACGTGCGCTCCTCCGCGCGAAAGTCGGGGAAGCGCAGGGTCGCGTCGGCGTCGAGCACGATCCCGAGCGTCACATCCGGGAAGTCGTGGCCCTTGGCGACCATCTGCGTGCCGATCAACACGCCCGACTCGGCCGCCTCGAACCGGCGCAGCAGCGTGGCGACCCCTTGGCCGGGCGGGCCTGAAACTGTGTCGGCGTCGAGACGCAGGACCGGAAAACGACCATCATCGTCATCGAGCGCCGCGGCCAGATCGTGCTGGACGCGCTCGGTCCCCGCGCCGTGGCGCGCGACCGAGATCGAACCGCACTGCTCACAGCGTTCCGGCGCGGACTCGCGATGGCCGCAGTGATGGCAGGCCACGTAACCGTTGCGGCGGTGCAGCACGAGCGCGACGTCGCACTGCGGGCAGCTCCACACCCGCCCGCACGAGCGGCAGGACAGGAAGTTCGACCAGCCGCGACGGTTGAGCAGTACGATCGCCTTGCCTTTAGCCTCGCGCACCTCGGCGAGCGCCTGTGCCGTCAGGGCGTGCAGGCCGGCGCTCTCGCCGCGCATATCGAGCACGCTGACATCCGGCAGCGGGCGTCCGTCCACGCGTGCGCGCAAGCGCAGCAGGGTCTGTGACGACGGCCGCGCAGGCTCAGCGGGCTGTGCGGAGGCCGCAAGATGCACGCTCTCCGGGCGCGGGGTCGCGCTGCCGAGCAGCAACAGCGCGCCGCTGCGGCGCGCGCGCTCGACGGCAACATCGCGAGCGTCATAGCGGGGGTCGCCTTCGTGCTTGTAGGAGGCATCGTGCTCCTCATCGACGACGATCAGGCCAAGCCGCTCGATCGGCGCGAACACGGCCGAACGCGGACCGACGCATACGCGCGCCTCGCCCGTGCGCAGCCGCCGCCATTCCTCGTAGCGCTCTCCCGGGCGCAACCGCGAGTGCAGCACGGCGACGGTCTCACCAAAGCGCTCGTGAAAGCGCCCGACGATCTGCGGTGTCAGCGCGATCTCCGGCACGAGCACGATCGTGCCGCGCCCCTGCTCCAGCGCGCCGGCGGCGGCGCGCAGGTAGACCTCGGTCTTGCCCGACCCCGTAACCCCCTGCAGCAGGCTTCGCTCGAACTTGCGACTGTCGAGTGCGGCGTTCAGCCACTGAAGCGCCCGCTCCTGCTCGGGCGTGAGGCTCGCCAGGAAGCCGCTCTTCGAGCCTTCGGACAGACGTCCGCCGACGGGCAGACGCGGGGAGCGCACGACCGCACGGCGCTTGCGTCCGCTGAGTCTGCGGGCTGCACCGGGAGGCAGTACCAGCGTCAGCGCTCGGGCGATCGTCGAGCAGTACTCGGCCGCGATCCATTCGGCCAGTTCGACCAGCTCGACGGGCAGGGCGGGCGGGCCTTCATCCAGCGCGCGCAACGGCGCGAGCAGCTTCTCCTCGGCAACCTCGCTTCGCTCGGACAGGCCGACGACGACCCCGAGCACCTGCCGGCGGGCGAATGGAACGACCAGCATCGAGCCGACGCCCACAACGCCGCCGCGCAGCTCCTCGGGCAATCGGTAGTCGAACGGGCCGCGCAGAGCGCGGGCCGTGGTCATCGGCTCAACCTGGGCGATGGCGGACATCGCCCTGACGTTAGGTCAGAGCCCGGCGGCGGCGCGCAGCGCCTGCGCCTTGTCGGTCTTCTCCCAGGTGAAGTCGTGGTCGTCGCGGCCGAAGTGGCCGTAGGCGGCGGTCTTCTGGTAGATCGGCCGGTGCAGGTTCAGCTCCTCGCGAAACGCGCCGGGACGCAGGTCGAAGTGCTCGTCCACGAGCTGGGCGATCTGCGCGCGGCCGACCTGCTCGGTGCCGAACGTCTCGACCATCACCGACACCGGGTGCGCGACGCCGATCGCGTAGGCGACCTGCACCTCGGCGCGGTCGGCCAGACCGGCGGCGACGATGTTCTTGGCGACCCAGCGCGCGGCGTACGCGGCGGAGCGGTCGACCTTGGACGGGTCCTTGCCGGAGAACGCGCCGCCGCCGTGACGGGCCATGCCGCCGTAGGTGTCGACGATGATCTTGCGCCCCGTCAGCCCGCAGTCGCCCATCGGCCCGCCGATCACGAACCGCCCTGTCGGGTTGACGAGGAAGTTCTTCAGCAGCTTGTTCTCGTCGTAAAGCCCGTTCGGCAGCACCGGGCGCAGCACGTGCTCGAACAAGTCGGGCTTGATCAGCGCTTCCGCGTCGATGCCGTCGGCGTGCTGAGTGGAGATCAGGATCTTCTCGATCGCGACGGGCTTGCCGTCGCGGTAGCGGACCGTCACCTGGGTCTTGCCGTCCGGACGCAGGTAGGGCAGCACCTCGCCCTTGCGCACCTCCGCCAGGCGCTTGGCGAGCTTGTGCGCGAGCGCGATCGGCAGCGGCATCAGCTCATCGGTCTCGCGCGTGGCGTAACCGAACATCATGCCCTGGTCGCCGGCGCCCGCGACGTCGAGCTCGTCCTCGTCGGCGGGATCATGGCGGGTCTCATACGCGGCGTCGACGCCCTGGGCGATGTCCGGGGACTGTTTGTCGATCGCGTTGATCACCGCGCACGTGTCGCAGTCAAAGCCGTACGCCGCGTTGTCGTAGCCGATCCTGCGGACCGTCTCGCGCGCGATCTGCTGGATGTCGACGTACGTGTTGGTGGAGATCTCCCCGGAGACGACGACCAGGCCGGTGTTGACGAGCGTCTCACACGCCACGCGGCCGTAGGGATCGTCGGTCAGGACGGCATCGAGCACGCCGTCGGAGATCTGGTCGGCGATCTTGTCCGGATGCCCCTCCGTGACCGACTCGGAGGTGAACAGGTACTCGTTGTCTGCATGCTGGCTCATGGGTTCGGGTATGGCTCCGCGGTTCGCTTACGGGGAAATGGTCCTAGGACCCGTTACGGGCCCACAGAAAGTCGGAGAGTCTATTTATCCACGCATTGGCGCGCGCCCACCGCTGCGGGAGCGCGGGTCGCTGCGCCCGCGCTCCCCGCGCTGCACGAAGTCGACGATCAGCGGCACACCGTCCATCCCGTAGCGCGCACGCAGACGATTCTCCAGAAAGTAGGCATAGTCGCGCGTCACCCGCGTGCGGGAGTTGACCTGGATCGCGAAGCGTGGAGGGCGCTCGCCGATCTGCGCCATGTAGATGAGTTTCAGGCGATGCTGACCGGAGCTTCGCCGTGTCCCGACCGGCGGCTGGCGCGCCTGGACGGCCTCCGCCAGGAAGCGGTTGAGCTCGGGCGTGGGGATGCGCCCGGACATGCGGTCGCCGAGCGCGATCACCTCCGTCAGCAGGCGCGCGACGTGGCGACCGGTCAGTGCGCTCACCGTCAGCACGCGCGGGCGCAGACGCAGCTTTTCAGCCACGCGCGCGCGCTCGTGATCGAGGTCATCCTCCGAGCCGTCGTACACGTCCCACTTGTTCAGCACGATCGCGGTCGCGCATCCTGCCTTCATCGCGAGCTCCGCGATCCGCAGATCCTGGGCGGTGACGCCATCGCGGGCGTCGCACACCACCAGCGCCACGTCCGCACGCTCGGCGGCACGCTGGGAGCGCAGCGCCGTGTAGTACTCGACCGAGTCGGCAACCTTCGACTGGCGGCGCATCCCGGCTGTATCAACGAGGATCAGCTTGCGCTCGCCGACCATCAGCGGCATGTCGATCGCATCGCGGGTGGTGCCGGCGACCTCGGAGACGATCACACGCTCGGAGCCGAGAAAACGGTTGACCAGCGAGGACTTCCCCACGTTCGGTCGGCCGATGATCGCGAGACGCACCGTGTCCTCGTCAGGCTCGTCCTCCGCATCGGGGAGCAGCTCCACGATCCGGTCGAGCAGGTCGCCGGAGCCGAGCCCCTGCGCGGCGGACACCGCCAGTGGCTCGCCCAACCCCAGGCGGTGAAACTCTGCCGCCTGGGGAATGTCGCCGACACCGTCGCACTTGTTGGCCGCGACGATCACGGGAATGGGCGAGCGGCGCAACAGGTCGGCCATCTCCTCATCGCCGGGCCTTACCCCCGCGCGTGCGTCGACGACCAGCACCGCGACCTGCGCGTCCGCGAGCCCAGCCTGGGCCTGCCCGCGGATCGAGCCCGCCAGCGGGTCCTCGTCCTGGAAGTCCACTCCACCCGTGTCGATCAGTGTGAAGCGCCGTCCGTTCCACTCGCACTCGAGCTCCTTGCGGTCGCGCGTGATACCAGGGCGCTCGTGCACGACCGCCTCGCGCGTGCCCGTAAGGCGGTTGATCAGGGAGGACTTCCCGACGTTGGGATAACCGACGATGGCGACCTTCAGCATCAGGCCAGTATGACCGGCCGCGCACTGCGGCCCCGAAGGTTGAATGCGCAGACATGCGATCGATGGCCCGGGCAGCAGGTTTCGGTACACCTTTCCCGAAGCGCCGCTTCTCGCTCTATGCGGGGTGATCGGAGCGCTTGACGTCGCGCACGAGTTCGACGATGTGGGCGACGACTTCCTTGACGCGGAGGTTGGTGGTGTCCAAGGTCACCGCCCCGGGCGCAGGGCGCAGGGGGCTGTGAACACGCGCACCGTCACGCTGATCGCGCATTGTCTGCTCGGCGAGCACCGTGCCGACGTCAGCGCCGAGCTCGACCGCGCGCCGGTGCGCCCGCTCCTGCGGATCGGCCGTGAGGAAGACCTTGAGCTCGGCCTCGGGCGCGACGACGGTCCCTATATCGCGACCCTCGGCCACCCAGTCGCCATGCGACAGCACCTCGCGTTGCGTTACCACCAGCGCCTCCCGAACCGCCGGGTCGGCGGCTACACGGGAAGCCGCATCGGAAACCTCAGGCGTCCGAATCTTCTCACTCACATCACATCCGTTCAGGAACACCGGGCCCGGCTCTCCGGAGGGCAGACCAGAAAGCTCGATCTTCGCCGCGTGCGCCAGCACGCCCAACGTCTTTTGCGGCGACTTCAGCGACAGCAGGGCGACGCAGCGATACATCGCGCCGCTGTCTAGAAAGGCGAAGCCCAACTCGCGGGCGAGCGCGCGGGCGACCGTGGACTTGCCCGCGCCCGCGGGGCCATCGATCGCTACGAGCACGCGGGCCGCCCGGTCGTGTGCGCAGCAAACGCGGACTGTTCCCGCCACGCAGCCGCCGTCACCGGCACAGTTCCTCCAGGTCCTCCACAAACCCCGGATAGGACACCGCCGCGGCCTCCATCCCGACCACCTCGACCCCCTCGCGCGAGGCGAGACCCGCAACCGCGCCCATCATCGCCAAGCGATGATCCCCATGCGCGTCGATGCTCCCACCGCGCAGACCGCCCGAACCGCGCACCGCGAAACCGTCCTCGGTCGCCTCGATGTCCGCGCCGAGGCCGCGCAGGCCCCCGACCACCCGGGCGATGCGGTCTGACTCCTTGACGCGCAGCTCCTGCGCGCCGTGCACGACCGTATCGCCCTCGGCGTAGCAACCGAGCAGCGCCACCAACGGCAGCTCGTCGATCGCCAGCGGCACCTCCTCGGCCTCGACGACCGTCCCCTCCAGCGCGCCGTGAGCGACATCGAGGTCGCTGACCGGCTCGTCTGTTGAGAGCTCGCCCGACTCATCCTCGAGGTCACCGAGCACGATCCCCCGCATCCGGCGCAGGATCCGCAGAAATCCGGTGCGCGTCCAGTTGACCCCCACGTCACCGATCAGCAGGCGCGAGCCCGGGACGAGCACTCCGGCGACCACCATGAACGCCGCCGAGCTCAGGTCGCCTGGTATCCGCACGCGTTCGAGCACCAGCTCATCGGTGTTGACGAGGGTCACGTGACGGCCGTTGCGATGGATGTTCACCCCGGCGCGCAGCAGCATCCGCTCGGTGTGGTCGCGGCTGCGCGCCGGCTCACCGATGGTCGTGGCGCCATCCGCGGCGAGCGCCGCGAGCAGTACGCACGACTTGACCTGCGCGCTCGCGACCGGAAGCTCATGGGAGATGCAGCGCAGTCGCGCGCCGTGCACCTCAAGCGGCGGAAACCGTCTGTTCCTCGCCCGCAGCTCCGCGCCCATCAGCCGCAGCGGCTCGGCCACCCTGTCGACCGGCCGGCGGCGAATCGAGTCATCGCCGTCGAGCGTGAACGAACGGCCCTCCTGAGCCGCCAGCCAGCCCGGCAGCAGGCGCAGCAGCGTGCCCGCGTTGCCCACGTCGATCGGCCCGTCGGGTTCGCGCGCCTCGCGCAGCCCGGTGCCGCGGATCACGACCTCGCCGTCGCGGACCTCCACCAGCGCCCCGAGCGCGCGCACGGCCTGAAGCGTCGAGGCGGTATCCGCGGCGTGCAGGTAGTTCTCGATCCGCACGGGCTCGGAGGCCATCGCCCCGAGCAGCGCCGCGCGATGGGAGAGCGACTTGTCCGGCGGCGCGCGCAGCTCGCCGGTGAGCCCGCTGGATGGCTCGAAGCGCAGGTTCATGCGCGCAGTATGACCATGCGGATCGACGGCCGGCCTGGTGTCACTACGATCAGTGCCCGGGAGAGCCGCCGAGCAATCTGTCGCGCTCGGCCCGCGCGCGCTCGTTCCAAGCGGCGAGCGCATCCTCATCCCCTGCCTCAAGCGCGACGCGAACCTGACCCAGGCGCTCCACGAGCTCGTCAACGGCCGTGACGAGGGCGTCGCGGTTGGCGAGGTAGATGTCGGTCCAGATCGCAGTGTTGGCGCCGGCCACCCTGATGACGGCCTGCAGACTGGGACCCGCTGTCGGCGGGGAGCCCTCACGCTCAAACGCGCCGGCGGCTTGCGCGGCGAGCACGTTGGCGAGCACGTGCGGAAGGTGCGATATACAGGCCATCAAATGGTCGTGGGCGGCGGCGTCGACCACCTGCGGACGGGCCCCGAAGCGCTCGATCAGGCTCCGTAGACGCTCATACAGCACGGGGTCGGTGGCTTGGGTCGGCGTGAGATACCAGATGGCGCCCTCGAACAGATCCTCGCGGGCGCCCAAGACACCGGCCGTCTCGGCTCCGGCGAGTGGATGACCGCCGACGAAGCGTCGATCTCGGCGCGCGTCCTCGAGGGCCAGCTTGGTCGAGCCGACATCGCTGACGACGCAGTCCGGCCCGGCCTCGGCGAGCGCCGCGGAGACCGTCTGCGCGAGCGCACCCACCGGCGCTGCCGCGAACACCGCGTGCGCCCCGGCGACGGCCGTGGCGATGTCCGGCGCCTGCCGGTCGATCGCCCCCCGCTCGAGGGCCATGTTGCACGCCGTGGGATCGGGGTCGTACCCGCATACGTGAGCGCCCGTGCGAGCGCGCGCGGTCAGGCCGATGGACCCGCCGATCAGCCCGACCCCGAGGACTGCGATCCTCACGCCGCGCTGAGCGCCTTGCCCGCGAACTCGGCGGTGCGCTGCACGGCCGCGGCGAACTCGTCGAAGGTGTCGGCCAGGAGCGCCTGCGGGCCGTCGCAGACGGCCTCGTCGGGATTGGGGTGCACCTCCACGATGATGCCGTCGGCTCCGGCGGCGGCCGCCGCCAGCGATAGCGGCAACACCAGGTCGCGCCGTCCGGCGGCGTGGCTGGGATCGACGATCACCGGCAGATGCGACAGCTCCTTGAGGATCGGCACCGCCATGATGTCGAGCGTGACGCGGCGGTGGTCGGTCTCGAACGTGCGGATGCCCCGCTCACACAGCATGACGCTGGGGTTGCCCTCCTTGAGGATGTACTCGGCGGCCATCAGCAGCTCGTCCAGCGTGGAGGAGAGCCCGCGCTTGAGCAGTGCGGGACACCCCGAGCGTCCGATCTCGGTGAGCAGCGGAAAGTTGGCCATGTTGCGCGCGCCGATCTGGATCACGTCGGCGACCTCCAGCACGTCGTCGATGTCGCGCAGATCCATCAGCTCCGTGACGATCGGCAGGCCCGTCTCGGCCTTCGCCTCGGCGAGCAGCCGCAGTCCCTCGACGCCGAGACCCTGGAAGGCGTAGGGGGAGGTGCGCGGCTTGTAGGCGCCGCCGCGCAGCAGCGAGACTCCCGCGTCACGCACCACACGCGCGGTCTGCAACGTCTGCTCGCGCGATTCCACCGTGCAGGGACCCGCGATCAGGGCAAAATGGTCGCCGCCGATCTTGCGACCCGCGATGTCGAGGACGGTGCGCTCGCCGTGGCGGATCTGCGTAGAGGCAAGCTTGTAGGGCTTGAGGATCGGCACGACCCGGTCGACCCCGGGCTGCCCTTCCAATCCGAGGCTTTCGATGTTGACGTCCTGCTCGACGTCACCGATCGCCCCGATCACGGTCAGGCGGGCGCCCTCGATCGGGTGGGCGAGCGCTCCGGCTCGCTCGATCTTCTCGACGACCGCGTCAATCTCCTCGGGGGTTGCGGTCTCCTTCATTACGATCATCATTAAGCTCATCCTTTCACTACTGCGCCTGGGAAGGTTAGTTGGGTCCTGAAGCCGTGATGAGGTGCTATGCGCACCAGTGAGAGGCGCTCGGTCCGTTCATGGACCCGGTGCGGCGACTAGTACCCGCTCACGAACGGGTCAGGGCCGAAGCGCCTAGATAAATCGCCAGGCGTAGGCATAGGACGACCAGGTGGTGCAGGCGGATGTGCGGGCCGAAACGGTCATGGTCGTCTACGTGTCTTTGTAGCAGACAGACAAGCCTGAGTCCAGCAATGAGAGACATTCACTCACGCGTTACAGCACCTCGGCCAGCGCCGTCAGGAAGCGAGCGTTCTCCTCGGGCGTGCCATACGTGACGCGCAACGCGGGCGTTTCGCTGCCCAGCGCACCCCCGCCGCGAACGAGCACGCCACGGTCCTCCAGGCCGCGCATGACCTGCGCCTCGTCGCGCTCGCCGAGACCCAACCAGCAGAAGTTCGCCTGCGAGTCGGCCGGCTCGATCCCGAGCGCCCCCAGCCCCTCGGTGACGGATATCCGCTCGGCGACCGTCCTGGTGACGCGCTGAAGCACGGCGTCCTGATGGGCCAGCGCCTCGACGGCCGCGGCCTGGGCGAGCGCGTTGCAGAAGAACGGCTGGCGCACCTGGTCGACCGCCCGGGGTAGGTCCTCTGAGCCGCACAGGGCGAATCCCACGCGCAGCCCGCATAGCCCGTACACCTTCGAGAACGTCCGCAGCAGCACGAGGTTGGGGTGGCCGTCGAGCAGGTCGATCGAGGCGTCGGGGTCCCCCAGCAGGTTGAACTCACAGTAGGCCTCGTCGACGATCACGCACACGTGTGCGGGAACCTCGGCGACGAACGCCGCGATCTCCGCCGGATCAAGCGCGGTCGAGGTCGGATTGTTCGGGTTGCACACGATCACCAGCCGGGTCGCGACCGTGATCTCGCGCAGCATCCGCTTCAGGTCGTGGCGCTGGTCGCAGTCGAGGCCGACGGTGATCGCGCGTGCGCCCGAGGCCGCGCTGAGGTGCGGGTAGACCGAGAACGACGGCCACGCGTGCACGAGCTCCGCACCCGGCTCGAGCAGCGCCTCGCCGGCCGCGAGCAGGATGTCGCAGGAGCCGTTGCCGATTGCAATGCGCGACGTCGGCACTTCGTAGCGGTCGGACAATCGCTCGCGCAGGATCGCATTGGATGGGTCGGGATAGCGGTTGAGCGAGAACAGCGCGCGATCGATCGCCTCGCGCACCGCCGGCAACGGCGGATACGGCGACTCGTTGCTCGCCAGTCGTACGAGCGGCATAGCCTGCTCGGCGTAGCCACCCGCAGCCGGATAGACGGGAATGCGACGTATGCGCTCGGCGAACTCAAGGGTCATGTCATCGACATTGTGACGGACCGACGCTTGGGGCTCGACCGCCGCGACATCCGACGCGTGACCCCGCGAAGCCTCGCGTGTCGTCGTGGCCTGGCGCAAAGCGACTATTGCGCCGACTGCAAGTCGGCGCGCAGCTCGGCGGCATCGCCGAGGTACACGTGCCTGGACTCGTGCCCGTCTTCAGCGTGGTAGTGAATCAGCACCCTGATCACGCGCGGCATCGCCCGCGGCACGGGAATCTCGCGCGCGCACAGCAGCGGCACCTGATCGAACCCGAGCCCTCGCGCCGCGACGGCGGGGAACTCGGCGTTGAGGTCGTTCGTAGCCGTAAATATGCAGCTCACGACGTGCTCCGGGGCGAGCGTGTTGCGCTCCATGATCGTCTGCATCAGCGCGGTCGTCGCATCCAGGATCTCCTGGGCGTCGTTGCGCGGCACGCTCGTGGCTCCGCGCAGGGCGAACAGTCGCATGGGCGCGATTGTGTCAGAGCGCGCCGCGCCGGCCGTTCACCCCGTGTTGCCACCATGCTCGTGTGCCGCCCCACGTAGATGCTGGTCGACCTCGGCGATGCTCAACCGGCGGCCTGTGCGCCGGCTGTGTAGAGACTCTCCACCTCGCCATCGCTGCACCGCCGGTGCGCCCCGAGCGCGAGGCCGTCCAGGCGCAATGGCCCGAACGCGACCCGCTCCAGCGCGAGCACGGGATGGCCGACCGCCTCGCACATGCGCCGCACCTGCCGGTTGCGACCCTCGTGGATCGTCAGCTCGATCATGTCGGGCTTCACGCGACGCACCCGCGCAGGCGCGGTCGGGCCATCATCCAGCTCCACACCGCGGCGCAGCGCCCGGATGGCGCCTTCCCCCACATGTCCGCCCACGCGCGCAATGTATGTCTTGGGGACCTCATACCGCGGATGCGTCAGCCGATTGGCCAACTCGCCGTCGTTCGTGAGCAGAATCAGCCCGCTGCTGTCCATGTCCAGCCTCCCGACCGGGTACAGGCGTAGCAGCCCGCCCGCCGGCACGAGCTCGACGACCGTCTTGCGGCAGTGAGTATCGCGCGCGGTCGAGACGACGCCGAGCGGCTTGTTCACCGCGTACACGACCCGCTGGCCGATCTTCGATCGGTCGGCTCCCGCCAGCGCGCGGCCGTCAACTTCGACACGATTTCCCTCCCTTACGTCGCGCGCGGGGTCGCTCACGATCTCTCCGTCCACGACGATCCGCCCTTCGGCGATCAACATCTCGGCGGCGCGCCGCGAGGCTACGCCCGCATGGGCCAGGTGCTTGGCGAGACGCATCTACTCTGCCGTCGGTCCGCTCCCCGCGCTACGGGCCTCCCCGGCGCGGAGCAACCGCTCGCGCAACTCCGCCTGCTCCTCGGGGGTCGGGTCCCAGCGCGCTACATCCGGCAGCTCCTCCAGCGAGCGCAATCCGAACAGCTTCAAAAACAGTGTGCTCGTGCGATACATGACCGCACCGAACTGCGAGCGCCCCGCCTCTTCGATCAGGCCGCGCTCCAGCAGCGTGGTCGCGGCAGAGTCGGCGCTGACACCGCGGATGCGAGTGATCTCGGGGCGTGAAACAGGCTGCAGGTAGGCGACGATCGCCAGCGTCTCGGCCTGCGCGGGCGTTAGCGTGGCCGTACGCGCGCGGCTGAACAGGCGCCTGGCGGCGTCCTCGGTGGCGGGGTGGGATGCGAACGTGTACCCGCCACCCAGCTCGCGCAGCACGATCCCGCACAGATCGGGCGCGTACCGCTCGGCGAGCCGGACCAGCGCCGCTTCGACGTCGGGCTCGCCCGCCTGGACCGCTTCGGCCAGCTGCGTGACACTGAGCGGATCGGCCGTGAGGAACAGCAGCGCCTCGATCGTACGCGCCGGCTCATCGCACTCATCGTCCTCTAGAACCACCTGCGCCTCCGGATCCTCGGTCCCCGGGCCGGGTGGCGCCTGGACGCGGATCTCTCCCTCCGCGCCGGGGTCTTCCTCGGCAATCGCGTCCACCTCTGTATCCATATTCATGGCGCCTATCCTGCCACCGCCGCGACGGACGCGACGGGCTGGGCGGTCACGGCCTGCACCGCGATATCACCAAAGCTCTCCGGCTGGCGCCAGTCGGCCTCGCCGCGCTTGTACAGCTCCAGCAGCGCGAACAGGGTGACCGCGACCGTCATGCGATCGGCGCCCTGCACGGCCTCGTCGAAGCTGAACGCTCCCCGGCGCAGCAAGCCGCGCAGGTGCGCGAGCCGCTCGGCGACGGTCACGCGCGCGCTGCCGATGTGGCGCAGGCTGATCGTCGGGGGCATCACCAGCAGTCTTCCGATCGCCTCCCCCAGGACGGCGGGGTTCTGTGAGCCCTCCTGCGGCTGGAGCTCGGTCCGACGCAGGTGCGCGGGTGGCGGCGCTTCGCGAAAGCGGGTCCCGTGCTCGCGCTGCAACAGTTCCTTCAGGTGACCCGCGGCGGAGCGGTAGCGACGCGCATCCAGCATCCGTGCGAGCAGCTCCTCGGCCGCCTCTTCGGGCGCCATGTCGAGCAACTGACCGTCCTCGTCCTCACTCGCCAGCATCAGCTTGGACTTGAGCTCCAGCAGCGCGGCGATCAACACGATGAACTCGGTCGCGGTCTCCAGATCCAGCTCGCCACGCTGCTCCAGGTGATCGAGATACGCCAGCACCACGTCCGCCAGCGACAACTCGAGCAGGTCCACCTCTTCGCGCAGTATCAGCGTCAGCAGCAGGTCGAACGGCCCACTGAACACATCCAGGTCGAGGTCGAGCGTGGCGACGGTCACTCGCCCACCGTACCGATCAGCCAAGATGGCCACCCTTCCCGCCCGCGCCTCCTACGCCCATCCGCTCGCGTACGTCCGCGAGGGTCTGTGCGGCGATCGCCCGTGCCCGGTCCGCCCCATCGGCGAGGATCGCCTCCAGCGCGCCCTCGTCGGCGCGCAGATCGGCATAGCGCTCGCGCACCGGGGCGATGTACTCGATCGTCGCCGCCGCCACGGCGGCCTTCAGGTCGCCGTACCCGCGCGCGCTCGCCATCTCTGCTTCGACCGCCTCGGGTGTGCCGCCGCGCGCGACCGCGAGGATCTCGATCAGGTTCGACACGCCCGGCTTGCCCTCCGCGCGGCGGATCTCCGTGCCGGAGTCGGTCACCGCGCTCTTGATCTTCTTCTCGATCGCGCGCGGCTCGTCCAGCACATACACCGTCCCCTGTTCGCTGCCCCCCGTCGTGGACATCTTCTTCGTCGGGTCCTGCAGGTCCATGATCCGCGCGCCCACCTCCGGGATGCGGTGCTCTGGCATGACAAGCACCTCCTCGCCGTCGCCGAACCGCGCGTTGAACCGCCGCGCCACATCGCGCATCAGCTCCAGGTGCTCACGCTGATCCTCCCCCACGGGGACCTCGTTCGCGCGATACGCGAGCACGTCGGCGGCCTGCAGCACCGGATACATGAGCAGCCCCGCTGACACCAGCTCGCGCTGGACGGTCGACTTGTCGCGGAACTGGTGCATCCGTTGCAGCCTGCCCAGCTCGGTGACGCTGCACAGCAGCCAGCACAGCTCCGTGTGCTCCTGCACGTCACCCTGGCGAAACAACGTGCAGCACTTGGGATCCAGGCCCGCGGCGAGCAGCAGCGCGGTCAGGTCGTACACGCTCTCGCGTAGCCTGGTCGGCTCGTAGGGCACTGTCGTGGCGTGCAGATCGACGATGCAATACAGCGCCTCGCCCCGGTCCTGCCCGGCGACGTATTGCGCGATCGCGCCGATGTAGTTGCCCAGGTGCTTGCTTCCCGTTGGCTGAATGCCGGAGAAGATTCGCATCTACACAAGTTCCTGACGGATGACAGGGCGCTTGGCTGCCGCGACCTCGTCCAGGCGCCTGACCGGAGTCGTGTACGGGGCGTTTTGCGCGACCTCCGGCCCATCCGTAACGGCCTCGCGCAGGATCGCGGCGATCGCGTCGGCGAACGCGTCGAGCGTCTCCTTGGTCTCGGTCTCGGTCGGCTCGACCATCAGCGCCTCGTCCACGAGCAGCGGGAAGTACACGGTCGGCGGGTGAAATCCGAAGTCGAGCAGGCGCTTGGCGAGGTCGAGCGTCTTCAGCTTCAGCTCTCGCTTCATCGGGCCACCTGAGAGGACAAACTCGTGCATGCACAGCTCTCCGTATGCGAGCGGCAGGTACTCCGCAACGCCGTCCTCGCGCAGTCGGGCGAGCAGGTAGTTGGCGTTCAGCACCGCCATCTCCGAGGCGTCTCGCAGACCGTCCGCGCCGAGCGAGCTGATGTAGGCGTAGGAGCGCACAAAGCAGCCGTAGTTGCCGTGGAACCCACGTAGGCGCCCGATCGACGTCGAGCCCGGCCCATCGCCCGCGCCGTGGTCGAGGTCGAACACGGGCTCCGCCGGCTCTGCGCCGTTCGCCTCCGCGGCGTCGCGCCGTACGACGATCGGCGTCGGCAGGAACGGCGCGATCCGCTCACTCACCGCGATCGGGCCCGATCCGGGACCACCGCCGCCGTGGGGCTGGGTGAACGACTTGTGCAGGTTGAAGTGCACGATGTCAAACCCCATGTCTCCCGGGCGCGAGACGCCCATCACCGCGTTCAGGTTGGCCCCGTCGTAGTACAGCGTCGCGCCGACCCCGTGCACGATCGCCGCGATCTCCTCGATGTTGGGATCGAACACTCCGAGCGTGTTCGGGTTCGTCAGCATCAGACACGCCACGTCGCCGTCGGCCTTAGAGCGCAGGTCGTCGAGGTCGATCCCGCCCTGAGCGTTGGTCGCGAGCTTGACGACCTCCAGACCCGCCATCGTCACCGTCGCCGGGTTCGTCCCATGGGAGGTGTCCGGCGTCAGGACCTTGCGGCGACTATGCGATGACGATGATGATGATAATGATGATGATGATGTCTCTCCCCTGCTGTCGTGATACGCGCGCGTCAGCAGCAACCCCGCGAGCTCGCCGTGAGACCCGGCGGAGGGCTGCAGTGAGACGTATGGCAGCCCGGCGATCTCGCCGAGCGCGCCCTGCAGCCGCCACATCAGCTCCAGCGCGCCCTGCGCGCGCGCCGGATCCTGCAGTGGATGCAGCCGCGCATGGCCGGGCAGCGCCGCGACCCGCTCATGCAGGCGCGGGTTGTGCTTCATCGTGCACGACCCAAGCGGGTAGAAGCCCGAGTCCAGGTCGAAGTTGCGCTTGGAGATGCCCACGTAGTGACGCACGATCTCGGGCTCTGACACCTCCGGCAGCCGCGGCGGCTCGGCGCGGCGATAGCGCGCCGGCAACAACTGCTCGGGATCTACCGGCGGCACGTCCAGCTCTGGACACACGAACGCCCTGCGTCCGGGAGCGCCCTTCTCAAAGATCGTTCTCGCGCGGTCGCGCTGCTGCGGGGTCTCCACCATCGCACCCGTAGCCGCCTTACCCGAAACCACCGCTCCAGCGCTTGCGCCGTCGATAGTCATGCCGCGACCGCCTGACGCTCGGCCGCCACCGCGGCGCCCAGGACGTCCGCAAGCCGGTCGATGTCGGCGCGCGTGCGCCGCTCGGTCAGCGCCACCAGCAGCCCGCCGCGATCCTCATCGCGCCCGGTCAGCGCGTATATGTCCACTCCGGGGTTCACGCCCGCACGCGCACACCGCGCCTTGACCGCGGCCACGTCCGCGTCCGCGTCGAGACGGACCGCAAACTCACGCACGACGGGCTGGGTGTGCAGAGCCTGCACACCCTCCAGCGCAGTGAGCGTCTCGCGCGCGTAGTGCGTGCGCGCGAGCAGCAGCTCGCCCAGTTCGACGATCCCGCGCCGCCCCAGCCACGCCAGGTAGACGACGCCCCCGAGCGCGTTGAGCGCCTGCGAGGTGCAGATGTTCGAGGTCGCCTTCTCCCGTCTGATGTGCTGCTCGCGGGTTTGCAGCGTCAGCACGAACCCGCGCCGCCCGTCTACGTCCACGGTCTCCCCCGCGATCCGCCCGGGCATCTTGCGCAGATACTCATCGCGCGCGGCGAACAGCCCGAACGACGGGCCGCCGAAGTCCAGGCGATTGCCGAGCGGCTGGCCCTCGCCGACGGCCACGTCCACCCCGCACTCGCCCGGGGGCTTCAGCACCCCGAGCGCGATCGGGTCGACCTGGGCCACGACCACCGGGGTCGAGTCCTCACCGCCGGCGGATCGGCCGGCATCCTTAGCGGCGGCGCTCAGCCGCGCGGCGTCCTCGACCGCGCCGTAGAAGTTCGGCTGCGCGAACAGCGCGGCGCTCGTGTCGGCGTCGATCGCCTCCGTCCATGCCTCCACGTCGGTGACGCCATCCGCGAGTGAGACCTCGACGACGCTCATCCCGTACCCGTGCGCGAGCGTGCGCACCGTCTCGAGCGTGTGCGGGTGCATGCCCGCGCTCACGACCAGTCGACTCTTGCCGTTGTGCAGCTTCGCCAGATACCCCGCGGCGGCGGCCGCGCTCGGCCCCTCGTACACCGAGGCATTCGACACTTCCAGCGCGGTCAGCTCGCAGATCGCGGTCTGGTACTCGAACATGACCTGCAGCCCGCCCTGGGAGATCTCCGGCTGATAGGGGGTGTACGGCGTCAGGTACTCCGAGCGCTCCATCAGCATGTCGATCAGCGCCGGCACATAATGGTCGTACATGCCGGCGCCCAGGAACGAGGTCTCATCTTCGGCGCTGACGTTGCGCGCCGCCAGCTCGCGCAGGTGCGCGTACACCTCCTGCTCGCCCATCCCATCCGGCAGTGCGAGCCCACGTCCCAGCCTCACGGACGCGGGGATCTGACGGTCGAACAGCTCCTGCACGGAGCCGACGCCGATCCTCGCGAGCATCTGCTCGCGATCCTGCGGGGTGGTGGCGGTGTAGCGGCTCAAGGGCTCGCCGTCAGCCTAGCCGCCCAGGGTGGCGGAATAGGCATCCGCGTCCAGCAGCGTGTCGCGCTCGGCCGGATCGCTCAGCGCAATCCGCACCATCCAGCCTTCGCCATAAGGGTCCTCGTTGATCAGCTGCGGGCTGTCCCCGAGCGTGTCGTTGACCGCGACTATCTCCCCCGACAACGGGGCGACCACGTCCGATACGGCCTTGACCGACTCGACCTCGGCGTAAGGCGCGCCCTGGACGAGCATCGTCCCGACGGAGGGCGCCTCGAAGAACACGACCTCGCCGAGCGCGTCCTGTGCGTACCAGGTGATCCCCAGCGTCGCCTCGGGGTGGGCGAGATCCAGTCCACCCGCGTCGATGCGCGCCCAGTCGTGCTCGGGGTGATACAGCAACTCGTCGGGACAGCTTGCGTCCGCCATGCGCGGGCCTTTCTGTCGAGCGGCCGTGTGGCGCTCGTTCGTGCGGTCTGTAGGGGTCTGAAGGGTTGTTGTTCAGCCTTTGAGCGGCTCGTCTTTGCGGTAGAGCGGCTTCTCGCGCACCACCGCGGGGCGCATCTTGCCACGGACGTCGATCTGCAGCCTGGTCCCAACAGCAGCGCGCCCAGCGGGCACGTAGGCGAGACCGACGCCGATCCCCAGACAGGGCGACAGAGTCCCGCTCGTAACGACACCGCCGCCGGCGATCGGGTTGCCCTGACGGGCGATCCCGGGACCGTCGATCGCAAACGCGACGAGCTTCTCCCTCGGGTGGGTGGGCTCCCGTTCTCGCACCGCGCGGACGGCATCCGCCCCGACGAAGCCCGTGTCCTCCTTGCAGCACCAGCCCAGCCCGGCCTCGATCGGCCCGCGCTCGGTCGACAGGTCGTTCCCATACAGGTGAAAGCACGCCTCCAGGCGCAGCGTGTCGCGTGCGGCCAACCCCGCGGGGACCGCGCCGCCCCGCGCCAGCTCGTCCCACAGCGCGGGGGCATCCGCGGGTGCGAGCAGCAGCTCGACGCCGTCCTCACCGGTGTAGCCGGTGGCGCACACGAGCATCTCCGCCCCCGCCAGCCGCCCCGTGGACGCCGTCATCCGCGCGGGCAGCGGCTCGTCTGAGAGCGCCTGCACGACCTCCCGCGCACGCGGGCCCTGCACGGCGAGCATCGCGTAATCATCGATGCGGTCATCCACCCGCGCGTCGAACTCGTCAGCGTGGGCGCGCCACCACTCCAGGTCACGCTCGTGGTTGGCGGCGTTCGTGATCGTCAGCCAGCGGTCGGGGGCCAGGCGATACGTGAACAGGTCGTCGAGCACGCCCCCGTCCTCGCGGCACAGCACCCCGTACTGCGCACCGCCGACCGGAACCTTCGACAGGTCGTTGGAGATCAGCCGCTGCAACAGCTCCAGCGATTGCGGGCCGGAGGTCTCGATCTCGCCCATGTGCGAAACGTCGAACATGCCCACGTCGGTGCGCACCGCCATGTGCTCTGCCCTGACCCCCGCGTATTGCACGGGCATCTCCCAGCCGGCGAACTCGACGAGCTTCGCCCCGGCGGCGACGTGGCGGTCGAACAGGGCGGTACGGCGCGGGCTCGTTGACGACACGGCCCGCAGGCTATCGAGACACCGGTACTACCTACTTTCAGTTCCGGTAGGCGCATGCGCCTACCGGCGGAGCCGCACATGTGCGGCTCCGTAGCAGCGTCGCATGCGACGCTGCCTTTCCCTCACCGCAAAAACGGAGGCACGTCGATGTCGTCGTCGGAGATCTCCAACGACGAGCGCTGACGGTCATCTATACGAGGTCCGCGATCCCGGCGTGAGCGCGTCTCGGCGCGCGCCGAGCGTCCCGGACGGTGGTCGAAGCCGGTGCCGATCACGGTCACGCGCACCTCGTCGGTCATCGACTCGTCGATGACCGCGCCGAAGATGATGTTCGCGTTGGGGTCGGCCGCGTTCTGGATGATCTCCGCGGCGTCGTTGACCTCGAACAGGCCGAGGTCCTTGCCGCCGGTGATGTTCAGCAAAATTCCGGTGGCGCCGTCGACGGACTCTTCCAGCAGCGGCGATGAGATCGCGGCCTTGGCGGCGTCGCCGCAGCGGTTCTCGCCGCCCGCCGTGCCGATCCCCATCAGCGCGGAGCCGGCGTCGTGCATGATCGTGCGCACGTCGGCGAAGTCGAGGTTGATCAGGCCGGGGATCGTGATCAGGTCGGTGATCCCCTGTACGCCCTGGCGCAGCACGTTGTCGGCCTCGCGGAACGCGTCGAGCATCGAGGTGCGCCGCTCGACTACCGCCAGCAGCTTCTCGTTGGGAATCACGATCAGCGTGTCGACGACCTCGCGCAGGCGCTCGATGCCCTCGGTGGCCTGGCGACCGCGCTGGGAGCCCTCGAAGTCGAACGGCCGCGTAACGACCCCGACCGTGAGCGCGCCGATCTCGTTCTTGGCGATGTCCGCGATCACCGGCGCCGCGCCGGTTCCCGTGCCGCCACCCTCGCCCGCGGTGACGAACACCATGTCCGCGCCCTTCAGCGTCTCCTTGATGTCGTCGCGCGACTCCGACGCCGCGGCGAGGCCGACATCCGGGTTGGCGCCCGCGCCGAGACCTTTGGTCGACTCGTGACCGACGTTCAGCTTCACGTCGGCGTCGCACATGGCGAGCGCCTGCGCGTCTGTGTTGGCGGCGATGAACTCCACGCCGCGCAAGCCCGCGTCGACCATGCGGCTGACCGCGTTGGTGCCGCCGCCGCCGACGCCCACGACCTTGATCACCGCCAGATAACTGCCGGTGCCCGTAATGCTGCTGCCGCTACCTACGCTGCTCTCCATGATTTACGTTCCCGTCCGCAGCCTTCAGTAAGAGTTAAGGGTTCGATCGACATCGTCGTGCGACCCGTTGAATTGTGCACGTTATGCAGGCAACTTCGCCATGTCAACGGCAGCGACCAATCTCGCAACAATCGTTGCAGATCCAGGAACTCTCGACCGGACCCCGAGACACGCCCTTTCACTGGCCTCTACCTCAAGTCGAGGGTTATGGAGCCTAACCTGCCGGTTCTGGTTCGCTGACTGTGCTTGATCCGCTGCTCGGGGCGCTGCTCGCACTGCTGCCCGCACTGCTGCTCGCGCTGCTGCCCGAGCCACCCCCGACGGCCGCATCCAGGCCCGCGGCGAGTTCTGATGCAGTGGCGGGATCGGAGGCGCTGGACGATTCGGTTTCGGGGGAGCTCGTACCAGGACGAACCGTGCCGGGGGCAAAGCCGGCGGCCGGGCGTTCGGGCAGACGCACGTCGATGTAGGCGGCGCCCACCGAGCTCGGATCCGCGAGCACGCGCGCGAGCGACAGCCACTTCGCATGCGGTCGCGCGCCATCGCCGAAGTAGGTGAGCAGGCCGCTGCGCAACACGATCGTCAGGCCCTTCGGCCCCGAGTACGCGCGGGTGACGGCCCGCGCCAGCGGCGCCGGAGCGGCGCCCAGCGCGGTCAACGCCGCGAGCAGCGACGAGCCGCTCACGTTCCGGCCGATGCTCGGCAGCACGCCGGCGGCGGTCCCGCTGCCGACGCCGGTCTTGCCGGCATTCAGGAGGGGCAGTGAGCTCGACAGGTAGCCCGGACCGAGCACGACCCCGTCGGCCGCGACGGCGGTGCGAGCGCCCCCAGCCGCCACGAGCACCGCCACGGGTGGCTGCTCGATCACTTCGATGCGCAGCCCGTGGGGAAAGCTCGCGCGGGCATGCACCGAGCGCACGATCGGATACTGCGCGACGGCGGTGCGCAGCACGGCGGGCTTGACGTCGAGCGTGCTCATGCCGCGCGCGGCGCCCGTCAGCGCCGCTTGGATCGCGGCGGTGTCCGCGCCGTGCACCGCGACGAGACCGTTCACCTGCACGTGCTCGACCGCCGTCAAGGATGAGTGACGCAGCAGGACACGTAGCCCTCCCAGCAGTGGCACGGCGACCAGGACCGCCAGCAGAGCGATCCGCAATCGTCGACGTGCCCACACCCAGGCGATCGCGGCGCGCGTCATGCGCGCGGCGATCTTCAACGGGCCTGGCACACCGAACGCGGGACGTGCTCGTCCACGGGTTAGACGGCGTGGTTCGGGCGCGGCGATCGAGCGAGCCATTCGCGAGGTGTTCGACTCCCTTGCGCGAACCCCTTGTGTCCGAGTTTGGGTGGCGCTACGATCCAGGTGCTAGC
Source organism: uncultured Solirubrobacterales bacterium (assembly GCA_963715495.1). Classification (GTDB taxonomy): domain Bacteria; phylum Actinomycetota; class Thermoleophilia; order Solirubrobacterales; family Solirubrobacteraceae; genus Palsa-744. The sequence goes on from OY970247.1 coordinate 1,293,800, forward strand.
ACGTCAACTGATTATGTCGACGTACTGAGGGTCCTGGCCACCGGGCCCCTTTTCTATTCGGCTTGGGTCCACGTAAAGCGCACGTCCCCGAGCGTCTGGACCTCGGGCTCAAGTGCGACGCCGAAGCGCTCCAGCACGCGGGCGCGACCCGCGGCCATCACCGCGATCACGTCCGCGGTCGTGGCATCACCGGTGTTCTCGACGAAGTTCGCGTGCTTGGGCGCGAGGCGCGCGCCGCCGACCGTCAGGCCGTTGCAGCCCGCCTCCGACAGCAGTTGTCCTGCCGTGCGGCCCTCCGCGCGGGGGTCCTCGGGGTTGACGAACGTCGAGCCGAACGTCTTGATCCCCTGCGGCTGAGCCTCGTGGCGGCGGGCGCGCATCTCGGCGAGTGTCGCCTTGACGGTGCTCGTGTCCGATTCGGCGAGCTGGAAGGAGGCGCGCGCGACGATCTCCCCGGCCTGGAGGTTCGAGCGGCGGTAGGCGAACCCGAGCTGTTCGGGCAGGCGACGCTCGGACCCCTCGGCGGTGATGATCTCGACCCACTGAAGCGTCCGCGCAAGCTCGCCGCCGTAGGCGTTCGCGTTCATCCGCACCGCGCCACCGACTGTGCCGGGGATGTTCACGCCGAACTCGATCCCCGACAGGCCCGCCTGCGCCGCGCGGGTGGCGACCGCGGGCAACCGCGCGCCGCCGCCGCAGACGATCCGCAGCGGCCCCTCGCGCTGGATCAGCGCGAGCTTGCGGTCGAGCTTGACGACCAGCCCGCGCACTCCCTCGTCTGCGATCAGCAGGTTCGAGCCCGAGCCGACGACCGCCACGGGCATGTCCACGGCGCGCGCCCAGGCGAGCAGCTCCCGCAGCTGGGCCTTACTTCCGGCGCGCGCGAAATATTCGGCCTCGCCGCCCGTGCGGACCGTCGACATGCGCGCGAGCGAGTAGTCGCGCTGCACGATCGACGGAACGGTCGTGGGCGAATCCCTGGATGCGGGCTTACGTGCCATCGTCGCTCGCGATCAATTGCCGGGCGAGTAGGTCAACGTCCCCCGCACCCATCACGACGCAGACGTCCCCGGCGCCCAGCAGCCCCCACAGCACCGGCTCGGCGTCAGCGAATGTGGGCAGCCAGTACACGGGCATGCCCGGTCGCGCGTCGGCGCTCGCCTCGGCGATCAGCAGGCCGCTGACGCCGGGATGATCCTCGGCGCGCTCGCGCGCGGGATACACGTCGAGCACGACCGCCACGTCGGCCGCGGCCAGAGCGGCGCCGTACTCGCGCGCGAACATCGCCGTGCGGGAGTACAGATGCGGCTGAAACACGGCGATCAGTCGCCCGTGCGCAAGGGTGCGCGCGCCCGCGAGCGTGGCCGCGACCTCGGTCGGGTGGTGGGCGTAGTCGTCGTACACGCGCGCGCCGCGCTCGCTCTCTCCCAGCGATTGGAAGCGCCTGCCCGCGCCGTGGAACCCGGCGAGCCCCACGATTGCGCGCTGCGGGTCGGCCCCGGCCAACCGGGCGGCCTCCAGCGCGGCGGTCGCGTTCAGCGCGTTGTGCGCGCCCGGCACGGACAGCGTCACCTCGCGCCCGCGCCAATCGAAGCGCGAGCCACCGTTGGTGAGCACCGGTGTTGGCGCGTCGTAAGGGACGATCTCGATCTTGGCCCTTGCCCCGGTCCCAGCCTGGACCCCGGCTGCGATCTCAACCTCCGACCCGCCCTCGACCTCGAGCCCGGCGGCGACCTCAGCCCCGACACGCGCGGGCGCCAGCGCGAGCAGCTCGGGACGATCCCACAAGACGATCGCCGTGCGCGCCCGCGCGAGGAACGCTCCGAACGCCTCGCGCAGCTCGGCCAGCGAGCCGAACGTCGCGTGGTGGTCCAGCTCGACGTTCGTGAGCACGGCGATATCGACATGCAGCGCGAGCATCGAGCGGTCGGACTCGTCGGCCTCCACCACGAGCCACTCCCCCGCCCCGTTCCAGCTCGCGTTGTCCTCTCCCTCACCGACCGATCCGCCGACGAGCCAGTCGGGCTGCAAGCCTGCCGCGCGCAATGCGGATACGAGCATCGCCGAGGTCGTCGTCTTGCCGTGCGTGCCCGCGACCGCGATCGTGCGCCGCAGCGCGCTCAGCTCGCCCAGCAGCTCGGCGCGTGGACGCTCGGGCAGGCCGCGCTCGCGGGCCGCGGCGCGCTCGGGGTTCTCGGGTGGTACGGCACTGGAGTAGACGACCTCAACGCCCTCGCCGTCGGGCACGTTGGCACCGTCATGCTCGCCGATCCGCGCCTCCAACACGCCGTCGGCGGACAGGCGCTCGATGTAGGGCGAGGCATGCCGGTCGGAGCCGCTGACCTGCGCGCCAAGCGCGTGGGCCGCGCGCGCGTATCCACTCATGCCGGCGCCGCCGACACCCACGAAATGCAGCCGTCGCCCGCTCCACGGGCGCTCGGACGGGGTCATGCGGGCGCCGCCTGGCGCGATGGCGATGCCGCGACGAGCAGCTCGGATGCCACATCGCGCGCGGCCGCGGGCCGTGCCAGGGACCGCGAGGCCGCTGCCATCGCCACCAGACGGTCGCGGTCGCCAAGCAGCGCCGCGAGCTCCCGCGCGAGGTGCGCGCCCGTCAGCTTGGCATCGGGGACGACAACCGCGGCGCCCACGTCGGCCATCCAGCGCGCGTTGGCTGTCTGGTGGTCGGCGGAGGCGTGCGGGTAGGGAACGAGGATCGCGGGCAGGCCATAGGCGGCGATCTCGAACACCGAGCCGCCCGAGCGCGCGACCACGAGGTCGGCGGCGGCCAGCGCCTGGGCAAATTCGTCCAGATCCAGATACTTCCGCAGGTCATACCCGTCGGGCAGAGTCCGGGAGGCCAGCTCGAGGTGATCGCGGCGCCCGGCGATGTGCAGCACGCGCAGCGGCGAAGCGTCCTCACGGGCGCCTGCGAGCAGACCTTCGGGCGCTATCTCGTCGGCACCGGTGGTGGTGGAGGATGATGAGGAGAAGGCCCCCGCAAACGCCTCGACGGCGGCGAGGTTGATTGAGCGCGCGCCGAGCGAGCCGCCGAACACGAGCACACAGGTCTCGTCGTCGGCGATCTGAAACCGGGCGCGCGCCTCGGTACGGTCGGCGTCGGGCACCGGGATCGGCCGGCCCGTCAGGCGATAGCGGTCCCCGTCGCGGCCGGCGATCGGGAACGCCAGGCACACCCGCCGCGCGCCGCGCGCGAGCAGGCGGTTGGCGAGCCCGAGATGGCTGTCCGCCTCGGTCAGCACGAGCGGGATGCGCAGCGTAAGCGCGGCCAGGCCGACGGGCCCCGCGACATATCCACCGCCACCGAGGACCGCATCAGGGCGCAGCTCCCTCAGTATCGCCCGTGCGCGCGGCACCGCGACGACGGCGCGCGCCACCGCGCGGACTGCGCGCAGCGGGTTGGTGCGGCTCATGCCTTCCACCGAGATCGTGTGCAGCTCATAGCCCGCCGCGGGCACAAGCTGAGCCTCGGCGCGAGTCCCCCCGACGAACGCGACCTCCGCGCCCTCAGCCCGCAGCGCGTCTGCCACCGCCAGCGCCGGCGCCACGTGCCCGGCGGTACCCCCCGCGGCGATCACTATCAACGTCGGAGTCACGGTCCCATCCTGCCTGTTTTCGCGCGCCAGTCGCTGTGCGGGTGGAGCCTCGGGACGGCACGGCCCGCACGTGCGCGGTTCCGCCCGCCGCCACGTTCAACAACAGACCCATCCCGGCGAGCATCACGATCAGGCTGCTGGAGCCGTAGGAGACGAACGGCAGCGGCACGCCCGTGAGCGGGGCGAGGCCGAGCACGGCAAACACGTTGAGCAGCGCCTGGGAGACGATCAGCGAGGTCACGCCGACGGCGATCAGCGCGCTGTGCAGGCTGCGCGCGGACTTCGCGACGCGCAGGCCGGCGTAGGCGATCAGCCCGTACAGGAACAGCAGCGCGCACACCCCGACCACGCCCAGCTCCTCGGCGATCACGGCGAGGATGAAGTCGGTGGGGGCCTCCGGCAGGTAGAAGATCTTCTGCACCGACTGGCCGGGGCCGACGCCGAACAGGCCGCCGGAGCCGATCGCGATCTGGCCCTGGACTGCCTGGAAGCCGCTGCTCGAGGCGTGCGCCCAGGGGTCCATGAAGGAGGTCAGGCGGGCACGCGCGTATGGCCGTGCGAGGGCGTAGAGCACGACCAGCCCGAACGCCGTGCCGGCGATGATCGCCAGGTTGCGCACGGGGATGCCCGTCGCCACGAGCAGCGCGGCGGTCGTGAAGGCGATCGTCATCGCGGTGCCGAGGTCGGGCTCGGTGACGACCAGCAGGCAGGCGCCGCCCACGACCACGAGCAGCGGCCGCGCCAGCTCGCGCAGGTCGTGCACGCGCTGGGGGCGTCTGGCCAGCAGCGTCGCGGAGTACAGCACGAGCGCGAGCTTGAGCAGCTCAGACGGCTGGAACTGCAGCTGACCCGGACCGATCCAGCGCCGCGCGCCGTTGATCGACACCCCCACGTGGGGGATGTGCACGGCGAGCACGAGCGCGAACGAGACGGCCAGCAGCGGCGCGACGAAGCTCTGGGCTTTCGCGATCCCGTCGCGCGCGAGCACGCGCATCACGACCAGGCCGATCGCGCCGTAGAGCACGAACTTGATCAGGTAGCCGCTGCCCGTTCCCTTGCCCTGCAGCAGCGCGGTCGCGGAGGTCGCGCTGTAGACCATCACCGCACCGTAGGCGAGCAGGCACATGGTGGCGGTGATCAGGATGCGGTACTCGAGCGTGTGCTGCTTGGCGCTCGTCGATTTCCGGGGGACGGAGGCTCCCGCGGTACGGGCGCGCCGTGCTGCGGCTGCTGGCATCCGTGCCATCTTCGACACGCGCAAGTCGATGCCTTCTATCGCGAGACCAGCTCGCGAAATCGCTCGCCGCGGGCTTCGTAGTCGGCGAACTGATCGAAGCTCGCGCAGGCCGGCGACAGCAGGATCACGTCTCCGGGCTGGGCGGCGGTCGTGGCGGCGGCGAGCGCATGCTCCAGATCGCCGCATTCGTGCACGGGCACGCTCGCGCCCGCGAGCGCGGCTCCAATCGAGGGAGCGTCTTCGCCGATCAGGTACACCGCCCGACAGTCATCCTGCACCGGGGCGCGCAGCGCGGAGAAGTCCTGCCCCTTGGCCTGGCCGCCGAGGATCAGATGGACGACCTTCCCGCCGGGCCCGTCTGGCGCCGAGCGTGCGCCGGGGAACGCATCGAGCGCTACCACCGTGCTGGCGACGTTCGTGGCCTTGGAGTCGTTCACGTACAGCACCCCGTCGCGGCGGGCGACCTCCTCCAGGCGATGGGCGACGCCCGCGAACGTGCGCAGGCCGGCGCGCACCGCGTCGGCATCGATCCCGCGCACCAGGCACACCGCGGCGGCGGCCATCGCGTTCTGCGCGTTGTGTCGCCCGCGCAGGCTCAGCTCGTCGACTCCCATCAGCGCCCGCTCCTCCCACCACAGCTCGCCGGCGCTCAGCGACAGAGCCGCGCCCGCGCCCTCGCCGAAGCACACCCGCCGCCCGCAACCGCCTAGATCCTCGATCCCGAGTCCCAGGGGCGCGACCGCGATGTCATCGTTGCCCTGCCGCGCGAAGATCTCGAGCTTCGCGTCGCGGTATGCGGCCAACGTGCCGTGGCGATCCAGGTGATCGGGGGTCACGTTCAGCAGCACTCCCGCCTCGGGCGCGAACGCGAGCGTGTCCTCCAGCTGAAAGGATGAGGTCTCGCAGACGACGGTCACGTCACCGTCGATCTTGCCCACGAGGCCGCTGAGCGCCGCGCCGATGTTCCCTGCCACCGCGACGGGCAGTCCCGCCTCACGGTGGATGTGCCCGATCAGCTCGACCGTGGTCGTCTTGCCGTTCGTGCCCGTGACGGCGATGAACTCGTTCGACAACAGCCGCCATGCGAGCTCCAGCTCGCCGAGCACCGGTATGCCCCGCCCCAGCGCGGCCGCGATCACCGGCGCCTGCCGGGGCACGCCCGGGCTCTTGACGACGGCGCCGACGCGGTCCAGCAGCGCGATCCCGTCCTCACCCAGGCGCAGTTCCACGCCCCCACTCGCCAGCAGTCCTGTCCCCTCGGGTGAACCGGCATCGACACCGATCACATGCTCCCCCCGCTCGCGCAGCGCCAGCGCAGCCGCCAGCCCCGAGCGGGCAAGGCCAACGACCAGGTAGGGGCCGGCGGGAAGGTCGGGCCTGGGCTTCGAGGTTCGCGTCACGATGGGTGATGGGTGAGGTGATCTGGCGGTCGGGGCGCCCCCAGGCTCAACGGATGCTCTGGTGGTAGATGGTGAAGCCGATCGCGCAGAAGATCGAGGCGATGATCCAGAAGCGCAGGATGATCTTCGTCTCAGACCAGCCCTTCAGCTCGAAATGGTGGTGGATCGGCGCCATCAAAAAGACGCGGCGGCGGGTCGTCTGAAAGGAGAAGACCTGAATCGCGACGGACAGCGCCTCGAGCACGAAGATCCCGCCGAGCAGGATCAGGAGCACCTCGGTCTTGGTCATCACCGCCAATCCCGCGATCGCGCCGCCCAGGCCGAGCGAGCCGGTGTCGCCCATGAAGATCGTGGCGGGGAACGCGTTGAACCACAGAAAGCCGATGCACGCGCCGACGAGGCAGCCGGAGAGCATCGCCAGGTCGAAGTCTTCGGTGACGAACGCGATCCCGATGTATGACAGCAGCACGATCGCCGCGCAGCCCGCCGCGAGGCCGTCGAGCCCGTCCGTGAGGTTGACCGCGCTGGTGGTGCCCGCGACCACGAAGTAGATCAGCACGGGGTAGAACGGTCCGAGGTCGATCGTGTAGTCGACGAAGCGCAATCGCAGCTCGCTCGCGAGGTGCGCCTCGCGACTGGCGATGAACCACAGGCCGAGCGAGATCGCGATCGTCACCGCGAGCTTGGTGCGCGCGCGCAGGCCGAGCGAGCGACGGCGCACGAGCTTGGTGTAGTCGTCGGCGAAGCCGAGCAGCGCGCACGCGATCATCGCTCCGAACACACCGACCGAGCGCCAGTCGTAGTTGGTCAGGATCAGGAACGGGATCGAGACGGCGATGAAGATGATGATGCCGCCCATCGTCGGCGTGCCCGCCTTGAGATGGTGACCCTGGGGGCCGTCCTCGCGGATGTGCTGGCCGAACTCGCGCTTGCGCAGGAACTCGATGAACTTGGGGCTCAGGAAGATGCAGATCAGCAGCGCGGCCGTGCCCCCGAAGAGAATGCGGCCCATTCAGCGCCCGCCCGCCCGGGTGCCCGCCTGAACGCCGGGTGCGGTGGCGGTGCCGGTGGGCGCGGTGCCAGTGGGCGCGTGCGCCGAGGCGCGTGCGCGCAGCAACGCCCGGCCGACGCGCTCCAGTCCGACGCCACGCGAGCCCTTGACGAGCACGGTGTCGCCGGAAGCCAGCAACTCTCCCAGCAGCGCGGCGGCCGCGGGCGCGCCCGCGACGGAGTGAGATTCGCCGCGCGTGAACGAAGGTACCATCTCGGCGGCGAGCGGACCGACGGTCACGAGCAAGTCGATGTCGCGCGCGGCCGCGTGGGCGCCGATCTCGCGGTGAAAGCGGTGCTCGTCGGGGCCGAGCTCGAGCATATCGCCCAGCACGGCGACGCGCCGCCCGGGAGCGGTCTCGGCGAGATCGTCGATCGCGCAGCGCATGGACATCGGGTTGGCGTTGTAGCAGTCGTCGATCAGCACGATTTCACCGGGCAGTTGGACGCGCTCGCCCCGCAGCGCCGAGAAGCGCACGTTAACCTCGCCGTCGGGCGTAACGCCGAGCGCGCGGGCCGCCGCAACGGCCGCAAGCAGGTTGCGCAGGTTGTGCTCCTGCGCGAAGGACGGCGCCAGGACGATGCGGGTTGGCTGGGAGGGGTCAGTTTTTGCGCGGTCCCGGGAGCTGGTCGGTGAGAGGCCTGCCATGTTCGCGGATGTACCGTCCAAGATTCCAACGTGCCCATCCTCGCCGCGCTCCGCGAGCTGGACATCGCCACGGGGGCCGAAGGTGACGGTGAGGATGTCGTCACGCAGATATGGGTCCAGCAGCGGCTCGCCGGCGGGGACGATCGCGGTGGCGCCGGGCGCCAGGCCCGCGATCAGCTCGGCCTTGGCGGCGGCGATCGCCTCGAGCGTTCCGAGCAGCTGCAAGTGGACGGGGCCGACGTTGACGATCACGCCGACGTCGGGCTGGGCGATCGCCGTGAGCTCCGCGATCTGACCTGCTCCGCGCATCGCCATCTCCAGCACCAGAACCTCGGTGTCCGCGGGCGCGGCGAGGATCGCAAGGGGCAGCCCAATCTCGGTGTTGAAGTTGGCCGGGCTCGCAACCGTGCGCAGTCCGCGTGCAGGCCTTCCGGAGGCGCCGCCCGCGCCGGGCGCGGCAAGGAGCGCGGAGAGGATGTCCTTGGTGGAGGTCTTGCCCGTCGAGCCGGTGATCGCCACGACCCGCGCGCCGGCGGCCCGCAGCTCGCCCAGCCAGGCGCGAGCGAGCGATTGCAAACCCGCGAGTGGGTCGGGGTCCGCGAGGCACCGCGCCGGAGTATCCACCGGCCCCGGCGGTCTGCGCAATCGCGGCGGCGGCAAGCGCGTGCTCGGGCGTAGCCAGCACACCCCACGCGCCCGCTTGCAGCGCCTGAGCGGCGTACTCCCCGCCGTCGGTGTGCTCGCCGCGCAGGCCCACGAACAGATCGCCGGGGGCGACCGCGCGCGAGTCGATGCTCACGCGCAGGGGTCCGGGCGGCTCGGCAACGGGCGTCCCGCCGGGCCCCGCGCCGTCGTGCGGCCGGTGGACCAGGCGAGCCCCGGCGGCCCGCGCGACGCGGTCGACGTCCCAAGCCTTCATCGGCGCGCTCTCTCAGGAGCGTTCCGGGCGCTCAAGAGCTCGCGCGCGACGGTGACGTCGTCGAACGGCAGCTTGACGCCGTGCGCGAGCTCCTGGCCCTGCTCGTGGCCCTTGCCGGCGATCACCACGACGTCATCCGTCTCGGCCAGCGCGATGGCCTGTTCGATCGCGGTCCGGCGATCGACCTCGACGTGCACCACGTGCACCGATCCCTCGGGAGCGCCGGGCGCGATGCCCGCGACTATCTCCGCGACGATCGCCTCGGGCGCCTCGGAGCGCGGATTGTCGGAGGTGATGACCGTGACGTCCGCGAGCCGGGATGCGATCTCGCCCATCAAGGGGCGCTTGGAGCGATCGCGGTCACCGCCCGCCCCGAATACGCAGATGACACGACCCTGCGCACGCGCTCCGGCTTGGCCCTCGGACTCGTGCGCTCCGATCCGCATGTGCCGTGCCCCGATCAGCTCGCGCGCGGCGCGCAGGACGTTGTCGAGCGAGTCGGGGGTGTGGGCGTAGTCGACGAGCACGGCGAAGCCCTGGCCGGCGTCAATCGGCTCAAAGCGCCCGGGGACGCGCGGCGCGGCGCGCTCGAGCGTGGCGACTAGCGGGTCGAGCTCAAACCCGAGCCCATGCACGGCCGCGAGCGCACCCAAGGCGTTGGCCACGTTGAACCGCCCCGGCATCGGCAGCATGACCTCGCGCGGGCCAAGAGGCGTATGCAGCGAGAAGCGGCATCCGTCGAAGTCGCAGCGTAGGTCGGTGGCTCGGTAGTCGGCGTCGCGGCCATACCCCTTCCGACCGTCCTCATCCCCGTCGTCGACATCAGCGCCGCCGGGGTCCTCAACGGAGAACGTGAGCGCACCATCGATCTCCTGCGCGAGCCGCCGTCCGTAGGGGTCGTCGACGTTGACGACGCTCACGCCCGGTGGGGGATCGGGACACACAGTCCGTAGGACTGGGTCGGGCAGGAACAGCAGGCGCTTGGCCTGGAAGTAGTCCTCCATCGTCGGATGGAAGTCCAGATGGTCCTGGGTCAGGTTCGTGAAGATGGCCGCGGCGAAGCGGACGCCGCCGGTGCGGCCGAGCTCGAGCGCGTGCGAGGAGACCTCCATCGCGCAGGCGCGATCTCCGGAGTCGAGCATCGCGCGGAAGTCCGCGTGCAGGTCGATCGCCTCGGGCGTGGTGCGTTGCACCGGGCGCTCAGCACCGCCGACGATCGACGTGACGGTGCCAAGCAGCCCGGTCTGCTCGCCGGCCGCTTCAAGCAGCGCGCGCACGATGTAGGCGGTCGTCGTCTTGCCGTTCGTGCCGGTGATCCCGACGACCCGCAACCGGCCACTCGGATCGCCGAAGAAGCGGGCGGCCACGGGGCCCATCGCCGCGCGGACGGAGGGGACGACGACCTCGGGCACGCCCAAGCCCAGGGGACGCTCTACCACCAGCGCAACGGCACCGTCTGAGACCGCCGGAGTGGCGAAGTCGTGCCCGTCGCTGCGAAAGCCGGGGACGCAGAAGAACAGCGTCCCGGGCGCGACGGTGCGACTGTCGTAGGCAAGCCCGGCGATCTCGACATCGGCGCCTTCCCCGCCCGCCAGAAGACCCTCAGGACCAATGCCCGCGACCAGCCGGTCAAGCCTCATGGATTCAGCCCCCGCGACGGCACGCCCCAAGTCTAGTTTCCGCCCCCGCCGGAGCCGCGAAGCCTGTCGATCGGCCGTATCTATTCGCCTGGAATGAGCGTCAGACCGCGTTGGGCGAAATGGCGATCGAAGGCAAACGCCTCGGCGATGCCTTCGCGCTCCATCAGGACAAAGGAGGTCGCGTCGACGTTGCGTCGGAGGTTGTGGCGCAGCCCGGTCGTGTCGCGGGAGCGTGTGCGGTTAGGAAGATAGGCGGCGACGGCGTCGGCAGCGTCGGCGAGACTGGCAAAGCCATCCGGGTGCTCCTCCATGAAGCTCACGATCCGCCCGCCGCCCCGTGGCTGGAAACGATGGGCGACGTCGACCAGGATGAGCCCGGCGGCGGGTGCTTGGGGTTGCTCCGTGATGGCCAGCAGGCCGGCGATGCCGCCCAGCGAGGCTCCGATCACGACCGTGTCCCCCGCGATCGAGGCAATCAGAGCGCGCACGTCGGCAGCGAAGTCCTCGAGCGCGTAGGCCGGGGGGTGCGGGTGAGTGCTCTCGCCGTGGCCGCGCAGATCGACTGTGACCGCTCGCCAGCCAGCGTCTGCGAGGTTCATCGCGGTCGCGTGCCACGCGTGTCGTGTCTGGCCGCCGCCGGGCAGCATGAGCACGGTGGGCGCGTCCGGGTCGCCGAAGGTGTCCGCGGCCAGCCGGATGCCCGGTGCCACGTCGAACACCACAGCGGCCCGCGTCGTCACGACTCGCGCTGCTTGCGTTGCAGTGGCGCGGAAAGCTCCGCACCCCAGTCCTCGCCGGCACCCGCGGCGAACACCACGTCGACCGCGAAGCGCACACGCTTACGAAACGCCGTATCTGAGATCTGGCCCGCGGCCCACTGACGCAGCGCGCCGCCGGCTGCTGTCGCGATGTGCCCGACCAGCGCCTCGATATGAAGATCGGGCCTGAGCATTCCGGTCGCCTGTCCACGGCGCAACGTGGCCCGCAGCCGTGGGATCGGGTTCTCCTGCAGCAGCGCGCTGCTGCGCCCCCAACTGTTGACGAGATGCCTAAAGACGGCGGCGTCGCCGATGAGCAGCTCGGCTGTCTCGCTGACGATCCTGCGCGCCTGCTCTCGCGGATCCTCATCGACGGCAAGAGCGAGACAGGCCTCGAGCTCGCGCAGCAGTTCCTCGCCCAGCGCCTCCCACTGCCGCTCTCGCGGGCCGACGAGATTGAAGACCGTCGCTGGGGATAGGTCGGCGAGTTCGGCGATGCGCTCAACGGTCGGTGCCTCCTCCGGGGAGTCGCGCAGCAGCTCGCGGATCGCCTCGAGAATGCGCTCACGACGCTGCTGCTTGTGGCGCTCACGCAGACCGGTTGCCGGACCTGAAGCTGGCATCCAACAAAACCTTAGAGGAGACTCTAAATATAGTCAAGCCTCCAATTTGGAGATGCCCGGTAGGGATGAGGCCCAGAAACTTCCCGGAGATGCGGGTATTCGCTCAGCGAGGCATCGCACCTCGTGGCGGCGCCGCGGCGAGCCGATCCGCCCTAGCTCAACGCGCGAGCGCCGGCGAGAAGCAGCACCAACGGGATGCGACGGCGCCGCTCAAACTCCGCGTCGTCGTCAAATCGTTCGCGGCGGGGCGCGCACTCGCGCAGGTTGACCAGCGCGAAGCCCGCATTGCGCAGCTCGGACACGTAGTCCTCGACGGTCCGGTGATGCCAGACCGTTCTGGTGCCAAGCCATTGCTGGTCCCGAGGCCCTGTATTGAAGTAGTCGTCCACGACCCAGTCCTGACGCGGCTCCCCCGAGCTCTCCCGAGCGTCGTTCGACGTGATGACCGGGTGCACAACGGTGAACACGAGGCGACCGCCCGGCGCGAGACACGCGCGACATGCGCGCAGCACCGGTCCGAGGTCCGCGACGTAATGCAGAGCCATCCGCGACAGCACCAACTCGAACGACTCGGCCGGCGCAGCCAAGTCCTCGATGTCCCCTAGTGTCTCGCGCCGTTAATTCGTTGTAGAAGTCGTGAGAGGGATTGGAGGATTTGCTCTGCGGTCTTGGTCCAGATGAATGGTTTGGGGTTCTCGTTCCATGTTGTGACCCAGTTGCGTATGTCTTTCTCCAGTGCTTGGACGCTGCGATGGTCTGAACGTCTGAGGAGGTCGTCGGTGAGGTAGGCGAACCATCGCTCGACTTGGTTGATCCAACTGGAGTAGGTCGGTGTGTAGTGCATGTGGAACCGGGGGTGCTGCTCCAGCCAGCGTCTGATTGCGGGGCTCTTGTGGGTGCCGTAGTTGTCGCAGACGAGGTGAACGTCGAGGTGATCGGGGACTTGGCTGTCGATCTTCTGAAGGAACTTCTTGAACTCGATCGTGCGGTGGCGGCGATGCAGGCTCGAGATCACCGACCCGTCAGCGGTGTTGAACGCGGCGAACAGACTTGTGGTCCCGTGCCGCAGATAGTCGTGAGTGCGCTTCTCACACATCCCGGGCATCATCGGGAACGCTGGCTGGGAGCGCGCCAATGCTTGCACTTGACTCTTCTCGTCCACGCTCAACACCACTGCCAGTTCGGGCGGATTTAGGTACAGACCGACGATGTCGTACACCTTCTCCACGAACAACGGGTCGGTAGACAGCTTGAACGTGTCGGTGCGGTGCGGCTTGAGATCGAACGCGCGCCAGATACGCCCGACAGTCGAGGTCGAGAGTCCCGAGCGCTCGGCCATCTTCGCGCGCGACCAATGCGTCGCGTTCTCCGGTGTGGACTCAAGCGTCGCGACCAGCACCTCCTCCACCTGCTGGGCAGTGATCGTCGCCGGCCGCCCAGGCCGCGGATCGTCCGAGAGCCCATCCAGGCGCAACTCGCAGAACCGCCTACGCCACTTCCCTACCGTCGGTGGCGAGACGCCACACCGCTGTGCGACCTCCGTATTGGGGTGACCCTCCGCACACGCGAGAACAATCCGCGAACGCAACGCCAACGCCTGGGAAGACTTCCTACGCCGCTCCCACCGCACGAGCTGCTCACGCTCCTCGCCGGTCAACTCCAACACCTGCCTGGGCCGTCCTGTTCTGGGCATGCCACAGAATACCATACTTACTAAACGAACTTAAGATGCAGGACACTAGAACGGCTTCTCCTCTCGTGTCTTCAAGCACGCGTCGGGCAGCCTCGACCATCCGCGTAGACCCATCAATGCCCCGATAGCGCGCAGCACCCGCGTTCAACAACTCGCGTCCGATCTCGGCATCGCCGCACCCGAGGTCAAGCACGCGCAATCCCGGCACCGGGCCGAGCTCGTCAAAGAGCGCCGGGCCCTCCATGACGATGTTCGGATTCAGCGACCACGCACGGTGCTGTTGATACCGCTCGAACAACTCAGAATCGTCGTAGAACGCGCCCCCGCGCCGATCACCGGCGTCTCCCAGCCTCGAATGCGACGGGCCGCTCATCCCGAGACGGAAGCCTACCGCCCCCGGCGCGAGCCACCGACTACGGGCTGGACCGGGCTTCGCGCTTATCTGTAGCGCTGGCAGTGGTGAGCTAGGTTTCGGGCAATGAGCGTGGTGGGCCTTGATCATGTGCAGGTGGCGGCTCCGCGAGGTTGCGAGGCTGAGGCGCGGCGGTTCTACGGGACCCTGCTCGGGCTGGCGGAGGTCGAGAAGCCCGAGTCGCTTCGTGGGCGTGGCGGAGTCTGGTTTCGTTGCGGGGGCAGCAGTTGCATGTCGGGGTCGAGGACGACTTCGCGCCGGCGCAAGGCGCACCCCGCGATTCGTGTGGCTGCCGGCGAGCTCGACGTGCTCGCCGAGCGTCTGCGAGATGCCGGTGAGCAGGTGGTCTGGGATGAGGCGTTGGCCGGTGTCCGGCGGTTCTACTCGCAGGACCCGTGGGGCAACCGCATCGAGTTGCTCTCAGCCTGATCGATGCGTCGGCGATGCCGGGTCAGGTCGTGGGCTGTGCGTCAGTGAGGAACTCGCGCATGTGCGCGGTGAGCGTGGCCGGCTGGTCCTCCGGGATCAGCGTGTAGGAGTCCGCGATTTCCACGAGGTGGCTGTGGGGCAGTAGTTCGGCGAGCCGGCGGCCGTGCTCGGGGGGCATCAGCCGGTCTTCGCTGGCCCACACGATCAGTGCGGGACGATCGAACGCCGCCAGCTTGTCCGTCGTTGCGAGTAGGTCGCGACGCCCCTGTGCTGCGCTACGCACGTACTTGCGTAGGTCGCGGCGTATCTCGCGCTGTTCGCGGATGGGGCCGAACCAGCGGTCCATCACCTCGCGCGGGACCGGTCGCTTGCTCAGGGGACCGTAGGTCATCGGCAGCCTGCGCAGCCGGTCGAAGCGAAACGGCAAAAGCGCCGCATCGAGTCCTCCGGGGATGCGCGCGATATGTGGTAGCAGCTTCGCCGCGCCTTTGGGTGGAACGTTGTCAAACGCCTCGCACGAGCACACCACCAGCTGCGCGATGCGCTCGTCGCGGGTTCCGCCGACGAGCAGCAGTGGCCCGCCCCAGTCGCTCATCGCGAGCGTAATCTCACGCAGGTCCAGTGCTTCGATGAACTCGCCGAGGATCTCTGCCATCCCCCGCATCGACAGGTCAGCGTCAGGGTGCATCGGACGGCGATGGGCGCCGAATGGCAGGGTGGGCAGCACACAGCGGTAGTCGCGACGCAGGTCCGCTGCCACGTGCCGCCATAGCGAGCCGTCCATGATCAGCCCGTGTACGAACACGATCACGGGCCCATTGCCGCCCGTGTCCTCGTACTCGATTGTTCCCGCCGACAGCTCCACCTCGGACATGACCACCTCCAACACCATTTGATAGATCGCTCTAGTGAGCGATGAGCCTATCATCACGCGCACGACCAACGAGCACGGGACCGGAAGCTCGCGGCCGAGCGCAACGCGAATCAGAGGACCGAACATGGCCAGCACCACCAAGGACCGCATCATCGACTCAAGCGCTGAGCTGTTCCGCCGCCAGGGTTACACCGGCACCGGCGTCAAACAGATCGTGGAGGCGGCGAACGCGCCGTTCGGGTCGGTCTACCACTTCTTCCCCGGAGGCAAGGAGCAGCTCGCAGCGGAGACGATCCGCTCCTCCGGGCAGCTCTACCTCCAGCTGTTCACAACGATCGCCGCGCAGGCGCCGGACGTGATCGCGGCCGTCGGAGAGTTCTTCAGCGGAGCGGCCGAGACGTTGCGCGAAACCGACTACGCCGACGCGTGCCCGATCGCCACGGTAGCTCTGGAGGTCGCCAGCACCAGCGAGCCGCTGCGCGAGGCCACCGCCGAGGTATTCGACACCTGGATCACCGGCGCGACCGAGTACTTCGCCGCCGCCGGCATCCCGCGCGAGACGTCGAGCGAACTGGCGTTTACGATGCTCTGCCTGCTGGAGGGTGCGTTCATCTTTTGCCGCGCCATGCGCACCACCGAGCCGCTACAAGTCGCCGGCGCGAGCGCGGTCGCCGCCGTCCAAGCCGCTCTCACCCGGTCCTCGTAACGCGCGAATCCCTCACTAACTCCGAATGCTCACTCACTCCTGAAAGCTTGTCAGCCGGCGAGCACTGGCGATCAGATCCGCTTGGCACTTCGGACACCTCCTTGGGTACGCAGATCGGAGCGGGCGCGTGATAGGCGTCGCCTATGCTTACAGCCATGCCTGAGCGTGCAAGCGAGGTCACGAGAGAGCAGGTCCACCAGACGGGGACCAGTTCCACGCCCACGCTGGTGGTCGAGCAGTTCTTGGAGATGCTTCGTTTGGGAGATGTCGATGGCGCGGTGGAGCTCTTGGCAGTGGACGTGGAGTACAAGAATGTAGGGCTACCCACGGTGCGCGGACGTGAGCGCACCCGTCGGCTCTTTCAGGCCACACTGGGCAGAGCTGGCGCCGGGTTCGAGGTCTATGTGCATGCCATCTCCGCGGACGGAGGAACGGTTCTGACCGAGCGCACAGATGTCCTGAAGTTTGGCCGGCTGCGCCTCCAGTTTTGGGTCTGCGGACGCTTCGATGTACACGACGCACAGATCGTGCTCTGGCGCGACTACTTCGACCAGATGAACATTGCGACGGCGACCCTCCGTGGCCTGCTCGGCACGGTTTTCCCCGCGGTGCGCGCGAAGCCACCCTCAACGGCCTGAGCCGGCAACCGTGCGCACCAGGCATCATCATGTGCCTGATGCGCGACCTCCGGGAGGACATCCTGATCGTTCTCTATGACGACGACTGCGGGTTCTGCGAAGTGATGCTGGCGATGCTGCTGACCTGGGATCGGGCGAACCGCGTGCACCCCGTACCGATCCAGAGCACCCGCGGAGATGAGCTTCTCATCGACATGGAGCGTGAAGATCGCCTGAAGTCGTGGCACCTCATCGACGCTGGAGGCATGCTTCATTCAGGTGGCGCAGGCATCCCTGTCATCTTCGACGCCTTGCCCGGGGGAACCCCGATCGCCAGTATCGTTTCGCGGTTGCCGACAGCAACTTCGCGGACCTACGACTGGGTAGCGAACCACCGCGTGCTCCTCGGCCGAGGACTGAGGGCGCGACCACGGGCCTGGGCCGCACGAGTCATTGCCGGCGCTCATCCCACTGCCATCACCAGGTATGTCGCTGGCATGGCCGGCGCTCCCCCCTACGTCTCCCTGAGCCCGGAGACAGCGGTATCGGCCCCGTGCCTCAGCGAAGCGGCTGAACGCCGCGCGCTCGACCCGCTCGCTGACGACGAGGCGTTTCTCGTCGACGACGCGCAGGGTAGGGAGCCGGTCAGGCTGCGTGCCCACTCTTCTGGGTCATCCTCCCAAGGATCGCCTCACCGGTGGAGATGCTGAGCACCACCCGCTCGAGATCGACGAGGAGTGGCTCACGACCCTCGATGAGGCTGTGAGCGTCCGTGCTGTGTGAGCGTGGCGACACACTCGGATTGGCCGATTCGCTGCCCGGACGCCAGAACTCAACGTGAACCATCTCCGCCTCTCAGTCGATTACCGGAGGTCAAACAGCTGCGAGCGCGGGGGCCAGATCCGCAGCGGTCGTCTGCACCGTCTCGGGAATCGTGACCGCGAGATGCCCGTCGCGCTCCAGGATGCGGAGGGGACCCATCATCGTCAGCCCGACAATACGGCTGGTGCCCGGCTCATAGCGAACAACATGACCCTCCGGGGTCTCCTCGCCCTCGCCATCCCGAGGCTCCCCCACGTGCAGGTAGAGCACATCGTTCTCAGCGTCGTAGTCGGCGCGCTCGAAGCTCATCGGGCCGATCGTGATGTTCACGCGCTCCACCAAGCGATGCCCAATTGATGCCCGCCACCAGGCCAACCGACCCCGTCAACGAAAGACCCACCGATTAGTTTCGGGCCCAGTCTTTATGCGTGTCCTCGAATAGGCCCTGACTTACCTGCTCCACTCTCCGTCCGCCAGCGCGCGAAGCGCGCCGAGCCCGGGGACGAACAGGTACTCGCCGCCCTTGGTCTTTACCAGCGCCGGTTGCGGCGTAAGGAAGAACGGCGGTTTCGGCGATTCGCCCTGGATGGTCATCTTGTCGGTGGTGCTCGAGTCGCCGAGCAAGAAGTCCTTGTCGTGGCCG
Organism: uncultured Solirubrobacterales bacterium; assembly: GCA_963715495.1. Taxonomy (GTDB): domain Bacteria; phylum Actinomycetota; class Thermoleophilia; order Solirubrobacterales; family Solirubrobacteraceae; genus Palsa-744. The sequence goes on from OY970247.1 coordinate 1,311,889, forward strand.
AGGCGGAAGGCGTTGCCGTCGTTCATCCACTGGGTCTGCACACCCTCGAACTGTCGCGAGATGCTGGCGTTGAAGCATACGAACACAAGTCCTCGATCGTGGTCGTCGTTCTCGGTGGCAGCGGCCGGCAGCAGCGGGCCGTAGGGCATGCCTCGCCGGATGATGCGGTGGCGATAGGCCAGCAGTCCGGAATCGGCGAGTCCCTTCCAGCCGAGCGCGTCGCGCGGGTTGGCACGACGGATGTGGGCACCGAGCGGGCAACCGGCCCCTTCGGCGTCGGTATCGAGATAGCGAAAGGCGTTGTTGCGCAGGTCGGTGGGGTCGAAGTTCGGGTCGGGCGCATCGGGCGAACTCACGAGCGGGGTGCCGTTGCGCCAGCGCCCGGCCACCTTGGCGGCAAGCTTCTCCTCGTCGCCGTCCTCATACAGGCGGGCGGCCTCGCGCAGCGTCTTGCGAAACAGCGCCACGTCCTGGGCCAGCTTGCGGTAGATCATGTAGGTGCCCGAGCGACCGAACGGTTCGGTGGGGGCGCTGGGAAGGCGGCGCTGGGGATCCACCAGCGAGTCCTCGTCCTCGTAGCCAAGGATGAACTCGCCCAGTGCCAGTCCTCGCCAGCGGTCTTCCTTTTCGGGAACTCCCCCACCGAGCGTCCTGTGGTCGGTGACGCCTGCGATTGCCGGCTGGGCCAAGCCATCGGCGTAGCCAAAGTGTTCGCGCACGCCGGCAAGCAACTGGGCGTGCTGCTCGTGGACGATCGCGACACCCTCGGCCTGTTCGACACCGGCGCGGAAGGCGCGCAGCCTCTCTTCCAGCAGCTCGGTCGTCCGGGCGTTGATCGTGACGAGCACGTGAGCCTCACCGGTACCGAGAGCCGGCTCCCAGTGGGCGGGGGCGCTCTCGCCAATGTCGCCGAGGGTTTCAGCGCGAGCGGCCATGCCTTCGCGGAACTCTTCTGAGAACGAGGCAAGTACCGATGCGGGCACGTCGAGCGCCTTCAGGCCCGCGTAGGTCAGCGCCACGTTCAGTGTTCCATCGGGCTTGAGACCGGCCCACTCCTCGGCGTTGGTGACCTGCGCGACGAGGTCGCCCAGCCACGCCCGTGCCCCGGCCGGGTCCTGGAGGTGGGCGAACAGGTAGGAGGTTCGATCGTAGGCATTACCGTAAGCGCGCAGAATGTCGCCCTGAATGTCGGCGTAGTCGATCCTCGCCACCTCAGCGACAGCCATCACGCACCGAACTCCGCGTTGAACGCCGTCTGCAGAGCGGAAGGGTTCATCTCCTGGGAGCTCACGGCGAGGGCGATGAGCCGATCACGTATCGCAAGGCTCATCCTCACTCTCTCGACGGACGCGTCCGGGTAGGCGGCCACGAAGAAGCCGGTGTTGATCTGGTTGTGCAGCAGGTATGACTTCAGCTCGGCGCCCGCCGCGCTCGCGGGACAGCCCGCGCAGCGACCCCAGATCTCGACCGCCTCCGCTGCCAGCTCTTGGCTGAGCTCGTCGAGGTAGCTGCTCAGCGAGCCGTCGAAGTTGCTCGTAAAGATGAGGTACTGAGATTCGAGGTGATCCTGCTTGGGCTGTGAGGGATCATCGGCCCAATCGGGCAAGATCACCCAGCGGGCGAAATGTGTTCGCGGCAGTCTGACGAAGGGACTGCCGCTCTGGGAGAGGCTCTCCAGATAGGAGCGCAGCTCGGCCTCCCTGCCCGCCAAGATCGGCGTGATGGCCATGAACGCATAGGCCTGTCCCGCTCGGTTGCTCACAGCTCACAGGCTTCCTTGCACGTCGCTCAGCAGCTCCCGCCAGGCCCGCGCGAAGTCCTCCGGCGTCGCCCCCCGGGTCTGCTCTTTGAACTGCTCCAGCTTCTGCGCCAGTCCGAGCGCCGCGAGGACCATCGTCGTCGTGGCCTGCGGATAGGCGGAGTAGAAGTGGCTCACTTCGAGCTCGTTGCGTTTGATGTATTCCTTGAAGGGTGTCGTGGGCAGCGGCTGCGGGAACCCGTAGGAGGTTCCCCAGAAGACCTTCATGCCACGCGTAAGGATGTGCGAGAACGCGTCGATGTACTCCTCCCAGCCGCCGTTGAAGTTGCTCTCGAAGAACAGCCGGGGGTAGCTCAGCTTGTCTTTGCTCTGCGGCGGGCCGTTGTAGGGAATCCGCCGCACGAGCGTCCAGCGGGCGAAGTGGATGAAGGAGAGCCGCCCCAGGGTTCCCTGCGACTTCGAGAAGTGGGTGACGAACCAGAATACGAGCGCAAGCCACAGCCGGCCCGGCCACTTGACCGAGCTGAAGACGGTGATCGCGATCGCCTGCCCATCGACGTTGCGCGAGCCGGTGCCCGTACCTGTAATCGGATCTGTTGTCCCAGTGGCAACATCCATGGATCGGGAATCTAATACGTTGAACCTACGAAGTCAATCAGGTCGTCCGCAACCGATTTGAAAACGGCGAGCCGGCCTCCCGCCCTCACATAGTGCGAGCGCCGCGCCGATCTAGGAGGTGTCGGGTTACAGCTTCCATGCGCGCACTCACCCTCTGCCTGTCCACCCTTGCAATCGCGACCTCCTTCGCGGCTTCCGCGCGCGCGGCCTCACCATCGCCCGTGGCTCCCGCGCCAACGCTCACAGCCACCCAGCAGAGCTATCTCGCGCTGGCGCAATCCGGTGTCGCGCACGCCGAGCAGCGCTGGAGGGGTGGGAGGCTCGGCTGGTATGACGCGCGACTGAACGACCACGACCGCTATCCGCTGGCCACGATCTGGGACATCGTGCCGCTGTTTCAGTCGCTGGACGCGATCGCCATCGCCCAGCCCACGCCCGTGAACCGGCACGCGGTCGCGCGCTTCGCAACGGGGGCCGAGCGCTACCTGAACCGGGGACTGCGCCCGATCCCCGGCTACTCCCCCTACCCCGGAGACCGCACGCCGGACACCGAGACCTGGTTTGACGATAACGGCTGGTGGGGACTCGCGTTCGTCGAGGCATACCGCGCCACCGGATCGCGCCGCTACCTCGCCGACGCGCAGCGCGCGCTTCACTACATCGCCGCCGCGGGCTGGGATCCGAATACAGGCGGGATCTGGTGGAACACGCTGCACCCCTACAAGGCGGGCGAGGCCCTGGCGAGCGGCACGCTCCTGGCGACACTGCTCTACCAGCAGACCCATTCGAGCTTCGCCCTCGGCCAGGCGCTCAGGTTCCTGGGATGGGCGAACACCAGCGGATTCAGCGTCGCCGACCAGCTGTATGCCGGCAGCAGCCTGAGCCCGACACCGATCGACTACATCGAGTCGCCGCTCATCTACGCCCAGGCGGTGCTCTGCCGGATCACCGACACGCCTGCCGACTGCCGGATCGCCGAGGATCTGCAAGCCGCCGCCCTCGTCCGCTTCGGCCACCTGCTCGACTTCGCACCCCAGTACGACGCCATCTACCTGCAGTGGATGCTCGCGCTGTACTCCCTCGACGGCGACCCCACGCTGTATACGCTTGCGGCTGACAACGCGCGCGACGCGCAGACTCGCGCGGTGGACGGCGAAGGGCTGTATCTACTCTCCTGGAACGGTGAAACCGTGCCCGCGCGCTATGCCCTACCGGGGATGCTGCAAACCCAGGCCGCCACAATCAGCCTGTTCGCCTGGCTGGCGGTATACCGTGCACCGTCGTGAGCGCGAGTCGTCAGGATCGGTGAGACATCCGACTCGATATCTCACCATCGATCAGGCGTCTGGCGCGATGGAGCTGGCCTGCGGACTTTGCCCTCGTCCAGTTTCCCAACCCGCCGCTGATCGTCGCGCTGCTCGCGAGCGTCGCGGGCCACTTCACGCACGGCACGGGACATCGATTCCTCCTGGCGGTCTTCTATGTGGCTCTGAGTGTGTGGGCCTACGAAGAGGCACGCCACGGAGACAACTGGTTTCGGCGATTGCTCGGACTCGGGTTTTCCATCTATATCGTGGTCAGCCTCACACGCGCGCTGCACGCCTGACTTCCTGTCGCCGCGGCGTATGCTGATTCGTTGGGTATGGTCCGCACGCTCGTCACCGGAGCCTCCGGTTATGTAGGCAGCCGACTGGTGCGCGAGCTTCATGCGCTCGGCGAGCCGATCGGGTGCGTCGTGCGCGACCCTGGCCGCGTCAGCTTCGATCCCGCTGTCACGGTGCATCGCGGCGACATGCTCGATCCGAGCTCCCTGAGCGCAATCGGCGATGGTTATACGACGGCCTACTATCTCGTTCACTCGATGGGTCGCGGCGGCGATTCCGACTACGAGAAACGTGACGCGATCGCGGCTTCCAACTTTGCCCGCTTCGCGGTCGCCACCGGCATCGAGCGGATCGTCTACCTCGGCGGTCTTGGCGATCATCCCGCATCCCGGCATCTGCGTTCGCGCCTGCGCGTCGGAGAGATCCTGCGCGAGCAGGGACCGCCACTGACCTGGTTTCGTGCCGGCATGGTGGTGGGGGCGGGCTCCGAGAGCTACCGAACGCTGCGTTCGCTGGTCGAGCGCCTGCCGGTGATGCTCGCACCCACGTGGCTCGACACGCCTACGCAGGCAATCGGCATCGGTGATGTGCTGCGCTACCTGGTCGAGACTCCTCGCGTACCAGAGACACGCTCCCGCGAAATCCAGGTCGGGTCGGCCGAGATACTCACATACGGTGAGATGCTCGACCGGATGGCCGATGCATTGGGACTGCGCCACCGCCCACGCATCCCGGTGCCATTGCTGACCCCGTGGCTCTCGTCGCATTGGATTGGCCTGATCACACCGGTCGACGCTGGCGTTGCGAGGCCTTTGATCGAGGGACTCTCCACCAAGACGACCATCACCGACCCATCGGGTATGGAGCTGTTCGACTTCCTGCCACGCTCTTTCGAGCAGGCGCTGCGCGAGGCGATCGCCGAGGAGGACGAAGAGTAGAGTCAGCCACCCAGCGGTGATGGCGGTATGCGGGTCTCGCCCTGCACCTCGGGAATGCGCATCGCGACCTCGTCGATAAAGCACCAGGACCAGATCTCGCCGGGCTGCAGCGAGCGGATGATCGGGTGAGCATTGGACTGGCTGTGGGCGGTGGCGTGACGGTTGGGCGAGTCATCGCAGCAGCCGACGTGACCGCACTCCAGACAGATGCGCAGGTGCAGCCAGGGGTCGCCTGTCAGCAGACAGTCCTCACAGCCGTCGACGGCCTCGGGCAGCTGTGTGATCAGGACATGGTCGAGGTGGTTGCAGGCGGCCATGGTGTCCTCCAATCGCTTCGTCGGCTGTCAATCAAGCAGGGTTATCTGCACGGTAGTACTCAATCGCGCCGGTGGCATGCAGGTCGGCGTCGAGGATCGCCTCGATGTCCAGGGTGACCTCGATCTCGTTGCTGACGACCACGCCACCGCCGGGAATCTGATCCTGCCAGGAGACGTTGAAGTCGTGACGGTTGATCCGGGTCTTGGCTTCAAAGCCGATGCGGGTCAGCGTTCCCTTGTTCTCATCGCCCACCCAGAACGGGGTCTTCCATTGCCCGAGATACGCGACGTCCATCGCCACCTGGCGGGTGATCCCGCGAATCTCCAGATCCGCGACGGCCTTGAAGTTGATGTCCCCGGTGCGCTCGGTCAGTCCCCCGGAGAACGTGATCGTGGGATGGTTCTCCACGTCGAAGAAGTCGGCGCTGCGCAGATGGGCGTCGCGGTCGGGCTCTCCCGTCCACAGCTTGGTGGCGTCGATCTTCCCCGCGAACGTCGCCGTCAACGGATCGTCCCAGTCCATGTGGAGCTTGCCGTGCACGTCCTTGAACAGACCGTGCACCCACGTGACCATCATGTGGCGGGCACGGAAGCCCGCCTCGGTGTGGCCGGGCTCGAATGTCCAACTCGGCAGCCGGACTGTCGCGTCATCTGTCTGTGGCTCGGACATGGCGATCGTCCCCTACTGGGCCGCCAGCAGCGGCACGTCGTGGGCGAGTTCGGCGGGGATGAAGTTGGAGGCGTAGACGGTGGTGCGCTTGCCGGAGGCGGAGATCCCGTAGACCAGGCCGGAGTGGTTGACGAACTGCGGCTGCTGGGCGTCGCGTTCAGAGCCGACGCCCCAGGCCTTCCAGACGTGGGCGAGTTCATGGGCTGAGCCGGTGAGGTAGAGCATGCGCCCGGTCATTTTGTGGCGGGCGAGGAAGGCCGCCACAGCCCGGACGGTGTCGCCGCGGGGGTCGACTGAGACGGCGATGATCTGCACCTGCGAGGACTTCGCCGGGCCCAGCAGTTCGAGGGTCGCGTGCAGGCCGGCGGTGATCAGCGGACAGACGTCGGGGCAGTTGGTGTAGAGGAAGGTCACAAGCACCGCACGACCCCGGTAGGAGTCGATGTTGACCGGTTGTCCGAGATAGTTGTGAAGCTCAAGCGACGGAGCGGGCGCCGACGGCGAGAAGACGCCCTCGGCGCGGAATTCGCCGTGGGCGGTGGTCGCGCCGGTGGCCTGCTGGCGCGAGTTGCCGCCGATCAGAAGCACCGCGACGCCGCCGGCGATCACGACGAGCACTAGCAGCGAGAGCAGTATCCGGGGGTCGAGACCGTGCTTGCGCATCAGAGCGAAGTTACCAGCGCACGACGCTGTGCGCGCCTACCGATCAAAGATCGGCCGGCGGGCTGCTGCGGCCGAGACCGGGCGACCGATCGGAGATCGGCCGGCAAGTCGAAAGCGTTGGGACCGCGGTCGGGCGCGTGCTGGCCGATCGGAGATCCGTCGATCTCCGATCGGTAAGACAGCGATCGCAAAATCCATCCTGCTGAGCGGAGCGGGCTCGGAGGACCTCGGCGCGGAAAGCGTACGTCGGCAAGAAACGTTGCAAACCTCCCTATGTGATGCATCTTGCAGGCGGACGTGTTAGGTTGCCCGCGTTCAGTGCCTAATCCTTGACCTCACGAGGTCGGGGAGCGGGGGACCCAGAGCAGCCCAGATAAAGGCTGCGGGGGCGAATCGCCACCACAGTGTGGCGTAGCGCACGTGCGCGAGCCCGACAGCTAACCCCGTAGGCGCCAAAGCGAGTCGAAAGGACGTGCTGCGCATGCCGGGAAAAGCCCCGTCGCGTGATCTTGCTGTTATGGACCCCTGGGAGGCTTCGTATGCCCGCTCTCGCGCGCGGCGCGAGCGCGCCGGCGCCGGGCGATCTCCGAGCGGTCGCGGACGCCGGTTCGGGACGACGGGCGTCCCCTCCCCCTCATCGTTGTCGGCGCTGCTGGACGGCCGCGGACGCGGCCCCACGGCGCGGGACCTGACCGAGGCGGAACCGTGGGATCTGTCGCTGGGCCGCTCGCGTGCGCGCAGGCGCGCCGAAGAGCTGCGGTTCGTGCCGGCGGGTACACGCGCGAAGCGGATCTCGCTGGGCGCACTGGTGGCGCTGGCGGCCGGTCCGAGCGCGAGCCTGGCCGAAGCAAGCGGGGCGGGCGGCCCCGCGGCCGGCCCGGCGACGACGACCGAACACAGCATCGTGTTGAGCCCGGGAAGCGAAGGCAGGCAGGTGCAGCTGCTCCAGCAGGCGCTGGGGAACGTCACGGTGGACGGTGTGTACGGGCCGGCGACCGAAGAAGCGGTGCAGAGGTTCCAGGCGAGCAGAGGGCTGACGGTCGACGGCATCGTCGGACCGCTGACCAGCGCGGCGCTGCGCGGCCAGGCTCCGGCGCGCGCGTCGGTGGCGGATGTGAGCGGACTGGTGGAAACGTCCTCCGCAAGCGGAGAAGAAGGCTCCGGAGGCGACGCGGTCGCGCGGCTGCAGAGCGCGCTGCACGTCACGGCCGATGGGAACTTCGGCCCGGAGACGGAGGCGGCGATCAGAAGGTTGCAGGCCCGGCACGGGCTGACAGTGGACGGGATCGTGGGACCGGCGACATGGAACGTGATCGGGGTGAGCGGTGAGGAAACGCTGACGCCACCCACCTCGGCGATCGTCCACTCTGAACACCACAGCAGCAGTGCCAATGGGGATGCCGGCGCCGACCCCGGCGCCGGTGAAGCATCTTCCACAGCGGGCACGGCGGGAGCGGGCGGCAACACCGTGGCGCAGCTGCAGAGCGCGCTGCACCTCACCGCCGACGGTACGTTCGGCCCGGAAACCGAGGCCGCGGTCAAGCGCCTGCAGGCCCGGCACGGCCTGACCGTGGACGGGGTCGTGGGTCCGGCGACGTGGAGCCTGATCGGCGTCAGCGACGGGCAGACGCTGAATCCCCCGCGCTCGGCGCTGGACGGCGCCGGACAGGGCGGTGGTGGCTCATCGAACACGGCGGGCGGCGGCGAAGGCGGTTCGAGCGTCGTCGCGAGGGTGATCGCCGCGGGCGATGAAATCGCGACGCGGCCGTACGTGTTCGGCGGCGGGCACGGCTCGTTCCAGTCGACTGGGTATGACTGCTCGGGGTCGGTGTCATATGCGCTGCACGGCGGCGGGTTGCTGACCTCGCCAGAGGACTCATCGGCGCTCGAGTCCTACGGCGAAGCGGGCCCGGGCAAGTACATAACGATCTACGCAAACGCAGAACACGCGTGGATGGTGGTGGACGGCAAACGGTTTGACACGATCGCCCAGCAGGAGACGGGGACGAGATGGTCTGACTCGATGATGTCCACCGCGGGCTATGTGGCGCGCCATCCCGACGGGATGTAGCGCGCCCACAAGCGAGCGGTAGTCTGCTCTGAGCAGTATCCGGGCGGCCCGGTATGGCGGCTCCCTTACGAGAGGAGATGTGCCACACCGGGCCGCTGCGCATGCTGTTCCGCGGAACAGCCGACACCATACGGCCTCCCCAGCGTCACGACCAGCGTTTAGGCGGATAGTTTGAGGTCTGTACGCGATAAGACACACTCCTGACACAAACCTCGGCAAAACAGACTTTTCAAAGCCGCCCGAGAGTCTCGCCCGAGAGTTTCGTCCCAAGAGGCGCAGGACTCCGGACGTCCTCCCGACCGCAAAACCGCTTCGCGGGGCGGTCGGGACGACATTCCGGACCTGCTTGGCTGATTTTGAGTTTCGGTACCACGCTCAGTCTTGGCCCGTTCGCAAGGTCGGTCAGATCTCCCACGCAACCCCGGCCCGAGAGTTTCGTCCCAAGGGATGCCTAACTTGGATGTCTCCGCGAATGACAGGAGGCAGAAACGATGTTGGCACGGACGAGGACGTTCACGATCGAGGGGTTGCAGACGCGGCGGGTGACCGTTGAGGTCGACATCAGACCGGGGTTGCCCGCGTTTGCGATCGTCGGTCTCGCCGACCCGTCGGTGCGCGAGGCGCGCGAGCGGGTGCAGGCGGCGATCCTCAACTCGGGATATGAGTTTCCGGCGCGCAGGATCACGGTCAACCTCGCCCCCGGCGACATCCCGAAGGTCGGCCCGGGATTGGACCTGGCGCTGGCTTGCGGGGTGCTCGCGGCGAGCGAGCAGCTGCCGAAGGATCGTCTGGACGGCCATGCGCTGTTCGGCGAGCTGGCGCTCGACGGCGCCGTGAGGTGCTGCCAGGGGACGCTGGCGGTGGCGCAGGGGTGCGCCGAGGCGGATGTGGAGACGCTCATGCTTGCTCCTGAGCGCGCGAGAGAGGCGATGCTGGTGCAAGAGCTGGAGGTCGCGCCTGTGCAATGGCTGAAGAGCGCGGTGCGCGTGCTGAGCGGCGGCGAGCCGGACCCATTGCCCGAGCCGGAGAACCCGGAGCCGGCGGGGACGGGGGGCATGGGCGCGACGGGTCCAGACCTCAGTGAGGTGCGCGGCCAGCATCACGCGGTGCGGGCGCTGATCGTGGCGGCGGCGGGCGGGCACAACTGTCTGCTGAGCGGGTCGCCGGGGACGGGCAAGACGATGCTCGCGCAGCGAGTCCCGTCGATTCTGCCCGGATTGAGCCGTCCGGAGGCGATCGAGGTGACGCGCATCCACAGCATCGCGGGCGGCCTGGAGGGCGAACTGGCTCATAGCAGGCCGTTCAGGGCGCCACATCATTCGATCACGACCGCGGGACTGGTCGGAGGGGCACGCAAGGGGTGGGTCGGCGAGGTGGTGCTCGCTCACCGAGGAGTGCTGTTTTTGGACGAGCTCTCGGAGTTCGCCAAGCCGACGCTGGAGGCGCTGCGCCAGCCGCTGGAGGACGGGCGCGTGGCGATCGTCAGGGCAAGACACTCGGCGGTGTATCCGGCGCGGTTCATGCTCGTCGCCGCGACGAACCCGTGCCCGTGCGGATATGCGGGCGACAGGGAACGCTGCGGGTGCAGCGAAACCGACATGGCGCGCCACCGGCGCAAGCTGAGCGGTCCGCTGCTGGACAGGATCGACCTGCAGGCCAAGCTTGAGAACGCCGGGGTCGAGGGGCTGAGCGCAGAACCGTGGACGAGCTCGGAGAAGGCGCGCGAGCGGGTGGTGCAAGCACGCGAGCGCCAGGCGCATAGGCAGCGCGGAGAGTGCGTGATGAACGCGCACCTGGACGTGAGCATGCTCGAACGGGATGCGCGGCTGGACGAGCGGGGACAGAAGATGCTGCGCGACGCCCAGGAGAAGGGGACGTTGAGCGCTCGAGGACAGCACCGCACGCTGCGCGTGGCGCGAACGATCGCCGATCTCAACGGCTGCGAGCGGGTGCGGATGCGGGATGTCGGCGTGGCGTTGTCACTGCGACCGGAGACCGGGCTGCGGGGCAGCCGGGCGGCATGAAGGCTGGTGTGAGATGAGCAACGCGATAGATGGCGCGTGCAGAGAGTGCGTACGGCGAGGCTGGCTGCTGAGCAGGCTGAGCGTGCGGCTGGACTACCGCGGCCGCGACGAGAGCAGGCTGCTGGAGTTGCTCGAGCTGGACGACCTGCAGCTGATCGAGGCGATCGGCGGTAGGCGACGCAAGGAGCTGAATGAGCGCTGGGAGCGGTTCGAGGTCGACGAGCCGGATGAGCTCGATGCGAAGGCACTCGACACAAAGGCGAGCGTGGAGACGGTGTGCCGGCACTGCCCCGGCTACCCAGGCGCGCTGCGCGACCGCAAAGGAGCACCGAGGATGCTGCACATTGTGGGCACAAGCGAGCGCCTGAGGATGCTGACGGCCGAGCCGGCGGTCGCGATCGTGGGCAGCATGAGAGCGACCGACTACGGGATGGAGATGGCGCGCAGCCTTGCGCGCGGGCTGGCCGCGAGCGGGGTGACGGTCGTGAGCGGATTTGCGAACGGGATCGCGGCGGCCGCACACTCGGGAGCGCTGGAAGTGCAGGGACCGACGATGACGGTGATGGCGGGCGGCGTGGACGTGGTCAAACCGGCGGGCAGACGGGTGCTGTACGAACGGGTGACGGCGAGCGGGTGCGCGGTGGCGGAGCCACCATGCGGGTTCCAGGAACGGCGCTGGTCAGAGCCGGCGCGTGCGCGGACGGTCGCGGGGCTCGCGAGGCTGACGATCGTGGTGGAGGCCGACGAGAGCCCGCGCGAGCTGGTGGGGGTGCGCGCCACGCGGGCCCTGGGACGAACCATTGCGGCGGTCCCGGGCCGGGTGACCTCGCCGGTGAGCGGGGGCACAAACGCATTGCTGATGGAAGGCGCGCCGCTGGTACGAGGGCCGGGGGACGCTCTCGATCTGCTGTACGGGCTGGGCACACCCCGGCTGGGGGCGCCTCACGCGCGCGAGTCCGCCATACCCGAGGCGACGAAGCTTGAGCCAAGGCTGCAAGCGATGCTCGAGCAGGTGGGCGCCGGGAGAGACACGCCCGGCAAGCTGACCTCCGCGGGAGAGGACGAAGGCGCCACGATGCTGGCGCTTGCGGAGCTGGAGCTCATGGGCTTGCTGGGAAGAGGCGACGGCGGGCGGTATGTACCGCGCGAGAGCCTGGCGCGTCGGTAGAGTCGTGACAGCCGCTCGGTCGTGGGTGCTGATGTGCCGTTGTGCGGGCACAACCGGGTCCTCAGCACGGCCGAGCCCTGAGTTAGGGTTCGGCCGGCCGGCCCGTATAGGCTGCCGGAGAGCGATGAGGCCCGCTCCATAACCGCGGCGTATCCGCTGATGGCTTCTACCGAGACGAGCCCAACTCCGAGCGGGAGGACTTACTCCGGTGGACATCACGACGTCAGGTACGCCACAACCAAGAGCGCCAATCGAAGATCTGGGCGAGTTGCCCGAATCGGCAAGGGCGGGACATCCTCAGATCGGCCTGCTGGAGCTCGCGGTGGTCGGTGCGGGCGGAGCGGTGGGCGCACTGGGACGTGTCGGACTGGAGCAGGCATGGCCGAGCGCGGCGGGGAGCTGGCCGTGGGTGACATTCGCGGTGAACATCGCCGGCGCGTTCCTGCTCGGCTGTCTGATGGCGACGTTGCGCCGGCGCGGCCCGATCTCGATCCCGGCATACAGGCTGCTGGGAACGGGGTTCTGCGGGACGTTCACAACCTTTTCGACGATGCAGATCGAGCTGCTTGCAATGCTCGACCGCGCCCGTTATGAACTGGCGATCGGTTACGTGCTCGCCGGCGTCTTGGGCGGTTATGTGGCGGTGTCGGTGGCAGCGAAGCTGATCGGACGGGCAACCGTCGCCACACCAGCCGAGGCGCAGGCATAGTGAGCGCGCCGCTGTGGGTAGCCGTGGCAGTGCTGGGCGCCATCGGCGCGGTGGCGAGGCTGCTGCTGGAGGACCTGGTCTCATCGAAGCTGCCGATCGCGTGGCCGGTGGGAACGCTGGCGGTCAACGTGAGCGGCACGTTCATGCTGGGTCTGCTGGCGGGCATCGCGCTGACGGGCAACGCGCTGGTTCTGGCGGGCGCCGCGACGATCGGCTCGTATACGACGTTCTCGACCTGGATGCTCGAGACGCACAGCCTCAGCGAAGACGCACGCAGGAGAGCCGCACTGGCGAACGTGCTCGTAAGTGTGGTCGTGGGCATCGGCGCGGCGGCCCTGGGCCAGGCGATCGGCGGCTGGATGTGACCATCCTGCTCGCGCTGATGGCGTCGGTGTTCATCGGGATCTCCGACTTCCTCGGCGGCACTGCCAGCCGGACTCACAGCCCCCTGCTGGTGACCGTCGTGCTCCACGTGGCGACGATCGTGACGCTCGTCCCGATCGCGATCGTGCTCGGCGCGAGCGATCTGACCCTGCACGACGGCGCCTTGGGAGCCGCAAGCGGCCTGGCGACCGGCATCGCGTACGTCGGCTTCTTCGCAGCCATCGGTCATGGGCGGATCGGCATCGTCGTGCCCGTGTCGGCCGCCATGACCGCACTGCTGCCGACAGTAGTCGGAATCGCCGAAGGCAACGCGCTGTCCTCGCTGACGGAGGTCGGCGTCCTGTGCGCGCTCGTATCGATCCCGCTCGTCGCCTACGAGACCGGGCACGACGAGGCGATCACCGACGACTGGCCGGTCTCCCGGCAAGTGGCGGTGTCGGTCCTGTGCGGCCTCGGGTTCGGGACATACTTCGTCTGCGTAGGGCACACGTCTCTGGGCGCAGGACTGTGGCCGACCGTGGGCAACCTCGTGGTCGCCGCCACGGTGACCGGCGCGATCGCCCTCGCCCGAGGCGTCATCCCAAGTCCTGAGCCAATACCGCGGCCGGCGATCCTCGGCGGCATCGCCTTGGGCATAGCGGACACCGGGCTCACCACCGCGCTCCAGCGCGGACCGCTGACCGTAGCCTCGGTCCTCGGCAACCTGTACCCCCTCGTCACGATCGCCCTCGGCGTGACCTTGCTCGGCGAACGCATACGCTCGTGGCAGGGGGCGGGAATCGCATTGGCCATCTCCGGCGTCGTGATGATCGCGGCCGGATAGCCGGACCGCGGGAATTCCAGAGCACGCACGCGACACGCCCACCGACGCGCCGCACCGGCCATCCACCCCTATAATCGGCCCTCGCGCGGATGTAGCTCAGTTGGCTAGAGCGTCTGCTTGCCATGCAGAAGGTCGAGGGTTCGAGTCCCTTCATCCGCTTACGGGAATGCCCAGCTAATCGTGGGGTTTTTTGGGGACGTGTTCGTTGACAAACCCATCGGCGCGCAGATCGGGAAGCGCTGACAGGGTGGACCGTCCATCACGATGTCTACCGTGGTCGATAGATCTGGCCCCTGCGAAGGGGTCGAGGGCTTTCCGACGCAGGCGATCTCTAGTCTGTAGCGAAGCACGCAGGAAAAGATTTGGGGCGCCGGCTGGCACCGACGCCCCTGGTTGTGAAACCGCCTCTAGCGGTTATCTAGGGGGCGGCGGCATATTGCCTCAACCTCCCTTCTGGCCCCTTGATTCCCCTGGGAGCGTCCGCCGAGCGGACGCTGGTGGGAAGGCCAGACGGGAAGCTAGCCGAGACATCGGACACAAACGGGTCGCTATCGTCTTTTGTATGCCCGAGAAGCCCAAGCAGCCAGCCAAAGACGATCGGCTCGTGATCCCGTTGGACCCGAGACTGCGTTGAAAGCGCTGCTTAAGGTTGATCCGAAGCAGCTCCCGCCAGTGCGCACGTGTGCTCCTTCTTCGTTTCGGCGTGGTTGGTGAGGCCGGTATCAGCCGTAACCGCCACGAACCTGGTCGGGGCGGCCGTTGCGGTCGTCATGATCTCTCCCTCCGTCAGCTCGCCATCGGCGGTCCCACACCGACGGCCTTGGACGCCGCCGCGATCTCGCCGCGGAGCGTCTTCAGCGCGGCGACGTAGATCTCCGAGAACGTCGGGAATGGCTGGATCGTGTCGGCCAGGACGTCGAGTGGGATGTGAGCGCGGATCGCGAGCGTCGCCTGCTGTAGCCACTCGCCCGCCTCGGGGCCGAGCGCGTAGGCACCCGTCAGCCGCTCGCCATCGCTGAGCAGCGTCAGGAAGCCGTTGCTGTCGGCGTACTCGCGCGTGTAGGTCGCGGTCTTCGTCACCTCCGACATAGGGACCATGGCGCTGAAACGGCCGGCGGAAGCGCCCACCGCCGCGGCTTGCGGGTCGGTGTAGACGACGCGCGGGACGGCCTCGTAGTTGGCCTTCCGAGGCTCGCCGAGGATGTTCGCGGCGACCACCTCGCCCTGGTACTTGCCGACGTGGGTCAAAGGCCAGAGGCCGTTAACGTCGCCGATCGCCCACAGATGCTCGGCCGCGCGCAGGTGCGCGTCGACCGGAACTCCATGCGTGTCCGCCTCGACGCCGACGGTCTCCAGGCCGAGCCCGAGCACACGCGGATGCCGGCCGGTGGCGACGAGCAGCTTCTCGCCGCGCAGCTCGCGTCCGTCGTCGAGCTCGAGGACGTAATCCTCGCCCTCGTGTCGTGCGGTGCTCGCGTTCGCGGACAGGACGAGCTCGATGCCCTCGCGGCGTAGCACCTCTCCGAGCGCCTCACCCAGCGGCGCCGGCTCCCGCCCGAGTACGTGCTCGGCCATGTCTACCACCGCCACCTCGCCGCCGAGTCGACGAACGGCCTGCGCCATCTCCACACCGACCGGCCCGCCACCGAGGATCAGCAGACGGCGCGGAACGGCTTTCATCGACGTCGCCTCGCGGCTGGTCCAAACGCCGTCGAGCTCGCGCAAGCCCGGTACGGGCGGCACGACCGGATCGGCACCGTTGGCGAGGACGATGTGGTCCGCGGTGTGCCGCACGCCGTCGACCTCGACGACGCCAGGACCGGCGAGCCGCCCGCTGCCGCGCAGCAACTCGATGCCGCGATCGGCCAGCCAGCGCTCTTGTCCGGCGTCGGAGTGGTCGGAGACCATGAAGTCACGCCAGGCGAGCGCCGCCTTAACATCGACCTCGGCGCTCGACGCGGCCTCGCGCGCCCCATGGACCGCCTCGCCCGGCCGCAGCAGCGTCTTCGACGGAATGCAAGCCCAGTACGAACACTCCCCGCCCACCAGCTCGCGCTCCACGACCGCCACGCGCAGGCCGCCCTCCGCCAGAGCGCCCGCGCAGTGCTCACCCGGCGAGCCGCCACCAAGCACGATCACGTCATAGTCACTGCTCATTTCGGCAGCTCCTCGCCCGCGCGCTCGCGCACCATGTAGAGCGCGTACCAGTCCGGCCAGTCCTCGTCCGCCTGGCCCGTTCGCTCCTCGTGTTTGCCGTGTGCCGCGGCCGCTCGCCTGAGTGCATCCGCCAGATCTTCCGCGGACTCGTATGTCGTAGCCATGCGCCTCTCCTTTCAGCGACCCGGCAGCCGCGTCGTGATCTCCTGGAGCAGCCAGCCGTTGCCATCCGGATCGCTAAAGGTCGCGAACGAGCCGTAGGTGCCGTGATCAGGCGCCGGCCCGGGCAAACGACCAGGGTCGTGGAACCGAGCGCCCAACGCGCGCTCGTGAAACACCTCGCTCACCTGCACGCCGCGTGCCAGCAGATCCTCACGCGCCGCTTCGATATCGGAGACGCTCAGGTAGACGCTCTCGGCCGAACCGGGCTCGGCGGATGTGATGTTCGTGCCAAATTGAATCGAGCACCCGGAGCCTGGAGGCGTGAACTGAACCAAACGGAAGTCCTCGCCGCGAGCAACCTCGGCGTCGAGCCTCCAGCCGAGGCCTCCGTAGAACTCCTTCGCCCGGTCGACATCCGAAACCGGCACCACCACGACCTCGAGCTTGAACTCACCGGCCTGGACATTGCTCATATCGCCTCCACGATCCCGTCGGGTCGCGCATACTTTCCTCTCATCCGAGCAGAAGTCAAGGCCGTCCCGCGCGGCGCGTGGCGGTCCGGCGACGCTGAAAAGCGAACCCGCTTTGTGGCCACCTCGCCAGGCATGCGCGCGACGCTGGATCGATGCCAGGAACCGAAACCGACCTGCGGATGCCAACATGAGCAGCATCGTTGTGAGCAATGATGAGAAAGTCGCGATCATCACCGGCGCCTCGCAGGGAATCGGCGTGGGCCTCACGAAGGCATACCGTGAGCGCGGGTATGCCGTGATCGTGACTGCTCGATCGATCGGGCCGTCAGAGGACTCTGGCATCGTTGCCGTCGAGGGCGACATCGCCGACCCTGATACCGCGCAGCGCATCGTGGACGCGGCGATCGAGCGCTTCGGTCGGATCGACACCCTGATCAACAACGCTGGGATCTACATCGGCAAGCCCTTCACGGACTACACCCTCCAGGACTTCAACGCCCTGATCGCCGTCAACCTGGCGGGCTTCTTTCACATGACAACGCGCACGATCAAACACATGCTCGACCAGGGCTGTGGGCACGTGGTCAATGTCTCGACGACGCTTGTTGAGCAGGCGGATAGCGGTCGACCAGCCGCTCTGCCCGTCCTGACCAAGGGGGGCCTGGTTGCGGCCACCAAATCGCTTGCGATCGAGTATGCCTCCCGTGGTCTACGGGTAAATGCCGTCTCTCTGGGCGTGATCAAAACGCCGACTCACGACGAGAGCTCCTACGCGGGGATGGGCGCGTTGCACCCTGTCGGTCGGGTTGGCGAGATCGAGGATGTGGTCGGTGGAGTCCTATATCTCGAGTCGGCGCCTTTCGTGACTGGAGAGGTCTTGCACATTGACGGCGGCCAAAGCGCAGGACACTGACCGTGGAGCTGTTCCAACAACGGAGGTCATTATGAGCAACATCGATGAGAAGATGGTGTTGGCCCACTTCATCGTTTCGGATGATGTGGAGCGTTCCCGTCGTTTTTACACTGAGGTACTGGGCGGCAAGACGGTCATCTCCGGCGAGGCGGGTGACGAGGTGACGTACGTAGCGCTGGCCAACACCTGGATCATTATCAACGTCGGCGGTGCTCCGACGGACGATAAGCCGACCGTCACGCTCGAGACACAGCCCGACCCAGATCGGGTGAGCAGCTTCCTCAACATCCGGGTTGCGGACATCCAAGCTGTGTACGCCGAGTGGAGCGCGCGGGGCGCCCAATTCCTGACGCCGCCCAAGCAGCACGAGACCGAGATCCGCTGCTACATCCGCGATCCCGACGGCTACCTGATCGAGGTGGGTCAAACAACACTGGCCAGAGGTTGGCGTCCACCGTCTTGATCACCCGTGTGGGCGCGCTGGCTTGGCGGTGGCCGGTTCACGCCCGCCAGTCTGTGTGAACTTCCGGACTGGGAGCAGCAATCCTCGCTCTCGCCCGTGACCCGGAGTGCCCGGCGCAATCGCCGCACCGCGCACCCAAGATCGGCGTTGCTCATCGTCATGGCTGCTCGGCGGCGGCCGTGTCAGGTGTTCAGTTCGTCCGCGCGAATGGCTGTGCGCGAAGCGCACACCACGCGCTTGTTGATCCGGTTCAGAAGTCCCGCGGCGTGCAGCTCGGCGATCGCGTCTTCGACCTCGATGCGGTCGCCCTTGTCGCGGATCAGCTCCTCGACCGTCCAGGGCCGGTCCTCGGCGATGAGGGATTGCAGGACGCCTCGTGTGATCGCGGTGCTCATGGTTCCTCCTTCGTGGGTCGGAGGCCCCGGGAGAACTGCCCTGCGGCAAGGAAGCCACGCTGCCGTCCCTGGTAGCTTGGCTGGGTGCCGGGAGTTCGTGCTCTCGGTGCCACGGCGCCCGGGTGGCTAGAACCATCGCGGGCGCCAACTTGTATGTTCATCCGCCAGCCTATCATGGCTTAAGCCCAACTGTAAGGCCGTGGCGTGCGATGACTCGTCGAGCAGAAAAAGACGCGGACCCCTATCGCACCCTCGGGAAGGCGCTCAGGGAACTACGCGAGCGCGCCCAGCTCACCCAAGAGGAGCTAGCGGGGAAGGTGGAGATCGACGCGGCCTATGTGTCGCATGGTCGAGAACGGGCATCGCGCAGCAGTCGATGCGTGGAGGCTCAAGGATTCTTCACTAGCAATCTTTTATCCTTCGCCCGCGACGTACGTTCTGGGTTTCGCGAACAATTGCGTATGCGCTTACCGCCGCGCCGACCAAAGCAGCGATGCCTATAACGATCCCGATGTGTGCAACACCCAGTATTGCGAGCACGAAGATGGTCACGCCGATGAAGACGCATGCACCAAAGAAACCGTACACTTCATAGAACCGATACTCCTCGGGAATTCTTGGGATTTCTCCCCCTCCCCGTCTCGTGCGAACATATGAGAAAAGGAAATAGGCACCGAAGGCGCCTGGGTATATCGCCCTCCCCGGCCTGTCTTTGCTGAGTTCTAAGATAGCCCAGGCTACCGAGATCAGGAACGCGTACGGCACAATCCTTCGGTTTGCCAGCCAAAATCCTGTGGGGATTTGTCGTATCTCTCTCATTGACTCACGGCTCAACCATCAACATCCGCGCTACGCTCTAGGACGATCCATTCATCTGGGGTGGCCAAGCCCCTTTTCGCTTGCCAAAACTGGAATTTCGGCCAGCATATGAGCTTGACCGTCTCTCCTGGTACTACGTCTACGTCGATCGAAGGGCTTCGACACCATGCGATCTCGAGGTGGACCTCGTGTTTGCCGGCAGCTAGACGGAAGCGCCGCGACTGCCCACGCCTAATCTCACCAATGTCGTCTCCCTCGACTAGCACGTGGTACGCGCTGAATAGACCCACGCTGCCGCGCTTTGGCCGGAAAATCTCCAGTTGGCCATCAGATCCGGCTAGTGAGGTTCTCATGGTCCGCCTTCGGAAGGTTGAAGTGGATTCACCGACGACAACCCCGCACTCAAGCCGCCAGCGGCACATCCGACGGGCCCACCAATAGTGGCTCCGGCGAGGGCGCCGGGTACATCTCCCACTACAATACCAATCTCAAAGCCACTCACAGCCCCGACGTCGGTTCCTGCGAGGCATCCTCCGATCACCTTGCCAGCTTTCACGATCAGATCTTCCGAGGCTGCTTCTTCTTCCTCTTTGAGCTTTTCTAGTTCTTCAGCATCTTCTAGGACTACTTGTTTCTTGAGTCGCCTGAGTCGTTCGAGTCGTTCGAGGTGTTCAGACGGCGTTTCACACGAGGGTCCCAGACCCGTTGAATTGGTCCCGCTGATCGCCACAAGGCCTGTTGGGTCGGCTTCGTTGAGGGGATTGTCGTGTGCGTAGCCATAGAGTGAGCGTGTAATTTTGGATAGGGGGTCGACACTGAGGAACTGCGCGGTAGCGGGGTCATAAACCCGTGCTCGTAGGTAGATGAGCTTGGTGTCGACGCTTGTGTACTGACCATCGTAGCCAAGCGGGGTTGTCGCGGTGCCCGTGGTTCCAGTGGTGTTGCCGTAGGCGTCGTAGGTCATTGTGGCTTCGGTTTTGCCGGTGGAGCCTGTCAGCATACGGGTTGAGCCTTGCTGATCGTGATGGAGGTAGAGGATCGTGCCTCCGCTTGAGATCTGCTCGACGGGGAGGCCTCCTGGGCCGTAGATGTAGCTGTTGGTTGTGTCGTTGAGGAGTAGTGGGAGGGCTTCGCTCACGTTCCAGGCGAGGTAGGTGGTTGTCCCGGAGATCGTCTGCGACGCGCGAAGGCCGTTGCCGTCGTAGGCGTAGGTGTCTTTGATTTCTGCTTTTTCGCCTTCTTTGGGTCGTTCGACGGAGGTCAGGTTGCCAGCCTGGTCATAGCCGTAGGTCGTCGCGGGGCCGCTTGTCGGGGTGGTTTTGGTGCGCTGGCCCATTTCGTTGTAGGTGTAGATCAGGCTGGGGCCGGTTTCGAGCTCGTTGGCTTTGTCGTAGGTGTAGGCGCCGGCGCCCAGTTTGGTTGGGTTATCGGCCGCGTCGTATTCGTAGCCGATCGTCGCGCCTTTGGTTAGACGATTGTTCGAGTCGTATTCGTAGCCTGGTTTTTCTTCGCCCGGCAGCCCTTTGCTGGTGATGGTTTTGACCTGGCCGTCGCCGTCGCGTTCGTAGAGGAGCGAGGCGAGTGTTTCAGCTTCTTTGGTCATCTTGACTTCGCTGAGCTGGTCCGCTTCGTTGTAGGCGTACTTGTCTTCGTTTTTGGTTTCGCTGGGGAACGTCGTCGCGGTCAGGTCTGAGTCGGCGTCGTAGGAGAATTTCGTGGCGTGCGATGACCAGTCGGTGACCTTTTCCAAGCGACCTACTTTGTCGAAGGCGCGGGTCACGGCTTTGAGGTTGGGGTAGGTGATCTTGGTCTGCTCGTTCGCCAGGTCGTATTCGTATTTGACTTTTTCTTTGTGCCCGTTTTCGGTTTCCGTGAGCCGATCGAGCTGGTCATAGGTGTATTTGTTGATCCCGGTGCCGTCGGTCATCTTTGTGCGGTCGCCGTCTTTGTCGTATTCGTATTTGACCGTCGCGGGTTTGCCGCTCGAGTAGACGACTTCTTTGAGACGATTCGCCGGATCGTACGTGCTGGTTGTCGTACGTTTTGCGGGGTCGGTCAGCTTTGTTAGATTCCCCGCGAGGTCGTATTCCTTCGTCGTTTTACGGCTCAGCGGATCGACTTCTTCAGTGATCTCCTCTAGCGGGTTACGTTCGTATTTGGTGGTGTGTTTGTTGCCGTCGGTTTGGCTCGTGACCTGTCCGGCGCTGTCGTAGCCGGTTTCGATGATCTGCCCGTTGGGCTTTTCGAGCTTGGTCTGCTCATTGTCCGCGTCATACGTGTACATCGTTTTGTGCGAGTTGCCATCGGTCAAGGTTTCGAGATTGCCGTCACCGTCGTATGTGTATTTCGTCGTGTGGCCGAGGGGATCGGTCACTGTGAGCGGCCGACCCTGAGCGTCGCGTTCGGTTTTCGTGGTGAATTTCCTCGGGCTTGTTTCTTCGGTCTCCTGAGAGTCTTCGTTGTATTTCCAGGTCCGTTTGTCACTCGCCGGGTCTGTTTCGCTTTCACGATCTCCGTACGTGTCGTATTCGTATTTCGTTTTGTTTTCCAGCGGGTTGGTCTCTTCGGTCAGATCGCCTTTGGTGTTGTATTTGTAGGTGGTCTTCTGGGTTTTACTCCCAGGCGCGGGCCGTTCGATCACTTCCGGGTTCCCATGAGAATCCCGTTTGATCGTGGTTTTCTCGCCCTTCGGCAGCGTCATCGTTTCCACGTCATGGGTGCCGTTGTACGTCCATTTCGTTTCGTTGCCGTTGGCGTCCTTTGCGCTCGTCTTATCACCAGTGGAGTTATAGCCGTATGTGGTGGTATGTTTGTTCGGGTCGGTGGTGGCTATCAGATTCTCCGACGCGTCATATTCGTAGGTCGTCGTCGACGCATAAGACGTTCCCGACGCGTGCGTGATGCTTGTCGGCAGCATCGCGCCGTTGAACTCCTCGACCGTAACGGCGCCGTTGGGCTCGGTAATCGTCGTCTTTGTACCCAATTCCCATTCTGAATATTCCCATTTGCGTGTGCGTTCCAACGCATCCGTCTGAGAGGTCACACGGTGGGAGCTGTCGTATTTGGTAGTCACCGCGTGGTTGCGGCCATCTGTCTCTGAGGTCATCTCGTGTTCAGAGTCGTATTTGAACTGCCAGCGCAGGCTCGCTTCGCCCGGTTGCGTGACGCTCGCCAGGTTCCCGCCTTCATACGTGTATTTGACGGTGTGCCCCATCGGGTCTTTGACGCTTTCCACCTGCCCTTCACTGTTATAGGCGAAGGTCAGTTTGCGCCCGGTGGCGTCGGCTACCGATTCTAGGCGCCCTTCAGAGTTACGACTCATCGTTATCGCGTTGCCGTTGCGATCGGTCTCGCTCGCAAGGCGCCCGTTGCTGTCGAAACTCAGTTTACTCTGATCCGGCAGGGTGTAGACATAGTTGGTTCCTTCTTTGACGAGCGTTGCCTGCACCCACGCACCGGCCCCTACATACGTTTTACTCGACGTGAGGACAAACGTAACTGTGCTTGCATTGTCCTGGTAAACAGTCGCCGCCCCCGTCGTTTCGTTGAATGTGAGATGCGCGCTGTAGGGACCCGTCCACCCATAGCCGAAAGGACCAGGCGTTTTTTGCGTAGCGGCGAGCCGCGAGTTATACGTACGTGTAAGGTTCAACCCCGGCCCACGGCCACCGACCGCCAAATCCGTCTGACTTTCAACCAGATTGCCAGTGCCACAGTTGACCGGGTCCCCAGCACAGGTCCGGAACTGTCTGGGCTCGCCTTCGTTTTTTTTCCCATACAGTTCTTCAGGCAAGAGCGCAGGCGCAAACACCAACGCCAAACCGATTTTTTCGTTGTCTTTGGGCGCGCCGACCAGCGCGGTAGTTCCTTCGGAGGACAGCGCCACACTATGGCCGAATTCGTCCTCTTCAGCGCCGTCTATGACGGGGGGCCCTTCATGGCTCCAAGTTGAGCCTTCACGTTTGAACACCCACGCCGCATCAACGAGGACGGGAACGGAGATATAATCCTCGGCACCGGTGCCGCCGACCAGCGCGGTATTGCCATCAGAAGACAGCGCGACGCTCCAGCCAAAGAAGCCCTCGCCGGGAAACTCTTTGTTGCCGGGCTCACTGATACCCCCCGTGAGCTTTGACCCCTGCTGGGTCCATTCACCTTCCGAGCGCGTAAACACCCACGCCGCACCGACGCTGCTATTGTCCCCGTATCCACCGACCAGAGCAGTATTGCCATCACCCGACAACGAAACGCTGTCACCAAAGGAAGGTTTATAGACACCTTTTACCTCGTCGCTGCCTGTGAGCTTCGAGCCTTGCTGAGTCCATTTACCTTCCGAGCGCGTGAACACCCACGCCGCACCAGCAGGATGCAATGCTTCTGATTCGTCGTTGGGACCCCCAACCAGGAGAGTGCTGCCATCGGAGGACAACGCCACGCTCCCGCCGAATTCGCCTTTGCCGCTCTCTTCTTTGCCCGTGAGCCTTGAGCCTTGCTGGGTCCATTTCCCTTCCGAACGCGTAAACACACACACCGACCCGGCATTTTTGTTGTAGGGAATATTACTGATCACTGCGGTATTGCTATCTCCGGACAATGCCGAGCTGGCGCCACTTTTGATGCCAGCACATTCTGCTTCGCCGGCGAGCGTCGCTTGCAGAGTCCATTTGCCTTCCGAGCGCGTGAACACCCGCTTACCAGATAGTAGAGTATTGCCATCAGCGGACAACGCTGCGGTGCCACCGAGGCTTTCTTCGGCTTCGACGCCCACGATCTTCGCCTGCTGAGTCCACGTCGCACCCGAACGTATGAACACCCACACCGCACCCGTAGATTTACTATCCCCAGGACCACCAATCACCGCCGTGTTGCCGTCCCCGGACAGCGCCACACTGTTTCCGAACCTGCCTTCACCTACCTCTTCGCCGCCCGTAAGCCTTGAACCCTGCTGAACGAACGGGTCGACCCTCAGCGGGTAGTGAGCACCACGCGCATCAACACGCAACAACACCCGCCCAGCATCCAACTGAAGCCAACTATGCAGCGAGTGTCCCCACGCGTCACTCGCCACCAACCCGCCATAACGCAACGAAGGCGCACCCCCATAACTGAGCGTGACGCTCTGCCCACCAGCCAGCGAAGCATGTACGCCCCCAGAGAGCGCCATCGAGAGGGTCAGCGGCCCAACCGTATGCCCGACTGGCGCCCGCGGAATCGTAAAGCCCTGCTCCAGACCGAGCGGCCCGTTCGTGTACCACTCGCTCAGCCCCGCATGTGCATAAACGACACGATTAGCCCGCACCCGCGGCGTGACATCGCCAAGAGCTGTAAGCGAAGCGCCATAACCCACGGCGCGAAGCCTCAACCCCAGCCGCACCGCGCCCGAACCGACAAACACCCCCGAACGGTCAAAGCGCATCCACAGATGTTGCGTCGGGTTGGACGCTTGAAACCCACGCCCCGACGCACTGACGCGAAAGGCGCGGGCATCAGCGCCCAGCGCCCCCGAGATCGGTCCCCGCGCCGCCAAGGGCAAACTCGAAAGCCCCTCGTGCGTTATGCCGCCAAAGCGCCCAGCGGACCGCACGGACGGAACGGACGACGAACGACCACCGGCCAAGCCCTGCGCAAGCGCCACCCCCAGCAGCAGCGACAGCAACGCAGCTGCCACCACAGGACGCCACGGGACCACGGCTTTGGCCCGCAACGCCAACCGATCAGCCGCCGAGAGATCCATCGTCGTCTGCAAAGAACTGGTCGGCCCGAACATGCGCATCCTCCCATAGTTTTGTTGCGCTTTGTCACGCATTGCGGAGGATCGTAACCATAAAGGTGGACGTGTTCTAGGTTCGGGAACTATTCTTCCTCGCATTTTGCGGCGATTTTTTGTGCTGTTGTGGCTACAGACGTGCCGTTGTGGCGGTTGCCTGCCCGGCTACAGGTCTAGACGATGGCGACTTGCGACCGACCACAGACTCCGAGCTTGCCGAACCGCTGTCCCGCTTCGCCGCGAACCTCCGACGTGCTCGGCTGAGCGCCGACATGAGCCAAGAAGCGCTCGCCGCCGAGGCGGACATGCACCGCACGGCCCTCTCCCGCCTTGAGACATGCGAGCGCGCCCCGGAGTTTCGGACGCTGGTGCGGCTGGCTCGCGCCCTGGACGTGACCCCGGCGAGCCTGCTGCGAGGCGTACGCTAGGCGCTCTGAGCTGCCTGCGATAACCCGCCCCAAGCTGGGCGCGATGTTCTTCCGGCGGTGATCCGCCGCAAGACCCAGGCGGAAGGAACCAGGCAGCGCGGAGTCCTTAAGAGCAGGCGCGGTTCGGTCCGTAGATCGCCGTGTGGCAGTCCCCCATCGCCTGACCAAAGGAGTCCCCAGATGCGCTCAGCCATAAAGTTCCTCATCCCTGCGCTGGCCGCGTCGCTCACGCTGGCCGCGTGCGGGAGCAGCTCCAGCAAGTCGAGCTCATCCTCGCAAGCCGCCACAACACCGGCCGGCACGACCTCGGCATCGAGCGGGGCAACGGCGGCGGTCGTAAAGACAGCGTCGAACGCGACGCTCGGGGCCACCGTGCTCGTGAACGCCCAGGGCATGACTCTGTACAGCCTCAGCGGCGAGCACGGCGGCAAGTTCATCTGCACGAGCTCGACCTGCACGGCGGTGTGGCATCCGCTGAGCGCATCGGCCGGTACGCCGAGCGGCAGCGTAGGCTCGCTGGGGACCGTGAAGCGTCCGGACGGCACGGTGCAGGTGACCTACAAGGGGATGCCGCTGTATACGTTCGCGCAGGATCAGGGCCCCGGGGAAGACAAGGGACAGGGCATCAAGGACGTCGGCACGTGGACCGTCGTGACGACCGGCTCCGGTTCTAAGAGCTCGAGCGCACCCGCCGCGCCTGCCCCAACCACCACGCCCGCCGAATCCTCTCCGCCGGCGAGCTCCGGGGGGAGCAGCGGCGGCTACAGCTACTAGCGGTCTGCCGGGTCAGCTGCCGTTCGGGGAGGGAGCGATCTCTCCCCGGCCCGCCACCTGTAGGTCCGCGGGCAGCTTGAGCGCCACACGACGGGCGAGCACGGTCAGGGCGGTACGCCACTGGATGATCGCCGCTCGCTGTTCGGACTGAGTATCGGGAAGGTCGTTGAAGTTACGCTCGGCCAGGCCGACGGTGAGCGCGCTCAGATATGAGTCCTCGAGGATGTAGGTGTGGGCATAGGGGGCGTTCACCGCGCGCAGCTGCGCCGTGACGGGCTGGAGGGCCGCCACGGCGACCGTGTAGACGGCGAAACGGCGCTCCAGAGCGCCCATCCGAAGTGATGCCTGCTGAGGGGAGATGCGCTTGTCATGGTAGGCCGACAGGATCGGATCGGCTCCGTCCAGCAGACGGTTGACAGCCAGCCTGATCGGCTCGACCTGCCGCAGATAATTGACGAGCGCCGCGCGTTCCTCATGCGCGGAGGCTCCCACCGAGGTCGTTTGGCCTCCACAGCCTCCCAGCATCGCCAGAGCGGGTGCAAGCACCGCGGCGAGAAGCATGACGCGAGCGCGTCGCGTCCGGATGAGAACTGCGTGGAGCGTGGGAGCAGTGATCACCCTCTGATTCCCGGCGCCGGCGCTCGCCCGTGGGGCCCGCGGGCTACCATCGAACCGAGTCGCTTCGCGCGGAGTGACCGTGCGCCGGGACAGGCGCAGAACATGCGAACAAGCCGACGAGCGGAGGAGCAGAGCAAATGGCAGCCACCGACACCGCATCACAGCAGATCATCACCGGAGTGGACTTCGTCGCCGTGTCCACGAAAGACCTCGACACGGCCGTGAAGTTCTACGGCGAGACGCTCGGGCTGCCGATGTCGGTGCACCTGCAGGAGCGTAACTATGCCGAGTTCGAGACGGGGAATCTGACGCTGAGCGTGATCAACGCCGAGAAGATGGGCATGGAGCATCAGGTGCGCGGCCATGAGATCGCGCTGCACGTGGACGACGTCGAAGCGGCGCGCAAGACCCTGCAAGAGCGCGGGGTGACGTTCAGGGGCGACACGCTGGACACGAGCGTGTGTCACATGGCGCTGTTCAACGATCCGGACGGCAACCCGCTGATGCTCCACCACCGCTACGCGCCGCGCAACCCTCAGACGTAAACCCGACCACAGGGCTCAGATAGAGGGCAGCAGCGCACCGCGCGCGACCTCGCGCTCCGTGTCGGGGCTCTCAAGGGTGTGCTTGGCCCCCAACTCGCTCTTGACCCCGTACAGATACCTGTCGGCGCGCGCCATCGGGACGTCGAGGGCCTCTCCGGGCAACCACTCGCTGACGCCGACCGACCAGCGGACGGGGTCATCGTCGTGGCGCATGCGGTCGAGCACGGCCGCCGCGCCGGTGGGCGTGGTGGCAGGCAGCAGCAGCACGAACTCGTCGCCACCGTGACGGGCGAGGATGTCGCCTGGACGCACACGCGAACGCCAGTCGCGACCGAGAGCGCTCAGCAGCCGGTCGCCGGCGGCGTGACCATCACGGTCGTTGATCTGCTTGAAGCCGTCGAGGTCGAGCACGGCCAGCGTCAGCGGGCTGCCGGTGCGATCGGCCAGCGCGCGCTCGCGCAGCGCCGCCGTCTCAAAGCCGCCGCGGTTGAGCAGGCCCGTCAGATGGTCGGTGCCCGCCTGGCGGCGCATGTTCTCGCTGAGGTTGCCGAGCAACAGGCAGATCGACCAGATCGTGACGGTCACGACCGTCCAGTAGACGGCGACATTGGACAGATCACCGAGCAGCAGAGCGACACCGAAGCCGACGGAGATCAAAAGGCCCTGAGCGATCACTGCGCGACGCGGAAAGAAGTGGGCCGCGTAGATCGCAATCCAGGGATAGGCAAAGGCCGCGACCATCACTCCGCCGGGAGTGGCGGCGTGCGCGACTATCCAGCTGGTCGTAAGCGATCCGGCCGCCGTCGCGAGCTCAAAGCCGAGCAGCGGCATGCGCGCCCCGACCAACCAAATCAGATAGGCGGCGCTGATCGCGACGACGCCGGTCAGGGCGACAAGCGTAACCGGCTCCCTGGCACTGATCGGATCGACGACGGTGGCCAGACAGATGAAGCCCTTGAACGTGAACAGCAGGGCCAGCGACCAGGCGATCGCCGGCCGGCGATCGGTGAGACGAGTCGGCAACGAGCGCAACAGCGTTTTCTTGGCTGCCGGCAATGACATCATCGTGGTAAAGCGCGTAAAGATCACCTGATCATCTCTTCGGTCAAGCACCTGCACGGCTTGAGCGGTCGGAAACCATGACGACGAACCTCCAAGCGCCATGACGACAACCTCCAAGCCGATGACGGACCTCAGGCCCGCGTGCGATGCTCGCAGCGGCCCCTTGCGCGGCCCGCGCTCGGATCGTGTGGCAAAGCACTACCCTGGGTCGAGATGCTGTTTACACGCAAGGGTTCGAACATGATCGACGCGGGTTCGGCGCTGCCGGGACGGGCCGCCGAGATGGAGGTGCCCGCGCGACACGAGGTGCTGCAGACACCGCTGAAGCCCCCGTTCCCCGAGGGCATCGAACAGGCGGTCTTTGGGATGGGCTGTTTCTGGGGAGAGGAGCGGATCTTCTGGCAGGCCCCCGGCGTGTACACCACGGCGGTCGGATACGCGGGCGGGTTCACTCAGAACCCGACCTACGAGGAGGTCTGCTCGGGACGGACCGGCCACACCGAGGCGGTGCTGGTCGCGTTCGACACCGCCAAGACCAGCTACGAGGAGATGCTGAAGCTGTTCTGGGAGGGACACGACCCGACCCAGGGCATGCGCCAGGGCAACGACATCGGCAGCCAGTACCGCTCGGCGATCTACTGGTGCGACGAGGCCCAGCGGGTGGCCGCGGAGGCTTCACGGGACGCATACCAGCGGATGCTCACGCAGGCCGGGCGCGGCCAGATCACCACCGAGATCGCCCAGCTCGACCAGGATGATGCCCACCCGTTCTACTACGCCGAGGACTACCACCAGCAGTACCTCGCTAAGAACCCAGCCGGCTACTGCGGGCTGGGCGGCACCGGCGTGTCTTGCCCGGTGGGTCTCGCGAACCCCTCCTAGAACGACCGCGACCCCGCCGAAGCAGGGCCGCAACCGTCTCGTTGTCCCACCGGAACCACGCCCTCCGTCCGTGGGGTGGACGAAGGGCGAAGCCCGGAGCTTGCGTCCGTGCGCCCTACGTAGCGCTTCCCAGCGCGGGCTCCGCCCCGCCGGCCGGCTGCCAGGCAGGCGCGTGTGGGCCGCCGAGCGTTGGCACGTCGGAGGGGTAGACCTCGTTGCCGTGGATCGCGTGATCGCCGATCTCGAGCTCCTCGTCGGAGAGACGCAGCGGCACGAAGATCCCGACGAGCTTCAGCAGCACGAACGTGACGGTGCCGCTGAACACGATCACCCACGCGGCCGCCTCGGCCTGCCAGCGCAACAGCGTCCAGCTGCCATGGACGACCCCGGAGAAGCCCGGCAGGTTCGATGCGCCGCCGACGCCGATGTACTCGACGACGTGCGGGTCGGCGAGCACCCCGACCAGCAGGCCGCCCGTCAGACCAGCTATCCCGTGTGTATAGATCACCCCCAGGGTGTCGTCCACGCTGCGGAACACGGGCGCTCGGCTGAGGAAGCGGATCGCGAACCACACGATCGTGGATGCGACCACACCCATGATGATCGCCGCGTAGCCGTTGATGAAGCCGGCCGCCGGCGTGATCGCCACCAGACCGGTGATCATCCCGTTGACCGAGCCGATCAGAGACGGCTTGTCGCGGAAAATGTAGTCCCACGCGATCCACACGAGCATCGCCACGGCCGTGCACACGTTCGTGTTGAGCACCGCCGCGGAGGCGTTCGCGCCCGCGTAGTAGGAGTCCCCGCCGTTGAACCCGTTCCAACCGAGCCACAACAGGCCCGCGCCGGCCGCGACCATCAGCAGGTTGTTGGGCGCGTCGACCTCGCGGTCTCGTTGCAATCGCGGTCCGATCACCGCCGCCGCCACGAAGCCCGAGATGCCGGCCGCGAGGTGGATGACGTAACCGCCGGAGTAGTCCAGGGCGCCGTGTGCGGCGAAGTAGCCGCCGCCCCAGATCAGGAACGCGTTGACGGTGTACACGAACGTGATCCACAGCAGCACGAACGGGATCCACGCCTTGAAGCTGATCCGCCCGAGGACGGAGCCGAGCATCAGGATCGGGGTGATCGCCGCGAACACGAACTGGAAGTAGACGAGCGAGGACTCGGGGAAGTGGAACGGCGGGCCCGTCGTGATCGACGGAATCACCGCCTGCCCCTCCTCGGCCGCCTGGCCCAGAACGCTGCCCGGCTTACCCCAGAACGTGTCGAAGAAGCCTTTGCCGTGCCCGATCGGGTTGCCAAAGCCCATCTTGAACGCCCACAGGCTCCAAGCGACGAGCACGAGTGAGAACGCGACAAAGGTGAGCATCATGCTGTTGACCGACCAGCGCTTCTGCATGACCCCGCCGTACAGCACGGCGAGACCGGGGAGGCTCATCAGCCCGACGAACGTCGCGGCGGTCATCTGCCACGCGTTGTCTCCGGCATTGAGCCAAGTTGGGTATGCGCTCCAGGACAAATGTGCCTCCGTTTCCCTGCGGTTGGATCCGCCGAGCCCCCGCCTTCCCATGGAGGCGACGACGCGACAATTGCGGTCCGCGTATGAAAACCGGAGTGGGCGTGCGCCGGTAGGGACACCCTGGCCAACAGTTGGCGAGTGGGTTTCGACATTTGTATAGATGGCCCGTCGGGGGCTGTCGCAGGGGCGAGCCCGCGCGGGCGGAGATTCAACGCGAACCGCCCGTGAGCAGCGCGTCAGAGCTGCCGAGCGTTCTTAATCTCGATCCTGCTGAGCGCAGAAGCGCGCGGCAGATCAGCCGAACGGAAATCCCGCGCGCCGGCAGGATGTCCGCAGCGCGTCGGTGACCCCGCGAAACGCGCCCGGCGAGGCGCACACGGTCCGAGCTCGTCCACCGCACGCGTGCACGCGGGCACCACCCAGCGTGCTGGCGAACGTGACGTTGATGCAGTCCTTGCGCGCGGGCGAGCCGCTCGTCAGGGCGTAGGCGCCGAAACCGACCACGATCAGGGCCACGCATGCAAGCATCACCGCGACGACGGTCCGCTCGCGCCGCCCCCAGCGCAGCGGCTCGGACAGCCGCTTGGACCGGTCGATCATGATCATGGTGGCGAGCCTACTGCGCTATGACACGACGGTGTCCGGCGCCGGCCCATCGCCGGCATCCGGCGCCGTATCGACCCCGGCCGGCGCGGCAACATCCGGCGCGGCGTCCTCAACCGATCCCGGGGCGGACTCGGGCTGAAACGAGAGCGCGGCCGAGTTGATGCAGTACCGCTGCCCTGTCGGACCCGGACCGTCGTCGAACACGTGCCCGAGATGCCCGCCGCACGTGCGGCACACGACCTCGGTGCGGCGCATGAACAGACCGTTGTCAGGCTTCAGCTCGACGGCCTCGGCGACGGCGGGCTCGGTGAAGCTCGGCCAGCCCGTGCCGGAGTCGAACTTGGTGTTCGAGTCAAACAGCTCCGTGCCGCAGGCCGCACAGCGGTAGGCGCCGGAGGCCTTGTTGTAGACGAGCTCGCCCGTGAACGGCGCCTCCGTGCCGGACTTGCGCAACACCTCGTACTGAGAGGGCGTCAGCTGCTCGCGCCACTCGCTCTCGGACTTGACAACCTTAGGCTCGCTCACGACAGTTCCCTCATCACACTCGCCTCAGCCGAGCAGATCCGCAACGTTGAAAGTGCGCTCAGCTATAGATCAGTTTTAGCACTCCCGGACCTGCCGGGCCAACCATCTTTCAGCAGGATCGGTGTTGAAAACGTCTTCTACCACGGACGCGCCCGGCCGCGGTCACTACGTCGCGATCAGCCACACGCGTGGTCTCGGCCCCCGGACAGCCCGCAACGGACTGCTGCTAACATGATGCTTACGTTCACGTCAAGTTCCACACTCAGGCGCATCGGCGTCAGCGAAGGCCACGAGCACTACAAGTGGTGGGCGCTGTCGTGCACGAGCCTCGGCATGCTGCTCGCGGCGACGAACTCCGGCACGCTGATCATCGCCCTGCCCGACCTCGAGCGTTCGCTGCATACGAGCCTGCTCGCGCTCGTATGGGTGATCCTCGCCTACCTGATCGCCGCGACCGTGCTCGTGCTGATGGCGGGGCGCCTGTCGGACCTGTTCGGGCGCAAGCGCGCATACATCGGCGGTTTTCTCCTGTTCGCATTCGCCTCGCTGGGAGCGGGGTTCTCCCCCGACGCGACCGTGTTGATCCTGTGGCGCATCCTGCAGGGAATCGGCTCGGCGTTCCTGTTCGCCAACGCCGCCGCGCTCGTGACCGACGCGTTCCCCAAGGAGGAACTCGGTCTGGCGATGGGCGCCAACACGATGGTCGCCGCGATCGGGCTCGTGCTCGGACCCGTGCTCGGCGGCGCGCTCGTGGCGATCTCCTGGCACTGGGTGTTCTGGTTCAACGTCCCCCTCGCGCTTGCCGGCGCAGCCTGGGGCGCGCTGATCCTGCGCGAGCTGGCCAAGCGCGATCCGGTCCGCGGGTATGACGTGCTGGGTACCAGCACGTTCGTGCTCGGCCTCACCGGCCTGGTGCTCGGCGTATCGCGCGGCGGGCTGAGCGGGTGGAACG
The DNA here is from genome assembly GCA_963715495.1 of uncultured Solirubrobacterales bacterium. Lineage (GTDB taxonomy): Bacteria > Actinomycetota > Thermoleophilia > Solirubrobacterales > Solirubrobacteraceae > Palsa-744. The sequence continues at coordinate 1,344,700 of OY970247.1, forward strand.
ACTCGCTCGTGATCGGCGGCCTGCTCGCGGCGGTCGTGCTGCTTCCCACGTGGGTCCTGATCGAGCGTCGCTCGCGCGCGCCGATGCTCGACCTGAAGCTGTTCAACAACCGCCTGTTCGCCGCGGCGACCGCGGCGGCGTTCATCAACGGGCTGGCGCGGTTCGCGCTGATGTTCCTGTTCGTGTTCTACTTTCAGGGCGCCCAGTCAAACTCGCCGATCGAAGCCGGCATCAAGCTGATACCCCTCGCGCTGGGCATGCTCGTCGCCTCGCCCCTGGCGGGCATCTACGCCGACCGCCACGGCTCGCGCACGCTGGCAGCCCTGGGCATGCTCGTCAGCGCCGTCGGCCTGGCCGGGATGACGACCCTGGACGTGCACACCGCCTACTCACAGAGCGCCCTGTGGCTGGCGCTCGTGGGCATCGGCTCAGGCATGTTCAACAGCCCGAACACCGCCGCGATGATGGGCTCGGTGCCAGCCCAGCGGCGCGGGATCGCCGCGGGGGCGCGCACGCTGGTGCAGAACACCGGCGCGGTGCTCTCGATCGCGTTCGTGCTGGCGATCGTCACCTCCGCCGTGCCCAAAGCGACCCTGTTCGCCGTCTTCTCAGGCCTGACCAAGGGACTGTCCGCGGAAAAGCTTCAGCCGTTCATCGACAACATGCACGTCGCCCTGTGGGTGCTCGCCGCGACCTCCCTCCTCGGCGCGGTCGTGTGCCTGCTGCGCCCGAGCCACGTCCGATCCTCCGCAGACTTCCCCGCCGAGTCCGCAGACTTCTCCGCCGAGCCCACGCCCCCCGCGCGCGAACGCGCCCGCGCGCCCCACGCAAACCCGTCCCACGCAAACCCCCACCTGGAGATCTCGCGCACCCGCGCCGACGCCGGGCGATCTGCGACCGGCCAAGCCGACCCGGGCCCGCCTCGCAGCGATCCGGTCACCGTCCACACCCACAGCTCATCATGAGCGGCTCCTCCCCCAGCCTGCGCATCGGCGACGTCGCCAAGCTCGTCGGCACGACGCCGCGCACGATCCGCTACTACGAGGAGATCGGACTGCTGCCGCAGGAGCCCGCGCGCCCGTCCGGCGGACATCGCGTCTACACCGACGCCGAGGTCGAACGACTGCGCGAGGTGATGCGCCTGAAGGACCTGCTCGGGGTCACGCTCGATGAGCTCAAGACGCTGCTCGCCGCCGAGGAGTCCCGCGCGATCGTGCGCGCGAAGTTGCGCCGCGAGGACGTCCCTCCCGCTCGCCGCCGGGAGCTGCTGGACGAGGCGCTCGGCCACATCGATCGCCAATTGGAACTCGTCGAGCACCGCGCGAACGAGCTGTCCAAGCTCAAAGGCGAGCTGTGCGACACCCGCAAGCGTGTTCGCCGCAAGATCCGCGAGCTGGACGCCCATGCCGAGGGCGCATTCCCGCCTCTACCGGAGCCCCCCGGCAATCCCTCCGAGCCTGCCAAATCCCCCGAGTCCGCCCCGGAGCCAACGCGGTAAGTGCGACGACCCCAATCGATGCGGTACAGAGAGAAGGGAGCAGCAGCGATGTCCCCAGCAGCCACAGTGAAACCGAGTCCGAAGGGCGTCCCCGGGGCGGTGACCGACCCGTCGAGCGTGCTCGGCGAAGATCTCACGTTCCCCGGCGCCTCGGACGATTCGATCAACGGCTACCTGGCCGTCCCGGCCGAGCCCGCAGGCGAGCACGGCCGTCCTGGGATCGTCGTGATCCACCACGCGGGCGGTCTCGGCGAGCACATCCGCGACGTGACCAACCGCTTCGCCAACCTCGGCTATGTATCGCTCGGCGTGGACCTGTACACGCGCGAAGGCGGTCCCCCGCCGATGGACGACCTGCAGGCGATGATGGCGCGCCTGTTCGCGATGTCCGACGCCACCGTCCTCGGCGACCTCGAGGGCGCCGCCGATCTGCTGCGCGCGCGTGAAGACTGCGACGGCAAGGTCGGCTGCATCGGCTTCTGCATGGGCGGGCGCTACACGCTTCTGTTCGCCTGCTCTTCCAACCGCCTGGACGCGGCCGTGGACTGTTGGGGTGGGTTCATCCATGCGGCCACCCCCGATGAGCGCTCCACCCCGCGGCGTCCCACGCCGCCACTGGAGCTGGCGGGCAAGCTGAGCTGTCCCCTGATGGCGGCTGTCGGGGCTGACGACCAGAACCCCTCGCCCGAGCTTGGGGAACGACTGCGCGAGCGCGCGGCCGACAGCGGCCAGGAGGTCACGGTCGATGTGTATGAGGGCGCCGGCCACGCGTTCTTTGCCGATTACCGTCCCTCCTACCGACCCGAGCCGGCGGCACTGCTGTGGGAGCGGATCGTCCCGTTCTTCGCCCGGCACCTGCAGGGAGCCTAGACACGCTCCGTGCATGCGATCCGGCACGGCACAGGCAGGAGGCATGGGCATCACACCCGGGAGACATCGGCATCACACCCGGGAGGCGTTCATATAGTGCGGTACGACGACTGCAATCGAGCGACGGCGAGGAGCATCGACAGTGGAGCGCAAGTGGTGGACGTTGATCGCGGTCTCGGTGGCGATATTCATGTTGCTGCTCGACATCACCGTGGTGAACGTCGCACTGCCCGACATCCAGCGCTCGCTGCACTCATCGTTCTCGGACCTGCAGTGGGTCGTGAACGCTTACGCGTTGACACTCGCAGCGTTCCTGCTCACCTCCGGATCGGTGGCGGACCTGGTCGGGCGCAAGCGCGTGTTCATCGCAGGCCTGCTGGTGTTCACCACCGCCTCGGCGGTCTGCGGACTGTCCACCACACCGCTGATGCTGAACCTCGCACGGGCCGTGCAGGGCACGGGCGGAGCGATGATGTTCGCCACTGCGCTGGCGCTGCTCGCCCAGGCGTTCCACGGCAAAGAGCGGGGCACGGCGTTCGGGGTGTTCGGCGCGGTGACGGGCGGAGCGGTGGCCATCGGGCCGGTGCTCGGCGGAGTCATCACCTCGGGCATCGGCTGGGAGTGGATCTTCTTTGTGAACATCCCGATCGGCGTGATCGCGGTGTTCATCACGCTCACCCAGGTGTCAGACTCGCGCGACCCGGACGCCACCGGCGTGGATTGGCCGGGTCTTGTGACCTTCTCCGGGTCGCTGTTCCTGCTCGTGTACGCCCTCGTCCAGGGCAACGAAAAGGGCTGGGGCTCGACGGAGATCGTCTCGTTCCTGATCGGCGCGGTTGTCCTGATGGTGCTGTTCATCGTCGTCGAGCTCCGTCAGAGCCAACCAATGCTCGACCTGTCGCTGTTTCGCCGCCCCGCGTTCAGCGGCGCGAGCATCGTCGCGTTCTGTCTGGCGGGCTCGTTTTTTGCGATGTTTCTGTACCTGACGCTCTACCTCCAGGACGTGCTCGGCTACAGCCCACTGCAGGCGGGACTGCGGTTTCTACCCTCGACCCTGCTGTCGTTCATCGTGGCGCCGATCGCTGGGAAGCTGAGCGTTCGCATGCCGGTGCGCCTGCTGCTGGGCTCGGGCCTCCTGCTGATCGGGATCGGCCTGCTGACGATGACCACCGTCGACGCCGCCTCGAGCTGGACCGCGCTGATTCCGGGCTTCGTGCTGGCCGGCGCGGGTGTGGGCCTGGTCAACCCGCCGCTGGCCTCCACCGCGGTCGGAGTGGTGCCCGCCGAGCACAGCGGGATGGCCTCAGGGATCAACGCGACCTTCCGCCAGGTGGGCATCGCCACGGGGATCGCCGGGCTGGGCGCCGTGTTCCAACACAGCGTGACCCACGGCACCACCACCGCACTGCGCGCGAGCGGGCAGGCGCGCGAGGTCCTGAGCACCGCTCACGGTCAGCTGAGCACGCTGCTGGAGTCCGGCGAAGTCACCCAGATCGCCCGCTCCCTCTCCCCCGCCGCGCGCACGGCCCTGGACCACTCCTATCGCGTCGGGTTCACCGGAGCGTTCACGACGATCGCCATCATCGCCGCCATGATTGCCCTCGTCGGGGCCGTGCTGGCCTTCATTCTCGTGCGCAGCCGCGACTTCGTATCCGCCGGAGAGCTGCCCGCCGCGCAGCAGGAGCCCGAGCCGGTGGCGACCGCCGCGGGCTGATACGCGGGCTCAATCACGACAGCTCAAGCCCTCCCGACGTCATACCCGCGACAGGTCAGCACCGGCAGCCGCGGATAACGCGGATAGGCTGGGTCGGTGCGCGAGCGAGCGCACAGCGAGAACACCGATCCGCGCGTGTTGCGCACCTCGACCTGGTGCTCGCACGTGTCGCACAGTCCGGCGCCCGGGCTGGGACGTGGAGGCTGAGACGGGCGGACGGACATGCTCGCAGCGTAATACCCCGCGTCCAGACCGCACACCGACATCCGACCGACCCCCCAGCCAACCCCCTGCAATAATCGTTGACCACACAACTATGACGACCTTCTATCGACTACTCGGATTTCTGCGCCCCTACAAGCGCGGCATGATCATCTCGTGGGTCCTGGCGAGCCTCGCGATGGTGATGACCGTCGCGCTGCCCGCCCTGACGGGCCGTGCGGTTCAGATCATCAGCACCGGTGTAGCCCAGCACCACCAGGCCGCCTCGCAGGCGAGCCACCGCCACGAACTGACTCTGATCGCGGGTGCGATCGCGCTCGTTGTACTGGTGCGCTGGGGACTCACCTACTGGCGGCGAATGGTCGCGGGAAGGCTCTCTCTCGGCGTCGAATACGACCTGCGCAAGCTGCTCTACGGCCACCTGCAACAGCTCGAGCTCGGCTTCTTCGACCGCCAGCAGACGGGCCAGCTGATGTCACGGGGGACCGTCGACCTGCAGGCCGTGCGCTTCTTCCTCGGCTACGGGCTCGTGTTCATCCTGCAGTCGATCCTGACGATTGTGCTCGCGGGGATCGTGATGATCGCGACCGAACCGCGACTCGGCCTGATCTCGCTCGCGCCCGTGCCATTCGTGGTGCTCATCTCCTACCGCTACGGTCGCCGCGCGCGTCCGGCGATCCAGGAGACACAGCAGCGCATCGCCGAGCTGACCGCGGACGCCGAGGAGAACATCTCGGGGGTGCGCGTCGTCAAGGCATTCGCCCGCGAGCCCCGCCAGCTTCAGCGCTTCCAGGGCAGCGTCGGGCGCGTGTTCAACCAGGCGATGGTCGCCACCCGCCTGGAAGCGAAGTTCAACCCGATGATCGGCTTCCTCCCCCAGCTCGGCCTCGCCGCCGTGCTGCTGATCGGGGGCCAGTCCGTGATCCACGCGCACCTGACGCTCGGCCAGTTCACCGCGTTCTACCTGTACCTGAACATGCTCATCGCCCCGATGCGCACGCTCGGCGTGATCCTCAACCTCGCCCAGCGCGCCACCGCCTCGGGCGCACGTCTGTTTGAAGTCCTCGACCGCCCCCCGCGCCTGACCGCACCGCCCGGCGCCCCACCATTGCCGCCCGGCAACGGGCACGTGCAACTGCAGGACGTCACCTTGCGCTACGACGACTCCGACGAGTTCGGCGCGGCGTATTCCGCGACGGCCGCGACCGGTTCCGCGACAGCCGCGACCGGTTCCGCGACCGCCGGCACGAGCAGACAGCACGCAGCTGCCCACGCCGCGACGGTCGCGACCGGCTCCTCCGACGGCGCACAGCCCAAACCGAGCGAGCAGGCATTGTCATCCCCGAACGGCGTCGCCCCAAATGGCGATTCCCCGGTCCACGCCGCGCGCGCGGTGCTGAGTGACGTCGACCTGGACGTGCCGGCCGGGCGCACGATCGCGCTCGTCGGCGCCACCGGCTCGGGCAAGACCAGCCTGGTCTCGTTGATCTCACGGTTGTACGACGTAAGCTCCGGGCGAGTCCTGCTCGACGGTGCCGACGTACGCGAGGTGGACCTGCGTTCGCTGCGACAGGCCGTCGCGGTCGTCAGCGACGACCCGTTCCTGTTCTCGGAGACCGTCGCGGAGAACATCGCCTACGCGCGGGTGGGCGGGCCTCCAGTCCCGCGCGAGGCGATCGAACAGGCCGCTCGCCGCGCCCAGGCCCACGAGTTCATCGAGCGCCTGCCAGACGGCTACGACACGCGCGTCGGCGAGCGCGGACTGACCCTCTCCGGCGGCCAGCGCCAGCGCCTGGCGATCGCCCGAGCGCTGCTCGCCGACCCGCGCGTGCTGATCCTCGACGACGCCACCTCCTCGGTCGACGCCTCCACCGAGCGTCAGATCAAGCTCGCGCTCGACGAGGCAATGGCCGGACGGACCACGTTCATCATCGCCCACCGCCTCTCGACGATCGCACTCGCCGATGAGATCGTCGTGCTCGACCACGGTCGGATCGTCGCGCATGGCAACCACGAGGAATTGCTGGATGCCTCCGAGCTGTATCGGGAGATCGTCGAAAAGGGTTTGCCCGACCAGGTCTTTCTCACAAGGGAGTTGCCACGCGAACGTGAGGTGAGCGGGATATGAGCGCGCATGGCGGCGCACGCATGGTGGGCGGCGGCCCCATGCGCTCACAGTGGGCGGGCGAGCGCGCCGGGAAAGGCACGCGCGGGCGCAACCTGCGTGGCCTGCTGGTGCTGCTGCGCCCATACCGCCTGCGCGTCAGTGCGATGCTGGTGGCGCTCGTGCTCGGCACGGCCGCCTCGCTGGCGCCCCCGCTGCTGGCCAAGGTCGCGATCGACGATGGCATCGACCGCCACGACACCGGCACGCTCGTGCTGGTCGTGATCGCGTTTCTGATCTCGGCGCTGGTGGTGTGGGCGATGACCTACGCACAGACCTATCTCGTCGGTTGGGTCGGGCAGCGCACGCTCGCTGACCTGCGCATCCGTATCTTCACCCACCTGCAACACCAGCCGATCGGCTTCTACGAGAGTCGCCCCGCCGGAGTGCTGATCTCGCGCATGACCAACGACGTCGAGGCACTGGAAAGCCTCGTGACGGACTCGGTGGTGACTCTGTTCCAGGCCGGCCTCACGCTCGTCGGGGCGGTCGCGGTCCTGCTGTTCTTGGACGTGAAGCTGGCATTGCTGACGTTCTGCGTCGTCCCGTTCGTGCTCGCCGGCTCGATCTGGTTTCGGCTCGTCTCGGCCGGCGCGTTCCGGCGCACACGAGAGACGATCGGCGCGATCACCGCCTACCTGCAGGAGACCCTGTCCGGGATTCGCGTGGTGCGCAGCTTCGGCCAGGAGCCCCACCACGAGGCACGCTTCGCGGAGCTCAACACCGACAACTGCGACGCGAACATGGTCACGGTCCGGCTCAACGCCGCCTACTTCCCCACGGTGGAAATGCTCTCCGGCGTCGCGCTCGCAGTGATCGTCTCCTACGGCGGTTACCAGGCGTTGGAAGGCCACATCACCGCAGGAACCGTCGTCGCATTCGTGGGAACCCTGTCATACCTGTTCGAACCGATACAGCAGCTGTCCCAGCTCTACACCACCTACCAGTCCGGGATGGCGGCCCTGGAGAAGATATTTCAGCTGCTGGACGTCACACCGAACCTCACCGACCGCGCCGGGGCGCTCGCGCTGGAGCGCATCCACGGCGAAGTCCGGTTCGAGGACGTCTCGTTTGCGTATACGAACGACGTAAAGGTGCTCGAACAGATAGACCTGACGATCCCGCCCGGCCAGACCGTCGCGCTCGTGGGCGCCACGGGAGCGGGTAAGTCCACGATGGCCAAGCTCGTCGCGCGCTTCTATGACCCGACCTCCGGTCAGATCCTGGTCGACGGGCACGACCTGCGCGAGGTCTCAAGCGATTCACTGCGCTCACAGATGGGAATCGTGCCGCAGGAGGCGTTCCTGTTCTCGGGCACGATCGCAGAGAACATCGCCTTCGGCCGACCCGACGCCGACGAGCGTCACATCCGCGAGGCCGCGGCGGCGGTCGGCGCGGATGAGTTCGTCTCTGAGCTGCCCCACGGCTACGACACCGAGGTCGGCGAGCGCGGCGCACAACTCTCCTCCGGCCAGCGCCAGCTGATCGCGTTCGCCCGCGCCCTGATCGCCGACCCGCGCATCCTCGTGCTTGACGAGGCCACCTCCAACGTGGACCTGCACACCGAGGGTCGCATCGAGGCCGGTCTGCGCCGCCTGCTGGCAGGCCGCACCGCGATCGTGATCGCCCACCGCCTTTCCACCATTCGCCAGGCCGGCCGCATCGTCGTGCTCGAACACGGACGCATCGTCGAGCAGGGAACGCATGACGAGTTGGTCGCCGCGGGCGGGCGCTACTACAAGCTCTACCGCGACTGGGCCACGCAGGCCGCAGCGTAGGGATCAGAACGCACTCCTACGAGCGCTGGACGCTCCCCGAGCCTGGCGAATAGGCGTTCGTGGCAGCCGCCTCATCGAGCCCGCCGGGCATCAGGTTCGGCGTGCCGGTCGAGCCAAGCCTGCAGCTCGCTGACTGGATCAGCTTGCGGCGCCCGAGGCGCACAAGCCGCACGTCGGGTTCGATATGCGCGCGCCAGGTGTCCCAGGACACGCCCAGCGCTTCGCACGCCTGCTCGACGCTCAGCGCGAGGGAAGGCGTACTCCGATTCTGGGCAGTAAGAGTGGCTGCCGTACGTGACGAGATTGAGGCCATCGCGGTTACAGACCCCAACCTGCCCGAACCGGCCATCGCATAGCCTGGCAGCGCATATGGGAGCTGCATCGCGCTTGCTTTGGTCAAGCACACCAGCGGCATGCACTCGCGCGACGGGGTTAACCGAGACGCTGGGGCCATCCATGATGTTGATGGCCCCAGCGTGTAAGCGGTGTCAGATCAGCTGAACCGCGACGTATATGATCGTCGCGACCGTGGCGATTGCGGCAATGACTTCGAAGATTCGGTGCAGCAAACGCCAGATCTCGAGTTGGGAGCTGGCGGATGATTGGTTGGGCTTATCCAAAGGCAGGTCCTTTCAGGGTGTTCTGCGGGGTGCCAGCGGATCGCCACGAATTTCGTCGTTGCCGGATGCCGGCTCCGGCGCTGCACGCCTCCACGCATGTTCGTGGTGCTGCATCTTCTTGGGAGCAGCGCAGACCAGCGACTCTCCGCGTTGAGTTGCTCGATTCCCCTGCTCCTCCTCCTGAGCGCAAGCGAGCTGTGCGTCTGCGGAGACGCTTGCCCGATTCTCCTGCTCCTCGGTGACGGCTAGGAGCCCGGTCGTCAGGTGGGCTTGTGCGCCAGGAAAAGGTAGCGGTTGAGACTGAGGAAGTAGTTGGGGCCGAGTTCGGTTAGGTCTTTTGCCCATGCTGTGGCTTCGGCCTCGCTCACGCCGTTGCGATCGGGTACGAACGTGGCGATCAGCTCAAGCATTCCGGCGCTGTAGGTGTTGGGGTCATAGCCGGCGTTGAACAACGGCACGATTTGGCGGTCGGTGACTTCCAGTCCAGCATCGCGCAGCAGCCGTGTGAGCGTACGCGGCAGGTGAGGGTCAACGAGGTGCTCATCCCACGCGGCGAGCACCCGGTCCATGCGCTCGTTGTCACTCGAAGCCCATACGATCGAGTCCCAGTCGGTGTCAAGCACGAGCGCCCGGCCTCCCGGGCGCAGCACCCGCCCTAGCTCCAGCAGCGCGGCGGGAACATCATCGACGTACTCGTAGACCTGTGTGCAGACTGCGACGTCGAAGCTCGCGTCCGCATAGGGGAGCGTGTGCGCGCCGGCTTCTTGGTACTCGATCGGGCCGCTGTCGGCTGGTGGTCTGCGCGCCCTGGCGAGGGCAAGCATGTTCTCGCTGACGTCCACCCCGCAGATCCGCCCGCCGGTCCCGACAGCAACGGCCATTTCGCACGCGAGTAGACCAGGACCCGAGCCGATGTCGATCGCGCGCTCGCCGGGCTGGAGCGCGAGTGCCCGCAGGATCGTTTGGCGCTGTTCGATGACATCGGGCGTGGTGTAGATCCTCTCTACGCGCCGGGAGGCGTCCTCGTCGAATTGCAGTGTGGCGCTCATAGTTCGCCTTCGGTTGGTGAATGGCTCACTCTTAGGGAACGCCAAGGTACACCTGATGCTCGATACGGTGTCTTGATCGGTCGCTGAAGCAGCCGATAGTACCTGCGGGCGAGGTGGCGCTTGAGGCAGCTCATGGCCTCCATCCGTGTCTTGCCCTCGGCTTCCTTGCGCTGCAAGTAGGCGCGGGTCTCAGGGTCCAGGCGTCCGCGGGTGATCGCGATGAATGCAGAGCCCGATTGATCTGGCGGTTGCCCCCGCGGTCCAAGCGATGGCGGTCGTATCGGCCCGAGGAGGCGGGACCGGTGCGACGCCGGCGAGTCTTGCGAAGTGGGCGTCGCTCTTGAAGCGCTCGGCACCGGCTGTCTGGCCGATCAAGATCGCAGCGGCCAAGGGGCCACAGCCGGCTTACCTGCGCTCGGACAACGGTCCGGAGTTCATCGCGTGGGCGCTGCGAGACTACTGCCGAATGACGCTTATGGCCACAAGCTACATCGAGCCAGGCAGCCCGTGGGAGAATCCGTTCGTCGAGTCGTTCAACGGCCGGCTCAGAGACGAGCTCTTGAACATCGAAGAGTTCGGCTCAATCACCGAGGCAAAGGTCCTGATCGAGGACTGGCGCAACGAGTACAACACCTACAGACCACACTCAGCACTACGCGGGCTCACACCCACCGAATACGCAGCCATCGAGACAGAGAACAACCAGTCCCAGAGAGGGGGCCAGATCACTTCATAGGGACCCGTCACAGTCGCCACGCCAACCCGCAAAGCACGTATCCAATTGCGATTGCGATGAGTGTGAACTTGATGCTGGAGCAGATCGTCGCGATCAAGGGCGCAGACTCGCCACCGTGACCGCCCAGGACGAGCAGCAGGAACACGTTTTCGATGGCGTCGAACATCGCAGCAGCCGCTGCAAAGAACGGAAGGATCGCGCCCGCGGAAGCGAGGCGCCGCCAATCGCGCGCTCGCGCGAGGTCTCGGGTGGCGAAGCCTGCGAGTGTGAAGAAGGCGCCGTAGCTGAGCATGTATGCGTAATCGACTATCAGGGAAAGGTGGGCGATGCGCCGGCCCTTCGGTCCCCATTCGGTGAGGATCTGGTTTGCGCGCGCCTTGGTGGCGGCGAACTCGAATCCGATGATCCCCGGTCCGCCCGTGTGTTCCAATCGTCTGTCGAAGGCGAAGCCGACTTGACCGTCGATGGTGAGCGCGACCGTCGCGATACCGAGAAGGATCAGCCATTGCTTCCGGTTCATCAGGACTGCCTCCGTTCGAGCCGGTCTGAGCGGTCTCGGCTGAGGCTTTACAGCAATTGCGGGTCGGCGAGGCTACCAGGAGCCGAGCTATCTCTCGGGCCTGACCTTGCGCGCAAAAGCTGCGCTGCGTAGCCGACAGCGACAAGGCGCTCATCGGTGATCCCGAGCACGGCACGCAGCTCGTCGATGAGCCCGTGCTCGTGGGTGAGGTCGGAGTGTGCCGATGCTACGGCCTCTAGCTCGATGAAGTTGCCTAGCTGCTCGACAACATCGAGATGGATGCGGACATCCCGCCAGAGGAGTAGCCGGCGACGCTTGGCGACCACGCCACGTATGCCGATCGCCGCAGAGAGCGCGGCGAGTAGCACGGTGCCGTCATCTACCTCGATGATGCGGTATCGGCTCTCGCGTTGCCGCGGTTCGTTAGCACGCTCGAACTGGATCAGGTGCGGGCGACCTGGGCACTCCTCACGGAGCTTGAGCCCGCCGCGTGCAACCTCGAAATAGGTGTCGCGCTGCTCGATCTCGCCGTGGTCGTCTGCGCCGAGGGCAAGACATACCTTCAGGGAGTTCTTGGGGTTAGCATCGCGGGCCTTGAGCTCGATGTTCCTTCGAGGATGATCCATGCACCGATTGTGACCAGCACATCGGCGTAGCGATACGACCTCGATCGTGCTGCTGGCCGACAGCCGAGTAGATTGCTCCAGGCCATGCCCGAGATCAACGGACAGACCCAAACAGATGACGCTAAACGAGCTGAGCTCGCGCGCCGCATCTACGAGCGTTCGCGCCTGACCGGCGAGTTTCGCCTGCGTTCAGGTGCTGTGAGCGACGAGTATTTCGACAAGTACCTGTTCGAGTCCGACCCGCTCTTGCTGCACGACATCGCCGAGGCACTGGTGTCTCAGTTGCCCGCTGGTGTCGATGCGCTCGCGGGCCTGGAGCTTGGGGGCGTGCCGCTTGCAACGGTCGCGTCGCAGGCGTCGGGACTACCCACGCTGTTTGTCCGCAAGCAGGCCAAGAGCTATGGGACGTGCCGGCTCGCAGAGGGCGGGGAGATCGACGGGCGGCGCCTGGTCGTCACCGAGGATGTCGTGACCTCCGGCGGACAGGTCATCGAGTCCTGCCGCGTACTGAGGGAGCGCGGCGCGCAGATCGTGGCCGTGCTGTGCGTCATCGACCGCGAAGCCGGCGGCCGTGAGAACTTGGCCCGCGAGGGGCTTAAGCTGCACTCGTTGTTCACGATGGGCGAGCTTCGGTCCGCTCGGTCAAGCGACGCGCTCTACGCTCCCGGCTCGTCCATTGTCGATCTCATCGAGGCCGTGCGAGCGCTTCCGTATGGTCGTTCGAGCTGCCGCACGGTCGAGGGCATGTTGCATGAGCGTCGCGGCACCTGCTCCACCAAGCATCTGTTCCTCTACCAAGCGCTTGCGGAGCATTTTCCCGAGACTGAGCCGCTGGTTGTCCATCGCGTCTACACGCTGGATCGCTCACGAGCTCGTGAGCTGTTCGGTGCCACGGTCGTCGGGGTCGTTCCCAAGGACGGGCTAGTCGATGTCCACCGCTACCTCACCATGACGCTTGAGGGGCAGCGCATCGAGATCGACGCGACGTTTCCTGGGCCAGCGTGGGATGGTCGATCCTCGCTGCCCCTGGCCTGCGGAAGTGGACCTGATTTTCCTGCGGGCGACGACCCGGATGCCGAGAAGCGGGCGCTTGAGGAACAGCATTGCGACCCGGCTACTCGCGAGCCCTTCATCGCAGCGCTGGCATCCATAGAGCGGCTACAGCAGTAGCCACGCCCTCGGCGGGGAGTGCGGCGTTCAGATGGACCAGGCGCTTAACCCGCAAAGCCGTCCCCTTACGGGAACGGCCTTGCGAGGAAGATGTGGACCGGAGGACCATGATGGACGGTATAGATGAACCGCCACCATGGAGCCTACAACACTGTCACGACGCCTCGACAAGCCCGTGCTGCGCCACATTCAGTGCGGGGGGCACGGCGGAAGAAATCCCCTCGATCTATGCGGGTACGAGCTGGCGCATCTGCCGCAGGGGATGGCGTCCCAGCCGACTCGCGGTCGCATACGGCGTGGCGTGGCCGTGGGCGCGCTGGGCAACGTTGACGGGCACACGTCCTCGCAGCCGGTCGATCGGCCCGCGCCGCAGCGGTATCAACAGCAGCTCGGTCTCCTCGCTGACAAGCACGGTCGCTTGGCCTTCGATCAGATTGCGCCACAGAACGTCATCGGCCCACTCCTCGTCGGCGGGGACGAACTCGACATCATCGGGGTAGCCGAGCGTCTCGTCACTGTGCGTGGCGGCCGCGAACAGCCTGTTGGTCTTCTCTGTGATCGTGCTCATCGCATGTTCTCCCACTCGTGAACGATATCGCGCCAGTCGCGCAGTAGCTTGAGTTCGGCTGCGTGCATCGCATCGTTGATCGGGCCGCGCGTGACGATCGGCTCCTGCTTCTGGGAGCCGACATAGCGGTGCTCGTGGTGCTCCAGCGCGTGGGCGTTGTCGAACGTCCGTAGCGTGTGCCACTTCCCGTCACGCTCGATTAGAAGCACGATCGCGTACTCGACCGGATGGGTGCTTGAGCGCTCGATAACCATGCGCGCATCTCCGGCGAGACGGCGGCGTCGGGTCCGATCCTTGCCCATCGCTCGCGAGCCTATCGAGGGAGCCGGTCGCGGCCATCCTCATTACGCCTCGGCGAGCATGGCGGGACCTTCCGATTGCACGCATGACGCAAGACTGGCCCAAATCCTGGCCCAAAGGTCCCCCTGGAACGCGAAACGCCCCGTGTTCACGGGGCGCAAGCATACTCCGGGACAGGGACTCGAACCCCAATCTCCCGGACCAGAACCGGGCGTCACTGCCAATTGGACTATCCCGGACCGGGGCCTCGGGCAGAAGGATAGCCAACCCGTTCAGGCTTGGGCGGGTGAGCCGTCCGGTGCGAAGTAGGCCGTGATCGACTCCTCCAAGCCCGGGTCGAGGACGAGCAGGACCTCGTCGCCGTCTTCGATCACGGTGTCCGGCTTGGGGACGAAGCCGGACCCGTCGCGCAGCACCGAGATGATCAGGCTGCCCTCTGGCAGCCTGATATCGGCGACGCGCTCGCCCAGGACGGGCGCGTCCGAGCTGACCTCGAGCTCGATGATCTCCAGGCGCTCCTCTTCGAGCGCGAGCAGGTGCACGAGACCATAACGAGGCACCTCGTGCTCGATCAGGCGCAGGATCAGGTCGGTCGCAGACACCGCGGGCTGGATCCCCAGCAGCCTGAAGTGATCGTGGTTGCGAGGGTTGTTCACGCGCGCGATGATCCGGTCGCACAGGTACTTCTCCTTGGCGACCTGACACACGAGCATGTTGTCCTCGTCATCGCCGGTCACAGCGACGACGAGGTCGGCGCGCTGGATACCGGCGCGATCCAGCACCCACAGCTCGGTCGCATCGCCGTACTGGGCGGCGTGCTCGAACTCCTCCTCGATCGCCAGATAGCGCGGGCGCGAGGACTCGATCAGCGTGACCTCGTGGCCCTTGACGATCAGCTCACGGGCGAGATTGCGCCCCACCTTGCCGGCTCCGACGACGATCGCGTACACGACCCGACCTCAGGCCTGCTCTGGTTCGAGCGCGCGCTCGAACATCTCGATCGCGTGCTTGGTGGGAGATATCGTGTCCAGACCCTGTTCGCCGTACCAGTTGGCGCGCGCCGGGTCCATCACCCGCGCGATCACCTTCGCGACCCCGAAGCGCTTCTGGGCGATTTGGGCGATGATCAGGTTGGTGTTGTCACCGTCGGTCGAGGCGATGAATACGTCCGCGCGCTCGATCCCGGCCCCGATCAACGCGTCGGTCTCAAGCGCCGTGCCGACCGTGAACTGGCCCTCGGCGTCCTCCCAGCTGCGTCCCTGACCGGCATCCAGGCGCTCGTGTGAGAGCGGGTCCTCGTCGAGCACCGACACTTCGTGGCCCGCTGCCAGGGCGGACTTGGCGACAGCCGAGCCGACGCGCCCAGCGCCCACGATCAAGACGAACATTTGGTCAGTGTCAAAGCAGGTGGTGAGTTGAGGGGGTTGGGCCGTGAATGCCAGATGGCGCACACAGGCGCAGGCGTGCTTGCCGACACGTCGAGCATCGGGGGTTGCGTATGACGCCGCGGAGCGGGCGCCTCAGATCGCCGGACGCTTGGACACGGACCCATGAGCCCGGAGATTAGACGATGCACGGGCATTTACGAGCCCGCGGCGGCAAGCGTCGCCCTGCGCTCTACGGCGGAGTCACCGGCCGCCGGTGCGGTGACGATCACGCGGCAGGCGGCCTTGGCAACCACGTACTTGGTGACATCTCCGACGAAGTCCTCCAGCGGGCCGCCTCGTCCCCCCAGTCGCGCGCCGCCACGGATGCGCGAGGGTTCCTCGGCGGCGAGCACGATCGCCTCCACCCCGCGGCGCCTGGCCTCCTCGACGATCGCATACCCGGCGCGCCGAGTCCTGACCGTGGCGGTCGCGACCTGCACACCCGTGTACTCCTCCCCCACGACCTTCGCACGCGCGAGTGCCTGGCGGGCGTGCTTGACCTGCGCCTCGGGCAGGCGCGCCTCCAGCGGCAGCGACATCGGGATCACGAACACCCACACCGCCTCGATCGTCGCGGTGTCGATCGCCGCCTCGTCGGTCTGTTCGCTTGAGACCAGCAGCGCGGCGGTCTGCACAATGTCCTCGTCAAGGCCGGTGCCGAGCAGCGGCACGAGGATCGAACCATAGTCGCGCTCAGAGGTCGGCTCAGAGCGCAGCGCTTGCGGAGAGACGGTGACCCGTCGCAGCAGCGAGGTCTCGTCCGCCCGGCGATAGACCATGTACAGCACGATCCCCACCGCCATCCACCCCAAACCCACATAGCGCGCGGGTTCATGTACGAACATCACGGCCAGCCATCCCGCTCCGGAGACGACCGCGCCGAAGACGGCCGGCAGGGGCAGCTCGCCGCCTTTCAGACTGATCGACAGCGGCACCTTGTATGGGCGGTCGCGGTCAGGCTCGGAATAGCGCAGCTTGCAGATCGACAGGTGGGCGATTGTGAACGCGAGCATCGCCCCGAACGCGTACAACCCGACGAGGAAGTCGAGGTTCTCCGAGGCGGCCAGGCCCGCCGCGATCACGCCGGCGAGGACGATCAGCACGTAAGGGGTCGAGCGTTGTGGGTGCAGCCGCCCGAGGCCGCTGGGAATCTGGCGGTTGGTCGACAGCGAGTACGCCAGCCGCGAGAGCCCTAGCATCGCCGAGTTAGCGGCCGCTATCAGCGTCAGCGTAGCGAGCGCCGCGACAAGATACCTGAGCCCCTGCTCGAGCCAGTGCGGGTGCATCTGGGTGACGATCCCGATCACCGGGTCGTCCATGTAGCGCGTAGCCAATTCGGTGTGACCGTCGTGCACGGGCAGCGCCGTGACGGCCACCAGCGCGATGCCCACATATCCGAGTATGACCGTGGCCGTGCCACTGCCGACCATCCGGCGCAGGCCCGCGCGACTGATCCGCACCTCCCCGGCCAGCCCAGCCGCCGACTCCAAGCTCGTGAATGCGATCGCGGCGATCGTCAGCGCGAACACGAAGCCCGACCACGTGGGCGTACTGCCGAGATAGATCGGCGCGAGCAGTGTGTGTGGATCGAAGAACAGCGCCAGGCCGAGCACGACGATCAGCAGCTGTACTGCCAGATCGCCGATCACGAGTATCCCGATCCGTCGCGCGCGACGGCCGCCGAAGCCACGGATGTTGGCGAGTACGACGAACGCGATGAACGCGAACGACAGCAGCAGCGCCTCTGTGCGGTTGCCGAGCGGATGCCAGAACACGCGCAGATACTGCGTCGCCGAGTAGGTGGTGACGGCGATCAGGATCGTGTAGTCCAACAGGATCGCCCAGCCGGCGATGAAGCTGACTAGCTCGTTGAACGCGTACCGCGCGAACACGGTCGCCCCACCACGATCCTGGTGCAGAGACGCCCCCTCAACATATGTGAGCGCGGTGAGCCCAAAGAACAGCGCCGCGAGCAGGAACACGACCGGGGTCAGGCCGAGCGCGTGGCCGGCGATCACGCCGAGCGAGAAATAGATCGCGCTGGCCAGCGAGGTGTAGACGATCGCAAACAGCCGCGGCGAACCGATGCTACGCCGGACGATCACGCGCGAGCGCGATGCGAGCTCCACTGTCGCCCGCTCGACCTCATCTGCTCCTCGCTCGATCTCGTGAGCGGCGTGCTCCAGGCTCGCGCCATCGGGCGTGCCCCCAGGGTCCTCCGGTGTGCTCACGTTCCCCCACCCCTCCGTGTCTCCAGGTACAGCCGTCCGCCGCCCGCCGCGACGAACAGCACGCCGAGTAGCAAACGCGGCGAGACGACGCTTCCGTGCCCGCTCACGGCCTGCACGATCAGTGCCACGCCGATGACGCCCATCAGCAGGGAGAGCACGAACGTACCCGTGCGATGAGCCTGTCGGCCGGTCATCCAGCTGAGCTTAGGCTCTTGCGAGGACTTGGTCGAGGTCTCTCAGGTGATCAGCGGAATGATCAGGATCGCGACGATGTTCGCGACCTTGATCATCGGGTTGATCGCCGGCCCGGCGGTGTCCTTGAACGGATCGCCCACCGTGTCGCCCGTCACCGACGCGGCATGCGCTTCGGAGCCCTTGCCGCCGAACGCGCCATCCTCGATCAGCTTCTTGGCGTTATCCCACGCTCCACCGCCGGCGGTCATCAGCACGGCGAAGAAGTAGCCGACCACGATCACCCCGATCAGCAGACCGCCGAGCGCCTGGGCATCGATCAACCCGACGATCAGCGTCAGCACGATCGGAAGCAGCGAGGGCAGGATCATCTCGCGCTGGGCGGTCTTCGTCACGATGTCCACGCAGGTCGCATAGTCGGGCTCTTCGGAATAGTCCATGATCCCGGGGTGCTCGCGGAACTGCCGGCGCACCTCCTCGACGACCGCGCCGCCGGCGCGGCCCACAGCCTCGATCGACAGTGAGGCGAACAGGCACACCATCAGCCCACCGAGCAGCAGCCCGATCAGCACGGGAGGTTCGTTGATGCCGAATGAGACCAGATGCCCGAGCTTGAGCTCGAGTTCTTTCTGGAACCCGGCGAACAGAACGATGGCGGCGAGCACAGCGGAGCCGATCGCGTAGCCCTTCGTGACCGCCTTCGTCGTGTTCCCGACCGCATCGAGCCGATCAGTGACCTTGCGCACCTCCTCGGGCAGGTCGGCCATCTCAGCGATGCCGCCCGCGTTGTCGGTGATCGGACCGAACGCGTCGAGCGCGACGATCAGCCCTGTCAGCGAGAGCAGTCCCACCGCGGCGACGCCGATGCCATAGATGCCGGTGACGCCACCCCCAGCAAGCTTCCACGCGCCGAAGATGCCGAGCACGATCACGATCGCCGGCAGCGCCGTGGCCTGGAGGCCGGAGGCAAAGCCCTGGATGATGTTCGTGGCGTGGCCGGTGACCGATGCTTTCGCGGTTTTCTGCACCGGCGGGAAGCGGGTCGAAGTGTAATATTCAGTGAGTCCGAACAACAGCGCTGTGACAACGATTCCGATCAGCGAGCACAGGTAGATGTGCCCCCAGCTCGGCGCGTTCACGATGTTGCCGACCACCTTGAACGTGAGATCGCGCATCAGCCAGTAGGTGATGGGCGCAAACGCGGCGGCGGCGATCACACCCGAAACGATCAGCCCCTGCAGGAGCGCGCGCTCCACGTTGTCAGATCTCGTGCGCACCGCGTAGGTGCCGATGATCGAGGCGATGATCGCCACACCGCCGATCACAAGCGGATAGAGCACGACGCGCGTGGCCTCGTGGAAGGTGAGGACGCCGAGCAGCATCACGGCGATCGCGGTCACCGCATAGGTCTCGAACAGGTCCGCGGCCATGCCGGCGCAGTCGCCCACGTTGTCGCCCACGTTGTCGGCGATCGTCGCCGGGTTGCGCGGGTCGTCCTCGGGGATGCCCGCCTCGACCTTGCCGACGAGGTCCGCGCCGACATCGGCGCCCTTCGTGAAGATCCCGCCGCCAAGCCGCGCGAACACTGAGATCAGCGAACCGCCGAAGCCGAGCCCGATCAGCGCGTCCACCGCCGTCTTCGGGCTGTCGTTGAAGATCGACGTCAGTGCCCCGTAGTAGCCGGCCACACCGATCAGCGCCAACCCGACGACCAGCAGACCGGTGATCGCTCCACCGCGGAATGCGACCTGCAGACCCGGAGACACGCCACCCCGTGCCGCCTCGGCAACGCGGGCGTTTGCGCGGACGGAGACGTTCATCCCGATGTAGCCGGTCGAGCCCGACAGGATTCCGCCGATCGCAAAACCGCATGCCACCGCGATGTTCTGGATGAAGATCAGCGCGATGAACAGCACGATCCCGGCGATCGCGATTGTCGTGTACTGGCGGTTCAGGTAAGCGCGAGCGCCCTGCTGGACGGCCAGCGAGATGCTCTGCATCTTCTCGTTGCCCGGCGACAGCGCGAGTAGGGATCGCGTAGTCACCAGGCCGTATACGACGGCGCAGGCGGCGCAAACGAGGGCGACGACGACCCCATGGTTCGTCAGAAAGCTGCTCAACAGAAAATCCTCCGCGGTCTGATTGGCGTGCCGCGCGAGGATCGCGCGCACATTTCTCGCCCGAGCCGGCGCTCATCATGCGACGAGCGCTTTCTCTGGCGTAAACGCGCGCGCAGTCTATCGTGCCGGCGAACGGGAAGCTGGCCGGTTCAGCGTCCGGGTACCCACAACCTCCCGCTGGACACCGCCGGACCTGGTCCATCCGGCTTGTCGTCCGCCGCGGGCGCATCCTGCTTACCGGCCGCCGCAGGCGCATCCTGCTTCTGCACAGGATGAGCCTGGCTTCCGACCGGGCCCGGGGCGGCGCTCGTCCCGGCCTCGCGCGCGTAGGCCATCTGCAACTGGGAGAGCGCGTCTCGCAACGGACGCAGCTCGTTGGGCCGCCCGCGCTCGAGGATCGGCAGCAGCGCACGCGCGCCGTCGATCGCGTCACGCACCTGCTCCAGATCGCGCGCTCCGCCCACCGGCTGGTCCTGGCCGGCCGACAGCCCCAGCCGGTATCCCCCGATGTTCAGCAGCGACACGGCCGCCTGCAGGATCATGTCGGCGCTCGTGATCCGACTCATCTCCGCTTCGTAGGCGGCACGCTGGCCGATCTCCGATCGGTCCTCCTCGCTCGATGGTGAAGAAGCCTCTCCAACCTGCTCGTTCGCCGCTCCAACTGGATCCGTGCTCATACCGCCACCTCCTGTGAATAGGTATCTCTCGTCTCTGCCGCCGACACCGCGAATACCTCCTCGCGGTCGGCACCCGCCTCGATCATCCGCCGCTGGCGCTGCGCGCCGTTGCGCTCCGGAAACGCGAGCCCGATGCCCAGCTCTCCGCGGATCGGCGCCGTCCACGCAGCCAGCCGCTCAATCGCCTCGCGCGCCGGATACTCCTGGCCGCGCTCCAAATCGATCAGCCGACCGTCGAGCCCGAAGCGAGTGGCTCGCCACATGTTCTCCTCGACCAGCCGCGGGGCGGGATCCGCGCAGGGGACGCTCTCGTCCACGTCGCGAGTCGCCTGCGCAATGCACGCGACCATCAACGAGGCCAACGCATCGGACTCCTGGACGGTCGCCTGCGCGTCGCAGATGCGCACCTCAACAGTGCCGAAGCTGAAGTGTGGCCTAACCGACCACCAGACCTGGGTGAACTCGACGATCGAGCTCGTCTTCTGCAAGAACTCGATGTACTCGCGGTAGGCCTTCCAGCCGCCGAACACGTCGGGAATGCCGCAGCGTGGAAAGCTCTTGGTGAAGCTCTGTGTCCGTGCCGATGCAAGCCCCGTATCGCGACCATCCAGATATGGAGAGTTCGCGGAGATCGCCAGCAGCAGCGGCAGAACTGGCCTCAGGTGATCGCAGACGCGAACCGCACGGTCGATGTCGCGCACTCCCAGGTGCACGTGCAGGCTGAAGGTGTTGTTGCGCCAGGCCACGTACTTCAACCCCTCCTCGACGCGGCGGTAGTGCTCGGTATCGATGATCGGCTGCTCGCGATAATCGGCCCACGGATGGGTCCCGGTCGCGCCCAGCGCCACGCCCTGCGCTCCGGCGAGCGCGAACAGGCGCCTGCGGCGCTCACGCTGACGGTCGAGCGCGTCGTGGAGATCGGCTCCGACGCCGGAGAT
Organism: uncultured Solirubrobacterales bacterium; assembly: GCA_963715495.1. Taxonomy (GTDB): domain Bacteria; phylum Actinomycetota; class Thermoleophilia; order Solirubrobacterales; family Solirubrobacteraceae; genus Palsa-744. The sequence goes on from OY970247.1 coordinate 1,366,120, forward strand.
GATCTCGATCTCAGATGAGATCAGCTCTCCGGTGATGTGGTCGTGCAGGAGCCGATCGCTCTCCGCGGCCGCCCGCATCTGCTCGAAGCGCGGCACCAGGTCGAGTGTCTGCGGATCCAGGATCGAGAACTCCTCCTCCACGCCGACGGTGAAGTCCGCCGCCTCGGCAAACGTCTCGACAGCTCGGTCTAGGTCCAGACTGGTCATATGGCGTGGAAGTCTGCCTGCGTACGGGTCTGCGGTCGGAACGTTCCGGTATCCAGTGTGACGCGCGTGTACGCGACTCAAGGCCTCAGGTCAGATAGAAGTACAGCGCGTAGAGCAGATCGACGGCGGGGCTCGAGGTGTGTACGGTTACCTCGGGTGGGACGGCCAGCAGCGACTCGGAGTAGTTGAAGATGATCTTTACGCCCGCGTCTACAAGCTCGTCCGCGAGTTCCTGGGCGGCAGCCGTAGGCACGGCCAGGACGCCGACGACGATGTCCTCCTCCTCCACCATCTGGCGCAGCTCCCCGGTGTGGCGTACGACCTGGTTGCCGACGGTACTGCCCACCTTCTCGGGGTCAACGTCGAAGATCGCCACTACCCGGAAACCGTGATCGGCGAAGATGTCTGAGGAGGCGATCGCCTTGCCCAGATGGCCCGCGCCGAGCAGAGCGATGTTGTGCTGGCCCGCCGTGCGCAGGATCTTGCGAATCTGGGAGACGAGCGCCTCGACGTTGTATCCGACCCCGCGCTTGCCGAACTTCCCGAAGCCGGACAGGTCCCGGCGAATCTGGGTGGAATTTACGTGGGTGTAGTCCGACAGCTCCTGCGATGAGATCGTCTCCTTGCCCATCTTCTTGGCCTGCGTGAGCACCTGCAGGTAGCGCGAGAGCCTCGCCGCGACGCCGAGTGAGAGCCGTTGCTCGCTGGAGACGACGCCGTTGTGCTCGACGCCGTCGGCGCTCGTCGTAGGCTCGCGATAGGTCATCGTCGTGACTCTAGACGTTCGCGCAGGGTCTGCTCATCGACGAAGTACTCAAAAAGCTCATCACCGTCGAGCATCACGACGGGAATCCGCTCGAAGTAGGAGCGATGCAGCGCCTCGTCGCCGGTGATGTCGTGCTCGCAGATCTCAAAGCCGAGCTCCGCCTGCAGTCCGCGCAGGGCGACCAGCGCATCGGCGCAGAGATGGCAGTCGGGTTTGGAGTAGACAGTGATCGTTGTCACCGTGGACGTTCCCCGGTCGCGTACGCGTCGAGCCCCAGGTACTCCGGATACGGCAATCGTTCGGTGAAGCGCGCGGCGGCGGCGATCATCGCCGCATTGTCGGTGCACAGCTCGCGCGCCGGCACGTGCACCGTTGCTCCGAGCGCCTTCAGCCGCCGGCGCAGCTCGCCGTTGGCGGCCACGCCGCCCCCGACCGCGAGGCGGTCCAGCCCGGTCTCCTGGAGCCCCCGCTCGGCACGCACGATCAGACTATCGACGATCGCCGTCTGATAGGAGGCCGCCAGATCTGCCGCCCGCGCGTCGATCTCATATGAAGACAGCTCGCGCAGCCGGTAGAGCAGCGCGGTCTTCAACCCCGCGAACGAGAAGTCCAGGCCTCGCTCGAACGTCTGTCTGTCCGTCCCCTTGCCGCCACGCGCACGATCAGCGCGCGAGCCGGGAAACGCAAACGCCTGCGGATCGCCTCCTTCGGCCAGCCGCTCGAGCGCGGCACCGCCCGGATAACCCAGGCCGAGCATCCTCGCTCCCTTGTCGAACGCCTCTCCCGCGGCGTCATCGAGCGTGCGACCGAGCACCCGAAACCCGTCGTGCTCGGTCACGTGCGTCAGCAGCGTATGCCCGCCGCTTGCGATCAGGCACACGAACGGCGGCTCGAACGCCTGATCGTCGGGGCACACCACAGCCCGAGGGGCTGGGTCGGCCATGGTGCACCCCGCCACCGGCTCCGCCGGCGGTGGGGCCGATCGGCCGGCCTCCGGGTCATCGCCCGCCTTCGCCGAAACGATGAAGTTGGCGGCCACGTGCCCTTGCAGATGGTCGACTGGGGCGAACGGCAGCTCCCGCGCAGCGGCCAGCGCCTTGGCCGTGGAGAAGCCCACCAGCAGCGCTCCCACCAGACCCGGTCCCTGCGTGGCCGCGACCAGCTCGATCTCTGCGATCGTCACTCCGGCCTCGTTCAGGGCCTGCTCGACCACCAGGTTCACGAGCTCGAGATGGTGACGGGAGGCAATCTCCGGCACAACCCCGCCGAAGCGGTCGTGCACGCCTTGGGATGAGATCACGTTCGAGCATGCCCTTCCCCGGGCGTCGAGCACCGCGGCGCATGTGTCGTCGCAGCTGGTCTCCAGTCCCAGGATTGGGCCGAGATTGCAGGTGCTCATACGGGACCCGGATTGGGCACATCATCCAGGTGGCCCGCCAGGGTCGCCGGGGTGCGCCACATCACGAGCGCGTCCTCGCCGTTGTCCTGGTAGTAGCGGCGGCGCACCCCGGCCGCGCGGAAGCCCTCCCGCTCGTACAGACGGATCGCAAGCAGGTTGGAGCGGCGCACCTCCAGCGTATAGCGGGCCGTCTCATCGCCGACACGCTCGTATAGCTCCGCGAGCAGCGCCGAGGCCACGCCCATCCGCTGGTTCTCGATGTCAACCGCGATGTTCATCACATGCCAGACGGTCTCATAACGGGAGCAGATCAGATACCCGATCAGCTGCCGCCCACGTCCGGTGGGGAGCATCGCGGCCAGGCAGATCCCAGACTGCTTGGACAGCTCCAGCACGAACATGGCCAGCGACCAGGGCGTCGGAAACACGCGGCGCTCGATCGCGATCACCTGTGGCAGATCGGGATAGACGAGCCGCCTGATCTCGATCTCGCGCGCATGCTCGATTCCGGGCTCGACGGCCCACCGCGAGCTCATGCTCTCGCTCCCCCTGACGCGCCGGCGCGTTCCAGCGCGATCTCGGCGTCGGGCCGACGCCGATAGTCCGGCAGGACAGTGTCGATCGCCTCCGCCGCGGGGCCCACCGCGATCTCACAGATCGCTTCGCCACTCACCTTGTGCAGAGATGAGCCGTCCCGCGGCACCTTCACCCCAAGCGCTTCGAGCTTGTCGCGATACAGCACCGCCCCATTTCCCACCGCAATCCAGCGCGCTACGGACTCGCCCGCAGCCGTCGCATCTTCCAGAACGCCCCCGAGATCCTCCGGCGCGAGCGCTCGCGGAGTAGCCAACTCTCGCGGGAGGAAAGCCTGGTCGCGACCCACGGCCGACCTGTCAGTGGGCGCGTAGACGGCCGCGAACACCTCTTTCCGGCGGGCATCGATCACCGCGAGCACCCCCTGATCTTCATCTCCCTCATCTCCCCGCCTCTCATCTGCCCGCCTCTCATCTCCCTCATCTCCCCGCCTCGCCGCGGCTTGGGCCAGCGCCCGCAGACTGGAGACGCCCACCAGCTCGACTGCCAACGACTGCGCCAGCCCGCGGGCGCTCGCCACGCCGATGCGCAGGCCCGTGAAGGTCCCAGGACCGAGTCCTACCGCGATCCGATCCAGATCACCCCAGCGCAGTCCAGCCCCGGCGAGCAGCTTCGCGGCGAGCGGCAGCAGGCGGGTAGCGTGCCCCGGGCGCTCTCCGGGACCGGGATCGTCGCGCGCCTGCACGACGCTCCCGTCGGCGAGTCGCAGCCCGATCGCGGTCGCCGGCGTCGCCGTGTCGAAGCCGAGCATGATCATTCTCGCGCTCCTGCGGATCGAAGTGCCGGAGATGGAGCAGCTCTCAGCTCCACCACCTCGATGCGCCTGCGATCGGCGCCGGCGTGTACAAGCGTCACGCGCAGACGGGCGTCTTGCAGCTCTGAGCCGGCCGCCTCGGGCCACTCCACGAACGCGATCCGCTCCGGGCCGAGATAGTCGGCCAGCAGCTCCGGGTCCTCGTGCTCCAGACCCTCCAGGCGATAGAGGTCCAGATGCGACACGGTCACGCTCGTGCCCTGATAGCGATGTCCGATGCTGAAGGTCGGGCTCGTGACCGGGTCACAGACACCGAGTGCACGCGCCGCCCCACGTACGAGCGTCGTCTTGCCCGAGCCGAGCTCGCCCACGACGAGCACCACGTCACCCGCACTCAGGCCCGCGGCCAGCTCGGCACCGAGAGCCTCTGTCTCGTGCGGGTCTGCGGTCTCGACGATGCGCGCGGCCACGACGAGACTCTAGAGGGGCTCAAGCCAAAATGAGTGGTCCAGACGAGCGCCGGGCGGCAGAACACACAAGCGAGTGGCTCGTTAACGCGACCGGCCCGCAGGAGAAGAACCGCGGGCCGGTCGTCACTACTAGGGAGGATGGAGACAGGCCCGTTATCGGCACGCATCGCCGTCAGCTTTAGGGGCCTGGGACGAGATTTTCGACATTTCGCTCAGATCCCCTGCCCTTGGGGCAAAATTCCAGGCCTCTGAACACGGCAGTCGCGTCTAGAACAAGCCCATCTGGTCCGGCTCGGCTGACTCGGAAGTGCCCGCTTTGCCCAGATCACTGTTGTTCGGCCTAGCCTCGGTCTCTGGGACGTCGTCTGTATCGATCTCAGGTATCTGCAGCCAGTCGGGCTGCTCGGGCGCCCCCAGCGCGAGCAGCTTGGGCAGCCGCGCGAAGTCCTCGCGCAGTGTCTCGAGCATCCGCGGCGTATACAGCGCGGCGGCCGGGTGAAAGATCGGATAGAGCCGCACCGCGCGCCTGCCCAGCGTCAACACCTCCGGCTGGCCGTGCACGCGTGTGATCCCAGTTGGATCCTCGCGCAGCAGCTTGGTCGAAAAATTGCCGAGCGTGCAGATCACCGTCGGCTCGATCAGCTCGACCTGGCTATACAGATACTCCTTGCAGTTGTCGATCTCGATCGGCTGCGGGTCCCGATTTTGTGGAGGATGGCACTTGAGTACGTTGGCAATAAACACCTCCGAACGCGCCATCCCGATCTCCCCCAGCAGCGTCTCCAGCAGCTTGCCCGCACGACCGACGAACGGCACGCCCTGCTCGTCCTCGCTCGCGCCTGGAGCCTCCCCCACGAACATCAGCTCGGCGTCGGCGTTACCGGCTCCGAATACCACCGTCTTGCGCGTCGCCGCCAACTCGGCGCAGCGAGTGCAGTCGCGCGCCCGCGCGAAGACCTCCTTGAGCGCCTCTCGTCGCTCTGATGCGGACCGTTCGCTCTCCCGGGCTGACACCCCCTGCATGCTATGAGCGATGATCTCGCGATGGCGTCACCCCCCAACCCGGATGCCGAGACGAGCGACGGTGAGCGCGATAGTACGAATCTCCAGGCGGTACAAGAGCGTCATGAGATCGGTTTGGACGCCGCGCGGGTCGAAGCGGTCGCCAAGCGCCACTCTCGCGGGCGGCGCACCGCCCGCGAGAACCTTGATGAACTGCTGGACCCGAACAGCTTCGTCGAGTACCGGCCGCTGCTGTTCGCCGCTCAGGAGCGCCGGCGTTCGCGTGATGAGTTGATCGCCCGCACTCCCGCCGACGGCTTGGTCGGTGGGATCGGTGAGATCGAAGGCCGGCGATGCGTCGCGATGTCCTACGACTACATGGTTCTCGCCGGCACCCAGGGCATGCGCAACCACGCCAAGAAGGACCGCCTGTTCGAGATCGCGCAGCGGCGCAAGCTGCCGGTGGTGCTGTTCGCCGAGGGTGGCGGCGGACGGCCAGGCGATGTCGACATGCCGATCGTCGCCGGGCTGGACTGCCGCGCCTTCAATCTCTTCGCGCGCCTGAGCGGGCTGGTCCCGCTCGTGGGAATCGCCTCCGGGAACTGCTTCGCCGGCAATGCGGCCCTGCTCGGGTGCTGTGACGTGGTGATCGCGACCGAGGACGCGAGCATCGGCATGGGCGGCCCGGCGATGATCGAGGGTGGCGGACTGGGCTCCTTCCAGCCCGCCGAGGTGGGCCCGATCGGAGTGCAGCACGCAAACGGCGTGGTCGACCTGCGCGTCGCGGACGATCGCGCCGCGGTCGCGGTCGCCAAGCGCTATCTCTCATACTTCAGCGACCCGGTGGATGACGTGCGCGTGCCCGACCAGCAGCGGCTGCGAGACATCATCCCCCAGCGACGCCGGCAGATCTACGACGTGCGCCTGGTGCTCGACGGGCTCTTTGACGAGGACTCCGTGCTGGAGCTGCGCCGCGGATTCGGAACGGGCATCGTCACCGCGCTCGCCCGCGTCGATGGCCGCTCACTCGGGGTGGTGGCCAACAATCCGCCCCACCTGGGCGGGGCGATCGACGCCGATGGAGCGGATAAGGCGGCACGCTTCATGGCACTCTGCGATGCGTTCGAGCTGCCCGTGCTGTTCCTGTGCGACACACCCGGCTTCATGGTCGGCCCCGCGGCCGAGCGGACGGCGACCGTACGCCACTTCGCGCGGATGTTCGTGATCGGAGCGAACCTCACCGTGCCGTCCGGCACGATCGTCCTGCGCAAGGGCTACGGACTCGGAGCGCAGGCGATGGCCGGCGGCGGCTTCACCGCCCCCCTGTTCACTGTCGCCTGGCCGACATCGGAGTTCGGCGGCATGGGCCTTGAGGGAGCGGTGCGCCTGGGCATGAGACGCGAGCTGGAGGCGATCGAGGATCCCGCGGAGCGCGAGCGCGTCTTTCAGGCCACGGTCGCCGCCGCCTACGAGCACGGCCGAGGGCTGAACATGGCCGCCTACGGCGAGATCGACGACGTCATCGACCCCGCCGACTCGCGACGCTGGATCGCGACCCTGTTCAGCGAGACCGACCAGCAGTGGTGGCAGCGCCCGGGCAAGAAGCACGCGTACGTCGACGCCTGGTGAGGCCACGAGCATTATCTGTGAGTCTGCGCACACGGTCGCAATCGGCCTCACCACCGCCTGCGGCGGGTGTATCATTGCCCTGAGGCCGTCATCGAGCCAGGCTCGGGATGGACCTGTGGCAACGCTGTTCGTCAGACATCTTCAGTCGTGCCGGTATCCGTAGGGAACTGGACCGAAACCGATGAGCTACACCAACCAACCTTCGCTCAGCGCATGAGGACCGTGCGCGCCGTAACCGAGCTGCGTGCGGCACTTGCGCCTGACCGCCGGGCCGGGCTCACGATCGGCCTGGTCCCCACGATGGGTGCTTTGCATGAGGGCCACCTGTCGCTCATCCGGCGCGCCCGCGCGCACTGTGACGTGGTGGTTGTATCGCTGTTCGTCAACCCCGCCCAGTTCAACGAGCACGCCGATCTGGAGCACTACCCCCGTCGAGAGAACCGCGACACCGACCTCGCCGCCGAAGCCGGCGCCGACGTGCTGTTTGCGCCATCGGTCGATGAGGTCTACCCGCCCGGCTTCGCCACCTCCGTAGAGGTGCTGGGCCTGACCGACAGGCTGGAGGGAGAGGCCCGCGGCGCCGCCCACTTCCGGGGTGTGAGCACGGTCGTCACCAAGCTGATGTGCATGGCCCAGCCTGACATCGCCTATTTCGGCCAGAAGGACGCCCAGCAGGTCGTGGTCATCCGCCGACTGGTGACGGACCTGAACCTGCCGGTTCACATAGAGGTCTGCCCGACCGTGCGAGAGTCCGACGGCCTGGCGATGTCCAGTCGCAACGCGCTGCTGGACGAGCGCGAGCGCGAGCAAGCCGTGGCCCTCTACGCGGCGCTGCGCAGGATCGAGGAGTACGCGGCGGTGGGCGAGCGGAGCACCGCGCGGTTGCTGGAGGCCGGCCACCAGAAGCTCCTCGCCCGCGGGGTTCACCCGGAGTACCTGGAGCTGGTGGAGCCCGACACGCTCGAGCGGTTGGAGTGGTTCGATCGGCCCGCTCTGCTCGCGGTCGCCGCCCACGTGGGCGCCATCCGTCTGATCGACAACCTGGTCCTCCAGCCTGCTTCAGACAATCTGATCCAGGAGCCCGCTTCGAACTCGACACCCGATCCCAGCCAGACGGCGATCCCGACGGGATCGCAAGCGAATCACCCACCCTCGGCGAACCCCCATCCAACCTCAAGAGAGGCGGCCGCCACATGCAGCGCGTGATGCTCAAGTCCAAGATCCACCGGGCGACCGTCACCGATTGCGACCTGCACTACGTGGGCTCGATCACGATCGACCCCGATCTGCTCGAGGCGGCCGACATCCTCGAGCACGAGCAGGTTCATGTGGTCGACGTCGACAACGGGGCGCGCTTTGAGACCTACACGATCGGAGGCGAGCGCGGCTCCGGCGCCATCAAGGTCAACGGCGCCGCCGCCCGCCTCGTGCATCGCGGCGACACGATCATCGTCATCTCCTACGGCCAGTACGACCAGGCCGAGCTGACCCGTTACGAGCCTCGCGTGGTCCATGTCGAGGCGCACACCAACCGCATCATCACGATCGACGACGAGGTGGCGACCCTGCTCGCGTAGGGCGTCAACCGACTCAAGAGAGGATCTAATCACGATGTCCAGCCACACCAACGTCCAAGCCCCGTCCGACCCCGGACGCCTGCCGATGACCCTGCCACTCCTGGCGGAAAAGAAGCGACTCGGTGAACCGATCGTGATGGTCACCGCCTATGACTACCCGAGCGCGCGCGCCGCCGAGGCGGCGGGTGTCGACCTGGTGCTCGTCGGCGATTCGGCCGCGACCACCGTCCTTGGGTACAACTCGACGACTCCGGTGGAGCTCGGCGACATGCTCGTGCTCGCGCGCGCCGCCCGCCGCGGCCTGCGAACCCCGCTATTGATCGGCGACATGCCCTTCGGCTCATATGAGGTCTCAGACGAGCAGGCGATTACCAACGCGATGCGAATGGTCAAGGAGGCCGGCTGCGAGGCCGTCAAGCTCGAGGGCGGCGGACCCTCGTCGGTCAGTCGCGCGCGCGCGATCGTCGCTGCGGGCATTCCCGTGATGGGCCACGTGGGCCTCACTCCCCAGACCGCGACCGCCCTAGGTGGCTGGAAGGCCCAGGGCCGTACCGCAGTCGCGGCCGCCCAGATCGCCTCAGAGGCGCTCGCCCTGCAGGAGGCGGGCTGCTTCGCGCTCGTGTTCGAGGCGATCCCCAGCGCCGTCACCGAAGAGCTGATGCCCGCGATCGAGATACCGGTGATCGGCATCGGCGCCGGCGCCGCCACCGACGGGCAGGTGCTGGTGTTTCATGACCTGCTCGGCATCCGTGACGGCCTTGGGGCACGCTTCGTCAAGCGCTACGCCAACCTCCAGGAGGAGATGAACGCCGGCGTGGCCGCCTACACCGAGGACGTGCGCTCACGGCGCTACCCAGGCCCCGAGCACACCTACTCGATCGACCCCTCCGAGCTGGCGGAGCTGCACGAGCTGCTGAACTGAGTATCGGCGCCGGCTGCCGAGCGGACAGCTTCGCGGCGGTCTTCTACGTCTCTGTTCGATTCGCCTCTCGACTCGCCTCTCGCGAGTCATACTCGATTCGCCTGAGCACTCGCGCCGGCGCCCCGGCCGCGACCGAGAACGACTCGATGTCACGCGTCACGACGCTGTTGGCGCCGATCACGCACCGCTCGCCGATCGTCACTCCGCTGGTGACGACGACGTTGACGCCCAACCAGCAGTTATCGCCGATGCGTGTCGTGCCCTTGCTCTGAAAGCCCTGCCAGGTGAGGGGCTTGTCGGGGTCCTCGTAGCGGTGGCTTGAGTCGCTGACGAAGCAGCCGTTGGCCAACATGCAGTGGTCGCCTATCTCGACCAGCTGCTCCGAGGCGATCATCACGCCCATGTTCAGGAACGTGCCGGCACCGATGCGGATGTGGGCGTTGCCGGGGGCGGTGATCCACACGTTCGGCTCCAGCAGCGTTCCCGCCCCTACCTCGAGACGTCCCTCGCGCATGGCCTCCAACACGTTGCCGTGCACCGGCCAGCGTACGAAAGCTTCGTTGCGCATGAACTGCGCATGGATCCGCATGCGGTTCCACGGCAGCGAGTTGCGCTCATACCAGCGCCACTTCTGCGCCCACAGGCGCGCCTGCCGAGCGAGATCGCCCGTCCCCTCGCGCAGTTCGGCAGCGAGGGACTCAGTGGAGAGGGGCGACGCTTGCTCTGCGGGATTCACGCGGCGACCTTCGGGCGGCGCTTGCGCTGGGCGGCGCCTTTCTCCCGTGGTTTCTTCGGCCCGCCCCGCCGCGCCGGGACCAATAGCTCCTCGAGGAATTGCCCGGTGTGCGAAGCCGGCTCGGCCGCAACCTCCTCCGGCGTGCCGGCGGCGATCACCATCCCTCCCTCCTCGCCACCCTCCGGGCCCATGTCGATCAGCCGGTCCGCGCACTTGATCACATCGAGGTTGTGCTCGATCACGACCACACTGTTGCCCGCTCCCACCAGTCGCGCGAGCACCTCCAGCAGGCGCTGCACGTCGGCGAAGTGCAGGCCGGTCGTGGGCTCGTCGAGGATGTACAGCGTGCGCCCGGTCGCGACCTTCGACAGCTCCGTCGCGAGCTTCACGCGCTGGGCCTCCCCTCCGGAGAGCGTCGTCGCGGGCTGACCGAGCCGGACGTAGCCGAGACCGACCGCATGCAGCGTCTCCAGGCGGCGGCGCACCTTGGGAATGTGCTCGAAGAAGCCCAGCGCCTCCTCGACGGGCATGTCGAGCACGTCGGCGATGCTCTTGCCCTTGAACCGCACTTCGAGCGTCTCGCGGTTGTAGCGCTTGCCGTGACACTGCTCGCACGGCACGTAAACGTCGGGCAGGAAGTGCATCTCGATCTTGATCTGCCCGTCCCCGCGGCAGACCTCGCAGCGTCCGCCCTTGACGTTGAAGCTGAACCGTCCGGGCTTGTACCCGCGCGCGCGGGCCTCCTGGGTCTTGGAGAACAGGTCGCGGATCACATCGAACAAGCCGGTATACGTGGCCGGGTTCGAGCGCGGCGTGCGTCCGATCGGGGACTGGTCGACCGCGATGATCTTGTCCAGCTGATCCAACCCGTGAATCGCGCGATGTGAGCCGGGGCGCTGGCGTGCCCGGTTCAGGCGATTGGCGGCCGCCTTGTACAGCACCTCGTTGACGAGCGTGGACTTGCCCGAGCCAGACACCCCCGTCACGCACGTGAGCACGCCGAGCGGAACGTGCACGTCGATCTCACGCAGGTTGTTCTGGCTGGCCCCGACGATCTCCACATAACCACTCGGCGTCCGCCTGCGCGCGGGCGTCGGGACGCTCAGCGCGCCGGACAGGTACTGACCGGTTAGCGAACCCTTCACGCCCTGCACCTGTCTGGCCGTGCCCTGCGCGACTATCCACCCGCCGTGCTCGCCCGCCCCCGGCCCAAGATCGACGAGATGATCGGCCGCGCGCATCGTCTGCTCGTCGTGCTCGACCACGATCACCGTGTTCCCCAGGTCGCGCAGCCTTTCGAGTGTGGCTATCAGCTTGGAGTTATCGCGCTGGTGCAACCCGATCGACGGCTCGTCGAGGATGTACAGCACGCCCACCAGTGACGATCCGATCTGTGTGGCCAGGCGGATGCGCTGCGCCTCGCCCCCTGACAGCGTCGAGGCGGCACGATCCATCGACAGATAGCCGATGCCGACGTTCTCCAGAAACCGCAGTCGCTCGGAGATCTCGCGCAGGATCAGCCGCGCGACGTGACGGTCGGTCTCCGACAGCTCGACCTCATCCAACCACTGAAGCGCCCGGCGTGCCGACAGCGCGGTGAAGTCCTCGATCCGCGTTCCCCCAACGAGCACGGCGCGAGACTCCGCGCGCAGGCGCGCCCCGCCGCACACCGGGCAGGTGCGCAGCGACATGTACTGCTCGATCTTCTCGCGCGTGCCCTCGGACTCGGTCTCCTTGTAGCGGCGCTGCAGGTTCTTGACGATCCCCTCAAATCGTGTCGCGTACGAGCGTCGGCGGCCATAGCGGTTGCGATAGGAGATCTGCAGCTTCTCGCCGTCGGTCCCATGCAGGAACAGGTCGCGATCCTCCTGGGAGAGATCTTCCCACGGCGTGTCGAGGTCGACGTCGTAGCGCTCGGCGATCGCCTCGGTGACCTGCTCGTAGTAGTTCGACACACTGTTCGCCCATGGCACGATCGCCCCCTCGCCCATCGACAGCGACGGGTCGGGCACCAGCATCTCCGGGTCTATCTCCATCTGCGAGCCCAATCCAGTGCAGCGCTCGCACGCCCCGTGGGGCGAGTTGAACGAGAAGATCCGCGGCTCCAGCTCGACCAGCGACGGCCCGTGCTCGGGGCAGGCAAACCGCTCGGAGAAGGTGAACACCGTTCCCGCCTGGGGCACCTCGCCCGGAACGATCTGGGCGGCGGCCGAGCGCACCCCCTTTGCGCCGGTGGCACGCGGGCGCTCATCTCCTGAGGACTCATCGCCCGACGACGCCCCGACGATCTCGATCTCCACGAGCCCTTCGGCGCGGCCCACCGCCGTCTCGATCGAGTCCGCCAGTCGCTTGCGCAGATCGTGGCGCATCACCAGCCGGTCGACGACAACCGAGATGTCGTGCTTGTAGCGCTTGTCGAGCACGATCGACTCCTCCAGCATGCGCACCCTGTCGTCGATCTTCACGCGCTGAAACCCGTCCGTGCGCAACTCCTCCAGCAGCTTGCCGTACTCGCCCTTGCGCCCGCGCACGACCGGCGCCATCACCATGAATCGTGTGCCGTCGCCCAGCTCCATCGCCTGGTCGATGATCTGCTCGGCCGACTGCCCCACGATCGGCCGCCCGCAGATGGGACAGTGCGGCTTGCCCACACGCGACCACAGCAACCGCAGATAGTCGTAGATCTCCGTCACGGTCCCGACCGTCGAGCGAGGATTGCGCGAAGTCGTCTTCTGATCGATCGATATAGCCGGCGAGAGCCCCTCGATCGAGTCCACGTCCGGCTTGTCCATCTGCCCCAGGAACTGCCGTGCGTACGCCGACAGCGACTCCACGTAGCGGCGTTGACCCTCCGCGTAGATCGTGTCGAACGCCAGACTTGACTTGCCCGAGCCCGACAGGCCCGTGATCACCACCAGCGCATCGCGCGGCAGCGTCAGCGATACGTCCTTGAGGTTGTGCTCCCTGGCGCCGGAGACAACAATCTGATCGCTTGCTGGCATTCGCGGCTATTGTATTGCGGCGAACAGACGTTCGTGTTGCGGGCGCGCTCACCCCTCGATCGCGGCGAACACCTCGTCCAACAGCTTCGCCCGGTCGGCGACCTCGTAGTTCTCGGCGAGATACCGGTCCGTCTGCTCGCGTGAGTCGCCGTTGAGGGCCATGTTCAGGGCGACCAACCGTGCGCCGTCTAGGTCGCCGTTCTCGGTGGCCGACTGTGCGGGCGAGGACACAGGCGCGGGTGACCGTGCTGCTGGTGGTGATGATGTCGCAGATGGCGCCACCCGCGGCGAGGCCGGCTGCGGTGACGGATGAGATGTGGCTGCCGCAGGCGCGGGCACATCCTCCGGATATGAGGGCCGCTCAGGCTCGGGCATGTCCTTGGCGACCGCCGACACCGCGCCAGACCCACGCCCGGACGCGGCGTCGTACAGCTCCCCCATGTTCGTCTCCACCGCGGCCAGGTCCCCCGCCAGCCTGCTCGCGCCCGCGCGCAGGCTGTCCACGAGCGCGCCCGTCTCGCCGTCCAGTGACTCGACCCGCGCGAGCAGCGTGGAGGTTGCGTTGCTCACGGCCGCGACATGCGCCTGAGCCTGGGTGATCGCGTCCGCGCGCGTCTTCTGAGCGTCGCTCTCGGCCTGCGCACGCGTACTGTCCGCGCTCTCCCGCGCCTCGCTCTCGATCTCCGCCGCCGCTACCTCGGCGGCCGCGATGATGCTCTGAACCTGGGTTCCCGCGGTCGTCGCCAGCGAGTCCGCGCCGCGCCCGGTGGCTGTGCGCCGCAGCTCCTCGACCTCGCTCGCGAGCGCCCGCAGATGCGCGTCCACGGCCGCCGGATCGTACCCACGCCGACCGATCGGAAAGTCGCGCTTCTCGATGCTCTGCCTATCCAGATCCACTTCGTCCGAAGCCTAGCGGACACCCCGGCCGATACTCACCGCATGCTCACTCGCCGACCGGCGGCCCCTCGGCCCGGCCGGCACCGCATGTGGCCGTATTCAAGCGCTGCCGCAACGCCGACGGCTGCGGTGAGCGGCGCCTGCAGCAGCTCGACGAAGCGACTGGCTCGTTCGGCTCACCCATCCAAGCCCGACCCGTCAGGCGACCTCGCTCGCGGGCTCATCAACCCCGCCTTCGTTCGCCTGTATCTCGCGCAGGTCCCGGCGCAGCTCGCGGAGCTCGTCACGCAACTGGGCGGCGTACTCGAAGCGCAGGTCCTCCGCGGCCACGCTCATCTCCTCCTCGAGCTCGACCACCATCCGCTCCAGCTCGTGTGTCGGCATGTCCTTGGTCTGCGCGCGGCGCTCCGCGGCTCGGCGACGGCTGCCGCGCGGGACCTTCGAATCGGCCTGCAGGAACTCGGCGATGTCCGATATCCCCTTGACGATCGTCGCCGCGGTGATCCCGTGCTCCTCGTTGTAGGCGAGCTGGATCTCGCGCCGGCGGTCGGTCTCGGAGATCGCCGCCTGCATCGCCTTCGTCTCCCGGTCGGCATACATCAACACCGTCCCCTCGATGTTCCGCGCCGCTCGTCCGATCGTCTGAATCAGAGATGTCTCCCCACGCAGGAACCCCTCCTTGTCGGCGTCGAGGATCGCCACCAGGGAGACCTCCGGCAGGTCCAACCCCTCGCGCAGCAGGTTCACCCCGACGAGCACGTCGTACTCCCCCAACCGCAGGTCCCTGATGATCTGGATGCGCTCGAGCGTGTCGATCTCCGAGTGCAGGTACCGCGTCTTAAACCCCATCTCCAGCAGATACTGCGACAGGTCCTCGGACATCTTCTTCGTCAGCGTCGTCACCAGCACACGCTCGTTCCGGTCCACTCGCGCGCGCACCTCGTTCATCAGGTCGTCGATCTGGTTCTTGGTCTCGCGCACCTCCACGGCCGGGTCTACGATCCCCGTCGGCCTGACGATCTGCTCGACCACCCTCCCCCCGCGCGTGCGCTCATACTGGCCGGGGGTGGCCGATACGAACATCAGCTGCGGGGTGATCGACAAAAACTCGTCGAATGTCTGCGGACGGTTGTCCAGCGCGCTTGGAAGCCTGAACCCGTAGTCCACGAGCGTCTGCTTGCGCGAGCGGTCCCCCTCGTGCATCCCCCCGATCTGCGGCACCGTCTGGTGAGACTCGTCGATGAAGCAAACAAAGTCCTTTGGGAAGTAGTCGATCAGGCAGTACGGCCGCTCGCCCGGTTGGCGGCCGTCGAGGATCCGCGAGTAGTTCTCGATCCCCGAGCAGAACCCCATCTCGCGCAACATCTCCATGTCGTACTGCGTGCGCTGGCGCAGCCGGTGGGACTCCAGCGGCTTGCCCTCAGACTCCAGTTGGGTGCAGCGCTCGTTCAGCTCGGAGCCGATCGCTTCCACGGCCGCTTGCACCGTCCCCTCCTTGACGTTGTAATGCGTCGCCGGCCAGATGGCGACGTGCTCGAGATCGTCCTCGATCAGCTCGCCCGTCAGCGGGTCGAAGTGCGCCAGCCGCTCGACTTCGTCGCCGAACATGCTCGCCCTGAACGCCGTCTCGGCGTAAGCGGGGAACACCTCCAGCGTCTCCCCCTTGACCCTGAACGTCCCGCGCGAGAGCACCGTGTCGTTGCGCGTGTACTGGATCGACACCAGCTTGCGCAGCAGTTTGTCGCGGTCGATCGTCTCGCCCCGCCTGAGAATCTGCATGTTCAGCTCATACGTCTCCGGCGAGCCCAGTCCGAAGATGCACGACACCGACGCGACCACGATCACGTCCCTGCGCGCGAACACCGCCGCCGTCGCCGCATGGCGCAGCCGGTCGACCTCCTGGTTGATGGCCGAGTCCTTCTCGATGTACAGGTCCCTGCTCGGGACGTACGCCTCGGGCTGGTAGTAGTCGTAGTAGGACACGAAGTACTCCACGGCGTTGTCCGGGAAAAAAGTCCTGAACTCGTTGCACAACTGCGCCGCGAGCGTCTTGTTGTGCGCGATCACCAGCGTCGGGCGCTGCACCGCCTCGATCGTGGCCGCCATCGTCATCGTCTTGCCCGTGCCGGTTGCCCCGAGCAGCGTCTGAAATCGCTCGCCCGCGAGCACGCCTTCGGCCAGGGACTCGATCGCGCGCGGCTGATCGGCGGTCGGCGTGAACGCGCTGTCTAGCTTGAACTCGGGCATCGGACGGAGCCTCTTACGTTAGCGGCGACGCCGGTAACACCCTCCAGGGTCGATGCCCGCTCAGCTGATGCCGAGCTGGTGCGCATACAGCGCGCGGTATTCATGCTGGGCCTGCAGCACCCGCCGCACGTACGCGCGCGTCTCGCTGAACGGGATTTCACCGACCGTCAGCCTCCTACCGTCCGCGTCAGCCCGCGCCACCCAGCGATCAACGTTCGCCAGACCGGCGTTGTAAGCCGCGACCGCGAGCATCTCGTCGCCGTCATAGTGGTCGAGCAGGTAGCGCAGGTAGTAGCTCCCGTAGGCCACGTTCACGCTCGGTGTAGACAGATCGCTGGTCGTGAAGCGGTACCCGCCCGAAAGCCTGGCCAAGAATTCGGCGGTCGCCGGCTCGATCTGCATCAGCCCCTCCGCGCCGGTCGGCGAGGTGCGCGGGTCGAACTTCGTCTCGGCGTAGATCACCGCGGCGATCAGCGCCGGGTCCAGGTGCTTGGCGGCGGCCTGTTCGCGGATGACGCTCGCGTCGCTGAGCGGCAGCGCCAGTTCGTGCACGGCATGGTCGAGGCGCGGCGTCAACACCGCGACAAGCAGCCCCACCAGCGCGATGACGACAACCGCGCCGAATGTTCGCCGACGTCGATACGCGACGCTCATCCCCCAAGAGTGTCAAGCACATCCGACAGCTGTGCCGCCAGGTCCTGCGCGCTGCCGTCGTTGTGAACCGCGAATGTCGCCCGTCGCGCCTTCTCATCCTGGGACAGCTGCCGCGCCACGCGCGCGTCTTCCAGCGCGTGCCCCCTGCTCGCCGCACGCTCGCGTCGCACCGGCTCCTCGGCGATGACGGCGATCGTCGCGTCATAAGCGGCCTCCATCCCCGCCTCGAACAGCAGCGGCACCTCGACCACCGCCGCACGCGGAGCAGGACGCCGCGCGCGGACCTCCTCAAGCCACGCGCCGACCCGTTCGCCGACCATCGGCCACAGCACACCCTCAAGCCACGCCCGATCCTGCTCGTCGGCGAACGCGCGAGCGCCCACCGCCGAGCGATCGACCACGCCCCCGGGCGCGACCACCTCGCCCCAGCGCTCCACGACCGCGTCGCGCAGGCGCTCATCCGCATACAGCTCGTGCACGACCGCGTCGGTCGACAACACCGCCGCCCCCAACCGCTCGAGCGCCGCCAGGGCAGTGGACTTGCCGGCGCCCATGCCGCCCGTCAGCCCGACGAGCGGCACCTTCGACGTCATCTGCTCGACCTGCCCGATGCCGCCCGGGTCCTCGGGCGAATCCTCAGTCCTGCGCCGGCTCGCCGGCCGTCTGCAACTCCGCATCGGCGCCGTCGCCCTCCGCGGATGATGCATCTGGAGCGGACTTGCGTGCCTCCCCCACCTCAGACGTCTCTGCTGCCGGCGCCTCATCGACAGCCGCCTCACCGGCAGGCGCCTCATCCGCTGCAGGCGTCTCCTCCGCCGGGATCTCCTCGGCAGGGGTCTCGACGGGGGTCGATGACGATGATGCCTCGGCCGCGGGCTCATCCATAGAAGCCTCCGCTGCAGGCGTCTCCGCAGCCGGGGTCTCCTCCGCAAGAGTCTCGGCAGGGACCTCATCATCCACGGCTGAAGCCTCCGGGGAGGACGTCGTCTCCTCGGTGAGAGCCTCCGCCACGGGAGTCTCATCCTCCGTGGCAGCCTCACCCACGACGGTCTCGCCCTCCGCCGGGGGCTCTGCCACCGATGCCTCCGCCTCGACCTGCGCCAAGGGCTCCTCGTCGCCCGCGGCCTGTGGCCCGGGCGCGCCGTCCGGGCGAGAGACCGGCAGGATCTGATCCTCTACCCGCTTGGCCGATAGCGACAGCCGGCGACGCTCGGAGTCGATCTCGAGGATCCTCACGCGGATCTCATCGCCCGGATGGACGATCTCACGCGGGCTTTCGACGTGGTGACCGGCGAGCTCGGAGATGTGCACGAGCCCCTCGACCCCGTCGAGGATCTCGACGAAGGCGCCGAACGTGACGACCTTCGTGACCTTGCCCGCGAGCTCGTCGTTGACGTTGTAGGTGTCGACGATCCGCTGCCAGGGGTCCTCCTGGGTCTGCTTGAGCCCCAGGGAGATGCGCTGGCGGTCACGGTCGATGTCGAGCACCTTCACCTGGACGGTGTCCCCGATGTTGAGGATCTCGCTCGGATGGTTGACATGCGACCACGACAGCTCGGAGATATGGATCAGGCCGTCGATCCCGTCGAGGTCGACGAACGCGCCGAAGTCCACAATGTTCGAGATCTGCCCCTCTACGACGAGCCCTGGTTGCAGGCGGTCGAGGATCTGCTGGCGGACCTCCTTGCGCTCCTCCTCGAGCACGGCGCGGCGCGACAGGACGACGTTGTTGCGCGAGCGATTGAGCTCGATCACCTTCGTCTCTATCTTCGTGCCCATGTACTCGTCGAGGTTGGGTACGCGCCGGATGTCGACCAGCGACGCAGGCAGGAAGCCGCGCACGCCGAGGTCGATGATCAGGCCGCCCTTGACGACCTCGATGACGGTGCCCTCGACGGGCTCGCCGGACTCCGCGGCGGTTTCGATGCGCCGCCAAGCTTTCTCGAAGCGCGCGCGCTTCTTGGACATGATCAGGCGTCCGTCCTGATCCTCCTTGGTCATGACGATCGCATCGACCTCCTCGCCCAGATGCACCTCGTCATTGGGATCGACCGACTTGCGGATCGACAGCTCGTTCGCGGGGATGACCCCCTCGGACTTGTAGCCGATGTCGACCAGGACCTCGTCCTTGTCTATACGGACGACGTGTCCGGTGACTACCTCGCCCTCCTCGATGTCGCGGAAGGTTGCGTCGTAATTGGGGACTATTTGCCCATCGATCTCGAGCAGCAGTCCGTTGGACCCCGCGACCACGTGGGCCTGGGGATTCTCGATCAGTGTTTGCACCGGTCGAAGCCTAGCGCAGCAGCGCGGGGGCGGACGTTTTCATCCGGCCGAAAGCCGCTTTGCGGGACGGCCGGCTGAAAAGTCCGCCCTGCTCAGCTGATTTTGGGTTGTGATCCGACGCCCGTGTCGCTTCTCCGGCGCGACCGGCGTAGCGCGGGTCGTTGGAATCTGCAACATCGCGACCTATACCATCGGTGGATGCCGATACGTGCGACCAAGCGGGGAGCGCAGCGTACCCCCTTGTGCCGGCAGGGCGACTGCGACGTGCTGGTGTGCGGGGCGTCCTTCGCCGGGCTGGCCGTGGCGCGTGAGCTTCAGGGCTCGGGCATGCGAGTGTTGATGGTCGATCGATATGAGCTGGGCGAGCGTCAGACCTCGGCCTGCGCGATGCCAGAGCCGTGGCTTGCGGCGATGGACCTGCTCGGATCGCTGCGCCAGACGTTCGACGAGTTCGTCGTTCACACGCCGTACCGAACCTCCCGCTGGCCGCTGCCGTGGTCGTTCGCGACATTCGACTACCGCGAGCTGTGTGCGCTGCTGTACGACCAAGCCGACCAGACCGAGACCGAGCTCGAGACGGCCACGGTCACCGGCCGCTCCGGGTTTACCGTGCACACCGACCGCGGCGACATCGAGGCGCCCCTGATCGTCGACGCGCTGGGCTGGCGGCGCGTTCTGTCCAACGCGAGCGTGATCCAGCCGCCCAACGCCCGTATGTCGCGAGGCCTGGAGGTTCACCCCACCGGCC
This sequence comes from uncultured Solirubrobacterales bacterium, assembly GCA_963715495.1. Taxonomy (GTDB): domain Bacteria; phylum Actinomycetota; class Thermoleophilia; order Solirubrobacterales; family Solirubrobacteraceae; genus Palsa-744. The sequence continues at coordinate 1,386,010 of OY970247.1, forward strand.
GTGGCTCAGAGCTCGAGCTGTGGATCGACCACCGGTACATCCGTTCCGGATACGCCTGGAGCTTTCCCGCGCGCGATGAGGTCCGGATCGGGGCGGGCTCGTTCTGGCCGGGCCATCACGTCAAGGAGCCCACCATCCGACTCGCCGGCGAGCGGGGACTGCCGCCGGACGGCTATCAGGGCAACTGGATTCCCCACGAGCTGCGGGCGGCCGTCGAGGACGGCATGTTCTTCGCGGGAGATTCTGCCGGGCACTGTCTCCCATTGACCGCCGAGGGCATCCGCACCGCGCTCTACTTCGGCCTTGCCTGCGCGCGCGAGTTGCGCGCGGTATCCGAAGGCCGCCTCACGCGTGATCAGGCCCTCGAACGCTACGGCGCTTTCTCGGACAGGCACGCGCGCAAATACCGCTGGCTGCAGAACGCCCAGCGGGCGATCGGCCGGCTGACGCCCACGCCCGCGCCGACCGCGCTCTCGTGGAGCCTGCAGTCGCGCCGTTTTGCCACCTGGATCTTCGAGCACTACCTGGACATCGCCCCGCCATCGTTCGTTGATGAGGGCCCACCCACCCCGCGCAGAACTTCATCGCACAGGCAGATCGCGATCCCCGCGACGGTCTGAGCCCTCAGGCGACCCTGCGCAGTTGGGGCCGCGTGGTGCGTGCCGCGTCCAGCGCCAGCCGGGAGGCCTCGATCGCGCCGGCCCAGGAGACCTCCGACAGCAGGCCCGGCGCGGCGACCATGTCCCCGGCGAGGAACACGCCGTCCCCGCGGTTCACGGCCGGCCGGTCGCGCCAGGTCGTGCCGGGCATGTCCAGGGCCCCGCTGCGCGCGTCCATCACCTGCCGGCGGCGCCAGGTCTCGCGCTCGCGCCAGTCCGTGAAGGAGGCATCGAGCAGCCGCTCCAGCCGCGCGGCGGCCCGCTCAGCGTCCTCTCCGGGTCGGATCGGCATCTGCGCCTGCACGAGCTCCTCGCCCTCCGGAGCCAGCGATGGGTCGGGGGCGGTGAAGCGCTCGATCCAGCCGGCCTCATCCAGGTCCGATACGACGAATGGATCGCCGCGGCGGTGGCGCAGGCCCAGGTCGAGACAGACCGTATGCCCACTTGTCCAGCTCAGGGAGTCGTCCGCCAGCAGGCTGCGCGCCTCGCCCAGCTCGGTGGCGACGATCACCGGCGATGCGGGCAGCTCAGCAACGCCACAACCGGTCTCGATCGCGACGCCCAGCTCACGCGCACGGGTCTCCAACGAGCTCACCAGCGCGTTCCAACCACCGAGCGCGTAGCGGGCCGCGGGTGGCGGGCTGAGCAGCGTCCTGACCGTGCGCGACCACACGAACGCAGCCGACAGCGCGCCGGGGTCGTGGTAGAAGGTGTACACCCCGGCTGCCGCGGACAGCATCCCCGCAATGCGCTCATCGGTGTGGCCGGCGGCCCAGGTGCGGAAGTCCAGGTCGACGGGCGCCTCGCGCCCGCGCAGCCGCAGCACCGAGGGAATCGCCCCCAGCGGAGGGGTGCGCCTGACCTCCCCTCCCCAGCGCAGCTTGACGCCGGACAGCGGCAACCCCGCATACTTGGGCAGGAGCTTGCGTTCGGCCATCCACTGCCAGAAGGGGCCATCCTTGTAGAGGACGTGAGGACCGACGTTGGTCTTGTACGGGCCGTCACTGCTGCGCGCCCGGCCGCCCAACACCGAGCGGGCCTCCAGCAGAGTCACGCCGGCGCCACCCTCGGCACAGGCGATCGCCGCGGTGAGTCCCGCGAGCCCTCCGCCCACTATCGCGATCTGGCTCGTCGAGCTCTTTCCATTCCGACTCGGCCGGCTCATAGCAATGATCCTCCTGGCAGTTGCGGTCACGATCCACACTACGCTTAGACTGGTCCTGTATACAGTTCCAGTAATGGCATACTCAACAGGGCCAGTTGCGAGTCCTGAGCTGTTGATCGAAATCGATCGCTCCAGCGAGTTGCCGCTGCACGAGCAGTTGGAGCGATCGCTGCGCGAGAACATCCGTCGTGGACGCCTGCCCACCGGCACGAGATTGCCGTCCACGCGCGGACTGGCCGTCGAGCTCGGCGTCTCGCGCGGCGTGGTCACCGAGGCCTACGGTCAGCTCGGCGCCGAGGGCTATCTGGAGACCCGTCAAGGCGCCGGCGTACGTGTCGCCAGGGCGGTGCGCGCCGCCGTCCCGCGCGCGCCGGCCCGCTCGCTGCTGCCCACATTCCCCTACTACTTCCACCCCGGGCTGCCTGACCTCGCGGGCTTTCCGCGCGACCGCTGGTTGCGTTCGCTGCGCGCCGCCTGGCGCGAGTCGCCGCTGGGAGCCGTGGGCTACGGCGATCCGCGCGGAGTGCCCCGGCTACGGGAAGTGCTCGCCGACTACCTCGGGCGCGTGCGTGGAGCGGCTGCTGACCCCGAGAACATGCTGATGTGCACGGGATTCATGCAGGGGTTTTCGATCCTGTGCCGCTGGTTGCACAGCCAGGGCGTCGAGGCGATCGCGGTCGAGGACCCCGGCTGGCATGTGCACCGACTGATCGCCGAACAGGCCGGCCTGCAGACGATTCCCGTGCCGGTTGACGATCAGGGTCTGTGCGTGCAGGCGCTCGCGGACACCACAGCCACGGCGGTGCTGGTGACCCCCGCGCACCAGTTCCCCACGGGAAGCGTGCTCAGCCGTGAGCGCCGGGCGGCGCTGATCGAATGGGCGCAGGACGGGGAGCGGCTGATCGTTGAGGACGATTACGACGCCGAGTATCGCTACGACCGTGTCGCCGTCGGCGCGTTGCAGGGACTGGCGCCCGAGCGGGTGCTGTACATCGGCTCGGCCAGCAAGCGCCTGGCGCCCGGCATGCGCCTCGGCTGGATGCTGCTCCCCTCCTGGCTGGCCTGGCAGCTGATCTCCACCAAGGCGATCGAGGACGGGGGCTCGGAGGTCGTGGGTCAGCTCGCCCTGTGCGACTTCATCGAGCGGGGCGAGCTCGATCGCCACACGCGACGTATGCGCCTGCGCTACCAGCAGCGGCGCGACTCCCTCCTGCACGCGCTCGCGCGGTGGCTGCCGCAGGGACGCCAGAGCGGCGCCGGGGCAGGGCTGTACGAGCTGGTGACGCTGCCCGATGACGTGAACGAGCCCGCACTGCTCGCGGCGGCCGCCGCGCGCGGTGTGGGCATGGAGGGCCTCGCCTGGCATCGTTACGTCCACGGCGGGCCGCCGGGGGTGGTGCTCGGCTACGGCAACCTGCCCGAGCCGGCGATCGAGCATGGCGTGCGCCTGATCGGCGAAGCGCTCGCCGAGGCGAGCGGCTGACCCTGCCATGCGGTCGGGCTGCAACCATCCTGACCCGGCGGCTCGTCCCAAACGCACAGTGGCATCGGCACGCGCCGCCCAACTGGACCTCGGCGAGGACGAGCTGAACCCATATCGTGCAAGGCGTGACAGCCGACTCCCAGCAGCTCCCAAGCACAGCGGCGTTGCACCGTCCGGCGTCCGTCATAACGGTGGGCATCTCCGTGTTCGCCATCCTCCAGCTCGGCCTGGCGCTGCTCATGGCGGCGAGTCCACACAAGTTCTACACGGCCGTCGGCCCGTTTGGCGCTTTCAACGGCCACTACATTCGCGACCTCGCCACTTACTACGCAGCGACCGGTGTCGGCCTGCTCGTCGCCATCCGCCACAACTCCTGGCGCGTGCCGATGCTCGCGCTGATGACCATCCAATACGCGCTGCACAGCGTCAACCACCTGATCGACATCGGCAAGGCTCACCCGGCGTGGAACGGCTACTTCGACTTCTTCTCACTCGCCGTCGCGGCCGTGCTGCTGGCCTGGCTGTGGCGCAGAGCCGTGCTGGAGGCCAGGGCATGAGGGTGTTCGTGGCGGGCGCTACGGGAGTGATCGGCCGCCGGCTGCTGCCGGCACTGACGAGCGCCGGCCATCAGCCGATCGCGATGACCCGCTCACCCGATAAGGCAAGTGCGCTCACGGCACAGGGAATCGAGGCAGTCGTCTGTGACGCGTATGACCCAGCCGGTCTGACGCGGGCTGTCGCCGATGCGCGCGCGGATCAGATAGTCCACGCGCTCACGGATCTGCCCGAGGACATGAACGTGCGCCGCTTCGAGCAGGAAACCGCGAGCACCGGGCGCCTGCGCCGTGAGGGCACGCGCAACCTCTTGGCAGCGGCCCGGGCGGCCGGGGTGCAGAGGATCGTCGCCGAGAGCATCGCATTCGCCTACGCGCCGGAAGGGGATTGGGTCAAGGACGAGGACGCACCGCTCGCCACCGCAAAGCTGCCATTCGTCGCCGAGCCGCTCGCCGACCTGGAGCGCCAGGTGCTGGACGCCGATGGAATCGTGCTGCGCTACGGCCAGCTCTACGGTCCCGGCACCAGCTTCACGAGGGACGGTTCGTGGGCCGCGAACCTGCGCCGGCGGCGCCTGCCGATCGTGGGCGCCGGCAGCGGCGTGTTCTCGTTCCTGCACGTGGACGATGCCGCGAGCGCCACCGTCACAGCGCTGGAGCACCGCGGCCCCGCGACGTACAACGTCGTCGACGATGACCCGGCGCCGATCCATGAGTGGGTGCCGGTATATGCCGACGCAGTCGGGGCGCCCAAGCCCTGGCGAGCCCCGGCCTGGGTGGGACGGCTGGCGGCCGGGCGGATCGCAGTGGAGATAACCAACGAGCTGCGCGGCGCAAGCAACGCTCGCATCAAGCGCGAGCTGGGCTGGCGGCCGCGGTATCCGAGCTGGCGTGAGGGCTTTCAGACGGCGCTCGGTTAATGCTCTACCGCCGCACGACCAGCACCACCCCGATCACCAGCAGCACAAGCCCAACGATGCGTGAAGCGTCGATGTTCTGCTTGGCGATCCCCAGCAGGCCGAGGCGATCCACGACGACGGCGATCGTCAGCTGGCCGGTGACGACGATCGCGGTGAGACTGCTGAGACCAAGGGTGCGGACGGTGACCAGGGCGACGGTGACGTAGAACGCGCCGAGGATGCCTCCGACCAGCGCCCACCATGGGGCCTTGGTCACACTGCCGATCCCGGACAGGCCACCACTGGAGAGCGAGGCGACGAGGATCAGCGCGAGCGTGCCGATCGTGAACGAGATGGTCGCCGCCTGCAGGCTGCCGACCTGGCGTCCGAGGCGCGCGTTGACCGGCGCCTGCAGCCCGACGAAGCAGCCGGCGGCGACCGCCAGCAGAATCGCCAGCCCACGGCTCATCCGGCGACTTCCGCGCGCGTACCGCCCGCACGCGCGGTGGCGCCTGTGTGCGATTGCGACCCGCTCACGCGGGAGACCGCGTCCGAACGCATGCTCACTTCGCCTCCAGCCAATTGGCGCCGACGCCGATGTCGACGGCCATCGCCGGCTCGGTGTCCCACACCCCGCACATCTCCCGCTCGATCAGGACGCGTGCGGCATCGGCCTCGGCGGGAGGACCCTCGAACAGGAGCTCGTCGTGGATCGTGAGAATCAGGCGTGTCTGCAGGCCCTCGCCGGCGAGGGCCGCGTGGCAGCGGACCATTGCGAGCTTGATGATGTCTGCTGCCGTGCCCTGAATGACGGTGTTGACGGCGAGGCGCTCGCCGAGCGTGCGCACCTGATAGTTGCGGGCGCGCAGCTCGGGTATCTGACGGCGGCGTCCCCACAGGGTCGTGACGTGACCGTCCTCCTTCGCCTGCTCGATCGTGTGCTCGATGAACGACGCGACCTGGGGAAACCGATTCAGATAGGCGTCGATGAAGGCCTTGGCCTCCTCGCGCGGGATGTTCAACCGGTCGGCCAGACCGTAGTCGGAGAGGCCGTAGACGATGCCGTAGTTGATCATCTTCGACTTCGAGCGCATACCCGGGTCGATGTCCTCGGGGGCGACCGCAAACACCTGGGAGGCGGTCGCGGTGTGTACGTCGTCGCCGCGCCTGAAGATCTCCTTCAGAGCGGAGTCATCGGCCGCGTGCGCGAGCACGCGCAGCTCGATCTGGGAGTAGTCGGCGGAGATCAGCACCCCGCCGGGAGCCGCCTCGAAGCAGCCGCGAATCTCACGCCCGAGCTCGGTGCGGATCGGGACGTTCTGCATGTTCGGGTTGGTGCTCGACAAGCGCCCGGTCTGGGCGACGGCCTGCAGGAAGGTGGTGTGGATGCGCGAGCGTTCGTCGGCCTGCTCGGGGAGCACGTCGAGGTAGGTCTTTATCAGCGTGCTCAGCTCGCGCCAGCGCTCGATCCGCGGCACGATCGTGTGCTCGGAGCGGATCGCCTGCAATACGCGCGCGTCGGTGGAGAAGCCGGTCTTGCCGCGGCGCTTGCGCGAGAGGCCGAGCTTCTCGAACAGTATCTCCCCCAGCTGCGCAGGCGAGGCGATCAGGAACTCATCGCCGGCGAGCGCAAATATTTCCTGTTCGAGCTCGAGTATCTCCTCGCGCACGCGTCCCGTTATCTCCGCCAGGCGATCGAGGTTCAGGCGCACCCCGATCACCTCCATCGCGCGCAGGACGGGCACCAGCGGCAACTCGATATCCCCCATCATCCGGTCAAGGCCGCGCTCTGAGATCTGCTCCTGCTGCCATGACGCAAGCGCGCCGAGCAGCGCCGCGTCAGCAGCGACGGGATCATCTGCGTCGCAGAGCAGGCCGCGCTCTTCGCACAGCTCGGTGAACGGATATCCGCGACGCGCCGGCTCCAACAAATAGGCGCCCAGCAGCGTGTCGTGGACGAGCAGGTCCGGCACGAGGCGCAGCTCTTTGGCGTCGTGGACGATCACGGGCCGCCCCGCGCACGCGGCGACGATCTCCTCCGGACCCTCGCAATCGCCGGCCAGCACCTCGACAGGGCCCGACTTGCCCTCAGACGAGGCCCCCGTCGAGACCCCGGCACTCGCCGCGTCGCTCGCGGTCGCATCGCCCCAGTCCTGGCCTGCGGACGCGAGCGCAATCGCAAAGCGCCAGGGAGCGCCCTCGGCAAACAGAGCGCCCTCGGGCGCCATCGTGGCGCGCACGACGATGCACAGCGCATCGCCCCTGCCAAACCCGGCGATCTCGGCCGGCGTGCCGGAGCGCACACGCGTGCTCAGCCTGACCTCCGCCGTGGGGACGGCGGAGCCGGCGGCGAGCTCGTCCTCGCCGAGCGCCTCCTCCAGGCGGCGCAGCGGATCGCGCAGCTCGTATTGGCGAAAGAACTCGCGCAGACGCGAGCGGTCCGGCTCACGCGAGACCTCCTCGTCCAGGTCCAGTCCGACATCGAGGTCGCGCTGGACGGTCGCCAGACGCTTGGAGACGCGCGCGTCCTCACCGTGGTCGAGCAGGTTCTGTTTGCGCTTGGCCCCGCCGATCTCGCGGATGTGCCCGAGCACGGCCTCCAGCGAGCCGTAAGACCGGATCAGCTCGGAGGCGGTCTTGTCTCCGATGCCGGGCACGCCGGGGATGTTGTCGGAGGTGTCACCCTTCAGGCCGTAGAAGTCGGGGATCAGCTCGGGCGGGATGCCGTAGCGGTCGAGTACGGCCTGGTGGTCGTAGATCTTCGTGTCGGTGATCCCGCGCGAGGTCGCCATCACTCTGACGAGACCGTCCGTGTCGATCAGCTGAAAGACGTCACGATCGCCGGTGACGATCATCACCGGAAGACCCGCCACGCGGGCGCGATCGGCAAGCGAGGCGATCACGTCGTCGGCCTCGTAGCCGTCGAGTCGCACGTTGCGATAGCCGAACGCCTCGACCAGCGGTTCCATCGCCGGCCACTGCATCTTCAGCAGGTCTGGGCGCGAGCGGCGGGTGGCCTTGTAGTCGGCGAACAGCTCGGTGCGTCCGGACGTGCCGGCATCCCACGCGACGACGGTCGGGCGCACGCCGTACTCGGTGACGATCTTGACGAGCATCGAGGCAAACCCAAAGATCGCGTTGGTCGGCTCGCCGGTCGAAGTCGCAATCGACTCGGGCAGCGCGTAGAAGGCCCGGTACACGAGGCTCGGGCCGTCGATCAGGAACAGGCGCCGGTCGGCGCCGGCCTCCTTGTCCCCAGACCCCTGTGCGCTTGCTGTCGCCTTCGCCGCCATGCACCGACCACTTTAGGGTCCGTGTCAAACCATCTGGCGGCCTGACGCGGCCGTTCCGCGGCGCCATACGCCACCCACGATGCTCGCCCACCACCCGCTGCGCGGGCGGTGCCGACCAGCACGTCTGCGCTCGCGTGCGGCGTCTACCATCCACGGCCCGACCCCCCTCAGTCCACCATCTATTTTGACACGAACCCCTACGAGGACGCTCACATAAGATGCCGGGCCGCTGCCCTTGCCGGGCGGCCGCCGCAGTGCAAAGTCGCCGTCTAACACAGGCAGCACCTCAAACCGGGAGACCCTCCGTGACAAGCATCACCCCGAGCGCCCAGTATCGACTGAACGTGCGCGTCGAGATAGACGACAGCACCGGCCTGCTCGGAAAGGTGACCAGCGCGATCGCCGAGGCGGGAGGGATGGTCGCGGCAGTCGACCCGGTCGAGATCGAGCATGGTCACAGCCTGCGCGACATCGTCGTCGACGCGGCCGGGCCCGAGCATTGGGAGACGATCATCGCCGCGATCGACGCGCTGGAGGGCGCGCAGGTGATCGACCGGATCGACCGCACGTTTCAGCTGCACATCGGGGGCAAGATCGAGCAGCACAACAAGCACCCGCTGAAGACGCGAGACGACCTGTCGATGGCCTACACCCCGGGCGTGGCGCGGGTATGCCTGGCGATCGCCGAGGTGCAGGACAGGGCGTTCCAGTACACGATCAAGCGCAACACGGTCGCCGTCGTGTCCGACGGCACCGCGGTGCTGGGACTCGGCGATATCGGCCCACGGGCGGCGATGCCGGTGATGGAGGGCAAGTGCTGTCTGTTCAAGGAGTTCGCCGGCGTGGACGCGTTCCCGATCTGCCTGGACTGCAAGGACGCGGGCGAGATCGTGGAGACCGTCAAGCGGATCGCGCCCGCATTCGGGGGGATCAACCTTGAGGACATATCGGCGCCGAGATGCTTCGAGATCGAGGATCGGCTGAAGGCAGAGCTGGACATCCCGATATTCCACGACGACCAGCACGGCACGGCGGTGGTCGTGATGGCCGCACTGTTGAACGCCGTCAAGCTGACGGGCAAGCGGATGGGAGACATGCGTGTGCTGATCATCGGCCTCGGCGCGGCGGGGATCGCGGTGACGAAGATCCTGCTCGAGGCGGGGGTAGGGCAGATCGTAGGCGCCGACTCGCAGGGCGCGCTGCACGTCAAGCGCGAGGATTACGTGCAGGGAAAGATGAATCCGCAGAAGCGCTGGTTCGCGGAGGTGACGAACCCCGAGTGCCGGGACGGCGCGCCGTCGGACGTGATCGACGGGTCGGATCTGCTGATCGGACTGTCGGGGGCGAAGGCGCTGCCGGCGCAGGCGCTGACGAAGATGAACGACGACGCGATGGTGTTCGCGATGGCCAACCCCAACCCGGAGGTCGTCCCCGAGGAGGCCGCTCCGCATGTGCGGATCATGGCGACGGGCCGTTCGGACTACCCCAACCAGATCAACAACGTCCTGGCGTTCCCAGGGATATTTCGGGGCGCACTGGACGTGCGCGCAAGCGCGATCACCGAGCATATGAAGATGGCGGCGGCGCGGGCGATCGCGGAGATCGTGACCGACGATGAGTTGCGCGAGGACTACATCATCCCGTCGGTATTCAACCGCGAAGTGGCCCCGGCGGTGGCGGCGGCGGTCGCCAACGAGGCGCGCTCGAGCGGGATGGCGGCGGCGGCGGGCAACGAGGTCGGGTTCGCGCAGGGCGACACGCAGACGGGAACCCATCCGGTCGTTCCCGCGTGGGATGTACGGACGTAAGATGGGTGTCACAGATGGGTTCTATTTTTTGTGGGAGACCCGGAAGGGCGTCGACATACCGGCGCTGCAGGCGCCGGTCACCACACCCGTCGGCTCTGCGGGAGCGGTTCACGGGTAGCAGTGCGCAGACGGGAAGGCGGCGGTTATGAAGGTGTCGGTCACCGGCGCGAGCGGACTGATCGGCCGCGCGCTGGTGGCAGAGCTGACCGAGCGCGGAGACGAGGTGACGGTCCTGACACGCGACCCGGACCGGGTACGGGCAAAGCTGGGCGAGATAGTGCAGGCGTTGCGCTGGGACCTGATGTCAGAACCCGCGCCCGCGCAGGCGCTAGCCGGGCGCGATGCGGTCGTGCACCTCGCGGGCGAGCCGGTCGCTCAGCGTTGGAGCGAGCAGGCCAAGCGCGCGATCCGTGACAGCCGCGTGACCGGCACCCGCAACCTCGTGGATGGATTGCGCGCGCTCGACGCTAGCGCGTGTCCTCGCGTGCTCGTCAGCTCATCGGCGACCGGCTACTACGGTCCGCACGGCGTGGAGCCAATCGACGAGGAGGCGCCCGCGGGTGGGGACTTTCTCGCACAGGTGTGTCTGGCCTGGGAGACCGAGGCGAGTGCCGTGGTGCGTCAGCTCGGCATGCGCGCCGTGCAGATACGCACGGGTGTCGTGCTCGACCGCTCCGGCGGGGCGCTGGCGAAGATGCTGCCCCCATTTCGTCTGGGCGTCGGCGGGGCGGTCGCGGGTGGACATCAGTACATGGCATGGATCCATCGCGACGACATCGTCGGCGTGATGCTCGCGGCGCTCGACGACGAGCGCTGGTCGGGCCCGGTCAACGCGACCGCGCCCGAGCCTGTGACCAACCGCGAGTTCTCCCACGCGCTCGGGCGCGCGCTGCATCGCCCGGCACTGCTGCCGGTTCCGGGGCTGGCGCTGAGAGCGCTGTATGGAGACATGGCGGAGATCATCACGACGGGCGTGCGCGCAGTGCCCGCCAAGGCGCTCGTGCTTGGGTACGAGTTCGCACACCCAAGCTTGGATGAGGCACTGCGAACGGCGTTGTCACGCGCCTAATAACCCGCTCAGCTGGAGCGGGGCGGAGACTTTTCAGGCCGGCCGCCCCGCGAAGCGGGATTTTCGGCCGGATGAAAAGTCCGTTCTGCGAGGTTCAGCTCGCGCCAGAACACCGGCTTGCCGGCAGATACGCGGTCGACGCGGTAGCTGGAGAGGGTCGTTTCGCCGTCTGGTTCGATCGCGTAACGGCCGATCACCGAGTCGCGCTCGCCCGTCGTGAACAATGCGTTGACCACTGCCTGGCGATTGTTGCCGTCCTCTCCGGCACGCCGGATCGCCTGCAGCGTGGCGCTCATCGCCTCGTACCCGAACAGGGCATACGCTTCGGGCTGTTCGCCGAACTGCCGGCGGTAGTCGGCGAGTACGCGCTGGGCCGTAGCCGGATAGGAGCTGACCGGCAGCACGGGGGTGCTCAACAGAGTTTTCGAGGCCGCCGCGGCGCCGATCGCCGAGGTGAACGTGGCATTGACCATCGCACTCGACCCGAGCAGCCACAGACGCGGGTCGGCGCTGTGCAGTTGCTTCCACAGCGAGACGATTTCGGGGGTGGTTCCGCCGGCAAAGAACACGGCCTGAGCGCCGGATTCGGCGATCTTCGAGACCTCGCCCGCGAAGCTGGTCGTCGCGGTCGTGTCGAGGCTGTCGTGCGCGGCGACGGAGATTCCGGCGTGGGCTGAGTCGCTGACGACCAATTGCGCGAGCGGCAACTCAAACGGGTCCTGGCCATCGAGCACATACACCTTGCTGACACCGAGATCGTGCATCACCTGCACCTGTGCTTGAGCTTGCGCCGGGTCGCCGGGCTGCAAGCGCGCGAAGTTGCGTTTGCCGGTCGGGTAGAACCGTTCGGGCTCGTCCTGGCCGGCGTCCAACGAAGAGGTCAGGCCGACGTACGGGCTGGCGGGACTGATCTGGATAATGCCCGCGGCATTGATCAGCGGCAGCGAGATCGCGGTGGCGGCCGAGTTGTAGTCACCGAGGTAGGCGATCGTGCTGGGATCGTTGGCGGCCGTCTTTGCGTTGCCGGCCGTCACGCCCGGGTCCCATTGACCGCTTGTGGGGCTGGAGTCGTCAAGCGAGGTGTAGCTGACCTTGAACGGCCCTACGTGCCCGCCGGCATCGTGCAGAGCCAGCTTCTCGCCGCCGACGATCTGCTGGGAGATCGCGCCGGACGGGCCCTGCAGCGGCAGGCTGGAGTAGACCGTCAGCTGATTGCCCAGGCTGCCGGCCGCTCCGGAGACACTCCCGCAGCCGGAGGCGACCGCCGCCGGCGCGACCACGACGATCAGCGAGGCCGCCGCTTGGCAGAACCGGCGCGCTCGCACTGGCGAGAGCCCTAGCTGCGGCGGCCGGGTAGGTAGCCGGAGAGGATCTTCAACGAGGCGCCCACGACGATGATCGCCGTCGCGAGCATGAACGCGTCGAAACCCTTGCTGCCCAGCGCCCACAGCACGATCCAGACGACCAGGCCGGCGGTGACGGTGAGGACCAGTCCCATGTTGCGCGCATCCTATCGGAGGTACGCACAGACGGTCGGCGTTGCTCGCGGCCGCCGGGTGGCGTTTGCCTGCCCTTACCGAGCCAGACCAGTCGCCAGTTCCGCCACCACCGCCCCAACCGCACCAGCCGGGTCCTCGGGCGCATCGCCCGCGGCGCGTATGAGCCGTGTGCCGACGATCACCCCGTCCGCACCCGCGTCGGCGGCCATCCGAGCTTGCTCGGGCGTACCGATCCCAAAGCCGAGCGCGACCGGCGCCTCGGTACTTGCCCGCGCACGCGCGATGATCTCCCCAAAGCGCTCGGACAGCGAGGCCGCCGCGCGCTCCCCGGTCGTGCCGACAACCGAGACCGCGTACAGGAACCCCTGTGTCTGCGCCCCGATCGCCGCCATGCGCTCGGGCGTAGTCGTTGGCGCGACCAGCGACACGAGCGCCAGACCGTGCGCCTCGCACGCGGCCCGAATCCCTTCTGACTCCTCAAGCGGCAGGTCCGGCACGATCAGCCCGCACGCCCCCGTCCGTGCGAGCCGCTCAGTGAACGCGTCCACGCCGGGTGCGAGGACCATGTTCGCGTAACACATCAGCACCACCGGCACACTCGACGCCAGCCCGCGCGCGACATCAAGCACCCCCGCGACGGTAGCTCCCGCCGCGAGCGCCTGTGTCCCCGCGGCATGGATCACCGGACCGTCCGCGAGCGGGTCGGAATAAGGCATTCCCAGCTCCAGCAGGTCCGCGCCCGCGTGCACGCACGCTTCGCCGATTCGCAGCGACTCATCCAACGTCGGATAACCGCCCATGAGGTATGGCATCAACGCGGCGCGCCCGTTCGCGTGGGCAAACGCTTCGGCGATGCGCGCCGTACCGGTCGTCTCGGCCGCCGCGGTGCTCATCGCGCTCGGGCTGCCTTCAGTCCTGCACGTCGACTACCCATCGCCCAACACCTCCGCGAGGTCCTTGTCCCCGCGCCCGGATAGACACACGAGGTCGAGCTCGCCGTCGGTCTGCGCGAGCGTCCAGGCCAGCGCGTGCGCCGTCTCCAGTGCCGGGATGATCCCCTCCAGGCGCGCAACCTCTCTGAACGCGGCGAGCGCCTGCGTGTCGGTCACCGCGACGTATCGTGCCCTGCCGCTGTCGCGCAGCTGCGCGTGCTGAGGTCCGGTGCCCGGGTAGTCCAGACCGGCCGAGACCGAGTGCGCCTGCACGATCTGACCCTCCTCGTCCTGCATCACCGCCGACAGCGCCCCGTGCAGCACGCCCGCGCGACCGCCGACCGTCAGCGGCGCGCCATGGCGAGGTGCCCCCCCACCCGTGTCGATGCCCTCGCCGCCGGCCTCCACCCCGATCAGCTGGACATCCTCGTCCTCCAAGAACGCGCTGAACGTGCCGATCGCGTTCGAGCCCCCGCCCACGCACGCGATCACGCGTTCAGGCAGCCGTCCCTCGCGCTGGGAGATCTGCGCTCGCGCCTCGACCCCGATCACGCTCTGCAGATCCCTGACGAGCGCCGGATATGGCGCCGGGCCGACCGCGGAGCCGATCACGTAGTGCGTGCTCTGCACGTTCTCCACCCAATCCCTGATCGCGGCCGAGGTCGCCTCCTTGAGCGTCCGCGCGCCCGCGTCCACGGGTATGACGGTCGCACCCAGCAGTCGCATGCGCTGCACGTTCGGATGCTGGCGGCGCGTGTCCTCGGTGCCCATATACACAACGCACTCGAGGTCCAGCAGCGCGCACACAGTTGCGGTCGCCACCCCGTGCTGGCCGGCGCCCGTCTCGGCGATGATCCGCCGCTTGCCCATCCGCCTGGCCAGCAGCGCCTGACCGAGCGCGTTGTTCAGCTTGTGCGAGCCGGTGTGGTTCAGGTCCTCACGCTTGAGATACACGCTGCGGCCCACATGCTCCGACAGTCTGCTCGCACGATACAGCGGCGTCGGGCGCCCGCCGAAGTCACGCAACAGCCCGTCCAGCTCGCTGGAATAGGTGGGATCGTCGCGCGCCTGCACCCAGGCTCGCTCCAGCTCGGCCAGCGCAGGCATCAGCGTCTCGGGTACATACTGGCCGCCGTAGGGGCCGAACCGGTGCTCGACCATCGTCTCGGGTGTGCTCACGCTGGTGTGCCTTGAATCGGAGCGACAGACGCGTCCACGATGGCATCCATCGCGGAGATCGCCGGAGAATCCGTCCTCGCTGCGGTCGAGGCGACCGCAGCGAAGAACGCCCGCAGCTTCGCCTCGTCCTTGTGTCCGGGCGCTCGCTCGGTGCCGCTGGCTGTGTCCACCGCGTATGGCCGTACCCGCTCAATCGCCTCGGCGACGTTGCCCTGGTGCAGACCACCGCTGAGGATCAGCGGCGTCTTTGCCCGCCGCCCCGCAAGCAGCGACCAGTCGAACGTCTCCCCCGTCCCACCCCGCAGGTCCTTCTTGCCAGGCGCTTTGGCGCGCGCGTCGAGCAGATGAAAGTCCAAGTGGAAGCGCGCGAGATCGCGCACGTCGCCTGGACCGGACACCTGGGCCGCCTTGATCACGCGAGCGCCCGTGCGCCGCGCGGCCTCCGCGCAGAAGGCGGGACCCTCGTCGCCGTGCAGCTGCAACATCGTCAGGCCCAGCTCATCTGTCCTCTGCGCGAGTTCCTCCAGCGTTGCGTCCACGAACACCCCGCACAGCTCAGCCTTGCGGCGCAGCGCGGTCGTAATCCGCAGCGCCTGCTCGGTCGAGCACTTACGCGGGCTGCCCTCGTAGAAGACCATGCCGATCGCCCAAGCGCCCAGCTCGAACGCGAGCTCGGCATCGTGCATGTCGGTGATCCCGCAAATCTTCACCTTGGGAGGCGTCTCGTTCATACCGCCAACGGTAGCGGTCGCTTCGGGGAACGCCCTCGTGAGGCCCCGCGCCCAAGGGCTCGGCGTGGGCCCTAGCCTTCAGGCGTGCTCGGGTTCGGCACCGAATTGGGCTTGGTGCCAAGCGTGACGGACACCATCTTGTGTTCGTAGCTGCCTTTGCCGTTACCACGCAGCAACCCGACGCTGACGGTGTCCCCCGGCTTCTTCGTGGCGACACCACTGGCAAGGTCTTCCGAGCTGGTCACGGCCTTGCCATCGAACGAGACGATGATGTCCCCGCCGATCGCAACCGCGCCGTTTTCGGTGCTGCCGCTGACGTTGCCGCCACGGATACCGGCTTTTTCGGCGGCGGTGCCGTGCTGGACACTCTGCACGAGCGCGCCGCTTTTCACCGGCAGGTTCAGGGCCGAAAGCGAGCCGTCGATCGTCAGAGAGGTCAGGCCGAGGTAGGCGCCGCGCACGGTCCCGCCCTTCTCCAGCTGGGCGAGCTCGGACTTGGCGGTGTTGATCGGCACGGCGAAGCCGATGCCGACGCTGCCGCCACCGCTGCCGCCCGTCTCGATCTGGGAGTTGAGACCGATCACCTGGCCTTGCGCGTTGAGCAGCGGGCCGCCGGAGTTGCCCGGGTTGATCGGCGCATCTGTCTGCAGGACGTTGTCGATCGCGAATCCATTAGGTGCGGTGATCTGGCGCTGCAGAGCCGAGATCACGCCCGTCGTGAGCGTCCGTTCCAAATCGAACGGATTGCCGATCGCGAGCACCGGGTCGCCTACCTGCACCTTGCCGGAGTCGCCAAGCGTCAGCGGATGCAATGTCAGGCCGTCGGTCGGGATACGCAGCACCGCGAGGTCGTTGGAGGGATCCTTGCCCACCACCTGAGCATCGACGTTCTGCCCCTTTTCGATGCTCACCTGGACCTTGACCGCGTTCTCGACCACGTGATAGTTCGTGAGGATCGTGCCGTTGCCGTCGATCACGATCCCCGAGCCCGTCGCCTTGCCCTGGCGTTGGGATTCACCGCCGCCGAACAGATTGAACGGCGACGATTCGCCCTGCTGCACGATCGTCGAGGTCACGAACACCACCCCTGGCGCGTCGCGCACATAGATCTCATGCGGCGTCAGCCCCGTGCTCACCTGCGAGGCGTTCGACGGCTGCAGCGGGGCGGACTGGACCGTGGTGATCGTGCTGGTCGAAGAGCTCAGACCACCGAACGCGGCGATCACGACCGCGACGACCGCGCCCCCGACGAGGGCGGCGATGAAGGGGATGGCGAATGTGCGTCTCATTTGTATCGGTGGGTCTTATCAGGGTCGATGGGAAAAGACGCGGTCGGTCAAGCTGGTTGTTGGACGGCTGCGCAGTGACGGCTGTGCAGTCTCTGTGGATCGATGTACAGGATGGTCGATGGCTATGAAGGCCATCTAAAGCGAAACATCCGCTCAACTAAAACTTTTGAGGGTTCACTCGACCCGAATCGGCGACGCCGGCAGGATAGGCCCTCAGGGTCCGCAATGCCTCGTCGGGCTGGGGCGAGCGCATCAGCGACTCCCCCACCAGCACCGCCGCCACGCCCACTCCCTGCAGTCGCGCGAGCTGCGCGGCATCGGTGATTCCCGACTCCGAGACGACCGTCACCCCCGCCGGGATCTCGTCCAGCAGCGCGAACGTTCGCTCCATATCCACGCTGAAGTCACGTAGATCGCGATTATTGATCCCTATCAGATCGGACCCCGCATCCAGTGCCGCACGCAGCTCCGCCCCATCGTGCACCTCCACCAACACGTCCAGGTCGAGCTCCCGCGCCTGCGCGCGCAGAACAGTCAGCTCCGACCGGCTCAGCGCGGCGACGATCAGCAGCACGGCGTCCGCCCCGGCCGCCTTCGCCTCATACAGTTGGTAGCGATCGACGATGAAGTCCTTGCGCAGCACCGGCAGCTCGCAAGCCGCGCGCGCGGCGCGCAGGTCCTCGAGCGAGCCATCGAAGTTGGGGCCCTCTGTCAGCACCGACATCGCGTTTGCGCCGCCGCGCTCATACGCGCGCGCGATCTCTGTGACGTTCGCATCCTCGCGCAGGCTGCCCGCCGAGGGCGAGCGCCGCTTGAACTCGGCGATCACTCCGATCCCCGGTCGGTTCAGCTCTTCGCGAAAGCCGCGCTTGGCGCTGCCCGGGCGGGCCATGTCCAGCTCCCCACCGCCGCGACAGTGCTCGATCTGCACTTCCAGCTCTCGTTGCGGCAGCTTCCGCTTGCGGCGCTCGACCTCGTCCCGCGTGCTTTGCAGAATCCGCTCCAAGACCGTCGCCACCGCCACCACGCCGATCGAAGACACTCCAGCGACTGGGTCAGCCTCGCGCTCGATCGTCATCACGCGACCGCCTCCGCGGGCGCGTGCCTCGCGCTCGCCTGCACGAATCGCTCCAGCGCCTCCGCGGCCTGCCCGCTCGCCAGCGCCTCGCGCGCAGCCGCGACACCATCCGCGATCGACTCCGCGACGCCGGCCGTATAGATCGCCGCGCCCGCGTTGATCGCAGCGAGCTCGCTGCGCGCCCCGAGCTCTCCTGCGAAAATTGCCCTCGTCACGTCGGCGTTCTCCCGCGGGCTTGCGCCCGCGAGCGCTTCCCCGTCGGCCGCGGCGTCCGAGGACTCCACGCCGACATCGCCCGGCACGAGCGTGTACCTGGTCATCTGTTCGCCGTTGACCTCGATCACTTTCGTCGCGGCCCCGATTGAGATCTCGTCAAGGCCGTCCTCGCTGGAGACGACCAGTGCGCGATCAACACCCAACCGTGCGAGCGCGCCGGCCACCGTCTGGAGAAAGGCCGGATCGGAGACTCCGATCAGCTGGCGACGCGCGCCGGCCGGATTAGTGAGAGGACCGAGGAAATTGAAGATCGTGCGCACCGCCAGCTCCCGTCTGACGGGCACGACGAACCGCGTCGCCTGATGGTGTGTGGGAGCGAACATAAATCCGAATCCCGCCTCTTCGATGCACGCCGCGACGCCCTCCGGAGCCAGGTCGATGCGTGCACCGAGGGCCTCCAACAGGTCGGCCGACCCCGAACGGCTGGTGGCAGAACGATTGCCATGCTTGGCCACCACGCAACCCGCGCCCGCGGCGATCAGGGCGGCCGTCGTGGATACGTTGAAGGTGCTGCGCCCACCGCCTGTACCGGAGGTGTCGAGCAGGTCCGCGCGGTCGATCGGGACGTGCGCGGCGAACTCACGCATCGTGCGCGCCAGCCCGGCGAGCTCGTCGACCGTCTCGCCCTTCGTGCGCAGCGCGATCAGAAAGCCCGCGATCTGCATCTCGGACACCTCGCCGTGCATGATCTCGGAGAGCACCTCCGCTGTCTCATCGGCGCTCAGGTCGCGCCGCTGGGCCAGCGAGTCGATCGCGCGGGTGAGGATCGCATTGGGCACTTAGTTCGCCTCCCTCGCGGCAACGCTGGCGGTGCTCGACCCTGTGTTCACACTCATCAATTCTGGGGGCGAGGACTCCGAGCCGGCCACTCGTCCGTCCAGGAAATTGCGCAACAGCTCCCTGCCCTCCTCGGTCAGCACCGACTCGGGGTGAAACTGCACGCCCTCGGCCGGCAGCTCCCGATGACGCAAGCCCATCAGCACGCCTCCGCCGCGTGCGGACTCTTCCAGGCAATCGGGCAGCTCGGGGTCGACCACGAGTGAGTGGTAGCGCCCGACCGTCAGCGGACACGACAGGCCGCTGAAGATCGTGCGGCCGTCGTGCTCGATCGTCGTCGCCTTACCGTGTACAGGCGGATGCAGCTTGACCTGCCCGCCGAACGCCTGCGCGAGCGCCTGGTGGCCGAGGCACACGCCCAGCGTCGGCACGCCCGCTTCGGGCATCCGTCGGGCCACCTCTACGGAGATGCCCGCCTCATTGGGCGTGCACGGGCCGGGCGAGATCACGCAGCGCGCATACCCGTCTCCGAGCAGCTCCTCGACCGTCGCGCGATCGTTGCGTACGGTACGCACGTCCGCACCCAGTTCGCCGAGATACTGAACGAGGTTGTACGTGAACGAGTCGTAGTTGTCGATCACCAGGACCTTCATCTGGTCTCCGAGCGTTGACGATCCCACCATGAGTTCGCAGAGCAAGCTGGTCGGAGGGGTGCGGGTGAACGCTTTGACGTGCTCAGCACACGAATACGAATGATCGAGGACGCCGATCCAGCGCCGCCATGTGTGCCCATCATGGCCATTCCGGTTGCGCAACAGCCAGCTCTATGGCCTGCAGGACGGCACGTGCCTTGGCTTCGGACTCGGCCAGCTCGTACGCCGGCTTGGCGTCGGCGACGGTCCCACCACCCGCCTGGATGTGCGCGAACCCGTCCTTGACGACGACCGTGCGAATGTGGATGCACGTGTCCATGTCGCCCGCATACGACAGATAGCCGATCGCGCCGCCGTAGCCACCGCGCTTGATCGGCTCGAGCTCGTCGATGATCTGCATCGCCCGCACCTTGGGCGCCCCCGACAGGGTGCCCGCCGGCAGGACCGAACGCAGCGCGTCCATCGCACTGACGCCGTCTCGCAGCAGACCCACGACCGAAGAGACGATGTGCATCACGTGCGAGTAGGTCTCAACCGCCATGAACGTCTCCACCTGGACGGTGCCCGGCTCGCACACACGACCGAGATCGTTGCGGCCAAGGTCGACGAGCATCACGTGCTCGGCGCGCTCCTTCTCGTCCTCCAGCAACTCGCGCGCGATCTGCTCGTCCTCGGCGACGTTCGCCCCACGCGGGCGCGTACCCGCGATCGGCCTCGTGCTTACGCGCACCCGGCCATCGGGCTGCCCACTGGAGCTGACGGTCAACATCGGCTCGGGGCTCGCGCCCGCGACCTGAAAGTCACCGAAGTCAAGGAAATACATGTACGGGCTGGGGTTCACCGCGCGCAGGCCTCGGTAGATCGAGAACGCCTGTACCGGCGAAGGCGCCGACCAACGCTGAGAGGGCACCACCTGGAACGCGTCCCCTGCGTAGATGTACTCGATGATCCGCTCCACCATGCCTTCGAACCGCTCGCCGGACATGTTCGACTCGAACTTCGGCATCTCGCGCACAGGTGCAGCGTCGGGTTCGCCAGGCGGGACGGGACCGGCCAGCGCACCACGGATCTCGGCGATCGTGCTCGTGGCCTTGGCGTATGCGCGCTCGACCTCCGACTCATCCTCGAGGGCGGCATTGGCCAGGATCGTGATCGTGTGCTTGAGGTGGTCGAACGCGACCAGGGCGTCGGACAGCATCAGCGCCATGTCGGGCAATCCGAGTGGATCTGTACCCCGCCCGCCCGCCGGCTCGCCGAGCGGCTCCACGGTCCGCACGAGGTCGTAGCCGAAGAAGCCGACCGCGCCTCCCGTGAATGGAGGCCCACCCGCCCCCTCGGGCATCGGCGCCTGGCGAAAGCGGGCGACGTGCTCGCCCGCAAGCGCGTATGGGTCCCCGCCATCCGCAAGCGACCAGCGCAGGACCGAGCGCGGACGAAAGCCGATGAAAGACCAGCGCCCGACGCGCTGGCCCTGGTCGGCGGACTCCAGTAGGAACGCCGGCTCCCCGGGAGCGAGCGCGCGCAGCTTCAGAAAGGCCGACACGGGCGTCTCGCAGTCCGCGATGAAGCTCTCGCAGACCGGGATCAGGTTGTAGCCGGAGGCCTCAGCGACGGCGGCCATCGAGCACCCGCTCGGCGTCGGCGAGATCTCGTCCACGACCATGCACGAGCACCAGTAGGTGATAGAGCAGGTCGGCCGCCTCTTCGTCGACGCGCTCCTCGGATTCATCGCGCGCGGCGCGCGTGACCTCCTCGGCCTCCTCGCGCACCTTGACGCCCGCGAGCGCCGGATCGTCGAGCAGGGCGACGGTGTACGAACCCTCCGGGCGCTCTTGCGCACGCACACGCAGGGTCCGCTCCAACGTGGGCAGAACCTCATGCGGAGCGGCCGGGTCGAGCTCGCCACGGTGAAAGCAGGTGCGCTCGCCCGTGTGGCAGGCGGGACCGGCGGGCTCCACCAGCGCCAGCAGCGTATCGCCGTCGCAGTCTAGCCGCAGCGCCCTGACCGCCTGCACGTTGCCGCTCGTTTCGCCCTTGTGCCAGGCCCGCTCGCGTGAGCGGCTGTATAGATGCAGCTCACCTGTGGCGCGAGTGCGCTGAAGCGCTTCGGCGTTCATATAGGCGAGCATCAGCACCTCGCCGGTGCGCCAGTCCTGCACGACGCACGGCACTAGACCATGCTCGTCGTAGACGACCTGCTCGTCGATCGGGCTGCGTGCCGGCGCGCTCATCTGTGGAATTGTAGGTCCCATGGCGGGGATGGCATCAGCCCTGGCGCGCAAGCTGGTGGTCGTCACCGGCAAGGGAGGCGTGGGCAAGACGACGATCGCGGCCGCGATCGGCCTGGTGGCGGCAGAGCGTGGCCTGCGCACGATCGTGGTCGAGCTGGGAGATCAGCGCCGGCTGCCGGCGCTGTTCGCGGACGCCGTGCCGCAAGCGAACGGACGGTCCGAGGGGCAGAGGAGCATTGATGCCGAGATCGTGCTCACGGAAAACCTGTGGAGCGTCACGATCGACCCAGACCGAGCATTGCTCGAGTGGCTGCAGACACTCGGCGGACGGGTGCCCGGTCGCGTGCTCGCGAGCAGCGGCACGTTCCAGTACTTCGCCGCCGCCGCACCGGGCGCAAAGGAGATGGTGAGCATGGTCAAGATCTGGGAGCTGACCCGCGGCGAGCGCTGGCGCAAGCGCTCGCAACGGTATGACCTGGTCGTGCTCGACGCCCCCGCGACCGGACATGCGCTGGGGCTGCTGCACTCGCCGCGTACGTTCGGCGCGATCGCGCGCGTGGGTCCGATCTTCGGACAGGCTGAGCAGGTGCGCGAGCTGTTGGAGGACGGCGCACAGACCAGCTATCTCGCGGTGACCCAGCCGACGGAGATGGCGGTCGGTGAGACCCTGGACCTGCAGGCCGGGCTGCGCTCACAGCTCGGGCGCGAGTTGGACGCGACGATCGTCAACGCGACATTGCCGCGACGCTTCGACGGGGGCGAGCTCGCGCAGATAGAGCGTCTGGACGGAGGCAGCGCGGTCAAGCGCTCGGCGCTGCTCGCCGCGCGGGCCATACACGAACGAGCGCGCATCCAGCAAAACCAGATCGCGCGCCTGCGCCGTCACGGCATGACGGTTCACGGGGTCCCGTTCGTGTTCTCGCCCGAGCTCGATCTGCAAGCGGTGCGACAGATCGGCGAGCGCCTGGCCAACAGGCTGTGACTACGGCTACGCCGCCGCGATCCGGTACCTGCGTGTGACCGGGTCGCGTTCGATCAGCCCCACCGCCAGCAGGGTGGTGACGTAGCGGTGGGTGGTGCTCGTGTTCATGTCGAGCATGCGCGCCAGCTCGGCGATTCCCAGGTAGCCGCCGTCCGCCGGAAAGCAGGACAGTACGAGCAGGCCCGACAGCAGTGACCGCGACAGCCGGCGATCGTCCATCTGCTCCGGATAGGTCCAGTCCTCGGAGTCGACCGAGAGCGTCCAGTCCGGATCCCGCAGCGCGGAAAGCAGGATCGACATCGTCCCGCCCTCACCGGCGCCTCGCACGACTTGGTCGACCTGCGACTTGGAGAGCTCGATCATGACCTTGCCGGCGTCGGAGTCACCGTCTCTGCTGCGAGCCGGACGCCGGTCGGGACGTCCGGCTCGCAGCAACTGGCGAGACGGCGCGGCGCTGGGCACCCCGGCGTCCACCTCGGCGCGCCCGTTATCGCGCGGCTTCTCTCTCCTGGCGGGCGATACCCGGTTGTTGCCGTCGTCCAACATCGCGTTCATGTGAGCATGTCGAAAAGGTCACGCTATGCACAGACTCGTCTGAATATTCAGTTCTGACTAGTCCGCAAACCAGAGGTTAGCATACAACTGTCTGCCGTTCTATCGGCTGCATCGTCTCGCGCGGAACCGACTCGGTCGCAATCCAGACACTCCAAGCCCATCGTCGGTCTGTGTCTGCTTCGCCGCGATCCACATCCGTTCATCTCACCGGAGGTCGGAAGCAATTACGCCGAACTCTGCGCATACACCATGCGCCACAGCCTCAGTATCGGCAGCAGAAGCCGCATCAGCGAACCGCCCGCCTCAATGAAGCTGCCGGTGGTCACGCGCATCTCCGGCGTGCGTGCATCATCTGCGGACAGGTACATAGCGGCCATGCCCGCAACGATGAGAGCGTGCCGGGAGCCGTTGCGCAAGCCACGCGCCTCGTGCATCGATCTCCAGACGAGCTCATATACCCGCCGCGCCGCCGCGCCGGGATTCGGATAGTGGGCTACGTAGCTGTGGCCGTCGCGAGCCGTGTCAACGGCCTCGTCGACGTAGCTGTCGAGCATCGTGCTTGCTGCGCAAACCCACGGCATATAGACGGCATCGACATCACAGACGTCACGCTCCAGGCACACTGGATCGGCAGCTTGAGCGAGTAGCGCATGAATTCCCAGCGTGCTGCTTGCAGCGGCCGTGAGCTCCCACCAACCCAACTCGGACTCGTGCGCGAACTCCGCTTCGGCCCAGCTTTTGAGCCTCTCCTCGCGGCGCATCGGATCGGGATCGTGATTGAGGCCCTGCACGCCGCAGCGTCTCGCCCCCCGCAAGGCGAACGGTCGCACACATCCGTAGGACGGCAACGCCGCGCAGCACTCGCGACAGGTCGCGACGAGCGCGCGCAGGTAACCACCGTCGTCTTGCCAAGGGTGATAGCGGTAGTAGTCGGAAATCGGCGCTCCCGGCTGAAGCGCCTCAACCAGCGCCACATGCAGCTGCCGCCCATCCGCTATCGACTGCGGCACGCGTCGCTCGCTGGCGCTGTCCAAGAAATCCAACAGCACCTGAAAGGCCACAAGCAACCGCACCAAACCCGAGTCGCGCCGTCGGGGCAGAACGGCGAAGAGGGCCGCCCCCTCGGGGTTGAAGCGCTTGGAGGAAAGCGCGCTCAGCGCGTCCTCGCGGATCGGCTCGTCGGGGATCGCGAGCGCCCGCCGACGCCAAGCCCCAACCTCTTGGGCGACCTTGGGTATCACCCACATCAGCTCCCGCGCGGCCACGGCGACGAACGCCCACACTTGACTGGGGGAAAGCGGCGACGGATCGGGTGGACCTCCACGGAGCGGAATGCTCCTAAAGATAGAGACACGATCGGTCAACTTTGCGGAGGATTGAGCAGCTTCTCAGCATCGCACGCGGACCTGCCGGAAGGGGTGACGGCGTCAGTCTTGAAGGCTGATACCCGGACGCACGCGAGCCGCCATATAGCCCGGTACCGCGACGATCGCGATGGCGACCGCCGTGACAAGCACGAAGCTGCTGAGCGCCACCAGCGCGCCGATCGAGAAAACAACCGGAAAGCCCGTGACGGTGGCCAGCGCGTGACTCAACAGCAACTGACCGTAGATTCCAAACAGAGCCCCGATCGAGCAGCCGGCACCAAGCAGCAACCCGCTCTCGATCAGCAATGCACGCCACAGCACGCGCCGGTCAAACCCATCGACCTTCATATCGGCAAGCTGTGGACGGCGTTGCCAGATCATCGCCCCCATCGCCGCCGCCATCGCCAGGACCGCCGCGACCAACACCAGCGTCGAGATCTGCGTCAGACGCGCAAGCCCCTGACGGCTCGTTCTACGGAAGCTCTGTTCGCGCCCGATCGCCGTCTCAATCGTGAGCGCCGAATTCGATCCCAACGCACGTCGGATCTCGCGCGTGACGCTCGGCATGAGGGCTCCCGGCTGGAGCACCACCTGATAAGCACTCGGATCGCCACTAGCCCATGCATGCGCATAATCGTCGGCGTTGAGAACAACCGCACCCGGCGACCATCCAAAGTTGGTGGTGATAGCGGCGAGCTTGAATCTCGTTGGCTGTGGCGAGGGCAAGGTGAACGACTGGCCCACATGAAGCTTCAGTTCGGTGGCGATTGCCCGGGAGACCCCCACCCAACCGCCATGACGGATGCGAGCGATCGCCAGCTGAGGGTTGCCCTGCACAATCTCACCAGGCGGGATGAGCTGCTTATCCGTTCGCGACGAGGCGAGCACCCACACACGTCGTTCGCCGAGGTCGAGGAAGGAGCCTCGATAGATATTCACGGCACGAACGCCCGGCAGCCGTGCGAGCATCACGGCGTCGACACCGTGAAAAGGGGTCGTTGTGAGCGCATTGGCCGCCCCCGCCGGCGACACCCACAGCTCGGTCGTCGCATTGAGCTCGTGCGCGAGTCGATCGAGACCACTCTGCAAATCCTCGTGGGCTCCTTGGATGGCAACACTGCCGAACACGGCGATTGCCCCGGTGGCGGCAATCGCCGTCGAACGTGCTCGATTGGATCGCGAGCGCAACTCGATCACAGCGAGATAGGAAGCCGCGCCGGCAATGGCACGTTGGAGGCGGTCGAACGCGAAGACGACAGCACCGAGCAGTACAGGCAAGAGCAGCAGCAACGCAGCGGTCAGACTCACGACACCGAGGATCGCCGCCTGTGGCGCGAGCAGTACGATCGCGGTGGTGGCCGAAATGCACACCAACCCGCCCGGCACAGCTCTCACAGCCCAGCGCTCAGGCGAGTCGCCGCCGGCGCCCACGAGCGCAAGATGCGAGAAGATCTTGCCCCGCAGTGGCGCGAGCACACCAAAAACCGCGGCCAGCAGTCCACCGCCCACCGCGATCGCAAAGCTCTGCCATGCCACGATCCGCTCCGCGCCGATCGGAAACGCGAACGACAGATACCCCGGATCGGAACGGAACAGCGCGATGGACATCAACTCCCCCAGTGCCAGCCCGAGCGCACAGGCGACGACGCCGAGGACCAGCGCGTCGAACAGCAGCACCTCGACGATCATCTTGCGCGTATAACCGTCCAGGCGGAGATCTTCGATCAGATTGCGTCGCTGGGGGACCGTGAGCAGCAGCGCGTTGAACGCGAACAGAAACCCGACGAGCGCACTTATCGCCGAGAACAGACCGGTCGACTGGTTGGTCGGTTCTGCCGCCTTGTGAAACAGCGCGTCCGTGAAATCGGCGGCATCCACGTTCAGACGTCCGTCTGCCAAGCGCATCAGCTGCGCTCTCACCTCGCGATCGTGCCGCGGCTGTGACCTGACGTAGATGCTGGTCAGACGCCCGGTCATGCCCGTCAGCCGCTGGGCGTATCGCAACGGAGCGATCGCGATCGGACTCTCTCCCAAGACACCCGAGTCGCGGGCGAGCAACTCGGGCACGAGCAGGGCGCTGACCGCGCGAGCACCGACCTGCAGCTCGACCGGTTGCAGCGAAGACGCGCCGACCCTCTGAGCGATGGGCGCGGGCAACATGAACACCCTCGTCCTGGCGAGCTGAGAGGTGCCGAGCTTGTTCACAAGCGCGCCACCGAGATACGCAAGTCGAGGATCGACGCCGACGAGGTCCACGGACTGGCTGCCACTCGGACCCACCACGTTCGCGCTCTCCTGGAGCACGGGCACCGCCGTCTGCACCCCAGGGATGCGCTGAACCTCGTCCAGCAGACCCGCATCGAAACCGTGCGCGTCTCGGGCCGTGATCTGAAAGCGCATCTGCCCGACGATTCCGGCCGTCAACTGCCGCACGGCGCCGTCGAGACTCGTGCTCGCAACCTGCGATGAGAACAGCAGGGCGACGCCGACCGCGATCCCCAGCACCGCGAACAGCTCCTGCACGATCCTGCTGCGCAGGCGCACGCGGTAGAGCCGAACGATGTTCGACAGCCTCATCTCCGTTGGTCAGGGTTCGTAGATGAATAGATTGGGGTTCGAGGGGGTCGGGCCGTGAGTCCCAGACGACGCACATGAGCGCAGGCGTGCTGGTGGCACGTCGAGCATCATGGGTGGCGGCTGGTGCCACGGAACGGGCGTCTCGGGCACCAAGATATTCATCTACGGACCCCAGACTACTGGGCGCTGATCGCCGGCACGAACGCCTGGTCGGGCTCGTAGTCGACGAGCTTGCCGTCGAGCAAAGCATGCACACGATCGGCATACCTCGCGGCCTGCGGGTCGTGGGTGACCAGCAGCACCGCGACCCCGCGCTCGCGGCAGACCTCCGTCAGCAAGCTGAGCACCTCGCGGCTGCGCGCGCTGTCGAGACTGCCGGTCGGCTCGTCCGCGAGCAGCAGCTTCGGCTCGGTCGACAGCGCCCGCGCGATCATCACGCGTTGGCGCTCGCCCATCGACAGCTGCTCGGCGCGGTGCTTGACCCGCTGCTGCAACCCGAGGCGCTCCAGCAGCGGCCTCACCCGGCGGTGCGCCTCGCGCGCGCCGATGTCGAGCCCCAGCAGCTTCAACGCCGCGTTGTCGAGCGCGCTCACGCCCGGGACCAGGTTCAACGACTGGCGCACGAACCCGAGATCGTGCAGCCGGTAGCGTGACGCGTCGGCGTCAGAGAGATCAGAGATGTCGTGCCCGTCCATCACCACCGCGCCCGCATCGGGACGCAGCAGCGCGGCGATCAGCATCAACATGGTCGTCTTGCCCGAGCCACTCGGCCCATACAGCGCCACGAGCTCACCGGCGGAGATCGACGTCGACACGCCGTCCACCGCGCGCACCACCTCCCCGTCGCCGGACTGGTAGTGCCTGACGAGCTCGCGCAGCTCAAGCATCAGCGAACCGACGCTCCAGCGCGATCGAGCGTGCAGCCAAGCCGAACAGCGATGGGCAACGGCGTAGCAGCACCTACACCGACCGTTCCCTGCTGCCCGGGAAGTCGATCACGTTGGCCTGCGCCGCCGGCTCGCGCGGCTGCTCCAGCAGCTTGCCGGCGCTGAGGACCTTGATCTCGCCGAAGCCCATCGCAGCCGGCATCCCCGGCGCGGTCATCAGCACGGCAAACCCCTCCTCGCCGGTCAACGACCGCAACAGCTCGTTGACGTCCTCGCGCTCGCGCAAACCGAGATTCGCCGTGGGATCGTCGATGAGCAGCAGCTGCGGACGCCGAACGATCCCGTGCGCGATGCCGGTGAGAGCCCGCTCGCCGTCGGAGAGGCTGTCCCAGCGCTGGCCGGCACACTCGGACATACCTACTCGCGCGAGCGCGTCATACGCCCGCGCACGGGCCCGACGCTGCCCGTGCTCGACCAGCAGCGGCAGCGCGACATAGTCGAGCATGCTCAGATCGCTTCTCGGCCCCGTGCGCCGCACCCAGCCCACCTGCTCGCGCATCAGCCGCGCGTGCCCCGCCTCTGACAGACCGGCCAGGTCGCGCCCGGCGAAGTGGACCACGCCCCCGTCGGGAGCTTCCAGCCCAGCCGTGATCTTCAGCAGTGTCGTCTTGCCGGCGCCGCGCTTGCCCCATACCGCGACGAACTCGCCCGCCGACATCTCGAGCGAGACATCCGTCAGTACCCGCAGCTCGTGCGCGCCCCGCCAGTAGCTCTTGCTGACCGTCCGCAGCGAGAGCAGCCCGTCCGCCATCAGCGCACCCGCGACCGATTCGCAAGCACGCCGGCTCTCACCACGCCCATGACCCGCGGATAGGCCGGCGTGCGTCCCGGTGATCCATCAGCACGCCCGCAACCGGCCCACCGGCTGGCCGATGTTCGATCGATCGGACTCCTCGCGCAGTTGCTCGAGCAGCTCTCGGGCGCTCTGCAGCCATTCGATGCGCGCGTTCCAGAACGCGACCTCGGCATCCCTGGCGAGCACCCTCATCAGCTTGGACCACTCCCGTGACTCACCGGCCCGATCCTCCTCGGCGAGCCGGTTCAGATCACGCAGACGGCCGACACAGGCCAGTTCTTGGCCATAGACCATGTCGATCATCCGCCCCATGTTGCGCGGCCGGCACAGCGCGATCTTCATGTGCAGATCGTCGCGCAGTGGTGGCGTCGGCGACGAGGCCAGCATCCATCTCTCGAAATGGTCGACTCCTTCCGGAGTCGCCTCGTAGATCGTACGTGGCGCCGCACGCCTGGCCGGACCCTGGCCCATCTCGCCGGCGCTGCGCACCAACTCGTCACGCGTGAGCTGATCCAGCGCGGAATACACCCCCGAAGGCGCAAACCCGGATGCACCAAAGCGCTCCTCCAGACGCTGGGCCAACTGATAACCGTAGCCCGGACGCTCGATCACGAGACCCAGCACGGCATGCTTAGCGGACATTCCTCACCTTCCTGGCAGACCTGCGCCACTACACAGACTCACTTCACCCAGAAGGTACCCCATCCTGAGGCATTGCGCATCTCAAAGGTGGAATGAGTCAGATCAGCCGGAATTCCTTTCAATAATCCTGGGGCACCTATCGGGATTTGCAGTGCCGTTGGCGCATGCGCCAACGGCTGGCGGGCCGCATGCGGCCCGTCACGGGACCGCACATGTGCGGTCCCGTCGGGGGGGCGCATGCGCCCCCCGACCATTCGGCGCATGCGCCGAATGGAACTACGTGATACCCAAGCGATCCAGCAACCCTTCGTCCGCGCGCCAATCGCGACGTACGCGCACGGACAGATCGAGATGCACCCGACACTCCAGCTCGCGCTCCAGCTCCTTGCGTGCGGCCGTGCCGATCGCCTTGATCATGCGCCCGCCGGCGCCGACCACGATGCCCTTCTGGGAGCCGCTCTCGACCCAGATCAGCGCCCGCACCCGCGCCAGTCCCACGCGCGGGCGCTCAATCTCTTCGACGACGACCTCAACAGCGTGGGGCACCTCCTGGAATGTGCGTCTGATCACCGCCTCCCGCACAAGTTCGGCCAGCAGCAGGTCAAGCGGCTGATCGGAGCTCTCTTCGGGCGAGAACATAAGCGGGCCCTCAGGCATCAGCCCAACGAGGTATTCGACCAGCGCCCGCACTCCCGCACCGGTGCGGGCCGAGATCGGAAAGATCTCAGCGCCCAGCTCCAGCGCACCGACCTGCTGGAGGACCGCTGCCGTCGCCGCGCGATCCAGCCTGTCGACCTTGTTGACCGCGATCGTCGCCGGCAGCTCCGCTCTCTCAAGAGCACCCGCGATGAACCGGTCACCGGGACCCACCCCCTGCTCGCCGTTGATGATCATGAGCGCGGCGTCTGCCCCTTCGAGCTCCCGCTCGACGCACCTGGCCATCCGCGCCGTCAGCGCGTCGCGCGGACGCTGCACGCCCGGCAGGTCGACCAGCACGATCTGGCCGTCCTCACGTGTACACACACCTCGGATCGCCCGGCGCGTTGTCTGCGGACGGTCGGAGACAATCGCAACCTTCTCCCCCACCACTGAGTTCACGAGCGTCGACTTGCCCACGTTCGGCCGTCCTGCCAGAGCCACGAATCCACTGCGTGTCACGGGCCGGCCTCCCCTCTCAGCAGCTCGACCTGCAGCGTCAACATCTCGCCGCCGTCGTTCTCGTGATCCATACCCACCAGATGCAGCACACCGTGCACGATCGCCTCGCGCAGATCGGCCGTGTGCTCGGGACAGATCACCACATCGCCCAGCTCGCGTGGACCTGCCACCGAGGTGTATTCATCGTCCGTCTCGCTCTTGACGCCATTCTCAGCGAGCGCAGACCACGGCATGGGATCTGAGCCATCGATCGGAAACGACAGCACGTCCGTCGGCTCGGGTTTACCACGATGCTCGCCGTTGAGCCGGGCGATTGTCGCAGCGTCGACATACTCGATCGCCACGTGCCCATCTCGCACGCCCGCCGCTCCCGTCGCTCGGATGCACAAACGCCTCACCTCCCCTTGCGCGGGGCCGCCGGGGGCCAGCTGCGCGCCGAATACCTCGACCTCCACCATCGCCGTCGCGCTCCGGCTCAGGCCCAGCGGCGATCGGCGCGGCGCTGGCCGATCTCTGATCGATCCGGAGCCTCGCGCTGTGAGTGATCCTCGTAGGCCTCGACGATCCGCTGTACGAGCTTGTGCCTGACCACATCCTCGCCGCCGAACCGCACGAACTCGATGTCCTCGACCGCCTCGAGCACCTCGCCCACCGCGATCAGTCCCGACTGTTGCTCGCGTGGCAGATCGACCTGCGTCACATCACCCGTCACGACCATCCGTGACCCGAAGCCGAGACGGGTCAGGAACATCTTCATCTGCTCCGGCGTCGTGTTCTGCGCCTCGTCGAGGATCACGAACGAGTCGTTCAGTGTTCGCCCGCGCATGAACGCCAGTGGCGCGATCTCGATCGCGCCACGCTCCAAGTGCTGGGAGACCTTCTCGGGGTCGAGCATGTCGTGCAGCGCATCGAACAGCGGTCGCAGGTACGGATCGACCTTCGCCATCAGATCGCCCGGCAGAAACCCCAACCGCTCGCCCGCCTCCACGGCCGGGCGCGTCAGGATGATGCGGTTGACCTCGTGCTTGGACAGAGCCGCCGCCGCCATCGCCACCGCGAGAAACGTCTTGCCCGTCCCCGCCGGACCGACCCCGAACGTGACCGTGCTCTGACGGATCGAGTCCACGTAACGCTTCTGGTTTACCGTCTTCGGCGCGACCTGTCGGCTGCGATGGCGCCACACGACGTCCTCCAGCACCCGTGCCGGGGACTCGTGCGCGTCCAGTGCGCCCGTCACCGCCGCGATCGTTCCCGGCCCGATCTGATGGCCGCGCGAGATCAAATCACAGAGCTCGCGCACGAGCAGCTCGCCCGCCCGCGTCTCGCCCTGCCCACCGTCGAACGTGATCAGGTTCCCGCGCAGAAACACCTTGCACTCCAGGTGTGCCTCCAGCGCGCGCAACACCGCGTCCTGACTGCCCGCCAGCTCGGCAGCGACCTCGTTCGGCAGCTCGATCTGCGTCCTCATTCGCCGTTAGGGTTCGCGCCAGAATAGATGGTGGGTTGAGGTGGTCGGGCCGTGGATGGCAGACGCCGCACGCGAGCGCAGACGTGCTGGTTGTACGTCGAGCATCGTGGGTGGCGTATGACGCCGCGGAACGGCCGCATCAATCCCGGCAGATATTCTGGCGTGGGCCCATAGCGCGCGTGCCGTCCGCAGAGCTGAGGGCACCGATGACCTCATCCGTCGAGCGCCGTCCTGACCAAGCCCGACACGCGCCCGCCGTCCGCGCGTCCATCCACCGCGGCCATCGCCTTGCCCATGGCGCGCCCCATGTCCTTGACCGATTGCGCTCCGCTCTCGCGAACCGCCTGCTCGACGATCTTCTTCAGCTCCTCATCAGACAGCTCCGCCGGCAGGTATCCACCGATCAGCTCCGCCTCAGACTCCTCGCCGCCCGCAAGATCCTCGCGTCCGCCCTCACGGTAGGCCTTTGCGGCCTCCAGCCGGCGCTTACGCTCGCGCCTGAGCACCGCAAGCTCGTCGTCTGAGCCTTCCTTTGCTGACTTCTGCAGCTCGGAGAGCACCAGCCGCAGCGCACCCACCCGCTCCTTTTCCCCGGCGCGCATCGCGCCCTGCAGATCGCCTTTGACCGCGTCGAGTATCGCCATCTCCCCTCAGGATACGCCGTCGCCGGAGGTTCCATGTATTGCTCCCGTAACGCCGGCAAGTGTCGTGGCCGGTTTCAGGAAGGTCCTACGAAGCCACGCGTTCCCTTGCATCCCACAAAAAGCCCGCTCGAGATCACTCCGCATCCTGCGCCCCCTCCAGCGGAGTCGGACTGCCCAGCCGTCCAGGCGCCGATGCGTCGCGGCCGAACAGCAGCGCCACGTTCCAATCCACCAGCAATCTCAGCTTTCGACCAACCCCGGGCATCAGCAGCAGATGATATGTCCGCGCCAGCAGCCACGCCGGAAAGCCGCGCCAGCGAATACCCAGCGTGATCGCCACCGCCTTACCCGAGCCGAGCTCGGCGAATACCCCCGCGGTCCTGTAGCGAAACGGCCGGGGCTGGCCGCCCGCCAGCGTCGCGCGAATGTTTCCAGCCGCCAATCGTCCCTGCCTGATCGCGTGTTGGGCCGTGGGCGGGCAGGACCGGCCCGGGCGCGCCGGATCGGGGACCGCCGCGCAGTCTCCGATCGCCCATACATGTCGTCCGATCCCCGATCGTCGGCCGTCGACGCGCAGCGTCCTGTCAACGACGATTCGCCCCTCACGATCCAGCGGCAGTCCCAGCGCGCCGACCGCCGGGCTCGGCTTGACCCCTGCTGTCCATACAACCGTACGCGCCGACACCTTCTCGCCGCTCGACAGCTCGACCTCGCGCGCGCCGATCGCGCGCACCGTCGTGCCGGTGCGCACTTCGATGCCCCGCCTGCGCAACTCGTCCGCGGCGAACCGCGACAGGCTCTCCGGGACCTCCTCCATTATTCGCTCTCTCGCCTCGACCAGCACCCAGCGCATCCCCTGCGCACGACATCTCGGATACAGCTCGATCGCCTGCCCGGCAAAGTCCTGCAGCTCCGCCAGCCCCTCCACGCCCGCATATCCGGCGCCCACGAACACGAAGCCGAGACGCTCGCGCCGCAGCGCCTCATCCTGCAGCGACTCGGCGATATCCAGACAGTTCAGCACCTGATTTCGCAACGCGGTCGCGTCCGACAGCGACTTCAGCCCGATCCCGTGCTCGGCCAGCCCGGGGATCGGCAGCGTTCGCGAAACCGATCCCAGCGCGACCAGCAACTGGTCGTAGCTGAGCTCGATGTTCTCACCATCAACCCTTTTCACTGCCAGCGTCCTTTGCGCCGGATCTGCGCTGCTCACCCGACCGATCACAAGCTCGGTGCGCTTCAGCTGTGATCTCAACGGCACAACCACATGGCGCGGGTCCAGCGTCGCTCCGGCCGCGCCCGCCAGCAGAGGGGTGTACAGCATGAAGTTCGCATCGTTAACGAGCGTCACCTTGGCGCTCTGCCTCGGCAGCGATCTCTCAAGCGCCCGGGCTGCGTAGAAGCCGCCGAAACCGCCGCCTGCTATGACCACGTTCCACGCCACACCTCGCCAGGCTAGACCTACATGCCGGTAGAGGCCAATGCCACGAGTCGCCGCACGCGACGGCGAGCGATTAGGGTGCCATCCGTGAACGACTCCCTCTACGCAGACGCGCTCGCCCCGTTCCTGGCTGAGGCGCAACGTCTGCGACCACCCGATACCGAAGTGATTGATGCGCACACGCACCTCGGCCTGGACGAGGACGGACGTTCACTGCAGCTCGGCCAACTGCTCGCTCAGCTCGACAGCGCCGATGCGCGGCGTGCGTGCGTATTCCCACTGCACGATCCCGAGCGCCGGCCCGCCTACCGCATCCCCAATGACCGCGTCATCGCGTGGGCGCAGGAAAGCGACGGTCGTCTCACACCGTTCTGCCGCCTGGATCCCTCCGACGACCCGATCGCAGAGGGAGAACGCTGCCTCACCGCAGGGGCCCGCGGCATCAAGTTGCATCCGCGAGCTCAGGATTTTGTGTTCGACGGCCCAGAGATGCGCGGCATCTTCGCGCTCGCCGAACGCGCCCGGGCGCCGATCCTGATCCATGCCGGCCGAGGGCTGCCGCCACTCGCCGACGGACTCGTCGACCTCGCCATGAGCTACCCAAGCGTCGTGCTGATCCTCGCCCACGGCGCGATCTGCGACCAGGGCATCCTGACCTCGCGTCTGGCCGACCATCCTGGCGTGTTGTACGACATCTCCTGTTTCTTTCCACTCGACGTAATCGAGCTGTTCGCGCGTGCGCCCGCCGAGCGGATCGTGTTCGCCTCTGACCCCCCCTACGGGCTGCCCGCCACCACGCTCTACCTGGCGCTGCGCGTTGCGGCCCAGGCCGGCCTGGACGACACCACCACCAGAGGCATACTCGGCGCCACAATGGCCGGGCTGCTCGACGGTCACGGCCTGCCCCCAGTCACTCCGCCGCGGCGAGGGCCCTCGATCACGCTCGCCGGGCGTCTCGCCCGCGTCTACAACTACGGCAGCCTCACCGGCCCGGCGCTGTTCGCCGGAGTTCACGAGCAGGCGCTGGCGATGCTCGACATGGCACTCGCCGCCTGTCGCGACCCCGAGCCCGGAACGGTCGGCGACGCCCTGGATACGATCGGCTCGGCCCTCGGCGCCGCCGGTGTCTTGTTGCAGAGCCCGGATGGCATCCGCGCGGCGATCGACCTCGTCTATCGCGCGATCGTCCGCGCGGCGACCGAGCTGCCCGACCCGGCCTGAGCCTCAACCCGGCCTGAGCCTCAACCCACCCGAGCCTCAACCCACCCGAGCCTCAACCTACCCGAGCACGACCCGGCCCAGACCTCGTCCAACCTCAGGTTCGAGTTCATTGAACCCCGCCGCGGGCGCGCTGTCACGCTTGTTACGAACCGGCTTGCAGCCAGACGGCGGCCCATTCACCGCCACGGCGACGTTCGCGCTCGCGAAGACCGAGCCCGGCGTATGCGTCCACGACCTCATCGACCTCATCGACCAGTAGGCCGCTTGCCAACAGATGCGACGGCGCGGACTGGATCGTCTGCGCCAGGCCCAGCAGCAGGGGACGCAGCAGATTCGCCACGACCACTGTCGGCAACCCCTCATCATCGCTCGAGCATGGGACCGACTCCACGCGCGCGTCCAGGCGCCTGACTTCGATGTTCACGCCGTTAGCCCTCGCGTTCTGGCCGGCGGCACTCACGCTCTCCGGGTCGTTGTCCAACCCGATCACCGGCACATAGCCCAGCTTCGCCCCCGCGATCGCCAGCACCCCCGACCCCGTGCCCACGTCCACCAGCGTTCCCCTTTCAGGCTCACTCGCGGCCAGCTCCAGCAGGAGCTCCAAACACAGCCTCGTCGTCGCGTGCCCTCCCGTTCCGAACGCTTGACCCGGATCGACCACAACCTCGACCGCGTCCTCGTGGCTGTCAGGCGCCTCCCACGGGGGACGCACACACACGGCCGGGATCCGCCCCGGCGCGGGAGAGCTGATCAGCACGGGCGTGTGGAACCGCTTCCAGCGCTCGTCCCAGTCGTCGGCCACCTCGCTGCTTGACACTTCGACGAGCGCCTCGCCCGCAGCCGCCTGCAGGTCCGGTATATCGGGCAGCTCGCCCGGCGATCCATACACCGCGTACTCGATGATCCCCCCGTCGAGCTCCACTTCCTCTGCACCGCTTGGCGCGAGCTCGAGCAACTCGGCCAGCACGATCTCCGCATCCGCAGCGCCGACGCGCACCGCGAGGCGGATCATCCGCGCTCCCTGATGCTCGCAGGCAGGCAGGAGACCATCCCTACCGACGCGCCCCGCGCATGAGCCCTGCGGCGGGCAGCCATGCAGCTCACGCGGCCTGGCTGCGCAGCACTCGACGCAGCTTGGCGAACATCGATTCCTCCGAGCGCATGTTCTCCTCGGTAAGCGTCTGGAGCAGACGCTCAATCAGCTCGCGTTGTTCCTCACTCAGGCGCCTGGGTATCACGACATTCATGACAACCTTCAGATCGCCCTTGCGCCCGCCCTGAAGCGTTGGCATGCCCTGCCCCCGCAATGTGATCACCTCGCCGGGTTGCGTACCCTGCGGTACCTCGACCGCAGCCGTTCCCTGCAGCGTCGGCGCGCGCAGCGTCCCGCCCAGCGCCGCAAGCGGCGCCGGCACGTCCAGCGCGGTGATCAGATCCTCGCCTTCGCGCACGAACCGCTCGTCCTCGCGAACCCTCACCAGCACGTACAAATCTCCCTCGGGCGCGCGCGCCTCGCCGGCATGTCCGCGCCCCGCGAGCCTGATTCGCTGCCCGTCGGCGATCCCTGCGGGCACGTCCACCTCCAACACGCGTCGAATCGCCCGCCGACCACGGCCGCGGCACTCTCGGCACGGTTGGGCCGCCACGCGCCCGTCCCCATGACACGTCTCGCATGCGACCCTGCGCACCATCTGCCCGAACGGCGTTCTCGTGACCGCCTGCAACTGCCCGCTGCCGCCGCAGCGCTCGCACGTCTCGATCGGCGTGCCCGGCTCGGCGCCGTTGCCATGACAGTGCTCGCAGCGCTCGACGGCCTCGAACGCAACCTCCACCTGGGTGCCCGTGGCGGCTTCGAACAGGTCCACCTCGACCGCCACAGCCGCGTCTGTACCGGGCGTGGATCCAGCGCGTCCACCGAATGGGCTCGCGCCGCCGAAGAAGGCCTCAAACAGATCACCGATCGAGCCGAACCCATCGAAGTTGGGCGCATACCCACCGGACCTCAAGCCTTCGTGGCCATACCGGTCATACGTCGCGCGCCGCTCGGCATCCGAAAGGATCTCGTATGCCTCGGCTGCCTCCTTGAACTTCTCCTCGGCCTGCGGATCGTGCGCGTTGACGTCCGGATGGAGCTCGCGCGCGAGCTGACGAAACGCCTTCTTGATCTGCTGCTCGGATGCGTCGCGCTCGACGCCGAGCACCTCGTACGGATCGCGTGGCATGGATGTTCGACTCATGGCTTGTGGGTTCTACCGCGATCGAGGCGCGCCTGATTGCACGAGCAGGACGTTTGGCTCAAGACATGCCTTGGTGTCGGCGGCTGCATCGTGATATCCGGCTCAGCTCTCGGCGTAAGCGTCTTCGACGAACCGCGACAGCTCGTGCGCGGCCTTGCGCACCGTCACGATCGCCTCGGCATAGTCCATCCGCACCGGCCCGATCACCGATACGGCGCCCAGCTTGCGCCGGGCCACCCCGTAGCCGGTCGCGACCAATCCGAGCGAGCGCATCGCCGGAATCTCGTTCTCGTGGCCGATCCGTACATATACGCCCTGCTCCCCGAGTGCCGTACGCAGGACCCGCAGCAACGCCACACGGCGCTCGAGCAGACTCATCAGCTCGTTGATCTGGGCCGTATCCTCGATCATGCCGGCCGAGAACAGTCGTGCCGCCCCACCCACATACAACGCATCCTCGCCCTGCGGATCGATCTCGCCAAACGCCGGCGCCAGCCGCTGCAGAAAGGCAAGCTCGGTGGCGGACAGACCCGAGTCGATCATGCGCTGATGCAACATGCGCGCCCCGAGCCCGGTGCCGACGAGCCGCTCGTTCAGATACTCCCCCGCCCATGCCACCAAGCCGGGGTCGACCGCACGCTCGAACGTGACGAGCTCCTTCGAGACCCCGCCCGTCGAGGTGATGATCACCACCATCACCACCTGTGGCTGCAGTGCGAGCACCTCGACGTGCCTGATGCTGGCAGTGTTCAGAGCGGGCGCAGATACCACCGCCAGCAGGTTCGTCACCTGTGACAGCGTCTCGGTCGTGGTGCGCACCGCCTCCTCGACCTCACGCCTGATCAGCGATAGCTCCAGCCGTCGGCCCGCGGCACGGCGCGCCTGCTCAAGACCCTCTCCCGAGGCGAGCATCCGATCGACCACGTACCGCTGTCCGGCGTCCGTCGGCACCCGGCCCGCTGATACATGCGGATGGGCAAGCAGACCTTGCTCCTCCAGCAGCGCCAGCTCGTTACGTACCGTCGATGAGCGACAGTCGAACTCGGGACCCGCCGCGATCGCCTTCGACGCGACCGGCTGGCCCGTCTGCAGGTAGTCGTCAACGACCTTGCACAGGATCAGCTCCTGTCGAGCGCTCAACATCCCTTGAGTCTACGAGGCGCCCGACGGGCGGTCTCGGGGATCTATTCGCAGTCCAGCTCGGACCCGGAACGCGATCACAGCTCCAGCTCGGCCTCCGCGTTGCGCACGATCTGCTTGCCCGCCTGCTCAGCCACCGTGTCCACGATCACGCGCCCGTCCCGCTGCTCGCGCACCGTGCCTTTCACGACGACCTCCTGCTCGGGCACGCCCATACCGCGAAACTGCACGGACAGGCGCTTGAGATGCCCGGGGCCGCCCGCGGCCTCGGTCTGTGCGCGCGCGACCTGGGCCATCGTCCACAGCCCGTGCAGTATCCGCCCGGGCAGGCCCACCGCACGGGCAAACTCCTCGTCGATATGGATCGGGTTGAAGTCACCCGAAGCCCCCGCGTAGCGCGCGGTCAGATATTTGTCGGGCATGACCTTCACCTCGGGAATCTCGCCTCCGACTTGCAGATTGTCCATGCGTTGCTCACACTCCTCGCACGATGTTGGTCCAGGTGCCGCGACACACCTGCTCGCCGCGCTGGTTGGTCGATATCGACTCGAACACGTAGTAGCCGCGCCCGTCGCTTTCGGAGATGTCCTTGACGCCGGCGGTCGTCGTGATCTCATCGCCCGCCACCACCAACGGGCCCCACTCGAACTCCTGCCCGCCGTGCACCATCATCGCGAAGTTAAGCTCGAGCTCGGGATCGAAGATCGGCGGCCCCACCGAGGGCGAGCTGTAGACGACGGCAAACATCGGCGGCGCCACGACGTCCGCATAACCAGCCTCGCGGGCAGCCTGCACGTCGAGATGGACTGGATTCGTCTCGCCGACCGCGCGCGCGTACTCCTTGATCTTCTCCCTGCCCACCGCGTACATCGTGGGCTCGTATGTCTTGCCGATCGCTTGGCTGTTCACTGGCACCGGGCTGGCTCCTTGACGCGGGCTGTTTGTCACTCGCAAGCCGCATTGGCGACCGCGGCGCGCCAGTTTACGCGGACGCCCCGCCCGGGGCGCCGTGACCGCGCGGGACTTGGCGCAGTCCGGGCGCAGTCGGATTGCTTGCCAACACCTTTTAAGTCCTTAAACGCAAAAAGCCCCCTCGGCCAAACAGCGGGGGACGCCGATATGGCATCCCCCGCTGTCGAATCCGGCCGTGACCTCGGCTGCTAAAACACGAGCTCCCCATCCTCGGAGCCCGCCCCGACGCCGGCGAGCTCACGGTCCTCGCCGTGCCCGTCGCTATCTAGGTCATCGCCCTGCTCGTGCTCGCGGCGCTGGCCGCCGGGGCTGTCCAGGAACTGGACCGTATCGGCCACGATGCTTACCGCCTGGCGCTTCTGCTGATCGGATGTTTCCCACTCGCGCCACTCCAACCGGCCATCGATGGCGACGCGGCTGCCCTTGCGCATATAGCGGCTGACGCTCTCCGCCGGGGCGCCATAGACGCTCACGTCGAAGAAGTTGGGCTTCTCGCGATAGTCGCCCTCGGCGTCTTTCCTACTGGAGCTGCAGGCGACCCGCAGCCCGCAGACGCTTACGCCCGAGGGCAGTGCGCGCAGCTCCGGATCGCGCGTGAGACGTCCGACGAGAACGACACGGTTGATGCTGAAGTTAGACATGTTTCTGTCTCCATTGTTATGGGTTGCCCCCCACCAACCAACTTACGCATCACTTGGGACGGTACTCTCGTCGGACGTTTTGACCGCTCCGCTCGTCGGGCGTTTGAACGGCTCCGCTCACGACACCGCTCATGACCGGCAGGGCAGCGCATCCAGGCCGACAACCACGATCTGCTCGTGAGCCTGTGCCCGATCGATCGCGCGCTCAAGCGCACGCTCGACCTCGGGTGGGGCGATATACAGCACACCCGCAACCACCCGGCAGCGAGCCCATGCACGGCAGATGTCCATCAAGCGCTGCGGCGCCTTGATCGTCAGCTCGACCTCGACCGCGACGGGCAGCGCATCTCCATCTTCGGACCCTTCTGGCCAGAGGACCAGGTCGGGACGATGCAGCAGCGGTCCGCCATCCGGTGCAACGCCCAAACGCGCACTTGCCAGTGGAACGCGACACTCGCGTTCGTCCCGGCGCAACTCGCGCTCGCCCAGCACCAGGTGGTCCGGATAACAGCGTTCCATGGCCGCGGCGACCCAAGCGCACACGATCAGGTGATGGGCGTTTGAGGCACTCACTCGACACGGATCGAGTCCACGCAGGCCGCACATGCGGATGCCCGCTCGTGTCAGTGTGTACAGCGCCTGCTGCTCCGTCAGCGGGCGCGTGCGCGATAGCCATCCCGCCCGCTCAAGAGTCTGCAGCCGGCCGCGTGCGGAGGCGATAGTCACTCCCAGACGGTCTGCCAGTGCCTCAGCCGTAACGGCACCCATGCGTGCCGTCCATTGCATGATCGCCACTCGCTCGGGCGAAGGCGCAGACTTGGATTGGGGGGTTGATTTGGACGTTGACTTTGAGTTGGACCTGCCCGGGGATGGGAAGCATGTATGGACCATTGCGATCCTCCTTGTGGTTTGTTGTATTGATTGGGAGGACCCAGGGGTCCTCCCAATGCGTGCGACGTGGCTCCGTAGGGCCCCGTCAATCGGCGTCAGATCCGCCGACTCAGCGACGGCGCTCGAGCGAGAAGATCCGCGCGATGCTCACGCTGCCACCGTCAGACAGTCCAGTTACCGCTGCCCAGCCCTGCGAGAGGCTCATGATCTGCTCAGCCCGCAACGCATTCTCGAGGCCTCGCGTGCGAGTGAGCTTGCCGTCGCCGTGCCGTGAGGTTTTCCAGACGCCTCTGGTTTCGGTCATGCTTGAGATCAGCTCGGCCGAAGCAGGAACCACCTGGCGGTGGGCGATCAGCACGGACAGGTTGCCCATGATCTGCTCTAGGAGCATCTCCCGTCCCGGCACGCGCAGATCGGCGAGCTCCTGCGTGCCCAGCACCAGGCTCACGCCCGCTCCACTGGCCCTGGCAAACAGACCCACGACCCGCTCCGGGACGATCGCAGAGAACTCGTCGATCACCACCAGCGTCCTCACCGGGCGACCCTGCAGCGCCGCGACCATCGCCTGCAGATCCTGCACGATCGCCGCTCCGAGCATCTGAGCGAGCAATGGCCTGTGGTCGGCTTCCAGGTTGAAGTACACCACTGCCTGTGCTTTCGCCGCCTCGAGCAAATCGAGTCGCTTCATGCCCGGCGTCTGCGGATTCAGCAGGCGTCCGATGTCAGACTCGGCCATGATCGCCAGGCGATCGCGCACGCCCGCCAGGTCGCTCTGCTGGCGCGTGGTGAGCGAGTCCAGATAGTCGTGCACCCCACGCACCTCTGCCTCCGGCAGTCTCCGCGCAAGCGCCTCCAGCCGCGACGGATCGAGATGCTGCACAAGCGCCTCCAGGCTGACCTCCAGCCCCGTCTTGCGCAGCACGCGCACCTCGTGACCGAGATAGCGCTGAGCTTGACGCAGATAGTGGGGCTCGGTGAAGCGCTCGCCGGCGAGCACCTTGTCGGCGATCTCCGTCTCGCTGCCCCGGGCGTAGGGGTTGTATATCGACGAGCCCTGCGGGGTCCACTCGAGGAATGGCTTCCCGGTGGCCAACGCCGCATCGCGTAGCTCGCGGCGCAGGTCACGATCGCCCTTGGGATCGACCACGATCGTCCCCATGCCGCGCTCGATCGCACGCACCGCCATCCAGGTCATCGTGACCGTCTTGCCCGAGCGGGTCGCGCCGACCACAAGCGTATGCGTGCCACCAGTTGCCCCGCCGAGTGGGATCGAGACGACGCGACCGGTCTGCTCGCGCCCGACGACCAGCCGATCGCCGTGGAACCAGCTCTCCTGGGAGACCGTGGCCCGGCACAGCTCGACCTTGCGCACGAACGATCGCAAGGCGTCCAGTGGACCCCACCGGCCGGCGGCGATATCGGCCAGGTCGGCACCCGCCTCGATGTCTTCACGGTGCCAGCGCCGCCCCCGTAGGGTGGCACAGAGCGCCGCCATGCCAAGTGTCGAGGTGACGCCGCCGCCGAGGGCCGACCGTGCGAGCATGACGAGCGCCAATGCTGCGGCCGCCCAGGTCCAGCGCAAGTGCCGGCTGCGCATCATCTGCGCGGCGATCAGCCCGATGACGAGCCCGATTGCGAGATGGGTCATCGTGGTGAAAAGCCAGCTGACCAGCTGCTCCACCGGCGCCGGCGGATTCTCCGGCGGTTCTTGGATGTATTCAGATGGCGGCATGTTGTTCCCGCTCCCTTTCTGTGTGTGGACCGGCGTGAGATGCCGGTCGTAGTGGTTAACGACCGACGGCGGGCCCCTTGGGGCCCGCCGTCGCGGGTGTGCTGCATGGCGAGCCATTCAGACTCGTCAAGATGTGAGCGGGCGATGATCGCTCGCGCCCAGCCGAGCCACAGTCCCGCTGGTGGCGAGCGTCAACGCGGCTGGTAGCGAGCGCCCGGCCGGGCCATCGGCCTCCTGCCGATGGCCGTCAGCGAGTTGGCGGAGAGGGTTTATTCCTCTCGCCCGAGTCCCCTCTCGATCTCTTTGAGAGGAGGCGTGGTTGGATGCGTCTCACGGAGCCGAGGCCGTAGGGGACTTGTCAGGCGTTTGGCTCGCGCCCGCTCGTGGTTGAGCCAGGCCAACTCGACCATGTGGTCGGCTTCCAGGGCCGTCACCGGATCGTGGTTGCGCCGGGCCAATGCAGCAATGTATTCGGCTTCGAGCACCGCCACCGGCGCGTGGTCAAGCCGGGTCAACTCATCTATAAACGGACACGTATCGACTTTACGGAGACTCGCCCTGGATATGCCCATCTTTCTCTTGAACACCTCGTCATCCTCGATGCCCCGCTCGGATGATTCTTCTGTTCGATCCTCGTTCATGGCGCCTTCCTTTCATTGGACGTACGACTGACGAACGTGCCGACGGCGAGCTCTGGGGCTCGCCGTCGGGTGCTGCATGGCGAGCTGTACGGCCCGTCAAGGTTTGGTCTGTGACGGGCGCTCGACGCTCGTCACATGCGCTGGCGTCACATGAGCCCGCGTGGTCCTGGCTCAGACAGCCAGCGGAGAGGGTTTATTCTCTCGCCGAGTTCCCTCTCGATCGCTTTAAGATGAGGCGTGGTTGGATGCGTCTCACAGAGCCCGAGCACGGAGTGCGCAGGTGGAGTGAGAGGCATCCGGCGTGCGCTGCGCCGGGGTCCTTGCGTGGCGTTTGTGGGCCGTCAGGCTCGAGAGGCCGCGTAACGCGCGCAGTCTGACGCGGCTGCCTTGGCCCAGCTCGCGGCTTTTCCTCGCGAGGGAAACCTCATCAGAAGGAATAAGGCTCACTTCAGCCGGTAGCCGACACCCCACACGTTGATCACCCAGCGGCCGCCGCCTTCCTCGAGCTTGCGGCGCAAGCGGCTGGCGTGGCTGTCAACCGTGCGTGTCGATCCGCTCGACCGGTACCCCCAGACCGCGCGCAGCAGCTCCTGCTTGTCGAACACGCGCTCCGGATCGTCCGCGAGGTGGACGAGCAGCTCGAACTCCAGCCGGCGCAGGTTGACCGGCAGCCCATGCAAGCTGACGGCGTGCCCCTCCATGTCGATCTCCAGCGGACCGACCGCCAGTCGGTGTGCGGGCGCAAACGTCCACTCAACTCTGCGCAGAAGCGCCCGTATGCGAGCCCGCAACTCCAGGTAGGACGCCGGTCGCGCTACGAAATCATCCGCGCCGGACTCGAATGCTCGGAGCATGTCCAGCTCATTCGCGCTCGCTCCGAGCACAATGACCGGCATATCCGCCACCCAGGGAGCCCTCCTGTGAGCAGCCTCGCGAATCTCCTCCAGCAGCTCCAGCGCGCCCCGTGCTGAGTCCATGTCACCGAGCACGGCCAGTCGGGGCGGATGCCGCCTCGCGAGCATCCGCGCGTGTTCGGCGGTGCGCGCCGGCTCAGAGCGGAATCCGTCCGCGATGAGCTGTTCGACAAGCGCCTCCGCGATGCCCGCGTCGGACTCGACCACGAGGATCGGCGCCGAGCCGGTCGGTCCGAGCGCTTGAACATCGGCCGATCGCGCAGCCAGGTGCGCTCCCACCGGTGGCCCGCACGCCTCGGCCGCTCGCAACGTGGGACGAGGGCCCATATGTGGTTCTCGCGCTGCGTCAGGCAGCCCGTGCCGAGCGCGAACGTCGACGGCCGCGGACCCACTCATCACCCGAGCTCCA
Organism: uncultured Solirubrobacterales bacterium; assembly: GCA_963715495.1. GTDB lineage: Bacteria > Actinomycetota > Thermoleophilia > Solirubrobacterales > Solirubrobacteraceae > Palsa-744. The sequence continues at coordinate 1,430,960 of OY970247.1, forward strand.
CCTCGCGCGGACTGATTCCGAGCCCGTTGCGGGCGATCAGTGCCAGCACGTCACTGTGAACCCATGGGGTGGGACGGGTTGCGCCGCTCTCGGGAAGAACTCCCACACGACGAGCCAGCCAGCTCGTCTCACCGCTCGCATTGCCTTTGGAGTCACGCTTGACCCGGCCGCAGCGAAGCGCGATCTCGCTCAGGCTCAGCCCCTGGCACTCGACCACCGTGAGCACCGCCTGACGAAGCTTGCGATTGAGCACGATCGGGCTCTCCCGCATACGTTCAAGCTCGCTGCGCAGCACGGCAATGGAGACCCCCGAATCCTCGCGATACGTCCCCAACGCTCTGAGCGTGAGTCCGCATACCGGCTCATAGCTTTCGACCGCCCCGACCACCTCGCGCAGGCACACCGGCGTCGGAACGGCCGGGCTTCCCGGGCGTGAATGCCGGCGCCAGCGCAGATCCACAGCCGAGTTGCCCGTCCGCACCAACTCCAGGCGATAGACATCGTTGCCGTCTCCGCGCCGATCCACAAACTCGGGTCCGTACGGACTCCCGGGCGCGAGTCCCTTCGGCTCCTCATGATCGGCAAACGGCCTCCCGGTCAGATCCTCGGCGGTTACCCGCCGGCAGCGACCCCGGTGCGCATCCTCCAAATAGTGAGCACACACCAGCGCAGCGTTCTCGGCCGGCTCATCGGCAGCGAGATGGGCCACCAGCCGGCGATCGCCGAACGTAACCGCGTCGCGGTCCACCACAAGCACGCTGCCGTCGCCTCGCCGCCCGGCGATCACCTCTCGTGTGTTCCCGGTCGTGTCGGTGTAGTGACCCAGCGGGTCGAGCTTGCGCCGTCCCATCACGCCGGTTGGGGAGACGGGTACGCCGCCTTCGGCGCATGGCGGCATGCCGCACCGTGACCGCTTGGGTGTTGGGGCTGGAGGCCGGGAGGGCGCTCGAAGGACGACCGAGGAAGAAGGCGAGATGGTCAGCGTCATGGATGTCTCCTGCCCGAATCGGGCGGGCCGCTTGGGTGTCTTGGCAGCGCCTTCTAGAAGGCCGGTGGCGATTCGTCAAGGGGCGCGCGGCAGGACTTATGCACACCTCAGGACAGTCCGAGACCCCTTAAGGGGTCTCGGAAATCGCGATCCACTCATGATCGAATGAGAGAAGTTGGCGCGAAAGCGTCCAACGGCAAAGCAGGTCCCGACCCAATCAAAAAGGGAATCGAGAGACCAGCACATCGTGGGGAAGCTCACAGACCCCATGACTGTGCCGAATGAAAAAGAACCCATCAGGGGACCCTTCAGGTGGCGCCGTTCGCATGGCCGTTCCATATAGCGACGGTCGCGCATCTAGAGGTCGAGGCACGAAGGCTGCGAACGCAGCGAGAAATCGACGTCTGGAGACGGTGTGGACTGCTTCAGCGCTCGCGGACTGCGAGCTGTGAGGGGTCGGCGTGGGCCGAATGGCTTGGGAAAGCGAGAAAGAAGAGACAGCGATAGTAGCCCTCGGTGAGCGGCGGTCAAGTCACGATGTCGCCTGTTCCGGTTCTCGGCTCGCCGGCTCCTCTACTGTCGCTGCAGTTTGGCTCTGCAGAGCCAAACTGCACGCTCACAGCGCGCAGTTACGTGTCCCTTCGGCGACAAGGCGACTGCGCTGCATGCCCCTCGCAAGGGGCGGCGACTGCACGCTCACGGGGGGCAACGGCGCTCCCGGCCGGGTGAATGCATAAGCGTTCGCGCGCCATCTCTGCGCCCGAGAGCCGACGCGGTTACGACCGACCACCCGCAACTCATCGAAGCCGCGTTGTCGATCTCAGCCTCGGGAGCCACGGCGGGGATCACACCGCCGCTGCCGCTTATCAGGACTCATCGAGTAGAAATCGCCAGCAGCTCCCGTGGCTCAACCGCCGACGCTCGCGCCCGAGGATCGCCGTGTGCGACGGACACGCGCACATCCGGTGGCAAGCGAGGCACGCCGTATCCGCGCAGATGTCCCTCGTGTGCGTCGCGCTCGGACGCGAACAGGATTCCCTCCCGCCCTGGGTACTCCCAGTCGGCTGGGTACTCGCCGGCGTACGCACGGCAGGCGGTCAGCACCGCGTCGGCCCTGCGCGCACACTCCCGTGCACGGGCGCGATCGCGGCAGACAAACACGACGACGGGCGGCACCCCGAGCCGGCTGCCATAGCGGTTGGTGTGCACTGACCAGCCCGCCACGAGATGGTCGTAGCGCTCGAGCTTCCCCGCCACCCGACCTGTGGGCAGACGGTCATCAAGCTCGACGAGCAAATCGACCGAGGGCAACTCGATTGTCACATCGGGACGCACTGTCTCAAAGCGCTCCACCCGCACCCGCTCGCCCGTCGGGTCGGTCCGCAGAAACTCATGCGGGGCACGCCCGCCCGGCAGGCTCAGATCATCCGGTCCAAGCGCTGTGCGCCCATCCGAGGTCGAACGCAGCGGTGGGGACAGCACCGACTCTCGGGCTCCACGCAGCGTCAGCGGAGCGCCGTCCAGGGCATGCTCCAGCGCCAGTGCCCAGCCGGCCACGTGCACGTCATGGCGCGCTTGGCGCAGCAGCCGATCTCCCCCTACCGGCGCGGCCGGCGACGGAGGACCGGACAGCTTGTCGACGTCGTCTTCTCCCAGCGCCGTCAAGCGGCCGTGAGCATGAAGCAGCTGGAGACCCGCGACGGTGATCGCGTAACACATCGGCACCCCTCCACCGTCACGACGATGGAACTGGAAGCGCCGTACCAGCCCAGCATCCGACAAGCGCTTCAGGCGACGCTGTGTCGTGGTGGCCGCCCGCTCGGGGTTGAAGCGGCGATGTATCTGGCTGCTCAGCACATGGCGCATGCATGCCACAAGCGCGAGAATCTCCAGGTCGAGCGGCTCAGGTTCCAGTGATCGCACCTGGAGCACCCGCTTGGCCCACCGCACGCTGTATGCGCCGTCGAGATCGACCAGCTCGCGGTAGCTGTCAGCCGGAGTCGCCGGGAGCGCCCCAACCCCATCGGCGGTCGCGCGAATCCAATCAGCGTCCACCGCACGGTCCGCATCAGGTTCCTTTGTTGTGCTTCTTGTTTTTGTCAGTCCTCCTTTCTTAATGTCGTCTCTCTCGCTCGTATCCGCCCTACTGTCGTCTCCTTTGCTCGCGTCCGTCCCGATGTCTCCTCTCTCGTCGGCATCCCCACCCGGCCGTTTCGCCCCTCGGCTCGCAGCTCCACGGCGCTCGCGATCCCAGTGGGGCTGACGCAGGTCGGTGCGATAGTGCCCGCCCCGTTCGGCCTGGCGCGCGGCGTGCAACGCCACCCGCTCGGGGTCGACGCGCAGGGGAATCGTTTCGGCAACGAACGGGGACTGTCGGCCCTCGGGGGTGCTCCAGCTGACGATCGCGTGGTGGCGGGGCAGATGCAGGCGAGCATCGGGGTGACCGAGCGCAGAGAGATGCTCGATGCCCGGGCGGACCGCGTCGGAGAATTCGGCCATCGTCAGCGCGACCGCCGCGCGCGCATCGCGCGCGGAGGCGGTCGCGAAGTACACGCGATGGGCGAACAGCGCATCGAGCTGGTCGCGCACCTCGCGCTCGGTCCATTGCGCCTCGGTCTGCCAGCACGCCACGGTCTCCAAGCCGGCAGAGCGCTTCAGCGCCATCGTCTCGGCAAAGCCACGGTTGAGCACCAGCGGTGCCTCGTCGACCTTCAGCGCGACCGCCACCCGCCGCGCCTCCGGCACGAGATCCTGCTGACGGGCCAGCGCGGCGTCGAGCATGCCGACGAGCAGCTGCATCAGCACGGAGGTGTTCCCTGCCCCCATCGCCCCCAACGCGCCCTTGACGACGAGCACCTCTTCGTCGGCGATCACCCGATCGAAGTCGACCCGCAGCGAGTCGTTCAAGAGCACGCGCTTGATCGACTGCGAGTTGAGCAATCGTGCGAGCTTGTTCACCGGAGCGTCGAGCTTGGCGGTCGTCATGCTGCGGGCATCCGCCAACTGCGCGGTGAGCTCGGCGGTGAAGAACTCGGAGATCTCCTTGAACTCCGGCAGCGTCCGCACATGCGCCCCGACGCGAGCCCGATAGGAGTAACCCTCCTCACCGACCGACAGCAGCCGCGCCGCGTCCCACAGCGTCGACTCGCGGTCGTAAGCCAGCACCGCGATGATCGAGTTGCGCAGATACCGATCCGAAGAGGCCCTGATGTCTGCGTCGGTAAACAAATTCTTGAGCGCCGCGACCACGTAGTCGGCGATCACGTCCGCCGGAGCATCGACCGCGAGCGGGTTGAACCCGCATGTCGGATGAGCCAGGTCCAGCAGCGTGCACGTCCGCCCCGCGGGCGCGAGGCTCACCGCCGCCTCGGCCGCGTCCCCCTTGGGGTCGAGCACGATCACCGCACAGCGCTCCCGGCGCAGGTCCTCGGCCACGGTGGCAACCAGGTAACTGGACTTTCCCTGCTCCACCGTGCCGGGTACGGCGGTGTTCTGCTTGCGCATCCCCGGATCAATCGACACCGCCCCAAGAGCGTCGCGCAGCGTGCCTACGCCATCGGCGGGACGCAGGATCGCCGGCGGCGCGGGCGCCACGGGCAGGACACCACGTGCGAAGGGGACGGTCGCATAGTCGATCGACGGCAGGTGCCAGACGGATGCCAGCTCGGTGGATGCGAACACCCCCTTGTGGAAAGACGGAAGCGGGTTGCCCTCTCCGCGCTGCACGCGGCGGGTGTACAACCCGAACCGGCCGTGACGCACGGCCGTTCCGCGCTCCACCAAGCGGTTCTCCGCCTCCCCGGCGCGCAGCTCGGAGGCGATCCGCTCGCACTGATCGCGATCGGGGGCGATCACGCGCAGATCGACGAAGAACAGCGGACGGTGCTGGATGTCCAGGCCACCGCGCAGCTCTGAGTCCTCGACCATCGAACGGTCGCGAATCTCCAAGTGATCTCTGCGCTCGCGCGACAGGTGCGCCTCGTGGCGCTTGTACAGGCGCTTGGCGTGGTGCTCGAACAGCGACGGCGTCGGCGTCATCGCGACCTGTACAAACGCCTCGGTCGCGCAGGCGCTCATCACGGTCATCAGCCGGTTCATCGGAGGTTCGCGCTCCAGCTCAAAGAGACCGAGCACCTTCGCGCGCTTGATGAACTCGGCATGCTTCTTCAGCCGCAACAGCGCCGGTGCTTGCCCGGGGAGCCGCCGCTCGGGCGCCAGCCGACAGTTCGGATAAGCGCTGCGCAGCGCCGTCTCGACCATTCCTTCGAGTCCCATCGGACATGTCACCGCCAGCCAGGCGGCTCCCGCCGCATGGTGCACCTCCAGAGCCACCGATGGCTGGCCGTGTAGCAACCGTCGCCACCAGCGACGCAGAAGGCGCTTGTGGAGCGCCTCGAACATCGACACGACGGCTTCCGCGCTGGCCTTGTCGGTGCGATACGTCTGCACTCGCATCCGCACGTACTGTCGCCGGCGCCGCGCACGCCAGCGGACGCTTCCGACGAAGACCCCCATCAGCAGGGCCACGACCGTCAGCAGCCCCGCCGCGGACACTCCGCCCAACGGCGCCCAGCGCCAACCGAAATGTACGCCCGCGGCGAGCGAGCTCGCCAAGGCCGCGACCGTGAAATGCGCTGTGCCCGGACCTTGCGCCCCGCGCAGCGCCGCCCCCAGTCCGCCGGTGAGCAGCCATGCGACCAGCGCAATCGCCACGAGGAAGGCGATCAGACCCAATATCCGCCAAAACAGGAAGCGCAACAACTCATCTGCTATTCCGACCTAGCGTCGAAAGCGGGACAGTGCGGCCGTCCTGAGCGACTACTCCAATGGCAGTCCACGTTTGCGCGCGATGCTCAAGCTTGCGCATGCAACGATCGAATGGAACCTAGATGAGTGCACGATCGAGACCGGACCGCTCGTCGTATGCCACGACGGGCAACCCTCAACCGGACCTGATGCGCGGACTTCGGTTCGTGCTCGCGGCGACGATGGCGATCACGCTGGCGCTGACCCTGACGCTTGGCGAGGCCGGCGCAGCGACGATGACTTTCGGCAGCCCGCTGTCGGTCCCGGCCAGCGAGGACACGGCTAACAATCTCCATTACGAAGGCACCAACGTGGCGCTGGGCGAATCGGTCTTCCACATCCCCCACGACGGCGCCGACAGCGCGTTGTGGAACGTGCAGCTGGCCAGCGGCAACCCAACCGCCCCCGCGGGCGGTCAAGTGGTAAGCGTGAGTTTGGAGGGCTGCGCCCAGTCCAACGGCCCTCCGCCGCTCACCCAGATCCACTTCCAGGCTCTGAGTCCCCTGCCGGGAGGCGGAGCGAAAGTTGAACTGACCAGCCAGGCGTTCGAAATCCCCGTCTGCGGTCAGGGCGGCGCTTCGGGGGCCACTGTCAGCTCCTACCAGCCGACCAACCTCTGTGTCGCGCAGGGCGACTACGTCGACTTCAACGACGAGGGCGGCTTCCTGGCCGGCCAGAACGGACCCCCACCGTATCCGAGCGGCGTCCCCTACATGGTGATCGGCGCAGTGCCGAGCTCGACGATGGACTCCTTTATCGCCAACAACGAAGTCGGCAACGGCGCGACCTTCTCGCCGACCGACACCTCAAGCCACAACGGCTTCGCCTCCAACCCGGGCGAGGAGCTGATGCTCCAGGCGACACTAGCCACCGGCCCCGACGCGACGCCGCTATGTCCGGGCGGAACCCTGGGCGTACCCCCACCCGGCTCGCGCGCGGCCCCTCGCCACGTCTTTCCGACCCTGACGATCCCCACCCCTCAGCTCGACGGCATGAACGCGCGCGGAGTCGTCCAGGTGGCGATCTACTGCCATTCCGCCGACAGCTGCACCGGCACGATCACGCTGCACTCCAAGTCCCACCACAGCTCGCCCCCGGTCTGGCTGGGCGCGGCCAGATTCTCCGTGGCCCCCCACAGCACCGGCAAGGTGAGAGTCCCCCTCAGCATGCTCGCTCGGCGTATGGTCCGCAGAACGGCCGGAGGTCTTGGGGTCGAGGTGACGCTCAACGGCGATCCGGTCACCAGGGCGAGCGCGCTCAGCGCCTCAATCGCGGTGCACGGCGCCGTGCGCTGACCGGACGAGCGACCGTTCAGCGCGGGCGGGCGGCACGCTCGACCTCGGCGCCGCGCTCGGTGAGATGCCAGGCGTTCGAGGCGCCCCTCAGTTGGCCCTCGCCCCGGTTCTTGACAAGGTCCAACCGCTGCAAGCGCATCAGAAGCTTCGATATCTGACCCTGATCGGCGATACCCGAGCCTTCCGCGATCTCACGATTGCTCGCGCCCGGATACGCGCCGATGACCACCAGGACGCGTACCGTTCGATACGTGAGTCGCATGTCGAGGCCCTCGAGCGGATCGCGGCCGGGCCGCGCCAGCGGACGAGCCGCCTTCCGAGGCTTGGGCGCCGGCCTGGCGAGCTCTTTGCTCGCCGCCCGAGCGCCCAGATAGGGGAGCACGATCATGCTCATCAGCGGAGCAAGGAGGTTCGACAGCGGCCCTTTACTACGCTCGAGCAGGCGCGTGTGGAGCACCGCGAAGACCGCACCGACCACACCTTCGGCGGTGACCTCGGGGGGTTCGCTGGTGGTGCTGCCGGCAGATCGTCCGCGGTCGACCACCTCGGCCAGTTCGTCGAGCACCTTGGCGCGGCTCTCCAGGACTCGTGCTCCGGCCCCCAGAGCCTCGACCACACAGAGCTTGGCCAGGCCGGGCTCTTCGTCCATGAACATCAGCAGACGTGCCAAGCCCGCGCGCACGCCCTCCCGCCATCCCGATTCCTGCGAGTAGGACTCGATCACGAGCGCGCGTGCCTGGGCGATCGCCTGATCGAACGTCGCCAAGAAGCAGTCCTCTCGGTCGACAAATACGTCGTAGAAGGTCTTCCTCGAGACCCTCGCCCGGCCAATTACCTGTGCCACGGTCATCCGCGCATACCCGACCTCTGCGACCGTTTGCACCGCAGCCGTAAGCATCCGGCTGCGCTGAATCTCGGTCACCTGCCCGCGTGGCAGTCCGTTGGGTCCGGGACGCAGCTGCGGAGTAGTTGCGCGCGTTTTGTCAATCGAAGCCATGTTATTCCTGCCTAATCGTCCTGTTCGACTATGAAAGTGGACGCCCACCCCTCGGACCACGGCGCCCGACTGGGGGGACTCAGCGCATGAGCAGGCGCACAGCCTGTTCACGCGCACCACAGAGGTTCATACGTCGAGGCTCACAAGTCGAGACCCGTCTCCTACTTTTTCCTTCCGCCTGTTCGAATGCCCTCACGCCGGCACTTTGCACCGAATGCGGGGGTGGAGGCGGGGGTGGAGGCAGGGGCGATTAGCAGCGCGGCGGAGCGAGCGGCGGTATGGAGCCCGGAAGCACCATAAAGCCCGAAGCGTGGTGGAGCAGCCCAGGGCGCCGTGGTTTTGCGCCCGACAAGTTCAGCGGGCGATACCGGGCTCAAAACGGTACCTCATTGGTACCGTAACCCTGCTCCGTTGGCACCGATCCTTAGCGCTGGTGCCATTTTGTCGATACCGCCAACGGGATTCGAACCCGTGTTACCGCCGTGAGAGGGCGGCGTCCTAGTCCCCTAGACGATGGCGGCGTGCCGACAGCTCGACCGAGGCTAGCAAAGCACCCCGGGCGAGCCTCCCCGGGCGACTCGACGGATCTCTCGTTCGGGCCGGGCTGCTCGTGGGCCGCTCGCTCCGTTCCGGGCCGAGCCGCCGTGCGATATCTTCGCTTTCTCACGACACGCGGATGTGGCGGAATTGGTAGACGCGCACGGTTCAGGTCCGTGTGGAGGAGACTCCGTGGAGGTTCGAGTCCTCTCATCCGCACTCTGCAAAAAAAGCCCTTTTTGACAGGAGCGCGCCTGGGCGTGGCCCTCCGCCCGCTCGCGAAGGGCGACGAGGCGAAGTTGCGACGCATCCACGCGACCCCGGAGGTCGTGCGCTGGTGGGACTTACCGGCCGAGGGCTTCCCCTGGGACGAGCCCGAGTCGACCCGCATGACGATCGAGGTCGATGGCGCGGTTGCAGGCCTGATCCAGTACTTCGAGGAGCTTGAGCCCAAGTACCGCCATGCGGGGATCGATCTGTTCCTGGATCCCGCCCTGCACGGCCGTGGCCTCGGTACGGAAGCCGTGAGACGTGTCGTGCGTCATCTCATCGACGACCGTGGCCACCACCGCATCACGATCGACCCGGCGACAGAGAACGCGGCCGCCATCAGGGCTTACGAGAAGGTCGGATTCAAACCCGTCGGCGTCATGCGCCAGTCCGAGCGCAACGTCGGCAGCGGCGGATGGCACGACTCCTTGCTGATGGAGCTGCTCGCGAGCGAGGATTGAGGGGCGACGATCGGCTTCGCCATCCGAGCGGATGGCGCGACCGTGGCCGTGCGCACACGAGTTGTGACTCTCAAGCGCCCGGGCTGACGGCGCGCGTCGAAGCTGGCGCTGTCACCGATCGTTGGCTTCAGGAAGATTCTCCAAGCACTCTCACTGGCGGCGAGGGGCCGAGCCGGCAGACCCGGTGAGGCCCTGTGCGCAGGCGAAGATCTCGGCCGGGCTGGTGTCGAGCGCGGTTGCGATCTTGAGAATGTTTGTGAGGCTTGGATTACGCACTCCGCGCTCGATTCCGCTGATGTAGGTACGGTCCAGCCCGCACTTCAGAGCCAGGCTTTCTTGAGAGATGCGACGCTGTTTGCGGACACTGCGGATAGCATCGCCGAACGCGGCGTGGGCCGGAGATCGAATCGACATGCCCACAGCTTTCCGCCTCGACGACTATTAGTCTATGGACTATCCGTCACACCAACGACATATAAGTGCCCCGGCGCGGCTGCCACCGCCCGGGGCTCGGCACGGAAGGAGCACTCCCATGCAAGACCAAACTAAGCAGATTCCCAGCAACCACGACCCCCGGGTGCAGCGAGCTATCGTTTTGCAGACTCTCCGCGACGACCACGACGTCAGCTGGTCGCGCGCCGAACTGGAGGCCGAGCTCGACCACGACCCGATCGCGATCGGCGACGCCCTGACCCTCCTGAAGGAGAAGGGCGTCATCGATCTAGCGGACCAGACGGTAAGAGCATCATGCGCGGCGATACACCTGGACGAGCTGGAGATGATCGCCGTCTGAAAGTGCGTTTCTTGCTGACACCAGCCCCGAACGCGAGACAGCCGCCGGCATACGCCGGCGGCTGTCGGGTCGAAGACCTATCCCCTCAGGCACCCGTTCCTATTGGGATAGATCCTTTACCCGCAAGGCTTGCACGCTCAGCGTCGACTGCTACGGCGCTGCATTACGACGATCGAGGCGCCTGCGCCCATCAGGAGCAGACCGAAGCCCACCGTCCAGCGCAGGTCAAGGCCGGTGAAGGGCAGGGTTCCCGCTTTCGCTTGAGATGAGGTTTTCGCCGGCGCGGTCGACGTGGCCGGCGTGGTCGCCGTCCTCGAGGGTTCGACTTCTTTGGACGGCGTGGACGGCGTGGACGGCGTGGTTTTGCTTTTCGACGGAAGGGTTTCTTGCTTCGCCGTTTCTTGGTGTTTGTAGCCGGACAAGCCTTCGTTGGGGTTGGCGGCCGCGAGGGCGGACGCCGCGGGCACCGCCACGAGCAGCAGTGCCACCGGCAGGATCAGCAGCCTGCGCAGCGACACGCGCCGGGGAGAGGGTCCGCTTCTCATCGACTTTGCGTCTACATCGGTTCGGGTCATACCAACCTTCCTTGGGGTCTGGTGAGCGCGGCGGCCTCGAGATGGGGCCTTTGTTCGGTGATCTACTGACGACAATTCTATTGGCAAAGCTGTTTTTCGCTGCAAGCCGCGTCCCGCAAGAGAGCGGAACGCTATGAGAAGGTCTATCAGCAATAGCGGTCGTAAGACTTCCAAGTCATATCGGCCGCGCCGGATCTGCTGACTCATCCCTGCTCGACGATCGACCCCCGCGGCGGACGCCCGGATATCGCGGCGCCTTCGCAGTCACGCACGCAACGCCTGTAGACGGCGTGGAAGCCCAACAGTTCGGGGACTGTGACGAAGCGATAGCCACGGGCGCGCAGTGCCCTGATGATGTGGGGATAGGCGGTGAGGGTCTGTCCGCGCGGGCCGCCGCCATCGTGGGAGAGCACGATTGAGCCGAGTCTGACTTGGGAGAGCACACGCCGCTCGATCGCCGAGACGCCCGGGAGCGCGTAGTCGCTGGGATCGACCTCCCACAGGATCGTCGCCAGGCCGAGCGAGGCGGCGGTGCTCAGAACCGAGCTGTCGTAGTCGCCGTAGGGCGGACGGAATACACACGGGATATAGCCGCTGAGGCCGCGGATCGCCTGGATCGTGCGCTGCAGCTGGCTGTGAACGCCGCCGGTGGCGACAAGATCCGGGTGGGTGTAGGTGTGGTCGCCGAGCGCGTCCCCGTCGCGCAGCTCTTCGCGCAGCGTCGCCTGATAGCGCCCGGTGATCTGCTCGCCGATCATGAAGAACGTCCCGACTGCGCCGTTGGCGTTGAGCATCCGCGCGAAGCTGGACGTGAGCGGGTAAGGACCGTCGTCGAAGCTGAGCGCGACCTCCTTGCGGCGCGGCCCGTGGGTGTAGGCGACCGCCGGCCCACGCCGGACGCAGCCAATCGGGCGATAGCGGACCGGCAGCGGGACAGGATGCATTCCGGGTGGCGCATGCGCCACCCGGCGGGCCGGCACATGTGCCGGCCCGAGCAGGGCCGCATGCGGCCCTGCCGGCCGCGTCGTATGCGACGCGGCCGAACTATGTCCTGACGAGTCGAGAGGCAAGAGCCAGAGGACAAGCGCGAGCGTAACACCGAGCAACGCGAGTCCCGGCAGGGCAAACCGCCACCGGGTCGAGCGCGCGAGCAGGCTCCTCGCTCGGAGACCCATGCTCGTCACGATACTGCCCTCCCAGCGGTCCTACCCAACCAAAACGCGCCCCTGAAGGGTCCCGTCGGCGAGCATCGCGCGCAAGGTCTTCTTGTCGAACTTGCCCACGCTCGTTTTGGGGACCTCGGCGACGAACGCGAACTCGTCGGGCAGCCACCACTTGGCCACGCGGGGGCGCAGGTGCTCGATCAGCTCATCCGGTCCGGCGGTGGAGTCCTCGCACAGCACCACGCAGCACAGGGGACGCTCGGACCAGCGCTCGTCTGGCTTGGCGATGACGGCGGCCTCGATCACGTCCGGGTGGGCCATCAGCTCGTTCTCGAGCTCAACCGAGGAGATCCACTCGCCGCCGGACTTGATCACGTCCTTGGCGCGGTCGGTGATATGCACGAAGGCCTGCTCGTCGATCGCGGCGATGTCGCCCGTGCGCAGCCAACCCGACTCGAACTTGTCATCGCCGCTGGGATCGTTGTAGTAGCCGGAGGCGACCCACGGACCGCGCACTTGGATCTCGCCCGTGGACTCCCCATCCCAGGGAACCTCATCGCCGTCATCGCCCATCAGGCGCAACTCCACCCACGGCAAGGGCTTGCCCTGCAGGGCGCGTTCGTCCCAGTAGCGTTCGTCGTGCCCGCGGTCCTCGGCGGGATCGGAGAAGGTGGCGACCGGGCTGGTCTCAGTCATCCCCCATCCCTGGCAGATGCGCACTCCGTGGCGCTCCTGGAAGTCCTTCATCAGCTGCCGCGGCACCGCAGAGCCCCCGCAGACGGCTTTGGTGAGCGAGGAGAGGTCCACCTCGTGATCGTCGGCGTAACGCAGCAGGTCGGCGAAGATCGTCGGCACACAGCCCGCCACCGTGGGGCGCTCTTGCTCGATCGCGCGAGCCAGCGGCTCGGCCTGCAGGAATCGGTCGGGCATCACCAGGTCCGCCCCGCAGAGCGCCGCCGCGTGGGGAATGCCCCAGGCGTTGGCGTGGAACATCGGGACTATCACCAGAGCCCGCTCGCGCCGGGAGAGCGCCAGGTTGTCGGCCATCAGTGAGGCGGTCGCATGCAGGCAGATCGAACGGTGCGAGTAGAGCACGCCCTTGGGGTTGCCCGTTGTGCCGCTCGTGTAGCAAAGCGCGGCGGCCTGGCGCTCGTCGAGCTCGGGATACAGAGATTCGGAGCCCGCCCGCCCGGTGGGATCGGAATCCGCTTCATCCAAGAGCTCCTCGTAGCGCAGCACATCGGGTAGCGAGCCGGCGTCACCGTCGCCCATCAAAACGAAGTGGCGCACGCCTGTGAAAGAAGGGGCCAGCGGCTCCAGCAGCGGCACGAGCGAGTCGTCGAGGAAGATCACCTGGTCGTCCGCGTGGTTGACGATGTAGGTCAGCTGCTCGGCGAACAGGCGAATGTTGAGCGTGTGCAACACCGCCCCCACGCACGGGACGGCCATGTAGAGCTCGAAATGGCGCTGGTTGTTCCACGCGAACGTCCCGACCCGATCTCCCTGTTCGATCCCCAGCCGCCCGAGTACGCGAGCGAGGCGATCCACGCGCTCGGACACCTCCCCGAAGCCGGCGCGCACGACTCCCTCATCGGTGAGCGTGGCCACCTGCGCGGATGGGTGACAGTCCCGCATCCGGCGCCGTGCGTGCTGGAGCGTGAGCGGGAAGTCGTCCTGCATCAGTCCCTCGATCGCGCCTGTCATATCCGCTTGACCTCCTCCTGGGTACCTACTGTGGCAAGTTCACTGTAGATCGTGTGGGTGCGCTGGGCGATGTCGTCCCAGTCGAAGCTCAGGACGTGCTCGGAGGCCTCGGCTACGAGCCGGTCGCGCAGCTCGGCGTCGACCAGCAGGCGCTCGATCATCACGCCGAGGTGCTCGGCATCGCCGCCGTTGAAGCGCAGGCCGACGCGTTCGCCGGAGGGCACGACCTCGCGCAGGCCGCCGGTGTCGGCGACGATGCAGGGACAGCCGGAGGCCATCGCCTCCAGGGCGACCAGCCCAAAGGGCTCGTAGATCGACGGCACCACACAGAGATCGGCGATCCGGTACAGCGAGTGCAGTGCATCGTCGCCGATCCAGCCGAGGAAGACGCCGTGCTCGGACAGGCCGAGTCGCTGCGCCTGGGCGCGCAGCTCGGCCTCGTGCGTACCCGATCCGGCCACCAGGAAGCGGACGGCGCCGACCCGCTCGATCACGCCGGGGAGCGCGTCCAGCGCGAGCTGAAAGCCCTTCTCGTAGACGAGTCGCCCGACGAGCAGCACAAGCTGGTCGCTCGGGTCGGCAAACTCGCGTCGCAGCGCCTCCAGATCGCCGACCGGCTGCAGTTCGTCCGGGTCGATCCCGTTGGGGATGACCGTGATGCGCCGCTCGTCGATGTCGAAGATGTCGGCGACATGACCGCGCATGTAGTAGGAACAGACGATCACCGCATCGGCACGCTGGGCCATGGAGCGCTCGACGGAGTGGATGTACGACTGCGGCTCATCCTGGACCCAGCCCTGGTGGCGGCCATGCTCGGTCGCGTGGATCGTCGTCGCGTAGGGAACGCCCAGCCGCTCGGAGAGCGCCGAGGAAGCGTGCGCGACAAGCCAGTCGTGGCCGTGGACGAGGTCATAGGGGCGATCTTGCGCGAGCGAGAGACCAGCCGCGAGCATGTCGTCGTTCATCTGCTCCACCCAGGCGACGAACCGGTCGAGGTCGCGCGGCCAGCCGGGCTCGGGCACGCGATAGACGGTCACGCCGCCCCGCTGCTGCACCGACAGGCGGGCGGGCGAACCCTCCGGGCTATGCGCTTCGGACCCCTCGCCGGATCCGCGCGTGAGCACATCGACGGTTACGCCTCGGCGGACGAGCGCCTCGGCGAGCTTGCGCACGTGTCGCGCCAGGCCGCCCTCGATCACGGGCGGGTACTCCCAGGAGAGGAGCAGCACGTGGTCGCTCATCCACGAGACCCTATCTCGCGCGGCGCGCAGATCGCCCGGTCGGCATCGGGTCGGGCCGTTCGATCAGATCCCGTGGGAGGCCAAGGCGGCTTCGGGACCTACGATCGAGCAGACTGGGCGCATGGGCGTAGTCGCGATCGACACGGTGTGGGAAGGACTGCAGAACGCGCTGCTGATGGCATGGCAGGTGTGGTGGGCGTTGGTGCTGGGGTTCGCGATCTCCGGGATCGTGCAAGCGTGGGCGCCACGCGCGCGGATCGAGCAGGCCCTCGGTGGCGGAGGGGCGCGGTCGGTCGCGTTGGCGACGGGGCTCGGGGCGGCTTCCTCGTCGTGCTCGTATGCGGCGATCGCGATCGCCAAGTCGCTGTTCGCGAAGGGCGCCTCGGCGACGAGCTCGCTGGCATTTCAGTTCGCTTCGACGAACCTGGTGATCGAGCTGGGATTCGTGACGTGGGTGCTGATCGGCTGGCAGTTCACGCTCGCCGAGTTCGTCGGGGGGATCGTGCTGATCGCGACGATGGCGCTGCTGCTGCGGATGTTCGTCTCCAGGCGCCTGGAGGCGGAAGCCCGCGTGCACGCCGAACGAGCTCAGGACGGGCACGTGCACCATACGGCCGGCGCGGAGAACACGGGGATGACATTGCGCGCGAAGCTGCGCTCAATGCGGGAATGGTCGGACGTGGCACACAACTTCCGCAACGACTGGGCGATGCTCTACAAGGAGATCGCGATCGGGTTCCTGCTCGCCGGGTACGTGGGACTGCTCGGACAGGACTTCTTCAACGGCCTGTTCGTAGTCAACGCGCCCGAACCATGGCGACTGCTGGAGAACGTGATCGTCGGCCCGGTGGTCGCGGTACTCAGCTTCGTGTGCTCAGTGGGCAACATCCCGCTCGCGGCGGTGCTGTGGTCGGGCGGGATCGGGTTCGGCGGGGTGATCGCGTTCGTGTTCGCGGATCTGATCGTCGTCCCGATCGTGTTGGCGTATCGCAAGTACTACGGGCCTAGATATGCGGCGCGGATCGTGGCGTTGATGTTCGTGACGATCGTGATCGCCGCGCTGATCGTCGACGGGCTGTTCGGCGCCGCCGGCCTGATCCCGCGGGTGCGGCCCACGAGAGCGGACGTGTTCGGCGAAGTGAAGGTGGACTATAAGCTGTTCTTGAACGTGCTCGCCACGGCGGTGTTCGTGGCGCTGCTGACGTTGACGGCGCGGCGCGGCGCGACCGATCCGGTGTGCGGGATGAAGGTCGACCGGGCGACTGCGGTTACGCGAGAGGCGGGCAGGCAGACGTACTGGTTCTGCTCGGAAGGCTGCGCAGAGGCGTTTGACCCGGACGTGTCCGGGCCGGTGCGATACTGACTGCAGTCAGGCATTCGGCGATGGCCTCGTAAGGCCACGATCGATGATGTCGGGCGCATGCGATGTTCAAATCAGAGGGGGACCCGATCAGCGTCAACGCCCAGCCGGTGAGCGACGCGGCCATCGAGTTGCTCGTCGAGGCCGGCGTCGTGCTGGCCACATCGCTCGATCTGAGCACGACGATGGGCCAGGTCGCACAGCTCACGGTGCCCCGACTGGCGGATCTGTGCGTGATCGATCTGCTCGATGACGACGGCTCGATCAGAGACGTGGCCGTCGCCGCGGCCGACGAGGAGATCGCTCGTGGTCTGGAGGAGCTGCGCGCCAAGCACCAGCTCGATCCCGATGGAGAGCACCCCGTCGCGCGCGTGATCCGCAGCGGAGAACCCGTGCTGCTGGGAGAGATGACGAGCATGTTGCTCAGCTCGTTCACCCAGAGCTCAGAGCACGCGAAGTTCATGATCGATCACGGCTATCGCTCGGCGGCGGTGGCCCCGCTGCTCGCGCGCGAGCGAACGCTCGGCGCCATCTCCGTGCTGCGGCTGGGCGACGGCGATCCGTATGGGAGTGAGGACATGGATCTCGTCCGCGAGCTGGCGCGACGAGCCGCTCTGGCGATCGACAATGCCCGGCTGTTCTCGGAGCTGCGCCGCGTCGAGCAGCGCCTGCAGGCGGTGCTGGTCAACCTCGCCGAGGCGATCACCGTGATGGATGAGCGTGGGCAGATGGTGTTCGCCAATCAGGCGGCCGCCGATCTGCTCGGGGCTGTAACGCCCGATGAGTTGACGAGCGCTCAACCGGGAACCGTCATGTCACGGTTCCTGGTCCTGGACGAGCAGGGGCGCGAGCTGAGCCTGGAGAGCATGCCCGGTTACAAGCTGTTCGCGGGCGAGCACCCGGAGCCGCTGCTCGTGCGGAACATCGTCCGGACCACGGGCGAGGAGCGCTGGCTGATGGTCAGGTCCTCCCCGGTCGTGGACCCGGAGAGCGAACGCATCGAGTACGTGGTGAACGTGTTCGAGAACATCACCGAGGTCAAGCGCGCGCAGCTGGCGGAGAGCTTCATGGCCGAGGCGAGTCGCGTGCTGGCCTCCTCGATGGATTACGCGGAGACGCTGCAGCGCGTAGCGCGACTGGCCGTGCCGAGCCTGGCGGACTGGTGCGCGGTCGACGTCGTGAACGATCGCGGCGAGATCGAGCTCGTGGCTGCGCATCACGCCGATCCCGACAAACTGGCGATGGCTCAGCGGATCGACCGCAGGTATCGGCCGACGCTGGAGGACCCGACCGGCATCGCCGAGGTGATCCGCAGCGGACGCGCGCAGATCTTCACCGATATTCAGCCGGACGCCCTGGCCGCCTACGCCCACGATGAGGAGCACCTGGAGTGGCTGCGCGCGATCGGGCCGGCTGCGGTGATCATCGTGCCGATGATCGGCGCGAACAGGACGGTCGGAGCGATTACGCTCGTCTCCTCGGAGTCGCTGCGTCGCCTGTCATCGGCCGACCTGGCGCTTGGCGAGCGACTTGCCCGTCGTTCCGGAACCGCGGTCGAACGGGCGCGGCTGTATACCGAGCGCTCACGCATCGCGAATATCCTCGAGCGCTCCCTGCTGCCGGAATCCATACCGGAGATCCCGAAAGTGGAGATCCAGGCCCGGTATGCCCCGGCGGGCGAGATGAATGAGGTCGGCGGGGACTTCTACGACGTGTTCGCGTACGACGAGGGCCGCTGGATGCTCGTGATCGGCGATGTGTGCGGCAAGGGTCCCCGCGCAGCCGGGGTGACGGCGCTTGCGCGCCACACCCTGCGCGCGGCGGCGCTGAGCGGCCAGTCGCCCGCCAAGATGCTCGAAACGCTGCACCGGGCGCTGCGCCTTCAGCCGGGCGAGACGGAGTTGTGCACTGTGTGTCTGGTCATACTGGCGCCGGAAGCCCACACCGCGCGCCTGACGGTCGCCCTGGCAGGACACCTGCCGCCGGCACTGATCGACGCGAACGGAGACGTGAGGCCACTCGGCGAGCCGGGGACGCTGCTCGGCGTGATCGAGGAGATCGACATCGTCGAAAGAGACGCTGAACTGCAAGGAGGGGAAACGCTGCTGCTGTACACCGACGGTGTGCCGGAGGCGGGCCGGGCGGGTGGACAGATGGGTGAGCAGGGGCTGTTCAGCCTATGCGCGCAGGCGCCGCGCCTGACGCTCCGCGGGCTGCTCGAGCACATCGAGAGCGCCGCCGCCGAGCGCGCCTCGGGAAAGCTCCGCGACGACATTGCGCTGCTGGCCCTGCGTCTGTCTCCTGCGATGCCGGCCGACGGGGAGACCGAGCCCGACAGCGGCGCCAAGGACGGCCGTGCAGGCCCCTGAGCCGCGCGATGAGGCTTGCTGGAACGCAAAAGTCCTGCGCTAATATCGGTGTGTGGCAGCTCAGGAGCAGTTCCGGATCGACGTTCGCCATGAGCAGGACAGGGTCGTGGTGCGCCTGCACGGCGAACTCGACCTGGCCAGCGCTCCACTCCTGGAGAGTGAGATCGAGAGCGCCGAGCTCGGTGACACGGCGCTGGTCGTGCTCGACCTCGAAGACCTCGAGTTCATCGACTCGACCGGTCTGCGGATCATTCTGGCGGCGCACACGCGCTCACAGGAGCGCGGGCAGGAGTTCGCTGTGACCCGCGGCTCGCAGCAGGTGCAGCGCCTGTTGAGCATCACCCGCGTGACCGACCATCTGCGCATCATCGCCTCACCCGACGAACTGCTCGTTTAGATCACCACGCTCGTGCCACCACCCGCACGAGCGCTTGACACGACAGAAGTACGATCACTAAGGTCATGTCATGTCCTCTCATTCCTCTGCGACTGCAAGCATCGAGCGCCGCCCGCAACGCGGCGCGCTGAGCGAGCCGGCGCTGCGCGTTTGCCGTACGCTGCTGGCGCTGATGGCGCTCACGGCGATCGGCTACGACGTGACGGCAGGACCGGGGGTCAGCGACGGCGACTACTTCAGCTATTTCACCGTCCTCAGCAACCTGTTCGCGGCGGCGATGCTCCTGCACGGAGCGCTCCGCCCCGCACCCACGCGCTCTCGCACGGTCGAGTTGCTCAGAGGCGCCGCGGTCGTCTACATCCTGACGACCGGGATCGTGTACCTGTTGCTGCTCTCCGGGCACGCTCCGGCATACCCGTGGGTGAATGCCATCCTTCACTACCTGATGCCTGTGGCAGTGACGCTCGACTGGCTGTCCGACCCGCCTAGCGTGCGCCTCGACCCCGCGCGGACGATCGTAATATGGATGGCCTTCCCGCTGCTGTACGTGCTCTATACGCTGGCGCGCGGCGCGATCGTGGACTGGTACCCGTACTTCTTCGTGAATCCGCACCGCAGCGGCGGCTACCTGCTCGTCGCGGGCGACTGCCTGGCGGTGGGAATCGGCATCGCGGCGCTGATCGCCACGACAACTTGGGCAGGCAACCGTCGCCGCGACACGCTTGCCAGCAGCTGCTGAGCACTGGCACGTAGCAACAGCGCGTGTTCGTGGAGCGATAGCGGCTCGTGATCTCCACGCCCATGCATTCCAACACCCGGCTCACCGGCTCGTTGATTTCAAGCCTACGGCCCAGACCACTCGAGAATGTCGCAACGGATTCACCCTGGTGCGCTGTAATTCGCCTGCCTGCGCAGACAATGTCATATCGGCGATTTGCTGTGCTTGGCACAGGCGCTCGGGATTTCGCCAGGGCGTGGGCGGTTTCGCGCGCGGGCGCGCCGTGATCGGCGCGGTCAGGCGGCGCGGTCTACGTATTCGCGCAGCGCGGTGCGGGCGATCTCGCTGACGGAGCGGTGCTCCTTGCGGGCACGGGCGCGCAGGGCCTTGGCGAGATCGGAGTCGACGCGAACCTGCACGCGCGGCGAGGCCCCCCTTGCGCCGAGCGACGGCCGTCCGACCGTCACCCTGATCGCCTTGTCCAGGTCGTAGCCGCGTTCGGCCTCGTCGGCCAGCGCCTCGATGTCCTCGTCGGTGAGAACCTCCCCGCTAGCTGTCGTGAACTTGGTCATCTCCGGTCCTCGTAACGCTTCCTGTACTTGTCGCGCAGCTCCATCGCATGGATCACCAGCAGCTCGTCGTGCTTGCCCTCGACCGCCATGACCTCCAGCGCACGTCCATGATCGTCCTCTCCGAGATAGACCACACGCATCGAGCGTACTCGCGCGCCCTCAGTGTCTGGCGGCGACTCCTCGAAGCGGACTCGATAGTTGGCGATGACATGTCGGATGCGGTCCTTTGAGATGCGGTGACGGGTCGCGGAGCGCGCGAACCGCACATTGAGACCATCCAGTTTAGCAATTGTGTCAGACATAATCAAGGATCGAGAGCTTCAGAACAAGCTCTCCGTGATGGCGTACGCAGGGCAGGTGGAGATGATCCCGATCGCTTGGGACGGTTCTCGGCGCGTGTGGCGTATGCGCCGACGATCCTGTCGAGCGCGCGGCCCTTGTCGCGGTGGCCGTAGAGGCGACGGACGAGGTTCCCTCCGTCCTGGTGGCCGAGCGCGATCGCTACGTCCTCAGAGGACATTTCGAGCTCGTTGACCATGTACCAGCCCGCGAAGTGACGGGCGCGAGGTAGAGGCTCCCTTCCCATCCCGTGGCGGCTCTGACGGCCTTTCCGGTGGTAGGCATGTGAGCTTGGCGTCCAGTGCTTGCCGCGCAGCGAGACGAAACAGAACTCACCCTCGCGCGCCAGGCACCAAGAGCGCAAAGCCCCGGCCTCCTTCTCGGAGACCGGGGCGGTTCGTCCTTCTTCAAGATGGTCGGGGCGCCCAGATTCGAACTGGGGACCCCCTGCTCCCAAAGCAGGTGCGCTACCAGGCTGCGCCACGCCCCGATGACACTAAGAGTAGAGGCATTGGGCGCACTGCCGATATCCGTGCCCGGTCGCCAACGCTTGCAGACGGGGCGTCTTTCCCACTTGCAGCCGAAGGGCATCTTCCGCTGCTAGCCTCCGCCACCGCTCATGGCTGACGTTCAACCGCTACGTGCGCTGCACTACGACCCCGCGGTCGTCGGCTCCCTCGCGGACGTGGTCGCGCCGCCGTATGACGTGATCGACTCAGCGCAGCGTGCCGAGCTGATCGCGCGTTCCCCGTTTAACATCGTCGCGATCGACCTGCCCCAGGGCGAGCCGGACCGGTACGCCACGGCGCGCGAAATGCTCGAGACCTGGCAACTGCAGGGAGCGCTGACCCGCGACCGCGAGCCCGCAATGTGGGCCCATACCCAGGATTACACCGGCCCGGACGGACGCAGGCTGACCAGGCGCGGGTTTTACTGCAGGGTGCGGATCGAGGAGTACGGCCCCGGGCGCGTTCGCCCGCACGAGCGCACGCATCCCGGGCCCAAGGAGGACCGCCTGCGGTTGACGCGGGCGACGCGCGCGAACGTGTCCCCCATCTTCTCGCTGTACTCCGATCCGACTCAGGCCGCCTGGGCCGCGCTGGAGCCGGCCACCGCGCAAGCGCCGTGGGGCGAGGTCACCGACGCGCAGCGCACGACACATCGCCTGTGGCGTGTGACGGACCCGCGGGCGATCGCCGCCGTGCAACAGGCCACCCACGACGCCGAGCTGCTGATCGCCGACGGTCATCACCGTTACGAGACGATGCAGGCCTACGCGCGGGAGGTCGGTGGCGAGGGGGAGCACCAGTACATCCTCATGTGTCTCGTCGCACTGGAGGACCCGGGACTGACGGTGTTCCCCACCCATCGCCTGATCGGCAACCTCGACGAGGATCGCCGCCGCGCGCTGGAGCAGGCGCTGGCGCGCGACTTCGAGATCGAGGTGGTCTCGGCCGAGCAGATCGCGCCGCCGGAACAGGCGCGGGGAGCGAGAACACCACTGCAGCTCGGGTACATCAACAACCGCGACGGGCATCGCGCGCTGCGATTGACGCTGAAGAACCAGGCGATCGCCGACGCGGCGCTGCAAGGTCACTCGGAGGCCTACCGCCGGCTGGACACGGGCGTGTTGGAGGTCCTGTTGCTGAAGGGCGCGCTGGGGCTCAGCGACGAGGACATATCCCATCTGAACGGCCTGTTCTATGCGCGCTCGACCGAGGAGGCGCTGCAGCTGGTCGGCGCGGGCGCCTATGACGCGGCCTTCTTCATGCGTGCCACCCCTGTGGCACAGGTCAGAGATGTCGCGGCGGCGGGAGAGAACATGCCGCCGAAGTCGACGTTCTTCTATCCGAAGCTGCTCACGGGACTGTTGCTGAACCCGCTTGCGTGATCAGACTTCGACAGTCCCGCGATGGCACGACCAGCCCGGCTCATTACGCCGCGGCCGGAGTACCATGTAGGAAGAGGCGAAGTGCATGAGGGGTCGATCCGGAGGGCTCAGTTGATCGATAGGAAAGGCGGGCCAGCATGAAAGCGACGGCACGACGGGACGGCAAGACGTTGAGGCACACCGTGCAGGTGCGCGAGCACCAGCTCACGATCGACGAGCCGCTGGAGAGCGGGGGCGATGACGCGGGACCCGATCCGCAGGAGTTGCTCGCGGTCAGCCTCGCTTCGTGTTCTGCGATCACGATGGAGATGTACGCGGCGCGTAAGGGTTGGGACATCGGCCACGTGGAGATCGACGTGGAGTACACCCCCGCCGAGCGGGGCTGTCCCACGAAGTTCCAGCTGGTGCTGCGCCTGGGAGACGACCTCCCCGACGAGCAGGTGCAGCGTCTGCTCGTGATCGCCGCGAAGTGCCCAGTGCACCGCGTGCTCGACGGCGAGGTCATGTTCGGAGAGCGCGTCGAGCGCGTGCACATGGCCGCCTGATACAGGTTCGTCACGATCTTGACACGACGGCCATAGCCGACGGCTTGGGACAAATGCCAGCGGCGGTGCTCGTGCCGGTATTCCTCACGGACGGCGGCCACCAGCCATGCGCCGTGTTCACCAGGCGCCGTACCGATCTGCGTCGGCACGCGGGTGAGATCTCTTTTCCCGGCGGCCGGCGAGACCCGGAGGACATCGACCTGTCGGATACGGCGCTGCGCGAGGCCGAGGAGGAGATCGGGCTGCCCCGCGCGCAGGTGAACCTGATCGGAGCACTGGCACCGGTGTCGACGTTCGTGACCAACTACGAGATCCATCCGTTTGTCGGTCTGATCCCGGCGGGCCTCGCGTGGCGGATATCCGAGCGCGAGGTCGACGCCGTGCTCGAGCTGCCCCTGGAGCAGCTGCGCGCCGGCAGGACGCGCACGCAGATGCAGCGCCGTGGAATCACGTTCGAGACCGACGCCTACATCGTGGACGAACACCTCATTTGGGGCGCCACGGCGCGTATCCTCGAGAACCTGCTGGAGCGGGCGGAGGAGCTGCTGCTCCCCCACCCCGCCAACGATTGACCTCCGACTATGACGGCTGCGGCACGAGCCGAATGTAGGGACGAGGCTCGTCCCAGCCATCCGGGTAGGTCTCTTTGGCCTCGTCGTTGGAGACCGAGCCCGCGATGATCACCTTCTCGCCCTGCTTCCAGTTGACCGGCGTGGCGACCTTGTGCTTTGCGGTGAGCTGCAGCGAGTCGATGACGCGCAGCACCTCGTCGAAGTTGCGGCCGGTGGTCATCGGGTATATGAGGATCAGCTTGACCTTCTTGTCGGGCCCGATCACGAACACGTTGCGAACCGTCTGGTTGTCGGCCGGCGTGCGCACGAGCGGGTCGCCGGACGTGCTCGCCGGCAACATGCCGTAGAGCTTGGAGACGTTGAAGTCGTCGTCGCTGATGATCGGGTAGTTGGGAGCCGCACCCTGGGTCTCCTCGATGTCCTTGGCCCAAGCCTCGTGGTTGTCAAGGGCGTCGACCGAGAGGCCGATGATCTTCACGTTGCGAGCGTCGAACTCAGGCTTGGCGTTCGCCATGTATCCGAGCTCGGTGGTGCAGACGGGCGTGAAGTCCTTCGGGTGCGAGAACAGCACCGCCCAGGAGTCGCCGATCCAGTCATGGAATTTTATGCGGCCCTCGGTGGTGTCGGCCTCGAAGTCGGGTGCTACGTCGCCAAGTTGCAGCGTCATTGGGGAAAACCGCCCTTCTATGGATAAATCCTGATCGGCTTTACGGGATTGCTTTTGAGGATAGCGAAGCCTTGGCGGTTGTCCGATCACACGCCAAGCAGCGAATCGACGGCGCTGCGAGCATCGGCCAGCCAGGCATCGAGATCGTCAGGATCGGCGCGTATGAAGGCCGGCGGGATCGCATTGCGAGACGCGACCACGCGGACGATGCCCTCGCCCTCGCCCTCGGCAAGAACCTCACCGCCCCCGGACGGGCTCGGGGAGGGGACCTCGTAGACAAAGCCGCGCATCGTCGTGTCGATCGCCTGGCCGAGGAAGAACTCAAGGCGCGAACCGTGCAACGCCCGCACCTGCGCCTGCTCCCCACGGGCTGTTGCGAGCAGCCAGCAGGCGACCGTTACGCCGTCCAGCGCCCCGCGCAGCGTGGCGAGACGGTCGGGCGTGCCAATCATGCACTCCGCGCCGGTCGCCTCGACCGCGGCCCGGCCGAACTCGGTGCGGGTGGTGATGCGCACCGCGTGTGAGCCCTCCCCCACCAGCTGTGCCGCAAGGTGTCTACCGCGGCAACCGCCGCCGACGATCAGGACCCGGGCCACGGCGCGCGATCCTATGGGTTTGACGGACCCGACACGCAGCCGCTCCCCGGGCCGGCCTGCTTGACGGTTTGGCCGGCCCGAGGCGCCCTGAGATCCAAGAGGCGGGCGGCTGTCCCCGAGCCGTGGCTCGAAGCTTTCAGGCCCCGATGGGCGGCAACCCGGCGGGCGTCGCGGCCCTGTCAGGCCGCGACGCCCGGTTGAGGAGACCGACACGAAGCGATCACGTGCCGGGACCTGTTCGAGCGCCACCGGAGAGGTATGGGTAGCGGCGCTCGAACAGATCCCGACCCATGAACATCCCGTGCGTACGTCCGCCCCGGGTGGAGTCCGTTCCCCTTGGGTTGGCTACCGTCCATTGCCATGAAGAAAAACACAGTTTCTAGCATCTGTCAAGGGGCAACCAAAAAGTTTTGTCAACCCCACTCCACGACCTCCGCGGGAAGCGGCGGCGAACCTCCCATTGAGAAACGACGACGGGCGTGCCGGAGCGGCGCCGAGGGAGGCCTGTCACGCGCACGCTGCAAGAGACGCAAAGACCCCGTTCGCGAGGGGGATCCCAAGCGTCGAATACCATCCGCGGACGATGAGCGAGAACCGATCGAGTCGAGACGACTCCGCCACCGATATGGCAGGCGGGGATGTCGTGACGATGGACAGAATCGTCGCGCTGTGCAAGCGGCGTGGGTTCGTGTTCCCGTCCTCGGAGATCTACGGGGGCGTCGGCTCGACATATGACTACGGGCACTATGGAGTCCTGCTGAAGAACAACGTCAAGAACGCCTGGTGGCGAGCGATGTTGCAGGAACGCGATGACATCGTCGCGATCGACTCGGCGATATTGCAGCACCCGAAGGTATGGGAGGCGAGCGGGCATCTCGCCGGGTTCACCGACCCGCTGGTGGACTGCCGGACCTGCAAGCAGCGCTTCCGCGCCGATCACCTGGGGGACCTCGCGTGCGGGCGCAAACCGTCCAAGCACCCGGGCGAGACCGACGAGTGCGATCTGACCGACGCCAGGGACTTCAACCTGATGTTCGAGACGACGATCGGCCCGGTCAAGGAGTCCGGCTCGGCGGCATACCTCAGACCGGAGACGGCACAGGGGATCTTCATCAACTTCAAGAACGTGCTGCAGTTCTCGCGCAAGAAGCCGCCGTTTGGGATCGCGCAGGTGGGCAAGTCGTTCCGCAACGAGATCACGCCCGGCAACTTCATCTTTCGCACGCGCGAGTTCGAGCAGATGGAGATGGAGTTCTTCGTGCCGCCCCAGGAGGCGCAACGGTGGTTCGAGCACTGGCTGGGCGAGCGCGAGCGCTGGTATGTCGAGCTCGGCCTCAGGCCCGACCATCTGCGGTTGCGCGCGCACGACAAAGATGAGCTGTCGCACTACTCGACCGCGACGAGCGACGTCGAGTACCTGTTCCCCATCGGCTGGTCGGAGCTCGAGGGGATCGCCAACCGGGGGAATTTCGATCTGACCCAGCACGCGGAGCATTCGGGCGAGAAGCTCGAGTACTTCGACCAGGGCTCAGGCGAACGGTATGTGCCGCACGTGATCGAGCCGGCGGCTGGCGCCGACCGAGCGACGCTCGCGTTCCTGGTGGACGCATATGACGAGGAACTGGTGCAGCGCGAGGGCAGCGGCGCGGGCGAGACCAGGACTGTGTTGCGCCTGCACCCGCGCCTGGCGCCGGTCAAGGTGGCGGTGCTGCCGCTGGTCGGCAAGGACGGCCAGCCAGAGCTCGCGCGGGAGGTCTACGAAGCGCTACGCGGGCGCGTGCAGGCCGAGTACGACACAGGCGGGGCGATCGGCAAGCGCTATCGCCGCCAGGACGAGATCGGGACGCCGCTGTGCGTGACGATCGACCACCAGAGCCTGCAGGACCGGACGGTGACCGTACGCGAGCGCGACTCGCTCGCCCAGGAGCGCCTTGAGATCGACGGACTCACCGAGGAGATCGAACGGCGCGTGCAGGCGCCGTGGAGCACCCCGAAGCTGAGCGGAGCCGGCATGGCCGGCGCCGCGAGTTGACCACGACCGCCCGACCGGCCAAAACAGGCGCGGGCGAGAGGAGACGGACACGAACATGGATTTCGACCTGAGCGACGAGCAGCAACTGATCCAGCGGACCGCGCGTGAGTTCACCGACAACGAGATCATCGAGCGCACGCGCGAAAACGCGCGAAACCACCATTTCGATGTGGATCTCGTCAAGAAGATCGCCGCGCAGGGCTATCTCGGCGCGATCGTCCCCCAGGAGTATGGCGGCGCCGGTCTCGACTACCTCAGCTACGGGCTGATCGTCGAAGAGATCGGGCGCGGCGACTCGGCGATCCGCACGGTCATCTCCGTGCAGACATCGCTCGTGTGCTCGGCGATCCTCAAGTGGGGGACCGAGAAGCAGAAGCACAAGTATTTGCCCCAGCTCTGCTCGGGGGAGTGGCTTGGGTGCTTCGGGCTGACCGAGCCGGACACCGGCTCGGACGCCGCCAACCAGAAGACGCGCGCGAAGAAGACCGACTCCGGTTGGGTGATCAACGGCGCGAAGATGTGGATCTCGATGGGCAACTACGCGAAGGTCGCGCTGATCTTCGCCCAGACCGATCCCGAGCTCGGACACAAGGGCGTGGCCTGCTTCATGGTGAATACCGACCAGCCGGGATACACGTCACAGACGATCGAGCACAAGATGGGGCTGCACGCCTCCGACACCGCGTCGATCGCCCTCGAAGACGTCGAGGTCTCAGACGAGGACATGCTCGGACAGGTCGGCGATGGCTTCAAGGTCGCGATGTCCGCGCTCGACTCCGGGCGCTACTCGGTGGCGGCCGGCTGCGTGGGAATCTGCCGGGGGTGCGTCGAGGAGTCCGTGAAGTACGCCAAGGAGCGCGAGCAGTTCGGGCGCCCGATCGCGAGCTTTCAGCTGGTGCAGGCGATGATCGCCGACATGGTGCTCAAGACCGATGCGTCACGGATGCTCGTGTGGCGCGCGGGCTGGCTCAAGGACCAGGGTCGACCGAACACGCTCGAGACGTCGATCGCCAAGCTGCATGCGACCGAGGCCTCGCTGGAGTGCGCGAACCTCGCCATCCAGGTGCACGGTGGGGCGGGCTACGTCGACGATCACCCGGTCGAGCGCTACTTCAGGGACGCACGCGTCACGACCCTGTATGAGGGGACATCGCAGATCCAGAAACTGATCATCGGACGCGCCATGACCGGGATCAACGCGCTCGTGCCCGCCTGAGGCGGACGGCGCGGAGGGATCGCAATGTCAGAGCTCGAGCATCCCAAGGAAGACGATGAGGCCGGCGCCGGCCGCCAGGACCGCCAGGCCGCCGGTGTCATAGGCGTACTCGGTGCGGGCACGATGGGCTCGGGCATCGCCCAGCTGGCAGCACGCTCCGGAGCCCGGGCCTTGCTGCACGATCCCATCCCGGAGGCGCTTGCACGCGGGGGGCAGCGGGCCAACGACGGCCTGCGCAAAGAAGCGGCCAAGGGACGGCTGAGCCCCGAGGAGGCCGACGCGGCCGTCGCGCGACTGGAGCCGGTGGACGCCCTGGAGACGCTGGGCGAATGCGAGCTGGTGATCGAGGCCGCACCCGAGCGGCTGGAGCTCAAGCACGAGCTGTACGCCCGCCTCGCCGAGATCGTCTCAGCCGAGTGCGTCCTGGCCACCAACACCTCCTCGCTGCTGGTCACCGCGATCGCCGCAAGCGTGACCCACCCAGAGCGAGTGGTGGGCATGCACTTCTTCAACCCCGCCCCGTTGATGCGTCTGCTGGAGGTGGTCGCCGGCGAGCAGTCGGGTGAGCGGGCGCTCGAGCTTGCGGACGCGACGGGCAGGGCGATGGGCAAGACCGTGATCCGCGCCCACGACGGCCCGGGCTTTCTCGTCAACCGCTGCAACCGCCCGTTTGGGCTGGAGGCGCTGCGCCTGTTTGGAGAGCGGGTCGCGGACATCGACACGATCGACCGCATCGTGCGCATGGAGGGCGGCTTTCGTATGGGGCCGTTCGAGCTGATGGACCTCGTCGGTATCGACATCGGCTTTGAGATCTCCAAGAGCTTCTTCGAGCAGAGCTTCTACGAGCCACGCTGGCGGCCCTCGCCGATCTCCGCGCGCTACGTCGCCGCCGGACTGCACGGGCGCAAGACCGGGCGCGGCTACTACGACTACAGCCATGACCCCTATCGTCCCCCCGACCCGGACCCGCCCGAGGGCGGGGCGGACGCCATCGTGCATGGCGACGGTCCCGTGGCGCAGGCCCTGCGCGACCGGGCGCCCGGCCACACCGGACCTCAGATCACCGTCGAAGGGCTCGGCGGCACCGTCGAGGGCGAGCCGTTCTACGCACTCGTTCCCCTGGGGCTGGTCGAGGTGACCGGCGAGGCGAGCGAGCGGGCATTCCAGAACCTCGGCCTGCCTACCGCGCGCGTGCAGCCGTCGCCCGTCGGCGTGCTCCCGCGAATCGTGTGCCAGGTGATCAACGAGTGCGCATTCGCGCTTGGCGAAGGTGTCGGTTCGGCCGCGGACATCGACGCGGGAATGGTGCTCGGGCTCAGCTACCCGCGCGGCCCGTTTGCGTGGGCGGACATGATCGGGGTGGACCATGTGCTCGCCGCGCTGGACCGCCTCTGGAATGAGTACCGCGAGGAGCGCTACCGCCCCGCCCCGGCCCTGCGGCGGCTGGCTAGGGCGTAGCGTCGGCTACCGGCTCCCACTGGGCCTCTGCCAGGTCGCCGACCGGCATCCCCTCGGGAGTCGGAACCTCGGGCGTGTCCCTGAGATACCACTCGGCGTCGAGGGCCGCCTGACAGCCCGCGCCCGCGGCGGTGATCGCCTGGCGATATGTGTGATCGACGAGATCGCCCGCCGCGAACACGCCCGGGCGATTGGTCCGGGTCGAGCGTCCATCGACGGCGACGTACCCCTCCGCGTTGACGTCGATCTGGCCGCGCACCAACTCGGACTGGGGCTCGTGTCCAACCGCGACGAACACGCCCGTGATCTCGATCTCGCGGGTCTCTCCGGAGTGCGAGTGCACGAGCACCGCCTTCGCCAGCGCGCCATTCTCGCCGGGGAGCAGCTCCTTGACCGTATACGGGGTCAACAACTCGATGTTCTCCTGCGCACGTGCTCGCTCGAGCATGATCTTCGACGCCCTGAACTCCTCGCGCCGGTGCACGACCGTCACCTTGGAGGCGAACTTCGACAGGAATATCGCCTCCTCCATCGCGGAGTCCCCGCCGCCGACGATGATCGTGTGAGCGTCTCTGAAGAAAGCCGCATCGCAGGTCGCGCAGTAGCTGACCCCACGGCCGCTCAACTCATCCTCGCCGGGGATGCCCAGCTTCTTGTGCTCGGCGCCCATCGCCAGGACCACGGTGCGCGCCCTGTGCTCGACGTCTCCGACCCACACCCTGTGCACGCCCCCCGGCTCGCTCGCCAGCTCGATGCGCTCGGCCTGGTCGGTGATCAATCGCGCGCCGAACCGCTCGGCCTGGGCGCGCAGCTTGGCCATCATCTCCGGGCCCATGATCCCCTCCGGGAAGCCGGGATAGTTCTCGACGTCGGTCGTCTGCTGCAGCAGCCCGCCCCACGCGAACCCCTCGATCACCAGCGGGCTCAGGTTCGCACGCGCGGTGTACAGCGCGGCGGTATACCCCGCCGGCCCGCTGCCTATGACGATCGTGTTCTCGACGTCGCTGCTGCTCATCTCATCTCCATTGTCTCGCGCCTTTTAGTCGCTTATCCCCGGGCAACACCCCGTGAGCATATGGCCAAAGGTCGCTTTACTTTGTAAAGTATACCGCCTGCGCGCCCGCCGTCTCCACGGCTTCCGCGGGTGCGGACGCCGCCGGGTGCGCGCTCTGTTCCTCGCGCCAGCGAGCCACCGTACGGCGCAGTTGGAAGTAGGCCACGGCGCCGGGGATCGTGGGCAGCCAGAAGGAGATGGCACGATAGGACAGGACCGCGAGCACCGCCAGATCGAGGTTTACTCCGAAAGCGGCGAACGCCCCGATCATGCCCCCCTCAACGCCCCCCAGGCCGCCGGGCAGCGGTAGCAGGTTGCCGAGCATGCCCAGGAAGTAAGCCATCAGGATGACCGTGAACGGCGGCGGAGACCCGAACGCGTGAAACATCGCCCACAGGACGCTGATGTCAAAGCCCCACCAGGCCACCGCGCCCAGCAGGCCGGGATCGCGCTCGCGGATCAGCTCGATCGCGGTGCGCACACCGCTCGCCGCCAGCGCCGGCACCGTGGCCGCGCGAGCCACCCAGTGGGCGACGCGGCCCGAGCCGGAAGCCCACCGCCCAAGGCGCCGCTCGAAGTCGCCCGGGAGCATCGCCATCGCGCCGACCGCCGCCATCAGGACCGCCGACACGATCGCGGGGACGATCGTGATCGCAAACGAGCCGCCCCCGGGAAACAAGCCGGTTCCCAGGCCGATGCCGTCCAGCAGCACCGAGCCCGCGTAGACCACATACAGCAGCACCACGAACGCGACCATCCGGCATGCGACTAGCCGCGCCTCCATCCCCGAGCGACGCAGCGCCCAGGCGGTGAGCGCGATACCCCCCGCGCCCGCGGTGGCGAACAGGCGCGTGGCGGCCAGACCGGCCATCGTGATCTGGTAGCTCTCCGGCCAACCGATCGGTCCGGGCGGGCGGGGTGGGCGGGTTCTCATCCCGACGAACACCGCTCGGAACAGCACCACGTAGCCGGCGAACGACAACAGCTCGAGCACGACCCCGATCGCGATCCACCAGCCGTCCCCGTTCTCGATGTGGTGCAGCGTCGTGCCCACCCCGGCGAGCTTGGGCAGGACGAAGTACAGAAAGCCGACACATGTCAGGACGAACAGGCCAAATGCGACAGCCTGCCGGCGCGTGACGGGCACGCGCGGCATCTCCTCCTCATGCTGTGAGGCCGCCCTCTTCGCTTCATCTCGCACGCCCTGCACCATCTCCCGCTCGCTCACCTCCTCGTCTCACCTCCTCGTCTCAGCTCCTCGTCTCAGCTCGTCTCGTGTGCGATTGCCTCCAGCGCCGCGACGGCGCGGCCGAAGCCTCGCAACGCCGGTCCCGCACGCGGCCCCATCCGACGCACGGCCACGGTCAACATGGCGCCCGCGAGCAGGTCAACCGCGTAATGCTCGCCCAGGTACACGAGCGCAAACCCGAGCGCCGCCGTATAGGACGCGCTGAGCGCGCCTGCGACCGGCCCCGCCTCGGCGAGCAGAAGCGCGGCCATCAGGGATGTAGCGAAGTGCAGCGAGGGCATCGCAGCCAGGGGATTGCCTCCAAACACACTGTAGAGGGGCCCCCATCCGTCTCTCCAGAAGTGCTCGCCGTACTCGACCATCATCCGGCGCACGTCCTGCTCGCCGTGGGGGTCTTCGCGACCTCCGATGGAGGCCGCATACCAGGGTGGTGCGGTCGGAGCGAGCCAGTAGACGCTCGCGCCGATGTCGAACACGGCGTAGGTCATCACCGCGGCGCGCGGAAACCTGTCGGGATGTCGCACGAGGATGTAGGCAAGCGAGCCGTGCGGCACCATGAACCACGCCCAGTGAGTCCACACGAGCACGCGATCGAGCACTCGCCAGCTCGGCGCGCCGCTGGCGGAGTCCACTCGCGCGAGCGCGCGCTGCAGGCGCAACGTCGGCAGCTCACCGAGACCGAGCACGCGATCGATGTCGATCGGATAGTCGATGTGCACGCGCTCTGACTGCGCCGCCTCGTCGTCGTGCGGAGTCTTGTATGCGGCCAGATACGCCCACATCTGCAGGCAGCACACCGCCACGTCGCGCGTGCGCGATCGCCTCACGGCCACGCACAGCCCGACCGGCGCGGCGAACGCGACCGTCTGGGTCAGGAGCGGCGGCGCCTTGATCCGCTTGCGCACCAGCGGCGCCGCGACCCCCGCCGCCACCACCCCCCAAGCGGTCGTCCTGATGACCTTCGACAGCCGCACTTCATCGGGAGTATATGTTCGCTCGGGCGCGGCTCAGGAGGCCGGCACTTGAGCGCCGACGCGCGCGGCCGCCGCGGCGACGAACGCGCCGATGACCCTGCTCGCCGTGTCGGCCTCCGGGTGCCACTGCACCCCGAGCACGAACCGCCGGGCGGGCGGGCTCCCATCCCACTCGATCGCCTCGGGCAGATCGTCTAACGTCGAGACGCCGCTCACGGTCAGGCCCTCCCCCAGCAGGTCCACGCCCTGGTGATGGTGGGACTTGGTCGCGTGCCTGAGCTCACCCGCCGCACTTGCGGCCAGCGAGCCTTCGGTCAACAGCACGTCGTGGTCGGACCCGTCGAACGAGCCGATCACGCGACGGTGCTCATCATGGTCGAACAGATCGGGTAGGTGCTGCAACAGCGTTCCGCCGCGGGCGACGTTGATGAGCTGCATTCCCCGGCAGATCCCCAGCACCGGCATGTCCCGCTCGATCGCGGCGCGTGTCAGCGCGATCTCAAAAGCGTCGCGCTCGGGCACCGTGTCCACGGTCTCGGCGTGAGCCCGCTCGCCGTAGGATCCCGGGTCGATGTCGGCTCCGCCCGCGAGCAGCAGCCCATCGATCAGGTCCAGCACTTCGCTCGGATCCTCGACCAGCAGCGGGTCCACCGGCAGCATCAGCGCGAGCCCGCCGCCCCGCTGAACCGCTTCGACGTAGTTGCTCGGCAGCAGCATCGCCCGCTGATCCCAAACGCTCCAGCGCGCCCGCTCCAGGGCGGCGCACATGCCGATCACGGGTCGCTCGTCATGATGCATCTCGCACACGATAAAGGTCACCCCGCCAACCCATAGGATCGTCTGCGCCCGGCGTGAGCGGGCACACCCCCACCGTCCAACGTCTTACGTCCACCGCACATATACGCGAGGAGAGCAAATCCTGATGAGCGACCTGAGCATCCCCCAGCTCGAGACCGTCAACGTGTCCCTGACCGACGATGGCGTGGCCACCGTCGGACTGAACCGGCCGGAGACGCTGAATGCCTGGAACAGGCAGTTCGGCGAAGACCTGCTCGCTGCCCTGCGCCGGGCGGGCGAGGACGATGATGTCCGCGCCGTGCTGCTCACCGGCGCCGGACGCGCGTTCTCATCAGGCGCCGACCTGAAGGATGTCAGCGGCGGCGAAACCACGCCCGACGGTCGCCCCGACATCTACAAGACACTGACCGAGCGCTACCACCCGATCATGCAGACGATCCGCGAGATGGGAAAGCCGGTGGTGGCGGCCGTCAACGGCGCCGCGGTCGGCATCGGCTGCTCGCTGGCGTTGTGCTGCGATCTGATCATCGCGGGCGAGGGCGCCTACTTCCTGCTCGCGTTCGTCAACATCGGGCTCGTCCCCGACGGCGGCTCCTCGCTGTTCGTGCCGACGCGCATCGGCATGGCCCGTGCCACCGAGATGGCGATGCTCGGGGAGCGCCTGCCGGCGGAGCGAGCGCTTCAGTGGGGCCTGATCAACCGGGTCGTGCCCGACGAGCAGCTTGCCGAGGAGTCCGGCGCGCTGGCGGCGCGCCTGGCGGCCGGACCGACGCGCTCCTACGCCGGGACCAAGCGCCAGCTGAACAACTGGCTGTACGCGCGCATGGACGAGCAGCTCGAGCTCGAGGCTCAGATCCAGCGCGAGATGGCCGGCAGCGACGACTTTCTCGAGGGCGCGATGGCGTTCGTGGAGAAGCGCCCGACGCGGTTCTCGGGCAAGTAGACGAAGCCCCGGCTCGGGCTTCAGGTCCAACCCCCAGCCCGGCTCGGAACCGGTCTGCGCTGGGCGATACGAGTCGCCGAACGGCTCGTGGCAAACGTCATCAAGCGCTTCACGTCCGGGGCTGAATAGAATCCCGCCCGCCTTGGGCCTCAACTACGTACTCCCCGCAACGCTTGCCTTCTTCACGCCCGAGTCGGGTGGATCGCCGAACGCGGACCACATCGACTCGCTGTACAAGATCACGCTGTACATAGCGCTGGTCATATTCGTCGCCGTCATCGGCGCGCTGGCGTACGCGCTCATCAGGTTCCGCGCCCGCAAGGGCGCCACGGCCGCCCAGATCAGAGGCAACACGCGCCTGGAGGTCGGCTGGACGGTGGCCGCGGCGGTCGTTCTGGTCGCGCTGGCGGTGCTCACGTTCATCAGGCTCGGCTCGATCCAGAACCCGCCAAACTCCAGCGCCGACGGCGCCAACCTGGGCGCCGAAACCGGCGTGCTGTACGCCGGCGCCGACCGCAAGCTGCCTCCCAACGGCAAATCTCTGAACATCACGGTCATCGGCCGGCAGTACATCTGGCAGTTCGTCTACCCCGGCGCGAACGAACCGGACGGCCTGGGCGCGCCCTACTCATACGAGGAGATGGTCGTCCCCACGAACACGACGGTCACGCTGGACATCGTCTCCTCGGACGTCGTGCACTCATGGTGGGTACCCCAGCTCGGCGGCAAGTTTCAGGCCGTCCCCGGATACCACAACTACACGTGGTTTCAGATCCCCAAGCCCGGCGTCTACAGCGGCCAGTGCGCGCTGCTGTGCGGGCGCGGACACGCGCGCATGATCGCCACCGTCAAGGCCGTCCCACCGGCACAGTTCGAAGCATGGCTGGCCTACCAGAAGAAGCTGATCGCGCAAGCCAACGCCGACGCCCAGGCGGCGCGAGCGAAACTCAACTCCCAGACCGGCGCCGGCCAGGTCGAGAACCCCTAACCCCCGAACCCCGCTCAGAACCCTCCCAGGAGAACAGCCCGCACATGGCCACCGTCGCAGCCCAGCCAGTCCCCCAGATCGTCGCCCACCGCGCAGAGCGCGAGGCGCGCGGCTGGACGAGCTGGATCACCACGACCGATCACAAGCGGATCGGGATCATGTACATGGTCACGACGTTCGTGTTCTTCTGCCTCGGCGGCATCGAGGCGCTGATGATCCGCCTGCAACTGGGTGCGCCGAACAACACACTGGTCACGCCGCAGACCTACAACCAGCTGTTCACGATGCACGGGACGACGATGATCTTCCTGTTCGTCGTGCCGATGATGGCGGGTCTGGCGAATTACTTCCTGCCCCTGATGATCGGCGCGCGCGACATGGCTTACCCGCGGTTGAATGCGCTGTCCTACTGGCTGCTGCTGGCCGGCGGGATCGTGTTCTACGCCTCAATCTTCTGGAACCCACCCGAAGCGGGCTGGACGAGCTACGTGCCGCTCTCCAACGCGCTCTACTCCCCGGGCGGCGGCCAGGACGCGTGGATCTATCTGATCCACCTGACGGGAATCTCCTCGATCCTGGGGGCGGTCAACTTCTACGCGACCGTCGCGAACATGCGCGCGCGCGGCATGAGCTGGGGGCGGCTGCCGCTGTTCGTATGGGCGATCCTGACCTACTCGATCCTGATCATCTTCGCGATGCCCGTGATCGCCGCCGCGGTGACGATGCTGCTCACCGATCGACACTTCGGCACGCACTTCTTTGACCCGGCCCAGGGTGGCTCGCCGCTGTTGTGGCAGAACCTGTTCTGGTTCTTCGGGCACCCCGAGGTCTACATCATGGTGCTCCCGGGATTCGGCCTGGTCTCGGAGATCCTGCCCGTGTTCGCGCGCAAGCCCATATTCGGCTACAAGGCGATCGCCGCCTCGACCGTGGCGATCGCGTTCCTCGGGTTTCTGACGTGGGCCCACCACATGTTCACGGCGCCGCTCCCCGAGGCGATCCTCGTGTTCGTGATGCTCAGCTCTTTTTTGATTGCGATCCCGACGGGCGTGAAGATGCTCAACTGGATCGCCACGCTGTGGCACGGCACGATCGAATTCAAGACGCCACTGCTGTTCTGCGCCGGGTTTATCGCGCTGTTCTTGATCGGGGGCATCTCCGGCGTGTTCCTCGCGGTATTCCCGGTCGATTGGCAGCTGAACGAAACGTACTTCGTCGTCGCCCACATTCATTTCGTGCTGATGGGCGGCGCGGTGTTCACGATATTTGCCGCGATCTACTATTGGTTCCCGAAGATCACCGGACGCATGCTCAACGAAGGTCTGGGCAAGCTCAGCTTCTATCTGATGTTCTTCGGCTTCCTGGCGACGTTCCTGATCCAGCACGTGATCGGCCTCGACGGGATGCCGCGGCGCGTATACGAGTACCCGAACGTCGGCAACCTGGCGCTGTACAACCTGATCTCGACGATCGGCTCGTTCATCCTTGCCGTCGGCGTGATCGTGACGATCGTCAACGTCGTGCGCAGCCTCAAGGTCGGCGCGATCGCCGGACCGGACCCGTGGAAGGCGAACACGCTGGAGTGGTTCACCAGCTCTCCCCCGCCGGTGAACAACTTCGACGTGATCCCGCTTGTGCGCTCGGCCGAACCGATGAAGGACATCCGCCGCGAGGTCGAGCGCCGTAACGGCGCTGGTGTGCCGGCTCCCGGCTCGGCCACCGTGCCCGCCGGCGCCACGCAGGTAGGCGTGTAGCCGGCGCATGACGCCTCCCGGCGCGTAATAATGCCGATCCCCGCTCCTGCCCCCCCCGCACGCGTGCAGGCACACGGCCAAGCGTCTGGTCCTACCATCTCTCGGACATGAGCGCACCTCCGACAGGCGCAGCATCGGCGATCGAGGCTACGACGACGCCCATACCCGGCCTTGCCCCGCGCACGCGTCAGCTGCTGAGCGACTATGTCGAGCTGACCAAGCCGAAGGTCCAGTCGCTGCTGCTGCTGACGACGATCACCACGATGTACGTGGCCGGCAAGGACCCCTCCCTCGCGCTGGTGGCGCTCACCTGCCTCGGGGGCTATCTCTCCGCGGGCGGCGCGGGCGCCGTCAACCATTGGTTTGACCGCGACATCGATGCACGGATGACCCGCACCGCCACACGGCCGATCCCCGCCGGGCGTATCCGCCCGACCGCGGCCCTCCTGTTCGGCTGCACGCTGGCCGCGCTGTCGTTCCTCGAGCTCTCACTCACCGTCAACGTGCCGGCCGCGAGCCTGTCGTTCGCCGGGTTTATCGGGTACGTGTTCGTGTACACGGTCTGGCTGAAGCGGCGCACGCCACAGAACATCGTGATCGGTGGAGCCGCGGGCGCCGTGCCCCCGCTGGTGGGCTGGGCTGCCGTCACCGGCTCGGTGAGCGGGACGGCGGTACTGCTGTTCTTCATCGTGTTCTTCTGGACTCCCCCCCACTTCTGGGCGCTGAGCCTGCTGATGAAGGACGAGTACGCCGCCGTCGGCGTGCCGATGCTGCCGGTCGTACGCGGCGAGGCCGAGACCCGCCGTCAGATCCTGCTGTACACCGTGCTGCTGTACGCGGTCACGCAGCTGCCGTTCTGCGCGGGCGGGCTCGGGACGACCTATCTCGTCGCCTCGATGCTGCTGGGGTTCGGCTTCATCGCCGGCGCGATCCGGCTCTACCGCAGAGCCGACCGACGCAGCGCGCTGCAGCTGTACCTGTACTCACTGGCCTACCTCGCGCTGCTGTTCTGCGCGATGGTCGCGGATGTCCACCTGTAAAAACGGCGCCCGGAGGGCGACGTCAGATCGCGGCCCGGATGGCCGCAAGAGGTATGATTTCTGCCCATGATGACCCGACGCCTCGCACGCAAGAACATCCGTACCGGCCTGATCGTGTGCGGGATCTGCATGTTCATGTTCGGCATTACGTTCGTGGTCGCCGCGGTCTACGTCTCGTGAGCCCACTCGACCCCGAGATCCCGCCCGTCGGCGAGGAGGTCCATCTCCCCGGCCCGACCGTCCTACCGGTGCTGACCGCCGTCGGGATCACGCTGGCACTGGTCGGGATCACAACGTTCATCGAGCTGACGGTGATCGGCGTGCTGCTCACCCTCGTGTGCATCTGGCGCTGGATCAGCGACACGCGTCACGACATCGACGAGCTCCCGCTGGACTGACTCGGCGGGAGGGCGAAGCTGGGGGTGTCGTGTCGAGCTGGATCATGTCAATCGGGCGATCGGCAAAGCACTGCTACTCCCCGACGCCGACAGTCGCAATGTCCGTGCGGAGGAAGTCCTCCCCCTTGAACAGAAGCGGCTCGCCGCTGGCCGCAGCCAGCGCGTAGGCGAAGCAGTCGCCGAAGTTCAGCCCGGCAGGATGGCGACCCTTGCCAAAGCGCCGCCAGGCCGATCGCGCGAGCTCAACCTGGGCGCCATCGACAGGCACCGCCTGGACGTCGGCGCGGTGCAGGAGAAGGTCGAGCTCGCGGCCGGCGGGCTCTCCCCGCCGGGCCTCTGAGATCAGGGCACTCTCCAGGACGTTGGCGGCTGACATCAGCCGGCGTGGGTCGCGCTCGATCGAGAGCGCGAACGCTCGCCGCTCGGGCTCGTCGAAAAGGACCGCCAGGACAGCCGAGCTGTCGAGCACCATCAGCCTGGAAGCCCGTGGGCGTCGTAGCCGAGGATCTCATCCTCGCTTCGCTCGTCGAGCACCGGCAGGGAGGCGCAGCGCAAGGCGATCTCATCCAGCTCATCGGCCAACCTCCGGGGGCGACGGCCTGCGTGCAGACGTTCGAGGCGCTCTTTCACGGCGACGGTCACGGCCTCTGTGATCGTCTCGCCCGTGGTTTGCGCGAGCTCCCGCGCGAGCGTGTCGGCCTCGGGATCCTTGATGTTCAGCGACATGGAAGAAGGAGGATAGCAATAAAGATTCCGTCCCAGGGGGGGGGGGGACTGACTTCCCTGAACGACCGCGGAAAGGCGCGGATGGGCGTCCTCGATCGCTCGTGTGCTGGCCGATCTTCGATCGGCCAGCCGAACGGCGCATGCGCCGTTCGGAAGACAAGCCGCATGCGGCTTGTCTCGGGAGCGCGCATGCGCGCTCCCGCCTGGCGGCGCAAGCGCCGCCAGGAACATCATCAGCTTATTTCCAAGCATTTGCCCGTCCCAACTGGTACCGACTCACGCACTCGCCGGCACCGGGCAAACCGCCCCGTCCTGAGTCCAGCAGCGGACGATGTCCCGAACCGACAGGATGCCAACGATCTCCCCGTGGTCGAGGACGATCAGGTGGCGAAAGCCGCCGCGAACCATCGCCGAGGCGGCCTCCTCCAGAGACCAGTCGGGCGCGGCGAACACGACGTCGCGCGTCAGGTGGTCGGCGACGAGCTCGCGATCGGGGTCCTGGTCTGACCCGAGCGAGAGCAGGATGTCGCGCTCGGTGACGATGCCCGGACCGGGCTCCTCGGGGTCCATCACGACCGCGGCGCCAACCTGGCGCTCGGACATCAGCCGCGCGACGGCGCGCAATGTGTGTCCCGGCCCCACAGTGAGGACCGACGGGCTCATTCCCTCACGAACCTCCATAGACAACTCCTTTCCCGCTCCAATCTCAGACGAAACGCTCGTCCCCACACTTGCAACGATTGCCTCAATCTAGTACGACCAACACGCCGGGTCAAGGCCTGCTTCGAACACGCGTCGCAGGATCCGGATGTTCGTCCCGACCGGAAATCCGCTGCGCGGGTCGGTCGGGACGAAGTCATCGGACCTGCTCAGCTGAGGGAGTCCCGGAATATCGGCCGACGTCCTCTACGGTCCAGCGTCGAACCCCGTCGAACTCCGTGAGACGACCGCTCAACATCCCATCGGCATAAGGCACTAGGATCACGCCTCGTGATGGAGGGGATCGCAGTGAACAGCGCTTCGCAGAACCAGCTCGTGCCGGGCTCAACCGGTGCGCGCGCAGCCCGTGCGAGGTCCGTCCATGCCTAGCCGG
The DNA here is from genome assembly GCA_963715495.1 of uncultured Solirubrobacterales bacterium. Lineage (GTDB taxonomy): Bacteria > Actinomycetota > Thermoleophilia > Solirubrobacterales > Solirubrobacteraceae > Palsa-744. The sequence goes on from OY970247.1 coordinate 1,471,539, forward strand.
CGCGCGATCACCACAGCGGCCGTCGCGGGGACGATCGCCACAGCCGTGGGCATCGCACTGAGCTATGCGATCCACTGGTTCCCGGTGGAGGCCAGCACGCAGGCCAAGAACACCGATCGGCTCTACCACGTGCTGGTGATCGTCTCGGTGCCGATATTCGTGCTCGTCGTCACCGTGATCCTGTTCTCGGTATGGCAGTTCCGCATGAAGCCCGGCGAGGAGCTCAAGGACGGTATGCCGATCCACGGCAACACCCGCCTGGAGGTCTTCTGGACGGCGATCCCGGCGATGCTGCTGCTCGGTCTCGTCTCCTACTCGTTCGTGGTCCTGCACGAAAACGAACGCAAGCCGGCAGGCGTGCCGGAAATCCAGATCGGCGTGACCGGACAGCAGTTCTTCTGGTCCTATGAATACCCCTCATCGGTCACCGGCGGGGCGCCGCTGAAGAGCTATCAGCTGTACCTGCCCAAGGGCGACACCGTGTACTTCAACATGCGCTCCAAGGATGTCATCCACGCCTTCTGGATTCCCGCGTTCCGCCTGCAGGAGGACGTGGTGCCGGGCATCATGACGCACTATCGGGCGACACCCAACCGTCTCGGCAGCTATCCGGTCGTCTGCAACCTGCTCTGCGGCGCGGGGCACTCGCTGATGCGCTCGACCGTCCACGTGGTCCCGCCGGCCCAGTTCCGGGCGTGGCTCAAGAGCCAGGCGCGCGCTCCGGGCCCCCCCGTCGCCACGGCTTCCACCACCCCTCCGGGAAGCGCCGGCGCGACCGGCCACATCGCGGGGACGGTTGCGGGATAATGTGCACGCAGATGAACCGACAGGGAGCACGTTGATGGCAACGACGGTCCAAGCGCCCGGTCCTGCCCGTCCGGGTTCCGCCCATTCGCCCCACGACGGTCCGAGCCCCTCGATCGGCGCCAAACTGCGCGCTCCCGGCTTCTACCGGGCCGCCTGGATGATGGCGCTCGGCGTGGCGTTCGCATTCGGCCTGACGTGGCTGGTGCGGATGGCCACCGGGCACACGACGTTCCATCACTTCATCGACGGCGAAGCGATCCTGACGGTCTCGCTGATCTCCGCGCCCCTGATGTTCCTCGTCGGGATCGGGGGCTTTGACTACTGGTTCTACTGGGCCGTGGGCCGCCCGACGCGCCCGGAGGATCACTCCGGCCATGGCGCGTACACGTGGAAGGACTACTTCCGCATCAACACCGACCACAAGGTGATCGGCATCCAGTACACGGTCACCGCGTTCTTCTTCCTGCTCGTGGGCGGCCTGATCGCGATGCTGATGCGCGCCGAGCTGGCACAGCCGGGCGCGCAGTTCATCGACGCGAACACCTACAACAGCCTGTTCTCGGTGCACGCGTCGATCCTGATCTTTTTCTTCATCATCCCCGTGTTCGCCGGCTTTGCGAACTATGTGCTGCCGCTGATGATCGGCGCGCCCGACATGGCGTTCCCCCGTCTGAACGCTCTGTCCTACTGGCTGCTGCCGGTGGGTGGACTGATCATGCTCTCAAGCTTCCTGGCGCCCGGCGGAGCGTTCGCGGACGGCTGGACGGCGTACACGCCGCTGTCCACGGATGCGCCGGTCGGGCAAGTGTTCTTCGCGCTGGGGGTCCAGTTCGCGGGCGCGTCCTCGATCATGACCGCGCTCAACTTCCTCGTGACGATCATCACGATGAGGGCACCGGGGATGAGCTTCTTCCGGATGCCGCTGCTGGTGTGGGCGAACTTCGCCACCTCCCTGCTGGTCGTGATCGCCACGCCGTTCATCGCCGCCTCGCAGTTCTTCATCCTGCTCGACCGCTCGCTCGGCTTTAACTTCTTCAACGCAGGCGCGGGCGGCGACGTCCTGATGTATCAGCACGTCTTCTGGTTCTACTCGCACCCGGCCGTCTACATCATGATGTTGCCCGGGTTCGGGATCATCTCAGAAATCATCGCCGTAAAGTCGCGCAAGCCGATCTTCGGCTACCGCATGATGGCCTTCTCGCTGCTGGCGATCGTCGTGCTCGGGTTCACCGTGTGGGCGCACCACATGTTCACCTCGGGGATGTCCGACTGGATCCGCTACCCGATGGCGATCACGACCTGCATCATCGCCGTGCCGACCGGCATCAAGATCTTCTCCTGGCTGGCGACACTGTGGCGGGGAGTGCTGCACCTGGACACGCCGATGCTGTTCACGCTGGGCTTTCTGATTACGTTCACGCTCGGCGGGATCAGCGGCGTGGCGCTGGCGATGCTCCCCGCCGACATCGACCTGAGCAGCAGCTACTTCATCGTCGCCCACATCCACTACGTCCTGTTCGGCGGCTCGCTGATGACGATCTATGCGGGCGCGTACTACTGGTTCCCGAAGATGACCGGGCGCATGTACGACGAGCGTCTGGGCAAATGGCATTTTTGGACCACGTTCGTGTTCTTCAATCTGACGTTCCTGCCGATGCACTTCCTCGGCCTGGAGGGCATGCCCCGGCGTGTGGCGACGTATGCCGTCAAGTTCGCCGAAGCGAACCTGTTCATCTCGATCGCCAGTTGGATGCTCGGCCTGAGCACGTTGATATTCCTCTACAACATCGTCACCAGCTGGCGCGGCGGGCCGCGCGCGGTCGCCAATCCGTGGCGGGGGATGACACTCGAGTGGCAGGTGAGCTCGCCGCCCCCGATATTCAACTTCGACCGGGTTCCGACGGTCGTCGGCGGCCCGTACGAGTACGGCGTGCCCGGCGCGGTGCACGGCATCCTCAACCCCGCGCCCGTCGGCGCCGCGGCAGGCGTAGGGCCGCCCGGCGTGAAGCTGTCCCCAAGCGAGTGATGACACATGCGAGCAGATGACAACCCCGTCCCCGAGCGACATCCAATGACGATGCGAGGCATCATCATCAAAGGCGAAGCGCGATGAGCGAAGTCCTGGTGGTGGCCAACCGTACACTCGGCGGCGAGAAGCTGCTCGAGGCGGTCCGCGCGCGCGCGGCATCCGGCGGCGATGACGTCCGCTTCCGGCTCGTCGTGCCTCAGAGCAAGCCCAGCGCGGGCCTGGTCATCTATGACGAGGCGGTACGCGAATCGGCGCAGGTGAGGGTCGATCTCGCGCTCTCGCGCGCGGCCGAAGAAGGCATCCAGGCGACCGGGGAAGTCGGCGACCCCGACCCGTTCCTGGCGAGCATGGACGCCGTCGCCGTACGCCGACCCGACGAGATCATCCTCTCCACCCATCCCGCCACCCATTCCGGCTGGCTGAGGCGCGACCTGATCGAACGCATCCAGAACGCATCCGGTCTGCCCGTGGAGCACGTCGTCACCGATCTGGAGCGCGAAGGCCTGCCGTTCGGGGTGACGCTCGTGATCGCCGGCAAGACCTCCGGCGGCGAGGAGCTGATCGAGCACCTGCGAGCCAAGGCGGCGCAGGACGAGCGGCCAGTACGCCTGTTCATCGCCGTGGTTCCCCTGCAGGGCGGCGGCGGCGGCGCGCCGCGCGAGGCGCGCACGCGCCTGGCGGCGATGCTCGACAAGTTGCACGGAGCGGGCCTGCTCGCCTCCGGGATGATCGGCGACCCCGATCCGTACACGGCCACGCTGAACGCACTCGAGCTGTTCACGGTCGACGATGTGGTCATCTCCACACTGCCCGACCAGCGTTCAGGCTGGATGCGCGCGAACCTGATCGAGCGCATCCAGCACTCCACCTCGGCGAAGGTCGAGCACGTCGTCGTCAACCTTGACGCCCCGGCCACGACCATGGCCACCCCGGCGGCATAGGACTTAGGCCAGCGCACGATGGAGGCATCATCAGCCGGCATCTCAACTCACGTAGGCGGCCACGACGAGCACGGCCACCACGGCCCGCCCCCGGCCAACCGCAGCTCGCGCGTGGAACCCCAGCTGCTGGGGATGCTGTTGTTCATCATCTCCGAGGTGATGGTGTTCGGGGCGTTCTTCACCGCCTACTTCTTCATCCGCATCGCCCAGGGCGACCCATGGCCCGCCGTCGGAACGCACCTGCCGGTCCAGGTCGCAGGCGTGAACACCGCGATCCTCGTGTCCTCCTCGCTGACGCTGCATTGGGCGCAAACGTCGATCAAGAACGGCAACCGCTGGGGCCTGAAGGCGGGCATCCTGACGACGTTCCTGCTCGGATGCACGTTCCTGTTCATCCAGATCAACGAGTACGCCAACATCGGCTTCGCACCTCAGGACGCCGCCCAGCAGACGATCTTCTACTCGCTGACGGGCCTGCACGGCGCGCACGTGTTCATCGGCCTGCTGCTGCTGCTGTTCGTGACGATCCGCTCCTTTCGCGGCCACTACTCCCCCGAGGAGCACCGCGGCGTCGAGGTGCCCGGCATCTACTGGCACTTCGTGGACATCATGTGGATAGTCGTCTACACCACCGTTTATGTGCTCTGAGCGACGTTTCAGAAACCTTCACTCTCGACTACCAGCGCGACGATCATGCTCAATCCACTGCGCAGTGAGGACGAGGCGTTCCGCCTGCTGCTGTACGTGGTCGCGTTCTTTGTGGTTGTGATCGCGATCGTACTGATCGCGCGCGCGGTGTTTTAGGGCCGAGCGGACGAAGGCCGAGCGGGACGCGCCAGCGACATGAACTACTTGACCGTCAGAGTCCCGTACATCCCCGCTGCGCGGTGGCCGGGAGCTTCGCAGAAGAAGGTGTAGGCGCCGGGCTTGAGTTTGACCGTCACCGAGGCCGTGCCCTTGGTGACGAACTGGCTCGCGCCGAGCGGGGAGCCCTTCGCGGTGGCTCCACCGGCGCCCGGTTCGATCGCGATGTTGTGCGAGACGCCGGACATGTTCGGCATTTCGATCGTGACGGGTCCGGCGGTGGCGGTGGCCTTGTTGGAGACGTATGCGAGCTGACCGCTCGGGTTGGCGGGGATCTGCAGCTTGCCGGCCTTCTCGACCGCGGGCTTGCCCGCGCCGGGGGCTTCTACGGCGCCGGCGAGCAGGCCGCTGTCTTTGCCCGGCAGAGCAGCCGTGGCGGCGACATATGAGGCGATGTCCTTGACGGTTGACCCGGTGGCAAGGTCTTTGGGCATCACGCCGAATAGGTTGGGCTCGCGAATCTGATATTCGACGACGCCGCGAATCGCCGAGCGCCCGTCGGCTTCGGCGACGCTCCCCCTGAAGGATTCGTCGAGGTTGGGGCCGACCGTACCTTTCGTGCCGGCGCGCGCGAGCGTGTGGCAGGCGCCGCACTTGGCGACGAACTGCTGCTTGCCGACGATCAGGTTGGCGTTCTCTCCCTGCTTGGCCGAGCAGCCGGCGGCACCGAGGATCAGCGCGAGCAGCAGACCACCCGTCCCGGCCCTACGGCCAATTTGGCGCGGGCCCCTGCGAAAGAGGCCGCGAGAGAACTTCGTTGTCGGTGTGGGCATCGGCGCGGAAACTCTATCCGAACACCCGGCTATCACGGCTCGGCGAGCGCGTCCAGCTCGCCGCGGGCCGCGTCGATCACGCCACGCGCGACGCCCTCCCAGGACCAGCGCTCGCGCACGGTGGCGACGAGGCCGGCGCGAGTCCGCTCGCGCAGCGCGGAGTCGACCTCCAGCCAGGCGACGATGCGCTTGGCCAGCGCGCGCACGGCGCCATCATCGATCGGGAACGACAGCCAAGGGGCGACCGGGTCGGGCACGGCATGGGCGAGCACGTCGCTGACCTCCGCCAGCCCGGAGTGGGCGGCGCTGATCGGCAGTACGCCGCAGGCGGCCGCCTCGGCGGCGACCATGCCGAACGCCTCGGGAAACGTGCTCGGAACGACCAGCGCCTCGCAGGCGGGCAGCAGCTCGGTGAGCTCGTCGTGGTCGAGGCGGCCCGTGATAATCACGCGCTCGGGCAGGACATGCGCGGCGACCAGATAGCGCGCGCGCGTATCACCGTGCAGATCCCGCAGGAATGCCGATAGGTGAGGCAATGCGATGTCCTCGGCCTGACCCAGATCGCCCGCTGCCAGCGCGTCGAGCAAACGTTCCAACAGCTCGCGGTCGGCCCCGAAGCCCACCACGACGAGCTTTGCCTGCGGTATGCGCGCAAGCACGAGCGGCCAGGCCGCAAGCAGTAGGTCGACGCCCTTGTTGACGATCAGCTTGCCGACAAAAGCCACCAGCTGATCACGCGCAGGCTCCAAGCGTTCCAGAGCGCGCGCGGCAAAAGCGTCGTTGCGCGCGAACGCATCGTCGCCCGGAGCATCTCCGCCGGGAGGCCCTGCCGGGGACGCCATCGCAGCGCCGGTTCGCAGCCGGGAGGCGAGCGCGAACAGTCGCTCGCTCGCGAGCGGAGGATCCCGCGGGACGAACCGCTCGACGTCTACGCCCGGCGGACCGAGGCGCGTACGGAGCTTAAGTGAGGGGTCTCCGAGGGCCTCCCACAGGCTGGCGGCGGTGTGATGGGAGCCGACGAGGACCGCGCGGGCGCCGGCCACTCCCTCGCGGGCCAACCCCAGGAAGCGCTCGGGGTGCGGCTTGACCGTGTACTCAAGCGCACTGCCGTGGACCTTGACCGCGTAGGAAACCTTGCCTGCGAGCGCACGGGCGAGGATGACGGGACCCATTACCAGGTGGTTGGCAAGCGCAACCTCGGGGTGCACCCGTCGGACCACCGCGCGCACCGCGGTGACGTTATCGTCGATGTAGCGCTCGACCTCCACGTCGCTGCACTCGGCGAAAGTCCGCGCCTCGATCCCCTCGTAGCGGTCGGCTACGTACACCGGCAGCAGGGATCCGATGTCCGGCTTGTAAACCGTGCATCGGACCGGCTCCCGCACGACGCGTACCCGCAGAACTCCGGTGTCCCAGTCGCCGACGGCGTCAACAAACGGATGCCCCTCGGGATGACGGTCCTGGCTGAGCAGATGGACCTCGTGGCCGAGCTTCACGAGCGCTGCGGCCAGACGAGCGTTGTAGACGTTAGAGCCGGTCCCGCCGAGCAGGTAGCCGTGAAATATGAGGATGCGCACCGGCCGCCAGCCTATTGGTCGCTGCACACGCCCCCCGATGGGGGCACCGCACAGAGCGGCCCGACAGCCCGTCGCGCGGGACGGCCTCACGCTCCGATAAAGTCCCGGAATATGAGCATGCAACAGCGCTACCGCCTGCGCAACCCTGCCAGCGGGCGGGAGGTCCTGATCGAGGCCCAGCAGGACGAGATCTACAAGGACCGCGATACGGGCGAGGAGCTGCAGGTCGTCGGCAAGCTGCTGCCACTGGCGCCGTCGAGCTCGAAACTGCCCTGGGCGGTCGACAACCTGCGGTTCTGTCCGTGGTGTGACCAACTCGCGCAGAAGGACCTGAACGACTGCCCCACATGCGGGCGGCGCATGGGGCCGCTCGGTACGCCGACTTGAGAAACGTGAGCGTGTGAGCGCAGGCACAGACCCCATCCGTGTTCCTCCCCATCACACACGCCGAGGCATGGCCGCCGCCGCGACCGTACTGCTGCTGGTGTGCGGCGTGGGACTGGGCGCCTGCGGAGGTTCGAACAACGTCTCGGACGTAACACCAAAGAGCACACCGGACATCACGCCACCGACGGATACGAGCGCCGAAAAGGAAGTGTCCCAGACAACGGCGACCTCGACGACCTCGACGGCAAAAACGAAAACGAAAACAAGCGGTGAAGGCGAATCGAGCTCGTCGGGCGAAGAAGGCGAACCGAGCTCGGAATCGACCGGCGGAAGCAGCGCGGGCGGCTCGAGCGAAGGCGGCGAATCGGCCGGCGGGACCTCTGCGGGAGGGGCGAGCAAAGGCAAAGAAGAAAGCCCCGCCGGCAAAAGCGAAAGCAAAAGCAGCGGCGAAGCCGGCGGTACGGGCGCGCCCTGACGACGCTCCTGAGCCCGGCGGTAGGGGCGCGCCCCTGACGACGCTCCCTGAGCCCGGCGGTACGGGCGCGCCCCTGACGAACGCTGCCTGAGCCTATGGAGTGGAGATCAAGGTGGCGCTGTACGTCAGGCGCGCGGTGCGGTACAGGCAGAAGTACTGGACGTTCGTGCCGATCTGCGTGTGGGCGGTCTGTTCGGAGGTGCTGGAGCAGCTCGTCTTGGGTCGGGAGGCGCGCCAGGAGGTGGTGTTGGCGAAACCGAGCGCCAGCGCGGGCGCCCACGAGGGCACGGTGAGGGCGATCACATCGCCCTTCTTGACTTCGAGCGTGGTCGCGAGCGGGAACTGAGCGGTTTTGCCGAAGTAGGGTTCGAGTTTGACGAGCGGGCTCTGGGAGATCAGCTTGTAGGTGAGGTTGGGCTTACGCTGGGGACGTAGGACGGCGATGCCGGCCATCGAGGCGCCGCCCTCGTTGGTGTTGAAGAACTTGGTCTGGGTGGCGTTGGGCTTGCCGAGGGCGATCGTCCAAGCGACGATCGTGCCGGCGCGCGGCGCGGACAGAATGTTGATCGCGGTGCCCACCTTGACCTGGAAGCCGGTCGTGCGACTGACGGCCAGACACGGGGTGGCAGGGCAGCTGGGAGCGGTCGCGGGCGTGGTTTCGCCGATGATGCCCACTTCGCTGAGGGTCGCGGGCGCAAGCGCAGGCAGCGCGAGCAGCGTTAGCGCGAGACCCCCAAGGATCGCTGTGAATTTGCGTCGCATATGCGTCATGAACACGCCCGCTCGAGAAATGGTGCGGTCAATTTAGATTCGCGCCTAGCGGCTCAGTTCCTGCGCGGCGGAGGCGATCTCCGCGGGATCGCCGGGCGCGGGGACCCAGGGCAGCCGCAGCGGATCATCGGTGTAACGCGGGATGACGTGAACGTGGAAGTGGAAGACGGTCTGCCAGGCGACGGCGCCGCATGAGTTGACGAGGTTGACGCCGTCGGCCGGCAGGCGCTCGTGGATGCGAACGGCGAGGCGTTGAGAAGCGAGCGCGACGGCGGTCAGGTCCTCTGGATCGACGGCGAGCAGGTCGGCGCAGTGCGCGCGCGGGATCACAAGCACATGCCCGCGCGTGGCGGGAGCGATGTCCATGAACGCGATCGTGCGCTCGTCTTCGTCGACGATCGTGGACGGCAGCTCGCCGACGACGATCTGACAGAAGATGCAGTTCGGATCGGTCATCGACTGCGAAGGGTAGACGGTCGACGGAAGCTGGTCATGGGTGGGAGACCCGTGCGCCGGTTCCTGCGTACTTTGCAGTCGGCGCCGGTCACCGCACCTGCCGGCGCTCGCCGCTTACGACATGGGCGGCGGAGGCGAGGGCGTGGAGGCGACCAGGAAGGCGCGCGCGTGCGCGAGGGCCTGCTCGGGAGTGGAGATCTCGCCCGCGTACTGGGCGGCGGTGAGCTCGCGCAGGATCTCGCCGAGCTGTGGGCCCGTGGGGATTTCCAGCGCGGCGGCGAGCTCGTCTCCGCGATACAACTGCGGAGGCGGTCCATCCGAGCGCCAGCGCAGGGCGTGGGCGAGCATCGGGCGCGCCATGCGCATGTGCGCCTCGGTCGCGCGGTCGCCGCGGGTGGCGAGGCGATCGGCGACGGATAGGAGCGTGACGTCGACCTCGACCGGCGAGGTGGCTTGCAGATAGTCGAAGACTGTGCGCCGCGCCAAAGGTTGGGGGGCATGGACGAGAAAGCCAAGCCGCAGGTGGTGGCGAACGAGCGCGGCGACATGAGCGCGCAAGCGCTCGCTGGCGCGCAGACGCTCGAGCACGGAACGCGCGAGCTCGGCGCCACGGGCGTCATGGCCGAGGAACGTGATACGGGCGTCGTCGGGACGCACAGCGCCGGTGAGCGGCTTGGCGGCGTCGACCGAAGCCGGGAGACACTCGCCTCCGACCGAAGCGGGGGGACACTCGCCTTCGGCGAGCATCCCCCGTTCGACCAGCATCCCCGTTTCGGCCAGCAGGGCGCCCCAGCGCAGAGCGTCGCCGCGCGTAAGCTCGTCCGCCAGCGGCTCGGTCAGCAGCGCGGCCACCGGCCCGGCGAGCTCGGCATCACCAAGGACGGCGGCGGGGTCGGCCTGCAGCGCGATCGTCCGGTCGAGCACCTCGAGCGTGTGACCATGGACGTCGCGATGGTGAAAGCGGCTCTGCCGCACCCCGCGCAGGGAGTCGAGCTCGGGCAGTACGACCGCGGTGATCCCGAGCGAGTCCATCAGCGCCAGACCGTCGAGCACCCCGGGAGAGGCGACGATGCGGCGCAGCTCCATGAACACGCGCTCGCCGGAGACCTGCCGCAGATCGGGTGCGGCAGCGGAGGCCGCGCGCGCGGTGTCGGGGTCGGGCTCAAAGCCGAGATCGAGCGCCAGCCGCACCAGGCGCAGGACGCGCAGGGGATCGTCGACGAACGCGCCCGGAGAGGCCATGCGCAGACGGCGCGCGGCGATGTCGGCACAGCCCCGGAGGGGGTCGTAGTAGATCGGCTCCCCGCCGGCGACCGGCATGGCAATCGCGTTGACCGTAAAATCGCGCAACGACAGATCGGCGGACAGCGAGCCGCCGCGCATCGGCTGGACGTCGACCTGCCAGGAACGGTCGCGAGCGACGACGCGCCAGCCGGAGAAGTCCTCGGACAGCTCGAAGCAGGCGGCGCCCCGAGCCGCGGCGCGGGCGATTGCGCGGGCGGCGGTCGCGGGACTGCCGTCGAGGACGATGTCGAGGTCGAACGTGTCGCGACCGAGCGCGCGGTCGCGCGGCGCACCGCCAACCAGCCAGGCGGGGGTGTCGACCAGCGCGGCGCGGACGGCGCAAAGCGCTTCGCCGGGTGCGGGGGCGCTCCCGGGTCGGGCACCACTCGCAGATCCCGCGGCGCGCGCCGGTCCATCGCCGCCCACGATCTCGCCGCCGCTCACGGGTCTGTGGACGCTCGCGGCCCGTGGTAACGATCGACGCGCGGGGACAGACCACATGTGATCTCGTAGTTGATCGTGTCCAGCCGCCGTGCCAGCTGCTCGACGGTGATCCGCTCGCCGCCGCTGGAGCCGATCAGGATCGCCACGGCGCCGCACAACTCAAGCGCTGCGGGGTCGGGACCGAGGTCGACGGCGACGGCATCCATGCTGACGGTTCCGACGAGGGGCAGGCGGGAGCCGGCGATCAGGACGTCGGCGTTGCCGGACAGCCCGCGCCGCCAGCCGTCGCCGTAGCCGAGCGGGAGCAGGCCGATGTGGGTGTCGCGCTCGGCGATGTAGCGTCGCCCGTAGCCGGTGCTGTCGCCCACCCGGCAGGGCTTGACCTCGGCGACATACGAGCTGAGCTCCAGCGCGGGCCTCAGGTCGTGTGTGGATGGATCCTCGCCGAACGGGTCGAGACCGTAGACGGCGATACCGCAGCGAGCCATGTCGAAGTGGGCACGCGGATCGCGTAGCACAGCGGCGCTGTTGGCAGCGTGGATGAGGACGTCGGGGTGCTCGGCCTTGACCGCGCCCGACCAGTCGGCGAAGGCAGAAAGCTGGCGCTCGAAGAAGCCGCCGTCGTCGAGGATGTCGGCGGTGGCGAAGTGGGTCATGACCCCCGCGAGCAGCACGCCGGGAGCACCGGCTGCGGCCGCGACGACGCGCGAGGCTTCGGCAGGGTCACGCGTGCCGAGACGACCCATGCCGGTGTCAAGCTTGACGTGTACGCGCGCGACGCCGGAGACCAGCGCGGCAGCATCGGAGACGCGCGCGACGGATTGCTCGTGCCACAGGACGATGTCGGCCTGTAGCTCGATCGCCCACTCGATCTCCTCATGATCGAGCAGCACGCCCATCATCATCACCGGCGCTTCGATGCCGGCGTCGCGCAGCTCCTGTACCTCCCAGAGCGTGGCCACCGCCAGCCGGGTGGCGCCGGCGCGCAGAGCGGCGACTGCGCACTCGACGGCGCCGTGGCCGTAACCGTCAGCCTTGACGACGGCGCACAGCGCCGAACCGTGCAACGCGCCAAGCAGGCGCGTACAGTTGTGCGCGATTGCGTCCAGGTCGATGCGCGCCATGGCGCGCTCGGTGCTCATTGGCCGGCTCCCGGCGCAGCCGATTCAACGCCGGCGGCATGCCTCCAGGCGGCGTGCCTCCAGGCAGCGTACCTCCTGGCGCTGACGGCCCAGAGAGCATCGCATACTCCCCGATCGACGGCCGCGGCGCTCATAGGACAACCTCTTTTGTTGTCTGAGCGACCATCCGCGCGGCCGGGAGCGAGGCGATCACATCGGAGGCGATCACACCCTCGGCCGCACCCTGCGCGCGTGCCGCGAGACGACCCGCCTCGGCGTGCAACCGCACTCCGGCCGAGGCCGCGACGAACGCAGGCAGGCCCTGAGCCAGCAGCGCGGCGATGACCCCACAGAGCACATCCCCCGTGCCGGCGGTCGCCAGCGCGGGACTGTCACCGGGACTGACGGCAACCATGCCGGAGGGGTCGGCGACGAGCGTGTCGTCGCCCTTGAGCACGACCACGGCCCGAGCCCGCTCCGCCGCCTGGCGGGCGTGCGCCAATCGCTCGCGCGCTATGTGGGCGGTGTCGGTGTCGAGCAGCCGTGCCAGCTCGCCGGGGTGTGGGGTGAGCACGGTCGGAGCGTCGCGTCGAGCCAGGTCATCGAGGTGGCCGCCACCGTGCGCGCCGGAGTCGGCGTGCGCGTTTAGACCATCGGCGTCGAGCACGAGTGGAACCTCGGCGCGGCGGGCGAGAGCCCGTGCGAACGCGATCGCGTGCTCACCGCGGCCGAGGCCGGGCCCGAGCGCGAGCGCCCCGCCACGTCGTGCGGCCTCGAGCACCACCTCCACCCCCGCGGGCGTCAGTCCGCCGTTCTCCTCCGGCAAGCCTCTGGTCATCAGCTCGGGCGGACCGGCGCTCGCCAGGATCGACTGCAGCGAGGCGGGCATACAGGCCGTGACGTAACCTGCCCCGGCGCGCATCGCACCGAGCGCTGCCATCCGTGGCGCCCCGGTCATTCCACGCGAGCCGCCCGTCACAAGGACGTGGCCGGATGAGAACTTGGTCGAGTCGGCGCTCCGGCGCGGGAGCAGGCCGAGGACCGCACGCGTGATCAGACCGATCTCGGTATCGACCGCCGCGCCGCGGGGAATGCCGATGTCGAGCACCTCGACCTCGCCCGCGTGGGCCTTGCCCGGATGGATCCACAGGCCGGGCTTGGCCGCGTGAAAAGTGACGGTCGTCGTCGCGTGCACGGCGGCGCCGGAGACGACGCCCGTGGAAGCATCGACGCCGGATGGAACATCCACGCTTATGACCGGCGAAGAGCAGGCCTCGATCGCGTCGATCGCCTCAGCGACCGTGTCGCGAGGCTCACCCGCGAAGCCGGTGCCGAGCAAGGCGTCGACGATGACGTTCGCCCCACCGAGCGCATCCATGCCGCCGGCGAGCTCCAGCGGCGCGTCGCCGGGCAGGCGCCGGAGGTTGACGAGCGCATCCCCCCTCAACTCCCCCGGCGAGCCGGCGAGTACGACCGTGAGCTCGCGGCTCGCGTCACGCAGCAGGCGCGCGACGACGAGCCCATCGCCGCCATTGTTGCCCTTTCCGCACACGACCACGACCGGCCCGTCCGCAACCAGCCGCTCGACCGCGCGCGCGACACCGGCGCCGGCGCGCTCCATCAGGTCGAGCGACGACACCCCGCGCTCGTCGATCGCCCAGCGGTCGATCGCCCGCATGCGCTCGGCATCGGGCAGGGGCGTCAGCCAGTCGGGCAATGAATCCACGACGAGCGATGCTAATCGGTCCCGCCGTCGCGCTCATACCGGCCGCCGACGACGAGCGAGACCACGACCGGTCGGGGCACCGATCACCGACGTCGGCCCGGTCGCCGGACGCTCTGCCCACCGGGTCGGCCCCCGCGAAGCGCTGCCGGTCGCGTCTACTCGACCGTGACGGTCTTGGCGAGATTGCGCGGCTGGTCCACGTTCAGGCCACGCCTGCGCGCGATCTCATACGCGAGCAGCTGCAGCGGGATCACCGCGAGGATCGGCTGCAACATCCAGTCGATCGCCGGCACCGTGATGACGGAGTCGGCCTGACGGGCGATCTGCTCGTTGCCGGCCGTGGCGATCGCGATCACGTGCGCGCCGCGAGCACGCACCTCCTGCATGTTCGAAGCGATCTTGTCCAGCACGGGCGAGTCTGTGGCTACGGCAACGACCGGTGTCTGCTCGTCGAGCAGCGCGATCGGCCCATGCTTCATCTCCCCCGCGGCGTACGCGTCGGTGGCGATATAGGAGATCTCCTTCAGCTTCAGCGCCCCCTCCAGCGCGACGGGCAGGCCGACGTGGCGACCGATGTACAGGAAGAAATCACAGCGCCAGTGCGCGTCGGCGACGGCCCGCACCTGCTCCTCGATCCCATCTCCGTCCGTGGCGCTCACCCCGTCAAGACCGCCCGCAGCGCCGGCCTCGACGAGGCTGCCCGCGTCACCCGTCAGCTTGGCGATGCAACGTGGCAGTCGCTTGAGCTCGGCCACCAGCTTGGTGACGCGCTCCGGTGCCAACGTACCGCGCAACTGGGCGAAGCGCAGACCGAGCAGGTACATGACGGCGACCTGGCACAGGAACGTCTTCGTCGCCGCCACCCCGATCTCCAGGCCTGCACGCGTGAACAGCACGCCGTCGGCGTCGCGTGTGGCCTGCGAGCCCATCACGTTCGTGATCGCCAGCACTTTCGCGCCGCGCTCGCGCGCCATCCGCATCGCGGCGAGCGTGTCCGCCGTCTCACCGGACTGGCTGATCCCGATCACAAGATCGCCCGGTCCCAGCACCGGGTTGCGATAGCGAAACTCAGAGGCGACATCCATCTCGACTGGAAGCCGCGCCCACTCCTCGATCGCATAGCGCCCGATCAGGCCCGCGTGGTAGGAGGTGCCGCAGGCGACCACCACGATCCGCCGCACGTCCGCGAGCAGCGCCTCGTCCAGCGCGCCCTCCTCGTCGAGGTCCACGCCGTGTCCCGAGGCCGTGCGGTCGGCGATCGTGTCGGCAACCGCGTCGGCCTGTTCGTGGATCTCCTTGAGCATGAACGTCTCATACCCCCCCTTCTCGGCCGTATCCTCGTCCCAGTCGACCGTTTCAACCGGCCGCTGAAGCTCATCGCCCGCAGGAGTCGTGATCGTGACGCCATCGGGGCGCAGCACGACGATCTCATCGTTGTCGAGGAACTGCACCTGCCTGGTCTGCGCAAGAAACGCGGGCACAGCTGAGGCGACGAACTGCTCGCCCTCACCCCGACCGACGATCAGCGGGCACTCACGGCGCGCTCCGACGAGCACTTCGGGCTCGTCCAGGCTCATCGCCACAAACGCGTAGTGACCCTCCAGCTCGGCGTAGGCGGCGCGCACGGCGTCGGCGAGATCGCCGTCGTAGTGGCTTGCGATCAGGTGCGCGATCACCTCGGCGTCGGTCTCGGACGTGAACACGCTGCCCGCCGCGATAAGACGCTCCTTCAGTGTCATGTAGTTCTCGACGATCCCGTTCACGACCACGTGCAGGCGATCGTCGGAGTCATAATGAGGATGGGCGTTCGCCTCGCTGACACGCCCGTGAGTCGCCCAGCGCGTGTGGCCGATACCGGTCGTCGCCGGCCTTGCCGCGACAGCCACCGCACCCTGAGCCGGTGCGGCGGCGGCTTCTCCGTCAAGCTTGCCCCGCAGCGCGCCGAGATTGCCGACGGCGCGGACCGACTCGATGCGACCGTCCTCGATCACGGAGATTCCGGCCGAGTCATACCCCCTGTACTCGAGCCGCTTCAGCCCACCGAGCAGCAGCTCCTGGACTTGACGCCCACCCACCCCCTTACCGACGTAGCCGACGATCCCGCACATCGGTCGAAGATATCAGCGGTCCGATGGCGTGCCCAAGCGAAATGGACGTATAGGCCGCCCTCGGCACCGCGTCGCACGCTCAGACATACGTCACACGGCGCCCCTGAACCTTGCCGGCGAGGCCGGCAAGGACGCAGCGAGCGAAGTGTGCTCAGCACACGTGCCGGCCGATCGGAGATCACGTCGATCTCCGATCGGTAAGGACACCGCCGAACGAAGCCGGAAGGCTCAGGCCAGCTCGCGCTGAACCAGCTCGACGAGCCGATTGCAGACCTGCTCGGCCTCCTCGTCGGTCGGCGCCTCGACCATCACGCGCACGAGCGGCTCGGTCCCGCTCGGGCGCACGAGCACGCGCCCGCGTCCGGTGAGCGCCTCGTCCTCGGCTCGTACGGCCGCGATCACAGCATCCGCGGTGTGCAGCGCCTCACGGTCGCGCACCCGCACGTTCACCAGGCGCTGAGGCAGCTTCGCCATCGCGCCACGCTCGTGCAGGTCCGCACCGGCCAGCGCCTCGAGCGTCAGCAGCGCGCCGGCGATCCCGTCGCCCGTGCGGTTGAAGCCCAGCTCGATCAGATGCCCCGACTGCTCGCCGCCCAGCGTCCAGCCGCGTGCGATCAGCTCCGCGAGCACGTACCGATCGCCGACCTGCGTGCTCGCCACCTCGATCCCGGCGCCGGCCATCGCCGAGTGGAACCCATAGTTGGTCATCACCGTCACGACCACGCCGTCGCCCCGCAGCCGTCCGGCGTCGCGCAGGTGCAGCGCCGCGAGCGCCATCAGCTCGTCGCCGTCGACCACCTCCCCGGCGCCATCCACCGCGAGTACGCGATCGCCGTCGCCGTCGAACGCGAACCCGAGCGCATGCCCGCCCGCGAGGACCCGCTCGGCCAGCCGCTTGATGTGCGTGGAACCGCACTCGGCGTTGATGTTGCGCCCGTCCGGCCTGTCCGCCACGGCTGTCACGTTCGCTCCGAGGCGTTTGAATATCTCGGGCGCGACCTCGTACGTGGCGCCGTTGGCGCAATCCAACAGCACGTCCAGGCCCGCAAGGTCCAGGTCGGCGAAGCGTACGTGCAGCTCGCGCACATAGTCCTCGCCCGCGCCTCGCAGCTCGCGGATGCGCCCGATCTTCAGCGGTCCCGCCTGCGTCGCCTGTCTCACCGCAGCGCCCGTGCCGACCGCGGCGGCCTCCGCCGAAGTGTTGGTGGCGCTTGCCGATCCCTCGGACGCGCCAACCGCTCGGGCCTTCTGATCGGCAGCCCGTTCCAGCTCGCGCTCGATCTGCAGCTCGGTCTCGTCGCTCAGCTTGAGTCCATCGCCGCCGAAGAACTTGATCCCGTTGTCCTGGAACGGATTGTGCGAGGCCGACAGCACGGCGGCCAGGTCGAAGCCGTACCGCGCGATCAGCAGCGGCGCCGCGGGAGTGGGCAGCACCCCGCCGAGCAGTGCGTCCCCCCCGGCCGCGGCCACGCCCGCCGCGACGGCCGCCTGGAGCATCTCGCCCGACTCACGCGTGTCGCGAACGATCAGCACCTGCGGGCGCTCGGCCTGCGTGAGACGCGTCGCGGCCTGGGCCAGCCCAAGCGCGAGCTCAGCGCTCAGCAACTCACCGGCGACGCCTCGCACTCCGTCGGTCCCGAACAGCTTGCGGGTCATGCTGGTAGGCGGCTCTGCTACCTCTTCGAGAACTGCGGGCGCTTGCGCGCCTTCTTCAGGCCGGCCTTCTTGCGCTCCTTCGCGCGCGAGTCACGCGTCAGAAATCCTCTGCGCTTGAGCTCGCCCCTCAGGTTCGGATCGGCCTCGAGCAGCGCCCGCGAGACACCGTGGCGCAGAGCGCCGGCCTGCGCGGAGATGCCGCCACCGTGCAGTCGCGCGACGACGTCCATGCGCTCCTGATAGCCGACCGTCTCCAGCGGCTGGCGGATGTTGCGCTGGAGCGTCACCCGCGGGAAGTGCTCCTCAAGGACGCGTCCGTTGACGAGATACGTTCCGGTGCCCGGTCGCAGCGTGACTCGCGCAATCGCCGTCTTACGCTTGCCGGTCGCCCGGTACCTTGCTCCAGAGGCGAGATCGATCGCAGCCGTCGAGATCGGCTCGGCGAGCGTCTCCTGTTCCTCCCGGAGCTCCCCCTCCTCGCCACCCTCGGCTTCCTCCTGTCCGTACGCCTCCGCCACGCTCGCGTACGGGTCGGCGGACTCCCTGTCGCGCCCCAGCGGGTCGACGCCCTCGGGGACGATGTCAACCTCGAGGTGAGCTCCCGGCACGGCCGGCTTCTCACGCGGCGCGGGCTCATCCTCCAGATCCTCATCGGCCTCCGCCTCGGACTCGGCCTCGACCGCCTCTCCCACGATCTCCTCGGCGACCTCCTCAGCCACAGCCTCCTCGATGATCTCCTCGGCGATCTCCTCAGCCACAACCTCCGCGATGATCTCCTCGGCGACCTCCTCAGCCACAGCCTCCTCGATGATCTCCTCAGCCACAGCCTCCTCGATGATCTCCTCGGCGATCTCCTCAGCCACAACCTCCGCGATGATCTCCTCGGCGATCTCCTCAGCCACAACCTCCTCAATGATCTCCTCAGCCACAGCCTCCGCGACGGCCTCTTGCACAACCTCCTCGACGATCTCCTCAGCGATCTCCTCAGCCACAATCTCCTCGAAAGCCTCGACCAGCTCCTCGGCCTCGGCGCGCTCCTCGGCCTCCTGCGCGGCCTCCAGCGGTGCATCCTCAGCGGAGCCCGCGATCTCCGTCGCATCGTCGGTTGGGACCGCGTTGCCGGCAATCGGATCGAACTTCTCAGCCTCGCCGGCCGGCTCGCCGTCACCGACGTGCTCCTGCGCCTCCTCGAACGCCTCCAGTGCCGCGTCCTCCGCGGACCCGGCGATCTCCGTCGCGTCCTCGGTCGGTACGGCGTGCTCGGAGGGCGTCTCCTCCATGGGCGTCTCGGGGGTCTCGGGCGTGTCGTCGTCGGCCATAATGCTTATGCCTCTATCTCCAGTGGTTGCGGCTTCTGCGCTATGTGCGGGTGCTCGGGACCAGCGTAGATCTTGAGCTTCGTTATCTGCTTGCGCGCGAGCCTGTTGCGGGGCATCATCCCTTTCACGGCGAGCCTGATGACCTCCTCGGGCCGGCGCGCGATCATCTCCTCGAACGTGCGTGACCGCAGTCCGCCCGGGTAGCCCGAGTGACGGTAGTAGCGCTTGTCTTTGCGCTTGTTGCCGGTCACCGCGACCTTCTCGGCGTTGATCACCACGACGAAGTCGCCCGTGTCGATGTGCGGCGTGTACTCGGGCTTACGCTTACCTCGCAGCACATCCGCGATCTGCGTCGCCAGCCGACCGAGCGTCTTGCCATTCGCGTCGACGACGAGCCAGTTGCGCTCGCGCTCGGTGGGCTTAGCCACATATGTTTTCATCGATGTCGTCATTGCGTGAAAAAAGCCGCACGTCAGCGCGCGGCGCAGCCGAACATCATAGTCACTCCCACTCGATGGTGCCGGGAGGCTTTGACGTTATGTCGAGAACCACCCGGTTGACCTCGCGCAGCTCGTTGATCATCCGCGACGCGATCGTCTCCAGCAGGTCGTACGGCAGCCGCGCCCAGTCCGCCGTCATCGCGTCGTCGCTCGTCACCGCCCGCACAACCACCACGTACCCGTACGTGCGCTCGTCCCCCTGCACGCCGACGGTCTTGACGTCCGGCAGCACACAGAACGACTGCCACAGCTCGCGATACAGCCCCGCTTTGCGGATCTCATCCTGCAATATGTGATCGGCCTCGCGCAGCACGTCCAGCCGCTCCTTGGTCGCTTCGCCGCCGACCACCCTGATCGCCAGACCCGGCCCCGGGAACGGCTGGCGCCAGACCAGGCGTTCGGGCAGGCCCAACTCGACGCCCACCGCCCTGACCTCATCCTTGAACAGGGCCCGCAGCGGCTCTACCAGCTCGAACTTAAGGTCCTCCGGCAACCCGCCCACGTTGTGATGGCTCTTGATCGTCGCCGCGCCCGTCCCGCCACCGGACTCGATCACGTCCGAATACAACGTTCCCTGCACCAGATACTCGGGCGGGTCCGCGATCGATATCTTCGCGGCCTCCTCTTCGAACACCCTGATGAACTCCGCGCCGATCGCCTTGCGCTTGGCCTCCGGCTCGGTCACCCCATACAGCTTCTCCAGGAACCGCTCCTCCGCGTCGACCGCCACCAACGGCACCTTGAACGTGTCCCTGAACGCGCTCACCACCTGCTCGCCCTCGTCCTTTCTCATCAGCCCGTGATCGACGAACACACACGTCAGCTGATCCCCAACCGCCCTGTGCACGAGCAGCGCCGCCACTGACGAGTCCACGCCGCCGGACAGTCCGCAGATCACCTTCCCCTTGCCGACCTGCGCGGAGATCCGCTCGATCTGGTCCTCGACGATCGACCTCGCCGACCATGTCCGCTCGCACCCGGCTATGTCCGTCAGGAACCGCGTCAGTATCTCCTGCCCGTACGGGGTGTGCACGACCTCGGGGTGAAACTGGATCCCGTAGATCCCTCGTTCGGTGTCCTCCACTGCGGCCACCGGCGAGGCGCTGGACGATGCCAGCGCGGTGAACCCCGGAGGCGGCTCGAACACGGTGTCCCGGTGAGACATCCAGCACGTCTGCTCTTTCGGCATTCCCGCCAGCAGTCGTCCTTGGTTTGTGACGGTCAGGTCCGAGCGCCCGAACTCTCCCACCTCTGCCTGCTCGACCCTTCCGCCGAGCTCGTGCACGAGCAGCTGCATGCCGTAACAGATGCCCAGCACGGGCACACCCAGCTCCAGCAGTCCACGATCGAGCTTCGGCGCCCCCGGCGCATACACCGACGCCGGCCCGCCCGACAGCACGATCCCGCGTGGCTTGCGCTTGAGGACCTCATCCAGCGGGACGCTGTGCGGGAGCAGCTCACTGAACACCCCGCAGTCTCGGATCCTGCGCGCGATCAGCTGCGAGTACTGACCGCCGTAGTCAAGGACGACTATCTCTTCGGTGGCCGCCGCCATCGTGCCCCCCTGCTCTCGTACCGGCTTGGGCGCCGTGGCAGCGATCTCAGTCATTGACCAGCACGGCGGCCTTGCCGTTCACTGCCCCCATGCCCACAGCCTGGTCGCGTTGCAGCGCCTTGCCCTCGGTCTGCAACGCCGGCGCGATCACGACCTCCGCCCGGTTGAACTCGGCAAGATCCTTGTGCCCGCACGTCGCCATCGAGGTGCGCAGCCCGCCGAACAGGTTGAACGTCCCGTCGTTCTCTCGTGCCGGGCCGACCAGGATCTCCTCGAGCGTGCCGTTCTGCGTGGTCGCCACGCGCGCGCCGCGCGGCAGGGTCGGATGGAATGTCGCCATACCCCAGTGAAAGCCCCTGCCCGGCGCCTCATATGCGCGCGCGAGTGGCGAGCCGATCATCACCGCGTCAGCGCCCAGCGCGATCGCCTTGGACACGTCTCCCCCGTTGCCCATCCCGCCGTCGGCGATCACCTGGCAGTACTCCCCCGTCTCCAGCATGTGCGTAGAGCGCGCGTGCGCCACGTCCGCGATCGCTGTGGCCTGAGGCACGCCGATGCCGAGCACGCCCCTGGTCGTGCACGCCGCGCCCGGCCCCACGCCGACGAGCACACCGGCCGCGCCGGTCCGCATCAGGTGCAAGCCCGTGTGGTAGGAGGCGCACCCGCCGACAACCACCGGCACGTCGAGGCTGGGGATGAACTCCTTCAGGTTCAGCGGCTCGGACACGGTCGAGACGTGTTCGCCGGAGACGACCGTTCCCTGGATCACGAGCACGTCCAGGCCCGCCTCCAACGCGAGCTCGTAGTAGTCGCGCACGCGCTGAGGTGTCAGCGAGGCGGCGACGACGACCTTCTGTTCCTTGATCTCTTCGATCCGTTTGGTGATCAGCTCGGGCTTGACCGGCTCGCGGTAAATCTCCTGCATCTCGCGCGTGGCCGCCTCCTTGGGCAGCTGCGCGATCCGCTCCAGCTGCTCGTCGGCGTCCTCGTAACGGGTGAATATGCCCTCCAGATTGAGCACCGCCAGCCCACCCAGGCCGCCGATCAGCGCCGCGGTCTTGGGCGAGACGACGCCGTCCATCGCGGAGGCGAGCATCGGCAGCTCGAACTGGTAGGGGCCCAGCTTCCAGCTGATGTCGATGTCGTCGGGATCGCGCGTGCGCCGCGAGGGCACGATCGCGATGTCATCGAAACCGTATGCCTGGCGGGCCTTCTTGCCGCGTCCGATCTCTATCTCCATCTCAGCATCTTTGCAGTTGTCGCGGACGAACACCGTGAGGGTCACGATGCGTCATGAACCCTCGGATATGCTCGTTTGGCTATGAACAGTAGGACTTCTCCAAGCTACGACCCGCACGCGATCGAGGCGCACCGGCAGGCCGCCTGGCAGGCGCGCGACGCGTTCGCGACGCCATCCGTGGAGGGCAATCGACCACGCCGCTACATCAAGCCCTCCGCCCCGTTCACCTCCGGCAACATCCACATCGGCCACGTCCGCTCCTACTCGATCGGAGACGCCTACGCGCGCTTCCAGCGCGCGCGGGGCGAGGACGTGCTGTTCGCGTTTGGCTTCGACGCCTTCGGCTTGCCCGCCGAGTTGGGCGCGATCGACCGTGGGGAGTCCCCGAGTGACTGGGTCGCTCGCTGCGCCGAGCACATGACCGGTCAGCTGCGGCGCCTCGGCTACTCCTTCGACTGGGATCGCACGTTCCTCAGCTCCGACGCGCTCATGTACCGCTGGTCGCAGTGGCTGTTCGTCACGCTGCTCGACGCCGGCTTGGTCTACCGCGGCACGGGCGTCGTCGACTGGTGCGACACCTGCCAGACGACCCTCGCGAGCATCCAGGTGGAAGACGGTGGCCTCTGCTGGCGCTGCCACAATCCCGTGCGGCTGACCCAGCTCCCGCAGTGGTACCTGCGCATCAGCGCCTACCTTCAGGAGAACGACCGGCGCCTGAATGAGCTTGCCGGGAGCGGCCTGTGGGACGAGGTCGCGCTCTCGAGCCAGCGCTTCGTGCTAGGGCGCGTCGACGGGGTCGAGGTCGAGCTACTGAGTGCAGACTTTTTGGACGGCGCCGCGCGCGTACACGCACGCGCGCGCAACGACGGCGATTCAGAGCACTCATCATCGGACGGCGAGAGCCTGACGGTGTTCACTCCCCACGAGGACGCCGTCGCGCTCGCGCGCTTCGTGCTGATCTCGCCCAAGCATCCCGACATCGAGCTGTGGGCGAGCACTCCCGAGGCTCACAAGCGCCTGGATGAGCTGCGCTCGGGCAGCATGGAGCGCAGCGCCCGGGACGCCGAGGCGATCCCGCTGATCGACACCGGCCGCACGCTGCCCTCGCCCGCGGACGGAGAGCCTCTGCCCGTGCTGATCTCGCCCGTCGTGGACGGGCGCTTCGGCGTCACCGCAGTCCTCGGCATTCCCGCGCGCGACCGCACCGACGCGCTGATCGCGCAGCGACTGTCGCTCCCCACCGACGAGGACCAGAACGAGACCACCTCACGGGAGAACCCGCCCGTCGGCGCCGCGGGCTCCGGGGACAGTGGGGATCGCGGCGGGGAGGCCGGCGACGAGGGCGCTGGCGAGGAGGGCGCCCAGTCGATCGCGGGACTGCGTCCGGCTGTGCGCTACCGCGCCAACGACTTCTCGATCTCGCGCCAGCGCTCATGGGGCACACCGATCCCGATCGTCTACTGCGATGGCGACTGTGGCGCGGTGCCCGTGCCCGTGGAGCAACTGCCGGTGCTGCTGCCACTCGACTTGAAGCCCACCGGCGCCGGCAACCCGCTGGCCGAGCGCGAGGACTTCGTGCAGACCACCTGCCCCCGCTGCGACGGGCCTGCGCGACGTGAAACCGACACGCTGGACTGCCATTTCGACGCGCTGTGGCTGTGGGTCCCGGTGTGCGTGCCGCCCTCCGAGCGCGAGCGCCCGCTGGATGAGATCTTCGCCCTAGAGGACCTGCGCGCGTGGCTTCCGTCCGAGCGCGTGGTGGCCGGCTCGGACAGCGGCAACTTCGTGTTCGACCAGCGCATCGTCACCAAGGCGCTGCGCGACATCGGACCGCTCGCGTTCCTGGGAGACGGCGAGCCGTTCGCGGGCTGCCTGTTCCACGAGATGGTCATCCGCGACGGGCGCAAGATGAGCAAGCACCTCGGCAACGTCGTCGACCCCGACGAGCTCGTCGCGCGTTACGGCGCCGATACCGTGCGCCTGGCGACGCTATATGCCGCCGGCCCGCAGCGCGCGCTGAACTGGAGCGACTCCGCGGTCCTGCGCTGCCGTCGATTTCTGACCCAGGTCTGGGACTTCTCTCAAGCCCAGCTCGCCGCGGCAGCGGCGGAGTCGGCTGACCCGGATCGACTCGTCGCCGGCGATGAGACTTCCGGCGCGGAGGTCCAGGTCAGGGACACGACCGAGCATCTGCGCGTGCGTCTGGAGAAATGGTGCGCCGCCGCCATCGAGAAGACGACCGAGGAGATGCTCGCCCTGGAGATGCACAGCGCCGTGCGCAACGTCATGCGCCTGTTCGACCGCATCAAGGACTTCGACAAGCGCATCCTCGCGCGCACCGGCGCGCTGAGCGCGGCCGATCGCGACGCGCTGCTGGGAGCGCTGCAGGTGCTCGCACAGCTGCTGGCGCCGCTGGCCCCCCACCTCGCCGAGGAGCTGTGGATCGAGCTCGGCAACGACGGCGACACACAAACGCCGTGGCCAGGCGTATCGTCTCGGGTACCGGCATGAGCCTGTCCAGCACCGCATCGACCAGCCAGGGGTCCCGGACGCGTACTCGCTCGTGCGCCACGGGCCTCGTCTGCCACCGCTGCGACCGCCGGTATCCGTTGACCGACACGGTGTTCGCGTGCCCCGACTGCGGCAAGGGGCTCGACGTCGTCTACGACTACGAGCTTGCCGCCCGTCATTTCAAAGAGGTCCCCAGCGCTGAGCGTCCTCAGAACATCTGGCACTTCGAGGAGCTCCTGCCGATCGTCGACGCTTCCGCCCAGGCCCGCGTCGGCCGCTATGCCGGCTACACCCCTTTGATCCACGCCGACCGGCTGGGGGCCGAGCTGGGCCTGAGCAATCTCTACCTAAAGGACGATTCCACCTCGCGCCCCAGCCTCTCCTACAAGGATCGCGTCGTCTCGATGTCCATCGCGCGACTGCTCGAGCTCGGTCGCGATGAGATCGGCTGCGTCTCCACTGGCAATGTCGGCACCGCCGTTGCCTCGCTCGCCGCCAAGGCGGGGGTCGATGCGTACGTGTTCTACCCCAACCGCCTTGAGGACACGAAGGCTCGCGCCTGCGCTGCACTGGGCGCGAAGGTCTGTCAGGTGGAGGGCAACTACGACGAAGCCAACCGCCGCTGCCGCGAAATCGCCGAAGCGACGGGGCTGGAGTTCGCGAACATCACCCTGCGTCCTTTCTATGCGGAGGGCGCAAAGACCGCCGCGTTTGAGATCGTCGAGCAGCTCGACTGGCAATCGCCCGACCACATCATCACCGCCGCCGCCGGTGGCACGCTCTCCTCGCGTCTGCACAAGGGCCTGGGCGAGCTGCAGCTGCTGGGACTCGCCGAGACCGACCCGACCCGCATCCACATCGCCCAGCCCAGCGGCTGCAACCCGATCGCCACCGCGATCCTGGCCGAGGAGGCCGAGGTCCATGCCGTGACGCCGGAGACCGCCGCGCACTCGCTGGCGATCGGCGCACCCGGCGACGGCTATCTCGTGATCGACGCCGTACGCAAACGCGGCGGCACCGGCGGCTTTGCCTCAGACCCGGAGATCTTCGCGGGCATCGACCTGCTGGCGGCAACCGAGGGCCTCTTGACCGAGCCGGCCGGTGGCACGACGATCGCGGTGCTGGAGAAGCTCGCCGGCGAAGGCAAGATCGCGCCCGACGACACAATCGTCGCGATGATCACCGGCAATGGCCTGAAGACGCTCGACGATCACCCGGAAAAGCCCTGGCCGGCGAAGATCGACTGCGAGCTCGACGCGATGCTCGCCGCGCTCGAGGGCCTAGGGCGCACGCCCAGTCCGGTCGCGGCATAACGCGCCGGGCTCAGGCCGAGACGAGCTCCGCCCCGAACACGGCTGCCGGGGAAGGCTCGACCACCGCGACCGGCGTGGGCAGAGCAACGGGCGGCCCGCTTCCACGCAAACGCTTGGACTGATAGACGACGTAGCAGTACTCGACCACGCGGCGGCTGTCCTGCGCACTGGCGGCAGTGATGCGTGAGCCCACCACCCATGCATCGCCCTGACGCCGGCACGATTGGATCGTCAGGTCGAGGCCAACCGGAACCATCTCCCCACAGACCCCCGCCAGCTCGATCGTGGCGGTGACAGCCGTGCCGACCTCGATCGGGGCCGACAGCTCGAGGCCGACACCCGAGGGAGAGAGATCGCGGGCGCGGCCACTCAGCGGTGACGCGCCGAGCGCACTTGGGACGGCGACCGCGGGCGCGTCGAGAGGCATGCGGTACTCGATCCGCTGCTGACGCCGCCGTGCGACGATCGCAAGCGTGCGCAGGACCCTGCGGAGCTCGAAGACGCCGACGAGCGGGACGATCCACAACGCGATCCCGCGCAAGCCCGGTAGAAACAGGTGAACGCCCGCCTCGTCGAGAATCCGCAGCGCGACGCCACTCGACAGCAGGACGGCGATCACCATGACGGCGGGCAGCCGGCGGAGCGCTTGCAGTCCGCCCAGATCAATGCCTTCCTTCGGCGTCACCTTGAACGTCGCACGGCCGGGTCGCACCACACAACGCAACGCCCGCGCGAAGATTTCGGCGGTGCAGAGTTCGAAGTGAGTCGTATCGGAGATCCGCTGGTAGCCACGGCACAGGGCGGATCCGGCGGCGATCGATAGCAGCGTCGCCGGCGCCCACAGCACGCCGAGCGTGAGCAGTGTCGCGGTCAGCGGCAACTGACCCGTCCACAGCACCGCGGTGAGCGTCCCGAGCATCAGCAGCCGCATCGGGCCGGCAAGGTAGGACGACAGGCTCGCGAAATAGCTCAGCCGCTGGAGCGCGGTCAGCTCGCGTGCGCGTAGCGGCGACTCGGGCGTCGTGAACACGGAGAGGTTGCCCCGCGCCCAGCGATCGCGCTGCAACAGGTAGGCCGCGAGGTCATGCGGAGCAAGTCCCTGGATCAGCACCTCGTCGTGATAGCGCGAACGCCATCCGGCGCGGTGCAGCTTGATCGTCGTGTGAAAGTCCTCCGCGATCGTCTCCACAGCGACGCCGCCGACATCGAGCAGCGCGGCGCGACGGATCACCGCGCCCGAGCCACACCAAAACGACGCATCGTGCCGGTCCTTGCCGGGACAGATCACCGAGTAGAACACCGACTGCTCGTGGCGTCCGATCTCGTAGTGCTGGATCGAGTCTTGGTTGTAGAAGTCATGCGGAGTCTGGACGAGCGCGAGATCCTCATCGTCGAAGTAGCCGACCACCGCGTCGAGCGCGTCGGAGAGCGGGATGTGATCGGCGTCGAGCACGAACACGAGGTCGCCTCGCGTGATCGGCAGCGCGTGATTGATGTTGCCGGCCTTGGCGTGCTCGTTGTCGGGCCGCGTAAGGTACTCGGCGCCCCATTCGCGGGCGAGCTGGGCCATTTCGGGCCGGCGGCCGTCGTCGAGCAGATAGGTCGTATGAGGGTAGGTCACCGCCGCGCAGCCGGCGAGTGTCGCTCGCAGCACGGTCGGCGTCTCGTCATACGTGCACACGTAGATGTCGACCCGACGGCCGGGTGTCGGGGAGGGGCGTGTGGCAGCGGGAATGCTCCAGGAGAACCAGGTCAGGATCGTGAGGTTCCACATCCCGTAGAGCTCGGTCACGAGCAGGGCGCCCCACAGCCAGCGGCTCGCGCCGTGCCAGCTCCAGCCGACGCGCCAGACGAGGTAGACCGCCATCCAGGCGATCGCGAGCAGCGCCAGGAAGCGCAGCAGGCGCGGCCGAGCATCCCACCACCGTCCCCACGGCGCCTGCGCGAGCCCGCCCACGGTCGGGGAGGCAGAACCGGTCGCGAAAGGCCGCGACGGCATGCCCAGCAGGAGTCGGGCGACCTTGGATGGAAAGATCCACCGCTGGGGAGAACGGGCGGGGTCCGCCTGTCCCCCGCCCGCCATCGAGCGCTTGGAGAACACACGGCTATAGTCGGGCGCCGTCCGCGATAGCTTGAGTTTTGGCACATAGAAAAGCCCCGCCGTAGCGGGGCTTTTCCTTAGCAGGTCGATAAGCCGGATTCTGTCGTTGAGCAGCCATCCATCTGCGCGGCCTACCTGGACCTCGGCGGGCTACCTGCAGGCGGTCCGCTTTGACCTTGCACCGGGTGGGGTTTGCCCAGCCGCCGCGTCACCGCGACGCTGGTGCGCTCTTACCGCACCATTTCACCCTTGCCGGCCCGCCGTTCACGTGGGACGGCGAGCTTAGGCGGTTTGTTTCTGTGGCACTTTCCCGCGGGTTTCCCCGGGTCGATACCTCGACCACCCTGCCCTTTGGTGTCCGGACTTTCCTCGAAGGCTTCTCAGCCCTCGCGGCTGCCTGACCTGCGTCTGCCACGGTAGCGCGCTGCGCGCGCGGTGTAAAGAACCGCATCTCGCACCGGATCTCGCGTTTGCGTCCAAGCGCATCGCGGCGAGCTGAACCGCGTCCACGGTCGCCCCGACGCCTTGCGGCGGAGTTACCGCAGTTTCGACCCGGGCTCAAACACTCCTGAGCAGGCCCACAACGCGTCCGAGCACCTTCACATTTTTGCTGCGGATCGGCTCCATCGTGTCGTTCTCTGGCTGCAGCCTGATGTGATCGGGCTCGCGGAAGAAGCGCTTGACCGTCGCCTCATCTCCAAGCAACGCGACGACGATGTCGCCGTCGCGCGCGGTGTCCTGCGAATGCACCACCACGTAGTCGCCATCGAGGATGCCTGCGTCCCTCATCGAGTCGCCGCGGATCTGGAGCAGGTACTGACCGTCCCCGCCGCCCGCCAGTTCGGGAACCGAGACATATTCCTCGACGTTCTCCTCCGCGAGCATCGGTGCTCCCGCGGCCACCGAGCCCAACAGCGGCAGACTGTCGGGGCGCACGATCCCGCGCACGCCCTCCACGGCGCTGCCCATCGCGCGGTCTAGCAACTCGATCGCGCGCGGCTTGGAGGGGTCCCGGCGCAGCAGGCCGATCTTCTCCAGGTTGGCCAGATGCGCGTGCACCGTCGAGGACGAGGCCAATCCGACTGCCTTGCCAATGTCGCGCACTGTGGGCGGATAGCCGTACTTGGCCGAGTGCTTGCGGATGAAGTCGAATATCTCCTGCTGGCGCTTGGTCAGATCCATGATTGCCTGTTCCGCTCCCTATGTTCCGGTTGACTGGGAATTCCGACGAACATGTGTTCGTACCATAGCGTGACCTGTGGACGAACGCAAGGGTGAGCGCGTTTCGCGGGGTCTGAATACGGCGGGACCTGGAGGTGTGGCCGCGGTGCTCATGCGGCAGTTGCACGGGCTCTTCCGGTCTCCCGGCCCAATTGGCCACGGCTATACTCGCCCCTCTGCGCCCGTGGCGGAATTTGGTAGACGCGCAAGGTTGAGGGCCTTGTCCTGTGTAAACGGGGTGGTGGTTCGAGTCCACTCGGGCGCATGGAAAGCCTGCTCAGTCGAACATGCCTTGGATTCTGGGTTGAGATCAGCAGGGCCGCCCCGCGAAGGATCGATCGACGGACCCGCGGGCGCCGTAGGTCATCGCTAGCATCCACCGCCACACCATGAGCTACAACCTCGCCAACCAGGCCGAGTGCGAGACGACCGGCAACTGGCGGCTCATCCGCCGGACGCTCGGGGTGCGGACGTTCGGCGTCAACGTCGTCGAGGTGCCCCCCGGGGAGCAGATCCCCGAGCACGATGAGATCGAACGTGACCAGGAGGAGGTGTTCTTCGTGCTCAGCGGCGACGCGACCCTGGTGATCGACGGGCAGGACCACCCGGCGCCCGCCGGCACGTGGGCGCGGTTGGACCCCGAGCACAAGCGCACGGCGCGCAACGACGGCCGTGAGCCGGTGGAGGTGCTGATCGTGTCCGCACCGCGGTCGAGCGGATACAAGCCGATGAGCTGGGCGTAGTGACGATGAGCGCCGCGAGCGAGCCGGAGGGGTTGCGGGAGACGATCGCCGCCTACAACGACGCCTGGAACGCCCACGATGTCGAGGCGATCGGGCGGATGCACGCGCCGGGTATGGTGTTCGAGAACCACACCGCCGGGGAGCGCGCGGAGGGCGAGGACGCGCTGAGGCACATAGCCGGCATCTTCGAGTCCTGGCCGGATATCGAGTTCGAGACGCGGAGATTGTATGTGCGCGAGGATCTGGTGGTGCAGGAGTGGACCGCGCGGGCTACCCACGTGAAGCCGCTGACCCGGGGGGAGATCGTGGCGGAGCCGTCGGGTGAGCGGATCGAGTGGAAGGGCATGGATGTGATCCCGTTCGAGAATGGCAAGGTCAAGCGCAAGGACGTGTATTCAGACTCGGTGTCGATCCTGCGTCAGGTGGGGCTGCTGTAGGCGTCGGTCGTGCGCCACGAGCCGGGGGCTCGGTGGCGCTTGCCCGCTGACGGAGCGGTGCGGACGAGCGCGAGCAGAGCGCTCCCGATGGCAGAACGCTCCCTATGGATGTCTCCTAGAGGGCTCGCCGTGCCGCAAAGCCACGGTATGTCGCTCGGCGACGCGACCATACCGTGGCCCATGCGGCTATGTCATGCCCGACCGCGATTCGGACAAGTCAGGCTTCCGTCAGCCTTCTCCCACCAGATCGACGTTGGGAGCGCCATGCTCGCGGAAAATGGCTTTGTATTTATTGTTTAGGACAGGGTTGAATTTAATTTCGACCATACA
Organism: uncultured Solirubrobacterales bacterium; assembly: GCA_963715495.1. GTDB lineage: Bacteria > Actinomycetota > Thermoleophilia > Solirubrobacterales > Solirubrobacteraceae > Palsa-744. Next base: position 1,502,228 of record OY970247.1, read on the forward strand.
GGTTCCACCGTTGATCGCGGGCGGCCGCGCCGGGCACGCCGGCGGACCGCCCGGGTTTGCTGACCGCTACTGACCGTCGCAGTTATGCGCAGCAGGCGGCTGTCCCTCGCAGAAGCCGCCTGGGGGCGCACCGGTCCCCGGTGTGAATGAGACCCCACGCAGCACTTCGCCGTAGCCGGCGGATCGGGCGGTCGTGAAGTTCTCCGACGCGGGAGGCGTCGTTACGCCCAGGTGATCGGTGATCGCCACGAGCTTGTTCGGGTCCGCGCCCTGATCGCCGTCTCCGCTCACGGTCGAGGTGATGGCCCAGATGCTCGCCGTCCCATCCCCGTTCACACGGCCGACGATGTTGCGCAGGCCATCGGTGGCGGGCGCCCAGGGCAGGCCGGTAACCGTGTTATCGCCGGTCGGATACCCGGCAACGGTGTACGGCTGGCCCAGCTTGAGTCCCCCCTGCAGGGTGTATGCCAACTGCCACGTGCCCGTTCCCGAATTAAAGATCCACTTCTGCAGCCCGGCCGTCGTCGAAGCGGCCGCTTCGGTGTATTCGTTTTTGGAGGTGGAGTAGGTGGTTTCGCCGTTGCCCTCGTCGGCGACGTAGAGGGTGTTCGCGTTCGCGAACCAGATGCCGAACGGGAACGCGCTCTTTGACTTCAGCGCAGTCGGGAAGCCCTTGAGGATGCACATGTTGTAAGGCTTCAGGCCTTCTGTCTGGATGTCTTCCGGGCTGTACGCGAGCGGCCAGGTCGGTAGTTTCGCTTCCGGCGCGGGCAGGCCGACGCCGGTGGGGCAGGCTTTGTGAGTGGTGTCGAGGAAGTAGACGGTGTTGACGCCGTTGCCGCCAGAGCCCTTCGTGTAGTAGACGACGTTGTTGTAGATCGTCAGGCCGCGGAAGTTGGTGTCCTTGCCGACCTTGTCCGCCTTGGCTCCGAGTTGTGTGACGTTGAAGCTGCCGACGGGGGTCGGGAATCCCGGTTCCTGCAACAGCTCCGGCGTCGGTTCATGTGAGGGCTTGACGATCTGCGCGCCGGCGCCGGCGATGATCCCGTCCGGCTGCGGGTTCGCGCCGTTGCCGGCATTGCCCGCCATGTAGATCACGTGCGCGTGTTCTTCGGCCATGATCGCCGCACGCCCGTTGTTGCCGCTGTAGGCATTCGTCTCGGTGAACTTGAAGTGACCCTGACTGTCGAGTTGGGCAATCACGCGGTAGGCGGCTCCCGGGTCTGGGTTGGTCGAGTCGATCACCCCGGGTGTGTTCGAGTTGGAGACGTCAAGCGCGTCGACCGGGGCGAGGTAGCCCATGAACGTGACGTAGCGCCCGCGGGTGGAGAGGTTGAGCGCCAGCTCTGACTTCGAGGAGAAGCTCGTGACCATCTGGTCCTCGCCCGAGGAGAAGCCTGGTGCCGCGCTGTTGGGGACTTCGAGCGTGCTGACCGGCGCGCCCCACGGGGAGAGCTGATCGAGGAAGATCTTCGAGGTCACGCCGAAGCTTTCGTCGACGAGGTCGTTGTCCCACACTTCCGGGTAGACGCCGCCGGCCTTGGCGGGCACGCAACCGGTCACGCAGCCCGCCGGGAGCTCCGTGACGCCGGCCGTCAAGTTCGGATCGTTCTCATAGACGCTGCGGCTGAGGAGCAGGTTGCCGGGCACCAGCGAGTGCCCACCGCCGGCTTGCGGGAAGTGCCCGCCATCGGCTTGCGCGGACGCGCCGAACCCGGCCCCGAGTGCCGTCGATGCCAGAATCAGAGCCACTGTACGGGAGAACACTCGAGGGCCAGAACGCTTCGTTGTCATCACGGTCTCCTTTGTGCGCGTGATTGATGTCCAGGGATGTGGAAGCACGCCAAACGTATCCGCGGCAGGAAGCCACCTTTGTGACCGTGGCGTAGCCGTCTTGTGAACGGCGCGTTATCCCACGCGTCTTCCTCCAAGACACCGACGCTCTCAATGGATTCTTGAGCCGCTTGCCGAGGTAGATCTCCCTGACGGAGCGAGCCATGATTTAGAGCGCACGCGCATCATGCACGATGTGGCGGCAGTGCGTGCCGGGCTCGTTGTAGAGTCGATGACGTGACGTTCGTCCTACTCACAGGCGCTACCCGCGGCATCGGCCGCGCCGCCGCGATCGAGCTGGCCCGCCAAGGTGTCGAGGTGGCGCTGGTGGGTCGCGAGACGGAGCGCGTCAAGGCTGTCGCGCGGGAAGCGAAGGCAACTGGCGGAGGGGCGCCGATCCATGAGCATATTGCGGATCTGACGCTGATGGCCGACGTCCGGGCCCTGGCCGAGGAGGTCGGTGGGCGCTACGAGCACATCGACGTCCTCGCCAACAATGCGGGGGCGCTGTTTGGCTCGCGTGAGGAGACCTCAGAGGGGCTGGAGCGGACGCTTGCGTTGAACCATCTCGCCCCGTTCCTGCTCACCAACCTGCTGCGTGGCCGTATGGACGGCGGGCGGGTGGTGACCACCGCATCCGACGCACACAAGACCGGGCGTCTGGATCTCGATGACCTGCAGTCCGAGAGGTCCTACTCCGCGATGCGCGTGTACGGCACCTCGAAGATGTGCAACATCCTGTTCACCCGCGAGCTGGCCAAGCGCGCGCCGGAGCTGCACGCCAACTGCTTTCACCCGGGCGTCGTGCGCACGGGGTTCGGCAAGAACGAAAACGGGCTGTGGAAGGTCCTCACGACGCTCGGCTCCCCGTTCTTTCGCTCGCCGCAGAGAGGCGCCAGGTCACTGGTCTGGCTTGCGGTCTCTGACGATGCCGCCATGCTCGACGGCGAGTACGTCGTGGACGAGAAGGTGACGAACCCAAACGCTCAAGCCCGGGACGACACGCTCGCCGAAGGCCTGTGGGAGCACAGCGCCCAGCTCGTGGGCCTATCCACCAGCACCCCCGCCTGACAAAGCCCGCTCGATGTAGGGGCCGAACAGGTCGGCGATCGAGGAGGCGGTGGTGCCGGCCGGGCCGGCGGGAAGGGTGGCGTAGCTGATCGCAAGGCGCACGAGGCACTCGGATAGCAAAGCCGCGTCGCGCGAGCGGACCTGGGGCCAGCGCGAGACGATCGCGGAATGCAGACGCTCGCTGGAGCGCTCGACCAGGGACTGGCCCTGGGTGGTCACGAGCGGCAGCATCTCATCGGCCCCGGCGATCGCCGCGCGCACTAGGGGATCCTCGGAGGCGACGGTCAAAAACAGTCCGAAGGCCGCCAGCAGGGCAGCGGTGGGATCGTCGAGGTGGGCATCCATGGCTCCCTCTACAGCCGCGACGAAACGGTCGGCTTCGCGCAAGATGAGCGCTCTGGCGAAATCATCGCGCGAGCCGAACTCCTTGTAGAGGGTCTGGCGACTGACGCCGGCGGCGGCGGCGATGCCGGCCATCGTGACTTCGTTCCAACGCCGGCGGGAAAGCTCATGACGGGCGGCGTCGAAGAGGGTGTCGCGCAGCAGCTCACGGGCGGCGACAGCGTAGGGAGCGCGCTCTCGCCCCGCGATCGGGGAGGGGGCGAGTGTGGAGGGAGCAACCGCGGAGGGCGCGCTCACGAGGACGCTCCGTGGCGGGCGAGCAGTCGGGCGCGGCGGCGGGGGGCGATGTTGGCGCGGGCGAGCTCTCCGTCGTAGTGGTCAAGCAGCAGCGGGTCCATCACGCGCCGCCACAAAGGCGGGAAGGCGGCGAGCACGATCATTCCGGCGTAGCCCGTCGGCAGCTGGGGAGCCTCGTCGAAGTGGCGCAGAGCCTGGTAGCGACGCAAGGGGTTGGCATGATGGTCGGAGTGGCGTTGCAGGTGGTAGAGGAGGACGTTGGAGGCGACGCTGTTGCTGTTCCAGCTGTGCTCGGGACGGGTGCGTTCGTAGCGCCCGTCGTCACGGCGCGGGCGAAGCAGGCCGTAGTGCTCGAGGTAGTTGACGAACTCCAGCAAAGAGAAGCCGATGACGGCCTGGATCAAGAGAAAAGGCAGCACGACAAGCCCGAAGGCGAGGACGAGCGCGGCGAACAGCACGAAGGTCATCGCCCAGGCGCTGAGGATGTCGTTGCGGAAGGTCCAGAAGCGGTGGCCGTCGCGCGCCAAATGGTCGCGTTCGATCTCAAGAGCCGAGCGCAGGCTGCCGGCGACGGTGCGGGGCCAGAAGGCGTAGAAGCTCTCCCCCAGCCGCGCGCTGGCGGGGTCCTCGGGCGTGGCGACGCGCACGTGGTGGCCGCGGTTGTGCTCGACGAAGAAGTGCCCGTAGCCGCTCTGGGCGAGTGCGACCTTGCTCAGCCGGCGCTCCAGGTCATCGCGCTTGTGACCGAGCTCGTGGGCGGTGTTGATCGCGATCCCGCTAACCATGCCGACCGTCAATGCCAGCCCGACGTCGTCGACGGCCGAAAGCTGTCCGCTGGACCACAGCCGGCAGGCGAAGATCAGGCCGGCGTACTGGATCGGCAGGAACAGGTAGGTGCACCAGCGGTAGTAGCGATCCTGCTCCAGCCATCGGATCACGCTGTCGGGTGGGTTCCTGGAGTCCATCCCGATCAGCAGGTCAAGGAGCGGGAAGACTACGAACACCAGGAATGGGCCATAGAACCAGAAGACGGCAAGCCCGGTGGCATGCACGAGACCCCAGGCCAGGAAGGGCAGCGTGGGAACGATCAGCCCGAGCAGCCAGGCATAGCGCTTGGGATCGCGCCAAGTAGCCAGAGAGACCGGCTCGGCGGGGTCCTTGGTCAAAGGCTGCACTGGTACAGATGCCATGCGTAATGTCTCCTCAAGGTCAAATAGGCGGTGAATGTCAGTCGAGTTTACAGATCTCCCTAGATATGTCCAGCGCAAGTGCCGAAAGCCCCAGCCCCCGGCGAACTGACCGGCCGGCGACGGGCGGCGTCATACCGGCTGCATCGAAGGGGCCGAGCCAACTCGCGCGGCGTAGTCAGCGCGAAGTGACCGCGGCCACACGCGTGCGCCGTCAGGGAGCGCTCGCGACATCGGGCTCATCCCCGCTGAGCAGGTGGGTCAGGCTATGCCACAAACGACGGGGCTCTGGACTTCAACCGCCGAGCGCAAACAGCGGCCAACGCCCGGGAACACCCTTGAGTTCGTGAAAGCCACGGTCCTCGAATGCGAAGGGACCACCGACGACCGTTCCAAATACGGTGCCCGAGACGAGCACCTCGCCGGGTCCGGCGAGGGCGTTCACGCGCGAGGCGATGTGAACGGCCATGCCGCCCACATCCTCGCCGATCAGCTCACACTCGCCTGTGTGCACGCCGACGCGAACCTCGATTCCGAGCTCGTGTGCGGCGGCGGTGATCGCCTGGGCGCAACGCAAAGCCCGCGTGGGTGGCCCTGCGAAGGTCACCAGAAAACCGTCGCCTACGGTCTTTACCTCACGACCGCCGAAACGGGCGAGCTGCTCGCGCACCTGTGAATCGTGGTCGGCGAGCAGATCGCGCCAGCGGCCATCGCCCAGCCTCGCAGCGTGCGCTGTCGCATCCACGATGTCTGTGAACATCACTGTGAGCAGCGCCCGCGCCGGCTCCCCGCCGCTGCGCCGGCCGGTGAGGAACTCCTCGATCTCTTCGACGATCGCATCGCTGTCGCCGATGAACGGGAAGGAGTCGATTCCATCCAACTCGACGTAACGGGCTCCCGGAATGTGCTCGGCCAGGTAACGCGAGTGGCGTGGGTCCCAGGCGATGTCGCCGGATCGGTGCACGACCAGCGTTGGGACGCGGATGCCGGGCAGGATGTCGCGCACGTCGAGGCCGGCCGCGGCGTTCAGGAGGATGCGGGCCTCGCTCGGGCTCGCCGCCAAGCGCTGGAGACGCGCGAACCACGCTGCGAGCGCACGGTCCTCGGCCATCGAGGGCGCCAGCACCGCAAGCGCGGGACCGTTGGTCTCCCCCCAGGCGGCGACGGTGTGCTCGGTCCACTGGGTGCGATCCTCGACGGTCATCGCCCAGTCGTAGTCCGGAGCCCATGAAGTGCGCGCGATGGACGCATACATGATCAGCGCGCCAACGCGCTCCGGGCGATCGGCGGCGAGCAGCGCGCCGACCGGTCCGCCCAAGCCGTAGGTGAACAGCGCTGCCCGCTCGCTGCCCACCGCATCGAGCACCGCGAGTGCGTCGCGCGCCTCCTGCTCGAGGGTGTACGACGACGATGATGACTCCCCCATGCTGTCGGACAGTCCACTGCCGCGACGGTCGAACAGGATCAGACGGCCGAACACCGACAGACGCTCGAAGAAGCGACGCATGGCGGACGCCTCCCACAACTGCTCGATCTGTGAGATCCACCCCGGCAGGAACAGCAAGTCGAGCGCGCCCTCGCCCGCGACCTGATACGCAATGGTCGCATCATCGCTGCGCGCGTAACGTGTGGTGGGCAACATCAGATCCCGATCAGACCGGCCGCTGCTGATCGTCGCAGGAGCGTCCACTGCCTCGCTCCACAGTCACCCCGCGAGCGTACCGAACGGTCGCGAGACGCAGCGCGAGCGCTTGTCGCTCAGGACGCCGTCGCGAGGCTTATCGGCTCAACCAGGCGCGCTGCGGGTGCGCGCGGCGATCCGTCCGTGGCGTGCCGCAGGATGCCGGGCTCTTTGACGCGCTCATCGTCGACCTCGCTGCGCGCGTGGCAACGCCACGCGCTGGATCGCCTCACCGACTGGCAGGAGGGCCCGTTCCTGATCTCGGCCGCGCCCGGAGCCGGAAAGACACGTCCCGCACTCGAGCTCGCCAAGGATCTTCTCAGGCGACGGATCGTCAGGCGCGTGGCGGTGCTGTGCCCGACGACGCCCCTCACGCGGCAGTGGGCGGCGGCCGCGGCGATCCTCGGCGTGCAGCTGCAGCCGGATGCGCAAGGGCCGAACCCGCCGAAAGACTTCGACGGAGTGGCGGTCACCTACGCGCGCGTCGCGGGAGATCCCCGTGGGTGGGCGGCAAAGGTCTCCGCGGACACCCTCGTGGTGGTCGACGAGGCGCACCACCTCGGCGAGGATCTCGCCTGGGGCATGAGCTTCCGGCAGGCATTCGCGTCGGCGCCACGCTGGCTGCTGCTGTCGGGCACCCCGTTTCGCTCCGACGCCACTCCGATCCCCGGCGTGCGCTACGACGGCGACGGACTGGCCGTACCCGATGTCTCCTACACATACGCCGAGGCGGTCGCCGAAGGGATTTGTCGCCCGGTGGCCTTCGTGACCTTCGACGGGAGCCTGTCATGGCGTAGCGGCGATGACGTGATCGAGTCGTCTTTTGAGACCGTCCTTACCGCGCGCGAGGCCGGCCGCCGCTACCGCACGGCGATCTCGACCGAGCTGCCGGACGGCCTGCCTCGCATCCTGCGCGAGGCCGACGCCAAGCTGCGCATGCTGCGAGCCGGGGATCATCGTGACGCGGGCGCCCTCGCGGTCGCGGCCGACGCCACCCACGCGCGCCGGATCGCCAAGCTCCTGGGCGAGACGACGGGGCGTGCGCCTGTGGTGGTGTTGCACACCGAGGCAAACGCGGCGCGCAAGCTCCACGAGTTTCGCAGCTCACGCGAGCCGTGGATCGTGGCGGTGAACATGGTCTCCGAGGGCGTCGACATTCCGCGTCTGCGTGTCGGGGTGTATGCGAGCGCCGCCAAGACGCCCATGATCTTCCGCCAGATCGTGGGACGGTTCGTGCGCACGATCCCCGGCACGGCCGCCGAGCCGAGCTGGGTGTATCTGCCCGCCGAGCAGACCCTGCGCACCCACGCCTCGGAGGTCGAAACGGAGCTGCGCCACGCGCTGCGCCGCGACGAGCCCGGCGAGGGCTGGGACGAGCCGCCGGAGCGCCGAGCGAGCGAGCCATCTCCGCAGGCCGAGTTCGTGCCGCTGAGCGCCGAGTTCGCTGCGCAGATGACCCTGTTCGGCCCTCCCCAGCCTGTGCCATCACCTACTGCCAACCGACCGCCGCCCCCGCCCGCGCCAGCCCCGGTGGCAGCCTTCGAGCGCCGCGCGGAACTGCGCAAGGAGCGCAGCCGCCTGGTGGCGGAACTGCACCGTCAGGCCAGTCGCAGCCACCGCGAGATCAACTCCTGGGTCAACCGCACCGTGGGGCTCGAGCGCGTCGAGACGGCAACCATCCAGCAGCTCGAGCGCTCGATCGAGGCGCTCCTGGGAGAGCTCATGCGAAGCAGCCGCCGCATCTCGAGAAGTCCCGGGGCCTGACGAAGTTGATTCTGGTTGTTAGTATCTGTGTGATGAACGGTATGCTGTGGTCATCGCCTTGGGAGGATGCGTGGACACCCCCCTTGTACGACCAGCGCGACTCGGCTCGTTGGCACAGGTGGCCAATCCACAGGTGGCCAATCTCATCACTGCGCGCAACCATGCTCGCCGGGGATCTCACCTAGGTCACCGTCTTGCCGGCAGATGCCTCCGACTCACCGGCACCGCCCCACGCCGTGGTCGGACGCGTCGCGGTCGGCCGTTATGTCCTCCTGCTCGGCGATACAGCGGGAACGGCGATCGTGCCAGGCGCCAACAAGGACAAGCCGTGCCGGCTTGCGCAGGCGATCGCGCGCTCGCAAAAAGAGCACAAGCCGCCGCTGACGGGCGCCGCGTCGCTTGAACATGACGTGGAGGACGCCACGCAGATTACGAGCAAGGCGGAACGCGCGGTCGACCTCTTCACCGAGATCGCGGAGGGCCGGCTCGATCCGGCATCGATCAGCGACGAGGTCGATGCTCTGATCGGTCTCCTCCAACGACTCGACCGCGACGAACGTTGGGGAGAGGCTCTGCGCGTCGCGCGCTCCCTCGCGACGCTGCTGGCGTTGATCGAGCGATGGGTCGACCTGCTGCAATCGCTGCGGGTGGCTCTGAGCGCCGCGGAGCGGCTCGGAGACGCGGGCGATAAGGCGTGGGCGCTGCACGAGCTGGGAACCCTGCATCTCGCCGCCGACAAGCATGCCGATGCCGATCGCCTGCTCAGCCAGGCGCGTGATCTGCGAGAGCGGATCGGTGACCGGCGTGGCCTGGCCATCACAGATCGCAATCTCCAGACCCTCTGCCGGGCACTGCGAGCGCGGCTTCACGAGCCGCGTCGGGGCGCGCTCGAATGGATCCTGAGCAGACCAGCGCCCGTGCTCATCTTCGGGATGATGCTGCTGCTCCTCGGAGGCGCCGCCGGAGCCGCGATCCGCGGCTCGAGCAATGAAGGTCACGTGCTGGGTGCTCGCTCACCGGCCGTGCGGGTCGAGCTCACTCCCACCTCGCCTCGTGCCGGAGAGCATGTCGTGTTCCACGCCACCGTCGAGGGCGGGGCGGACCATGCTCATTACGCCTGGCGGTTCGGCGAGGGCGTTCCCGCCACCAACGCGAATCCGGCGCACGTTTACCGACATCCCGGCACCTACACCGTGACGGTGATGGTGAGCAACGTTCGCGGCGCCGAGACCGGTGAAGGGACGCGAACGGTGGCGGTTGCTCCCGAATCGAACTCCGGCTCTGAAGGGAAACCGCATGCCAGGTTCTCATTCCAACCGGCATCACCGGTCGTCGGCGAACGCATCGGCCTCGATGCCACGAACTCATCCGACCCCGATCCGAACGCTTCGATCACCAGTTACACCTGGACGTTCGGCGATGGCGAAAAAGCAACCGGGCCGACAGCGACCCATGTGTATGAAAGCGCTGAAACCTACACCGCGGAACTGACGGTCACCGACACACGAGGAGTCACGGACACCACGGCACACAGGATCGTGGTCGGCAAGCAGGAAACCACGACTTCCAAGAAGCAATCGAGCATCGGCCTCGCGTGTTCCTTGAACTCCGAAGCGGGCGCGTCCGTGACGATCTCTGGCGCCATCACACCAAGACGCCCGGGCGTGCCGATAACCGTCACCTACATCTCCCCGTCAGGAGCGCCGGAACCCGAAACCCTGGAAACAGACGGGGACGGCATCTACCACGCCACCAGGAAGGTGGGCAAATCGGGACAGTGGCACGTTGACAGCTCGTGGCCCGGGGACGCAGAATATCTCCCCGCCGAATCTGAGCCTTGCATGTTTTTCGTCCCTGAAGTGCCGCCGACGAGAGGTTGAAAACGACGACGGATAGGATTCACCTCGATGTGCTCGCGTCCGAGCCCAGACGCCAGGGCGGGTCGAGCCGGTTCTCACCAGCGTGGTAGATGAAGACCCGATATCCGTCAGGGTCGAGCAGGATTGCCTCGCGCCACAAGTAGGGCTGATCGACCGGATCGCACGCAAAGCGAAACCCGGCTCGCTTCAGCTCATGCACGACACGATCGACGTCGTCAACCTCGAAGTGGATGCTCGCGCTCGGCTGGGGGTGCTCGGCACGGTGCAGTGAGAGCGTCGTGTCGCCCTGCGACGCCACAAACCGCGCGTAGTCCGGGTAGTCGGCGACGATCTGCGTGAGACCGAGGCGAGCATAGAAGCGCACCGAACTCTCGACATCGCCGACCGCGAGCGTGACATGGTTCAGACGCACCGCGACCCGATAATAGCCTGGTCGAGCCCACGATGACCGCCCACTGGTCAGTCGCGGCGGGCGACGCCGATGATAGGCGCGATAGCTCACGCGGCGGTGGTCAGACCCCCGCCCGGGAATGACGATGTGGCCTCACGCTGCGCCCGTGATCCGGGAGAGGAACACAGTGAGGCGTTGGTCGTACAGCTCGGGATCGACGTTCCAGGACTCGACGTGCCCGGCGTGGGGCACGCGGTAATAGGTGACCCAGCCGGATAGCTCTTTGGCGAACTCATCGCTTGTCGCGATCGGCACGGTCTTGTCTTCGGTTCCGTGAAAGAGCAGGATCGGGAGATGGAAATCGCCGGGGTGCTGCAATGCGTCGAGGCTGCTCCAGTCGGCGTCGATCCGCGCCCCGATCATGCTCAAACAGAAAGGCAGTTTAATTTGCAGGGATTTTACGAGGGTGAGCGACGGGACTCGAACCCGCGACCGCCTGGACCACAACCAGGAGCTCTACCAGCTGAGCTACGCCCACCAAGTGAGGCGACGGAGTCTAGCGGCGCATCAGGGCTGACTCCCGTCCAACGACCGAAGCGTCGATTCGGCCAGCGCGAGTGACTCGCTCGGAGAGAGCTCGGGGCGGCGTTCCGTAGCGAGTCGCCAGGCCTGCAGCAGCGCCGACGGATCGGCCCCGAGCAGGGACTGGAGCTCCGAGTTGGGCGAGCCGGCCACGGGAGCCGCCGGGACGGAGGCCGTCACGGCCCCCGCGGCCTGCGAGGACGCGGTCACCTGCGCGATCACGCGCTCGGTGACGTCCTCGCTCTGATGCTGGGCAGTGGGCCAGCCACGACCCATCGAGAGCTCCTCGACCGGCAGATGCGGCCCCTCCAGCACGGTCAGACGGGCCTGATGCGGGCTCCACTTGCGTTCGCCCAGTTCGACCCACTGATCGCGGGACCACGGCTCGACGAGCGTCTGCAACAGCTCGGCTTTGCTCAGGTTGAAGGCGCAGAAGTTGTGCGGAAACTGGCGCAGCTGAACGTGGAACATGCCGTGAAGGCTCGCATGCCGGGGCCGGCGATGCTCTCGGCGTCCACCAGCCCCGGTCCGCACAGGCTGCTCAGCTCGCAATCTGCCCGGAGGCCGTCTCCCCCACGCCCGCGAGCAGCTCGCGCGCCTCGGGGCTGGATTCAAGCGCGCGGATGAGGATCGAGGCGATGACGCCGAGCAGCGGCACGGGAACCGAATCGGGATCGGCCAGCTCGAGCATGCCGAGACCGAGACTGAGGCCGAGCAGCGCGTTGGCGAACTGCTCGTTCACGGCCGCGGGCGCCTGCAGACCGGCGTCGGCGGAACTGTCGGCGGCGAAACGGGAAAACGTCGTGCGCAAGGCACCAAGGCCGCTTGCCAGGCGCCGGCGCAAATCGTCGTCGCGCTGAGCGTAGCTCCACAGCTCGACGAACAGGCGAAATGGGTCGGGGTCTTCGCGCAGACGCTCCATCCAACTGTCGCTACCGGCGAGTGGGCGCTCCCAAGTCTCACGGTCGCGATCGAACAGCTCCAGCTGCTCGGCGATCTGGCCCGCCAGATGCTCCTGCAGGAGCGCGAGCAGCAGGTTCTCCTTACTGCCGAAATGCGCGTATACGGCGCCCTTTGTGAAGCCGGCCTCCCCCGCGACCTCGTCGAGGGTTGCCCCCGCGAAGCCGTGACGCGCATACACCCGGGCGGCGGCGTCGAGCAGCCTCGCGCGCGTTGCGGCCTTGCGCTCGCTGCGATCGAACTGCCCGCGCGGCATCAGCTCGACCTTGGCCTTGACGGCCTTGCCCTTGACAGATACGGACTAGTAGATATACTCATAAGTAGATTATAGTGGAGACCTGAGAGGAGCACCATGAACGGCCACAAAAGAAGGCTGCCGCCCGGACCGCGCCAACCCGCAGCTTGGCAGACGATCGTGGCCTGGAGGCGGCCCACCGCAATGCTCGAACGCTGCAAGAAGCGGTACGGACGCCGGTTCACGATCAGGCTGCTCGGCCAGCCCCCGTTCGTCGTGCTGTCGGATCCTGATGAGATCAAGCAGGTGTTCATGGCGGCGCCCGAGGTGCTGCACCCCGGCGAGGGTGTGCGCGTGCTGGAATCGATCGTTGGGCCCAACTCGGTGATTCTGCTCGACGAGGATGCGCACATGGAGCAGCGCCGCCTGATGCTGCCCGCGTTCGGAGGCGAGCGGATGCAGGCGCTGGCGGGCGTGATGACGGAGCTGACCGAGCGCGAGCTGGCCCACTGGCCTCGAGATGAGGCGATCGAGCTGCATCCGAGGCTGCAGAGAGTCACGCTGGAGATCATCCTGCGGGTCGTGTTCGGTCTGGAGCAGGGGGCACAGCTGGACGAGCTGCGCGGGACGCTCACCGAGCTGCTCGCGTTCAGCGAAAGCCCGCTGTCGCTGCTGCCGTTCGCGGGACGGTTGCTCTCCGGGCACGGGCGCTGGGCTCGGTTCCCACAGTTGCACGCAGAGGTCGATCGGCAGCTGTTCGCGCTGATCGAGCAACGTCGCGCCGACGCCGCAGACCACGCCGGGGGCGAGAGCGATGACGAAAGCCGCGGAGACGTGCTCGGAATGCTGCTCAGCGCCCGCCACGAGGACGGTGAGCCGATGAGCGCACAGGAGTTGCGCGACGAGCTGATGACCGCGCTCGTCGCGGGCCACGAGACGACCGCATCACAGCTGGCATGGGCGTTTGAGCGCCTCGCCCGCGAGCCGGAGGTGAGGCGCCGGCTGGTGGACGAGCTCGACGAGGGCGAGAGCGAGGCGTACCTGACGGCGACGATTCAGGAGATCATGCGGCTCAGGCCGGTGCTGGCCGAAGCCGAGCCGCGCGTGGTCAAGCAAAGGGTCGAGATCGGCGGCGTCGAGTATCCGCCGGGGGTGGCGCTGATCGCCAGTGCGTACCTGGTGCACCGCGACCCGGACATCTATCCCCATCCCGAAGAGCTGCGCCCGGAGCGGTTTATGGAGAAGGCGGGTGGGCGGGCACCTGGAACCTACACTTGGATCCCGTTTGGCGGCGGGCGTACGCGCTGCCTGGGCGCAAGGTTTGCGATGCAGGAGATGAAGGTCGTCCTAGGCGCCGTGCTCGGGGCGTGTGAGATCGTGCCCGTCGACCCCGCGGCCGAGAGGACGCGCAGACGCAGCATCACCCTCAGCCCCGCCGGTCAAGCGAGAGTCATCCTGCGCGACCGCGCCGACGCCGTACGGGACCGCGCCGACGCCGTGCGGGACCGCGCCGGCGCCGTGCGAGAGCGCCCCGGCGTGGCTGTCTCCCCCAAGGACCGTGTCGTGCTTGGCCGGCCGGCGCCGTCGCGCGCGCGCACCGTAGTCGTACGCCCAGACAATCTCGTTTGAGAAAATGATCGCGACCGAATACGGCGCTACGGAACTAAGTTAGATCGCCCACCTGGCGAGCCGGCCCGGCATGCGGTTATCTGAGGCCTGAACAAAGCTAAGGTGGCAGAGAAGCTCGCCATCCGCTCTGCCAAAGGAACCACTATGTCTCGCTTCGCCACCGTATGCCTGTTGGGAGTCGAGGGCCCCGTGGGCGCCGCCCCTGACGCGATCCTTCTTGCATCCCTGTGATCGCTCCGGCTCGCGCAACGCGGCTGCAGTCCGGGGAGTCCGCAGAGCGCGGCCGAGCGGCTCGCCGGACCACGCCCCGGTCAGCTCACGGCGACTGGGCGCCGGGGCCAGACCGACAAGATCCCGTCGCCGTGCTCGCGACGCAGGCGGCATCGCGCGTGCAGGAGCTTGTCCCGATCCGCTACGGGCGGATGCTCGTCTCGCCGTTTACGTTCTACCGCGGCGCGGCGGCCGTCATGGCGGCAGACCTCGCGGCGACACCCGATTCGGGCATCGTCGTGCAGGCGTGCGGCGACGCCCACATCTCGAACTTCGGCGGATTCGCGACTCCCGACCGCAGGGTCGTGTTCAGCCCGAATGACTTTGACGAGACGCTGCCCGGTCCGTGGGAGTGGGATGTCAAGCGCATGGCGGCCAGCGCGGAGATCGCCGGCCGCGACATCGGGCTCCCCGCGGATCGTCGTCGGTGGATTGTCAAAGAGTGCGTGCGAGAGTATCGAGAGGGTATGCGCGGATTCGCAAACGAGAGCCACCTGGACGTCTGGTATGACCGTCTCACGGCGAGCGAACTCGTGGATCGCTTTGGCGGAAGGCTGAGCGAAAAGGGAAAGATTCAGTTCGCGAGACCGTTCGCCAAGGCGCGGCGCAAGACGAGCCTGAGGGCCGTCAAGAAGCTCACCGAGCGCGTCGACGGCGAGCTGCGGTTTCGCAGCGTCGCGCCGCTGTTGGTGCCGCTCCGCGAGCTCTTCAACGCAGACGGCGTCCGCGATGAGAGCGAGTACGTGCGGGAGCTGCTGGATGAGTACGCCGCCGGCCTGGACACCGACCGGCAGTATCTCTTCGGCACCTATCGGTTCGTCGACATGGCTCGCAAGGTCGTCGGCGTCGGGAGCGTCGGCACGCGCGCATGGGTGTTTCTGCTTGTCGGTCGAGAGGGCAAGGATCCGCTCGTGCTGCAGGCCAAGGAGGCACAGGCATCCGTCCTGGAGGCGCATCTCGGCGCCAGCGAGTTCGACAGCCACGGTGAGCGAGTGGTTCGCGGCCAGCGCATGTCCCAGGCGGCGAGCGACATCTTCCTCAGCTGGCAGCGGAGCGAGGACCTCGATGGCAAGGAGCACGATTTCTATGTGCGCCAGCTCTGGGACTGGAAGGCATCGGCCGACCCGTCAATGATGTCCGAGGACGGCCTGCACGCTTACACGCGCGCCTGCGGCTGGTCCCTCGCCCGCGCCCACGCCCGCTCCGGTGACAGGCTCGCAATCGCCGCATACCTGGGCGCCGGCTCGGCGTTCGACCGGGCGATCGCTCGCTTCTCGTCGTTGTATGCCGATCAGAACGAGCTCGACCACCGACGGCTCGCCGACGCCGTCGCCGCAGGCGAAGTCCTCGCCGAGCCCGGCGTCTGACCTCGCCGCGTTGCAGTCGGGAGCCGTGGAGCTGATGCGCATGATCTACGACATCAGCCCCCTGCACGGCATCAACCCGGACGAGTTGATCAAGCTGGCCGATGGGCGTGCCGACCTGGAGCGCCGGACGACGCTCGCAGCCGCCGGGGAGCTTCAGCCACTGATTGCCTGCCCCGAGGATCAGCAGGTCAACCGGCTGATCATGGGAATGCTCGCGGGAGGCGATCTGCGTGACGAGGCTCGCGTGGTCGATGAGCTCATGGATAGCGGTTACCTGATGCAGGCGCCGCGTCTGTGAGCGCTCATGGCCAGGAGCCTGCGACCTGCCGGACAGAACGGTGCGACCCGCGAACATTCGGCATGTCTGTCTGTTCCGGTGGGCGCATGCGCCCACCGGCGGTCCCGCACATGTGCGGGACCGAGTGGGGCCGCATGCGGCCCCACTGCTCGTGCCGCATGCGGCACGAGCAACCCAATCAGCTTCGCCCGCGAGCATGCGGCATCGCGACCCCCATCAGAAACAGCGCCCCCGGCTGGATTCGAACCAGCGACCTGCGGATTAGAAGTCCGCTGCTCTATCCAGCTGAGCTACGGGGGCTCACGGTCCGGCGCGCGACAAGCCACAGGGGGTTCGGGGCGGGCCGGAACCCCTGAATCGTCGCACGCGCGGGACTCGAAGACCGCGGGCGATGAGCGTACTTAGGCAAGATTGAGCAAAAACGTGTAGAAAGTGGGCATGAGCAGCTCGATAGAGGACGACGAGGCGGACCTGACCCGCAAGCAGCGGCGCGAGCAGGCGCGCGCGCAGCGCAAAGCTCTGGAGGAGTCCGAAGCGGCCGGCGCGAAACGCAAAGCGCGGCTGACGCAGCTCGGGATCGTCGGGGCGATCGTCGTGGTGGTCGTGGTCGTGATCCTGATCGCCACCGGCGGGGGCGGCACGAAGAAGGTCCAGAGCGGTACGAAAGCGGCGAACGAAACGACCACAGCCGTGAACACGCTGATCGGCGGCGTCCCGCAGAACGGCGACGTGCTGGGCAATCCGAACGCGCCCGTGACGCTGCAGTACTTCGGCGACCTCGAGTGCCCGATCTGCAAGCAGTTCACGCTGGGGGCGCTGTCGCCGATCATCCAGAAGTGGGTGAAGACGGGGAAGGTGAAGATCGAATATCGCTCGCTGGAGACGGCCACGCGCGAACCGGAAGTGTTCAAAACTCAGCAGATCGCGGCGCTGGCGGCGGGCAGGCAGAACAAGATGTGGAACTTCCTCGAGACCTTCTACCACGAGCAGGGAGAAGAGGGCAGCGGATACGTCACCGAAAGCTACCTCCAGAACCTGGCTCAGCAGGTGCCGGGACTGAACTTGACGACGTGGACGAACGACCGCAGCAACCCGACGTTGTCGAACCAGGTCGCCACCGACGAGCAGGCGGCGAACAACAATGGGTTCACCGGCACGCCGTCGTTTTTGGTCGGCAAGACGGGCGGGGCGATGAAGAAGCTCGAATACGCGTCGCTGACCGAACCGACGTCGTTCAACGAAGCGATCGAAAAGCTCCTGAAGGGATAGCGCCGTAATGAGCGCGCGCACTCTGAGGACCACGCTCATCGTCCTCGCGGCGATCGGCCTTTGCCTGGCCGGCTATCTCACGTACCTCCATTACTCCGGCACCACGCCGCCCTGCTCCATCAAGGGCAACCCCTGCAGCCAGGTGCAGAAATCGCGGTACTCGGAGCTCGTAGGCGTTCCCGTGGCCCTGATAGGCCTGATCGGGTACATCGCGATTCTCGGATCGCTGCTGGCTCCTGAAGGCGAGCGGGCCAGATTCGTGACGACGGCGCTGACCCTCGGCGGTTTTGGATTCAGCGCCTACCTGACCTACCGCGAGCTGTTTACGCTCCACAAAATCTGCGAGTGGTGCGTTTCAAGCGCGGTGCTCATGACGGTGATGGTGTGCCTGTCGGTATGGCGGTTCCTGCGTGGAGACGTCGACACGAGAGCACAGGCGCAAGCACAGGCGGGCGCGGGACCGGAGCCCGCCACGCCACCGCTCGGCGCGGCCCCGTCCTGACGGTGCTGAAGAGCATCGTGTAGACCATTCGTCCAGTGCATGAATGCTGGGCCCGGCAACGGGGTACGCGCGCCGACTGGATGGGTGACGATGCGCATCGAAGCCCCACCAACCGAGCATGCCGGTGCCGATGCCGACGTCGTCGATGGCGGGGAGCAGCAACACGCTGACGCGAACGGGGTGGAACGACTGTTCGAGATGACCAGCGATCTGCTGGCGGCCATATCGCTCGACGGAAGGTTTACGCTGTTGAATCCCGCATGGGAGGACGCCCTGGGCTGGACGATCGAGGAGCTGATGGCCCAGCCGATGCAGGCAAAGGTGCACCAGGAAGATGTCGAGCAGACGCTCGCGCTGACGCTTGCCGGGCGCAACCGCAGCGCGCAGCTCGTGAACTTCACGAACCGCTATCGCCACAAGGACGGCTCGTGGCGGTGGCTGCTGTGGAGCGCGAGATGCGACGGCGAGGTGTGGTACGCCGCGGCAAGGGATGTGACGGACAGGATGTGGCTGGAGCGCCAGGCGCTGCACGACCCGTTGACGAAGCTACCGAACAGACTGCTGCTGATGGATCGCGCGCATCAGGCGCTCACGCGATTGCACCGCAGCAACGGGCCGATCGCGCTGCTGTTCATCGATCTGGACGGGCTGAAGGCGATCAATGACAGCCTCGGGCACGCGGTCGGCGATCATCTGCTGGTCTCGGTCGCCGAACGACTGACGGGGACGCTCCGCGACAGCGATACGGTCGCTCGGCTGGGCGGGGACGAGTTCGTGATGCTGGCCGAGGACCTGGAGAGCGACTCCGAAGCGCTGGCCGTCGCCGAGCGCGTCGTGCACGCGCTGGAAGAGCCATTTCAGGTGGGGTCGATCGAGGTGGCGATGTTCGCGAGCATCGGCGTGTCGACCTCGCGCGACGCCGAGGCCGACCCGGAGGACCTGCTGCGAGAGGCGGACGTGGCGATGTATCGAGCCAAGCGCGCGGGCGGGCACAGGCTGGAGCTGTTCGACGAGGAGCTGCGTCGCGAGTCGACCAAAAGCGACGGGGAGGCGCCGGGGTCGATACGCTCGCACGCGCCATGGCATCCGATCGCGCGTCTGAAGCACCGTCGCCGCTGAGCGGCAAGGATCTCGACCCGGAGACGATCGACCGGCGCAAGCGCGAGGCGGCGAGAGCGGCGGCGGAGCTCGTGGGAGACGGGATGAAGGTCGGGCTGGGGACGGGCTCCACGGTCGCGTATCTGCTGGAGGCGCTGGGCGAGCGAGCGGACGAGCTGAAGCATGCGCGCTGCGTGGCCACCTCGCCGGCGACGGCGCGGGTAGCGAAGGAGCTGGGGTTGAGCGTGCAGGAGCTGGACGAGGTGGGCGAGCTGGATGTCGCGATCGACGGGGCCGATCAGGTCGACGATGCGGGGTGGCTGGTGAAGGGCGGCGGCGGAGCGCACACGCGCGAGAAGATCGTGGCGGCCGCGGCGAAGCGGTTCGTGGTGATCGTCTCGGCGGAGAAGCTGGTCAGGAAACTGGGCCCGCCGGTGCCGCTGGAGGTGCTGCGGTTCGGCGTGGAGCGAACGTTGGAGGCGGTCGGGAACGCCCGGCTGCGATGGCCGATCTCCGATCGGTCGGGAGCGAGCCCGGATGGGAACCTGATCGCCGACTATGCCGGCCCCGTCGAGGACCCACGGCGGCTGGCGACTCGTCTCAGCGAGACCCCGGGCGTGGTCGATCACGGTCTGTTCGCGCCGGAGATGGTCAGCGAAGTGGTGATCGCGGGCGCGGATGGGGTGAAGCGCCGCGCGGGCGGCAAGTCAGCCGCATGAGCGACGATCAGGATTCTACGGACTCTACGGCCAGTCGATCTGCTCGGTCAGCTCGTTGCGGGCGAGGTCGATCAGGCCACTGCGCTCGATGGGGCGATACTCACCGCCGGTGAGCGCGAGCCAGTGGACGGCGTGCTCGGAGGGATCGAGGATCAACACCTCATCCACCTCGTGGGCGGCGTAGAAGGGGAGCTTCTGCCAGGCCTCGTCGCCGGGGGAAACGATCTCCACGGCAAGCGCGGCGGTGTGCAGCCAGGTACCGGCGGCGCCAGGGCGATGCAGGCCCCCGTCGGGGACGCGGAAGTCGTGCTCGGAGTCACCGAGGTTGAACTCGCCCATGGCCGCCATCAAGCCGGCGGCGCGCGCGAGAGGCCCGAGAATCTCGGCCAACTGCTGGGAGAGCCGTGCGTGCTCGTAGCTCGGAGCGGGAACCATGTGCAGAACACCCTCCCACACCTCGTCGAGACGGTCCAGACCGGAGACCCGCCGGCGCTCCATGAGGGCCTCCAGCTCGTAGGCGTAAGGGTCGAGCACCAACGTGGCCATAACGCAAGGATAGCCGTTCGGGGAAACGCTTTTTCAGCGCCCAGTGAGCCCGGGAGGCGGGGAGCCCGAGAGCCCCGAGAGCCCGAGAACCCCGGGAGTATCGTGCGGCTCGTCAGGACGGGGGACCCAGGAATCGAACCTGGAGTTGCGGTTTTGGAGACCGCCGTGTTACCACTACACCAGTCCCCCTGGCCATCCGTGCCCGGCCACGTCAACCCGTCAACCAGTCGACGCGAACCGCTGGGAACGTGGATTCTAGGGGGCACGACATGTAGAGTCGCGCGCGCAAGGGTCTTGCCGTTCTAGCCAGGGGGTACTGAGGGATGACTGATCGTTGGAGCAAGCTCGCGCCGTTGACGGGCGTGCTGTTCGCCGTGCTGGCGGTGGTTGGGGTCTTCTCGGGCGGGGAAACGCCCGATGCGAACGCGGGGCCGGCGAAGGTGATCGCGTACTACGCGACGCATCGCTCGGAAGTCGAGACGTCGGCGATCCTGTTCGCGTTGGCGTTCCTGGTGCTCGTGCTGTTCGCCGGTGCGCTGCGCTCCTACTTGCGCCGCACGCCCGGGGTGGAGGGCCTCAGCGCGCTCGTGCTGGCCGGCGGGGTGATGATGGCGGTGGGCGCGCTCACGGGCGCCGGGATCGAATACGCGCTCGCCCATCAGCTCAATCATCTCGGGCCACAGGTCGCCCAGACCCTCAATGTCCTCAGCAACGAACTGTTCCTGCCGGTCCTGGGCGGCGCGTTCGTGTTTGCGATCTCAAGCGGCCTGGCGATCCTGCGCGGAGCGGCGCTGCCGAAGTGGCTGGGCTGGGTCGCGATCGTGCTGGGGATCGCGGTGCTGATCCCACCCGCGGGCTTCCCCGCCCTGCTCGGGTTCGTCATCTGGTCGATCATCGTGAGCATCCTGATGTACCGGCGCACGGGAGCACCGGCCGACACAGGCGCCCCAGCCCCACAGCCGGCGGTGTAGAAGCCTCGGCGGGCGAGCCCAATTGGGCTCGCCCGCCCCCACGGACAGGTTGCTCGGCCACCCTGCCACCCCTGTAGTGCCCGCCCCACAGCCACCGGTCAGACGTGCGTGACCGGCCGCAGTCGCGGCCCGTGGAGCCACGACGCGCCGTCACCACCCGAGACCCGGTAGCCGACCTCCAATGGGCGCGTAGTACGAGCGTCCTCTGACCCTAAAGCCATAAGGGGTGGATGCCGAAACCTTGAGTGGACCTATACCCCATGTGCTTGTGATGATTGATACGTTCCCTCCACGACTGCCTCACCCCGCGTCAGACGCGGGCGACACGCTGATCGAGGTGCTCGTCAGCGCGATTCTGATTGCGCTGATCGTCGTCGCCATGTTCAACGGCTTCGACGTCACGGGCCGCGCGACGGCCAGCGAGCGCTCGCGCGCCCAGGCCGACGTGCTCGCCCAGCAGGCCGAGGACCAGCTGCGCGGCCTGCCGATCTCCACGCTCACCGAACTGGCAAGCAAACCGCGCGTCGAAGAAGTGACCCAGAACGGGACGAAATACACGATCACCTCGACCGCCCAGTATGTCGAAGACAAAACCGCCACCACGAGCTGCAACGCGGCGAACCCGGAAAGCGCCGACTACATCCGGACGACCTCCACGGTGACCTGGCCCTCGCTGGGCACACGCAAGCCGGTGATCGAGAGCGGCATCATCAGCCCGCCCCCCGGCAGCGCGCTGATCGCGCAGGTCACGAACGCGGCCGGCGAAGGCGCAAGCGGCATGACGGTGACCGCCACCGGCCCCGCCCCGGCGGCAACCGTGCACGAACTCACCACGGCCACCAACGGCTGCGCGATCCTGGCGCTGCTGCCCGGCGAATACAACATCAACGTCAGCCGAGTGGGCTACGTCGATGAAAATTGGTATACGGAATCCAAGGAAGACCCCCACTCCACGCACAGCGTGTACCTGACTGCCGAGAGCGCCGCCAAGGAGTCTTACCGCTTCGACCAGGCCAGCACCCTCGAAGTCGAATTCACCACCGAATCGGCCCCCAGTCAAGGCGACTCGTTCGTCGCCTTCAACCCCCTGATGACCTCTCCAGCCTTCAGGCCGATCCCTTTCCCCAGCACGATTGAAACGTATGCGACAAAAATCACATCTCCAACGAAGGTCTTCCCGTTTGCGGAAAGCGCACCGTATAGCGTATACGCCGGCACCTGCGAAGCGAACAATCCCCAGACCGTCAACCCCAAAAACAGTCCTCCCCCTACGGTCTTCGTCGCTCCCGGCAAAATCGGCCTGGCCAAAGTGGTCCAGCCCCCAATCAACATCCGGGTTATGAGCGGCAAAAGCGCAAAAGAACCAGGTGAAAAGATCGAAAAGGCCACCGCCACGCTTAAAGAACCCGTCGAACCCGAAGGATGTGGCGTGACCCGGAAATTCACAACCAATGAAGAAGGCGCGCTGCCCACCGGCATGCCCTATGGCGAATACACACTGTGCGTGACCGGGGGAAAAGAAGGAGGGGTCAATAAAAAAGGGAAAGAAGGAAAAGAAACCAAAGGCCTCGCAAAAAACCGGAAGTACGTCACCCAAATCTTCGGAGAAAACAGCACTCCTGCCGGGCCCACCGAACTGGAACTGGCGACGAAAATAGCCAACGGTGGCGTAGTGAAAGAATCAGGAAAGAACGTCGCCGTTATATACATGGGCGAAGGTGCTCTCGAAAAACCCGGGAAATTGGAACCGGGGGAAACATGTCCCTGAGGACCCGCCCTTCAGCGCTTTACCGTCTCCATGACGAGCGTGGCCTCACGCTGATCGAGCTGCTCGTCGCGATGATCGCAGGTCTGGTCGTGAGCTTCGCCGCGTTCTCGATCCTCGACACCTCCCTCAGCCAGTCCGCCCGCGTCGCCGACCGGGTCAGCGCGGATCAGCGCGGGCGCACAGCGATGGAAAAGATCATGCTCAAACTGCACTCCAGTTGCGTCGCAGCCAAAACAACTCCGGTGGAACCGGGAAGCGAAGCCAACAAGCTCCTGATCATCAGCCAGACGGGTTCCGAAGCATCATTTGCCAAAGTGGAACTGCATGAAATCTCTTTCACCGAAAAAGAAAAAGGGAAGGGAAAGCTCACTGATACAGCCTACGAAAACACGGGCGCAAAGCCTGCTCCGAATTGGGAATTCAACCTCGCAAAACCAATCCGCATTCAGACCTTGCTCACCGGCATGACGCAATCGGAAAACTCCGAAAAAAAAGCCATACCGATCTTTCAGTACTTCAAGTACGAAGGCAGCAAGCTATCGGAAACCCCTCTGGCGGCAGGCGAACTGCTAAACGAAAAAACCGCCAGCGAAGTTGCAGCAATAACCGTCACCTTCACCACCGCCCCCGAATCGGGTACTGCTGACAAAAGGGCCGGCGAACGAAGCGTCAACCTGACCGACACCGCCGTCCTGCGCTTCAGCCCCGCCTCCCCCTCCGCCAGCAACATGCCCTGCGCATGAGCCTGGAGCAGATCATGACCGCCATGAGACCCCGACGACACACTCCCCGCATCCTGGCCTCCGAGAGCGGCTTCACGCTGATCGTGGCGCTCGGCGTGCTGCTCGTCAGCTCGCTGCTGATGACCGCCGCTTTCGTGGCCGCCGAAGGCGACATCCATCTGACACAGGGCGACACCGCCTCGAAGAAGGCCTACTACGCGGCCCTGGCCGGCGTCGAGGACTACGAGTACCACCTCACCCAGGACGGCAACTACCTCAACTACTGCACGACGCCCAAACCCGAAAACCCGGCGCTGAACCAGCTCAACAAGGAAGGCACGGAAACACCTCTGAAAGCCGCCGAACTCAAAACCGCCGAAGTTCCGCCCGGTCCGAAAGGGGAAAGCAGCGGAGAGAAGTATGCGATCCAGCTGCTGCCGGCGGAAAGCAACAAAGAAACATACCCGATGTGCAACACGAGTGACGTGGTCGACAGCATGATCGAGCAGAAACTCAGCGGCGGCGCCGCGGGGACGTTCCGCCTGCAGTCCACGGGCTTCGCCGAAGGCAAGAAGCGCACGATCGTGGCCACGTTCAAGAACCTCAACTTCGTCAGCTACGTCTGGTACACCGTCTACGAAACCGCCGACTCCTCTGTTTACGGCAAACCCGAACCGGAATGCGGCAAGTTCTACAAAGAACGGCCTGCTGCATGCGAAGCATTGAACAACTTCTTCATAAGCGGCGAATCCGTCAACGGCCCGTTTCACACCGAGGACCATGGCGGAATCTGCGGCGAACCCACTCTCGGTCGCAACGAAAACGACCGGATCGAATTCGGTAACGGCAAGAACAAGGAAGCAAAAGAAGGCTACGACAACGAGGGAAGGTGCGGAGAAGCGAAACCCAAAATCAAAGGCACGCTCATACCGCCCAAAGAAACGTTGACGGTTCAGCCCCCTCCCGGCGATGAAGAACTGGCGCATATCGTCGAACCCGGATATGAATTTAAAGAAAAGACGGAAATCGTGCTAACGGGAGAAACGATGACCGTGACCGAACACGTCGGCTCCCATCCAAGCCCGGCAGAAGAAGTGGAAGGCAAGAAAAAAGAAGTCGCAAAAACCAGCGTGGCGTTCCCGCCTAACGGGGTGATCTACGTAGCAGGAGGCTGCGGCGAACAATACTCGCCGTTCGGCCCCAAACCCGGCTACAACGAAGACACTGGATGCGGAAACGTGTACGTGCACGGCGAATACAAGAAGCCGCTGACGATCGCCAGCCAGAACGACATCATCATCAACGGCAACATCACGACGCCGCTCAGCGGCGGAAAGCCATCGACCAACGCGCTGCTTGGCCTGATCGCCAATAACTTCGTGCGCATCTACCACCCGCTGACGGGCACGCGTGGGAAAAAATACAGAGAATGCAAAGTGGGAGGCGCATCGGAAGCCACCAACGATACTGTCAGCACTCCGACAATCCCCAAGGATCTTGAAAAACCGGAAATCTACGCCGCGGTCCTCGCGCTCAAACACGCGTTCATCGTCGACAACTTCGACTGCGGCAAACCCGAACTGGGCGAACTCAAAGTCTACGGGGCGCTCGCCGGGCTCTTCTCCAACGGCATGACCGGGGTGTTCAGCGGCACCACGGCGCTGACCGGCTACCCCTACAACCTCAACTACGACAACCGCTTGGAGGTCGCCGAGCCGCCGCACTTCCTCAACCCGATCGAGGCGGCCTGGTACGTCCAGCGCGAGACGCTCACGAACAGCCCGTAGTACCCGCCTCGTGCCGAGAATCGCGGCCGAGAACGCGGCGCACACGTCACCCTGGTGCTCGCCCGATGCGCGCGGTCCGACAGTGCGGGCGAAGGGACTCGAACCCCCAAGGGCTTGCGCCCACCGGCTCCTAAGGCCGGCGTGTCTGCCAATTCCACCACGCCCGCATCTTGGCCATCGTACGTGCAACCACGCACGCCAACCGCCTGAGATTGTATGGTCCTAGCCTGAGATGTCCTCGACAACCGGTCTCACAGACCAGTCCGACGCGATCGTCGTCACGCATCCCAACCGCGACAAGGCGGTTGTGCAGGCCACGCGCGCGACCGTCGTGCTGCTGCTGCTGATCTCCGTCGGGCTTGTCCTGATCGTGACCATCGGCGGCTGGGCGGTGCTCGAGGGCGCCTGGATCATCCAGATCGGCTACATCATCGTCTACCTCGTGCTCGCCTTCTTCGCCGCTCGCTGGAACCGCGGTGTCTTGCCGGTCGGCGCGGCGCTCGCCGTGCTGCTGCTCGTGTTCGCGCTCGTCGCCGGGCCCGGCTGGTTTGCCCGCGACAAAACCGGCTTCGCCCAGCCGGCCCTCGACTCCGGGCTGCTGGGTGTCGTCACGCTGCTGATCGTCCCCGTTCAGATGCTCCTGATCGCGTTCGCGATGCGCGGCTTCTCCCAGGGCTGGAACGTCGAGCTGGAGCGACCCGCTCCCGTATCCGGCGGCGGCCGCGCCTATATGGACGCGCCGCCCCCGCACCCGGCCTGACCTGCCCACCCATCATGGCCTGAGAACGTTCTGAGCAGCGAGCCGTCACCGACTCGGGCGGGCGCTGACATATATTGGGATCAATCATGCGGCGGTGGCGGAACGGTAGACGCGGAGGCCTCAAAAGCCTCTGTCCGCAAGGGCGTGTGGGTTCGACTCCCACCCGCCGCATCGACTTGACTCAATCAAACCCCGGCGGGCGATCCTGGGCCCACGGGCGCTCCGCCTCGATCTGAGCGGCCAGCGCGATCAGCGTCGCCTCGTCGTTGGGCTTGCCCACGAGCTGCACCGCGCGTGGCAGCCCGTCGCTTGCGCGTCCCGCCGGCACCGAGCAGGCAGGCTGTCCCGTTACGTTCCAGCACGCCGCATACGGCACGGTCGACGCGGCCACTGCCATCGTCCACAGCCAGTTGCGGCCCTCGCACGCGCCGATCTTCGGCGCCGGCGCCGGGGTCACCGGGGTCAGCAGCACGTCGTGGTCGGCCAGCGGCTCGTTGATTCGCGCGGCGTACTCGGTCTCGTGCCTGCGCGCCCACTCGACCGCGCCCGGCGACAGCATCCCGCCGATCCTGGCGATCGCCCGCATCCGCCGTTCCAGTCGCTCCGGATACGCGAGCCCCTCGGCCTCGTCGTGCAGCCCGCGCACATACCTGGCGGTGAACTCCGGCGCGGGCGCGAGCGGACCGTGGTCGATCTCGCGCTCGTTCACCTCGTGCCCCAGCCCTCTCAGCAGCTCCACGGTCTCCGCCAGCGCGGCCCGGTTGTCGGGATGCAGCTTGGTCAGCGGCGAGGGCGGCAGCCTGCTCGCCACGGCGATCCGCAACGGCCGCGCCGCCGATCCGCCGTTGTTGGAAGACCTTCCCGGAGCACCGCCCGTCGCCTGCCCGAGCGCGGCCATGAACGAGCTCGATGGCACTACCGGGGTGGGCGAAGACACCATATCCGCCGGCCCCGCGGCGATCGCGTCGTAGAACAGCGCGCTGTCGCGCACCGATCTGGTCAGCACGCCGTTGACCGACAGCCCGTACCACGCGTCCGCCTTCGGCGCCATCGGCACGCGCCCGCGCTGGGTCTTCAGCCCGAACAGCCCGCAGTAAGCCGCCGGGAACCTGATCGAGCCACCCCCGTCCGAGCCCAGCGCGGCGCCAACCAGCCCCGCGGCGACCGCCGCCGCGGTGCCGCCGCTGGATCCTCCGGGGGTGTGCTGCAGCCCCCACGGGTTGCGCGTCACCCCGCGCGTCGGCGTCTCCGTCCATGGGAACGCGCACAGCTCGGGCACGTTCGTCTTGCCGATCACGATCGCCCCCGCCGCGCGCACCCGCCGCACGATCTCGGCATCCTCGCGCGCGGGTTCGCCGTACGCGTTCGTGCCGAGCCCCGTCACCTCGCCGGCGACGTCGATGTCGTCCTTCACGGCGATCGGCACCCCCAGCAGCGGGCGCTCGCCGTCCCCCGCGCCATGGCGCGCATCGGCCTGGCCGGCTTCCATTCGCGCGCGCTCGCCCAGCACGACCCTGAACGCGTTCAGGCGCGTGTCGTAGCGCTCGATCCGCTCCAGATACAGGTCGACGAGCTCGCGTGAGCTGACCTCGCCCTTGGCGATCAGCTCGGCCTGCTCGGCGATCCCGGCGTATGCGAGGTCGGTCGCGACTAGATCCATACCCAGAATCTAGTCGATCGGCTCGACTCGGGACCGGGAGATAACAGCCCGGTGGGCTCGGACGCAAAAAAATCGACACGCCCGCCGCCCGGCGCTTTAGCATCTGGGCTGGAGAGGGATATCAATCGCCGCTTTACGATATAGGGGGAACATCTCGTGTCCTATCCCGTCACGTTCGAGGCCGACTACGTCGAGCGCCGCAACCGCCTCACGGCCTTCTTTCGCCTGATCCTCGCGATCCCGCTCGCGATCTGGCTGTACATCTATGAGATCGTCGCGCTCATCGTGATCGTGATCGCCTGGTTCGCGATCGTCATCACCGGCCGCTACCCGCGGGGCCTGTACGACTTCGTCGCCGGGTTCACGCGCTTTCTCGCGCGCTTCACCGCCTATGCGGCGTTGCTGTGCGACCCCTACCCGTCGTTCGGCGGCTCAGAAGATCCCGCCTACCCCGTGCGCATGGAGTTCTCGGGACCGCTCGACCCCTACAGCCGCCTGCGCACCTTCTTTCGCATCATCCTCGCGATCCCCGTCCTGATCGTGCGCTACGTGATGGGCATCCTGCTGGAGATCGGCGCGATCGCCGCCTGGGTGGTGATCCTGATCACGGGCAAGATGCCGCGCGGACTGTTCGACCTGATGGTCCTCGCCAACTCATACACCGCGCGCTCGGACGCTTACGTCGGGCTGCTCACCGAGACCTATCCGCCGTTCCAGGACGAGCAGACGCGTGCCGCGGGGACACAAACGCCCCCGGCTCCCCCGGCGCCGCCCTCCGCGCCGGAATATCCGTCGGCTTCGTAAAGCGCACAGAGAGCGAGGCCGATGGAACGGGACCGCGCATGCGCGGTCCCGCCTGTGGGCGCATGCGCCCACAGGCGACGGGCCGCATGCGGCCCGTCACGGGGCCTCGCATGCGAGGCCCCGCCGGGTGGCGCATGCGCCACCCGGGACAACATCAGCTTTTATAAGCCATGCACGGCCCCGCTTATAGCGGCGCATGCGCCGCTCAGGCCCGTCCCTATACGGGTGTCACCCCGTTGTGCTTTTCTGGCCAAGCGCGCTGCTTTGACCGCGCGTGCTCGAACCGCGTTATCAGCTCCCCCCGCAGCTCCTGGGGCTCGATCACCGCGTCGATGACCATTTCCGACGCGAGGTGCAGGATGTCGATGTCCTCCCCGTACTCCCTGCGCAACTGCTCGGTCTTGGCCGCGCGTTCACCCTCGTCCTCGATCGCCTGCAGCTGGTTGTAGTACACCGCATTGATCGCCGCCTGCGGGCCCATCACCGCGATCGAGGCGCTCGGCAGCGCGATGCAGCAGTCCGGCTCGAACGCCGGCCCCGCCATCGCGTACAGCCCCGCCCCGTAGGCCTTGCGCACGATCACCGAGATCTTCGGCACGGTCGCCTCGCTGACCGCGCTGATCATCTTGGCGCCGTGCCTGATGATGCCTTCGCGCTCGACCTGGGTGCCGATCATGAACCCCGGCACGTCCGCCAGGAACAGCAGCGGCACGTTGAACGCGTTGCATGTCCAGATGAACCTCGCGGCCTTGTCGGCCGAGTCGCCGAACAGCACGCCCCCCTTGTGCTTGGGCTGGTTGGCTACGATCCCGACCGCTTCTCCATCCAGGCGTGCGTAGCCGACGATCAGCTCCTTCGCCCAGCGCGGGTGGATCTCCAGCAGCGAGTCCGCATCGACGAGCGCGTCGATCAGCTCCTTCATGTCGAACGGCTTGTTCTCGTCCTCCGGCACGATCTCGTCGATCGGGGTGCTCGACGCGGGGGCCGGGGGGACTGCCGGCGGCGATGGCTGCGTCAACGGGTGGGCCGCGGCCGAGTGGGCGGACGGGTGGACAGCAGGCTGATAGGCCTTGGGTGGGTGGGTTTCCCAATTTTCCGGCATATACCCCAGATACCGCTTCGCCAGGGCGATACCGTCCTCATCGGTCTTCACCAGCTGGTGGGCGCACCCGCTCACGCCCGTGTGCATCTTTGCGCCGCCCATCTCCTCCAGGCTCACCTTCTCGCCGATCACCATCTCCGCCATCCTCGGCGATCCGAGATACATCGACGCGTTCTGATCGCGCATGATCACGATGTCGCAGAACGCCGGTATGTACGCGCCGCCCGCCGCGCTCGGGCCGAACAACACACACACCTGCGGCACGACCCCCGACATCCTCACCTCGTTGTAAAAGATCCTCCCCGCCCCGCGCCTGCCCGGGAACATCTGCACCTGCTCGGTGATCCTCGCCCCCGCCGAGTCCACCAGATACACCATCGGCACTTTCAGGCTCATTGCCCGTTCCTGGATGCGCAATATCTTCTCGACCGTCTTCGGGCCCCACGAGCCCGCCTTCACGGTCGGGTCGTTCGCCATCAGCGCGACCGTTCTCCCCTCCACCTTGCCGACGCCCGTCACCACCCCGTCGGCGCCGAGCCCATCCTCCTGCCAGTTGGCCAGCAGCGCCTCCTCGGCGAAGCTGACGCCCTCATCCAGCAGCAGGGCGATCCGCTCGCGCACCGGCAGCTTGCCCTGCTCGCTCGCCTTCTCGTGATGGCGTTGCGGGCCGCCCGCGAGCGCGCGTGCGTGCGCCTCATGCAAATCGCTCATCCGATCGGCTCCTTCCCCATCCGTCTCCACCCCGGCACCATCCCGATGCCAGGCTCACCCGGGTCACTCCCGGGCCGATCAGATGCCAAGCCCACCCGCGTCACTCACCCGGGTCAGTCAGATGCCCGGGTTGGCAGCCGGAGACTCGCCCGCGTAGTCATAGAACCCCATCCCAGACTTGCGTCCGTACCAGCCCGCGCTCAACATCTTGCGCAGCACCGGCGGCCGCGCGAACCGCCGCTCGCGGAACTCGTCGAACAGCACGTCGCAGATCGAGCCGAGCGTATCCAACCCGACGAAGTCCGACAGCACCAGTGGCCCCATCGGGTGCCCCGCCCCGGCCTTCATCGCCTCGTCGATCTCCCCCACCGAGCCCACTCCCTCTTCGTAGGCCCGCATCGCGTCGAGCATGTACGGCACCAGCAGCCTGTTGACGATGAACCCCGCCCTGTCTTTGGTCGGAATCGCGAGCTTGCCCTCCGACTTCGCGAACTGCATTGCCGTCTCCAGCGCCTCGTCGCTCGTCGTCACGCAGCGCACGACCTCGACGAGCTTCATCACCTGGGCCGGATTGAAGTAGTGCAACCCGACGAACTGCCCCGGGCGGCCGGTCACAGCCGCCTGGTCGATCACGGCCAGCGATGAGGTGTTCGTCGCGAACACCGCCTCCCCCTTGACGATCTGATCCAGCTCCTTCCACATCTCGATCTTCAGCCCGAGGTTCTCGGTGATCGCCTCGATCACCAGATCGCAGTCGGCCAGGTCCTGGTACGCGACGGTCCCGTGGATGCGCCCCTTCACCGCGTCGGCGTCCTCCTGCGAGGACTTCCCCTTCTCCACCGCCCGCGCGAGCTGCTTCTCGATCTTGGCGATCCCCTTCTGGAGCTTCGCCTCGTCCACCTCGCGCAGCACCACCTCATAGGAGCTCTGCGCAGCCACCTGCGCGATCCCGTGCCCCATCAGTCCCGCACCGAGCACGCCCACCTTCTCGATCTGCTGCTGCGCCATACGCCCTCCGTTTGGTCTCCGTTCGGTTCCGGCAGCCTATTACGCCGGGCGTCCACGCTCGCCGCGCCTGCGAATCGTTGCTGCGCTGGGGAAGGTCTGCACGATCCCGGAGTCGTCTCTTAAAAGCCCATCTACACGGGAGGTTCTGTCATGTCTAATCATGTCCATGGCCCCGTGACCCCGTCGGTCGCGCCGCGCCACATCCGTCGATCGATGCCGTCCAGTCCGAGCACCCGCCTGCTGGGAGTGCTCGCGGCCCTGCTTGCCTGCGCGGTGCTCGCGCCGGGGAGCGCGTCAGCGTTCGACCATCCATTCATCGGCCAGTTCAGCACGGTCACCTCGCTCGGCAGCACGGTGCCCTCCAACGGCGACGTGAACCCCTACGGGATCGTCACCGTGCCAAGCAGCGTCGGCTCGCTGGTGGGCGGAAACCTGCTCATCAGCAATTTCAACAACTCCGAAAACCTGCAGGGGACGGGCACCACGATCGTGCAGATGACCCCCTCCGGCAGCCAGTCCCTGTTCACTCAGATCAACCCCGCCACCCTCCCCGGTCCCTGCCCCGGCGGGGTGGGCTTGACGACCGCTCTGGCGATTCTGCCCGACGGGTTCGTGGTCGTCGGCAGCCTGCCCACCACCAACGGTATGGCTGCCACGGCCCAGGCGGGATGCCTGATCGTGCTCGACAGCACCGGCCACGTGGTGCAGACGATCTCCGGACCGCCGATCAACGGCCCCTGGGACATGACCGCGGTCAACCAGGGCGACAGGTCCACGCTGTTCGTCACCAACGTGCTGAACGGCACGGTCGCGTCCGGTCAAACCCCGACTGACGGCGGCACGGTCGTACGCATCCGCGTGCATCCCCGCCACCGGCACGGCCTGCGGATCACCGCGATGGATGTGATCGCGAGCGAATTCCCCGAGCGCACCGACCCCGCCGCGCTCGTTGTCGGCCCCACGGGGGTCGCCCTGGGTGAAGAAGGCATCCTGTATGTCGCCGACACGCAGGGCAATCGCATCGCCGCCGTCCCCAACGCGCTGGACCGGCAGGCGCCGCTCGGCGGTGGCGGGACCACGGTCGCGGCGGGCGGCTACCTCAACAATCCGCTCGGGCTCACCGTGGCCCCGAACGGCGACATCCTCACGGCCAACGCCAACGACGGGAACCTCGTCGAGACGACGCCGATCGGGGCCGAGTTCCAGCCGTTTGACACCGGCGCCGGCGGCGGCGGGCTGTTCGGGCTCACCATCGCGCAGCACCCTCGCGGAGTCTTCTTCGTGAATGACGCCAACAACACGCTGGACCTGCTCCACTGACACACGGGCCATTCGGCGGGGTCGGCGCAGAGTCGGCTCCGCCCATAGCCCGCTCGACTCGGACGGCGCCCACGGCCTCCGACCCCACGACCCTCGACCCTCAACCTCACCACCCGCGACCCCACCACTCGACCCCGTCGCATGTGGTGGTCTTGACTCTCCGATGAGGGGTAGCCTGCATTGGATGACCGACGAGGAGACCTTCGATCTCGCGGCGGCCGGCCTGCGCGCCGACGGCACGGACCTGCGCATATCGGTCGAGGTGCTGGCTTGCAAGCTCGAGTCCTCGCTGCCCGGACGCTGCCGCGTCGAGCGTCACGGCGGAGGGCTCCTGGGCCGGGGCGAGAAGCGCGTGCGCCATGTGGCGATCGACCTCGGCGGGAACACCTATGAGCTCGACGTCTCCGACGAACGGGTGGAGGGCTTTCGCGAGCGCCAGGTCGGCGGCATCTCGATCAAGCGCGAGACGCTGACCCCCGACCAGTGGGTCGCCGCGCTCACCGCCGAGCTGCGGATCGAGGCGCAGCGCAGCGCGCAGGCGCGCTCCGCGCTGCAGGGACTGCTCGGCTGACATGTCCGAACCGCAGCAGGACTCAGAGCAGGAGCGCGAGCAGGCGGAGTCACTCGCCCGTATCGAAGCGGGACACATCCCGCTCTCGGCCGAGCGGCGCCTGGACGAGCTGCGCGAGCGTGGCGGCGGCCGATCCTTCACGTCGGACCTCTCCATCAACGGTTTCGCGCTCTGTCACCAGCTGGGCCTGACGCCGCTCTCGCAGGTCATGGGCAGCTCGATCTACCAGATGGGCTACCAGGAAGCGTGGGGCCCGAGTGCAGGCGGCTACGACCCCTTCGGCACGTTCATGTTCGAGCTCGACACGCTGTCTGAGGCGCTCAACGAGGTTCGCACCCGCGCGCTGGACCGGCTCGCCGAGGAGGCGCTGCGCATCGACGCCGACGCCGTCATCGGCGTGGAAACACGCGCGGGCGAATCCGAACTCGCGGGTGCGGGCGGAGGCTCGCTCGCGCTCGAGCACATGGTGCTCGGTACCGCCGTGCGCCGCGCCGACTCCCGCCGCGACCGATCGTCCGGGATCGGCCGGCCCGTCCTGACCGAGCTCTCCATCGCCGACTACGCCCTGCTCTTGAGGGCCGGCATCGAGCCCGCCGGGATCGTCGCCTGGAGCGCGGTCTTCTTCGCCGGCTACTCCTTCGGCGCCGGCGGTGGACTGACGAGCATGGGCATGGGCGCAGCGACGCAGAACTACGAGCTGCGCGACTTCACCCAGGCCTTCTACAGCGCCCGCGAGTCCGTCATGACCCAGATCACCCGTCAGGCTTCCGCGCTCGGCGCCGCGGGCGTCGTCGGCGTGAGGATCGGGCACACCGCCCGACGACACACGCTCAGAGGCGGCATGGGCGGCGCCGTCGGCGGCTTCGGCGGGCGCGAGATCCAGGGGCTGATGGTGACCTTCAACGCGATCGGCACAGCCATCCACCAGCATTCCCGCGCCGCCGTCCAAGCCCCCGAACCCGTACTCGACCTGTTCGCATGACAAGGAGCCCGACATGACCGACGAGCACGAGACCGCATACGACCCATCCTCCCTCGAGGGCGTCCCCGAGGCCGGTCGCGCCCGTCTGGCGCAGAACCAGCAGGGCCTATTCACCTCCGATCTGTCTGTCAACGAGTTCCTGCTCGTCAAGCAGGCGGGCTTCGAGCCGCTCGGCCTGGTCGTCGGCAGCTCGATCTACCACATCGGCATCCAGCTCTCAGGCTGGAAGAAAAGCCAGGAGATGACCGTCCTCTCCGAGGCCATGTACGGGGCGCGCCAGCTCGCGATGACGCGCATGGAGGAGGAGGCCGACCAGCTCGGCGCCGACGGCGTCGTCGGCGTGCGCCTGGACATCGGCCGCTACGAGTGGGGCCAGGACATGGCCGAGTTCATCGCGATCGGCACCGCGGTCAAGCACCGCGACGGCGTCCTGCACCGTGCGCCCAGCGGCCGGCCCTTCACGAGCGATTTGTCAGGACAGGACTTCTGGACGCTGTTGCGCACCGGCCACCGCCCGGTCGGCATGGTCATGGGCAGCTGCGTCTACCACGTCGCCCACCGCGGCATGCTCCAATCGATGGCCCAGACCGGCCGCAACGTCGAGCTGTCGAACTTCACCCAGGCTCTGTATGACGCGCGCGAGCTGGCGATGGAGCGGATGCAGTCTGAGGCCCAGGAAATCGGGGCCGAGGGCATCGTCGGCGTCGACCTGCAGGAGAAGAGCCACGGCTGGGGCAGCCACACGATCGAGTTCTTCGCCGTCGGCACCGCGATCGTGCCCCGCGAGGGTCATGATGAATCGATCGAACCGCCCACGACCGTGCTGGACCTGAGCTGAGCCCAAACCCGCGACTGAGTGCCGGCCGCGCCCGCCGGGCCATTGTCCGCCACCCAACCCACTGCCCTGGCAGCCACTGTCCGCCACCGAACCCGCTGTCCCCACAAACTCCACCGCCAGACATAGGAAGGACGCCAGACCATGAGCCTCGTCATCACCGAAGACCGCGACGCCGTCCGCCACGTCGTGCTCAACCGCCCCGACAAGCGCAACGCGATGAGCCAGGCAGTGCTCCTCGAGCTCGGCGATGCTCTGCAGGCGGCGGCTGACGACGCCTCCGTGCAGTGCGTGGTGCTGCGCGGCGAAGGACACGTCTTCTCCGCCGGAGTGGACCTGGGCGAGCTCATGTCGTTCGCCGGCAACCCCAGCGTCCTGCTACGCCCCTTCCGCAACGTATTCCTGGCCTGCGCGAACCTCTGCGAACAGATGCCCAAGCCCGTCATCTGCCAGATCCACCACACCTGCGTCGGCGGGGCTTTGGAGGTCGCGCTCGGCTGCGATCTGCGCATCGCCTCCGAGGGCTCTCGGTTCGGCCTGCCCGAGGTCCGCTTCGGGATCATCCCCGACGTCGGTGGCTCCTCGCGCCTGCCGGCCGTCGTCGGGCTCGGCCGCGCCAAGGAGCTGATCATGACCGCCGGCATGATCGACGCCGCCGAGGCCCATCGCATCGGCCTCGTCAACCGCGTCGTCCCGGCCGAGGAGCTGAACGCGGCCACCAAGGCGCTCGTGGACGAACTGCTCGCGAACTCCCCCATCGCCGTCGGCCGCGCCAAGCGCGTGATGGACGCCTCCGCCCGCCCCGCGCTTTCGCAGACCCT
Organism: uncultured Solirubrobacterales bacterium; assembly: GCA_963715495.1. Taxonomy (GTDB): domain Bacteria; phylum Actinomycetota; class Thermoleophilia; order Solirubrobacterales; family Solirubrobacteraceae; genus Palsa-744. Next base: position 1,537,971 of record OY970247.1, read on the forward strand.
GGAGCTGGAGGTATCTGTCCAGGAGTACTGCGTCGCCGCGATGCGCGAGACCGCACGTGAGATCGGGGAAGCCGCAGCGGACCCGGATGCCGACGCCGCGCAGGTCGAGCATGTGACGACAGGCTGACCTATGGCAGATCCCCCACCGCCCGATCGGCGAGGCACAGCCCGTTGGCCATCAGCCAGTGGAGATCCTGTCCCGTTGCGTCGTCGCGTATCGCGCGAGCGAGCCCGAGCATCGCATAGGCTCGGATGCCCGCAGCCAGCCTATGGCGAACATCGTCAACAACATCGCGCTTGATCGTCAGATCGGCCGTGTAGAAGCGCACGTCGGTCACACGCAGGTCGGCCGTCGTGGCGGGAGAAGACAGCCGGAGATACAGCTTGTCGTTCCTGGACAGGCCGCGGCGTACCCGATGTCGACAAGCGCACCTGCGCCGAAAGGACCACCGTTCTCACGCAAGAGCACTCGCGTGATGGGATCGGTCGGCGGCGTGACAGGGCGAACGTGTCGATACGTCGCAGTCTCGATCCCGGCCACGCAGATCCGCGGACCGGTCATGCGCGTGACGTGGTTGACCACTATCCGCACGACTCACAGGTGGGCGATCTCAACATCAGACCACCGCTCAGCGAGGAACTCGCCCACGAGCCTGCGATGGCAATGCACAGGCTCAGCCTCGCTGCACAGCAACACCGTGCGCCGCTCGAAGGAGGCCGGCGACAGCGCCTCGTGGATACGGCGACGCTCCAGCAGCGCCTGAAACTCCCGCTCATACGCGACCCAGTCGCCTTTGTGCTTCTTGTATGCGTCGAGGATGCCCTGTGTGGGCGCGAGCAGCGGCTCGTGCTCATATGCGGCTCCCACGAGCCGGCGTGCGAAGTAGGGAAGATCCTGTGCCTTGGCGAAGCCGGCGAGCTGCGAGGTGTTGTTCAGCCGCACGTCGAGCAGGCGCTCGATACGCGCGTTCGCTAGCCGTGTGAAGAAGCGCTCAGCCGTCGTCTGGGTGAAACCGATTGTATAGATCTCCACGGCAGTTCATCATGCCCGAACAGCATGTCCTGTGCGTGATCGTCTCGCAGCTCGACCGTGCGCTCGCTCAGCACATCCCCGTCCGGGAGAATATGGCGCAGCTCCGCACCTCGATCGCATAGGACCTTGCCCACCAAGAGCCTGCGATGGCACTCGTGCGGCGCGCCGCAGCTGCACAGCAGCGCGATGCGATGCTCCGATGCGCCCCGCAGAATTCCTTCGATCGCCTCGCTGAAGGTGGGCTCCGTGGCCATTCTGTCGTAGAGAGCATGGCCGTCGGCGTCGAGCTGGTCCTCGCGCCGAGGGCGCCCGCCGAGCGCTGTGCCCAAAAACGCGTAGCGAATACCGCGCGCCTCTATCGAGGTCTGCAGCTCATCGCGGTTGAAGTGCGGCGCGTAGCGCGAATATGGATGAGACCGCACGTCCATCACATGCGCGATCCCATGGCGCTGCACCAAGGCGAGAAACACATCGACATCGTGGTTCGAATGCCCCACAGTCCACACTGTTAGTGGAATCCCCATCGAACGTCATGCTAGAGATGCGGCCTGACGGCATCGCGCGAATGGCGCAAGGCAGCCGGCAGACTGCGGAACCCGGCGAGCAGAGGCACGAGCCCACGCACGGGACGTCTCGCCGGTGATGCTCACGATCACCCGGAAGCGAAGTTGACGGCGCGCGCGACGGCGTCGCCGCTCAGCGCCAGTCAATTGCGCCCGCCACCAGCGTGTGACTCCCCAACGGTCGGCCCAGCACCTCCTGCGCCCGCCGCGCACAGGCCACCAGCGCGTCCAGGTCGATGCCCGTCTCGATATCCATCTCCCTCAGCATCGACACGAGGTCCTCACTCGCGATGTTCCCCGTGGCCCCCGCCGGCACGGGACAGCCACCCAGCTCACCGAAGCTCGACTCGTAACTGTCGACTCCCGCCTGCAGCGCCGCCAACACGTTCGCGAGACCCTGTCCGCGCGTGTTGTGAAAGTGCGCGGTCAGCTCGATCCCTGCCAGCCCCTCGCGCCAGCCCGCGAACAGCTCCCCCACCTGGCGCGGATTAGCCATCCCCGTCGTGTCCCCGAACCCGATCTCCTGCGCGCCGGCGTCGCGCAGACGCGTCGCGATCTCGAGCACCCGCTCTGGCGGGACACGACCCTCGTAGGGACACCCGAACGCCGTCGAGATCACACCCTCGCAGCGCAACCCCTGCTCACGCGCGCGTCCCAGCACGACCTCCAGGCCGGCGAGCGACTCGGCGATCGAGCGGTTCACGTTCTTGCGGTTGTGGGTCTCCGAGGCCGACATGAACACGTTGACCTCATCGAACGCCCGCCTGCCCCCGCCCGCGGTGGCAGGCAGGTCCTCGCGCAGCGCGAGCGCGCGGTCCAAGCCACGCTCGTTGGGGATCAACACGCTCACAGCCACCCCCTCGGGAATATCGATCCGCGCGAGCACCTCGGCCGCGTCCGCGAGTTGGGGAATCACGTCGGGGCGCACAAAGCTCGTCACCTCCAACCGGTTGACACCCGTGCGCGCGAGCGCGTCGATCAGCTCGATCTTGTGCTCGGTCGAGATCACCTCGGGCTCGTTCTGAAACCCGTCGCGCGGACCGACCTCCCGGATCTTGACGGTGTCTGGCAGGCTCACCACATCGACAGGCCGCCGCTGACGTTCAGCGTCTGCCCGGTCACATACGACGCATCCTCGCTCGCCAAAAACGCGATCGCGGCGGCGACCTCCTCGGGCTCGCCGGAGCGGCCCATCACGGTGGCGTTGACCATGCCCTGCTTCAGCCGCTCGCCGATCTCGCCCAGAACCTGGGGCGCGTTGTTCAGCAGCGGCGTCTCGATCGGTCCCGGCGCGACGGCGTTGCAGCGCACGCGGTAACGGGCAGACTCGCGAGCGATCGCCTTGGTGAAGCCGATCACACCGGCCTTTGCGGCCGAGTAGACAACCGAGCCCTGCGAACCCACGCGACCGGCCTCGCTGGCGACGTTCACGATCGCGCAGCCGCTGCGACGCTCCTGCATCTTGGGGAGGACCGCATGCGTGACCGCGAGCACGCCGCGCAGGTTGACCCCCAGCACGAAGTCCCACAGCTCCTCGTCGGAGTTGACGAAGAACGAGAATCGGTCGGTGCCCGCGTTGTTGACGAGCACATCGATCTCCCCGAGCGCATCCACGACTGAGGCGACTCCGGCGCGCGCCGAGCCCGCATCGGATACGTCCAGTGCGCATCCGAACCCGTCGAGCTCGCCGGCGATCGCACGAGCGCCCTGCTCGTCGAGATCCCCGATCGCCACGCGCGCGCCCTCCGCGGCCAGGCGCCGCGCCGTCGCGGCGCCGATGCCCGATGCGCCACCCGTGACGAGCGCGGTCTTTCCCTCGAGTCTCATCTATCGAAGCTTATACTCGGCCGCCTTGCCCCCCTCCCCCCCCGACCCCGTCGCGATCATCGGCGCCTCAGGCGCGCTTGGCTTCGGCCTCGCCATCAGGCTCGCTCGAGCCGGGGTGCCGGTCGTCATCGGCTCACGCGACGCCGGCCGGGCGAAGGAAGCGGCGGAGCGTGCGCTCGCCGCGATCCCCGAGGGCTCCTTCTCGGCCCACGACAATGCGAACGCCGTGCGTGAGGTGGGCACGGTGATCCTGAGCGTGCCGTTCCGCAACCAGTCCGAGACGCTCGCCAACCTCCGCGATGCGCTGCGCCCCGGTCAGCTGCTGATCGACGCGACCGTGCCGCTCGCGGCCGCCGTCAGCGGCAAGGCGACCCGGATGCTGGGCGTGTGGCAGGGCTCCGCCGCCCAGCAGGCGGCCGAGATGGCGCCGGATGGAGTGCGCGTCGTCTCAGCCCTGCACACGGTCAGCGCAGCCAAGCTGAACGATCTGGATCGCGTGCTCGACGAGGACGTGCTCGTCTGCGGCGACGCACGCGAGGACAAGCGCGAGGCCTCGGCCCTGATCGAACGAATCGACGGCCTGCGCTGCGTGGACTGCGGTCGCCTGGAGATGTCCCGCACGACCGAGTCGCTGACGGCGCTGCTGATTGGGGTCAACGCCCGCTACAAGGTTCACGCCGGCATCCGCCTCGCGGGGCTGCCTGACGTACCCTGGGAGCGATGAACAGCGACGCAGAAGCGACGGACGGGGACGCCGGCGACGTGGTGATCCTCGCCGGCGGTACCGGCGGCGCCAAGCTCGCGCGGGGTATGGCCGATGCGATCGACATACCCGAGCGCCTGGCGGTGATCGTCAACACGGGCGACGACATCGAGATCCACGGCGCGCACGTCTCGCCCGACCCGGATCTCGTGTCGTTTTGGCTGGCCGACCTGATCGACGAGCGCGGCTGGGGATTGCGGGACGACACCTTCGCGGTCATGGACGCACTGAGAGCACTCGGCTCACAGGTGTGGTTCAACCTCGGCGACCGTGACCTTGCTTGGTGTGTGGAGCGCGCGCGGATGATCACCGAGGGACTCTCCCCGACGGCGGCGCTCGCCCGCCTGAACGCGGCGATCGGTGTGCGTGCACGCGTGCTGCCGATGAGCGACGACCCCGTGCGCACATACGTCCGCACAGGCGCCGAGTGGTGCTCCTTCCAGGAGTTCATGATCCGCGAGCGCGCCGAGGGCATCGTCGAGGGTCTGGAGTTCCGCGGCGCCGAGCAGGCGGCACCGACCGAGCAGGTACTCGCGGCGATAGCGCACGCCCGCGCGATCGTGATCGGCCCGTCCAACCCGCTCGCATCGATCGCGCCGATCCTGGCGGTGCCGGGCATCCGCGAGGCACTGTCAGCGGCCGCCGCACCCGTCGTCGCGGTCAGCCCGGTCGTCGGCGGGGATATCCTGAAGGGTCCGACGGCCGCGTTCATGGCGTTCGCCGCCCTGGAGTGCAACGCCGACGGCGTGACCGACTTCTACGGCGATCTGCTGGACGGGATCGTCGCCGACGAGAACGTTGCGCGCCTGCCGACCCTGCAGATCGACACACGCATGGACGATGCGTCCTCGCGCGCGCACGTCGCCCGACAGACTCTCGACTTCGCCGAGGCTCTACGGTGAGCGCATGGCGACCGCCGCGATCCTCCCCGTCAAGCGCTTCGCCCGAGCCAAGCGGCGCCTCGGCGCGAACGTGCCCGACCCACTGCGCACGGATCTGGCACGGGCGATGGTCGGCGACGTGCTCCTCGCCCTGAGCGAGACCGCCTCGATCGCACAGACGATCGTCGTCACACGCGAGAATTCCGTCGCCGCGGCCGCGCGCCACTTGGGCGCACTGGTCGTCGATGACACAGCCGAGGACAGCCAGAGCGCGGCGGTCGTGCTCGGCGTCGAGGCCGCCCTTGCCGAGGGGTACGAGCGCGTGCTGTGCATCCCCGGCGACTGTCCCGCGCTTGACCCGGCTGAGCTCGACTTGCTGCTGGACGGCACGTCCGACGCACCGGGCGCCACCGAACCGACGGCCGGCGCGCGTGCTGTCGTCATCATCCCGGACCGTCACGGGACGGGGACCAACGGCCTGCTGCTCTCGCCGCCGGACGCGATCTCACCCAGCTTCGGCCGCGGCAGCTGCGAGCGTCACCGCGCGCTGGCGCACGAGGCCGGCGCGGTCTGCCGGATCGAGCGGCCGGCGTCGCTGCTGCTCGACATCGACACGGGCGAAGACCTCGCCGCGCTGCGTGAGCGCCTGGCGGGCGGAGACGGCACGAGGGGCGCGCGTACGCGCAGGGTGCTCGGTACCGCCAAATCCACAGGCGGTTCCCAATCCGCGGGCGCCCCCTCGACCGTGACCCTCGCCTGAGGGCACGTGGCCGCCGGCAACCTCTCCGCGTGCGCGCTGTGCGGCCTCCCCGAGGTGCGAGCCGGAGACGATCTTGGCGCACTGATCGCCACGGCGCTGCAGAACGCTCGACCTCCGCTCGTCCTTGATGACGGCCAGATAGTGGTGATCGCCCACAAGGTGGTGTCGAAGGCCGAGGGGTCGGTCGTCGCCCTGGCCGATGTCAACCCGAGCCCGCGTGCGCGCGAGCTGGCGAGCGCGCAGAACAAGGACGCGCGCGCGGTCCAGGTGGTGCTCGACCAGTCGGCGGAGATCGTGCGTGCCGAGCGCGACGTGCTGATCTGCCGCACCCATCACGGCTTTCTGTGCGCCAATGCCGGAGTGGACGCCTCCAACGCATCGGGGGAGGGCGGGGCCGACGGGACCGGGGCGGGCGGAACTGGAGCGGGCGGAACCCTCATCCTCCTCCCCCGCGACCCTGACGCCTCCGCGCGGGGTCTGCGCGCGCGCCTGCACGAGCTGACGGGCGCACGTGTGGCGGTGCTGATAACAGACAGCTTCGGCCGCGCGTGGCGACATGGGCAGTGCGACGTAACGATCGGATGCGCGGGGATGACGCCGCTGGAGGACTGGCGCGGGCGCACCGACGCGACCGGAATGCAGTTGCGGGCGACGTGGCTGGCCGTCGCCGACGCAGCCGCCGCGACCGCCGATCTGGCTCGCGCAAAGGACTCGCGCGAGCCCGTAGTGGTGATCGACGGCCTCGAGCGGTTCGTCACATCTGAGGATGGCCCCGGCGCGGCAGCGCTGATACGGCCGCTCGCGGAGGATCTGTTCCAGTAGGCGGCGATCAGACCAAGAAGGGCCACCAGGAACTCTCCACCGGTAGCTCGTATCCCACCCGATAGCGCTATCATGATTGCACCATGATGCAGAGGCTGATGATCCAAGCTGAGCCGGAGCTGATCGAAAGGACCAAGCGTCAAGCGGCTGAGCGCGGAGTGTCGGTTGCCCAAGTCATCCGTGAGGCAATCGCCGAGAAGCTGGGCGATGACGTCGGCGTGAAACAACCGCCGTTGAAGTTCATCGGCGCATTTTCATCCGGTAGAAGCGATCTGAGCCGGCGCGCCAGTGAAGACGAGTACGAGCCGCCACCATTCCGCTCCTCCTAGACACAGGAGTGCTGCTGGCGGCCATGGAGCCGAAGGACGACGCGCATACCGACTGCGCGGTCCTGCTCAACGACGCCTTCGAGCGACGAGTTGTTCCTTCTCCGGTACTCGTTGAGCTCGAGTTCTGGTGCGCGAAGTCTCTGCCTCCAGGCGCTTTCTGCGGAGTGCTCGAAGAAATCGACGAGCGTCGCCTGTTCGTCGAGGGCCTCGTTCCCGAGGACTACCGTCGCGCCAAGCAACTTCTCGAGACATACGCCGACTTGCGCGTCGGCTTCGTGGACGTTGCCGTCCTGGCCGTCGTCGAGCGCCTGCGCGAGCCCAAGCTCGCGACCCTCGACCATCGCCACTTCTCGGTCATGCGCCCCCGCCACGTCAAGGCGCTCGAATTGCTTCCGGCATAAGTCGCATCGGCCCGATGTGTCGACGGATCGACTACGCCGCGACGGGCAGCTCGTAGCGGTGCCTGATCTCATACAACGTCGTGCGCTCCGCCGCGGGGCGACCGGCCTCGTGCGCCGCGGCGACGAGCTGGTCGGGGTCGAGTCGCGTCCCGTGATAGGAGCCAGCCAGGCGGCTGATCGACTCCTCCATCAGTGTGCCGCCGAGGTCGTTGACTCCCCAGCGCAACGACTCCGTGGCCGCATCGAGACCCATCTTGACCCAGCTAGCCTGCAGGTTCGGAACCGTCCGCCCGAGCGCCAGGCGGAAGACGGCGGTGTGCTTGAGGTTCTCCTCGCGAGAGATCTCCTCCACGCCGTGCGTGCGCCCCAGCAGCGTCTGAAACGGGATGAACGACAGCGGCACGAACTCGGTGATCCCGCCCGTGCGTTCCTGCAGCTCGCGTATCACCCGCATGTGCTCGGCCAGCTCCCACGGCTCCTCGATGTGGCCGAACATGACCGTCGAGGTCGAGCGCAGGCCGGCTTCGTGGGAGGCCTCGATGATCTGCACCCACCGTGCGACCGGCAGCTTGTTCGGCGAGATGCGCTCGCGCACACCATCGTGCAGCACCTCCGCCGCGGTCCCCGGCGTCGATCCCAGCCCCGCGTCGGAGAGCTGGGCGAACACCTCCGCCGGGGGCAGTCCGGAGATGTCGCACATGTGCGCGATCTCCATCGGACTGTAGGCGTGCAGGTGAATATCGGTCCCGGCCGCGTGCGCGGTGGCCTTGGCGAGCCGCAGCCATCCCAGGTAGTCCTCAAGGCTCCAGTCGGGGTGAATGCCCGACTGGATGCACAGCTCGCTCGCGCCGTAGTCGATCGCCTCGAGCACCCGTCGCACGAACTCGCGCTCGTCGTGCTCGTAAGCATCCGGCGAGCGCTTGCCCTGCCCGAAACCGCAGAACGCGCACCCAACGACGCAGACGTTGGAGACGTTGATGTTGCGATTCACCACGAACGTGACCGTGTCCCCCGCGAGCTCGGCACGCAGCTCGTCCGCGGCCTCTCGGATCTCCTCGATCGCCTCGGGCCGTGTCTCGGCGAACAGCGATGTCAGCTCATCCGCACTCAACATGAGCCCGGCGCGACCCCGCTCGATCGCTCCGGCCACAAGCTCTGGGCGAACCGGCGCGGGGGGATCGGTGCGGGTGGGGGGGCCTCCAGATCCCCGCCGCGGAATGAAGCTCCAGTAGGTCGCCTTGATCGTGTCCAGCACAGCCGGCGCCACCCATGCAGGGTCGATGTACCGTGGGTAGACACACAGCCGCTCGGTCAACGCATAGCCGTCGGCTTGCAGCTGCTTGCGCACCTGGTGCGGCGAGGGAAACGGGTGCTCGGGGGAGATGTGATCGCCATTGGCGCTCAGCCCCCCGAGGTCGGTCGCGCCCGCGGCCACGAGCTCTCCCCACCAGTCCGCGAGGTTGGGGGGGATCTGGATGCCCACATCCGGCATCAGCCGCCGGGTCTCCGCGATCAGGCGCTTCATGTCCTCGATGCTCACCGGGCACGCCCACTCGGGCAGCGGCAGTTGGGGCCGGTGGAAGACCGCGCCCTCGCCGCTCTCGTCCACCATGCCCGTCCGCCAGTACTCGCGCGCCGCGGCGTCAGCGATCTCCGCGGGCTCCTGCCCGTAGTAGCGCTGGTGAGGGACGAAGTTCTGGAGGATCACCTCCTGGATGTGCCCGTGCTCGGCGTGCACCGCGGCCAGCGCTTCGAGCGATTCGACGCGCTCCTGCTCGGTCTCGCCGATGCCGACGAGGATCCCGCTCGTGAAGGGGATGTGCAGCTCGCCGGCCGCGCGGATCGTCTCCAGGCGCCGCGCCGGGTGCTTGGTCGGCGAGCCCGCGTGCACGGTCTCCATCAGCCGCTCGGAGACCGACTCCAGCATCAGCCCCTGCGAGGCGGTCACCTCGCGCAGCCGCGCCAGGTCTTCCCGGGAGAGCACCCCGAGGTTGGTGTGCGGCAGCAGACCCCTCTCAAGAGCGCGCTCACACGTCCAGACGACATATGCCGTGAAGTCCTCGTGCCCGTGCTCGCGCAACAGTGCGGCGACCTCGGGGTTGACCTCGGGATGCTCGCCGGTGAGGACGAGCAGCTCCTTGACCCGGCGCCGCGTGGCGCCGTCCAGGATCTCGATGACCTTCTCGGGCGCGTGCAGATGCGCCTGATGGGTCGCAAACGCGCAGTACTTGCAGTAGCAGCGACACGTCCGCGACAACGACAACGTCAGGTTGCGCGAAAATGTGACTCTGCGGCGCACCCTCCGCAGTGTATGCCGTCCGTGCAGCTCGCCCTCGAGGCGCATGTCCTCCGTGCACCCCACCCCCCAAAGTGCATGGCCTCCGTACAGCGCGCCCTCCGAGGCGCATGTCCTCCGTGCAGCGCGCCCTCCGAGGCGCATGTCCTCCGTGCACCCCACCCCCCAAAGTGCATGGCCTCCGTGCAGCGCGCCCTCCGAGGCGCATGTCCTCCGTGCAGCCCACCCCCCCAAAGTGTGTGCAGCAGTTGCAGGCCTGAAGAGCGCGCGCACGTATACGCACCCGCGTTCGTCGGCCGCCGAGAGCAATGTCCGTTGTGATCCAGACCGACCAATGTCCTTCCGGTCAGACCAACGAATCGACTGAGCGAAGATCCCAGAGTGTCCGTCCGATCGGGATCGTAGATTTTTCTCATGTCCGAGGATGCCCTCCGGCGAGCAGTGGCCGAGTTCATCGGCGCCTTCACGCTGATCTTCATCGGCGCCGGCGCGGCGGTCGCCGCCAACCAGGTCCACGACCCGACTCTGATCGGCGTGGCAATCGCGAACGGCCTGGCGATCGGCGTGATGGTCTCCGCGATGGGCCACATCTCCGGCGCGCATTTCAATCCGGCGATCACGTTCGGCTTTCTCATAACGCGGCGCATCAAGCCCGCCCTCGGGGTGCTCTACTGGGTCGCCCAGCTGGCCGGCGCGGCGCTCGCCGCATTGCTCGTGCACGACCTGATCCCCCACGCCACCACCGAAGCCGTGAAGCTCGGCGTGCCGGCGATCGGCAACGGCGTGGACGCCGCATCGGCGTTCGGCCTGGAGGCGATCATGACGTTCTTCCTGGCGTGGGTGGTGTTCGCGAGCGCCGTCGACGAGCGCGGCACGTTCAAGTCGATCGCAGGCCTCGCGATCGGGCTCACGATCACCATCGACGTCCTCTTTGGCGGCCCGTTCACCGGCGCCGCGATGAACCCCGCACGCGCCTTCGGCCCGCAGCTCGTCGGTGGTTACTGGTCAAACGCCTGGGTCTGGTACGCCGGGCCGATCGCCGGCGCCGCCGTCGCGGCAATCGTCTACGAGTTCCTGTACCTGCGCCCGGCCGAACTGGAGGCCGTCGGGTCCTCCGACAGCGGAGTGCTCGAGCCGCGCGCAGGCGAGACCGCCTAGGTGGCAGCACAGGTCTACCTCGCCCGCCACGGTCAGACGGCGTACAACCTCGAGGGTAGATTTCAAGGCCAGTTGCCGGTCCCGCTGGACGACACGGGCCGCGTGCAGGCCGCGGAGTTGGCCGAGCGCGCCGCCGCGCACGGGTTCAAGACGCTGTGGTGCAGCACGCTGCTGCGAGCACGGGAAACGGCTGAGATCGTCTCCGCCAAGATCGGGCTGGAGCCAAGGCAAGACGCGCGGCTGATGGAGACGGACGCAGGCGACTGGACGGACAGGTCGTTCAGCGACGTGCAGGCGCAAGCGCCCGAGCTGTTCGCCAAGTTCATCGCCGGCGATCCGAGCTTCGCGTTCCCGGGCGGGGAGTCGTTCGCCCAGCAGGAGGTGCGTGTCGGTGCGGCGCTCGACGACATCGAAAAGGGTGTCCTGCCGGCACTGGTGGTCTGTCACGGAATGGTCATCCGCGCCGCCCTGTCGGTGCGGACCGGGCACTGGCTGCCAGACGGACAGCGGGTGGCAAACGGCGCGCTCGTCCCGCTCGACCCGACGGAGTTCAGGAGCGCGTACCTCGATGGCGAGGACGCGACGCAGGCGAGCTGAGTCTGCGGGAGCCGGACAGCTGAAGACAAATGTCTAAGATGCGAGCATGGAGCGACTGAAGCTGTTCGCGGTAGTGGCAGCCTGTGTGAGTGTGATGAACGTTCTCGCGGACGTATCCCTCGCAGCCATGCACGCCGGGATCGGCTGGTACTACGGCGTCGCATACTTCCTGGCAATGCTCTGCGTCTTTCGCGTGATGTTCCCCGGCCTCGGCATTCCCGAGCGCTACACCGAGCTGCCTCCGCGACCGCAGAAGCGGGCATCGAACGTCAGTCCGCCAGACGCCTGACGAGTGCGGCACCCTCGCGAGCCATACGGGAGCGCGGGACGACGAGATCGAACCCAGCCCGTTCGGCACGCTCACGTGCGGGCACGTCCACGTGTGAATAGAAGCCGAGCGTTCTAAGTGAACCCAGCGCGCCCTCGACTGCAAGCGCCTCGACCACGGTCGCGCCGTCGAGCTGCGCGTCGGTCAGGTCCACGACGAGAACATCCGCGGCGGGCTTGTCGACCTCTGCAAGCCGTGCCCGCAGCCGCGCCTCGTCCCCAATCAGCTCCACTTCGTCACCCGCCGCAGTGAGATCGCCCTGGACACGCGACCCGAACAGCAGATCCGCCGTGAGCGCGAGCACCCGCGCCATCGTTACTGCGCGCGCAGGCGCTGGAACTCCTCGCGCGCCGACTGCGGGCGGCCCCACATCTGCGTGACCTCGACGCGCCCGGAACGCAGCTCGCGCACCGCCAGCTCGCCCTCGATCCCCGCGTTGTCGAGCAGTACCAGCGTGCCGTGCACGGTCGGCGCCGAGGCGGCATGCCCAAAACGGTGGGCGACCAACAGTCGCCAGTGCCAATCGTGATGGGAGTAAGGGCGCGCGTTGCATGTCACGACATAGACGGCGGCTTCGACGTAGCGCGACTCGTCGGCGATGCGCAGATCGAGCTCGAGGTCCGTCCAGTCGTCGGGGAGCGAGTCGGTGATCCGCTGGAAGTCGTCGGCCAAGCCCATCGCCGCGAAGGGTAGCCGGTCTACGCCGGGGTCTCGCGTCCGCCTCGCAGCATCCGAGGGCCAATGCGACGGTCGGTGCGCCGCCGCAGCAGGGAGCGAGGATCGTCACTGCGCGGGCTATCCTCGAATCGGTGGCCGCCACCCACACAGACACAGACCGGCTCGGCGTCGAATACAGGGCGCTCACCGAGAGCTGCGGGCTGGTCGACCGCTCCGAACGGGGTAAGCTCGCGCTCAGCGGCCCCGGCGCGAAGGGGTTCCTCGCAGGGCAGGTGACCAATGACATCGAGGCCCTTTCTCCCGGTAGCGGCTGCTACGCGGCGTTCCTCACGCCGAAGGGCAAGATGCTCGGTGACCTGCGCGTGCTCGATGTTGGCGACGAACTGCTGCTGGACACCGAGCGTGTGGCGTTGCAGGCGCTGTTCGACATGATCCGCCGGTTCAAGATCGGGTACGACCTGCAGCTGCACAAGCGCACGATCGAGCGTGGGTTGCTGTCGCTGATCGGCCCCGACGCTGCGCGTATCGCTCACAGCGATGAGCTATCGCAGGTAGAGCACGCAAACGCGACAGTGGAGATCGAAGGCATTCCGGGGATCGCGGTGCGCACCGACACCGGCGTGGACATAATCTGCGAGGCCACCGACACAGACGGGCTGGCCGAGACGTTGCGCGGGCGCGGCGCCGTGGCCGCCTCGGAGCCCGCGGCGGAGATCGTGCGCGTCGAGCACGGCCGTCCGCGTTACGGAGTGGACCTCGACGACGGCGTGATCCCGCAGGAGGCGGGGCTGAACGAACGCGCGGTGAGCTTCACGAAGGGTTGCTATGTAGGCCAGGAGACGGTCGCGCGGCTGCATTACAGAGGCAAGCCCAACCGGCATCTGCGCGGGCTGTGCCTGTCCGAGCCGAGCGCGCCGAACATGGAGCTGCGCCTGGGCGAGCGTGTGGTCGGGCACCTGAGCAGCGCGGTGGTCTCCCCCGCCCGCGGCCCGATCGGGCTGGCGCTGGTGCGTCGCGAGGCCGAGCCCGGGGCGAGCCTGTCGGTCGGAGACGGCGATGCCCGCGCGACCGTCGTCGATCTGCCGTTCCAATAGGGTTCGCGCGCCGTCTGGGTAGGATGCTTGCTCCGTATTCGGGTGGGTGGGCACTTCAACTACCGGAGGTTCAAGAGCACGTGGCTGCGATCGATCTGCAACAAGTATCCGAGGTAAGCGCCGAGCCGGGCGAGCTGCCCAAGACGATGGCCGCCTGGGTCATCCGCGAGGAGCGCTTGGGCGAACCGAAGGACGCCTTCCAGGTCGAGGAGATCGAGGTGCCCGAGCCGGGCGCGTTCGAGGTGATCGTGCGCGTGATGGCGGCGGGCGTGAACTACAACAACGTGTGGGCGGCGCTGGGCAAGCCCGTGTCGGTGATGAAGTACGGCGACCATCCCGAGTTCGGCCACCACATCGGGGGCTCGGACGCGTCGGGAATCGTGTGGAAGGTCGGCGCGGGCGTGACCCGCTGGAAGGTGGGCGACGAGGTCGTCGTGCACTGCAACCAGGCTTCCTATGAGGATCCCGAGGTGCATGGCCTGGACCCGATGGCGGCGCCGTCGCAGAAGATCTGGGGCTATGAGACGACGTGGGGCTCGTTCGCCCAGTTCACGAAGGTGCAGGCCCAGCAGCTGCTGGCAAAGCCCCACGCGCTGACGTGGGAGGAGGCGGCGTCCTACGGTCTCGTGTATTTCACCGCATACCGGATGCTGATCACCCGTTGCAAGCTGCAAGCGGGTGCGAACGTGCTGATCTGGGGCGCCGCCGGTGGCCTGGGCGTGTTCGCCACCCAGCTGTGCGCCGCCGCGGGCGCGCGCTGCGTCGGGGTCGTCAGCTCGCCGCAGAAGGGCGAGCTGGTCAAGCGCCTGGGCGCGGTCGACTACATCGACAGGGCCGAGTTCGCCGGGATGATGCGCACCGGGAAGGAGACCCCTGATGAGGACAAGGCCCGGTTCGGCGTTTCGCGTGAATTCTCAAAGCGCGTCAAGCAGATCCTCGGCGACGCGCCCGACATCGTGTTCGAGCACGTCGGCCAAGCGACGTTCCCGACCTCGGTGTTCACGGTCAAGCCGTTTGGCAAGGTCGTGATCTGCGCCGGAACGACCGGGTTCAACCTCGACTTCGACGTGCGCTACCTGTGGATGAAGCAGAAGGAGATTCTCGGCTCGCACTTTGCCAACGCGTACGAGTGCACGAAGGCCAACGAGCTGATCGAGTCCGGCCAGATCAGGCCGGTGCTGTGGCGCACGCTCGGGTTCGACGGCGTCGCCGAAGCGCACCAGTTGATGCTCGAAAACAAGCATCTCGGCAAGATCTCGATCCTGATCGGCGCCGACGCCGAGGGCCAGGGCAAGACCGCCGATGGCCCCGGTGCCATCCGTGCAGAGGTCGGCGCCTGATGGCCGGCGCGGGCGGCAAGCCGGGAACGGTCGTCATCCCGTGGTACGCCACAGGCTTCAAGGGCGACACGATCGAGGCCGCGCTGAACGAGGTCGCGCCGGTCGCACTGCGCTACGGCGCCAGCTCATACGCCGTCTACCGCGCGCGCGACGATCGCTACAAGTTTCAGCAGCTCGCGTACTTCGAGCGGCACCTCGACTGGGAACGGTACTGGGACGGCCCGGAGATGACCGAGCTGAGAGTGCGCTACTCAGGCGCCTACCAGGTGCCTGTGTTGTACGGCTGGTGGGATCTGACGGTCAGCGGCGGGTTGGCCGAAGAGCCGGTGGCCGTGAGCAACGGCCACGGCAACGGCGTGACCGCCGCAAAGAACGCCTAGTTCGAAGAACAACGCTGCTAGGGAGTCGTGGACCAAGCGGGGCGCGGACGCAGGGAGCGAAGTGTGCTTCGCACACGAGCGACCGAGGACAAAGCATCCGCGCCGCGTCCACGGCTTCCTAGCGCGCCAGTGGCGCCATCGTCAAGCCTGCGCCCTTGAGCTGCTCCCAGTAGTGCTCGGCCCGCTCCTGGTGGCCGCTGAAGACGATCGCTTTGCCCGCGTTGTGGATCACGCCGGCGATCTCGTGGCCACGCTCGAGCGTCGTGCCGGGGATGTAACGCGCGAGCGTGCGCGCCACGTGGTCGAAGGTGTTGTGATTGTCGTTGCGCACGATCACCTTCCAGGACTCGCCCAGACCACCTCCGGGCGGGCTCACGCGCGGGAGCTCGATCGTCTGGCTCATCGACCGGAGAATAATGGGCGCGACCCGTCCGTACAATGGCTGCATGGGCGAGAATCACAACCCGCGGCTGGGAGAGCGCGACCGGCCGTGGATGATGCGCACCTACGCCGGGCACTCGACGGCGAAGGCGTCGAACGAGCTGTACCGGCGCAATCTCGCCAAGGGCCAGACGGGGTTGTCAGTCGCGTTTGACCTGCCGACTCAGACGGGGTATGACCCCGACGATGAGCTCGCTCGAGGAGAGGTCGGCAAGGTCGGCGTGCCGGTCAGCCATCGCGGCGACATGGCCGCGCTGATGAACGGGATCCCGCTGGGAGAGATGAACACCTCGATGACGATCAACGCGACCGCGGCATGGCTGCTGGCGCTGTACATCGTCGCCGCCGAGGAGCAGGGCGTGGGCCAGGAGCAGTTGCAGGGCACCACCCAGAACGACATCGTCAAGGAGTTCCTCGCACGCGGCACCTACGCATTCCCGCCGGCACCGTCGCTGCGGTTGATCGCGGACATGATCGCCTACACGGTCGAGCACGTGCCGAAGTGGAACCCGATCAACATCTGCTCCTACCACCTGCAGGAGGCGGGTGCGACACCCGTGCAGGAGATCGCCTACGCGATGAGCAACGCGATCGCGGTGCTCGACGCGGCGCGCGAGCGCGTGGGCGGGCGGGGATCCGGAAACCGCATGGGCCAGGTGTTCGGTCGCATCTCGTTCTTCGTGAACGCCGGCGTTCGCTTCGTCGAAGAGCATGCGAAGCTGCGTGCGATGGGCATCCTGTGGGAGGAGCTCGGGCGCGAGCGCTACGGAGTGACCGATCCCAAGCTTCTGCGCTTTCGCTACGGCGTGCAGGTGAACTCGCTCGGGCTGACCGAGTCCCAGCCGGAGAACAACGTGCAGCGGATCGTGCTGGAGGCGCTGGCGGTCACGCTCGGTCGCGACGCCCGCGCGCGGGCGATCCAGCTGCCCGCATGGAATGAGGCGTTGGGTCTGCCACGCCCGTGGGATCAGCAGTGGTCGCTGCGCATCCAGCAGGTGCTGGCGTATGAGACCGACATCCTCGAGTACCCGGACATCTTCGAGGGCTCGCACGTGATGGACGGGCTGGTGGCCGAACTGCTCGAGGGGGCACGTGCGGAGATCGCGGTCGTCGCCGAGCACGGTGGCGCGGTCGAAGCAGTCCCCTACATGAAGGGCGCGCTCGTCGACGCCCATCGCGAACGCATCCAGCGGATCGAGTCCGGCGAGCTGACCGTGGTCGGCCAGAACCGCTTCACCGAGACCGAGAGCTCGCCGCTCACAGCTGACGGCGACGGTGGGATCCTCGTCGTGGACCCCGCCGTCGAAGCCGAACAGATAGACGAGGTCCGTCGCTGGCGCTCAGAGCGCGACCAGGCCGCGGTCGACGCGGCGCTGGCCGAGCTGGCGCGAGTCGCCGCGCTGGAGGGTGCAGCGCGTGATCACAAGCCAGGTGACGGCGACGGCGGCGAGAACCTGATGATCCCCACGATCGCGGCCGCGCGAGCGGGCGCTACGACCGGCGAATGGGCAAAGACGTTGCGCGAGGTGTTCGGCAGCTACCGCGCCCCCACCGGCGTCGGTGAGGCGGCGTCGGCCCCCGGGGACGCCGAGCTGGGCGAGCTGCGCAACCAGGTCGCGGCGTTGGGAGAGCGGCTCGGGCGCCGGCCAAAGATCCTCGTGGGCAAGCCGGGCTTGGATGGGCACTCCAATGGTGCCGAGCAGATCGCGGTGCGCGCGCGCGACTCGGGCATGGACGTGGTCTATGAGGGCATCCGCCTGACCCCGGCCCAGATCGCGGCGTCCGCGCGCCAGGAGGGCGTGCACGTGATCGGCCTGTCGATCCTGTCGGGCTCGCACCGCGAGCTGATCCCGGCGGTGATCGGCGCACTGCACGACGCGGGCGTGAGCGCGCCCGTCATCGTCGGCGGGATCATTCCCGATCAGGATGTCGCGCCGCTGAAGCAGGCGGGTGTCGCGGCGGTGTATACGCCGAAGGACTTCGACCTCACTCAGATCATGCGTGACATCGTCGCGCTCGTGGGAGCCGACGCGAACCGATCGCCGAGTGATGGTGGCAACGACACAAACGGCTCTGCCAGGGGCCCCAACGGCGGCGACGGCTCTGCCTCCGGCTCGGCAGGACCATCAGCCGAGGACGAGGGCGCTCAAAGCGGCTCGGCCACCGTGGCGTGAGCACCGACGGAGCCGCCCTCGGCGCGCGCCTGCGCGCGCGCGACCTGAGCGCCGTGCCGGATGCGCTCAACCTGTTGGAGAGCACCACTCAGACCGACCGCGAGCAGGCCGCGGCACTGCTGGGAGAGGTCTCCCCCGCCGCGCTCGGCGGCGAGGCCCCGGGGCATATCGTCGGAGTGACGGGACCGCCTGGAGCCGGGAAGTCGACGCTGCTGTCCGCGCTGTTGCGCAGCTGGCGTGAGCAGGCCAGGACGGTGGTGATGCTCGCGGTCGATCCCAGCTCGCGCCGTTCGGGCGGGTCGCTGCTGGGCGACCGCGCGCGCATCGACTTCGACCCGTCCGACGGGGGCGTGTTCATCCGCTCGACCTCCGCGGGCATGCAACTGGGCGGGCTGGCCTCGGCGACCCGAGCGGCGGCCCAGGCGCTGGCGGCGGCCTACGACGTGGTCGTGATCGAGACGGTGGGAGTAGGCCAAGCCGAGACCGACATCGCCGACGTCGCGGACACGGTCGTCGTGGTCGTGCAGCCCGGCAGCGGCGACGTGCTGCAGTTCCTTAAGTCCGGGATCATGGAGATCCCCGACGTGCTCGTCGTCACCAAGGCCGACCTCGGCCAGGTGGCGATGCGCACCCGACGCGATCTGACCGCGGCGCTGCGCTCGCTCGGATCGCGCGCGACGAAGGTGATCGCCGTGTCCTCGCTGCCCCCACCGCAGGGTGTAGAGGAGCTGGTCGCGACGCTGGACGAGCATCGTGCCGGACTCGACCTCCCAGCGCGCCGTCTGCGCGCCCGCCGGGCGAGCGCGCTGGCCGATTATGCGCGCGAGCACGGCGAACGCGGGCTGACCGCCATCGGTGGCCGTCACGCGGCGGAGACGGCTCTGGCCGAGCAGGATCCGGGAGCGGACGTGGCTTCGCTCGTGACTGTGCTCGAACAGCGGGCGGCGATCTGAGATGACTCGCGACCTGCTGACGATGTTCGGAGCGTTCGTGCTCGCCGCCGCGCTGGCGGGCGCGCTGGGGGCCGCGAACCTCGGCACGGCGCTCGCGTTCGGGCAGATCGCATTTGCGATAGCTGTCGTCTACGTGATGATCAAGCGCTGACGTCCGATAGCCGGCGTGATGCGGCGTCCTCGATCGCTCGTGTGCTGGACGTCAGGAGCGTGATCCCAAATCGACGCGAACCGGCGTCCGTTGGCTGGTCTCGCACGTAAGCTCTCGCAGAGATGATCGTTCTACTCGGTTTCGCCGTTCTCGCCGGAGCCGGCACCGCGCTGTCCCCGTGCGTGCTGCCGGTACTGCCCGCCATGCTGTCCGCCGCTGGCGTCGGCGGCAGGCGCCGGCCATTGGGGGTCGTGATCGGGCTGATGGTCACGTTCACGGTCACGATCGTGGGCATCGCCAGTGTTGTCGGCGGCGTCGGACTCGGCTCGGACCCGCTGCGCGACCTCGCCGTGGCGGTGCTGCTCGTCATGGGCATGGCCCTGATCGTGCCGGGTCTCACCGACGGCGTGGAGGCGCGTATGTCGCGGCTCGCGCGCTTCGGTCCGCGCACGCGGGGGGACGGGTTCGCCTCGGGGCTGCTCGTCGGAGCGGCGCTCGGCTTCGTGTATACGCCGTGCGCCGGGCCGATTCTGGCGGCGGTCATCTCGGTCAGCGCGGCGTCCGGTCGCACCGTTGCGGTGGCGATCGCGTACGCATTCGGCTCAGGGATGGTGCTGCTGGCGCTCGCGCTTGGTGGGCACAAGCTGTTCGACCGTGTCCGCCGCGCCGGTCGTGGGGGTGGGTGGGGATCCAATCTAAATCGCGTGCTCGGCGCGGTCATGGTCGCCACGGCGGTCGCGATCGCAACCGAACTCGACGTCAACTTCGACCAGTACGTCGCCCAGCACATTCCCGAAGTCAACCTCACGGCATCGCTGGAGAAATCTCACGCCGTCGAGAGCCGACTGCCGCAGCTCACCGGCCACAGCGCGAAGTTCCAGGCAAGCGTCGCGACCCCCTCCGAGCCGCACAACGTCAGCCAGGCGAAGCTGCTGGCCGACGCCCGCGGCCTGAAAGACCTCGGCGTTGCCCCCGAATTCACGGAAACGCAGGACTGGTTCAACACGCCGGGCCACCAACCCCTCAGCCTCGAAGGTCTGCGCGGGCACGTCGTGCTGGTCGACTTCTGGACGTATACGTGCATCAACTGCATCCGCACACTCCCGTACCTGAAGGCGTGGGACGCCGCCTACCGCCACGACGGCCTGACGATCGTCGGCGTGGAGACGCCCGAGTTCGCGTTCGAGCACGACGCCGGCAACGTCGCCAACGCAATCGACCAGTTCGGCATCCGCTATCCGGTCGTCCAGGACAACAACATGGGCACCTGGAACGCCTATGGCAACCAGTACTGGCCCGCCGACTACCTGATCGACTCCAGCGGCCACGTGCGTTACGCCGCTTTCGGCGAGGGCGACTACGGCCAGACCGAGACCGCGATCCGCGCGCTGCTCGCCGAAACCGGCGCCCAAGTCGGCGGGATGAGCCGGCCGACGGACGTGATCGTACCCTCAGAACAGGCCACGCCCGAGACCTATCTCGGCACCGCCCGCGCCCAGGGCTGGGTCAACGGGCCGCACACCGGCACACATGACTATGGCCCCGGGCCACACCCGAACCTCGGCGTGAGCGACTTCGCCTACACCGGCACCTGGAACATCGCCGCCCAGCCCGCCCAGGCCGTCTCGAACGCCGGCGTGGAAGTGAAGTTCGAGGCGAAGAACGTCTACCTCGTGCTCAGCTCGCCCGGCGAACGCCCCCTCCCTGTGAAGGTCCTACTCGACGGACGCCCGATTCCAGGCGCCGACGCCGGCTCCGATGTCCACAACGGCGTTGTCACGGTGCGCCGCCAGCGGTTGTACACGCTCGCCTCCCTTCCCCGCGACGAGCAGCACCTCCTGACGCTGCGCTTCGCGCCGGGCGTCACGGGCTATGCGTTCACGTTTGGATAGCGTCGCCACTTCGCGCTCTGTGCCGGGTTGCGACCACACGAAGCGGGCGGTCGTCAATCCGTCCAACCTGGTGGCCAACGCCGCTCGACCCTATAGCCTGTCCAGTTCTTAGAGGCAACTGTCAGTGCCCAGGCCATCCGGTGCCAGGACACAAGGAGGATACGTGCAGATGAGCAAGTGCAGAAGTCTGATGGCGACAATGCTTGCCGTGGGAGGGCTCGTCCTGCTCGCAGCCGGCTTCAGCCCGTCGTTGGCGGGCGCGGCGTTCGGGCCGCCCGGTGGCCCCACCTCACCGCCGTTCTGGCAGTGCCCGGCCGTCGGGAAAAGCACCAGTTGTGCCTTCCTGATCGACGTGACCGACAGCGGCAATGTCATCTATCAGGACAGCAGCCAGGAGTTCTACGACTTGGGCGGCGACGATGAGATGGTCGCCGTACAGAACGATTCCTCGACTCCCGTAAGCTCGCTCCACATCGGGGTGGCGGAATCAGGTGACAATCTGTTCGGATTCGAGGGCGACGGACTGTGCACCCCCGGTGTCGGGGCGGTCCCCAGCGGCTGTCCCTTTGGCCCGGGCGGCAGTAACGAAGACCCCTACGATTATTACGGGCCCGGAATGAGCTTTGCCCCGGGCTACAGCTCCGACGATGGCACGGTCGTCTTCAGCCCCGCCCTGCAGCGGGGTCAGTATGCGTTCTTCGGCTTGGATTCGCCATTGTCCAACGTCGTGATCCCGGTCGGCGGCAACGACTATCTCACGACGAGCCTCAACGATGGCTCTGGGGTCAACGAAGGCGCGGCGATCGCCGACGCGGCACCCGTCAACGTCACCGATCAGGCGACGCTTGTCGGTCCCAACTCGGCCACCGCCGAAGGCTCGATCTCGTACAAGGTCTACTCCGACCCGGCCTGCACAAAACTCGTTTCGGGTGGAGAAGCCACACCCAGCCCCTCAACCGTTGTCGCCGGGGTCATCCCGCCCTCGACGGCGCTCGGTGCGGCGCTTGCCACAAATGCCATCTACTACTGGCAGGCGGCGTTCACGAGCAGTAACACCACCGCGAACTCCAACGCCGTGACCGCCTGCGGGGCCGAGACGATGGCGTTCGGGACGCCGCCGGTACGCCCGCAGATCGGGGTCAGCACGACGCTCTCCGGGGGCGGACATAGCGGTCCGAGTATCAGCGTGCCGCCCAATACCGCGGTGACCGACACCGCGGTCGTGACCGGCACCAACGCAGGTGCGGCAACCGGGGTCGTCACCTACACCCTGTTCTCCGACCCTGGCTGCACCCAGCAGTTGCAGTCATTTGGCGTTGGCAATGACACACGCCAGGTCGTCAACGGCTCCGCGGGGGCCTCCGGAGCAGTGAGCCTCCCGCTCGGGACTTACTACTTCCGGGCCACCTACTCGGGCGATGAAACCCACGCGCCGGCACAGAGCACCTGCGGTGGCGAGGTACTCACGGTCGCAAATCCGGTGCCCCCGCCTCCGCCACCACCGAACAGCCTGTTCACGTCCGTAGGCAACCCGCAGGTCAACGCCAAGACCGGGCAGATCGTGGTCATCGGTCAGTTCCCTGCGCCTGGAACCGCGACGGCGAATGGGATCGTCACGCAGGGCGCCACCTTGGCGCGTGTCAAGCCGGCACTCGCCGAAGCAGCCAGGAAGAAGAAGAAGTGCAAACGCGGCTTCGTCAAGAAGGGCAAGAAGTGCGTGAGCAACGGACCCGTGGTCTACGGCACCGCGACGCTCGCGATCCCCGGGGCCGGCACATACTCGATCGTCATCAGCCCGACGAGCAGGGTGCTCAAGGCCCTCAAGGCCGGCAAGAAGCTGAACGTCGTCATCTCGACCACGTTCCAGAACCGCGCCGGCGGCGTACCCGTGACCCACGTGCAGAGCGTGCTGGTCAAGTTCAAGAAGCCCAAGAAGCATACGCACCATCGGAAGCACTAGCGATCCTCGGCGATCACACAACGCATTAGGACGGGGCGCCCACGGGGCGCCCCGTCCGCGTTCCGAGGCATCCGGGAACAGATGCCTACAATGACTCCCATGGAGGGCTCACTGTCTGAGACGAGCGCCCGTAGCTGGCTGCGCTGCTACCGCTGCTGGTCCCAGGATCTCGAGGTTCAGGTCCACTACGAGGGGATCCATAAGATCGACCCCGAAACGGGCGAGCGCTCGGAAGTCGTGGACGAGTTGCAGGAGGCCGTCGTGCAGTGCCTGGACTGCATGCACGATCAGCCACACCTGGGCTTCAACAATGGCCGCGTCGAACCGATCGAGGACCGCTGGGAGCGGATGATCGCGGGCACGCCCTGGGTCGCCTCGTGCACGGTCTCGGTCGACGCCGACGACGTCGAGAGCTGCTCCGGTCCGGAGGCGGGCGACGCGCTGTCATACGCCGCGTTCGGGGACCACGGCGTGCGCGAGTTCTTTACGCACGTGCGCTTTCACAAGCACGAAGAGGACGCGCGCATCATCGTGCACCTGCTCGTCGAGCTGTACGCACGCTCGCTGGAGGAGGCCACCGAGGTGCTCGAGTCCTCCGCTCGCGGCGCGCTGACGATCACCTCGCTGGCCGAGGAGTCGCGCCCGCCGGCAGCAGCCGGCGAGATGCACAGCCACGAATAGGGCTTGCTGGCCGGCGCGATACTGCGTCCTCGTCGGCTCGCGTGCACAGCACGCCACACCTCCTGCGTCCTTGTCTCGCTTGGCCAGCAAGCCCTATTGGCGCACAGACACAGACAAGCGTACGTCTAGCCCAGGCGCTGTTCCAGCGCGTCGAGCTGCGTGTTCAGCTCGTCCGGCAGACGGTCGAACTTGGCGAGATGCTCGCGGAACTGCGGCAGCTGTGAGCGCCACTCCTCGGTCTCGACGCGCAGCAGCTGCGCCATGTCCTCTTCGGAGACGTCGAGCCCGTGAGTGTCGATGCCTTCGCCACCGACCGGCGGGATCAGTCCGATCGGAGTCTCGGTCGCGGCGCCGTGGCCGGCACAGCGGGCGAACACCCAGGACAGGACACGGGAGTTCTCGCCGAAGCCCGGCCACAGGAAGCGGCCGTCGGCGTCCTTGCGAAACCAGTTGACATAGAAGATCTTCGGCAGCTTCGCCCCTTCGCGGCGGCCCATCTGCAGCCAGTGAGCGAAGTAGTCGGCCATGTTGTACCCGCAGAACGGCAGCATCGCGAACGGGTCAAACCGCAGCTCGCCCACTTTCCCGGCGGCCGCCGCCGTCTTCTCCGAGCTCATGATCGAGCCCAGGAACACGCCGTGCTTCCAGTCCAGCGCCTCGGTCACGAGCGGCACCACCGTCGAGCGCCTTCCCCCGAACAGCATCGCGTCGATCGGCACCCCTTTCGGGTCCTCCCACTCCGTCGCGATCGCCGGGTCCTGCGCGGCAGGGGTCGTAAAGCGCGCGTTGGGATGAGCCGCGGGCGTCTCCGACGCCGGAGTCCAGTCGTTGCCGTGCCAGTCGATCAGGTGTGCGGGCTTGTCCTTGGTCAGACCCTCCCACCAGACGTCCCCGTCATCGGTCTTGGCGCAGTTGGTGAAGATCGAGTTTCGCTCGATCGTCGCGATCGCGTTCGGGTTCGTCTTCTCGCCCGTGCCCGGCGCGACACCGAAGAAGCCGGCCTCGGGGTTGATCGCGTACAGCCGACCGTCCTCCCCGAACTTCATCCACGCGATGTCATCGCCGATCGTCTCCACCGTCCAGCCCTCCAGCGTGGGGATCAGCATCGCCAGGTTCGTCTTCCCGCAGGCGCTCGGGAAAGCGCCGGTGATGTACTTGACCTCCCCCTCGGGGGAGGTCAGCTTGAGGATCAGCATGTGCTCGGCCATCCAGCCCTCGTCGCGGGCCATCACCGAGGCGATCCGCAGCGCAAAGCACTTCTTGCCGAGCAGCGCGTTGCCGCCGTAGCCCGATCCGTATGACCAGATTTCGCGCGTGTCGGGGAAGTGGACGATGTACTTGTTGTCGGCATTGCACGGCCAGGCAACGTCCTGCACACCGTCGCCGAGCGGCATGCCCACCGAATGCAGGCACGGCACGAACTCGCCTTCGCTGCCCAGCGCCTCCAGCGCGCCCTGGCCCATGCGCGTCATGATCCGCATGCTCACGGCGACGTACGGCGAGTCGGTGAGCTGCACGCCGACATGGCTCTTGTCCGAGCCGAGCGGCCCCATCGAGAACGGCACCACGTACATCGTGCGCCCACGCATCGACCCTTCGAACAGCTCGTTCAGCGTCGAGCGCATCTCCGCCGGATCGCGCCAATTGTTCGTCGGTCCCGCCTGCTCCTCGGTCGCCGAGCAGATGAATGTACGATCCTCGACGCGCGCCACGTCCCCGGGGTCCGACAGCGCGAGGTAGGAGTTGGGTCGCTTCGCCTCGGACAGCTTCTCAAAGGTGCCCGCCTCGACGAGCGCCCGGCAGAGGCTGTCGTACTCCTCGGCGGACCCGTCGCACCAATGGATCTCGTCGGGCTGGGTGAGGGAGGCCACCTCCCCGACCCAAGCCAACAGGCGCTCGTTCTTGGTGGGGGCTGAAGCGGTGGTGTTCATGAGATGCAAACGGCTCCTCGGTGTCGCGGTCGTGATCGGCGCGCCGTCATCCTTGACGCAGCTGCCGGGCCAAGATGGCTCCGGGAACGTAAAAACGCCCCTGGAGGGCGGTCTGGAAAGCCTAGCGCACACCGCAATACCGGCTCGTCTATGTGGACCCAGGGCCGCATGCGGCCCTGGGCTGAACCCGTACATGTACGGGTTCACCGAACGGTGCATGCACCGTTCGGCCGGGGGCGCATGCGCCCCCGGAACAACGATCAGCCTCGCTACTCGACGTTCCCCTCGGCCTCGCCCCCACCGGGGTTCCGGCGCGGCACGAGCACCAGCCGCTTGAACTCGGCCACGAGCACCCCATCCTGGTTGAGCACGCGTGTGTGCACGCGCACGGTGCCGCGATCGGGCTTGGACTGGGACTCGCGCTTCTCCAGCACCTCGGACTCGCAGAACAGCGTGTCGCCGTGGAACACGGGCGCCGGGTGCTTGAGCTCCTCGGTCGCCAGGTTGGCGATCGCCTTGCCGCTGACGTCACTGACGGACATCCCCAGCGCGAGCGAGTACACGAGCGACCCCACCACCACGTTGCGCCCCTGCTGGGATTTGTGGGCGTAGATGTCGTTGATGTGCAGCGGGTGGTGGTTCATCGTGATCAGGCAGAACAGGTGGTCGTCTGACTCGGTCACGGTCTTGGCGGGCCAGTGCTTGTAGACGTCGCCGACCTCGAACTCCTCCAGGTAACGGCCATACGGGTGGGCGCCGCTCGCCTCGCGCGCGGCCTGCTCTGTCTCGACGGTCTCGGTGGCGGTCGGGCTCATCATCATGGCTCTCTCGGAGTCTCCTGTCGTCCTGATCGGTGGATGCCGCTGCTGATGCTCTGTCTACCCAAACTCTAGTGCGAAGCGCTCAGGCTGTACGGTTTGGGGTCCCAAGACGACCCTGCACAGGAGACGAGCCCGACTTGCGCAACCCCCGCGACTTCTTCAAGCCCCTCGCCATCGACGCACCCGAGCCGGCGCGCGAGATCCCCTTCAAGCCCTCCCGGATGATCCACTTCATGGACTTCTCGAACCCGAAAATGGTCGAGAAGACGCCGGACCTCGCGCCGAAGGTGGACATCCTGCTCGGCAACCTCGAGGACGCGGTGCCGCTGGAAAAGAAGGAGGCTGCGCGCGCAGGGCTGATCAAGGTCGGCAAGGAGATGGACCTCGGCGACACGGCGCTGTGGACGCGCGTCAACGAGCTCGCCTCGCCCTACGTGCTCGACGACCTGACGCAGCTGGTGACCGAGATCGGCGACAAGCTGGAGGTCATCATGATCCCCAAGGTCGAGGGCCCGTGGGACATCCACTACGCCGACCGCCTGCTCGCCCAGCTCGAGGCGAAGGCCGGGCTCGAGCGCCCGATCCTGATCCATTGCGTGCTGGAGACCGCCCAGGGCGTCGCCAACCTCGAGGAGATCGCCGGCGCCTCGCCGCGCATCCAGGGGATGAGCTTTGGTCCGGCCGACCTGGCCGCCTCACGGCGCATGAAGACCACGCGCGTCGGGGGCGGACATCCGGGCTATCGCACGATCGCCGACCCCGAACCCGACGGGGCGGGCGGGTTCATATCCCCCCGTCCGAGCTACCAGCAGGACCCGTGGCACTACTCGATCGCGCGCATGGTCGACGCGTGCACCTCCGTCGGCACGCTGCCCTTCTACGGCCCCTACGGCGACATCTCCGACGAGGAAGGCTGCGAGACCCAGTTCCGCGCCTCCTTCCTGCTCGGCTGCGTCGGCGCCTGGTCGCTGCACCCCGCCCAGATCGCGATCGCCAAGAAGGTCTACTCACCCGATCCCGACGAGGTCGCCTTCGCCAAGAAGGTGATCGAGGCGATCCCCGACGGTCGCGGCGTGCACATGATCGACGGCAAGATGCAGGACGACGCCACCTGGAAGCAGTGCAAGGTGATGGTCAACCTCGCCGAAATGCTCGCGCGCAAGGACCCAGAGCTGGCCGAGGCTTACGGGTTCGTGCCGGAGCCCGCCGCCGTATAGGCTTCCGCGCCGCATGAGATTCTTCGAGTTCGAGGCGCGCGAGGTCATCAAGCGCGCCGGCATCCCCGTCACCGACTACGGCTTCACGACCGACCCCGCCGAGGCGGCCACGATCGCGCGGCGAATCGGCGGGCCGACCGTGATCAAGTCGCAGGTGCTCTCGGGCGGACGCATGAAGGCGGGTGGGGTCAAGTTCGCCGACACGCCCGCGGAAGCCGAGTCCTACGCCCGCGACATCCTTCAGCTGGAGATCGGCGGACACATGCCCCGCGGCGTGCTCGTCGATCCCAAGGCGGAGGTCGAGCAGGAGTACTACGCCGGCGTCGTCTGGGACGGCACGCGCAAGCAGCCCGTGATCATCTTCTCGCCGGTCGGCGGCATCGATATCGAGCAGGTCGCCGAGGAGCAACCGGACAAGGTCGGCCGCCGGCACTTCTCCAACATCCTTCCGTTCTCCGACTTCCAGGCCAAGGAGGTCATCTCATCCACCGGCGTGACCGGCTCGGCGCTGAACAAGCTCGTCCCGATCGTGACCCGTCTGGCGAAAGTGTTCGTGGACAACGACATGACGCTCGCGGAGATCAACCCCCTCGGGCGGCTCGCCGACGGCTCGTTCATCGCATTGGACGCACACATGGAGATCGAGAACGAGGCGCGCGGGCGCCACAAGCAGCTGCTGGCAGACCTCGGCGTAGGCGACGATGAGACCCGCCAGGCCCGCGAGGCCACTCCCTTCGAGCTTGCGGGCGAGGAAGTGGACGCCACCGACCACCGCGGCGTCGCCGGCAACGTCACCGAGTTCGACGGCAACCTCGGTCTCGTGATCGGGGCCGGCGGGGGCTCGCTGACGCTGTTCGACGCGGTCCGCGCCCACGGCGGCAGCCCCGCCAACTACTGCGAGATCGGCGGCAACCCCTCCGTCGCCAAGGCCTGCGGCCTGGCCAAGCTGGTGCTGCAGAAGCCGGGCGTGGACAAGATCGCCGTGATGATGTCGATCGTCTCCAACACCCGTGTGGACATCGTCGCGCGCGGCGTAATCAAGGCCTGCCTGGAGCTCGGGTACGACCCGTCGGAGAAGATCGCCATCTTCCGCATCCCCGGCGCCTGGGAGGAAGAGGGGTTCAAGATCCTCCAGAAGTACGGGGTCGACTACGCCGACCGCAGCGTCTCGCTGAACGAGGCAGCCAGGAGAGCCGTCGAGAAGATCCAGGGAGCCACGGCCGGAGCCGCCTCATGAGCATTCTGATCGACGCCGACACGACGTTCATCGTCCAGGGCATCACCGGCCGCGAGGCCGTCAACCTGACGCGCGAGTGCCTCGACTATGGCGCGGGCGCCAAGGTCGTCGGGGGCGTCACCCCCGGACGCCTCGGTCGTGAGGTGCACGGCGTGCCCGTGTTCGACACGGTCGCCCAGGCCGTCGCCCACCACGGCACGCCGATCGACGGCTCGGTCGTGACGGTCCCCCCCGCGTTCACCAAGGACGCCGTGTTCGAGGCGATCGAGAATCAGATCAAACTGATCGTGATCGTCACCGAGCGCATCCCCCGGCGCGATGTCGCCGAGATGGTCGAGCTCGCATCGTTGCGCGGCGCGCGCATCATCGGCCCCAACTGCCTGGGCATCATCGTGCCCGACGTCATCAAGATGGGCGGCATCGGCGGTCCCGCCAAAAACGCCGCCCAGGCCTATACCCCCGGCCCGATCGGCGTGATCTCGCGCTCGGGCGGCATGACCACGGAGATGTCCTCGACGCTCTCCGCCGCGGGGCTGGGTCAGTCCACCGCCGTGTCGATCGGCGGCGACGCGATCATCGGCCAGACCTATGCCGAGCTGATGCCCCTGTTCGAGACCGACCCGCAGACCCAGGGGATCGTGATCTACACCGAGCCCGGCGGGCGTATGGAGGCAGAGCTGGCGTCATGGGTCACCGAGAACAACTCGCGCCTGCCGATCGTCGCGTTCATGGCGGGCCGGTTCATGGACGAGATGCCGGGCATGTCATTTGGCCATGCCGGCACGATCGTGGAAGGCAAGGCGGACACGGCCGGGGAGAAGATCGCGCGGCTCGCCCAAGCCGGGATCGTCGTGGCCGAGCGGATCGAGGACATCCCCGGGCTGATCGGCGCCGCAATCTCCGAGAGGAGCCCCGCATGAGGGCCGACGGGACGTTCATCGCCGTCGAGGTCGACGACACGGCCGCCGCCGACGTTGAGCTCGCACGCAAGCTCACGGAGGCCTGCCCGGTCGACATCTTCGCCCAGACCGACACCGGCACGCTGGAGCTGGTCGAGCACAACCTCGACGAGTGCGTCCTATGCCGCCTCTGCCTGGACGCCGCGGGTGGGTGGGGCTCGGGTCCGACGGTCAAGGTGATCAAGCTCTACGACGACTCCGCCGTCCTCGCCTGACCCTCACGCTGGGTCGCCTGACCCTCACGCTAGCCGACAGAAGATCCCGTCGATCTGCTATCGGCCGCCATGTCCCCTATCCTGTAGACAGGAGGGCAACGGCCGAGCATGAACGAAAACTTCTCACTGATCGTAATGTGCATATTCCTGCTGGCGTCACTGGCGTTTCTGGCGCAGCAGCTCACCTCCTACCACTGACCGCGCCTGTGGGGAGGGCTGCTAAGGCCGGTGCGCCTTGCGGACTCGCAGGCGTTCCTGCTGCTTGTCGATCACGTTGACGATCAGGCGCAGGAACTGCTCCGGGCCGGACGCCTTGGCCTGACCGTAGGTGAAGGCCTCGACCCAGTCGGCGACTTTCCCTTCGCGGGCCATCACGTTGAAGAACTCGCGGCGCATGTCCACGCGCACGCGGGCGTCGGCCGCGGGACCCTTGGTGACCTTCCGGTCGGGCATCTCCAGCCGGAATTGCTGCACGTCGCCGCGTCCGCGCAGTTCAACGGCGACGACCAGCTTGATCGGCTCCAGAGCGGGCACTTCCTCGACGAACCTGCGAACGGCAAGCTCGATCAGCGCCTTGGCGTCTTCTGCCATCTCACCCCATATCCCTCTCCCGACCCCTGTGTCCCTCAGCCGCGTTGGAAGGAGGGCCGCCCGATAGTCGATCGATTCTAGACTTTATAACGCTGCAGCAGCTTGCGCCCGATCACCATCCGCTGAATCTCCGAGGTGCCCTCGCCGATCAGCAGCAGCGGCGCGTCGCGATAGAGGCGCTCGATCTCGTACTCCTTGGAGTATCCGTACCCGCCGTGAATGCGAAACGATTCCTCGACGCAGAAGCGGCCGGCCTCGGAGGCGAACAACTTGGCCATGCCGGCCTCCAGGTCTGAGCGAACGCCTGCGTCCTTCAGGCGCGCGGCGCGCAATGTGAGCAGACGGGCCGCGTCGACCTGGGTGGCCATGTCGGCGAGCTTGAACTGGATCGCCTGGTGCTGGGCGATCGGCTTGCCGAAGGTCTTGCGCTCCTGGGAGTAGCGCAACCCCAGCTCGAGCGCGCGTTGGGCGATGCCGACACCGCGGGCGGCGACATTCACACGGCCGACCTCCAGGGCGTCCATCATCTGCACGAAGCCCTTGTTGAGACCGGCCTCCTCGCCGCCGAGGACGTTCTCGGCCGGACATTTGTATCCGTCGAACACGAGCTCGGTCGACTCGACGCCCTTGTAGCCCATCTTTTTTAGCTTCGGCGGCACGTTCAGCCCCGCGAACTCACCGGTGTTCTCGCTCGCACCGGGCTCTTTTTCAGCGATGAAGCAGGTGAAGCCACGATGGCGCGGCTCGGCGTCGGGGTCGGTCTTGACGAGCACGAACACGAGCGAGCTCAGCAGGCCGTTCGTGACCCACATCTTCTGGCCGTTGATCTCGTACTTGCCGTCCTCGCCCTTGCGCGCTGAGGTTTTGATCGCCTGCACGTCGGATCCGAGCTCGGGCTCGGACAGCGAGAACGCGGCGCGGATCTCGCCGGTGGCCATCCGCGGCAGGTAGTTCTGCTTCTGCTCCTCGCTGCCGAACTTCATCAGCAGGTAGGAGCCGATGAAATGCGTGTTGATCACGCCCGAGATCGAGATCCAGCCGCGTGAGAGCTCCTCGACGATCATCGCGTATGTCGTCAGGTCGAGGCCCATGCCGCCGTACTCCTCGGGGATCGTCACCCCGAACAGGCCGAGCTCCTTCATCTGCTCGACGATCGGCTCGGGGAAGGAGTCCTCGTGGTCGTAGTGCTCGGCGTTGGGCAGGATCTGCTCGTCGGCGAACTGGCGCACCATCTCGGTGATCGCACGCTGCTCGTCGGTCTTCTCGGTATAAGGCTCGGCGGCTACGGCCATGTGTCGGGCGCTCCAGGGTCGAGAGTTCGAGTCCGGGGCCAGGGTTAGGCGCCGGGGAATAACATCTACAGGGAGAATACCGGCGTGAACTTCACCCGCGACATCCTCGACCGACTGCCCGCGGCTGAGATCGCGCTGATCGAGCTCGCGCGGGACGGGTCGCGGCGCGAGTGGACGTTCGCCGAGATCGCCCAGCGCAGCGCGCGCCTGGCGGGCATGCTGCGCTCACGAGGGGTGGGCAGGGGCGACGTGGTGATGACGCTGATCGGCAACCGGCCGGAGTGGGTGATCGCGATGTGCGCTTGCTTTCGCACCGGCACGGTGGTGCTGCCGTGCACTGAGCAGTTGCGTGCGCATGACCTGCGACTGCGCCTGGCCGTCACAAGACCGTCGCTGATTCTCGCCGACGCACGCAACCGCGCGGAGCTGGAGGCGGCCCGGCCGGACTGCGAGGTCGTGCTCGTGCCCGACGAGTCGCTGTTCGCGTCCGAGCCCGCGCCCGCGATCGAGCTCTCAGAGGATGACCCGTGCCTGATCACGTTCACGAGCGGCACTTCGGGCGAGCCCAAGGCGGTCGTTCACGCCCAACGCTACCTGCATGGCCAGCGTGCGCAGGCGAAGCACTGGCTGGGCGCGCGGACGGGCGAGCTGGTGTGGTGCACGGCCGCTTCGGGCTGGAGCAAGTCGGCGCGGAATGCATTCATCGCGCCGTGGTTGTGTGGAGCGAGCGCGCTGCTGCATGACGCGCGATTTGACCCGGCCGAGCGGTTGGAGCTGCTCGAGCGCGAGCGCGTGAGCGTGCTGTGCATGGCGCCGACCGAGTACCGCGTGATCGCCAAGCGAACGGCCCTGCGAGCGCTTCCAGACCTGCGCGGAATGGTGGCCGCCGGCGAGGCGCTGAACCCGGAGGTGCTGTACGCCTGGTTGCAGGCGACGGGTATAGAAATCCGCGATGGTTACGGCCAGACGGAGACCGGGCAGCTGACGGGGATGCCGGCCGAAACGGGGACCGATCAGGGAGACACTCGCTCCGCTCGCATCCCCGAATCGGCCGGCGCCGAAGGCGCGTGTCACCCCGCTTCGATCGGCGGGAGGGCGCGCCCGGGCTCGATGGGGCGCGCCCTCCCGGGCATCGGGCTGCTGGTCAAAGGCGGCGAGCTGACGGTGAACCCCGCGACCGTACCGACCTTCTGTCTCGGCTACCTCGGTGAGAGCGTGACACGCGGCGAGGATGGCGCATGGCACGTCGAGGACCGCCGCAGGGGCGGCCCGTGGCCCACGGGCGACCGGGTGCGCGAAGACGAGGATGGATACCTGTACTTCGAGGGACGAGCCGACGACGTGATCGTCTCGGCGGGCTATCGCATCGGGCCGTTCGAGGTCGAGTCGGCGCTGGTCGCGCATCCCGCGGTGGCCGAGGCGGCGGCGGTGGCGGCGCCAGACGATGAGCGCGGATCGGTCGTACGCGCGGTCGTCGTGCTGCGCGACGGTCATACCCCCTCGCCGGCACTGGCCAGCGAGCTGCAGGAGCACGTCAAGCGCGAGACCGCCCCCTACAAGTACCCCCGGATCATCGACTTCGCGTCCGAGCTGCCGAAGACGGCGAGCGGAAAGGTCAAGCGGGCGCAACTGCGGGCCGCGCCATAGCCGCCCGCCGCCCGGAACGGACGGCGGGCGGCCGGCT
The DNA here is from genome assembly GCA_963715495.1 of uncultured Solirubrobacterales bacterium. Lineage (GTDB taxonomy): Bacteria > Actinomycetota > Thermoleophilia > Solirubrobacterales > Solirubrobacteraceae > Palsa-744. Next base: position 1,571,420 of record OY970247.1, read on the forward strand.
GGATCAAGCGAGCTGCTCCGCGGTCTGCGCGGTGGCGCTCGCGCGGCCGAAGTCGCGCTCGAGCTCCTCGACCTCCTGCGCGACCGTGCTCGCGGGCGGGCGCAGGATCAGCAGCGCGGCGACGATGCCGAGGCCCACGCACACGGCGGCGACCACGTAGGCGAGGTGATATCCCCCTGTGAGCGCGCCGGCGAGTGAGTGCCCGCTCGCGCTCAACGCCTTCGTGTGATCGGTCGCGATCGTGCCGAGCGTCGCCAGGCCGATCGCACCGAACAGCTGGACCGAGACGTTGATGATCCCCGAGGCGAGCCCGGCGTCCTTCGGCGGCGCGTCGGCCATGCCCATCGTCAGCAGCGGCAGGAACGAGGCGCCCGCGCCGAGCCCGATCAGCAGGAATGCGAAGAACAGGCCCGGGAAGTAGCCCGCGTGCACACCCTGGGTCGCGAGCAGCAGCAGGCCGGCGGCGATCGCGGTGAGACCGGCCGCGAGCGTGTTCAGCGGACCGAAGCGATTGACCGCCTTCACCGCGAGCCCCATCGACAGCGCGGCGATCGCGATCGTCAACGGCATGAACGCGAGACCGGTGTCGATCGCGTCATAGCCGAGCACCCGCTCGAGATACAGCGCGCCGAGGAAGAAGGCCGAGAACATTCCGGTCACGAGCAGTCCGCGGACGAGGCTCGATCCCATCAGCATCCGCAGGCGCAGGATCCGCAGCGGCATGATCGGGTTGGAGATGCGCGCCTGGAGCCAGAAGAAGGCGCCAAGCAGCACCAGCGCCGCGCCGCCGACACCGAGCGTGCGCGCAGAGAGCAGGCCGTATTCGGTCGACTTGACGATCGCGAAGGCGCCGAGCATCGTCGCCAGCGTGATCAGAACCGACCCTGCGACGTCGACGCCGCCGGCGAGGCCGATGCCGCGGTTCTCCTCGATCAGCGCCGACCCCATCACGAACGCGATCAGGCCGATGGGGACGTTCACGAAGAAGATCCAGTGCCAGCTCAGCGACTGCGTCAGCGCGCCCCCGGCGAGCAGTCCGATCGAGCCGCCTCCGGCGGAGACGAACGCGTACATGCCCATCGCCTTCGCCTGCTCGGCTTTCTCGGGGAACTCCGTGACGATGATCGCGAGGATCACCGCCGAGGCCACCGCGCCGCCGATCCCCTGGACGAAGCGACCGGCGATCAGCATCGTCTGGCTGTCCGCGACGCCGCAGAACACCGAGGCGGCGGTGAACAGGACGAGCCCGGAGAGGAAGACTTTCTTGCGCCCGACCAGGTCGCCCATCCTGCCGGCGAGCAGCAAGAAGCCGCCGAAGGTGATCAGGTAGGCGTCGATCACCCACGTCAGGTTGCCCTGGGAGAAGTGCAGGTCGCGCTGGATCGAGGGCAGCGCGACGTTCACGATCGTCGCGTCGAGCACCATCATCAGCTGACCGAGGCACAGCACCGCCAGCGCGATCCAGCGACGGCGCTCGTTGCCCGCGCGCCGAGCGCTCGGGGACGGGGAGGCTGCGGCCGGCGAGGAGTCCTCACCACGAACGGGCCGGTCGGCGTCGGCGGCTTGCGCCCGGCGGCCTTCCGGCCGGTAAGTGCGGCGGACGCTGCGGCCGGCGCTACGGGCGGCTCGGGCGATGCGGGTCTCGGTCTGTGCGGCTGTGGCGCTCATGGCATGGCTCCCTTCGTTGCGTGGGGCACACCATAGCAAGGATCATCCATGTATCAAGGATGATCCACATAAAATTTATAATCGTTGCTAAAGTGACAACAGATGCGAACTGGTGTAAAATCACGCGCAATGGGTGCTGAGAGGGCCTCATCATGTGCTCCGGGATCGATGGTCCTGCTCACCCGGCTGGCCAAGCAGGTCTACCGGCGCAGCAGCGACGAGCTGCTGGGGATGCAGCTGCGCCATCTGGTCGCGCTCAGCTACGTGCGCGACCACGACGCCTGCCCCCAGCACGAGCTGGCCGATGCGTTCTGCATGGACGCCAACAACGTCGTGCTGCTGCTCAACGAGCTTGAGCAGCTGGGTTACGTCACGCGTCTGCGCGATCCCGGCGACCGCCGGCGCCATCTGGTGGCGCTCACCCCCGCGGGCGCCAAGGCGCTGAGCCTCGCCGAGCGCGCGCAAGAAGCGATCGAGGACGAGGTGTTGAAGGCGCTCGACCCGAGTGAGCGCGCCACCTTGTGGCAGTTGCTGACCCGCGCGCTCTACGGTGCCGAGCCGGCCGGAGATGAGCTCGCCGGTGACGCGGCTCCCAGCGCCACGATCGCGTCGATCTCCACGTAAGGGTTCCAGCGGACACGTATTACGAAGCCCACCCTCTCTAGGGTGGATGGCCAAGCGAGTCAAGGACGCAGGGAGCGTGGTGTGCTCGGCACACGAGCGACCGAGGACGCAGCCTCGCGCCGGCCAGCTGCCCTAGAGCGCCACGATCGCGTCGATCTCCACGTAGGCGCCCTTGGGCAGCTGCGCCACGCCGATCGTGACGCGAGCGGGAGGCTCGGTGGCAAAGAACGAGGCGTACACCTCGTTGACCGCGGCGAACTCGGACAGATCGGTCATGTACACCGTCAGACGCACCGCCTGGGACAGCTGTGCGCGCGCGGCCTCACATACCGACCGCAGATTCTCCAGGCACCGGCACGCCTGCTCGGCGGGAGTCCTCCCGACCAGCTCCCCGGTGACGGGGTCGAGCGGGATCTGGCCTGAGCAGAACAGCAGATCCCCTACGCGGACAGCGTGGCTGTAGGGGCCGATCGCGGGCGGCGCACCGGCGGCGGAGACGGTTTCACGATCCCTGGCGATCGGCTGACACTAGCGCGCCGGCAACCCCGATCTAATAGATTCCGGCTATGCGACTGAAGGGATTCGTCGTCGTCGCGCTCCTGGCGGCAGTCACATGTGGATGGGCCGCCGGCGCGCAGGCCCAGCAGATCGCATGGACGCCGTGCGGCGACAGCAACGACTTCGCGTGCGGGCACTTGGCGGTGCCGCTGGACCCGAGCGGGACGACGCCCGGGGCGATCACGCTGGCGATGCGCCGACACCGCGCGCCGGTCGGGGAAACGCGCGAAGCGGTGATCGCGCTCGCGGGCGGGCCGGGCCAGGCGGCGATCCCGTTCGCCGAAGACTTTGCGCACCTGCTCGGGCCGATCGCGGCCACGCGCGATCTGATCGTGTTCGACCAGCGCGGCATCGGCCTGTCACACCCACTGTCGTGCCACCGCTTCGAACTGAACGACAACGGCCCCGCCGGCTCGCAGATAGCCGAATGCGCCGCTCAGATCGGCGCGCAACGCACGGACTACACGACCGCCCAAACCGTCACCGACATCGAGGCGATCAGGCAGGCGGGCGGCTACGAAAAGCTCGTGCTGTACGGGACGTCCTACGGGACGAAGGTCGCGGAGCGTTACGCACAGACATATCCGAGTCATGTCTCTGCGCTCGTGCTCGACTCGGTCGTGCCTCCGAACGGGCCCGAACCGCTGAACCTGCCCACGTTCGCGGCGATCCCGCGCGTACTGCGCCAGCTGTGCGCCGCGCGCGCATGCGCGCACATCACATCCGAACCGGTCGCCGACCTCACGAGGGTCGTGAAGCGGATGCGCGGGGGCGTGCTGAGCGGCCGCTGGATCGACGGCGACGGGCACGCCCACGCGCTCCGCGCGTCCGCTGACGATCTGCTGCAGATCCTGATCGCCGGCGACCTCGAACCGCTGTCGCGCGCCGAATTCCCCGCGGCGGCGCGCTCGGCGGCGAACGGCGACATGGCGCCGCTGATGCGCATGCTGCACCACGCCGAAGGACACGGCGAAGGCGGCGAAGAAGAAAGCCCGAGCGAGAGTTTCAACACGCCGCTGTACTTCGCTACCAGCTGCGAAGATGAGCTGTTCGGATTCAACCGAGCGTCCAGCCCGGCCAAGCGTCTGGCCGAAGCCAAGACACAGATCGGGGCACTGCCCGCGAGTGAGATCGCGCCGTTCGGGCCGGCGAACGTGCTCGACATCAGCGATATTCCCGCATGCGCGTTCTGGCCGTACACGACACCTGCGCCGGCGCCCGTGCAGGCACCGCTGCCGAGCGTGCCTACGTTGATACTGAGCGGCGCCGACGACCTGCGCACGCCGACGGCGAACGCGCGCGAAGTCGCCGCGCAGATTCCCGGCTCACACCTCGTGGTGGTGCCCGAAGTCGGGCATTCGGTCCTCGGCACCGATCTCAGCGGGTGTGCCGGCAAGGCGTTGCGGGCGCTGTTCAAGCCGTCGCCGATCAAGCCCTGCGCCGAGGGCGGCCCCCAGATCCTTGGGCTGCTCAAGCTGACGCCGCTGGCGCCGGCGCGCATCTCCGGGGTGCCGCCCGCCAAGGGCAACCGCGGATTGCCCGGACGCACGCTGACGGCGGTGGGGTTGACGCTGGCGGACTTCCTGCGCCAGGCGGAGCTGCAGGCGCTCGGGGCGCTCGAGTCCGGCAACATCGGCGGCCTGACCTCGCTGCGAATCGGCGGCCTGCGCGCCGGCTGGGCCGGAACCGCAAAAACCGGGTTCACGTTTCATGGCTACTCCTACGTGCCGGGGGTGACCGTCACCGGCAAGCTCACCGCAACCGAAATCGTGCTCCACGTCGGCGGACCGGCGGCCGCGCGGGGCACGCTCCGGTTCGGAGCCCATCGCAAGCCGGCGGGCACACTGGGTGGCCGACGTGTACGCGCCACCGGTAGCCTCGACGCGGCCGGTGCGAGTGCCGCTATTGTCCGGATGGATGCGCAGGCCAGCCCCAAGCTCGCTCCTGGCGGCTCTGCTGCCCGCGCTGCTGCTCGCAGGCTTGCCGGCCTCCTCGAGCGCATCTCTTAACGTCACCCCCTGCACCGGCCTGGCTCCGGCGGGCTTCACCTGCGCGACCGTGCCCGTGCCACTCGATCGCAGCGGTCAGACCCCGGGCACGATCTCGCTGACACTCGAGGGCAAGCAGGCCGGATCCCAACCGAGCAGAGATGCCGTCCTCGCGCTCGCGGGCGGCCCCGGACAGGCAGCGCTGGGACTCGGGGAATTCATCGCCAAAGCGATGGCGCCGGCGCTGGGAGCGCGCGATCTGCTCGTGTTCGATCAGCGCGGCACCGGTGAATCGAGCCCGTTGAGCTGCCCGGCGCTGAGCAGCGCCGTGGAAGCCGAACTAGCGCACTCGATCGGGGAACTCGTCGGGCGCTGCGCGCAGCAGCTCGGACCCGCGCGCGGCTCCTACACCACCCCGGAATCGGTGGCTGACATCGAGGCGATCAGGCAGGGCGGCGGCTACGAAAAGCTCGTGCTGTACGGGACGTCCTACGGGACGAAGGTGGCGCTCGAGTACGCGGAACGCTATCCCCAGCACGTGGAAGCGCTCGTGCTCGACTCGGTCGTCCCGACCGACGCCCCGGAACCGTTCTCGATCGCAACGTTCCAGGCGATCGGCGGCATGTTGGGCGAGCTGTGCGCGAACCGCGCCTGCACCGGGATCACGTCGAATCCGCTCGGCGACCTCGCGCGGTTGATCGCGCAGTTGCGCAAGCACGCCCTCAGCGGCACGGTCTATGACGGCGCGGGCGGGCGGCACGCCGTGAAGCTGAGCGAGACGAGCCTGCTGGGGATCCTGCAGGCGGGCGATCTGAACCCGGCCCTGCGCGCGCTGCTGCCCGCCGCCGTCGTCTCGGCCCTGCGTCACGATCCCGAGCCGCTGCTGCGTCTGGAGCTGCTGTCGGAGGGCTTGATCCCGAACGTGCCGGGCAGCCATAGGCCGGTCGAAAGCTCAGACTCGATTGACGAAACGCTGTTCATCGACACCTCCTGCGAAGAGCTGCCGTTCCCGTGGCAACGCTCGGCCTCGCCATCGACTCGCCTCGCGGAAGCGCTCAGTTCGCTGCATGGCCTGCCCAGCGGCGACTTCTACCCGTTCGACGCGAGCACGGCGCTGAACGCGAGCCTCGTGTCCGTCTGCGCAAACTGGCCTGACGCCTCCCCGCCGCCACCCGCGCAAGCCCCCCTGCCGGACGTGCCGACGCTGATCCTGTCCGGCGCGCAGGACCTGCGCACGCCGACGGCCGGCGCGCAGAGCGTGGCCGCGGAGATTCCGGGCTCGCAGCTGCTGGTCGTTCCGTTCACGGGCCACTCGGTGCTCGGCAGCGACTTCAGCGGCTGCGCCGAGCTGGCGGTCGGTGCGTTCTTCGGCGGTTCTCCCGTACAGCCGTGCGGGTCCGTCCAGAACATGTTCGCCCCCACGCCGATCACACCGACCAAGCTCACCTACATCCACCCACCGTCCGTGCTCGGCGGCAAGCCCGGACAGACGTTGACGGCGGTGCTCGACACGATCCTCGATCTCAACCGCCAGGTGATCGGCGCAACGCTGCAGGCCAACGCGGAACTGCCGGTCGGCGCGAGCTTCGGCGGCCTGCGCGGGGGTTACGCCCGGCTCGACGCATCATCGGTGATGCTGAAGAACTTCTCGTTCGTGACGGGTGTTCGGCTGAGCGGCACGTTCCCGGTCAAAGACGGTCAGCTGCAGACGGCCACGATCCGCATCTCCGGCTCGGCGGCGGCATCCGGGGCGGTCAGGATCGGCTCCGGTGAGACGGTCAGCGGCACGCTCGGCGACAGGCGTTTCGACGTGGAGATCACCAAGGTCAAGCTCGCGCGGGCGAGCACCGGCGGCGCCACCCGCGAATGGCCCGTGAGCAAGGTCGCGTTCCCGCTGTCGGGCCTCGCCCGGCTACGCTGAGCGAGTGGCCAACGCCCTCGCGCAGGAGACCTCGCCGTACCTGCGCCAGCACGCCGAGAACCCGGTCGACTGGCTGCCGTGGGGGCCGGTCGCACTCGCTCGCGCCAGGGACGAGGACAAGCCGCTGCTTGTGTCGATCGGATACTCAGCCTGCCACTGGTGTCATGTGATGGAGCGGGAGTCCTTCGAGGACGAGCTCACGGCGGCGCTGATGAACGAAGGGTTCGTGTGCGTGAAGGTCGACCGCGAGGAGCGCCCGGACGTGGACGCGCTGTACATGGAGGCGGTCCAGGGGATGACCGGACGCGGTGGCTGGCCGCTGAACGTGTTCCTCACGCCCGAGCAGCTGCCGTTCTACGGCGGCACCTACTACCCGCCGGAGCCACGCCACGGAATGCCGGCGTGGACGCAGGTGCTGCAGGCGATCGGGGAGGCGTGGAACGAGCGCCGCGATGAGATCAGGGCGGGCGGCGAGGGGCTGCGCGAGCGGCTGTCCGGCGGCGCGCTGCTGAAACCCGCAGCCGAGCCGCCGGCGCAGAGCGCGCTCGATGAGGCCGTCGTGAGGCTGCGAACCACGTTCGACGCTCGCAACGGAGGTTTTGGCGGGGCGCCGAAGTTCCCGCCGGCGTCGGTCATCGAGTTGTTGCTGCTGCGGGGAGAGAGCGCGATGGCACTGGACACCCTGCGCGCGATGGCGAGCGGAGGCATCTACGACCAGCTCGGCGGCGGATTCGCGCGCTATAGCGTCGATGCGACCTGGACGGTGCCCCATTTCGAGAAGATGCTCTACGACAACGCGCTGCTCGCGCGCGCGTACCTGCACGGCTTCAAGCTGAGCGGCGAGCCGCGCCTGGAGGAGGTGTGTCGCGAGACGCTCGACTGGGCGCTGCGGGAGATGCGCGGCCTGGAGGGCGGGTTCCACAGCGCGCTGGACGCCGACTCGGAGGGAGTCGAGGGACGGTTCTACGTGTGGACGCTCGCACAGCTGCGAATTGCGCTGGGCGAGGACGCGGACGCCGCGATCGCCTGGTTCGGGGCGACCGAGCAGGGCAACTTCACCGACGGGGTGGGTGGGCCTCAATTCTCCGAGCCGGGGCTGAACGTGCTCCAGGCGCGAGGACCGCGACCGCCGCCGGACCGAAGCCAGGAGACACTCGCCTCCGGCGAGCATCCCCGTTTCGGCCGGCGCGAGCGGATTCGCGCACGACTGCTGGACGTGCGCGCACGTCGGACGCGCCCGGGACTGGACGACAAGCGCCTGACAAGCTGGAACGCCCTGATGATCTGCGCTCTCGCGGACGCAGGCGCGGCGCTGGGGGAACCTCGTTATCTCGATGCCGCGCGCCTGTGCGCCGAGTTCCTGCTGAGCGAGATGCGCGACGAGCGCGGACGGTTGCTGCGCACCTACAACCGCGGTCAAGCCAAGATCGACGCCTACCTGGAGGATCACGCGTTCCTGCTGGAGGCGCTGATCGCCCTGTTCGAAGCGACCTGCGAGGAGCGCTGGTTCACCGAGGCGATGGCGCTCGCGGACACTCTGATCGCGCGCTTTGCCGACCCGGAGAACGGCGGCTTCTACTCGACCGCCTCAGACGGCGAACCACTGATCGCGCGGCGCAAGGACCTGGAGGACTCCCCGATCCCGGCGGGAGGCTCCAGCGCGGCGCTCGGCCTGCTGCGCCTGTCCCAGCTGACCGGCGATAGTGAGTACGAGCGTCAAGCCGTCTCGGTCCTGCGCCTGCTCGCGGAGATCGCACCCCGGCACCCAACCGCCTTCGGCCACCTGCTGCAGGCGCTGCACTGGCATTTCGCCCCCGCCAGACCGATCGCCTGCGCGGTTCCCGGGATGCCTGGGGCCTGAGTCCGAACGCCGACACGACACGACGCGACGCGGTGTTCAGCGCCGCGTCATGGTGTCCCACCGCGTCAGGGGCGTCCTTAAAGGATTGCGAGGTAGCGATCCAGCTCCCACTGGGTGACCTGCACGCGGTAGTCGTCCCACTCCTGGCGCTTGATCTCGATGTAGCGATTGAACATGTGCTCGCCGAGCGTGCGCAGCAGCAGCTCCGACTCGGCCGCGAGCTCGATCGCCTCGCCGAGCGATTCGGGTAGCTGCTCGACGCCGAAGCGCTTGCGCTCCTCGCCGGAGAGGTGATAGAGGTTCTTCTCCATCGGCTCGGGCAGCTCATACCCCTTCTCGATCCCCTCCAGGCCCGCCTGCAGCAGGACCGCAAACGTGAGGTAGGGGTTGCACGCGGGGTCGGGGCAGCGCAACTCCATGCGCGTCGCCTTCTCCCGACCCGGGTGATACAGCGGCACGCGCACGAGCGCCGAGCGGTTGCGCCGCGACCAGGCGACGTACACGGGCGCCTCAAAGCCGGGCACGAGGCGCTTGTAGGAGTTGACCCACTGCGCGAAGATCGCGCAGATCTCCCGCGCGTGCTTGAGCTGCCCGGCGATGAACGCCTTGCCGACGTCTGACAGGAAGTACTGGTCCTCGGGATCGTAGAACGCGTTCTTGCCGGCGGAGAACAGCGACTGATGGGTGTGCATGCCCGAGCCGTTCTCGCCGAACAGCGGCTTGGGCATGAACGTCGCGTGCCAGCCGTACTTCATCGCGTACTCCTTGACCGTGATTCTGTACGTCATGCAGTCGTCGGCCATCTTCAGCGCGTCGGCGTAGCGCATGTCGATCTCGTGCTGGGACGGGCCGACCTCGTGGTGGGTGTACTCCACGTGGATGCCCAGCTGCTCCAGCGCGAGCACGGTCTCGCGGCGCACGTCCGAGCCCGCGTCGAGCGTGGTCAGGTCGAAGTAGCCGCCCTCGTCGAGCACCTCGGTGCCCTTGGAGTCGCGAAACAGGAAGTACTCGAGCTCGGGGCCGACGTTGAACGTGTCGAAGCCCATCGCGTGCGCGCGCTCCAGGGCGCGGCGCAGCACGTGGCGGGGATCGCCCTCATACGGCGTGCGCTCGGGTGTGACGACGTCGCAGAACATCCTGCCCACCCCCTGCTCCTCCGGGCGCCAGGGCAGCACCGCGAACGTCGAGGGATCGGGCATCGCGATCATGTCGGACTCCTCGATCGCGTTGAACCCTGTGATCGAGGACCCGTCAAAGCCCATCCCCGCCTCGAACGCGTCGTCGAGCTCGGCCGCGTTGATCGAGAACGACTTCAGCTGGCCGAGGATGTCGGTGAACCAGAACCTGATGAACCGGATGTCGTGCTCGGCCACGAGCGCCTTGACGTCCTGTGCGGTCTGCGCCTGCTCGCGTATCGGCTGCTCACCCATCGTGGCGGACCTTAGTAGATGACTCTTCGGTCCGCTATCGACTGTTGGCCAAACCTAGTGGCCTGCGACGGCCGCGACAAAAGATGCGATCTGTTCGGCTTCCTTGCCCTGGTACAGCAGCGCCGGCATCTGGCCGAGTCCGCGAGCGCGGCCTTCGGCGATCGCGTTCAGCACGAGCGCCTTGCGCCCGGCCGACGTGGAGATGTCCTCGCCGACGCGCACGTCGAGGTTCGGGCCGGTGCGACCGACCGACTTGGTGGCGGCGAGCGTATGGCAGACGGCGCACGTGTGCGAGAACAGTTCGCGGCCCTTCTGCTGTTCGGCGTTCAGATGCAGACCGCCGACCGTGACGCCCGCCTTGTGCTCGGCGTTATACGCGAGTACGAACGCCGGCACGATCAGGCCGAAGGCGAACAGCAGCACAACCCCGAGCGTGACGGCGCGCCGGCCGGCTGTCGATTCGGTGTGCAGCGACTGGCGCGCGCCGCGCGGACCGCCGCGCATCCCGACGAAGAACACGCCGAGGCCGAGCACCAGCCAGAATGCGATGAACGCGTAGATCATGCAGGCGGGGACAATATCGCCTGTCGAGGCCGAACCGTCCGGTGACGCTCGACGAACTATTGCCGAGCCCGAACCGTCCGGTGAGGTCGACGAACATTGCCGAGCCCGAACGGCCGCGACGCCGCCGCGGACCTGCCCGCCTCGATGAGAGCTCTCTCATGATCAGGCCCTGAACCTTTAGCTTGGCGCAAGCTACGGCGCTACTCTGGAACATGGAGACCAGATGAGCTATCTCCTTCGCAGACTTCCGCTGTCGCGCCTACTGCTCCTATGCGGGCTGGTGGTCGTTGCCGGCATTTCCGTCACGGCGTTCGCGTTCGCGCTGGGCACAGGCCCGACGCCGCCGCCGAAGCCGCTCGCCGACGCGGTCCACGACGCGCTCACCGGGGCGGGTGGGCAACCGGTCCAGGGCGTCAGCGCGCGCATCCAGCTGACCGACCACCTGCTCGAAGGCGCCGGCCTCGCAAGCGGGAGCAACGGCACCGCCGGACAGCTGTCCTCCAGCCCACTGCTCAGCGGCGGCTCGGGTCGGCTGTGGATCTCCAAGGACGGGCACGTGCGTCTGGAACTGCAGGCCGAACGCGGCGACACCCAGATCCTGTACGACGGACATACGGTGTCGATGTACGACGCGTCGTCGAACACGCTCTACCGCTACACGGTCCCGGCGCACGAAGACGGCTCGGGCGCCACGAGCACGGATCCGATGACCGCCAACGACCAGCACGAAGTCCCGTCGGTGGCCAAGATCGAAGAAGCGATCTCCCGCCTGAACCACGTGAATGTCTCGGGCGCGACCCCGACCGACATAGCCGGCCAGGCCGCGTACACCGTGCGCGTGTCGCCCAAGGAAAGCGGCAGTCTGATCGGCGGCGCCGAGCTCTCCTGGGATGCCGTCCACGGCGTCCCCCTGCGCGCGGCGATCTACTCCACGGGCAGCTCCTCGCCGACACTCGAACTGGCGGCCACCGAAGTCTCTTACGGCCCTGTGGAAGCGTCGGTGTTCGAATTCACGCCCCCGGCGAACGCAAAGGTCGAAGAAGTGGTCCTGCCCGGCAAGGACGGCGCCAAGCCGGCCGATCCCTCACAGGCAAATGACGGCGAACGCCCGCAGGTGACCACGCATGGTCAGGGCATCACGACGGTCGGGGTGGTACAGGCCAAGATCAAGCAGGGCGACAAGCAATCCTCGCCGGCGCTGCCCGAAGGCCTGCAAAAGGTCAAGATCGGCGGGGTGGAAGCGACCGAGCTGCCAACGGCGCTGGGCACGCTGCTCAGCTTCGAGCGCTCGGGCGTGCGCTACCTGGTGGCCGGTGCGGTCAGCCCGGCGGCGGTCGAAGCGGTCGCCAAGGGCCTGTAGCGTGGCGCCGACGAAGCCCATCCGCCGTCCGGCGGATGGATCGTCGTTCCCGGCAAGGACGCAGGGAGCGTGGCGTGCTCGGCACGCGAACGACTGAGGACACAGCCAGGGGCGACGAGGGATCGTCGTTCCCGGCAAGGACGCAGGGAGCGTGGCGTGCTCGGCACACGAGCGACTGAGGACACAGCCAGGGGCGACGAGGCGCCGCCGGTCAGGGCGCGCGGGCTGGTCAAGCGCTACAAAGAGGTGCTGGCCGTCGATCACATCGACCTGAACGTCGATGCAGGCGACGTGTATGGCTTTCTCGGCCCCAACGGGGCGGGCAAGACGACGACACTGCGAATGGCTCTTGGCCTGATCGTCCCCACCGAGGGCAAGGTCGAGCTGTTCGGGCGCGATCCGATACGCGAAGGGGCACGCGCGCTGGAGGGTGTTGCGGGGTTCGTGGAGGCGCCGCGCTTCTATCCGTATCTGAGCGCGCGCAAGAACCTGGAACTGCTCGCGGCCCTGGACGGCGCGGGCGCGAGGGAACACATCCCCGAGGTCCTTGAGATCGTCGATCTGAGTCCGCGCGCCGGACACAGGGTCGGCGGCTACTCGCACGGGATGCGCCAACGGCTGGGGATCGCCGCGGCGCTCCTGCGCCGACCGCGGCTGCTGATCCTCGACGAGCCCGCGACGGGCCTGGATCCCGCCGGGATGCGCGACATGCGCACGCTGATCCTGCGCCTCGCCGGTGAGGGGATCACCGTGCTGCTCTCGAGCCACCAGCTGCCCGAGGTGCAGGAGCTGTGCGACCGCGTCGCGATCGTCGACTCCGGCCGCGTCGTCTACGAGGGCGCGCTGGCCGACTTGCGCCGCCAGGGCGGGGCGGGCTACCGGCTGCGCAGCACCGATGACGTGCGCGCGCTGGAGGTGGCGCGCGATCAGCCCGGCATCGAGCACGCCACGAACGGCGAGCACGGTCTGAGCTTTCAGGCCCAGGAGCGGGAGGTCGGCGCGCTGTCGCTCGCGCTGGCCCGCGCGAACGTAGGCATCCTCGCGCTGACCCCCGAGCTGGCGACACTCGAGGACCTGTTCTTCCGGCTGACCGAAAACGGCGCCCACGCTGAGACACTGACCGGCGTAGGAGCCGACGCATGAGCAGCGCGGCCGCCGCACCCCCCGTCGTCGGCGCGCCCGACATCGCCCACGCGCGGCATCCGTCGACGCTGATTGTTTGGCGCTGGGAGCTGCGTAAGCTCGTCTCTCAGAAGCGCACTTACCTCGGCCTCGCGCTGGCGGTCATCCTGCCGCTGATCTTCGTGCTCGTCCAGCACCTGCACACCCATCACGGCCGCGAAGGCGACAACCCCTTTGAGTCCCACATCACCCAGTCGGGCCTGGCGACGCCGGTGCTGATGCTGCTGTTCCTGTCCGTGTTCATGTTGCCCCTGATCGCCGCCCTGGTGGCCGGTGACATCGTCGCGGCCGAGGACGGCAATGGCACCCTGAAGACGATCCTGACGCGCTCGGTCGATCGCGGCCAGGTGTTCGCCGCCAAGGCGCTCGCAGCGATGACCTACGCGGCGATCGCGGTGTTCATGTCGGCCGCGGTGGCGACCATCGCCGGCGTCGCTTCGTGGGGCTTCAACCACGTGGTCACGTTCTCGGGCTCGGTGGTCTCGGCGCCGGAAGGCCTGCTGCTGGTGCTCGCCGCCAACGCCTGCTACCTGATCCCGCTGCTGACCGTCGTCGCGATCGGCGTGCTGCTGTCCACCGTCACCCGCAACAGCGCCGCGGCAGTGGTCGGCACGGTGGGCCTTACGATCCTGCTGTTCATCGTCGGGCAGATCCCAGGCCTGGAAGGCATCAAGCCCTACCTGCTCACCGAACAGTACGAGAACTGGCACGGCCTGCTGCGCACCCCGACCGACTGGGCGCCGATCGCCCACTCGGCATGGGTCTGCGCGCTGTACGCGATCCCGTCGCTGTTCGCCGCTTATCTTGTGTTTCTGCGGCGGGACGTGGCGGGGGGTTGAGCGGCAGCTCTTATTATTGAGGTATGAAGCACGTGCCCGTCAGCTTTCCCGGTCACGAGCTGGTGAGCGCGGGACTTGCCGATCTCGCCGCCGGTCGTGAGAGCGAGGAGTCGTTGCTGGTGGCAATGGCGGCTCCGCGGCTACGGGCTTTGGGCTTTGCAGTGCCGGCCGGTGGGGATGAGCAGCCGTCGCATCGTCTCTACGAGTTGCTCACGGACCGCGATCAGGGTGCTCACAGCCGTTACAACGCGCTTGTCGGTCGAGTGGTCAGCTTCGCGCGGGCAGCCGAGCATGCGTCCTCCGGTTGATGAGCAGCGCATTCGCGCCCTCGCCCGCGGGCTCGGACGCGTGGCTCGAGGTTCTATTCGGATCTATCTGACCGGGGGCTCGACCGCGGTGCTCGAGGGTTGGCGCGATGCGACGATCGATGTCGATCTGCGCTTTGAGCCCGAAGCCGATGAGCTGCTGCGCGCGCTCCCTGCGCTCAAGGAGAATCTCGGCGTGAACATCGAGCTGGCGTCACCGCCGGATTTTATCCCCGAGCTTCCCGGTTGGCGTGAGCGCAGCCCGCTCGTATTCCAGGAGGGCAGAGTAGACGTACACCATTTCGACCTCTACTCCCAGGCACTGTCAAAGATCGAGCGCGGTTTTGAGCAGGACCTTGCCGACGTCCGAACCATGATCGCTCGCGGTCTCGTGGAGCCATCACGTCTATGCGAACTCTATGAGGCCATCGAGCCGGAGCTATATCGCTACCCAGCGATCGACCCACCTGCATTCCGACAGAAGCTCGACGCTGCACTGGAGTAGTAGATTCTGCGTATCAGTCCGCGCGACTCTGCACGAGCCGCGGAAGCCTCGACCACCTCAGGGCCGCCTATAGGTGGCTACGGTCGATCCGCCCGCCGATGGTCCGCTCCAGAACCCTCAGGCGATTCAGCTGACCTCTGACACGACCGGCTCGACCTCGGTGAGCTCCACCTCGCCCATCAGGCGACGGGCTTCGCGTGGGTCGATCAGGCCGGCGCCGAGGCGGCCGGTGGACTCAGCGCCACAGGCTACGCCGAAGCGCAGGCACTGGTCGGGCGCGCGAGATTCGTAGCGGGCGGCGAGGTAGCCGGCCAGGAAGGCATCGCCCGAGCCGCGCTTGGCGACCGGCTCGCGCGAGTCCACCCGCGCGCGCTTCAGGCACGGGCGACCGTCGATCAGGACCTGCGCAAAGCAGCCGTCGGGGAGCGTCATGATCGCCTCGCGAGGGCCGAGCGCCGCGATCTCGCGGACGGCGAGCGAGCGCTCCTCCTCGCCCGCGAACTCGTGGCCGACGAGCTCCTCGGCCTCCAGGACGTTCGGCGAGACGACATGGGGCTCGGCGCGGACAGCGTGGTGCAGGGGCTCGCCGTCGGTGTCGACCACGGTCGTGACCTCCATCCGCGCGAGGTCTCCGATCAGCGAGGCGTAGATCTCGGGGGCCACGCCGCGCGGCAATGAGCCGGCGAACACGACGATCGCGGCCCCACGCGCGAGATACAGAAGCTTGTCCGCGAACAGTTCGACCTCGTGCTCGGATACGGACGGGCCACGTTCGTTGATCTCCGTCTGCTCGCCGCTCGTCGGGTCGAGCACGGAGGTGTTCGTGCGCGACTCCTCGCGGATACGCACGAAGTCGTTGAGGATCGCCTCGTCTGTGAGCTGCTCGACGATGTGCGTGCCGGTGGCGCCGCCCGCGAAGCCGGTCGCGATCACGGGCTGGCCGAGGGCCTTCAGGGTGCGCGCGATGTTGACGCCCTTGCCGCCGGCCATCGTGCGCTGCTCCACGGTGCGATGGCGACGCCCGAGCCTGAAGTTCGGGACCGAGAGCGACTTGTCGATCGCCGCGTTGAGCGTGACCGTGATGATCATCTACTGTTCAGACTACCCCAACTTCCAGGCGACCGCGCGCAACCGCTCGGCCTCGGCGCGTGCGGCTGCAGCCGGGTCGTCGCCGTTGATGAGATACGCATTCACGATGCTGCGCGAGGCCGTGACCAGACCGCCTGCGCGACCGGGAGCGAATGCAGGGGCAAGGTCCTCCACGCACCCGCCTTGGGCGCCAACACCGGGGAGCAGGAAAACAGCGTTCGGCATCAGCTCGCGCGCTCGCGCAACGTGGCCGGGAGCGGTGGCGCCCACGACGGCGCCCACGTCGCTGAGGCCGTGGGTCCCCACGCCCGGCCTGCCCAGCTCGTCCACGATCGTCGCCAGCCGCTCCCACACAGTCCCTCCCCCGGCCAGCTGGAGATCCTCTACGTCCGCCGCGCCCGGATTGGACGTGCGCACGAGCGCCAGCACGCCGGCGGAGCACTTGCGCGCAGCCGCCACGAACGGCTCGACCGCGTCCTTGCCCATCAGCGTGTTGACCGTAGCCAGGTCAACTTCGAGCCCATGCACATGGCCGTACGGGGTATCCGTCCCGTCGAACAGCGCCTGGGCGTAGGCCCGCGCGCTGATGTCTATATCGCCGCGCTTGCCGTCGGCGATCACGAGCAGGCCTGACCTACGGGCGTACGTGACCAGCTCGTCCAGGGCCGTCCATCCCGCCGGTCCCAGTCGCTCGAAGCAGGCGAGCTGGAGCTTGACCGCGACGCACGCGTCCGCCACCGCGTCGATCACCATTGCGCAGTGGTGCACTACCGGAAAGATGACCCGCTCCGCGGGCGCAGCGTACTCGTCGTCGTTCTCATCTACGTCACCCTCGTCCGACTCGCCCGCACCCGGCCACAGCATGCCCGGGTCGGGGTCCAGCCCGAGCACGATCTGCGACTCGCGCTTGTGCACGCGAGCAGCGAGGATGTCGCCGAACGGCCGCGTCTCCCCGGCGAGCGAGGCCGATCGCGATTGCCGCGGGGAGAGGCCGCCATTGGCATACCCCTCCGCCATCATGGCCCGCCGCACGGGGGCGGTCTCACGCCCTCAGCGAGCCTTGACGGCGTTCTTCAGGCCGCTGCCGGCCGTGAACCGTGGCACGCGCGAGGCGGCGATCTGGATGCGCTCGCCCGTGCGCGGGTTGACTCCCTGGCGCGCGCCGCGCTGCCCGACGTGGAACTTGCCGAATCCGGACAGCGTGACCTCGCTGCCGCGCCGCAGCGCGTCCTCGACCGTGCCCAGCACCGCGTCGATCGCGCGCGTGGCCTCGCCTTTGGTCAGGCCTGAGCGATCCGCCACCTGGTCGACCAGCTCGGACTTCGTCACTTCGCCCTCCTCAAGTTCGTAAAGACCTTGCGTTTGACGCTAACAGCGCTTGCGGACGTGTTGACTACCGCCCGGACGGGGCAATGACCTGCGCATCGGCGACAATGCGCGCAATGACCTTCGAACGCGTCGCCTGGAGCCTGACCGTGCTCGTCGCCCTGCTCACCGCGTTCCTACTCCTACTGGCCGGCTACACGGGCTATGCGGGCCTGTCCACCGCCGTGGGCGCCGCCGCGGCGATCAACCTGCTTTAGAACCTCATCAACCCAGAACCCGATAGTGGTAGAATAACCCACTATGGCGTACATAACGGCTCGTCCCGAAGGCGTATGGGAGGTGCGCGAGTCGCGCTCCACCGCGGCGGGACCGCGCAGCCGCACGCTCGCGACGTTTCGGACGCTGACACCCGAGATCGTCGAGCGAGCGAACGAGCGCGCCTCCAAGCCCGTGGACCCACAGGCGCTGCGCAGGAGCGCGCTGCGCGCCGGCGCGCCTGTGGCGAGCGGCGATGCCGATCGGGCGGCCGCGGAACTGCTCGCCGAGCTCCCGGCGGGTCGCCGGCCGCGGCCCGCGCTACGTCGCCTGCTGCTCGATGCGCTCGGATCCGGACACTCCCCCATGTCCGACAGTGCGCGCGCCGCCGCGCGGTGGGCCGCGGCCACACCACAACGGCGCGGGGAATCTCTGCACGACCTGCTGCTGCTCACCGACCGGCTGCCCTCCGCTCGGCGACGGGCCTCAGAGCGCTTCCCCCGCCTGCATTCCAAGCCTGCATGAGCGAGCCTGCGCTTCCCGACAAGATCGTCGCGATCCACAACCATCTCGCTCAGGCCGGGATCGCCCACGCATTCGGCGGAGCACTGGCGCTCGCCTACTACGCCGAGCCACGAGCCACGGACGACATCGACGTCAACGTGTTCGTGGCGCCCACGGAGCTGCCGGCCGTCCAGGAGGCGCTGGCGCCCCTGGGCGTCCACGACGAGAGCAACCTCGATCTCGCCGTCCTGGAACGCGACGGGCAATGCCGCCTGTGGTGGGGACGCACGCCACTGGACCTGTTCTTCGCTTACGACAAGCTCCATGAGGCGATGCGCCGCAATGCCCGCCTGGTTCCGTTCGGAGACGTCCGGCTGCCGATTCTCGCGCCCGAGCACCTGCTCGTCTGCAAGGGCATATTCGATCGTCCCAAGGACTGGCTGGACATCGAACAGATCCTCGTGTGCGTCGACGATCTCGACACAGCGGAGATACGCGCATGGCTGGATCGCATCGTCGGCGAGGACGACCCCCGCAGACAGCGCTTCGATCAAACCGTGGGCACGCTGCTCGACGGCGCCTGAAAGAAGCGCAGCCTCCGGATCACATGGGTCTGCTCAGAGACGCGAGAAGCCGAGCAGTTCGGCCACGGCGGCCTGGGTCTCGTCGCGGGAGGCGAACGCGATCTCATCGCCCTCCGGCTCCGCGAGCGCGGGCACGGTCAGCGAGGCCACGGCGAGGTGCCAGGCGTCCAGAGTTCGCAGGGCGTGCTCACGCACCAGGCCGAGTGTCTTCTCCTCGGCGTCAGCCTGGGGAACGGTGAGCTCGGTCACCCGTCCTTTGGCGGCGAGGTCCCCATCGAGCAGGGCGAGCAGGTCTTGCTCGTCGGTGTCGTTCCGGCCCGATCGGGCGGCGCGCATCAGCGCTCCGGAGACCTCGATCCGGGTCCACTTCCCGGTGACGGACGTGATGTCGGGATCGTTGAGCAGCGCGACGGCGTCTTGGTGGCCGTCCTCGTCGTCGAGGTAGCACCGCGCGAGTACGGATGAGTCGAGATAGACGATCACTACAGGCGGTTGCGGTCTTCGTCGATGAGCCGATCCAAGATCGGCCCGAGTCCACGAGTCGAGGCGATGATGCGCTTGCGCTCGGCGTCGCCGACCTGGGGGGCATCGACCTCGCTCAGGATCCCCAGGGCAGCCGCCCTTGCACGCAGCCGCTCACGGGGATCGCCCATGTCGGCATCCGTGGAGGAATCGAGTATCGCGCCGGCGACGGCGTTCATGCTGCGGCCCTCCCGCGCCGCCCGCGCAGCGATTCGCCGATGAAGATCCTCGGGCACACGCAGCAACAACTGCTTCATAAAGCAGGATGATATCACCCGTAACGTCTGATATCAGCCAGCATGGCATCGACAACCGGCTCAGTATCACCCCCCGGTCTGAGCCTGGATTGCGAGTTGCACCTCCTGTCCTTTGGGGGTGAGCGTCCAGGCGTTGGGTTCGCCGCGGGTCGCGCCGTTGCCGGTGTTGTCGATCAGGCCGAGGTTCTCCAGGCGAGCGAGCAGCTTTGACATTTGACCCTGGTCGCCGATCCCGGAATGTTGAGCGACCTGGCGGTTGGATGCGCCCGGGTTCGCTGCGATCGCGAGCAGGACCCTGACGGTGCGATATGTCAGGCGCATGTCGAGATCCTTCAGCGGGTCCTTGCGGGCACGTGCGATCCTCTCACGCGCTTTGGGCGCCGGACTGTCCAGTTCCTTCTGTGCGGCTGCCGGGCCGAGGTATGGCAGCACGACCATCGCCATCAGCGGGTTGGTCAGGCCAGTGAACGGTTGCGGGTTGGGCTCCAGCAGACGAGCGTGCAGGACCGCGAAGACCGCGCCGACTACCCCCTCGGCCGTCAACCGTGCCTGCGCGTCGCCTCTGCCCGGTTTGGCTTCGTCCCTGCCCTCATCCACCGCGTCGATCAAGCCGGCGAGCACCTTCGCCCGGCATTCCAACGCCAATGGTCCCGCGCCGAGCGCATCAACGATCATCAATGCTCCCAATCCCGGCTCGTCCTCCAAGAACTCCAGCAGCGCCGTCAGCGCGCCCTTGACTTGCTCACGCCACTTCCCCGGTTTGGCGTACGCCTGTACGACCGTGATCGATGCCTGCCCCACGGTCTGGTCGAGCGCCGCCAGGAAGCACTCTTCGAGGTTGTCGAACAGCTCATAGAACGTGCGCCTGGACACGCCCGAGCGGGCGACGACATGCGCGACGGTGACATTCCCCACGCCACGCTCCCTCGAGACCTCGACCATCGCGCTGAGTATCCGCCCGCTCTGGATCTCACCCACACCCTTGCGTTCGGAGCGTCGAGCGGGGCGCCGTCCCCGCGGCGGTGACGGTGGTGACCCGGACCTGCGCCGGTTGCGTGCGGAGCTCATGCCGGCCACCACCCCTTCGCCCACCTCTCTCCTACTTCTTCTTCCTTTTGACGGGACCGTACTTCCGGCGCGCCTGACGTTCACAACCCGTGCGCTTACGGCCCTTCGCCTTCTTGTGGCATACCTTCAGCGCCGCGGCGAGCTTCTGCGCGCGGGTCAACGCCTTCTTCTTCGCGCACCCGGTGACGCCGATCTTCGTGGACTGATGGATCGCCGCTCCGTTCTGCGCAACGAATTCCGTCGGCATCACCAGCTTGCTCGCGCACAGGTTGCCGTTCGCGGCCAGCGCGGAGTACTTGCCCTGGGGCAACGTCAGCACGAAGCTTGAGAACGGCTGATCGGGGACCGTCTTGAACGTCGTCGAAGTGATCCCGGCTTTGCTGATGAACGTCGTACCGACGAGATCGATCGTTATTCCATATCCCTGCAGCACCATCGTCAGTGACGGGAACGCTTCGCCACCGTGGCTGACGAAGATCACGGGGCCCTGCAACGGCACCGGGATCAATGGGGTGTGCACCGTCGCGTAACCGATGTCCGACGCCGCGGGACAACCAGCCGGATTGGTTTCGAACTGCTTGTCCGTGCACGCCTTCTGCAACGTCGTCAACCGCGAGGGAAGCTGCTTGGGGAGTTCGACTTTGACCTTCGCGATGTCCGCGTCGGTACCCTGCGGCACGTTCGGGTAGGTCAGCTTCGCGGTCAGGCTCGCACCATTCGCTTTGCTGGTTTTACCCGACGTGGAGACACTGAATTTGGGTTCGAACTTCAACGCCGCGCAGTTGGTGACCTGGAACGGCGTTGAGATCGTGCTCGTGCCTCCTTCGCTCAGTCCCACCATGCCTTCGAGCACCATCTTCGCGCAGTTCGTCGGGTTGAACTGAAAATCCCCACGCGTCGTCGTGGCATTGACATGCTGGATTTCGAGGGGGATCCCTTCGATGCTCGTCGGGATCGAATCCGGTGAGCCGGGAGGGTTCGTGGTGATCGTGATCGCGGAGGTCAACGGGTTCAGTTCGATCTTGCCGCGCACCACCACGCAATCACACGGAGGATGATTGTTCTTCGTGTTCGCCAGATCGAACGGACCGGCCTTCGCGGGAACCTCGAACGTCAGACCGAACGGCGCGCACCCCGCTTCACCGACCGTGCAACCACCACTACCGTTGTAAGGGCCGGTGAGATAGAACTTCCCGCCGCTGACCGTGAACGGATGACCGCCCACACCAACACTGACCGTCGCTTCACCCACCTTGCTGTTTTCCCCGCACAACCCTTCATTGGCCCGCGGTTCAGGACACAGTTCGACACCCGCCAGCACACCCGACAAGCCCGGCGGCAACTTCGCCACGATCGACTTCAGATTCTGTTCACCATCCTTACGGGACACCGTCACCGTCAACGGCGAGAACGCGCCCGCCTGAATATTCGTCGCGCCCCCCGTCACGGTCGGATTGAACGGCAGCCGCGCACCAGGACACGGCGACCCGTTCGGACCGGACGTGATCTGAAACGACGAAGACGTGTCCACCGGACCGTTGCCGTCCCACGGCGTGAACGACGCCCGGGTCGTGTAGGACCCGCAATGCGACGGGGTGGACAGCGGCGCGCGTTCCCCACCAAAGAAGTGCAGTTCCAGTTCTTCAAACGGCAGCTCCGGAGTGTTCTTGAACGTCGTGACGATCTGCCCCACGCCTTCACACGTGTCACCAGCTATCACCTCACCCGCGCCCTCGCAGACCCGCACTTCGCCCGGAAGCTTAATCAACGTCCCCGACACCGGGTCTTCGGCGATCAGATACATCCCGAGCAGGCCCCCGAACGGGTTCGCTTCCTGCGCCGCGAGATACACGGCGCCTTCCAACGGGTCAGGCAACAGCGGCGTCTTGATCTTCACCGTCCCGATCTTTGACCCGTCCGGACAGAAGCTCACACCCGGCTGCAACAGCTCAGGCGAAGTGGACGTGAACAACGGGGTCTGCACACCCGGTTCGAAGTCCGGATTGAATTCTTCAAAGCCACTGCCGTTCACGCCGCGACCGATTTCAAAGCCCGCCAAGCCCTCAGAGCACGCTTCCAAACCATCCGCGCCCGCCGGATTGATCGCCACACCCGCAGGCAACGCCACCGTCGTGTCCCTCAACGTCGACTCCGCCAGACCTTCCGGGTTCAACGCCGCGGTCTGCGGCACACGCACCCCGACCGTCAACCCAGTCGAGCTGCTCGCATCCGGCACATCAGGCGACACCCCAATCGACGGCGGGAAATGAAGCTTCGAACAACCCGTCACCGCCAACAGCGAACCAGAAGAATCATGCGTCACAGACGGCGGCCCATCCACGAAACGACCCGGTTCCTGATACGAATCCGCCGACACCGTCGAAGTCAACGGGCCCGAACACGCCGTCGGCAATGTCAAAAACGGTTTCACCGGTTCCCCATCCGGACACGGGTGTTCGTGATTGGGACATAGCCGTTCACCGTCGTGGCCCGCTTCCTGCGGCACACCCCACACCGTCAGCCTGCTGCCGATCAACGGCTGCAGGGCGCTCGGGTTCGTCACCGTCGCCCTCACCCCATAATCACCACCAGCCGGCACCCCAACATCGATAAACGCCTCGGGGATGAGGAAATGTGCGCCGAACTGCACCGCCACACCAGCAGGCGGCACCATATTATACACCGGCTCAATAAGCGGTGACTTGTTGCTTCCGAATTCCAGGGACAGGACGCCGATCTGCGACGGGGCCGGACAACCAGCTCCTTCTTCGGATTCCTGTTCGAGTTTTTCTCCTTCCAGCTGCTGGATCGTGCACTTGACGGTCGCGTTGGGGTTGCCTATCAGGCCTGGCGGTAGGTTCACGATCAGATCCTTGAGATTGCCGTCGGGCTCGGTGAAGTCGCGCGAGTCGATCGTCGTGTTAAATTCGAGGCTGGTGCTCATCTCATACGGGTGAGAGCCGGCCTGCGTGTCCGGGGAGCCGTCCTTGTTCGTCAGCGCGACTTCGAAGCCCTTGATGCCAAAGCCCGACCCGACGGTCGAGAACAAGCCCGTACTCAAACCCTTGCCGCTCGCGTTGCCGGCTTCCAGACGGAAGTGATACAGCACACCCGGCTGCAAACCCGCGATGTCCGCCGACACGCTCACGGGGCTCGCGCCGGAGCCGATCTGCCCCGGTGACTGAGCACACGCGACGCTCTGACCATAGGCGCCTGTGGTCCCGTATTCGAACACACACGAGGTGACAGGAGCGCCGCGCGGGTTCACCGTGCCCTGCAGCGTGGCAGCGGTCTCGCTTACGCCCGCCGGCGCGCTCACCGAGACACCCGGCGCCGCCGTGCCGAAGACATAAACCTTGCCGTCCGCGGGATTTGAGACATAAACCTCCCCGGTAGCGCCGTTCACGGCGATACCGCCCTCACCCACCGAGCCCGACAGCTGCAGCGAGCCGAAGCTCGAGACTAGCGTTCCCCGCGTGCCTTCCGGGATGCTTCCATTAATCTTAAAGTTCTTCATTTCCCCGCTGTCCCACTCCGCGACAGACGACTGCTCATCGATATAGACATGCCCAGTGACGTGGTCGACGGCGAGCGCGACACCCGTGGAGCCATCATCGACCTGTCCAAGATTTTCCCCCGGGTTTGGCGTGAACTTCTCGACACAGTCGCAGCCTTGCAGCACGTAGATGTCATCTGCGGGACCGACCGCGAAACCGCGTTCCGAGGGAGGCCCATGAACGGTGTGCGTGAGGTAGATGTTTTCCTTGGAGTCATCGAACTCCCTCACCCCTTCATGTCCGAACCCTCCGTCTTCGTTGATCAGGACGTTGCCGTTTGCATCGACGGCGATACCCACGACTTCGGAGAACGTGTCTGGCGTCGGGCCGGTGATCGCGTGCAGAAATTCGCCGTCGGGATTGAACTTGTCGATCACTTTATGACCGGCGTCCATCACATACAGGTCGCCCTTGGAAGGGTCCGACGGGCTGCTGGAGTTATCTACGGCGATCGCGGCGGGGTTGCCGTACACGGCCGGGAAGGAGAACGATTTGGCGGGTGTCGCACCGCCGGTCAGCGTGTTCGATTTCAACGTAGAGAATTCAACCGGACTGCCATTTGCGTCGAACTTCTGCACCGTGCCGGTACCGATGTCCGCGACATACACATCACCGCTCGGTTCATCCACGGCGATGCCGTTCGGATTCGAGAACGCACCGAAGCTCGACAGGAACGGGTGGTTTTCGGCGAGCGCGGATGAGGCTCCCGCTCCCATCACGACGAGCACAATGACCACGGATGAGACTACTGTTGTGATTTTTCTAAAGAGCATGATCACTTGCCTGTCCTGTTGGCGTGGGCGGACTTCCTGGCCTTGTGCTTCTTGATCTTGGGCTTCTTCACGCATCTACCCTTCTTCTTCACAAAGCCCTTCCTGCACTTCGCGGGCTTCGCCTTGGACTTAGGCTTGATGCCCGGCTCAGGCACCACGACCGGCGCGAGGTTCCCCACACCGGAGAACGTCGCGCTCGCCGGCGCCCCAAAGATCGAGGGCTGCGGCGAGGGCGCCACACGACACGAATCCGCCGTCGAGCACGACGATGAGACCGGGGCCGGGAAACCACCCCCGACACGCGCATCATAGATTTTGAACACTTCTCCCGCCGTGTCCTGCGACACAAGCGCCTGCGTCGTCAAGAAGAACACGTCATCGCCGCTTTCGCTCGCGTCGAGGATCACCGATTCTTCACCGGAAGTCCCCGAAGAGATCAAATGCGCCTGACCACCCTCATACTCATACACATCCAACTGACTATTCGTATCAGACGGCACCAACGCAGACGTCGTATCGAAGAACAACCGGCCACTGTCCGTCAGATAATGCGGAGCGCCACCCGAGTTCGCGGTCTTCATCGTCGCGCCACCCGTCGGTTCTTTCGCAGAGAGCGGGATGCCCGTCGGCGGTTCGCCGCTGGGGATACACGACGCACATGCAAGCCGGTTCGAGGCCGCGCTGTAGAGGAACACCTCCGGAAGCGGAAACGTGCCGTTCGCGGGCGTGCTGTCATAACCCGTCACACTCTGCCTTGAGGCGAACGCGAAGAACGCCCCGTTCGGTGACACCCGCGCACACGCCGCTTCCTGGACGCAAGCGTCTTCCGGTGAGATCGTGGCGATGAACTTCGTTTCGCCGCCACTGTGAACGTAGAGGTTGGGCTGACCTGTTTGCGCTGTTTCTTTGTTGGCGTTTTCGTTGCTCGCCAGCACACCACCGGCAACGAAATACACGTACGAGCCATCTTCGCTGATCCCGGTCACGCCTTCGACTTCAGCCTTCCCGGCAGCCGTCAGATCGGTGAGCTTCCCGCTGTCGAGGTCGTACTCGTAGAGGTTCGAGCCACTGCCCGTCACTGTGTCGCCCGTCAGGCCGGCCGACGAATCGTCGAGGAAGAACACACGCGAACCATCCGCGCTCGCATCCATGAACTGCCCCCCACCACCGGAACCGCCCGCCTGCGACGCATCGACCTGCACCGTGCTCGAACCATCCAAACGCACATACAGGTTGCCACCCGATGTGAAGAAGATATGCGAGCCGTCAACAGACACCGCATGAGCATGGGAAGGTCTGAGACTCGCCAGAGACCCCAGCGCCGAGGCGCCGTCCGGTAGGACCGTGACAAGATGAACCACACCGCCCGACCACTCATACAGGTCATCCACGCCCGCCGGAGCGTTCGCGGTCAGCTGCGCGTGCTCGTCAAAGACGACATGGCTGAGATCAGCCGACCCACCGTCGTATTGCGCTGCTGCCGGTGTGACGCCTGGCGGGGTGAGATCAACCAGCTGATAGCTGCGGTTCGTATTATCGCGGAGGAACATGTTCGCGGCACCGTGCGGCTCGCCGCTCACCAGTTCGGGGCTATCCTCACCGCAACCACCCTCGCCATTGAACTTTGGCGTTTCACCCTTCGTTTGATCCACTCCGTCAACCAGGACACCCGCCGAGAGGTCGGCGGAATACGCCGGCATTTCCGTGCCGCGCCAAGGGCACTCAAACGAGTAATAACCAGACTGCGGTGGAATCTCGTTTTCCGAGCTCCAGCCGCTCGCGCCACGCGTCGCGAGATAGCTCGTGCCATCGGTCTGCGACCCAGCGAAGCTGTACAGCGAGAAATACGACATCCGGTCGCCTTCCCGCGATGCCTGATTTTCTTCGAATCCTAACGTGTGACTTTCCTCTTTGACGTCGGGCGCGCCAGAGTCCGTGTTCGCCGGCGTGACGAGCTCAAACGCGCGGCAGTCCGGCAGGGCAGCCGAGAAACCGGTGCGGAACTGTTCATTGGGGCATCCGACTTCCGCGGCGGTCTCGGTCATGAACGTCTCATCGACCCCGGCGACCGTGCCCAGTGCGTTCGCCGCGACGACACGATAATGGTAGGTCGTGCCCGGCGCGAGTCCGCTCGCCGCCGCCCACACCGTACGCGCCTGCAAACCAGAGCCCACATCCCCATCCGGGACGGGCGCGATCTGACCATAGGCGCTCGTGGTGCCGTATTCGAAGTGGTAGGTCGTCTCAAGCCCACCCGGGGCGACGAGCGCGCCGAGCTTCGCTTCACCCGTGCCCACTTCCGCCGCGAGCTCCCCGGCGACCACAGGCGCGGAGGGCACCCCGAAGACCCACGTGACACTGCCACCGCCATCGGTCACGTACACGCGACCGCTCGAATCACTCACCGCCACGGTGCCAAGCGCGCCGGCCTGTTGATAGAAGGATTGCTGGATCGAGCCTGCGCCGATGTCCGCGACCTGCACGCCACCCGAGCTGTACTCCAGCAGGTGATAGCACGGCGTGGGCAGCGACCCGCAGGAGTCCGTGCCGTTGAAGACGAGCGCGAACACGTTCCCTTCGGTGTCGAGCGCGAGCGCCTGCACACCTTCGTTCTTGACTTCACGGATAAACACGCCCGTCGCGCTGAGCTCCTCCACCCGATTATCGTCGGTGTCGGCGACCCACACGTTCCCCGCGGCGTCGACCGCCACTCCCTTCGGGCCCTTCAACGCCGCCGCTCCGCCCCCCGTGATCGTCTGTAGAAGCGTCCCGCTCGGGCTGTACTCTCGCACCGCGTTTTCCGGCGCGCACGGCAGCCACACGTTGCCCGCCGCATCCGACGCTATCTGCACCGTCGTGTAGGCGCCGAAGAAGAAGTTGGCGCACCCCGCCACCGGGAACGACGACAGCAACGCACCGCTGCTTGCATACGTATCGATCCGCGTCTTGTGAACTTCTTCTTCTTCGAAGTTATCGACGACATACACATCACCGTTGACCGGATTGACAGCTACACCGGATTCTTTCCCGCCCCCCGCGCCAAACGGCGACGGTGGCGAGATCAGCTTCCCCGAACCATCGAACTTGTCGAGATTCGAGGAGAAGAGGTTCGCGACATACACATCCCCACTCGCCTGATCGACCGCCACACCGACCGGGCCCGCGAGGTCACCCGAGCCGAAGTTCCCCTCAGAGATCAGCCTGGGGACTGCCGCCTGCGCAACGCCGGTAGAGAACGCGAGCAGAGCGGCGATGCCCAGGGCGAGCGCGGGGAGCACGCGGTGACACGGCCGCTTATCCGTATTGTCACGCCTTGCGGCGGCCAACGGGGCGATTTCTTCTCTGTTCATGTGCTGTGCCCTCCCTCGATACTCGTTTTCATCTGAATCGGTGCACTCGGCGCGCTGGTGTGACAGGGTGGGATCGCCGCGGCGGCCCCACCCTGCCCTCTCGTCATTGCGTCGTATACGTCATGTTCTGCGCTTTGTCCTATTCTCTGGTGACGCTGAGATTTGCTCCCGATGTCGCTTTGACTTTGTCGGTTATAATCGAATGATTTATGTTACCCCCGTGCGAACCGCCCTTTTCGCAGGAAATCGCTTCCTGATAGGCTGGCCCACCCAGCACTTCGCCAACAACCCCAAGCCCGGATTCGAAAGCGCTTCCGAACAATTCACCTGAGCACGTATCCGTATATTTGAAGCCGAGCACTTTGCATTCCCACGTCCACCCGGGCAAGCCCGCGCCACTGCTCTTTACACTGTTGCCTGTACCAGGCCCAGGCAAATACAGTTGCGTTGTCCACGGGAGGTGGATCGCTTTCACCGTCACCGGCTGTGCTTTTTCACAGATGGGAGATTTGAGGATTTTACAATTGGTCAGCGTGGATTCCGTGACGGAGCCTTTTCCTTCCGAGCCAACAGTGCCTTTATCGCTGAGCGAGCATGTGAATTCTCCCTGTTTGGTGGGGTTGTCTTCCAACGTCAGCGTGCCCGAGAACGTGACCGGCTTTGATTCCGTTACACGCACCCCGTTTTCACGCCACTGCGGCGACGCCAGCGCCGACGCCGACGCGACCGCCCCCAGCGCGAACACCGCGACAAGCACGACCAACACCTTCCTGAAAACAGATCTCATAAAACCAACAACCTTTCTCGTCGTCTCATTCAGCACCGAGACCACACCTCCCACGAGAGAGCGGCGACCCCGACGCCGGTCTTTGTTTCACCAGCGCGCCCGCGCAAGACGAAACCGCCGCGCTCGAGCGCACACCTGAAGCCCGGAACCCGCACAGGCACGACAGAGCACCGACGGGCGGCGCAAAAGAGCGAGAGTTGCCTACACCGCGCGGACGGCGATCGTCACCGTGCGCGTGGCAGGCCGTTCCCTTCCCCACGAGGGGACCTGCGGCCCGGCGCGATTTGGCGGTTAGACCAGAAGCGCTAAGCGGGCCAGAGAGAGAGAGAGAGAGAGAGATGCATCGGCAGCGCCGAGGCATCTACCTACAGGCCCAAGCGGGCGCGCGGCGATTCCCGTCACGTATGTCTCGTACGACTCCACGCGAAAGCACTCCCTCATCACGAGCGACCCGATCCCTCTCTCACATAAATCCCGAAACTGGCTCCTGCAGGTCCGCCACTACGGAGAACCCAAACCAGACCTATTTTCTGTTACGCCCGATCCCCTCCCAAGGGGACCTGACAACAAGAACCATACACGCACCCGCGTGCTCAAGTCAAGTCCCAACCGTAAAAAATCTTTACGGCTGCGCGGAAGCGGCTCTGGAGAGCCAAAAGTCGGGTACGCACATCGTCCGTGTCGTCAGGTCGGATCGGGCCTCCGCGTGCCTGCATCTCCTTCGATGTCCCGTTCTCGGGACCTCGTCGGAGAAGAGGAATGGATGCCACGTGACGACCAACGCCCGATACTCGCCGAAGTGACCACGCCGGAGGGCATCCGGGTCGTGCTGTTCGCGGACACCTGGGAGGAGCACATCCTCAAAGGCAGCAGACATAACGAGCTTGCTGCACACCTCGATGGGGTCCTTACGGCAGTCCTGGCGCCAGACCACCGTGAGCCGGACCCGCGACCCCGGCGCGAGCAGTTCCACAAGCAGTCCGTTGGCCCTAGCAAATGGCTGATGGTCGTTGTAGACTTTGCAGACAAACCGGCGCGGATCGTGACCGCGTATGGTCGTGGACACGGCAAGCCACCTTCTGAATGGAGACCACCATGAAGCTCGACCCCGGACTCGACATCGGCGGACTGATCTTCGAACGCGGCAACTACGACGCCGAGAACGATGTGCTCTACCTCTGCCGTACCTCGTCAAACAAGGCCTCGTGGGGCGAGGGGACCATCGAGGGCCATGGCGTCCATTTCAACGACGACGGAGGGGTGATCCGCCTGACCATCATCAACGCCAAATGGCTGCTCGAACGCGATGGCCACCTCAAGATCACATTCCCGATACCGCGCGAGGTTCGCATCTCGCCGGAGGCGATGGCCCCGGCGTTTGACCTCGTCAAAGCCAAGACCGCCGCGTAGTCGAGCCCACCTCTACGGCCCGGCAAGCCACGCAAGCAGCGCGCGGGCGGCGCGGCCGCGGTGGCTGATCTGATCCTTCTGCGCGTCGGTGAGCTCGGCCATCGTCTCATCACCGGGCCAATCGTCGGGCAGGAACGCCGGGTCGTAACCGAAACCTCGCTCGCCCCTGGGCTCGGCCGCGAGCGTGCCCGCGCAGCGCCCCTCGAACACGTGCTCGCCCGCCGTGTTCGGATCGACGTAGGCAAGCGCGCACACGTACTCCAGCCCACTCCCGGCCAGCGCTTCGCGCAGGAGCAGGGCCAGGTTCTCCGCATCGCTCGCGTGCTCCCCTGCGTAGCGAGCGGAGCGCACGCCCGGGCGGCCACCCAAGGCTGCCGCCTCGATACCCGAGTCGTCAGCGATGCATGCCCTGCCCGTCGCTTGCGCGGCCGCGCGCGCCTTGCCGAGCGCGTTATCCGCGAACGTCTCCCCGTCCTCCGGCGGCAGCGCCACCTCATCTGGCAAAGCGTCGATCTCCCAACCCGGGAGCAACCGTGCGAACTCGCGGCGCTTGTGCTCGTTGCGCGTGGCGAGCAGCAGCGTTCGGGGGCGCGTCACGGTATGAGGCATTGCACAACCAGGCATCGCACAACCACCACGACGATCAGGCGGCCACGGTCGCCTGGGCGATCGCCATCGCCTGGAGTCCGCGCAGCGTCTCGATCCCACCTGCCGCGAGCGCCAGCAGCTCGTCCAGGTGCGCGCGCGAGAGGGGCGTGCGCTCGGCCGTGGCCTGCACCTCGACCAGGCCCCCCTCGCCGGTCATCACGACGTTCGCGTCGACCTCGGCGTTGGAGTCCTCGCCGTAGTCGAGGTCCAGACGCGGCTCGCCGGCGACGATCCCGCAGGAGACCGCCGCGACCGAGCCCGTCAGCGGAGACGCATCCAGGCGGCCCTTCTCGCGCAGCGTCGCGCACGCGAGCGCCAGCGCGACGTACGCGCCCGTGATCGACGCGCAGCGCGTGCCGCCGTCGGCCTGCAACACGTCGCAGTCGAGGTAGATGGTCCGTTCGCCGAGCGCTTTGAAATCGACGACTCCCCGCAGCGAGCGGCCGATCAGGCGCTGGATCTCGACGCTGCGCCCGTCCAGGCGGCCCTTGGAGATGTCGCGCTGCTTTCGATCTCCGGTCGAAGCGGGCAGCATCGCGTACTCGGCCGTCACCCAGCCTCGGCCCTTGCCGGTCATCCAGCGCGGCACCGTCTCCTGCGCGGAGGCGGTGCAGATCACGCGCGTCTCACCGATCGAGATCAGGGCGGAACCGGTCGCGGTGCGCACGAACCCGGGCTCGATCGTCGTCGGGCGCAGGCCGTCATGCGCGCGCTCGTAGCTGCGACGGCTCATGCGACGACGACCCCCGTCCTCGCCGTCTGCCCCGCCAAGCGCCCGGCGGGGCTGCGCCGCGGGCGGCTCACGCGATCGCCTCTACGGCGGCCAGCTCGACGTGCTCGACCGCACCCAGCGGCATCTGCAAAAAACCCGTCCCCAGCTCGCGGAACGCATCTACGTCGCCCGTGCACAGGAACCGGTAGTCGCCCTCGCCCTCCGTGCGCGGATTGCGCAGGTCGCGCGTGCTCAGCGCGTGCTCGACCTGACGCGCGAGCGCCGCTCCGGAGGTCACGAGCGTCACCTCGGGGCCGAGCGTGCGCTGGAGCATCGGGCTGATCAGCGGGTAATGGGTGCAGCCCAGGATCACGGTGTCCACACCGGCGGCCTTGAGCGGGTCGCACACCGCGCGCACCGTGGCCACGGCCTGCTCGTCGAACTGCTCCCCCGCCTGGATGATCGACGCCAGCGTCGGACACGGGACCGCGTGCAGCGCGACGTGCGGATCGACCGCGCCGACCGCCCGCTCGTACGCGCCGCTGGCGACGGTCGTCGGCGTCGCCAGCAGCCCGATCCGCCCGCTGCGCGTGGCGGCGACCGCGCGCAGCGCCTCCGGGCGCACGACGCCCATCACGTCGATCCCGAGCGTCGTCTGACGCATGCGCGCGCTCAGGCTCGGCAGCGCGGCCGAGGTGGCGGAGTTGCACGCGACGACCAGCAGCTTCGCCCGGCGGCGCAGCAGCAGATCCTCGGCGATCTCCGCGGCGAATCGCTCGATCTCCTCCGGCGAGCGTTCGCCGTAGGGAAACCGGGCCGTGTCCCCCAGGTAGACGAAGTCCTCGCGGGGCAGCCGCACCAGCAGCTCGTGCAGCACGGTCAGCCCGCCCACGCCCGAGTCGAACACGGCGATCGGCCGCGCGCGCGGGTCCGCTCCGGTGGATGCGCTGCTCATGCGGTCCATCTCATGCGGGCCATCATTCCAGAGCGCTCTCCCAAGCGACGCCCGTGACCTCGGTGCGCGGCGCCGGCGATCCGAGCGCGACCGCCTGAACCACCCCTATCGTGACGCGAATATATGCGCGCGCTCGTCGTCTCGAACATGCTGCCCGACGCCGCCCATCCCGAGCGCGGGCGGTTCGTGCGCGATCAGGTGGACGCGCTGCGCCGCCTCGACGGACTCGACGTGGAGCTGCACGAGCTGGCGCCCGGCCCGCGCACGCTGATAGGAGGCGCGCTGGACCTGCGCCGCCGCTACTCGGGCCGGCGGTTCGACGTCGTCCACGCCCACTTCGGCCTCACCGCCTGGCCCGCCCTCGCCGTCCCCGCCAGAGTGCGCGCGCTGACCGTGCACGGCACCGACATCGACCACCCCCGCACGCGCCTGCTGACCCGCGCGGTGATCCCGCGCATGGACATCCTCGCCGCCGTGTCCGCCCCGCTGGCCGAACGGCTGCCGGGCGGCGGCGGGCGCGCGGCTCGCGGGACCGGGGCGGCCCGCGGCAAGTCCCGCGCGCAGGTGCTCCCCTGCGGGGTCGATCTCGACCGCTTCCACCCGATCCCCCGCGCGGACGCGCGCGCCGAGCTGGGGCTTACCCCCGAGCGGCCTCCGTTCCTGCTGTTTGCGGCGGACCCGGCGCGTCCGGAGAAGCGTTATGACCGCGCGCTCGCGCTGGCGCAGGCCACGGGCGTCGAGCTGCGCACACTTGGGGGAGTCGATCCCGCGCGGGTGCCCCTGTGGGTCAACGCGTCCAACGCCGTGCTCGTCCCGTCCGAGCGCGAGGGCTTCGGTCTGGCCGTGCTCGAGGCGCTGGCCTGCGACACACCCGTGCTCGCCACCCCCGTCGGCATCCATCCCGAAGCGCTGCGCGATGTCGCGGGCACGCTGTGCGCCCCGTTCGAGCTGGACGCCTGGCGGGACGCGCTGGACCCGCACCTACGCGCGGCGGACCCGCGCGTGACGGGGCGCGCCCACGCCGAGCCGTACTCCGCGCGGCGCATGGCCGAACGCGTCGCCGCCGCCTGGCGCGCGGCCGTGGACGACGCCGGGTAGCATTGATCGGTCGATGGATGAAGCCCAAGCCACCAGTCCGAGTCCGGCGACGGAGGACATCGTCGTAGAGCCGCCCGCGGGAGAGGACGCGCCGACCGGCCCGCCTGGTTTCAGCGAGCGCGGACGTATGCGCCGTCGCGCGCGGTTCCTGCGCAAGGCGCGCGAGCTGGCCTACCGCGACCTCGGCGGGCTCGTGTTCGACCTCCATCGCTTCGGCCGGCGCAACGACGCGCTGGTGCTCGCCAAGCTCGACACGATCGGGCACATCGACACCGAGCTGCGCGCGCTCGAAGCCACCCTGTCCGAGCGCAAGCCCGTGACCGTCCTGCGCGAGGCGGGCGTGGCGGCCTGCCCGCGCTGCGCCGCGATCCACGGCAGCGACGACCGCTTCTGCCCCAACTGCGGCCTGGCGATGGACCTCCGCGCCGAGCGCCCGATGGCCGGGCCCCCCGCGCCGGCGCCCACCCCCACTCCGGCTCCGGCTCCCGCGTCCACCCCGGCTCCCACGTCCACCCCAGCCCCCGCGCCGGGCGCCGCTTCGGTCATGGCCCAGACCGCTGTGCACACCCCGGCGCCCGCCGCTTCTCCGCCCGCGGCGCCCGCGGCGCCGATGTCCGCCCCACGCACGACCCCGCCCGCCGGCCCGGCGCCCACCGTCGGCGACGGCCCGACCAGGGCAAGCGAGCGGTCGAACGTGGATCAGCCCACCGAGATCGTCCGTCCCCCGACCCAAAGCTCTTGAGCGCCACCGCCACACCGCCGCCGACGACCACACCGCCCGGTACAAGCGCGGCGCCGCCCGTGGACGCGGCCTGCCCCCTGTGCGGCGCTCCGCTGGATCCCGCGCAGGAGTGGTGCCTGAACTGCGGCGCCGCGGCGCGCACACGCCTCGCCGCCCCGACCAACTGGAAGGCTCCGATCGTCGCTATCGCGGTGATCGCGACACTGGCGCTGGGGGTGCTCGCCGCCGCGCTCGTCAAACTCAGCGGCGGCTCCAATACGACCAAGGCGGTCGCGCCGATCATCAGGACCATCACCGTCGCGACCACACCAACGACCCCGGGCGCCATCCCGACCACGCCGGGCGCCGCCACACCGGTGACACCCGGCACGCCGACGACACTCACGCCCGGCGGCACGCTCGCGCCCACCACGACGGGGGCCGGCATACACGGCACGCCCACGACGGTCACGCCTGGTACTCCGGCGGGGATCGGTACGACCCCCACCACGACGACGACCACACCGGGCGCGAGTACACCGACCAAAACCGGCACAGGATCTACGCACGCCGCCGAAGAAGCCCTGCGCAAAGCCGGCTTTGCGCCGCGCACCAAAAAATAGCCCGAACGCACCAGCCGCCGATCCGCCAGCCGCCGACAACGCCTCGTCGCAGCCGCTCAATCCCAGTCGCGATGCCCTCCAACCCCCAGCCGTCCACGACGGAGGCCGACCTCGCGGTGGTCGGCGCCGGCGCGGCCGGACTGTATGCGGCGCTGTGCGCCGCCCGCGAGGGGGCGCGAATCGTGCTCGTCTCAGCCACGCCCCTGGCGCAGACCGCGAGCTACTGGGCGCAGGGTGGCCTCGCCGCCGCGCTCGCCGAGGACGACAGCCCAGAGCGACACCTCGCCGACACCGAGCGGGCGGGGCGCGACCTCGTCAGGCATTCGGCCGCGGAGATCCTCGTGCGCGAGGCGCCCGCGTGCGTCGAAGACCTGCAATCGCTCGGGGTGCGCTTTGACGCCGACCATTACGGCCGGCTCGCGCTCGGACTCGAGGGCGGACACTCGATTCGCCGCATCGTGCACGCCGGCGGCAGCGCCACGGGGCGACGTCTCGTCAGGCAGCTGTCCGCGCTCGCGGCCGCCGATGAGCGCATAACCGTGTTCGAGGGCGCCCGCGCACGGGCGCTGTGGACCGATCCGGACGCGCGGCGGGGCGGCGGCGAAGGTCGCTGCTACGGCGTCCTGTGTGAGAACGGGCATAGCGGTAATGGCAATGGCAATGGCGGCGGCGCAAGCATCGTGTGTGCGCGCGCGACGGTGCTCGCGACCGGGGGCGCCGCCGCGCTGTGGGCGCGCACGACCAACCCGCCCGGATCGCAGGGCATCGGGCTGCTGCTCGCGCATGCCGCCGGCGCGAAGCTCGCCGACCTGGAGATGCTGCAGTTCCATCCCACCGCCGTGATCGGCGTGCCCGGCCGCGAAGGGTTCCTCGTGACCGAGGCGATCCGCGGCGAGGGGGCCACGCTGCACGACACCACCACGGGCGAGCGCTTCGTGCAGGAGCTCGCCCCGCGCGACGAGGTCTCCCGCGCGATCCAGGCCCGTCTGCGCGAGACCGGCGCAAGCTCGGTCGGGCTGGACATGCGCGCGATCGACCCCGCGCACTTCCCCAACGTGGTCACCGCCCTGCGCGAAGCCGGCCTTGACCCCACGCGCGAGCTGGTGCCGGTCGCGCCGGCCGCGCACTACGCGATGGGCGGAATCGTCGTCGACCTGTACGCACGCAGCACCGTGCCGGGGCTGTATGCCGTCGGCGAGTCCTCCTGCACGGGCCTGCACGGCGCCAACCGGCTCGCGTCGAACTCGCTTAGCGAGTGCTTCGTGTTCGCCCGCCGCGCGGTCGCCGAGGCGCTGTCCGAGCCCGCTCCCGCAACCCCGGGCGCGGGCGAGCTCGACGCGTTGCTCGCCACCCCCGCGCTGCCTCTCGCCGAGCCCGCCACGCGCGCCGCCCTGTGGCAGGACGCGGGCATCGAGCGCACCGGCGAGGGCCTGAGCAGGCTGCTGATAGGCGACCCCCATCCGCTGGCCCGCCTGATCGCGCGCTGCGCGCTCGCGCGCGAGGAGAGCCGCGGCGCGCATCTGCGCCTGGACCACCCCGAGCGGGACCCAACGCTTGACAACCGCCACGCGGTCGTCTGCGGCGAGGACGAGGTCTCCTGGGAGACCTGGACATAGACCTCGGGCTCGCCATC
This sequence comes from uncultured Solirubrobacterales bacterium, assembly GCA_963715495.1. GTDB lineage: Bacteria > Actinomycetota > Thermoleophilia > Solirubrobacterales > Solirubrobacteraceae > Palsa-744. The sequence goes on from OY970247.1 coordinate 1,608,097, forward strand.
CGGGCCGCGACCGTCGACTACGAGGCGACAACGTACGACGGAACCGGCGCACGGGTCTCCCCCAAAATCCACCTGCGCGACACCGAATCCTTTCTGGTGGGAGACGTGTTCTATGAGGTGGAAAGAACGGGGGACGATCGGAGTCTTTGGATACGGCGGGTGTGCTCAAAGTCAGATCGACAAGGAGAGGGATCAGGACCACGCCATGTACCAGTTCAGCAGAGCCATTTACAGGGAGCTCGCGCCCCACATCCTCCCGCCGCAGCGTGGCGCCGGCGCAAGTCTCAACCACGAGCATGTGCTGCGCGCGTGCGAGGCCGTCGTCGAGCGGATGGCGACCGACCGCCGCTACTTCGCCAATCCCGAGCGCACGCTGTATTGCGACATCCGCAGCTACTTCGCGATGAGCGAGCAGGGTCACGTCCACCGTGTCGTCGGGCGGTACATCGCCTACGCCCAGCGCTTCCTCGTCGAGAACCCGATCGCGGCCTACACATCGGTCAGCGGCGAGCCGCCGCACTGCCGCGCGACCACCCGCAAGGGCTCGGCCTGTCAGCGCGTGCCGCTGCCGCACAACGGATACTGCCCCTCCCATCAACACCTCGCCGAGACCGAGGACCAGGAGCTCGCGGCAGCCTGATTGTGGTGCTTTGGGTCGCATCCGCGCAGGTCCGCGCGATGTAGGGGCTTCGTTGGCGCGGGACCTCCTGTCCCGCGCCCGCGCGGACGGTCCGCACGGGGGCCAAACGGGCCGACATGGGGGCCGCGCAGAAGGCCCGTCTGCGGAAAAGCCCCAAAAAACCCCTCGATTTGCAGGGGATTTGGGATTTCCGCCTGGGTTTCGTATCTTTAATGGACCGGCCGTCCTGAAATCGCGGGCGGCATGCAGGATTGACATCTAGACGTTTTCTTCTTTCTCATCACCTCGTAAGCCACTTTTCATGCCAATTGCTTTCAAAGAATGGGCCGTCACCGTCCGCGCCCTCGCGGAAGGCGAGCAGCTGCTGACATTGCGCAAGGGCGTCCTGCGCGAGTCCGGCAAGCCGTTCCGGCTCGCCCACGAGCGTTTTTTCCTGTATCCCACGTTCGACAGCCAGAGCGGCGACCTCGTGCGCGAGTCCCACCAGCCCGAGCTGCGCCGCGCGCTCGAGGAGGGCGTGTGGAGCGACGGCGAACCGCCGATGCACGCGTTCACCTCCGGCGCGCCCATCCAGCAGCCCGATCGCGTGCGCATCCGCGCGTGGGCCGAGGTCGCCGGGCACTTCACGATCACCGACCCGCGCTGCGTCGATGCGCTGTCCCCGTTCTACGTGTGGACGCCGAGCTACGCCGAACGGCGCCTCGGCTGGCGCCGCCGGCAGCCGCTGCACGTGCTGCTGCTGCGCACCTACCGCATCCCGCGGCCGGTCACGGTGAAGGTCAAGGACGAGTACAACGCCTCCCAAGCCTGGGTAGAGCTCCAGCGCGAACTGCCGTTCGAGGGCACCCCGGTGCTGTCCGACGCCGAGTTTGAGCGCGCCAGCGAAGAGATCGAGGCGATCACGCGCGAAGCCGGCACGCCGGTCCTCGCCTAGCCGAGAGAGAGCCCTCGTCTAGCCGAGAGCCCTCCGCCCAGCCAAGAGCCCTCGCCTAGTCGCGCGATCGGTCTCCCGAGTCCGCGGGCGGCGGCTTGAGGGCTTCCCGAGCCGCTTCGGCACCGGATTCGGGCACGAGGATGTCGCGCGGCCCGGCCGCCAGGAAGTCGGGCACGTCAAAGCCGGCCGCACGCCGCGCCATGCTGGGGATGCCCTCCTCGATCAGCAGTCCCTGGATCAGTTCCGCCTCGGGCAGGTTCTGCGCGTAGGCCACCTTGACGAGCCGGCCCTCGCTGTACTGCGGCTTGATCTTGCGCGCCTGTTGGCGACGCTCGCCGATCGGCTCATCGATGTCCCCAAGGCTGCCGGGGTGGACGAGCGGCATCCCGCACGAAGCGCAGAAGCGCTCGCTCGGGGGATGCTCCCGCGCGCATGACGGGCAGAGGAGACGGTCGACGATGAAGTCCATCACAGCACCCGGAGCGCTACCTCCCGGACCTTGCCGTCCTCGATCTCATAGCAGCGAACCTCTGGATCGTCGCCCGCGAGCCCGACGATCATCCACTCCAGGCCGGGCCATTGCGCCGCGAAGTTGATGTCGGTCTGGGACGGGTAGGGAGCGGTGTGGGTGTGCGAGTGGTAGATCGCGCCCAGCTCCCAGTCTTCGTCCTCGAATTCGTTCAGGGTGCGCAGCACCTCCAGGCCGTCGATCTCAAAGCGCTTGCGCGACGCGTACACGTTCGTCGCGCGATGCACCTTCGCGGCGAGCGGCTCACCGTCCGAGACGGGGAGCGTGTAGGCGACCATGCCGCAGCACTCGGCGTCGTACTCGTCGCGCGCGTGCGCGATCACATCGTCCAGCAGAGCCGCGGCGATGATCATCGTCGACGAGCGGGTGAGCGGAGCGCCATTACCACCAGACGGTGGCATCGAGGTTCTCGACCTCGTCGACCGGCAGCGTGTAGATACCGCTCGACAGATACTTCCAGCCGTCGTCGGCGACGACGAACACGACGTTGCCCTCGTCCATCTCGCGGGCGATGCGCACCGCGATGCTGGCGATCGCGCCGCTGGAGACGCCCGCGAACACACCCTCCTCGTCGAGCAGCTTGCGCGTCCACAGGATCGCGTCGCGGTTGGTGACGAAGATCTTGCGGTCCAGCAGCGAGATGTCGATGATCGGCGGGATGAACCCGTCGTCGAGCGAGCGCAGTCCCTGGACCGGCTCGCCCTGCATCGGCTCGGCGGCGACGATCTTGACGGCGTCCCCGAACGTCTCCTTCAGCCGCCGGCCGTTGCCCATCAGCGTGCCGCCGGTGCCGAGCCCGGCGACGAACGCCGAGACCTCGTCGAGCTCGTCGAGGATCTCCAGGGCCGTGCCGTTGTAGTGGGCGTTCGGATTCGCCTCGTTGCCGTACTGGTAGGGCATGTAGACGGACGGGTCGGCTTCGGCCATCGCCAGGGCCTTTTCGACGGCGCCGTTGGAGCCCAGGGAACCCTCGGAGTAGACGATCTCCGCGCCGTACATTCTCAACAGCTGGGTGCGCTCGGGCGTGACGTTCTCCGGCATCACGACCTTCAGGCGGTAGCCCTTCAGCGAGCAGATCATCGCCAGTGAGATGCCGGTGTTGCCGGAGGTCGGCTCGAGGATCGTGCTGCCGGGCGCAAGCTCGCCCCGCTCCTCGCCGTCTTCGATCAGCGCGCGCGCGACGCGATCCTTGACCGAGCCGGTCGGGTTGCGCGACTCGAGCTTCGCCCAGATGCGTACGCCCGGCTTCGGCGAAAGACGCGGCAGCTCAATCAGCGGCGTGTTGCCGATCGACTGCACGACATCCCCGTACCGACCTCCGCAGGGCCTGTTCCTGAGCGGCTGGCTAGCCATTACTTCACGGAATATAGCGGGGTCTGAGCACCCTGGCGAGCGCTCCTGATGGCAAAGACCGCTCGCTGCCCCCCATCACCCTTTAGGATGAGCGCGGAGGGATGAACGTGAGCATCAAACGCGACTACGATTACGACTGGCTGGTGATCGGCTCGGGCTTCGGCGGCAGCGTCTCGGCGCTGCGCCTGTCCGAGAAAGGCCACTCCGTCGGCGTGCTGGAGTGCGGCCGGCGCTTTGCCGATCACGAGCTGCCGAGCTCGACCGCGGACCTCAAGCGCTACTTCTGGAATCCCATGCTCGGCATGAAGGGGATCTTCCGGCTGACCACGTTCCGGGACGTCTCCGTCGTCTCCGGCTGCGGTGTCGGCGGCGGCAGCCTCGGCTACGCCAACACGCTGTACGTGCCCCCGAAGAAGTTCTTCGAAGACCGCCAGTGGGCGGACATGGGAATCGGCTGGGAGTCGGATCTCGCCCCGCATTACACCGAGGCGCAGCGCATGCTTGGGGTCGTTCAGACCCCGAACGAGGACCCCGCCGACCAGCTGCTGCGCGAGCTGGGCGAGGAGCTGGGCGTCGGGGACACCTACAAAAAAACACCGGTCGGCGTCTACTTCGGCGAGCCGGGAGTGACCGTCTCCGACCCGTTCTTCGGCGGGGAGGGACCCGACCGCACCGGCTGCAGGCAGTGCGGTCGCTGCATGGTCGGCTGCCCGCACGGGTCGAAGAACACGCTCGTCAAGAACTACCTATACCTCGCGGAGAAGCGGGGTGCGCGCGTGATGGCGGAACGCACGGTCGTGGACGTCCGCCCGCTCGGCGACGGCTCCGGCAGGGACGGCTACGAAGTCGAGAGCGTGCGCTCGGGCGCGTGGCTGCGCAAGGATCGCCAGGTCCACCGTGCGCGCGGGGTGGTCGTGGCGGCCGGGCCGCTGGGCACGAACAAGCTGCTCGCGCGCTGCCGCCTGAGCGGGTCGCTGGGAAGGATCTCCGCGCGCCTCGGGGAGCTGGTGCGAACCAACAGCGAGTCGATCCTGACCGTGACCGTGCCCGAGGACTACCCGGACGATCTGATCAAGCGCGTGGCGATCACCTCGAGCATCTACCCGGACCCGAACACCCACATCGAGACCGTCACCTACGGCGACGACGGCGACTCGATGCACCGCCTGTACACGCTGCTCGTCGGCGATGGCACACGCCTGACGCGTCCCCTGAAGCTGCTTGCCCAGATCGTGCTTCACCCGAAGCGGCTGGCGAAGGTGCTGTTCCCCAAGCACTGGTCGCGGCGCACGATCATCGTGCTGGTGATGCAGACGCTCGACAACGCGATCGCATTGCGCCCCCACCAGGGCCCGCTCGGCACGTTCTGGCTGAAAACCGAGCAGGACCCGGAGAAGCCGATCCCGACGTTCATTCCGATCGCCAACGAAGCCGCCGAATGGCTCGCCAAGCGCACCGGCGGGATCGCCCAGAGCTCCGTCACCGAGGCGCTGTTCAACATCCCCACGACCGCCCACATCCTCGGCGGCGCGGTGATCGCCCCCGACCCTTCCCGCGGCGTGATCGACGCCCGCCAGCGCGTGTACGGCTACGAGAACCTGCTCGTCTGCGACGGCTCGGCGATCCCCGCGAACGTGGGCGTCAACCCCTCGCTGACGATCACCGCCCTGGCCGAGCACGCGATGAGCCATGTGCCGGCGGCGGGCGCAAGCCCCGGCGGGGCAAACGCCTCCGAGCCGGCATCCACAGTCGCCGCCGCCTGAGCGCCATCCGCAGCCCGAGCGTCGAGCACCTGATCGCTCTCCGGCAGCCGTCCGGCAAGCCGTCCCGTCACCGATGAAGCGTGACCGCGCGACGCGCCAGGTTCAGCTTGGCGCCGGTGCTGCTGTGCAGCGTCGTCACCAGCACCAGCCGCACCTTGCTGCGGTGGCGGAGCAGGCGACGGCCCTTCGCGGTCACGCGGATCAGGACATTGACCGTGCCGGGGGCTTTGGCGGTCGCCGATCCGCGCGCCACCAACTGGGCCGGTGGGACCTTGCGCGCGTGGTGCTTGCCCTTCCTGCTGGACGCTGCGAACGCCGGCAGTTTGCCGTCCTGCAGGTAGAGGTCCTGTACGACCGTTCCCGGCTGGTTGATCGTCACCTGATCCAGCCAGCCCGATTTCAGGAACCTGTGGATAGTGGTCCGCGCGAGCTTGAAGATCGAGCCCTGCAGGGCAGGAGGCGGGGGTGGTGGGGGTGGTGGTGGCGGCGGCGGCACGGGGCACGCGCCTACGGGACGCTCATTCTTGCTTTCGTAGGTGAAGACGGCTCCGCCTGCGAGCGGCGTTTCCAGCGACTCGCTCGCCCATACCGTCTCCCCAAACGCCAGCGGAGCCAGGAAACTGCCGCCGAAGGTCGACCCTGACAGCAGCGTGATCTGAGCCTGAACCGCGTTCCCGCCTTCGAAGTTGCCATAGGGCCCGAGTGCATCCAAGAAGTCGCCGCCTTGGACCGTCTGGCCGGCCGACCGCTGGCCCGAGAAGTTGACCGAGCCCGCGCATACGGTCGGGTCGATCGAGGGCAGACCGTCATACACAAAGGATCCGACGATTCGGCCACCCGGGTGGCCGTTGGGGCCGGTCGGGGATTCCAAGTTCACCACGTCACCGGGAGCGGGGATCGACGACATCCAAGCGCCCTCCCTTCCGCTGCTCCGGGACACTTCGATGCCGCCACGGACTATCGACACCGCCACCGAGGCTTCCAGTTCTTCCGGTTCGACGCTGCCTCTGGTCGAGATGATCCTGTGTTCGGGCTGGGTCGTCTCGCCCTCCGTGATCGACAGCGAGTATTTCGGCGGCGGCGGCGATGTGGCCCCGGCGGGCGCGACAACGGCCCAGCCGGCGACCAGCGCAAGGAGCGAGGCCCCTCCGGTCAAGCCGATTCGCCCCCGGATGGTGCGAATATCGCGCACAAAATTGATGCCGTTTCTCATAGAGCGCAATCCCATCGTCCGAGGAGCCGCCGAGACTTAGGCCCGGCGCCAAACGTGGACGCGAAGCCTAGACACCGTGGCGGCGGAAACCCGCACACCGAAGGCACACCGGACATCACCGTCGGGGACGAAAGGGTCTGCGACGTGCGCCCGACGTGCGCCGGCTAACGCGATCCGCCGGCCATCGCGGGCAGGATTACTAGCGTGTCCGTGTCCCCCACGCCCGTGTCGAGGCCGTCGAGCACGCGGACGTCCTCGTCGTTGAGATACACGTTGACGTAGCGGTTCAGCTCACCATCGGCTGAGAACAGCTGCTCGCGGGTCGCCGGGTGGCTGGAGGCGAGGTCGCGCAGGACGTCGCCGACGTTCTCGCCGGAGGCGCTGACCTGCTTCTCGCCGCCGACCGAGGCGCGTAGGACTGGGGGGATCTTGATCGTCGCCATCCTGGACGCGCAGACTACCCGGCCGCGGCGCAGAATGCCTCGTAATCAGGGAAGGAGCCCATCTCATCGTCGGTGATCTCGTCGGGCTCGCGCGAGCAGATCGGGCACTCGGGGTCGCGGTGGACCTTGACCTCGGTCAAGGTCGCCCCCAACGCGTCATACAGCAGCAGGCGTCCGATCGCCGGCTCGCCGATGTCGAGGATCAGCTTGACGACCTCTGTCGCCTGCAACAGCCCCATCGTGCCGGGCAGCACGCCGAGCACGCCGTTGGCGCCGCACGACGGAGCGAGCTCCGCCGGCGGCGGCTCGCGGAACAGGCAGCGGTAGCAGGGACCCTCGTAGGGCTTGAACACCGACAGCTGCCCGTCGAACCCGAGGATCGAGGCGGAGACGACGGGAATCTGCAGGCGCACGGTCGCGTCGTTGAGCAGGTAGCGGGTGGGGAAGTTGTCGACCCCGTCGACGATCACGTCATAGCCGGAGATGATCTCCATGATGTTCGACGCGTCGATCCGCACCGGGTACTTGACGACGGTCACGTCGGGGTTCAGCGCGCGGATCGACTCCTCGGCGGAGTCGACCTTGGGGACGCCCACGCGCTCGGTCGAGTGAATCACCTGGCGCTGCAGGTTGGACAGGTCGACCACGTCGTCGTCGACGATCCCCAGCGTGCCGACGCCGGCGGCGGCGAGGTAGAGCGCGGTGGGCGAGCCCAGGCCACCGGCGCCGAGCAGCAGCACCTTGGCGTCGAGCAGCTTCTGCTGGCCCTCGACGCCGATCTCGGGGACGAGCATGTGACGCGAGTAGCGCTCGCGCTGTTCGGGGCTGAGCGCGCGCGGGACATCGACCTCGTAGCCGCGGTCCTTCCACAGGGTGATCCCGCCGGTCATCGAGCGCACATGCTTGTAGCCGAGCTCCTCGGTCAGTGTGCGCGTTCCGTAGGCCGAGCGATTGCCGGAGGCGCAGTACAGAATGACCTGCGTGGAGCGGTCTGGCACCACGCCCTCGATCCGTGTCTCCAGGTAGCTGCGGGGCACGTGCTTGGCCCCCGGCAGGTGCCCGGCGGCAAACTCCTCGGTCTCGCGTACGTCGATCACTGCCACGCCCTCGTCGATCAGCTCATGCACCTCGGACGGGTCGACCTCTTCGATCTGGCTCTTGACTTGGCGGAGAAGCTCCGCGCCTGACGGGCTCATGATGAAACTCCTAAATCATGGTCGGGATTCATGGAGACTTCACAAAGTATAGCGGGCGCTGGGCTCTACGCTCTCGTTCTCTACATCCGCTTCTACTTCCCCTTTGGTCGATATCTCGCCAGGGCATTGCGTTCGCAGCGCAGGCGTCGCTTCTTGGCCTCTTTCTTGCAGGCTCTCTTTGCGCGAGCGAGCAGTTCCGCACGCGTGGCCTTCCTCGGTCGCGGAGAGGTGATCGGTGGTTCCGTGGACGGGAAGGCGATGCTTGGGATCGCAAGCTGTGGGAGGGGTGTTGGGGCGGTGAGGGCGCTGGGCAGGCCGGTGGTGGTGAATGTCTCGGTGGCTCCCGTCGCCTGCCCGTAGCCGCCGTGGATCGCGATGCGATACGCGTACACGGTGCCCGGCTGCAGCCCCGACAGCTGGTGGCTCTCGCCGACGAGCGTGGTTTCCGCGCCGGCGGAGGCCGAGAACACCAGGCCGTAGCTCGTCGATGCGCCTTCGTAGACGCCCAGTTCGAAGGTGTAGGTGGCAGGCTGGCCATCGGGATTGACGGTCCCTGAGATCACGGCGCTGGTCGCAGAGATCGAGCCGGCTTCACCCGTGCTCGCGCTGACCGTCGGAGAGGCGCCGGTGGTGAAGGCTCCTTCGGCGCCGGTGGCGGCGCCGCCGAGCATGCTGCCGTTTTCTTCGAATTCGTTGTTCGCGACCAAGCGATAGCTGTAGATCGTCTGCGCGGCGAGACCCTGGATTTCCTGGACGGCGCCGACTTCCGCGGCCTGTGCGGATTCCTGCACAGGCGTCGAGCTGATCGAGGCGCACCCTGAGAGGGTTGGGCAGGGGCCGTATTCGAAATGGCGGCGGGTCGTGGTGTGCTCGGGGTTCAGCGAGGCGCTGAGGACCGCTGAGTGAGCGGTGATGAACGAGGCCGTCGGTGGGCCGAGGATCTGCGGCGCGATGACGGGTGTGTGGAATTCAGATTCTGGTCCGGCGATGGTGAGGGGCTTGCCTTTGACCTGCGCTTCTCCGGCGAGCTTGAAGTGATAGGTCTGGTTGGGGATCAGCGCCACGGTCGCGTGCACCGTTTCGAGGGTCGAGCCCGAACCGGTGAAGGCCGATGGCGTGCGCGAGGCCAGGGCGGGGGTCGTGCCGTACTCAAAGAACGCATTGGTCAGCACCCCATTGGGATTGACTTCACCGCACAGCTGCGCTGAGCTGGCCGTGATCTGTTCGGCCGGACAGGTCCGCAGGGTCGCGAATTCGACGGCGTCATAGGCTTCGATTTCCTGGGCGGTCTCATCGACGACGTACAGCTCATCCGGGGAGGGCGCTGCGGCAGGCGCGAACGCGATCGCCGACGGGAAGCCGGTGAATGGCCCTGATGGCGGGTCGAACTCGCTGATCTTCGCGCCGGTGGTGCTGTAGATGAACCCGCGGGCCCCTTCGGCGACCGGATCGAAGGCCACGATCCCGAGTTGTCCGTTGGGGTTGATCGCCAGCGCGTGCACCGCACCGCTCGTCGGTTCGATCACCTGCGCCTGCAGCTGACCCGCGGCATTGAACTCATGCACGCCCGGAACTTCGCTGTCGGCGACGAACAGCTCGCCGCCCGGGTCGACCGCGACCCCAGTGGCCTGGCCCCCGCCTGCCAGCGGGCCCAGCGACACTTCCGCTTTCCATTCGCCGGTCGTCTTGAACTCTTGGACGCGGCCTTCGTCGCCGACGTAGAGCAGGCCTTCGGGGCCGCCGATCGCCAGGACGTTGCCTTCGGGGAAGGAGGTGAACGCCCCATGTTCTTTGTTGGCGCCCGGCGAGTGCACCGTCTGCTTGCGGCATTTGACGTGCGTGGCTTCGACTTCTGCCTGGGTGCAGAGGTTGGCTTTGGTGGTTTCGTTGACTTCGCTTCCGATCTCCAGCACGAACTGGCCCGTCGCGGTGAACTCCTGGACACGCCCGCCGAGCGCGAATTCGCCGTTGACTTCGCCGAAGGCGTCTTCGGCGGTGAGGACGCCGCCGCTGGCGGGGTCGACGGCGATGCTCTGCATCTGCTCGAATTGCCCCGGTTCGTTGCCTTCTTCGCCAGCTTGACAGGTGTCTCCCGACGCAGCGGTGCAGACATCGCGTTCGGCGGCCGAGCCGCCGGCTGCGACCTTCGTTTTGTTGACGTTTGACCCGAACATCGCGATGAAGCTCCCGCTGGGTCCGAGCTCCTGCACGCGGGCGTTGGCGCGATCGTCGACGTAGACGTCGCCGGCGGAATCGACGGCGACACTCGTGGGGAAAAGGAAGCCGCCGGGTTCGCTGCTTTCGCTGCCGCGCACGCATTCATCGCCTGATAGCACCGTGCAGACGTTCGCGCCGGCGGTGGCGTCGACCGCGCGCCCAAAATGGCTGGCGAGCAGGAACTGGTCGGGTGTGCCCGCCAGGGCGACGGCAGGCCCAAGCACCGCCAACAACGCCACGATCACAGCCACAGACAGAACCCTCCTGCTCATACCGTTGGCGCTCATCAGCGTCCCCTCCCATGGCCGGCCCTATCGGCTTTCTTCGCTCTGTTTTTCTTCTTCGGCTTCGCTTTCTTATTGACGGCTTTCTTTGCCTTTGCGCAGTTCGATACGGCAATCTTGGTGCTCTCGTGGATGACCGCGCCGTTCTGCGCGACGAATTCTGTGGGCATCGCGAGCTTCGAGGTGCAGAGGTTCCCGTTTGCTGCGAGCGCTGAGTACTTGCCCTCGGGTAGGTAGATCTCGAATGTGTTGACGGGCACGTCGGGGACGGTCTTGAACGTGCTGCTCGTGATCCCGGCCTTTGAGATGAACGTGCTGCCGGTCAGGTCGACGCGGACGCCGTCGCCTTGGAGGACGACGATCAGCGAGGGGAATGCTTCGCCGCCGTGGGAGACGAAGTACACGGGGCCTTCGAGGCCGACCGGGAGCAGCGGTGTGCTGGCCTTGACGATCCCTACGATCGAGGGTGCTGGACAGCCGGCTGGGTTGGTATCGAACTGCGCGGCGGTACATGCTTTTTGTAGTGTCGTTAGGCGGGATGGGAGTTGTTTGGGGAGGTCTACCTTGACGCGTGCGATGTTCGCCTCGCTACCGACCGACCCTGCGGGGTAGGTGACCTTCGCGTCGAGGCTCGCGCCGCCTGCACGGCTTGTATGTCCGTTGGTGGTTACTGTGAAGGTGGGTTTGAATGCGAGGCTCTTGCAGCCGCCTGCAGCGAGTGGGCTGGATACGTGTGCGATCGTGTTCGCGGAGCCGGAGATCGCGGCTGTGACTTGCTGTGCGTCGCAGTTGGTGGGGTTGAACATGAAGTTCGGCCGGTCGATGTTGACGGTGATGCGTTTTAGGCGTAGCGGGACACCGAAGATGATCTGCGGGACCGCGTAAGGGCCTGTTTCATCAGTCGTGATCGTCAGCGCCGAGGTTTCCGGGTCCACATCGATCCGGGCACGGACGACGACGAGCCCCAGGTTGAAGGGGCCCGCCACAGCATTCGTCACGATCGAGAGCCCGAACGGTGCGCCGCCATAGCCCTTCGTCAGATACACATTCCCGCTGATTTCAAAGGGGTGGGACCCCGCACCCGACGCGACCGTCGTCGTGCCGATCCTCGACGCCTGCGAACACGACCCCGCGCTCGCTTGGGGTTCTTCGCATAGCGGGACACTCGAGAGCATCCCCAACAACCCCGGCGGGGTATGCACCTGGATACCCTTCACGAACTGTTCACGATCCACACGCGAGAGGTTCAACGTAAACGCACTGAACTGCCCCGCCTGCGCCGTCACCATCCCCGACACAAACCCAGGAGCAAACACCGGCGAAGAAAGACAACCCGCGACATCGAAAAACGACGAGGGTGTCGCATCGGGTGTGCCCGCTACCGACAAGCCTTCAGGCGTGACCCCGGGAGCACTCCACGGCGTAAAATCACTCGTCGTGGTCGCGGCGCCGCAAGCGCTGGGGGTATCCAACGGCGCGCGGGGGCCACCATTCAACCGCACCCGTAGTTCGCTGAACGGCAGCTGCGGGTTACCTTCCGCGACCGTCGTCAACTGCCCCGTAGCAGGATTCGCCTCAGTCCTCAAACGAACCTTCAAATTCACGCCCGTATCCGCGAGCGCACCCGTACCACCAAGTTCCAGATACAACTGATACAACCCACCATCCGCGGCATCCCGCTCAGAACACACGCCCTGACCCACACCACCACAATCCGGCCTCGCCAAATACACATGACCCTTCACAGGACCACCCAACAACGGCGTTTCTGCTTCCGCGCTACCCACAATCGACGCATCAGGACAATGCCCCGCCGCCAACTGCAACTCCCCATTCAACCCCACTTCTTCAGATTCCGGACCTTCAAAATTGATGCCCTCCGGACCCGATTCATTACACGCCCGCACCCCATCAACCACACCCGGGCTAATCGACAAACCTTCAGGAAGCGTGATACCCACATCACGCAACTCAGGCGTCCCCGACACTTCCGCACCTTCGGACTGCGGAACCTTCAGATTCACACCCAACCCCACCGGCTCATCCGCAACCATACCATCCGGCAACACTTCGACTCCCGGATTGAACTGCAAGAGGTCACACCCCGTCGCCGCGGGCTGCGTCGCCTCGCTACCCACAAACACCCCCGGTTCCTCCCACGAATCAGAACTCACACTCGTCACCAAAAGCCCCGCAGCACAATCCGCGGGCATCGTCAAAAACGGCACCGCCGACAGACCACTCGACGGACCCTGACGACCGATGAAGTGGCCCACTGAGTTAGTAAGTCCTCCGCCTTCATGGCATAGCTCGAGCACATTTGGTCGCTGTTCGGGGTCAACGCTGATGCAGAAGAGGCCACGTAGCGCGTCGTGACTCGGGTCTGCGGGGACACCCCAAAAAGTGGTTTCGACTTCGTTGAGACCGATCATCGGGATCTCGTTGCTGACGACCGTCAACCCATAGGTCGACCCCATGCGCACGACGTGCGCGGTCAACACCACCGTTACGCCAAGGTTGTTTTCTAGGCCGAACTCTGCGGACTGGCCCTTTTCAGGCGTCACGTTTACAATCGGCCCCATGTCGTTCTTACCGTAGCGGTGCACTCTCACCACCCCGATCTGGGTATCGACGGGGCATGGTACGTGGGCCAGCACCTGCGCCAACGGACACCGCGGCGCCGCCTGAGGATCACCCAACAACCCCGGCGGCAAATCAACGACGATATCTTTTGCATCGCGCGTCGGAAAGATATTCCCGAATTGGTCTTCTTCGCTGGCGAACTGAACCGTTGTCGATAGCGCCCACGGGTGACCAGCAGCCTGCGAATACGTGTAAGGCACATCTTCGAGAAGCGCCGATTCTGGGCCGCCCGGCTTTGCTGGTGTTGTTGATACGAGGCGCTGTTCGCGGATTGTCTGCATCGTGACTTTTGTGATCTGAAGCGGCTTAGCTTCACTCGCAGCACCCGCCGGGGCGGCCGTGGCGAGAAGCAAGACAGCGAACGTAAGCAATGACAAAAGAATTCGCTTGGGCCTCATTACTTACCCCTCCGGTCGCTGTTGGCGGTCTTCTTAGCCCTGGCATTGCTTTTACCCTTAGCTTTTCGCGTGACGCACTTACCGTGTATGAGCTTCTTAGCCTTCACGCATCTCGTGATCGCCCTCTTCGGCGTAGCGCCCTCCGTGGACCCAAGGGGCGGGAAGTCCCCGCCCGGCGCTTGCGAGACACTTCCCGGCACCAACAACGGCGCGGGATTCGTCAACGGCCCCTGACACGCATCACCCGAACACGGCTGCCGTTCCGCCGCCGCGACCGGAAAACCACCACCCAACCGCGCGTCATACACATCCTGCTGACCATCAGTATCCTGCGGCACCAAACCCTGCGTAGTCGTAAAAAACACATCAACACCCGACGAAGAAATCACAACCTGCCCAACAGGCCCGCTCGCACTACCGGTTGACACCAGCGACACCCGACCCCGATCCCATTCATACGCATTCTCGAGACCATTCACGGCAGCGGGAGACAACGACGCCGCCGTCCTGAAAACGACCCGCGAACCATCTTCACTCACCCCCCGGCTATCCATGCCGCTCTGCAAACGCATTCTTTCGCTGTCTAGGACTGAAGACGGGGTGATGTTCGCATCAGCTTCACTATTACCATTTTCGTCATATCCACCTTCGCCTTCCGATACACGCACGAGCCTACCGGTGACGTCGTCATACCGATAGATATCCTTCTTCGCGTCCGCATCCCCAGCGGTAAGTTGAGCGTAAGCAGAGAACACCAGAAATCTCCCCGTTTCCCGATCGACCGTGCATTCGCTCGCGATCGGCCGACTGCACACGTTGACCTGCGCTTCACGCCCACCCGCTGTCCACAGCGATGTGTCATTCCTTTCACTGCTCGCTTCGGCTGGCAACCCAGACGAGCAACCAATGTCTTCCACCCCACCAGAGAGCTGTGGGCCCGAGCACAAATCGGCGATAAAGGCTGTCTTACCCGTGAGGCTGTCATACGCGTACAGATTATCCGCGCCCGCATGCGGCAATCGGCTCCCTTCAGCCACAAGCACTTCCTGTTCGACCGAACCCAACAAGTTCCCCTTTGCGACAAAGTAGACATGCGAACCATCGGGCGCGATAGCGACAACATCCTGGACTTCAGCGGGCTGAGCAGCATTTGGATTACGTGAAACCTGCTTGAGTTCCGTAACTTCCCGTTCAACCGGCCCACATTCAACCCTACCCCCCGCACAACCCATCCTAGCCATATAAAGATTATTACTGGCATCAGAATCATCGGAGACAAGCGGCTGCTCGGTTGTGAAAAAGACAATCGAACCATCTGTCGATGCACCTCGAAATATCGCAGGCTTACGTGCTTCAGCACCTGGACACGGCACTTCTTCACAAACAGTCGCCAATGACCTCGAGATTTCAACCGTCTTCACACCCCCCAACCGTACGAACAATTGGCCGTCTTCACACGCCGCGTCCACAGAAGTTCTAAAGAACACCTCACTTCCGTCAGCCGAAATAGAGTGGAACGAATCATTATTCCCAGAAAGGACCGATGCAATCTTAGCTTCACAAGAAGGATTGAGAACCTTGTCTTTATTGTTCAACCCAACAAGCCGCAGCGACGATTCATGACCCTCACTGCCGTTCGCCATTTCATAGGTATGCGATTCGCTAGTCGCAGCTTCGGGCAACAGCTGAGTATCTCCGGTTCCGAAGACTTCGAACACGATATGAGAAAAATTTGAGCTTGTGACTTCGGATCTAAGATCGACGAAAGTCTGGTTGAGATCTCTCAAAATCATGCCCGAATTTTCAAAATTGGGAGCCGGGTCCGGTGCGTTGGGGCCAGTATCGGGCGCATCGGTCTGGTGCACGAGATACTCAACTTCATGGCTATCTTCGCTGGCGACCCCGAAGTTCGGGCCCAGATACGCCTGGTTAAGCGTCGAGTCGAGCGTCGAGGAGAAGTCGATCACACCACCATCCGGCGCGATCGACGCTGGGAACGCGACGGTCACAGTCGACCAGCCCACACCTTCTACACGGCTGGAAACATAGTAATTTGCAATCCCATTGTCCCCGGGATCCCCGGAGAACGCACCGAGCGACCCGAATGCGAGGCGTTCACCACTGGGCGAGACCGCGAGGATGCCATTGGCGCCATAACCGCCCTTGTAGACGGGAGAGACGAGCTCGTAATGACGGCCTTCGGGGAGGGCGAGAGCGGAGACGGATGTGAGGCCCATGGCGACCGTCCAGCAAGCGGCGATCAGCAGCGGCGCCGTGGCACGAAGATGACTGTGAGAAGCGCGTCGCCACGCACGCGAACCCGAGAATCGACTACGCATCAGAAGAACTACTCCTCTTCGCTGTGGCATTACGCGGCTTCTTTCTGGTTGTGAGTGTTTGTGCTCAAGCGCTGCGCGACCACACGGCCCAGTGCCGTCAAGCTCCACGCGTTGGGCTCGCCCTTCGAGTGACCGTCGCCGGCGTTCACGACCAAGCCCAGGCGCTCCAACCGCGCGAGCAGCTTCGAGATCTGGCCTTGGTCCGCGACGCCCGCGAGTTCCGCGACGATGCGATTGCTGATACCCGGCCGCCCGGCGATGGACCCCAGCACGCGCGCGGTTCGATACGTCAAGCGCATCGGCACGCCCTGCAACGGGTCGTCCGCGATCGCGACCATCTCCGCGACATTCGGCGCGATCGCGTTCACAGCGGGCGCACCCGGAGCGGGACGAGCCTGCTCGCGCCGCGCCGCCGCCGGCCCCAGATACGGCAGGACGAGCATCCCCATCAATTCAGCCAACAACCCGCCCAGCGACTCACGCGCACGATCGCGTACCAGTCGCGCGTGCACGATCGAGAACACCGCACCGACCAAACCCTCGGCTGTCAACGGCGGACACTCGAGCCCCCGCGCGTGCTCCAGCCGACCCTCATCCAGAACCACCGCCAACCGTGCGAGGATCTCCTCACGACGCTCCAGCACCCGTGGACCGCCCTGCAACGCCTGCGCCACACACGCCCGCGCCAGCAACGGCTCGCGATCCAAGAAGCAGAGAACCGTCCACAACCCCGCGCGCACACGCTCACGCCAAGGCAGCCCGTCCAAACGCAACGCGGCAAGCTCACCCTCGACCCGCCCCACGACATCCTCCAAGATCGCGAGCAGACAATCCTCACGATTCTCGAACAGGTCATAGAACGTGCGCCGCGACACCCGCGCCCGCGAGGTGATGTGCGCGACCGACGCACCCGACCATCCCAGCTCCTCGACAGTCACAACGGCCGCCGAAAGCAACCGCGACCGCTGCATTTCCGACACCTGCACCCGTGGTGAGGGCGACATGCCCCCACGGACCTCCCGGCGCACACCGGCTCCAACCCTCGCGCGAGAGGCCATCACGCGACCCTTCCCGCGAAAGGGCCTGTGGCCCGGCGCTTCTGGGCGGCTAGACCAGAGCCATACCTCTCCCCTTCCCCTCTGGGGGAACCCGGGCGGCCCGGCAGGGCCGAACGGAGGGGCCTGACCCTACGGGCCGAGAGAGAGAGAGAGAGAGAGATGCGTCAGCGCCGCTGACGCATCTACCTACGGGCCCAAACGGGCGCGCGACGATCCCCGGCACGTCTGTCCCCAACTGACTCACGCGAAAGCAACCCCTCATCATGCGATCTGGCCTATCCCTCTCCCAAGGTCTGTGTTTCCTGCAAAAGCGCTTGAAATCGATCCAGACGACCGATACCCAAACCCGATCTATCGTGCCCGGCGCACCACGGTGGAGCGCCATGAACACGTATGAACATAGCGTCAACCACCCGGCTTGTCAAGAGCAAACCACAGACGCGCCTCCAAGACACCCCACGGAACCCCCCGCGCATCGCTCTGCGATGCGGAAAACGCGCGCCCCAACAGCTCCGCAGCCGGATCTGAGCGAGCGACTCCGGACGACGACGATCGGCCGGTCCGCGCGGACCGGCCGATCACGCGCGAGCGACTGACCGTGCACGCGTGGTCCTCGACCCCAGCGGGACGATCTGGATGCCTGGGCGCCGATCCGTTCGAATTTGACATGGATGGAAATGCCATAGTCAGAATTTCAAGGACTTGACAAAGATTTTGGCACAGCTGTCACATCTTGACGGCAACTCGCAGCGAGCCTAGGCTGGCGCCGAACAAGGTCAAGGAGACCAACTCAACAAGAGAGAGGTAATCATGAGAGTCAAGACATTCGGTCTTACGCTGCTGGCCCTGATGGCGGTTGGCGCGATATCGGCCGCCGGAGCCACAGCGCACGCCTGGAAGCACTCCAGTCATACGGAACTGGTTTCTCCAGAGAAATTCATCGCCATAGGCGCCATCACATTCGACGATACGCACCATGGAAACTCGTATTCCTGCACGATCAGAGAGGAAGGCACAGTCGGTCGGGGGGCAGTGGGCCAGATTACCAGCATTACAGGAGAATATCCCAAAAAAGCGATCACCTGCAACCGTCAGAGTGGCAGTGAACCCTGTGGTAACGGGGAAATAGTGGTCGAAGCCGTGCATCTCCCGTGGGCGACCGAATTGGCCACGATCGGCGGCTCGCTGCGTAACGAAATCAAGCTTGGCAGCCCTCCGTCTCAGGCGGAATGGGCGATAACGTGCAAGGGATGGATAGGTGGCACCTTCTCCGAACGCTGTCTCGCCAACACATACACCGGCGTGCAGAACCTCAGCAACGGCGAAGTGGAAACATTCTTTAGCAAGGGCGAATTCCAATCGCCCAGCCTCGAATGCTACGGGAGCTATGTGCACCTCCCCCTCAAAGGCGGCGTGACCATACGCGGCCTGGAAGGCGGCCTTGAAGCCACATAGCGGGGGGCTGCGCTGAGTCCTCAGCACGGAGTTCACGTGCCGGTGGGGCAATATCGCCCCACCGGCCACGGGCCCGACGAACTGGATGCGCCCGCCGGCTGCCGGTCGGTGACCAGATCTCCGGAAGCACATGGGCAGGGAGGCGGCAATCGCCCTCCCCTACCCTGAGCAACCATGCGCCCGCGCACCCGGATCGTCCTCCTCTCCCTCCTGACCATCCTCGTGGTCGCGTTCGCGCTCGCGGTTCTGCTCGACCGGCCGACCGCCCACTCGCCGGGGAGCACCCCGACCAGATTGCCCGCGAACACTCCATCCGCGTCGGGCTTTGACGGCGCCGCGCTTCCCCCTCACGTTCGCGCGCGCGACTTCACGCTCACCAGCCTGTCCGCGCCCACGGGCCAACCCGGCGGCGGACCCGTATCGCTGTCCTCCTACCGCGGCCAGGTCGTCGTGCTCGCGTTCCTGTATTCCACCTGCGGCGCGACCTGCACCCTCATCGCCCAGCAGATCCGCGGCGCGCTCGACGAACTGGGCGGGCACTCATCCGTCGTGCTCATCGTCAGCGCCGACCCCGGCGCGGACACCCCATCTCGCGCGCGAGGCTTTCTCGCCCAGGTCTCGCTCACCGGCCGCGTCCACTACCTCACCGGCCCGTCCGCCCAGCTGCGCGCGATGTGGCACGCCTACGGCGTAACCCCCGCGAGCACCGGCAGGGCGGCATTCGATGCAACCGCCGCCGTCTACCTGATCGACCCGTCGGGCGATGAGCGCGTCGTGTTCGGGGTGGAACAGCTCACCCCCGAAGGACTCGCCCACGATATCGGGAAGCTCCGGACGAAGTCGTAGGCACAAGCTTATACGCGCTCGTACGCGCTCGTCGCCTGGGTTATCAGATCTGATAACATAGTATTATGAAGCCTTCGCTTGGAGATGTCCTGGAGAAGGCCACGCAACTCCAAGCGTTGGTCCCCGGCGCCGTCCTGGTCGGAGGGTCGGCTGCGGCGCTGCACGCCCACCACCGGGAGTGGTCCACGGTCAAGGCGGTGCTTGCGGACCTCGCCGAGAGGATTGCGCGATGACGCTGCGATTTCGCAACCTCGACTTCGATCCCACCACCCCGATGGACCTATGGCCGGCCGAGGCGATCCAGACCCTCATCGACCGTGGCTCCCTGTCCGACTGGCGCCGTCTCGCCGACGCGATCCGCCACAACCCCTGGGGCCCGGCCGCACGCACCACCGAGACCGTGATCGCCTGGGGCGAGCACTACGGCGTCGACGCGCTGATGTCCAACGTCATCCGCAACGCCCGCGAGGACCTGACCTTGCAGGGACGGACCGAGTACGCCGCGCAGATCCGCTCCTGGCGGACGGAAACCGGAATGACGCTCCGCCAGTTCGCCCGAGCGGCCGGCACCTCGGCGCCGCGACTATCCGCCTATGAGAACGCGAAGGTCTCCCCCACCACCGACGTGCTCGGCCGCCTCAGCCACGTCGCGGCGGTGCACACGAGTGGCAAATAGCAGCTGCTGCTGAGCTCGCCCACGAGCGTGCCGTCCGCGTCGGGGTTCGACGGCGCCGCGTTACCTGCACACGTTCGCGCGCGCGACTTCACGCTCACCGACCTGCTTGCACCCACCGGACCCACAGGCCAGTCCAGCCGGCACACCATGTCGCTCTCCTCCTACCGCGGCCAGGTCGTCGTGCTCGCGTTCCTGTACTCCACCTGCGGCGCGACCTGCACCCTCATCGCCCAGCAGATCCGGGGGGCGCTCGACGAACTGCCCCAACCCGTGCCCGTGCTGATCGTCAGCGCCGACCCCGCGGCCGACACGCCCGCGAGCGTCGCCCGCTTCCTCGCTCGGGTCTCGCTCACGGGGCGCATCCAGGGTGATCTATGACAGCACCTGAGGAGTTACGTCAAAACGCCATCGCGCGGTTCGTCATAAGATAGCTACAACTATCATAGTTATGGCTATTATTCCTTGAATGCCCTTCTACGATCGCGCCGACGAGCTCGCGGCGCTCGAGCAGCGGTGGCGCTCATCGCGGGCCGAGTACATGGTGGTCTACGGGCGCAGGAGAGTCGGCAAGACCGAGCTCGTCCTGAACTTTGCCGAGGGCAAGCGCTGCCTGTACTTCGAGGCGACCTCGGGAACCGAGAACGACCACCTGGAGGATCTCTCGAGAATCCTCGCCGAGACCAGCGGGCGAGAGCTGTTCGCCACCCAGCCGTTGAGCAGCTGGCAGGCGTTCTTCGCCGCGGTCGCCGAGGAGCTCGAGGGCGGCCCGCTGCTGATCGCCCTCGACGAGTTCCAGTTCATAGCCCGCGAGACGCCGCAGATCGGCTCGCTCATCAACCGGTTCTGGCGCGAACACAAAGAGAACCCCGACCTGTTCCTGATCCTCTCGGGCAGCGACGTCTCCTTCTTCGAGCGAGAGGTCGTCGGCTACGCCGCGACCGCCTACGGCAGGCGCACCGGCTCGCTGCACCTGCGGCCATTCCCGTTCGCCGAGGTGAGGCGCTTTCTCCCCGGCTGGACACCCGAGAACCTCATCCGCGCCTACGCGGCGTTCGGCGGCGTCCCCTACTACCTGGAGGCGCTCGACCCCCAGGCAACCCTGCGGGCAAGCATCGAGCGCCACATCCTCGCCCCCGACGGCCTGCTTCGCCAGGAGCCCCGCTTTCTCTTCGGCCAGCACACCGACCTGCGCGAGGACGGCGTCTACTTCTCCATCCTGCGCGCGATCGCCGCGGGCCGCACGCGCCGTAACGAGATCGCCGCCCGCATCGGCCGCAGCGACGGCGCGACCGGACAGCTCCTGGACAAGCTGATGGAGATGGGCCTCGTGCGCCGCGTCCACCCCGTCACGGTGGCCAATCCGGACCGAACGAAGGTGGTCCGCTTCGCGATCGAGGACCACTTCCTGCGCTTCTGGTTCGTCTTCGTCCACCCCTACGAGGGACGCCTGCACAGCCGCGCGGACGCCCGGCGCCACCTGGAGGGACTCGTCCTGCCGAACCTCGAGCGCTTCGTCTCCAGACCGGCGTTCGAGCAGGTCTGCCAGAGCTGGCTGCACGAGCACACCGGCGCGGCTGCCGTGGGGTGGTGGTGGGGCAGGGTCAGGGAGCCGACCGGCAGCGGCCCGCGCGAGACGCACCGCGAGCTGGACGCCGTGGCCGTCGATCACGACCATGAGATCCTGGCGCTCGGCTCGTGCAAGTGGACGGCCGGCGCGATGTCCTACCAAGAGCACGAGCTGCTGCGCCGCCTTGCCGGCCACATCGCCCCCGGGCGTGAGCCCGACATCTACCTGTTCTCCCGCTCGGGCTTCGAGCCCAGGCTCGCGCGGCACGCCCACAAAGACCCGAGGTGCCACCTGATCGAGGTGAGTGAGCTGTGCTGAGCTCGGGAGTGGAACCGATGACCGGGCCCGACCGGCTGATACCCTAGCGCGCAGGTAGGTATTCCAACGATGATGTTCTCAACCAAGGCCGAGTACGGCGTGCGCGTGATGGTCGAACTGGCTCGGCGAGCCGGCGATGAGCCGATCCCCCTGGCGGAGATCGCCGAGCACGACGGCATGCCGCTCGCCTATCTGGAGCACCTTGTCGCGCGGCTGCGCAAATCCGGCCTGGTCGATTCGCGGCGGGGCTCGCGCGGGGGCTACCTGCTCGCGCGCTCGCCCACCGAGATCACGATGGCCGAGATCGTCGAATCGCTGGAGGGGACGATCGCGCCGATCGAGTGCATCTCCCAGTCCCCTGACGGCTCGATCGTCTGCTCGCGCGAGTCTGATCCCGGACATGTCTGCCCGACCAAGCTTTTGTGGACGCGCGTTCGCTTCGCGATCGTGCGCACCCTGCAGGACATGACCCTCGCGGATCTCGTCCTCGAGCAGGCGCTCCCGACCGGACCCACCCTGCCATCCCTTGACATCGAACCCCTCACGACCGGAGCTTGACCACAGAACATGGCCGACCTAGAGATCAGAGACCTGCACGTGCGCACCGAGGACCGCGAGATCCTCCTGGGCGTCGACCTCGACATCTCGCGCGGTGAGGTCCACGCCCTGATGGGCCCCAACGGCTCGGGCAAGTCGACGCTCGCCAACACCCTGCTCGGACATCCCTCCTATGAGATCACCGAGGGCACAATCACCTTCAAGGGCGAGGACATCACCGAGTCAGAGCCCCACGAGCGCGCCCGGGCCGGCCTGTTTCTCGCCTTCCAGTACCCCGTCGCGATCCCGGGCGTGTCCGTCGCCAACTTCCTGCGCATGGCGATCAACGCCAAGCGTGAGGAGCCGATCCAGGTCAAGGAGTTTCGCACCCAGCTCCAGCACGCGATCGAGCTGCTCGACGTCGACCGCTCGTTCACCTCTCGCCACCTCAACGACGGCTTCTCCGGCGGCGAGAAGAAGCGCGCGGAGATCCTGCAGATGGCGATGCTCGCCCCCGATATCGCGATCCTCGACGAGACCGACTCGGGTCTTGACATCGACGCGCTGCGCACCGTCGCCGAGGGCGTTCAGCGCCTGCACGACGAGCAGGGCCTCGGCGCGCTGATCATCACCCACTATCAGCGCATCCTGCACTACGTCAAGCCCGAGTTCGTGCACATCCTGATGGACGGCCGCATCGTGCTGGAGGGCGGCGTCGAGCTCGTCGAGCGCCTCGAGCGCGAGGGCTATGACCAGATCCGCCAGGAGGTCGGCGCAGGTGCCTGACTCGGTGGCCGAGTCCGTCGCGGTCAAGCCCGGCCGCCACCGCGAGGCGACCCTCTACCACGCGCTCCACGGCGCGGGCGCGGGCCACGGTTCCCACCGCACGCTCGCGCAGTTGCGCGAGGCTGCCCTCGCTCACTACTACACCTCCGAGCTGCCCGTCTGGAGGCGCTCAGGGTTCTGGACCACGAGCCTGCAGACCCTCGATCTGGACGCTCTGGAGACGGCGCCTGACGGGGTCGAGCCGGATGTCGTGCCCGATGTCGTGGCGCGCACCCTCCCCGATCGGCCACATGCCGGACGGATCGTGCAATGCGCCGGGGCGATCGTCCACGTCGAGCTCGACCCGGCGCCGGCCGAGCGCGGCGTGATCCTGTGCTCGTTGGAGGACGCCTT
This sequence comes from uncultured Solirubrobacterales bacterium, assembly GCA_963715495.1. GTDB lineage: Bacteria > Actinomycetota > Thermoleophilia > Solirubrobacterales > Solirubrobacteraceae > Palsa-744. The sequence continues at coordinate 1,631,685 of OY970247.1, forward strand.
CCGCGATCACGGCGAGCTCGTCTCCGAGCATTACTCCCGACGCCTGACGATCGACCGTCACAAGCTCGAGGCCGCCAACGCCGCGTTCTGGACCGGCGGGGCGTTCCTGTACGTACCACCGGGCGTCGTCGTCGAGGATCCGTTCGAGATCGTCTACGCGATCGACCGTCCCGGCGTAGCCCAGTACGGGCGCACGCTCGTCGTCGGCGACCGCACGAGCGAGTTCCGCGTGCACGAGTACGACCTCGCCGAGGACTTCGATGGACAGGCGCTGCATGCCGGCGCGTTCGAGCTGTATCTGCGGGACGGCGCGCGCTGTCGCCTCGCGCAGTTTCAGGACTGGGGTTCTGGCGAGGTCTACGATGTCTCCACCCGTTACGTCGGCGTCGGGCGCGATGCGTACTGCCACTGGCTGCCCTCGCTGCTCGGCGGCCACCTCGTGCGCCAGCACCTGGAGCTGGCCGTGACCGAGCCCGGCGGCGACATGGCCTTTCGCGGCCTGTTCTTCACCGAGGCAGACGAGCACCTCGACGCGTTCGCCGTAGACCTGCACGAGACCGGCCCCTCCGGTGGGGACGTGCACTGGCGCGGTGCCGCCACCGGCGAGAGCCGCGCGTCGTTCGAGGGCCTGATCCAGATCGACCCCGGCGCCCAGCAAACCCACACCTACCTGCAGATCCACACGATGATGCTGTCGCCGAAGGCGCGCCTGGACGCGATCCCCTCGGTGCTCGTCTCCGCCGACGACGTCTCCGCCTCGCACGGGGGCACCGTCGGCGAGCTTGACGAGAGTGCGATCTTCTACATGCAGTCGCGCGGCCTGGACCGCCCCGCGGCGGTGCGGCTGCTCGTGGAGGGATTCTTCGAGCCGGTGCTCGCGCAGCTCGCAGACGAGCCCTTGGAAGAGTTGATCCGCTCCAAGCTCGCCGACAAGCTGGCCTCCGCGCGCGAGGACATCGAGACGTATGCCACCAGTCGCTAGGGCATCGACGCCGCGCGCAACGATCACCGATGCGAGCGCCGGGCCATCTTCGCTTGGTGTTCGTGACGACTTCCCGATCTTCGCCCGCCGCTTCGACGGCCGTCCGCTGATCTACCTCGACTCGGGCGCGACCTCGCAGAAGCCCGCCGTCGTGATCGACGCGCTCGCCGAGCACCTGCGCGCCCACAACGCCAACGTCCATCGCGGTGTCTACGCGCTCGCGCAGGAGGCCGATGCCGCCTATGACGGCGCGCGCACGCGGGTCGCCGCCTTTGTCGGAGCCCAACCCCAGACGACGATCTTCACCAAGAACGTCACCGAGGCGATCAACCTCGTCGCCTACGCCTGGGGACGCGGGAGCGTCGGTGGCCGAGCGAACGTAGGTCCCGGGGACGCGATCCTGATCACCCAGCTCGAGCACCACGCCAACATCGTCCCCTGGCAAATGCTCTGCCGCGAGCGCGGCGCCACGCTGCGCTACCTGGAGGTCGACGAGCGCGGCGAACTGTCGCTGGAGCAACTGGACGCCGAGCTCGCGCGGGGCGATGTGCGACTCGTGGCGTTCTCGCACGTCTCCAACGTGCTCGGCACGATCGTCCTCGTCATGGAGATGACCGCCCGCATCCGCGCCGCGGGCGCCGTCTCGCTGATCGACGGGGCGCAGGCCGTGCCACACATGCCGGTGGACGTGGATGCGATCGGCGCGGACTTCTACGCCTGGACGGGCCACAAGGCCCTCGGCCCCACGGGCATTGGCGTCCTGCACGGCCGCACGGAGATCCTCGAGCGGATGGAGCCGTTCATGACAGGCGGCGACATGATCGCCTCCGTCGACTTTCAGACGGCCACCTGGAACGAGCTCCCGTACAAGTTCGAGGCCGGCACGCCACCGATCGCCGAGGCCGTCGGGCTGGGCGCCGCCGTGGACTACCTGTCCGCACTGGGGATGGACCGCGTGCGTGCGCACGAGCAGGCGTTGACCGCCTACATGCTCGACCGCCTCGCCGAGGTTCCCGGACTGCGCGTCGTCGGCCCGCCCGAGGCCGAGCGCCGGGGCGGTCTCGCGTCGTTCACGATCGAGGGCATCCACCCCCACGACGTCGCCGAGCTCGCCGACCGTGGGGGAGTGTGCATCCGTGCCGGCCATCACTGCGCGCAGCCACTGATGCGCTGTCTCGGCGTAGGTGCGACCGCGCGAGCGAGCGTCGGCGTCTACAACGAGCCGTCGGACATCGACGCGCTGGTCGACTCGCTGCTCGCCGGGCGCAAGGTGTTCGGCTTGCAATGAGCCCGAGCGCCCTCTCCACTCCAAGCCACTGCTGATGGACGATCTGTACCGCGACTACATCCTCGAGCACTACAAGCGCCCACACAACTTCGGCGAGCTCGACCCGCACGACCTGGAGGCGCTCGAGCACAACCCCCTGTGCGGCGATGAGCTCGGCGTGCACATTCGCGTCGCCGACGGCCGCATCGAGGACCTGCGCTTCCACGGCCACGGCTGCGCGATCTCCCAAGCATCGGCGTCGATCGCCTCCGAGGAGCTGATCGGCATGGAGCTGGACGAGGTCGGCGAGCTCGACGCCGACTGGATGATTGAGCTGCTCGGTATCCCCGTGTCCGCGACGCGGCGCAAGTGCGCGCTGCTGAACCTGAAGGTCGTGCGCGGCGCGGTCACCGGCGACCACGCCTGGCCGGTCTGATCGCGCTCGGCGTTACGCGTCGTGAAATGCCTCATGGCGGGGGGTATCAGAGCTACGCCGCTAGCGCGCGTGGCGACACGCGGCCTGTGGGCTTGCCGGATAGGAGTCAGTGCCGAATGAATCTTTACGAAGTCGGTCGCCGGCCGTGCCGGCCGGCAAGACATGTAAGCGGCGATTGAACGCACGAACACGTGGGTGGGAAGCCTCCCGCCGAGCACGATCCGCGACACGCGATAGAATTCCTACTTCCGAGCACGGGATTGACCAAAGGAGCGCCCATGGCCGCCACTGACACCACCCGCATCGCCAAGCCCAGCCCGATCGTCGAGGACGACCAGGGTCAGCTGCGCGCCCGTCAGGGCATCTCGCGTGAGGTCGTGAGCGAGCTGTCGAAGATCAAGGGCGAGCCTGACTGGATGGCCGAGAAACGGATCAAGTCGCTGGAAATCTTCGAACGCAAGCCGATCCCGACGTGGGGTCCGGACCTCGGCGGTCTGAACCTCGACGACCTCGTCCTGTACTCGCCTCCCACCGCCGGACGGTTCAACAGCTGGGACGACGTCCCCGCCGAGATGAAGCAGACCTACGAGGATCTCGGCATCCCTCAGGCCGAGCGCGAGCACCTCGCCGGCGTCGTCGGCGTGTGGCGCCAGGAGCCCGTGTATGAGGGCCTGAAGGATGAGTACGCCAAGCAGGGGATCCTGTTCTGCTCGATGGACACCGCGATCACCGAGTACCCCGAGCTCGTGCAGAAATATTTCATGACCAAGTGCGTGCCCGCGCAGGACAACAAGTTCTCCGCGCTGCACGGCGCGGTCTGGTCGGGCGGGGCGTTCTGCTACATCCCCAAGGGCGTCAAGTGCGACCTGCCGCTACAGTCCTACTTCCGCATGGAGGGGGCCGGCGAGGGCACCTTCGAGCACACGCTGATCGTCGCCGACGAGGGCGCCGAGGTGAACTACATCGAGGGCTGCACCGCGCAGACCTACTCGGTCAACTCGATGCACTCCGCGGTCGTTGAGATCTTCGTGCACGAGGGCGCCAAGGCGCGGTACACGACGGTGCAGAACTGGTCCAAGGACGTCTACAACCTCAACACCAAGCGCGCGATGGTCGACGCGAACGGCACGGTCGAGTGGGTCGGCGGGTCGATGGGCGCCAAGTACGTGATGCTCTACCCCGGCTCCTACCTGATGGGCGAGGGCGCACGCGCCGACCACCTGAACGTGGGCGTCGCGGGCAAGGGCGTGCACAAGGACACGGGCGCGAAGGTCGTCCACCTTGCGCCGAACACGACTTCGAACATCCTCGCCAAGTCGATCTCCAAGGACGGCGGCATCATGGGCTACCGCGGTCTGGTCAAGATGGGCCAGCACTCCGCCGGGTCCAAATCGCGCGTGCAGTGCGACGGCCTGATGATGGACGGCGAATCGAAATCCGACACCTGGCCGGACATCCAGATCCAGAACCCTCACGTGACCGTCGCCCACGAGGCCACCGTCGGGCGCATCTCCGACGACCAGCTGTTCTACATGGGCTCGCGCGGCTTCACCGAGGACGAGGCCGCGGCGATGATCGTCAACGGCTTCATCGAGCCCGTCACCAAGGAGCTGCCGATGGAGTACGCCGTCGAGCTCAACCGTTTGATTCAATTGGAGATGGTCGGTTCGATTGGCTAGGCGCTCCGCTTGAGGGCGCCCGTAGACACGATCGCCGCGCCGCTGTTCCCGACGAAGCTGCCGTGGGTGAACGTCGCCGGCGGCAGCGGCCAGGCGAGCATCATCCAGCGCGGGCGGCCGATGCTCGTCGAGTTCTGGGACTTCTGCCGGCCCAACTCGCTGCGCACGCTGCCGTACATGAAGGCGTGGCACGAGCGCTACGCCGAGCGGGGCCTGCGCACGATCGGTGTGCACAGTCCCGGGTTCGATCCCGCGCGCGATGAGCAGGCGGTCAGGGACGCCGTCGCGCGGCTGGACATCGAGTATCCCGTGCTGATCGACTCAGAGCTGGAGGTGTGGCAGGAGTACGAGAACGCCGGCTGGCCCGCGCGCTACCTGTTCGACGGCCGCGCGCGCCTGTTCGAGTATCACTACGGCGAGGGCGGCTACGTCGAGACCGAGCGCGCGATCCAGGAACTCCTGGGCGTCGAGCGCGAGCCATTGCAACCGCTGCGCCCCGAGGACGCTCCCGACGCGCGGCTCGCGCCCCAGACCGAGGATCAGCCCGGCGCCTATTCGGGGCCGTATGAGGCGGGCGGCGTATGGGCCGTGCTCGATGGGTCGGGGACGGCGCGGGTCAATGGGCACGAGCACTACGTTGTCCATCCGGGCGCTTATCCTCTGATCGAACACGATCGCCACACCGCGGGCTCGCTGGAGCTGGAGATCAGCCCAGGCGTACGGTGTTACGCGACGTGCTTTACGCCCGGCGTGGCCTGATTCAAAGTCGAGTTGCGCCCGCCGCCGTCCGGAAGAGGCCGGTGCGGATCAGCGCGGCGGCGTCGCGAGCGTCGATCGTAAGCAACGGGTCGGCCGATGAGGCATGGTATGTCCGTCCGCTCGTCGCCCCGCGGACCCGAACCGGTTGCACACCGAGGTAGTGCACGCGCATGTCGGGCGCTCGCGCGGCGGCGACCGGCGCGGCCCGTGACACGACCCGGCGCGGGGTCGTGCTCGCACCGCGGCCGCTCAGTGCTACGGCGCGCGCCGTCGCTCGCTTATTACCGCAGCAGCTCATCCCGGCTCCGTTTCCGCGCTCATCCCGACTCCGCGCTCGCATCGACAATGAGGTCCGGCTCCTGCTCCTCGCCCGCTCCCACGATCCGCTGCAGCGCACAGGCGACGCCCGAGAGCGCAAGCCAGCTTACGGCCCACTCGCGGGGCCGTCGCGCCACGAACGGCGCGAAGGCGCCCGCGACCCAGATGCTCAGACAGTCAAAGCAGTCCATCAGCTCCCCGAGCGGCCCGCTGCCCGCCCGGACCCGGAGTTTGACGATCACGTCGGCCGGTCCGTCCTCGAGCGCCAGCAGGTGCGTCAGCCGCCACACCGCCAAGCCGGCGAGCGTGAACCGGAATGCTCGCTCGCCGGCCGCGGTTTCGGTGTGCACGACGTCCAACCTCAGGATCTCGGCTCGAGCCGCTCGACCTCGCCAACCGGGAGCTCGAGCAGGGGCCGGCAGACCCCGACGCCGAGGGTGAAGTCGCTGCGGTTCCAGTAGGCGAAGTCGGTATCACACCCGACGACCGTCCGGGACCACGCCTGCAGCTCGAGGTCGTAGCAGCACGGCTGCGGGAAGGCCTCGGAGGCGCTGACGGTCAGCCTCATCGTCCCACCTTTCCAAACAGGCGCCGTCGCACCACCGGCGAGCGCCTGGCCGTATGTCGGGCCCACCGCATCGCCGGACACAAGGGTCAGCACGCTGCTCGGCAGCCCCAGCAGATCGACCTCCAAGCTGTCGCCGTACACGGCGATCAACGAGTAGGAGCCGAGATTGCCGCTCAGGTCTTGCGCGAGAAAGTCGACTTCCAGCGTGCCGCTCGCGGCGTCGACCGTGCCGCAGGTCGACACCGTCTCGCCGTCGACCTTGACAGAGACGATGTTCGTGTTCGGCTCGGTTACGCATTCGTGGGTCGAGCCGCTGTCGCACGGCGTGATCGCGGCCGGGTCGGGGTCGACTCGGTTGTTGAACTTGAGCACCCAACCGTTCGTCAGCGTCGGATCGCCACAGACCGGGAGGACTTCGCCGCCCAGGGAGGTGTAGTCGCCGCCCGGGATGACCGGTGGGCCGGCGACTTCGCCGCCGCCCGCATCCCGCCAGCCGACCACCCGGAACTCGTAGGTGCCGTCGGGGAACTTCGACGAGTCGATCGGGACGACGAGAAACTGGTTCGAGGTCCAGAACGCCGCACCGGGAAGCCCGGGCGAGGCCTCGTAATGCTCTCGGCTCTCGACGACGTTGACCGTGGCCGATGTTCCCGCGACCGGCAGGCTCTTGAACTGAAACGGCACGCTGCCCGTCTGCCAGATCGTCGACGGAGCCACCGGAGGCTCCAGCCAGGTCCGGGGGAAGTCCTCGGCGGCCCCTCCCCCTTTGGCCTCCAGCAGGTTGACCCAGTCCGAACCGTCGTAGTACTGGATCTCGTAGTAGTCCACGCCGGTCATGATGTTGGCGTTGGAGATATTCACGGTGGCACCAAAGGCCCGGTCACCGTTGGCCGAGACGTCACCCGGCGCAACCCAACCCGGATACAGGTACCCGGCTGGTGAGGGCGGCGCGCCGGGGTTGCCGCCGACGTCGTTGATCGGGGCCCCGCAGACGTCTGCGATGTCGATGCACTGGCCCTCGATGCACGGCTCGGTCGGGCACGACCGCCGGCAACAGGCGAGGTCGTTGGCGACGAGGGTGACCTGGGTGCTCTGTGAGATGTCGACCCGAACCTGGTCGATTCCCTCCTGCAGAAGCACGGTGCCTGGCGCGGTGCAGTCCTGGGTGACCTTGAAGATCACGTCCACGTCGCAGTCCCACCACGGCCACCAGGGCGACCACGGCCAGACCCGCAGCGCGCTGAGCTCCGCCGAGCTCGGGAGCTTCGCGACGAGGGGCGCGCGGAGCTGCTCCAGGCGGTCGACGTCGGACGGCTCGAGCGGACCGCGAATTGCGGTCGCCGGGCCGAGCAGCTCGCTGAACACGCTCAGGCTCGGCAGCGTGCCGATCTGGCCGAGCTTGATGCGGGGGTCCTGCTCGAGAACCGCGCTCACCCGGTCGATCAGATGAGGGTTGATCTCCCAGACCCGCTCGCGCCACCACCACCATGGCCAGAGCCCGCAGCACCGCGTGAAGTCGATCTCGAACGTGCCGTCCAGGGCCGTCGTGGCACAGCCCAGCTGCTGGGTGCTGGTCCACCAGAACCACCAGTCGACGTCATACGCGCAGACGGTCGCGCCCGGCACCGGGCTGCCGTCTGGGCAGACGACCTTGCCGCGGATCACGAAATTGCGGCACCACTCGAGCCACCACCACCAGTAGTACGGCGAGATGACGACCGGCTCGATCGAGAGCTTTGCGTTGTCTGCCCACCGCTGGCCGGGCACGTCGACGCTGATCGTCTGGCGGTTGAGGAGATCGGACTCGGATGCGCTCGCCGGACCCACCAGCAGCTGCAGCGGACCAGGGGACTTTGGAAAGGAGAGCGCGACCGAAGCGCCCCGGCCGGGCTTGGCCCGCACCGTCTCAGAGCTCAGCGAACCGTCTTGGGCGCGAGCGAGCACTCGCAGCTCCTGCCCCTCGGCCTCGGCCTCGATCTGTGAGACGTCGAGCGGAACCTCCAGAGTGAATTGCGCGCTTTTAGCCGCCATCTCGTCACCTTTCAATGCGTTGGATCGGTCAGGCCCCCGCCCAGACCGCAATGATTCGCGACACTGCGTCGCGAAAGGTCACCTTCTGAGGGTCCCAGCTATAGGGATCCCAGCACCACGGCCGTATAACTACACGGCCCCGGGCAGGCCCGTCAAGCAGACTGGACGAATGATCGAGGTGCAACCGAGCGGGCGCTCGCGCGAGTCATCGCATCACGTCGGGCGCGGCGCAGCCCCCGCGTATCCGGCGACCGCTACCGGCCGCGGCCAGAGTTCCGCGTGCGTGCGATCCAGCAGCAACCGCTTGTGCACCGGCGGTCCGGTGTCCTCCACGAGCACGCATGTCCCCGGCCAGTAGGGACTCTCGCCGGGGGTTGCTGTCAGGAAGGTCGCGTCGTAGACCCAACTCCCCGAGTTGATCAGGCGCGCGCCTGCTCGTCCGCGCCACTCCGACTCGGGATCACCCGCAAACGGACCCGCGCGGTGGGTGTGGCCGAAGACGACATACGCATCGCCAAGGCCCAGGCGCGCGGCCACCTCCCCCATCGCGCGCAGGCCGGCGCGGCGCAGCTCAACGCCTGAGATGTTCGCGCTCACCGGACCGAGCCCCGCGCGGTTGATCGCGCCCACCATCAGCGGAAAGGCGCCCTTGATCGCGCTCCTGCGCGCCGCCGCGCGCGCGACTGCAGCCAACTGCCCGATGTTGCGCACGTGGCGCATGCCGAATTGCGCTCCTGACCCTCCCCCGCCGAGCGCGCGCCACGCGCGTCCGGTGGCGAGCCCGTTGAGAACGGGACCGGCGGGGGTGTAGCGGGTGATCGCGTCGCGCCAGGCGTAGATCGGGGAGGTGAGCGCCTCGTAGTCATCGACGGTGTCGAGCGCGCCGGAAGGACGTTCCAGCAGGCGGCTCATCACGCCGATGCCGATGCGCTCCAGGGTCGGGATGGTCAGGTGGCAGTCCAGGTAGTGACCGTGCATCGCGTACACATCCGGGCGCACCCACAAGCCCGGGTAGGCGACGGTGACGCGAGCCGGGGATGCCCATTCCGCGATCCGGCCAAGCATCGGAGAGGCCTCCTCGGCGGAATCGATGCGCTGTTCCAGGCCCAGCGGCTCGGGGTCGTGCAGCGAGCGCGCGTCAAGCCAGTTGCAGACCAGCAGATGGTCGTGATTGCCCGCGGTCACGACCAGCTCGCGGCCGCCGAGCGCCTGGCCGACGTCCTCGAAGAATGAACGCGCCGCGGCGAGCGCCTCGTGCGGTGGGCCGTGGCGCAGCTCGAGCACGTCACCGAGCAGGACCAGACGATCGACGCCGTCAAGCTCGGCCAGCAACGACTCGCGCAGCCCGGGGCGGCGCAGCAGGTCAACCCCGGAGAGACCGCCGAGGTGCAGGTCGGAGATGATGAGTGTCCGCGACAAGGAGGTGGCGAGCGCTCAGGCCGCTCGGCCGGCGCCCGCCGTCTCGCGGACGGCCTTGGGGAGCATGAAGCGGACATCCTCACGGATCACGTCCACCTCGGACACGTCCCGTACGCCGCGCGCGCGGAAGAAGTCGACCAACTCCGCCACCAGGTTCTCGGGCGCGCTGGCGCCGGAGGAGACACCGACGACGCGCCTGCCCGTCAGCCACTCCTCGCGCACTTCCCGCGCGCTGTCGATCAGGTGGGCGTCGGTGCCGCAGTTGCGGGCGACCTCGACCAGGCGCACCGAGTTGGATGAGTTGCGCGAGCCGACCACGAGCATCAGATCGCAGTCGCCGGCGAGCTGCTTGACGGCAGCCTGGCGGTTGGTCGTCGCGTAGCAGATGTCATCGGTGCGGGGACCGGCGATGCTCGGGAAACGCTCGCGCAGGCGCGCGACGATGGAGTCGGTTTCGTCCACCGACAGGGTGGTCTGGGTGACGTAGGCGATCCGCTCGGGGTCCTCGACCTCAAGCGCGTCCACGTCGGCCTCGTTCTGCACGAGCACGATCCGCTCGGGCGCCTCGCCCATCGTGCCTTCGACCTCCTCGTGGCCGTCGTGGCCGACGAGCACGATCGTGTATCCGTCTTGAGCAAAGCGCGCCGCCTCGCGATGGACCTTCGTCACCAGCGGGCAGGTCGCGTCGATCGTGCGCAGCCCTCGCTCCTGCGCGCCCGCGCGCACGCTGGGGGCGACGCCGTGCGCGGAGAACACGCACAGGGCGCCCTCGGGCACCTCGGTCTGCTCGTCCACGAAGATCGCTCCGCGCTCGCGCAGGCGCTCGACGACATGCTTGTTGTGGACGATCTCCTTGCGCACGTATACGGGCGCGCCGTGGACATCGAGCGCGCGTTCGACCGTCTGGACCGCGCGGTCCACGCCCGCGCAGTAACCGCGCGGCGCGGCGAGCAGCAGCTTCTCGACCGTGTTGGGCACGTTGCCCATTGTAAAGCCGCCGGGTACGCTAACCGTGTATGGCGCAAAAGCACCTCGACAGGCTTACCCCGCTCGACGCGTCGTTCCTGCACCAGGAGGGGCCGAGCTCGCACATGCACGTCGGCGGGCTCACGATCGTCGAAGGCCCGCCGCCGCCGATGGATGAGTTCCTCGAACAGATCCGCATGCGGCTGCACCTCGTGCCGCGCTACCGGCACAAGCTCGCGCATACGGCGCTGGACAGCGGACGGCCGGTGTGGATCGATGACCCAAGCTTCAACCTCGAGTACCACGTGCGCCACACCGCGCTGCCCACGCCGGGCGAGTCCGAGCAGCTGAGCAGCCTGACCGCGCGCATCTTCTCCCAGCAGCTGGATCGATCCAAGCCGCTGTGGGAGATGTGGCTGATCGAGGGCCTGGAAGACGACCGGTTCGCGCTGATCTCAAAGACCCATCACGCGCTGATCGACGGCATCGCCGGGATCGATCTGGCGACGGTGCTGTTCGACCTCAGCCCCGACCCCCCGCCGCTGCAGCACTCCGGGCGCGCGTGGCGTCCGCACGGCGAACCGGGGACCGCGGAGCTGATCGCCGCCGGCCTGAAGGGGGCGGTGCGCGCGGGGATCGAGCTGGCGGAGGGCGCCCTGGACGCGCTCGCGCACCCTGACCAGGCGCTGGCGCGCACGCGCGAGGCGGCGGAGGGCATCGGCGAGATCGTGTGGGCGGGCCTGAACCCGGCGCCGGAGACGCCGCTGAACGTCGATATCGGCCCGCACCGGCGGTTTGTCGCCATCGACAGCGGGTTGCAAGACTTCAAGCTCGTCAAGAACGCGTTCGGCGGCACCGTCAACGACGTCGTGCTCGCGGTCGTCGCGGGCGCGTTGCGCACCTTCCTGATCTCACGCGGCCTGCGCACCGAGGGCGTCGAGCTGCGCGCGCTCGTGCCGGTGTCGGTACGAGCCGAGGACGAGCACCATCAGGGCGGCAATCGCATCGTCGCGATGCGCGGACCGTTGCCGGTCTACATCGCCGATCCGGTGCAACGGCTGCGGTTCGTCTCACACGCGATGGACGGCCTGAAGGAGTCCAAGCAGGCCCTGGGCGCGGAGGTGATCGCGGGTGCGCAGAACTTCGCCCCGCCCACGATCCTCGCGCAGGCGTCGCGCCTGAACTTCTCCACGCGCCTGTTCAACCTGCTCGTGACGAACGTCCCGGGACCGCAGTTCCCATTGTATGTGCTCGGACGCGAAATGCTGCGGGCCTATCCGGTCGCGTTCCTGCCCGAAAACCACGCGCTGGCGATCGCGATCATGTCGTACAACGGCCAGATGAACTTCGGGTTGTTGGGAGACTATGACGCGCTTGGGGACATCGACCTCATCGGCGAGACCATCGCCCAGGAACTGACCACGCTCGTCTCCCTCGCGCGCGAGTCGGCCGCAGCGCCTGCCTGATCCAGCCTCAGCGCATTAATAGCCGAGGGCGAACTTGGCATCCTCGGACATCTTCTCGGGCGACCACGGCGGCGTGAAGACCATCTCCGAAGCGACCGTCTTGACGCCGTCCAGTTCGCCGACGAACTCGTCGATCTGCTCGGTCACCTGCGGTCCGATCGGGCAGCCGGGCGTCGTGAGCGTGAACGTGACGTTCACATTGCCGTCATCGACCTCGACGCCGTAGATCAGGCCGAGCTCGACGAAGTCGAGCCCGAGCTCCGGGTCGATCACGTTCGAGAGGGCATCCATCACGTCATCGACGGTGGGCATGCCCTCAGTCTAGTTATCGCAGCCCAACCTGTCCCACGCGTACAGCTGGATGCACTCGTGCGCGAGCTCGATCGCCCGCTCGCGCGAGAGGCAGGGGAGCACCGTGTCGAGCGCCTGGTCCTCGGAGACGCCCGCCTGAAAGGCTTCCTCGCCGCGGAAGCCCGCGGCGATCTTCAGCGCCTCGCGCCGGTTCTCGCCGAGGCTCGGGAACACGCCCACGAGGAAGTCTGTGTTGGGAATCGGCTGACCGACCTCCAGGGAGGCGTGCCAGGCGGCGAGCAGGTGCAGGTCGTCCTCGTCGAGGTCGGCGATCGCCTTGGCGTAGTGGACGGACAGCTCCTGGTCGGGGATGTCGTCCACCCACGCGCGCACGACCTCGCCGACGAGCTGGCGACGAGCCTCACGGCCGACGGACTCGGCGATCACGCGAATTGCGTCTTGAGGCTCGATAAAGCAAAGCGGCATTGACCTGGCAGACTGTAGGCGCCGGGGTGGACGTCACTTTTCTACAGTCCGAGCGCGTCGTGGACGCGCTCGAGCGCGTGAGGATCGACGGTGTCTGCCCGGAAGCCGAGGGTGGCGCGCTCGCCGGAACCCCAGTTGGCGAAGGCGAGGTCGAGCACGTCGACCGGCACGGACAGCTCCTCGGCGAAGGCGACCGCGCGGCGCTCCAGATAGATCGGATCGCCGACGGCGAGGATGCGCTTGGCGGCGATCGTCGTCAGGTCCTCGGGGCCCGCGCCGCGCCCGGCCGATAGGTGCAGAGAGTCGGCGTCCAGCTCGTAAAGGCGCAGGCGACCGAGCGTGACCAGCAGTTCGTAGCGACCCATGCGTCCGAGCCCGGGGAGCGCGAGGCGCTCGAATACGCGCTCGAAGCGGCGCGGGGGCGTCCAGGAGTCCTCGCCGGTGAACGCCTGCGCCTGGGAACCCGCCTGCGCGACCCAGTGACGGTAGGCGAGCAGCGTCTCGAGTCCACGCGCGGGATCGTGCGAGGTGCGCGGCCCCAGAGGGATGCCGTCAAGCGACGGAAGACCCTCGCCGTCGCCCCCACCCTCGCCGCCATCGTCACCACTCCCGCCATCGCCCCTGCGCCCGTCCCATGCCCCGCCCTCGCGGTCCAGCGCGAGGCGAACCCCCGCGAAGGGGTCATCGCCCTGCAAAGGGGAGAGGTAGACGGTCAAAAAGCACATCCAGGTAGCGCGCTCCAGCCCGCCGTCGCCCTCGCCCGCAAGCAGGCGAATCTCGTTGAAGAGATCGGGAGGCGCGGCATGCAAACGCAGGAGACGGCCGCCGGCGAAGGCGATCTCCTCGGCCAGGCGGATGGCGTCACCGGAGGAGTGCAGGCCGGGCGCGAGCGCGCTGCGGTAGCCGTCGTCCTCGGAGCGAACCTCGCGACGGACGCGCACCTCCCGGCCACCGGAGCGCAGGCGTCGATGGCGGCTCGTCGCCGAGGAGCCGTGCGCCCCGCCCGAGCCACCGGCGGCGCCGAGCCCCGGTCCCGCGCCACGCGAGGTTCGCGACGCTCGCCCCTTGCCCACCGCGGGCGTGCGGCCGGGCAGCGTCTTGCTGCAGATCGGGCAGCGCTCGATGAAGCGGTTATGCCGGCAGAAGGTGGGCACGGGCTCGCTCGGCGCCGGCGCGACGCTCGGAGGCGAGGGCGTGGAGGTAGTCGTCGAAGTCGACCTGGATCGTGTGCCGCTTGGAGGCGACGTAGCGGGCGTGCATCGCGGCCTGGTCGGCGGCGATGTCGGCGCGCAGCTGCGACGGGGACGGGAGCTCGTAGTCTCCGAGCAGGTGATCGCCGACCCACTCGCCCTGAGCCTCGGCCAGCGGCATGATCGCGCCGAGGGGCTGGAGCAGGCCGATGAAGTAGAGGTTGGGGATGTCGGGATGAAAGACACGCCGGAACAGCTCGATGTGATTGTCGGGCGCGGACACGAGCGATTCGTCGAAGAACGGGAAGGTGATCTTGTAGCCGGTGCAGTAGACGACGACGTCGGCCTCGACGGTGGAGCCGTCGACGAAGCGCACCTGCGAGCCCTCCAGCGAAGCGATGTTCGGCTTCGGCGCGATCGTGCCGTGGGCGATGCGGTCGAGGATCCGCCCGGAGACGGTCGGATGGGCCTCGCCGAACTTGTGGTTCGGTTTGGGCAGCCCGTAGAGCTCGGGATCGCCGGTGTAGCTCTTGATCACCTGGTGGATCATGCGCTGGCGAAGCTTGAACGGGATGCGCGGGTTGTTGGGCAGCTGGTCGACCGGTTTGCCGAACACGTACTTCGGGATGATCCACGCGCCCTGGCGCGCGGCGAGGTAGGTGGAGGCGGCGACGTAGGAGGACTCGACGGCGATGTCCATCGCGGAGTTGCCCATGCCGAGGATGACGACGCGCTTGCCGGCGAACAGCGAGTTGTCGGTGTAGTTGTGGGCGTGAAGCTGCTCGCCTGAGAACGTGTCGGCGCCGGGGAAGGCCGGTTCGGGCCAGCGCTGGTCCCAATGATGGCCGTTGGCGACGAGCAGCGCGTCATAGACGCGGGTCTCGCCGCCGTCGAGCGTGATCTCCCAGGAACCGTCCTCGCGACGGGACGCACGTGAGACGGAGGTGTTGAACGTGATCGGATCGCGCAGGCCGAAGTGGTCGACGTAGTCGTTGAAGTACTCGCGGATGTGCGTGTGGTGGGGAAAGTCCGGGTAGGAGGTGGGCATCGGAAAGTCCGAGTAGGCCATGCGCTCGCGCGAGACGTTGATGAACAGGTCCTTGTACGCGGCCGACATGCCGTTGCGATTGCCGAACACCCAGTTGCCCCCGATCTGGTCGGACGCCTCAAAGCAGTCGAAGGGGATGGAGCGCTCATGCAGCGCCTTGACGACGGCGATGCCCGAAGAGCCCGCGCCGATCACGCACGCGCGGGGCAGCGACTTCGATCCGTTCGCGGAAGGCATGACATCAAGCGTAGAAGAAAAAAGCCGGTGGTGCGGATGGCGCCGAGACCAGGCGCGCGGCGGGTCGGGGAGTGGTGACCGCGGCGATGCGCGTGCGTAGAAGAGGGCGCTCGCAAGATCGGTCCTGCTGAGCGGATGTCGGCCGCGAAGCCGGTGCTCGCGACGCTGGGCGAGCGGCTCAGCTGCCCACCGACCGACGTTGGCCGCGTCGAATGGATAGCGATGTATCGCTTATCTTGCTATCTGTAGCTCTGTGCTTCGCTATACTAAAAGCGTGGGCACTGCAACCAGGCGCAAGACTTCCTTTGAGATCGACACCGCGAAGGTGGCGGCGGCGAAGGAGGTGCCTCGGCACCAAGACGCTGACCGACACGGTCGATGCGGCGCTCTCTGAGGTCGTCAAGCTCAGACAGCGCCGGGAGCTGCTCGAGTTGCTGTCTACGCCCGGTGCGTTGGAGCTCAACGACCCCGACGTCATGGCCGGCGCCTGGCGCTGAGTGCCCACCTTCCTGCCGGTGCCCACCTTCCTCGTCGACAAGAGCGCCATGGCCCGTCGACAGACCCGATCCCGGGTTCGCGAGGCGCTGGACCCGTTGCTGCTGGAGGGAGAGGTCGCCACCTGCGGGATCGTCGACCTGGAGATGCTCTACAGCGCCGGCAGCCGGAGCAACTACCGCGCCGCGGCGAAGTCGCTTCGCGGCATGCCGCGAGCGCCGCTCGACGAGAGGTGCGTGCAACGGGCGTTGGAGGTGCAGGGGATGCTCGCAGAGCGCTCCCAACATCGTGCCGTGCCACTGCCCGACCTCCTGGTCGCGGCCTGCGCGGAGCGAGCCGAGCTGACGGTCCTGCACTACGACGCGGACTTCGATCGGATCGCGAAGCTCACCGGTCAGCGCGCGCAGTGGATAGTGCCGCGCGGCAGCGTGTCGTAGCGGAGCGCGTGCGGTCGCCGCTCAGACGACGTAGACCTGGACGGAGCGGCCGATCGCGCTCGTAGGTGACGCCGCTCACGCGGCGCGACGCGACGCGCGCTTGCGACCAATCCCCGCGGCGTCGAGGATGGCGTTGGCTGGGCGGCTCGCGGCTGGGCGGGGCTCCCGCGCCTTGCCGGCACTGTCATCCGCTTACTCGGCGGTTACGCCGGGTGTGACGTGTGTCGGCGGGCCCTCGGGGCCTTCGTCGGCGTCGGCGTGACCGGCGAGCGCCTGGTCTTCGGGTCGGGACGCGTCTCCCCGCTCGACGGCGCCGTTGCGCTTGCCGACGAGGTAACGATCGACCATGCGCGCGCACTGGCGACCCTCGTTGATCGCCCACACGATCAGCGACTGCCCGCGGCGGGCGTCGCCGGCGGCGAACACTCCTTCGACCGAGGTCGTGTAAGGCTTGACGGCCTTGACGTTCCCGCGTGGGTCCTTGTCGACCCCGAGCTGATCGAGCAGGCCCTGCTCGGGGTACAGGAAGCCCATCGCCAGCAGCACCAGCTGGGCAGGGAGCTCGCGCTCGGTACCCGCTACCGGGCCGAATGGGGGCGCCGGCTCGGCCTGAGCGATGTGCAGCGCCGCGACCCTGCCGTCCGCGTCGCCGGAGAAGTGGGTCGTCACGATCGAATAATCCTGCTCGCCCACGCCCTCGTGCAACGCCTCCTCCATCGCGTAGCTCATGCGGTACTTCAGCGGCCACTGTGGCCACGGCGTGCGGTCGTCGGGGCGGTGGGTCGGCGGCTCGGGCAGGAGCTCCAGCTGGACGATCGAGCGCGCGCCCTCGCGCAGCGCGTTGCCGACGCAGTCCGCGCCGGTGTCGCCGCCGCCGATCACGACCACGTCCTTGCCGGCCGCGCTGATCGCCTGCGCAGCCGCGGGCGGCGGTGCGTCCGGCGTGGGACCGAACTCGCGTGCGGCCCAGCGGTTGCGCCCGTACAGGTAGTCCATCGCAAAGTGCACCCCGTTCAGCTCGCGGCCCGGAACGGGCAGGTCGCGCGGCACGCGCGAGCCCGTTGCCAGCACGATCGCGTCGAAGCCTCCCCGCAGCTCATCGACGCTCACGACCTCACGACCATCACCGGCGCCATCCGCACCTGCGCCATCCGTGCCGGCGCCGCCCCCCCCGGCTCCACCCCCGCCGGCGCCATCCGGGCCGCCCTCAGCGCCACTCCCATCAGCGGCGCCACCAGGGCCTTCCCCGCCGACGTCCACGCCGCAGCGCAGCTCGACGCCCTCGGCGATCAGCTGCTCCACGCGCCGCTGAACGACGCGCTTCTCGATCTTGAAGTCGGGCACCCCGAACCGCGCGAGGCCGCCGGCGGCCTCGTCGCGCTCGAACAGCACGACCCGGTGGCCCGCGCGGCGCAGCTGCTGGGCGGCGGCCATGCCCGCCGGGCCCGAGCCGACCACGGCGACCGCCTGTCCGGTTTCGCGCTTGGGCGGTTGCGGCACGATCCAGCCCTCATCCCACGCGCGGTCGACGATCGCCAGCTCGATCTGTTTGATCGTGACCGCGTCGCCCTCCCTGATCTCCAGCACGCACGAGGCCTCGCATGGAGCGGGACACAGGCGGCCGGTCAGCTCGGGGAAGTTGTTCGTGGCGTGCAGTTGGACGATCGCGTCCTGCCAGCGATCGCGATAGACGAGGTCGTTCCAGTCGGGGATCAGGTTGCCGAGCGGGCAGCCGTTGTGGCAGAACGGCACGCCACAGTCCATGCAACGCGCGCCCTGCTCGCGCAGCTCCTCGGTCGGGCGGGTGATCAGGAACTCCTGGTAGTCGTGCGCGCGCTCGACGGGGTCCCGATAGGGAATCCCGTGGCGCTCGATCTGCAGAAACCCGCCGAGCTTGCCCATCAGTGTCCGGCCACCGCCACCGGCGACGGAGTCTCGGGCGACGACGACGCCTCCGTTTCGGCCGCCTGTTCGCCCAGCACGCGCTTGTAGTCGTGGGGCATCACCTTCACGAACGCGCCCTTCGCCAGCAGCTCGTCCCACTGCGCGAGCACCCGCGCCGCGACGGGCGAGTCCGTGCGTCGCCCGTGCTCTTCGATCAGGGCCCTCAGCTCAACCGCGTCCTCCGAGCTGGGCGCTTCGAAGCCGATCATGCCCATGTTGCAGCGCCGCGCGAACATCCCGTCCTCGTCCAGCACATAGGCGATGCCGCCGCTCATGCCCGCCGCGAAGTTGCGTCCGGTCGGGCCGAGCACGATTACGCATCCGCCCGTCATGTACTCGCAGCCATGGTCGCCGACGCCCTCGACGACGGCGGACGCACCGGAGTTGCGCACCGCGAATCGCTCGCCCGCCAGGCCACGGAAGAACGCCCGTCCGGCGGTCGCCCCATACAGCAGGGTGTTGCCGACGATCACGTTCTCCTGCGCCCTGAACTCGGGCGCCATGCCCTCGCGCGGGCGCACCGCGAGCACGCCACCGGACAGACCCTTGCCGGTGTAGTCGTTGGCGTCGCCCCACAGCGTGAACGTCACGCCCGGCGCGAGCCAGCCGCCAAAGCTCTGCCCGGCCGAGCCCTCGAACTCAACCTCGATCGAGCCCTCGGGCAGCCCGGCCGCGCCATGTGCGCGGGCGATGTGGCTGGACAGGATGCCACCGACACAGCGGTTGACGTTGCGGATCGGCAGCTTGAACCTTATGCGCTCGCCCCGCTCGATCGCGCCGCGGGAGCGCTTCACAAGCTCCCAGTCCAGCGCGTCGCTCAGCACCTCGGGCGGCGGTTCGACGCGCCGGCGGGGAGCGTCGTCGGGCAACTCGACGTGGGTGAGAATGTGGGTGAGGTCGACGCCACGCGCCTTCCAGTGCTCGATCGCCTCCTGCGCCTGCAGCAGGTCGACGCGACCGATCGCCTCGTCCAGCGAGCGCAATCCCAGCGAGGCGAGGATCTCGCGCACCTCCTCGGCGACGAAGAAGAAGAAGTTCACCACGTGCTCGGGGGTCCCCTTGAAGCGCTCGCGCAGCGTGGGGTCCTGCGTCGCGATCCCGACCGGACACGTGTTCAGGTGGCAGGCTCGCATCATGATGCAGCCCGTCGCGATCAGCGGCGCGGTGGAGAAGCCCATCTCGTCCGCCCCGAGCATCGCCGCGATCACCACGTCGCGGCCGGTCTTCAGCTGGCCGTCGGTCTGCACGACGATGCGCGAGCGCAGGTTGTTCAGCAGCAGCGTCTGCTGGGTCTCGGCGAGCCCGATCTCCCACGGTATGCCGGCGGCCTGGATCGAGGACAGCGGCGAGGCCCCGGTGCCGCCGTCGTGGCCCGAGATCAATACACGGTCGGCGTTCGCCTTCGATACGCCTGCGGCGACCGTGCCGACGCCGACCTCGGAGACGAGCTTGACGGACACCTGCGCGCCGGTGTGAGTGTCCGTCGGCGGGTTCGAGCAGCGCAGGTCGTAGATCAGCTGCTTGAGGTCCTCGATCGAGTAGATGTCGTGATGCGGGGGCGGCGATATGAGGCCCACGCCCGGGGTGGTGTGCCGGATCGAGCCGATGTACTTGTCGACCTTGTGCCCCGGCAGCTGGCCGCCCTCGCCGGGCTTGGCGCCCTGGGCCATCTTGATCTGCAGCTCGTCGGCGTTGACGAGGTAGTGGATCGTGACCCCGAACCGGCCGGAGGCGACCTGCTTGATCGCCGAGCGCCGCCGATCCCCGTTCGGGTCGGGTGCAAACCGCGACGGGTCCTCCCCGCCCTCGCCCGTGTTCGAGCGTCCCCCGAGTCGGTTCATCGCGATCGCGAGCGTCTCGTGCGCCTCGCGCGAGATCGAGCCAAGGCTCATCGCGCCCGTGCAGAAGCGTTTTACGATCTCGCTCGCCGGCTCGACCTCCTCCAGCGCGATCGGCTCCCGCACGCTCACGTCGTCGCCGGGGTGGGCAGGGTCCCTGAACATAAGCAACCCGCGCAGCGTCGCCTTGCGCGCCGCGTCCTCGTTGATCGCATCCGCGTACTCCCGATACTTCGCATACGCATCGCTCGAGCGCACCTCCACGAGCGCCTCGTCCTCGCCGGCCAGCGCGGCCGTGACGTTCCCGTTGGCCGCGCGCACCGCGTGCTGTACGAGCGCGATCGTCTCGGGGTTCCACATGTGGTGCTCGCCGTCGCGCCGCCACGCGTAGACGCCGCCCACCGGCAGCAGGTCATCCTCGGGTGCGGGCCACGCGCGAAGGTGGCGCTCCAGTGCCTCGGTCGCGAGCACATCCAGTCCGACCCCGCCGATGCGCGAGGCCGTACCGGTGAAGTGCCGGTCGATCAGCGCCCGCTCCAGCCCGACCGCCTCGAAGATCTGCGCGCCGCGATAGGACTGGATCGTGGAGATGCCCATCTTGGAGATCGTCTTGAGCAGCCCTTTGCCGATCGCTTTGACGACGTTCTGAGCGGCCTCCTCGAGGCGCTCGTTCAGCTCCTCGCCCCTCGGCGACTGTGAGCCGTCCTCAGATGCCCCGCCTGCGCGTGGGATCCGCCCTTCGATGACCATTGCGTCGAGCGTCTCCAGCAGCAGGTACGGGTTGATCGCGCTCACGCCGTACCCGATCAGCGTCGCGAAGTGGTGCACCTCGCGCGGCTCCCCCGACTCCAGCACGATCCCCACTCGCAATCGTGTGCCCTCCCTGACCAGGTGATGGTGGACGGAGGCGACCGCCAGCAGCGAGGGGATCGGTGCGCGCCGCGGGCCGAGCGAGCGGTCGGACAGGACGATGATGTTGATGCCTGCTGCGATCGCCTCGTGCGCCTGCTCGCACACCCGCTCCAGGGCCGCCGTCATGCCCGCCACGCCCTCGGCGACAGGCCAGGTGATGTCGATCGTCCGCGCCGCGAACAATTCGTGGGAGACGTGCCGCAGGGTCTCCAACTCGCGGTTGAGCAGGATCGGGCGCTCCAGCACGAGCTTGTGCGCGTGCTCCGGCGTCTCTTCGAACAGGTTGCGCTCGCTGCCGAGGGTCGTCTCCAGGCTCATCACGATTTCCTCGCGGATCGGGTCGATCGGCGGGTTCGTGACCTGGGCGAACAGCTGCTTGAAGTAGGAGAACAGCGGCGGCGCTTGGTCTGAGAGCACGGCCAGGGAGATGTCGTTGCCCATCGAGCCGATCGGCTCGGCCCCGTCGCGCGCCATCGGGCTCAGCAGGACGCGCAGGTCCTCCTGGCTGTAGCCGAACGCGCGCTGGCGCCGCTGCAGCGGCTGGTCGGAGATAGTCACCTGTTCGGAGGGCTCCAGCTCGGAGAAGGGCACCGAGCTGCGCTCATACCACTCGCCGTAGGGCTTATATGTGGCGACCTCGCGCTTGACCTCGCCGTCCTCGACGATCCTACCCCGCTCCAGGTCGACGAGGAACAACTTGCCCGGCTGCAGTCGTCCCAACCGCACGATCTCACCTGGGGCGACGTCCAGGATCCCGGTCTCCGAGCCGAGCACGACGTGCCCGTCGGCCGTCTCCACCCAGCGCCCCGGACGCAGCCCGTTGCGGTCGAGCGTCGCGCCGACCACGCGCCCGTCGGTGAACGCCACCGACGCCGGCCCGTCCCATGGCTCCATCAGGCAGGCGTGGAACGCGTAGAAGCCCTTCAACTCCTCGGGCAGATCCTCGCGGTCGCGGTAGGCCTCGGGGATCATCATCATCGCCGCGTGCGCCGGCGAGCGCCCGGCGAGCAGCAGCAGCTCCATGACGTTGTCGAACGTCGCCGAGTCAGAGTTGCCCGGTGTCACGACCGGCAGGATCTTGCGCAGATCCTCGCCGAACAGCTCGCTGCGCAACTCCGACTCCCGCGCGCGCATCCAGTTGACGTTGCCCATCACCGTGTTGATCTCGCCGTTGTGACAGATCGTCCGGTAGGGGTGGGCGAGCTCCCAACTGGGGAACGTGTTCGTGGAGAAGCGCGAGTGCACGAGCGCCAATGCGCTCTTGCAGCGCTCGTCCTGCAGGTCCGGGTAGAACTCGGCCAGCTGGTAGCTGATCAGCATGCCCTTGTAGTTGAGGGTGCGCGATGAGCTCGACGCGACATACAGTCCGGCGCCGTCCGGGCTCAGCTCGCAGATGCGCCGGATCACATACAGCTTGCGCTCGAACGCATCCTGGTCGAACCCTTCGCCACCGACCTCGTCCGGCCTCACCGCGGCGCCCGAACCGGCCACGCCCGCCGGGACCGCCCCGTCTGACCCCATCCCGGCCGCGCCCTGTGATCCCGCGCCGACGAACAACTGCCGGATCACGGGCCTGCACATGCCCGCGACCTCACCCGTGTGCTCCGGGCGCACCGGAACCTCGCGCCAGCCGAGCACCGTCTGGCCCTCCTCGCGCACCGTCCGCTCCAGCAGACCCTCCAGCCGCGCGCGCGCGGCGGGCTCAGTCGGCAGAAAGCACATCAACACTCCGTAGACGCCTGGCGGCGGCAACTCGAACTCGACCACCGCGCGCAGCAATTCGTCGGGCATCTGCATCAGGATCCCCGCGCC
The DNA here is from genome assembly GCA_963715495.1 of uncultured Solirubrobacterales bacterium. GTDB lineage: Bacteria > Actinomycetota > Thermoleophilia > Solirubrobacterales > Solirubrobacteraceae > Palsa-744. The sequence continues at coordinate 1,654,266 of OY970247.1, forward strand.
GTCGCCCGTGCACGGGTCCGCGCCCGAGGCGCCCCGGTGCTCGAGATTCTTCAGCGCCGCGATCCCCCGCTCCACGACCTGATGCGTAGGCGTGTTGTCCAGGCGCGCGACCATGCCCACGCCGCACGCGTCGTGCTCGAAGCGAGGGTCGTAGAGTCCGACGGCCTTGGGCGGCTGCATGGTGTGCGAAGTCATAGAAGTGCTCCCTGGGGGTGGTGCATCCCGCGCGTACAATCCCCGCGCGGGCACGGGCGGACACCTGAGGCGGAGCCTGAAAGGGTATCAGTGCGCGGTGGGCGCGCACTGACGAGGCCGGCCGGGCGCGGGGGTCGAGAGCCGGCCGCGCGGCAGGGACGAAAACGACCGCGCGCGGGGCACGGTCGGCCGCGCGGCAGGGACGGGAACCGACCGCGCGCGAGCTTCGGAGAAGCCGCTCGCGGACTTCAGACGGATAGCTCGCGTATGCTCGGCGTGTGAGATCGGCTCTTTTCGGGCACCATTACGGATGACAAGGGCATCTCGAGGAACTCAGGAGCGAAGATGACGCCGGATATGGAGCTTTCGCTCCCGGCTCGAGCAGAGAACATCCCACTCGTCCGCCACGCGTTCGGAGCACTGGGCGAGGTGTTCGCCGTCGACGAGCAGCTGCTCGTCGACGTGCGCCTGGCGGTCACCGAGGCCTGCGCCAATGTCGTTGTCCATGCCTACGCCGGACGCCCTCCCGGGCCGCTGGATGTCTTCGCCACGCTGTTCGATGACGAGCTCACGGTGGTCGTGCGCGACGAGGGCTCCGGCATCAGCCCGCGACCCGGCAGCCCCGGCCTCGGTCTCGGACTGCCGTTGATCGCCTCGCTGGCCGAGTCCGTGCAGCTCGGCCGCGATGAGAGCGAGCGCACCGAGGTGCGCATGACCTTCTCGCTGTCCAACGCCCCCCACCAGCACGGACGGCACGACGACCACGGCCACGCGTCGAGCAAAGACCGACCCGCCGTCGATGAGGACAACCAGATCGACCCGGCCACGCCGACGTGAGCAAACCTGCGATTAGGCCGGTCCCGGACGTAATGCCGCCGCCGGGGCCGCCAAGCCCCGTCGCCCTGCGGGTGGCGAACGGTCCGCTCGCGGCGCCGGTCCTGTCCCGAGTCGTGTCGATGATCCTCGGTCGCACCGACTGCCCGCTCGACCGGCTGGATGACGCGCTGATCCTGTGCGACGCGATCTCGGCGCACGCGCCCGCGCACACGCGCGACGATCATCTCTCGTTCACGCTGGCCACAGACGCCCGTGCGATCGAGCTGCGGGTGGCCGAGCTGCGCGCCGGCGGCGCCTCCGGGCTGATCGGAGACGCACAGCTGCCCGACGTGGGCAATGTGATCGAGCGCTTCTCCGACAGCCGCCGCATCGAGCCCGCCCAAGACGGTGGCGGCGATGAGCTCATCCTCACGTTCGGGTTCGCCTGATCAGCCGGCTTTCGTCTTCGCGGGAGACTTCTTGGCGGGCTTGGCCGGGGCTTTCTTGCGAGGCTTGGCCTTCCCGTTGCCGGCCGCCGTCGCCGACGAGAAGGCCGCCCCCTCCCGCTCTCGCACGCGCTCCAGGCTCGCCTGCAGCGCGCTCATCAGGTCCGGGGATTGCAGCGCCTCCACGTCCGGACGCGGTTCGACCACGATTTCCTCGCCGCCGGCCTTGCGGTCGATCAGGTCGAGCACGGCCTCACGATAGGTGTCTTTGTAACGGCTGATGTCGAACGGCTCGGCCAGCGACTCGACCAGCCGGCGCGCCACATCCAGCTCGCGCTCCCCCACCGACGTCTCCTGCTCTTCGCCGTTCAGCTCGCGCAGCTCGCTCGTCGGATTGATCTCATCGGCGTAGTTCAGCGTCGTCATCATCAGCACCTCCCCGCGCGGGTGCACCGCGACCAGCCGCTCGCGGGAGCGCAGCACCACGCGCGCGATCGCAACCTTGCCGGTATCGCGCATCGCCTCCAGCAGCAGCTTGTACGAGCGCGCACCGCCGCGGTTGGGGGCGACGTAGTACGGCTGGTCGAAGTAGATCCGGTCGATCTCGTCGATCTCGACGAAGTCCTGGATCTCGATCGTCCGCGTCGCCTCCGGCGACAGCGCCGCCAGCTCGGCGTCCTCGATCACCACGTACCGTTCGGGCGCGAGTTCGTAGCCCTTGACGATCTCCTCGAACGGCACCTCCTCGCCGTCGGCCGAGCACACGCGCTTCTGCTGGATGCGCGCATTGTCGGCGCCATGCAGCTGGTTGAAGTGCACGCTTTTGCTGCTGACCGCGCTGTACAGCTTCACGGGCATGCTCACGAGACCGAAGTTCAGCGTGCCCATCCACATTGATCTGGCCATCGTCACAGTGTTGACCGTCGGGCCGCCGATGTCAACCCGTGGGCGGCTCCGGCCCCGGGCGGGCGCAGGCGCCTCAGCGCGGGGCCGGGCGGGGCGGTGCGGGACTCAATTACCCGGCGGACGGCGGCTCCTCGCCCAGGCCCTCCCGCAGCCGCGCGAGCGCTTGGCGAATCAACCGCGAGACCTGCATCTGCGACACCCCTATCCGTTCCCCGATCTCGGCCTGAGTCAGATCCTGGCCGAACCGCAGCGTCAGCACCAGGCGCTCACGCTCGCCGATGTGCGCGAGCATCGGTCCCAACGTGGCGCGCTCCTCTGCACGGTCAAAGCCACTCTCCTCGGCGCCGATCGCGTCCGCCACGCTCTCGCCCGAGGAGTCATCGCCGACGCCCAGCCGCGGCGCGTCCAACGAGCCCGCGCGGTACGCCCCCGCCGCCTGCAACGCATCCAGCACCTGCTCCTCGCCGGCGTCCACGGCGACGGCGATCTCCCCCACCGTCGGCGCCCTGCCCGCCTGGGAGGACAGCGCCGTGACCGTCCGATCGACGCGCAGCGCCAGCTCCTGCAGCTCGCGTGGGACCCGCACCGACCAGGTGCGATCGCGGAAGTGGCGCCTGAGCTCGCCAAGAATCGTCGGCACCGCGAAGCTCGAGAACGCGGTCTCGCGCGTCATGTCGTAACGGTCCACCGCCTTCAGCAAGCCCAGCGACGCCACCTGCACCAGATCCTCGAGCGGCTCCTCGCTGCGCTGGTAGCGACGCGCCAGCCGCCGCGCCAGCGGCAGGTACCGTTCGACGAGCCGCTCACGCGCGTGCTCGTCCCCCGCGCGCGTCTGAGAGAACAGCTCGCGGTCGGAGGGACTCATGTCGCTCATCTCGCTCATGCAGCCGCCCCCGGGATGTTCAGCCGGCAGCGCAACGGCACGTCGGTCCCGTCCACGGTCAGCACGGGCGCAAGCGGATCTCCGACCGCTCGATCAGGGTCACCGGGGCGTACAGTCCGTCGGACTGGGTCGGAGTCGGCGGCCTGAGCGTTGGGTCGCGCCTCAGCGCACCGCATGGGCAGATCCGGCGCCAGCGCCGGTCCCAGCCACACGATCGGGGCGGCCCCCGGGCGCTCGCGCGGCCAGCTCGCGAAGTCCACCGCCCCGCTCAGCAGCAGCCGCTCGCGCGCGCGGGTCATCGCGACGTAGACGATCCGGTCCTCCTCATCCGCTTGCGCCAGCCGGCGCTCGTCCGCGAGCTCCGCGTACTCCAGCGCCGGCCGCGGCTCGGGATCCTCGAGCCCGACCAATCGCACCCCGATCCGCTCCCCCTGCACAAGCAGGTCGGGCACGCCCATGCTCGGTGCGCGCCCGAGGTCGGCGACGCACACCACATCGAACTCCAATCCCTTGGCGGCATGCACGCTCATCAGCCGCACCGCATCCAACGCCTCGTCCGCCACGGGCGCATCCGGCTCGGCGATCGCTTCCGCGCTCGCGAGAAACCCTCCCCCGCCGGCCCCCGCTTGGAAGGCGGCCTCGTCGAGGAACCCGCGCAGATCGCGCCCTTCGCTGCGTTCCCACTCCTGCGCCAGCGCCACCAGCTTGCGTACGTTAGCGAGCCTGCGCTCCCCGTCCGCGCCCGCGCGCAGGCGCGCCGCATGGCCACCGTGCTCGATCTCCCGCTCCAGCAGCTCCGCCGGCGAGAGCTCTCCCATCAGCTCGCGCTCTCGTTCGATCCACGCGCACAGCTCGGCCGTGCGCGCACGCTCTCCTATACACAGACGGTCATCTGCATCGTTATCCATGGGGCTATCACGGTCATGGGGCGCCTCGGCGCCGTCACCACCGGGGCACCGCGCCCGGAGGAGGTGGTCGGGGTCACGCGCAACCTCCCAAACGCTACAGCCACCAGCCTTCGCCGCGCGCGCCAGCAACCCCATCCCGTCGCTTGACAGTCCGACCGGCGGCGAGGCCAGGGCCCCGTACAGCGCCACCTCGTCGAGCGGGTCCGCCAGCGCGCGCAGGTACGCCAACAGATCGGCCACCTCCTGGCGCGCCCAGAACGCCCCGGCGCTCGCGACGCTCTTCAGTCCGTGCGCGCGCAGCGCCTGCTCGTAGCACTCGATGTCGCCCGTCCCGCGCAGCAACACGGCGATATTGCCAGACCTTGCCCGTCCGCCATCCACCAGCTCGGCGACACGCCGCGCCAGCGCCTGCGCCTCCGCCTCCCGCCATGGCGCCGCGCCGGACCCCCGCCCGCCGGCTTCAGAGGTGCCCTCATCGCCCCCATTCCAGCCACGCCTGTCGGTCAGCAGCAGCTCTACCACCGGATCGCCCTGCGATGCCTCGCGTTCGCGCTCACGCTCCCGGCCCGCCCGCAGAGGCGTGAACGCCCCACCGAAGCGCCTGGCGAACACCACATTCACAGCCTCCAGCAACTCGCCGCGGCCACGAAAATTGTGCGCCAGCCGCAGGCTCTGGCCGCGCGGGGCCAGCTCGGTGTCGCGAGCCCTGAACAGGCTTACGTCGGCGTGGCGAAACCCGTAGATCGACTGCCACTCATCCCCGACCGTGAACAGGTTCTCGCGCTCGAGCGCCTTCACGAGCGCCAGCTGCCGGGGGTTCACGTCCTGCAGCTCGTCCACCATCAGCAGCTCAAACCGCTCCGCCCACGCCCGCCTGACGTGCTCGTCTCCAGCCAGCAGCTCGCCCGCGCGCAACTCGAGGTCGTCGAAGTCAAGCCCGTTTCGCGCATGCTTGGCCTCGGCGTAGCGCTCGCCGAACCGCTCCAGCAGCTCGTCCCACAGCGCGACCGCTCGCGCGCCCTGCGCGTCAGCTTCGGTCTGAGCCTCCCGCTTGGCCTCCAAGTCCATGCCGGTGGTCTCCAAGTCCAGCTCGGCCTGTCCGCCGGGCTCGTGCCCGGGCTTGGGCGTCGGCAACCGCGGCGTGCGCTGCCCGTGACTGCGCAGCTCCGCGTAGATGCCCAGCACCGTCGCACGCGCGCGGTCGGCGCCATACGCGGCGATCAGGTCCACCGCCTCGGCGCGCTCACCCTCCACGAACTTTCCGAGCGCCTCGGCGAACGCCTGCCGGCGCAGTCGCCCGGCGAGCCCCTCGTCGAGGATCTCGAGCCCCTTCTGCTGCCCCGCCTCGCGCGTGTGTGCGCGCACACCCAAAACACGCGCGCAGAACCCGTGGAACGTACCCACATACGCCCCCTCGATCGCGTGCGCCGCCTGATGCTCGCCCAGCGCCGACAGTCGCGCCCGTACGCGCTCTCGCAGCTCACTCGCCGCGCGCTCGGTAAACGTGATCGCCAGGATCCGTCCCGGCGCGATCCCGTCCTCGCGCACCGCCCTGACGAACCGCTCCACCAGCACGGACGTCTTCCCGCTACCGGCCCCCGCGGACAGCAGCAGTGGTTCACCACGTCGACCGACCGCCTGCTCCTGCTCGGGCGTCAGCGTCCGCGTGCGCGAGGCTGCCCCCGACCGGGGATCTGCCGGCCCGGGCTCGCGGTCACCGACCGATCCGGGATCGGCCAGGTCCCATCCCGTCAGCCGCTCCACCTGATCACCTTGCCCCACCGGACGATCACCTGCCGCATCTGCATATAGCGGGGTACTCGCATCCGCCCGTGTACTTGCAGGTCTGTGGCTTCGCCTCGATCGCGCCGGCTCTTGCCTGTGCCGCCGCGTCCCGCGCGAGCCCGACCGCGTCCTCCACCAGCACGTCGAGCTCACGCCCATCCAACACGTCGGTGCGCACGCACTCCAACTGCACCCCCGCCTCGCCGTCCAGCGCTCCGCGCGCGCGCAGATCGGCGCCGCCCAGCGGCTGGTACATCCCCCCGACGACGCGCAGCCCGAGCAATCGTTCTGCCGCGCGCATATACAGCGCCATCTGCACCTTCCCCTCCGTGATCCACCTCGCCCCCGGCGTCACGTTGGCCCCCTTGTAGTCGTACACCACCGCCTCGCCTCCGGGACCTACGTCGATGCGATCGATCCGCCCGCGCAGCCTCACTCCCCCGCCGAGATCCAGCGCCGGCAGACCACCCTCGTCGTCGTCGAACCCGAACCCCAGCTCCAGCCACCTGGGCTCCAGTGGGCTGTCCTGCTCGGCCGCGTGGCGCAGGTAGCGCTCCAGGTCGGCCTTCAGCTTGCGCCGCGCTCCCGGGACGCGCTCGCGTAGAGCCGACAGCGGGAAGTCCCGTTCGTGCTCTCCCAGCGCCGCGTGCAGCAGCTCGCGCGCGAGCCCCAGTCGAGCATGGGTCAACCGGGCGGAGCCCGTCCGCTCGCGCAACCCCTCCAGCGTGTCCCGCAACACCGCGTGCGCCAATCCCCCGCGCGCAAGTGGCTCGGGGTCTGGCTCCGGACTTTCCGGGCGCAGCATCCGCTCGACGAACCACTTCGCCGGACACGCGATCCACAGCTCCAACGATGACGCCGACCACGGCCGCGCGTGCAGATCCTCAAGCAGCTGGGGACTGCGCAACGGCGCGGGTCCTCGTCCCCGCACTCCCGGCGATGGCGCTCCCGCAACGCCAACAGGTGCGGTGACCGGCGCCACTACGGCCGGGACGGTCGACTGGCGAACGTGTCTCCCCCCAAAACCAGCCCCCTACGCGGCAGTGCGAGCCTCGATGTCGCTCGAAGCCGCCCCCGCGGTCTGAGGCGTCTCGGCCTCTGCGTCCGTCTCCGCCTCGGGCGGTTTCGCGCCCTCCTTGGCCCACGGCTCGTCGAACTCGACGCGCCATTTGCCCTCCTCCGTCTGGTTGAGCGCCAGATGGGCTTTGAAGTTGCGTCCGCTGCGCCCTTTGAATCCGGTGATCGCGCGGGCGGTGTAGCCCGTCTTGATCAGCTCGCGCGCGACTTCCACCGGCAGCTGCTTGCCGGCTTTGCCCTTCCAGATCACGAACCCGCACCCGGAGTCGTTGCGCGCCCAGCACGAGTACCCCTTGCGGTTTTCCATGATCTCGTGCCCGCATATCGGACACGGCCCGAGGCTCGCCCGAGGGATGCGCACGTCCTTGAGCTTCTCGTCCAGTTCGGCGATCGTCTCTTTGGCGAACCCCGCGATGTCGCCCATGAACTTCTCCCGCGAGTCCTCGCCGCGCTCGATCTTGCCGAGCCGGTTCTCCCAGTCGCCGGTCAGACCGGGAGACGTGAGCGCGTGCTCGTTCAGCAACCTGATCACGTTCACACCCTTCTCGGTCGCCACCAGCGAGCGTCCGTCGCGCTCGATGTACCCGACCGTGATCAGCCGCTCGATGATCGCCGCCCGCGTCGCCGGCGTGCCGATCCCCGAGTCCTTCATCGCCTCGCGCATCTCCTCGTCATCGACGAGCTTGCCCGCCGTCTCCATCGCTCCCAGAAGCGACGCATCGCTGTAGCGGCGCGGCGGTTTGGTTTCCTTGCGCGCGCTCTTGATCTCGCGCGTACTCACCTGCTCGTCCTTGTCCAGCTTCGGTAGCTGCTGGTCTGCCCCCTCGTCCTCCTCGCCCTCGGCCCTCGCGGTCGTTTTCGACGCGCTCGCCGCGGACGTCTCATCGTAGACCCCGCGCCAGCCCGCGACGAGCAGCAGCTTGCCGCGTGTCCTGAACACGTACCCGCCGTCGCGCTCGTCCTCGCCCACCGGCACCGTCGTCTCCACGCGCGTGTTCTCGAACACCGCCTCCGGATGAAACACGGCCAGGAACCGCCTCGCGACCATGTCATAGACACGTTTGTCGTCCGAGCCCATCCGGTCGATGTCGTGCTGAGACTTGGTCGGAATGATCGCGTGGTGGTCGGTCACCTTCGCGTCGTTCACGACTCTCCCCAGCGGCAGCACGTCCAGCCCGACGACGTACTTCGCGGCCTGCGCATACTCTCTGTGCGAGCCCACCAGCTCGGCCGTGGGCTTGATCTCGGCGACCATGTCTTTCGTCAGATACCTAGAGCTGGTCCTCGGGTACGTAAGCGCCTTGTGCTCCTCGTAACAGCGCTGCGCCGCCGCCAGCGTCCGTTTCGCGGAGAACCCGTACCGCGTATTCGCCTCGCGCTGGAGCGTCGTCAGGTCGTACAGCATCGGCGCTTTCTCGCGCTGTTCTTTCTTCTCCAGCTTCGTAATCGTCGCCGTCTTGCCCTCGCACGCCTCTACGATCGCCACGGCCTCCTGCTCGGTCGCGATCCGGGGCTTGGTCCCGGCGTGAAAGCGCCCGCGGTATATGCGCTCGCCGTCTACTCCCGCCCCGGCATCCGCATCGGGCCCGCCGTCGCTGCCAGGCTCAGCCCCGGCCACGCCGTCGCCCCCATCGCCGCTGCCGTTATCCGCGAGAGGCTCAGCCGCGAACTTCGCGTCGACCAGCCAGTACGGCTCGGGCTTGAACGCCTTGATTTCCTCCTCGCGCCGCGCCACGATCGCCAGCGTCGGAGTCTGCACACGCCCCAGCGACACCGCCCCGTCGAAGGAGCTCCTGAGGCGGATAGTCGCCGCGCGGGTGGCGTTCATGCCCACGATCCAATCCGCCTCCGAGCGCGATCTGGCGGCCTGCTCCAACGACGCCAGCTCCTCGGACGGCCGCAGCGAGGCGAGCGCGTCTTTCATCGCGGCGTTCGTCATCGAGCTCAGCCATAGCCGTTTCACCGGCTTGTCGCCCTTGGCCTTCTCGTACAGATAGGCGAATATCAGCTCGCCCTCGCGCCCGGCGTCGCAGGCGTTGACGACCAGATCGATGTCGTCGCGGCCGAGCTGTTTGGTGACGACCGTCATCTGCTTGCGCGAGCGTTCGTCGCGGATCACGAGCTTGAATCGGTCCGGCACGATCGGCAGATCCTCCATCCGCCAGCGCTTGAACTTGGGGTCGTACTCGTCCGGCTCGGCCAGTTGCACAAGGTGCCCCACCGCCCAGGTGACCACGTCCTCGGGCCCCTCCAGCCACCCCTCCTTCTTCTGGAACGGCCCCTTCAGCACCCGCGCGAGGTCCTGCCCCACGGAGGGCTTCTCGGCTATGAGGAGCGTCTTTGCCACGGCGGTCAGCCTAGCGGGTGGTCAACCCGCGGCTCTTGCGGGCCACCGCCGGCGTCGGCTATCCCCCGATCGGGGCTCGCGGTTTGGTGCCCCAGAACACCTCGGTGCCGAGCATCCCGATCAGGTTGACGAGCACGAGGTTGAGCACCATCGACTTGGCCGTCGCCGTGCCCACGCCGACGGGGCCGCCGCCGGCGTTGTAGCCGTAGTAGCACCCCACCAGCACAATCGCCGTGGCCATGGTCATCCCCTTGATCATGCTGAACAGGAAGTCCGGCGGGTTCTGGAACTGCCAGAAGATCAGGAAATATCCGCCGGATGAGACGTATCCAACCTGCTGCACCACCGCGAGGTATGAGCCCAGATACGCCACGCCGATCGCCGAGATGTACATGAACGGGAGCACCAGCCAGGCGGCGAGCAGGCGCGTGGCGCACAGGAACGTCATCGAGTCGATGCCCATCACCTCCAGCGCGTCGATCTCCTCGGAGATCCGCATCGCGCCGAGCTCGGCGACGATGCCCGTGCCGACCTTCGCGGACATCATGTACCCGAACGTGAGCGGGACGGCCTCGCGCAGATCACACCACGCGGCGAACACGCCCGCGTAGGAGGGCGCGCCCTGAGACTCGGTGAAGTAGGCGCCCTGAACGCCGCACGTGCCCAACCCGATGATGAACACCAGCCCCCAGATGACAAGCGTCGAGGAGACGATCAGGATGCCCGACTGGCGCAGCGACTCGCCGAAGAACCGGAACACACGCAGGCCCCATACGTCGCGAACGATGTTGCCGGTGAACCCAGCGATCTCGCCGGTCGCGGCGATCCATTCGCGCGGCATCGCCAACAGTTCGTTCATCGTCCGGCTCCCGAAGCGGCCCCGCGCGAGCTCCCTGACCGGCGACGACGCGAGTCCATCGTCCTCGCCGGCGCGGAGATCACTTGATCACCAGGATGCTCGGATGGGTGGCGAGCAGCGTCTGCGTGAACACGGTGTTGAACGCGCCGATCCCCAGGAACGTGACCACCACCGCCTGGTTGACCGCCCTGCCGACGCCCTCGGCGCCGCCGGAGGCGGTCATGCCCTTGTAACAGCACACGATCGCGATGATCGCCCCGAATATCGTGGTCTTCAGCACCGACCCCCACAGGTCAGTGGACGTGGCGTTGGCGAACAGCGTGTTCCAGAACGGCCCCAGCGGTTGCTCGTAGGTGATCGCGGCGAGGATGCCGCCGAACAGACCGAACAGGATCGCGTACAGGTTGAACAGCCCCGTGACGAGCATCAGCGCCAGAAACCGGGGCACGACCAGATTCTTGATGGGATCGACGCCCAGCACCTGCAGCGCGTCGAGCTCCTCGCGGATCTTGCGCGCCCCCAGGTCCGCCGTGATCGCGGTGCCAGCGACGCCCGCGAGCACGATCGCGGTGATCAGAGGACCGATTTCGCGGATGGCGAACACCACGAAGAACCCGCCGAGCCGGTCGGTCGCGCCGAAGATCGTCAGAAAGTTCTCCGCCTCCAGACCCGGCGCCCCGTAGGAGATGGCCACGGTGGACAGCAGCAGCGGCAGCCAGCACAGGCGCAGCGCGAACAGGAACTGCGACACGAACTCCCCGCCGTATGGGTACGGCGGGCGCAGGCTGGATGAGAGCGTCCTGGTGGTGAGGATCATCATGTCCCCGACTTCCTCCATCAGGCTCCTGGTCGGCAGGAACGCCCGCTCGGCGATCTCACGCGTGGTGGGGGCCGGAGCCGTGGCCGTGGCCGGCTCGGGTCCGGCGGTCCGCCCCGGTGCCACTTCGTGCGCAGGCCTCCTCTCCATGCCCATTCCCCTAGTGTACTAGTTCACCAACACACTAGGTTCCTCGTGCACGAGCGCTACCGTGAGACTGTGAGCACACAGCCTGAAAGGCTTGGATTGGAGGGATTCGCCGCAGCCATCGACCGCGACGCCGACGTCCCGATCGGCCTGCAGCTCAGCTGGGCGCTGTGCGCGCGTATACACGACGGCAGGTTCAAGCCCGGACAGCGCCTGCCCGGCCTGCGCGAGATGGCTGAGACGAGTGGCCTCAACGTCAACACCGTTCGCGCCGTCTACCAGCGCCTGGAGCAGAAAGGTCTGATCGAGAGCCAGCAGGGCAGTGGCACGTTCGTCGCGTCCACACCCCAGCGGCCGTCGACCGTGGCCACGATCGCGGCCGACGCGGCCCGCGAAGCCGAGGCGACCGGAGCCGACCTGCGCGAGGTCGCGGCCGCCCTGTATGTGGCGACGCCACCGGCCACCTCGGCACGGCCGACGCGACCGGCACGGGGTTCGGCCGGCGATACGAACGATGAGACGGCCGCAGAGCGCAGGCGCGGGCTGCGCTCGCAGATAGCCACATTGGAGCAGGCGATCGGCGAGATCGAAGTCGAACACCCGGGCGTAGCGCCCCGATCGACGGCGACCAGCCGGTTGGCAGGGCCCGCGCTGCTGAGCGCAGAGGAGCTCGAGCAGGTGCGCTCAGGGCTGGTGCGTCGGTTGGCGGCAGTACAGACGGCGATCGACGAGCGGGCGGCGAGCGACGAGATGAGTGGCGCAGGATCAATGCAAAAAAAGGCTGCGACCGCGCGGGCGCGCGCGGGCGCGCATACGCGGGCGCGCATCGACGACGAAAAAGACAACACTTCCACGCCGGACCCCGACCCAGCCTCAGCACCCGCCTCGGCCTCCACCCGCCCCACCAGACCACGCTCCACTCCTCGCCCGGCCGCGGCCGGAACCTGAGCCGACCCGGCCCCGACTCACCCGGCCGCGCACGGTCCTGTGGCGACAGCGACCGACCCCGACCTCACCTCGCCCAGCAGACGGATGACCGTCGCGTTGGCGACCCCGTAGCCGCCGGCGGGACCGCCACCGACGGTGCCGGCGAAGACCGTCGTCAGCACATCGCCATCGGCGTCGACCAACGGTCCGCCGGAGTTGCCCGGTCGCACCAGCCCGCGCAGCGGTGTCAGCAGACGTGAGACGGGGCCGTGACCGTAGGCGTCGTCGGTGAGGATCGTCTGTGTGCGCCCGATGCGGCCGGGCTGCACGTCGTAGGGCCCGTTCTCGGGATAGCCGAGGATCGCGCCCGCCCGGCCCGACGTGGGTTCACCCGCGACGCTCAGCGACGGCACGTCGCCGAGATCCGGAACGCGCAGCACCGCGATGTCGTTCCTCGGATCGAACGCGATCGCTTCCGCGGACAGTTCGGGCGGGCGGCCGCCGACCTCGACGGTCGTGTCCCGCTCGCCGGCGACGACATGCGCGTTGGTGACGATCTCCTGCGGCCGCGCCACCCAGCCGGAGCCCTCGATCGCCAGGCCGCAGGCGGTGCCCAGCACACGCACGACGCTGTGCGAAGCCACGCGCACGCCCGGGGCACGACCGATCCGCGGCAACGGCGCCGCCACGTCGGGCGAGGGGCCCGCGACCTGTGGCAGCGGATCCAGACGCGACAGTGCGTTCAGGATCGGCCCCGACGGCGGCAGCAGCTGATTGAGCTCGCCCAGGATCGCCGAACGCTGGATGTCCGCGCGCAGTTGCCTGTCGTTGGGCGTCTGCGCCGCGACGGCCGCGACGATCCAGACGACACCCAGACCGAGCGCCGCGCCCAGCGCCGCGCCGAGCAGGCCATCCAGCAGACCGAAGCCCGGCACGATCAGCGTGCGGCGCAGCCTGAAACCCAGTCCCTCCAGACCGGTCGCGAGGATCGCACCGGCCAGCAGCGCGCCGATCAACCCGAACGCGGGTGCATACGGCGAGGCCGATTCGCGCGGCAACAGAAGAGGACCGAGGCGCGTTCCGAGGAATGCACCAAGTGCAAAGCCCGCGAACGAGAGCACGCCCACGATGAATCCCCGTCGGAAACCGAATCCCGCGAGCAGCGCGGCGAACGCGACGATCAGCCAATCGAGCGTCGTCACATCTGTGCCCGTCGATCGAGACCTTCGTTCGTGCGCACGAGCATGTTCACCAAACCATGTTCTACCGTTCCGCGACGTGGACGCTCGCAACCGCCGGGATCGATCGTGACCGCGATGTCCGCGGGCGAGCCCTCGGACGGCGACGCCCCCGGCGATCATCACGACCACCGGCGACGACGGCGCGCCAGGCGGGCGCGCCCGATGATCGCACTCGCGGGAGTGGCGTTCGTGGTCGGGGCGGTCGTCGGCGCAAGCCATGGCCAGGATGCCTCGCAAGCGCTCGCGGCGCGGTATGTCGCCGCCTGGGCGAAGGGGGAATACGCGACGATGTACGACGACATCGACGCCCCGTCGAAACGGACGATCTCTCCGCATGAGCTGGCCGACGACTATCAGCACGCGCTGAGGACGGCGACCGCGACACGCCTGCGAGTGATCGGCAAGCCCCGCGACGCGCCGGGCGGTCTGGTGGCGGTGCCGGTGCGCGTGAGCACACGGCTGTTCGGGACGCTGCGGCTGGCGTTCGCGCTGAAGATCTCAGGCGGTGGCGGCGCAACCGGCGGGATCGTTTGGTCGCGGTCGCTGGAGTTTCCGGGGCTGCGGGCGGGGGAGCTGCTCGATCGCAAGATGACGCTGCCGCGCAGAGCCACGCTGCTGGCGCGCGACGGGTCGGTCCTCGCCGAAGGCGCGGCCACCGAAGCCGGCCGGCGTGACTCACCGCTCGGTGCCGTTGCCGGCGCGGTGCTGGGCGAAGTCGGCCCCGTTCCAGCCGCGCGCGCGCAGCAACTCGAAGCCGAAGGGGTCCCGACGGGCGCGATCGTCGGCGTGAGCGGTGTCGAGGAGGCGTTGGACAACAGCTTGCGAGGCACGCCGGGAGGCAAACTGCTCGCGAGCAGCACACAGGTCGGCGGGGGCTCGCGAGTGCTCGCCTACGCCGCGCCGAAGACCGCGCCGGCGGTGCGTACGACGATCTCCCCCGCGGTGCAGCGCGCCGCGGTCACCGCGCTCGGCGGTCAACTCGGCGGGATCGTCGCGATGCAGCCGAGCACGGGACAGATCCTGGCGGTCGCCGGGATCGGCATCAACGATCTGCAGCCGCCGGGCTCGACGTTCAAGATGATCACCGTCAGTGGCGTCCTGCAGGCCGGGATTGCCAACCCGCGTAGCACCTTCCCCTACGCAACGTACGCGACGCTCGACGGGGTCAAGCTGAGCAACGCCAACGGCGAGGAATGCGGCGGGTCGCTGGCACTGGCGTTTGCGGTGTCGTGCAACTCCGTGTTCGCGCCGCTTGGGGTCAAGCTGGGCGCCCCGCGGCTGGTGGCGATGGCCGAACGGTATGGCTTCAACCACGAACCGGGAATTCCCGGCGCCATCGAGAGCACGCTGCCGGCGGCCTCGCGGATCCAAGGCGAACTGGACGTCGGCTCGACCGCGATCGGCCAGGGTGAGGTGCAGGCGAGCGCTCTGCAGATGGGTACGGTGGCGGCCACGATCTCCGACGGAGGACGCCGTCCGCAGCCCACGTTCGTGTTTGGAGCCAAGCCCAGTTCTGACCCAACGGTTACCAGCGCGAAGGTCGCGCGCACGATGCGGCGGCTGATGATCGACGTGGTGCGCGAAGGCACGGGAACCTCGGCGGCGATCCCGGGAGTGACGGTCGCGGGCAAGACCGGCACAGCCGAACTGGGCACGGCGAACTCGTGCTCGGGCGGGAGCGAAGAAGGCGGCGCCTCAAAAGAAAGTGGACCCGGGGAATCGGGCGCGTCGGGCTGTGAGGGCGCGGCGAGCGAACCGAGCAACACCGACGCCTGGTTCGCGGCGTTCGCGCCCGCGCTGCACCCGCGCATCGCGGTGGGCGTGCTGCTCGTCAAAGACGGCGCGGGCGGCGCGACAGCGGCCCCCGTGGCGCGGCAGGTGCTCGAAGCGGGGCTGCAGGCGAGCCGCTGAACGTCGAGCTCGGCCGCTAAACGTCGAGCTCGGCCGAGGCCGTCTGTGCTGAATTCGACGGATCGACGATGTGAATCTCCAATGGCCGGTTGTCGAGCGAGACGACCTGGATCTTGTACAGCAGCAGCGCGCCCTGGGTGCCCCCGTTGGCGGCGATCGACCCGGACACGGGGATCTGGCCTTCGGCGGGGACGAGACCACCACGGTAGGCGAAATCGTTTGTCGGGCCCGGAATGATCGGCGTGTAGACGTTATTCTGGGTATCGCTGATCGTCAGGTTCGTGGCACCGAGATGCGGCGTGGAGGTCTGGTTGTAGACCTGGATGAACACGGCGAACCACTCTTCGCCGGGCGCGAGAGCCCGCTGGGCGGGCGTGAGACCCTGGAGGTAGGAGGCGTCTTCCACGTTGGCGGGGTTGAGCTCACGCGAGAGCTGAACCTCATAGACGAGCGGACCGACGTTCAGATACGGGGCGTTCTGACCGGACTCGCCGGCGTAAGTGCCGGTGGTTACGCGGGTATGCGAGTCCCCGCACGAGCTCAGCACAAACGCCGCCAGCAGAACGCCGGCGAGAGAGAGCGTGGGCTTGCGCAGGCGGCTCAACACGCGCGGCAGTCTACCCACCGGCGACCGTTACGCGCTCGCCACGGCCAACGTCTGACTCGAGGATTGTGCGCAGGCGGCGCATCGCGCGGGCGTTCTTGCGACGCATCCAGCCGCGCGCGCCGAACCCCTCGAGCAGCCGATCGGAGAGCTTGGCGGGCTCGGTCTCGATCGTGAACTGGACATGGGTCGTACCCGAGGCGCCGGACGCAAGCTCGTAGACGCCGAGCGTGCGCACGCGGTTACCCTTGCCGGTGCGGCCGACCTCGACGATCCGGTGCGGCCGCTCGACTTCGACGAGCGTGACGTCGCCCCAGGTGAAGCGTGCACCGGGGGCCTTCACGCGAAAGCGCGCGCCCGCGCCGCGACCGACCGAGTCGATGCGCGTCAGGTGCCAGTCGACCAGGTAGTGGTCGGTGAACTCCGGGTGGTTGGCGATGTCCTGCAGATAGTCGAACACCTGCTCACGCGGGCGGTCTACGACGATCGACACGGTCACGGGGTCCATGATCGTGGCCAGTCTAGTTGAGCTGCCCACGGACGGGCGGTCGCGGGCCGATGAAATGAGGACGGTACATGGTCGCAACGGGGTCGCCCTCGACGCCGCACCGAACGACCGCCCTGCGCGGGCTGGACGCTATGCCGCGCGGGTGAGCCGCACGGTGTGGCCGTGCTCTGAGTGGCGCACCAGCTCAGTCGCGACCGGGTGCTCGCGGCGCAGCGAGCTGCACAGCTCACAGACGATGCCCTTGACGCGCGCATACAGGTGTACATTCTCGCCCACGAGCGGCGTGCGCTCGCAATCGGCGCAACGGTCTCGGTCGGCCTCCAGCGCACCGACACCACGACGCAGCAGGAAGCGCTCGAACTGCTCGATGTCGCGCTCGACGGGCTTGGGATCTTGGCTCATGGTGTCGGAGTTCGCCCCGGCCGGCCAGGCTCCTGCCGGCGTGGGGTGTCTGCAGGCTCAGCCTCGGCAGGCCTCCCGTCAACTCATGCTCGAGTCTTCGTCAATCCGTGCGTAGGCCTTCATCTGCCGTTTGCGCAGGCCGGCGGGCGGGTAGTGCAGTTGTCGGGCGATCTTGGGGCCACACGAGACGCCAGAATCGGGAACAAAATGCTAGATTTGTGCTGTCAGAACTCGCGACCACGGCTTACATCGAGATATTGACACGCTTGTTATGATCGCCACGAGCTCTTCCTGATGGGCAGCACCCTGGGGAATCCGAAGCAGAAAGGGGCAAGCACAGGATGGAATCGCTTACTTCGGGAACAATGGCCGGCGCGGGCTCCTTCCGCTGCGGGCGCTGTGGGTACATGCTGACGCTTGCGGGCACGGACACGCTGAGCGACTGTCCAGGCTGCGGGGGCCACGACTTCGTGCGCGCGTCCCTGTTCAGCGCCGGCGGCCTTGCCCGCGGCCGCTCGACCGGCTCAGCCATGCCGGGCGAGTCCGACCCGCCTGGACGAATCCTCGCCAGCCGCGGCAACACGGGTGCTCCCCGCGCTCATGAGAGGGCGATCGACGCGGACACCCTGAGGACCGGCGCGCTCGGCGGCGCCCTGTCCCAGCCCGAACCGGTCGACAGCGACGCGTGGTTGGAGGATGCACGCGAGCAGTGCAACGAACCCGGCGAGTACCTCGCGTACGAAGACGGCAGCACATTGAAGACGGTCGCGCTGACACGCGAGTGGACGCGCATCGGGCGCAGCCTCGCGGCGGACGTGCGTTTCGACGACCCGACCGTCTCACGCCGGCACGCGCTGGTCGTGCGCCAGGCCGACGGCGTGCGCGTGCTGGACGACCGCAGCCTGAACGGCGTGTTCGTGAACGGCTCGCGGATCGACCGATCGGGGATCGGCCAGCAGGTGCTGCGAGACGGCGACGAGATCCTGGTCGGCCGCTACCGGCTGCGCTTCCTCAGCATCACGCCACAGCCAGGCGAGGCTCCAGTCTCGACGACTCTGCACAGCGCGGGCTGAGCCCCCGGGCGAAGCAGCTTCGTCGGCCGACACCTAGAACATCTTGCGACGCCGTCCGGAACGGCCGAACGGTTGGGTGGTTCACGTGTCCTCCGTAAGACCGCGCGCCGCGTAGTATCGCGCCCAATGACCGCGTCCCGGACGACTGCCACGACAATCGCCGTGCTCTCCCAGAAGGGGGGAACCGGCAAGACGACCGCGGTGCGGACCCTGGCCGACGCGTTCCGGCGGGCGGGTGTGAAGACGCTAGCCGTAGACCTCGATCCGCAGGGCAACCTGTCTGACTACTTCGACCTGGCGCCCGATGTCGAGCCGACGATCGCCGACGTGCTGTCCGGGCGGGCTTCAACGGGCGAGGCGATACACGACGACCTGATACCCGCCAACCTGAGTCTCGCGGAGGCCGAGCTGATGCTCGGCGCGAAGATGGGCCGAGAGCTGACGCTGCGTCGCGCTCTGGCCGAGGCCCCCGGCTCTTACGAGCTGATCCTGATCGACTGTCCGCCCTCGCTCGGGCTGCTGACGGTCAACGCGCTCGTGGCCGCCGACCGGGCGCTCGTGACCGCGGAGGCCCAGTACTTCGCGTTGCAGGGCGTCGAGCAGGCGATGGAGGTGATCGAGCTCGCGCGGGATAGCCTCAACCCGGACCTGCGGCTGCTCGGCGTGCTGCTGAACCTCGCCGACATGCGCACCGTGCACTCGCGCGAGGCGCTCGTCTCGCTGAAGGAGCGTTTTGGCGAGCTGGTGTTCGACACCGCGATCCGCTCCTCGATCGCCTACGCAGAGTCGGCCGAGCGGGCCAAGTCAATCCTCGACCACCGCCCGGACCTCGGGGCGGACTATCTGGCGCTCGCCGAGGAAACCCTCGCGCGGTTGGACGGGTTCGAGGACGCGCGCGGGCGCCTGGCACGTCTCAGCTGAAGTCTCAGCTAAAGCTCCCCCACATAAGCCCCCTGCGCCTCGAACGGGGTCCGCAGCAACGTCGCCCAGCCCCCGACCTCTGAGCGCAGCGCCTCCACGACGGCGCCGGTCTGCTCATAGAAGCACCACACGAGCACGGTGGGGCCCGCGCCGGAGATCGTCGCACCCAGCGCTCCCAACTCGCCGGCGCGAGAGGCCAGGTCATAAGAGCGTGGGAACAGGCCGGCGCGGCGCGACTGGTGCAGACTGTCATGCAACCCGCGCGCGACCAGGTCCCAGTCGCTCTTGGCCAGCCCGAGCGTCAGCAGCGCGCCGTGCGCGACGTTGAACACCGCCTCTTGCAGCGGCACTTGCGCCGGAAGCATGTCGCGCGCGGCCCTGGTGCGCACAGCCTGCTCGGGCACGACGGCGATCGCCTCCAGACCCGTCGGGGGGTCAAAGCGCGTCGCCTGCCCGTCCGCGCACACGACGAACCCACCGCATAGCGCCGCCGCGACGTTGTCGGGATGGCCCTCGATCTCGCTCGCCAGCGCGAGCAGGTCGGCGTCCAGCTCGAACAGGTGGTCCGCCGCCATCAGCCCCGCGACGATCGCCGCCGCGCTCGATCCCAGGCCCCCGGAGAGTGGGATCTGAGAGGTGATCCTGAAAGCGAACCCATCCGCGGAGTGCAACCGCTCGAACGCCTGCACGCACAGGTTCGTGCGCCCATGCGCGACGGGCAGGTCGGTCTCGACCGCGAACTGTCCCGTCTCGCGCACCTCCAGCTCCAGATGCAGCCCGACGGCCGCCGCCATACAGTCGAAGCCGGGGCCGAGGTTGGCCGATGACGCGGGCACGCGCACGACCCGCCTACGGATCACCCAGCACCGCCTCCTCGATCGCGGCAATCTCCGCCGGGCAGTTGATGATCCTGCCGTCGTTGTGCGCGATCGCCGTCTCCGGGTCCTTCAGGCCACGGCCGGTCAGCACGCACACGATCTGCTCAGCACCGTTGGCGCCGTACTTGAGCAGACCCGCGACCGACGCGGCCGAGGCCGGCTCGCAGAACATCCCTTCCCGGGAGGCCAGCAGCCTGAACGCCGCCAGGATCTCGGTGTCGCTGACCGATCTGATCGAGCCGCGCGAGTCCGTCGCGGCGGCCATCGCGTCCTCCCAGCGCACGGGGTTGCCGATCCTGATCGCGCTCGCCACCGTTTCAGGGTGCTCAACGGGCTTGCCCTCCACCAGCGGCGCGGCGCCCGCAGCCTGATATCCGAACAGCTTCGGCGCGGAGCCCATCTCCTGAAAGCCGCGCCAGTAGGAGGTGATGTTGCCCGCGTTGCCGACCGGAATGCACAGCGCTTCCAGACCGCCGTCGAGGCCCTCGTGAATCTCGAACGCGGCGGTCTTCTGGCCTTCGATGCGGTAGTTGTTGACCGAGTTGACCAGCACGATCGGGTGCGTGTCGGTCAGCTCGCGCACGAGCGTCAGGGCCTGGTCGAAGTTGCCCGCCAGCGAGATCACGCGCGCGCCGTGGACGAGCGTCTGGGCCATCTTGCCCTGCGCGATCTTGCCATCCGGCACGATCACCGCGCAGGTGATGCCCGCCCGCGCGGCATACGCCGCCGAGCTGGCCGCCGTGTTGCCCGTGGAGGCGCAGATCACCGCCTTGGCGCCTTCGCGCACGGCCGCCGACACCGCACAGGTCATGCCGCGATCCTTGAACGACCCGGTCGGGTTGGCGCCCTCCAGCTTCAACCGCACGCTCGCGCCGACCATCTCCGAGAGCACGGGCGCGCGCAGCAGCGGAGTCGAGCCCTCCTGCAGGCTGACCAGTGGATCGCCGGCAGCGAACGGGAGACGCTCGCGATAACGCTCGATCAGAGGCACATGAGCGCCCGTCGGCGGTATCCCCTCCACCCTGGGGATCTTGACGGTCGCCTCGTTCATCATCCGAACTCCTCTTCGATAACCCGGATGGTGCGGGGGGTCGAGCGTACGAAGTCGAACTCCCGCAGCCGCGCGATCGCCGCGCGTAGGCTCGACTCGGCGACCGCATGAGTGACCATCACCAGGCGCGCGTTCTCACCGAGGCCGCGCTGGACGACCGACTTGATCGAGACGTCCTGCTCGCCCAGCACCTGCATCACCGCCGCCAGCACGCCCGGACGGTCCGCGACCTCCATGTGCAGGTAGAACGCATATGGGACGTCTTCCAACAGACGCAACTCCAATGGCGGGGCGGGCGGTCGCGCACCGCCGGTCATCACGCTTACGACATCGCCCAGCACCGCACTCGCGGTCTGCCGCCCGCCGGCCCCGGGCCCGGACAGTGTGATCTCCGTGATCGTCTCGGATTCGACGGTCACCGCGTTGAACGGTCCCGACACCGACGAGAGCGGATGCCCGGCGTACAGGAACGCGGGATGAACCCGCACCGACAGGCCGCCGTCGCGACGCTCGGCCGTACCGATCAGCTTCAGGCCGAGGCCCAGCTCGCGGGCATACTCCAGATCGTCGGCCTGCAGGTGCTCGATGCCCTCGTAGCTGACGTCCTCCAGGCGCACCGGCGCGCCGAACGCCAGGCGCGCGAGGATCGCCATCTTCGCCGCCGCGTCGCGGCCTGAGACGTCGTCGCTGGGGTCCGCCTCGGCATAGCCCAGGCGCTGAGCCTCGGCCAGTGCCTGCGCGTAAGAGCTGCCGCGGGCCATCTCTGAGAGGATGAAGTTGGTCGTACCATTGACGATCCCGTGGATGCGCTCGATCGGCGTGGCGGCCAGCGATTCCTCGAGCAGGCGCACGACCGGCACCGCACCGGCGACAGCGGCCTCAAACCGCAGCAGCACACCATGCTCGCGGGCGACCCCGAACAGCTCCTCGCCGTGCTTGGAGAGCAGCTGCTTGTTCGCGCTGACCACGTCGCGACCGGCGCGCATCGCCGCCAACAGGTACTCACGCGCGGGCTCGATCCCACCGATCAGCTCGACCACGAGATCCGCGCCGGCGAGGATCTCATCAAAGCCGCCCCGCGTGCGGGTCAGCACGCCGGTGATCACCGGTCTGCGGCCGTTGACGCGCTCGATCTCCCCCGCCCGCTCGCCCAGCAGCTCGGCGAACGCCGACCCGACCGTGCCATGACCGAGCAGGCCGATGCGAAACGGCGCGACTGCCCCCGCTCCGCCTGCGGGGGCGACCGACGGTGTGGTTCCGCTAGCGGACATCGCGCGAGATCAAATCATCGAACGTCTCGCGCCGCACGACCACGCGCGCCTGTCCGTTGCCGCACATGATCACCGGCGGTCGCGGGACGCCGTTGTAGTTGGACGCCATCGCATACCCGTACGCGCCGGTGGCGGGCGTGACGATCACATCGCCGGGCCTGGGATCGTCGAGCAGCGCCTCGCGCACGAGTACATCACCGGACTCGCAGTGCTTGCCCGCGAGCACGCACTCGGTCGTGCCGCCGAACCGATCGGCCACATGCGCTTCATATCGTGCGGAGTACAGCATCGGGCGCAGGTTGTCAGACATCCCGCCGTCGACCGCCACCCAGCACGAGACGTTGTGCTTGACGCTCTCGACGGTGTACAGCGTCACGCCGGCGTTCGCGGTCAGCGCCCGGCCGGGCTCGATCAGCAGCCGCCTGCCGGGGGCGCCCATCCCGTGCTCGCGCGCCGCCACCACGACCGCGTTCACATACGCCTCGATCGGCGGGGGCTCGGGTTGGTCGGCGGTGTAGCGCACACCGAGCCCGCCGCCCACGTCCCACACGGGAAAATCGCCGAGTCGGGCGAGCTCTGCGGCCTCGCGACGAAACGGCTCCAGGTCCAGCAGCTGCGAGCCGATGTGCGCGTGCAGCCCCACCAGCCGCAGTCGGGCGACGCGCTCGATCCGCGCGATCGCCTCGGGCGCGTCGGCCATCGCAAACCCGAACTTGGAGTCCGCCTGACCGGTGGAGATCTTCTCGTGCGTGTCCCCCCGCACGTCCGGTGTCACCCGGATGAGCACGTCCTGGATGTAGTCGGGCGAGCTCTCCTGGGGTGGACCCCCATGCTTTTTATAAAGCTGATGTTGTCCCATCGGCGCTAGCGCCGATGGGCGGGGCGGCACATGTGCCGCCCCGGGTGGGGTCGCATGCGACCCCACCCGACGAGCCGCATGCGGCTCGTCGTGAGGCCGCGCATGCGCGGCCTCAGCGGTCGGCGCATGCGCCGACCGCATACCATCAGCCTTAACCCCAGCATGCACCGACCCCGAGTCGGATCTGGCATCCGCGGCCAACAACCGCTCCAGCCGGGCGATCTCGTCGAAGTTGTCGATCACGATCAGCCCGACCCCGCACTCCAGCGCCATGCGCAGCTCCGACTCGGACTTGGCGTTGCCGTGCAGCACGATCCGCTCCGGCGCAAACCCCGCGGTCAGCGCCAAGTGCAGTTCGCCGCCTGAGGCCACATCGCACCACAGGCCCTCCTCGGCGAACAGGCTGAGCACGGCGGTGCACGGGAACGCCTTCGCGGCGAACACGACCTTGAAATCCTCGTGCTCGGTCCGCCGTGCAGCCTCGAGAAACGCCCGCGCCCGCGCGCGCAGGTCGTCCTCGGCGAGGACATACGCGGGCGTACCGTACTCACGCGCGAGCTCGACCGTGTCACATCCCCCGACCTCCAGCCGCCCGTGCTCGTCAAGGCGACTGCCGAGAGGAAACGCCGGCGACAGACCGGTCGAACGTGAGGTGGTTCCGGTGCTCATCCCGAGATTATCGCTGGCGAGTCACGCACCGGCCGGCTGGGGCGTCCGCCCTGCCCCCGCGCGCGGTCCCGCCAGTCCGCCCTCGCGCGCCATCCACGCCAGCCACCCCGCGCCGATCGCCATCAGCACGAGGCTCTCCAGCTGTGGAGCGGTCAGGCCCGCGAGCACCTCGGTGTTGCGCCGGATGAACTCGACCAGGAACCGCTCGAGGCCGCTGAACAGCAGGTACAGCGCAAATATCACGCCCGGGCGCACGCGATCGCGCAACTGCCACAGCAGATAGGCGAGCAGGCACATCGAGATGGTCTCGTAGATCGGCGTGGGCTGCACACGCACCCCCGGCGGGGTCGGCACGGTGCCGTGCGGGTAGCCCATCGCCCACGGCAGGCTCGATCTGATTCCGTAGTCGCCGTCGCCGGAGACCTGACAGCCGATCCGTCCGATCCCATAGCCGAGCGCGAGCGCGGTCGCGCACAAGTCGAACATCCTCAGCTCCAGCGCGTCGCGCCAGCGCATCCACGCGAGCACCCCGATCGCGCCGCCGATCGCGCCGCCGTACCAAACCAGGCCCGAGCCGGAGAACACGCTGCCGAGCAGGTTGTGCTTGACCGTGGAGTAGTTCTGGATGACGTAATACCCGCGCGCGCCGACGACACCGCCGACGAGGGCGGCGAACACGATCTCATACGCCCAGTCCACGGGTTTGTCCAGCTCGCGCAGCCGCCGCGCGATCACGAGACCGCAGGCGAGAAATCCGAGCGCGAACGTCACCCCGAACGTCTTGATCGAGATACCGAGCACATGCACTTCGGGCTTCATCGTTGATCCTCGCCGCGCATCATCGTGTGATCCGCACTCTACGACCTATGCGTCGTTGCGCGCACAGCCGCCCGCAAGGGGCGCGACCGCTCCGAGCGGCGTATTATGGGACCGTGAGCCGTGTCTGCGACAATGATCGCGATGGCTAAACGACCTGAAAAGTTCGGCCGAGACAAAGGCTTGCAGACGCGAATGGTGCTGACCCTGTTCCTGCTGGGACTCGTGTACGCGGTGTTCGTGGGGGTGCTGTTCGCCGTCGGGGCCGGCGCCGGCATCATCGTGCTGGTGGCGGTCGTGCTGCTGCTGGTGCAGTTCTTCGCTTCGGACAAGATCGCGCTGGCGACCATGGGGGTCAAAGAGGTGACCCCCGCGCAGGAGCCGGAGCTGCACGGGATCATCGAGCGGCTGTGCGTGCAGGCCAACCTGCCCAAGCCGCGGGTAGGCGTGATCGAGACCTCGATGCCCAACGCCTGCGCTATGGGCCGCGCGAAGAAGTCGACCACCGTCTGCGCCACGCGAGGGATCCTCGAACTGCTCGATCCCGCCGAGCTCGAAGGCGTGATGGCGCATGAGCTCACGCACGTGATCAACCGCGACGTGATGGTGATGACGCTGGCGAGCTTCTTTGCGACGCTCGCCTCGACGATCGCCCAGTTCGCGTTCTTCTTCGGCGGCGGCTACGGCAACCGCGAAGAGGAGGAGGACATCATGATCGTGGTGCTCGTCTCTGTGCTCGTCTACGCCGTCTCGTTCCTGCTGCTGCGCGCGCTGTCGCGCTACCGCGAGTTCGCGGCCGACCGCGGCTCCGCGGTGCTGACCGGCCGCCCCAGCGCGCTGGCCTCGGCGCTGCTGAAGATCAGCGGCACGATGGAGCGGGTGCCCATGCAGGACCTGCGCAAGGCCGAGGGGATGAGCGCCTTCTTCATCCTGCCCGCCAGAACCAAGAAATCGCTGATGAACATCTTCTCCGACCACCCGCCGCTGGAGGCGCGCCTGGAGGCGCTGTCGCGGCTTGAGTCCCAGCTGCAGGGTTCCTCCAGTACGGCCGTCGCATAGTGAGTGGTGAGGATGCGCGTCGTGATCATCCTTAGGGTCCGCGCCCCCCTCAACCCACCACCTATCGTGACGCGAACCCTTAGCGAGGGACAGGGCCGGCCGTGAGCCCTGCGATTGTCACGGAACGCTGAATGGGCCTACGCGACATACTCACGGGCCGCCACGAGGTCGCCGGGCCGGCGCCCGACCGGCTGTTCGCGATCACGACCGCCTACATCGCATTGCAAAGCGAACACTCGATCGACCCCGCCGGGGTCGCGGCGATCGTGTTTCAGGCGCTGGCGACGAGCGAGTTCGAAGCGACGCTGCGGGAAATGGAGGAAGTGGTCAAGGCCACCGGCGGAGACAGCGGCACGACCGTCGCCACCCAGGACGACAGCTACGGCTATCGCTGGATGGTCTTGCGCAACCCCGCCGGCAAGCCCAGCGTCGAAGACCTCGCAGTCGGCATCAACGCGGTGTCGGGCTCGATCGAGACGGCCGGTCACGGCGAGCGGCTGCTGTGCGCCGTGTTCGCGTTCACGGATGCGCAGCATCGGCCGGTGTACTTCATCTACAACTACAAGCGCGGCTACTGGTACCCGTTCGTGCCCAAGCCCGGCGACGCCAACGAACGCTCGACCGAGCGCGAGCTGCAGCTGAAGGCGCAGATGGCCTCCGAACTGCCGATCGAGCCGGAACTGGAGCGCTGGTTCCCGCTGTGGGGCATACCGATCTAGTCCGGGATCAGACCCTCGCCCGTGAACTCACGCCCCGCCTCGGCGAACGTCAGGTCTGACGGCGGCAGAATCAGGTCGGATGTCTCGATCGCGTCGTCGTCGACACGCTCGCCCTGCGCGCGCACATAGTCGAGCAGTGCCCCGTAGGCATCGGCGAAGCCGTCCTCCTCGCCGCCGTCGACGAGCGCGATGACCGTACGCTCGAGCTCGTTGAGTCGCGCCGCATCGTCGTCGTCGAGGCGATACTGGTCCTCGCCGGAGATACGCACGATCATGACTGCCCGCCTTCGGCCGGCGGGGTCTGTGCAGTCTCGGCCGGTGCGGGCTCGCTCGGGGCAGCGATCTCCCCGGCCGGGGCGCCCCCTCCGTCTCCGGCCCCGATCTCAGCCCGCATCTTGGCAAGGTCGTCATCGACGGCGGACTGGCTGGAGAGCGACTTCAGCTGACGATCGATGTCGTCTTCGCCGGAGCCGAGCGCGGTGACGTCATCGAACGTACCGGCGGCTTCCAGCTCGGACACGGCGTCGGCGCGGGCTTTCATGTTTTCGGTCTTGTCGACCGCGCGCTGCATCGCCAGGCCGACGTCGGCCATCTGCTCGCCCACGCCGGTCGCGGCCTCTGATATGCGCACCTGCGCCTCGGCGGCGGAGTACTGCGCCTTGATGACCTCCTTCTTGGTGCGAAACGACTCGATCTTCGCGCGCAGCTTCTGCTCGGAGTCGGTCAGCTTCTGCTGCTGGTCTTCCAGTTCGGCGACCTGGGTGTCGAGACCCTGCAACTCGGTCTGGGCGACGTTCTTGCGCTCCAGCGCCGTCCGGGCGAGGTCCTCCTGACCGGAGGACAGGGCCTGGCGGGCCTGCGTGTCGAGCTTGACCACGGACTGCTTCAGCGTCGCCTCCTGCATCTGCAGGCGCTTCTTGGCGGTGACTACGTCCGCTATGCCCTTCTTGACGTTCTGCAGCTGTTCGACCTGCTTCTGGTAGCTGTAATCGAGCGTCTCAGCGGGATCTTCCGCGCGGTCCAGCAACTTCGAGACCTTCGCCTTCACAACGGTTGACATGCGCCCGGTCAGACCGGCCATCTGATCCTCCTATTGCTGTTCGCGCGTACGGATCGCTCAAGCGTAGCCGAACCCGGCTCGCCGCCCCTGTGACCCGATCGTCCATCCGCCGGGACAACCGGAGGCGACTCCCACCAGGTCGGCCAGGCCGCACCCCACCAGCTCGGCCGGCCGCACCGCACACCGCCGGGGCGCGTGCGCAGCGGCCTCAGAGCCCGAGTGGGTGGCGAACCGTGTAGCCCGCGTTTTCCGGGCGCAGCGGACGCCAGCGGGGGCCCTGCTGGTTCGAAGGGTCATCGGCGGCGCTCGTGTCCAGACGCAGCCCGGCGACCGTCATGTAGGCGTGACCGGCGTTGGCGAAGATCGCGACCCAACGCCCGGCGCCGTGTGAGCCCCAGATCTCAAATTCGGAGGAGTCCTCGGGCGTGGCCAGGAGGTCGGCGCCATGCAGCGCGAACGAGACGGTGCCCGAGCAGTCATAGCCGGGCGAGATGAACGAGGCGTGACCGCCGCCGAAGATGTAGGGCAGGCCGATGATCTGATTGCCGGCCCAGATCATCGCCTGGATGGCCGGCGGCGCGGACATCGGCGCCGCGGCGAGCCCGTCAATGTAGCGGGCAAGCGAACCGGGAACCAGCAGGTCCGGCTTGGCCACGGCAGCGGTGCTGACGGGGCTGCCGCCGGTCGCGCTGTTCGTCTGGCCGGGGACCGCGGGCGCCACGTAGGGAACGACTTCGCCGGTCGCGGTCTTTTCGTAGACCGGACCTACGTAGGCGATGTTGCTGGTCTTGGCCGTGACGGGCGAGAGGTGCAGCGGAGGCTTCGGTCGCGTGGTCGGGCTTGCCGGGGTTGCGCCACCGCCGGCGGAGGTGTTCGTCGTCGCGGCCACGCCTCCGGCGACCGCGGTTGAGCTGGTCGCGCCGGCCGGCGCGGGGGTGGTGGCAAAGGCCGCGACCGTCAAGCTCCAGCAAAGCATTGCGCCTAGGGTTCGCACCCGCAAAGCAACTCCTCTTTCGTGGGCCTGCGGGGTTAGCTGACGGGCTAGCGCTGAAAGAGCCTGCGCTTCTCACGGTTCACCGTGTGATTCGCCCCAACAAACTGGGTCCCCCGTTCCCTGGTGTCTGACCAAGGATTCGGCGTTGATCGCGGCACCCTAGCACGGTGCAACGACGGTTGCACAGGGTGTACGCCGTTTCGCAGGATTTTCCTGCAAATTGCCGAATGGAAGCGACTTCCGGCGCTATCGCTAGTGTCCCGGCGATGTCCAAGCGCGCTTTCCCGCTCGGCCCCGTCGCCATGGTCGCGATCGCCCTCGCGGGCTGCGGCAAGTCGGCGCCGGGACAGTCATCCGGCAGCGGGATAGTAAGCCCCGGCGGCGCAGGCGCCACTCAGGTTGCGGGGGCGGGCGCGACTGCCGGCGCGACACGCAACACGACACGGCTGGGCGGCGCCGATCCGGTGGCCGATGCGGCTGCGGTCGCCCGCGCGGCCTATCCGGGCCTGACCGCGACGACACGCCCGCAGGCGGTCGTGCTCGTCGACGCGCACGATTGGCCCGCGGCGCTCGCGGCCTCCGCGCTGGCGAGCGCTCCCCTGGGCGCGCCGCTGCTGTACGCCGAAGGCGCCGGCCTGCCGCAGGCAGGCGAACAGGCGCTGCGGGCGATGCGCCCGACCGGCGCGAGCGCGCTCGGTGGCGCGCAGCTGATCCTGCTCGGATCATCCGTGCAAGCGCCCGCCGGCTACCGCGCGCGGGGCACTTCCGCCGGCGATCCCTACTCACTGGCGGCGTCGGTCGCAAAGCTCGTCGGCATCGCGCGCGGGACCAGCCCGCATCAGGTGATCGTGGTGGCCGTGGACGGCCCGCCCGCACTGGCGATGCCGGCCGCCGGTCTGGCGGCACAGAGCGGCGCGCCGATCCTGTTCGTCACCTCCGCCGGCGTACCCGCGGCCACGGCCGCCGAGCTCAGAAGCCTGGGCAGGCCCGCGATCTACACGGTCGGGTCCATCGCGATCGGCGAACGCACGCTCGCCCAGCTGCAACACTACGGGCCCGTCAAGCGCGTCGAGGCGAACGCCGGCGAAGACGCGACCCCGGCCGGCAATGCGATCGCCGTCTCACGCTTCGCCGACGGCTCGTTCGGCTGGGGCGTCAGCGAACCGGGGCACGGCCTCGCCTTCGTCAACGCGACGCGCCCATTCGACGCGCCCGCCGCCGCGATCCTGTCGGCCACCGGCGACTACGCCCCGCTGCTGCTGCTCGAAGGCGCGACCGGCGTGGTGCCGCCCGCCCTGGCCTCCTACCTGAGCGACATCCAGCCCGCTTCGCCGCGCTCACAGCCTGTCAGGGGCGTCTACAATCACGGCTGGCTGATCGGCGACGAACACGCGATCTCGGCGACCACGCAGGCCGAACTCGACGCGACGTTGGAGATCTCCCCGCACGCCACCACCTCCGAAGAATCCTCCGCTCTGCCCGCCGAATGACCTCGTCCTCCTACTCCTACGTCCAAACTCCATCCTTGCGCGAGGACCGACCCGCGCCGAGGCCACGATGAGCCAGGCCGAGGACCCCAGCCTGCTGCGCAGAGAGCTGTCGCACGAGGTGAGCGTCGAGGACGTGCGCCGGCTGATGGGCGCCTCCACCCCACACTTCGCGCTGCAACTGCGCAACCGCATCGCACGCCTGGTCGCGGACCTCCCCCCCGATCATCCGGCCCGTATGGAGGCTGAGCGCGAGATCGCCCGTCTGGAGCGCCTCGGCCTGGAAGGCGAGACCCGCGGCGAGGCGTCGGACACGGGCGAGCGCCCGAT
This sequence comes from uncultured Solirubrobacterales bacterium, assembly GCA_963715495.1. Lineage (GTDB taxonomy): Bacteria > Actinomycetota > Thermoleophilia > Solirubrobacterales > Solirubrobacteraceae > Palsa-744. Next base: position 1,684,232 of record OY970247.1, read on the forward strand.
GCCCTCACTCAGCCCCGGCTGATCACACGGGCGCCGAGCGCCGCGCCTGCCTCATCAGACTTCAGCGCCGGCTGATCACACGCGCGCGGGCGTCCAGGAAGCGGGCGCGCAGCAGTTTGAACAGGACCGCGAACACCGCCGCGTCGACCGCCAGCAGCCCGACGTTCATCAGCCGCGGCACGGTCGTAAACGCGGCCAGGACGAGTGCGATCGCCGTGTGGAAGATCACCACCGGCAGCAGCGCCAGGATCAGCGTGTGCGAGCGGTAGCCGGCGTTGTGCTCGCGCCAGGTGATCTCGAGCGTGCCGAGCACCACCGCGCCCAGCCCCGCGAATAGGGCCGGTCCACCGTTGGAGATCCCGCCGTGGCCAGTCCGCGCCAGCCCCACGATCGTGCCGATTCCCCCGACCAGGATCAACATCTCCGACAGCGGCCACGGATGCCACAACGCCGGCGGGCGCTCGCCGACGGAAAGTGGGTCTCGAAAATCGTTCTTAACGTGCGCGCGTGTGCGTGCGCGCGCATTCACGGCTTTTTTTGTGTGATCTGTCTCTCCAGGTGCGTCCACAACCGCCGTGCCCGGCGCCGGGCGACGCTTGCGGGAGCGTCCTTTACGACTACGACCCTTGCTGCGACTGTTGGCCACTTGATCAACCCTATCGGGCACGGCCCCTATGCTGAGCTGTGTGTCCACGCCCGCGACGCCATCCCCCATCCCGGCTCCCGGCGGTATCCCCGGCAGCGACCTGCCCGGGCCGTACGGCGTAGGCGAGTACACGTCCGCGTTGCGCACCAAGCTGCGTTCGTTCGCGAAGGTGCAGCTCGTCGGCGAGCTGGTCAACCTGCGCCCGTCCCGCGCCCGCGTGTACTTCGAGCTGCGCGACGCCACCGGCGCGATTCCCTGCGCGGTGTGGTTGAAGGATTGGGAATCGATCCTCGCCCGCGCGGGTGGGCCGGGTGGGCCTCCTACGGAAGGCGTGCAGGTGGTCGTGGCCGGCGGCTGTGACTTCTATCCGGGCAGCGCCACCTCATCCCCCAACTTTTCCTTTGCCGTCGCCGACCTGCGAGTCGCGGGCGAGGGTGATCTGCTCGCCCGCATCGAGCGTCTGCGCAAGCAGCTCGACACCGAGGGGCTGCTGGCGGCGCAGAAGCTGCTGCCTCGACCGCTGCTGCCACGCACGATCGGTGTAGTGACAGGCGAGACCGGCAAGGCGCGCGACGACATCCTCGCGGGCTTGACCAGGCGCGGCTGGGCGGGAAGGCTGATCTGGGGGTTTGCGCCGGTGCAGGATCGCCATGCGGCGCCACTGATCGCCCGGGCGCTCACAGACCTCGCCGCGGTCGGCGACGTGGACGTCGCGATCGTCGCGCGCGGCGGTGGCTCACTGGCCGATCTACTCTGCTTCTGCGACGAGTCGCTGTGCCGCACGGTCGCGCTGCTGGCCGTGCCCGTGATCGCCTCCGTCGGGCACCACACCGACAGGACGCTGCTCGACGACGTTGCATCCGTCAGCTGCTCAACCCCCACGCACGCCGCCGAGATCGCGGTCGGCGTGGACTGCGTTCGCACACGTGCCGAGCTGGTGACGACGGCCGCGCGCATGCGCGAACACGGTCGCCGAGCGGTGCTCACACGCGCAAAGACGCTGGCGGGTCTCTCCCGCGCGCCTGCAGCCCACGTCGCCCGGGAGCGTGCGCTCATGCACCAGCGACTGCGTGAGGTCAGGGCCGGCTCGCGCCGGCGGCTGCAGACCGAGCGCGAGCTGACCGAGCGGCGCGCGATCGTGCTGGAGCGCAAGACGAGCTCGACCGTGCGCGACTGCCGCACGCGGCGGCCACAGGATCTGCAGCGACTCGCGCTGGCCCTCGCCGGACACGACCCGCAGCGCACGCTGGAGCGCGGATACACGCTCGTGCAATCACCGCAAGGGGAGCCGATCGCGACCGCGGCGGCCGCGGCCAGGAGGACGGGCGATGTGAGAGTGCGGTTCGCCGACGGCACGCTCTCCGCGAGAATCGCCGAGCGATGAGCGTGTCCCAACCCGACACGACACCCGGGGCCGAGCGCGGCGGCGAGCCGCAGACGTATGAGACCGCGGCGGCACGCGTCGAGGAGATCATCCGCCGCCTGGACTCCGGCGAGGCCAGCCTGAACGAGACGCTCGAGCTGGTCAAGGAGGGCAAGGCACTGATCGAGCTGTGCGCGCGCGAGCTCGAGTCGGTCGCGGGCGCGCTGGAGGAGCTGCGCCTGGACGAACTTGTGGCCAGGCTCGAAGGCGAGGTCTCGACATGAACACCTACGAGATGGTTGCGGATATGCCCCTGATCGTCGAGGACTATGAGCTCGAAGGCCACGAGGTCGCTCTGTCCAGCGAGTTCGTGCGCAAGACAACCGTCATCCGGTTGCGCGGCTCAAGCGAGGAGGGCCTGGGCGAGGACGTCACCTACGCCGTCTCCGATCACGAGGCGCTGCAGCGCGCGGGCACGGCGCTGTGGCCGCTCGCGGGACGATGGACGCTTGCCTCGTTCGCCGATCATCTGCGCTCGCTGGACCTGTTTCCCCAGCCGACCGAGCGACCGGAGTTTCGCCTGTACCGCAACTGGGCGTTCGACTCCGCCGCGCTCGACCTCGCGCTGCGTCAGGCCGGCACGACGCTGTACGCGGCCCTGGAGCGTGGGTGCCGACCACTGAGCTTCGTCGCCTCGCTGCGCCTGGGCGAGCCACCGTCGCTGCAGCCGCTGCTGCGGCGTCTCCAGATCTCACCGGCGCTGCGCTTCAAGCTCGACCCGACGCCATCCTGGGATGATGAGCTGATCGCGCAGCTCGTCGAGCTGGGCGCGGTCGACTCGGTCGATCTCAAGGGGCAGTATGAGGGGACGATCGTCGACAACCCGGCCGATCCAGAGCTCTACCGCCGTGTCGTTGAGGGATTCCCGGATGCCTGGATCGAGGATCCGAAGCTGACACCGCAGACAGAAGAGATCCTGCGCGCCCACCGCTCGCGCGTGACCTGGGACGCGCCGATTCACTCCATCGCGGACATCGAGGCGCTGCCGTGGCCGCCGCGCACGATCAACATCAAGCCCTCACGGCTCGGCGGCCTGCAATCGCTGCTGGAGGTCTATGACTACTGCGCGGCGAATGACATCGGCTGTTACGGCGGCGGCCAGTCGGAGTTGAGCGTCGGCCGCGGCCAGATCCAGTACCTCGCCTCGCTGTTCCACGCCGACGCCCCCAACGATGTCGCGCCGGCCGGCTTCAACCTGCCCGAGCCGCCCGCAGACCTGCCCTCCAGCCCCCTCACCCCCACTCCGTCCGAGCGAGGATTCCGCTGGGAGTAGCGCCCGGTCAGAGGCCCACGCGAGGGGGCGCCCGGCGCCATCCGCGGCTGCAAGCACATGCCCGCCCCGATCCCAATTGCGTGGCCGGACGCAACTTCCGTCCCGTCGGTCGGTTTGCGAGGGCATACCGGCTAAGGTCGGTCCCGCTTTCCGGGCGCATCTAAGGAGTTGTCTTGACGAGCGCAGGCGCCAACAAGCGATTGAGATCCATCGCCGTAGCCGTTTCACCGCTACGCGCGCTCGCTATGGGCGCTTTCGCCCTGGCCGGCGTCATGCTGATCGCCCTCGCACTGGGCGCCCTCGCCGGCCCTCCGGCCGTGGCGGCTGCGGCCAACCCAGGCGGAGCCGGCGTGCCCGGCAAAACGCCCACAGCCGGCGGCACGAGCACGCCCCCCTCCAGCTCGCACGTGAAAACCGTGCGGATCATGAGCGTCAGTTGCACACCAGTCGCAATTTGCAGCGGCAACCCGCACCAGGTCTCGACCCATGGCACGCTGCTGATCGCGGGCAAAGGTCTTACAACGGGGATGGTCATGGCCTTCCCGCACACGCCGGGAGCGCGCATCTCGAGCGCCTCGCCTGTCGCCCACCTACGCAAATCCGCGACGGGCCTGGAGGTGACTGTGCCAACGAACGCGCACTCCGGGCACATCATGGTGCTGCTCAGCCACGGCCGCTACACGAGCTCGTATGGCCCGATCTATATCTATCGTCACGCACTGCATCCCCCCGCGCCGAAGAACCCGCCCCCCTCGCCCCCCGCCGTGGCGGCGCCCAGCGGCACGGGGTTCGAAGGACAGGGCATGTGGATCTGGTACCTCAGCCAGTCCGACGGCGGCAACCTTGCTTCGATCGTCGCCCAGGCGCACGCGGCCGGCGTGAGCACCGTGTTCGTCAAGAGCTCCGACGGGTCGACGAACTACTGGAGCCAGTTCTCTCCCCAGCTCGTGCAGGAACTTCACGCGAACGGCCTCAAAGTGTGCGGCTGGCAGTTCGTCTACGGGACGAATCCCACGGGCGAGGCGAGCCTCGGCGCCAAAGCCGTCGCCAACGGCGCGGACTGCCTGGTGATCGACGCCGAGGGCGAATACGAAGGGCGTTACGGCGCGGCCCAGACCTACATCGCCGATCTGCGCGCCGCGATCGGACCTGCCTACCCCCTGGGGCTGGCATCGTTTCCGTACGTGTACGACCACACCTCCTTCCCCTATTCCGTCTTCCTCGGACCGAACGGAGCACAGTTCAACGCACCGCAGATGTACTGGCGAGACATCGGCAACTCGGTCGACACCGCCTACGCGAACACCTACATCGCAAACCGCGTCTACGGCCGCCCGATCTACCCGCTCGGCCAGACCTACAACCACCCCTCCAGCGCCGAACTCGTGCGCTTCCGCGAGGAGGCCGTCGACTACGGCGCGACCGGCCTGTCGTGGTGGGACTGGCAGGAAACCCCGAGCAGCGGCTGGAGCTCACTGGCGACGCCGCTGAGCCCGCTGAGCAGCGTCACCCCGAACCCCGGCTACACCGAACTGGCGCAGGGCGGCCGCGGCGATCCGGTGCTGTGGATGCAGGAGCACCTCGCGAGCGCGATTCCCAGTCAGGCGACGACGGGCATCTTCGACGCGACCACAGCCGCCGACCTCGCCCAGTTCCAGTCCGCGCATGGGATCGCCCCTACGGGCAAGACCGAAGCGGTCACGTGGCAGGCGTTGCTGGCCCTCCCGCCGGTCGCTGTGAACTGGACCGGCGGGGGACCGCAGGGGTAATCAGGCTCAGACCCGCTGAATCAGGGTGCCGGTCCCGAGGCCGCCGCCGCAGCACATCGTCACGAGGCCGATCTCCTTGTCGGAGCGCTCGAGCTCGTGCAACAGCGTCGTGATCAGCCGCGCGCCGGTCGAGCCGAGCGGATGGCCGAGCGCCATCGCGCCGCCGTTGACGTTCACGCGGTCCATGTCCGGGTCGAGCTCGCGCCGCCAGGCCGCGACCACGGGCGCGAACGCCTCGTTGATCTCGAACAGGTCGATGTCGCCGATCGACATCCCGTTGCGGTCGAGGATTTTGCGCGTGGCCGGAATCGGGCCCTCGAGCATTTTCACCGGGTCACAGCCGACGGTCGTCTGATCGACGATCCTCGCGCGCGGGGTCAAACCGAGTGCCGACGCCTTGTCCGCAGACATCAGCAGCACGGCAGCGGCGCCGTCGGAGATCTGTGAGGCGTTGCCGGCGGTGATCTTGCCGTCGGGCTTGAACGCCGGCTTCAGCTGCGACAGAGCCTCCAGGCTGGTTTCGGGCCGGATGCCCTGGTCGGTGACGAACGTGTCGCCGTTGACCGCGAACGGCACGATCTCGCGCTCGAACCGGCCCTCCTCGGTCGCCTGATGGGCCAGACGGTGCGAACGCACAGCCAGCTCGTCCAGCTCGGAGCGGGAGATCTCCCACTGGTCGGCGATCATCTCCGCGCCGAGCCCCTGCCCGACGATGTTGTGCTTGGCCATCAGCTCCGGCGTGAACGCGAACCCGAAGTCCTCCTGAGTCTTCATCCCCGCCGCGAACGGGAAGTGGCCCATGTGCTCGACACCCGAGCCGATCATCGCGTCGTGCACGCCCGCGGCGATCAGCGCCGCCGAGAAGTTGACCGCCTGCTGGGCAGACCCGCACTGACGGTCGACGGTGGTACCCGGCGTCTCGATCGGCAGGCCCTCCTGCAGCCAGGCGTTACGCGCGATGTTGAACCCCTGCTCACCGAACTGCTGCACGCAGCCCGCGATCACATCCTCGACCTCGGCCGCATCGATGCCCGCACGCGAGATGACCTCGCCGTAGCACTTGCCGAGCAGCGCGTTGGGATGGGTGTCCTTGTAGTAGCCCTTCTCCTTGTGTCCGCGGCCGATCGGCGTGCGCACAGCCTCGACGATCACGACCTCGCGGCCCTCTGGTTGCCTCATGACTTAAGTCCTCCTGGTTAAGGTCTTATCGCGGCATTATCGCGGCGTTGGTGGAGTGCACGAGCGGGCTTGTGCAAGTATGCCCGGCTCCGTATCCCTACTCTACCGCGCCACGGCGAGAACTAGATTGACCAGTCAGTCAACCAACCCATCCAAATCCCTGAACGAGCGCCTGGCAATAGTCGGCAGCGGCGCAATCGCGTGCGGCCTCGCGGCAACCGCCGCGCGGGCACCGCGCCCGAAGGGCGTGGTCGGGCCCGTACAGTTGCTCGCGCGCTCGGACAGTTCGGCAGACCGAGCCAGGCAGACGGTCGAGAAGACGCTCACCCGCCTGGGCGCCGAAGTCGATCCCGAGCATGTGCAGATCGTGACCGATCGTGACGCACTGGCAGGCGCCAGCTTCGTGGTCGAGGCGGTCGTCGAGGATCACGACATCAAGGCGGGCCTGCTGGCCGAGCTCGATGGCGTGCTTGGAGCGGAGGCGGTCCTCGCGAGCACAACCTCGTCGCTGTCGATCGAGCGGCTGGCTGGAGAGAGCGGGCGCGCGGAGCGGTTCGTCGGGCTGCACGTGTTCAACCCGGTGACGAAGATGATGCTCGTCGAGCTGATCTTCCCGAGCGCCGCGAGCGCCGACACTCGGACGCGCGCGCTCGCGCTGTGCGACGCGTTTGAGAAGACCCCCGTCGAGGTGCCCGACGTGCCGGGATTCGTCGTCAACAGACTGCTGTTCCCGTACCTGTTCGGCGCCGTCCGCCTGCTCGAACAGACCGACATCGACGCAACCGGCATCGACACGTGCATGCGACTCGGTGCGGGCCACCCGATGGGGCCGCTCGCGCTGCTCGACCTCGTCGGCCTGGACGTCTCCGCCGCGATTGGGGAGACGATCGGCGAGCGTGTCCCCGATCGTATCGAGCAGCTGCTCGCCGAGGGCGCGCTCGGGCGCAAGAGCGGGCGCGGATTCCACACCTACTGAAGCCAGTACCTACAGGCCGCAGGCGGTCATCCGGTAGGCCTTACCTGACACTGTGACGTTACGCACGTGAGAATTTATCTACTCTGATGTGACTTTTAGCTGGCGTTCATCAATCTGGAGATACTTGTTCATGCGACACCAGTCGCAATGCACACCCGCCTCCTCCCAGTGCACACGATCCGGCCCGCTCCCCCCGCGGGCCGGACGTGTTTAACGGCGTCCCGTAGCTCACCTGCATGCGGCTCAGCGGTCCTGCGTCTCAGCCGCAGCCAGCCACCCCGCAGCCCAGCCATCCAGCCATCCCGCGGCTCACCCGTCCTGGGGCTCGCGACTCTCGCTCGACTGCACGGGGCGCCGCTCACGGATGCGGACGGCCTCGATGCGGTTGTCACGCACCGACTCCACCCGGATCGAGAAGCCGTTCGCGGCGACGGTGTCCCCGCGCCGGGGCAGCCGCCCTAGCTCGGCGAACACGAAGCCGCCGATGGAGTTGTACGCGTCGCTGTCGACCGGCAGGTGCAGGCCATAGTCGGCCAGGTCCGTGACGGCTACATGCCCGCGCACGAACCAATCGCCGTCGGCGAGTTTGCGAATCTCGCCCGCGGCGGGATCCGTCTCATCGGTGATCTCCCCGACCACCTCCTCGATGATGTCCTCGACCGTTACGATCCCCACCACCCGACCGTACTCGTCCACCACTACCGCCATCGAGGTGCGCTGGCGCTGGAGATCGGCCAGCAGGTCATCCAGCGGCTTGGTCTCGGGGACGATCGGTGCGTCATGCACGAGCGGCTGCACCGGGGCGTGGGACCCCTCGCGCATGAGCTGGGCGATGAGCGTGCTCGCGTGGACGATCCCCCGCACGCGATCGCGGTCTTCCTCCTCGGTCACCACCAGGCGGGTGTGCCCGCTGGAGACACACAGCTGGAGCGCCGCCTCCACGTCCTGGGAGATGTCGATCGTGACAACAGCCGGAATCGGGGTCATCACCTGGCGGGCCTCCTGTTCGTGCAGGTGGAACACACCGGTGAGCATGCCCGCCTCGCCCAGGTCGATGTGTCCGCCCGCATGGGACTCCGCGATCAGGCGCTTGAGCTCGTCCGGTGACCCGCCGCGCCGCTCGAGACTCATGTCGACGCCCAGCAATCGCAGGATCCGGTCGGCGACCGCCGTAAGGCCCACGACGAACGGGTGGAACAGAAGGCTGAATGCCTGCAGTGGGCGAGCGACGCGCCGGGCGACCGACTCGGCGCGATCGATCGCATAGAACTTGGGGACCATCTCGCCGGCGATGAGCTGCGCGGAGGCGATGATCAGGAACGCGACGATCGCCGACACCGCAACCGCCACACCGTGGCTTAGTGTGCTCCCGAGAGCGCCTTTCAGAAGGCTGGCGAGCGCGGGCTCGCCGAGCGCACCGATGCCGATCGAGGTCATCGTGACCCCGATCTGGACGGCGGATATGTACTCGTTGATGTTTCCGAGTTGCTCCAGCGCCAGCCCGGCTCCCTTTGCGCCTTCCTCGCGCATCAGTTCCAGGCGCGCCCGGCGCGAACGCACGAGCGCGTACTCGGCGATCACGAAAAAGGCGTTGATCGCGATCAGTACGGCCGCGAGGATGAGCTTGGAGGCGTTCACGCGAGCGCGACGATCCGTGAGGCCCAGAGGCGCCTGGCGTCTCGGCGCCGCCCAAGACGGCGGAGACGCAGGATGCCCATCGGGGCCGAACTACTTCGTGGAAGTTCTTCCTCGTCGTTCATCGCTTGCGACTCGCCTAACCTAGCAAGGGTGAGGGTCGGAAGCAGAATGCCAGCCTACCGAACGTCAAAGAATGCCGGCCTACAGCAGGTCGGGCAGGGCGTCGATCTGGCCTGCCAGCTGGAAGTCGGCGTCGGTGAGGCCGCCCTGCGAATGCGTGGAGAGCGTCAGGCGCACCTTGTTCCAGCCGTGAATCAGGATGTCGGGGTGGTGGTTGGCCGCCTCGGCCAGCTCGGCGACGTGGTTGACGAACGCCATCGCCGCGGCGAAATCGGGGAAGCTGCAGTCACGCACGATCGACTGGCCCTCGTCTCTGTGCCAGTCGCCGGCACTTTGCAGGCGCTGCTCGAGCTGTGTTCCGGTGAGCAATGTCATCGCCATCCGAGAATACCGGGCCGCGATAGCACTACCGAGGCTGCGGTGATCGTACGGTCAGGTCATGCGCATCGTCAGCCTCGTCCCCCGCACAGCCCGCGGTTCAGGTTCGAAGCTTAGGGCGTATCCCACTAGGCCCGCACGTCTGGATGCGCCCGATGGCCTGCGCGGAGCTTTGTCCTCGGGCTCGACATGGCACCACCATGCCTTCGCCCTTGCGTCCGCGCTCCGCTTGACCCTAGAACGCCCCAGCCGCACGCTCCTATCGGGATACGCCCTTACGGTTCGGGTTCGGGACTGATGGTCGTGAGCCGGCTGGGAGCGATCGTTTCGACCTGGCTCGATTGCGATGTCGCCAGCGAGCCGGCGACCGCCGCGGCGGCGATCACGGCACACCCGGCCAGCGCGAGCGCCTGCTGGCGATAGCGGTCGCCGAGTTGGATCGCCAGCGCCGCCAGCGCACCTCCGATCAGCCCACCGATGTGTCCGCCCCAGGAGATGCCCGGCACCGTGAAGCTGAAGATCAGGTTGATCAGGAGCAGCATGCCCACCCCGCTCTGCATGATCGGGATCTGGCGCGCGCGCATCTCTATCGCCGCCGCTCCCATCACCCCGAACACAGCGCCCGACGCGCCGACTGTGAGCTCATGCGGCGAGACGAGCAATGCTCCGAACGACCCGGCCAGCAGCGAGACCGTGTAGATCACGCCGAACTTGACGTGCCCGAGCGCCGGCTCCAGCATCATGCCGAGGTAGTAGAGGACCCACATGTTGAAGCCGATATGCAGGATGTTCTCGTGCAGGAACCCGCCTGTGACGATCCGCCACCACTGGCCGTGAGCAACGCCCTGACCGGCCAGCAGAGGGTTGGCGTTGCTGCCGAGCAGCGCCCCTTTCAGGTATACGCCATCGCCGGAGCCACTGCCGTTCAAGGTCAGGTTCCCCTCCGTCAGGAACACGATCACGTTGATCGCGATCAGTGCATAAGTCACCTGCGGCACGGTCGCCATGTCGCGCATGCGCATCACTTTCGTGCGTTGCCGCGAACACTCCGGACAGCGCATCCCAACCGGGGTCGGGGTCATGCAGTCCGGGCAGATCGGCCGCCCGCAGGACGAGCACGACACACCGGTCTCGCGCGATGGGTGCCGGTAGCAGGTTGCCATGCCGGGCACAGCCTATCTATGGTCGGCGTCCACGCCGCTGCCTCGGGACTGACCTCCGCCAATCGAGGCCTGACACGCCGAGATCTATGAGGGCGCCGGGCAACTGCATACTGGGCGCCGCACGCAAAGGGCTTGCTATATCGACGCGACGATAATCGGCGTGCGCGTCGGCGCGAGGCTGCCGCCGAGCGGCTCGTCGGTGACTAGGATCTTGCTGACTCCGCTGAGGTTGCCCGGCACCCCGACCGAGCCTGTGCCGACGCTCGTGACCGAGAACAGCACGTCGGTGGACTGCGGCGCCCGCGTGCCCCGCTCGAGCCAAACCTCGTAGATTCGCCCCCGCGGTGGCGCGGGCATGCCCGCGACCACGAGCTCGACGTGCGAACCCGCCTTGTGCAGCGCGGCGGTCGCGTGGTAGCCGGGCGCCGTGACGGCCGCATCGATCGTCTGCGTGCGCGTGCTCTGACTCGAGCCGTTGTTGATCGCCAGCGCGCCGATCAGCAGGCCCGCCGCCAGTGCCGCCCCGGCTGCCAGCGCAGGCTGCAGGCGTGCGCGCCACCGTGGTCTCGCGCGGGCGGGACGGTCGGCCTCATGGCCTGCGGCGCGCAGCAGTTCGGCCTCGCCGTTTACGACCGCCATCAGCCGCGTCCGCACGTCGCCCGGGGTTTGTGCCGGGGCGACGCCCAGCGCCAGCGAGTCGGCGACCGTCTGCAACGAAGCGACCTCGGCAACGCACTCGACACAATCGGAGAGGTGCTCGCGGTAGGACTCGAGCTCGTGATCATCCAGCGCGCCGAGCACGTATGGGGAGGCATCGATCGTGCTGCGCTCGCACTCATGGTGGGGGTCAACCGGTGCCATCACATCGCCTCCGCCGGGTCGAGCTGCGAGCGCAGCTTCTGCAATCCCAGCCGCATGCGGCCCTTGATAGTGCCGATCGGGGTGTCGAGCATCGTGGCAATCTCACTATGGGTGAACCCGCCGTAATAAGCGAGCTCTATTACATGACTCTGCTCGGCGGGCAAACCTTCCAGCGCGGTTTTGATCTCGCGCGCCTCGTCGCGGCGGCCGACCTCCAGGTCGGTGCGCTCGGGCGCCTCCAACCGTTCCTCGATGCCCTCGTCGCTGACCCGGCCCCTGTCGTGGACCATGCCCCTGCGCAACGCGTCGATCGCGCGGTTGTGCACGATCCCCAGCACCCACGTGCGCACGCTTCCGCGTGCACGGTCATAGCGCGAACCACTGCGCCACAGCGACAGGAATGCGTCCTGCACGACCTCTTCGGCGATCGCTCGCTTGCCGCACATGCGGAACGCCAGCGAGAACGCGACGTTCGTGTGCCGCTCGTACAGCACCGCAAACGCAGTCGCGTCGTTCTCGGCCACAAGCTGCATCAGGTCCTCGTCGGCCAGCCGCCGCAACGCGCCGGAGGCGGATTCTGCAGAGCGCTTGTACAAGGCCATATCGGACATTGATACGCGGCCGGCTCCCACACTGGATCACGCGACCGTGCAGGACATTGCATCACTCGTCCCGGACGGAATCCCGGTTGTCTGAACGATCTTGGACTTGAGGTGCTCAGCGAGACGGATGCAGCCAAAGCCGAGCCGGCGGTGCCACGTTCCGATCCCCTGAGCGCCCGCGCTCAGCGGGCGCTCAGGGCTCAGCGGCCGAGCAGCCTGCTACGCGTCTCGCGGCTGAGGTCCTTCAGCGTGCGCTCGGCGGTCTCCCGCGCGCCGCCGGCAAGGCCGCCCCGAGCGACGCCCACATGCGCGCGTCGCCGCGCACGCAACAGCACCAGCACCGTGCCCGCCGCGCCGCCCGCCACCAGCGCTGCCGCCGGCCGTGCCCAGTTGCGCGGGTCGCGCATCGCCGAGAGCTCCCACGCCTCCAACTCGTCCGCGGCCAGCTCGGTGATGTTCTGCAGCGTGCTCTCAAGCCGCACCACCAGGTCCTCTGGCGGCTCGACCGGTGAGAGCGCTTCACGCAGCAGGCTCTCGAAGTTTGGCAGTGCCTCACTCATGGACATCGTCCTCCCCGTCCGCATCGCTCACGAGTCCCTCCAGCTGCTTGATCGCACGGTGGATCAGCACCTTGGTCGCACCATCCGAGCGGCCGAGGGCGCGCGCGATCTCGCGGTTGTCCATGCCCAGCGCGAACCGCATGATCAGCGCCTCGCGCCGATCGTCCGGGAGCCGGCTCACCCCATCGAGCACCTGCCGCGCCTGCTCGCGCCCCTCGACCAACTGCTCGGTCGTATATGGGGCCACCAGTGTTGTCGTGTCGTCGATCGGCGAGGCCGGCTTGCGCGAACGGTCGCGATACAGGTTCGCAGCCAGATTGTGCGCGATCCTGATCAGCCACGGCCGCAGTGGCCGACCGTCCGATTCGCGCTGCGCCCGCTCGAAGTGCCTGTACGCCTGCAGGAATGTTTGCTCGGTCAGGTCCTCCGCATCGTGATGGTTGCCGATCCGGTAGTACGCGTAGCTGTACACGTCGCGCAGGTGCGCCTTGTACAGATCGGAGAATTCCGCGTCGAGCTGCGCCTTCGGCTTTTGGCTCGGCTCGTCGCTCACTCATCTCACACTATCCTTCCGCGTCGCGCGGTCGACTCAGGCGGCCCGGGCGGCCCGCTCCGCCTCGCGCGCATCCAGATGTTCACGCCGGTCGACCTCCGCTCGACCGCTTGGCCCGCCGAGCCACTCCCACTGCAGGCTCACGCACCCCCAGATCCGTCGCGTCATCCCGGCCGCCAGCTTCGGCGAGGGCTCTGCGACCGTCGGAAACCGCAGCGGCCTGCCCACCCGCAGGCGAACCTTGCGCGGGCGAATCCGCCGGCCGCGACGCACGTGTTCGGTGCCGATCACCGCCACCGGCGCGACGTGCGCCCCGGTTTCCAGCGCGAGACGACCGACCCCGCGATGGGGCTCGCCCAGCGGCCCCCGTCGCGTGCGCGTGCCCTCGGGGAAGATCACCACGCAATCGCCCCGTTGCAGTATCGCCCGCGCGGTCGTCATCGCGTCGCGATCGCCGGCGCCACGATCGACCGGAAACGCCCCGAGCGCGTTCAGCACCCAGGCCTGCCAGCGCTTTTCGAACAGCTCGCGCTTGGCCATGTAGTACACCGGCCTGCGCACAAGCGTGCCGATCACGAACGGGTCCAGAAAGCTGCGATGGTTCGCCGCCAGCAGCAGCGGACCGCTGCGAGGCAGGTGCTCGCGGCCGATCCTGTTCATGCGCAGGTAGACCAGGAAGAACGGCACCAGCATCGCTCTGAGCGTCCAGTACAGCACCGGATTCACGCCCTTGCTCAGCGCGTGCTCCCTGAAGCCGTTCAGGTCCACCGTCTCGGCGGCTCCTCTGGGGACGGGGCACGGCTGGATGTGGCTCGCCTTCATACATTTCGATACCCACCCTCCGCTGCGCCGTTACAGTTGAACCTGCACGCCGACGTAGCTCAGCTGGTAGAGCACCGCTCTTGTAAAGCGGATGTCGCCGGTTCGATCCCGGCCGTCGGCTCTGCTTTGACGACACAGTCGATCGAAGCGCCTCGCTTCGATCAATCCCTCGGGCTTCGATCCACCGTTTCACGGGGCTTCGGAGATCACAAGCCGAAGAGCGCCCTGAAAGCTGTCCTGCTCGCGCAGATAACCGTGCTCGGCGTCCCAGGCGCCGGAGTCCAGCGAGACGGCGAGCCTGTTGACGATGCGCTGCTCCACCCCCGGCTCGAGCAGCGCCCACATCGACTGGGCGCTGCGGACGGCCGGGTCCAGAAGTCCCTCGGGGCGCCGCCAGAACGCCTCGAAGAACCCGTCGGCGCAGTCGCCGGGTGTAGGGAGTCGCTCTATGCGCGTGCGCCCGCCCAGGGCCGCGGCGATGTCATCGATGGCTGGAAACCGTGGTCGCTCGCGCACAAGCCCCTCGTCCAGGAACTCATGCTGCCAGGCGGGCAGGGAGTCGAGCTCGAACGTGAAGACCACGACCGGTCCGCGGGACACCCGGCGAAGCTCGGCCAGGCCGACCTCGGGGGGATTCCAGTGATGGATCGTCACACACGCCATCGCCGCATCGAACGCACCATCGTCAAAAGGGAGCGACTCCGCGTAAGCGGCGATCGCGGGCGCGGCATCAGGAGGGCGCTGCGCCCGCATGGTCTCACTCGGCTCGACGGCGAGCACCCATCGATCGGCCGGCTCATAGGAGCCGGCGCCCGCACCGACGTTGAGCACCGTGCGCGCATCGCCGAGCGCGGCGTGAATACGCGCGGCAATCCGAGGGTCCGAGCGCCGATGCTGCGCATACGTACGCCCGTGATGCTCATAGTCGACCGGAGCAGTCACCTGCCGACCCTAACACCCGGCCACGCGAGCCGGGCGCCACTGGCTTCAACCACAGCAAAATGGTCGCCGGGAAACCCGCCGGCGACCCAACCACGTGTCGCGACTTGCATCCCCCATGAGCTGGAGCTCGATTTTCATGGCGGGAACGCGCCAGTTGATGTACCTTGGTGCAAGTTCGCACTTTTACAGCGAGCTGTTCGGCTCGCAAAACCCAGAGGGAGCGAGACCGGCTATGTATGACTACGTGATAGTGGGCGCAGGATCGGCGGGGTGTGTGCTCGCGAGCAGGCTCAGCGAGGATCCGGACGTGCAGGTGCTGCTGCTCGAGGCGGGACCACAGGACGTCAATCAGAACATCCATGTGCCGCTCGGGTATCTGAAGCTCGCGCGGACGGAGATCGACTGGGACTACAACTCCGCGCCCGAGCCGCTGTGCGACAACCGGCGGATTCCGCTGCCGCGGGGGAAGGTGCTGGGAGGAAGCTCGTCGATCAACGCGATGGTTTACATCCGTGGCAACAGGCGCGACTACGATGAGTGGGGCGTCACCGGCTGGACGTGGGAAGACCTGCTGCCTTACTTCCTGAAGGCCGAGGACAACGAGCGGGGAGCCTCGCAATGGCACGGCGTCGGCGGTCCACTGCCGGTGAGCGAGCAGCGCTCGGGCAACCTGATCTCGCGTGCGTTCGTGGACGCGGGCGTGCAGGCCGGGCTGGAGCGCAACGAGGACTTCAACGGCGCCGAGCAGGACGGTGTGGGCATGTATCAGGTGACCCAGCGCGGCGGCCTGCGGGCGAGCGCCGCGGTGGCATATCTGCACCCGGCGATGGAGCGGCCGAACCTGACGGTATTGCCGTATATGCAGGTTCACAAGATCCTGTTCGAGGGCACACGCGCGGTCGGCGTGCAGGCGAGCCGGCTCGGCCAGACCCAGGAGCTCAGAGCCGAGCGCGAGGTGATCCTGTGCGGCGGCGCGTACAACTCGCCCCAGCTGCTGATGCTCTCGGGGGTGGGCCCGGCCGAGCACCTGATACTCCGCGAAGTGGAGGTGCTGCTCGACCAACCGGCGGTCGGCGAGAACCTGTCAGACCACGCGGGCACGCAGCTGGTGTGGACGACGCCCGAGCCGCAGAGCCTGCTGCTCGCGCTCGAGCCGGCGGCGCTGGAGGAGTACGAAGCGACGCAGACCGGCCCGTTCGCCTCCAACCTGGCGGAGGCCGGCGGCTTCGCCCGGGTCGCCCCCGACGCGCAGGCGCCGGACGTGCAGTTCCACGTCGCGCCGGTGCACATCGTTGACGAGGGCATGAGCGATCCCGAGGGCCACGGCGTGTGGGTGTCGCCGTGCCTGCTGACGCCACAGAGCCGGGGCTCGGTGCGACTGGCCTCCAGCGACCCCACGGCCAAGCCGATCGTGCACAACGCGTTCTACTCGGCAGGCGACGATCTGGCGCGGATGCTCGCAGGGCTGCGCCTGACGCTCGACATCTGCGGCCAGTCGGCCATGCAGCCCTACTGCGCCGGACCGTTCACGATGCCCGACGGGGATACGGAGGATGCGTTGCGCGCGCACGTCGCGCGGACGACCTTCTCGGTCTACCACCCCGTCGGCACCTGCCGGATGGGCTCAGACCAGCACTCGGTCGTCGACGAACAGCTGCACGTACGCGGCGTCGAAGGTCTACGCGTGGTCGATGCGTCGGTGATGCCGGTGGTTCCGCGGGGGAACACGAACGCGCCCACTATCGCGATCGCCGAGCGAGCCGCGGACCTGATCCGCCATGGCGAGACCGTCTCGCTTCAGGCTCGGGCGCCGTCGGCCACCGGCAGGGAAGCGTCCGTCGTGTCCTGAACGTGATATTCGGCGAGAAGCCGCTGCTCCTCGTCCTTGTCCGGGAACCGGAAGAACACGAGCGCTGCCCCTGACATGATCGCGATGATGCCCGCCGCGTAGGCCCAGTTGGAACCGGACACGAATGAGGACTTCGCCGCTTCGGTGATCGCGCTCGCGTAGTGCGGGTATTGGTGGGCTACCGATTCGGCGCTCGAGAAGGACTTGGTCAGCGCGTTTTCGATGTTGCTCGTGATCAGCGACTTGTTTGGCGCTGCGCTGATCGCCTTTGAAACGGATGTTGCGAAGCCCGCGGTGAGCAGGGCGCCCATGATCGACTGCATGATCGCGCCGCCGAGGTCGCGTTGCAGGTCGGAGGTCCCCGACGCCATGCCTGCGCGCTTGACTGGGACGGACCCGGTCAGCGAGTGCGAGGCGGGGGTACCGGCGAAGCCGACACCGGCGCCGATGAACGCATAGGCGAGCCCGACCTTCCAGTAGGGGATCCCTGTTCGCCAGAGCAGCAGCATCGTGGTGAATCCGAGCAGGCAGAAGAAGTAGCCGAGCAGCAGCGTGAACCTCGCGCCGCGCGCCTCCACGAGCTTGGCCGAGCGAGGCGCAATCGCGACCAACAGGAAGGCCGCCGGTAGGATCGAGGCGCCGGCACCCAGCGTGGAGTAGCCGAGCACGTTCTGCAGGAACTGCTGGCCGACGAAGATCGCGCCCATCAAGCTGCCGAAGACGACGATCCCGCCCATCGCCGCGACCCAGAACACGCGGCGTGCGGCCACGTCGAGGTCATAGAGCGGGAACCTGGTGCGTCGCTGGCGCAGGTAGAAGCCGATCAGCGCGACGAGCGCGACCGCCGCGAGCGCAAGCGTGAGCGTCCCCTTGTTCGGGACCGGCGCGAAGTTGATTGCGAGGATCAGCCCGGCGACGAGCAGAATCGAAAGGATCCCGCCGAGGTTGTCGACCGGGTCCGAGGTCTCGTTGACATGACTCGGGACCAGCAGGATCGCCATCACAAGGGCTATGACCGCAAGTGGCAGCGTGAGCAGGAACACCGAGCCCCAGGCGTGGTGCAACAGCACGGCTCCCGAAAGCAGCGGGCCGAGCGCCGACATCGAGGCGCCGATGCCCGACCACAGCGCGATCGGTTTGGTGCGGCCCGGACCCGACCACAGTGCCGTGATCAGCGCCAGCGTCGTGGGGAAGGCCATGCCGGCTGCCAGCCCGCCGAAGATGCGTGCGCCGATCAACACCCCGACGCTCGAGGCGGTCGCCGCGAGGATCGCCGCTGGAATCGACAGGGTCGTCCCCAGCACGAGCATCAGCTTGCGCCCGTAGCGATCCCCGAGCGCCCCGAGGTAGAGCACCGAGGCGGCCAGACCGAGAGAGAAGCCGACCGCGATCAGGTCGAGGGCCGTCTGTGAGGCGTTGAACGCCTTGCCGATGTCCGGCAGCGCCGTGTTCGCGACCGTGAGGTTGAGGTTGGCGACCGCCGCGACGAGGATCAGCGTCGTCAGAACCAGACCCTGTCGCGCGGGAGCGGTCGAGGTTTCGCCGTTGGGACGGCTGTGTGCCGCTGGCGTGGTCAAGCTCAGGGTTATGTCCCTATGTCGAGGTCTACGATCAATGCGAGAGCAGTTCGCGCTTGGCCGCGGCGAACTCATCGTCGGTCAGCGATCCTCCGGCGTGCAGCGAGGCAAGGCGCTCGAGGCGCTCGACAGAATCGCCCGCGCCCGCACCCGCGGCGTCATGTTCGTGGCGACCGTGACCGCCGCCGGTGTGCTCGGCGACACCGGCGCGCAGACTGTCCCGTCCACGCGTCAGTGAGCCTCTTACGTCTGCCATCCCCCTGCGTAGAGCGTCCATCCCGCCAACGTACTGGGCGTCGGGGAATTCGACCGCGGTCTGTCGGCGCAGCATCTGCACCCCGAACAGCAACAGCACGGTGATCAGGAGGATCCCCGTCAGTTTCTGGGTCGCGTCTATCGGTCCCCAGGCGAACAGCAGCAGCAACGCAACCACGGCGATCCCGAACGTTATGTCGGGACGATCGCGCAGGTACGGGGCCAGCGACCGGCGCGTCGCGGTGGCCCATCGCGACCCTCCGCCGAGCAGCCCGGCAAACACGACCGGCACGCCGATGAAGATGATCGCGCCGGCGACATCGACGAGAACGCTCGTGCCGATCGACCACGCGGCATTTGCCGCCGGGCGTATCGCTTCGGTGCTCGCGAGCGTATTCACCACCTGAGTGCCGATGATCGAGCGAGCTATCAGCGCCACCAGTCCGGCCCCTATGCACACGAAGCCGATGTTGACGAGCGTGCGGCTGCGCCGTCCCTTCGCCAGTCCGATCGCACCGGCGAACAAGAGCAGCACGAGCAGGGGCAGAATCAGCGCGAGGCTCCTGAGCACGCGCACGCCCGCCTGCGCGGTTTCCAGCGACTTGGAGCTGATGATCTTGATCTGAGCGACGTTCGCCGGAAGTTTTTCGGCGGTGGACGCCGGAGCGCCCAGCCGGGTCGCGAGTTCTGAGACGATCGGCCTGAGGTCGAGGATCACCGCCCCGCCACCAGGAGTACGAATCACCTTGTTCTTGTTCTCGATCAGGTCGACGAACTGCTTGTGCGTGATCTTATTGGCGGTCTTCCACAGCTGCTGGACCCGCGGTTGCTGCAGGGCCAGAACGATCCCTTTTTCGACGACGCTTCGCAGCCCGCCGGCGGCCGGCCCGGCGAGCGGCTTCAATTCGGAGGGCAGGCCCGCACGTATTTCTCCCGCGACGTTGACGTTCGCGTATATCTGGTCGGTCAGATACGACGAGAGTTGATTCTGGATCGCGCTGTTCTCCAGGAGCTTGGTGTTGGTTTCGGTCCAGTAGGATGTGTCGAGCAGCTGGCGATTGGCCCATACGGCGAAGATCCCAACAACGCTCAGGACGGCCGCCAGCCCCAACATGGATCTCACGAGCCACGTATGCGAGCTGTACGACCGCGCCCCTACCGAGCCGTCTGGCGCCGACGCGGAGGCGGCCCCGGGCGGCGGCGGGCTCGCGTCCGGAACCTGTTTGGAAGTCTCGTCGCTCATCGATATGGCCCGCTGCTAGAACCGCACCGGTCGACGAGCCCGTGAGTGTCTCGCGCAATCTCGACCATCGGCGTATCCTTTCACCTCACGCGATCCGCCATCGATCAGCCGCATTCGATCGGCGCCAGCGCCTGTGAATAGCTCGTCTCCAGTTGTCGCAGCGCAGCTTCCAACTGGGAGCTCGCATTGGTTAGCGAGAGGCTCGAAGTCAGGTTCGAGAGCACCGATTTGAGCTGCTGTTCGAAGGTCTGCGTGGCCTGCTGGACCTGCTGCTTGCGTGCCGGTTCCAGGTTGCCCTGCGCGCCCACCATCTGTTTCAGATCATCGACTATCGCGGTCACTTCGGTTTTGATCTGAGGCAATGTCGCAACCGACGGGCTGATCGTCTTCAAGGTCGCGATCCGGCTGTTGATGTCGGACCTCGCGCTGCAGACCGACTTCTTGGCCTGTTCCTGCTTGGATTCGCCGCAACCCGTCAATGGAATCGCAAGGGACACGATCAGGACGGCAACGCTTGCGATCAGCCTGCGCGAGCGTAGGCTGAAAGGGGACGCTTTCTTGAGCGCCCCCTCACCGGACACAGTCACGCGGAGCAAGTCTTCCCCTAAGCCTCGATCGACTGCCCTCCGTATGCGGCCAGCCCATAGATGATCAGGATATCGATCGCGAAGATCGCCAGCGACCAGAACGGATAGGCGGGCATCGACATGAGTGCGCCGATCGCGCTGAGCGATGCGGCGATGATGCCGAACCAGCGTCCGAACCCGCCGCCCGACCAGATTGAGAAGGCGGCGATTATCTCCAGCGCCCCGATGACGATCGTCACCCAGCCCCAAGTGTTCAGGCCGCTGAGGATGTACTGGGTTTCATGGACGAAGAACTTCGAGTTGCCAACAGCGGCGATCCCGTAGATCAGGTTAAGCACGCCGGCGATCAACAGCATAATCCCGGCGAACATCACCCAGCCGGCGCCGGATTGCGTCCCCCCACCGGACCTGTCGTACGTAGGCGTAGTGGCCATGCCTCGCTCCTTTCTGCTTTGTTCGCGCCTCCCCGCGTCCCGGTCCTCGGTGGCCACGGCCGCCGATTGGTGGAGCAAGGCCAAAGGCAAGTGAAACCGAGCCTACGCACCTCGGCGAGCCACGCCATCGGGACTCAATACCCACAGGCATTGCGGGTTTCTACCTACGGTGATCGGAGCGCATCGGAGGCTTGCGACCGTGGCGAATCAACCGGTGCTGGTCGTTCTGTTAGCTTGGCGCCGTGGCGGACACGACGGATCGTCGGGCGGGGGCGGCGGGAATCGTCCTTCTGACCCTGGCCGCGGGCCAGTTCCTCATGACCCTCGACAGCTCGGTCATGAACGTGTCGATCGCCACGGTCGCCAAAGACGTCGGCACGACCGTGACGGGGATCCAGACGGCGATCACGACATACACGCTTGTGATGGCGTCGCTGATGATCACCGGCGGCAAGCTCGGTCAGATCCTCGGCCGCAAGCGCGCGTTCGCGATCGGATGCGTCATCTACGGCTGCGGGTCGTTCATCACCGCCATCTCGCCGAGCCTGGGGGTGCTGATGTTCGGGTGGTCGTTTCTGGAGGGCGTCGGCGCCGCACTGATCCTGCCCGCGATCGTCGCGCTCGTCGCGTCCAACTTCACGCGCGCGGAGCGCCCGCGCGCGTATGGCCTGGTCGCCTCGGCGGGCGCCATCGCAGTGGCGGCCGGGCCGCTCATCGGCGGACTGTTTACGACGTACCTCTCCTGGCGCTGGGTGTTCGTGGGCGAGGTCCTCATGGTGTTCGTGATTCTTGCTCTCACACGCCGCATGGCTGACTCTACGGCCGAAACGGGGGTGCGGCTCGACCTGGTCGGAACGGCGCTGTCGGCGCTCGGGCTCGGGCTGATCGTGTTTGGAATCCTGCGTTCGGGCGCCTGGGGATTCGTCGCACCCAAGCCGGGAGCTCCGGAGTGGATCGGGCTGTCGCCGGCGATCTGGCTGATGCTCGCGGGCGGGTTCGTCGTGTGGCTGTTCCTGCAATGGGAGAACCGTCGGCTCGCCCGGGGACAGGAGCCGCTGATCGATCCCGCGATCCTGCGCAACGCGAGGTTGCGCGGCGGCCTGGTCTCGTTCTTCTTCCAGTACCTCCTGCAGGCGGGGCTGTTCTTCGCGGTACCGCTGTTCCTGTCCGTCGCGCTGGGCCTGTCCGCGATCGAAACGGGCGTCCGGCTGCTGCCGCTCTCGATCACGCTGCTCCTGGCCGCCGCCGGCATACCGAAGGTCTTCCCCAACGCTTCGCCGCGCAGGGTCGTCCAGCTCGGCTTCCTCGCGCTGTTCGCGGGGATCGTGGTGATGATCGGCGCGCTGCAAGCCGGCGCCGGGGCCGAGATCGTGACTTGGCCGATGCTGCTTGCCGGTCTGGGCGTCGGAGCGCTGGCTTCACAGCTCGGAAGCGTCACCGTGTCTTCGGTCTCCGACGAGCAGAGCGGTGAGGTGGGCGGCCTCCAGAACACGGTCACGAATCTTGGCGCCTCGATCGGCACAGCGCTGGGCGGCGCGGTGCTGATCGCCGCTCTGAGCACGTCGTTTCTGACGGGCGTTCAGCACAACGCAGCGGTGCCCGCCGACGTCAAATCGAAGGCCACCGTCGAGCTGGCCGGTGGAGTGCCATTCGTCTCCGACGCCGAGTTGCGAAGCGCTCTCGAGCAGGTGGGGACGACCCCCGAGGCCACCGATGCCATCGTCGAAGAGAACGAGACCGCGCGCCTGGCCGCACTGCGCTCGTCGCTGTCGGTGCTGGCCGTGATCGCATTGATCGCGCTGCTCTTCAGTCGCGGCATCCCAGCCGAGCAGCCCGCCGCGCAGCGCCCACGCGCGCCTACCTGACGCAACTCGCCAACCTCGCGCGGGTTGAGGGGGTGATGATGGGACATGGCCCATGCAGACTGTCCACGCGCCGGCTCGGGAGGGGTTGCTGAGCTATGCCCGTCGCCGAGCTTGCGCTCAGGACCGGCGCTCTTCGCAGAGAGCCCGCCGGCACCCCCGATGCCATGCTCGTCAGGCGCCTGCAGGCTGGGGACGAGCGATCGTTTGAAGCGATTTTCAAGCGCCACTACGCGCCACTGCTCTCCTACTGCCGGCACATGCTCGGCGACAAAGATGAAGCCGAGGACGCGCTCCAGCAGGCGTTCATCAAAGCGCACCAAGCGCTACTCGGCGGGACGGCGCCACGCGAGTTGCGCCCATGGCTGTACGCGATCGCGCGCAACTGCTGCCTGTCGGCGATCGCTGCGCGCAAGCCCACGGCTTCGCTCGCGGACCACGCGTCCTCGCTGGTGGGTCTCTCCGCCCAGGTGCACGAGCGAGAGGATCTGCGCGAGCTGGTCGCGGACGTCGGCCGGCTCCCCGAGGATCAGCGCAGCGCGCTGTTGCTGGCCGAGCTCGACGACCTCAGCCATCAGGCGATCGCGGCGATTGTGGAGTGCCCGGTGAGCAAGGTCAAGGCGCTCGTGTACCAGGCGCGCACCACACTGATCGCCGAGCGCAACGCGCGCAACGCGTCCTGTCAAGACATTCGCGAACAACTCTCGGTGGCCCATGGCGGTGAACTTCGCCGTGGTCCATTGCGCCGGCATCTGAATCTATGCGTCGGCTGCCGTGACTTCCAGCTTGCGATCAACGCCCAGCGCCAGTCGCTCGCGGTCGTGTTGCCGGTACTGCCCAGTGCGGGTCTCGCGGCGGCGATCCTCGGCCACGGCGCGGCACACGCGGCCGCAGTGGCGAGCATCGGAGGGGCAAGCGCCGGACTCGCGCCCTCCGGCGGGGCGGGCGTCGGAGTCACAGCTGCCGGCGCCACGGTCACCGGCGGGACGGGGATCGCCACGAGCGCGACAGCGGCGACCACAGCCGTCGGCGCTGCAGCCGCCGGGGCAGGGGCGGGAGCGGGAGGCGGCACGAGCATCGGTGCGCTGGTCGGTGGCGGACTGCTCGCCAAGCTCGCGGTCGGCGGAACCATCGTTGCCCTGGCGACAGCCGGTGCGGTGACGGTCCACGACCGGCAGGCGCACGCGCCTCCACACCGAGCCACTCGCTCGCCGGCCGATCTCCGATCGGCCGCCTCCTTCGGTACGACGGCGCAGACGGGCACGACTACGGCCATCGCCGACTCGAGCTACGACCCGTCCAGCTCTCTCGCCCCGGGATCGCCGCCGACGCTCACCCTCGTCAACGAGACCGGCCCGGCCGGCTCCACAGACACGGGACCATTGGCGGAACCATCAGACCTCGGCGGTGCGAAACCCCCCGCCACAACCGTCGCCGGCACCCACTCGCCGAGCCTCGTGCCGTCGGGCATCCCAGGCCGGCCCGCGGGCAAGACCGGGCTGAGCCTCAGCGGCCAGAAGCGCCATGCAAACACACGCGCAAAGCTCCGGCACGCGGCGCGCCATCGCCGCCGGTTGCGCAGGGCACGGCTTCGTCACCACCGACTTGCGGCCCGCCGTCGCGCGCGTCAACGCAAGGCGCTCGGTACCCATCATCGCCCGGCCACACCAAAGCCTCCTGTGGCTCCGGCGATGACGCCCGTCCGAACTCCTCATCGGAAAGCTCGCTTCACCTCGACACCGGACACGACTGGCGCGCCGACTGAAACCCCAACCACGAGGGGCGCCGGCAAAGGAGCAAACGGGGGACACCATCAAGCAGCACCGGCAAGCACCCCCGGCACCGGCACCAGTACAACCAGCACCCCCACCACGAAGACCGGGTCGAGCGCCGGGCCCGGGAAAATCGGTTCGGGCAAGACGGGCGGGTCAGGCTCAGGAAGGAGCCACGACGGGTCGGGAAGCACTCCGAGCAAAACGAAAGCCGGCGGTGACGGCAAAACAAGCGGCACAGGCACCGCCGAAAGCACAACCGGTACCGGCGACGTCACCGAACCGAGCAGCACCGCGACCAGCACGAACTCTACGACCGGGACGAACTCTACGACCGGCACGAACTCTACGACCGGCGCGGGCCCGTCGGGCAGCCCAAGCACGCCGAGTCATCCGAAAAAACATCTCGTCGCCGAAGAACAACTACCCAACTTTTGAGGTAGACGGGCAGTGATAGGCGTAGATGTGCACTAAAACTCAACGGGAGGAAAGCGCAATGCGCCTTCGTAAACTGGTTCCGGCGCTCATCGCCGCGACCTCACTGCTCGCGCCGGCTCCGGCCGCCGCATCGGCACACAAGCATCCGAGCCCCAGCGGCCGCTGTCGGATCAACATCAACGTCGCGCCGCGGGAGATCACCGTAGGGGATCAGGTTCTGGTCTCCGGCAAGCTCGCGTGCGACCGCCATGCAAACGCTGCCGGCCAGGTGGTCAAGCTCTACGAGCACGCAGCCGGAAGCCCCGGCTATGTCCCCGTGCAGAGCACGACGACCGACGTGAACGGCGGTTATGAGCTCTCGCCCACCGGCGTCAACACGAACAGTTCCTTCTACGTCCGTTCACATGGAGCACAGAGTGGACACAAGCGGATCAGGGTCATCGCCCAGGTCACGCTCAGCGGACCGGCCGAAGGCACCCAGTTGCTCACCGGCGTGCCCAATCAGGTGACGTTCACCGGCACCGTCAACCCGGCCGACGTCGGCGCGCGCGTGATCCTGCAGCGTCAGAACGCCATCACCGGCAACGAATGGCACCGAATTGGTTTTGGCCAGGTCGAACCGGGCGGCAGCTACTCGATCACCCACACGTTTCGCGTCCCCGGCGACGCGAGCATTCGCGTGCTCGTGCGCAGCGACGGAGTCAACGTCCCGAGCGAATCGAACATCCTCGAGTACGAGATCTCCCAGACACAGAACCCGAACCTGACGATCAACGCCTCGGCCGACCCGATCGTGTACGGGCAGTCGGTGACGATCACGGGGGTGGTCGCAGGCGCGGCAGCAAGTCATCCGGTCACGCTGCTGGCGCGCACCGTCCATCAGCATGGCTTCGCGCCGGTGGCAGAAGCAACCACCGACGCAAGCGGCAACTACAGCTTCGCCGCGCAGTCGCCGGTGAACAGCACCCTCTACCAGGTCAGCTCCGCGGATCCGGCTTGCGCCGCGGCACCTGGCCCGGTCAAAGCGTGCAAGGCGCGCCGGCTGAGGTCCGCCGTGCTGTATGAGGGTGTGAAAGACCTGCTCACGGCCGCAGTCTCACAAACCACGGTTCAGGCCGGTCAGCCGCTGAGGTTCTCGGGCACGGTCGCCCCCGATCACACCGGGCACGCGGTCTACCTCGAGCGCCAGAACGCCTCAGGCACGGGCTTTCACGTCGTGCAGGTCTCGACCGTCCAACCGGGCTCGACGTTCTCGATCGTCCACCAGGTGTACGTTGCGGGGACGAAGGTCTTCCGGATCGACGTTCCCGGCGGACCGGAGAACGGGCGCGCGGTCAGTCAGCTGTTCACGATCGTGGTGACCCCGACACAAGCCTCCGCGATCACACCGGAAGCGCCCGGCAACTCGTCGCAGCCGGGCGAAGGCGAAAGCTAAAGGGATGCCTCCCGCTTGTGGCCGTCCCTGCGGGGGCGGCCACAACGCGTTATGCCGCCACCGCCCGCGCCTCCAGGTGGGCGCCCACCTTGCGCTTGACGCGCTGCAGCGCGTTGTCGACCGTCTTGGTGTCGCAGGCCAACCGCTCGCCCACCTGCTCGTAGGAGTAGCCGTCGAGGTACAACCCCAGCACGCGACTCTCGAGCTCGGACAGCGCGGTCGACAGGCATCCCACCAGCGAGCGCAGCTCCTCGGATGAGATCACCTGGTTCACGGGGTCGTGCACGGTCGGGCCGGGCAGCATCTGATCGAGCGTGGGCACATCGTCGCCGGCGGCCGCCGGGGTCGAGGAGAACGAGACGTACTGATTCAGCGGCGTGTGCTTGTTGCGTGTTGCGGTCTTCACGGCCGTGATGATCTGGCGCGTGATGCACAGCTCGGCGAAGTTACGAAAGCTCGACTCGCGGTCGGTGCGGTAGTCGCGGATCGCCTTGTACAGGCCGACCAGCCCCTCCTGGATGAGATCGTCGGAGTCGCCGCCCGCCAGGAAGTAGGAGGAGGCCTTCAGGCGCACGAAACCGTGGTAGCGCTTGACGAGCCGGTCGTATGCATTGCGATCGCCCTGCTTGGCCAGCGCGATCAGGAAGCCATCATCAACCTTGACTTCAGAGTTAGGGTTACGGGAGATTCTCAGTGCCACGAGCAGATCCTTTCTCGGAGCCTCCGCTATGCGGACAGCCCAAATGTGCTCAGTGGCGCACTCCTCCCCTGGCGCCAATGCTTATGATCACTGAACCTTAGGTTCAGCGTTATGTGAGCGCGAGAGTTGCACAGTTATGGAGCGTTGTCAAGGGCCGCGTTCGCGATTCTGCAAGATCTCGTACAGAACGGCCGCCGCCGCGGCGCTCACACCGAGCGACTGCACCCGCCCGCGCAGCGGCAGCGCGATCAGCTCGTCGCACGCCTTCGCCACGCGCGGGCGCAGGCCGCGGCCCTCGCTGCCGAGCACGAGCACCACCCCGGCGCCGCGATAGTCGGGGGCGTCGTAGGAAATAGGCGCCCGCGAGCGCGTGTGCTTGCCGCCGCTCTCAGCGCCCTTGTCGCCGCTCTCAGCGCCCTCGCCGCCCTCGCCGCTATCGGCGCTATCGGCGCTATCGGCGCTATCGGCGCTATCGGCGCTGGCCCCATAGCACCAACACCCCGCCTCGCGCGCCTGCCCGAGGAAGTCGGCCATGTTGCGCACCCGTGCCACCTTCAGATGCTCAACCGCCCCGGCCGAGGCCTTGCACACCGCCGGGGTCACCTCGGCCGCGCGCCGCTCTCCGATCGCCACGCCGCTGCACCCGGCACACTCGGCGGTGCGGCAGATCGAGCCGAGATTCTGCGGGTCCTGCACCTCGTCCAGCGCCACCACCAAGGGCTCGGGTCCGGCCAGCAGTTCCTCGGCGGACACGTACGGATAGCCACCGGTCTCGGCGCACACCCCCTGATGCGCAGACGAGCCGCAGCGGCGCTCGATGTCCGCTGCCGAGCTCACCCTCACCCGCAGACCCTTCGGCCACGACTCCCGCGCGGCGCCCTCTGTGGCCCATATCTCGCGGATGCTCTTCGCCCGGCGGCCACGCAGCGCCTCGCGGACGGCGTTACGGCCGTAGAGGATCACAGCGGGAGGAGCTCGAAGCCCGTCGGGTCGTCGCGGACTTCCCAACCCAGCGCGGTGATCTCATCGCGTAGGCGGTCGGCCGCGGCAAAATCGCGCTCCGCTCGTGCCAGCTCACGCCTGCTCGCCAACTCTTCCACGCCGGCGGGCGCCTGCGCGGACGCGTCGAGCAGGCTCTCCAGCCCCAACACACCGAGCATTTCGCGCAGGTGGGAGCCACCCGGAGCATCCCCGTACACGGGGCTCGCCGCTTCGCGAATCCACTCGTTGAGCACGGCAAGCGCCTGCGGAGTATTGAAGTCACGGGACAGCGCTGTGAAGAAGCGATCGCGCAGCTCATCAAGATCGTGAGGCGACTCGCCCGGCGAGAGGCGGCGTGCCGCCTCTCGGATGCGACTCACGTTGGCCTTGGCCTGCTCTAGCGCAGCCTCCGAGAATGCCAGCGGCTGGCGATAGTGACCGGACGCCAGATACATGACGACGGCGTCGCGGCCATACCGCTCGATGACTTCGTGCAACGGCGCGATGTTGCCGACGGACTTGGCCATCTTCTCGCCGGTGAACTGGATCATGCCGTTGTGCATCCAGATCCGGGCGAGCTCTGAGCCGCGCGCGGCGCGAGTCTGGGCGGCCTCGTTCTCGTGGTGGGGGAACAGCAGGTCCGAACCCCCGCCGTGGATGTCGAAACCGACACCGAGCGCGTCCTCGGCCATCGCCGAGCACTCGATGTGCCAGCCCGGCCTGCCCGGACCCCATGGCGACTCCCAGGAGGTGTCCTCGCCGGGCTTGCGCGCCTTCCACAGAGCGAAGTCGAGGGGATCGTCCTTGCGCTCAGTTCCCTCTATGCTCTCACCTTGATCCATGTCCTGAATATTGCGGTGCGACAACGAGCCGTAGTCAGGATCGGAGCGCACCCGGAAGAACACGTCTCCGGCGCTCTCGTACGCGTGCTCGGCGTCGATCAGCGTGGCGATGTAGTCGACGATCGGCCCCATCGCCTCCGACGCCAGCGGCTCGTGATCGGGGCGACCGAGTCCGAGCGCGTCGGTGTCGGCAAAGTAGAGGGCCGTCATCTCCTCTGCAAGCTCTTTGCTTGGACGGGCCTGCGCGCGCGCGGCGTCATAGATCTTGTCGTTGACGTCGGTGACATTGATGACGAGCGTCGTCTGAAAGCCTTCGTTGGTAAGAAAGCGCTTGAGCAGGCTGAAAACGACGTACGGACGGGCGTTGCCGATGTGAATGCGGCTGTACACGGTGGGCCCGCACGCATAGATGCCGACCCTGCCCGGGTCGCGCGGTTGCAGCGGCTGCAGCTCGCCGCGGCGGGTGTCATGCAGTCGAACCTCTCCCATCGCCGGGGAACCCTAGCGCTCGCCGGCAATCGCGAGCCTGCTATGCGGTCGTGAGCGCGCGGGCTCCGGCATCTTTCAGCCTGGCCTGCCGCAAAACCCACCTCAACCAGTGTCCTGCGGGAGGCACTCTCAGCGGGCCTGCCGCAGACTCGCGGTGGCCAGCGCCGCGACGCCCTCGCCGCGCCCGACGAAGCCGATGCCCTCTCCGGTGGTGGCCTTGACGTTCACTCGCCCCTCGGGCAGACTCAGCACGCCGGCCAGGCGTGCGCGGATCGCCTGCTTGTGCGGCCCGAGCCGAGGCGCCTCCATGACAACCGTGCAGTCGACGTTGACGATCTCAAACCCTGCCCGGGCGACACTCGCGACGACCGTCTCCAAGAGCTCCAGCGAGTCGGCGTCGCGCCAGCGCTCGTCGGAATCGGGGAAGTGCTCTCCGATGTCTCCCAGGCCCGCGGCGCCCAGCAGGGCATCGATCATGGCGTGCGTCACCACATCGGCGTCCGAGTGCCCGTCGAGACCTTGCTCGTGGGAAACCTCGACGCCGCCGAGGATCAGCCTGCGACCGGCGGCAAAGCGATGTGAGTCATAGCCGATGCCAACGAGGTTCATGGCACAAGCGCCCCAATCGGCTCCAACCGACGCGAGCGCCGCTCAAACACGCACAGCTCGCTTACCCCGACCCGCTCGAGCAGCTCCAGCGCCCGGGAGTAGTCGGCGCCGACGTCCTCGGGGCGATGGGCGTCGCTGGAAAGCGCGATCGGTGCACCGGCATCGACGCACATCTCGAGAAACGCTTCCGCTGGGTACAGCTCGCGCGCGCGCTTGCGCAGGCCGGCGGTGGAGACCTCGACGGCGACATCCGATTCTGCGATTGCTTCGACGGCAGGCTCGTAATAGTGACGCAGATCGCCCTCGGGCCGTGGCCGCTCTGAGCCCCACACCTTGACGAGATCGGGGTGCGCCAGGATGTCGAACAGACCGCTGCGGGCGGCCTCGGCGAGGGTATGGAAGTAGCGTCGCCAGATCTCCTCCGGGCTGTGTCCGCGATCCCACACGCTGTGGTCATCCATGTCGATCGATTCATCGCGCAGGAAGTGGACGGAGCCGACCACGTAGTCGAAGTCGCGCTCGTCCAGCAGATTGGCCGTGCGATCCTCACCGCCGGGCACGAAATCGGCCTCGATCCCCAGTCGCAGGTCGGTGCGCTCGCGTACGAACTCGCAGTACGCATCGAGGTCGTCTGTCGCGTATTCCCGCCATAGCGGATGCTGCCACACGGCGAGAGCCTGCTCGAAGCGGTACACGTGCTCGGACACCCCCAACTCGGCGATCCCCCGCTCCCGCGCCACGGCGCGGTAGCGCGCGACGTTGTCCTCGGTGAAGTGATCCCGAGCGCGGGCGTCGAGATCGTCCGGGCGCAGGTGCAGATGGTAGTCGGTGAGCATACGAGGGCGATTCAAGCAGGCCGGTGATTCAAGCAGGCCGGCGAGTCAAGCAGGCCGGCGGGCGAGCAGCAGCTCGGCCAACGCGAGGTCCAAGGGCGTGGTGATCTTCAGATTCTCGCTGCCGGTCGCGACGACCGCGACCCGGCCCCCCAACCGCTCCACCAACCAGGCGTCGTCCGTGGCCTGAGCCAAGATCTCCGAGGGCACAGCCAGCGCCCGCTCGAGGGTCCCGCGGCGAAAGGCCTGGGGCGTCTGCACCGCCCACAGTGCCGAGCGGTCGAGCGTCTCGATCACGATGCCCGCCGCGCCCGAGGCCGGATCTGAGCCATCCCCCCCGCTCACACCCTGCCCGGCCTGCACGCGCTTGATGGTGTCGGCGACAGGCGCGGCGGCAATCGCCGCATCGACGCCATCGTCGTCGGCGAGCACCCCCAGCACGCGCCGCACAAGATCCGCGGAGGCCAGCGGGCGCGCCGCGTCATGAACGACGACCACGTCCGCGGGGCCACCGTCATCCCCCGGTCCGCCGGAACCGGCGGCCGCGAGCGCGCGCTGGACCGACTCCGAGCGCACGGCCCCACCCTCGACGCCGATCGTGCCGGCAGGCGCGGAAACACCGGGCGGCAGCGCGACCACCACACGCTCAACGCCGTCCACGGCGAACATCAGATCGACGCTCCACTGCAGCAAGGATCGGCCGGCGAGCTCGACGAGCGCCTTGGGACCATCGGCCCCCAGACGCTCGCCGCGCCCGGCGGCAACAATCAGAGCAAGCGAGGCCAAGCCCCCACTACTCGGCCAAGGCCATCTGGCTGGAGGCCGAGCTGGCGAGCAGATCGTCCAAATAGCTCTCCGCCTCCTCCTCGTCCTTGTCGAGCGCGTACATCAACTCGGAGGCGAGGATCTTCTTGGTCCTGGTGAACATCTGCTTCTCGCCGGTCGAGAGACCCTTCTCGGACTCGCGCAGCGACAGGTTGCGCACGACCTCCGCGAGCTCGTAGATGTCGCCGGTCTTGATCTTGTCGCGGTTGTGCTTGAAGCGGCGGTTCCAGTTCTTGGGCATCTCCGAGACCTCTGCCCCGAGCACGTCAAGCACTTTCTTGACGGTTTCTTCGTCGATCACCCTGCGCAGTCCGGCGAGAGCGGCGTTTTCGGTCGGCACCTTGACCGTCATGTCGTTGTGGAGGATCTTGATCGTGAGGTACTCGCGCCGTTCGCCGAGCATCTCCATCTCCTCCTTGCCCTCGACCTTGCCTGCGCCGTGGTGGGGGTAGACGACGTTGTCGCCGAGCTCGAACTCGATGAGCTCCACTTCACGTGCGGCCTCGATCTGCTCCAGCAGCGACTCGGCGGATTCCTCCGAGTCGATGGACGAGGATGAAGCTTCTTCGATTACTTGTGCGGGAATGGTGTCCTCCTTCGTTGCGGCCTGCCCGTCGGGCGGCCCGTGTCAAGTCTGCAGATAACGGTCTACGAGGTTGATCTCCTGCAGCCGGCGCAGGCCCTCGCGAATGTCCTTCGCCCTGATCTCCCCCACGCCCTCGATCGCCTCCAGCTCGGAGTCGGTCGCGGCCAGCAGCTCGTCAAGCCCGCCAAACTCGCCGACGATCTGCGTCACCACCAGCTTGGGCAGCCGGGGGATGCGTCCCAGCACGCGGTAACCGCGCGGGGAGACGGGATAGTCGAGCGTGTTCAGCTTGCGGTCATAGGAGAGCAGCTCGGCCAGCCGGCCGAAGTCGAGCAGGTCCTGGTGGGCCAGGCGCCCGATCTCCTCCAAAGCGGCCGCGAACGCCGTATCGTCGGAGTAGCTGGACAGGTAGTCGCGCACGAGCGCGGCCTTCTCGGCCGCCGCGCCGACCATCGTCTCCTCCAGCTGCATCTCGATCAGGCGCCCCTCGCTGCCCAGCTCGACGATATAGCGCTCGATCTCCACCGCCATGCGCGTGACCAGCTCCGAGCGCTGCAGCACGGTGAGTACGTCGTGCAGCGTCGCGCCGCCCTCGAACTCCAGCGCGGTCAGCCGCGTGGAGACCTGGTCCAGACGGGTGCGGTACTTGTCCAGCGTCGCCAGCGCCTGATTGGCCTTGGCCAGCACCACGGGGATGTCGGCGAGGATGTACTTGACGCCGTCCACGTACACCGAGACGACCTCGCGGCGCTGGGATACGGCGATCACGAGCGCGTCGGTCTGCTTGGACACGCGCTCGGCCGTGCGGTGCCTGGTGCCCGTCTCGTGCGAAAGGATCGTCGGGTCCGGCATCAGCTGGACGTTGGCCATCGCGATCTTGGTCGCGTTGGCGTTGAGGATGATCGCTCCGTCCATCTTCGCGACCTGGTAGAGGAACGCGGGGGTGTAGTCGATCTCGAGCTTGATCCCGCCCGAGTTCAGGAAGCTGAGGTCCTCGGGCTCGCCGATCACGATCAGCCCGCCAGTGCGCGCGTTCAGGATGCTCTCGATCCCCTCGCGCAACGCGGTGCCCGGCGCGATCATCTCCAGCGCCTTCATCAGCCCCGGCTCCGGTCGCGCTTCTGTGTCGAATTCTTCGCCGGATCGTGGAGCCACAACGGCCTATTCTAGGGCATTGAGCCATTTTTCAGCCCTCTCGCGGGCACGACACCGGCGCGGGCGGGCCGAGCGGGGCACTCACGTGACGAGTTGAGCCGGGCGATTCGACTCCTTCGAAATGACGGCTGACGAAAGCCCCGCGCGGACGGGCCGGACGAAGATGCTTACGCGGCGATTTGGGTCGAGCGATTCGTCTCTGTCGAAATAGCGGCTGCCAGCGCCTCGCGCAGCGTCGCCACCTCGCACGCCCCGAGACCGCTCTCCGGCGGCGCGATCGTAGCGCTGAGCCCGTGCTTGGCGGCCTCCTGGAGGCGGCGCTCGGGATGGCCGACCCAGCGCAGCTCGCCCGTGAGTCCGAGCTCGCCGAAGCAGGCGCGAGGCGCGGGTGGGTGGGCTCCTGCAATCGGCACGCCTCGGGCGGCGCTTGCGACCGCCAGCGCGACCGCCAGGTCGCACCCGGGCTCGTCCACGCGCACGCCACCGACGACGTTCACGAACACGTCCGCACCGCCCACCCCGACACCCCCGTGCCGGCCGAGAATCGCCAGGACCAGCGCCAGGCGGTTGCGATCCAGGCCCGAGACGACCCTGCGCGGCTGCTCCAGCTCCGAGGGCGCGACCAGCGC
Source organism: uncultured Solirubrobacterales bacterium (assembly GCA_963715495.1). GTDB lineage: Bacteria > Actinomycetota > Thermoleophilia > Solirubrobacterales > Solirubrobacteraceae > Palsa-744. Next base: position 1,718,238 of record OY970247.1, read on the forward strand.
CTGGACCTCCACGAGCAGAGGCCTGGAGCCCTCCATCGCCGCCAGCACCACGCTCCCGGGGGCGCGTGTGGCCTCGGCGACGAACCGTGCGGAGGCGTCGAGCACCTCGACCAGGCCGCCCTGGCGCATCTCGAACAGGCCCGCCTCGTTGGTCGAGCCGAAGCGGTTCTTCAGCGCGCGCAGCTCGCGATAGGGCCGCTCGCGCTCACCCTCGAACTGCAGCACGCAGTCGACGAGGTGTTCGAGCGCGCGTGGTCCCGCCAGCGCGCCGTCCTTGGTCACGTGCCCGACGAGCACGACCGCGATCCCCCGCTGCTTGGCCAGCTCCATGATCCGGCCGGTCACCTCGCGCACCTGCCCGACCGCGCCCGGTGAGCCCGCGAGATCGCCCGCGCGCAGCGTCTGCACGGAGTCGATCACGCACGCCTGCGGGGAGTGCGAGGCGAGCGTGTCGAGCACCGCGTCGAGGTCGGTCTCGGCGTAGATCGGGACCTCCAGCGCACCGGGCTCCAGACGCTCCGCGCGCAGCCTGACCTGCTCGGCGGACTCCTCGCCGCTTACGTACAGCGTGCTGTGCCCGGCGCGGGCGAGGTTGCCGAGCGCCATGTTCGTGAGCGTCGACTTGCCGATCCCCGGTGAGCCGCCCAGCAGCACCAGCGAGCCGGGCACCAAGCCCCCGCCGAGCACGCGATCGAGCTCGCCGATGCCCGTGGACAGTCGTGTCGTCGCGGTGGCCCCGACTTCGCGCAACGGTCGCGGAGCGAGCGCGGCCTCACCTCCGGCGCCCCCGGCACCGGTACGACGCCCGCCCCGAGCGCCGCGTCCACCCCCGCGGGCGGTTCCCCCGCCCGCGTGCGCGGCCGTGCGCGAGATGCGCTCCTCGACGAGCGTTCCCCACGTTTCACATCCGGGGCAACGGCCGTGCCATTGCGGCGATTGAAATCCGCACTCCGAGCAGGTGTGGACCGTGTCGCGAGCCATCCGAGCAGCGTACGCGCCGGCGGAGACGGATGCAGAAGGTCCAGGCGCTTTCCCGGACGGCTCAGCCGCGGTGTCGGGGCCTTGCGATCGCGCCACTTATGACTCGGCGGGCGCCTCTGGCTCGGGCTCGCCCTCTGAGAGCTCCTCGACGTCGCCCTCGCCCAGCTCGGAGTCCTCGCCTGCTACGTCTCCCACTATGATGCCGCCCTCGCCCGCTCCGACGGCTACGGGGGTCTTCTGCTTCTTGGGCTTGACGATCGTCAGGAGCACCTCGCCCTCCTCGCCTTCACCGGCGGGGTTGACGACGACGGTGGCGCCCGGCGTCAGCTGCTCGCGCAGGACGAAGTCGGCGAGCGGGTCCTCGATGTAGCGCTGGATCGCGCGGCGCAGCGGGCGGGCGCCCATCGCCGGGTCCCAGCCCTTCTCGACGAGCATGTCCTTGGCCGGATCGGTCAGCTCCAGCTGCAGCTCGCGTTCGGCCATCGTCTCGCGGATGCGCAGCAGCAAGAGCTCCACGATCTGCTTGACTTCGTTCTTCTGCAGCTTGTGGAACACGATCACGTCGTCGATGCGGTTCAGGAACTCGGGCCGGAAGACCTTCTTGAGCTCGCCCATGATGCGGTTCTTCATGTCGTCGTAGGTGATCCCGGTCTCGTCGTCTGAGACGGCGAACCCGAGCGGCGTGTTGCGCGCGATCTCCGCGGCGCCGATGTTCGAGGTCATGATCACGATCGCGTGGCGGAAGTCGACCGTGCGCCCCTGGGCGTCGGTCAGGCGGCCGTCCTCGAGAATCTGCAGCAGGATGTTGAACACGTCGGGGTGGGCCTTCTCGATCTCGTCGAGCAGCAGCACCGAGTAGGGCTTGCGGCGCACCGCCTCGGTCAGCTGGCCGCCCTCGTCGTAGCCGATGTAGCCGGGAGGTGAGCCGACCAGGCGGGAGACGGCGTGCTTCTCCATGTACTCGGACATGTCGATCCTGATCATCGCGTCGTCGTCGCCGAACAGGAACTCGGCGAGCGTGCGCGCCAGCTCGGTCTTGCCCACGCCGGAGGGGCCCAGGAAGATGAACGAGCCGGTCGGGCGCTTGGGGTCCTTCAGGCCCGCGCGCGAGCGGCGGATCGCCTTGGAGATGACCTCGACCGCGGGGTGCTGGCCGATCACGCGCTTGTGCAGTTCGTCCTCCATGCGCATCAGCTTCTGGGTCTCGGCCTCGGTCAGCTTGAACACGGGGATGCCGGTCCACATCGAGACGATGTCGGCGATCTCCTCCTCGCCGATCGCGGGGCGCTCGCCGGACTCGCCGGCTTCCCACTCTTCCTCCAGCTCGCGTTTTTTGTTCGTCAGCTTGCGCTCCTGGTCGCGCAGCGCGGCGGCCTTCTCGAACTCCTGCGCCTCGATCGCCGCCTCCTTTTCGCGGCGCGTGGACTCGACTTCGCCCTCCAGCTCGCGGTTGGCGGGCGGTGAGGTCATCGACTTGATGCGCATCCGCGAGGCGGCCTCGTCGATCAGGTCGATCGCCTTGTCGGGGAGGAAGCGGTCGGAGATGTAGCGGCTGGCGAGTTCGCCGGCGGCACGCAGCGCCTCATCGGTGATCTGCACCTTGTGGTGCTGCTCATAACGGTCGCGCAAGCCCTTCAGGATTTCGACGGTCTGGTCGATCGAGGGCTCCTCGACACGGATCTGCTGGAAGCGCCGCTCCAGCGCGGAGTCGCGCTCCAGGTACTTGCGGTACTCGTCCAGGGTGGTCGCGCCGATCGTCTGCAGCTCTCCGCGCGCCAGGGCCGGCTTGAGGATCGAGGCGGCGTCGATCGCGCCCTCGGCCGCGCCGGCGCCGACGAGGTTGTGGAGCTCGTCGATGAACAGGATGATGTCCCCGCGCTGGGTGATCTCCTTCATCACCTTCTTCAACCGCTCCTCGAACTCCCCCCGGTACTTGGAGCCGGCCACGAGCGCGGCCAGGTCGAGCGTGTAGATCTGCTTGTTCTTGAGCAGCTCGGGCACGTCTGAGTTGGTGATGCGCTGGGCCAGGCCCTCCACGACGGCGGTCTTGCCGACGCCGGGCTCGCCGATCAGGACGGGGTTGTTCTTGGTGCGCCGCGACAGGATCTGCATGATCCGCTCGATCTCCGTCTCGCGCCCCACGCAGGGGTCGAGCTTGCCTTCGGCGGCGAGCTTGGTCAGGTTGCGGCCGAACTGGTCGAGGAGCTTGGAGCTCTTCTTGCCCTCGGCCGGGCCGGGACCGGAGCCCGAACCGGCGCCCGCGCCCGCGCCCTGGCGGCGCCCGCCGGGACCGGACAGCATGCGGATGACCTCGTTGCGGATCTTCTCGGAGTCGGCGTCGAAGTCGAGCAGGATGCGCGCGGCGACGCCCTCGTTCTCGCGGACCAGGCCGAGCAGGATGTGCTCGGTGCCGATGTAGTTGTGGCCGAGCGACAGCGCCTCGCGCAGGGCGAGCTCCAAGACCTTCTTGGCGCGCGGCGTGAACGGGATCTGCCCGGAGGTGACCTCCTCGCCGGAACCGACGATCCGCACGACCTGTGCGCGGACGCGCTCGACGGTGATGTCAAGCGACTCCAGCACGCGCGCGGCCAGGCCCTCCTCCTCGCGGAGCAGGCCGAGCAGGATGTGCTCGGTGCCGATGTAGTTGTGCTTGAGCGTCCGCGCCTCCTCCTGCGCGAGAACGACCACCTGCCGGGCCCGTTCTGTGAATCGCTCGAACATGGTGTGATTCCTTCCTGCGAGGACGGTGCCTCAAGCGCTATGTCGTCTCATCTGACTTCATGCGCAGTCTACCAACCGGTCCCCCGGGCTCTCCCCACTGTCCTGAGAGCTGGGTCCGACAGGCGCATGCGCCTGTCGGCGACGGGCCGCATGCGGCCCGTCGACCAAGCCCGCATGCGGGCTTGGTCCGGGCGGCGCATGCGCCGCCCGGGACATCATCAACTGCGCAGCGCCGGGAACAGCACGACCTCGCGGATCGAATCGCGTCCCGTCAGCAGCATCACCAGCCGGTCGATCCCGACCCCGACCCCGCCCGCCGGCGGCATTCCCTGCTCGAGCGCCTGCACGAACAACTCGTCATAAGGCTGCGCCTCCTCATCGCCCTGCTCCGCCAGCCGCCGCTGGGACTCGAAGCGCTCGCGCTGCGCGTCGGCGTCGACCAGCTCACTGAACGCGTTGGCGATCTCCATACCGCCCACAAACGCCTCCCAGCGCTCAGCCAGGCCGGGCTCGGAGCGGTGCTCGCGCGCGAACGGCGACAGCGCGATCGGGTAGTCGAACAAAAATGTGGGCTGGACCAACGTGGGCTCAACGTAAGTGGACAGCAGATCATCGACCAGCTGAGGCCAGCCGCGGCCCTCGATCGGGATCGAGCAGCCGCACCGCTGGATCTCGGCGGCGAGCGAGTCGCGATCGCGGTGAGCCAGGATGTCCACACCAGGCGTTCCCGTAACCTCCGCGGGCGCACCGGCTGCCCGCGACGGGGACATATGCCCCAGCCCGGTCTTCTGCTTGATCGCTTCGGCCAGCGTCATGCGGGCAAACCGTGATCTGAAGTCGATTGGCCCGGCGTAGTCGACCGCCGCGGCCGCGCCGCGAACCAGCTGTTCCAGCCGGACGGCCACGTCGTTGTAGTCGGCGTAGGCCTCGTAGAACTCGATCACCGTGAACTCGGGGTTGTGCTTCGGCGAGAGGCCCTCGTTGCGGAAGTTCTTGCCCAGCTCGTACACCTTCTCCAGCCCGCCGACGAGCAGGCGCTTGAGGTACAGCTCGGTGGCGATCCGCAGGAAAAGGTCGCGGTCGAGCGCGTTGTGATGGGTCGTGAACGGCCGCGCCAGCGCGCCGCCGTACAGGGGCTGCAGGACCGGCGTTTCGACCTCGACGAAACCCTGGCCGTCGAGGTATCCGCGGATCGCGGAGATGATCCGCGCGCGATCGATGAACACCTTGCGAGTGTCCTCATTCGCGATCAGGTCGAGCTCGCGCCGGCGGTAGCGGGTCTCGACGTCGCTCAGCCCGTGGTGCTTGTCCGGTGGCGGGCGCAGCGCCTTGGCGAGGATCTGAAAGCGATCGACGCGCAGCGACAGCTCCCCGCGGCGGCTGCGCAACACCGCGCCGTCCACCCCCACGAGGTCGCCGAGGTCGAGTGAGGTCAGCCGCGCGAACCCCTCCTCGCCGAGCACGTCCACGCGCGCGTGCAGCTGAACCTTGCCGGAGCGGTCGACGAGGTCGAGGAACGCCGCCTTGCCCGAGCCCCGCCGCGCCTGAAGGCGCCCGGCGACCCGGTGGGCGTCCTCGGTCTCCTCGCCGTCGGCCAGATGGGCGTAGGCGCCGAGGATCGCCGCGATCGGCTCTGCTCCAGGGAACGCGTAGGGGAACGCCTCCGGGTCGGACTCCTTCAGGCGCCGGGCCTTGGCCCGGCGCTCGGCGATCAGCTCGGGCAGGCCGTGCCTGGCGCCTTCTCCGGTGTGCCCGACGCCCTCCGGGGCCTCACTCGCGCCGGCCCGCGACGCCTGGCCGCCCTCCGGTGCATGCCCACCGTCCTCTCCGCTCAGAGCACGCTCGTCTTGAGTACCGCTCACAGCGGCGAGCCTACTTGAGGCCGACGTCGATCTTGGTGATCTTGAGCTTGCGGGCGGGACCGCGGGGGACCTTGACGACGACGGTGTCGTTGCGCTTGTGCCCGATCAGCGCCCGCCCGACGGGGGACTCGTTGGAGAGCTTGTTCTCCAACGGCTTGGCCTCGGCAGAGCCGACGATCGTGTATTTGACGGACTTGCCGGTCTTTTCGTCCTTGACGTGCACGATCGAGCCGACCTGGACGACGTCGGTGGAGAGGTCCTTGGTCTCGATGACGGTGGCCATGCGCAGCTTCTCCTGGATCTGCGCGATGCGGCTCTCGATCATCGCCTGCTCGTTCTTGGCATCGTCGTACTCGGAGTTCTCGGAGATGTCTCCGAATTCGCGCGCCTCCTTGATGCGTTCGGCGATCTCGCGACGCTTGGCCGTGGAGAGATGCTCGAGCTCGTCGTTGAGCTTGGTCAGGCCTTCGGGGGTGAGGATGACGTCCTTCTGCATGTGAAGACCCTCAATCGGGTGGTCGCGGGTTGCCGGGCGATAACGCAAAAATCCCGCTCCTGAGCGGGTTTTTCGCCACCGCTAGGCGGCAGCGAGCGCGTCAGTATAGCGGCTCCGGGACGGCATTCTCAGACGGCCGGAAAGCCGCTTCGCGGGCCGGCCGGCTGAGAATATCCGCCCTACGCGGCTGATGGTATGGGTGGCAGCTCAGGCGGCGACTGCTGACGGCGAGGGCGCGACTTGGATGAGATCTCCGACGGCGGCGAGCAGCTCGCGGACGCACCCCAGCGTGTCGGCGCGCTGCAGCGACTCGCCCAGGCGCTTGGCCGCAGCCGGGTCGAGTCCGAGACGGGCCACGTACCAGGGATAGAACTTGCGCAGGTAGCGGGTCGCCCGGGGCTCGCCGAGATGCTCGACGGCGCGGTCGATCGTCCACGCGAGCTCGTCCAGAACCTCGTCCCGCGTAGGCTCCGGCTCGCAGTCGGCGTTGAGCAGGCGCCGGAACAGCCACGGATTGCCGAGCGATCCCCGCGCGAGCATGACTGCAGATGCGCCCGTACGCTCAAACGCCTCGCGCGCGTGCGCGGCATCGCTGAGCCCGCCTGTGAGGATCACGGGCGCGGGCAGCGACTCGACCAGCCGCGCCGCGAGCTCATAATCAGGAACACCCTTGTGCTGAACGGCAGCGGAGCGAGGATGAAACCCGATCGCGGCGACACCGGCCTCTTCGACCAAGCGGTGCGCGAGCCCGTATCCGCTGGTGTCTCCGGCGCACAGGCCGGAGCGCAGCTTGACCGTAATCGGTATCCCACCCACCTCACGCTCATGCCCGCCCTCAGCGGCCCCCTCCCGCGCGGCGCGTGCCACGGCGACCGCCAGATCTGGATCTGAGAGCAGCGCGGCGCCGGCGCCGGTCTTGCGCACCTTCGGCACCGGACAGCCCATGTTGATGTCGATCGCGTCCGCGCATGTCGTGGCGGCCACATGCGCGGCGGCGGAGCGCATGATCGCGGGGTTCTCGCCAAACAGCTGAATCGACACCGGCCCCCTCGTCCCGTCTGGCTCGGGGGCGCGCTCGTCGGGATGAATGCGCAGCATCTCAACACACGTTTTCTCGTTCCCGTAATGAATCGCATGCGATGAAACCATCTCCGAAACGACCATCCCCGCGCCATAGCGCTTGGCCTGCAACCGCACAAACCAGTTGCCGATCCCCGCCAGAGGCGCCAGCAACACTCGGTTGGGCACCCTCAGCGGGCCAAGCCTCCAGGGATCTGTGAGCGAAGGTCCGGACATGAAGTCCAATTATGACCTCCTCAATGACGCCGCCCGTCCGTGAGAACCACATTCCCTGCCACATCCGACGATCCTCATCCAACCGCCACCGCGCCTCCCGCCCTTGAAGACGCGCCAAATCACGCCATCAACATCATGCCGGGCAAGCCACTGCGCGCGTATCGCCACGCGCCTAATTGCGTAGCCCCAACCACCACCGGCCAAGCATCCCTATATCCCAACCGCATCCGCCCCCACAAGCCCAACCCCAACAACCCCGAAAACCCCGCCCGTCCGTGAGAACCACATTCCCTGCCACACCCGACGATCCTCATCCAACCGCCACCGATCGCCAAGAGCCACTCGCGGATCAGCTATTGCGCTCGTGCAGCAACCGCAACCCCGTGAGCGTAAGGAAGTCGTCGACCTCAGTGATCTCCTCGGTGTACGGAACGACCAATTGGGAGAGCCCGCCGGTGGCGATCACCGAAGCGTGTTGCCCCAGCTCGTCGTACAGGCGCCGCAAGATCGCGTCGATCGCGCCGGCGTAGCCGAACACGACGCCGGAGCGGATCGCGTCGATCGTGTTCTTGCCGATCACGCTCTTGGGGGGGGCGAGGTCGACCTTGGGCAGGCGCGCGCCGCGCTCGGAGAGGGCTTCGAGGGAGATCTCGATCCCGGTCATGAGCGCGCCGCCGAGATAGTCGCCGTCGGCGGAAAGGACGTCGAAGGTGGTGGCGGTGCCGAAGTCCACGCACACGGCGGGGCCGCCGAAACGCTCGCGCAGGGCGACGGCGTTGACGAGCCGGTCGGCGCCGATCTCGCGGGGGTTGTCGTAGCGGATCGCCATGCCCGTCTTGGTGCCGGGGCCGACGGTGTGCATCTCGTGGCCGAGATAGCGGGAGGCCATCGCGGTCCACTCGGGCTCGAGCTGGGGGACGGTCGAGGAGATGATCGACGCGTCGAGGTCCTCGAACGCGAGGCCACGCAGCTCGAGCAGGTTGCGCAGCGCGGCGCCGAGCTGGTCGGCGGTGGACTCGCGGACAGTCGCGAAACGCCAGTGCTCAAGCAGCTCCGAGTCGCGATACGCGCCGAAGTGGGTCTGGGTGTTGCCGACGTCGACGACCAGGAGCATGGGAAGGCATTATGCTGACCCGTATGGTGGGGAAGCATCATCACGAAGGTGGAGGGGCGAGATGAACGTGAAGCTGTACGTGCTGCCGGGCTCGCACCCGTGCGCGGCGGTCGAAGCGGCGATGAGGCTGAAGGGGATCGAGTTCGACCGCGTCGACCTGCTGCCGATGACCCAGATGCTGATCGGGCCGCTGCGCTACGGCGGGATGACGGTTCCGGGGCTGCGGATCGACGGCGAGAAGCTCGTGGGCTCGCGCACGATCATGCGCAGGCTGGACGAGCTCAAGCCCGATCCTCCCCTGCTGCCGCCGCCGGGGGACGAGCGCTACGCGCGCGTGCTGGAGGCCGAGCGCTGGGGCGACGAGACGCTGCAGAGCGTGCCACGGCACATCTTGCCCAGGGCGTTTCTGCGCAGGCCGGCGGCGATGGAGAGCTTCGTGGGAGACGACGTCAAGCTGCCGCTGCCGCGGACGCTGCTGCGTCCGTCCCTGCCCCTCACGGCCCGCCTGATGGGAATCAGAAGCAGGACCAGCGATGAGACCGCGCGGGCTGCCATCGCGGCGCTGCCGGGCCAGTTGGACCGGGTGGACCGCTGGATCGAAGAGGGGCTCATCGGCGGCGAGCAGCCGAACGCGGCGGACCTGCAGATCGGCAGCACGATCCGCCTCCTGCTGACCATCAGCGACGTGCGGCCCCTGATCGAGGCTCACCCCGCGAAGCAGCTGACGAAGTGGTTCCCACCGATGGTTGGGAACCTCGAAGCGGGCGTGCTGCCGGCCGAGTGGCTGCCCGCATCCGCGTAGCCGCCTACGCCCCGATAAGGTCTCGCGCCGTGGCGCCGGCGCTGACAGCAGATGAGATCCGCGATGTGAACACGCGCTACCACGACGTGGCCGCGGGTCACTACGACTCCAAGTGGGGGATCGACTTCGGGGATGTCGGCTGCGAACAGGTGACGGGCAAGGTGCGCAAGGCGCTGGGGGACGGGTACGCGCCCGAGCGGTTTGAGCGGGCGCTGGAGATCGGCGCGGGGACGGGATACTTCACGTTGAACATGTTGAAAGCCGGGCTGATCGGCGAGGCGACGTGCAGCGACATCTCGCCGGGGATGCTGACGACGCTGAAGGCCAATGCAAAAGGACTGGGACTGAAGGTGAAGACGAAGGTGGCGGACGCCGAGCAGCTGCCGTTCGCGGATCAGAGCTTCGACCTCGTGTTCGGCCATGCCGTGCTGCATCACATCCCGAACCTGCAGCGGGCCTTCGAGGAGTTCGCGCGGGTGCTGGCGCCGGGCGGGACGATCGTGTTCGCCGGGGAGCCCTCGCGCTACGGCGACCGCCTCGCGGGAGTCCCCAAGCGCGCGGCGGGAGCGGTCGCGCCGCTGTGGCGCCGGGCGATCGGAGCGCGCCCCGCCCCACCCGCAGAGGGAGGCATAGCGGCGGACGCGGCGCTGGAGGGGTTCGTGGACGTGCACGCGTTCGCCCCCGCCGAGCTCTCGCAAGCCGCCAAGAGCGCGGGCATGCAGGACGTGCACGTCAGCGGCGAGGAGCTGCTGGCCAACTGGTTCGGCTGGACCAACCGCACGCTGGAGGCGACCGCCGACCCCCGCGACGTGCCGTGGGGCTGGCGCCAGTACGCCTACCGCGGGTACCTGTTGCTGCAGGGCCTGGACCGCGGCCTGCTCGAGTCCAGGCTGCCGCCGGCGATTTTCTACAACCTGATGCTCACGGCGCGCACGGCTCAGGCCTGAGCGCCCGCTCGAAGCCGTGCGCGCACGCAGGTGCGGCAGACGACAGACGCCAGCATCGCGGTCGCTGCGATCCTCGCCGACGACGAGGCTCACGATCTCGCGCCGTGCAGGCGCGCCGGCGCGCAGGGCCGGTCCGCTGTGTTCTCGCGGATCCGGGTTCGCGCCGGCGCTGGGTTCTGCTAGGTGGCTATAGCGCTACTTCGAGTTTGCCGCCTTTGGTGGCTTCGATCGTTTGGCTGCCTTCCAGCGAACCGTTGACTTCTTTGGACTTGGTGCAGGACAGTTTTTCGCCGTCGAATATCTCGTTCACGCCGCTCGTGATGTTTGTCGCGGTGGTGGCGAGCATTCCAGTGCAGACATCTTCCACGGTGAGACCGAGGGCTTTGCACTTCAGGATGTAGCCGGGTGTGCCTTTGCCGTCGGCGCCGATCAGATTGCGTATCGCTCCGTCGACGGTAACCAGTTCCGAGTGCCACGGCAGGTGCTCTGCTTCCAGGGTGGCTCCGGCGGCTTCGCAGCCTTTCGAACCGACGCATTTCGACGCGGTGAATTTCGTCACTTCACCTGCGCCGCCCAGCTTGACCGGTCCTTCGGCGGTGTCTTCGCATTCCACCTTGATGGAGCCGAGGACCGGTATTTTCGTGTCGGTCAGCTTCACGGTCCCTTTCCACAGCGTACTCACCGGTTCGGAAAGCGATTTCCCGGCCTGTCGCCATTCACCCGGGGAGACTTCCGCCGCTTCGATCGCTTCGACGCTTTCCGGGTGCACGAGCGTGACCGATCCTTCCAGCTTACCGGCTTCCGCTCCACCGATGCGACAAGCCGTCCTGTTGGATTCGCTTTCGTTGAAGAACTCTTCCACGCTGCCTGATGCAAGGTTCGTTATCCCCGCGCTGGTGTTCAAACCACAAGCATCCGTTTCGCGTATACCGCGCGCTTCGCATTCGAACTGCCATTCCGGGGTCCCGCTGCCACCGCTGACGATCCTGTTCTTGATCCGACCGTGTTCGGAGTACAGTTCCGTCTTCCAGGGAACGTTCACCGGCGTGAACGTTTTGACTTTCTGGCAAGCGATTCCCGACGCTTCACAACTGCTGCCGTTCACTACGTAACCGTTGATTTTGCCCAGACCACCGTTTTCGATGGTTCCTTCCATCGTGCCTTTGCACGTGACTTTCACGCCCGAAAGCCAGTTGGTATCGGTGACCCTCAGTTCGGTCGTGGATTTCACGGCCAGAGCGCTCGTGAGTTTGTTCGCGACACCACCGGTCTTGGCGAACCATTCCGGCGCGGCAAACGCCGAACCGGCCATCGCGCCGAACGCGAGCCCCGTTATGAGCACGACCAGCGTGCTCCTATACATCGATCTCATCAGATGCTTCCTTTCGTCTCATTCACCGCCAGACCACCCAGAGAGCGGTCCGACGCCGGTCTTGCTGCCAGCACGCCCACACGGCAGGAAACCAATCCCACCCGGGCGCACACTTGAAAGCCCGTCAGCACACCTTCCCGGTCGCCATCCCCGATCGCGCACCACACTCGCCTCGAAAAGACGGTGGCGATCGATCCTTTTTATTTCTTCTTTTTCTTCGCCCTGACGGGCCGGTACTGCTTGCGCGCACTCTTTTCGCAAGTCGCGCGCTTAGCCTTGGACCTATCCCTTCTGCACGCCCTCATCGCCACCGCCAGCTTCTGCGCCCTGGTCAACGCCTTCGCCTTTGGGCACCCGGTGATACCCACAGGAGTGCTCTGATGGATCACCATCCCATTCTGGGCGGTGAATTCCGTCGGCAGCACCAGCTTTGACGCGCACAGGTTGCCGTTTGCCGCCAACGCCGAATCCGGACCTTGGGGCAGCGTCAGTTCGAAGTTTGTGACGGGCTGATCGGGGACGGTGCGGAAGGTTGAGCTCGTGATTCCGGCTTTGCTGATGAAGGTTTCGCCGTGCAGCTCGATCGTGACGCCGTAGCCCTGCAGAACGATGATCAGTTCCGGGAACTTCGCTCCACCATGGGATACGAAGTACGCAGGACCGGTCAACGGAACGGGCAGTATCGGTGTGATCGCCGCCGCGTGCCCGATGATCGACGCAGCGGGACACGACGCGGGGTTTGCGTTGAACTGCGCTTCGGTGCACGCCTTCTGCAACGTCGTCAGTCGCGAGGGCAGCTGCTTGGGGAGATCGACCTTGACCTCTTTGATGTTCGCGTCCTGCCCCAGCGATCCCGTGGGATAGGACAGCCTCACGGACAGGCTCGCACCATTCGCTTTGCTCGTTCTCCCTGCGGTCGAGACCGAGAATTTCGGTGCGAACTTCAAACTCTGACAGTTCGCCGCCTGGAACGGATCCCTCACCGCGACCGCAACGTCATCCGCGGGGTTCGTGAAGCTCTGACCGGACCCGATCACCCCTGCGCCAAAGCTCATCGCATTGCAGTTGGTCGGGTTCAGCGTGAAGTTCTGCTTGTCTATGTAGACACGAATGTCACGGACATGAATCACGATCCCTTTGATGATGTGCGGGATCTGATCGGCGGCGCCCGCGGGGATGCTCACAGCCGCCGTTTCCGGATCGATCAACAGCGGCAGATGCACCACTACCGTCCCGAGATCAAACGGACCGACCTTAGCGGCGGTGATCGCCGCGATCGAGAACGGCGCGCCTTCAAACGGGCCCGCCATGTAGATCTTTCCCCGCGCCTCGGCCAGGATCGAACCGACACCCGCACCGGCGAGGAGATGCCCGATCTGACTCGCCACCGGACACGATGGTTCTGCTTCCTCCTGCGCGCCGGTCTTGGTCCTGGCGAGCGCGATCGCCGCTTCAGAACAGAACGGGACACCTGAGAGGTTCGCCGTCAACCCCTGCGGCAGCTGCGAGGAGAAGCCCGTGATCTCCTGTTCCCCATCATTACGTACAATCCGGAGATACAAAGGACTGTAAGACCCCGCACTGTTGTCCTGCGTGCCCGCGATCACCTGCGGAGCAAACGGCGCAACACCACCCGCGGGACAGTTGCTTGAGATCGGAAACGGCGGAATCAACGGCGTCAAAGGAGTGGCGCCTTCAGGAGCAGACCACGGCGTCAACGCCGCTTTGACTTCATAGCTGCCGCACGTCGGGGGCGTCACCAGCGGCGAGGTCGCACCCTGGTTGAAACGGAACGTCAACAAGCTGAACGGCAGCGGCGGCAGGCCCGCGTGCGGTGCCGAGACGTTACTCGTGTCGAACGTCGTCACGAGTTGTCCTGTCAAGGCGTTCGCCTGGACTTCGCCCGCGGCTTTCACGAGGACACCACGGTCGGGGAGGCGCGCCACGATATACAACGCGATCAACGAACCAAACGGATTCTTCCCCATTTCCCCAAACGGCGCCGGTTCAGCCAGGAACACCGAACCCGCGATTTCTTCCTTCAAGGCCGGCGTCACGATTTTGACCGTCCCCAGCTTCGACTCACTCGGACAACCTCTACCCGCAACGAACGCCACCCCTTCTTCTTCATACTCCGCCTCGCTGCATGCCTCCAACCCCGCACCAGCGGACGGGTTGACGGTCATCCCTTCCGGGAGCGTCACGACGGCACCCTTCAACGCCGACGTCGCCAAACCCCCAGCGTTTTCATAGGTCTGCGGGACGATCGTATCCAGATCAAGACCACTCGGGGCATACGCACTGCTCGTCGTCGCTTCCGCGGTCAGTGACGGTTCCATTCCCAGCCGGTCACAACCCACCATCGGACCGAACAGCATCGGCGTCGATGCAGGACTTTCCTCGGGATTCGGATGTTCCCAAGACGTGACGGAGAACCTCGCTTCCAACGGCCCCGTCCCGCACACCGTCGGGTTCGTGAAAAACGGTGCGGGCTGCGCGTCAGACGAGACACCGAAATGACCGACCGGTGAACCGGGTTCGTCGACCTTCCAGCGCAGCGGGTCGTGGATCGGAGCGGCGGGCACACCCCAGAGTGTCAGCGAGACACTATCGAGCTGCGGGACGCCCTCGGTGATGTTGTGGAAGATGGCCCTCCCGCCATAATCGCCGGGGCGCACCGAGATGTCACCCTCGAAATAGTATTCTTCCGCGACCGAGAAGCCGATCTTCGCCGCCTCACCCGGACCGGGTGCGAGATTGTACACCGGCTCGATCAACGTGCTGCCCACCGCACCACTGAGGATGAGAAGCGTCACGGTGGTGACACCCACCTGCGTATCGATCCCACACTCATGCTCCAGGAACACCGCCGCGGGACAGGCCGGCGTATCGGGAAGATCCAGGGCGAAACCGGGCGGGAGATCATCGGTCGTGTCCTTTGGAGCGCCCGCAAGCGCACCCTTGCGGCTCACCGTGTTGAACGCGATCGAGGTCGTCAAGTCCGGGTGCGCGCCCGCCTGCATACTCGATAGCACGGTGCTCGCGCCACCCGGGGAGATACCGAACGCCGCATGATCTTCGCTGATCGCCGTGGGGGTTTGCATCGCTGCGCCGGGCGCGCCACCACCGGAGACCCGCACCACATTGCTCACCGAAGAGGGCGCATCCGCGGAGACATCGACCGGGAAGCTGAGGACCAACGTATCGTCGGGAACGACAACACCCGTGTATGTGCAACTGCCAAACACACAGACGAGCTTCGCGCCCTGTTCGCCATGGGATGCTACGAGCTCGTCTTCACCGGACGCGCCGGCGGGGTCCAGCGAAAGCCCCGGCGGCAGCTCATCGGTGACCGTGACCGGCGTGCCATTCGTAGCCGCCCCACCAGTGTTAGTGACCGTGACCACATACGCGTCGCCCGTTTTGTCGCCCGTCGGCGCGAAGTTCGTCGGACGCGAAACGGAGGCGACCGTCCATTGGGGGCCCGATTCGGCAGCAAGCGCGGGTGACACGGCAAATGCGAGCAGCCCGGCGAGCACCCCAGCGCACGCCCCGAAGCTTGGAATCGGACGCCTCATGATTTAGCCCTCTCGTCGTGGCCGGCTTTCTTCGCTTTCTTTGCTTTCTTCTTGATCTTCGTCTTGACGCATTTGCCGTGGCTGAGCTTCTTGCCCTTCGCACACTTGGTCGCCTTCTTGGTCACGGTCTTCTCAGCCGCGGGAGGCGCCGCCAGTTCACTTACGAGGTTCCCGGTGCCCGAGAACGTCAACGAACCGGGTGTCGCGTCGATCGGAGCCGGCGGCGGCGTATGGCACGCGTCGCCTTCGCACTGCGCCGTTTCCTCTGCCAGCGGCTTGATGCAGGGATTCCCCGCTTCCGGTTCGCAGATACGCGCATCGTAAATATCGCCCTCGGTATCAATGTCCTGCGGCACCAGGCGCGCGTGCGTTCCGAAGAACACGTCGTGCCCGTCGGCGCTCGCACCCAAGAAGAACGACGGCGACGAGTCCTTGCCCGAACTGATCAACGCGACATGGCCATCGTGCCACTCGTACACATCCAGTGTCCCGTTACCATCCTGCGGGACCAGCGCGTCAGCCGTGTCAAAGAACACATACGACCCGTCATCGGACATCGCGCGTGGCGGACCGACGGCCGGTCCGCCAAGGGCCGAGCGCGTGAACAGCGCATTGGAGACCGGCGGCGCGCCACTCGGATCACACGACACACACACAGGCGGCTTACCCGTCGCGGCATCGTAGCGGTAGAGCTCGTCGCAATGACCGTTGCTCGCGTCCTGACTGTCGGGAAGTGTACAGCGAGCAGGCGCAAGGGTGCTGTACCCGGTCAGTTCCCGCGAGGTCGCAAACAACAGGAAGCGTCCATCCGGGGTCGTGTACCAGTTCGCCGCAGCACACAACGCCATTTCCACTAAGAAGACCCTGCTCCCGCCAGTAGGACACGAGGCGTCATCTGGATAGTCCAGGGTACTGACCGTAGCGACATAGGCCGTGGTACTGGTGGCGGTGTCGTAACGGTAGAGCTTGACCACTCCTTCTTCGAATTCTCCAGGCTTGGAAGGCTTTTGCGGCGACGCGCCGGGGACCAGTACCCCGTCGGCCGTGAAGTAGACGGCCGTGCCCTGCGCGGACACCGCCGGCACCGTGTTTATCTCGGCTCCCGCCAAGGCGCCCGGGCTACCCACTTCCCCGGCGGAGATACGCGTCACCGTACCCCTATCGGTATCGTACTCATACAGCTCACGGTCATGCCCTTCAGGATGGTTCGCCGTCAACCATGTTTCCGTGACGAAGAAGACCTTGGAGCCGTCTTCTGAGGCGCCGACATAGGCGACAGGATGCTGCCCCGTCGGGTCGCTCACGCCTTCTTCCGGTGCTGAGAGCCTGGTCGTGACGCCACCCGAGCGCATGTAGAGCTGCGGAGCGTGTTCTTCGGTGACGGTATTCCAGCATCCCGAGCCCTGATTGGCCGCACCCGGGGACGGCGCGGTGAAGAACATCTTCGATCCATCAGCGGAAACGGCGCCGCGCGCGCTGTTTGCGTCGCCCGCACCGAGTTCCGCGCCGCAGCGACTGAGCAGCAGGCCTTCGCTGTTGACGTTTACGAGCTTCAGTTCGCCGCCCGCCCATTCGCAGAGCAACTCCCCGTGTTCCTGACCTTCAGCACCCGGACACGCACCATGAACATTGCTCGCCAGGACGACATGGCTCAGATCACGCGATGCGCCCGCGATCGTCGTCACTTCCGTCGGCGCAGGCGTTGAGAAAGACAAATGGAAGGGAGGGTCCTCGTGCAACGTGGCATAAGGACCACCGGGGGCACCAACGAAATTCATCAACCGTTCACCAGCTTCGCCCGAGGCCGCACCGACACCATCGTTGATGGCGACCCGCGAAAGATCTTCAGGATCGAAGGAAAGGCCGTACCTGGGGGCCTGCACCCCCAGCGACGGTGAGACGAGCGACGTGTTATCCCAGCCACCCACAGCCCGAGAGAAGACATACGCACTGTTTTCCGAACCCGGGAACGACCCGAACCCAGCCTTCGTTTCGAGCACGAAGCCATCCCCCGAGCCAGATGCATAACCCACGGCATGATTTCTGATTTCACCATTGACGTCTATACCGCCAAACATATCGCTGCCGCCAGCCTTATCGGGCGGCGTGACCAGCTCGTAAGCACGACCATCGGGCAAACCCGGAACTGCTCCCGGCAGTGTGGTAAAGATCTCATTGGGACCGTCCGTGATACCGAGTTCGTTGCTCGCGACCACACGGAAGTGGTAGGTGTCACCCGGTACCAGACCACCAACGTGCTGCAACACCCTTTCCTCGACACTGCCCGTCGGTGCGCCCGCACCGATACCCACCGTGGGCACAGGGACACTCACACCCGCTTCGTAGGGGTTTTCCGCGAGGGGCTTGTAGTGAGCTTCATCGACATACTGAAAGTAGTAGACCGTATCGGCACCCAACGGGTCGATCTCGGCTTCCAGGTCCGCGAACGTCGAAGAGAGGTTCGCGGCTGTCGTTGAGTCCACGCGGGGAGCGTGGGGGCTCGTGAACGCGATCGGGGCGGTGGCGTTGGTACCGCCGAGGGCGCCTTCGCTCGTGGCGAGAAGACGGTAACGGTAAGTGACACCAGAGGCGAGCCCGACGAGAGCAGCATGCACGAGGTGATTGTTCTTGTCGACCGGGATCGAGCCCGCCGCAGGCACGCATGGCGCGCTACCACCGGAGCTGAGATCCGCGAAGCCTTCGCCTTCATGCGCCTTTGCGTTCTGCACGAACGCTTCTTCGGTGACGTACTCGAAATGACAGTCACCGAGGGCAAGCCCTTCGGGATCGACGGAGCCGTTCAGCACGACACTGGTGGGCTCCCGCTCCGTTGTTTCACCGAGCGTGACGCTCGGGAGGAAAGCACCGGGGCCGTACACATCGACTGCGTGCTGGCGCACATCGCTGACATAGAGCTCGCCTTTAGAGCCCACCGCCATTTCAAGGACTTCGCCCAAACGGTGACCAGGCGAGGTTTCGCGGATCTGGGTGAGAAAACGCCCAGACGAGTCGAACTCATCGACAACACCCACTCCTCCGCCTCCGGTTAGGCCGACAAGAATGTCGCCGCTGACGGGATCAACGGCGACGCTCCGAAAGTCACCCCCGAATCCACCCCTATCGCGGTTTCCTTCGATGCCTGGGGTTTCCTGACCAGTGATAGCGCGAAGGAAAACACCGCTGGGGCTGTACTCCAACACCGCGCTATCTTCTTCACCCAAACCATGCTCGTATTCCGGCATCGTCGTATAGATATTCCCATGAGAATCGACCACTACCCCCACCGGCGTGTTTAGATTACTGAAACTACGAGTAGCGACACCCGTGATCTGGTTGCCCTTGATGTAAGAGGCAGAGCCGCTGAAATCCACCGGTTCGCCCGATGGACCAAACTTACTAACTGTGCCATCATCCCGCGACACAACATAAACAGAGCCTGCGGTTGCTTCATTCGAATTATCGACAGTGAGCTGCGCTCCGCGACCAACCGGGCCAAACCGCTTGATAAACGCACCGGTTTGATCGAACGCTTCGACATATGGAGTGTCACCGTTCGTAGAATTGTTGCCCGTGGCATAAAAACTTCCAGTTGTACGATCTATCGCCAGACTCTCGGGGGCCGTGAGACCTACCGAAGGTGGTTCAAGGCCTTGGACTTCGAGTGTTTCTACAAAATTATCTGAAGGGAATCCGAACTTATCCAGTTCAAAAGGCGGTGTAAAACGTTCGCCGACCCAGAGATTGTCTTCGGCGTCGACGGCGACGCCACCGGGGCCGTTTGCGCTGAAGGAACTGGCTGGCGTCCCCGTGATCTGGCGCAGGAACGGGCGCGTCCAGGCAGCAAGAGAAGCCGACGGGGCGAGCAGCGCGAGGGCAAGAATCGTGGTGAGAATCAGTGCACCGAGGGTTGCTGAGGGCCTCTCGTTCCCCCGCACGCCACGGGACGTGACACGGGTCGCGAAGACCCCGAGGATCCGGGCCGAGCGAGCGTCCCGGACCTGGGCCGGGCGCGTGGATTGTGTCTTCGCTTTAGGTGTCACTCTGTTCTCCTCGGCTCTCATGATGCGTAATGTCCGTTTGCTGTTTGCGTGTCTTTGCGGTCTTGTTGTGGGCGCCGGACTCCCCGGGTGAGTTGTTCTCCGGGGAGCCTGCGTGTACGGTGGGTGACCTGTCGGCCCTTGGGCTATTCGGCTGTGACCGCCCAGGTGCCGGCGACGTTGACCACGCCTGCTTCTTCGGATGCCGTCACCAGACCAAATCCGAACTTGTCTGCGGCCGGCGAGTTCTGTGTGCAGGCGCCCGTGGTCGCAAACGAGCAGACATTCGGAAATATGCCGGTGCCAAGACTCTTAATGGCGTTTTCTTCGTTAGACGCGTAAATGCAGAGGTTGCCGGGGCTCGCCTTCGGTTCCTTGACATTCCCCGTGCATTGAGTGGACGTCACTTCTTCTTCTTTTTCGGTCGTTGCATTGAAGACCGGTTCCTTCCCGGTCTTCCTGATGTAATGAGGTGTGGGCCCCGTTTCGAGCGGGATACCGAAGCTGACGTTGGTCGCGACAAGCCCAAACCCGCCCGACACGCCACCGATCAGGCTCCACTCGCCCTTCAGGGTCTTGCCGGTTGGGAGCGTTTCGGTGAAACCCGTCGTGCCGTTCTTTCCGGGAGCGCCGGGAGCACCATTTTCGCCTTTGCCACCCAGAGCGCCTGGCGCGCCGGTTTCACCCTTTGCGCCCGCGGGACCCGCGGGACCTTGCGGGCCCTGACCACCAGCACCCGCGGCGCCCGCTGGCCCGGCCGGCCCCGCAGGACCAGCTTTACCCTGCAAAGACTTCAAGACACTCGGCTTGATCTGCTTCGGCGAAGTGATCACATACTTGCTGGCTGCAAGCGCCCCGCCGGTCATCGCGAACACCAGCGCAAAAGTCGCGATCACAGTGCTTGGGGTTACATGCATCCGTTTGCGTATTGCTGAGAACATCAGACGATTCCTCGCATTCCCTTTGTCCGGTCTTGTCAGGCGCATCACGCCACCACCTCTCTGTCATTGCCCGCGTGAGCGCGGATCGTTTGTGTCACCTGCACGCCCTTCTCAGTCAGGCGCCATTCGTTGCGCTCACCCCGAGCATGCCCCGCGCCGGTGTTCGCGATCAAACCCAACCGCTCCAACCGCGCCAAAAGCTTCGATATCTGACCCTGATCCTGGACCCCCGCGCCCTCGGCAACCTCACGGTTGGAAACCCCCGGGTGCTGCGCGATCGCCTCCAGCACCCGCAACGTGCGATACGTCAAACGCATCGGGATGCCCTCCAACGGATCCAACGACGCAGGCAGACCCGAGGCTTCCTCCGGCCGGCCTACCTCACGGCCTTTGCGCCGACCCGGAGCCTCCGGACTGCTTGGCCGAGGCAGTGGACGCGCCTGCTCGCGACGCGCCGCCCCCGGACCCAGGTACGGCAGCACGATCATGCCCATCAATTCCCCGAGCAGACCCGTCAGCGGCTCACGATTTCCGCGCAACAACCGCGCGTAGACGATCGCAAAGGCCGCACCGGTCAGGCCCTCCGAGGTCAAGGGGGGACACTCTTCTCCGCGCGAACCCTCCATCCGGCCTTCGTCGAGCACGGCGGCGAGGCCGCGCAAGATCTCCTCGCGACGCTCGAGCACGCCCTGCGAACCGCGTAGCGCCTGCACCACACACACCCGTGCCAGCACCGGCTCACGATCCAACAAGGACAGGATTCTCCACAGCCCGCCGCGTACCCGCTCGCGCCACCCCAGACCATCGAGACCCGCACGATCGATCTCAATGCCGATCCGCTGCGTGGCGTCCTCCAGCACCGCGACCAGACACGCCTCGCGGTTGGCGAACAGGTCATAGAACGTGCGCCGCGACACCCGCGCGCGGCGCGTGATGTTCGCCACCGTCGCATGCGCATAACCCAACTCGTCGACCGTCAGCACCGCCGCTGCCAACAACCGCGAACGCTGCATTTCGGCGACCTGCACATGAGACACACGATCCCCACGCACACCGGGACGCACACGAGCCGACGACGCACCGGGGGAGGAAGCCCGTCCATGCGCACGCGCACGCACGGGAGCAGGCGCAGTCATCACGCCACACTCCCGGCGAGAGGGCTGCAAGCCCTGCCGGCACCCCTCCCCACAAGCGGGGAACGGGCCCGGTGCGATCCGGTCGCTAGACCGGCGCTACCAAGCGGACAAGAGAGAGAGAGAGAGAGAGAGAGAGATGAGTCAGCGCTGCTGACGCATCTACCGACGGGCCCATTCAGGCCCGCAGCAATCCCCGACACGTATGTCCCAAACGAACTCACGCGAAAACAGCTCCCTCACCGAAGCGATACAGGTCCCTCTCCACAAGAAACCCTCTAAATAAGCGCTACCAAGGTCGACCACACCAGGGAAGACCCAAACCCGATCTATGTCCGACGCCCCACAGCGGAACGCCACTACAAGAAACACCGTACAGCACTTCAACACATATGTCAATACCAAACAACAAGTTTACCGTCCACACGTCACTGAGGGCGGCGATCGGCGAGGTGCTCGTCTACCCGGGCACGGGTGCTGTCCTGCTAAACTAACGATATGGACAGTACCATGTCTGCTGCGGCGCTTGCGCGGGAGATCGGAACCAGCCTGCCGCGCGTGGTACGCGCGATCGAGCGCCTGGGACTCGACACACGCCAGGACAACGGGCGCATGCAACTCGGCTCCACCGACGTTACGCGCCTGCGCGAGAAGCTAGGCGTCCCTCCCCCCCGCCTCCCCGGACTGACGCCCTCCGAGGTCAGGGTCCTGAGCGCGCTGGCCCGGGCCCCGCTCGGCCTGACCTCCGCGCGGGCCGTGGCCGAGCGGGCCGGAGTCTCCCCTACCACGGCGAGCCGTGCGATCGACACTCTGCGCCGGCAGAGACTCGTGACGGTCGAGCAACGCACACTCCCCGCCGGAGGCGCCCGCACGTTCGATCTGATCCGTGTCCGCTACGGCTCCCCGCGCTGGCAGCGGTTCGCGGACACGATCGCGGAAGTACCGCCCCAAGCGCGCCGCCGGAGGGCTTCCAGTCCGCGTGTTCCGCCGAGACTTAGGCACCTGTTCTGGAACACCGCGCCTTCACAACTCGACACCCAACGCGCCGGCGGCTACATCGCCCGACGACTGCTGACCGTGGGCGACCCCGAGGGCCTGGCATGGGGCGCCGCGAACCTCTCCGCATCGGACTGGCGACACGCCGCCCGCACACGCGGCCTCTCCCCCCAACGTCGCGCGCTCGCGTTGAACTACGCCGCCGCCCAAAACGCCGCCGCCCAAAATCCCAGTGACGCTCCCCGCTGACCTCACGGAGATCCTGCCCCGGGAGACCACGTGGGCGTGGGAGCACATCGCTCCCATTCTCCCAACCAGCTGCCGGCTCGCCGGGGGCACCGCGCTCGCCGTGCACCTGCACCACCGCCAGAGCCGCGACCTCGACTTCTTCTGCAGCGACCCGGACCTCGACCTCGCCGCACTCGAGCAGCGACTGTCGCAACTCGGCTCCTTCGCCGTCAGCAGTCGCTCATCCGTGACGCTCAACGGCATCCTGCAAGGCGCCAAGCTGCAGTTCTTGGACGCTCACGACCAAGTTGACCTCAACGAGCCCGAGTCACACGCCGGGATCCTCGTGTCCAGCCTCGCGGACGTGTTCGCCATGAAGATCAAGGTCATCGGCGACCGGGGCGAGCTGCGCGACTACTTCGACCTCAAGCGAATCGAGGAGATCACCGGCCGCAGCGTCGAAGAAGGCATCGGCCTCTACATGACCCGCTACCAGATACCACCAGAGCACCCCAGCATCGGACACATCGTCGAAGCCCTCGGCTACCTGGACGATGTCGACGAGGACGACATGCTCCCCGAGGACCACGCGACGATCGCCACGTACTGGAAGCGCCGCCAGCCAGAGATCAGCCGCAACCTGGCTCGCTTTCCAGGCACGTAGTCAGCACTGCCACCCGTGCATATCTGCCTAAAGCCTGAGCCTGGATCCGGGGGCCATCAGGGCCTTCAGCTCAAGGAGAGCTGTCGTCGTCCAGATACCTCTCGACCCAGGACCGATAGGTGGCGATGAAGTCTCGGGCGCTCACGCGCACCAGCTCGGCAGCCCTGTGAACATCCCCGGCCGAGGCTTGAAGATAGCCGTGCTCGATCATCGTTCGAGCGTTCTGCGCCCGAATGATCCGCCGGCAGAGCGCGCCGTCGATGACTCCCGCATCGCGTAGCGCTTCCAGCGCCTGGACTGCCGGCGATCCACGAGCAGCGCCGGATGCACGTGGCAACTGTGCGAGCTTGATGCCCGACATCGCGAGCTCGGCCACGAAGTTCTGGACCCTGCCCACCGCCCGCTCGACCGCCTGCACCTGGTTGTAGAGCTCCAAGTCGTCGGTTGTATCGAAGGCCACCTTGAACCGCTGCAGGTCGAAATCCTCCCCGAAAGCACCCATCGCACTCTCCAACGCCGCATATTGGCGCGGGAACTCTCCGAGATGCCCGACGATGTCGCGACGCCAGCGCTTGAGATCTGTCTTACGAGGCTCGGCCTCGGCCATGTTCACGCCGCGAGCAGCCGATCGATGCCCGCAAGCGCGTCTTGAGCGCGCTGGAGCGCCCGCTCGTCGCCACTTTGTCGCAGGCGTGACTCGCGACGGCGCAACTCCGGCCACAGTCCGGCACGATCTACGAGCACACGCCCGTCGGCGAACGCCTCGGCGAGAAAGGCGGGCTCAGCTTCGGCGTCTGTTAGACGCACGACGTCGACTTGACGATCAACTGCGGCCGCGAGCTTCGCCTGCACGTCCACCAGACGCTCCAAGCTGGGATCGCGCAAATCGACGAGCACATCGACATCTCCGGCGGGCATGTCGGTTCCCCTTGCGACCGAACCGAACAGCAGCGCGAAACGCACGTTCGGCTCGGTTCGCAGGGCGATGCGCAGCGCCGAGATCATTGGCCAGGAGCGTCTGACATACACCCGCTCGGACAGCGACAGCTCAAGCGTTCGCGGTCCTGACCTCTTGGTCTGCAGCGTTCCCTGATTCGCCGCACGCCGCAACGTCCGCTCGCTCACCCCCACTTGCTTGGCCAGCGAACGCAGCTCGTTCATGTGTCCACTATACCGTAGAGATGTGTCCGCTAAATCGTCGCAGCCTGGCAGCGCAACCACCGGCCGAGGTTCGGGTTGAATGCCAGCAGCATTCGCGGGAGGATCATCGGTCTGTTCGAGAAGGCGCGCGTGGATCACGCTCAACACCGCTCCGACCACTCCCTCCGCCGTCAACGGCGGATCACCGACCGATCCCTGACCGGCGGCGCTTCAGAGACCCTCGACGCCCAGTTCGGATTCGATAGGTCAGGCGCAACTCGGCGTTGCCGGGTGGTGAGCTCTGACAGGGGAGCCGATGGCGCAGGACCTCACCCAGGGCGACGCAAATCTTCGACCAGTTCGAAATCGGTCGCCAGGTGGCAATAGACTGGCGCGCATGCTCGATCGGCGCCAGAAGGGGTTCCCGCTGTTTCCCCTGGGGATCGTCGCGCTGCCCGGCGAGACGGTGCCGCTGCACATCTTCGAGGACCGCTACAAGCGCATGATCGACTGGTGCCTGGAGCACGAGCGCGAGTTCGGCATCGTGTGGCTGTCCGAGCAGGAGCTCAAGCCGATCGGCTGCGCGTGTGAGATCGACCGCGTGCTCGAGCGCGACGAGGACGGCAACATGGACATTCTCGTGCGCGGGACCGTGCCCTTCCGCCTGATCGAGCGCCAGGACGACCTGCCCTACCCCGCGGGGATCGTCGAGCCGCTGCCCGACGCCGACGAGGAGGCCGACCCCGCCGCGGCCCAGACCGCCCGCGAGCTGTACGCCGAGCTGGTCGAGCAGGCGACCGACAAGCAGCTGACTTCTGATGAGCTGGCCGAGCTCGACGCCTACGCGATGGCGGGCACCGTCGAGTTCGGCGCCGACTCCAAGCAGGAGCTGCTCGAGCTGCGCTCGGAAAACGCGCGCATGCGCCTGCTCGCGCTACTGTTCCGCGCCGCGATCAAACGCCTGGAGCTGGTGGACCGCGCCCAGGCGCGCGCCCGCTCCAACGGCAAGGTCCGCTTCGGCTGATCACGCCGCTCATCTGCGGCGTGCCCTTTCGCGGAGCCAGTCGCGAAGAGAGCGCTGCTCAGGCGCCCGGCAGCTTGCAATTCTGCTGGGCCACCTGCAACACAAATAGAGCCAGGTTGCGAAACACCTTGGGCTGTCCGGTCGAGTTGTCGGCGAAGGCCACGCTGCCGTTTTCATCGCGCAGGCGATAGCCGAACACCGACCCTGACCGCGCAGGCAGTGATACGTGTTCACCGGCGGGGTTCTTCAGTTCTTCCTGGATTGCGCGCGCCTGCACGATCTGGGGATCGCTCAATTTCAGTTCCCGCCCGCCGTCGCAGCGCAGGCCGCCTTCTTCGTTGATCAGCAGCGTCAGCTTCGCCCCGGACACGCTGCCGGTCCGTTCGACGATGAACAGGTCGGGGGCCTTGATGCCTGCCCCGCAGCCCGCGATCAGAGTCGCGCTCGCCAGCGCGCCCAGCACAGCCGTGCGCACGTCACGTCCACGACTCCGCGCCGCCCCGCCCCGCCCATCCTGGTCCGGTCCACGTGCGCAGCGCCCGTCCCGGCAGGATCCACGAGCGCCACGGACGGCCGGCCTCATCACGCGCTGACCGCCACGCCGCCGCGGCGGGGGTCGCCCGCGCCGGTCATCCGCCCATCGGCGCTGTGCACCGCCTGGACGCCGCCGAAGAACAGGTTCAACGCGTGAAACCGCACAACCTCCCGGTCGAGGTCTGACTCGGGGTCCAGATTGCGCGCCGTGCCCATGTCGACCCCCGGCTCGTGATAGACGACGCCGTCCTCGACATGCGCCCGCGGCGCCTCCACCGCTTCGCGTGCGCCCAGGCCGTGGTCGACCACACCGACGATCGTCTGCAGGATCGCCGAGCGGATGCGGTTGGAGCCCGCGCTGCCGAGCACCAGCTCGACCTCTCCCTCGCACAGCACGACCGAGGGCGCCATCATGCTCGGCATCCGCCGCCCCGCCGGGTGGCGATGAAATCCCAGCGGGTTGAGGTCCTCCTCGCCCATGACGTTGTTCACGTGCATTCCCGTGCCCGGCACGACCACGCCCGAGCCCTCGCCGTTCGTGCACGTCACGCTGCACGCGCGCCCGTCTGAGTCGAGCACGGAGATGTGCGTCGTGGACCCCAGCTTCGCCGCCAGAAAGCGCTCCAGAAACCCATCCTGCGCGAGTCCCTCCACGAACTGGGGGGTGCGTCGCTCGGCCTGCGCCGAT
Organism: uncultured Solirubrobacterales bacterium; assembly: GCA_963715495.1. Classification (GTDB taxonomy): domain Bacteria; phylum Actinomycetota; class Thermoleophilia; order Solirubrobacterales; family Solirubrobacteraceae; genus Palsa-744. The sequence continues at coordinate 1,744,792 of OY970247.1, forward strand.
TCCATCGCCGCGAGCACCGCCTGCAGCGGCGGCGGCCGCGGGCCGCGATCCAGCAGCGCCAGCGAGTACGCCAGCAGCGTGCCCCCCGCCGAGGGCGGCGGGTTGGTCAGCACGGTGCGGTCGCGATAGGACACGCTCACGGGCTCGCGCTCGATCGCGCGGTAGGACGCCAGCTCCCGCGCGCTCAGCGAGCCCCCGCGCTCACCCAGCCAGTCGCATACCGCCCGCGCGATGTCGCCGCGGTAGAACGGCTGCGCCCCATCCTCGCCCAGGCGCTCCAGCGCATCTCCCAACTCGGGGTTGCGCAGCAGCTCGCCCTCGCGCAGCACACGTCCATCCGGCGCCCACAGCGCCGCGCACTCGGGCGTGGAGGTCAGCAGGTCGGCGAGAATCTCCGCGACGTACGCCTGCCCCGCGTTCAGCGTCACACCCTCGCGCGCGGCTCGCGCGGCGGGGGCGGCCAGTCGCGCCAGCGGCATCGTCCCCCAACGCTCGACGGCCGCGCACACGCCCGCCGGCGTCCCGTACACCCCGCACGAGGCCGGGCCGATGTAGAACACCTGCGCGGCGTCCCCGAACGATACGTCCACCGCATCCAGCTCCGCCGCGCCCCCGTCCTGCCGGCGCGCGGGAGCCTGCACGAAGAAGTCCAGTATCGCCGGCTCCTGCCCGCCGCCCGCGACGAGCATGTGTCCCCCCGCCCCAAGCCCCGTCAACAATGGCTCGGCCACGAACGACATCAACATCGCCCCAACCGCGGCATCGACCGCGTTGCCCCCGGCGCGCAGCACCTCCACTCCGGCCTGAGCGGTGAGCGGATGCCCGGCCGCAATCACTCCCTTCTCAGCCGTCGCGCTCATAGCTGAGCGATACCACAACGACTAACGAGGCATGAACTCAGGGACGTCCAGCTCATCCACTGCGAGAGTCGCACGACGCTGCGCATGCGCCGGGCGCGGCGGTCCGCTGGTGCGCCGCACGCGCGGTTCGCCCGTGGGCTCGCGCAGTCCGCCCGCGTCGCGCGCGATCTGGCGCTTGGCGTCGCCGTATCCGGTGGCTACGACCGTCACCCACACCTGGTCGTCGAGCTTCTCATCGACCATCGCGCCGAAAATGATGTTCGCGTCGGGGTGCGCCGCCTCGGAGACGGCCTTGGCGGCCTCGTTGACCTCCCACAGCGACAGGTCGCGTCCGCCGGTGATCGACAGCAGGATCGAGCGCGCGCCCTCCATCGAGGTTTCCAGCAACGGCGAGGCGACCGCCTGCATCGCGGCGTCGACCGCACGCTGCTCGCCACCGACGCCCATGCCGATACCCAGCAGCGCGTTGCCGGCGTCGGACATGATCGTGCGCACGTCGGCGAAATCGAGGTTGATCAGCCCGGGCAGCGTCACGAGATCGGAGATGCCCTGAACGCCCTGGCGCAGCACGTCGTCGGCCACCCGGAACGCCTCGACCATCGCGGTCTGCTTGTCGAGCACCGTCAGCAGCCGGTTGTTCGGCACGACGATCAGCGTGTCGACCTCCTCGGCCAGCGCGTCGATCCCGTGCTCGGCCTGTTCTGAGCGGCGCGAGCCCTCAAAGCCGAACGGCTTGGTCACGATCGCGACCGTCAGCGCGCCGATTTCGCGTGCGATCCGCGCCACGACCGGCGCCGCGCCCGTGCCCGTGCCACCGCCGGCGCCCGCGGTGATGAAGATCATGTCCGACCCCTTCAGCAGCGCCTTGACGCGGTCGTAATCCTCCATCGCGGCCTGCCGTCCCACGTTCGCGTCAGAGCCCGAGCCCAACCCGCGCGTGAGCTCTGAGCCGATGTGCAGCGTGATGTCCGCGGTGGACTGCTGCAGGGACTGCTGATCGGTGTTGACCGCCAGGAACTCGACGCCCTCGACCTCAGCCTCGACCATCCGGTTGACGGCGTTCACCCCCGCGCCACCGACGCCGACGACCCTGATCCGCGGCTGCCCGACGGGCCCGTCGGAGAATTCGGAGGACAGGTGCTCGCGCGAGTACTCGTCCATCACCGGCCTCGCCGCGCTGCGTGCCCCATCGCCGGCGGCGACAGCGGCGGCTTCACGATCCATGAGACTTTCGGGAATCTCCGAGGAGAAAGCATGCTTGAGGCGATCCTTCGGACTGCGCACGCTCGGGGGGACGGTCGCTTCGGCCTCGCCGTCGCCGAGCTCCTCCGAGCCGGCGCTCAGCGCGGGATGGGGCGCTCCGCGCTCGTCGCGAGCCGCCGGGGTCTGCGATTGCGACGCGTCGGTGCCCGTATCGGTGTCGGCAGCCGTCTCGTCGTCCTCGGTCTTGCGGAACAAAGCCGCGAGCGGTCCTTCGCGCATGGATGCGCGTTTGGGATTGGTCATCGGACGGGCCGATCGGACCTAGGGCTTGCCATTTGCGAGGACCTCCTGCGCCAGTTGCCGGTAGGACTGAGCGGCCACGCCGTCAGGCTCATACTTGAGCACGGACATGCCCTTCACGGGGGCCTCCGCGAAGCGGACCGTCTTGCGGATGCGCGAGGCGAACACGCGGTCGCCGAAGTTCTCCTCGAGGATCTCGATCGCCTCCTTGGCGTGGATCGTGCGCGAATCGACCAACGTCGGCAGGATACCCTCGATGTCAACGTCGGGATTGAGGTTCTCGCGAATCATCGCGAGCGTGTTCTGCAGTTGGATGAGCCCACGCATCGACAGATACTCGCACTGCACGGGGACGATCACCTTGTCGGCGGCCGTGAGCGCGTTGATCGTCAGCAATCCCAGGCTCGGCGGCGTGTCGATGCAGATGAAGTCGTAATCCTCGGCGATCGGTTCGAACGCCTTCTGCAGCGAGCGCTCGCGCCCGATCATGGTCGACATCGCGATCTCCGCGCCGGCCAGGTCGATCGAGGCACAGGCGATGTCGATCTCGCGCTTGCGGATCACCTCGCGGATCGAGACTTTGTGCACGAGCACGTCGTACATCGACTGCTCGATCGTGTCCGGGTCGATCCCCTGGGACATCGTCAGGTTGCCCTGCGGGTCCATGTCGACGCACAGCACCCGATGCCCCTCCTCCGCGAACGCGGCGGCGAGGTTGAGCGTGGTGGTGGTCTTGGCCACCCCGCCCTTCTGGTTGGCGAACGCGATGACCTTGGCCTTGCCTTGCACGGGAGGCTCCGATACCTAGTTTGCGGGAAAGCCGTCGTTGTCGGTGGGTATTCGCACGCGGACCGGCGATTCCTGCTTTGCGCCTACGATCCCGCCATGTCCGGACGGAAAGGGCGAACGGGAGGGCGTCGATGGTGGGAGACCCGGGAGCCAGTCCCCGTCCACAGCCGTCGGCGCCGGTCACCGCACCCGCCGGCATATCGGCAGCGGGCACCGCGGGCGGCGACCCCTAGGATCGCTGGATGGCCAAGAGAGCGGCAGGGCAACTGCTGAACAGGCTGGCGGGCAAGCGCGTGGTGGTGTGCGTCGGCTCGGGCGGTGTCGGCAAGACGACCGTCTCCGCCGCGCTGGCGCTCGGACTGGCGATGCGCGGGGGCAAGGTGGCGGTCGTCACGATCGATCCCGCCAACCGCCTGGCCGCGGCGCTGGGGCTGGACGAGCTCGCGGGCGAGCCCCATCGGATCGAGCCGCAGCTGCTGCGCGCCCAGGGCGTGAGGATGAAGGACGGGGGCGAGCTGTGGGCGATGATGCTCGATGCGAAGCGCACGTTCGATGAGATCGTCACGCGGCTGGAGCCCGACGAGGAGAAACTCGCGACGATCATGTCCAACCCCGTCTACCGCGAGCTGTCCACGGCCGTGGCCGGCTCCCAGGAGATGAGCGCGATCGCGAAGCTGTATGAGCTGTATAACGAGCACGACTTCGACACGATCGTGCTCGACACGCCGCCCTCGCGCAACGCGCTGGACTTCCTGAACGCGCCGACCCGCCTGCTGGGGTTTCTGGAAGGACGCGCGCTGCAGGTGTTCCTCGCCCCGAGCGGGCTGACCGCGCGACTGTTCGGGCGCGGCACGGGGATCGTGTTCGGGATATTCGCGCGCGTCACGGGCATCGACATGCTCGGCGAGCTGTCGCGCTTCTTCAGCTCGTTGACGGGCGTGATCGACGGCTTCGGCGAGCAGACGCGAGGTGTCGCCGAGCTGCTGCGCGCGCCGTGGACCACCTTTGAGATCGTGACCTCCCCCGAGCCCGAGCCCGCGCGCGAGGCGTCGTACCTCGCGGCGCGCCTGGACGAGGCCGGGATGGCGCGTGGTGGGCTGATCGTCAACCGCGTCCACAGCGAGGGCCTGCACGGCCACTCGCCCGAGCAGGTGACCGCGCTGCTGGAGCCCGAGCTGGGCGAGCGGTTGGCCGCGCGCGTGGCGTCCAACCTCGCCGATTTCGACGTGCTCGCGCGCCGCGACGCCGCGACCGTCACACGGCTTTCGGGCGAGCTGGACGATCCTTCACCGGTGCTCGTGCCTCATCTAGACGAGGACATCCAGGATCTCACGGGACTCGCCCGTATCGCCGGCCATCTCTTCAGCTGACTCCTCCGCCGGGGGCGCCGTCAGCAGCTCGTCGGCCAGCGCTGCGAGGTCTGGGGTCAGATGGCCGCAGATCACGTCTCGCAGCAGCGCCCTCAAGTGGTCGGCGACATCCTGTGCGAGCACTTGGTCGCTCGCACGCCTGGCGACCGTGCCCCCGATCACCGCGCGCTCCAACACCAGCGCCCTACTCATCCGCTCGGTCAGCTCGACGCGATCCTCCGGGGTCGCGCACAGCGCGGCTACACGCCCCGCCAGCAGGCCGCTCGCGGGCCCCTCCGGCTCCAGCAGCGCGCGCAGCGCGAGCAGATGGTCGCTCAGCGCCTCGTATGCGTTCGCGCGCTCGCAGCCCAGCTCGAACCGCCGCAGCGCCCACGCCAGCTCGTTGCCGTGCGGCGCGCGCCTGGACACGAGGTTGCAGAACGCCCTCAGCTCGTCCTCCTGCTCGGCCGTCACGACCAGCATCCCGTGCGGGCGCCCGCCCGTGCCCAGCGCGACCGTGCTCCAAGCGTCTTCTCCGCCTGCGCGTGCCCATGCGAGCGGACCGAGTGTGACGCGTCCGTCGCCGAACAGGCGCAGCGCCCCCAGCAGGTCTTTCAGCACCTCGCGCCCATCCGCGGACTCCTCGTCGCAGGTGAGCGCCACCAGCAGATGTCCGGGCGTTGCGCCGTCCTGGCCGCCGTCCACCCCGGCGAGCGCCTGCTCCGGCGCCCAGCGCACCGCGTCCGGCGTCGCGATCGTCAGCCCCTTCGTCAACTTGACCTCCGACGAGGCGATCGTCAGCCCGTGCAGCGTTCCCACGAGCGTGACCGTGTCGGGCGTGCTCGTCAGCTCTGCGCGCTCGATACGGGCCAGCGCCGCCGTCAGGCGCTCGGGGTGCTCGACGATCTGCGATGGGTCGAAGTCGGTCTGCTCAGCGAACACATCTTCCAACAAATATTTCAACGCCGATTGCGCGCGTGCGTGCGCCCCCGTGTGTATGCGCGCGCGTCCACGGCTTTTCAGAAGATCATCTCCACGGCCGGCCTTCGCCTCGCCGCCCCGGCCGGCGAGGTAGCGATCGAGCCCGTCGAACCCCGCCAGCGCACACACGGCCGCGCCATGCTCGGGCAATCGCGCAAGCTGTACCTCGCGCTCGGCGATGAACTTGCCCGTCAGCGGCCGGCAGCTGTAGAACGGGGTTTGCGTTCCTCCGCGCCCGCGCCGGGACCCCAGCTCCAGTTCGACCTCGGCCCCAGCCGCGACATCCGCGTGCAGAACGCCCGCAACCGCCGCGACATACTCGCTGAGGGCGACCTCCAGCTCACTCGACAAACCGCTTGAACGCATGCTCCGCACAGTTCGCCCTCGCGCCCGGCGCTCCTGCTCGGCGCAGCCTCGGTTGCAGCTCTACGCCACGGCCGCGGCGACGCCGGCGAGGAGCTCCTCGGCCTGCCGGCCGATCTTCCGATCGGTCTGGCGCTCGGCACATTCCTCACCGAGCCAGTGTTCGCCGTATGCACGCATGTCGTCAACGATCGGCAGCAGCGCCCTGCCCTTCTCGGTCAGCGCATACTCCACGCGCGGGGGTACCTCTCCGAACGTGCACCGCTCGACGATCCCCTCCTCCTCCAGCGCCCTCAGCCGCAGCGACAGCGTGCGCGGGCTGATCCCCGCCAACGAGCGCTCCAGCTCGCAAAATCGCGAGCGGCCCTCGGCCAGATCCCTGACGAGCAAAAGCGTCCACTTCCCGCACACAACCTCGGCGGTACGGCACACCGGACACGTCTCGTCTACAGCCATGCTCTTTACTTTACCAACTGAAGTTTTGCGCCCCGCTTGTCGGTGGGGATGAGATGGCTTTTGAAAGCGCTGTCTCATTACGCACGCGTCACGCGACGGACACGGGTCTCTGCCTGCTTCGCGCGGGGTCTCGCCCCCGGCAGCCCGCCTATGCCACGGTCAGCTTCGGCGTCTCGGCGGGCTCGCGGCGCGCTTCCGCGGCCGCCACATCCTCCATCGTCGTGCCCCGTTTTCCGTCCGCCTGCATCAGCAGCTTGAAGTCGGCCGGGCTGGAGGCAACCTTCATCGCGTCGTCGAAGCTCACGAGTCCGGCCTTCACGTGCCCGAACAGGGCCTGGTCGAAGGTCTGCATGCCGTAGTAGGCACCCGTCGAGATCACCTCTGTCAGCTTGCCCGTCTGGGAGGGGTCGACGATCATGTCGCGCACCCTGCCGGTCATCCGCAGGATCTCGCACGCCGCCACGCGCCCGCCCTGCGCCCCTGGCACGAGCCGCTGGGAGATCACGCCCTTGATCGTGCCCGCGATCATGCTCCGCGCCTGACCGTGCTGGTGAGGCGGAAAGAAGTCGAGCATCCGGTTGATCGACTCGGCCGCGTCGACCGTGTGGATCGTCGACAGCACGAGGTGCCCCGTCTCCGCCGCCGACAGCGCCGCCTGCACCGTCTCCTCGTCGCGCATCTCGCCGACCAGGATCACGTCCGGGTCCTGGCGCAGGACGCGTCTGAGCGCGCGCTTGAACGAGGCCGTGTCCATGCCGACCTCGCGCTGGTTGATCACCGAGCGCTTGTCCTCGTGCACGAACTCGATCGGGTCCTCGATCGTCACGATGTGCTTGCTCATCGTCTCGTTCATATGGTCGATCATCGCCGCCAATGTCGTGCTCTTACCGGAGCCCGTGGTCCCCGTCAGCAGCACGATCCCGCGCTCCTCCTCGGCCAGATCCCTGATCACGTCCGGCAGCTCCAGCTCTGCGATCGTGTTGATCTTGTGCGGGATCGCCCTGCACGCCAGCGAGATCACGCCGCGCTGCTGGAACGCGTTCAGACGGTACCTGGCGACCTCGGGGATTTCGAACGAGAAGTCGACCTCGTGCTCCTCGGCGAATTCCTTCAGCTTGGCCTCGTCGCTCAGCAGCATTTCCAGCGCGTGCTCGGTCTCCTCCGCGCTCAGCACGGGTCCGTCCTGCTCGGCCGCGAGGTTGCCGTCCACCCTGAACAGCGGCCTGTTGCCCACCTTCAGGTGCAGGTCCGAGCCCTTTTTGGCGACGAGCTCGCGTAGGGCTGCTTCGACATCGAACATGATGCCTCCCAATCGGCATCTCCGCCGGGAGGCTTGAGCGCGGGCCGCCCCGACGGACGGGGCTACGCTACGTCTCTGAGCTTTTGCGCCTCTGCCAGGGATTGCAGCTTCTTCAGCGACTGGTTCTCGATCTGTCTGATCCGCTCCCGGGTCACGTTGAACGTGCGTCCCACCTCGTCCAGCGTTCGCGGGTGCTCGCCGCCGAGGCCGTACCGCAGCTCGAGCACGCGCCGTTCGCGGTAGCTCAGGTTCTCCAGCGCCTCGCGCAGCGCCTCCTTGGTGAGGATCTCCGCGGCGCGCTCGTACGGGGACTCGGCGCGCTCGTCGGCGATGAACTGGCCGAACTCCGACTCCTCCTCGTCCCCCACCGGCTTCTCCAGCGACACCGGCGCCTGCGCGGAGCGCTTGATCGAGTCGACCTCCTCGGGGTCGATCCCCGTCACGTCGGCGATCTCATCGGCGGTCGGCTCGCGGCCGAGCTCGGTCACGAGCTTGCGCTCGGCCCTGCCGATCTTGTTCAGCTTCTCGACGACATGCACCGGGATCCTGATCGTCCGTGCCTTGTCCGCCAGCGCGCGCGCGATCGCCTGCCTGATCCACCAGGTCGCGTACGTGGAGAACTTGAACCCCTTGCGGTAGTCGAACTTCTCCGCCGCCCGCACCAGCCCGAGCGTGCCCTCCTGGATCAGGTCCAGGAACGGCAGCCCCTGGTTGCGATAGTTCTTCGCGATCGACACCACCAGGCGCAGGTTCGACTCGACCATCTTCTGCTTGGCGTCGAGATCGCCGCGCTCGATCCGCTTGGCCAGGTCGACCTCCTCCTGGGCGGTGAGCAGCCTGACCTTGCCGATGTCCTTCAGGAACAGCTGCAGCGAGTCGGTCGTCATGTCCGGCTTGAGGTCCAGCGATGAGGCCGCTTTCGCTTTGCGGCGCCCACGCTTGTCCGGGGCGCGCTCGACCGCCTGCGCGGCCGCCGTCGCCGGGTCGATGTCCTCGACGAGCTCGATCTCCGATTTCTCCAGGAACCCGTGCAGCTCCTCGACGTCGGACTCGTCCAGGTCGAGCTCCGAGGTCGCCGTCGAGATCTCCGCGAACGTCAACACGCCCACCTGCTGGCCTTTGGACAGCAGGCCCTTTACCTCATCGAGCTCCTGCAATTCGACTACTGACATACCTGATTACGCTCATTCCGTTTCTGGGTGATCGATCCGACCCGGGGGCCACCCCTGGGGTCCTTCCGGTGTCCGGCTGAGGACGAACGCTCCATTGGAGTACTACGGCCGAGGCCCTTCCGACGTTACATCGCAACTTCTCCGGCGCCTATGCTAACGCGCATGAGCGACTCTCCCAAGAGCAATCCTCGCACGCCCGCCTCCGCCGACGGGTCCGGCGTCCTCGCGAGCCTGCCCCGCACCCGCCCCCAGCGGGCCAGCGCACGACGGGCCGCTTCGCGTGCGGGTGGACCGAGCGGGCCTTCCGCAGCCGGGGGCGCGACCCGACCGCGCAAAGCTCCGGCCCGGCCGGCAAGCAAGCGGAAGCCGACCGTGAAGCGCCGTCCAGCTGACGAACCGGTGCCCAGGCAGGGCTTCGAGGGCGAGCCCGACTCGTTGGGCGGCCCCGTCCAACCACCCGGGGGCACGGAGCTGGTCGCATCCGCCGCCGAGCTCGCGGGGGAGCTGGCAAAAGCCGGCGCAAGCGCGGGCGTGCGCCTGCTCAAAGACTTCTTCTCGCACCTGCCGCCTGGTTGAGAACCTGTATACTCGCGCCACGCCGAGCTTCCACTGCCCAGGTTGTGGAAGACGGGGGACCCATTGCGGATCGCGTTGATCCGCTGGGGCGAATCGGCCCAGCTGGGCCGTAGCGCCGTCGTCGTACCAGACCGCGCGAGCCCGTCAGCTCACCCCGTAGGCGCCGACGATTATGCGTACCGATCGCCCTACAACGACGACCCTGCTCGCCCTGCTCGCATGCACGGCCTGCCTCGCATCCTGCGCCGGCGCACTCGCGGACACGGGCACGGGCACTGCGACAGGCGGCGCGAGCGCGGGCACCAGCGCTCCGTCGAGTCCGTCGGGCGCGAAGACGAAGGTCCATCCGACCGGCGTCGCCACCTGGTTCGGTCCCGGCTTCTACGGCCGGCAGACCGCCTGCGGGCAGACGCTCACGCCCGCCGTCGTAGGTGTCGCCAACCGCACGCTTCCCTGCGGCACACTCGTGCAAGTCAGCTACCGGGGCCACACCCTGACCGTGCCCGTGCTCGACCGCGGGCCCTACGCCAACCACGCCGACTGGGACCTGACCGCCGGCGCGGCGCAAGCCCTCGACATCACCGAAACGGTCCGCATCGCCACGCGCGTCGTCGGCAGCGCGCCCAACACCCCCGCGCTCGGCGTGCCGCCGATCACACCTGAAGAAGCGGCTACCGGCGGCGCCCAGGCAGGCTGACGGTTCGCTGGGCCCCTGAGGGGCTACGGCGCGATCGGTCGGCCGGAAGCACGCGCGGCGTACAGCCCGATGTCCGCATGCGCGGCCAGCGCCGCGGCCTGGCTGCCGTCCTCGGGACACGCGGCGACACCTACCGCCACCTCCAGCGGTGTCCCGCGATGGCCGGCCGCCGTCCGCACCGCGTCCGTCAGACGCTCGGCCAGCGCCCTCGCGCTGTTCGAGTCGGTCTCCGGCGCCATCAGCCAGTAGCGGCCGGGACTCTCGCGCGTCAGCGAATCGGCGGGGCGCAGCTCACCGGCGAGCGCCGCCTCGACCAGGCCCATCATGCGCGCCACCTCGCCGGGCAGCTCGGCGTGGCGCAGCCGCTCTATGTCGGCCAGCTCCACGAGCAGCACCGCGAACCCCAGGCCATCTTGCTCGTAGCGCTCCAACCTGCGCCCGATCGACGCGATCCACGCGGTCGGATCACGCTCGCCGCGCTCGTCTCTGATTTCGATCTCGGGCGGCGGTTGAGCCCGCGGCGAGGATGACTCGGTGCGCGCTGAAGACTCGGGCGGCGCGGGCTGCTCTTGGGAGATCGGCGCCGCGCGGGCCCGTTCATCGACGAGCACGGCCGTCGATGGCCGTTCTCGACTTGCGGGCTCTTCCCGCGGCGGGGAAGAAAGCGGCTCCTGCGGCGGCTGAGACGGCTCCCGCGAACTCGACGGCTCTTGCGGATGAGACGGCTCCCGCGCCCTCCGGGCTTGTGCCCGCGCGAGCGAGGCCATCGTCGTCGACACCTCCGCCAGCCGTTCGGACAGCTCGGTGACCCGTTGCGCACGTGGGTCTGTCAGCTCCTCGTGCAGCGCCTCCCACAACGTCTCGCTCAGCGTCTGGACCGCCCGCGCCGCCCGCCTGAGACGTTCGGCTGAACGCGGGTCGAGGACATCGTCGCTCACAGACCTTGAATATCAGCAATTGCGGACATGGCGCGGCGCCGGCGGTTCCTCCGACCGGACACGGCGCGCGAGTAGGCTGTGAAGGCACACATGACCGGCATCTGGATCGCCCTCGCCATAGCCGTCATCTTCGTCGTGCCGGCCCTCCTGTTCGGCTTCGCCCGCCGGTTGCTCAATCGCGAGCGGCACGTAGCCCAGGCGGTGATCGCCGATCCCCACGACGCCACCACGATCGACGAGCGGACTGGAGCAGTGCGCTCCGTGCAGGCGGCGGATCTCTACCTACCGGAGGATGCTCTGCGGCGGATCTGGACCCCGGCGCACCTGGAGCGGCTGGCGCGCACCTACTGGCGCTTCCTCACCCGTGCAACCCTCGGGTTGATCCGCGTGAAGTACACCGAGAGTGAACGCTCGGTGATCCTGCTCTCCCAGCCGCTGCGGCTGCTGACCTTCCACGCGCCCGAATACGAGATGGACGAGCACCGCGGGGTTGTGCGCTGGCGGATCGCCCGGGGCCTGCTGGTCGCTCGAGCCGGACGGCACAAGGACGGCTATCTGCAGATCGACGTACGCCGTCGCAACAGCGATGACCCCGAGCGCGCGCGCCTGCACGTCGAGGTCGAGGTGGCCAACTTCTACCCCGCCATCGCCTCAGGCCTCGGGCGCCGGCTCTACAACGAGACCCAGTCGCGCATTCACGTGATCGTCACCCATGGCTTTCTGCGCTCGCTCGCCCGTCTCGATCTGGCTGACAGGCCGGACACCGGCCGGCGAGTGGATCGCCTCGCGCACATCGAGGACGTGCCCGATCCCACGCCGCCGAGCGAGGACAAGCAGCTTCCCGTGGGCCGCTGATCAGCCGAAGCGACGACGACCGTCGCCGCCGCTGACCGCACGCAGCTTCGCGCGGTCGTGCCGCGCGCGGATTCGCCGCACTGTGCCCGAGCGCGTGCGCGTCACCAGCGACTCTGTCGTCGCGCCGCCGGCGCTGGGGTAGCGCACACCCTGCAGGACGTCCCCATCGGTGATGCCGGTGGCTGAGAAGAACACGTCATCGCCGGCGACGAGATCGTCACGCGTTAGCACGCGCTGCAGGTCATAGCCCGCGTCGAGCGCGGCCTGGCGCTCTGAGTCCTCGCGCGGCCACAGCCGTCCGAGCAGCTGGCCGCCGAGGCACTTGACGGCCGCGGCGGAGATGACGCCCTCGGGCGTACCGCCGATTCCCCACAGCAGGTCGACGGGCGAGCGCTCGGTGACGGCCAGCAGCGAGGCGGAGACATCGCCGTGGGCGATCAGGCGCACACGCGCGCCGGCGGCGCGAATCGCCTCGATCCCGGCCTCGTGCCGGGGACGGTCGAGCACAAGCACCATCACATCGCCGACGGGGCAGCTTTTGCGCTCGGCGATGAGCTTCACGGTTTCCCCCAGCGGGCGGTCGAGGTCGAGCAGATCGGCGATCTCCGGAGAGCCCGCCATCTTCTCCATGTACACGCACGGTCCGGGGTCAAACATCGTGCCGCGCGCCGACAGCGCGATCACGGCGAGCGCGCTGGGCATCCCGTGCGCCGCCAGCGTCGTGCCCTCGAGCGGATCGACGGCGATATCCACCTGCGGCGCCGAGCCGTCGCCGATCTGCTCGCCGTTGTACAGCATCGGCGCCTCGTCCTTCTCGCCCTCGCCGATCACGACGAGGCCGTCCATCGGCACGGATTGCAACATGTAGCGCATGCCGTCGACGGCGGCCTGATCGGCGGCCTCCTTGTCGCCGCGTCCCACCAGCGGAGCCGCGGCGAGCGCCGCCGCCTCGGTGACGCGCACGAGCTCCAGGGCGAGGTTGCGGTCGGGCCGCTGCTGCTCGAGGTCGGGACTCATACGATCCCGGGAACGTATAGGACCGCTCGCGTAAGAGACGTGCGGCCGCCGCGAGCTGCCACCGTTGCGGGGAGAGGTCACCTCGAGCGCCGCTGCGACTACGATCGGGGCCGGATGACGCTGATCGAATTCCTCGGACTGGGCTGGATGAACGCGTAATGGCCGGCGCCGGGGACGCAGTCGAGTCGGAGAACCCGCTCGTCGCGGGTTTGGAGCGTCTGCCTGTCGCCCCGACGACGCTCGTCATCTTCGGCGCCACCGGCGACCTGGCGCGGCGCAAACTGCTGCCGGCGCTGTACAACCTGGCGCACGAGGGGGCCCTGCCAGAGCGCTTTCACCTGGTTGGGGTTTCACGCAAAGCAAAAGAGCACGAGGAGTATCGCGCCGAGTGCGAGCAGGCGATCCGCCGGTTCTCCCGCCGCAAGCCCGACGAGGATGTCCTCGAGGGCTTTCTCGAGAACGTCAAGTACGTACCCGGCGAATTCGACGAGCCCGCCGTCTACGCCACGCTGGGAGAGGTGCTGGATGACTTCGACGAGCAGGCCGGAGAGAGGCTGAACCGCGCTTTCTACCTCTCCACCGCGCCGAGCTTCTTTGCGGTGATCATCGGTCAGCTGGGCGGCTCAGGGCTCTCCCGCCGCGCGGGAACCGAGGTGCGGGTGATCATCGAGAAGCCGTTCGGCGCAACGCTCGAGCAGGCACGCGAGCTCAACACACGAGTTTTGAGCGTGTTCGACGAGTCGCAGGTCTTCCGCATCGACCACTACCTCGGCAAGGAGACGGTCCAGAACATGCTGGCGTTCCGCTTCGCCAACGGCATGTTCGAGCCCCTGTGGAACCGCAACTACATCGACCACGTCCAGATCACCGCGGCCGAGGACATCGGCATCGGCGGCAGGGCCGGCTACTACGACCAAGCGGGGGCGCTGCGCGACCTGATCCAGAACCACATGTTGCAGCTGCTCTGCCATGTGGCGATGGAGCCTCCCGGGAGCTTCACCGCCGAAGACGTGCGTAACGAGAAGGTCAAGGTGCTGCACGCGATCGCGGCGCCGACGGCGCGGGACATCCCCGAGATGGCGGCGCGCGCACAGTACGCGGCGGGTCATTCCGGCGGCGAGGACGTGCCGGGATACCTGGAAGAGGAGGGCGTGCCGAGCGACTCGATCACCGAGACCTACGCGGCGCTGCGCCTGGAAGTGGACAACTGGCGGTGGGCGGGCGTGCCGTTCTACCTGCGCGCGGGCAAGCGCCTGGCGCGCAAGGTCACCGAGATCGCGGTCACGCTGAAGCCCGTCCCCCACCTCGCCTTCAGCCAGGACGGCTCGCTCGGGGTGCAGCCCAACCAGCTGATCCTGACGGTGCAGCCGAACGAGGGCGTGACGCTGCAGCTCGGCGCGAAGATCCCGGGCACGCGCATGAGCATCAGGCCGGTGAACATGGAGTTCCTGTACGGAACCGCGTTCCTGTCACAGTCGCCGGAGGCGTACGAGCGGCTGATCACCGACGCGATGCGCGGCGATCCGACGCTGTTCACGCGCAACGACGAGGTCGAGGCGCAGTGGCGTATCTGCGATCCGATCGTCAAATCTTGGGGGTCCACCCACCCGCAGACACCCGGCCCGCGGGCGAGCGGCGGACTGGCTCAATACGAGGCGGGTTCGCAGGGACCGGCCGAGGCACGGAGCATCCTCCGCGAGGGACACTCCTGGCGGGCAATCTGACGATGGGAGCCTCAGCGGTGGTCAGCGACGCGGTCTGGAGTGAGGAAGGCACGACGCCCGACGCGATCGAAGCGGCGCTGCGCGAGCTGCTGGCCGAAAAGCACACCGAGAACGGCGGGTTCGTGCCGGCGCGCGTGCTGAACATGGTCGTGTTCGTCGAGAGCGAGTACAGCGGGGAGATCGCCAACAGGCTGCGCAACGTTGGGCGCTACCACGCCTCGCGCACGGTCGTGCTCTCCTACGAGCCCCGCCGCGAGCGTCTGAACGCGCGCGTGACCGTCGCCTCCGAAGGCGAACCCGGCCCGGACGAGGTGGCGCTGCTGCGCGAGACCGCGATCGTGGAGATCGGCGAGCGCCATCTCGACGACCTGTCGACGATCGCCGACCCCTTGGTCGTGAGCGACCTGCCGACGCTGCTGTGGTCGCCGCACGGCCACCCCGAGGCGGCCGATGCGCTGCTGGGGCTGGCGCAGGCGACGCTGATCGACTCGATCGATGAGCCTGTCTGGAGCGCCGCGATCGAGCGCGCGTGCGCACTGTCCGAGCATGTGTATGTGGTCGACCTCGCATGGTTGCGCTCGACCCCATGGCGTGAGCGGGTCGCCGCGACGTTCAACCCGGCGAGCATGCGCCCCGAGCTGAGCTCGCTCCGCTCCCTGGAGATCCGCCACCATCCGGACTCGACGGTGGCGGCGATGCTGTTCGTCGGCTGGCTGGCGTCGCGGCTGGGTTGGGAGCTCGACCGCTCGGTGCTCGAGGGACAGACGGGCCGTGACGGCATGCTGAGCGGCAGAGCCAGAGCACAGGGCACAGACATCGAACTGCGCTTGCAGGCGGCTCCCGAGCTGAAAGTCCCAGGGTTGGCGGGCGTGCGGCTGAGCAGCGAGTCGGGGCTTGACCTGAGCCTCGACCGTGGACCGGGCGGTCTGCACGCCCGCCGCCGTTGGCCCACCACCCGCGTTGCCGGCGGCGGCGCCGATCGGCACGACGGCACGGAGCGCACATGGACGCTGCTGGGCGCCTCCCGCGGCGAGGGCGGCATCCTCGGCGAGGGCATCAGACAGGCATTGCTGCGCGACCCCACATACACGCCCGCGCTGCGAGCGGCCCACACGATGCTGCCCGAAGCGCCTCCGGCATGACGCGGCTGACCACACTGGCCGACACCGAGGCCGTGTCCAGGCGCGCCGCGGTCGAGATCGCGCGGCGGTTGGAGAGCGCGCGCCGCGAACGAGGCGTCGCGCACCTCGCGCTGAGCGGCGGCACCACGCCGGCCCGCACATACGAGCTGCTCGCCGACGAGCTGACGAGCTGGGAAGGCGTGGAGGTGTGGTTCGCCGACGAGCGCTGCGTCGGGCCGCGAGACGCGCAGAGCAACTTCAAGCTCGCCCACGAGACGCTGCTCGAGCCCGCCGGCATCCCACCCGACCAGGTGCACCGCATGGAGGGCGAGTTGGGGCCCGCGGAGGGAGCCGAGCGCTACACGCAGACGCTGGAAAAGCATGTACGCATCCGCGATGGCGACCTGCCCGTGCTCGACGTGGTCGTGCTGGGCATCGGCCCGGACGGACACGTCGCCTCGCTGTTCCCGGGCGCCCCGACGCTGGACGCCGGCGAGCAGGCGATATGCCTGCCGGTGCGCGACTCCCCCAAGCCCCCTCCCGAGCGGATCACGCTGAGCATGGCGGTGCTGCGCGCCGCGCGGCGCTGCCTGCTGCTGGCCACGAGCGCCGCCAAGGCCGACGCGATCGCGGCGATGCTCGGCGAGCCGAGCCGACATGTACCCGCGAGCCTGCTGCGTCGGGGCAGGCTGAGCGTGATCGTCGACGACGCCGCCGCGCCTTCGCCCCCCCGCGGGTGAGCCAAAGCGCGCCGAGCGTCGTACAGTGAGGGTTCTCTGATGGCCTCGATCGCGACCGCGACCCATCAAGCCGCACCGCCGAGCCCGGAGGAGCGGGCGCTGACCGCGCTGGGCGAAGCACGCGAGCTCACGCTCACGCTGGTGGCGGGCCTCGGCGAGGAAGACCTGACGAAGGTCCACTCGCCGATCATGAGCCCGCTGGCATGGGACCTCGGTCACATCGCCGCCTACGAGGATCTGTGGCTGGCACACAGACACGCGGGGATGGAGCTGCTGCGGCCGGGCCTGGCCGGCCTGTATGACGCGTTCGAGACGCCCCGTGCCGTGCGCGGCGACATCGAGGCGCTGAGTCCCGCGGACGCGCACATATACATGCGCGAGGTGCGCGAGCGCGTCGCCGCCGCGATCGCCGAGCAGGGCGTCGGTGACGGAAACGTGTGCGAGATGGTCGTCAGGCACGAGCTGCAGCACGCAGAGACGATGCGCCAGACGATGGCGATCGCCGGCCTGCTGCCCACCGGCGAACCGCCGCCGATCGGCCTGGCGGGGCACCCGCCCAACCCCGAGGATGAGAGCGGTCGCTGGCTGGAGATTCCCGCGGGGTCGTTCACGATGGGGGCGGCTGAGCCGGGTTTCGCCTACGACAACGAGCGCCCGCGTCACACGGTCGCGCTGGAGGCGTTTCAGATCGCGAGCCGACCGGTGAGCGCCGCGAGCTGGCTGCGCTTCTCCGAGGACGGCGGGTATGAGCGGCGCGAGTGGTGGTCTGAGGAAGGCTGGGCCTGGAAAGAGGAGCACGACGTCACCCACCATCCAGCCGTGGCGACCGGCGATCTGAATGCCACACCCGTATGCCACGTCAGCTGGTTCGAGGCCGACGCCTTCGCTCGCGCGCACGACGCGCGCCTGCCCGGCGAGGCGGAGTGGGAGAGGGCCGCGACCTGGGACCAGAGGACGCTCGCACAGGCGGGCCGCGGGCATGGACTCACGCAGGTGGGACGGGTGTGGGAGTGGACGAGCAGCACGTTCGGCGGCTATCCCGGGTTCGTCGCCTATCCATACAGGGAGTATTCGGAAGTGTTCTTCGGCGATACCTACCGCGTGCTGCGAGGCGGCTCGTGGGCGACCAGCCCACGAGTGAAGACGGTGACGTTCCGCAACTGGGACCTGCCCCAGCGCCGGCAGATCTTCGCCGGTGTGCGCCTCGCGCGGGATGCCGCATGATGGAGCCGATCGCAAACCCGGCGGACTCGGCGATCCAGATCGACTCCCACCTCGACGGCGCGCAGGAGCGGTCGCTCGCCGACGACGTGCTCGACGGCCTGACGCGCCCGTTCAAGGAGCTGCCGCCCAAGCACTTCTACGACGCGCGCGGGGCGGAGCTGTTCGACCAGATCTGCGAGCTGCCCGAGTACTACCCGACGCGCGCGGAGCGCGCGATCCTCCAGGAATCCGCGGACGAGCTGGCCGCGCTCACCGGCGCCGCCGAGCTGGTCGAGCTGGGCTCGGGCACAGCCGCGAAGACGCGGGTGCTGCTGGACGCGCTGCACGAGGCCGGCACGCTGCGGCGATACGTGCCGGTGGACGTAACCGAGAGCATGGTGCGCGAGTGCGCCCAGACGCTCACCGAGGAGTACCCGGGGTTGCGCGTGCACGGCGTGATCGGCGACTTCGAGCGCCACCTCGATCAGGTCCCCGATGCGGTCGGGCCGCGGCTCGTCGCGTTCCTCGGCGGCACGATCGGCAACTTCCCACCCGGCAGCCGCCGTCGCTTCCTGCGCACGATCGGGAGGCTGCTGGGTCCGGAGGACCACCTGCTGATGGGGACCGACCTAGTCAAGGACCCGCACGTGCTGGAGGCCGCCTACGACGACTCCCAGGGCGTGACGGCGGAGTTCAACCGCAACGTGCTGCGCGTGCTCAACCGCGAGCTGGGCGCGAACTTCGACCCCGAGGACTTCGACCACGTCGCCAGGTTCGACCCCGACAACGAATGGATCGAGATGCGACTGCGCGCCCGCCGCGAGCACACAACGCACGTGCGCGACCTCGATCTGCCGGTGCGCTTCCGCGCCGGCGAGGAGCTGCGCACGGAGATCAGCGCCAAGTTCACCCCCGAGCGCCTGCAGGGCGACCTGTCGGCGGCGGGACTGGAGCTCGTGCGCTGGCTGACCGACCCTGATGGGCTGTTCGCGCTGACCCTGTCCCGCATAGTGCAATAGGCTCCGGCCGTGCAGATCGAGGGCAGCTCAGCGATCGTCGTCGGCGGAGCCTCCGGGCTTGGCGAGGCGACCGCGCGCCGGTTGCACGAGCAGGGCGCGACCGTCACGATCGCGGACCTGAACGCCGACAAAGGCACGGCGCTGGCGAGCGAGCTGGGCATGGAGTTCGTCTCCTGCGACGTGCGCGACGAGGACCAGGTGCAGGCGGCCGTGTCCCAGGCGGCGCAAGCCGACGGCGGGTTGCGAATCGTCGCGTGCTGTGCGGGCGTCGGCTGGGCGCAGAAGGTCGCGGGGTCCAAAGGTCCCCACCCGCTGCTGCCGTTTGAGACCGTTATCCAGATCAACCTGATCGGCACGTTCAACGTGCTCCGCTTCGCCTCCGCCGCAATGGTCGCCAACGAGCCGCTTGAAGACGGCGAACGCGGCGTGTGCGTCTGCACCGCCTCGATCGCGGCCTACGACGGCCAGGTCGGCCAGATCGCCTATGCCGCCTCCAAGGGCGGGATCGTCTCGCTGACGCTGCCGGCCGCACGCGACCTGTCCCAGTACGGGATCAGGGTCAACACGATCGCCCCCGGCCTGTTCGATACGCCGCTGCTGGCCGCGCTGCCCGAGGAGGCCCGCCAGAAACTTGGCGCGAGCGTTCCGTTTCCCCAGCGCCTCGGTCAGCCCGCCGAGTACGCCGACCTGGTGAGCCACATCGTCGAGAACCGCATGCTCAACGGCGAGACGATCCGTCTCGACGGGGCGCTGCGGATGCCTCCGCGGTAAGCAAGCGCCGAAGCCCTGGCGGACGCAGGATGCACGGACGACTCAACGACCGACCGAACGGCAGGGCATCCGAAGGCAATTACAGGTCTCATCATGCGTACTGACCGATGCCGGCCGAGTACATGGCGTCGACGATCAGCCTTCGCTGAAGCTGATCGTCGACGCAGATGATCGTTTGTTTGGCTGTTCTTAGCCGATTCGCGCCCGTTCGGTCACGGGATTACGCATTTAGCGCCAGTGAGATCAACTCGCGCCCAGGACGGTGCTGAGGAATTCGGTGTCCTGCATCTTCCCACTCCCGCTAAATTCCACCCGTTCTGTAAAGTTGTCACATATAGAAAGTGGTGATTTGGAATCGAATATTTCTTCCAAATATTCTTCCGGCGGGCTCACCGTTGGGATCTTGAGACGGGTGTTGGTGAAAGTCGGACATTCCACGTGAAAGGTATTTTCGTGCTTTTTGCATTCACGCCTCCACGCAGGCGAGCCTTTAGTCCCAGACACGATCACGTTGCGCAATTCGCCTTCGACCGTCGCAAGTTCTGCCTTCCACGGCAGATCTACGGCTTCGATACTCGAGGTATTACATTCCCCCGTAAGGATAAGTTCGCATTTTATAGCTTTTTTACCGCTCGTTTTGTCAGCTATTTCCGTTATTTGCTGCACGCCGCCTGGTTCCAGCTTGCCTTTCTCGACGAAGCTGCAGCGAAACGCTTCCCTATTTTTTGTGGAGATGAATTCGGAAACGAATGGGAAATTATTAAATTCTACCCGTACAGGAACGACTTCACCTTTGCCTACCGGTCTCTTATTTTTTTCCCACTGATGCGCCGAAGCGCCCGCGGCCTGCATGCCGCCGATCGTCAGCAGGGCAACCAGCAAAATGCCAAAACATCTTACGTGCTTCATTTAGATCCTCCTGATTTGTCGTTTAACGGCTAGATAAACCTTGCAGTCAATAATAAGGGTGTCAAGATTTCACTTTGAGGCTTGATCTCAGCCGGTCACAACCCAGTCGCCGTTGCCGATGATCTCTTCCGTGGGTAGCGGAGCGTCGATGAACAGGTACGCACCGGATTTGCCTGTGCCCGCTTCGCCGGTTTCCGCATTGTCGATGCTGAATGACGGGAACGTCGTGGCCGCGAGGCCTTTGAGAAAGACGTGGGCGAATATGCAGAGGTTTCCGCTTTCCGCTTTTGGTTCAGCAGCGGTTCCGCTGCAGCCTTCGGGTGCTGCTTCGCCTACGTTGATGTAGTGGACGTGTTCTTCGTCGAGCGCTTTCGCGAGCGGGATCGAGAACGAGAGGCTTGTCGTGACCAGGTGAGCGGTTGGTTCCTGGGTGATGGTCCACTCGCCGGTCTCTGAGGCGCCTTTCGGGAGCGTCGCCGTGAACCCCGTAGTGCCGTTGGCGCCGGGCGCACCGGTTTCGCCTTTCGCGCCGGGCGCGCCGGTTTCGCCTTTGGCGCCCGCGGCGCCCGCGGCTCCCTGTGGTCCCTGCGCGCCCTGTGGTCCCTGCGCGCCGGCGGGGCCGGCCGGGCCGTTCGCGCCGCTCTTCCCGGGCTTACCTGTGAGCGATTTGAGCACCTTCGGGCTGATCTGCTTTGTGGAGGTGATCAGGAAGTGGTTGGCGGCGTAGGCGCCGCCGCTCATCGCGAACACGAGCGCGAGCGTTGCCGCTACGTTGGCGTAGGTGAAGCGTCTGCGGATCCTTGAGAACATCGTGTTTCCTCTCATTTCTTGCCCTTGCGAGGCTTCCGTTTATGGGTCTTGCCCTGCTTGTGAGCGCGCTTCTTGGGCTTCTTGGCCTTTTTGGCCTTCGGTGGCTCAGACGCTTTCGCTTCGACGGGGAACGCGATGCTCGGCACCGCGAGCATCGCCAGTGGGGTGGGCAGGACGAGCACCGACGGCAGGCCGGCGGTCGTGAACGTCGCCGCAGCGCCGTAGGCCGTGCCGTAACCGCTCGAGATCCTGACCCGGTAGGCGTAGGTCGTCCCCGGCTGCAGGCCCGTCAGCGCGAGACTCTCTTCGACCGCCGCGCCCGCGGCGACTGGTCCTGAGAACACGGTCCCGTACTGCGTCGCGGCCCCGGCGTAGACCCCCAGTTCGAACGCGTAGCTCGCCGGCTGACCACCCGGGTTCACAGAGCCCGACACGAGCGCGCTCGTGGTGGTGATCGAGCCCGTGCCGCCCGTGAGCGCTTCGACGGTCACACCGGAGGCGGTCGTGAACGTGGCTTCTGCGCCGATGCTCGCGAGCTTGCCGGTTTTCCCCGCGTTTTCGCTTTCCGCGAACAACCGGTAGTGATAGAGCGTCCCCGGTCGCAGCCCGGCGGCTTCCTGGGTGACCCCCGTCTTGCCATACGCACCCGATTCGACCACCGGCGTGACCAGCACATCCGGACACGCTTCTTTGCTGCGTACCCCGTTCGCGCATACCGCGCCGAGCGGCCCTTCGGCGTATTCGAAGAAGTATTCGGTCCTCGCGTTCTCCGGGTTGACCTGGCCAAACAGGACCCCGGAAGATGACTTCACGAACGACGCCCGCGGTTCTCCCACGACCTTCGGCGCGACGAAGCCCGTCGTAAACGATGCGGTGTCGCTCGACAGGCTCGTTTCCGGCGGCTTGACGTTCTGGTCAAAGGCCGCCACACGGTAGTAATAGGTCGCGTCCGGGAGCAGGCCCGTGATCGGCGCGCCGACCTTCGCGAGCGGCAGTTCTTCTTCGCCTTCGACACCTTTCGCTTCGACCGGCTGAGCAGGCGTCCTAGCCCCCAACTGCGGCGTCTTACCCCATTCGAACCACGCTTCCGCTTCTTTGATGCCCCACGGGTCGACTTCGCCAGTCAACCCACAGCTAAACGTCACATCCGATTCAACTTCGCCGGCCGGGCTGCACGGCGCCGAGCTCGTCAACAGTTCTGCCACCGGCACCGGCTTGTACACGGTGACTTCCTGAGCAACGGGCAGTGCCGCGTACAGGTCGTCGTTGCGTCCGAACGCCAGGCCGAGGGCTTCAATCGGACCGACGAACAATTCGGTCAGGAACCGACCCGTGCGACCATCGTGCAGCGTGCCAAAGATTCTGCCGCCTGTGCCCGCGGAAAGTTCGAAGCCCACCTCAGCGATACGATTCGCGGGGTCCGATGCGAGCCCGAGGATATTGACCTTACCTCCTGGCTGTTGCGCGCTCAGCATGAGCGGGAAGTGCCCGTCGTTGACTTCAACGCCGCCAGGGGTGAACTTGCGGATCACGTTCTTTTCCCCTTCGACGCTGTAGACGAGATACAGGCTGCCGTATTCCGGATCGAATTCCCCGCACTTCGGGGTCGTGCTTTCTGTCAGCGCCGGTTCGTGCAGCACGCAGGAATCATCGAGAGCCAGCGCAACCACTGTGCTGCCCGATTGCGAGGAGACCGCCGCGAGCGATATTTCGCCCTTCCACGCCCCACTCACCGGGTCGAACTCCTGCACTCTGTGTTCATCACCGACGTACAAGAGATCTTCGGGGCCGCCGACGGCGAGCAGATTGCCGCTGTTCGTGTCGAAGTTAAACGCGGCCGGTTTGCTGCTCGCGGACGTGTTCTCGACGCCGGGGCCGCATTCGTCGCCCGAGCCCGCGGTGCAGACGTTGCCTTTGGTCACCTTGTCGACTTCGGCACCGATGGTCAGCACGAACGCCCCGACGGACGTGTACTCATCGACACGCCAGTTACTGGCATCCTGCACGAAGACGTTGCCCGTGGTCTGATCGACGGCGATGCCGGCGCCGCCGGCCAGTTGCCCCCCGAGGCTGCCTTCGACGCCCGCCTTGCAGGTATTACCTGAGGCGGCGGTGCAGATGTCGCCTTTGGTGGTCGCGTTGACTTCCTTCCCGAACATCAACACGAACACGCCGGCCGCCGTTAGTTCTTGAACACGGCTGTTTTTCGTATCGTCGATGTACAGGTCACCGTTCGGGGCGGCGACCACCCCCGTTGGATAGCGGAACCCGCCAGCGCTGGTGCTTTCCTTGCCGGTCTGACATTCGTCGCCTGATTTCACTGTGCAGACGTTTGCTTTGGTCGTCCCGTCGACTTCCCAGCCGAAATGACTGAGCGGCACCTGCTTGACCGGTGCGTTCGCGGCGTGGGCGCTCGTCGCACCGACCAACATCACAATCGTCAGGATGGCGATAAGCGGCGCATCTCTGCGTCCTCGGTCACTCGCGTGCGTAGCACGCCACGCTCCCTGCGTCCTTGACCTGCTTGCCCCTCGCCACCCTGGACGCCTCATCGCTTTGCCCCCCGCTTGTTACTGGCTTTGTTGGATCTTGGCTTCTTCCTAGCTTTCGCTTTCGCCTTCTTAGCCTTGGCACATCCGGCGACCGCGATCTTTGTGCTCTGCTTGAGAACCGCGCCGTTCTGCGCGACCATTTCGGTCGGCATCTTCAGCTTGCCCTGAGCCGCGGCCGTGCACAGGTTCCCGTTCGCCGCCAAGGCGGAGTATTTGCCCGCGGGGAGATAGATCTCAAAGGTGGAGACCGGCACGTCCGGAACCGTCTTGAACGTGCTGCTCGTAATCCCGGATTTGCTGATGAACGTCGTCCCGGTGAGGTTGACGCGAACACCGTCGCCCTGGAGGACCGCGATCAGCGACGGGAACGCTTCACCGCCGTGGGAGACGAAGTACACGGGGCCTTCCAACCCGACCGGCAGCAACGGCGTGGAGGCTCTGACGATCCCGATGATCGACGCGGACGGGCAACCGGCGGGATTGGCGTTGAACGTCGCGTCCGTACATGCTTTCTGAAGTGTCGTCAGCCGCGAGGGCAACTGCTTGGGGAGTTCCACTTTGACATACGCGATGTTTGACTCGCTACCGATCGAACCCGCGGGGTAGGAGACCTTCGCGTCGAGGCTCGCACCACTGGATCTGCTCGTGTGCCCGCTCGTTGAGACCACGAACTTTGGTTTGAACGCGAGCGACCCACAGCCACCGACAGCGAACGGGCTGGAGACGTGCGCCACCGCGTTCTGGCTCCCGGAGATCACAGCCGTGACCTGCTGCGCGTTGCAGTTCGTTGGGTTGAACATGAAACCGGGACGGTCGATGTTGACCGTGATCCCTTTCAAACGCAACGGCACACCAAACACGATCTGCGGGACCGCATACGGACCCGTTTCGTCAGTCGTGATCGTGAGCGTCGAGTCCACAGGGTTCACCACGATCCGTGCCCTGACCACGACCAGGCCGAGATTGAACGGTCCCGCGACCGCGTCCGTGACGATGCTCAACCCAAACGGCGCGCCCCCGTAACCCTTCGTCAGGTAGACGTCGCCTTCGATTTCAAACGGGTGGGAGCCGGCGCCGGACGCGACCCGTGTCGTGCCGATCTTCGAGGCTTCCGGGCAGTGGCCGTTATCCGCGAGTGGTTCTTCGCATAGCGGCACGCTCGAGAGCATCCCCAGCAACCCCGGCGGGGTATGCACCTGAATACCCTTGACGAACTGTTCGCGGTCCTGACGCGAGAGGTTCATCGTAAAGGAGCTGAACTGCCCCGCGTTCGGCGTCACCGTGCCCGCTGTAAAGCCGGGGGTCAGCCCCGGTGGGCTCGCACACCCACCCACGTCGAAGAACGACGACGGGATCGCATCGGGCGTACCCGCCATCAGCAACCCTTCGGGGGTAGTCCCGGGAGCGCTCCACGGCGTGAAGTCCGCCGATGTGACCGCGGGACCACACACCGCGGGATTATCCAGCGGCGCGCGCGGCCCACCATTCAAACGAATCCGCAAATCAGTGAACGGGAACTGCGGGTTGTCTTCGGCGACCGTCGTCAATTGCCCCGTCGCGGGGTCGGCCATCGTACGCAACCGCACCTTCAGGTTCACGCCGGTATCCGCCAGCGCACCCGCGCCACCGAGTTCCAGATACAGCTGGTAGAGGTTGCCATCGGCGGCGTCCTGCTCGGTGCATGCCGCTTCACCGGCGCCACCGCAGCCCGGACGCGCCAAGTACACATGGCCCTTCAACGGTTCCGGCTGCAACGGGGAGAGCGCTTCGGCTTCACCGACCGTCGAAGCATCGGGGCAGTGCCCCGGCGCGAGCTGCAGTTCGCCGCTCAACCATCGTTCTTCGGATTCCGGGCCTTCGAAATTGATCCCTTCGGGACCCGACTCGTTGCACGCCTTGATCCCATCGACGATCCCAGGACTGATCGACATGCCCTCCGGCAACGTGACGGCGGCGTTGCGCAACTGCGGTGTCGCGGGAGCATCCGGGCTTTCAGCCAGCGGCACCTGCAAATGCACGCCCAACGCGACCGGGGAATCCGCGAGCAGCGTATCCGGTTCCGCCGTGACCGTCGGTTCGAATGTCAACTTCTCACAACCCGTCGCACCCGGCAGCGTCGCGGTCGCTTCCTGATAGCCCGTGTAACGACCTTCGCTCACGCTACCCGGTTCCTCCCACGAATCCGCCCGCAACCTCGCCGTCTCAGGACCCGCAGCACAAGCCGTCGGCATCGTCAAAAACGGCACACGCGGCAAACCACTGGGCACTGGCGGCCCAGACGGGAGCAGCTGGCACGACTCACTGCAGGCCTTGCCGCGCAGCGCGTCGTGGCTCGGGTCGGCCGGCACACCCCAGAAGACCGTTTCGGTTTCAACGAGGTTGGTCAGGGGAATATTGTTGCTCGCAAGCGTCAAACCGTAAGACGGCAAGGCCGAGCCACGCGCCTGACCGGCATGCACGACATGCGCGGTCAACAAG
Source organism: uncultured Solirubrobacterales bacterium (assembly GCA_963715495.1). Lineage (GTDB taxonomy): Bacteria > Actinomycetota > Thermoleophilia > Solirubrobacterales > Solirubrobacteraceae > Palsa-744. Next base: position 1,770,975 of record OY970247.1, read on the forward strand.
ACCGTCACTTTCGCGTTTGTTTCGAGCCCGAACTCCGCCGACTGGCCCTTTTCCGGCGTCACGTTCACGAGCGGCGCGATACTTTCCTTTATCCCATCGAACCACCGCAACCGCTCGACACCAACCTGCGTATCCACAGGACAGCGTTCCTTACCCGCCAGCAGGACCGTCAACGGGCACTGCGGGAATGACCGCGGATTCGGATTGCCGAACAGGCCCGGCGGCACATCCACAACGATGTCCTTCACATCACGCGTGGGCACTATAGCGGGGACGAAGCCACCCGACAGTGGCACTTTGAATTCTTCGCTCGCGAACGTGATTGTCGTGGCGAGGCCCCAGGGATGACCGCCGGCCTGCGTGAACGTGTACGGGACGCGTTCCTTTTCGACAGTCTGAAGCGTGAACTTTTCGATCCCAAGCGGCTTCGCTTCGACCGCGGCGGCGGAGGCCGGCACCATGAGCAATCCTACGACCGCGATCTGCGCCACCACAGCGATCAGCTGGGGCACCTTCAAACTGATCGGAACCTTCATGACCCAGCCCTCCGTTTGACGCCGGCTCTCTTGGCCTTGGCTCGCTTGCTTTTGGTCCTGACGCACCTACCGTGGCTGAGCTTCGTGCCCTTAGAACACCTGACGGTCTTCTTCGCCTTCGTCGTCGTTGTGGTGGGCGTGGGCGGCGCGAGGTTGCCCCCTGGCGCCTGGGAGACGCTGCCCGGCACGAGCAGCGGCGCCGGGTTCGTCAGCGGGCCCTGACACGCATCGCCCGAGCACGGCTCGGGTTCGCTCGGAGCAGACGGAAAACCGCCACCCACGCGCGCGTCATACAGATCGGACTGGCCGTCCGTATCCTGAGGGACAAGCCCCTCGGTCGTCGTGAAGAACACATCGCGGCCGCTCGAGGAGATCACGACCTGTTCGACCGCGGAGCTACCGGAGGACACGAGCGACACCCCACTTTCATGCCATTCATAGGCGTTTTCGACACCACTTCGAGCGGCGGGCGAGAGCGGCTCGCCCGAGCGAAACACGACCCGGGAGCCGTCCTGCGTGATCGCGCGGCTGTTCAAGTCGTGCTCTTCAAAAAGAGTGTGACGCACGTTTGCCGCCGCGATCGTCGCGTCAAATTGGTCGGCGTTGCCGTTCGCATCAGAGCCGCCTTGACCGACAGACATCCGCGCGAGCGTCCCCGTCTGCGCGTCATAGCGGTAGACATCCTTGGCCGCATCAGTGTCGTCCGCGGTGAGCCGCCCGTAGGTGCTAAAGAGGAGAAACCTCCCCGTTTCGCAACCCGCGACGGCTTCGGTGCAGTCATTCACCTGCGCTTCCGATACTGAGCTCGTCCACAAGTCCATGTCGTTGCGGCTGCTCTTCCCCTGAGCCAGGCCGGCCGGGCCGATCAGGCTGGCCGGGCACCGCGGGTCCTGCGCGACCCCCGATTCTTCGGGCCCTGAGCAGAGATCAGCGATAAATACAGGCGCCCCGCCGGTGCGGCTGTCGTACGCGTACAGGTTGTCCGCGCCTTTCACGGGACTCGCGCCTTCGGCGTTGGCGCCGCCACCCAACGCGCCACGCGCCACGAAATACACCCGCGACCCATCCGGCGCCACGTCGACGGCGCCCTGCACTTCCGCCGGTTCGGCACTATGCGACACCTGCACCAGAGAAGTAACGCCACGCTGAGCAGCTTCGCACCCTTCCCCCCCGCCCGGGCAGCCGATCTCGGCCATGTACAGGTTGTTCGAGGCGTCCGTGTCTCCCGGCGCCAAAGGTGGTTGGCCAGCTGCCAGCGGCGCGGTGAAGAATACCTTCGACCCGTCTTCCGCGGCGCCGACGAATTCAGCCGGCGCACGGGATTCGGCCCCCGCACACGGCACTTCACCACACGCCGGTGACGCGGGCTTGGACACTTCGACCGTCCGCGCTCCACCTACGCGCATGAAAAGCTGTTGGTGTTCAAGGCACGCCACAACACTAGCGCCGCTCGCGCCCAAAGAGAAGAAGATCTCTTCACCGTCGCCCGAAACCGCGTTGTACTGACTGCCCCCTCCGGACGCCGTACCCAGTTCCGGTTCGCAAGTCGGGCTGAGCGCCGTGCGTTTATTGTTCAACCCCACGAGGCGAAGCGGTTCGGCGCCACCGGCGCTCACCATGCTATAGAGCACCGACAGCGTGTTCTTTGCTGCCGGTAGCAAATACGTGCGCGTCAAGGGAGGCACGCTGAAAACGATATGAGACAAGTCCGGGTTGGCACCTAGGTAGTTCGTGACGAACTCCGTTACCTGTTTCAGAGGCGTCAGTACCTCTCCAGCCAGTTGAAAATATGCCGCTTCGTCGGGCGAAGCCATGTCGCGCAGCAAAAATTCGAATTCATTTCCTTGGTAAAAGCCAGCACCTTCGTTTGGTGCGGGCTTGCCTTCCGTGAGCGACCGGTCGAGCGTCGCGGAGAAGTCCCTGACGTAAGCATACGGTTGGCGGGCCGCAGGAACCTGCAAAGGGGCAGTCGACCACCCCGAGCCACCACGGCGCGCAACGTAGTCGTTGGTAACCGAGATGCCGAGCGGATTGCCCGCAAAGCTTCCCAACGATTTGAACACGATACTTTCGCCGTCCGGCGCGACACCCGAAATATTATTGACGCCATAGCCGGCCTTATAGACCGGGCTGACGAGCTCGTAAGCGCGACCTTCGGAGAGGGCCAGCGCGGGGGTGGCGGTGGTGAGGGTGAGGATGAGGATGAGGGCGAGTAGCAGGCTCGTGAGATGCGCGACACATCCGCCCACCACGCCATCGAGCGCACGCAACCACACACCCTTACCCAAGAATCGACTATGACGCATCGGGGTTCCTCCTCGTTGTGACTCCAAGTGGTTGTTCTGTGTGGTTGTGAATGTTGGTAGCCAGGTGTTGCGTGACGTCGTGGCCCAGCGCCGTCAAGCTCCACGCGTTGGGCTCGCCCTTGGTGTGACCAACGCCGGTGTTGGTCGTGAGACCGAGACGCTGCAAACGCATCAGGAGCTTTGAGACCTGGCCCTGATCGGAGATGTCCGCGTGCTCGGCCACGAGCTTGTTGCTCGCGCCGGGATGCTCCGCAACCACCTCCAACACCCGCGCGGTCCGATACGTGAGGCGCATCGGCACGTCCCGCAACGGATCGTCCCCGATGACCGCGCTCTGGACGGTCTCGCGAGCCGCGCGCGCCGCGCGCGGCAGAGGCGGCAGGGAGCGATGCTGCTCTGAGCGCGCCGCCGCGGGACCCTGATACGGCAGCACGATCAGGCTCATCAGCTCGCCCGCCAGATTCCGCAACGACTCCTGACGCCCGGGCGCCAACAGCCGCGCATACACGATCGCGGACGCGGCGCCGACCAATCCCTCCGCGGTCAAGACCGTGCATTCCCGGGAACGAGGGAGCCCTCTCCCCCGACCCTGGTCGAGGATCACCGCCAGTTCGCGCAGGACCGCCTCACGCCACTGCAACACCCGTGAGCCACCCTGCAACGCCTGCACCACACACACCCGCGCGAGCGTCGGCTCGCGATCGAAGAACGACAAGATCGCGAGCAGGCCGCCGCGCACCCGCTCACGCCACCCGAGCCCGGTCAGGTTCGCCGCGGCGATCTCCCCCTCGATCCGCGCGACGGCGTCCTGCAACACCGCGAGCAGACAATCCTCACGATTCTCGAACAGGTCGTAGAACGTGCGCCGCGACACCCGCGCCCGCTCGGTTATATGCGCCACCGACGCACGCGCATAGCCCAACTCCGCGATCGTCGCGACGGCCGCCGTCAACAACCGCGCGCGCTGCATCTCCGCGACCTGCACCCGCGGTGTGCTCGCCACGCCGCGCGGACGCGCCTTCAGCGCCTTGCGGCGAACGCCTGTCTCAGCGGCCGCCATCACACACCCCCCACGAGAAGCGCCGCGACCTCGCCACGATGAGGGTGGCGGCGGCGGCGCTCGAAGGGCGCGGGGCACGGGATTTCATGCCCCGCGAAGAGGCTCGAAAATCGCCGTGAGGAGGCGGCTAGACCAAGGGTGCTACTGGGGCAAGAGAGAGAGAGAGAGAGAGAGAGATGTGTCAGCGCTGCTGACGCATCTACCTACGGCCCCGTTCGGGCACGCGAAGACTCCCGGCACGAATGTCCCCAACTGACTCACGCGAAAACAACCCCTCATGTGGCGATCCGGCTCCCTCTCCTGCATCCCCTGATAAGCGCTTGAAACCGGTCTTGAGACCGACCCAAACCTGATCTATCTGTACTCGACCACCCACGGTGGGAGGTCATGAACATAAGAGAACATAGCGTCAAGCAACACACTTGTCAAGAGAGAACTCGACGGGCAAGCACAATCATGTCCAAAAGCGGGCGGCAACACAGGTCCGCCGGGTATCGGAGACCTGGCGTTTCGGGGCTAGCCGTACGACTCTGAAGGCTGACGCAGACAGTGCGCTGCATCAGACACCGTCATGTTGTAGAATCGGGTTCATGAGCGCTCCCCGCCGAACCTTGCTCGAGCCCGGCCACGAGGCCGAGTGGGCCGAGCTTAATCGTGAAAAGCGCGAGTACCACCAGCGAACCGCCCGCGCGATGACTCCGTCTGAGCGCATCGCGCAGGGTCAGAAACTCTCCCAGCAGGCGGTTTCCTTGTTGGCCGCTTCAATACGGGCCGGGAATGTCCCAAGACGAGCCTTCTGGTCCTGATCTCGACGGTGTCGTCGCCGACGCCAACGCGGTCGGGCTGCAATATGTCGTGATCGGTGGCTTCAGCGTCATCGCGAATGGGTTCGTGCGGGCGACCAAAGACTCCGACCTGCTGGTACCCGATGGTCAGGAGACCGACGAGGCGATCCTGCGCTTTCTTGACCGTGCCGAAGCCAGTCGCCTGCGTGACGGCAAGGTGCTGACACAGGGGGACGTGGCCGGCGCCCATCACCTGCGCGTCGACAGCCGCCACGGCATCGTCGACATCATGCGCGGCGGGCTCCCGCCGCTGGACTTCGACACCGTCGCCCAGGACGCCATCAACGTCGAAGTCGGCACACAACCTGCTCGTATGGCGGGTCTGCGCAGCATCGTCGGATTCAAGCGCCTCGCGGGACGTCCCCAGGATCGCCGGGACCTCGAAGAGTTGGAGGCATTCCACGGCGAACTCCCGATCGAGCCGATCCCGGGCCTGGACATCGACACGTAGCGACTCCCGGTCGCCGAGGGGTCCTGCCGCCGCGCCAAACGCCATCCGGGGATCTTGCTCCAAGTGAGCTACATGTTTTTGAAAGCTTTCAGCCGAAATGGGCAGCGTACTTTGGAGGAAACTCTCAGGCGGACTGTATCCGCACCTCGATGTCGGCGTCGGCGATGACTCCCGCCGCTTGGAGGCGGTCGGCCAGGGCGTACGCCCATTCCTCGATTTGCCCGTCGGTGAGACCCGACCGCTGAGCGTGGACTTGCAGATGCCTGTCATCGGCGATACGGATGCGGCAATCCGGATCGAAGTATGCGACTCGCGCGGCGGTCAGGTCGCGGGCCCACTCCTGGTCGACGTCGAGGGTGAGCGTCATGGAGACGAACACCTCGCACGGAGTTCCCTGCTCGGAGGATGTGAGGTTGGCCACGTCGCGGAGATCATCGATTCGCCCCGCGGCCAGCTTCATACGAACGAGGTCGTGCTTGCCGACCACACGTACGCGCTGACCACCGATCACGGTACTGAGACTGCGCCGCTTGACCTCCGAATAGCTGTCACTACCGTCCGGGCGGTACAAAACGTCGAGTTTGCCGTAGCGCGTACCGAACATCACCGTCGGATACGGGTCGCCGGCCGCAGGGTCCACACCGCCCTGCCCAGCTGACAGCCGCACGGCGTCGAGCGTCTCCAGCGCACGCAAAAGGGCGTGCTTGTTGGTCTCGTCCCCGATAGGGAGCATCACGTCGACATCGCCGGTCGCTCGCACCTCCGAGTGCACCCCAACGGCCAAGGCGCCGATGATCACGAAGTCGACGCCGCACGCTGCCAGCGTCTCCAGCAGCGCAGTCGGGTCAAGCGCGCCATCAACCATCCAAGCCCGCCTTCATCTCGACCATCGCGTTGTGGAGCGCCGCTGCGCTCCGTATTCGCTCATCGGCACTCATCGCCAGCTGCACGACCAACGAGTCGGGATCGCTGCGCCGGGGCAGCGGCTCAGCATGCACTCGCAACTGGTAGCCAAGGCAGTTCATGAGGTGTTCAGCCTGGCCCAGCGTCGGAATTACCTCGCCCGCCTCCACCCGCGAGACATAGGATTGGCTGGTAGCGGCGCGCACCGCCAACGCGCCTTGACTCAGCCTGCCCTCCCGGAGCCCCCGCAGCAGTTGACCAAACGATCCAATACCAGAAGTGGTATTCATGCCGGAAATGGTATCAAGTGTCGGGTCGGGCACCCTTCTCGTGGCTGTCACCTTCGGGCCGTATGGCCGGTATGCAACCTCGGATCCTCTAAATCCGCTCCACCAGCATCGCCATCCCCATCCCTCCGGCGACGCACATCGACTCGATGCCGTAGGTGGCGTCGAGGGTCTGCAGGTCGTTGAGGAGTGTGGTCATGATGCGCGCGCCGGTCATGCCAAACGGGTGGCCGAGGGCGATCGCGCCGCCGAACGGGTTGAGCTTCTCGCGATCCAGGTTGAGCTCCTCGATGCACGGCACGATCTGCGCGGCGAATGCCTCGTTGATCTCGACCACGTCGATGTCCTCGATCTTCATGCCAGTGTTCGCGAGCAGTTTCTGGATCGCGGGGATCGGGCCGAGGCCCATGACCTCGGGGCGGATCGCGGCGACCGTCGAGGCGATGATCCGCGCTTTGGGCTTGAAGCCCAGCTCGCTCGCTCGCTCCTCGCTCATGATCAAGAGCGCCGCGGCGCCGTCGTTGAGCGGACAGGAGTTGCCGGCCGTGACAGAGCCGTCCTCTTTGAACACGGGCTTCAGCGCCGCGAGCTTCTCCATCGTCGTGCCCGGCCGGGGACCGTCGTCGCGGCTGACGACCGTCTCGGGCACGTCGATCTCGTTGCCCTCCTTGTCGACATCCTTGTGCGCGGGCACGGTGACGGGCACGATCTCGGAGTCGAAGTGCCCGGATTCCACAGCGGCCACCGCGCGCGTCTGGGAGACGAGCGCCCACTCGTCCTGCGCCTCACGGCTGACGTTGCAGCGCTCCGCGACGTTCTCGGCGGTCATGCCCATCGGGATGTAGACGTTGTAGGCCGAGCCCTCCGAGCCGTCCACGGCGTGGTTGAACTCGAACTGGTTGCCGCGGCCGGTGCGCGAGACGGCCTCGACGCCGGCGGCGATGTAGGTGTCGCCCTCGCCCGCCTTGATCGCGTGGAAGGCCATGCGCGTCGTCTGCAGCGAGGAGGCGCAGAAGCGGTTTACGGTGCAGGCGGGGACGTGGTGGTCGATGCCCGCGAGCAGCGAGGCGATGCGGCCGATGTTGTAGCCGGACTCCCCCTCGCCGTAGCCGCAGCCCATCATCACATCGCCGATCGAGGTCTGCTCCAGCGCGGGGTTGCGTTCGATCAGCGTGCGCAGGGGGATCGCGGCGAGATCATCGGCGCGAACGGACTTGAGCGACCCCTTGACGGCGCGTCCGATGGGCGTGCGTATAGCGTCGACGATCACTGCTTCTGGCATGCGGAAATCTTCTCCTGGGTCGAAGGTCGTTGCAGAAGCGCGAATCCTACGGAACAACGCCCGATTTGGCGTTCGTGGACCAAGCGGGCCGCGGACGCAGGGAGCGTGGCGTGCTATGCACGCGAGCGACCGAGGACAAAGGTCCCGCGCCGCGTCCACGGACGCCAAATCACAGATCGAGGCGGCTGACGCCCAGCTCGTCAAACCCAACATGGTGAGCCAGCTCGTGCCTGACCGTGCGCACCACCTGGTCGCGCAGCGACTCCGGGCTGTGCCCGAAGTCGCGCCGCAGCGTGTCTCTGAAGATCACGATGCGATCGTGGGTGTTGTCGCGAGTGGCCCCGTCGCCCTGGTAGAGGCCGTACGCGCCGTGTTTGCGTCCCCCGTCGGAGATCACGACCGCGACGTGCGTCAGCGCGTTGCGCAGCAGGTCGGGCAGGTCGTCGAGCGCGTCGCGCACGAGCTCCTCGAAGTCCTCGTCGTTGAGCGGATCCAGCTCGAGGAACTCCAGTTCGTCGGGGTCGACCGCCAGGCCTTCGCGCGCGAGTTCCTCCGAACGGAGCACGAGCGCGTCGAACTCGACGTCGGACTCGGGATCGTGCCAGCCCGCCAGGCGCACGGCCACGAACGCCGCACCGCCGATGATGATCGCCACGAGGATCACCCCGAACGCGACGTCCTCCAGCGCCCTGACCGCGCCGATCGCGCTGAAGCCCTGTCCGACCACGATCACGATCAGGCCGAGCGAAAGCGCGATCAGCGCCGCCAAGCCCGCGCGGCGCAACTGACCGGAGGTGCGTTGTCGTGAGAAGAACGACCCGCTACGCACCGCACCCGTCCCCTACTTGAGCGTGCGGGCGATGACGAGCCGCTGAATCTCGTTCGTGCCCTCGTAGATCTGGGTGATCTTCGCGTCTCGCATCATGCGCTCCACCGGATACTCCTTGACATAACCGTAGCCGCCCAGCACCTGGATCGCCTCGATCGTCACCGCCATCGCGGTGTCCGAGCAGAAGACCTTCGCCATCGAGGAGTACTTCCCGCGCAGAGGATCGCGGCGATCGGCCAGGGCGCACGCCTTGTACAGCAGCTCGCGGCCGGCGGCCGTGCGTGTTTCCATATCGGCCAGCTTGAACTGGATCGCCTGCAGCTCGTTGATCGGCTTACCGAACTGCACGCGCTCACGGGCGTAGGCGACCGCGCAGTCGGTCGCCCCCTGGGCGATGCCGACGGCCTGCGCGGCAGCCCCCAGGCGCGTGCGCTCCAGCGTGCCCAGCGCGACGGACAGCCCGCGGCCGACCTCGCCGATCACGTTGGCCTGCGGCACGCGCACGTCCTCGAAGATCGGCTGACCCGTCGGCGAGGCGCGGATGCCGAGCTTGTGCTCGAGCTTGCCGACGCTGAACCCGGGCCGGTCGGCCTCGACCACGAACGCCGTGATGCGCCGGTTCTCGCGGTCGGTGACGGCGAAGGTGATGTAGAAGTCGGCCACGCCGAGGTTCGTGATCCAGTTCTTGGTGCCGTTGATCACCCACTCATCGCCGTCTAAGACAGCGGTCGTCTTCATACCGGCCGGGTCCGATCCGGCCTCGGGCTCGGACAGGGCGAACGCGGGCGAGCACTCGCCCGTCGCGCACTTCGGCAGGAAGCGCTCCTTCAGCTCATCCGAGCCGTACAGCTGGATCGGCAGCGTGCCGAGCTCCTGGACCATCAGGATCAGCGCGCAGGAGGCATCGACCTTGGCGATCTCCTCGACCGCCATGTTCAACATCAGCGTGCCCGTGCCGGTGCCGCCGTACTCGGTCGGAAACGGCAGCCCGAGGATGTCCTGCTCGCCGAGCACCTTGCGGATGTCCCACGGGTATTCGGCCTTCTCGTCGATCTCACTCGAGCGTGGGGCGATCCGCTCGCGCGCGATCTGTGAGATCGTGGCGCACAGGTCGAGGTGCTCCTGGGGGACCGTGTAGACGTCCTGATCGATTGTCTCGGGCATCCTGGCTCGATCCTAGTGGGCTCGCTACGCTCATGCCTCGATGAGCGCCGCCGTCGACACGTCTCAGATCGACATCGACCCAGACCAGGTCGCCGACTGGCGCGCGCGGGAGCCAGACCTGCAGGTGATCGACGTGCGCGAGCCCTACGAGCGTGAAGCCGGCCACATCTCAGGCTCGCGCCACATCGCGCTGGTCGAGCTCACTGCACAGGCGGCAACCGTCGAGCGTGAGCGACCGATCGTGTTCTACTGCCGCGTCGGCTCGCGCTCGGACATGGCCGCGCAGGCGTTCAGGGCCTCGGGCTTCGAGGCCTACTCGATGCGCGGCGGCCTGATGCGCTGGGCGCAGGAGGGCCACCCGTTGCAGCCGCAGGATGGATACGTTGCCAAGCACTGACCACACCCACCACCGACGGGCACACACGCTCGCCCGGGCCGTGACCGGCCCATGCCGCGGGTAGAGGAACAACCCGAGAGGAGACGCACTGCAATGCAGACATCATCGGAGTACCCGGACGTGACGGTCGGCGAGGGCTACGCCGTCGGCGATCTCGACGCGCTGGGCGCCGGTCCCGGCTTTCGCAAGGTCCGCAAGGGCCTCGGCGTGACCGCGTTCGGCGTCAACGCGATCGTCATGCCCCCCGGCATCGAAAGCGGATCTCACTACCACGACGAGCAGGAGGAGCTGTACTTCGTACATCGCGGCGCGATCGAGATGGAGTTCGGCGACGGCTCCATCCAGCGTCTGGGCGAGGGGGGCCTGGCGCGCGTGGACGCGGCGACGGTCCGCAAGATCCGCAACCCCAGCGACGTCGACGCCGTCTACCTGATCGCCGGCGGCAAGGACGGCTACGTCGGCCGCGACGGCCGCGTGCCCGAGGGCGAGGAGCAGCGAGTCAAAGCGGTGCCGAAGTGACGTTTTCAGCCGGCCGAAAATCCGCTTCGCGGACGGCCGGTCTGAAAAGTCGACTTCGACTTGGCTCGCTTGGTTCAGCTCCATTGAGAAGTTCATTGATGTAGCTGGTGGGCACCGCTGAGGAAGACCCCCAGAGGCAGCTGCGCGTCAACGACGAGCTGATCATCCCGCTCGCCGAGATCGTCCTGCGCGCAAGCCGCTCCTCGGGACCGGGCGGACAGCACGCCAATGTCACCGCCTCGCGCGTGGAAGCGAGCTTTGACGTGCTCGCCTCGCCCTCGCTCAGCGAGTCACAGCGCGAGCGCCTGCTGACGCGCGCCGGGACCCGGGTCGTGGCGATCGCCCAGGACGAGCGCTCGCAGGCACGCAACCGCGAGCTGGCGCTGGCCCGCTTGAGCGAGCGCCTCGCCCAGGCCTTGGCCGTCCCCAAGCGCCGTCGCCCGACCCGGCCCACCGCGGCCTCCCGCGAGCGGCGCCTGGCCGCCAAGCGCCGGGGGACCGAGCGCAAGCGCGAGCGCCGCCCGCCCTCGGCGGATCAGTAGCCCTCAGCAGCGTACGGGTTGAGGAACTGCCGTTGCCAGAACCCCGCGCGATCGACCTCGGTCAGCGTGGCCTGATCGCACACGCCGGCCCAATGGGTCTCGATCACGTCGATCTGGTGGTCGACGATCTCGCGGGCCTCCGGCTCGGACAGCAGGTATGTGGATGCGCGGGCGACGCAACCGGCAACCTGACTCATCCGGTAGCCGTCCCGGCCGATCGCCATGATTTGCGCGGTCTCGCCACCCGCGCGAGGCTGCGGGCAGATGTCATAGGCAGGGGTGAGAGTGAGCGCGGTCCCGTCCCAGAACGCGGCGTGGTTGCGTGCGTGGTCGTCGTTGTTGCCAGTGAGGATGTTGAACGTGATGCGTGAGAACAGCTCGTGCAACGTCGGCAGCGGATCGGTGAACCGAGTACGGATCGTCTGCGCGAGGTCGGCGTAGCTCGCGTACCTCGCGCCCACCTCGTCGAGCCCGAGGATCGTCAGCGCCGAGACCATCGCCCGTCGGCCTGCAACTGGCCGGTCAAACCGGTCGATCAACAGCACGTCCTTGCCAAGAGCATGCGTGAGCGCGACCGCAGCCACGTTCAGACCCGCGAGACGCGCGAGCTCCATCGCAACGAACTCGCCCTTGACGACCGGGTAGGTGTCTGTGGTCGAGGCGAACTTCGCAATCAGTCGACGGGCGCCGTCGCTCAACAGAGCCTTCGGCCGCGCGCCGCCGACCGAGCTGCCATGAAGCAACGCCTGGTCGAGCGCCGGCGAGAGCGGGACGCCCTGCTCGACGCGCCCGGCAGATTCGGCGAGTTCTGTGAGCGTCGCGTTTGCGGTCCACCGCGCGAGGTACTCCGATGCCGACGTCTGAAAGTCCAGGGCGCCGATCCGATCCGAGCCCGACTCCAGCAGGTAGGTCAAGAGATTCAGGTCTGCCGTGTCGAGGGCGTTGCGCCCGACCCGGCGGTTCAGGATCACCCGCTGGCCCCAGGCGTCTGGGGCGGCGTCGGCGATGCAGCCGGCTATGTCGCCGACCAGCGGTGAGATCGGGCCGCGCCCAAGCGGCAGCTCCGGCAGGTAGAGCGGGATCCGGTCCTCGCGTGCGAGGTAGCTCTGCCCGTAGGTGAACGTGACAAGTGCCCCGGCGACGTCCAGGCGGCCGGCGACCACCGGGTCGGCCGCGCCGGGCAGCCATACCCACACGAACGCCTGCCGGCACTCAGAAGTCATCGTCCACCTCCACCGGCTTGCGCACGAGTTGCGGCAGCACCGCGAGACGGTCATCGACACGCCCGGCCTCCAATGCGCGGCGGGAGCGGTCCTCGTGGAACAACGGAATGCCAACGACGGCCGCGGCCTCGAACGCGACACCAAGTCCGACCGTCAGATCGCCGCGCTCGACCTTATGCATCGTCACGTGCGTGACGCCGACCCGGTCGGCCAACTCCTGAAGAGTCCAGCGGCGCTCACGCCGGGCCAGCCGGACACGAGCGCCGAGAAGCCGGGCTGCTTCGACGGTCACGGGCGAGTATGTACGCATCCTCTTCATTCTGTGTACATTATACTATCTATCAAAGGCCTACCAAGATAGTTTAGTTTCGTCTCGTGCTGGCGCAGACCATAATGCACAGCTACCATCGCTGGGGACGAACTGTGGCTGGCCGTACAGGTTCGCCAATTCGGCAGGGACCTCCCCTCAGTTGAGCAGCTCCTTGACATACCGCTGATGCAGGCGCCCGAGCGGTGTTTTCTCGGGATGGAAATGAATCGCGCCCCACAGCAAGCCGGAGGCGGGCGACCAGGCGACGATCAGGTAGGCGCCGAGCACCAGCGCGGTCGTGCGCAGCCTGCGCGAGCTCGACAGCGCCGCCAACGGCAGCACCCACAGCACGTACCACGGCAGCACCCAGCCGAGCGTGACCAGCAGCGCGACCGTCGCCCAGCCTGACGCCGTGATCGAGTCCCGCCGGCGCCAGGCGAGCACGCAGCAGCCGAGCACCGACAGCGCCAGCACACCGGTCAGCACGTTGTGCAGCGTTTCGTTCTCCCCACCGCCGCCGAACGCGAGGCCGAGCAGGTTGGGCACGCTGATGTTCGTCACCAGCCGGCTCTGGGTGCTGAGATCGGGAATGTGCAAGCCGAACGCGATCAGGCTCGCGACACCTATCAGCACGCCCGCCGCGACCATGCCGATCAGGACATTGACGAAACGTCTCGGCGCCTTGATCAGGCCCGCCAGCACGATCGGGATCAGGACTCCGCCCGACGCCTTGAGCGCGGTCGCCGCCACGAACACCGCGCCCGCCCCGATCTCGGCGGCGCCCGAGCTCTCATGCTCACGCGCGCGCAGCAGCAGATAGAAGCCGAGCACGATCGAGAACATCATCAGGAAGTCGTTGTGGTCGCCCCCCAATCCCCACACGAGCACGATCGGGTTCAACCCGACGAGCACGATCGCCTTGACCGGGTCGAGATCCAGCATCTGAGCGCACTTCCATACGAGCAGGATCGTGCCCAGGCTCGCGGCCACGAGGACCGTCTTGATCGCCCAGAACGACGCGGCCACGCCGAGCGGCACAAGCGCGAACGTGAGCAGCGTGAACAGTGGCCCGTACGGACTCAGCAGCTGATGCCAGTTGCTGAGCACGTAACTGGGGTCGCTGTGCGGCTCGAGGATCGGATACGTCGTGTACGGGTTGAGATGGTGCACCACCTCCATGCGCCCGTAGTTGACGTAGTTGAAGATGTCCGTCAGCGCCATCGGCGGCGCCAGGAAGAAGATCGCGTGCACCGCCACCACCGCGGCGATCGCCCAGCGTGCGCTGAGACGCATGCTCGGCACGTAGGAGAGCGCGAGCAGATAGCTCACGTACATTGCCGCCATCGCGGCGGTGAACACGTACTTGAGCGTCGTGGAGTTGCGTGTCAGCCCCGGCCACAATCCGCCCAGCGGGCCGGCCATCCATCCTGGGAAGAAGCCCGCGTGGGTGGTCGCCGAGAACAGACTCGGACGGTCGGCCGCGACCACGACGAACAGCAGGCTGCACGCCACGAGGATCGCCAGCGCCGAGATCCCGATCGCGGCTTCCCGGCGCGAATCGACCGAGAGCCCGCCGGAGCGGGCCCTCAGATCAAGCTCTGGCCCGCGGAGCGCAGACCCCGCGGGAGCTACTTCAGATCGACTGGACGTTGACGGCCTTGGGGCCCTTGTCGCCCTGCTCGGCGTCATAGGACACCTTCGAGCCCTCCTGCAGCGAGCGGTAACCCTCGCCGTTGATGCCGGTGTGATGGACGAACAGGTCCTTCTCGCCGTCATCGGGGGTGATGAAGCCGAACCCCTTGTCGTCGCTGAACCACTTTACGGTGCCGGTAGGCATATATGGAACTCCTCCACGGTATGTGCTTGGTGCGTGCTGCTGCGCGGAGGATGCTGCATAGAGCCTCAACCTGCGAGCGCCTGCACTACTGCTTTTCGCCGGTCTTTATCGCCGGCCAGACGCCCCGACCGTAGCAGGTCGGCCCGTTCAAGTGTTTACAAGTTGATATATGTCGACCGTCATTCCTTCCGCGCCGATCACGTTCAGACGCCTGCTCCCCCCCGGCGATCCCGCCGGAGTCGACGAGATCGTCACGGGCCTGGGCCTGCACGAGCGGTCCTCGCGTGCACCGAACCCTCCGGCCACCCCCGGTCGGGCGCGCCCGTACGTCGTCCTGAACATGATCAGCACCCTCGACGGGCGCGCCACCCTGAACGGCCGCTCGGGCCCGATCTCCGACCCCGCCGACCGCGCCCTGTTCCACGGCCTGCGCTCGGTCGTGGATGGGGTAATGGCGGGCGCCGGCACCATGCGCACCGAGCGCTACGGTCCGATCGTTCGCGACCCCGCCGGCCGTCGCCGACGCCTGCGGCGCGGCCTCAGCGAGCAACCGCTCGCCTGCGTGGTCTCCGCGAGCCTTGCCCTCGCCCCCGACCTGCCGCTGCTCTCCGACCCCGACTCGCGGGTCGCGATCCTGACCCCCTCGGAGGCGACCCTATCCGCGGCCGCCGCCCATATCGAGTACGTACGCACCCGCCGCGACGACCAGTCGCTCGACCTTCCCGCGGCGCTGGCCGAGCTGCACGATCGCTTGCAGATCCGCACCCTGCTGTGCGAGGGCGGACCCCATCTGAACACCGAACTGCTGTCCGCCGGGCTGGTCGACGAGCTGTTTCTGTCGGTCTCCCCCACGCTCGCCGGCGGCGGCCAGGTGAGCCGCGACCCAGTTGGCGACCACCTCCCCGACGGCGAGCCGCCGCTGCGGATCCTCGCCGGGCCAGACCTGCAGCCCCCGCTGGAGCTGGAGCTGCGCTCCGCGCTGGAGCACGACTCGCACCTGTTCCTGCGCTATCGCCTCCTGGCGGGCGGCTGAGCTGTGACCGCGACGTTGAGCACCACGCTGTTGGGCACCATCACCGAGTCCTCGCCCGTCACGAACGTCGTGTACAGCAGTCCCTGCGAGCTGACCGTTCCCTCGATCTGACCGGCGAGCGGACCGCCCTGCAGGCGCACCTTGTCACCCACCCTGAACGGCCGAGCGCTGAGCAGCACCATGCCCGCGATCAGGTTTCCCAGCGTCTGCTGCGCGGCCAGACCGAGGATCACGGCCGTGAACGCCCCGCCCACGAGCAGCGTGCGCGCTTCCACGCCCGCCACACTCAACGCCACCAACACGGTGATCGCCAGCATCGCCAGGCGGATCAGGAATCCGACCGGTCCCGCGGCCGCCGGGTCCACGCGCCGCAGCAGCGCCGGTCCGAGCGCACGGCCGAAATTGCGCGCGATCGCCCATCCGAGGATCAGCAGCACGATCACGGTGACGATCCGCACCGCCGTGTTCGCCCCCGGCGAGCTGCCGTGCGCTTCAACCCCGAACAGGCTCGCGCGGTTGTCGTACACGACGACCACGACGACGAACAGGACACCCAGCAGCACCGCCTCCCAGGCCGCCCGCCTGGCCGCGCGTGGGCTGACCTGGTCCAGCAACCCGACCTCGCTCCAGGCCTGGCTGCGGGTCTCGAACATCTTCGGCGGCGTTTTCGGGACGGGCGTCATCTGATCTCAATCATGGCGACATGCACAGCTGCAGCGCCGCGCGCCCGTCGCCCGGGGGCCAGACCGTCGTCCGGGACCGGACCGTCGCCTTGGACCGGACCGTCGCCCGGGGCAACCTAGGACTGCGTGTAGATGACCATCGCTCCCCCAAAGACAAGGCAGTACACGGCGAACGGGATCAGCGTGCGGGTCTTGAAGT
Organism: uncultured Solirubrobacterales bacterium; assembly: GCA_963715495.1. Lineage (GTDB taxonomy): Bacteria > Actinomycetota > Thermoleophilia > Solirubrobacterales > Solirubrobacteraceae > Palsa-744. The sequence continues at coordinate 1,787,381 of OY970247.1, forward strand.
ATTTGACCAAGAACGTGACCGTGAACACCGCCGTCACCGCGGCGGCGGCGCACGCGACGAGCGCCTGGCCGCGCACCCCGTCGCCGAGGTGACCGAGCAGGTCGGGGAGCTTGAACAGGCCCGCGGCGAGAATGATCGGGGTGGCGAGCAGGAACGAGAACCGCGCCGCGTCACTGTGGTCCAGACCACGCGCAAGCCCGGCCCCCATTGAGACACCCTCGCGGCTGATCCCGGCGACGAGCGCCGTGGACTGGGCGACGCCGACGACGAGCGCCTCCCGGTACTCGAGCGTGTCCAGTTCCCGTCCCCCGTCGGCCTTGGCCCCCTCCTGGACGGCCAGTTCGCGCACCTGCGCGCGGCGGCGAAACCACTCGGCCGCGAACAGCACGCAGCCGTTGACCATCAGGAAGATCGCAGCCACCTCAGGCTTGGCGGTCAGCGTGCGCAGCTCGTGCTCGAATATGAGGCCGAAGAAACCGGCCGGAATGCTTGCCACCACGATCAGCCAGGCCAGCCGCTCGGTACCGGTCTCGGCGCGGCGGGTCGAGAGCGTGTGGAAGAACGCTTTTACGATCTGCACCCAGTCGCGGCGGTAGTAGAACAGCAGGCCGAGCGCGCTGCCGACGTGGAGCATCACGACGAACGCAAGCCAGAACGACTCCGACTGCGACTGCGCGTGGACCAGCCCGTTCCATCCGAACAGCGTCGGGAACAGCACCGTATGCCCGAGGCTCGAGATCGGGAACAGCTCGGTCGCGCCCTGCAGTATGCCCAGCACGATCGCCTGGAAGTAGGTGACGGCCGAGGTCGCAATCGTCAGCATCGCGGCGACAGCTTACGGATCTGTCGGGACGCGGGCCTATGTGAGCGCAGACGATGAGCAGATTCTCATCGCCCGTTCGCAAGCGCTCCCTACGCGTAGCCACGTGCGGTGACCGGCGCCAACTGCTGTGTTCGGGGAGCCGGCTCCCGGGTCACCCACCAAAACCAACGGCCGTCCGATGTTCACATGCCGTTCACACAATCATTCCCGGCTGATCACAAAACCCGCGAGTTGCAGGGCAAACTTAGTGAGGTACGGATAGAGAGATACAGAGAGGAGCAACGATGACCCTCGCTACATCAACCACACGGGTTGACATGCACTGCCACTCGACCGCTTCGGAGGTTTCCAAGCTCGGTGTGCAGCGGGCCGCCGGACTGCCGGAGTGTGCAACCCCGCCCGAGGAGGTCTACGCCCTGGCCAAGCGTCGCGGCATGGACTTCGTCACGATCACCGATCACGACACGATCGACGGCATCATGCAGCTGGCCGACCGTCCTGACGTGTTCGTCTCCGAGGAGCTCACCGCCCACTTCCGCGGCGAGCCCACGCGGGCCGTGCACGTGCTGTGTTACGACATCACCCCCGACGATCACACCTGGCTGCAGGCCAATGCCGACGACGTGGAGCTGTGCGCCGCGTACATGTACGAGCGCGACATCGCCTGCGCGCTCGCCCACCCCTACTACACCGTCGATCAGCCCCTGACCCCGCGCCACCGCCGCCGCCTGGCGGAGCTGTTCGGCGTCTGGGAGATCCGCAACGGCGCCCGCGCGCGCGAGCTCAACCGGCCCGCCGCCACCTACATCGCCACGCGCGACGGCATCGGCATCGGCGGCTCAGACGATCACGCGGGCGTCGACATCGGACGTACGTACACCGAGGCCCCACCAGCGGGCACGCCGCAGGAGTTCCTCGCGCACATGCGCGCCGGCCGTGTCACCGCGCGCGGCGCCCAGGGCAGCGCCGCCAAGTGGGCTCACGCCGCGATCGTGCTCGCCGCGCGCTCATTGACGGCAGACGAGACTCACGGCGCCGGTATACCCGGCGCGTCCAGGACACGCACCGCGGGCACAGGCCGCCAGGACCGCCCGGACCCCCAGCGCGTGATGACGATGGTGCGCCGCCTGCTGCGCGAGGGCGACGCGCGCCAGGGCGCCACCGGCGCTGACTCCGGCTCTCGTTCTGACTCCGGCTCTCGTTCTGGCTCTGGCGCTCGCTCTGGCGTCGGCTCTGAGCCCAGCTCTGCCGCCGGCGGACCCGCCGCCGCCGGCGGGGCCGTCTCTCCCGAGGACGCCCGCTGTCTGCTGCGCGCCTGGCTGGCCGCGGTCGAGCTCGACCACCTCGACACGCCCGGCCTGATCGCATACATGCAGGAGGACGCGTTCAGCCACGCAGACCTGTACCGCCGCGCGTGCCGCCTGCACGAGCGCAAGCTGCGCTCAGCCGTCGAGTTGGCGCTGCGGGCTGCACGCGGCGAGGCGGACGTGGGCGCCGCCGCCCAGGGCCTGTTCGAGGGCTGCATCGCCGCGATCCCCTACGCCCCCGCCACCGCATTCCTGGCCAACGAGCAGACCAAGCTCGCGCGCCTGCCGGCCGATCGGAGATCCTTCGATCTCGGATCGGTCGGCGGTGACGGCGAGATCCCGCGCGTGGCGATCCTCGCCGACGGCATCGGCTCCACCCACGGCGTAACGCGCACGATCGAGGAGATCCGCGGGCGCGGCGTGCCCGGTTACGAGATCGAGGTCGTCGGTACGGACCCGCAGGTCGACCGGCGACTGTCAGCCGTCGTGGAGATCGACGTGCCCTACTACCCGGGCCTGCGAATCGGCGTGCCCAGCCTGCCCGCCGCCGTGCAGACACTCGCCGATGGCGGGTTCGACGCGATCCACGTCTGCTCGCCCGGACCGGTGGGCGTCGCGGGGGCGTTGCTCGCGCGCGCGCTCGGCCTGCCGTTGATCGGCAGCTACCACACCGAGCTGACCGCCTACGCCGACCTGCGCTCCGGCCAGCCGGCGCTCGCCGACGCGATGGCGCTGGCCGTCGGCGCGTTCTACCGCGCGTGCGATGCCGTCCTCTCCCCCAGCGCCGCCTCCGACGAAGCGTTGGCTCAGCTCGGGATGCCGCCAGAGCGGATCATGCGCTGGGACCGGGGCGTGGACACCGCGCGGTTCGATCCCTCGCTGCACGATCCGCGCCTGCTCCCGAGCGACAAGATCAACGTGATGTACTCGGGCAGGATCACGCGCGAGAAGGGCGCCGAGCTGCTCGCCGACACGTTGCTGCTCGCACGCGAACATGAGCCCCGCCTGCACCTCGTGCTGGCCGGCGGCGGTCCCGAGCAGGAGCGGTTGCGCGAGCGCGTCGGCGACGAGCACATCACGTTCCTGGGCTGGCTGTCCGGGGCTGAGCTCGCGCGCGCGTATGCGAGCGCCGACCTGTTCCTGTTCGCAAGCTCGACCGATACGTTCGGCCAGGTCATCCTCGAGGCCCAGGCCAGCGGCCTGCCCGTGATCGCCGTGGCCGAGGGCGGTCCGACATCGCTGATCGAGCATCGCGTCAGCGGCCTGCTGTGCGAGGCCGGTCCCGCTGCGCTGGCCGGCGCGGTGCTGGAGCTCGCCGGCTCGCCCCTGCTGCGCGAGCGGCTGTCCGCCGCGGGATTGGCCTCGGTGCGCACGCGCACGTGGGAGCGGGCGCTGGAGCGGCTGGCCGAGGGCTACCGGCGGGTGCTGTCGCAGGACGCCGCGAGGGCCGACACCGGCTCGGTCATGCGCGCAGCGTAAGGGCGCGGCTAGGAAGTTGCACCCGCGGGCTCGTAGATCAGGATCGCGACGCCGTCACCGACCGTTCGTGAGCTCGCCAGCCGCAGCGACTGCTTGTGCTGCATGTCGCCGAACAGGCGCTTTCCGCTGCCCAGGACGACCGGAAAGACCATCAGGCGCAGCTCGTCGACGAGGTCGTGGGCAAGGAGCGTCTGCACGAGTTGGGCGCTGCCATTGACAACGATGTCCCCACTCAGGGCTTGCCTCAGCTTGGAGACCTCCTGCGCCGCGTCCCCCGCGAGCACTGTTGAGTTGTTCCACTCGGGCGCCTGGAGGGTCGATGAGACGACGTACTTGGGCATGCTGTTGAACTTGTCCGCGAACTCGCCCTGCATGCTTGGCCAGGCGGCGGCAAAGCCCTCATAGGTCACCCGTCCCAGCAGCAGCGCCTCGGCGTCGAGGGCCTCGTCGAGCTTGAACTTGTCGCCCTCATCTCCGCGATCGATCTCGAAGGTCCAACCTGCGTGCTCGAAGTCCTCGCCTCCGCCCGGCGCCTCCATGACGCCATCGAGGGAGACGAACTCGGTTACGACAACTCTTCCCATCTCGATCCTCCTTCTCGTTTTACTTGCCCCATAGACCGTCGGGGCCGACGAAGAAACTCAACGGTCATTCGCGGACGATCGGCTGACTGCACCAGATCGCAGCGGCGACACGGGCAAGCGACCTTACTTGGAGAAGATCGAGGGCGCGAACGAGCTGACTTCCCTGCCGCCCGCATACCCCAGGTGGGTGAGCCCGAACAGATCCTCGATCGTGCGCAGCAGTGAGAAGTGGTTGTACGTGTCCTGGTTCAGGCTGCCGCCCTTGATGAACGGCGACAGCAGCAACGCACCCACCTGCCCCCCGCCCGGCGGTCCGATCCCTCCGGCGGGCGCCGGCAGGTTGGGAAAGCTGGGCTGCCCGCAGCAGGAGCTGGAGTCGACGAATTCGCCGGTGCTGGGCGCCTCGTCGACGGTGATCGCGAGCAGACCGCCGTGCTTGTATGCGTTCGAGCCGAGGATCTCCGGGACGACCCGTTGCAGGAACCCGTCGGCCGCGCCCATCCCGGCGGGCGCTCCCGGCGAGCAGGGCGTCGGGTTGCCGTCGTGACAGCGGTCGGGGACGATGTAGGCGAAGCTCGGCGTGCTTTCAGCGCTCGCCAGATCGGGCGTCAGCCGATTCAGTCCGACGTCGTCGCCGACGCACGCCGGTGAGTCGATCACGGAGTGGAAGTACACGAACGGGTTGCGCCAGGTCGCGTACGGTGTCTGCCCCGCGAGCGGGGGCGTCTGCCCTGCGAGCGGGGGCGCCTGTCCCGCCGCGGGCGTGGAGGTCTGTCCCGCGGGCGGGGGCGTCTGCGCAGAGGTGGACCCTGGGGAGGTGGGATCGGCCGCACCGAGAGCAGGGTGTCCGCACGCGCCGTCCGCTACGGCTCCCGCGCCGGCGCCAGGTTCGTCCATCCCTTCCAGGTACGCCCTCCACTTCAGGTGCTTACCGGTCAGCTGGCCGGCGAGCGTCTGGGTCGTACTCGGATACACGCATCCCTGCCCGCTCACCTGTCCTTCGGAGCCGACGGTCCCCGGCGCGACGTTTTCATATGTCGGGCAGTTCTGCGCCGTCTGCGGCGTCGATCCCTGGCCGCTGAGCAGCGCGATCCCGTTCGCCAGCTGTTCGTGCGCCACCGCGTAGTAGCGGACGAGCAGCTCGCCCTTATGCTCGAGCGTGCCCGCCAGGTAGCGCGCGGGCGAAGCCGGGCCGAACGCGGTCGCGTAAGGCTCGTCGTCGAGCATCACCACGAACACGTGCTTGACGGGCGGGAGCTTGGTCGAGCCTCCGGACCCGGAGCCTTCTCCCTTGCCTCCGGAGCCCGAGGATCCTCCCCCGCCGGAGGACCCTCCGCTCCCAGAGGCGCCGCCCGGAGTGCCTGACGCCGCTTTCGTGTCGTTCTTGCCCGCTGATGAGGATGAGGACGACGGGGTGCTGCCGGCGCTTTCCGTGGAGGATTCCGCTGTCGAGGACGGACTCGGCGTCGCTTCGGCTTCCGCGGCGGGGGGCGTGGCTTTCGCCGCTGTGGAAGTCCCGGCCGCAGCGGTCGGCGCCTGCGCGATCAGCACCTCTCGCGCGCGCGGACGGGATGAGGGCGAGCCCTTCGCGGCGGCGCCAACGGCGACGCCGAAGCCCAGAAACGCGACCAGCAGCAGCGCGGAGATCTGGGCGGGCGGCAGCACGCGCGCCCAGGCCTTGCGCGCCTCGGTGCCTCCGGGCCCCTCGCCCTGCGCGCGCGCCTGCCCGAGCATGCGTTCGACCTCCGCGAGCTCGGCGTCACGCTCCTGCAACAGGGCGGCGCGACGCAGCAGGACCTCGTTGCGGAAGTGATCGCGAATCGCCATCTCATACGCCAGCCCGCCGAGATCCCAGTGCAGCTCCGCCACCTGCGCGGCCAATTCCTCGCGGCGGCGTTCGAGCGCGGCGCTGTCGTAGCGAGGAGGCGATGCCGCGGGGGCGGACGTCGGGGACGACTCTTGCCGGCGGGATATATCGGATCCCTGCGCGCCCGACGGTCTCGTAATCATCTAGCCGGTCGAGACGACGTTAGGCAGGTTCTTGGACTTCTGCTCGAAGCTCTGCCCGCTGCCGGTGCGCAGGTTCTTCAGGACACTCGGCGGCGCCGGTTTGCTTGGCGAGGACCCAACCCCGGATGAGGATTCGACTTTCGCTTTGTGCTTGGCGGCGGCAGCGGCCGCGGCAGCCGCACCGCTCTTGGCGGCCGAGCTTTCTGCCGGCGTGGTCAGCGTCGGGGATGTGCTCGCCGCGCCTGTCGCCGCGCCGCCGACGCTGATCACCTGTGGCGCAGGGCTGCCCGACGAGGACGAGCTGCCCGAGCGCCCGATCAGCACGCCGACCCCCATTGCCAGCAACAGCACACCGACGCCCGCGATCAGCGTCAGCGCGTTGCCGCGCTGCCAGGTCGAGGAGGACGGCGGAGACGAGGGCGGCTGCACCGGGGGCGTCTGCGCCGAGCGCGCCTGCAGCCGCTCGAGCAGCATCCCGCTCAAGTACGTACGTGGCGCGCCGCACTCCAGGCAGTAACGCTGGTCCAGCGCGAGCGGAGTACCGCAGTGCGGGCACGGCTCGGTCGCACCAACAGGCTCCATCACGACCGTCGGCTGGGTCGCATCGACCGGGTCCATCGCAATCGCATGGTCCATCCTCATCGCCCTCCCACACGTAACGATCCTGTGAACACGAGCGACCTCATCCGCCTTCGGCCGAGTTCGCACCGGGGATCTCGTTGAACGCGCAGCGGAAGTTCTCCGGCTGAGAGACCGGCTCGGAGCCCGCGAAGCCGCCTTTGGTGCCGTTTGAGTAGACCGTCACGTACTGCAGCGTCGACGGTGCCGGCACGGCCGGCAGCGGCACCGAGTTCGGTTCGCCCGTGCGCGGGTCGCCGGTCGAGCCGACGCTGACGCCCTCCGAGCCGGCGGCGTCGGAGCCCGCCGCGGTCGTCACCAGCGTCGCGCTCATCTCGCGCTGGTCGTGCAGACCGACGCTCGGGTCGAGCTGGATCGTCGCGGTCAGCTGCGAGTCGTGGATCGTGGACTCGAGCTTGACGCGACCGGCGGCGCCGATCAACTGCGCCGCGGTCGGCAGGTAGCCACCCTGCTTCACGCACGCCTGGGTCGCCCAGAAGTAGTTGTTCTGGCCGGCCTGCGCGTTCGTCAGCGGATACGGCGAGGTGTCCAGACACCAGGTACCGAGGTTGACGGTGCTCGGTGGGCAGCTCGGTTCGAGCGCCGCGAGCTTCTTCCCGCTCACCTCCTGCGCGTTCTTGACGGTCGGGATCGCCGAGGCCGGGAACTTCTTGTTGCGGCCGAGCACGAGCAGGCCGTTCGGGTACGGCTTTGAGCTGATGCGATGGCCGTCGACGGCCGCGACGAACGCGCGCCGCGCCGCGCCGGCGAGGCCCGTGGTCGAGGCGACCAGCGCGATGACCGAGATCACCAGTGCGGCGGTGCCGGCGTGGCGGGAAATGACGGAGCGCTCTCTCATGGTCGATACCTCCTGGGGCGTCGATGTTGGGGTAGTTGGGCGCGTTGGGCGCGAACCGCCTGCGCACGAGTGCCGTCAACACGGACGGTCGCGAACGCCGTCTCGATTCGGCGCCGCCGGCGCCGGGGGTCGAGGCGCAGCGTGGCGCCTGCGGAGGCCGCGGCGAGCACCACCATCAGCAGGTACAACGCGGCGGACGAGGACGGACTACCGCCGCCCGAGTTCGCATGGGCCCGCGCTCCCAGCGGCAGACCACGGTAAGCATCGGCGCGATATGCGGCGAAGGCCTGGGACTGCTCGGTCGCCTCCTCCTCCTCGCGCTTTTCTTCGAACACCCGCACGGTCGCCCCGCCCGGGGGGATCGGTCGCGCGAACGCTCCCGCCGGTGGCGGTGGGAGCACCGGCACCGGGCTCTGGGCCGGAAGTGTGAAGAGCGGCGCGAACAGCAGCACGGGCGGCGGGTGCGGCGGCTTGACGGCCGGCTTGACGGCGGGCGCCACCGGCGCCAGGGGCGGCGGGGGCGGCGGCGCGATCGGCGCGGGGGCGGGCGCGGGAGCCGGCGGCGGAGGCGCGGGGGGCGCCGCCGCCGAGGCGGAGGCCGCTTTCGTGAAGCGACCGGCGGCCAGCGGCACGGTGCCACAGGGCTGCTCGACGCTCCCGCCGAGAACGGTCACCGCAACGGAGTAGGACAGGCCGCCGGCGGAGACCGTGACGATGGTGCTGCCCGCGTTGAACGCGCACAGGATGCCTGATTTGGGGTCGGGGATCACGTGCCCGGAGGAGTCCTGCAGCGGCTTGCGCAGGTTCGTCGAGTTGGGGTCCTGCTCGACGAAGTTGGCGATTTCCGGTTCGGATGAGGTGAACGTGTATTCCGGTTCGATCGCGCTCGAGCAATCCGACTGCAGGCACAGCGTCGGCGGGAACTGGCTGTAGGGGTCGGCGCCCGACGGATTGGGGTTGCCGTCGGAGGCGGACACGGGGCCCCAGCGGTCGCCGGCGATCGGCCTCCGTCCAAGACCCTGAAACAGTGCCGGTGCGCTGCGTCGCAGCAGCGTCCCGTCGACCGGGTCCAACGACAGGCTCTGCACGAGCGGGATCAGCCGTGCGCTCACGGGCGCGACGTTCGTCGCGGGGTTGCGCTGGGTGACGTTGACGCTCAACAGCAGGTATCCGGTCGTGCCGAACAGCGCGTCCGGCTGCCCGGGCGTGAACGAGTCGGAGATCGCCGAGCGGTAGCCGAGCGCGCCGGTCCCGAACTCGGGGATCGTCACCGACCCACCCACGGGGATCTGGCCGGCGCGGCTTTCCTCCGGGCGCTCGTACAGGTAGGCCGAGGCGCCGCCTTCCACCATGATCTGCGCCTCTTCGTTTGCGTCGGAGGCGACGTTCAGCACGGGCGGCAGGTGCGGGTTGAGCTCGCGGCTGCCCACCACGATCGCGGGAATGCCGCGCGCGCGGGCGTCGGCGAGCATCTCCGCCAGCCACGGCGCCTGCGGTTCGGCCGGGTTCTGATACGGGTCGCTCGCCGCCAGCGAGCCGCGCGAGTTGTCGATCACGATCACCCGCACGGTCCCCGTCGGGCCGGTGCTGTCGAAGGCGTAGTGGGTGCGCGCCCCAGCGTGTGCGGGCGCGCCGGCGGGGAGACTCGCGGTGCTGATGCCCGCCGGTGACGCGCCTTCCCCGAACGGCGCTGCGAATGGCGCGAACGCAGCGCTGAAGGCGCTTGCGGACCCGCCTTCGGAGTCGCCCGCGGAGACCGCTCCAAACACTCCCAGCCCTCCGCCCTGGGCAAGCAGTTGGGCATACCGATCCGCCTCCGCGGCGGACTCGGGACCCTCGCCGGGCGTCTCGCGTCCGCCGGTGTAGAGCAGCGCACGAGGGCCGTTCGGCTCGCTCGCGAGGCCGTCGATCGTGCTGAGCGCGGCGGTCAGGTTGCGGTCGGGCGCGATCCCCTCAGCGGCGAGGCCGGCGCACGGTTCCGCGCACTCGGCGTGTCCGGCCACCGCGAACGTTGCGACCCCGGTGCTCAGCGGCACGGGCGATGAGGCCGTGTCGGGCGGTCCCTGCGGACTGCCCGCGGGCGCGTAGCGGTAGATCCCGGCCGTCTCCACGTCTTCGCGCACCGCCTGTCCGGAACCGCTCGCGTCGGTGCCGCGTCCCGCGTCGTCGGCGTGACCGCTCCAACCTCCCACCGCCCAGCCCGAGCCTTCCGTGCCGAGGTCGAGTGCCGCGATCGGATCGGCCTTGACCGGCTTGTCCTCGCTGTCGCCGGCGTAGGCGGCACGCTGCTCGTCCTCCCAGCCACCGGATGTCTCGCGCAACAGATAGCCGTCGCCCGGCAACGGGTTGGGCGGGATCAGGGGCGGTGGCGTGTTCGGGTCGACCGGCGGCAGGATCAGCGGCGGTGGATAGGTGAAGTCGGGCACCACCGACAGCACCGCGCGCACCTTCGATCCTTCCAGGTAGGGACTCGCCGCGATCGCGGTCTCGCCGACGATCGGCTCATCAGAGAAGCGCCAGGGAGCGCTCGCGCTGTCGCGCTCGATGACGACATCACGCCCCGCGAGCACCGCCCCGCCGTTCGGCAGCCCGGCGACGACGTTCAGCTTGGCCGAGGCTCCTTCCGGCAAGCCGGCGAGCAGCGCGTGCACTTCCGGATCGACCTGCCAGCCCGAGCCATTGTTGATAAGCAGATCGTGTTCGGCGACGACCATCGCCTCCGAGCCCGCGAACGCGATCGAGGTGAAGTTGGCTTCCTGCAAGCCGGACGGGAGCTGTTCCTGCGTCCATGTCTTGCCATAGCCCAGAAGCGTCCCACCCAGCCCGACGGCATAGCCGGTTTCCGGGTTGCCGGGGGCGAAGGCTATTCCCAGCAGGTTGCCCTGGAAGCCCGTTGGTGGAACGGCGGGATCTTTCTCCCACAGCCCCGTTTCCGCGCGCCATACCCACATCGCGCCGAGGTCGCCGACGGCGTAGGCACGGTTCGGTTCGGGCCAGGCGACGGCACGCAGCGTCGGCGAGCTGACCGCGCCGCTGGAGCTGAGCAGGAACTCCCGCTGCCAGCCCTGGCCCGGGGTGTAGCGAGCGACGGCACCATCTGCGCCGACGACCAGCGCCTGCGCGGCTGGGTCGCCCGGAGCGGTTCCCGGCGCCGGGGCGACCGCGGTGAACGGCGCGCGCGCGGATACCGGCCAACCGGCAAGGCGCTGTGGCAACGGCTGCCCGGTGATCTGCACGGGACCTTCAAGCCAACCGTCGCCTGGACTGTAGAAGGCCCCGCCCGGGGCGTTGTCGGCGCTCGCGCCGGGCATCCGCTGAAATGTCGTGCCTTCGAGGCTCAGGTAGGAGCCCATGTTGGTCGAGTCTTCGCCGCCGGGTTGCAGCGGGTTGGTGACGATCCGTGAGCCGAACCCGGGACCATCGAAGGCGAAGCTGCGGTAGCCGGCGAGGCGGCCGAAACGCGCACCAAATGGATGGGTGCAGAGCGCTTCCGTGCCCGTGGCCTGGGCGTCGCACCAGCTGGCCGTGACCTTGGCCTGGGCGATGTCGTAGTAGAGCGTGAAGTCATACCCATCGCTGCCGCCGCCGGGGGCCTGCAGGTTGCCGTCGATCCACACTCCCTGATCGCTGACGGTCAGCGCCTGGGCGGGGGTGGGAAGCGGCGCCACGCCCGACACGTTTTGCGCGGGCGTGGCGGCTTGCGCGAACAACGAGGCGCCCAGTTCAACCGGTTCCCAGCGGCCTTCGCCGGAGCCGTTGACGACGCGCTTGAACAGCATGATCCCCAGGCCGCTTTCTTGGCTGGCCCGGCCGAGCAGCCACAGGTTCTGGGGCGAGCTGCCGGCGAGCGCGGCGATCGTGAACGAGCCCTGGTAGCCGCTGGGCAGTTCGACCGGCTCGCGCGAGAACTGCGTCCCGTTCCAGCGGATCACGGCGGTGTCGCGGCCGCGACCGAGCGCGCCGAAGAACGCTTCGGTGCGGCCTTCGGCGTTCTCGACGGCGGCGTCGGCCACAGCCCCGGTCCCGTTCGCTTCGGCGAGCGTCCCCGCGTTCGGGTCGCCGCCTTCGCCGGCTTCAGGCATCACCCCCGCGGACGGTTCGGGCAGGACGCGGAAGCGCCCACCGGGGTCGCGCACGAGCACGACGACCTGCTTGCCGGAGGGGCGTATGGAGTCCTGGCCGACGAGCAGGCCGCCGCCGTGCGGGGTGATGCGCGCGGAGGGCCGGTCGGGCTGCATCCCGCGATAGGGCTGACCTTCTTCGCCCAGCGGGGTTTCCTGGATCGTCCAGTTCGAGTCCGAGTCGGTGGCGCGCTCGAACACGAGCTGCCCGGTCGGGGAGCCGCCGCTTGGCGGCGCGGCGAACTGAGCGCGCCCGGAGGCGTCCGAGGATGGGGGCACGTCCAGCGGCAGCACCTGGTAAGCCCACGCTTCGCCCGGTTCGCCGGCGGTCGCGGCGCCCATCAGGACGGTGCTTGCGTCGGCCGTCCCGAGCGCGGGCTGGGGCTGGGGGTTGCTTGCACCCGGGGTGTCCGCACGCGCCCCAGAGCCGGCGAGATGGAAGCAGTGAGCGCCCAGCAGCGTGAGCAGCATCAGTCCCGCAACCGCGCCGATGCGACGGGTGATGAGGCGGGTGATCGGTCGATTTATGCGACCGTTGATGAGGCGACTAATTGGTCGATTGATGGGGCGGCGCGGGCTCATCGGCGCAGGCTCGTGGCGACGGCGTTAGGTCCTGTCCCCGGGGAGCCGGACGCGCCCGATTCGCACGCGGTGGCGACCGCGTTTGGACCAGTGCCTCCTCCACCGCCAGAAGCGCCGGGGGTGTTTTCGCAGCCGGTCGCGGGCACGGGCTTGGGCTTGGTCAGCTCCTTGGTCTTGAAGCTCAACCCACTCGGCCAGCGTCGGGCGGTGAAGCTCAGCTTGAGCGCGTGCCTGCCGGCCTTCAGCCTCTCCCGTGCGGTCCTGGCGATCGCCCTGCCGTGCAGCTTGGCGACGAGCTGGACATCGGCCAGGCGGGTCAGATCGAAGCTGACGGTCACGGTCAACCCGCGGCGGGAGACCCTGATGTCCCTCAGCAGCGCGGGGATGATCTCGGGCACCGTCGTTTCGGCGCTCGCAGCCTGTTCGACGGCGACCGGCGGCGGCGCGAACAGCTGGGAGTCATCGGGCGGGGGCGTGTCGGAGACGAACTGGGCGACCGACTCGTTCGGGCGCTGGGTGATCGTGCCGGCCCAGCTGGGATCGGTGTCTTCAGGCAGGACGGTCCCGTTGGTGTAGTGGAACAGCCATCCGGCCGAGGTCGCCAGCCACGCTTCTTCCGGTCCGGTGGCAGCGACGAGCCGGGCGCTGCCCCGCCCCGGGCCGCTGACGGGCAATGTGTCCAAAAGCGTTTCGCCTTCGGTGCCGATCAATGCAACCTCCGCCTTGGCCGTAATGCTGCCGCGCAGTGAATAGGGCTGATCGGCAGCCCACGCGCTGTGCGTACCGGGGACGGGCGCGATGTCGACAAAACGGTCTTCGCCGCCGAACTTCGAGATGTCGATCGGGGCCTGTTGGAAAAACGATTCGGAGTAGTGCACCGCCACCGGTGGGCTCGGCGCCGAACCGTCGTGCGGGGCAGCCGGCCCCGAGGCGGCTCCGCCACCGGAGAACCACAGGTCGGTCCCGTCGGACTTGGCCGACAGCAGCTCAACGCCTTCGGCCGGCACACCCGAATATGGGAAGGGCAGGAAGTCAACGTCGCCGAACCGTTCGCCGACGAGCTTGTGAATCAGGATCGGCCCGAACGGCTCGGGAGTCCCGAGCGTCACCGGATCGGCGCCGTCGCCCGCCTGGGCGCCGACGAACGTGCTCTCGTAAAAGGCCCCGTCGAAGGCCGCCAGGCCGCTGACCCCGCGGCCCTGAGGCTGGTAGGTGCTCGTGAGGTTCGTCCCGTCCCAGTGCAGGTGGAAGGCGCCTATACGCTGCCCCGATGGGTCCTCGCCGCCGATCCCGGCAAACCAGCAGTCGTTCGGCCCGTCGCAGGCGACGGCGTCCAGCGGCCGGAAGGGATCGGGCGACTGCAGCGGCGTGGAGTAGGAGCCGACGACGACGCCGTCCTTGAAATGACACAGGCCGAGGCCCGAGCCGACGCGAGGCTCGCTCGGTTCGGTGATCGTCCAGAACTCATCCGGCCCCGCCCAGGCGATGCGCGAGGCTTCGCCCGCCCCGCCGCAGACGGTCGAGAGCTGGTGCCAGTTGCGCCCGTTCCAGAAGAACAGGCCGGCGGAGACGACCGCGTTGCCCTCGACGCTGAGCAGCCCCTCGTTGGCGGCATAGAACTCCATGTCATCGGGCGTTCCGAGAGGGACCTTGAAAGCGGCGCCGGCGGGCGGCGGCGGCTGTTCCAGCCGCCAGCTCGCTTCACCGCGCGCGACACCGCCGCCGACCGAGGCGATCGCCGCGGCGATCAGAGCCCCGGCGGCGAGCCGCTTCAAGGTCTGCGCCCCGGGTCTCGCTCGGGAGTCAAACGGCGCACGTCGCGCATCTCCTCGAGGGTCACCTCTGTGACCGTGGCAAGGACGGCCTCCAGCGCGACGCCGGACAGCGTCTCCTGCTCGAGCAGCGCGTTGGCGGTCTCCTCGACGGCGCTCCAGTGGCGGTCGAGGATGAACCCGGCCCGCGCTTCGGCGTCGCCGACGAGGCGCTCGACCTCGCGGTCGATCAGATCGAGCGTGGCGGGACCGACCGAGCCGAGATCCTGCAGCGACGCGCCGAGGAACACCTCGCCGCCCTTCTCGCCGATCGTGACCGGCCCCAGCGCAGGCGACATGCCAAACGAGGTGACCATGCTGCGCGCGAGGCTGGTCGCGGCGTGCAGATCGTCGCTGACCCCGGTCGAGAGATTGCCGAACGCGATCCGCTCGCCCGCCGTACCGGCCGCGATCACGATCAGCTGCCGCTGCAGGTCCTGCTCGGTCTGGATCACCTGATCGCGATCGGTGAGCATGTGCGCGGCCGTGCCCAGCGTGCGCCCGCGGGCGACGATCGAGAGCTTGCGGGTAGAGCTCGTATGGCCGAGCGCGTCGGTGACGACCGCGTGAGAGGCCTCGTGGACGGAGATCAGCCAGCGCTCCTCGCGCGTGAGGATGTGCTTTTTGGCGGGGCCGGCGACGACGCGGTCGATCGACTCCTCGAGCGTCGCCTGATCGATCTCACTGTGGGAGTCGCGCACGCTCAAGAGGGCGGCCTCGTTGATCACGTTGGCGAGCTCGGCGCCGCTGAAGCCCGGGGTCTGGTGGGCGATCTCCTCCAGCGAGACGTCGGGGCCGAGGGGACGCTTGCGGCCGTGCAGGCGCAGGATCTCCATGCGCCCGTGCACGTCGGGGACGTCGATCGTGACCTGGCGATCAAAGCGCCCGGGCCGCAGCAGCGCGGGGTCGAGGATGTCGGGGCGATTGGTGGCGCCCATCACGACGAGGCCGCCGTCGCCGGAGAAGCCGTCCATCTCCACCAGCAGCGCGTTGAGCGTCTGCTCACGCTCGTCGTTGCCCTGCCCGATGCCGGCGCCGCGCTTGCGCCCGGCAGCGTCGAACTCGTCGATGAAGATGATCGCGGGCGCCGTCTTGCGGGCCTTGGCGAACAGGTCGCGCACGCGCGCGGCGCCAACGCCGACGAGTGACTCGACGAAGTCCGAGCCCGACAGCGAGAAAAAGGATGCGTCGGCCTCGCCGGCGACGGCCTTGGCGAGCAGCGTCTTGCCGGTGCCGGGCGGTCCCACAAGCAGGACTCCCTTCGGCGCGGCCGCCCCCACGTTCAGGTAGCGCGAGGGGTCGGCGAGATAGTCGCGAATCTCGCGCAGCTCGGCCACCGCCTCGCCCGCGCCGGCGACGTCGGCGAACGTGATCGCTTCGGTTTTGCCCTTGCCCTTGCGCCGCCCTTTGCCGGTGAACTCCGAGAACGCGGCGATACCACCGGCGCCGCCGTCGGCGCCGATGCGCATGAACAGCGCGAACAGACACACAAGCAGCAGGATCGGCAGCAGGAACTGGACGAGGATCGCCCGCGGCGCCTTGCCCGATTGCTGATCGACGGTGACGACTACGCCCGAGCGGGTGAGGCTCTGCAGCAGCGCCTGCGTCTGCGCACCCGAAGCCGGGTATGCGGCCCAGTATTCAAGCTGCGCCGGGACGGCCAAGGTCGCGTTGGGGGAAGTCGAGTTGATCCCCGTCGAGGTGGAGGTGGTCCCCGCCGCCGAGGTCCCGCCGGCCGTCGTCCCGGTGGTTTTACTCCCCGAGGCGGGGGTTTTGAGCGCGATCTCGACGCGATCGTCGTGGTCGAGCAGGGTCGCGGTCGCGATCTGCCTGTGTTCGGCGAGCGAGACAACGCGGCTGATCGGCAGTTCCGTACCGTGACTGGATGGGCCGATCGAACCAAGCAGCACGAAGAACGTGACGGCGAGCGCGGCCGAGGCGAGCACCAAGAACAGCGCAAGCTTGTCGCGGAAGATGAACCGGCGAACGCCGACCGCGATGTCGCCGGCGGTCGCGAGCGCAGGGTTGCGTTTGTGCGCGAGACCCGAGCGCACTTGCGGGCGCGGGCCGGCAGGTATGGAGCGCTCCGGAGCGCGGCCGTTCGCCGGTTGGGACTGCGAGTCGTCGGGCTCGATGCCCTCAGGTTGGGTGTCGTCGTCGGTCATGAGTGTTGTGAAGAGCCATCTTTCTGCCATCGCCGCCGGCGGATACGCCGCTCAGAGCACGGACGGCGCCCGGCGCCCAAACTGCGGTGCCGGGCGCCGGGGCCGTGTGCTGATGGGTGCCGGTGATCCAGCCGGCCCTACTGGCCTTTCTTCTTTTTGGTCGTCTTCTTCTTCTTCGCCGCGATTGCGGCCTGCGTGATCGTCAGTGTCTTGGTCTCGCTCGCGGCCGTCCCGCCGGCGGGCGTGAACGTCACGGTGATCGTCACCGAGATCTTCTTGCTCTTGGCCTTGGCGATCTTCTTCAGTGCGGCGCTGGAGATCGGCAGCGTCACCGTCCCCTGACCGCCGCCGACGCTCGCCGAGACACCGGACACCGTCACACCGGCGCCCGTCGCCTTGATCTGAACTTTACCGGCGCCCGGCAACACGAGCGAAAGGACGATGTCCTTGCCCTTCACCTTCGCGCTTGCGATCGAGAAGGAGTTGCTGGGAGGCGACGTTGGGGTGGAGGTGGGGGTGCTGCCACCGCCACTGCCGGTGTTGCTCGTGGGTGGCGGCGTCACCGTGCCACCACCACCGCCTCCGGCTGACTTGTTCCAGTCGATCGCGGCGACGCCGTTCTGGCCGATCTTGATGATGCTCGCCTTCAGCGTGCCATAGTCGGCGCTGGCCAGACCCAGTTGACCCGCGTCGGACTCGATCGCCGTCAGGTAGTCCTTGACCGTCCGTGCTTTCGCTTCCTCGGCGGGTGTGTTGCCATAGACGGGCGCGTCGTCGTCAAACGCGAAGTCATACGTGAGCGCGCACACCGGATAGGTGGCGGTGTCTTCACTTCCAGTGGCGATCGCGCTCGACCAGTCGCCCAGCGTCGGATCGCTCGCCGGCGTCGCCGGGATACCCCGGTAGTCCGCGTTCGTGCAGTTGGCACCCTGTGGCGCTCCACTGCCGTTGAGGTTGGACGCCGAGTTGGCCGTCGGCTCCACGTAGTTCGTGCCGACCTTCTTGCCGGGCCCTTCGCCTTCTGGTGCTCCCGGGTTGATCGTCTGCTGCGGAATCCAGTAGAGGTGATCAGCCGTTTTTTTGGTGATGTCAAACCCTTCCTTGCGAGCAGTGGCAAGGTCCAGGTAACCGATCGACCCATCGGTTGCCGCTACCGCTTTTGCAACTCCGCCGCCACCGGTGGTTGCGGCTTGACAGATATGCGTCGGGCTTTCGCAGACGTTGCTCCCAGAAGCAGCAGCAGGTTCGACGTTTTCGCCCGATTTGACGGGCCACTTGTTGTTGTCGCCGACCACCGGGGCCGTGGTCCACACTGCGGGAGCACCGGGGAGCAAGCTCAGGTAGGCCTTGAAATTGTACGTGGTGCCCGAGCCGTCGGCGCGTACGATACGGATGACCGGTTTTTCACCGCAGGCTTTCTGTTCAGCCGAGCTACCTTCGAAGTCCGCTTCAGGAACGATATTGACCCACGTCTGCTGAGCCGCGCCATCCCAGATCTTCTCCATCTCGTCCGCTTTGACATGGACGCGCAGCGTTTGGTTGGCGAAAGTATCGCCGGTGTAGGCCCCCACCGGGTCATTGTTCTTGCCTTCCACTTCAGAGCCAACGCCTTTTACTCCAGACGCGAGTCCGCCGGTGCTGGTGTTTTCATTGCCGCCCGGTTCGGCCGGGTTCTTCAGCTTGCATCCTTCAGGAAAGTGCACAACAACCGTGACCGCGGCCGCCGCTACCGGGATCTGATGAATCAACCCCGGTTTAGGACCCCCCTGGTCTTCAGCGGCAGCTTTCTTCGCCGCCGTCAGCGGGGCGTCGCTCGCGGCAAAGCGTGTTTCCGGGTCGCGATAGCCATCTGCGACTGTTCCGGCTTTGAAGTCTGAGCACGTCGCTTCCGAACCGGGGCCGCCACCGATCGAAGCGATGCCGCATCCGCTGCCGTCCGGGCTGTACGTGATCGGCGACGTCAATGCCGCGGTTTCACAACCGAATGAGGTGTAGAAGACGTGAACGGTCCAGAATTCTGTCTGGGCCACCTTCTGCAGCGATGAGCCCTCGCCCTTGACGGCGGAGCCACTGCAGGCGGGTATCGCAAACGCTGCGTGCGCTGATGGCGGTGCCGCGGCGGCGGCCACAGCCAGGGCAGCCGCCACGCCGAGTGCCGCCAACGCGACACGGATACGACCGCGTTCGGCGGTCAGGGGAAAGCTTGAACGCATGAGCAGGGTAGGTCCTTTCACGAGCAGAGGTCGGGAACGAGGCGAGTGTCACAGCGCCATCGTCCAAGCGCAAGCCCGTTCACAGAAGATATACAAGCCGGTAACGCCCCGGCCTCAAGTTACAACATAGTTGCAAATTGATAACAAGGTGGTAACAAGAGGAATCGATCCGTTCGGCCCGCTGTAAAGTCCTCCGCTTCACCCCTTCTTCGCCTTGTCTTTGGCCTTCCTGGAGAATTTCTTCGCCGGCAAGACCGTGACGAACGTCGCCGAGACTTCATCGGAGAGCGCCGCTTCGCTGGGATTCGTCGGCGTGAAGTCGATCGTGACATTGGCCTTGAGCTTGCCGGCGTGGCGGAGATCGGCGACGTACTTGGAAGAGATGTGAAGCGTGAGCGTGGTCGTACCCTCCGAACGGGCTGTTGCAGACGTGCTCGCCAGCAGGACAGGCGGCAGGGTCTTTTTCTCCTTGGACTTGGGCTTGGCCTTGGCCTTCAACCCGCGCGCGGCCTTGCGCGCACGCGAAGCAACCTTGGCAGAGCCGACCTTGGGAATCGAGCCGCGAGCCTTGGCCGTCAGCCTGCCCGGACCGGGCGTCTCGACGAGCAGCGTGACGCCACCGTCCTTCGCGCGCTTGACGGAGACACCGAGTTCGGGAGACGAGACCGCGGTCAGCGAGAAGCCTTCCGAACCGGCGTTGACGCCGGCCGGCGGTGCGGCTGTGCCGCCGGGAACCTCAGACATCGCGGTAAAGGCGTCGGGCGCGCTGTTGGCGTCGCCGAAGATCAGGTTGGAAGCGGTTGAGACAAACGCGATCGTCGAACCGTTTTCAGTCACCGTGGGGCTGACCGAGACCGACGCGTTGGGATCCCCGCCTTCGTAACCGACTATCGCCCGTTCCAGGGTGTTCACAGCGAGGTGGATCACGTACAGGTCGCCGGCGGTCGGCAGCGGCCGGAAGGCCCCGATCGGCTGCGGTTCGGGCAGCACGAAGCTGTCGCGTGGCGTGGTGAAGGCGATCGTCGAGCCGTCTTGTGAAAGCGCGAGCGATTCGATCGACGGGGTCGAGCCTTGGGCGCCCGAGCTTACAGCCAAGGTCAACTCGCGCGTGCCGGCCTTGCGCGTGACCCCAGGGCGCATGCTGGTGAGAAAGACATCGAGACCGGTTGACTTGGTGATGTTGGGACGGAGCGCCGCGCCCGCCAGAAAGGCAACGGTATAACCGTCGGCGCTGAGGCCGGGGGCCACCCCGGCGATGCTGGCCAGGTCTGACTCCTGCTCGCTGAGAGGTCCGTAGCACGGGCCGGTTGCGGTCGAACTCAACGTAACTTCTCCGTCTGGCGGACAGGCCGGATCTTCAGGATCGGCAATACCCGTGATGCGACGGGTGAGCACACGTGGTTCCTGCCAGCGCTGCCACAGGTAATAGGGGGTCGATCTCTGAGGCGACTCGCCCGACAGGAAGACAGTCTGGGATTCCGCACGAGAACCGACCCAGGCGACGGTCGAGCCGTCGGCGCTGAGCGTGGCAGGACCGGTGGCACCGCAGGCGGGTTCGCCTCCGGCCAAGGCGCCGACGCTGATGCTCGTGCCGCATTCTTCGGGTTCGCGCCCGACCGAGGTGCGGGTGATCAAAGTCGTCGTCTTGGCGGATAGGTCGCGCACGAACAGATTGCCCGCGGGCGTATTCACCGCGGCTTGGTCGGGGAGGTCGGATTCAAGCTCGGGCGTGCGAAACAGGACGTAGCGCCCATCGGCGGAGATCGCGGTGTTCGGCCAGACGTCCGACCCCGGATTGGCGCCCGGCAATGGCGGGCTGCGTAGCGCGTATGTCGCCGGTTCTTCGCCGCCGCTCTTCGCCGAGACGAGCATGTACGCGCCCGAGTCCTTACGGTCAGCGGTGAGTGGAACATTCATGTCGCGCACGTAGACATCGACGTTTTCGTTGGTGTCCCGGGGAACGAGCTGCTGAGCGGTGGAGAAGGCGATGTAGCGTCCGTCAGCGCTGACGGACGGATTCTGGGCGCCCCGAAAGACGAGCGAATGGTCGCTTTCGCGTATCTCGCTGCCATCGGCGACGAGTTGCAGCGCACCAGTCACGCGGTCGTAGCGAAAGATGCCACCTTCACGCAGCATCCCAGGCGATTCAGGATCGCCATCTGCAACGCCGTCATCTTCGAAGAAATTAGACGCGCGCGTCTGAAACACGACATAGCGCCCGTCGGCAGAGATCGCGGCGTCGGTCGTCGCTGCATCGGCCTGTTCGTCGGATGCATGGTCGACGGACACGATGTCCGCACCGAGACCGCCCGCGGCCGGCCCATAGATCGCGTAGGCCGGAGATGCAAGCATGAGCGTGCAGAGCACGACCAGGACACCCGACGCGAGACGACTCATGCGACCGCCACCCGACGATGGGCTTTGACCCGGTTGCCGGCACGATCGGCCGCGGTGACCGTGATCGTGTAGGAGCCCCCGGCCGCGTAGCGATGGGTGAGCTTCATGCGACCGTGAGCCGAGCTACGACCATCGCCGAAGCTGACGTGCACCGAACCGGCGTTCACCCCCGAGCCCTGTCCCTTGGGGCCGTCGTTGACGCGAACCGTTATGGAGCCCCCGCGCACACGCACGCTCACGCGCGGGGGTGTGCGGTCTACTTTGAGCATCGAGGGCTCGGAGTCCACGACCTGGCCGAGCGAGTCGGTCGCCTCGACCTGGATCGTGTGCACACCGCTCGGAATCTGCGAGCCGCTGAGCGTGGTTTCGGTGGATGTGATGTTTCCGGCGACTTCACGGTCGTCGACGAGCACGCTGTACGTGAGCTTGCCGGCGCCCGCGAGCGGGGTTTCCCACTGCAGGGGAATGCGCGGGGCGCGGACCCAGTCAGACGGGACGTCGAGCACGAACTCACCGGGAGGAGCGCGCACCACCACGGCCCCGATCTTCGTGTTTGCACCGTCGCCCTGGAGGAAGCCGATCAGCGCATCCCCATGGTGAGAGCCGCCGAGGTCGAGCTGGTGCACGGCGCCGCCACCGGGCGCGGAGACGAGCTGGCGGTTGGGGGTGCCGTCCGCGCGGCGCTCGAGCACCGCGACCGCGCCCGCGCCGTGCTCATCCACCTTCCACGCGGCGGCGAGCGCGCCGTTGTCGGCACGGGTCAGGACCGGGTCGCCGACCGCGTCGCTCGAGCCGTCATCCAGACGCACAGGCGCGGAGACTTCCGTTTCGTTTCCCCGCGCGTCGAAGCTCGCGACGCCCGAGCCGAAGCCGACGTCGAAATCACCCTCGCCGTCCACGGCCATGCTCAACGGCCCGAGCGGCCCGGCAGGGCCTTCCATGCCACCGCCATCAACCAGGCGCGCGCCGGCGAAGGCCGAGCCGTGCGGGTCAAACGATGAGGGAATCTCGTTGACGAACACCCGCGGGCGCGTGAAGCCCGAGCCGGGAGCGGGCTGCTGACGGTAGGCCACGGCGCCCTCGCCGAAGCCGCTCACGTCGAGCGCGAGCTCGTCGGCGGGCCCGTTCAGCGCCTGCCCCGCGTACGTCGAGGGGCTGACCTGCAGGATGTTGCCCGGCACCATTCCGAAGATGCGTCGCGCGTAGATGCGGTTGACGAACGAGTCATCGGGCTCCTGCCAGGCGACGAGGCCCTGCCCGGTGAGATCGATCGCCACCTTCGGCGAGTCGGCGGCCGTGGGAGCGAGCATCGGCTGGGCCGGGTTGCGGTTCAGGGGCAGCCCGAACGAAGACCAGAACTCGCCGTCGAAACGGGCCATGCGGATTTCCGCCTTGACGTATCCGGACGGGATTTCCGGTGTGGAGGGGCCGCTGACGGCGGTGATCACGCGATATGCGATCAGGGCCTGGCCGGCGAGGTTCATCGCCACCGAGGGGTACGTGCCGATCGCCTGGCCGATGTCCAGGTCGACCGGGACGGGTGGCTGAAAGCCGGTCGAGCCGGGCTCCAGCGCGGCCGAGAAAAGACCGTCGGTCGTGGAGGAGTAGTGATTGGTCCACACCACGACCAGGCGCCCGCCTTCGCCTGCGGCGACCACGGGAAACGAGGATTCGAACGGCTCCCCGCCATCAACCCGCTGGGGCGGGCTCCACCGGCCGTTCGAGTACAACGCCGCAAAAATGTGAGGACGGCCTTCGACGCGCTTACGGTAGACGATCCCGCCGCTGCCATCGGCGGCCATCGCGACGCCGCCGAGTTCGACGATTTCCGAACCGGCGCCGTCGATCGTGGCGACCGAGGAGATCAGGGCATGCGCCGCGGGAGCGTGCGTCCACGCCGCACACGCTGAGGCGAGCACCAGAAAGGCGGTTGTTCGGAAGCGGGCGCAAACGCGCGCGTCACCCTGGACGCCGCATGCCCCATACAGACGAGCCACCCCGGCAGATTGATCGGCGCCCGTCCTCGACCTGTTAACGACTTGAGAACATTTGCACTTGGTTGCCCGCGTTCACCGATTCTTCTCAGAGTGAACACATTTTCTTCACCTTTGCGCCGACGACGGGCTCGACACTAGCGCTTACTTCCCTGGGAGCGATCCCCGGCGGAAGATTCCTGCCCGCAGTTGCGGCTGCCCACAGCCATTCTGCAGAAATCCGCCAAACAAGGAGCCAGTTCGTGCGACGACCCACCCGTGCCGTGACCGTCCTGCTGGCCATCGCCGCGCTCGCGGTGGCCGCCCCCGCCGTCGCCGGCGCCAGAGCCCTGCTGCTCAGCGGCTCCACGTCGATCTACCCGTTGATGATCCAGCTCGCCTCCGCCTACCACAAGGCGACCCACAAGCCCACGCCGAAGGTCGGGCAGGGCACCTCGGACGCCGGTGTCAACGAAGTGAACGCCGGGAAAGTCGACATCGGCGACGTCTCGCGCGACCCGATCGTCGGCTCGGACCCACACGGGCTCGTGTTCACGAAGATCGCCCGCGACGGCGTGTGCATGATCACAAACCCGAAAAACCCTCTGTCGAACCTCAACCAGCAGGAGGTCCAGTCGATCTTCACCGGTAACGTGCGCGACTGGAGCGAAGTCCCCGGGTCCAAGATCTCCGGCTCGATCGACCTCGTCGACCGCGTCGCCTCCTCGGGTACCCAGGACGCCTTCCAGAACATCTTCCTCGGCCCGACCCTGAAGATCTCCCCCAGCGCGGAGGCCGAGGAAAGCAACGGCCTCGTGCAGAACAAGGTGCGCACCGACGCAAACGCGATCGGCTTCGTCTCGTTCGCGTTCACAGCGGGCGTCAACGCCGTCGGCTACCAGGGCATCCCCTGCACGCTGAACAACGCCAAGTCGGGGCAGTACCAGGGCGTGCGTAACTTCTGGATGGTGACCAAGGGCGCACCGACCGGCGCGGCCGCCAAGTTCATCGCCTGGATCACGAGCGCCAACAAGACGACCAAAAAGATCATCGGCTCACAGTGGATCACGATCCACTAGGCGGCCGACCCTCCAACCCCCACATCTGCACCTCGCATCGCCGACGGTTGAGTGGCTCATCCGATAAACGCGCCGAGCTTGCGCTCGGTGCGCTGTCGGTGGGCGTGCTCGCGTTCATCGCGCTGATGGCGGTCACGGTCTTCTCGAAGGCCTGGCCATCGTTCGCTCACAACGGGATCAAGTGGTTCTTTGCAGGCGGCGACGTCGACCAGCAGCTGAACGCGATCCTCAACGGCCCCAAGGACCCGGCCCACTACGTCTACCACCTGCGCGCGTGGCCGCTGCTGTGGGGCACGATCCTAACGACCGGCCTGGCGGTGCTGATCGCCCTCGTGGTGTCGGTCCTGGCGGCGGTGTTCATCGTCGAGCTCGCGCCCGCGACCGTGCGCCGCACGATCGACCCGATCGTGCGTCTGCTGGCGGCCGTGCCGTCGGTCGTTTACGGGCTGATCGGAATCCTCGCGATCGCACCGTGGATCGAACACAGCTTCATCTCCCAGCAGCGCAAGCGTTCGGTCGAGTATGTCGTGCAGCTGACCGGCGCGAACCTCAGCGTCGCGGTGCTGATCCTGGCGCTGATGATCGTCCCGATCATGGTCGCGATCATCGTCGGCGCCCTGGAGACGGTGCCGCGCTCCTGGACGGAGGGCTCGGCTGCGCTGGGGGTCAATCGCTGGCGCACGATGTGGCGTGTGTCGCTGCGCACCGCGCGCCCGGCGATCCTCGCCGCGACGGTGCTGGCGACCGCGCGCGCGCTGGGCGAGGCGATCATGCTCTCGATGGTCTCCGGCTCGCGCGGCTTTGAGGCCAATCCACTGGACGGGACCACGTTCCTGTTCGAGCCGGTGCGCCCGCTCGCGGCGACGATCATCGATTACATCGACGGCATCTCCGTGGTTCCACTCGAACAGACGCTGTACGCGATGGCAGCCGTGCTGCTGGTCTCGTGCGCGTTCCTGTCGCTGGCGGCCTGGGCGATCAAGCAACCGATGAAGCGCTACGGGATCAGAGCCTGATGGCGAGCGAGCCCCATGCACTCCCGTCCCCCACCGTCGCGCGCAAAAGTCGCCCGCGCGACTCGGTGCGCAGCTGGCCGCTGATCGACCGCGTCGCCTACCTGCTGTGCTGGACTGCCGGGATCGGCCTGTGCGTGATCGCGGCCGCGATCGTCGTGTTCATGTTCGTCAAGGGCGTCGCCTACGTACGCCCGAGCCTGCTTGTACAGTCCCCCAGCGCGGGGGCGAGCGAGGCCACCTCCGGAGGGTTTCTCGACCCGATCGTCGGCACGCTGCTGCTGACGGCGATCGGCACCGCGATCGCCGCGCCGCTCGGAGTCGCAACGGCGGTATGGCTCTGCGAGTACGCCCAGGGCGGGCGGGGACGTGAATACCTGGCGCGCGCGGTTGAGTCGGGGGTGGAGATGATCGCGGGATCGCCGAGCGTGGTGCTCGCGATCTTCGGTCTGTTCGTGTTCTCGCGGCCGGTCCTGGCGTTTCTCTCGCAGACCTCGGCCGGCGGCTCGGTGTTCGGGCGCTCGTTCCTCACAGCCGGGGCGATCATGGCGCTGCTCGCAATACCGCTGATCGTCGGGGCCACACGCGAGGGTCTCGCACAGGTACCCGGACACGTGCGCGAGGCCTCATACGCGCTTGGCAAGACGAGGGCAACGACGATCCGCAAGGTGCTGCTTCCGTCGGTCCGCACGAACATCGCCGGCGGCATAACGCTGGGCATGGGACGGATCGTCGGCGACACCGCGATCGTCGTGATCCTGCTGGGCGCCACGCTGCACCTGGAAGGCGCAGGCGGCCCGCCGGGCCTGTCAACCCTGCGCGGCACCGGCGGAACGCTGACGAGCTACGTCAAATACAACTCGCCCGCCGGCGAAGGCAACGCGCCACAGAAGGCCTACGCGGCGGCGTTCGTGCTGCTGATCATGGTGCTCGCGCTGAACGCTCTCGTCACGCGCCTGACCAGAGACCGCGACGGAAGGACCGACCGGTTCATGGCCTGGGCCTGGCTCCCGAACCGGCGACGCTGATGGCGCGATGAGCCCGACGACACCACCGCGCGCACGCAGAATAGGGCTCGACCGCGAGCCGACCCTGGCGGCGCCCGCCCCGCTGGGGACGGCGCCGCCGAGCCCTGCGGCCCGCGCAGGTACAAGCAACGGACGTAGCAGTACCAGCCCGCGCCCGCCGGCGGTAAGCGTGAGCGAGCGGATGACGATCGAATCTGTGTCGCTGGCCTACGGCGAGAAGTGGGTCGTGCGCGATGTCAGCCTGCCCGTTCGTCAGGGAGAGGTGCTGGCGTTGATCGGCGCCTCGGGATCGGGCAAGACGACGCTGCTGCGTTCCTTGAACCGTCTGACCGAGATCACGGCCGGCGCGACGCGCGCGGGGCGGATCGCGCTCGACGGTGAGGAGATCGAGAGCATCGAGGTCAACGATCTGCGCCGGCGCGTGTCGATGGTCTTCCAGCAGCCGAACCCGTTTCCGATGAGCATCTTCGAGAACGTCGCCTATGCGCTACGTGAGGAGCACCCCGCAGGCCGCCGCCGGCGGCGGCACTCCCGCCGCGAGCTGGAGAAAGAAGTGATCGACGCGCTGCACCGCGCCGGGCTCTACGACGAGGTCGCCGACGACCTGGACCATCCCGCGCTGCGCCTGTCCGGCGGCCAGCAGCAGCGGTTGTGCATCGCACGCGGGCTGGCCGTCAAGCCAGAGGTGCTGCTGCTAGACGAGCCGTGCTCGGCGCTTGACCCGATCTCAACAGCGACGATCGAGCAGCTGATCGTCGGGCTGCGCGCTGACGTGGCGATCGTGATCGTCACACACAACCTGCAGCAGGCGATGCGCGTGGCCGACCACGTCGCGTTCATGCACCTCGGCGAGCTCGTCGAGTATGGCTCCAGCGCTCAGGTGTTTGACAATCCCCAGCAGCAGCGCACGCGCGACTACATCGGTGGAGCGTTCGGGTGAGCCCGCTCGACGTTCCCCCGCGACGTCGAGACCACCGGTGAGACGCCTCACGGCTCTCACGCTGGCGGCGGTTGCGCTCAGTGTCTCACTGAGCGGCTGCGAGACGACCGCGGAAAAGAGTGCGCGCTTGGAACGGGCCGCCCACCACGCGCACCTGGCCGAACAGGGCCTGTCGATCATCAGGCAGAGCGCCAACGTCCACGTCCTCGGCGCGACCCTCGTGCACGGCTCCGAAGGAGCCGCAGCGGTCGTCACGCTGCGCAACGACTCTGGCAACGCGTTGAAGGACGTGCCGATCGCCATCACCGTCAAGAACGCGCGGGGGAGCACCCTCTTTCAGAACAACGCACCCGGGCTGGAATCGGCGCTCACGACCCTGGCGTCGCTGCCGGCACACGGCGAAGCGAGGTGGGTGAACGATCAGGTGCCGGCATCGTCCGGCGCCCCGGCGAGCGTGAGCGCGATCATCGGTGAACCACCGGTCGCGAGCGCACCCGTCCCGCAGATCGACATCACCGGCGTGCACCCCAGCGAAGAAAGCGGCAGCGCGGGCGCGGCGGGGACGGTTCACAACCGCTCGAACGTCACCCAGCAGTCCCTTGTCGTCTACGTGCTCGCCCGCCGCGCCAGCCGGATCGTCGCGGCCGGAAGGGCGATACTGCCCGAAGTGCCGGCAGGCGCGTCGGTCCCGTTTCAGGCGTTCCTCGTGGGGACGCCTTATGGAGCCACACTGCAAGCCAGCGCGCCTGCGACAACGTTCGGTTGAGAGCCCAGATCGGCTCTCACGTCCACCAACGAAAAAGGTGCATCCAGCGGCGATGCGATGGCAAAGTCGCTACGTCTGCACCAGACTTACGAGCGGAGCTGACGACGCCACTCAGCTCTCCGACCATGGGACTAGGGCGTAGGGGCTGAGGGAGCGGGGGAGCACTCGAAGGCGGCTTAGGAGTCGGCTTTTTGAACATACTCATTAGTCTACCTCGCGGTCGCCAGGGTGATGATCCACGCCAGCACCTCGATGACCAGTAGAAGTGCACCGAAGCGGAATATTGTCACCAGCCTATTCAACTGATCATGGTTGAGCTTGGCGCTGCGACCCATGTGCAGCGCCAAGTCACGCTCAATCAAATAAAGGTCCAGGGACTCACCGTCAGCCGGCTCCAGGTACGTGGCGATGAACTCAGCCGGCCCCAACGAGAACTCCCAATCCCGGCGTGGCCACAACATCACCAGCACTGCAAAACCGAGCGATGCAAAGCAGCCAATCGCCACCCATCCGGCCACGCCGAGGTCGTGCCTGGCGAGCGTCTGACCACCAAAGAACGACGTGGTGATGGCCGCAGCGGCGATCAGCACGCCGGCGCGCGCGCGCGCAACTCCATCACAGACCGCTCCTGGTCCTCCAAGCCCCTCCTCGCCTCTCGGTAGGCGAGCGCATAGCCGACTCTGGATACCTCGGGAGAACTCGTCTCGGGAGAACTCGTGCTCATGTGTCGAACATAGCCCCGATGGAGATGCATCCAACGCCTCACGCAATGGTGTTACACACTCGTCATACCCGTGACACAAAGTTGTCACAGAGGTCGCCTTTTTTGGACACGCTTTCTACGCCGCCGGCCTCGTTATCTCCGCCCGTCAGCGCCGACGGCGCTTGAGCGTGATCCCCTCCAACACGTGCGCGACCGTCTCGCAGGCGTCGACGGCGGCCTCGAGTGACTCGAATATGTCCTTCCAGCGAATCACCACCATCGGGTCGATGCCGCCCGCGAACAGTGAGGTCACGGCGTTGCGCTGCAGACGATCGCCTTCATTCTCCAGGCGGTGGATCTCGACCAGATGCGGGCTCAGGTCCCCATCGCTGTGCAGACATCGCAGCGCCCCGAGGATCTCCCCACCGGCGGCGACGAGCACATCGGCGAACTCGACGGCCTGCTCCATCGGCGCTTCGACCCCGTACAGATCCAGCTGCGCCGCCGCCTGCTCGGTGTAGTCGACAACGTCATCGATCGCCGTTGCCAGCGCATAGCCGTCGCCCGCGGTGAACGGGGCCCGCCCGCCCCGCACGTGCCGACCACCGCCTATACGGTGGATGATGTCATGGGTGATGCGGTCGCCCTCCCGCTCGCAGGCACCGAGATCCTGCGCAAGCGTCGCGTGCTCGGGAAACGCCGCCAGCAGCTCGCGCAGCAGCATGGCGGAGCGCTCGACGTTGCTGCCCGCGTCCTCCAGCAATGCGGTCAGGGTCGTATCGACCGGGCGTCCGAACAGACTCATCCGCGGACCCGGGCCGCAGTCGCGGCGATCGTGTCAGCTGGGCGCCCGCGCAAACTCATCGACGCAGATTATGG
The DNA here is from genome assembly GCA_963715495.1 of uncultured Solirubrobacterales bacterium. Taxonomy (GTDB): domain Bacteria; phylum Actinomycetota; class Thermoleophilia; order Solirubrobacterales; family Solirubrobacteraceae; genus Palsa-744. Next base: position 1,816,731 of record OY970247.1, read on the forward strand.
ACATAGGCCGAGCGGGCGTGCTCTCTTCACGAGTTCTTCACGACTCGATCACGACTTGGCAACTCGTACGGGCGGCGTCGAGACGAGGCTATGTGCCCGTGGCGGCCTCAGCCGACAACGCGAGCACCCTGTACGCCGGCGAACTGGAGATACGGCTTGCCGAAGGTCTCGTGCTGGCCACAGGACGGGCGCTGACGCTGTCGGTGCGCGAGTTCGAACTGCTCGCCGCGATGGCCAGCCGGGCGGGCGCAATCGTCACGCGCGGCGAGCTCTACGCCGAGGTCTGGGGCGGCGAGCTGCGCCCGGGCGACCGCTCGGTCGACGTGTACGTGAGCAAGCTGCGTGGCAAGCTCGAGCTGGCCATGCCCGATCGCCGCTTCATCCACACCCATCCCGGCTTCGGCTATCGCTTCCAACCGCAGCCCTCGCGTGAGGCCGCCGCCGGGGCAGGCTCGGCCCTCGCTCTCGACGACGCCGACGGCGAGCCAAAGAGGCTTTCACGAAATGTTCACATCGGGGCGGTGAACAATTCATGAGACTGAGCTCAAGCCAAACACCGACGGCAGGGGATCCCGCGTCCTTAAAGCGCGCCCGAGGATCGGCGGCAAGCACACAATCCAGCAGAGGAGACTCGTAGTGATTAAGCACAAGATTGGCGCACTCGCAGGCGTCGTGGCGCTCGCGCTCGGCCTCGCCGCGTGCGGCTCCAGTTCCTCAAGCAGCTCCAGCAGCGCTTCGAGCACCGCCTCGAGCACCTCCGGGGGCACGATCTCCGGCGCCGGCTCGACGTTCGCCGCTCCGGTCTACGAGCAGTGGGCGTCGTCGCTGTCGCCTCTGACGGTCAACTACCAGGCCGTCGGCTCGGGAGCAGGGATCACCTCGCTTGCAGCCAAGACCGTCGACTTCGGCGCCTCAGACCCGCCGTTGAAGCCGGCCGACTTCACGACGCTCGAAAAAGTCGGTCCCGTCCAGCAGATCCCGATGTTCCTCGGCGCGATCACCGTCTCCTACAACCTGCCCGGCGTGCAGACCGGTCTGAAGCTCGAAGGCACCACGATCGCCGGCATCTACCTCGGCAAGATCAAGACCTGGAATGACGCCGCGATCAAGGCACTGAACCCCGGCGTGTCGCTGCCGAGCACCCCGATCACGGTCATCCACCGCTCGGACTCATCCGGCACGACCTCCGGCTTCACCAGCTTCCTGGCCGCGGTCGACCCTGAATTCAAGAGCAAGGTCGGCGAAGGCAAGGACGTGCAGTGGCCGACCGGAACCGGCGCCAAGGGCAACGCCGGCGTGGCCGGTGCGGTGCAGCAGACAACGGGGGCGGTCGGCTACGTCGAGCAGGCCTACGCGCTGCAGCACAACTTCACCTACGCGTCGGTCAAGAACAAGGCCGGTAACTTCATCGCGCCGAGCCTGGCCTCGACCAGCGCCGCCGCGACCGGAGTGACGGTGCCAACGAACCTGGGGATCAAGATCTCCAATCCCGCGGGCGCGCAGGCCTACCCGATCACCTCGCAGACGTTCGTGGTCGTCTACAAAGACATGTGCAAGGCGGGCATCCCCGGCGGCGAAGCGGCCGCCAAGGGCGTCGTACAGTTCCTGAACTACGGCCTGGGCTCCCAAGGCCAGTCCGTGCTCGCCCAAGCCGACTACGCCGCGCTGCCGGCTGAAATCCTGGCCAAGTCCAAGGAAGCCGCCACGAAACTGGAATGCAACGGCTCGCCGCTCGGCGGCTGATAGACGAATAACAACGCTCCGAGACCCGGATATAACTAGGACGACGATGGAGGCCGCTATGGAAGCAGAGTTCACGCTGTCGGCTGAGTGTCGTCCAACGGTTCGCGGAGACTAGGAAGGCGCATTGGAGGCAGCATCGATCCCGAGTGGTGACCGCAGTGTTCTCACGCGGTCACCACTCGCGCGCCTCCCCGATCGTGCGCTGAAGTACGGCCTTACAGCGCTGGCAGCGCTGATCCTCGCGCTGATCGTCTACTTCTTCATCCGCCTCACCGGCGAAGCGCAGCCGGCGTTCGCCAAGTTCGGCGTGCTCGGCTTCACCTTCGACAACGACTGGAATGTCTCGGCCGAACAGTTCGGCGCGCTGCCGCTCCTCGTCGGAACGCTGATCACCTCGGGCCTGGCGCTGCTGATCGGCGTGCCCGTGGCGGTCGCCACCGCGATCTATGTAACCGAGCTCTGCCCCGGCCGGCTCCGCGCTCCGGTCACGGTCCTGATCGAGCTGCTCGCCGCCGTGCCTTCGGTCGTATACGGGCTGTGGGGCATCTTCTTCCTCGCCCCCCGACTCCAGCCCGTCGAGCAGTGGATCGCCCATCGCCTCAGCTTCATCCCCTTCATCGGCGGCGGCGTCGTGACCATCCCCAACATCTTCGTCGCGGGGCTGATCCTCGCGATCATGATCCTGCCGATCGTCAGCGCAATCAGCCGCGAGGTGATGGCCACCGTCCCCGCAGACCACAAGGAAGCCGCGCTCGGACTGGGGGCCACGCGCTGGGAGATGATCCGCATGGCGGTGCTGCCCTACTGTCGCGGCGGGATCGTCGGCGGGGCGATGCTCGGCCTCGGTCGCGCGATCGGCGAGACGATCGCGGTCACGATCCTGATCGGCGACGCGCCCCAGATGCCGCAGCACCTGTTCGGCCAGGGCTACTCGCTCGCCGCGGTGATCGCCAACGAGTTCGGCGAGGCCCAGGGCCTGCACCGCTCGGCGCTGTTCGCCGCCGGCCTGGTCCTGTTCGTGCTGACGCTGATCGTCAACGCGATCGCGCGCCTGATGGTGCTTCGCGCCGCACGCGCCCGCGCCCCCAAGCGCGCCACCCAGGACCGCAGCGAGAACGTGCCACCCGCGATCGCCGGAACGGCAGGGCTGTGAGCGCGGATCGCCTCACCCGCTACGCGCTCACTCCAGCGCGCAAGCGGCGAGACAGGTTCGCGCGCGGGTCGATCCTCGCCGGCACGATCCTCGCCCTGATTCCGCTGCTGCTGATCGTCTACTACCTGCTGAACAAGGGCCTGAGCTCGTGGAGCTGGAGCTTCTTCACGACCGACCCAACCGGCAACACCTTCTTCAAGAGCTCCTCGATCGGCGGTATCGAGAGCGCGATCCTCGGCACGATCGAGATCGTCGCACTGGCCTCGGTGATCGCGATTCCGATCGGCATCGGCGTGGCGGTGTGGCTCGTCGAGTACGGCCGCGCCAGTTGGTTCGCCAACACCGTGCGCTTCTTCGTCGACGTCCTCACGGGCGTGCCCTCGATCATCTTCGGGCTGTTCATCTACATTGCGCTGATCATCGGCACCGGCAGCTCCTACGCCGGCTACAAGGGCTCGCTCGCACTGGCACTGCTGATGCTGCCCGTCGTGATCCGCTCCGCCGAGGTGGTCCTGCTGCTCGTCCCCGGCGCCCTGCGCGAGTCGGCGCTCGCACTTGGCGCGCCGCGCTGGCGCGTGATCTGGAGCATCGTGCTGCCCACCGCCCTGCCGGGGATGGTGACCGGAGTGCTGCTGGCGATCGCGCGCGCCGCCGGCGAGACCGCTCCGCTGCTGTTCACGGCCGGATCGACGTTCAAGACGAGCACGAACCTTGACGGATTCATGAACTCGCTGCCCGTGCAAATCTACAATGACGTTACATCTCCGACCACAGCGGTGGTAAACCGTGCGTGGGGCGCCGCCCTCACCCTTGTCGTCATGATCCTCGTGCTCAACCTGATAGCCCGAATCGCCTCGCGAAGGAGTCGCCTTGCATGACGGCCCCCCCCACCACCACCCACCTCCCGACCTCCAGGACCGCTGAGATGGAACCCGACGAGATCGCCGAGCCAAGCCAAGCCCGCGCCCCCCTGCCCTCGCGTCCGGAGCCCGAACCCGCGAGCAGACCGGCCGCCCTGACCAAGCCCGGCCTCGCGGTGAAGCTGCAGGGCCTGCGCGCCTTCTACGGCGAGGCCGAGCAGGTTAAAGGCGTCGATCTCGAGTTCAACGCCAACGAGGTGACCGCGATCATCGGACCTTCAGGCTGCGGCAAGTCGACGATGGTGCGCTGCATCAACCGCATGCACGAGGAGATCCCCGGTGCGCGCGCCGAAGGCAAGGTGCTGCTCGACGAGCTCGACGTATACGACCCGTCGGTCGACGTCGTCGCGGTGCGCCGCGCGATTGGGATGGTCTTCCAGAAGCCGAACCCGTTCCCGACGATGTCGGTGTTCGACAACGTCGCCGCCGGTCTGCGCCTGACCTCGCACGGACGCGGAAGCCGGTCTAAGACCGGCCAACACTCCAAGGTCGAAGCGGCGCTGCGCGGCGCCGGCCTGTGGGACGAGGTCAAGGACAGGCTGGACGAGCCCGGCGCGGGACTCTCCGGCGGCCAGCAGCAGCGGCTGTGCATCGCGCGCTCGCTCGCGGTCGACCCGGAGGTGATCCTCATGGACGAGCCCTGCTCTGCGCTGGACCCGATCGCGACGCTCAAGATCGAGGAGCTGATCGACCAGCTCAAGACGCGGGTGACGATCGTAATCGTCACCCACAACATGCAGCAGGCCGCGCGCGTGGCCGACCGCACCGCCTTCATGCTGGGAGGCCGGCTCGTCGAGGTCGGCCCGACCGACGAGATATTCACCACCCCGACCGATCCCAGGACGGAGGAATATGTCACCGGAAAGTTCGGCTGAGGCGCCGGGCCGGCGGGCTGTGCTGGGCGGTCCCGACGACGGCGCAGCTCCCGCCCGCGCGCGGCAGGGCCGTGCCCATTTCCAGCAACAGCTGCAGGAGTTGCAGGACCGCGCGCTCGGCGGCCTGGACCTAGTCGTCGAGCAACTCGACCGCGTCTTGGAGGCGCTCGCTCACCAGGACGTCGAGCTCGCGCAGATGGTGATCGCCGACGACGACCGCCTCGACGGGCGCTATCTCGAGGTTCACCAGGGCATCCTTTCGCTACTTGCCTTGCAGGCGCCCGTCGCGGGTGATCTGCGGCTCGTCGCGGCGCTCTTGCACGTGATCATGCGCGTCGAGCGCATGGGCGACCAGTGCGTGAACATCGCCAAGCTCATCCCCCTCTCCGGCCACGAGCCGCCCGTGCGCCGAGAGGTCCTTGACGCGCTGCAGAAGATGGGCGCCCAGGCCCGCTCGGAGGTCATCCAGTGCCGCGTGGCGTTCGCCGAACGCGACGTCGAACTGGCCGTGGACCTGGTGCGCCAGGACCGCGAGATCAATCGCCTGAACCGCGACATCTTCCGCATGGCGATCGAGATCGGGGAGGACCCTGACACGCGCGAGTGGGCGATGCACATGATCCTCGTCGCCCGCGCCCTGGAGCGGATCGGCGACAACGCCGTCGACGTCGGCGAGCAGGTCGCGTTCGTCGTCACCGGTCTCTTCAGGGAGTTCTCGGACTCATCTAACCAGAGCTGACGTAGCGAACAGGCGCGCACGACGCGCGGATGCTCCGCAACGACGCGCGGATGCTCCGCAATTAGCGATTTTTGCTTGTGAACATCCTGTAACCAAACACAGGAGTCTACGCACGGGGTCTGCCAGGTCCCATACACTGCACAGCAATGACGGAGAGCATTCGCGCCACGGAGGAGGCGGCGCCGTCAAGCACCCCAAGCGGCACGTCCTTGCGCATCGCGGTGCTCGACCGCGACAGCGGGTTCATCCAGGTTCTGAGCAAGCGCCTGGATCGCCTCGGTTGGGAGCATCGCGTGCTCGCCGGCCCCGTTCCGACCGACGCGATCGCCTCGATGCGCCTGAGCGCGTTGATCGTCGATCTCACAGTACTTGGGCCACAGGCATGGGAGTGGCTGGAGCGGCTGTGCGGTGCGCTGCCCGAGCTGGGCGTCGTGGTCTGCACCGGCCCCTCGACGGTCGCCCAGCGCGTGCGCGGGCTGCGTTTGGGCGCGGACGACTGGATCACCAAGCCCTGCCATCCCGAGGAGGTCATCGCCCGTGTGCAGGGCGTTGCGCGGCGGCGACGACGCTCCACCGGCCGCGCCGAGGTCAAGCCCTTGCTGGCGGGCGAGGTCGAGATCAGGACCGACCGCTTCCAGGCGTTCGTGAGCGGCTGCAGCCTCGACCTGACCAGGCGCGAGTTCGAGCTGATCGAGCTGCTCGCCGCCGCCGAGGGCAGAGTGCTCGAGCGTGAGGAGATTTACTCGCGCCTGTGGGGCTACGCGATGGTGCGCGGCGACCGCTCGGTTGACGTGTTCGTGCGCAAGCTCCGCCAGAAGCTGGAGCGCTCTTCGCCGCGCTGGCGCTACATCCACACCCATTTCGGCATCGGCTACCGCTTCTCGGCGGAGTCGCTGGACGTGGTCGGCGCCGATGTGCGCCCCGGCGTGGGCGTCGACGTGGACACGCCGCCTATTACGACTACTACGTCAGTCTCGATCGACTGGGACGCCGGCGATCAGCGCAAGCTCACGGGGCCGCATCAGGATCGCGAGCTCGCCGACCACGCCGTCGTCGCCTAGACGCGGTGCCCCACCCTCTAGCCTGACGACCGCCAGACCACCCTTCTTCAAGTCAATCCGCCCTCCGGTCAGCCCACCGGCGAGCAGCGACAGATCGGGCTCGTGTCCGACCAGCAGCAGGCGGCCGTCCTGCGCCGGGACACCGGCGAGCGCCTCTATGGCCTGCGGCGCATCGAAGCCTCCCGCCAGCGGCGGGTGCTCGCGCAGCAGCGCGCGCTGCTGCGCGCTCCAGCCCTCGGCCGCGAGCTCGGCCGTCCTGCGGGCACGCACCCTGGGGCTGAACAGCACGTCGTCGAACGCGACCGCCAGATGCTCGATCGCGATGCCCGCCGCGCGAGCCTGCTGCTCGCCGCGGGCCGTCAGCCGCCGCTGTGCGTCGGGCCGCGTTCCATGCGGCTCCGCATCGGCGTGACGTAGTAGCCAGAGTTGGCGAGCCATGCGTCGATTCTCACCCTACCGCGATCTTCACCGTGCGGTTTAGACAGACGGTGTAGCGTGATCGACGCGATGATCGACCATCCCGAACCCACTGACAGCTTGCAGCGCGAACGCCTCGAACCATACGCCCGCTCCGGGCATAACGACGCTCCGCGGGACGACTCTCCGCAGCGCGACCCCGGCGAGCTCACCCAACCATCGGAGATCGGCCGGCAGGACCCTGAGCAGCTGAAGTTGGACGACCCGGCCCTGTACATCAACCGCGAGCTGTCCTGGCTGGACTTCAACGACCGCGTGCTGCAGCTCGCCGAGGACGAGGTCGCGCCGCTGCTGGAGCGGGTCAAGTTCTGCGCGATCTACACGACCAATCTCGACGAGTACTACATGGTGCGGGTCGCCGGCCTGCACGACCAAATCGATGCGGGCGTGGAGAACCCCGGTCAGGACGGGCGCACACCCTCGCAGACGATCGCCTTGATACGCGAGCGCGCGCAGGCGCTGGGACGGAGGCTGAGCGACTGCTTCGAAGGGCGGCTGCGCCCCGCGCTGGCCGAGCACGGGATCGCCGTGGTCGATGTCGAGGAGCTGGACGACGATCAGCGCGCGGAGCTGTCCAGGCATTTCCAGCGCGTGATCTTCCCGGCGCTGACCCCGCTCGCGGTCGCCCCGGGACGCCCGTTCCCGTACATCTCCAACCTGTCCCTCAGCCTGGCCGTGCTCGTACGCGACCCGGCGACCGACGAGACCGTGTTCGCGCGCGTAAAGGTTCCCACCGAGATCCTGCCCCGCTTCATTGCGCTCGAGCGGTCCGGCCCGGGCCCGGTCACGCTGGTGGCGCTGGAGGACGTGATCGCCCACCATCTCGACGCACTGTTCGCGGGCATGGAGATCGTCGACTGCGACGTGTTCCGGGTCACCCGCGACGCCGACCTGGAGGTCTCCGACGACGCCGCCGACCTGCTGCAGGCGGTCGAGGACGAGCTGCGTCGCCGCCGCTTCGGCGAGATCGTGCGCGTGGAGATCGGCACGCGCTGCTCCGAGCGCCTGCGCAACGAGCTGATCGAGCTGTTGGGCGTGGCCGAAGACGAGGTTTATCTGGTCGACGGGCTGCTCGACATGGGCGCATTGTGGCAGCTCGTCAAACTGCCCGGATATGCCGAGCTGCGTGAGGATCCGCTCGTCGGCAGTACCCATCCGCGCCTGCTGCGTCACGAGTCAGAGCGCCCGGACGTGCTCGGCGCGATGCGCGAAGGCGACCTGCTGGTGCACCACCCCTACGATTCGTTCGCGACCTCCGTGGAGCGCTTCGTCCAGCAGGCCGTGGCTGACCCGAACGTGCTCGCGATCAAGCAGACCGTGTACCGCACGAGCGACGACTCGCCGCTGGTGCCGGCCCTGATCGACGCGACCGAACGGGGCAAGCAGGCGGTGGCACTGGTCGAGCTGAAGGCGCGTTTTGACGAGCGCATGAACATCCACTGGGCCAAGGCCCTGGAGGAGGCCGGGGTACACGTCGTCTACGGCCAGCCCGCGCTGAAGACGCACGCCAAGTGCGTGCTGGTCGTGCGCCGCGAGGGCGACGGGGCCCGCAACTACGTGCACATCGGCACCGGCAACTACCACTCGGCGACCGCCCGCCTTTACACCGACTTCGGCCTGTTCACGACCGACGAGCAGATCGGGGCCGATGTGGCCGACATGTTCAACTACCTCACCGGCTTCGGCCGCCCGCTGCACTATCGCAAGGTCCTGATCGCCCCCAACCAGCTGCGCGACGGCATCCTCTCACAGATCGAGCTGACGATCGCCTCGCACTCGCCACAGTCGCCGGGCAGGATCGCGATGAAGATGAACGCGCTCGTGGACGGGCGCTGCATCAGGGCGCTGTACGAGGCTTCGCAGGCGGGTGTCCAGGTCGATTTGAACGTGCGCGGCATCTGTTGCCTGCGACCCGGCATCCCGGGCATCTCCGAGAACATTCGGGTGGTCTCAATCGTCGGGCGGCTGCTCGAGCACTCGCGCGTATACGCATTCGAGCGCGACGGCGAGCACACGATCTACATCGGCTCCGCCGATTTGATGCCGCGCAACCTGGACCACCGTGTCGAGCTTGCCACCCCGGTCGAGTCCCCGCCTCTGCGCGCCGAGCTGCTCGACACGCTGGAACGGGCCTTCGCCGACAATCAGAGCTCGTGGGAACTCGACGGCGAGGGCGTCTGGACCCGGCGCGCTCCAGGTCCGGGTGAGCGCCCCCGCAGCCTGCAGCTCGAGCTCGCGGAGCTGCACTCCCGAAGCGACGCCGAAGAGCGCCCGGCGGGCGACGAGCGTACCCCGCTCAGCTGAGCGAGTCCAGCGCCGCTTTGAGGTCGTCGACCGACTGATAGTCGAGCCCAAGCAGGTGATCGTGGCGATCGCGCACAACCCCCTGCTCGTCGATCACGATCGCCGCGCGCTTTGTCCCCAGGCCGGATGAGTGCGCGCTGTAAGCCTTCGCGACCTCCTTGTCGACGTCCGCGAGCAGCGGCACGTTCAGCGAGTGCTTGGCCGTGAACCCCTCGTGCGAGGCGAGATCCTGCGAGGAGATACCGACAACCGTCGCGTTCAGCTTCGCGAAATCATCGGCGCGGTCACGGTAGGAGCAGAACTGTTTGGTGCACACCATCGTGTTGTCGCCCGGATAGAACAGCAACACCACCCGCTCGCCGCGGTGGTCGGACAGCTTGAACGGCCCCTTCGTGCCAGGCAGCTCGAAGTCCGGCGCCGGCTCGCCTACCTGCGGGGTCTTGGCCATAGCGTCCAAGCATAACGATCGCAGGTCGACAGAGGCCCCACGCGCGCGCAGAACGGCACCGGCGAGACCCGATGCGATAGACCTCCCAGCATGGGTGCGTCACGTCCCGCGGCGATGCCAACGATACGCCTCGCACTGGCGATGACGGCGTGCGCGTTGATCGTTGCCTGCGGCAGCAGCGCCGGCAACGCTGCTGACAGTTCTACGCCGAGGGCCGGCGCCGCCGCGATCCCCAGCCCCACGCATCTCACGACCGCCCTGTTGAGCGAATGGCCGGAGTTCGGTCTGAACCCACAGCGCAGCGACTCAAGCGAACGCGCGACCGGGATAACGAGCGCGAACGTCGCGCATCTGCACCGGCTGCGCGTAACGCTCCCGGGAACGGTGGACTCCTCGCCGATCTATCTGCACGCAGCGCTCGTCGGTGGCGCCGTCCACGAGACGATCGTTGTCACGACGACATACGGCAAGACGCTGGCGATCGACGCGAACAGCGGCCAGATCCTGTGGACGTTCACGCCACCGGGCTATGGCGGCTGGGCAGGCACGGCGCAGATCACGACCGCCAGCCCACTGGCCGACCCGGGCGGCCGATTCGTGTACGCCGCCTCGCCGAACGGGCTGGTTCACAAGCTGTCGCTCGCCGACGGCAGCGAGGACCGCGCCGGCGCCTGGCCGGTGAGCGTCACGCGCGATCCGGCACACGAGAAGCTTGGGGCGGCGCTGAACATCGATGGCCCCGACATCGTCGTGGCCACGAGCGGCTACTTCGGCGACGCCCCTCCCTACCAGGGTCATGTCGTCCTGATCGACCGCTCCGGCGGGCGGCTGAACGCAGTGTTCAACACGCTCTGCTCGAACCATCGTGGTCTGCTCGTGCCCAGCAACTGTCAGTCAAGCGATTCGGCGATCCTCTCGCGCGGCGGCCCGGTCGTCGAGCAGGGCGACCGATCGGAGATCGGCCAGCGCATCCTGATCGACACCGGCAACGGACCGTGGAACGGGATCACGGACTTCGGCGACAGCGTGCTCGAGCTGACGTTCCCGAGCCTCGGTCTGCGCCAGTCGTTCACACCGACCGACCAGGCGCACCTCAACGAAAGCGACACCGACCTCGGCTCCAGTGCCCCTGCGCTGCTCGGCGAGGACCGCGTTATGCTGGCGGGCAAGGACGGGATCATGCGGGTGCTCGAGCTCTCTCGCCTGAACGGCCGCTCAACGTCCTCGCACACCAGGCTCGGCGGCGAAGTCCAGCGACTGCCCCTCCCGGGCGGCGGCGAGCTGTTCGCCGCCCCCGCGGTATGGCGCCACGGCGGTCGCACGACGGTGTTCGTGGGCGATGAATCTGCGACCGCCGCATACGTGCTGCGCAGCGGGCGCTTGTTTCAGGCGTGGCAGAACGGGATGCCCGGCACGAGTCCGGTGATGGCCGGAGGGCTGTTGTACGTGTACGACCCTTCGGCCGGCGGGATCAACGTGTACAAGCCCGGCTCGTCCCTCCCGCTCGCCAAGCTCCCCGGCCTGCCCGGGCACTGGAACAGTCCGATCGTCGCCGACGGCCATGTGGTCGAGCCCGAGGGCGACGCCAACGAACACAATCTCAGCGGTACCCTCGACGTCTACTCCGCCTAACAAAGCCGCGCCGCGGCAGATCAGCGTTCGTAGACGGCAAAAAAGTCGCGATCGTCCGGTTCGAGGTAGCGGGTGGCAGAGCGGTTCATGGCGGGCAGCAGATTCTTGGGTTCTTCGGCCCCGGGCATCCCGTAGCTGATGAAGCTGACCCAGTAGGAGTTGATGTCGAGCTCCATCGCACGCACGGCGCCCGCACGGATCAGGACCCTCGCCAGGCTTGAGACCGTCTGATCTTCGCCCGCGGCGTAGATCAGGTTGCCGTGCACGTCGACGCCGATCCCCGAACGCCACACGAGGACCGCGTTGCCGACCGTGGCGCCCCATTCGGCATCGTTGGCGAGGTTCGGATTGGCCTTTCCTTCGTCGACGATCAGAGGCAGGTTCTGGCGGGCGAAAGACACGCCGGACGGGGCCGTCGTCCCGTAGCTCCAGTCGATCACGTCCACCCGTCCGTCGGCGTATCCGACGAGCGTGCCCCGCCCGTCGCTCATGCTCGCATATGTATGCCCCCCCAGGACGAAGCCGCCGTTTGAGTCGCTCAGCTTGAAGCCGCTGTTGAAGCTCGCCACCAACCTGGGCCGGTCAGCGTGGGGCACGTCCATGGCGCCGCGCGGGATCGTCACCGAGGGCTCCAGGCGCCCCGGGTTGAGGGTCAGGGTGGTCCGTTTCGTGTCGATCCACGCAATGCCGGCCACCACACGTGGGTATTCCGGCTGGTCGCGCACCGTGGTGAGAAGCACCGGCGGATCGGCTTCGAGGCTCGTTCGGGTGGCGTGCCAAACGCCCTCGCCGGGCAGCGCGGGATGAAACATCGCGTGCACGCGCGCGGGCCGGTATTCGGTATTGACCGCCACCCGCGCGGCGCTCGCGCCGTCGCCGACCTTGGGCAGGGTGCGCAGCGTCGGGCCACCCTTGCTGGGGGCCGTCAGCGAATAGTAGATCGACTCGATCCGCGCCACCACCCCTGCCGCGCCGTTGTCGCGCAGCCACTCCACGGTGCGAATTCCAAGGCTGGAGTTCGACGGCTGGCTCATGGCTCCCCAGTAGGAGAACGCCACGGGAACCAGCGCCACGATCGCCGCGACCAGGGCTATGCGACGCAGTCGGACCAGTCCGGTGACCGCACGATTTGGATTGGGGCGTCGGCCGACGGGGCCGACCCGATGGCGCGTGGCGGCGCCTAGTGTCATAAGCACACTGTACGCGGCTTGCTTTGCGGGCACCCGGCGGACGTCGGTAATCAGTGAACCCTCACACTGAGAACACATCGCCATTGGGAAAATCTCGCCGTGTCACGATATCGATGCTAGCTCTGCGAAGCGCCCTGGCAAGCCACCGTGAGAAGCTTCTCACCCCTCGTCACTAAATAGACCTGGTGTCTCACTGATAGTGGCGCTTCTATTCGCCCGAGGCGAGCAGGCCCGAGGCGAGCAGGGGGAGCGCGGCGAGATCGTCTGCGGGCTCGGAAGCGGCGGGCGAGCGCCGTCGTCGAAGGAGGCGAAGCCGTGCCCGTACCGGGCGCGGAATGGGCCTTGGGTGCAACCGAGCGGGCACGCACGGAAGCCTTCGGGTGCGAATCTGGACGGACAAGCTGTGGGTGGGCGACCGTCCGGATAAGAGTGTTCTCACCCTGCTGTTAGGCGCGCTCGACCTGATTGTGAGAAAGTCCGTCCCGTGCCAGCGTGGCTGCAGAGCTTCCCATTTGGAGCGGGGGCTCGCTTTGCAGTGGGCGTGGCGATCGCAGCTACGATCGGCGTTGCGTCGGGGGAGCTACCGGCCGCGATCTTTGCCCAAGCCAACCCGACTGGCGCTGGGGGCTCGACGGGTCCCAGCGGTCCGGCCGGGCCCTCTGGCCCAACCGGTCCAACTGGACCCACCGGCGCCACACCCTGTGCGACCAAGCGGCTGCACCTGCGCTGCCCCGATCTCATCATGTCCGCTCCGTCCGAACTGCACATCGACCGCAGCACGATTCCCGGGCGCGTCCTGCTGCGCGCGACCAGCTCGGTCAACAACCGCGGCAGCGGTCCGCTCGAGCTTCGAGCTCACCGCACCGGACCACACAGCGCGGTGATCTACCAGGCGATCTACGACGGCAGCGGTCACCCGCATCTGTTCCGCACTGCCGCCAAACTCGTCTTTAAGTATGTCCCCGGAGAACGCTACGAATACCCGAACGTCGGGGCTTTCAGCTACTGGAAGTTCGAGCACGCCGCCGCTTTCGAACTCTGGTCGATCGACGCCCACAACCGGGCCGTCCGACTCGTGCGGAGGGGCCCAAAGGTCGACTATTGCCTGCGAGACCTGATACGCAGCCGTCCGTCGAGGAAGTCGCCGAGCACGGCCGTCTATCCGGCATGCAGCAAAGATCCCAACATTCAGAGTGACGTCCTCGGGACCTCCGTCGGCTGGTCGGATGTCTATCCATATGAGTATCCAGAACAGTGGATCGACGTTACCGGGCTGCGCGGCCGCTTCGCCTACATGCAGATCGCCGACCCCGACAATCTCTTGATGGAATCAAACCACCAAAACAATGTCTCCGAGACCTACGTCGGGCTTCCCTCTGGCCGTGTGCTCGGATACCGCGTCGGCGTCGCGACACCCTGAGCCGTAGAGCCGAGATCGGTGATCAGCGTCGAAGGTGACTCCACACGAGAAGCCCGCGATGGCTGTTATGGCACCCAAATCGAGCCGACATGATCGTACTCGACGTTTCGCCCGCCAGCGCCGTCTTGTCACGGTCGCGTGATGGGTGCCCACGCCAGATGATTGCATCAGAGCACCCCCATTCATGAGAAAGGTCTCACCCTTGCCAGGCAAAATCGATGTGAAAATGTAGTAGTCATGTGGAAGCACAGGGGAGATTCCACAGGACACGCCCAACGCGCCAGCTGGCTTTATCAGAGGTTTAAACATTAATTCACTTCGAGCCACAGCGAACGTTGAGGAGACTCATCAAGCCCAGTTCCGTGACGGTGAGTCCTATGCCCACGTTCGTGTCCCCGTCAGTCCAAGGCTCTCGGCCCGGGTGTTGCTGCGGGCCTGCCGTCCTCGGCAATGGAGCAAGAACCTGCTCGTCCTGGCCGCCCCCTGCGCGGCCGGTGTGATCGACCGGCCGCAGGTGGCCGCGCAGGTTGCGGGGGCGTTCCTCGTGTTGTGCCTGCTGTCGAGCGCCACCTATCTCGTCAACGACGTGCGCGACCGCGAGCAGGATCGCCTGCATCCACGCAAGCGCTCGCGACCGGTGGCCGCCGGGGAGATCTCGCCTCGCGTCGCCCTCCGCGTCGCCGCGATGCTCGCGCTCGTGGGCATCGCTGCCGCCACGGCGATCACGCCGGGACTGGGCGCAGTCGCATGCGGCTACCTCGCCTTGACGGTGAGCTACTCGTTGTGGCTGCGGCGCGTGGTCGTCCTCGACATCCTGGCGATCGCCGCCGGCTTCGTGCTGCGCGCCATCGCCGGGGGCGTGGCGACCGACATCTACCTGTCCCGCTGGTTTGTCATCGTGACGGGATCTTGCGCCGTCTTCCTGGTTGCCGCCAAGCGGTATGCCGAGCTTAGCGAGCATGCCGCGTCCGGCCCGGCGCGGGCGACCTTGCGCCGCTACTCGCTCGGTCATCTGCGTCTGACGCTCCTGGCGACAGCGACGGTCGCCGGAGTCGCATACACGGGGTGGGCGTTCACTCGACCCGCACATCTGGTCTGGTATGGATTGTCAATCGCGCCCTTCCTGCTGTGGCTGGGTCGCTATGCGGTCCTGATCGGCTCCGGCGCCGGCCAGGCGCCGGAGGAGCTGATCTTGCGCGATCGCACGCTGCTGGCACTCAGCATCGCGTGGGGAATGCTCTTCCTCGGCGGCGTCTATGTCGGCCACTGAGCTGAGCACGCGCCAGCCGCTGGTGGGCGCCGAGCGCTCGCTGTGCGGGTGGGGGCGGATGGCCCGGAGCCGTTGCCGGGTTCTCCGGCCGCGTGCAATGGAGGATGTCGCCGAAGCGCTCGCATCCTATACGCGGTCCGGAACCGGCGTGATCGCGCGAGGCGCCGGGCGCAGCTATGGAGACGCGGCCCAGAACCGCGGAGGAGACGTGCTGGATATGACCGCCCTGCAACGCATCGTCTCGATCGACGGCGAACGTCGGCTCATAACCGCGCAGGCCGGCGTGACGATGGGCCAGCTCCTGGCTCGCCTGGCCGCTCACGGGCTCACGCTGCCCGTCGTGCCCGGGACCCGGCACGTAACGGTCGCGGGCGCGATCGCAAGCGACATCCACGGTAAGAACCACCACCGCGACGGCGGCCTGGCCAGGCATGTGGCGGCGCTCTCTCTGTGCACGCCCGCGGACGGTCTCGTGGAGATCTCGCCGGAGGCCAACCCCGAGCTGTTCTACGCGACTCTCGGAGGGATGGGCCTCACAGGCGTGGTCATCCAGGCGACGCTCCGAGCGGAGCCGCTGTCGTCCCCGTGGGTCGCCGCCGACATCGACCGCACCGATGGTCTGGAGCAGACGCTCGAGCTGATGAACGGCTCCGAGCGCCACCGCTACTCGGTGGCGTGGCTCGACCTGCTCGCCGACGGGCCGAAGATGGGCCGCGCGATCATCAGCCAAGCCGACCCGCTCGCCGCGGAACGCGTAACGCCGCCTGCCCGCCGGAGACGAGCGGCCGGCAGCGCATATCCCGGCGCGCTCTCCCGGTCCCCGACATTCGAGGTTCCGCGCGGCTTTCCCGGCGCCCTGTTGCGCCCCGCGAGTATGCGCGCGTTCAACGCGCTCCGCTGGCGGGCAACACCGCGTCGCGAGCGCGAGCGGCCGCTGGCTCTGGCGCCGTACTTCTTTCCCCTGGACGCGTTGGGCGAGTGGAACCGGCTGTACGGACCGGCGGGGCTGATCCAATACCAGTTCGTGATCCCTTCCGGTGATGAGACCGCGCTCAAGCGCTGCTTTGAGCTGATACGCACGCGCCGTCTGCCGGTGTATCTCGCCGTGTTCAAGCGTTTCGGCCCCGCGTTCGGCGGTCCGCTCTCGTTTCCCCTGCAGGGCTGGACACTCGCCCTCGACATCCCGGCCGCGGCACCCGGTTTGCGAGCGGTGCTGGACGAACTCGACGAGCTGGTCGCCGGCTGTGGCGGTCGCGTGTACCTGGCCAAGGACATCCGCCTGCGCCGCGACGCGCTACTCGTGATGTACCCGGAACTCGATCGCTTCCACGCCCAGCGAACGAAAGTGGACCCCGAGGGGGTCCTCCGCTCGGACCTCGCGCGACGTCTGGAACTCTGCGGGGCGGCCGAGTGAGCGCCGCACGCGCCGGCTCGACGGGCCGGCGGGTGATCGTGCTCGGTGGTGCCTCGGAGATCGCGCTTGCGATCATTCACGAGCTGCAGGGGCAGGCTCCGCGCGACGTCGCGCTGGTGGGACGCGATCCCGACGCCCTGACAAGCGCCGCGGACGACCTCCGCGTCGCGGGATGCCCACGCGTGAGCACGCTCGCGCTCGACGCGCTCGACCCCGACCGGCACGGTGAGGTCATCGCGCAGGCGTTCAGTGGGCTGGGAGGCGCCGACATCGTGATTCTCGCCGTCGGCGTGCTTGGCGAACGGGGTGGAATGCCGGAGGACCCAGCCGGCGCGGTGCAGACAATGCAGATCAACCTGGTGGGCGCCGGGTCTCTCCTGATCCACGCGGCTCGGCAGCTGCGCGACGCGGGAGGGGGAGCGATCGTCGTGCTCTCCTCGGTTGCGGCCGAGCGGCCACGGCGCGCAAACGCCGTCTACGGAGCGTCCAAGGCCGGGCTGGACGCCCTCGCACAGGCTCTCGGCGACGATCTGCACGAGCAGGGCGTGCGCATGCTCGTCGTTCGCCCCGGCTTCGTCCACACCCGGATGACGCGTGGTCTGGACCCCGCGCCGCTGGCGAGGACGCCGCAGGCAGTCGCGCGCGTGGTGGTCAACGGGCTGGACAGCGGCGCGCACACCATCTGGGCACCATCCACACTGCGCTGGCTTATGCTCGTTATGAGGATGCTTCCCCGCCCCCTCTTCCGCCGGATCAAGCAATGAGCGCTGGACGATCTTCGATCGGTCGCTCATCCAGCCGACAGCCGCAAGCGCATGCGCGCTTGCCATCCACGACAAACATCCCGCGTCTGCGCGCGCGCCGCCGCGAGGCGCGCAGACGTCGTCGGCTGGCCAGACTGGACCTGGGCCTCGGCGCGTTCGGGGCGCTGGTACTGCTGATCGCGATCCCGGGTCTTGCGATAACAGCCGTCATCGCTTTGATCATGTTCGCGCTGTGCGTTCTATCGGTCGTGCTGGAGCGACGCAAGCACGGGCGCGAGAGCGGTGGCGGCGTCCCGCGCCCACGACGTCGCGAAGGAGCAACCGGCGACCGGGAAGACGAGAACGCCGACCGGCGGCTTCAGAGCCCGTAGCTCTCCAGCAGGTTCAGCCACACCTCGCTGCGCGTGGGAAAGCACGGCACCGCGTGCCAGATGCACTGCAGCGGGACCTCGCCGACGACCGCGATCGTGGCGGCCTGCAGGGACTCGGCCACCTCGACGCCGGTGAATGTCGCGCCGACGATCGTGCCCCGGTCCTCGTCGACCACGATCCGCGAAGTACCGGGCACGTCGTGCCCGACGAAGCTGCCCCCGGCATTCCCGCCTGTGGGTACGTCCACCGCACGCACGTTCAGACCAGCCTCCAGCGCACTTGCAAGCGTGTGGCCGACAGCGGCAACCTGGGGCTCGGTGAAGATCACGCGCGGGGAGCGTAGTCCGTCGCTCAGCAGCGGAGCCGGATAACCGAGGATGTGCGCCGCGGCAATGCGCCCCTGATACTTGCCCATGTGCGTCAGCAGCGCGCGTCCATTCACATCCCCGATCGCATACAGCCACTCGTGCTTGACCGCGCGCATGCTGTCCTGCACCTCGACCGGCTTGCCCGACTCCATACCCAGCTTCTCCAGGCCGAGGTCGCCGGTGTTCGGGCGACGCCCGACCGCGACCAGCAACTCCTCACCCATGAGCTTGCGGCCGTCGGCCAGTTCCAGAGTCACCGCGCCGGCCGAGTCCCGGCTCGCGGCCGTGGCCGCGACGCCGAGCACGACTTCGACGCCCTCGGACTCCAGTGCGTCGCACACCTGCTCGGATGCGAACGGCTCCTCGCGCGCGATCAACCGCTCAGCTCCCTCCACTATCGTCACGCGCGCGCCGAACGACGCATACGCACAGGCCATCTCCACGCCGACCACGCCGCCGCCGAGGATCAGCAGCGTGGCGGGGATTTTGTGGGCAGTCGTGACCTCGCGGTTGGTCCACGGCTTGCACTCGCGCAACCCGGGGATCGGCGGGATCGCCGCACTGGAACCCGCAGCGAGCACGATCGCACGCCGCGCGCGCAGCATCTGATCCCCGGCACGCACCTCGCCCTCGCCGATAACCGTCGCCTGGCCACGCACGAGCTCGATCCCCCGTTCGTCCAGCCACGGCAGCTGGGCGTCGTCATGCAGATCGTGCACAACCTCGTCACGACGGCGCAAAGCGGCGGCGACATCAAGCTCCCCGCCAACCGCCTCGGCGGCCCCGGGCACGCGCCGTGCCTCGGCCAGCACCTGTCCGGGTCGCAACAGCGCCTTGGAGGGCATGCAGGCGTAGTAGGAGCATTCGCCCCCGACCAGCTCGCGCTCGACCAGCGCGACGCTGAGACCGCCCGCCGCCAGCCGCCCCGCGCACACCTCCCCCGCCGGCCCCGCGCCGATCACGATCACGTCGAACTCTTTCTTGCTCACACCTGCCTCCTCGTCGATTTGCCTCGCCGTCGCAAGACCATCTCAGGCGCCGGCCGTCGCCCGTCGCGAGGTCATCGCAGGGACTCCGGGGCCGTGCCCACGGCTGCTCACGGCGCGCTAGCCTCAATGACATCATGGACGAATCGCTCAGCGGCCAGCTGTTGCTCGCCTCACCGGCGCTTCATGACCCGAACTTCGAGCGCGCGGTCATCCTGATCGGGGTTCACAGCGATGAGGGCGCCATGGGTGTCGTGCTGAACCGTCCATCGCCCGTGACAGTCAGCGAGGCCGTGCCACAGCTGGAGCAGGCGGTCGCGGATGAGGAGCCGGTGTATGTCGGAGGACCGGTCCAGCCGAGCTCGATCGTGTGCTTGGCGGAGTTCCTCGATCCCTCGCCGGCGGGCCTGTTGGTGCTCGGACGTATCGGCTTTCCCGCCCCTGACGCCGGGATCGAGGAGCTGACCGAGGCGACCGCGCGCCGGCGGGTCTTCGCGGGCTATGCGGGTTGGAGCGAGGGCCAGCTCGACGAGGAGGTCGACAACGGCGACTGGATCGCCCACGCCGCGCTGCCCGACGATGTGTTCACCGATGTGCCGCAGGACCTGTGGAGCGCCGTTTTGAAGCGCATGGGCGGCGGTTATGCCCTGCTCGCGCGCATGCCGCCGGACCCGAGCGTCAACTGACGGCCGCTGATCGAGGATCGCTCGGCGACCTCGTGGCCTTCCGCACACGTACGCCCAGCAGACAGCGCTGAGCCGACCCCGGAGAGATCGGCGCAGATGGCTACTCTTGCTGGAGTCCCCCTTCACCCTGCCCCGCCGATCTCCCCCCGGAGGACCCCGTCATGCTGAAGCTCGCCCGCTGGTCGACAACCCATCGTAAGTACGTAGTCATCGGCTGGATCGCGCTGCTGATCGTCGTGAACGTGTTCGCGCAATCGGCGGGGACGAGCTACTCCAACAACTTCACGCTGCCCAACTCCGACGCCCAGCGCGCCGCCGACCTGCTGCAGCACAACTTCCCGGCGCAGGCGGGCGACCGCGACACGATCGTCTACAAGGTCTCCTCGGGCACTGTCCTGAATCCGGCGGTGCGCGCGCGGATGAGCGCGATGTTCGCGCAGGTCGCAAAGCTCCCGCACGTCGCGGCCGTGATCAGCCCCTATGCGGGTGCCTCGGCCGGCAAGGCGATCTCAGCCGACGGTCAGATCGCATTCGCGACGGTGGTGTTCGACGAAAAAGCCAACCTGCTGCCCAAAAGCGCCGCCGAACGTGTGGTCAGCACCGCGCGCGCGGCGGACCGGCAGGGATTGCAGGTGGAGCTCGGCGGGCAGGCGATCGAGGCGACCGAGCAGGCCGGCTTCGGCCTGTCCACGGGGGTGGGACTGCTCGCCGCGATCGTCGTGCTGCTGCTGACGTTCGGCTCGCTGACCGCCATGGGCCTGCCGATCGTCACCGCGCTGTTCGGCCTCGGCACCGGCCTCGGGGCGATCGCGCTGTTCACGCACGTGGTCGACACGCCCAACTTCTCCTCCGAGCTCGCGGCGATGATCGGCCTGGGCGTGGGGATCGACTACGCACTGTTCATCCTGACCCGGTTCCGCGAGGCATACCGCACCCCGGGACCGACGTTTGCAGACGCACGCGAGTCGGTCGTGCAATCGATGGACACGGCCGGGCGCGCGGTTCTGTTCGCGGGCACGACCGTCGTGATCGCGCTGTTGGGAATGATGCTCCTGGGCGTCGACTTCCTCTACGGGGTGGCCATCTCCGCATCGATCGGGGTGCTGCTGGTGATGCTCGCATCGCTGACGCTGCTCCCTGCGCTTCTGACGATAGCGGGCGCTCGTGTCGCCAGGCCCAGCCGTCGCGCACGCGCTCGCGAAGCCCGCGCGGCTGAGACCGGCGCAATCGCTCCTGCCTCACCCTCCCAGGCTCATGACCCGACCGCGGCACAGACGCTCACCGCGGGAGAGGCGCAAATCGCCGGTGGCACGTGGCTGCGCTGGAGCGCGTTCGTGCAGCGCCGGCCGTGGACGATCGCGATCGTGTCCACCCTGACGATGCTGCTGATCGCCGCTCCCGCACTGGCTTTGCGGCTCGGATCCAGCGACGCCTCCAATGACCCCGCGAGCCAGACCACGCATCGCGCCTACGCTCTGCTTGCACAGGGGTTCGGCGAAGGGTTCAACGGTCCGCTGCTGGTCGTCGCGAAGATCCCGAACGCGGGCGCAGCAGCCGCCAAACAGGGGGTCGTCGTGGCCTCGCCCCCCGGCGGCGGCAAGATCGCCGTCGAAAAGCTGCGTGCGGCGATCGCCGCCACACCCGGCGTGGTGTCGGTGGCCCCCGCAAAGATCAACCCCTCAGGAGAAGTGGCCACGATCACCGTCTATCCGCACTCGTCCCCGCAGGCCTATGCGACCACCCAGCTCGTCTCGCGCCTGCGCGACAGCGTGATTCCACCGGTGAAGGCGCAGACCGGCATGAGCGTGTACGTAGGTGGCGTGACCGCGGGCGCGGTGGACTTCGCGGCCGTGCTCGGACACAAGCTGCCGCTGTTCATCGGTGTCGTCGTGCTGCTGAGCGCGCTGCTGTTGATGATCGTGTTCCGCTCGCTGGTGATCCCGCTGCAGGCGGCCGTGATGAACCTGCTCAGCATCAGCGCCGCGCTCGGGGTGATCGTCGCGATCTTCCAGTGGGGCTGGCTGGGCAGCCTGTTCGGCGTCCAGCAGGGGCCAATCGAGTCGTTCATCCCGGTGATGCTGTTCGCGATCGTGTTCGGGCTGTCGATGGACTACGAGGTCTTCCTCATCTCGCGCATGCACGAGCGCTGGACGCACACACGCGAACACTCGCGGGCGGTCGCCGAGGGCCTGGCACTGACCGGGCGTGTGGTCACCGCGGCCGCGGCAATCATGGTCTGCGTGTTCCTGTCGTTCATGCTCGGCGAAAACCGTGTGATCAAGGAGTTCGGCCTGAGCCTCGCCAGCGCCGTGTTTCTCGACGCGCTCGTCGTACGCTGTCTACTGTTGCCGGCCGTGCTGCACCTCGTCGGCGAGCGCACATGGCAGATCCCGGGATGGCTGGACAGAGTGCTGCCGCGACTGAACATCGAGGGGACGGTCCTTCCGGCCGACGCCCCCGGGGAGCGCGAGCAGCCGTCGAGCACACCTCCAGGTGACCGGGCGCGCTCCCCCCGCCCCGGTGTGGCAACCGAGGGGGCCGAGGGCTGAGCCCACTCGGTCGCGGGGCGTGGGGGCTCACGCTCCTGCTCTGCGTCATCGCACTGCTCGGTCTCCGGGGGTCCGACGCCACGGCGACCGTCCCCCTCCCCGGGCGCAGCTCGGTGGTGCTCGCGTTCGTTCCAGCCGGAGAGCCAGAGCTTGCGCGCGTCCCCGGTCTTTCTGTCGGGATCATGTCCGCAACCCAGGGCTCCTACTCCGCCGAGCAACTGCTGCTCGATATCACCCAGGGCGCCCGCATCGCCGCCTCGGCCTACTCCCCTACCCACCCGCCGGCGATGGCCCTGCGGATACTCGGCGCGGCCGGTGCAATCACCGGCTGGCAGGCAGCGCGCAGGCGCGCCGAAAACGCCCCCCAGCTGCTGCGCCCCGGCCTGCTCGCCGCGCAGATCCCGGGTGGCGCCGCCTACACGGGGATCGCCGGCCTCGACGACACCGACGCGATCGCCGCCGCCGATCGCTCAGGGCGGGTGGCAGCGATCTCACTGGGAACAGCGCCTTCGCTGCTCGCGCGCATCGCCCTGCTGGGCCGCACGCACCGCCTCGTCATCGCCGACCTGCCTGCCGGTGAAACCGGCTTTGATGACCTGCGCGCGCTGAGCGTCACCCGCACGTCCGACCAACTGCTGCTCGTCGTGCAGCGCGCACGAGCCCCGCGCGGCCACGAACTGCTGTGGGCCGCCGCCGCGGGACTCCGAGCCGGCGATACGCCGCTGACGCTCAGCTCGCAGACGACCAACCAGCGCGGGCTGATCGCCTCGATCGACATCGCCCCCACGATCCTGCGCCATCTGAGCTTGACCGCCAAGCCCATCCCGGCCGACGTGCGCGGCGATCAGATCCGCACCGACGGCCCGCTCCACTCCACCTCCCTGCGCGCACTGATGGCCCGCCTGCACGTGATCGGCCCCCGGCGGCTGCGTGCCCTGGGCTGGCTCCTGACCGCTTGGGCACTGCTCCTGCTGACGTGCGCACCGTGGCCACGAGCCCGCACGTGGGCGATGCGCGCCGGCGCCTTGGGCATTTTGTGGGCGCCCGTCGCTGTGCTGATCCCCGCCGCGCTGCACCCGAGCGCCGCCGTGGAGTACCTGACGATCGCACTAACGTGCCTGGCTCTGGGAGCGCTCACCGACCGCCTGCTGCCGTGGCCGCGCGCGCCGCTGCTCCCGGCGGTCGTAGCCGTCCTCGCTCTCAGCGCGGACGCGCTCGCGGGCACACAGCTTTTGATGCGCTCCCTGCTCGGCCCCAATCCGATCCTCGGCGCGCGCTTCTATGGCATCGGCAACGAGCTCAAGTCCGGCCTCGCCGCGCTCGTATTCGCAGCGGTTGCCGCCGCGCTGTATCCCACCACCGATCGAAGATCGGTCGGCGGGCGGCGGGCGGCGATTGCGATGGCCGGCGCCGGCATCCTGCTCGCCATCGTCGAGGGCTCTGCCCGGATCGGCGCGGGAGTCGGCGGAGTGATCCTCGTCAGTGCCGGCACCGCCGTGGCGGTCATCATGTTGCTACCCGGAGCGCTGACCCGCCGCCGCGCTCTGATCGTGCTGATCGCCCCCATCCTCGCCCTCGTCCTGCTCGCCGCACTCGACCTCGCCACCGCCCACGGCTCGGGCCACTTCACCGGCAGCATCCTGCACGCCCGCTCGCTTGGCGACCTGCGCGATGTGATCGTCCGCCGTTACACCGCCGCCTGGGGCGAGCTGCACAATCACGCAATGCCCGTCGCCACCGCCCTCGCTTTGCTCTGCGCTGGGGTTGGCCTGCGCCGGCGTGAGCGCCTGCTGGCTCCCGTCGCAGGCGACCCGGCCTGGTTGGCCGCTCTGTCGGGTGGTCTAGCCGCGGGCATCGTCGGCGCCCTCGTGGAGGACTCCGGCCCAGTCCTGCTCGTCGTCGCCGTCTTCGTTTTGGGGTGCGTGCTCGCCTACCTGTGGGGCCGCTCCCCGGAGGGAAGTCCCCCTGTGAGTCGTGGGTCAAGCGAGGCACGGACGCAGGGAGCGTGGCGTGCTGGCCGAAACGGGGATGCGAGCGGAGCGAGTGTCTCCCGGCTTCGGTACGCGAGCGACTGAGGACAAAGCCTCGCGCCGTGCCCACGGCTCACAGGGCGCAGTCCCGACACGCCCCGTGCAACACGATCTCGTGCTCGGACACGGCCAGCGGAACCCGCTCGCTGAGCTTGTCGATCGCGCGCTCCAGGCCTGCATCTGAGAACGGCATCACCACGCCGCACTCGTCGCACACCAGGTGATGGTGGTGCTCGTTGTGCTCGCACACGCGCTCGTAGCGGACCATCGCCTGGCCGGTCTCCACGCGCTGCACGAGTCGCAGCTGCTCCAGCTCGTCGAGGATCCTGTACACGCTCGCCCTGCTCACGACGCGCTTGCTCTTGCCCTGACTGCGCAGGGCGTCCTCGATCTCCACGGCTGTGAGCGCGCACTCCTGCCCGTCGAGCAGCTCCAGCAGCGCCCTCCTGGCGCCGCCGCGCCGGTGGCCGGCGGCGGCGAGCGTCGCCTCGGCGCGCTCGGTCCAGCCCTCTGTCGACGCGTTTGCGGTCATGCCGCGATGGTAGCTCCAGGCGCATCCGCGCTCGCGGATGGTGGAGATGGTCGCGGCGACAGCGGTGACGGCGACGACGATGCGTCGACGTTCCCTTTTGAGCCTCGCGCCCCACGGCGCGTCCGCGTGCCCACGAGCGCCGCGACCGCATACACGCCGACCGCCAGCGTCACGATCGCCGTGCTCGGGGGCAGTTGCGGCACGGTGTACCCGAGCGCCAGGCCACCCCACATCGCGCCCACTCCCAGCAGGCCCGCGAGCGCGATGCCCGCGTATGGCCTGCCCGTCAGGCGGTGTGCCGCGGCCGCCGGACCCGTCAGCAGACCGAGCAGCAGCAGCGCCCCGACGGCCTGCGCCGCCTCGGCCGCCACCACGCCCAGCAGCGCGAGAAAGCCCACGCTCAGCACTCGCGCCGGCACTCCCTTGGCGGCGGCGATGTCCGGGGACAGCGACACGAACAGCAGCGGCCTGCCGATCGCAAGCATGCCCGCGGTCGCCGCGAGCCCGACCGCCGCCGCCACCCGTGCTTCGCCGCCGCCGAGTCCGTATATCGAGCCGAACAGCGTGTGCGCGGCCTGGATGCCCGCGCCGCCGCCGGCGCCCATGCTGAACAGCGTCAGAAAGAACACGCCCAACCCGAGCACGAACGTGAACACGATCCCGATCGCCGTGTCCTGCCCGGCCGAGCCGCCCGCCGCGCGGGCGAGCTCACCCCGTCCAGCTCCGCCGCCGCCGCGCCCGCCCAGCCCGAGCAGGCCGATGCCCGCCCCGACCAGCACGGTCGCGGCGAACAGCCCTACGCGCTCGTCGATCCCCGCCGCCGCGGCCGCCAGCGCGCCGGGGAACGCGACGTGGCTGAGGGCGTCCCCGGCGAACACCTGCGCACGCAACACCACGAACCAGCCGCTCACGCCGCACGCCAGTGCGATGAACGTGCCCGCGAGCAGCGCATTGCGCATGAACTCCTGGCCGAACATCAGGCGATTACTCCCTCGGGCGTGGGCTCCCGCGCCGGTGCCGCTCGCCGCCGAGACGCGCCCAGAGCCCACGCTCCCACACGCGCGAGCATGTACAGGACGAACGCGATGCTCGCCACATAAAACCCCGCCGGATATGCCGAAAAATATGACACCCCCAGCCCAACCCACACGATCCCCACGCCGATCGCGACCGTCAGCGCGAGGCCCAGCCCGGGACGCGTGGTGAGCACTTGTGCGGTCGCAGCCGGCGCTACGAGCAGCGCAAACACCAGCAGCACGCCCGTGATCTGGCTTGTTGCCGCAACCGCCAGCCCCAGCAGCCCAAGGAACACGATCGACAGCCTCCTGACCGGCACGCCCTTCGCGCCCGCGAGGTCCGGGTCGATGCTGGCGAACAGCAGCGGCCGTCCCAGCACCGCCAGCGCGATCAATGAGCCCGCGGCGACCGCCGCGAGTGTCACCACCTCCCCGTCGGAGATGCCCAGCACGGTGCCGAACAGCAGATTCTCGAGGTCGCCGAGCACGCCCCCGTACAGGCTCACGAACAGGAACCCGAGCGCCAGTGCCAGCGCCTGCACCGCGCCGATGCTCGCCGACTGCTCACTCCACGAACGCACCCGCCCGCCGGAGAACCGGCCGATCGCCAGCGCCCCCGTACCGCAGAACACGAAGTATCCCCACGCCGCGGGCACACCGATCAGCGCCGCTCCAGCCGCGCCGGGGAACGCCATCATCGCGAGCGTGTGCCCCGCGAACGCCTCCCGTCTGAGCACCATGAACCACCCCAGCAAGCCCGCCATCACCGCCACGATCGTCCCGGCGAGCAGCGCATTCACCATGAAGTGGTATTCGACCACCTCCCCCACGTCGCGGGCGAGGTTCCAGGTCAGAGTCGGTTCAGCTCGCATGGGTGTGCTCATGGGCGTGCTCGTGCCGGTCGTGATGGTGTGCCGGCGGCTCCGGCTGGCCGACCACGACCAGCCGCCCGTCCCGAGCTTTGAGCACCTCGACCGGCACCCCATACAGCCGTGTCAGCGTGTCACTGTCGATCACTTCCTCCACCATCCCCTCCACCGCGTGCCCGGCCGCGAGGTACACGACCCTGTCGAGGTATGGCAGCAGCGGATTCACGTCGTGCGCGACCAGCAGCACCCCCACGCCCGAGGCCTCACGACAGATCTTGGCGACGAGCGCCGCCACCGTCGCTTGGTTGGGCAGGTCGAGGCTGTCCAGCGGCTCGTCCAGCAGCAGCAGCCTCGGCTCTTGCACGAGCGCCTGCGCGATCAGCAGCCTTTGCTGCTCGCCCCCCGACAGCTCCCCGATCGGCCGCTTGCAGTACGCGCTCGCGCCGACCAGCTCGATCGCCCGCTCCACCCGCAGCGAATCGGCGTTCCTGCGCTTGCCCGCACCGCTCCATTGCGGCACCGGCAGCGGCACCCCCCAGCGCGCGCCGTCGCATCCGAGCCGCACGATGTCCTGCCCGCGCAGTCTCGTGCCCGCGTCGAACGCCTTCCTTTGCGGCAGATACCCGATCTGTGCGTTCGCCTCCCCCGCCGGGCGGCCCAGCACGGAGATACTCCCGGCGCTCAACCCCAGCATCCCCAGCGCGGCCTTCAGCAGCGTCGACTTGCCCGACCCGTTCGCCCCCAGCAGCGCGACGAACTCGCCCTGGGCCATGCTCATGCTCACGTCGCTCCACACGGTCCGCCCCCCGACCTGCACACTCGCGCCGCGCAGCTCGAGCGCCGGCCCGGCAGCGGATCGTCCACCACCTGGGGGCGGCATCGGCGAGGTCTCGATGTCGTCGGCGCGCGTCACGGCGCCACTCACCTCCCCGTCGCCTCGACCGAAGCCGGGAGATGCTCGCCTCCAGCTCGCATCCCCGTTTCGGCCAGCGCCTGCATCAGCCCTTCCAGCTGCGCCACCTGCCACTGCTCGAACGTGTCACTCGCCGGCGACAGCGTCTCCGTCACGGTAACAATCGGTATGCCTTGCGCCCGCGCGATGTCGTTCACACGCTGCACGTCCGGCGTCACGTTCTGACTGTTGAACACCCACACCTTCACCTTACGGTCTTCGGCCTGTTCGTCGACGGTTTTCTTGTCTTGCGCGGTCACTTCGCCGCCCTCGGCGATCGCCTTCGCGAAGCTGTATGGGGTGATCAGCTTCAACCCGAGGTCTTCACCCAGCGGCCGGAATATGCTCTCGCTGTACCCCACCGGCGTGCCCGCGTATTTCGTGCGTATCCGCGCCCGCAGTTCGTCGTACCGCGCGAGCCCGGTCGTCTGCAACGCCTTCTCCCGTTCGGCGTAGTACCCCGCGCTTGCCGGGTCGAGCCTGTCGTAGTCGGCGACGATCTTCCCCACCACCCTTTTCACACTTGCGGGTGAGTACCACTGGTGAGGGTTGTCTCCCTGCTCGAGCCCCAGCAGTTCCCCCACATTCAGCACCACGCGACCGCTGCTACGTCCTTCCGCCGGGCTCGCCGCGAGCAGCCTCGGCGCCCAGTTGTCGTAGCCGATCCCGTTTATGATCGCCAGCTGCGCACCCGCCATCGTCCGCGCGTCCTGCGCGGTCGGCTCGTAGCTGTGCGGGTCACTGCTCGGGTTCACGACGATGCTCCGCACTTCCACCTTTCCCCCGCCCAGCTGACTTGCGATGCTGCCCCAGAAGTTCTCCGCGGCCACCACCCTCAGCCTGCCGCCGCTCGCACCCGTGCCGGCCGTCGCGCTCGGCCCGCTCTTGTCGCAGCCCGCCAGTCCCGCGGCCGCCAAAGCGCAGACCACCACCGCCAACATGCGTGGACGCGCCGGCCACACCGCCCGCATTCGTGAGCGGGAGCGACACCCTTCGCCCTGTCTGCGCACAGCCACTTGCCCCACCCTATCAAGATTGAGTCTTATTCTTGCTTTGGCGCTCTCCCGCCCGCACGGGCTCGCGAGTATGATCGCCACGCATGCCGTCCCACCAGCAGCCTGCCGAGGATCGGCCCGATACGAGCCCGCCCCCGCTGACGCTCGAGCAGGTCGAGAAACTGGAGGGCAAGTTCGGCAACCGCTTCCTGCTCGAGCCCCCTCCGGACAACAAACTTCCCAAGGCGGGAATGTCCGCCCAGGAAGCGATGCGCCTGGTCGGTGAGGAAATGATCCTCGACGGCCTGCCCATGCGCAACCTCGCGACGTTCGTGACGACCTGGATGGAGCCCGAGGCCCACCAGGTCATCGACTCGGCGCTGAAGGTGAACTTCATCGACCACGCCGAGTACCCGCAGTCGGCCGAGATCGAGCAGCGCTGCATCCGCATGCTCGCCGACCTCTTCAACGCTCCCGGAGAGACGACCGGCGCGCGCACCCAGGGCTCCTCCGAGGCGATCATGCTCGGCGCGCTGTCGCTGAAGTGGAAGTGGCGCGAGCGCCGTGAGGCCGCCGGCAAGGCGACCGATCGCCCCAACCTCGTCTTCGGGGGCGACGTGCACGTCGTCTGGGAGAAGTTCTGCCGTTACTTCGACGTCGAGCCGCGCATCGTCCCGCTCGCGCCCGACAAGTACACGATCGGCCCCGAGGACGTGGAGCCCCACGTCGACGAGAACACGATCGCCGTGGCCGCCGTGCTCGGCACCACCTTCACCGGGCACGCCGACGACATCCGTGGCATCAACGACCTGCTCGTAAGCCTCAAGAACGACAAGGGCCTGGACGTGCCGATACACGTCGATGCCGCCTCCGGCGGCTTCGTGTGGCCGTTCCTCTACCCCGGCTCGGAGTGGGACTTCCGCCTGCAGCAGGTCCGCTCGATCAACGTCTCCGGCCACAAGTTCGGGCTCGTCTACCCCGGCATCGGCTGGCTGATCTTCAGGGAGAAGAGCGACCTCGCCGAGGACCTCGTCTTCTACGAGAACTACCTCGGCAAGCGCGACGCCACCTTCACGCTGAACTTCTCCACCGGCTCGGCGATGGTGCTCGCGCAGTACTACAACTTCGTCCGCCTCGGCCACTCCGGCTACCGCTACGCGATGGAGACGATGAAGTACAACGCGCGCACGCTGGCCAAGGAGATCGCCGCCTGCGACTTCGAACTGATCGGCGGCGAACAGGACGAGCAGCTCCCGCTCGTCGCCTTCAAACTGTCAGGCGTTCACCCCTACGACGAGTTCGACGTAGCCGCGCAGCTGGCCTCCGAGCGGGGCTGGATGGTGCCCGCCTACACCCTTCCTCCCAATGCCGAGCACGTCAAGATCATGCGCGTGCTCGTCAAGCAGACGCTCAGCCACTCGCTCACCGTCGCCCTCGGCCAGGACATCAAGCAGGCGTGCGCCACGCTCGACGCCAAGGGCACCCTGCACGAGGCCGATCGCAAACGCGTCAAGACCAACACCGGGTTCTGAGCCGGCCCGTCGGTCGAGCGCCGGCTAAGTCGTAGAGTCGCCCGGCGCCCGCTTGGCATCCGGGCCGCTTTCATTCAGCTTGCGGCGGCGATCGACCAGCAGCACCGTCACGACAACGACGATCACAACGATCACGATCCCGCCCGCGATGTAACGCAGCGTATGGTGTGTCGTTGCAGCCGGTTTCGGCTTGACCGTGGCGACCGCGTAGCGCGCGCCGCCTGAGTGCGCCAGCGCCACGAGTTGGGCCTGTTCGCTTGTGGTGTAGATGACCGTGTAATGACTGCCGTTGTTCATCGAAACATGAATGTGCCCCGGCGCGGGCGTCGGATGAAACGTCACCGCGTGCACTTCGTGCTTGTGCAGCTGCGCCTCCAGCGCGGGCAGGCTCTCAGAGTGGAAGTGGATCGTGGTCGCCGCGACCGCGCCGGCGGCGAACACCACAGTCAGAACGGCGCTCAGCAGGGCGATGCGGATGGCCCTCGTCGATCTCATCGGCGGCACCTTATCGACCGCCGCCGACATCGGTAGCGTTCACAGTACGAGGGACAGTCGTCGCGTTGCACCCGAGGCCCGCTGTGAGCGGGCCTCGCGCGTTAAACCCGCCCCGTGTCTTTGCGGTAAGCCCGCGCGGCAAGCCTGCTCAGCACGACCGTCCACACCGCGATCACGATCCATCCCCGCGCCGGCCAGGCGTGCCCGCCCACCGCGATGTGACTGGCCTGCACCAGCCAGTAGGACGGCAGGCACTGCGCGAGGTAGTACATGAACCCGTGGGTGGCGATCGGAAACCACGTTCCCCCGAGCAGCGCCAGCAGCGCGATGCCGCCGCCCATCGCGGGGCCGATCGAGTCGGGCGTGAGCAGGTGCCCGAGCAGAATCCCCCCCGCCGCGAACGGGATCAGGCCGACGATGATCAGACCGGTCATCTTCAGCCATTCGCTCGCGCCGAGGCTGACCCCGAGCGTCGTCCCGGCCACGTACAGCGCGAACAGGCTGAGCAGCGCCATCATGTACGCGGTCAGAACCTTCGCGCGAAAGTAGTTGCGCGGTGACAGCGGACTGATGCGCAACTGCCGGTTCCAGCCGACCGCCCGCTCGGCGGCGATCCGCGCGCCGCTGGAGAGCATCGCGCTCATCGTCCCGAACGCCGCCAGCCCGACCATGTAGTACAGCGGCGCCGGTATGCCCGTACCGCCGAAGTTGTGCACGTTGCGCTGGGGCCCGGCGATCACGAAGAACAGAATCAGCGGGAATCCCAGGGACAGGATGAAGAACCGCCGGTTGCGCAGCGTCCTCAACAGCTCATACCGGGTGTAGACGAGCGGGTTCACCGCGCACCTCCTACCAGGCCGCTCCCGGCGCGCCCATCACTCCCCTGCCCGTCCCTGTCTGACTCGATGCCGGCCGCACTCGCGGACGGCCGCTCCCCGGCCCCATCCCCGGTCAGCTCCAGGAACGCCTGCTCCAGTCCCGCGGCCGCGATCTCGATGTCGCGCGCGTGAGGGTACGCGGCGAGCAGCGCCCTGATCGCCGCGTCGGAGTCGGTGCAGCTCAAAGCGGCCGCCTCGCCACGACGTTCCACGCCGCTCACGCCCGGCAGCTCGGCCAGCGCGTCCGTGTCCACGTCCGGCAGCGTCGCGCGGATCGTGCGCGTGCCGACCATCGCCTTGATCTCGTTCGTCGGCCCGTCGGCGACGATCCCACCATGGGCCATCAGCACGGCGCGGTCGGCGTAGGAGTCGGCCTCATCCAGGTAGTGGGTCGCGAACAGGACCGTCTTGCCGCGCGCGGCGAACTCGCGCATGGTCGTCCAGAACGAGTGCCGGCCCTCGACGTCCATCGCGGCCGTCGGCTCGTCGAGCACCAGCAGCTCGGGATTGCTCACCAGCGCGACCGCCGAGCGCACGCGCTGGGTCTGCCCGCCGGACAGCTTCTGGGTGCGCTGGTCGGCATACGCGCTCGCGCCGGTCAACCGCAACACCTCCTCGACGTCCAGCGGCGCGGGGTACAGCGAGGCCATCATCGTGACCAGCTCGCGCACCGACAGGTCTTTGATCAGCGCGCCGGTCTGCAGCATCGCGCCGACGGCGCCCTGCGCAACCGCCTCGCTCGGTGAGCGGCCGAACACCGTCACCGTGCCCTGGTCGGGCTCCAGCAGGCCGAGCAGCATGTCGATCGTGGTCGACTTGCCCGCGCCGTTGGGCCCCAGCAGCGCGACCGTCTCGCCAGCGGCGATCTGCACGTCGATGCCGCGCACCGCCCTGATCGGTCCGTCGGGCCCGTCAAAGGACTTGACCAGGCCCTTCAGGCGGATATCGCTCACTTCCGCGCCGCCCTGACAGCCTTCAGTCGCTCGACCTTCGGCAGGACGACCTTGCGCATGCGCACGGATACGGGCGTCGCCTCGACCGCCTCGTCCTCGCGCACGAACTCCAGCGCCTCGTCGAGCGTCAGTTTGCGGTGGGCGTCCAATCGCACGAGCACATCCGAGGTGGAGGAGCGCATGTTGGTGAGGTGCTTTTCCTTGACCGGGTTCACGTCCAGATCCTCGGAGCGGGAGTTCTCGCCGATGATCATCCCTTCGTATACCTCCTCTCCGGGTCCGACAAACAGCGAGCCGCGCTCCTGAAGGGTGAACAGCGAGAAGGTGACCGTGGCGCCGCGGCGGTCGGCCACGAGCACGCCGCTCTGACGCGTGAGCAGCTCGCCCGCCCACGGCTCCCAGCGGTCGAACACGTGGTGCATGATCCCCGTCCCGCGCGTCTCGGTCAGGAACTCGGTGCGGAAGCCGATCAGGCCGCGCGCCGGAACGAGGTAGTCCATGCGCACCCAGCCGGTGCCGTGGTTGATCATGTGCTCCATCCGCCCTTTACGTGCGGCCAGCAGCTGGGTGACCGTGCCGACGTGCTCGTCGGGCACGTCTACCGACAGGCGCTCGACGGGCTCGTGGCGGCGGCCGTCGATCTCGCGCTCGACCACGTGCGGCTGGCCGACCGTCAGCTCGAAGCCCTCCCGGCGCATGATCTCCACGAGCACCGCGAGCTGCAGCTCGCCGCGTCCCTGCACCTCGTATGTGTCCGGACGCTCGGTCTCGGCCACGCGCAGCGAGACGTTTCCGATCAGCTCCTGATCGAGACGGGCCTTGATCTGCCTGGCGGTCAGCTTGTTGCCGTCTTTACCCGCAAGCGGTGAGGTGTTGACGCCGAGCGTGATCGACATCGCCGGCTCGTCGACCGTGATCACGGGCAACGGGCGCGGGTCCTCGGGGTCGGCCAACGTCTCGCCGATCGTGACCTCGGCGATGCCGGCCACGGCGATGATCTCCCCCGGACCCGCCTCAGGCGCGTCGACGCGGTCCAGCGCGTCGGTGACGTACAGCTCGACCACCTGCGCGCGCTGGATCGATCCGTCCGCCCGACACCAGGCGATCTGCCGGCCCTTGCGGATGTTTCCGTGACGCACCCGGCAGATCGCCAGGCGGCCGACGTACGGGGAGGCGTCGAGGTTCGTCACGAGCGCCTGCAGCGGGTGCTCGGGGTCGTACATCGGCGGCGGAATGCGCTCCAGCAGCAGGTCCAGCAGCGGCGCGAGGTCGCGCTCCTCGATCGGATGCCCGGGGTCGTACTTCAGCGAGGCCACACCGGCCTTGGCGTTGCAGTAGACGATCGGGAACTCGATCTGATGCTCGTCGGCGTCGAGGTCGAGGAACAGCTCGTACACCTCGTCGACCACTTCGGTCACGCGCGCGTCGGGGCGATCGACCTTGTTGACGACGAGGATCACCGGCAGCCCCGCCTCCAGCGCCTTGCGCAGCACGAACCTGGTCTGCGGCAGCGGCCCCTCGGAGGCGTCCACGAGCAGCAGGACCC
Source organism: uncultured Solirubrobacterales bacterium (assembly GCA_963715495.1). GTDB lineage: Bacteria > Actinomycetota > Thermoleophilia > Solirubrobacterales > Solirubrobacteraceae > Palsa-744. The sequence continues at coordinate 1,850,900 of OY970247.1, forward strand.
CATCCACCATCGTCAGGCCCCGCTCGACCTCGCCCCCGAAGTCGGCGTGCCCGGGGGTGTCGACGATGTTCAGCTTGACGTCGCGATACCGCAGCGAGGTGTTCTTGGCGAGGATCGTGATCCCCTTCTCGCGCTCGAGGTCCATCGAGTCCAGCACGCGCGTCGCAACGTCCTGGCCGACCCTGAACGCGCCCGACTGCCACAGCATCGCGTCCACGAGCGTCGTCTTGCCATGGTCGACGTGCGCGACGATCGCGACGTTTCGTATGTCATCTCTGGGGATTAGGGGCACGGCCGGACAGAGTACTGGGGAGTCGAGGGGGTTCCCGGATGCAGGGGTCGAAGAACCTTCAACGAGACGCGCCGAGCAGAACAGCCGCCGCATGTTTCCCCCCGGCCCCTGGGTCTCGCGTTCAAGATCCTCATAGAACACATATCCGGGCAAGCCACAAACCACTGTTTCGCAACCCGCCTGATTGCGTAGCCCCCGCGGCGCTAGTGGTGCGAGCGCATAGCCCTGAAACCAGTCCTCAGCCCGAACCGCGCGAGCGCCGTCGGATAGCGCTCCGCCGCGGCGACGGTCTCCTCCAGCGCGGCGGCGAAACGCCTGATCTCAGACTCCTCGATCACGAGCGGGGGCAATGCCTTGATGACGTTCATGCGATGGCCCGCGACCTGGCAGAAGATGTGATGGTCGTGGAACAGCGGCACGGTCACGAGCTGGGAGAACAATCCCGCCTGGCGGCGCTCGACCGTCTCCCACAGCCTGCGAGCCGCAATCCCCGAGGGTGGGCCGAACTCGATCGCCCACATCAGTCCGAGACCGCGCACGTCGCGAACGACCTCGTAGCGCTGCACCAGCGGCGTCGTGAGCTCGAGCAGCAGGGTGCCCAGGCGCTCGGCGCGGGCGATCAGGCCCTCCTCGTCGAGGACACGCAGCGTCGCCAGCGCCGCGGCGGCGGCGAGGTCGTTGCCGCCGAACGTGGAGCCGTGGCGGACGGCCCGCTCCATGCCGTCGAACACGCGATCGAACGCGGCGCGCGAGACGAGCACCGCGCCGATCGGCACCAGCCCTCCCGACAGGGCCTTGGCGAGGCAGACCATGTCGGGCTGCAGGTCCCAGTGCTCGCCGGCGAGAAAGCGCCCGGTGCGCCCGACGCCGGTCTGGACCTCGTCGCAGACGAACAGCGCGCCCGCCTCACGGCATAGCCGCTGGGCGCCGAGCAGATATCCATCAGGGGGAAGGTGCACTCCCTTCCCCTGGACGGGCTCGACCACGAACGCGGCCGCGTCCCCACGGGCCAGCGCAAGCTCCAGCGCGTCGAGATCCCCCCACGGCACGGGATCGCAGCCGGGCAGCAGCGGCCCGAACCCGTCGCGGAAGATGTCATCCCCGTTGAGCGACAGCGCACCGAGCGTCAGCCCGTGAAAGGCGTGCTCGGTATACAGCACGCGCGGTCGCCCGGTCGCGGCGCGAGCGATCTTGATCGCCGCCTCGACCGCCTCGGCGCCGGTGTTGGCGGGGACCATCGCCCCGACCGAGTCGGGAGCGCGCGCGAGCAGCTGCTCGGCCAGGACGCCGCTGAGCAGCGTGACGCCGAGCTGCGGCAGGTTGCCGGTACGGGCATGCATGACCTGCTCGATTGCCGCGATCGCCTGCGGATGGTTGCGCCCGATCGCGAACACGCCGTAGCCACCGAACAGATCGAGGTAGCGCTCGCCGCCGGAGTCGACCAGGTGGGCGCCCTCGCCCCCCGTCCACGTCCGGTCAAAGCCGAGCGTCCGCAGGATGCGGCCCATCTGCGGGTTCAGATACCGCTCGTTGAGCGCGAGCTCCTCACCGGTGCGTTGCGCGATCAGCTCGCGAATGCCGGAAATCGTCTGCCTAGACATGTCGAAGAACCCTAACCGCGACGCGCCACGCAGAACGCCACCGCATGCTCCCCCGGCCCCTGGATCTCGCGCTGCAGATCGTCATAGAACACATATCCGGGCAAGCCACAAGCCGATGTGTCACAACGCGCGCAATTGCGTAGCCCCAACCACCACAATCGTTGAGCGCCCCTGGTACTGCGCGCCGCCGCCGGATCAGCCCGCGCACGCTGGGAATCGGCTCCGCGGGCATCGCGCTGAGCCTACCGCGACCCTTGCCGCGGGCCTCCTACCGCGGCCCTCCTGTGACGCCTCCCCCGGTCCGAATAGTGGGGGCGAGCGAACGGCTGAAAGGACTGCGGGAAATTGTCGTCGCGACGGCCGATGCAGACAGCTGTCTGGGCTGTTTCTGACCCCTAAAGCAAAGCCGTAAAGCGGTCGAGTACAACCAGATGAGCGGGGGGTCCTCATCGTCATCGTCGTCATCATCGTGGCTGTGCCCAACGGAGCTTGACCGCAATCGCGTGGTCGACGCGAACGACCGCGTGCGCACGATCCGCCGGGTCGGTTCGACCGCGGTCGGCGTGGCGCTGATCATCTGCGCTCCCTGGATCGGCTGGTGGACGCTGATCCTGTTTGCGCTGTCCGCCGTCAACCTCATCACCGTCGATCGGCGTATCCGCAAGAGCGCGCATCCTGAGCGCGTGAGCGCGTGGGCGATCGTGTTCACGATGGGGGTGATCGGCGCCGGCGTCGTCCTCAGCGGCGGCCCGCGCAGCCCGGCGCTGCCCTGGCTGGTGCTGCCCGCGGGGATGGTCGCCGCGCGGTTTCGCCCCCAGGTCGTGATCGCCGCGCTCGGGCTGACGGTCGCGATCGTGCTCGTTACGACGATCGGCGTGCACCCGCGGTGGACGATCGACGAACCGTCGCCGGTGATCGCCACGCTCGCGCTGCTGGCGGGGGTCGTGTCGATCGTGTGGGCGCTGCAGGCCGCCGAGCTGCACCACCGCGACGAGGCGATCCTCGACCCTCTGACGGGACTGCTGAACCGCCACGCGCTCGTGCCGCGGTTCGTCGAGATCTCCCACCAGGCGCGGTTGACGGGGCAGCCCGTGAGCATGGTGCTGTGCGACGTGGACGGGTTCAAGGCGGTCAACGACGAGCACGGCCACGACCGCGGCGACGCGGTGCTGCGCGACATTGCGTACGTACTGCGCAAGCGGCTGCGCTCGTTCGAGCTCGTGTACCGGCTCGGAGGCGAGGAGTTCCTGATCGTGCTCCCCGGCGTCGGTGTGCTGCCCGCCCAGGCCACGGCCGAGCGGCTGCGCGCGGCGGTCGAGGAAGCGCGCCCGACGGACATCCCGATCACGATCTCCCTCGGAGTGAGCGCGGCCGGCGGCGCTCAGGTCGACTACGACGAGCTGTTCAGAGCGGCGGACAGCGCGCTGTACGAGGCCAAGCGCGCGGGACGCAATCGAGTGATCGCAGCCGGGGACCTGAGCGAGGTGGAGAACCTGGACGTCGAAGGCGCCGAGACCGCGCGCGTGGCAGGTAACGACATCATGACCGCGGCGACTCGCGTGCGCGCGTAGAGAACGTTTTCGATACCGATCTCATCCCCGGAGACGGGCACCGCGTGCCCCATATGAGCAACTCCCCATCTGCCCCCTCCGATACTCCCCATCTGCCCAAGGCATCCTGTCCCGAAACGCCCGTACCGTCGGATAAGGGTATGTGGCGAAGAAGGTTCACGAGGTGATCGCGATCCTCGAAGCGTATGGCTGGCGGCAGGTCCGCGAGCGCGGAAGCCATCGCCAGTTCAAGCATCCCGACCTCGCACCCGTGGTCACCCTCTCGGGCAAGCGAAGCGATACCATGCCGGTGGGCCAGTTGGCAAGCATCAGACGTAAATCTGGAGTCGAGGAGCTGCGATGACCGAGTACCTGATCATCTATGAGATGGGTGAGGACGGAGGGTGGGGCGCCTCTTCTCCCGACCTGCCCGGCTGCGTCGCGGTCGGCAAAACGAAGGCCGAGGTCGAGAAGCTCATCGGCGAAGCAATTCCAATGCACATAGAACTGATGCGCGAGGTCGGAGAGCCGGTGCCCAAGCCGCATCACCTGGCTGGATCGATCGCCGCCTGAGCCACGCAGCCAACCGCTGCGGTTCTCAGCAGCTCCATAGGCTCGAAGCCTAGACGCGGCGACTGCTAGAGTCCGCGCCGATGGCGGGCGGTCAGACACCCAAGCAGAAACAGTCCCACTCGCGTACGGCCAAGCGCCGCGCCCAGCACAAAATCGTGCCGGCGGCCTCGAACCTGTGTCCACAGTGCCATCAGCCCAAGCTTCCTCACCGCGTGTGCGGCACGTGCGGGTCGTACAAGGGTCGAGATGTCCTCGACACCGGCGCCCCCGCCGAGGAGTAGCCCCGTTTCCCGCCTGTCCGAGCGTCCCGCGTGGGCCAAGCTCGGTGCGCACTACGAGACGATTCGCGACACGCATCTGCGGGCGCTGTTCGCCGATGACCCGTCCCGCGGAGAGCGCCTGACGGCCGAGGGCGTCGGGCTGTACCTGGACTACTCCAAGAACAGGATCACCGACGAGACGCTCGAGCTGCTGGTCGCGCTCGCCGAGCAGTCTCATCTGAGCGAGCGGATCGAGGCGATGTTCGCCGGCGATCCGATCAACGTCTCGGAGAACCGCTCGGTCCTGCACGTCGCGCTGCGGATGCCCGCCGGCGCGTCGCTGGTCGTGGACGGCGTCGACGTCGTCGCGCAGGTGCACGAGGTGCTCGAGCGGATGGGCGCGTTCGCCGAGCGGGTGCGCTCGGGCGAGTGGCTCGGCTACACCGGCAAGCCGATCCGCAACGTGATCAACATCGGCATCGGCGGCTCGGACCTCGGCCCCGTGATGGCTTACGAGGCGCTGCGCGGCTATTCCGCCCGCGGGCTGACGTTCCGGTTCGTGTCGAACGTCGACTCGACCGACTTCGTCGAGGCCACGCGCGACCTCGATCCGGCCGAGACGCTGTTCGTCGTCTCTTCGAAGACGTTCACGACCCTGGAGACGATGACCAACGCGCATTCGGCGCGTGCGTGGTCGCTCGTCGCGTTGGGCGATCAGGCGGCGATCGCCAAGCACTTCGTCGCCGTCTCCACCAACGCCGAGGCGGTGGCGGAGTTCGGGATCGACACGGACAACATGTTCGGCTTCTGGGACTGGGTCGGCGGGCGCTACTCGATGGACTCCGCGATCGGCCTCTCGACGATGCTCGCGATCGGGCCCGAGCGCTTCACGGAGCTGCTGGCCGGGTTTCACGCGATGGACGAGCACTTCCGCACGACTCCGTTCGCGCGCAACCTGCCCGTGCTGATGGGGCTGCTCTCCCTTTGGTACAGCGACTTCTTCGGCGCCCAGACCTGCGGAGTCATGCCCTATGAGCAGTACCTCAAGCGCTTTCCCGCCTACCTGCAACAGCTGACGATGGAGTCAAACGGCAAGCACGTCACGCTCGACGGCGCCACGGTCGACTACCAGACGGGAGCGGTCTACTGGGGCGAGCCGGGGACGAACGGTCAGCACAGCTTCTACCAGCTGATCCATCAGGGCACACGATTGATCCCCGTCGACCTGATCGGCTTCGGCGTCGCGCTGAATCCGCTGGGCGAGCATCACGACATCCTGATGTCCAACGTGTTCGCCCAAGCGCAGGCGCTCGCGTTCGGCAAGACCGCGGATGAGATCCGCGCCGAGAACACGCCTGAGGCGGTCGTGCCGCACAAGGTGATGCAAGGCAACCGCCCGACCAACGTCATCCTCGCCGAGCGACTGACCCCCTACGCGCTGGGCACGCTCGTCGCGATGTACGAGCACAGCGTCTTCACCCAGGGCGCCATCTGGGGGATCGACTCCTTCGACCAGTGGGGCGTCGAGCTCGGCAAGGTCCTCGCCAAGCAGATCATCCCCGAGCTGACCTGCGACGCCGAGCCGGAGCTGACCCACGACAGCTCCACCAACGCGCTCATTCGTCGCTACCGCGCGCTGCGCTGAGTCGCTCCCGGCAGGACGAACCGCCGCACAGCTTCGGCGAAACCCTCGTGCTCGTTCGAACCGGTCACTCGCCGCGCGGCGCGCTGGACCTCGCGGTCGGAGTTGCCCATCGCGATGCTCAGCCCCGAGCGCGCGAACATGAGCACGTCGTTGGGCATGTCCCCGATCGTGGCGATCTGCTCGCCGGGAATGTCATAGCGGCCGGATAGATACTCGACGACGCTGCCCTTGTTCGCCTGCGGATGGGTCACGTCGACGTAGTAGGGCTGTGAGCGCGCGGCGGTGACGTGGTCGCCGAAACGGTCGTGGGCAGCTTGCGCGGCCTGGGCGACCGCGTCGTGGTCGTCGCTGACGCCGACGATCTTGGCGATCTCCTCGATGAGGCCGTCGTAGTCGGCACGCACGGTCGGCTGAAACCGAACGGTTTTGGCCTCGCGATCGACGTGCGATCCCTGCGGGTCCCGCACGTACCAGTCGGCGCCTTTGTACAGCCATACGTCCAGCGCGTGAGACCTCAGCAGCTCAATCGTCGGGGGAACAAGCTCGACGGGGATCGTCCGCTGCTCGATCACCGACATGTCCCGGTCCACCAGCAGGCCGCCGTTGAACGCGGCGATCGGAGTGCGCACGTTCAGCGGCTCGATCAGCATCGACATGCCCTTGGGCGGACGCCCGCTGGTCAGCGCGAACAGGATGCCCGCCTCGTCCAGCTCGCGCACGGTCGCGATCGCCGCCTCGGTGAGGACCTTCTCCTGGGTGACGAGCGTGCCGTCGACGTCGGCTAGCAGTAGCCGGATCGGGGGCGAGGTGCGGGATGAGTCCTGATTGAGCGACACTGACTCCGAGCACGGTATCGGCAAGATCGCGAACATGCCGAGGACGGCGACAACGACGAGAGGAGCACATCGACGATGGCGACTGAGACACCTATGCAGCTGGGGATGGTCGGGCTGGGGCGGATGGGCGCCAACATCGTGCGGCGACTGATGCGCGACGGACACCGCTGCGTGGGTTACGACGTCAGCCGGGAAGCCGTGCAGGAGCTCGCAACCGACGGCGCGCAGGGCGCGGACACGATCGCGGAGTTCGTGGCCAAGCTGGAGCAGCCCCGCACCGCCTGGGTGATGGTCCCCGCGGGGGAGATCACCGACAAGACGATCGCGCAGCTCGCCGACGCGATGGAGCCCGGCGACACGATCATCGACGGCGGGAACACGCACTACCACGACGACATTCGCCACGCCGAAGAACTGAAGAGCAAAGGCATCCACCACATCGACTGCGGCACCAGCGGCGGCGTGTGGGGGCTGGAGCGCGGCTACTGCCTGATGATCGGGGGCGAGACCGAGGTCGTGCAGCGGCTGAGCCCGCTGTTTGCGACGATCGCCCCGGGAGTGGACTCCGCGCCGCGCACGCCCGGGCGCAGCGGCGAGCCGAGCCCGTCCGAGCAGGGCTACCTGCACTGCGGCCCCAACGGCGCGGGACACTTCGTGAAGATGGTGCACAACGGCATCGAGTATGGCCTGATGGCCGCCTACGCCGAGGGCCTGAGCATCATCCACTCCGCCGACGCGGGCCTGCGCCGGCAGGAGCAGGACGCCGAGACCAGCCCGCTGGAGAACCCCGAGTATTACAAGTACGAGATCGACACGACCGAGGTCGCCGAGGTGTGGCGGCGAGGCAGCGTGGTCGGATCGTGGCTGCTGGACCTGACCGCCCAGGAGCTGTTCGCCTCGCCCAAGCTCGAGGAGTTCGCCGGCCGGGTGTCAGACTCCGGCGAGGGACGCTGGACGTCGATCGCCGCGATCGAGGAGGGCGTGCCCGCGCCGGTGCTGACGGCGGCGCTGTACTCGCGCTTCGGTTCACGCGGGCTGGACGAGTACGCGGGCAAAGTCCAATCGGCGATGCGCAAAGGGTTTGGCGGACACGACGAGAAGCCGGCGGGGCACGAAAGCTGATCCGACGGGCCCAAGCGTAGACTGATCGTTGGATGACCAACGATCTTGCGCGCTGGCAGTTCGCAACGACGAGCATCTATCACTTCCTGTTCGTGCCTGTGACGATCGGGCTGGCGTTCCTCGTGGCGCTCCTGCAGAGCGCCTGGTATCGCAACCAGAAGCCCGAGTACAAGCGCGTGACCCGCTTCTTCGGCACGCTGCTGCTGATCAACGTCGCGATCGGGGTCGTCACCGGCCTGGTGCAGGAGTTCGAGTTCGGGATGAACTGGTCGGCCTACTCGCGGTTCGTCGGCGATGTGTTCGGCGGCCCACTGGCGATGGAGGGACTGGCGGCGTTCTTTTTGGAGTCCACGTTCCTGGGGCTGTGGATATTCGGCTGGGATCGGCTGCCCAAGCGCGTCCACCTTGCCTGCATCTGGCTGGTGGCGGCGGGCTCGATGCTCTCGGCGTTGTTCATCCTCGCCGCCAACTCGTGGATGCAGCATCCGGTCGGCTACGTGCTGAACAGTCACGGGCAGCCGGAACTGAACAACGTGTGGGCGCTGTTCACGAACCCGACTTTCCTGTGGGGTTACGTGCACGTGATCCTGGCGTCGCTGGTGACGGGCTCGCTGGTGATGCTCGCGGTCTCCGCGTGGTATCTGCGCAAGCAGCGCGAGGCGCAGGCCTTTTACCCCACGGCCCGGCTGTCGGTGCTCGTGCTGCTGCCGGCGATCCTGCTGCAGATGTTCGTGGGCAACAAGCTCGGAGAGATCGAGGCGAAATACCAGCCGGTCAAGATCGCGGCGGCCGAGGCGCAGTGGGGGAACTGTCAGCCGTGCTCGTTCTCGGCCTTTCAGATCGGCGGGGGCAGCAACGATCAGACTCCCACCCAGGTGATCGCGATCCCGCACCTGCTCTCGGTGCTCGCGACCGGGACCTGGGGTGGCGCGGTCGATCGGGCTGAACCAGCTGCAGAAGGAAGACGTCGCCAAATACGGACCCGGCAACTACATCCCCGACGTGTTCATCCAGTACTGGTCGATGCGCGTGATGGCCTATCTGGGGTCGCTGATCGCGCTGCTGGCGCTGTGGGGCGCGTGGCTCGTGCACGCCGGGACGCTCGCCCGCTCGAAGTGGTTTCTGCGTGCGAGCCTGGGGGCGGTGGTGACGCCGTTCGTGATGAACACCGCGGGCTGGCTACTGACCGAGAGCGGGCGTCAGCCGTGGATCGTGCAGGGCCTGATGAAGACGATCAACGCGAATTCGCCGTCGGTGACGTCGACCGATATCTGGATCAGCCTGATCGCGTTCGTGCTGATCTACTCGCGCTCGGCGCCGCGGACCTGGTCCTGATGCTGCGTTACGCCCGCAAGGGCCTCGACCCCGAAGAGGGTGGCCCTGACGAGTCGAGCGCAGGCGCGCAGACCCCAACCCCGGCCATGAGCTACTAGGAAGTCGCGTAGTCGTGCAACTGCACACCATCTGGTTCGTGGTCATCGCATCTTCTGGATCGGGTTCTTCGTGCTCGAGGGCTTCGACTTCGGCGTCGGCATGCTGCACACGATCGTCGGACGCACCGACTCCGAGCGCAAGCTCGCGTTGAGCACGATCGGCCCCTGGTGGGACGGGAACGAGGTATGGCTGATCGTCGCCGGCGCCGGCATGTTCGCGGCGTTCCCCGGCTGGTACGCGACGATGTTCTCGGCTCTGTACCTGGCGCTGCTGCTCGTGCTGGTGGCGTTGATGGCACGTGGCGTGGCGTTTGAGTTCAAAGACAAAAGCGAGAACCCCCGCTGGCGAACGACGTGGCGCTGGGCGATGACGATCGGCTGCCTGCTGATCCCGCTGCTGCTCGGCGTCGGGCTGGGCGATCTGCTGAACGGGCTGCCGATCGACTCAAGCCATGAGTTCACCGGTAACTTCTTCGACCTGCTGACGCCGTATGGCCTGTGGACCGGCCTGACGCTGCTCGCGCTGTGCCTGCTGCACGGCGCCACGTTTCTCAAGCTCAGGACGACCGATCGCGTGCGTGAGCGCGCGCGCGCTATCGCGCGGCCGCTGGGATGGGCGGCGATCGCGCTCGTGGTGGGCTGGGTGATCTGGACGCGCAACGTCGCAGGAGGGCCCGACGTGCCCCAGCCCGTGGAGATTCTCGCGGTGATCGCGGCGATCTTCGCGGCGCGGCTGGCGATGAGCGACCACGACGGCCCGGCCTTCGCCTCCTCGGCCGTCGCGATCGCCGCGACCGTCGGCTCGATCTTCATCGACTTGTATCCCAACGTGATGGTCTCCAGCACCAGCGCCGCGTACAACCTGACCGTCAACAACGCCGCCTCGGGCCACTACGCGCTGACGGTGATGACGGTCGTCGCCGTGATCTTCTTCCCGCTCGTACTGATCTACCAGGGCTGGTCCTTCCACGTCTTCCGCGGCCGTCTGAAGTCTCCCCCCGCGCAGGCCCCTCCGGCACAGGCCGAGCGGCCCCCCGCGGTTGGACCGGCCGCCCCGCAGGTGTAGTCAGGCGAGCTGTCGCGCATCGTTCTCGCGCCGCCACAACTCGGAGTAGCGCCCGCCGAGACCGATCAGCTCGCCGTGCGTGCCGCGTTCGAGCACCCGGCCATGGTCGAGCACCAGCACCTCGTCCACGTCCTGCAGACCGGTCAGCCGGTGGGTTATCAGCAGCGTGGCTCGATCGCGCGTGATCGCGAGCAGGTCAGCGACGATCGCGTCTGCGGTGGGCGTGTCGAGATGCTCACCGGGCTCGTCGAGGACGAGCAGAGGGAAGTCGGCGAGCAGGGCACGGGCGATTGCCAAACGCTGGCGCTGACCGCCGGACATGCGCGCGCCGCGCTCGCCGACCTCAGTGGCCAGTCCGCGCGGCAGTTCTCTGTCCAGTCGAGCAGCCTCACGTCGGCGAGGGCGTTGCAGAGCTCTTCGTCGGTGGCCTCGCGCTTGGCCAGGCGGAGGTTCTCCTCGAGCGTGTTGTCAAAGACGTGGGCGTCCTGCGAGACGAACCCGACCACGCGCCGGCACTGATCGCCGTCGAGCTCGGCGATCTCCACGCCGTCGAGGGTGACCGACCCCCTTTCGTAGGGTAGGAATCGCAGCAGCACCCCGGCGAGCGTCGACTTGCCGGCGCCGCTGGGACCGACCACCGCCACGCGTCGGCCCGGGCTGAGGTCGAGGTCCACCCCGGCGAGCGCCCAGCGAGCCTCGCCCGGGTACCTGCAGCGCAGATCTTGTACTCGCAGGGCATGCGGCCCCGGCCGGGGTGAGAGCGTGAGCGGGTGCGCGGGCTCGAGTACGGGTGGCGGGGTATCCATGACCTCGAGCACGCGCGCCGCCGAGCGGCGTACACGTTGGAGGGTCTGCGTCGCGGTCGGCAGTCCGGTGACGAGCTCGAAGGACACCAGCGGAATCAGCGCGATTCCGGCGAGCAGCACGCCATGCAGCCGCCCCGCGTTGACCGCCGAGACGCCTACGAAGAGCGCTCCCCACATCGCCAGTCCCGCGCACAGAGCGCTCAGCCCCTGGCCAATGCCCGCGGTGCGGGCGCTCGCGCCGGCGAGGTGTGTCAACTCCGCGTCCGCCGCGAGAGCAAGCTCCAGCTGCTCCGCCGTGGCGCCGTTGACGGCCAGCTCGGGGGCGCCCTCGATCAGGTCGACCACCGAGGAGGTCAACTCCCCTCGCGCCGCCGCCTGCCGGGCCTCCGCGCGTGCGGCGAGCGTCCCGGTCAACCACGGCACGAGCGTCGCGGCAAGCAGCAGGACGAGCAGCAGGATCAGTCCCGCGGCGGGCAGCATCCACCACTCCAGGACGACGGTCGCCGCTCCGACGACGAGCGCGATCGCAAACGGAGGCACCACCCGCACCAGCAGGTCCTGGAGGGAGTCCACGTCGTGGATCAGGCGAGCCAGCAGATCGCCGCTGCGAAATGCCGGCAAGCCCAGGGGGGCCAGCCGCTCGAGGCGTTCATAGACGCCGACCCGCAGGTCGGCCAGGACTCCGAACGCGGCGTCGTGACCGACCACACGCTCTCCGTAGCGGCACAGTCCGCGCGACAGGGCAAAGAACTGAACGCCGACGATCGCAATCGCTATAGCCGACTCCTGCGGGCGCTGGGCCGAGCGCGAGATCAGCCAGGCCGAGGTCGCGATCAGGCCGATCGCGGCGCCGACCGCGCCGGCGCCGAGCAGCGTCGCGAGCGCCAGCCGTCCGGCGGCGGGACGAGCGATCGCAAGTGTTCGCCGCAGCGGGGCCTGGGGCCCGTGATCGTCCTCGAGCGGATCGACGTAATCGCGATGGGATGAGGGTGTCACGCCGCGACCTCGACCGGGGCGTGGAGCGGACGCGTCTCGTCAATGTGGAATCGGCGCGTCACGCGGCGACCTCGGTCGGACCGCCCCAGTCGGTGTGAGAAGGGAGCGTCACGCCGCAACCTGGACCGGCACGAGCGAGACCACCCGGTCGGCCACGGCGATCAGCGCGGGGCGGTGTGCGACGAGCACCACCGTGCGCCCGTGGGCAAGGCGCTGAATCGTCTGAACGACGTCCCGCTCGGTCTCGCCGTCGAGGTTGGCCGTCGGCTCGTCGAGCAGCAGCAGGGGGGCGTCGCGCAGAAATGCGCGGGCCAGCGCGACTCGCTGTCGCTCCCCCGCGGACAGCCCGGCGCCGCGATCGCCGAGCACCGTGTCCAAGCCGTCGGGCAGGTTGCGAACCGCCCCGGTCAGGCCGGCCGCCGCGATCGCCGCCCAAACCTCATCGGTCGATGCGCCTGAGCGACCGAGGCGCACGTTCTGCGCGATCGATGCTTTGAACAGATGCGGTCGCTGGGGCACCCACGCCAGCCGAGCGCGCCAGGCATCGAGATCGAGCTCGGCCAGATCGACGTCCCCGATGCGGACCGACCCATGCTCGGGTGTGACGAGCCCCAGCAGAACGCTCAGCAGCGTCGACTTGCCGCACCCGCTCCGACCGACGAGCGCCAGCACCTCTCCCTCTCCGACCGTCAGCGAAACGCCGTCGAGCGCCGGCTCGGAGCGACCGGGATAACTGACCCGAAGCCCCTCGACGGTGAGGCCGGCGAGCGCCGGGTCGGGGAAGCTGGTGCGCGTGCCGCGGGGCGCCTCGGGCGCTTCCAGCACGGCGAACACCTGCTCCGCGGCGGCCATACCCTCCGCGCTTGCGTGATAGTTGGCGCCCAACTGCCGGAGTGGCAGGTAGGCCTCCGGAGCGAGCACGAGCGCGAACAGCGCGGTGCGCAGATCGAGTGCTCCGTTCATCAGCCGCAGACCGATCGCGACCGCCACGAGCGCCACCGAGATCGTCGCGACGAGCTCGAGGATCAGCGACGACAGGAAGGTGATCCGCAGCGTTGAGATCGCGGCTCGGCGGTAGCGTTCGGTGATCTCACGAATTGCTCTCGCCTGAGCCTTCGCCCGTCCGAAGACCTTCAGGGTGGGCAGTCCGGCGACGACGTCGAGGAAGTGGCCGGCCAGTCTCTCCAGGGTGCGGAATTGACTGTCCATGCGTTCCCTCGTCGCGGCGCCAACCAGCGCCATGAACAGCGGGATCAGCGGAATCGTGAACGCGATGATCGCCGCCGAGATCCAGTCGTTCCAGAAGACCACCACGATCACGAAGATCGGCACGATGACGGCCAGGAACAGCTGCGGCAGGTACAGCGAGAAGAAGCCGTCCAGCGCGTCGATCCCGCGGGTGGCGAGGACCGTGAGCTCGCCCGTGCGCTGTTCGCGGGAACTGTCCAGGCCGAGGGTTGCGACTCGCTGCAGCAGCGCCACGCGCAGCTGGGACTTCGCGCGAGCTGAGGAGCGACTTGCCGCAAGCTCGGCCAGCCACGCCACCGCCGCTCGGGCGAGGACGACCAGCAGCAGCACGACCAGCGGAGTTTGCAGTGCAGCCAGGCTGCTGTCGCCGAGGAACGCGCGCGCGACGACGTCCGCCAACAGCCATGCCTGCGAGACAATCAGCAGAGCACTGAGCACACCAAGGCCGACCGAGGCGAACAGGAACGTGCGGGTCGCGCGCGCATACCTAAGCAGTCTCTGATCGAGCGCCCTCACGACGCAATCATGACCAACGGGCCCGCGATCTGTTCACACGAGCTCGGCCGGCCTGGTCCTCAGGGTGGCCGGCTCAGACCGCAAGATGTTCTGACATGGACCCTCAGAACCTGTTCAACCATCGGCCGCCGCGCTCGGAGGCAGGCGCTCGATGCTCGCGAGCTCGCCGTTGATCACCTGATCCTGCGGCTCTCCCAGGCGCGTGCTGATCCAGTCGATCAGCACCTTCAGGCGGTGCCCGGGACCGCCGCCGGTCAGGTAGTACATGTGCACCGTCAGGTAGGTGAAGAACGCGATCCGACCGGACAGCCGATGGCCGCGGATTTCACACACCGCCTTGCCCCGGCCGACGACCGCGAGCGCGCCCTTGTCGAAGTAATGAAACGGTTTTGTGGCCCCCGGAGCGCCCCCGCGTATCGCCTTGGCGACGTGGCGCGCTTGCTGGATCGAGACCGTCGCCAGCCCCGGCAGGGGCCTGTCGCCGGGACCGGGCACCTGCGTCGCGTCGCCGATCGCCGAGATCTCAGGATGACCGGGCACCGTCAGGTCCGGCCGGATCTGCACGCGCCCGGCCCGGTCGGTCTGCGCCCCGGTCGCCTGGGCGAGCGTCGCGGCAAAGCCGACGGCCTGGACACCGGCGGCCCAGATCGCGGTCCTGGTGGCGATCCGCTCGTCCGCCCCATCGACCTGGACCGTCACGCCGCGGTCGTCGATCGCGGTGACACGGGCGCCCTCGCGAACCGTCACCCCGAGCGCGTCCAGATACCCCGCGACCTTGCCCGAGAGACGCTCGTCGAACGCCGCGGTGACGCGAGTGCCGGCGTCGAGCAGGATCACCTGGGCCTCGGACGGGTGGATGCGCGTGAAGTAGCCCTTCATCGTGTGCCGGGCGACGATCGCCAGCTCCCCCGCGAGCTCCACGCCGGTCGGGCCGCCGCCGATCACGACGAACGTCAGCCACTGTCTGCGCTCGTCCGGGTCGGTGCGGCGCTCGGCCTCCTCGAACGCGCCGTAGATGCCGTTGCGCAGCTCGACGGCGTCGGACAGCGTCTTCAGACCGTAGGAGACCTCGCGCCAGCCGTCGTTGCCGAAGTAGGAGGTCTCCGCGCCGCATGAGACGATCAGGCTGTCGTAGTCCAGGCGCTCGCCGCGGTCCAGGACGACCTGGCGGCGCTCGACGTCAAGGCCCGTGGCGCGAGCCATCAGGACGGTCGTGTTGGAGCTGCGCTTGACCGCGCCCCGGATCGGCGTGGCGCACTCCCCCGGGGACAGACCGCCGCACGCCAGCTGGTAGAGCAGCGGCTGGAACAGGTGATGGCTCACCGGGTCGACGAGCGTCACGTCCACGTCGGCGCGCCGCAGCTCGCGCGCGGCCGTCAGGCCGCCGAACCCGCCGCCGACGATCACCACTCGGCGTCGGCGTCCGAGCTCCTCACCCGCCATCGGCGTCCACTAGGAGAGCTCCGCCAGGCGCTCGGCGAGGATGATGCGCGCCGCCGCCTCGATCAGCGCCAGGTGAGAGAACGCCTGGGGAAAGTTGCCGAGGTGGCGACCGGTGGAGGTGTCGAACTCCTCGGCGTACAGCCCGAGCGGGGAGGCGACGCTCAACAGCTTTTCCATCAGGTCGCGGGCGCGCTGCTCCTCGCCGACGACCGCCAGCGCCGAGACGAGCCAGAACGAGCAGATCAGGAAGCTGCCCTCCTTGCCGGAGAGGCCGTCGTCGGTCTCGTCGGTGCGGTAGCGCAGGACGAAGCCGTCCTCGGTCAGATCGTCGGCGATCGCCAGGACGCTCGCGCGCAGGCGCTCGTCCCCGGGCGCCAGGAAGCCGAACAGCGCCGCCAGCAGGGTCGAGGCGTCGAGCGCGTCGGTGTCGTAGTGCTGGCGCAGGACGCCGCCGTCGGTGAGGCCGTGCTCCAGGATGTCGGCCTTGATCTCCTGCGCCGTAGCCGCCCAGGTGGACTGCAAGTCTGAGTCGCCGGCCATCGCCGCGAGCTTGGCGGCGCGGTCCATCGCGACCCAGCACATCAGCTTGGAGGAGACGTAATGCTGGGGAGCGCCGCGCGCCTCCCAGATGCCCTGGTCGGGTTCGCGCCAGACGGCGGTCGCACACGTGGCCTGCGCCTGCACGATCGGCCACAGCCTGCGGGGCAACCGTTCGGAGCGGCGAGTATGCAGCAGAATCGAATCGAGAGCCGCGCCGAATACGTCGTTCTGGCGCTGGTCGAAGGCGCCGTTGCCGACCCGCACGGGGTGCGCGCCGGCGTACCCGGAGAGATCGTCGCGCGTGGACTCCGTCAGGTCGCGACGGCCGTCGATCCCATACATGATCTGCAGCGCACCGTCGGAGTTGGGCTCGAGGTCGGCGATGAACTGCATGAACTCCTCGGCCTCCCAGTCGAGGTTGAGGTAGTGCAGCGCCTGCAGCGTGAACGTGGAGTCGCGCAGCCAGGTGTAGCGGTAGTCCCAGTTGCGCTCTCCCCCGGGCGTCTCCGGCAGGGAGGTCGTCAGGGCCGCGACGGTGGCGCCCGTGGGCATGTACGTGAGGCCCTTGATCGCCAGGGCCGAGCGCTGGATCGCCTCGCGCCAGCGGTGGTCGGGCAGGCGCGCTCGCCCGAGCCAGCCACGCCAGTAACGGGCGGTGGTGGCGAGGCGGCCGTTGGCGTCATCGATGTCGGTGGGGGCCTCGAGCTCACCCGCCCAGGAGAGCGCACAGAAGATCTGCTCGCCCTGTTTCAAGACGTGCCGGGCGCGAACCCAGTCGCCCTCGACGCCGACGGTCAGGTCGGTCTTGAGCCTCACGGTGAGCTCAGCCCCGGTCGCGTCGGCGCAATGACCCTCCTGCGAGATCGACCACGTGGCCGGAGTGCGCCCGTAGTCGAAGACCGGTTCGCAGGTCAGCTCGATCTCGACCTCGCCCTCCAGGCAGATCGCCACGCGCACGAGCAGGTGCTCGGCGTCTTCGTCGGTCGGAGGACGGGTGTGGGGCGTGACGAGATCCACGCCGCGGCGGGGCCCGAGCGTGAGCGCATCGCGCACGGCCATCCAGCCGGTCGGGGTGTTCCAGGTGGTGAGCAGCGTGTTCGTGCCCGGCTCGTAAACACGCGCGGAGGGCACGTTGATGCCGAACGGCGCGAACCGGAAGGCGCCCGCCTGGCGGTCGAGCAGCGTGCCGAACACGCTGGGAGAGTCAAACCGGGGGACGCACAGCCAGTCGACCGCGCCGTCGGGGGCGATCAGCGCGCCGGTGTGGCAGTTGGAGAGAAAGGCGTAGTCGGCGATCGGGGGAAACGGCGAGGGGGCGGCGGCGCTCTGGGGCATGGCAGGCGCGGCGTGATCGTCCGCCGCGGCTTTCCTCGCGGACTTCCCCGCGGGCTTGGCTTTCGCCGCCGAGCTCACCGGGTCCACTTCGGCGTCGGCGTGAGCGCGAGCACGGCGGCGGCGCGAGTCACGGCGTCACCCACGGGCCATGCCAGGGGCCGTGGCCGGCGAGGAGACGGTTGGCCTCATCCGGGCCCCATGAGCCGGGCGCATAGGGGTGGACCGGCGGGGGCGAGTCCAGCAGCGGTGCGAAGATGCGCCAGGCCTCCTCGACGGAGTCCTGGCGGGTGAAGCGCGTGCTGTCGCCACGCATCGCGTCGAGCAGGAGCACCTCGTACGGCGTGGGGGCCTCGCCCCCCTCGGCGGCGAACTCCATGTCGAGCGTGATCGCCCGCGGGCCGTTGGAGTCGGCGCGGTGCGCGTCGAGGATGATCTGGACGCCGGTCGTGGGATCGAGCTTGACGACCAGCTGGTCGGGTTCGGGGCGGCGATGGCCCTGCTCCATGAAGCCCAGGCGCGGGGGATGGCGAAAGACCACGCGCAGCTCGGTCTGCGTGGTGGGAAGGAGCTTGCCGGTGCGGATGAACCAGGGGACGCCCGACCAGCGCCAGTTGTCGATGTCCAGGCGCATGGCGGCGTAGGTCTCGGTGGTCGAGTCGGGGGCGACGCCGTCGACGTTCAGGTAGCCGTCGTGCCGGCCGCGCACGTAGTGAGCCGGATCGGCGGTCGCGGTCGAGCGGAAGACCGCGTACTTGGCGTCCTTGAAGGTTTCGGCGTCACTACCCGCGGGCGCCTCCATCGCGGCGACCGCGACGACCTGCATCAGATGGTTGACGACCACGTCGCGCAGCGCGCCGACGGGATCGTAGAAGTGCCCGCGATCCTCGACACCGAAAGACTCGGCCATCGTGATCTGCACGCACGCGATGTGAGCGCGATTCCAGATCGGCTCGATCATCGTGTTGGCGAAGCGCAGGTACAGGAACTCGTCGGTGCCCATCTTGCCGAGGAAGTGGTCGATCCGGTAGAGCTGGGGCTCGGCAATGTACTGGTGAATTTCGGCGGCCAGCGCACGTGCGGAGGCCAGGTCGTGGCCGAACGGCTTCTCCACAACGACGCGACCCGTCTTGGTCAGGCCGGCGGCGGAGAGCTGACCGATCACGGGCCCGAACAGGAAAGGGGGAATCTCCAGGTAGAAGACGGGGCTGCTCGCGTGCTGCACGACGGCCGCCAGGCGCTCGTACGTGGAGGCGTCGGTGAAGTCGCCGCTGACGTAGGACAGCCGCGCGGCGAAGCGGTCGAAGACGGCGGAGTCCAGTGGCTCGCCGGTGCCTTCGATGCAGGCGCGAGCATGGTCGCGAAGCTGCTCGAGCGTCCAATCGTCGCCCGCGACACCGACGACCGGGCAGTTCAAGAGGCCACGACGCTCAAGGCGATAGAGCGAGCGGAACGTCATCACCTTGGCCAGATCGCCGGTGATGCCGAACACGACGAACGCGTCGGCGGGCTGGGTGTATTCGCCGTCAGGCATGCAACGACACGAGCCGTTCGACCATGGCAGAGCAGGCTAGCGGGTATGAGCGCTCAGAGGTCACCCGGCTGTGACGATGATCGACTGCCGCCAGGATGCCGAGACCAGGCGGGTGGTGAGTCGGCGCGTCATGACCGCGGCCGCGCGCGTGCGTGAGCAGAGAGCGATCGTCACACCCGCTCATCCCCGCGGACTGGAGCCCTGTACAAGCAGCTGGATCAAACAGTTGCGAGGTGGCCGCGCAGGGTGGTGGGAACGTTGGGTGGCATGTCCGGTGAGGGTCGACCGAGTTCGAAGCCCTGGCCGCCTTGGATGATTGTGTCCAAGTGGAGGTCGTGATCGTCGATGCTACGGAGGAATTGGAGCGTCTCCTGGTCCTCGATCCCCTCGGCGATCACGAACGCCCCAGTCTGGCGGGCGAACGTCGCCATCGCCATCAGGACCGCGCGGGCGCTCGGTTCGGTGGGGGCGGCGGCGACGATGCTCTGGTCGAGCTTGACGTACTCGGCATCGACTTGGCGCAGCATCTCCAGGCCCGAGTTGCCCGTGCCGACATCGTCGAGGGCGGTCTTGAACCCCTGCTCGCGCAACCGCTTCAAGCACTTCACGACCGCCGCGGTGCGTCCCCCGAAGCGCTCGGTGACCTCGATCACAACTCGCTCCAGCGGCAGTCCGGCCCGTTCGACCGCGAGGCGCACCCAATCGTTGTGCGCGGCGTCGAGGTCTAGCGTCTGAGGAGAGAGGTTGATGAACAGCAGCACGCCGGGCTCGAGCTCCGGCACGACGCGCAGGGCGCTCTGCACGCAGAGCATGTCGAGCTGGTGCACACGCCCGATCTGCTCGGCGATGTCGAAAGCCTCCTCCGGCCCGGAGAGCCCGTAGGAGGGATCGGGACGCGTCAGCGCCTCCACCCCGAGGAGGGTCTCGGTCGAGAAGTCCCAGATCGGCTGGAACACGGTCGTCAGACGCCCCTCGTCGATCAGCGCGCGGACGGCTTCCTTCTTCTCGGAGGTGGTCACGACCACGCGCTCGCGGATGTCATCGAAGTGCGCGCTGCGGTGCCCGCCCTGGCGCTTGGCCTCATACAGCGCGGCGTCCGCCTCGGCGCGCAACGTGTCGGCCTGCTGGCCGGGGCGTAGGGCGCTCACACCGACGCTGACCTCGATACCGGCGTCGATAAAGCCGCGGCTCAACCGGCGTGCGAGGGTGCGGGCGCCGTCGGCGTCGGTGTGTGCCAGCAACAGCGCGAACTCGTCACCCCCCATCCTGTAGGGGCGATCCCCAGGCCTGGCCTCACGCAGCACCTCGGCCACACGCTTCAGCACCGCATCACCGTGAGGATGCCCGTGGCGATCGTTGATGAACTTGAAGTCATCGACGTCCAGGACAACCAGGGCCAGCGGATCCCGATAGCGAGCCGCCGAGGCGACGGCCTGCGGGAACTCGTCCTGGAAGGCCCGCTGGTTGGGCAGGTCGGTCAGCCCGTCGCGGGTGGCGCGCTGCAGGGCTCGGCGATGGTCGCGCATCAGCGCCCGTCCACCGACCAGGTAGAAGACGCCGCTGCCGCCGAACAGCGCGAGCAGCCCGACCAGCAAGAGCACCATCCGCATGTCGTGCAACTGCGCGTCATAAGTGCGGTGGTCATAGGTGACCTCATAGGCATAGCGCCCGCCCGGCAGGTCGACTGGAACCACGAACTCGAAGTTGTGACGGTCCTTCGCGGCGTCGCCCTCGCGGCCGGCATATGAGCTGCCATGTTCCAGCGCGGCGACGATCCGGAGATCGGCGTTCGTGGCCCCGACCAGGCGATCCTCGTCCGCGGCCGTGATGACGTGCCGCTGGTCGATCAGGAGCGCCTCCAGGGTGCCGGGGCGTCGCGCGATCGCGTCGAGCAGCTGATCGATGTCGCGGGTCGCGTCGGCCGGTGAGGCCGCGTGGGCCGCCACGTCTTCAAAGCCCCGGGCGTCCGCCCGCTGGGCGTCGGCGTAGTTCTCGATCTGCCGGTGCTCGAGATTGCGGTCGACAAGTACGTAGCCGACAACGCCGATCAGCGCGAAGGTAAGCGCGATCGCCACAAACAGGCGGGCGCCAAAGCTGAAAGCCGAGCCGTTCTCGCCCGCAATACGGCGCTCAGCCAGCCAGCGCCGCGGGTGCGGCAACCGACGCAGCCGATTCCCGAGCCGCGAGCTAGCGGGCGCCGTCAAGTGGTCAACGTTGGGCATCTATGCCTGTATATCGGCACAAACCGCATGTCGGCATTACCGGGCGTTATCTACTCAGGCAAGTGCCTGCACCTCAAGGTCCTCGCCGCGGGCAGGGCCCCCGGTACGGAACAGTGGTGCTTTCGCCGCTGTCGAACTTGAGTTCTGCCTTGATCGAGAAGCCCCCTCTTGGGCATTTCTTCGGCAGGGTGATGTAGGAGATCGTCTGCTTGCCCTTCCTGTACGCCGCGCCGACCGTGACTTTGAAGGACAGGATGGATGCGTCGGGAGCGCCGGGCACCGTTTCGACCAGTGGCACTTCGACTATCGCCTCTGGCCCAAAGGCGGCCCCGCCGCTGACCCAGTGAGCCTTTTCTACGATTTGCAGTGAGACCGGCGTGCTGCCGTCGACGTAGAAGACCAGTCCGCCACCGGGGGCGAAGAAGGGTTGGATCGAGACGCTCTCCCTGACCTGTTCGTCGCCGAAGCTGACCACGCCAAGGCCTTCGCCCAGCGGGCCGGCGATCGACTTCCTCGGGCAACTCGAAGGACCGCTGTTTTCAAGCACAGACGGCACGCAGGTGACGAACCCGTTGGGGTTCACCTTGGTGCCGGCCGGCGCATCGATCGTGAGGAGCACAAGCGGAGACGGGAAACCTCCGTATTCGGTTCCGGTAATGGTGGCTTGGACTTCCGTCTCAGCGCCTGCCCCCAGAATGTTACCTGTCCCCGGGAATCCGGGGATCGGCAAGGCCGTCGCCTTGAGCGTGACCGTGGGCGCCGCCGAGGCGCCGGATGCAAACGCAAGGAGGCCCAGGACAAGCAGGGCAACGCAGGAAGCAGTCAGGATGAGCGCGCGGAGCGCCGATCGGGAGGGGCCGTGTGTGTGCGCTGCGACGAAAGTGCTGTTCGCTGCGGTCATCTATGCTCGCCTCCGCTCAAGAGCCCTGACAAAAGTAACGCTCTGAAACATACCATCCGAAACGGATGGTGTCAAGGACCGTGCCATATGAACAGCGAGACCCAGCTAACTCACACCTCATACATCGTGCTCGGCCTGCTGTCGATGCTGGGCGAGGCGACGCCGTATGACCTCAAGCAGATGACCGCGGTCTCGATCGGAAACTTCTGGTCGCTCCCGCACTCACAGCTCTACGCCGAGCCCGCCCGTCTGGCTCGCGCGGCGTACGTGACCGAGCACCAGGAGGACGACGGCAGGCGCCGCAAGCGATACGCGCTCACCGACAAGGGTAAAGAGGCGCTCGAGGCGTGGCTGGCGGTGCTCACACCCGAGCCCTACGAACTGCGCGACCTAGCCGTGCTCAAGCTGTTTTTCGGCGCCAAGGTAAGTGACCTCGCCGAGGTCCAGATCGAGACCCACAAGCAGAAGCTCGCCGAATACGAAGAGTTGAAGAAACAAGCCTCGAAAAACGCCCCAAAGGGCGCCCTGCTCGCCGGGGAGCTCGGGATCAGGCACGAGCGCGAGACGATCAAGTTCTGGTCAGAGCAAGTGCAACCGACAAAAAACTGAAGGTTCGTGCCGATCCGCTCAGCCTGCCCCATCTCCCACTCACCCCAAATATAATCCTGCACTCACATGGCATTCGAGCAGATCACCACCGAGGTCTCAGAGCGCGTTCTCACGATCACCCTGAACCGTCCCGAGCGCCTGAACGCGTGGACGCCCACGATGGCGCAGGAGCTGATCGAGGCGTTCGACCGAGCCGATGCCGATGATGAGGTACGCGTCATCATCGTCACCGGCGCCGGCCGCGGGTTCTGCGCGGGCGCCGACCTCGCCGCCGGCGGTGAGACGTTCGACTATCGCAAGCGTGAGAGCACGGGGCCCGTGCCGCGCGACAACGGCGGCGTGGTCGTGCTGCGGATATTCGCCTCAACCAAGCCCGTCATCGCCGCGATCAACGGTCCCGCCGTGGGCGTCGGGGCGACGATGACGCTCCCGATGGACATTCGCCTCGCGGCCGATGACGCGCGTATGGGCTTCGTGTTTGTACGCCGCGGAATCGTCCCCGAGGCATGCTCGAGCTGGTTTTTGCCGCGCATCGTCGGCATCGGCCGCGCGATGGAGTGGGTCGCCACGGGCCGGGTGTTCTCCGCCCAGGAGGGGCTCGATGGCGGGCTCCTGCGCAGCCTGCACCCTTCCGGAGAGCTGCTGCAGGCGGCACGCGACATCGCTTGTGAGATCGCCGAGAACACCGCGCCGGTGTCGGTCGCGCTCGCCAGGCGCATGCTCTGGACGATGCTCGGCGCCGAGCATCCGATGCTCGCCCACCGTGCGGACTCGCGGGGGATGTTCTACCGCGGTCAGTCCGCCGACGCGGCCGAGGGCATCACGGCGTTCCTGCAGAAGCGCCCGGCCCAATTCCCCGAACGCGTGAGCGACGGGCTGCCAGACATCCTGCCGGGGTGGACCGCCCCGGAGTTCGAATAGCGACCCCTGGCATGGCCGTTCACATAACAGACTTCCTCACCGGCCTGGCCGTACTCGCATTCGTGCTGTGGTCAGCCAACACGGTCGAGCCACGCGCACAGCGCGCCGGCGCGTAACTACGATCCTCTTAGGATCGCTGCGCCCCTCGCCCCCAAGCCCCGCGAGGCGGAGCGGCTTCGCTTGGCCGCGCGCGAGCGCGATCCACGATCCTGATGAACCCACATCCCTTCCTCGATCGCTCAACCCCCATCGGCTTCGCCCACCGCGGGGGAGCGGGCGACGCTCCCGAGAACACTCTGGCGGCGTTCGAGGCCGCGATCGCCCTGGGCTATCGCTACCTGGAGACGGATGCGCAGGTCACGCGCGATGGGACGGTCGTTGCCTTTCATGACGATCGGCTGGAGCGTGTCACCGACCGCGAGGGCGTGATCGCCGAGCTCGATCTTGCCGACGTTCAGGCCGCGGATGCCGGGTACCGTTTCTCGCTGGACGGGGGGCGCAGCCATCCGCAGCGCGGCCGCGGTCTGACGATCCCTCGGCTCGAGGACCTGCTGAAGCGCTGGCCTGAAGCGCGACTCAACATCGACGCCAAGACAGACCGCGGCATGCTTGCGCTCATCGACCTCATCAACCACTTTGACGCCTGGGACCGCGTATGCCTGGGCTCGCTCTCTCGCGGGCGCCAGCGTCGCATCCGCCTGCTCAGCCGCGGGCGTGCCTGCTATGCGATGGCTCCGGGCGCACTCGCCATCGCGCGTCTCACCGCTTTGTGCGGGCACATGCCGCGTCTCGGCGCGGACTGCGTTCAGTTGTCGCTGGGCGAGGGGCCGATTCCGATCATCACCGCCCGGTTCATCCGAGCAGCCCATCGAGTCGGTCTGCCTGTCCACGCCTGGACGGTCAACGACGAAAGCGTGATGCACGAGCTGCTGGACCTCGGGGTCGATGGCATCATGACCGACCGTCTGCAGTCACTGCGAGCCGTGTTCGCGACACGCGGCCTGGACGTCGGCGGCGAGACGCATTAGATCCCCTGGTGTCCCGATTCAAAATGCGATTGCGTTTCCTGTGCCTGCCCAGGCGGGACTCGCTCGGGCATCGCCTGTGACTGACGGTGTGCGCCGCCGACCGCAGAGCGGGGCCGCATCCGAGCGTCTAGCGGAGATCGCTGACGATCAGCAGCACACCCGCGCCAGTGGGCACGAGGGCCTCCGTCACCCCGGGCTCGTCGCTGACGAGCCTGCGGAACGCTCGCACCTCACTTGCATGGGAGAGCACGTTGTCGACTGCGAGTAGTCCACCGGGTCTCAGAACACGGATCAGATCAGGCCAATAACCGGGGTAAGCAGGGCGTTCGGCATCTAGGAAGATCATGTCGCGGGAGACGTCGTCGGCGCTCGCGAGAGTGAGTG
This sequence comes from uncultured Solirubrobacterales bacterium, assembly GCA_963715495.1. Classification (GTDB taxonomy): domain Bacteria; phylum Actinomycetota; class Thermoleophilia; order Solirubrobacterales; family Solirubrobacteraceae; genus Palsa-744. The sequence goes on from OY970247.1 coordinate 1,875,758, forward strand.
CCGCGTCCTCGGTTCGCAGCTCAACGTACTCATGCAGCTTTGTGTGCGCGAGATGTTTCGCGGCCTGCGCGGTACGCGCGCTATCCACGTCGACGCTCAGCACCCGACCACCGATGCTCCGCGCCGCATCGGCGAGCCACAAGGTCGAGTAGCCGTTCGATGTGCCCAGCTCGAGCAGTCGTCTGGCTCCGAGCGCACGCACCAGCAGTGCCAGCAGTTGGGCCGTGTCGGGCTCCACGTTGCGCAGACGCTCCAGACGATCGGTCTTCGCCGCGTCGTGCTCGTGCCCGCAGCGGTGCAGGTCCTCCAGATACGTCCTCAGTCGATCATCCACGGGTCTCACCTCTCGCCAGGCTCAATCTTCGACGAGCGTACCGGCAGCCGTCTGAAGTTGGCCTTGGCAAAGGCCTTGTGAGTGGCTTATCCGCCAGGATGAGCACTGGATGCCCACTCCCCGCAACCTCTTGAACCTGAAGGCCGTCGAGAAGGGCTACGGAAGCCGACAGGTGCTGCGCGACATCACGCTCGGGATATCGGCGGGCGAGCGCATCGGCGTCGTGGGGCGAAACGGCGATGGCAAGTCGACCCTTCTGCGCCTGATCGCCGGCGTCGAGCCACCGGACGCCGGGGCGCTTACCCGCGCTGGGGATGTCGACGTGGCTCTGCTCGGACAGCGCGACGATCTCGACGACGGTCGAACGATCCGCGAGACCCTTGTCGGCGAGCGCGCGGATCACGAATGGGCCGGGGACAGCGCGTTTCGAAGCGTGCTCGACGGACTAATGGGTGGCGTTGAGCTGAGCATCTTCTCCCATGGCATTGACACGCCGATCGCAGGTCTGTCGGGAGGCGAGCGTCGGCGAGTCGCCCTGGCGCGCCTGCTGCTCGACCCGCCCGAGCTGCTCCTGCTGGACGAGCCGACCAACCACCTGGACGTCGAAGGCGTCGACTGGCTGGCCCGCCACCTGGCTGCGCGACGGGGCTCGATGCTCGTCGTGACCCACGACCGCTGGTTCCTGGACGCCGTGTGCACCGCGACCTGGGAGCTCTCGGACGGAGCGGTCCACCAGTACGAAGGGGGCTACGCCGCATACGTGCTCGCCCGCGCCGAGCGCGACCGTCAGGAGGCCTCGCGCGCCAGCCGACGCCAACAGCTGATGCGCAAGGAGCTGGCGTGGCTGAGGCGTGGTCCACCGGCGCGCACAAGCAAGCCGAAGTTCCGCATCGAGGCCGCCAACGCCCTGATCGCCGATGAGCCCGAGGCGCGCGACCGCGCCGAGCTGCTGCGCTTTGCCACCTCACGCCTGGGGAACAAGGTGCTGGAGGCGTTCGATGTCTCGCTCACGCTCGGCGCTCGGGAGGTGCTGCGCAGAGTCACCTGGCCCCTCGGGCCGGGCGACCGCGTGGCGATCGTCGGGGTCAACGGGTCCGGCAAGACCTCATTGGTGAAGCTCCTCGCCGGTGAGCTCGAGCCGACGTCGGGCAGGGTCGAGCGAGGCGCCACGGTTCGCCTGGCCCACCTCTCCCAGGAGACCGTCGAGATCGCCGGAGACCTGCGCGTGCTCGAAGCATTGGAGGAGGTTCGGGTTCATGCCATCCTCAGCGACGGGCAGGAGATCACCGCGGCGATGTTGTGCGATCGCTTCGGCTTTCGCGGCGAGAAGGCCTACACGGCTGTGAGCGACCTCTCGGGCGGAGAGCGCCGGCGACTGGCGCTGATGCGCCTGCTGATGGGAGGGCCGAACGTTCTGCTGCTGGACGAGCCCACCAACGACCTCGACATCGACACGCTCACGGCACTCGAGGATCTGCTCGATGGCTGGCCCGGCACACTCGTGGTGGTCAGCCACGACCGGTACTTCGTGGAGCGAGTCTGCGACAACGTCCATGCTCTCACCGCCGCGGGCGAGATCCGCCATCTCCCCGGAGGGATCGATCAATACATCGAGCAACGCCGCGAAGCCAATGATGCTTCCCTCGCACGTCCGCTCGCGCAGGAGAGCGTGCCCACCGGAGCACGGATACGCGGGGCACGCAAGGAGACCCAACGCTCCGAACGGGAGCTCAAGCGATTGGAACAAGCCATTGAGCGACTCGCGGAGCGCGAGACGACGCTGAACGAGCAGATGGCGGCCGTCGCCACCGACCATGCCCAGCTTGCGAAGCTCCAATCCGAGCTCGGGCAGGTCGCAACTGAGCGCGGACAGCTCGAGACATCGTGGCTGGAGCAATCGGAATCACTCGAGGACTGATCGCGGTGGCGAGCGCCGAGACGTTCCAATTTTCTTTGCTTTTGAGTTTGAGTTCTGCCGCTGCCGGTATCGCGCTCCCTGGTGTGACCGGCGCCAGGGCGCCGATCAGGCGGGCGACGCCGGCTGCATCACCGTGAAGGAGGCTCCCTGAGGATCGATCAGCCCGGCGAAGCGTCCGATCGGCATGTCCATCGGCTCATTCGTGACGGTCGCCCCGAGCGAGCGGGCCTTTGCGACGATGCCATCGCAGTCGGCTACCGCGAAGACCACGCCCCAGTGCGGCGGGATCTCGGCCGGAAAGTACTCGTCGGTCATCTGCATCATGCCCCCGACCTGTTTCCCGCCCAGCTCCCACACCGTGTAGGTCTGCGGCGCGCCCTCGAACGCGGGGGGACGCCCCTCCCAACCGAAGACCGCCGAGTAGAACGCCTTGTCTGCGTCGGCGTCACGGGTGAGCACCTCGTTCCAGCAGAGCGAGCCCGGCTCGTTGACGAGGTCGGCGCCGGTGAAGCTCTTCGGCTGCCAGACGCCGAATACGGCGCCGGTGGGATCGGTGAAGACCGCCATCCGTCCGATGTCCGTCACATCCATGGGCTCTACCATCACGGTGCCACCGCCCGCCTTGACCTTGGCCGCGGTCTCATCGGCGTCGACGACGCTTATATAGGTGGCCCACGCGGTGGGCTGACCCTCCTGCATGTGGCCCATCAGGCCGGCGATGTTCTTGCCGTCCTGCTGAAACATGCGATATCCGCCGGTCTCCTCGCCGCCCGGCTCGGTCGCGCTCCAGCCCATGAGCCGGCCATAGAACTCCGCGGCAACATTGGTGTCTGGTGAAGAAAGTTCGACCCAGGACGGGGTTCCAGGTGCGTACTCGGGCATGGTTCTCCTTTCGCGGACGGGACTTCATACGAGAGTGACAGATCGGCGCGCGGGGTGCGGTGATCCCGGTCGGTACATGTACCGACCGGCGACCGATCGGAGATCGACGGGATCTCCGATCGTCCAGCACATGTGCGACGTCGTTCGGGGCGCGCATGCGCGCCCCGCGCAGGGCCGCATGCGGCCCTGCGTTCCGACCCGTACATGTACGGGTCGGCCCCCCGGCACATGTGCCGGGGGGACCCGATGGGTGAGATCAGTGGTGAGCGATGCCGGGAAGCACCTGTGTGCCTTCGATCTGGACCGCCTGGAGCGCGTCCGGATCCAGCCCAAGCAGGTCGAGGATCGTGGGCGCGATCTGGGTCGTCTGCACCCACGGGCGGTACGTGCCCGGCTGCACCGCTCCCGGCGCGTAGACGACGATCGGCACATCCCGGTCGGCCGGGTTGGCGCCGCCGTGCTCGGCGATCTTGCTGCCGCCGGTGTACACCACACCGACCTGCACCACACCCCACACATCCGGGTGGCGGGGATCGCTGAGCGGCACCCCGAAGTACTTCGCCGCGTCCTTGCCGGCGAAGATTTCGGCCAACCCCGAGTGCGCCAAGGTGCGCGAGCTGCCGTCATAGGCGACGCCTGTGGCCGGATGGTTCCACAGGTATTCCTTCACGAAGTCGGCAGCTTCTTGGGAGGTGTTGGACAGGTAGCTCTGCCACGCGTCGTCGTCGGTCCCGGCGACGATCAGGGCGCCGGACCCAGGGTGAGCCGCTTCCCAGGCGGCGTTGATCGCTTCAATGATCGGCCCGTCCTTGATCCTGACCAGAGAGTCCGGGTCCTGTGGCGACTGGCCGTGCTTGGCCGAGACGATGATCGCGGTCGAGCCCGCGAGGCCCTGGGCTTGGATCTCTTCGTCCAGCGCCTGCAACTTCGCGTTGATGTAGTCGAGCGCCCGCTGCAGCAACGGCCCGGGCGTCGTCGTGCCCGGCAGGTACCCGCCGTTCAGGCCATCGGATGTCAGCAGCTTCTCGGCGGTCGAGACGGTCTGGAAGTTCATCCCAAAGATCGCCGGCACGCCGGCTTTCGTCGTGTGGCTGTGATCGTAACCGTCGATCTCGTTAAGCACCGCCTGGACCTTGTACGAGTCGTACTGCATCGTTGCCGCGTTGTCTCCGGTCCAGCTGATTTCGCCCGGGTACGGGTTGCCGCTCGGTTCAAGCGCATTGCTGTCGATCTCTGGCGTGAACAGGTCGTCGATCCCATTGCCCGACGGGCCGTCGAGGGCTTCGTAGGCGGGGTGCTTGTCCGACCACGCGGTCCGCAACCCGTGACTGTGGGCCACTTCGAAGATCGTGTTGACCTGGAGATATTCGTGTGGATAGATCGGCTTGCAAGTCTGCGGGTTGACGGGTAGAGCAGCCGGAATGATCAGAGACTGCGGCTGACCGGTCATTGCAAGGATGTTTTCGGGCAGGCCGGCGAGACCCTGACCCGCGTCGAGCTTGGTCAGGTCTTTGTCGTCCGGCGAGTCATAGATGACTTCGCCGCCGGTAGGCTGGCCGTGACACGAGGTCGTCCCCGCGGGCAGGACGGCGTGGCTGTACTCGTCGTCGTAGTAGATGCCGGTCGTACGCGGGTTGCCACCGGTGACCTGGGCGGTCATGCCGGGGAACGAGTCGGAGGGGATCGGCGTCTGTGCCTGTGCGTACTCGGCCCCGCCGCCCACGAGCTTCGCCAGCTCCGAGCCGGGATGATTGCTGACATACCATTCGACGTCTGACTGGTGCAGGCCGTCGACCGAGATCAGCAGCACATGCGAGATGGTGTTCGGATGGTGGTGTCCACGATCTCCCGGTCCGTGTCCGTGATGTCCATGATCCTTCGACGGTCGTCCATGATCCCCCGACGGATATGCGAAGACCACCGCCGCCGGAACCACGGTCGCAATGGCCCCGACAGCAAGTGCAGCGACTGCGCCGCGATGTATACGTCCGAGCATGAAACGTCTCCTCGGTTGAAGGTGAGCAGTTACACACAGTCCTATCCGAGCGCCGTCGCGCGGAGGTTGCCGAGCTGTGGAGATCGTGTAGTCATGTCGTAATCAATACATCGAGAGGACCCTCCCGCGGGCATGCTTAAGCACGGCCGTGGATGAGCGCAAAGGGGCGAAGCAGGCCGTTGACGGTAAGCACCTGCAGACCGGCACTGCCCAACCCAGCTGAATGAACCGGATCTTCCTCGGGCACCTTCATAGATGCGCTTCCGTTCGGTGCCCGAGCTTGGCGAGCTTATTCATCGGTCCCGTTCTCAACGGTCTGGCGCACACTTCTCGCGCTCGCCACGATCGGCGTCTAGCCCGAACAGGCGGGGGTAGTTCATCGAGTGAGCCTCTGCTCAGGCCGTGATCGGCACGTGGCCCGGTTGAGCTGCGACGTGATCCAGCCACCTGCGGACGGACGAGTATCTGGACAGATCGAAGCCGCCGTCTCCGGCTACATGCGTGTAGGCGTAGAGCGCGATGTCAGCGATCGTGTAACGGTCGGCAACGAGGAACTGTCGTGCCGCGAGCTCTCGCTCCATCGCATCCAGCGCTTCGTAGCCCGCCTTACGCCTTGCTTCGATGACGGACTCGCGCGGAGAGTCAGCGGCGATAGACACCCAGTACCTGACGACAGCGATGTTGGGCTCGTGGCTGTACTGCTCAAAGAACATCCACTGGAGCACCTTGGCGCGGTCGAAGTCGTCCTCGGGCAGGTACCTCGTACCCAGGCCCAGGTACCACAGAATTGCGTTGGACTCCGCGAGCGGACGGCCGTCCTCCAGCACCAGCGTGGGTACCTGCAGGGCGGGGTTGACCTCGTTGAGCAAATCAGAGCGACCGGACCGGTCGATGACGTCGATCTCGCACCGTTCGTAGTCCACGCCGAGATGGGCCAGCAGCAGCCTGGCCTTGTAGCAGTTGCCCGACACCTGGGCGTTGTAGAGCAGCAACGGCTTCGCTAGTGCGTTCGCGCGTCGATCGACGGTCGGCCGGTCACAGACGCGATCATACGCGAGCCGTAGTCAGTTGGCTGCCCGTTGCTTGTGCCCGCGCTCGGTCCCATCCGGCAGCCCCTCGGGGCATTCGAAATGGTTGACGATGCGTGCGATGATCGCCTCATGAACGACTCGGACTACATCGCGCTGACCGGCGACCTGACGGTAGTCCTCTACTTCGGCGTGGGTGAACTGTACGTCGCACGGTCGGCGAAGCCGAACTCGCCACACTCGACGCCCAGATCATGCGCCCTCGCCGAAAGGACGAGCCCGAGCGCGGCCCCCACCTCGCGCCGATCCGCCAAAGAATCGAGTCGATCTTCTGGACATGCAAGGACCTGTTCACGCTCGAGCGTCACGGCGCCCGCACCCTGGAGAACCTCCGCGTCCGCCTCGCAAGCCGCTTCGCAGCACTCGCCGCCGGCATCGCACTCAACCACCAACTCGGCCGCCCCAGCCGATCCCTCGCCTGCTACACCGCCTAACACCGTGGCACTACTCATCTAGCTTCGTAGTCGAGGCGCTGATAGCCACGCAGCCCCTCCACGCAGTATGTCGCGCCCTCCTGCACCGGACCGACGAGAGCGGCGTCTCGATCACGACCAGCGACCTGCTCCCCGTCGAGCTGGCTGAGGCCGTATTCGCAATCGCACTCAAGGAAACCTGGGGGAGCCGGGCGACAACACCGAACCGACGGACGTGCCCGCCGACGTGCCGCGCGTCTGCTGAACGACACCATCGCCCGCTATGAGACGTTGCTCTTGTCGATCGACCACTTCCCCGTGCCCTCGGCGACACCGCGAGCAGCGCAAGGAGCCTCATGACCGGCTACGGACTCGCCTCCTACGACGCGATCCATGCGGCGAGCGCCGTAGCTGCCGGCGCCGAAGCGATCGTGACGCTGGACACCGGATTCGCGCTCTTGCCCGCATCACTGCTCACGATCTACACCGACCGCTCACGGCTCGCCTCCTGCCGCGCCAAGCGACCGCGCTAGATCGGCGGCCGGAGCGGGCTACCACCCAGCAGCCAGCAACCGATCCGCACAGACCCAACCTTCCACTGATCGCCCTGCGGCTCAGGGCTATGCTCGCTACTAGATATGCCGTACTCTTATGATCCGGTAGTGGCAGCGCTGGCCCGTGTCATCGACGCGATGTGGCCACAGGTTTTTGCTGCCGTGGCGAGCACCGGTCCTATGGCCGACGTTGGGCCGATCGCGCACTTGTTTCGCGAACGCCAGCAGAACTCCGACTATGCCTATGCCGCGGTTGCGATCAGTCGCGATCCTCGACTCGCTCCACTACTTGGACCGAATGGCGCAGGTACTTTTATTCGGTTTGACGATGGATTCGGTTTTCGTATCAACGAGGCTACTCAAGTACCTGAGGAACTTGTAAGAGCCGCGGCTCGGATCGCTGCGGCTCAGGACGCCGCGGAGACAACGAGGTCGCTCATAGACACGCTTAGGTCTCTCCTACCTGACGTTCGACGCCTCGTCGCCGGAGAGAGCGTCGATGTGCGGGTCATTACGGCATTCGAGGGCATCGGCCTTTCACCAGGTAGAGCTGTCCAGACGCCATGGGGCACAATGCGGGCAGCTTCGCCGTTCGAGCTGCGGCTGCATCCGTTCGGAGAAGAAGAGATGCCGTCGGCGATACTGGAGACGACGGCTCCAATCCGTATGCGGCTGGGTGAGGAGTGCGATGACCGCTTTATGGGGAGCGGCCCGATCCACAATATCCGGAATGACATCGATCCGTTGCGGCTCGCCGTTAGCCTCGCATTCGGAAGAGGCACACAGGTGCGCTGGCTGTGGCAAACGACGCTCGCACCTCTAGCTGGGATGGGACGGTTCCGTGGACCTCCACCTACTGCGCGCCTAGGTCCAGGATCGCCACCCGACCCGATGACCACGGAAGAGGCTGTAGAGCTAGGCGCGTGGGCAGATCGCGTTGCAAGGCGCAACGATGCCGCTCTCGCGGTTGCGACGAGACGCACATTGTCGGCGATGTCGGAGCGCACATTTAGTGCCGAGGATGCACTGATCGATGCTGTGATAGCTTGGGAGAACCTCGTCGGGCACGGCGCTCCTGCCGAGATGACTTTCCGCGTAACCTCAGCGCTCGCGATCTTGATTGAGCCCGATGCGTGCAAGCGTCCATCCCTGCGTCGCGAACTGAGCAAGATCTACACGCTCCGGAGCAAGGTCGCACACGGCTCCGTCGTTGCGGCCAATGACAAGCTCACCGAGATGCGCGATCGTGCAATCGAAGTCGCGATCGACGCATTCTGCGTTCTTTTCCGCAACTACCCCTCGCTCATCAGCGATCGTGATCGTGGAATGAAGCTGATCCTCGGGATAATTTCCGCCTCGTCAGAGGACCAAGTAAAACGGACAGGACGCGGTGACAGCAAGGCTGAGCTGATCCCATAGCGATCCAGCAACGTGCTCGTCGTTGGACCAGAGACTTGAAGCAGGCGCGACACGCCCACAACTAACCCACCGTTGGCGGGTTGCGCTGCTCGGACGCTTGCGGTCCATCTGCGGTCTATTCGGTCCGTCGCTGCGGTCCATCTGCGGTCCCAATCCCCACGAGCATCCCCGAACCCCCGCGAATACCGCCCCCGCCACCCCCAGCATTTTCGGATCGCGGTAGGGACCGCCGTTGCTGGCGGCCCCCCGCGCAGATCCCAGCGTGCGGGACTACCGCACTGGGCTCCTCCCTTGGGTTTTGGCGTTGAACCGCGTGTCGGGCCAGGGATGCTGGATGCGGGCGGGTGGGAGCCATCGGATTGAGAGGCGGTTCATCCGCTCCCAGGTCAGACTCGTGCGCTGGCTGCGACGCCGGAGCGCCCTGTACCAGTGCCGGGTCGCCTGGGTTCGGAAGGCCACCACCATGTCGATGTTGCCTGGCACGGCGTAGTAGGCGAGGTGTCCCCGCACTACGCTTGCCAGCCAGCGCCCCTGCTCGGGGATCGGCAGATGACGGCGTCGCATCAGGTCGACCTTGACCTCGCGTAGCTTCGCCGCCATCCGTTTGGCGATCGTCTTGCGCTTCAGCATGAAGCGTCCCTTCCGCGTCTTCCCGCAGATATGCGTGAAGCCAAGGAAATCGAACGTCTCAGGCCGTCCGAGTCCACGCGCTTGGCGGTCCCGGGCGGCGTGCCGTCCGAACTCGATCAGGCGCGTCTTCTCGTCGTTCAGTTCCAGCGTGAACTGCGCGAAGCGCTCGTGCAGGTCGGCCAGGAACCGCTCGGCGTCCTCTCGATGCTCAAAGCCCACAATGAAGTCGTCCGCCCAGCGCACGATGACAACGTCACCATGTGCGTGGCGGCCCCTCCACTGCTCGGCCCACAAGTCAAGAACGTGGTGCAGGTAGACATTCGCAAGGAGCGGCGAAACCGACGCTCCTTGTGGTGCCCCCTGGTCACTCACCGTCCAGGACCCGTCCTCGATCACTCCCGCCCTGAGCCATTTCTGGATCAGGCGCAGGACCCTCCTATCCGCTATCCGGTGTTCGAGAAACCTCACCAGCCACGATTGATCCAGGCCGGTGAAGCAGTCGCGGATATCCGCGTCGATCACCCAATTCACGTTCCTCTTGAGAATCCCGGCGGCAAGCGCGTCCAGCGCATCGTGCTGGCCGCGCCCAGGCCGGAACCCGTAGGAGAAACCCAGGAAATCCACCTCGTATAGGGCGTTCAGAATCTCGACGACGGCGCGCTGGACGATCTTGTCCTCCAACGCGGCGATACCGAGCGGCCGAAGCCGTCCGTCCGCCTTCGGGATATACGCCCTGCGTGATGGTCTTGCCCGGTACGCTCCCCTGTGCAGCCGCGCGTGCAGGTCCTGAAGGTTGGCCTCCAGATCCTGTCCGTATGACTGCCACGTCACCCCGTCCACCCCGGCAGCGGCCTTCGGGCTCAACGCCCGGTAGGCCGCCCGCAGGCGGTCCGGGTCCACGTGGTGCAGGAGCGCGGTGAACCGTGCTTCCTTGTCCTTCTGTGCTGCTCGTCGCACACGATCCAGCGCACTTGACGCGCCTTGCCCGGCACTGTGTCCGGGACGCGTTTTGCTGGCCGTGTTCCCCTCGGGCAGGCCCCTTCCCTCCACCGTCTCCGCCACCACTCGCGCGGCCTTGTTCGACGGCTTCGCAGGTAATACGGGCCTGTCTGACTTCCCGTGGTCGTTCACCGAGGGCTTACCGCCTCAGCGTTCCCCTCGCGGCCCGCTCTCCTGCTGATATGCCACCCCGCGAACCATCCAGGACGGGGCATCATCGACAGGGACGGGCAACCACGGGACCTCCCGGTTCTCGCGCCCGGAGATTCCGCACATGCCCAGGTTCTTCGACCGCGCGGGGTCCGCCGGCCACTCGCGATAGCGCGACCGACGATGTTGCCTTCCGCCTCACTTAACGACGTCGGCACCCCGAAACCCTTGATTTCGCGGCTCAATAGCCCGGCCTGCACGTACCCCGAAACCAACGCTTCGCTGCGCCCTCGCGGGTCGCCAACGCATGGTCGGGGCCACCGTGACTCGCTACGTCTTCGATGTTGGACTCTCTCATTCCTTTCTCCGGGCCGGTTTATCCCGGCGCTTTCTAACCGTTCAGTTGGGTTGGGGGACATGACCCGTCGGCGCGTCGAATCTGGGTTTGTGGAGCGCTCAGGGGCGGGGGCGGTCTATGACGTGGGTCGGGAGGTCGTGGTGGGGGTGCTGCTGGGGATGGATCGGCGTATCCAGCAGTTGGAGGCTCGTGTCGAGAAGCTCGAGTGCGAGCTGAGGAAGAGTTCGCGCAATTCCTCGCGTCCGCCGAGTTGCGATCCGCCGTCGTCTCCTGCGCGCAGCAAGGACCCATCGGGTCGTAAGCGTGGCGCCCAAGACGGTCACGAGGGTCACGGCCGGGCGCTCTTGGCGACGTGGGCGGTCGATGAGGTCATCGAGCACCGGCCGGCGCGCTGTCGCTGCGGGCATCTGTTCTCGGCTGATGAGCGCAAGGCGGTGGGCGTGCCGGCGCGCTACCAAGTCGAGGAGCTCCCGCCGATCACCGTCAGGGTCATCGAGCACCGCTGTGAGCGGTTGCGCTGCTGCTCCTGTGGAAGGCGGACGCGCGGCGAAACTGCCCGATGAGGTGGCGGGCAGCTCCTTCGATCCGCGCGCCTTCAGGCTGCGGTTACGACGCTCTCGGTGCGCAACCGCGTCTCGCGCGATGACGCCGTGGAGCTCGTCGAAGAGCTGTTCGGCGCGCGCATCAGCTCCGGCTCGGTCGATGCGATCCTCAGCAGAGCGGCCCAGGCTCTTTCAGAGCCACACGATGATCTGCCGGCGCAGCTGCGCGCCGCAGCGGCGCTGAACATGGACGAGACCGGCCGGCGCACAGCCGGCGCACGGCGCGCGCTGTGGGGGCTGTTTGACTCCGAGCACGCGTACTTCGCCATCGAGCGTGATCGCCACGAGGATCACGCGAAGGAGCCGTTGGCCGCGACACCAGGGCGATCGTCACCTCCGACCGCTGGTGGGCCTACACGCACCTGCCGCTGCGCCGCCGCCGGCTGTGCTGGGCGCACCTGCGCAGAGATTTCAAAGCACACGCCGAAGGACTCGCAGCCGAGAAGGAGTTCGGCGAGATGGGGCTACAGCTGTGTGAGCAGATCTTCTGGGCGTGGGAGATCTTCCAGAACACCCATGATCGGCGCGAGCTGAAGCGCACGGTCCGCTCGCTGCAGCGACAGTACAAGCCGAACGTCCGTTCCTTCGCGGCCAAGCGCGCACGCAACAAGCGCTGTCGTGGCATGGCGAACAATCTCCTGAAGGCCTGGTCGGCGCTGTGGACATTCGCCGCCAACGAAGGAGTGCAGCCGACCAACAACCATGCCGAGCGCGCCCTGCGCAGCGCGGTCATCTACCGCAAACTCTGCCTCGGCAGCCAGTCCGAAGAGGGCGAGCGACGCATCTCAAAGCTGCTCTCCGCGCACACCACCTGCCGGCTCCAGCAACGCTCACTATTCGCCTACCTCACAAACGCGATCGCCGCCCACGCCCGCGGCGACCCAATGCCGTTGCTCACCCAAGCAGCAACCAACTGAACGCCTACCAGTTTTCGCGGCATTTCGCCCGTATTCGCGGGCTATTCGCGGACCTGCGGAACATCGCCCTAACCGGACGGTATTTGAACCACGAGACGATCGAGACTATCGGGCGGCTGCACCGAACGCTACAGCCGAGTTGAGACGACGATTCGCGCTCCTCAAGGCCGCTGATCGTCCGGCCATCGTTCCTGCGGCCACCGTCGAGGCTCATCCGGCGGGCCGGCAGTCAGCTCGTATAGACGCAACATGTCGCGGGCGATCAAGACCGCGATGTCGTCGTCCAGCATGGCGATGGATTCATCGAGGATCTCCCGCGAACAGTCCTCGTCGTCATTCTCGTCGTCCTCGTCAGGGCCACCGCTGACGAGACTCGAAGCGATGCGGCCATAGATACATCGCTCCAGCGTGGTGGCGAGTTCTGTCTGCGGGTCCAGAACCCCGAAGATTCGGTCTGCGAGCTGCAACCGAACGCGCAGCGGCTCGGACCCCGTGATGAGCACATCGACGGCGCGGCGCATCGTTACGTAGGCCGGACGTTCTTCCGGAGCGGGCGTCACGCCAGAATCGGACACGTCACCTCGCCTCTGAACGGGCACAGTTCATGAGCGCGGAGTGTAGGCCTTTGCTCTGCCGCGCGAGACTTGATCCAGAGCCGATTGAGCAGCCATGCACGCCGAGACCCCGGCAACCAAGAACAGCGGCGCCCCGAGCTCAAGGCGGTTCAGCCGATTATCAAACAATCGATCGCTCCACGCGGCTACGAAGTCCGCGTGATCGCCTTCTCGCTCATGCAGACCCGCCCCCAAGGCCTCCACGACCCACTTCGGACCGTGGTTACCGATCGAGCCGTCCCATCCCTCCAACGCCCCCACCGGCACGATGAATAGTCCGAGAGTCCGCAGACTTGTATTGAGCCGGCGCCAGGCAGCAGTCGCATCGCCGTTTGGGATGCCAGCATCACCTGTTTCCTTCACAATGCTCCACGCATCATCGGTATGTGCCAGTTTCTGGACGCGCTTCTCCGCTGCTTTGGTGAGAAACTCATCCTCCACGCTGTCGAGAAACTCGCTGACCTCTCGACGCACGTCGGCTATGCGACGCCGACTGACGGACCGGGAACTAACTTCTGTACGGACCGTATTCCAGTCTGGCTTGACAGCCTCCCAGTCGCCGTCGAGCGCCTCCAAGATTCGGCGCAAGGGCTGCTCTTCGCGGAGGACGTCGATGTCACAAATGACGCATACAGGCACATCGAGCCCTCGTAGCGCCTCTACAACCACCTGCGCACGTTGCTTGCCTCCGCAGTGGGTGAATAGAAGCCCGTGTTCGCTTGTGCCCGCACGCTTCCGGACGGCTTGGAGGGTTGCATCGTAGAAACGAGCGTCAGAGTCACCCTCGCACACCACCACCCCTCGGTGGAAGATACCGTCGAGTGCGTTTGAAAACCTAAGGATGGGATCATCCCAGAGTGCGCGAACACTCTCAGGTTTCAGGACTGCGGCACGGTTTACTGTGCCGTCGCGACGCAGACGAACGACCGTTAGGTCAACGTCGGATGCCCCCAGCACGCCGAGCAGAACATCCAGGCTGTGGGTGGCCATCACCAACTGGGAGTTGGAGTTCTCGCTCTCCGTCGCCAGCCTGCGGCCGAGCGCCCGCTCCTGAGGCGGATGGAGAAACGCCTCAGGCTCGTCGATGAACACGGCGGCATACTCGGAGGCAACAACGGTCAAGACGAGACCCACGAATGCACGAATCCCATCGCCTTGGTCCGTCAAGAGGGGGAGGGCGTTAATCGCATCGCGGTATGCCTCATTCGTCGGCAGAGGGGTACCCAACCCCTCAAGTAGTTCACCGACGTGCAGGTGGATCCGTGAGCCAGCGACACGATTCACGACGATTGGAACGCCATTGAAAGCCTCACGTGTCGCGTCGGCTAGCCGCTGCTCACGCTTGGCATCTACATACAGCACCTGCAGAGCCGAGCCCGGGACATTCACAGCTGTGTCTTGGACCTCGACGGACTGCACGAGCGTAAGTCGTTGCTGACCATCGGCGAACACAAAAAAGGCGCCGCTAAGCTCACCAAATCTCGGCCGACCCTCCCAGCATTCGACGAGCCGGCTCTCCTGGGTGGCCCCGAGTCCCGGCAAGCCGAATTGGCGCTCCCTCATCCCGGGATTCTGAGGCAACTCATGGGCGTTCTGCTCAAGCCAATCCCCCAATTCCTCAGGGCTGCCGCTGCCGCTGACCTCGACATCTGTCACGACAAGAGTCGGTACAACAGTTGCGTTCGGACCGGTCGCAAGGCGCTGGCGAATGTCTCGGAGCGCGTGACTCTTGCCTGCGTTGTTCGGCCCAACGATGACAAGCACGCCACCCGGCTCAAGCGGCACCGTGGTCCCATCGGAGAAGGTGATCGAGGCGACCGAGATTTCAAGAGACATGGGACACGAGACTGTCGCAGCGGTCAAGTGGCTGCACTGGACGCTGTAGCGCTCTGTCAGGGTTGAGGCACCGAGCCGCCGGTATCGGCGGGAACCAGGTGCTGCTTGCCAGCCAGCAACCCACCGCGCTTCTCGGGTAGGGCGAAGCCGGGCGGTGCAGTCGCGGGGAGTTGCGCCGGCGGCCGGGGCTTCAGCGGGACCTGTATGGGTGTGGTCTGAGGAGCTTTGATCGCCACGACTTCAGCTTAGCCGATGAGGCTGATGGTCCATAGGATGACCTCGACGGCGAGCAGCACGCAGCTCACAGCCAGCCAGTTCGACAACCAGGCAATCTTGTCGCGGTTGGCTTGCAGATGGGGTTCGATCCAGATCCCAGCGGAGCGGTACGCCTCCATAACGTCTTGCACCCCGCGATGGTCGCTCTCAGCCAGCAACGCCTCACCGCGGAAAGCGAAGACAAGCGCATGAGGCAACAGAACCCATATGGCGCTACCCACGCACAAGGCGAAGGAGATCATCGCCAGTACGCCCCACACGCCGAGAGCGCCGTGGCCGGTCTTGGCGCCGAGGAACGAGCCCGCGATCGACGCCGCCGCGAGCACGGTGCCCGCACGAGCCCGGAGGCCCGAGAGCGCGCGCTCCTGCTCAGCCAGCGCGTTGGCGGTCAACTCGAAACTGAGCTGCTCGATCGATTCAGCCACGCGAATGGTTGTACCGATCGCCGGGGACGGCTACAGCAAGACGCCCGAGAGCGTGGTTCAAACTTTGCGCAGAATGCGGCCTACGGTGGCAAGGGGATCTGTCAGCGCCGCTTGGGTTGGCTCAGTCGATGTGCCACGACTCGCCTGGGGCGATGGTACGGACCAGGCTTTGCCGGCAGTTAGGATTCGGGCAGGTATTTGTCTCGACTGCGTTGTGAACTTCGGAGCGGTTCTTCTCCTCGCCTCCCGCAAGCTGGACTTGACGTACGGAGCGCCCGGTCTGATAGCCGATCGTTGGAACTGACGTGCCGCATCGTGGGCACGGGAACGCATTGGGCATCTGCACAAGATACGGCAAGCCGAGAAATCACAATCGCGCCTCGATGAGCCCCAGGATATGAAGCTCGTCAGCCTCCGGCCAGCGGCACGATCGGGAAAGTTCGCCAGCGCAATCGTCGTGGAGAGAGGGCAACCCCGACCCGACAACGCTCAAGCGGCGGTGGGGTCGCTGCGTCTCCCAGACTGGCACTGCCGCTCGACCTCGGCGGCGAGATCGCCCGGCGTCGCGTCGAGCCCGCGTAGGAGGCGTGTGATGGTGGACCAGCGGATGTCGCGGTGTCCGCCCTCGACCTGGGAGAGGTAGGTGTCGTCGGCGCCTGCGCGGGCGCCCAGCTCCTTCTGTGTGAGCCCGGCGCGTGTGCGCAGCTCGCGTAGTGCTGCGCCGAGGGCGTGCTGGGAGGCCAGGATGGGGTCTGTCGTGTCGTCGCTCATCGTTCCGAGCCCCACAACGGGGCTTTACGTCGCAGCCAAGTTCTGCTAGGTTGGGGCGAACCCGAACATACAAGTTGGCGCCCGCGCGGGTAGGACCGCCGGGCGCCACTGCGAGGAGACGATCTACCCACGAGCCCAGCAAACAGACAGGTACGGCTCCCCGCCCCCGAAATCCTGCCACTACTGCCGCGAGCCGCACGGCACCAAGCCCTACGACCCAACATCAACCGCAAGCACGGAAAGCGAGGCACACCAGTGAACAAACCCAAGGAGCAGACCAACACCACCCGTGCCAGGCGCAGGCCCCGGCGATCCCCGGGCGCACAATCGCAGCGAACTGCGCGGCGAGCCCGCGTCGCTTCATCGTGCGGCCGCCAGATAGCAGGCGACCACGCCGTGCGTGTCCGTGCGGTTCGTCGTAACCCGCCCGATCTCGACAGGTTCGTCGCGGCGCTGCTCGCGCTCGCCCTCACCGAGCACCCAAGCGAACAAAACCGCAAGTCCGAGCAGGGTGAGTGCTCATGAAGCGCGCAGCGATCTACCTGCGAGTGTCCACCAGCGCGCAGGCCAAACGCAACCGCGAGCCCCGAGGGCTATTCGATCCCCGCGCAGCGCGAGGCGTGCCTACGCAAGGCAGCCAGCCTGGACGCGGAGGTCGTCGGTGAGTACGTGGACCGTGGCGAGTCCGCGAAGACCGCCGACCGTGCTGAACTGCGCGCGCTGCTGGAGCGCGTCAAGCAGCAGCGAGACCTCGACTACGTGATCGTGCACAAGGTCGACCGGCTCGCGCGCAACCGCTACGACGACGCGACCATCAGCTACACCCTGAAGACCGCCGGCATCGAACTCGTGTCCCTTACCGAGAACATCGACGACACGCCGTTCGGGCGGTTCATGCACGCGATCGTCGCCGCCAACGCCGAGTTCTACTCCACCAACCTCGCCGCCGAGGCCCGCAAGGGCCTCGTCCAGAAGGCCAAGACCGGCGGCACACCCACCCGCGCACCAATCGGCTACCTGAACATCCGCAAGATGATCGAGGGCCGCGAAATCCGCACCGTTGAGATAGACCCCGCCCGCGCCCCGCACGTCCGCTGGGCGATCACCGCCTACGCCACCGGCGCCTACACCCTCGACACCCTCCAAGACGCACTCCAGGATCGCGGCCTCATCACCCGTCCCACCCCGACACGACCCGCGAAACCGCTCTCACGCTCACAGCTCGCCGCGCTGCTCGTCAACCCCTACTACATCGGGATCGTCCGCTACGCCGGTGTCGAATACAACGGCAACCACGAGCCCCTGATCGACAAGACGACATTCCAGCGCGCACGCGCCGTCCTCGAAGCGCACGGGCACGCCGAGGAGCGCGACCGCAAGCACGACCACTACCTCAAGGGCACCCTCTACTGCGGACGCTGCAACTCCCGAATGAGCCTCACCCACGCCAAAGGCAACGGCGGCACCTACCCCTACTTCTTCTGCATCGGGCGCACCCGCCGCAACGGATGCCAACAGCCATACATTCCACCAACACGATCGAGCACGCCGTCGAGCGCCTATACGCGCACGTCGCACCCTCAGCCAAGCACATCGACACCATCCGCTCCAAGCTCGACCACGCGCTCGCCGAGATGCGCACACAAGCAGAGCAGGAGACCGCACGCCAGCAACGCCGGCTCGCCAAGCTCACCGACGAGCGCACCAAGCTCCTACACGCCTACTACCAAGGCGCAATCCGACCTCCTCCATCAAGAAGCAGGAGGGTCGCGTCCTATTTCCCGGGTGAATTCACCGAGGCGTAGCTCCGCTGGCTGCGGATCTTATGCGGCGATCGGCTCCTCGAAGACCTCCTCCAACGCGGCCTCCACATCTCTCGTGGATAGGCCCCGAAGGAAGCAGCTGATCACCAGCGACTCCAACGCATGGGTGCGGGCGACCCCCTTGCCGAGGATCCGGCTCTCGAACCCGAGCTTGCCGGCGTCACGGATCCTCGGGCGCTCCAGGCGCATCGCCCCGCTCGTCGTCTTGACCGTCTTTGGTTCATGGCCGTTGCGGTGACTGACCGTCTCATCGCGGCGCTCATAGCGGCGACGGCCGAGAAACTCTGAGACCTCGTCCTCCAGCGCCTGCTGCAAGATCAGCCGGGCACCAAGACGCCCGACCGTCTCGATCGGGTCCTCCTCGCCAGCCACTCCGGCCAACACCTCATCCAGTTCGCAGCGAAACCTCTCGCTCGGGGCTACCTTCTCCATGCGGGCGTACCTCCATCTTCGACTTCATCAGGGTCAAAGCGGAGGCTACGCCCGTCTATTCAATTCCCCCGGCCGATGAGACGCGACCGCAGGAGCGCATCGTCGGGCAGATCGCCAGCGCCGAAGCGCAACTCGCCATCGCGCAGCGCTCCGCTACCGACGTACAGACCACGCTCGACAAGGCCCTGGACCTCCTCGCCAGCTGCCAGCACGCCTACGCCAACGCACCCGCACACCTACGCCGCCAATGGAACCAAGCGCTATTCCTACGCCTACACGTACACGACCAAGACATCCAACACGCCGAGATCGCCGAGCCCTTCGCCACGCTCTCAAACCCCACCCTCGCCACCGCGCTCGACCACGACGACAAGCAGCCACACAAAGCGCGCACGCGGGGCGAGCAGGACACCGCCGCCATCTTTAACGGCGGCGGTTCAAATAAGGCTCAAATAGTCGGGGCGCTCGGATTCGAACCGAGGACCTCACCGACCCGAACGGTGCGCGCTACCAGGCTGCGCCACGCCCCGACGCTCCGCCAGTATCCCACACCGGTATCGTCGCCCGCGTGCCCGTTCCCATCGCGGAGATCGTCGCCGAGCTCGACGCGCTGCTGGCACCGACACGGTTTCAGGACTACTGCCCCAACGGCCTCCAGGTCCCAGGACCGGCAGAGGTCTCGACACTCGCGACCGGCGTGTCCGCGGGCGCCGAGCTGTTCGAGCTGGCCGCGCACGAGCACGCCGAGCTGCTGCTCGTCCATCACGGCCTCTTCTGGGGCACGAGTCCTGGACCGATCGACGCGCAGCTCAAGCGTCGCCTGCAGCTCCTGTTCGATGCCGACATTGCGCTCGCCGCGTACCATCTTCCGCTCGACGCGCACCCGCAACTCGGCAACAACGCCCTGATCGCCCGCGCGCTCGGGGCCGAGCGGATTGACGATCCGTTTGCGCTCCACCACGGCGAGCCGATCGGCTGCCTCGGGCGGTTTCCCGGCGCGGGCCTGCCCGCAGGCGAGCTGTTCGCGCGCGTGCATTCTCTGACCGAGCGCGAGCCGCTCGTGTTCGACGCCGGACCGTCTCACATCCGCACACTGGCGATCGTCTCGGGCGCCGGTTGCGATTATCTCGCCGACGCATCGTCCGTCGGCGCCGAGGCGCTGCTCACCGGGGAGCCCGCCGAGCGCGTGATGAGTCAAGCGCGCGAGCTCGGCCTGCACTTCATCGCCGCCGGCCACTATGCGACCGAGACGTTCGGCGTCCACGCGCTCGGCGAGCACCTGTCCGAGCGCTTTGACCTGCGTCACGTGTTCCTGGACGTACCCAACCCGGTCTAGGATGAGCAGGGCCGAATGTGACGACGGCTCCAGGACGAATCAGACCTGGACGTTGGAAACCTGATCGCCGGCGAAACCTGATCGCCGGCCCTACCCGAGCCGGCTCGAACGCCCTAAGATCAGGAGGTCACGTTTAGCTGGTCGATCGAGGAGGGAACATTCATGGAGGTCACCGCCGCGCCGTCGGCAACCGCGTCACAGACGATCGCCGATCTGATTCCGCACGCGGCCGCCAAGTACGGGGATCACCCCGCCATCCGCTACAAGCACGACGGCGCCTGGCAGGACGTCACCTACACCGAGCTGGACCAGATCGTGCGGGAGGTCGCGCTCGGACTGATCGACCTCGGCATCGAGCCCGGCGAGCGCGTCTGCATCCTCGCCAACACCCGCCCCGAGTGGTCTTACGCCGACCTCGCCGCGACCTCCGCCGGCGCGGTCGTCGTACCGATCTACCAGACCAACTCCCCCGAGGAGTGCCACTGGGTCATCTCCGACTCCGACGCCTGCGCGATCCTCTGCGAGGACGCATCCCAGCTGGCCAAGGTCGCGGCCATCCGCGACCGGCTCCCTGGCCTACGCACGATCATCGTGATCGACCCGCCCTCGGCCGAGGACACGACGCCCGAGATCACAGCGCTCGAGGCGATCCCGTTGGAAGAGGTCCGCGCCCGCGGGCGCGAGCACCGCTCACCCGAGGACCTGGACGCTCGCCGTGCAAGCGTGCGTCCGCAGGACACGTTCACGTTCATCTACACCTCCGGCACGACCGGCCCACCGAAGGGGTGCGTGCTTACGCACGGCAACTACCGCGCGATCATCGACATGGTCGAGCAGCGTGCCAGCCTGCAGAACGACGCCGGGGACGTCGTCTACCTGTATCTGCCGCTGGCGCACTCGTTCGCGCTGCTGCTGCAGTTGCTCGTGTTCGACCTCGGCGTGACGCTCGCCTACTTCGGCGGCGACACCAAACAGATCATCGGCGAGCTGGCCGAGGTCAAGCCCACCTACCTGCCGTCGGTGCCGCGGATCTTCGAGAAGATCTACACGCTCGTATCCGCCAATACCGACCCTGAGGAGCTGGCCGGCGCCGTGCGCGTCGGCATGGAGGTGCGCGAGTGTCAGCTCGCCGGCCGGCCGATCCCCGACGAGCTGCAGGGCCCGTTCGAAGAGGCCGAGGAGCGGCTGTTCAAAAACGTGCGCGCCGCTTTTGGCGGGCGCGTGCGCGAGGCCGTCAGCGGCGCCGCGCCGATCGCCAAGGAGATCCTCGAATTCTTCTACGCCTGCGGCGTGCCCGTAATGGAGGGCTACGGCATGACCGAGACCGCGACCGCCGCGACCGCCTGCAGCCCGGAGAACCACCGCTTCGGCAGTGTCGGCAAGCCGTTCCCCGGCGTGGAGGTCGATATCGCCGACGACGGTGAGCTGCTGATCAAAGGCCCGAACATCTTCCAGGGCTACCACAACCGTGCAGACGCGAGCTTCGGGGCGATCGAGGACGGCTGGCTGCACACCGGCGACCTCGGGCGCATCGACGAGGACGGGTTCGTGTACATCGTCGGGCGCAAGAAGGACATCATCATCACCGCCGGCGGCAAGAACCTGACGCCCGCGAACATTGAGAACGACCTCAAGCAGTGTCGCTGGATCTCCCAGGCGGTCATGCACGGCGACCAGCGTCCCTATCCCGTGGTGCTGGTCACGCTCGACGAGGAAGAGATCGCCGGCTATGCCTCCGAGCACAACCTGCCGTCCGACATCCCCTCACTCGCGCGCGAGCCCTCAGTGCAGGCGCTCGTCCGGGAGGCGCTCGACCGCGCCAACACCAAGTACGCCCAGGTCGAGCAGGTCAAGAAGTTTGCGATCCTCGACCATGACCTCACTCAGGAGACGGGCGAGCTGACGCCGACGTTGAAGGTCAAGCGCAATGTCGTCAACGAGAAGTACGCGGCCGTTCTCGACTCGTTGTACGCGGGCTAGTACTTACTGGCCGCTCAGTTAGCTGCGAAGATAAGAGCTGATGCGCACCGACCCCTCCGACAATGGCGGTCTGTTCGTCGGTCGCCGGCCCGGCACCGCGCCGGTCCGCTTCCGCGCGCTGCCCAAGCGCGGCAGCGACCTGCGTCAGCGGTTCGACGGCTCTCTCGCGAACATCCTGCTGATGGCGATCATCCTGCTCAGCCTGCTCTGCTGGGGCCCGATCCCGCTCGCCTGTCTATGGATCGGCTCCCAGGTGAACTACCTCACTGCCAGCGTCAGCATCGGCATTCTCGTCTCGTTCATCGGCCTGTTCGTGCTGCTGTTCGGCGCGCTCGCGATCCTGCGCCGTCTCGACCAAGCCTGGATCCTCGTGCGCCGCGCCGCCGGCCACGACCAGCGCACGGGCATCCTTGGGCGTGTGTTCGCGATCACCGCCGCGGTCTGCGGTGGCGCATTTATGTTCTGGTTCGTAGTCATTCACGGACCCGGCGTCGGCGCATGAGGCGCGTATGACTGCGCTGGATCTGCGTCCTCGGTCGCTCGCGTGCGTAGCACGCCACGCTTCCTGCGTCCCGGGTGGGCGGGACCCAATCCACCTACGCACCTCATAAGGGAATTGGTCTCCACATGCGTGAACCCAGTGCAGAGCGCGATCGACAACCGCTGGTAACGGCAGCGCTCGAATGAGCCTGCTCGACTACTACCGTCAGTTCGAAGGGATGTCCGAGGAGGAGGTCAACGTCGGTCTGCGCGAGGAAGCAGCCGAGCGCAAACGCAAAGCGCTGGCACGGGTCACGACGCTCGACCTGTCCCAGACGACGTGGTCTGAACTGTCTCACCCGAGCATCGTCAGTGCGGTCACGTTCGTCGCCCGCCGCGGCATGCATCGCTACCCGCACCTGCGGGGCTCGCAACTGCGCGATCAGCTCGCCGAGCGTCACGGAGTCGACCCCGCGCGGGTGATCCTCGGCAATGGCGCCGCCGAACTGCTGAGCTCCGCCACCCGTGCGCTGATCGAGCCCGACCAGCGACTGCTCAGCTCGTGGCCCTCATATCCGTTGTATCCGATCATGGCCCGCCGCGCACACGGACGTGCCGTGGCAGTCGACGGCGGAGTCGATGCGCTGCTTCAGGCCGCCCGTGAGCCCGGCACGCGCGTGATCGCGCTCGCCAGCCCCAACGACCCCACCGGGGAGCTGCTTTCCAAGGCAGAGCTCGAGCGCCTGCTCGACGGCCTACCCGACAACGTTGCCGTCCTGCTCGACGAGTCGCTCGTAGAGTTCGCCGACGCTCAGCCGGTTAACTCATCGCTCGAACTGCTCGCGGAGCACTCCCGGCTGCTCGTGTTTCGCAGCTTCTCCAAGGCCTGGGGCCTGGCCGGCCTGCGTGTGGGCTATGCCCTCGGCGGACCCGGCTCGGAGGAGCTGCTCGCCGAGCTGCAGCCCGACCTCGGCGTCTCCGAGGTCTCCCAGGCCGGGGCGCTCGAGGCGCTGCGCAGCTGCACGGAGATCGTCGCCCGGCGTGTCGCCACGATCTCGCGTGAGCGCACGACCGTGACCGCCGGCCTGCGCGAGCGCGGCTTTGACGTGACCGACAGCCAGGCCAACTTCGTATGGGCCTCCCATCCCGCCGTCAAGGGCGGCGAGCTGTCCGCGCGCCTGGCCCGTGCCGGCATCCTCGTCGCCGGTGGCGCCGCCCTCGGCGAGCCTCGCCATGTGCGCATCTCCCTGCGCGATTCGATCGCCACCGAGCGACTGCTCGGCGCGGTCGACAAAGCGCTGTAGAGCGTCAGCCGGTGAGACCCGACTGGCGCAGCAACGCGCCTGTGGTCCCCTCGAGGATCTTCCGCCACGCGCTCGCCGGCTCGGGGTCGACGTCGTCAAAATGCGCGACGACCTTGCGCAGCCGCTCGCCCGAGATGCTGATCCCATGGCGCTCGGCGACTTCGCTGTAGCGCTCGTACTCGCCCGCGAGGTGCTGCGTGACCGACTCGAACCCGTGCCGGGCGATCTCCACGCGCGAGGCGAAGCTCATGATCGAAGTCTGAAACATCAGCTTGTCTGCGGGCTCGGGCTCGATCAGCACGATGTCCACGCCCGGATACCGCTCCTCCCAGCGCTCGGCCATCTCATGCAGCCGCTGGTGGGCAAGCAGCTTGAACGCCTGATAGCCGATCTGCGGGAAGCCCATGTCCGAGACCCGCTTCGCGCGCACGCCTCCCAGCGTGCGCACCGTCTCGGAGAAGTCGTTCACGAACGGCACGATCGGATTGATCACGACGATCAACTTCGCCCCCGCCTCGACGGCGATGTCGAGGTTTGTGGTCGACACCAGGCCACCGTCGACCAGCTCGCGCTCGCCGACCTTGACCGGCGCGTACACCATCGGCAGCGCCCCCGACGCGCGCACCGCCGTGGAGATCGGCACGTCGTCGTACCCGTCCTGCCCGAACACGATCCGCTCGCAGGTGTCCAGATCGGTCGCCGTCAGGTACAGCTCGCGCCGCAGCTGCGAAAAGTCGTCGCTGCGTCCCGGCTCGCTGAGCACCTTGTGCAGATAGGCCTCGATGCCCGCCCCGGTATACGCGCCCGAGGGCAGGCCTTCCGCTAGGCCCAGCAGCAGATCCATCAGCGACACCTGCCCCCGCTGGGCCACAACCTGCCGCGCCAGCCCCAGCGCACGATACGGCAGCAGCGCACCCTTGCGCGCCAGCTCGGTCAGGTTCGGGCGCAGCAGATCGCCAAGGTCGACGTCTTCAAACGGCGACGGCCCCTGGTGCGTGACGACCCGCATCATCTCCTCCGGGGTTACGCCGTTCGCGCACAGCGCGGCGATGAATGACCCGGCCGAGGTTCCGACGTAGATGTCGAACTGATTGACCGTGCTGTTCACCGCCAGCAGGTCCAGCGCTCGCAACGCGCCGATCTCATACACGCCCCCGGTGAACCCGCCCCCGCCGAGCACGAGCGCGGTCTTGTCGCGCCTGGACCTGCGCCTACGCTCGACCGATCCCGGGCGCCCGACCCCGCGCGCGGCCACAGGGCGGGTCCTCGCCTTGCCCGCCTTGGCTCGCGAGGACTTCGTGACGGCCGGTTCCAGCTTGACAACCTTGCCCATACACGACATTTTACGGTCGCGTGCCCCGGAATCGCCTTGCCCAGCTTTTGATTCTGCTCTGCGGACTTCTCCTTGCCGGGGCGATCGCGTCCTCCGCGGCGAGCGCGGCCGGCGAACTGGCCGGATTGCAGGCCGATCTCGGCCACCAGCTCGGGCTCGCCGGGCCGGCGGATGGGGCCTACGTTTATGACATCACCGCCCGACAGCCGCTGTTCTCCGAGCGCGCCGGCACGCTGCGCCCGCCCGCGTCGGTACAGAAGCTCTACACCGCCACCACCTCCCTCGCGCGCATGGGCCCGTCCGCGCGCATGGGCACGACCGTGTATGGAATCGGCAGACTCGTAGCGCCCGGCGGAACCTGGGAAGGCAACCTGTACCTGCGCGGCGGCGGCGACCCGACGTTCGGCTCGAGCTCGTTCATCCGCGCCCACTACGGCGGCATCGGCGCCTCCGTATCCGCGCTCGCGACACAGCTCGTGCACACCGACGGCATCCATCACATCACCGGCTCGGTGCTGGGGGACGAATCCTGGCTTGACTCGCTCCGCGGCGAGCCCTCGAGCAACTATCGCCCCGACCCGTTCCTGGAAGGAACCCTGTCAGGGCTGGCGTTCAACCGCGGCTCGACCGGCTCAGAACACGGTCCGCACGCGCCTGCCGCCTACGCCGCCCGCGAGCTGTGGGCAACTCTGCATAACGATGGCGTCGCCATCGCCGGACACAGCGGCGCGGCGACCACACCGGCCGGGGCGACCCAGCTCGCGCAGGTCCCCTCGCCGACGATGACCCAGTTGCTGGGCCTGACGCTCCCGCCATCGGACAACTTCTTCGCCGAGACCCTCGTCAAGGACCTCGGCGCGCTGTACGGCGGCGCGGGCACGACCTCGGCCGGGGCGTCGGTCGTGCGCCAGACGATCGCCTCGCTGCTGGGCATCCATCCGCAGGTGGTCGACGGCTCGGGCCTCTCCGAAGCCGACAAAACATCTCCCTACCAGGTCGCCGATCTGCTCGTGGAGCTCGCCTCGACCTCGCTCGGACCCGTGCTGCGCGGTGACCTCGCCGTCGCCGGTGAGACCGGCACGCTCGCCAAGCGCATGCGCAACACCGGCGCGGCCGGACGCTGTGAGGGCAAGACCGGCACGCTCACGGGCGTGTCCAACCTCGTCGGCTACTGCACCGCGGCCGACGGGCACACGCTCGCGTTCGCGATCTTCACCGACGGCATCCCCACCGTGACGGCGCACACGTTCCAGGACCACATGGCGATCACGATCACGGACTACTGATCGTGGTCGTGCCGTCTGCGTCGAAGCTGCAGAAACGAATCGACCCGCCGAAGCGGGCCGCCGCAGACGATTGATAACCAGATCTACATGCTAACAATCCGCGTGCTTGATGAACGAGAGGAACCGGTGCAGTTCCGGGCGGCGCATGCGCCGCCCGGCGGAACCTCGCATGCGAGGTTCCGGACCAGGCCGCATGCGGCCTGGTCAAGCCGCGTCGCATGCGACGCGGCTACCCCCATCAGCCTTATCCAAGCATGCGCGACTCTCTCCCTTATGGTCTTGCATGCGAGACACCGAGCATCAAGACGCGGACTCCCCCTCCAGCACAGCCCGCAGCCCGTCCTCATCCAGCACCGGCACACCCAGGCGTTGGGCCTTGGCCAGCTTCGAGCCCGCGGAGTCGCCCGCGACGAGATAGTCGGTGTTTTTCGACACCGCCCCCGTCACGCGCCCGCCCGCGGTCATGATCCGTTCGGTGGCCTGCTCGCGCGACCAGTCCGGCAGCGTGCCGGTCAGCACGAGCGTCTTTCCCGCCAGGGGGCCCTCTGAGGGGGGCGGGCCCTGTTCGCGCAACTGCAACCCCAGCCTGCGCAGATCCTTGATCAGCGTGAGCATCCGCTCATCGTCGAGCTGGTCTCTGATCGTGCGCGCCATCTTCTCGCCGATCCCCGGTGTCTGGGCGATCTCATCGGGCGTGGCATGCAGCAGCGCATCGATGTCGCGGAAGCGCATGGCAAGGTTGCGCGCGGTCACCTCGCCGACCTCCTCGATCCCCAACCCAAACAGCACGCGCGCGAACGGTCGTTGCTTGGAGGACTCGATCGCGTCGATCAGGTTGCGCGCCGACTGCTCGGCGAACCCCTCCAGCTCGAGCAGTTGCTCCTCGCTCAGCCTGTAGTAGTCGCCGTCGGTCTTCACCAGCCCGCGCTCCTGCAACAGTGCCACCTGCTTCTCACCCAGTCCCTCGATGTCCATCGCGCCCTGGGAGACGAAGTGCTTGAGCAGCTGCCACGCGCGCGCGGGACAGTCGCGGTTGGGGCACTTCGTGAACACGCCGTCGCGCGGCTTGACCGTCTTGGTGTTACAGAACGGACACCTGCTCGGCGGGCGCGATCGCGGCGGGCGCTTGCCCCCACCGTCGACCACGTGCGGGGCGGGGGAGACCACCTGCGGGATCACATCCCCCGCGCGCATCACGATCACATCCTCGCCCGCGCGGATATCCTTGCGCCGCAGATCCTCCTCGTTGTGGAGTGTCGCCAGTTTGATCGTCACGCCGCCCACGGCGACCGGCTTCAGCACCGCATACGGGCGCAGGTCGCCGAACTTGCCGACGTTCCACATCACCTTCTCCAATGTCGTCACCGCCGTGGTCGGCGGGAACTTCCAGGCGACCGCCCAGCGCGGGTCGCGCCCGACTGAGCCCAGGCGACGCTGCAGCCGCAGGTCGTCCACCTTCACGACCACCCCGTCGATCTCGAAGTCCAGCTCGCCTCGACGCTGCTGCCAGTCCAGACACTGCGCGATCACCTCGTCCTCGCCGTCCAGCACCTTGATGTCCGGGTTGACCCGGAACCGGTGCTCGCGCAGCCACTCCAGCGCCTGGGAGTGCGTCGTAAACGACAGCCCCTCGATGACACCCACCTGGTAGCACCACATCGACAGTGGCCGCTGCGCCGCGTCCGCCGGATCGAGCTGGCGGATCGTTCCCGCGGCGGAGTTGCGCGGGTTCATGAACGTCGACTCGCCCGCCTCTGCGCGGCGCTCGTTCAGCGCGGCGAAGTCCTTCAGCGACATATACACCTCGCCCCGCACCTCCACCAGCGGGGGCACGTCCTCGACGCTCAGCGGAATCGCGCCGATCGTGCGCAGGTTGTGCGTCACGTCCTCCCCGATTTCGCCGTTCCCCCGCGTCGCTCCCCGCTCCAGCACTCCGTCGCGATACACCAGACTGATCGCCAGCCCGTCGATCTTCGGCTCCACCACGAACTTGAACCGCGGGTTGGCGATCCCCTCGCGCGCGAGGTGGGTGCGCATCCGCTCCACCCACGCCCGCAACTCCTGCTCGGAGCGCGCGTTTCCGAGCGACAGCATCGGCTCCAGGTGCTCCACCTTCTCGAGGCGGCCCACCGGCTCGCCTCCCACCCGCTGCGTGGGCGAGTCGGGCGTGCGCAATTGAGGATGCTCTGCCTCGATCTTGCGCAGCTCGTCCAGCAGCGCGTCGTACTCGTCATCGCCGATCGTCGGATCGTCGAGCACGTAGTACCGGTGGGCGTGCTCCTCCAGCGTGCTCCGCAGATCCTTCGCGCGCGCCAGCACCTCCTTCGGCGGGACACTCACGATGCGCCGTGTGCCGGCCGATCTGTGATCGGTTGCCCGAGCAGCTCCTCCAGATCGAAGCTCTTCAGCGCCTGCAGACTGGTGCGATCGGTCAGATCGAAGTGGATCGGGGTTACGGCGACGCGCCCGGCGGCAACAGCCGCTAGATCGGTGCCCGGCTCGTCGTGGAACCCAGGGTCAGAGCCATAGATCCAGTAACGCCTGCGGTGCTCCTCCTCGCGCTCGAGCTTGAGCTCGTCCTTGTAGATCCGCTTGCCCAGCCGCGTCACCTCGACGCCACTGGGCTCTCCCGCCGGCACGTTCACGTTCAACAGCGTGCTGGCCGGCAGCGGCACGTCCTCGATCCGCTCCACCAGCCGGGCGACGAACATCGCCGCGATCTCGAACCCAAAGCCGCCGTCATACCGGAAGTCCAGCGCCCGAGCCCGCGACTGCTGGGAGACGGCGATCGCCGGTATGCCCAGCACGACCCCCTCCAGCGCCGCAGCAACCGTGCCCGAGTAGGTGATGTCATCGCCGAGGTTCGCCCCGTGGTTGATGCCTGAGACGACCAGGTCCGGCTGAAAGTCCTCGACCAGGCCGAGGCTCGCCAGCCTGACACAGTCCACGGGCGTGCCGTCGCTGGCGTACCCGACGGTGCCGTCGGAGAACGGCGTCTGTGCGACCCACAGCGGCCTGCGCGTCGTGATCGACCGCGCCATCGCCGAGCGGTTGCCGTCGGGCGCTATCACCACGAGGCGCACGCCCTCCATGCCCGCGAGCGCAGCGCGCATCGCCTGCAGGCCCTCGGCCTCGATCCCGTCGTCGTTGGTCAGCAGCACGTTCAGCATCGTCTGCCCCCAGCATAGGGGCCGGCTCGGCCCTCGCGGTGGCGGTCTCGTTACTCGTTCGCGGGATATGCCACCGAGGCCAGCGCCAAGCCATGCGCGGGCGCAGTCACTCCCGCCTGCGCACGGGGTCTGCCCTCCAGGAGGCGCTCGAACTCAGCGAGCGTGCGCTTGTGAGAGGCGACCTCGAGCATCGTGCCGATGATGATGCGGTTCATGTGGCGCATGAACGTATCGGCCTCGATCCAGAACTCGAGCACGTCCTGCGCAAACGGATCCTCTCCGATCCGTTCCTCCATCTGCAGGTTCCCCGATTCGGCCCCGATCGTCCATTCCTCCTTGCGCAAGGCGCCGGCGCTATGCCACTCCGCCCGCAGGACATCACGCTCAAAATGCCCGTGATGGGACTCGGTGGGTGTGAACGCGGTGAAGTCGTGCTTGCCGCACACGGCCCGCGCGCATGCATCCAGCAGGTCTCGATCCAGCTCGCCCGGCCACCAGAGCGCGTGCCGGCGCTCGAACACGCTGCGAGACCGTCGCGTGAGCAGGCGATAGCAGTACGTCCTGCTGATGGCGTCACGACGGGCATCGAACCCGGCCGGGGCCGGCTCGGCGGTAAGGATCGAGATATCGCCGGGCAGCAGCGTGTTCAGCCGCTGCGGATCGACCGCCTCGTGCTCGTACGCTGCCACCTGCCTCCAGGCATGCACACCGCGGTCGGTGCGCCCGGCGACGGTGAGGACAAGCGGCTTGCGGAGCACCGTCTGCAGCGCCTGCTCCACCTCCTCCTGCACGGTGCGCAGTCCGGGCTGACGCGCCCAGCCGGCGAAGTCAGTCCCGTCGTACTCCAGCGTCACCTTGGTGACCAGCCGCCTACACCAGCTCGATGAAGACCATCTCGGTCGAGTCCGAGCGGCGGGGACCGAGCTTGAGGATGCGCGTATACCCTCCGGGACGGTCGGCGTACCGGGGGGCGAGGTCCTCGAACAGCTTGTGCACCGCGAACTTGTCCTGCGCGAGCGTCGACAGCGCCTGCCGCCGCGCATGCAGGTCCTTGCGCTTGGCCAGCGTGATCAACCGCTCGACCTCCGGTTTGACGGCCCTGGCCTTCGCCTCGGTCGTCTTGATCCGCTCGTGCTCGATGATCTCCTTGCTCAGGTTCATGAGCAGCGACTTGCGATGCGCGCTGTCGCGGCTGAGCTTGTGTTTTGTCTTCTGATGGCGCATAGGTTTCGGGAGTTTAGTGTGCCAGGACGGTCAATAGGCAAGCCGAGGCAAAGTTTGAGCTGCCCGCCCGCCCGCGTGGCGGGTTACGCACGCGAGCGACCGATGCCACCGGCCGATCAGAGAGATCGGCCGGCGCCGCGTAGTCCGTTCTGGCTAGTCCTGGCGTAGGTTCAACCCTCGCGCGTGCAGCGTTTCGATGACCTCGTCGATCGACTTTTTGCCGAAGTTCGGGATCGCGTTGAGCTCGGCCTCGGACTTGGAGATGAGATCGCCGACAGTCTGAATACCGGCGCGCTTGAGGCAGTTATACGAGCGCACGCCAAGCTCGAGCTCCTCGATCAGGATGCTCCACTCCTCACCCTGCAGCGCGCCCGCGGGCGCTCCGGCACCGCCCGCGACCGCGAGGCCATGCCCGTCAAGCTGGCCACCGGGCGCGGCGCGCAGCTCCTGGATGCGATCGGCGTCTGTGAAGATCGCCAGCTGGCTGATCAGCAGCTCGGCCGCCTCGCGCAGCGCCGCCTGGGGGTCGATCGAACCATCGGTCTCGATGTCGAGCGTAAGCTTGTCGAAGTCGGTCTTCTGCCCGACACGCGCCTGCTCGACGGCGTAGGCGACACGGCGCACGGGCGAGAAGATCGAGTCGATCGGGATCACGCCGATCGGCTGGTCGGGGGACTTGTTCTCCTCGGCGGGCCTGTACCCGCGACCGCGACCGATCGTCATGTACAGCTCGAGCTTGGTCTTCTTCTCGAGCGTCGCGACGTGCACTTCCGGATTGAGGATCTCGACGCCCGCGGGCAGGTCGATGTCCTTGGCGGTTATGTCGCCAGGGCCGGTCACGACCAGCGGCGCCTCGACCTCGGTCGCGTCGGAGTGCATGCGGCAGACGATGCCCTTGAGGTTGAGCACGATGTCGGTCACGTCCTCCTTGACGCCTGCAATCGTGGAGAACTCGTGCGCGACGCCCTCGATGCGCACGCTCGTGACGGCGGCGCCCGCCAGGGATGAGAGCAACACACGCCGCAGTGAGTTTCCGAACGTGTAGCCGAAGCCACGGTCGAGCGGCTCTATGGTGAACGTGCCACGGTTCTGCTCCACGGACTCACTTGTGATCCGGGGGATTTGGAAGTCGAGCATCAGCGTCCTAACGTCGTTTTGTACGGTCTCGCACCGATGGCCCTTCGCGGCCGGTCGGCTCCGGAGCGCCGCCTCCCCGCCCGCGGGCGGAGTGATGGCGACATGGGCAAAGCTGCTACTTCGAGTACAGCTCGACGATGAGCTGCTCCTGCACCGGCGCGGCGACCTCGCGTCGCTCCGGCTTGCGCAGCACCTTGGCCGTGAGCGACTCGTGATCGGCCTGCAGCCACGCGGGTATCTGTCCTGTGAGCTCGGTCGCATCCCTGACCACCTGTGTCGCCGGAGTGTCCGCCTTGATCGCGATCACCTCGCCCGGACGCACCTGATAGCTGGGGATGTTCACCCGCCGGCCGTTGACCGTCCAATGGCCGTGGCGGATCAGCTGGCGGGCCTGCCGGCGCGAGGCGGCAAAGCCGAGACGCACCAGTACGTTGTCCAGCCGGCACTCCAGCAGCGCGAGCAGGTTCTCACCCGTAATCCCCGGTTGGCGCGAAGCCTTTTCGTAGTAGCCGTGAAACTGGCGCTCGAGCACCCCGTAGTAGCGGCGCGCCTTCTGCTTCTCGCGCAGCTGCAGGCGGTACTCGCTCTGTTTCATACGCCCGCGACCGTGCTCGCCCGGCGGGTAGGAGCGGCGCTCCACCCCACACTTGTCCGTCAGGCAGCGCTCGCCCTTGAGAAACAGCTTCTGCCCCTCACGGCGGCACTGCTTGCACTGGGGGCTGGTGTCTCTGGCCATCAGACCCTCCGCCGCTTGCGGGGGCGGCATCCGTTGTGCGCCTGCGGGGTCACGTCCTTGACGCCCGTCACCTCAAGGCCCGCGGCCTGCAGCGAACGGATCGCCGTCTCGCGGCCTGAGCCGGGACCCTTGACGTAGACCTCGACCTTCTGCAACCCCTGCTCCAGACCCTTGCGCGCAGCCGCATCGGCGGTCACTTGCGCAGCGAACGGCGTGGACTTGCGCGAACCCTTGAACCCGGCGCCACCGGCCGACTCCCATGCAATCACGTTGCCGGTGGTGTCGGTCAAGGAGACGATCGTGTTGTTGAACGAAGTCTTGATGTGCGCCTGACCGATCGGGATGTTCTTCTTTGGCTTGCGCCTGCCGCGGGCGCGTTTGGGCGGGGCCATTACTTCTTACCCGCTTTCTTCTTGCCGGCGACCTGCATCCGCTTGGGGCCCTTGCGCGTGCGCGCGTTCGTCTTCGTCTTCTGCCCCCGCACAGGCAGCCCGCGACGGTGGCGCAGACCGCGATAGCAGGCGATCTCCTGCAAGCGCTTGATGTCCTGCGAGCGCTCCCTGCGCAGATCGCCCTCGACGGTCAGCGAGCGGTCGATCGAGTCGCGTAGTTTCGCGACCTCGTCCTCGGTCAGATCGCGCACATACGTATCGGGGCTGACGCCGACCTCGGCGAGCACCTTGTTCGAGGTCGACCGGCCGATCCCGTAGATGTACGTCAGCCCAATCTCAGAGCGCTTGTTCAGAGGCAGGTTGACCCCGGCGATTCTTGCCATCAGAGTCCTTTCCGGGAACCCAGCCCGCCCAGCGGGGCTCGGGGGTCGTCAGGCAAGGACGCAGGGAGGGGACAGTGGAAGACCCACGGACCCGACTGAGGACGCAGCATGGCGATCATCCGAGTCACGCTGGTCAGCCCTGGCGCTGCTTGTGGCGCTTGTTCTGGCAGATGACGAGCACCGCTCCGTGGCGGCGGATGATCTTGCACTTCTCGCACATCGGCTTGACCGACGGTCTGACCTTCATGATCCCTTTCGGCTGGTCCCGGCGACTCGGCTCTGGCTGCCGTCATGGCCGCCGCTACCCAGTCGTGGATACGCTCTCGCGCGCGCACACAACCTCGCGTTCGAGCAAGACTGCGGATGGTAGCAAGTCCGGGGCTGACGTAATGTCCCGTGGCCCCAAGGCCTCCGCCCACACCCGGGACTGAGGCGATGACCCATGCCCCGGGAACCCTCAGCCCGCGCTCGCGGCGACCTGGGGCTCGCGCGCGGCCGGACGCTCCCCGAGGGGCAGGTGCCACGGCGTGAGGATGCGTGGGCCGTCGGCGGTGATGGCGATCGTGAACTCGAAGTGCGCGGCAGGCGAGCTGTCCTGGGAGAAGATCGCCCAGCCGTCGCCGGCCACGCGGACACCGGCGCGCCCAGCCGTGGTCATCGGCTCGACGGCGAGGACCATGCCCTCCTCCAACAGCGGACCCTTGCCGGGCCGGCCGTAGTTGGGGACCTGGGGATCCTCGTGCATGCTGCGTCCGATGCCGTGTCCGACGAGCGAGCGGATCACCGACAGTCCGGCCCCCTCGGCGACGCGCTGGATCGCGCGAGAGAGATCGCCCATGCGATTGCCGGCGCGACACTGCTCGACGCCCGCATCGAGCGACTCCCTGGTCGCGGCGAGCAGGTTCTGGGCGATCGGGTCGACCTCTCCGACGGAGAACGTCCGCGCCGCATCGGCGACCCAGCCGTCGAGCGTGACGCCGACGTCGACCGAGATGACATCGCCCGATTTGAGCTTGTACGGCCCGGGGATGCCGTGCACGACCATCGCGTTCGGTGACGCGCAGATCGAGCCGGGAAAGCCGCGGTAGCCCTTGAACGTGGGGGTGGCGCCGCGGGAACGGATGAAGCGCTCAGCGACGGCATCAAGCTCGGCCGTCGTGACCCCCGCACGGATCTTGCCCTCCAGCAAGTCGAGAGTCGCGACGAGCACGTCTCCGGCCTGTGCCATCTTCTCGATCTCCTCGGGGCTCTTCTTGATGATCATCGCCAGATGAGCTTAGCTGTCGACTGTGGACAGGCGTCGTGCGTTATCGCCGCCGGCAACGGGCCTCATCATCCTCGCGGCGCCGGTCGCGACAGGGCGCTTGGACACGCCGAGCGCGGCGCCTCCCGAGCCGGCGCCTCCCGAGCCGGCGGCGCCTCCCGAGCCGGCGGTGCCTCCCTACAGCTTCTCCTCCAAGCGCAGCGTCGCGAGGGTGGCGCGAACGCGGGCGTGAACTTCGTCGGCACTGCGGCTCCCATCGAGGCGACGCAGCAGGCCGGCACGGGCGTAGTAGTCGATCAGCGGCTTGGTCTGGCGGTGGTAGACCTCCAGACGCCGGCGGATCGTCTCCTCGCGGTCGTCATCACGCTGGATCAGACGCGAGCCGTCCTGGTCACAGATGCCTTCGTGCTTGGGCGGGTCGAGCTCGACGTGGTAGATGTGACCGGGGTTCTTGACGCACACGCGCCGGCCCGCCAGCCGGCGGACGACCTCCTGATCTGAGACCTCGATCGCGAGCACCGCCGTGAGCTTGCGCTCGAGGCCACCGAGCGCCTCCGCCAGCGCGTCGGCCTGGATCTCGTTGCGCGGAAAGCCGTCGAGCAGGAAGCCGTCGCCCGCGTCCGTGTCGGATACCCGCTGCACGATCATGCCGACGATCACCTCGTCCGGCACCAGCTCGCCGGCGTCCATGTAGCGTTGGGCCTGCAGACCCAGCTCGGAGCCTGCCACGACCTGCGCTCGGAGCATGTCCCCGGTGGAGATGTGCGGCAGGCCGAAGTCTTCGCGCAGGCGCTCGGCCTGCGTGCCCTTCCCCGCACCCGGCGGACCGAGCAGGATCAGATTTAGCTCGGACACGTCCCAGGCAGCCTACCCGCTTGGGGTGCCCACGCGCTCGGCGCGTTCACATGCCGCAGCCGCAGGCACGGCTTCGTCCGCAACGGCAACACCGGCGGGGCGGCGGGAGGACAGACCTCTACTTCAAGAAGCCCTCGTAAGAGCGCATCATCAACTGCGCCTCGAGCTGCTTCATGGTTTCCAGCGCAACGCCGATCACGATCAGGATCGAGGTGCCGCCAAAGTTGAAGTTTTGGTGGGTGCGCGCGAACAGAATTGCCGGCAGCGCCGCCACCGCAGCGAGGAACAGCGCACCGGGGAAGGTCAGGCGCGCGAGGATGCGGTCGAGGAATTCGGCCGTCGGGCGCCCGGGGCGCACGCCCGGAATGAAGCCTCCGTACTTCTTGAGGTTGTCGGCCTGATCGACGGGGTTGAACGTGACGGCGGTGTAGAAGTAGGTGAACAGCAGGATGAATATCGACTGGCCGATGATGTAGTGCCAGCCGTTGGGCGTAAAGAAGTCGGAGATCTGCTGGCCCCAATGGGTTTTCACGAGCTGACCGACGGTCGGCGGGAAGGCCATGATGCTCGCGGCGAAGATCACCGGGATCACGCCGGCCATGTTCACGCGCAACGGCAGGTAGGTCTGGCCGCCCTCGGACATGCGCCGTCCGATCACGCGCTTGGCGTACTGGACGGGGATGCGCCGCTGGCCCTCCTGCACGAACACGATGCCGGCTACGACCGCAAGCACCAGGAATGGCATCATCACCTTGAAGACCTGATCCGGGGTCGTCCACCAAGTCTGGAGGCCGCTGGGCAGGCGCGAGACGATCGAGGCGAAGATCAGCAGCGAGATGCCGTTGCCGATGCCACGCTGAGTGATCAGCTCGCCGATCCACATCAGCAGCACGCAACCGGTCGTGAGGCAGATGACGATCAGGAAGATGTGCGGCGGGTCGAAGTGGGTGACGACCGATTCCCCGGCTTTGGCCTGGAGCGAGTGGAACAGGAACACGTACCCGACCGACTGCGCAAACGCGAGGCCGACCGTGAGGTAGCGGGTGTACTGGGTGATGCGGGCCTGGCCGACCTCGCCTTCCTTGGAGAGCTTCTCAAGCGAGGGAACGACCACCTGCAGCAGCTGCAGCATGATCGAGGAGGTGATGTAGGGCATGATCCCGAGCGCAAAGATCGCGATCCGCGACAGACCCCCGCCGGAGAAGAGGTTCAGGTAGCTGAGAATCCCGGAGCCGCCGAACTGCTTCTGGATGTTGTTGACCGCCGTGAGGTTGACGCCCGGCACCGGCAGGTGCGAGCCGAGACGGTAGATCACGAGCATCGCCGCGGTGAAGGCGAGCTTCTTGCGGATGTCCGCTACCTGGAAGGCGTTGAGGATCGTTGAGAGCATAAGTTTGGGTCCGCTGGACGAGAGCCCGCGGAGCGCCTGATTCTAGCTCTCGACGGTCTGACAGGTGCCGCCTGCAGCCTCGATGCGCTCGCGAGCGCTCGCGCTGAAGGCGTGGGCGTGGACGGTGAGCGCCTTGGTCAACTCGCCCTTGGCGAGGATCTTGACGGGCACGTCCTTGCGGGTACCGAGGCCGTTGGCCCGCATCAGCTCGAGCGTGATCTCGGCGCCGGCGTCGAAACGCCGCTCAAGGTCCGCGATGTTGACCGGCTGGGTGTGCGTACGGAAGGGCTCGAACGGCATCGACTTCTTCATGTGCGGGCCGCGAAGCTTTCGCATGCGC
Source organism: uncultured Solirubrobacterales bacterium (assembly GCA_963715495.1). GTDB lineage: Bacteria > Actinomycetota > Thermoleophilia > Solirubrobacterales > Solirubrobacteraceae > Palsa-744. The sequence continues at coordinate 1,912,805 of OY970247.1, forward strand.
ATGTGGATCGGCATCTGGCCGCCCTCGAAGCGCGCGCGACGCTTGGAGCCAGAGCGCGCGCCGGCGCCCTTCTGGCCGCGGCCGGAGGTCTTGCCTGTGCCGGAACCTTCGCCGCGACCGACACGCTTGCGCGGCCGGCGGCTGCCGGGAGCCGGACTGAGGTTGTGCAGTCCAACGCGCTGGCCGATCTTCGATCGGTCGCCGGCGTCGCCGGTCGAGCTCTGCTTGTTCGCCGCCGCCGGGCTCATGCAGACCGCTCCGAGACCTCAACGAGATGGCGAACGGCGTGCAGCATGCCGCGCGACTGTCGGCAATCCCGGATCTCGACGGTATGGCCGATGCGGCGCAGGCCGAGCGAGCGCAGGGTGTCGAGCTGACGCTTGTTGGAGCCATTGCCGGAACGGCGCTGGGTGACGGTGAGCGTGGCGGTGTCAATGGCGGTGGCGGCCATCAGGCAGACGCCTCCTCGACGGCCGGCTCGGCAGAAGCGTTCGCGGACGATGATGTCTCTGTCTCGGCCTCTGCAGCCTCTTCGTCGGGCATCGGCGTGCTCTGCACAGTCGCGTCGGCCGGCGTGCCCGCGGCCGACGTGTCCGGGGCCGAGGCGTCCGGGGCCGACGTGTCCGGGGCCGAGGCGTCCGGGGCCGACGTGTCCGGGGCCGAGGCGGCCTGCTCCGTCTCGGCAGCGGTGTCCGGGGTAATGGTCTCGGCGCCGGCGGCGGGCTTACCGCCGAGACCGAGCACCTGGTCGATCGACAGGCCGCGCAGTTGCGCAACCTCCTCGGGTGTGCGCAGGCCGCGCAGTCCCTCGATCGTGGCCTTGACGAGGTTGATCGGGTTCTGCGTACCCAGGCTCTTGGACAGGATGTCGTGGATGCCGGCGAGCTCGAGCACCGCCCGCACACCCCCGCCGGCGATCACGCCGGTACCGGGGGACGCGGGCTTGAGCAATACGCGCCCGGCACCGAAGATGCCGGTGGTCTGATGGGTGATCGTGCTGCCGTGCTTGGGCACTCGGAAGAGATCCTTCTTGGCCCGCTCGACGCCCTTCTGGATCGCGAGGGGCACCTCGTTCGCCTTGCCGTAGCCGACGCCGACGACTTCGCGCTCGTCGCCGACGACCACCAGCGCCGTGAACGAGAACCGCCGGCCGCCCTTGACCACCTTGGCGACGCGGTTGATCTCGACGACGCGCTCCTGCAGGTCGAGGCCGGACTGACTTACTGAGCGATCTGAAGTAATTGACATAGGTGGAGGGAGAGGGTAGCGGTATCCGGCGGAAGGCCTCAGACGGTCAGGCCGGTCTCGCGGATCGATTCGGCGAAGGCGCGAACGTGACCGTGATAGCGGTAGCCACCGCGATCGAACACAGCCTCGGATACACCCGCGGCTTTGGCCCGCTCGGCGAGCAGCTCCCCGGCGCGCTTGACGCGCTCGCCTTTGTCGAGTTTGCTCAGCTCGGGCTCAAACCAGTTGACGGCCGCCAGCGTGCGCGCGGACACATCGTCGATCACCTGCGCGGACAGGCCCTTGTTGGAGCGGAACACCGAGATCCTGGGTCGCGTCGCGGTGCCGGAAACCTTTGCGCGCACCCTGCGGCGACGCTTGAGACGGCGGTCTCCCTTGGTCAGGACGGTCATCGCTAGGCCCTCTTTCCGACCTTGCGGGCCACATACTCGCCCTCGTAACGGATGCCCTTGCCCTTGTATGGCTCGGGCGGACGCTGCTTGCGAATGATCGCGGCGGTCTCACCGACGAGCTGCTTGGAGATGCCCTTGACGACGATGCGCGTCGGCTGGGGTACCTCGAATTCGATGCCCGCGGGCGCCGGGATCGGCACGGGATGCGAGTAACCGACGGCCAGCTCGAGGTTCTTGCCCTTCAGCTGCGCGCGGTAGCCGACGCCCTGAATCTCCAGGCGCTTCTCATAGCCGGCGGTGACGCCCTGGACCATGTTGGCGACCAGCGAGCGGGTGAGGCCGTGCAGCGCGCGGTGCTCACCGCGGTCGGTGGGGCGCGAGACGAGCAGTCGGTCGCCGTCCTGGACGACATCGATGTCGCGGGAGATGCGCTCGGAGAGTTCGCCTTTCGGGCCGTTGACACGCACGGACTCAGGCTCAATCGCGACCGTCACGCCGGACGGCACTGCAATCGGCTGTCTACCAATCCTGGACATCGCTGATCCGCTCCCTCACCAGACCTGCGCCAGGACCTCGCCACCGAAGCCCGCGGCGCGCGCATCGTGGCCGGTCATCACGCCATGAGAGGTGGAGACGATCGAGGTGCCCATGCCGCCAAGCACCTTCGGGATGTGCTTGGCATCGACATACGTGCGCCGACCGGGGCGCGAGACGCGACGCAGACCGGAGATCGCCGAGCGGCGGTCGTCGGTGTACTTGAGCTTGATCTGGATCAACTGGCCAGGGCCATCCTCAGGCGCGGGCACAATCGACCATGATTCGATATAGCCCTGCTCGGTGAGGATCCGCGCGAGCTCGGACTTGAGCTTGGACGCGGGTATGTCGACCGTCTCATGCGCTGCGTGAATCGCATTACGCACGCGCGTGAGGAAGTCGGCTATCGGATCGGTCATTGACATGGCTTGATGATGGTTACTCGGAGGTCGTAGGGTGTCGGCTGCTACCAGGAGGACTTCGTCATCCCTGGAATCTGGCCATTGTGGGCGAGCTCGCGCAGACAGATACGGCAGATCCCGAACTTGCGATAGACAGAGCGCGGGCGCCCGCAACGATTGCAGCGAGTATAGGCACGCGTTTTATATTTGGGCGGGCGCGTCTGCTTGACGCGCATAGAAACCTTGGCCATCAGTCGGCGTCCTTTGTGTCGGCGGTGTCGTTCGTGTCCGCGGTGTCGTCGCTCGTATCGGCGTCGTCGTCCTTTGCGTCCGCTATGTCATCCGTGTCCGCGGCGTCCTCATCCGTATCAGCAACGTCGTTCGTGTCCGCGGTGTCGTCATCCGTGTCGGCAACGCCGTTCGTGTCCGCGGCGTCGTCATCCGTGTCGCCAACGCCGAAGTCCTTGGGCCGGCCCTGGTGGGCAAACGGCATGCCGAACGCCTCGAGCAGGGCAAACGCCTCGGCGTCGCTGGGTGCGGTCGTGGTGATCGTGATGTCCAGGCCACGCACCTGATCGATCGAGTCGTAGTCGATCTCGGGGAAAATGATCTGCTCCTTGACGCCCAGCGAGTAGTTGCCGCGACCGTCGAACGAGCGCGGGTTCAGACCACGGAAGTCGCGGATGCGAGGGATCGCGATCGAGACGAGACGATCGAGGAACTCGTATCCGCGCTCGGCTCGCAGCGTGACCGCGACGCCGACGGGCATACCCTCGCGCAGTTTGAACGCCGCGATCGACTTGCGCGCGCGGCGCAAGCTCGGCTGCTGGCCGGCGATCGTCGCGAGCTGATCCTGGGCGGCCTTGAGCGCTTTGGAGTCCTGCTTGGCCATACCGACACCCATGTTGAGCGTGATCTTCTCGAGCTTCGGCGCCTGCATCGGCGAGGAGTAGCCGAAGCGACTGATCAGCGCCGGACGGATCTCGTCCAGGTATCGGATCTTCAGGCGGGCTGGGGGGGCTGTTGCGTTCATGGTTGGTTGTGCTTGAGGTGGCTCCGGTGTTCCTAGTCGAGGGTCGCGCCCGAGCGTACGGCCACGCGCGAGCGTTTGCCGTCGCTGCGCTCGATCCGCACGCGCGTCGGCTGGCCTTTCGCATCCAACAACATCACGTTGGAGATATGTATAGGTCCCTCACGCTCGATCACGCCGCCAAGCTGCCCCGCGGTTGCGCGCGAGGCCGATTGCTGCGGGCGAGTGTGGCGCTTGATCATGTTCAGGCCCTCGACGTAGACGCGCTCCTTGCGCGGCTCTGTCCGCAGGACACGGCCGCTCTTGCCACGATCCTTGCCGGAGATAACGCGCACCTGATCGCCAGAGTGGATCTTCAGCGCGCGCCGTACCGAGTTGGCAGCCGTGCGAGGCATTCTCAGAGCACCTCCGGGGCGAGCGAGACGATCTTCATGAAGTTGCGCTCGCGCAGTTCGCGCGCGACCGGGCCGAACACGCGCGTGCCGCGCGGATTGTTCTGGTCGTCGATGATCACCGCAGCGTTCTCGTCAAAGGCGATATACGTGCCGTCCTCGCGCCCGATCGGCTTCTTCGTGCGCACCACAACGGCGGTCACGACCTCGCCCTTTTTGACGGCGCCCTGCGGGTTGGCCTGCTTGACCGTAGCGGTGATCACGTCGCCGACGAACGCATACCGGCGCTTGGAGCCGCCCTTGACGCGGATGCAGAGGATCTCGCGCGCGCCGGTGTTATCAGCCACACGCAGTCTTGTCTCGTTCTGGATCATCGCGCCCGCTCCAGCACGTCTACAAGCCGCCACCGCTTGGTACGCGACAGCGGACGGCTCTCGACCACGCGCACGGTGTCGCCCTCGTGGGCCTCATTGTTCTCATCGTGCGCGTGCAGGGTGCTCGAGCTGCGCACGATCTTCTCGTAACGCCGATGCCTGCGGGCAGTGTCGATGCGAACCGTGATCGTCTTGTCGGCCTTGTCGGAGACGACAACTCCCTGACGCATCTTGCGCACGCCCTCGCCCTGTGCATGCACGGGCGCGAGCGGCTCCCGGGCGGGGGTGTCGCGATTGCGCGTCGTCGCTCTTTTTGCGCGCTCCTGCAGACGACGGGCACTACGGCGTGCCGCCTTCGCCTTGCGCTCCGCAGCACGCTCCGCGTGGCGCTCCTCGGGCGAACGCACCGGGCGAGCCTCGCCCGTGTGGGTCGAGCGCGCCTTACGGCGGCGGTCCTTGGACGAGAGTTGCGCGGCAGACTCCGCTTGAGCGGAGGGTGCGGCGCCCTGAGCTTGCGCGGGCGCGGCGGTCTGTTCCGGCTCGGCCACTGCGGCCTCATCAGGAACGGTGGCCTCCACGGCCGGCTCGTCGGGGGTCTCGATCTCGTTATCTGGTTCGTCAGCCATCTGTTCTCATCTCTTGTTTTCTGTCGCGCCTGTTCTACTTGTCCGTGCTCTGAGAAGTCGCCACAAGCTCGCGCTCGCGCGCGACGGTCAGCGCCCGCGCAAGGTCGCGCTGGGCGCGGGCGATGCCGGCGGTATCCTCGAGTTCTCCGGTGGCGTTTGCGAAGCGCAGACCGAACAGGTCCTTGCGCAACGTCGCGATCTGCTTGTCGAGTTCTCCGCGTTCCAGGTCTCTCATTTCTTTGGCGTTCATCGCTCGGTCCTCAATCCTCACGCAGTACGAACTTGGATTTCACGGGAAGCTTGTGCGCGGCGAGACGGATCGCGTCGCGGGCGAGGGGCTCGGGCACACCGGCCAGCTCGAACATCACGCGGCCGGGCTTGACCACGGCGACCCAGCCTTCGGGCGAGCCCTTGCCGGAACCCATGCGCGTCTCGGCCGGCTTCTTGGTGACCGGCTTGTCCGGGAACACGTTGATCCACACCTTGCCGCCACGCTTGATCTTGCGAGTCATCGCGATTCGGGCAGCCTCGATCTGACGATTGGTGAGCCAGCCCTCCTCGAGTGCCTTGAGCCCATACTCGCCGAACTGGACCTTGACCTGTCCGCGCGAGACACCGCCACGGCGTCCGCGATGCTGCTTGCGGTGCTTGACGCGCTTGGGAGAAAGCATCAGCGCGCTCCTCCCCCGCCACCGGAGCGAGGACCGCGTCCCCCGCCCCCGCCTCCGGGACCGCGTCCACCGCCACCGGGACCACCGGGACCGCGTCCGCCGCCACCAGGGCCGCGACCACCGCCACCCGTACCACCACGTCCGCCGGCTCCTGCGCCCTGACCACCAAATCCGCCCGGACCACGACCCCCGCCCGGCCCGCCACCACGTCCGCCGCGACCGCCGCCACCGGAGCCGCCACGACCCCGGCCGTCGCCGCCACGCCCATCGCGGCCGCCGCGACCGTCGCGATCGGAGCTCGGCGCGGCAGGAGCGGTCATGTCGGTGAGGTCGGCGCCGGTGTAGCCCTCGGGCATGATTTCGCCCTTGTTCACCCAGCACTTCACGCCGATCCGTCCGAACGTGGTGCGCGCCTCGTAGAAGCCGTAGTCGATGTCGGCACGCATCGTGTGCAGCGGCACGCGCCCGTCGGAGTAGCTTTCGGTCCGCGCCATCTCGGCTCCACCGAGACGTCCCGCGACCTGCACCTTCACGCCCTTCGCGCCGGAGCGCATCGCGCTGGTCAGCGCGCGCTTCATCGCGCGACGGAAGGCGACCCTGTTCTGCAGCTGCTCGGCGATCGACTGCGCGACCAGCTTGGCGTCCAACTCGGGACGCTTGATCTCGAGGATGTTGACCTTGATCTGCTTCTTGGTCAGGCGGTGCAGATCGCGACGCAGCGCGTCGACTTCGGTGCCGGACTTGCCGATCACGATACCCGGACGGGCCGTGTGAATATTGACCTCAAGTTCGTTGGCGTCCTTGCGGATCGTGATGTCCGACAGGCCCGCATGCGCCAGCTTCCCCACGATGTGCTCTCTGACTCGGATGTCCTCAGCCAGGTACTCGGAGAAGGAGCGCTCGTTGAACCAGTTCGACTTCCAGTCGTGTATGTAACCGACGCGCATCGCCTCGGGATGAACCTTTTGTCCCATTTTATGCTCTTCGCTCTTCTCTCTATCTCAGTCTTTGTTGTTCCGTGCTCGTGCCTAAGAGCCCGGTGTCAGCGTGATCGTCAGGTGGCTGGTGCGCTTGTGGATCGGCGTTGCGCGTCCCATCGCGCGCGGCCGAAAGCGCTTGATCGTCGGCCCCTCGTCGGCGTAGGCCTCCCGCACGACAAGATCGTCCTCGAGCAGTTCGTGGTTGTTCTCAGCGTTGGCAACCGCCGACTCCAGCAACTTGCTCCAGTCACGCGCCACCTCACGAGGGGTGAACGCGAGGATAGCGCGTGCCTCTACCACGGTCTTGCCTCGTAGGTGACCGCACACCATGCGCGCCTTGCGCGCGGAGGTGCGCACATAGCGCGCGTGAGCGCGAACCACCCGCCGTCGCGGAGTTTTGGCTGCGCGACGCGGTGCGACCGCAGGCTTGGCCTCTTTCTCAGCGACCACGGGCTCTGAGGCTTTTTTGCCTGCCGCTTTTTTCGCGGCTGGTTTTTTGGGCGCCTTTTTCTCGCTCGATGCCTGCTCGTCCCCGTCGGCCCTCTTCTCGGCCGTCTTGGACGCAGCCGGTTTCTTGGCGGCTGCAGATTTTTTCGCGGCGGTTTTCGGGACGGGCTTCTTGGCCGGCTCCTCGCCTGAGATGTCCTGCTCCTCCTCGGCGCTCATTACCGGACCTTCCCCGAGCCCGCATGTCCGCGAAACACGCGCGTGGGCGCGAACTCGCCGAGCTTGTGACCGACCATCGACTCGCTGATGAACACCGGCACGTGTTTCTTGCCGTCGTGGACGGCGATCGTGTGGCCGACCATCTCCGGGAAGATCGTCGACGCACGCGACCAGGTGCGCAGCATTTTTTTGTTGTTCTCGGCGTTCAGCGCCTCGATGCGTGCAAGCAAACGCTCCTGCACCCACGGGCCCTTCTTGCTCGATCTACTCATTGTTGCCCCCCCCATCCACGGACACGTAGATGGATTGGGTCCCACCCACCCAGGACGCAGTGAGCGAAGTGTGCTCTGCACACGAGTGATCGAGGACGCCGATCCAGCGCCGCCATACGTGTCCGTGGCCCTTCTTGCTGGAGCGGCTCATCGTTGCTTGCCCTTTCCACGCCTACGGCCGCGCACGATGTACTTGTCGGAGTTCTTGTTCTGCTTACGCGTGCGATACCCAAGCGTCGGTACGCCCCACGGGGTGACCGGGTGGCGACCCGCTGTCGTGGAGCCCTCGCCGCCTCCGTGCGGATGATCGACCGGGTTCATCGCCGTGCCACGCGTCTGCGGACGTACACCCATGTGACGCTTGCGCCCCGCCTTGCCAATCTTTACGTTCTGGTGCTCTGCGTTGCCGATCGTCCCGACCGTCGCCCGGCACTCGGCGCGCACGAGCCGCATCTCGCCCGAGGGCAGGCGCAGGGTCGCCATGTCGCCGTCCTTGGCCATCAGCTGCACCCCGGCGCCCGCCGAGCGCGCCATCTGGCCTCCGCGGCCAGGCTGCAGCTCAACGTTGTGCACGACCGTGCCGACGGGCATGCGAGCCAGCGACAGGCAGTTGCCGACCGCGATGTCGGCCTCCTCGCCGGAGGCAACGGTCATCCCCACGGTCAGACGCTGCGGCGCGAGGATGTAGCGCTTCTCGCCGTCGACGTAGTGCAGCAGCGCAATATAGGCCGAGCGGTTGGGGTCGTACTCGATCGCCGCGACTCTCGCGGGGACGCCGTCCTTGCGTCGCTTGAAGTCGATGCGTCGATAGGCGCGCTTGGCACCGCCACCGCGGTGACGGGACGTCTTGCGTCCGTGTGCGTTGCGCCCGCCGCTCTTCTTCAGGCCTTCGACGAGCGTCTTCTCCGGCTCGGACTTGGTGATCTCGGCGAAGTCCGGATAGGAGACGAAGCGCCTTCCGGGGCTGGTGGGCTTGGGCTTGCGAATTGCCATGGTGGCTGTTTAGCTTCTTTCTTTCTCTGGTTCTCTGCTCGTTTACGAGGCGTCCAGCGCCTGCAGGCCCTGAAAGATCGGGATGCTCTCGCCGGGCTGGATCTGCACGATCGCCTTCTTCCACGCGCGTGTGCGACCGCTGATGGCGCCACGGCGCTTGGGCTTGGACTTGACGCTGAGCGTCCTGACCTCGACCACTTGCACGTCAAACAGCTCCTGCACCGCTTGACGGATCTGCGTCTTGTGCGCGTTCGGGTGGACTCTGAACGTGTAGCGGTTCGCGGCCGAGAGGGCATAGCTCTTCTCCGACACCACCGGGCGGATGATCACCTGCGAGTGATCCATCAGGCTTTGGCCTCCCCACTCGCCCGTGCACTCAGAGCGTCTAGGGCCGACTGTGAGAGCACCAGCGACGCCGCACCGATGAGGTCGGCAACGCCAACGTTCTCGTGGGTCAACACCGCGACGCGCGTGAGGTTGCGGAAGGACAGCGCGGCATCGCGTTCCTCGGCGGTGAGCACCACCAGCGTCGGGCGCGCCGCCGGCGGCCAGCTCTCGAGCAGCTCCAGCGCCTGGCTGGTCTTGGGCGCTTTAAACGCCGCAGTGTCGAGCACGGCGATCGAGCCCCGCTGCGCGTGCAGCGACAGCGCGCTGCGCAGCGCGGCGCGCTGCTCCTTGCGATTGATCTTGAAGGTGTACGAACGTGGCTGCGGACCGAAAACGGTGCCGCCTCCGGTCCAGATCGGCGAGCGGCTGGAGCCGGCGCGAGCGCGACCGGTGCCCTTCTGGCGCCAGGGCTTGGCGCCGCCGCCGGAGACCATGCCGCGGGTTTTGGTGGACGCCGTCCCGCGCCGACGTGCGGCCTGCTCGGCGCGCACGCTCTGGTGTACCAGCGGGCCGTGGAAGCGCGCCTCGAACACGGCGTCCTTGAGCTTGACGGTTTTGCCGGCACCGGCGCCGAGCACGGGAACGTCAGGCATCGCCACGCACCTCCACGACGCTTCCTCGTGCGCCCGGCACCGACCCGCGCACCATCAGCAAGTTCTTGGCAGCGTCCACCGCGATGACCTCAAGTCCCTTCTGGGTCGCCCGGCGGCTGCCCATCTGTCCAGGTCCACGCAGCCCACGCAGCACGCGCGAGGGTGTCGCCGAGGCGCCGATCGAGCCAGGCGCACGCACATTGTGGGAACCATGTGACTTCGGGCCACTCGCAAAGTTGTGACGCTTGATCGTCCCCTGAAACCCCTTTCCCTTGGAGGTTCCCGCGACCTTCACACGCCCCCCCACCGCGAAGGACTCGACGGTCACCGTTTCGCCCAACTGCAGCTCGCCGGCCTCATCGCGAAACTCGACCAAGTGGCGCATCGGCGGCGCATCGGCCTTCTTGAGATGACCGAGCTCGGGTTTGCTCAAATGCTTCTCCTTGCTCAACCCAAACGCCAGCTGGACCGCCTCATAGCCGTCGCGCTCCATCGTGCGGACGGCAGTTACCGGGCATGGCCCGGCCTCCAGCACAGTCACGCGCGCGACGCGGCCGTCCTCCTGGAAGACCTGGGTCATGCCGAGCTTCTTTGCGAGTATCGCAGCCATCGCCTAGGTCGCCAGCCGGATCTCGATGTCGACGCCCGCCGGCAAATGGTCCAGGCGCTGCAGTGAGTCCACCGTCTTGGGAGTCGGCTGATGGATGTCGATCAGCCGCTTGTGCGTGCGGATCTCAAAGTGCTCGCGCGAGTCCTTGTCCTTGAACGGCGAGCGGATCACGCAGTACACGTTCTTCTCGGTCGGCAGCGGCACCGGGCCGGAGACGGTCGCGCCGGTACGCGTGGCCGTCTCCACGATCTCCTTGGCGGCGGACTCGATCGCCGAGGTGTCGTAGGCCTTCAGTCTGATGCGGATCTTGTTTTGGGTGGCTGCTGCCATGTGAATAAGTCTTTCGTGCTCGTTGCTCGTATGTGTGCTGGTGATCGTGTCTGACCCTGGCGCTGCGCGGGGCTCGCCGGCGGGCGGACCCTCCGCCGATATCCGTCCGGGGGCGGCAGAGAAAGGGCGGGGCGGGCGGGGTTCCCATCCGGGGAATCCGCCCCCTTTCCGTTACACGCCCCTCGGCGGAGCTTGGTGTTCGTCGTATCGGACTGCCAATTAAGTGCCGCCCCAGGGGCGGCAGGTGTTACTCGATGATCTCGCTGACCACGCCTGAGCCGACCGTGCGCCCGCCCTCTCTGATGGCGAACCGCAGGCCCTGGTCCATGGCGATCGGCTGGATCAGTTCGATCTCCATCTGAACGTTGTCGCCGGGCATGACCATCTCGACGCCGTCGGGCAGCTTGGCCACGCCGGTGACATCGGTGGTGCGGAAATAGAACTGCGGCCGATAGCCGGTGAAGAACGGGGTGTGGCGACCGCCCTCCTCCTTTTTGAGCACGTAGACCTCGGACTTGTACTTGGTGTGCGGGGTGATCGAGCCGGGCTTGCACAGCACCTGGCCGCGCTCGATCTCCTCACGCTTAGTCCCGCGCAACAGGCAGCCGACGTTGTCGCCCGCCTGGCCCTGGTCGAGGATCTTGCGGAACATCTCCACACCCGTGACCACCGTCGTGGTGGTGTCGTGAACGCCGACGATCTCAACGGCGTCGCCGGTGTTGACGATGCCCTGCTCGACGCGGCCGGTGGCCACCGTGCCACGACCGGTGATCGAGAAGACGTCCTCGACGGGCATCAGGAACGGCTTGTCGAGCTCGCGCACGGGCTCGGGGATGTAGCTGTCGAGCGCCGCGGCCAGCTCGATGATCTTGGCCTTGTAGTCCTCATCGCCTTCCAGCGCCTTCAGCGCCGAGCCGGTAATGAACGGAATGTCGTCACCGGGAAAATCGTATTCGTTGAGCAGCTCGCGAACCTCGACCTCGACGAGCTCCAAGAGCTCATCGTCATCGACCATGTCGGCCTTGTTGAGGAACACGACGATGTAGGGAACACCCACCTGGCGGGCGAGCAGGATGTGCTCGCGTGTCTGGGGCATCGGGCCGTCCGCCGCGGAGACCACGAGGATCGCTCCGTCCATCTGCGCAGCGCCCGTGATCATGTTCTTCACGTAGTCCGCGTGACCGGGACAGTCCACGTGGGCGTAGTGACGGTTCTCGGTCTGGTACTCCACGTGGGAAGTGGCGATCGTGATACCGCGTTCCTTCTCCTCCGGAGCGTTGTCGATCTCCTCGAAGCTGCGGGCTTCAGCGCCCCCCCTCTCGGCCAGCACCGTCGTGATGGCAGCGGTCAGCGTCGTCTTGCCATGGTCGATGTGACCGATGGTCCCAACGTTGACGTGCGGCTTGTCGCGCTCGAACTTCTCCTTCGCCACTTTCTGTTCGCTCCTCAATCGGCTTGTTTAGGCTCGCCTCTCTGGGGGCGAACCGGGGAAATCTATCTAAATGCGGTGCTTCGTGTTTGCTGGGTGCTGCGGTGCTTCGTAGTAGGCGCTTTCAAACAACTCGCTCCTGAGATGATCGTGAGTCGAGCCAGACAAGGACGCAGGGAGCGAAGTGTGCTCCGCACATGAGCGACCGAGGACGCAGTATGGCGAAGTGCTCACGGTCATCTCAGACGGGGACCGGTTCTCCTGTGCGCTGTTCAGTGATCTTCTCGGCGATGTTCGGGGGTACCTCCTCGTAGCCCTCGAACTGCATCGTGTAGTTGGCGCGCCCCTGCGTGTTCGAGCGCAGGTCGGTGGCGTAGCCGAACATCTCGCTCAGCGGCACCCGTGCGGTGACCGCCAGCGCGTTGCCCTGGCGCTCCTGTCCCTCCACACGCCCGCGGCGGCGGCTCAGATCGCCGATCACCTCGCCCAGGAAATCCTCGGGCGTGACGACCTCGACCGCAAAGATCGGCTCCAGCAGCACCGGCTTGGCGCGGCGAGCAGCCTCCTTGAAGGCGATCGAGCCCGCAACCTTGAAGGCGATCTCCGAGGAATCCACGTCGTGGTACTTGCCGTCCACGAGCGTCACGCGCATGTCGACCATCGGATAGCCGGCCTTCACGCCGTTGTCGAGCGCCTCTTCGACGCCCTTCTTTACGGCGGGGATGTATTCGGAGGGGATGTTTCCACCCTTGATCTTGTTGATGAACTCAAAGCCCTCGCCCGGTGCCGGCTCGAGATTGATGAAGACGACTCCGAACTGGCCCGAGCCACCGGTCTGACGGACGAACTTCCCTTCGATCTTCTCGACGGTGCCGCGCACGGTCTCGCGGTAGGAGACCTGCGGCCGGCCAACGTTCGCCTCGACGCCGAACTCGCGCTTCATACGGTCGACGAGCACCTCCAGATGCAGCTCGCCCATGCCTGAGATCTCGGTCTGGCCGGTCTCCTCGTTGGTCCTCACCTGAAAAGTCGGGTCCTCCTCGGCCAGACGTCCCAGCGCAACCGACATCTTCTCCTGGTCGACCTTCGTCTTCGGCTCGACCGCGACCTTGATCACCGGCTCAGGGAAGGTGATGTTCTCCAGGTGGATCGGCGCGTCGGGAGCGGCGAGCGTGTCGCCGGTCACCACCTGCTTGATGCCAACCGCGGCGGCGATGTCGCCCGCGTAGACCTCGGAGACCTCCTCACGGTCGTTCGCGTGCATCATCAGGATGCGCCCGATCCGCTCGGTGCGCCCGCTGCCCACGTTCAGCACGCGCGCGCCCGCCTCGAGATGGCCCGAGTAGACACGGAAGTAGGTCAGCTTGCCGACGTACGGATCGGACATGATCTTGAACGCAAGCGCCGCAAAGGGCTCCGAGTCATCGGCGTTGCGCGTGATCTCCCGCTCTGACTCCTCGCCCTTGACCAGCTCGGTGCCGGTCACCGAGGGCACGTCCAGCGGCGAGGGCAGGTAGTCGATCACCGCGTCCAGCAACGGCTGCACGCCCTTGTTCTTGAACGAGGAGCCGCACAGCACCGGCGTCAGCTTGGTCGAGAGTGTCGCTTTGCGGATCGCCTCCTTCAGGCGCTCCTCGGAGATCTCCTGCTCTTCCAGAATCAGCTCCACCAGGCCGTCGTCGTGATGGGAAACTTCCTCGAGCAAGTGCTCGCGCGCCTCGGCGGCGGCTTCCACGAGATGCTCGGGGATCTCGATGATGTCCTGCTCGGTGCCAAGCTCGTCTTTGTAGACGATCGCCTTCATCCGCACCAGGTCGATCACCCCAAGAAAGTCTGACTCGGAGCCGATCGGCAGCTGGATCGGCACCGGTTGGGCGCCGAGGCGATCGATCATGGTCTGCACCCCGCGCTCGAAGTCGGCGCCGATGCGGTCCATCTTGTTGATGTAGGCAATCCTCGGCACGTGGTACTTGTCGGCCTGGCGCCACACGGTCTCAGACTGAGGCTCGACGCCGGCGACCGAGTCGAACAGCGCAATCGCGCCGTCAAGCACGCGCAGCGAGCGCTCGACCTCGACGGTGAAGTCGACGTGGCCGGGCGTGTCGATGATGTTGATCCGATGCCCGTCCCACTCGGCCGTGGTGGCCGCGGAGGTGATCGTGATGCCGCGCTCCTGCTCCTGCTCCATCCAGTCCATCGTCGCGGCGCCGTCGTGCACCTCGCCGATCTTGTAGGTGCGTCCCGTGTAGTACAGGATGCGCTCGGTCGTCGTCGTCTTACCGGCGTCGATGTGCGCCATGATCCCGATGTTCCGGGTGTTCTGGAGAGTGAACTTACGTGGCATGGCTCAGGTGGGAATCGGACTCAAGGTGGGGATCGTTGTGGGCACGCGGTAGATATTTTGCGGACTGTCGATGACTGCTTCAAACCCAAATCAATCTCACAAACAAGCAAAAAAAATGGGCCCCCCGGGCCCACGCGCGCTACTGGTCTTGTCTGGACCGGTTCGCGTCGTTATCTGCTCGAGGTCTCCATCTTGGTCGTTAGCTCCGGGGACATGCTCGCACGACTACGTCATCCGCGCAGCGATGGACGACTATAGCAGAGGAATCCGGGCGTTTGGCCGGCTCACGCAGGGGTCTCGGGACCTGGGTGCGCACCCTGATTGGGCGCATCACACCCCTCCGCAGGAGGGGCATCCTCGAATACCGCGCCGAGACGTTCGAGCACGCGCGTGGCGGCACCCAGCTCGCTTGATCCCATCCCCTCCAGCGCCCTTTCCCAGCGGCCTTGCCAGGCGGCGCGCTTGGCCTCGATCTTGCGCTTGCCCTGAGTGGTCAGCCGGGAGACCACCACGCGGCGGTCGATGTCCGAACGCGCTCGTTCGACATGACCGCAGTCGGCGAGATGCTCGAGCATCTGCGTGACCGTCGCGGGCGTCAGCCGCGCCGCGGCGGCGAGCTCTCCGGCCGGCAGCTCGCCGCGCTCGTACAACTCGATCAGCAGCTCGAACTGGGCGTGGCTGAGCTCTGAGCCACCGAGATGCGTGTCGCGTCCGCGCAGGCGATTGAGGCTGCGAAACACGCGACGGAACGCCTTCCCAAGCTCGTCCAGCTCGGCCGTCCACTCCGTATCGACGGTAGCCTCTGATCTCTTCGAGCCGACCGCTTCAGCCGAACGCTTGGTCGCTGGGGGACCGGATCTCTTCGAGCCGACCGCTTTAGCCGAACGCTTGGTCGCTGAGGGACCGGATCTCTTCGAGCCGACCGCTTCAGTCGGGCGCTTCGTGGCAGGCGGAGGGCACATCGCGAGTTGCCCTATACGCCGAGCGGCTCGACGGCCGCCTCGGCGTTGGCCGCGGCGCGATTCAGGCGCGCGCGTGGGTTCTCGGCGCGCAGCAGCACGACGCAGGGGATCAGCCCGAGCGCGGCGGTTGCGAACGACCACCAATAGGCGGTGTTGAACGCGTGCGCCAGGTGTGTGACCGAAGGCGCGTGGCCGCTCGCGCGCTGCAGCACCACCGCCAGCACCGCCGTCCCGATCGCCCCGCCGATGCGCTGCAGGACATTCAACTGCGGCGTCGCGTCGGAGAGCTGCTCGGGCCGAAGCGAGGCGAACGCGGTGGTCATCGCCGGCATGAACGAGAAGCCGATGCCCAAGCCCCGCACGAGCAGCACCGTGGATATGCCGGCGATCGAGGCGCCCGCGCCGATGAACGCCAACGGAATCGTGCTCAGGCACAGAACCGAGACGCCGCCCAGGGCCACGCGGCCGCCGCCGAAGCGATCGGTCATGCGCCCGGCCACCGGCATCGCGACCAGCATTCCAAGACCCTGCGGTCCGACCAGCAGCCCGGTCGCGATCAGGCTCTCGTGGCGGACTTCCTGGTAGTAGAGGGGCACGAGGATCATCGCCCCGAACAGGGCAGCGCCGAGCGCGAAGGTCGTGAACGACGCGGCCGCGAAGATCCGGTTCTTATACAGCCGGATATCGAGCAGCGGGCGCTCGACGCGCAGCGCGTGCCAGCAGAAGACGCCTGTGAGCAGCAGAGCCGCGATGATCGGCAGGACGACGATCGGCGCCGTCAGGCTGGTGTTGGGGGTGCCGAGCTGGGCGAGGCCATAGACGACGGCGGTCGACGCCGTCGAGAGCAGCGCCAGACCGAGGACATCGAGGCGCCCGGCCTCGCCGGATTCGGTCTGGGGGAGCATCCGCCAGCCGAGGATGAACGCGACGAAGCCGATCGGAACGTTGACGAGAAAGATCCACGACCAGTGCAGGCTCTGCAGGATCGTCCCGCCCACCACCGGCCCGAGGATCGGACCGAGCATCGCGGGCATCGCCACGATGCCCATCACGCGACCCATCCGCTTGGGACCGGCGACCTGAGCCATGATCAGCTGAGCGATCGGCATGATCATCCCGCCGCCCGCTCCCTGCAGCACGCGGAACAGCACGAGCTCTGTTGTCGTGCTGGCAACAGCGCACAGGGCCGAACCGATCGTGAACAGGACCAGCGAGGTCATGTACACGCGCTTGGCGCCATACCGGCGAGCGGCCCAGCCTGTGATCGGGATCACAGCCGCGAGCGACAGCAGATAACCGGTCACGACCCACTGGATCTGCGCGATCGAGCTGTGCAGGTCATGCCCCAGCGTGCGCAGCGCGACGTTGACGATCGTCGTGTCGAGAATCGACATGATCATCCCGAGGATCACCACGCCGGCGATCTTCCACACGTAGGGCTCTATGCGGTCGGAGGCCTCCGGGTGAAAGCCCGGGTCGGCTGCTGTTGTCTCGGAAAAGACATTTGGTACCGAAAGCTTAGGTACCAAACCTTTCTATGTCAAGGGTTCTGTGCGCCATCTCACACACCTTCGACCAATCGCCGAGCCCCAGCATTCGACCGGCGACTACGTGGTCGTAGAAGACTCCGAACCTCGATCTACCCGCTTACCCAGTAGCGGGCCGAGGACCAAGCGAGGCAAGGACGCAGGGAGCGAAATGTGCTCTGCACATGAGCGACCGAGGACACAGCCTCGCGCCGTGTCCTCGGCCCGCTACCAGCGGTAGTGGGCGAAGGCCTTGTTGGCCTGGGCCATGCGGTAGATGTCGTCCTTGCGCTTGTACGCCCCACCCTGCTGAGACTGCGCGTCCATCAATTCATTGGCCAGCCGCTGCGCCATCGTCTTCTCGCGGCGCTGGCGCGCGAACTCGACCAGCCAGCGCACCGCCAGCGTCCGAGCGCGCCTGGAGGCGACCTCCACCGGAACCTGGTAGGTGGCGCCACCCACGCGGCGCGATTTGACCTCGAGCGTCGGAGTCAGAGCCTTGATCGAGGCCTCCAGTGTCTCGACTGGGTCTTTGTCTGAGCGCTCGCCCAGCAGGGCCAGCGCGTCATACACGATCCGCTCGGCCGTGGACTTCTTGCCGTCGAGCATCACCTTGTTGATCACCTGCTGGACCAGCTTGGACCGGTGAATCGGGTCCGCCTCGACTGGGCGAATCTGGGCGGCTGCGCGTCTGGGCATCAGCTTCCTACTTTTTCTTCACGCCGTACTGCGAACGTGCCTTCTTGCGATCGCTGACGCCGGCCGCGTCCAGCGTGCCACGCACGACCTTGTACCTGACGCCCGGCAGGTCCTTGACGCGACCGCCGCGCACGAGCACCACCGAGTGCTCCTGCAGGTTGTGACCCTCGCCGGGGATGTATGCGGTCACCTCGATCGAGCCGGAGATGCGTATGCGCGCGACCTTGCGCAGCGCGGAGTTAGGCTTCTTCGGCGTCGTCGTATACACGCGCGTGCAGACCCCGCGACGCTGTGGCGCGGCGACCTTCTTCTTGCGTCCCTTACCCGACTTCAGGCCTGGGGTGGCGAGCTTCTTCTTGGGGGCGACGCGCCCCTTGCGCACTAGCTGTGATGTGGTCGGCATCGGCCGGGGATGGTAGCAGTGCTGCGCGCCCGGCCGGGCGCGCCCGGCCTTTAGGCCGCCGCAGGCGCTGCGGCGGGGACACCGGCCGCGCGAACCGGAGCGGGCATCAGCGCACAGGCGACGACCACGAGCACAAACGCCAGCGACTGCACTACGACGCCGACGGGACTGGCCGCCATCGGGTCGCCGAACACGACGATCCCACCGGCGATGCCCGCAATGTTCGCGGCGGTGCCCGTAACGGCGATCACCGGTACGGCGTCTCCGTCCTGGAGTCCACGCGCCGAGGCGTAGAACGCGACTATCGACGCGAGCACAGCCACCGCCAGCCAGGGGCTGAGCAGCAGCGCGAGCGGCCCGTGCACACCGGTGATACCGGTGAGCGCCTTGATCGCCGTGTCGGAGACCCCGAACAGGATGCCGGAGGCCGCACCCAGCATCACGCCGTGATGCTCGACCGGGCCACCCATGCGCGGGCCCATTATCAACAATCCTCCCAGCCCGAACAGACCGGCCTCAAATGAGATCATCGCCACCTGGGAGAACTGCGAGTGCGCACCGTGCATCGCCGGCAGCGTCAGGCCCAACATCACCAGACCGACACCGGTCAGACACAGCCCGAACCACTGGCGCCGGCCGACTTCGAAGCCGAACATCCGGTCAGCCATCACCGCGATGAACACGATGCCCGCCGCCAGCGACACCTGGATCACCGACATCGGCGCGAGCGTCAGCGCGGCCACGTGCAGCGCCCAGCTGCCGGTCGCGATGATCATGCCGAGCGTGAACCACTTCGAGGCGAACAGCAAGCGCGCCGAGCGCAGCGGATGGCGCACTTCGACGTCTGGAACCGCGTTGGCGCCTCTGTACTTGTAGAAGAAGCCGAGGTTGGCCACGAACGCGCACACGAGCGCGAGCAGAATGCCTAGTGCAAGGGTCATTGGCGGTGGGAGATCATTGGATCTGGCTTAGATTTGGGGATCGAGATGTCGGGTGTGGGTGGGTGTCGGACTGCTCAGAGCTGTGGGCGTCCCCGCGCCCGGCCTAGAGCCCATCGACAGCGTTCAACGGCTGCTTTACTGGCCGCACTCGATTCCGGCAGATTACCGACCCGAACCTCTATGCAAGCTAAAGAACTCTCCGACTACGCTCTCGCCGCGCCCGAGTCATCCACCAGCCCCGAAGACCGTGGCGAGCCTGCCCAGCCGGGCGCCCGCCACCCGAGCCCTTCACGCGAGCCCCCTTCACGCGATAAGCCGCTGCTGATGGTCGACATCGACGGAGTCATCTCGCTGTTCGGCTTCGCCGGCCAAGCCCCCTGGGGCCCGCACCCTGGAGACGCCGAGCAGCCCACCACGCTCGACGGCTCCTTCCACACGATCGACGGCATACCCCACTTCCTGTCGCACACTGCCGCCGCCCACCTGCTGAATCTCGCCGCCGACTTCGACCTTGTGTGGGCCAGTGGCTGGGAGGAGAAGGCCGAGGAATACCTGCCCCGCCTGCTCGGCCTGCCCGCGGGCCTCCCGTTCCTGCGCTTCGAACGCTCTCCAGGGCGAGGCAACGCGCACTGGAAGCTCGCGGCGATTGACGCGTACGCGGGCTCACAGCGGGCACTCGCATGGATCGACGACGCGTTCAACGACGCCTGCCATGCCTGGGCGCACACGCGCCCTGCGCCGACGTTGCTCGTCCAGACCGCGCCAGATCGCGGTGTCACCTCGACGGAGGCGTCGCTGTTGGGGTCGTGGGCGCGAGAGCCGGCGCCGGCGCCGCGTGGCTGACCGCGGGACCCGTGGCTGACCGCAGGACCGAGACCAAGCCTCGACGTTCCCGCCGGCTCCCGTACAAGCGAAGCTCGGGACCGCCCGGATCGGACAGCCAGAACGGCGGCGGGGGGACTGACCCTGAGCAGGGCGCGCACCTCATTGCCCATCTCAAAAAAAGACGCGACCGGGCATTGCCCGGCCGCGCAGAAAGAACTACTCGCCTGAGAACTACTCCCCTGAGGACGACTCCTCCGGGACCTCCAGGTCGGCGAGCTCCTCGACGAACCCGGGGTCGGTCGTGCCCGCGCCGATCTTCTCCAGCGAGGCGAGGTCCGCGTCGAACTCCTGGCCGTACCCGCCCAGCCCTTCGCCGTTTGACAGGCCGAGCTCGGCCGCGATCTCATCCTGGTCGAGCAATCCGACGTCGTCGATCGCCCGCGGCAGCGGTTCGGAGGGTTCGATCTCGATTCGCCGGTAGCGCTTCAGGCCGGTCGCGGCCGGGATCAGCTTGCCGATGATCACGTTCTCCTTCAGGCCATTCAGCCGGTCGGTCTTGCCCTCCAGGGCGGCGTCGGTCAGAACCTTGGTCGTCTCCTGGAAGGAGGCGGCAGACAGGAACGAGTCGGTGTTCAGCGAGGCCTTTGTGATGCCGAGGATGATGTCCTCGAACTGAGCCGCCTCACCCTTCTTGTCGGTGATCGCATCGTTGACTTTCGCGAATTCGAAGCGGTCCACGAACTGGCCGGGGAGGTAGTCGGTGTCGCCCTTCTGGTCGACCCGGACCTTCTTGAGCATCTGGCGCACGATCAACTCGATGTGCTTGTCGTTGATGTCCACGCCCTGGGACTTGTAGACCTCCTGAACCTCCTTGACCAGGTACTGCTCGGTCTCGGTCCGTCCCCTGATCGCGAGCAGCTCGTGCGGATACAGCGAGCCCTCGTTGAGCTGCTTGCCCGCCGCGATCTTCTCGCCCTCGGCTACGTACAGGCGCGTGCGACGCGGAAACGCGTGTTTATGCTCCTCGCCGGCCTCGTCGGTGATCGTGACCGTGAGCGCCTTCTCGGTCTCCTCGATCGAGATCTTCCCGTCCTGCTCGGCGATCTTGGCCAGCCCCTTCGGCTTGCGCGCCTCGAACAGCTCGACGATCCGCGGCAAACCGTGCGTGATGTCCGCGCCGGCGACGCCGCCGGTGTGGAACGTGCGCATCGTCAGCTGCGTGCCGGGCTCGCCGATCGACTGGGCGGCGATGATCCCGACCGCGTCGCCGATCTGCGCGAGCGCGCCGGTGGCCATCGCCCGGCCGTAGCAGGCCTGGCAGACCCCGCTCGGGGCCTCGCACTTGAGCACCGACCGCACCGGCACCACCACGCGCGTGCCCTTGGCGTGGTCCTCGTCGAACGCCAGCACGATCTCGGCGAACTCGGCGCGTCCGATCTCGGCGCCCTGCTGCACCAGCATGCGTCCGCGCTTGGTCGTGATCGGCTGCGCGGCGATACGCCCGACGAGATCGCCGTTGGGATCGCCGCCATCGACCCATACGGTCATCTCGATGTGCTCCTCGGTGCCGCAGTCCGCTTCGCGAATGATCACGTCCTGGGCCACGTCGACCAGCCGGCGCGTCAGATAGCCCGAGTCGGCGGTCCGCAACGCGGTGTCCGCCAGGCCCTTGCGCGCGCCGTGCGTGGAGATGAAGTACTCGAGCACCGACAGCCCCTCGACGAAGTTGGCCTTGATCGGCCGCTCAATGATTTCGCCCTTCGGGTTGGCCATCAGGCCGCGCATCCCGGCGAGCTGGCGGATCTGCTTGAACGAGCCACGCGCGCCCGAGTTGGCCATCATGAATATCGGGTTCAGCGTGTCGAGGTTCGCGATCATCGCGTCGGCGACCTCGTCGGTCGCCGCATTCCACTTCTCGACGACCGCCTCGTGGCGCTCCTCCTGGGTGATCAGGCCCATGTCGTACTGGTCGGAGATCTCGCCCACGAGCGCGTCGTACTTGTCGAGTATTTCCTGCTTCTCCGGCGGCACGACGACGTCGTTCTTGGAGATCGTGATCCCGGCTTGGGTCGCGTACTTGAAGCCGAGGTCCTTGAACGCGTCGAGCACGAGCGAGATCGTGGTTGCGCCGTAGGTTTGCACGAGCGCGTCGATCAGCCTGGTCGTGTCGCGCTTCTTCATCGACTGGTTGACGAACACGTACTTGCTCGCGTCGAACCCATCGCCCAGCGCCTCCGCGAGCGCGCGCTCGATGCGATCGTTGTAGATGATCCGCCCAACCGTGCTCAGCACGTGGCCGCCATCGCGCCCAAACGGCCTGAACTCGGCGATGTCGTGCAGTGTGACCACGCCCGCCTCGTAGGACAGCTCGGCCTCCTGCGCGGTCCTGAACACGTGCGGGCGCGCCTCGTCCGCAGGCCACTTGCCGTCGGTGAGCAGCTCGCGTTTGGCGTCCAGCTCGTCGGCCTCGGGTCCGTATGTCAGGTAGTAGGCCCCGAGGATCATGTCCTGCGTCGGGGTCGCCAGCGGTGCGCCGTGCGCGGGGCTGAGGATGTTGTTGGAGGACAGCATCAGGATACGCGCCTCGGCCTGTGCCTCGGCCGACAGCGGCAGGTGCACCGCCATCTGGTCACCATCGAAGTCGGCGTTGAACGCGTGACACACCAACGGATGCACCTGGATCGCCTTGCCCTCGACGAGCAGCGGCTCGAACGCCTGGATGCCCAGGCGGTGCAGTGTCGGCGCGCGGTTGAGCAGCACCGGGTGCTCGTGGATGACCTCCTCGAGCACGTCCCACACCTCGCCGATCATCGAGTCGACCATCTTCTTGGCCGCCTTGATGTTCTGCGCGGACTTGCGCTCGACCAGCCGGGCCATGATGAACGGCTTGAACAGCTCCAGCGCCATGATCTTCGGCAGCCCGCACTGGTGCAGCTTCAGGTAGGGACCGGCGACGATCACCGAGCGCCCGGAGTAGTCCACGCGCTTGCCGAGCAGGTTCTGGCGGAAGCGGCCCTGCTTGCCCTTGAGCATGTCCGACAGCGACTTCAGCGGGCGGTTGCCCGGACCGGTCACGGGACGTCCGCGGCGGCCGTTGTCGAACAGGGCGTCGACGGCCTCCTGCAGCATGCGCTTCTCGTTGTTGACGATGATCTCGGGCGCACCAAGGTCCAGCAACCGCTTGAGGCGGTTGTTGCGGTTGATCACCCGTCGGTACAGGTCGTTGAGGTCGGAGGTGGCAAACCGCCCACCGTCGAGCTGGACCATCGGGCGCAGCTCCGGCGGGATCACGGGAACGGCGTCCAACACCATCATCTCGGGCTTGTTCCCGGACTGGATGAACGCGCTGACGACCTTCAATCGCTTGACCGCGCGCGCCTGTTTCTGGCCTTTGGCGGTCTTGACCTGGTCCTCCAGTTCGACGCGTTCGGCCTGCAGGTCAACCTGCTGGAGCAGGTCCCTGACGGCTTCGGCGCCCATGCCGCCACGGAAGTACTCGCCGAATCCGTACGACGACCCGAACCGCTCCTTGAGCTCGCGAAACGTCGTCTCGTCGTGCTCGATCTGCTTGGGCTCCATCGTCTTGAACAGCTCCCACACGTTGCGCATCCGCTCGGCGGCGTCCTCGATGTAGGCCTCGGTGTCGGCGATGTCCGCGTCGAAGGTCTTGCGCAGCTCCTTGACAAGCTTCTCGCGCTCCTCATCGGAGATCTTCTGAAGGTTCAGGTCGAGCGAGTCCGCCCACAGGTGATCTTCGTCGTTGAAGCCGGTCTGCTTGCCGTTCTGCAGGTACTTCTCGCGACGCTTGAGTGACTCGCGCAACTCCAGCACGCGCTCCTCGCGCTCGGCCGCGTAGGAGTCCAGGACTTTGTTGACCTCCTGCTCGAGCGTCTCCAGGTCCTTCTGGCGCGCCTCATCGTCGACCCACGTAACGATCGACGCCGCAAAGTACAGAACCTTCTCGAGTTCCTTGGGGGCCATGTCCAGCAGGTAGCCGATCCGGCTGGGCACGCCCTTGAAGAACCAGATGTGGCTCACCGGCGCGGCCAGGTCGACGTGGCCCATGCGCTCGCGACGGACCTTCGAGCGCGTGACCTCGACGCCGCAGCGCTCGCACACGATCCCCTTGTAGCGAACGCGCTTGTACTTGCCGCAGTAGCACTCCCAGTCCTTGGTCGGGCCGAAGATCCGCTCACAGAACAGACCGTCCTTCTCGGGCTTGAGCGTGCGGTAGTTGATGGTCTCCGGCTTGATCACCTCGCCTGAACTCCAGCTGCGGATCTGCTTGGAGGAGGCGAGTGAGATCTCGATGGCGTCGAAATTATTGATGTCGATCATCTGATGACGGCCCTAACTTTCGCTTTTGCGGGTGAAACGGACGGGTCGCGGTTCTGTCCTGCCGGTGTCCCGCCGAACCGCATGGCGGGTGTGATGGGCGTCGTAGCCACTGGACGGTGGCGGCGCCGGGCGCCTGGGTCTACGTCTCGGTCTCCTGCACCAGCTCATCCTCTGGCGCGTCCTCGGATGCCTCCTCGGCCAGTGCCTCGATGTCCAGCTCGGCGACCCCCTCGCCAAGCAACTCCTCGACCTCGAGTCCCTCCACGGCAATCTCATCCTCAACCGCGGGCTCGGCCTCGTCCTTGGAGTCGGCCTCGTCTTTGGGCTCGTCCTTGGAGTCGGCCTCGTCCTTGGAGTCGCCGTCAGAGGTCTCGGCCGCGTCGGCGGCCTCGGTTGAGTCGGTTGAGTCCTCGCCCTCCAGCGTCTCATCGGCGGCGGTTGCCACTGCGCCGTTCGCGGGAGCTCGCACGCCCGAGAGGTCGATGCCGAGCTCCTCGGCCGCGCGCAGCAGGTCGTCGTCCTCGTCACGCATCTCGGTGCGCTGGCCTTCCTCGGAGACGACGTTGACGTCGAGCGCCAGCGACTGCATCTCCTTGAGCAGCACCTTGAACGACTCGGGGATCGACGGCTCGGCGATGTTCTCGCCCTTGACGATCGCCTCGTAAGCCTTCACGCGCCCGACCGTGTCGTCGGACTTGATCGTGAGCATCTCCTGCAGGGTGTACGCGGCGCCGAACGCCTCCAGCGCCCACACCTCCATCTCGCCGAAGCGCTGTCCGCCGAACTGCGCCTTGCCGCCCAGCGGCTGCTGGGTGACGAGCGAGTAGGGGCCGGTCGAGCGGGCGTGAATCTTGTCGTCGACGAGGTGCAGGAGCTTGAGGATGTACATGTATCCCACCGTCACCTGCTCGGCGAACGGCTCGCCGCTGCGACCGTTGAACAGCGTCATCTTGCCCGACGCCTGCTCGCCGGGACGGCGACTCTTGTCGATGTCCATACGGATACGGCCTTTGTGCTCGTCCTGCCAGCGCACGAGCGCCTCGTCGACATCGGTGATCGTGGCACCGTCGAACACGGGCGTTGACACATACACGCGCCGGGGGGAGCCGTTGCCGTTCGCGGATCCGTTGCTTGCGTCCGCTTCCTTGTAAGCGTCCGAGCCGTCGTCGTACCAGCCCTGCGCCGCGGCCCACCCGAGGTGGGTCTCGAGGATCTGCCCGACGTTCATGCGACTCGGCACGCCCAGCGGGTTGAGGATCACGTCGACCGGTGTGCCGTCCTCCAGGAACGGCATGTCCTGCTGGTCGACGATCTTTGAGATCACACCCTTGTTGCCGTGCCGGCCCGCGAGCTTGTCGCCCTCGGAGATCTTGCGCTTCTTGGCCACGAACACGCGCACGAGATCGTTCACACCCGGCGGCAGGTCGTCGCCGGCGTCGCGGCTGAACGTCATCACGTCGATCACCACGCCGCCCTCGCCGTGGGGGACCTTCAGCGAGGTGTCGCGCACCTCGCGCGCCTTCTCCTTGAAGATCGCCCGGATCAGCTTCTCCTCGGCGGTCAGCTCGGTCTCGCCCTTGGGCGTGACCTTGCCGACGAGCAGGTCCCCGGAGGCGACCTCCGCGCCGACGCGCACGATCCCACGGTCGTCGAGGTTGCGCAGCGACTCCTCCGAGCGGTTGGGGATGTCACGCGTGATCTCCTCCTCGCCGAGCTTGGTCGTGCGAGCGTCGATCTCGTACTCCTCGATGTGAATCGAGGTCAGCTCGTCGTCCTGCACTAGCCGCTTGGACAGGATGATCGCGTCCTCGAAGTTGTATCCCTCCCAGGACATGAACGCGACCATCAGGTTCTTGCCCAGCGCCATCTCGCCCTTGTCGGTCGAGGAGCCGTCCGCCAGTACCTCGTCCGCCTTGACCTTCTGGCCGCTGCGCACGCGCGGCTTGTGGTGGATCAGCGTGCCCTGGTTGGAGCGCATGAACTTTTGCAACTCGTACTCGTCCTTCTTGCCGTCGGTCGTCTCGATCACGATCTGGTTGGCGTCCACATGGTCGATCGTGCCGGCGTTGCGCGCCAGCAGCACGTCACCGGTGTCAAGCGCCGCGCGGCGCTCCATGCCGGTGCCGACCAGCGGCGCGTCCGCCTTCAGCAGCGGCACCGCCTGACGCTGCATGTTCGAGCCCATCAGCGCGCGGTTGGCGTCGTCGTGCTCGAGGAACGGAATCATCGCGGTGGCCACCGACCAGATCTGCTCGGGGGAGACGTCCACCAGGTCGACGTCCTTGGGTCCGACCGTCACGTACTGGCCGGCCTGCGTGCGGCACAGGATCTCGGTGCCCTTGAGCTTGCCGGTCTTGGAATCCACGGGCGTATTGGCCTGGGCGATCACCAGCTCCTCTTCCTGGGTGGCGTCCAAGCGCACGACCTTGCCCGTGATCACGCCGTCCTTGACGACGCGGTAGGGAGTCGTGACGAACCCGTACTCGGACACCTCCGCGAACGAGCTCAGCGAGCCGATCAGGCCGATGTTCGGTCCCTCCGGCGTCTCGATCGGGCACATGCGTCCGTAGTGGGTCGGGTGCACGTCGCGCACCTCGATCGGCGCGCGCTCGCGCGTCAGGCCACCAGCCCCCAGCGCGGACAGGCGGCGACGGTGGGTCAGCCCGGCCAGCGAGTTGGTCTGGTCCATGAACTGGCTCAGCTGGCTGGAGCCGAAGAACTCCTTCAGCGCCGCCACCACCGGCCTGATGTTGATGATCGTCTGCGGCGTGATCGTGTCGGCATCCTCGGTCGTCAGACGCTCGCGCACGACGCGCTCCATGCGATACAGACCGATCCGGAAGGCCTCCTGGATCAGCTCGCCGACCGTGCGCAGTCGGCGGTTGCCGAAGTGCTCGTACTCGTCGAGGTGCTCGGCGACCGGCTCGCGCGGCATGCTCAGCGCCTCCGCCGCGTAGTCCTTGATCTCGATCTCGCCGTCTTCGGGCAGGCCCAGACGCTTGGGCAGCGACACCAGCTCACGCACCAGCGCGAGGATGTCGTCGTGGGTGAGCGTACGTGTGTCGATGTCGATGTCGAGGCCCAGGCGCGAGTTGAGCTTGTAGCGGCCGACGCGCGTGAGGTCGTAGCGCTTGGGGTCGAAGAACAGCTGATTGAGCAGCGCCTTGGCGTTGTCAACGCTCGGAGGCTCACCCGGACGCTGCTTCTTGAACAGCTCGATCAGCGCGCCCTCTTCGGTGCGGGTCGCCTCGGTGTCGGACTCGATCGTGTTGCGGATGTACAGCGAGTCCTCGAACAGCTTGAGGATCTCCTCGTCGGACGCGTACCCCATCGCGCGCAGCAGCACCGTCACCGGCAGCTTGCGCTTGCGGTCGATGCGGACGAACACCTTGCCCTTCTTGTCGATCTCCAGCTCCAGCCACGACCCGCGCGCGGGCATCAGGTTGGCGATGAACACCTGCTTCTCGCGATCCTTCGGCTCCATCAGGTAGGCGCCCGGCGAGCGCACGAGCTGCGTCACGACTACGCGCTCGGTGCCATTGATCACGAACGTCCCGCGCTCGGTCATCCACGGGAAGTCGCCCATGAACACCGACTGCTCGCGGATCTCGCCCGTCTCGCGGTTGATGAACGCGACGGTCACCGTCAGTGGACGGGCGTAGGTCAGGTCCTTCTCTCGGCACTGCTCAAGTGATGCGACCGGCTCGTCGAAGACGAACTCACCGAACTGAACGGCGAGGTTGCCGGTGTAATCCTCGATCGGCGAGATATCGTCGATCGTCTCGCGCAGCCCGCCACCCTTGGGTTCGGTGAGCCACCTGAACGAGCGGCGTTGGATATCGATCAGGTTGGGAACATCAACGGTCTTGTCAAGGCGCGCGAAGCTTCGGCGCGTCCGGAGAGCATCAACAGCAGCCAAGAAAACGTCTCCTTCGGAGGGCGAGAACGGGCGGAAGAGGAGGGCGCCGAAGCGCGACCATCAAAGATAGCACAGACCATCGGCGCCCTTAAGTGGGCAGCCAGCGCTCACGGACCCCACCCCTGACGATCGCGTATGTGGCGCGTCGTCGTGCTGCCAGGGCGGCTGCGACTATCGGCCGGCAGGGGCACTTTACCGGAAAATCGGCGCGATTGTTAGGCGCGCATAAAGAAGAGGGCCCGCACACCGGCGGGCCTCTCGACTCTCGCGCGCCGGCTACTTCAGCTCGACCGTCGCGCCGGCCTCCTCCAGTTCGGCCTTGAGCTTGTCGGCCTCCTCCTTCTCAATGCCCTCCTTGACCGGCTTGGGGGCCTCGTCGACGAGCGCCTTGGCCTCTTTCAGGCCGAGGCCGGTGGCCGCGCGCACGACCTTGATCACCTGGATCTTCTTGTCGCCCGCGCCCGTAAGGATCACGTCGGCCGTAGTGCTCACTTCCTCCTCCGCGGCGGCGTCGCCTCCGCCTCCGGTGGGCGCGGCGGCGGGTGCGGCCATCGCCGCGGCCGATACGCCGAACTCCTCCTCGAGCGCCTTGATCCGCTCGGCGAGCTCGAGCACCGAGATGCCCTTGAGCTCCTCGATCCACTTCTCTGTGCTTGTGGCTGTAGCCATGTGAGTCAGTCCTCCTTGGTGGGGTTCGTCTCGGCGTCCTCGGACTGAACCTCAGCCGAGACGTCCGCCTGTTTGTCGTCTTCTTGCGCCGGCCCGTCCTGCTCCGGCTCAGCCTGGTCCTCAGGTGCCGACTCGCCGGCGTCCTGCGGCTGCTCGGTCGCCGGCTCCTTGGCCGCAGCAGGCTCCTCAGCCGTGGGGGGCTCTTCAGCCGTGGGAGCCTCATCGGCCACGGGAGCCGCCTCAGCCGCGGAGGACTCCTTAACAGTGGGAGCCTCCTCAGCCGTGGGAGCCTCATCGGCCGCGGGCGACTCTGCAGCCGCGGCAGGCTCATCGGCTGCGGAAGCCTCCTCGGCCGGAGGGGCGCCCGCGGGAATCTCTCCGGACTCCTTCTTCTCCTGCACCTGTCCCAGCGCCACGGCCAGGCCGCTGACGAGCGCACCGAGCGTGCGCACGAGGCCGCTGACCGGCGAGGCGACGACCCCGACGAGTTGCCCATACAGAGCTTCGCGAGAGGGTAGGCGCGAGATCGAGCGGATCTGGGCAGGGTCGAGCGCGGCGCCGTCCATCAGGCCGCCCTTGAACGGCAGGAGCTGTATCGCGCGACCGTAGTCGGCGAGCGCTTTGGCGGCGGTGGCGATGTCGCCGCGCACGAACGTCAGGGCCGTGGGCCCCTGCAGCAGCTCCTTCAGCGCGTCGGCGCCGACCTCGTCGGCGGCGCGTTCGGTGAGCGAGTTCTTGACGACCTTGAACGTCGTGTCGGCCTCGCGCAGCTTGGCGCGCAGCTCCGCCGCCTGAGGGACGGAAATGCCCTTGTAGTCCACGGCGAACACCGCTTGGGACTCGCGTATGTGGTCTGCGATCTCGGCGATCGCAGCGGCCTTTTGGTCTCGGTTCATTCAGTGGCTCCTGTCCCGGTCTTATGCTGGCCGATCTATGATCGGTAGCCGCCGGGGGTCTGTGGTGGCCTGTGTGTGGGAAGCGCTAGGCGGCGACCGCCGTCGCGGACGACGACGACGACGCCTCCCCGATGATGTCACGTGTGCGGCTGGAATCGACCTTTACCCCCGGGCCCATCGTGGAGGTCAGCGTGATCGTGCGCAGGTAACGACCCTTCGCCGCCGACGGCTTGGCCCGAATCAGCTCTTCGATCACGACCGCGTAGTTCTCCAGCAGTGCGCGCTCGTCGAAGCTCGCCTTGCCGATCACCATGTGCACGATCGCGGTGCGGTCGGTGCGGTACTCGACCTTGCCGGACTTGGACTCCTCGACGGCTTTTGCCACGTCCATGGTGACGGTGCCGACCTTCGGGTTGGGCATCTTGCCCGAAGGGCCGAGGATGCGCCCGAGACGTCCGACTACAGACATCAGGTCGGGCGTGGCGATCGCCACGTCGAACTCGTCGAAGCCCTCCTCGATGCGCTTGGCGAGATCCTCACCGCCGACCACGTCGGCGCCGGCCTCTTCGGCTTCGCGGGCCTTGTCGCCCTGGGCGAACACGGCGATCTTGACGTCTTTGCCGAGACCGTTGGGCAGCGCGATCGTGCCCCGCAGCTGCTCGTCGGCGTGCCGGACGTTCAGGCCCATGCGCACGTGCAGCTCGACGGACTCGTCGAACTTGGCGCCGGCGAGGCTCTTGACGAGCGACACCGCCTCGGCGGGCTCGTATTCGCGCTCGCGATCGATCTTCGCCAAGCCCTCGCGATGCCTACGGCCGTGATGTGAGCTCACGACGCCACCTCCACGCCCATTGAGCGCGCGGTGCCGGCGATGATCTTCGCGGCCTGGTCGATGTCGTGCGCGTTCAGATCGTCGAGCTTGCGCTCGGCGATCTCTCGCAACTGAGCCTGGGTGATCGTGCCGACCTTCGTGCGGTTGGGCTCGCCGGAGCCCTTGCCGATGCGCAGCGCCTGCTTGATCAGCACAGCAGCGGGAGGCGTCTTGGTGACGAACGTGAAGGAGCGATCCTCGTACACGGTGATCACGACCGGGATGACCGTCCCGGTCTCGCTCTGGGTCTGAGCGTTGAACGCCTTGCAGAACTCCATGATGTTGATCCCGTGCTGACCCAGCGCGGGACCGACCGGCGGCGCCGGACTGGCCTGGCCGCCGTTGGCCTGGAGCTTGATGGTTGTGAGTACCTTCTTGGCCATTTCGAGTGCCTAGGTTAGCTGCGATTGACTGGGATGGTCTTCATGGTCGCCCACGGCGCATGCGCCGTGGGCCGCAGGCGCGCATGCGCGCCTGCGTGGGAGCCGCACATGTGCGGCTCCACCGGCGGCGCATGCGCCGCCGGGCAGACGGGCGCATGCGTCCGTCTGCGGGTCGGTACATGTACCGACCCGATCCTCATGCAATTTATGGGTTGAACGTGTCTGTGAAATCAAGGCGTTTGTAGAGCACATACCGACTGAGGCGTTCGAGGACCAAGCGGAGCAAGGACGCAGTGAGCGCAGTGTGCTCGGCACACAAGCGATCGAGGACGCAGCTCCGCGCCGGTCATCGGGCGCCTCAGATCTTTTTGACCTGGTCGAAGCCCACCTCGACGGGGGTCTCGCGGCCGAAGATTGATACCAGGACCTTGAGCTTGGCGGCGTCCTCGTTGATCTCGGAGATCTCCCCGGAGAAGTCAGACAGCGGTCCGGAGACGACCTTGACGGACTCCCCGATCGTGAACTGGGCGCGCGTGCGGGGCGCGGTGGCGACCTCCTTGTGCAGCAGCCGGTCGACCTCGCCCTGGGTCAGCGGGACCGGCTCCTGGGACGCACCGACGAACCCCGTGACGCCGGGGGTGCCCTTGACGACGCCCCAGGAGTCCTCGTTGAGCTCCATGTTGACGAGCACGTAGCCGGGCATCGTGCGCTTCTCGACGGTGATCTTCTGGTTGTCCTTCATCTCCGAGACGGACTCGGTCGGGACGACCACGTTGCGCACGGCGCGCTGCTGGCCGAGCGAGACGACACGGTGCTCGAGGTTCTGCTTGACCTTGTTCTCGTGACCGGAGTAAGTGTTGACGACGTACCAGCGAAACATTCGGGCTAATCAGTTCCTGACTCGTTCGGGGCGGTGGTTAGGACAGTTGCGTTTGCGGTGATGCGGGGAAGCGTGTGAAGACGTATAGAACAGACCTTCTGACGTCCGAGGATCAAGCAGATCAAGATTGGAGAAGCCCGCCCACCCCGCGTTGCGTGCTACGCACGCGATCGACCGAGGACGCAGACCGATCGTAGATCGTCCAGCACAGGTCATTCGGGCGTCAGAGGATGAATTCGACGATTTCCTTGGCGACGTAGTCGGCCAGGCCGAGGTAGGCGCCGGCGATGGCGACGAAGCCCAGGACGACTGCCGTGGCCTGGAAGACGTGACGACGATCCGGCCACTGCACCCGCTGCAGCTCAGCCCAGCTGGCGCGTAGAAAGCCGATCGCGCGGTTGCCTCCCTTGCGCAGAGGCGCACCCGAGGCCCGATCCGGACCGACGTCGCCGGCTCCACCACCACCGCCGCCACCGTCGCCCCCAGGCCCCGACGGACCTGCGGGCTCCTGCAGCTCGTCCTCGGTGAGGTCGCCCTCGGCCTCAGCCTCGGCCTCGATCTCGGCCTCGGAGAGCGTCTCGGGCGTGGCTGCGACCCCACCGGCGCCGGCGATGATCGCGGCGTCGAACTCATCGACGTCACCCGCGTGCTCGAGCGCACCGGGGAGATCGGCGCGCTCGACGCGGCCGGCGCTGCTCGAAGCCGATCCGGTGTCCGATCGACCAGAAGATTGGCCGTCAGCGGATCCGCCGGGGGACGCAGCCGGAGCGCGCTCGGGCGAGCGGCGGGCGCGACGTTGCTTTGCGCGTTTGCGATCACGAGCCACAGCACAGCGCTCCCGCGCTAGCTAGCGAGTCTCCCGATGGCCGGTGTGGCGACGGCACCAACGACAGTACTTGCGCAGCGCAACCCGGTCGGGATTGTTGCGCTTGCTCTTGTTCGTCTGGTAGTTGCGATGCTTGCACTCCTCGCATGCGAGGGTGATAGCAATGCGAACGTCTCCGCGGGCCATGTGAGAACTCTTTCCCTACGTGATCGTGTGTGGATACCGAGCCCAGGCGAACAAAAACCCCGCCCAGGCGCGAGGTATCCGGCAGTCTAGCGCGCTTTCGCCGCGGGAGCGATCAGACGGAAACGGCCTGCCGTAGAACGACCCGCCCAGCGGGTGGCGGGGGTCCTCAGCGGTCGTCACTCATACAGCGTGAGCGTCGCCAGGATCACATACAGCGCGACCAGTGCCCAACCCTCGAACTCGGCGGCCTCGCCGTCACCGGTCACCTGTGAGAGCGTCAGCGCGGTCAGGGCAAGCGCGCCGATGTAGACGGGGGCCAGCGCGAACGTCAGCTGGGTGGGCAGGACGAACGAGACGAGCACGAGCAGCGGGAACAGGAACGCGGCGATCTGGGCGACCGAGTTCTTGACGACCGAGATCGCCAGGTCGAAGCGGCGCTTGTAGGCGAGCACCAGCCCGACGACGTTCTCGACGGCGTTGCCGGCGATCGCGACGATCACCAGACCGGCGAACGCCTGGGAGATTCCAAGCACCGAGATCGCCGGGGCGAGGGCGTTGACGAACCAGTCGGACACGAACGCCGAGCCGCCGCCGGCGAGAAGCAGCAGGGTGAGGGTCAGGCCGAGCGAGAGCCGGGGGGCGGCGCGCGGGACGGATGTGGTGAGCTCGGCAGGCGTGGCACGGGGGACGAGCGTGGTGCGCTCGCCAGGCGTGGTGAGCGCACCGGGTGTGGTGAGCTCGGCAGTCGTGGTGTGCTCGGCGTTGGCGGCACCCCTCGTCTGGCCATCCCCAGCCTCGGTGTCTCTCTCCCCCCGATCCTCCCGCGGCCGATCGTCGTCCTGCTCGTAGGGGGCGGTGTCCGAGCGCAGATAGGGAACGACCCATGCGAGGTACACGACCAGCAGGCAGACGGCGCCGACCGCGGAGATCGCCTTGACGTGATGGCTCGCGGGGTCGTGCGAGGCGAGCGAGAGACCGAGCAGGACGATGATGAACACGGTGACCTGCAGCAGCGTGGCCGTGTCACGGGGCAGGCGTGGAGAGAAGCGCATGATCCCGTCCGGGGAGCGGCGCGCTCCGATCACGATCACGAGACCCAGCACGAGCAGGGCGTTGGCGAGGATCGACCCGATGATCGCTGTCTGCGCGACTACCAGCTCCCCGGCTTTCAAGGCAAATATGACGACGAACAGCTCGGGGAGGTTGCCGAGCGTGGACTGCAGCATGCCGGTGACACCGGGGCCGAAGCGCTCGCCGAGCTGCTCGGTCGCGAACGACACGACCCAGGCGAGACCGGCGAGCGCGAGCGTGGCCGCCGCAAACCGTGGGACGGGCGCCCACTCGCCGTAGTCGGCCACGCCGGCGAGCGCTGTGAGCACAACGATCAGCGCCAAGGCAAGGCGCTCAAGTGAGGTCAGGCGGGACATCGCGCCCTGGACATCGAGCCCGGCGGAAAGCCTCAGTGGCTCTCTAGGACTCGATCGATCAGGCCGTACTCCTGAGCCTGCTCGGCCGTGAAGAAGCGGTCGCGCTCCATGTCTTGACGGATCTGCTCCACGGGGCTGCCGGTGTGCTCGGCGTAGATCTCGTCGAGACGGCCCCTGACCGCGAGGATCTCGCGAGCGTGGATCTCGATGTCGGTCGACTGGCCTTCGAAGCCGGCCGAGGGCTGGTGGATGAGGATGCGGCTGTTGGGCAGGGCGGCGCGCTTGCCGTTCGTGCCCGCGGCGAGCAGAAGCGAGCCCATCGACATCGCCACGCCGACGCACATCGTTGCGATGTCGGGCTTGACGAACCGCATCGTGTCGTAGATCGCCAGACCCGAGTAGACCGAGCCGCCGGGCGAGTTGATGTAGATGGAGATGTCCTTTTCGGGGTCCTGAGACTCCAGGTGCAGGAGCTGGGCGACGACCAGATTGGCGACCTGATCGTCGATCGGGGTGCCGAGGAAGATGATGCGCTCGTTGAGCAGCCTCGAATATATGTCGAACTCGCGCTCGCCTCGCGCGGTTCGCTCTATAACCATCGGTATCAGCGGCATTGGTCCCCACCCTATCGCTCGACGCCACATCCTCCTGGCGCTGGTCGCCGTGCTGTTCGTGACGGCGCCCGCGACGGCGATGACCAGTCACGCAGGCTGGCCACCGGATCAGCACCTGGAGATGGACAGGGGACAGGCGGGGCTGCATCACATGCTCGTGGGGAGGCCGGGCGTGCACAACTACCTGCTGGGCGGGTACGGCGACGACACCGTGTACGGCGGCGACGCGGGCGATGTGATCTGGGGCGACTACCACGAGTCGGGCTGGCCGAGCCGGCAGACCGCGGTCATACACGCGGGAAACGGCGCGAACTACATCTACGCCAACGACACATACAACTACGTGTGGACGGGCACATCACCGCGGACGGTCGTGCACGCGCACGAGGACTCGGGGATCATCCACTGCGAAAACCCGAGGATCGTCGTGTATACGAGCCACCACGCTCTACCCCACTACAAGCTCGACGGGTGCCGGCGGATCAGCTTCTACTCGGTCGGCTACTAATGGCGCCCCGCGGGCTCAGATGTTGACCGAGGGCGTCCGCGGGCTCAGATGTTGACCGAGGGCGTCCGCGGGCTCAGATGTTGACCGAGGGCGTCCGCGGGCTCAGATGTTGACCGAGGGCGCCCCGCGGGCTCAGATGTTGACCGAGGGCGCCCCGCGGGCTCAGATGTTGACCGAGCGCATACCCGCAGGGTCGTAGCGGTCGCCCGCAGCGGGCGGGATTGCCTCAGCGATGCGCTCGACCTCATCGGCGCTGAGTTGGATGTCAGCCGCGACGAGGTTCTCCTCCAGGTAGCGGACGCGCTTGGTGCCGGGGATCGGGACGATGTGCTCACCGCGGTGCAGCACCCACGCGAGCGCCAGCTGGCCGGGGGTGATGCTCTTCTCGGCGGCGAGCTCTTTTACACGCTCGGCGAGGGTGAGGTTCTGCTTGAGGTTATCCCCCGTGAAGCGGGGCCCGAAGCGGCGGTAGTCGTTCTCCTCGAGCTCGTCGGGCGAGGTGAAGCGCCCGGACAGGAACCCGCGCCCCAGCGGCGAGTAGGCGACGAGGGCGATCCCCAGCTCGTTGAGGGTCGACAGAACATCCGACTCGACGTCGCGGGTCCACAGCGAGTACTCAGACTGGACGGCCGTGATCGGGTGCACCGCGTGGGCACGGCGGATCGTCTCCGCGCTCGCCTCGGACAGGCCGATGTAGCGAACCTTGCCGGCGGCAACCAGCTCGGCCATCGCGCCGACGGTGTCCTCGATCGGCGTTTTGGGATCGACGCGGTGCTGGTAGTACAGGTCGATGTGGTCGGTACCGAGGCGCTGCAGGGACGCCTCGCAGGCTTCGCGGACATACTCGGGGCGGCCGTCGATCATGCGGCGCAGCAGGTCGTCGTCTTTGACGAGCTTGATCCCGAACTTGGTCGCGAGGAACACCTCGTCGCGGCGCGCGGCGATCGCGCTGCCGAGCAGCCGCTCGTTGGTGTGCGGCCCGTACATGTCCGAGGTGTCCAGGAAGTTGCAGCCAAGGTCCAGCGCCCGCGCGATCGTGGCTCTGGCCTCGGACTCATCAGCGGTCCCGTAAAAGGCCGACATCCCCATGCAGCCGAGGCCGATCGCGGAGACCTCGGGGCCGTTCGGTCCAAGCGTGCGAGTGTTCATGGCTCTGCTCCTGTCGCCGGGGAATGAGTTGGGCCGATGGGAGAATATCTCGGGACCGGGGCCGCCACGGTGCGGGCCCGCAACCCGGCACCCATCTATTCTGGCGCGAACCCACCGTGTTCCCACTGAACCTCCCCAACGCGCTGACGGTGCTGCGCATCATGCTGGTGCCCGTGCTCGTGGTCGCCCTACTGGGGAACACCCCGGCAGGGGACGTGCTCGCCGCAATCGTGTTCGCGCTGGCTTCACTGACGGACTTCGTCGACGGCTATCTCGCGCGCTCGCGCAAGACGGTCACGACGTTCGGCAAGCTGATGGACCCGCTCGCGGACAAGCTGCTGATCGTCGCGGCGCTGATCGCGCTGGTATCGCTGAACCGCGTGGAAGCGTGGGTCGCGATGGTGATCATCACACGCGAGCTGGCGGTCACGGTGCTGCGGCTCGGCGCGACGCAGGCGGGGGTGGTGATGGAAGCGAGCATGTTCGGCAAGCTGAAGACCTGCATGCAGATCGCCCTGATCCTCGCCCTGATCGCAGTGCAGGGACAGCCGCTGTGGGTGTCCCTGCTGCTGTACGCAACGGTGCTGGTGACGGTGCTGTCGGGGCTGGATTACTTCTTTGGGCTGCGTCGCCGCCTCGCGCGCGCTCAGGCGGGCGGCTGAGGGTCCGGCGCGATCGGCCCGGCGAGCCACTCGTCGAGCGTCGTGTGATGCCGCGATAGCGCACCGGCATCGATCTCGCCGCGCAGCTCCGAGAGCAGACTGTGACGCTCGGCGACGACGTTGTGCTGGTGGATCGTCTCCAGATTCTCCTGGCGCGCCGAGATGAAGCTCGCACCGTCGAGCTCGGGAAAGCGGGCGACGACGCCCGCGATCATCTCGCGCACGCAATCCTCGACGAAGCGCGGGCGAGCGTGGGCTTTTTCGACGACGGCAACCTCGTCGGAGCGCTTCATCAGCTCGTAGATCTCCGAGGACATCGCGCCCTCCACGATCTCGAGCAGCGACGTGGCGTCGATCTCGGCAACGCACTCCTCGATGCAGCCAATCTGCAATGTGCCGAGCCCACGCTGGTTGTGGGTGGCGACGGGAACTCGCTCGAGGATGCGCTCGATCTGCTCGGGCGAGAACCCGTCCGCAAGCAGGCGCTCGCGCGCGCGGGCGCCGATGAGCTCCTGCGCGCACGGGCAGGCGGTCATGCCGGTGGCCGATACGCCGACGACACGGCGCGTGCCATGCTCGAAGGCGACAGCCCGGCCGAGGAGCGTGTAGATCTCCTGCGTGCCGACGCCCGAGATGGGCGCGGGCTTGTGCTCTGGATAGCGCGCCGCGATCGTGACTTCGGCGCGGTGGGCACCCTGACGGGCACGCACGAGCTCGGCGATGTGCTGGGCGAGCGTCTCCGCCCGGAACGGCGACTCGCTGAGGACGACCTCGCCGATCGTCTCGTTGACGACCTCATCGAAGCGGGACATGTGCGCCCCCTTCTGTACGGAACTCAGGTCCACGAAGCAGGACAACCGCGCAAAGAACAGCTCGTCGCGAATGCGAACGACCTTCTCGACGCCGGTGACTCCGACACGTGAAAGACCGATCGGGACGGAGGGCGCGCGCGCCTGGACGTCGTCGCCGACGGCAGGCGTCGGAGACAGTGAGTGGATCTGCCGGGTCGCCTGCACCTCGACCAAGCCTAGCGACCATCCCAGGGCAAGCCCTTACGACCGGCCGGCACCCAACCGAGCAGGCCCGAGCGCTCGACGCCGGCCGGCGTGTACAGCGGCCGATTCTGGTATCACTTCGCACTTAGCTCGTCGAGTCAACCGAAGTCCGATCGGGGGCGGAGACTCCAAAAGCGTCGGGGAAGCGCTGCGCAACAAAGACGGTGCGACAGGTATATACGTAGTAGGCACAGCAGAGCACGAGCGCAGCGGGAGAACGGAAAATGCGATCGATCGATCACGGAGGAGGCTAGACGCAGTTCAGGTCAGGGGAGGTCGGAGCGGGAGGTGCTCCGACGGGGAGCCGTTTGGATCCTGGGGGTCCAGAATTGAGCAATAACGTCGAGGTCTTGATTGTCGCGGACAGCGGTACGGCCGTGGTCGAGATGGATGAGCTGCAGGGCGTGATCGCGGAGGGTCAGGAGCGGGGGTTCCTTGCCTATGAGACGGTCATGTCCGTGCTGGAAGAGGCGGAGCTGACGCAGGATCAGACGCAGGATCTGCTCAGCTATCTGGAGGAGCACGGCATCGATGTGCTCGCTGCAGGCGAGCCCGAGCCGAGTCTGTCGGAGAACGAGCACGATGGTGGCTCGAGCACGATGCGTAACGGCGCGCTGGGAGCCTCGCCGGACGACCCCCCGCTGGCGAGCGTGAACGATGAGGTGCAGGACGAGTCGCTCGACCGGCCCAAGAGCGTGAAGGCGCGCCTCGATGACCCGCGGAAGGCCGACGTGGATCTGGGCATCGAGCCGAGCCTGGACTCGCTGCGACTGTACCTGCACTCGATCGGGCGGGTGCCGCTGTTGAGCGCCGAAGAGGAGGTGTGTCTGGCCAAGCGGATCGAGCGCGGCGACGTCGCCGCCAAGCAGCACATGGTCG
Organism: uncultured Solirubrobacterales bacterium; assembly: GCA_963715495.1. GTDB lineage: Bacteria > Actinomycetota > Thermoleophilia > Solirubrobacterales > Solirubrobacteraceae > Palsa-744. The sequence goes on from OY970247.1 coordinate 1,951,695, forward strand.
AGGCGAACCTGCGCCTGGTCGTGTCGATCGCGAAGGGGTACGTCGGACGAGGCTTGACGTTCCTGGACCTGATCCAGGAGGGCTCGCTCGGGCTGATCAGGGCGGTCGAGAAGTTCGACTACCGCAAGGGATACAAGTTCTCGACGTACGCGACCTGGTGGATCAGGCAGGCGGTGACGCGGGCGATCGCCGACAAGGGTCGGACGATCAGGATCCCCGTGCACATGGTCGAGCGATTGAACAAGGTGATCCATGCCGAGCGCGCGCTGATCCAGCGGCTGGGGCGCGAACCGACCAACGCCGAGATCGCCGCGGAGCTCGAGTGCTCGACGAAGGAGGTCCGCGAGGTGATGCGGATGGCCCAGCAGCCGGTCTCACTGGAGAAGCCGGTCGGCGAGGAGGAAGACTCGGCGCTGGCTGACTTCGTCGAGGACGATGCGGCGGAATCCCCCTTTGAGATCGCCTCCGAGGCATTGCGTCGCGAGAACGTCGTGCGCGTACTGTCCGCGCTGCCACGGCGCGAGCGCGAGGTGATCGAGATGCGCTATGGCATCACCGGCGAGCGCCAGCGCACCCTGGAGGAGGTCGGCCGCGCGTTCAACATCACCCGCGAGCGGGTCAGGCAGATCGAGAACCGGACGCTGAAGAAGCTGCAGTCGTTGCCAGACGCGCAGCAGCTGCGCGAGGCGTCCTGAGAGCTTGCGCCTGCACTAGAATCGCGTTGCCCACGGCGCACCCCGCCGGGGATGCCCGGTGGGGTGTCCGAGTGGTTAAAGGAGATCGGCTGTAAACCGATTGGCTCTGCCTACGCAGGTTCGAATCCTGCCCCCACCATCAGCCGACAAGCGTGCCGTGACCATCTCGGTCTGGCACTCGTCCACCGGTCATCCTCCACCGCATGAGTCTGCTCGCCATCAAGGCCCTGTTGGCCCCGACGTTCGTCGTGGGCGCCTCGTTGTCCGTGCGGCGGTTCGGGCCACGAGTGGGCGGGCTGATCGGCGGGTTGCCGATGGTGGCGGGACCGATCCTGCTCGTCTACGCGCTCGCGCACGGCCGAGGGTTTGCCGCGCACGCGGCGTCGGGGACGCTGCTCGGACTCGTGTCGCTGACGGGGTTCATCGTGGTCTATGGGCGCCTTGCGGGACGGATGGGGTGGTTGGCGTGCATGCTCGCGGGGTTGCTCGCGTTCGCGTTCGGGACGCTGCTGTTCAGCATGGTCGTGGTACCGGCCGGTCTGGCACTCGCGCTTGCGGGTGCGGGGTTTGTGGTTGGCCTCGTGCTGCTTCCCCGTTCGGATGCAGAGGTGCCTTCACCCATGCCTGCGCCGGCGTGGGATCTCCCCTTGCGCGCCACCTGCGCCCTCGCCCTGGTTCTTGCCCTGACGGCGGTCGCGGGCTGGCTGGGGCCGCAGCTGAGTGGCCTGCTCACCCCGTTCCCCGTGATTACAACGGTGCTTGCGACGTTCACCCACGCGCTGCGCGGCGCTCCCGAGACGGTGCAGCTGCTGCGCGGGATGCTCACCGGTTTCGGCGCGTTTGCACTGTTCTGCTTCGCGCTGGCCGTCTCCCTGCCCGCGTTGAGCGTGGCGAGCGCCTTTGCCCTGGCCACTGCGGTGGCGCTCATCACCCAGGCGGCGATGATCCGGAGCTCGACCCGGCGCGTCACGCGCTGGGCCTGACACCGCTTTCGCCGTACCCCTGGCGCAGGACGCCTCGCGGTGGGATGATCTGAACAAGAGGCAAAGCCCAGCAGAAAGGGAGTTCCAGACATGGAGTCCTCCGTATCCACCAGCCGCGTGCTGATCGTCGCCCATAAGACGGCGGCCACCCAACCATTGCTTGACGCCGTGCGCGAGCGGACGCAACGCGGGAGTTGTGCGTTTACGTTGCTCGTGCCAAACGCAACCCACGGCCTGCACAAGGTCGTCGACCCAGAGGACCAGGGAGAGAGCGAGGGCCAGAGGGTGCTCGACCAAGCGTTGCCCCTGCTGGAGAGCGCCGCGGGCGCGCCGGTGACAGGGCTCCTGGGGGATCCTGATCCGATCGCAGCGGTGCATGACGCGATCAACCTGCACGGGTTCGACGAGGTGATCGTGTCGACGTTGTCGGCGACGGTGTCGCGCTGGCTGCGGCTTGACCTGCCGAGCAAGGTGGCGGGTATGGGTCTGCCGGTGACGACCGTGACGCCGGGCGAGGAGGTTGCGGCAACCGCCGGCTGAGCGCAGATGAGCGCCTGCGTAGCGGGGCGCTCCGCCGCACTGCCAGCGCTACGCTGGAAGCCGCCGGACGGATGGCGCGAAACACAACTATCCGGAGATGTTGTCCGGCGATTACTTGTCTGTAGACCTTCCGTCTGTGAGACGCGAGAGTGTTGGGCATCAGACCAATGGAGTCCGCACAGCAGCATTTCGCCGAGAATCTGCGCCACCATCGCGAGCGAATGGGTTTGTCGCAGGAGGCGCTGGCCGAGATCTGCGGTCTGCACCGCACCGAGATCAGCCTGCTGGAGCGCTGCAAGCGTTCCCCGCGCCTGGAGACGGTCGTGATCCTCGCCCGCGGACTGGAGCTCGACTCCGCGGGCGAGCTGCTCGACGGCATCGGCTGAGCATCTCGTACGGGGGGCGCACTCGCCCAGCAGCGCGCTACAGTCCCACGGCCTGCCCAGTTAGCTCAGTTGGTAGAGCACTTCCATGGTAAATATGGGAGCAGAAGAAGGGGTCACCCTCTTCCGCCCCACAAGTGCCGGCAAACTACGTCCTTTTCCTCCGCGCTAGCCGTCGCCAAGTGCGAGCGCGGGGTGTTTTTGGGGCGTTTGAGCCAAGCTTGGCCGTGGGCTCGGCCATTGCGGCGCTGAATGCCTGCAGCTGGCTACTGGGTGAGGGCGCGCGACAAGCTGCCAAGGTTGGCGCCGTCAAGCTGATCGCCAAGCCACGGGCACGCCGTACACGGGCGACCAAGCCGCTGCTCCCGGCAGATGTCGAGGCGCTACGGCGGCATATGCTGCGGCACCCCAGGCATGGGTTGCGCGACGCGACGCTCGTGAGCGTCCTCGCCTACGCCGGCCTGCGCCCATCGGAGGCGCTCGCCCTCGAATACGAGCACATCCGAGAGAGGACCATTCTGATCGAGCAGAAGTGGGTCAACGGCAAAACCTTGGTAGGCCAGAAGACCAGCCGGCCACCCCGCTTCCTACCGCTGCTCGGGGTGCTGCGCGCCGACATACACGACTACGGGCTCGCGTGCGGGCACGCTCACGGCTTGATCTTCGCCCAGGCGGACGGTGCACCCTGGCACGACCACGGCTGGCGCGACTGGCGCGAACGCGTGTGGCAACCAGCCTGCGAGGCGGCGAGGCTGGCGAGCATCACCAACACGACGATCGTCAAGGACGGCAAGCGCAGAGCCAGGCGGACCTACGACGGCGCTGTCCCCTACGACCTGCGTCACAGCTTCGCGAGTCTGCTGATCCACGAAGGCAAGTACTCGATCATGCAGATCGCCGAGTGGATGGGCCACAGCCCGTTTACCCTGCTCACCCACTATGCACACGTGATCGGCGATACCGCCGGCAAGTCGACCCAGCTGAGCGAGCAAGCGATCAAGCTGGCGCGCGCGAGCGCGACGCCCCACACGACCAGCAGCTCGACAGCAACCAATGGCCACCGCATCGTTACTCAGTGGCGCTACTCGTAGGCACGACTTGCCGCGAACCGGCAGTTATACGTTTTTATCCGCCAGTATCCGTTTTTCTGGATAGAACCGGATACATCCGGATCACGGGCATCGCGTATAGGCGGGACGGTGGCTTCGCCGTCCGCGGAAGCCGGCGGTATTACTTGCTAGTCTTACCGTATGCGAGTCACGCATAAGGGTCAGGTCACGATTCCGCTACCGGTGCGGCGAGCGCTCGGCATCCAGCCGGGCAGCGACGTCGAGTTTGAGCTCGACGAGCACGGCGCGCGGCTGCTCGTCGACTCCGACCGGGCCGCCGAGGAGATCAGCCGCATGCGTGGCGCCGGCGAAGGCGAGATGAGCACCGAGGAGATCCTCGCCCTGACCCGCCGGTGAGCGGCTGAGCTTGGAGACGTTCGTCGACAGCAGCGTCCTGCTCGACCTCTTCACCGAGGACCCACGCTGGCTGTCCTGGTCACAGGAGCAGCTTACGCAGGCGGCCCAGCGAGGCGCGATCATCCTCAACGCTATCGTCCTCGCCGAGATCGCCCCACGCTTCCCCCGCATCGAGACACTACGCTCGGCGCTGCCCTCGATGGCGATCATCGAGGAGATCCCGCCCGCGGCGGCATTCCTCGCGGGCCACGCTCATGCCGACTACCGCCGCGCGGGAGGAACGCGCGAGGCCGTCCTCCCGGACTTCCTGATCGGCGCGCACGCCGCCGTGACCGGCCGTCCGCTAATCACGCGCGACCCACGCCGCGTAGCCACCTACATACCCGGCGCCACGCTCGTCGCCCCGTAGCGTCATGAGCACAGCCGCGTGACCGTAGGACCGTTGCGTAGTCGTTGCAACAAGACTTCGCCGGAGGTAAGCGAGCGTCTGCCGAGCCTACGCTGGCACGACCGCAGATCGTCCAGAGGAGGCACGAGACTGGGTACCGCCGAGACGCTCGGATCGCGAACAAAGCGCTCGCCGTAGCGTCTCAAGGGACAGAGCGCTGACTCACAACGGCGTCCTGTTCCTCGATCGCTCCTTCTCCTCCACTGGTTTGGCTCTAGCGGCTGGCCAACCGCCGTGGCGGAAGCGCCCTCTTTGCGGGTCCCCTACGTTCGCACTCGCAGCTCCAGCAGAGCGGCGGCGATCAAGAAGGCACCGCCGACGATTAGGTGGCTCGTACCGCCGACGATCAGGTGGCTCGTACCGCCGACAATGATGTTTGACACGCCAAATACGACTGCAACGTATGCAAGGCGCCTCCACCATACGGAGCGAAGAGGCTTCGCGTTCAGCTCGTTCATGTGCTACTCACGCTCCCGCCCACGCGCGGCGAGCGCCTCCGCCCAGCTCAGATGCGCGCGGGCCGCCCAGAGCAGCAGGCCGTGGGTCTCCCGAAAGTCGCATGCGAACGCAAGGTGCTGATCAGCCAAGCTCGACGTGTTGAGCGAGCACCCCGACGCAGCGGCCGGCTGCTCGTGGCGCACGACTTACAGCGACCTCGCGAACGCGTGCCGCTGAGCCTCTCCACCGACGCCCTCACCGCGGTGCACACGCTGGCGATGCTCACGGGCTACCGAGCGACGCTGCCGCGGCGCGCGCGCGGCGCTGACCGAGGGGCGCGTGGACGCCGGTCATGGCCCACTGGCGCGTCGTCACGAGAGCGCTCGTGCGCGCCGTCGCGGAAGGCGGCGGGGAGTCTCTACGTGTTGACCGCCGACGACTCAAGCCGCATCGCCAAGCTGACCGCGATGGACGTGGACGGGATCATCACCAACGACCCGCGCCTGTTCGCCGTCCCAAGCGAGCCGCTCAGCTGATGCGGCACTGCGCTGCGCTGTAGCCGGGCGGGTCGGCGCCCGCGCCGCTCTGACGCCCCGCGCTCGTGGCGCGCGACAGCGCCGCGAGCATGGTCGAGCCGCGCCGCCATTGAAAGCTCACCAGGCCCCGCAGCGTGTACGTGGTCCCGCTCGGCGGCGGGCTGAGCGTGAAGCTGCGCCCGTCCTGCTGGTAGCCCGGCGGCAGGGGCAGCAGCCCCGAGTCCGCGCCCGCGAGGTCCACCCAGCGGCCTTCGGCGAGGTACTGCAGGCGGAAGCGCATGAACATGCTTTCGCCCCATAGCCCGTCGCTGGGCATCGAACCGCGCACGCCCACGATGTAGCGCTGGTCGCTGGGATTGCACACGTCGATCGTGGCCCACAGATCGGGCGAGGTGTAGCTGGAGCCAATGAGTCCGTTTGCGGTGTGACGCCTCAGAACGAACGTCTCGGTGTGCGCCACGGCCGTCTTGCCGCCTGGCCTGAAGATCCCCTTCGCGGTCAACATCAGCCGTTTGTAGTGCTTGAGCAGGGCTTTGCCGGTCCGCGTGAGCTTGATCTTGATCTTCGCCGTCCCGGCGCGCGCGAACGAGTGACGCCCGACAGCCACCAGGATCGCCTTGGCTCGACTCATCCTGGCGAGCCTCCCACCGGGGGGCGCGGCATACAGAGAGATGGTCAGAACACCCGGCCCGGAGGCGTGGAACGGAATGCTAAGCCTGCTCTGGGCCAGCTTCGCGAGCGTCGCCACCAACTTGGAGAGGCCTTGCGCGAGCGCGGTTTCAGCGGGGCTGGCGGTGAACGACGCCGTCACCGATTCGTCGTCGTTCATCACAACCAAGCACTTTCCCGTCCCACTGCAGCTTCCGCTCCACCCGCCGAAGCTGGAGCCGACGGCAGCAACCGCACGCAGCATGACGGGCGTCCCGCGCAAGAACCACGCGGAGCACAGCGAACCGCATTCGACCCCCGCCGGTTCGCTGTTCACTGTCCCTGCGCCCTTGCCTTCCTTCGACACGGAAAGGCTGTGTACGAGATCACTGGGTTGGAAGGTCGCCGTCACCGAAGTATCGCTATCCATTGATACTTCGCACGTCTGGCCTGCGCAGGCGCCGCTCCAACCCTGGAAGACGGACCCACTCGCGGGCGTGGCGGTCAATTTCACGCGCGTTCCGTGTGTGAACGATGCCGGGGGACAGGCACTACTTCCGGGCGGGCAGCTGATCCCCGAAGGTGCACTGCTCACTTCCCCATGGCCACTACCGGCCTTCGCGACACTCAGCCGATGTAGAGGTTCGAACTGCGCGGTGGCGGATGCCTCCTGGTCAGGGCTAAGTGTAAGGTGGCATTCTGGGCCGTTGCCTGAGCAAAGGCCGGTCCACCCAGCGAATGCCGACCCCGGAGAGGCGGCAGCATCGAGGGTCACCGATCCTCCCGCCGGGACCCAGGCGGAGCAACTGGGTCCGCCAGCACTAGCGCAGTCGATCGAGGACCCGCTCGTCACCGTCCCCGAGCCCTGCCCCGCCGTCGTGACCGACAGTGCCGCTGGGCCGGGACCCGAACGGGTGAAGGACGCCAGACCGAAGACGACGGGTTCCTCTACGACGTCGAGTGTAATCGGCAGCTCAAGCGTGGCGGCGGTACAAGTGTAGTCGGATGGCAGCACCGGGACGACGGTGAAGTGAAAATTTCCGTTGTAAAGCCCGTCGGTATCAACCGCGGTCCAGTTCACGACGCCGCCGCTTTGGGCAGGCGTGCTCGCAGAGCTGACCGCGTACCCCTCTCCGGCGACACCTCCCGACGCTGGAATGATCACAGGCTCGCCTTCGGACAACACCGTCTTGTTGCCGGCGACGCTCAGTCCGGCGAAGCCCCCTGAGGGAGAGGGGAAATTGATCACCCCGGTGCCCGTGTAGAGGGCGGGCACGCTCGTAAGGTCAGCTTTCCAGCTTCCCGCGAGGCAGAAGTCCTGGGTGCCCTGAGCCCGCGCCGATGCCGGTCCCGCCAAGCCGGCCACCATGAGAACGACCGTCGCCGCCCCTCCGAACAGCGCTTGGGCGTGCAAACGCTTGCCGATACGGGCCAACGCCCGCGCGGCGAGCGAATTGCCGCGCACGGCGACCGCCCCTCCCGCGCGTAGCGTCAACATAGCGATGATGCTACAGGGGCCAACCGCATAACGCGCTCGCCGTCGAGCTCGCGGTACTGCTCCTATCACAGGCCCGCGGGCGGTCCGGGGTTACCGCAGGCCGGTGAGCAGGCACCACTGCTTCCGTGGCGAAGCGGCGCCGCTACAGAAGGGCGCAACAGTGTCGCAACGGACGGTGGGTGTCGCGTAAAGTTGTCGCGGGAGATGGGTGAATGCCAGCGGCGGTGACGGTGGTGCTCGTAGAGATCGGGTTCTGCGGGCCTAGTCGGGTGTCCGTGCGGCCTGGGTACCGTTTTAGGCTGCCTGGGTGGCTATTTGGTGTTTGTGGAGCTTGAGCAGGTTGTGTGTCGCGGTGATTAGCCGCCATTCCGAGCGTGCGGCGGATCTGCCTCGCCGCTGGAACTGGTTGATGCGCCGGTTGTGCTTGGTTTGAGCAAACACGGGCTCGACCATCGCCTTGCGTCTTCGGTAAAGCCCACCGCCGTAGTCACCGGCGAGCACGGTGCGCATGAAGGTGTAGCGGCCGCCATCCCAGCCGCGGCGCGGTGTGTCGCGCTTGCCGGCATCGGGCGGGATCAGGACCTGGGTGCCGTTGCTGACGACGTTATCGATCTGATTTTCATGCCAGTAGCCGCTGTCCGCGACCGTGATCCCGGGCGTGTCGCTCACACCGATCTGCTGTAGCTCGCGCCGGGTGGCCTTGACCATCGGCTCGAGCTGCCCAAAATCTGGTGAGGTGAGCGTGACCTCGGCCGCCAAGACGATCTGATGCTCATTCACGGCAGCCTGCACGTTGTAACCCTGGGTGTAGCTGCGGGGCGTCTTGACGTTGCGTGAATCGAGGTCGGTGACATTGATCTTCCCCGGCGGTACCTCAGGCGCCACGTAGGGGTTCGGGCGTGCCCCGAACCGTCTGCCGTCCTTGGTCACGGCAGTCGCGCGATGATGCTCATAAGCGTCGTTAGCCTCGCGCTCGACCCGCAGGTTCTCCTGAAGCCGCTGCTCTGCTTGCAGCAGCCGCTCGGGTCGCGAGCGTGGAATCGGCTGAGCCTGTAGCCGCCGGTGCTCATCGAGCTGGTGGCGCGCCTCGCGCACCCACCCCTGACGCCCGTGCATCCGGGCAACGATCACCTCGGGATCAAGCACGAGCTCCACACCCTGCGGGTCCGCGTCCGCCGCCTTCACCTTCGCGTCTTCTCTGCCCGCACGCTCTCTCGCGAGCTTCTCCTTCGCCTCCCGCAGCGCAGCACGTCGCCCCTCACGGGTCTGCAAATGCTCAGGCAGCTCATCGCCGCGCTCCTCGCCGTAGAGCTCGTCCTCGCAAGCGTCGACCTCGCCGGCCTCCTTCAGGATCTCGCGGGCGAGCTGCTCGTAGTTGAGGTTTGAGTGATGCGACGCGTTCCCATGCACCTTCGTCCCGTCGATCGCGATCAACCCGACCTTCACCAGCCCCGACTCCCGACAGAGCCCCAGCACCTCGCTGAACAGGCCCGCCAGAGCTTCCTCGTGGCGGACACGAAACCGCGCGATCGTCGCGTGATCCGGCGTCCCCTGCGCAGCGATCACCCGGTAAGCGACATCCTCCACACACTTACGCTCGATCCCGCGCGAGGAGCGCTCGCCCCGCGCGTAGGCGTAGAGCAGCAGCGCCACCACCTGAGCTCAATCGGTCGTCGCAACGCGGTGTGGTCGGTGACTCTAAAGGTTGGAAGAGACGACCGGGCTTGCCTGGGTGATGCGGCTGTCGTCGTGGTGGAGGCTCGCCCGGAGGGCGGGCCGGAGCGGTGATAGCCGCGCGCGACTGTCAGACCCTCCCCGGGGAGCGCCAGGGATGCCGCGGTGTGTCGCGGGCGATGGATGCTGCAGCCGGCGGTCAGGCCGCAGCGCTGAGGTACTCGGTGAGCACCTCAGCGGGTGTCCTCCACGCGAGTGTCTTGCGTGGTCGACCGTTCAACGCCGCCGCGACGGCTGCGAGCTCCTCGGCACTGTGGCGGGCGAGGTCGGTGCCTCTGGGGAAATACTGGCGCAACAGCCCGTTGGTGTTCTCGTTGGTGCCGCGCTGCCAGGGGCTGCGTGGATCACAGAAATAGATCTGCAGACCGCTGTCGAGCCGCAGTTGGACGTGCTGGGCCATCTCGATCCCCTGGTCCCAGGTCAGAGACCGCCGAAGCTGTTCGGGAAGGGTCCCGATCGTGTCAGCGATCGCATTACGAACGGCGCCGGCCCCGGCACCCGTGATCGGCGGGCCGCTCTTCACTCTTGGACTGTTGTGACCCTCGATCGGCGGGAGATGCAACAGCATCGTGAACCGGCTTGAGCGCTCCACCAAAGTCCCGATCGCAGACCGATCCACCCCGAGGATCAAGTCACCCTCCCAGTGACCCGGAACCGCCCGATCAGCAACCTCAGCCGGCCGCTCGCTGATCAACAGCTCGTCAGTCACGAAGCTCCTGTTGCCCTTCGACGTCCGGTTTCTGGGAACCCGCAGCGCTCGACCTGTCCGAAGGCAAGCGGTCAGCTCACGGCGCAGCGCTCCGCGGCCCTGCACATACAGCGACTGATAGATCGCCTCATGAGACACGCGCATCGACTCATCATCGGGGAAGTCAACACGGAGGCGACCGGAGATCTGCTCCGGGCTCCAACACTGTCCCCAACGCCGATCCTTGCGCGGTCCATGACGCCGCCCGCGCCAGCCGACCTCGGGACCCGCGACACTCCCGTCAGGCCGCTGCACTTCCCCGGCGAGTCGGTCCTGCACATAGGCCCGCAGCTCCGGGTTGACAGCGAGCTTCGCCGGCTTTGGTCGTCGGGCGCGACGGTCCGCATGCGTCTGAGCCGTCGAGGCTCGATATTCGGGTCGGCCGCTGCGGACCGCGGCATTGCGTTGCAGCTCCCGGGAGATCGTTGACGGCGCCCGACCGAGCTGACGCGCGATCTCTCGCACCCCACAACCACCAGCGAGCAGCACCGCGATCTCCTCCCGCTCGGTGAAGGACAGATAACGCCCCGACACCGGCACGAGGGTGAGAGGCGGCATGCCGCCACCCTTGCGAAACCACCGGACACCAATGCTCGGCAACACACCCGCCTCCGTCGCAGCGTTTTCGCTTGATGCCCCTCGCGCGATCGCCGTCCAGAACCGAACCCGGTGCTCCCGACGCCCAGCCGGCGGACGTCCCCCGGAACGCGTCCCTGCTGCAGCAGCACGATCAATGGCACGGTTTCTTCTGGGCATCGCAACTCCTCAACGTCAGGCGTTGCGACAACCAGTTGAATCCACCCCATCATCGAAGGCTCGAACGCCGCGCGGCCCCACCCATCCTGGCGGTAGGAGCCATAGAACGCCGCGAGATCCATCTCCTCCACCGACGCCAACACAAACCACGCCAAATGACCCTCCGGCAGCCAATCCCGCGGATCCGGCGGCATCAAGAACACCTGCTCACGATCACACTCAAGAAAGTTCTCGGGCATACCCAGAATGGTCTTCAACCCCTCGGACAGACCCGGTTTGCGCGACACCCACGACGATCTCCGATCGTCAGCGTCGTGACCCGTGGCGCTCCCGCACTTGCCTACGGGAACGAGCGTGGCCCGGCCAGACGATCATTGACACAGACTGACAACCACTTGTAAGGTTCTCTGCTAGGATGAATGATGGGGCCAGAGGTGGACAGAACAGCGCCATGAAGGCGCCTCGTCGCAGGGGTATGCGCCCCGCAGAGGTCTCGCCGGAGCTTCGGGAGCGCCTGGACCAGGCTCGCGTGCTGCGCGACCCGCGCGTGCGTGCGCTGTGGCCGCGGCTGAAGCGCCGCCAGCAACAGGTCGTCCTCGATCCAAGCGCAGCGACCGGTCACCGCTACCCGCTGAGCAGCGGCGAGATCGCGCAGCTGACGGGGATGTCTGAGCGGCAGGTCAGATACTGGGCTGACCATGGGCTGATCGCGCACTGGCGCAAGGGGAGCCGGCGCCTGTTTGAGACGGTCGGTCTGATCACCGCGTTCTCGATAACGAACGCCAGCCAGCACGAGCTTCAGTTCTACCGCGGTGTCATGGAGGACCCGGTCGTCAAGCTCGCAGCGAAGGTCGGGATCCTGACGAGCCTGCTCGCATCCCGGCTCGCGGGCAGCTCACCAAGCGAAGCGGAAGAACTGACCGCGCCGCTTGATGAGCTGACGCACCGCTGATCTTTCAGCCCACCCCAGAAAGTCCCACACAAGTGCCCCAGTACGACCGGGCACGTCTGGTCATTTGGCCATCGAGCGATATCGCGATCGGCGGCGAGAACGCTAGGATTCGGGTTCGCGCCGACGTAGCTCAGCTGGTAGAGCACCTCCGTGGTAAGGAGGGGGTCTCGGGTTCGAGTCCCGACGTCGGCTTGGCTCGCAAACCGCATAACTAAGCGCTTTTGCGCTCCCTCTGGAAGCCGGGGGCGTGTTCTGCGGTTGCTGGGGGCGCTTCTCTGTGACGGTTCGTCGGCGCGCTCGGCATCATCGAACCACACCCGAGCGAGACGCTCGGCCCCCGCGCATGTCTGCCGAGATGGAAGCTACTCGGCGGCGCCGGTCGATGACTGCCCAGGGCCCAGCGAGGACCGTTATGCCGTCACTGGCACGGTGTAGCGGAACTCTCGCCCGCCGTGACCCCGTTCCGGCTTGGCCCGCTCACGCTGTATGGCACCGCTTCGCAGCAGTAGTCGCAGCCGGTTGTTCGCCGCCTGGGGCGTCAGGTCAAGACGCTCGGCCAGCTGGTGCACGTTGAAGGTTCGCAGACGCACGGCCTCTTGGAGTGTGCTCGCGAGCACGTCGTCGGCACCGAGGAGCTCCGCCCCCGTTTGACCGCCAAGCGCAAGCGCGTAGAGGTGGTGAAGGCGGAGCGTCGCGTCGATCGTTTGCAGCACATCGACGCTCGCGCGGTAAATCACGATCGGGTGGGTGTCGTAGTAGCCGGCTACGCGACCGCCGAGAAGCTGGCCGATGGACGCATCGACGAACGGCACCGACACTGCCAGCACGTTGCTGAAGTCCAAGAACACCGGTTGGTCATCGACGAGCTGCTCGATCGAGCGCTCGATCTCGGCACGCGCACGAGCACCAGCATCGGCGCCTATCAGGACCGCATCCTTGCCGAACTGATTCATCTCGATCTTCACGACACCAACAGTATGACCGTTTTCACCGACGTTCGTGATATCCATGAGGTAGGATTATGTCCTACCCTTCGGACGGCATTGTCGAAGCCAAAGCTACGCCTCCGAGATTGGCTGTTTGGCGCCGGTGGGAAGCGGCGCTTGATCGACGCGCTGCTCAGCGACGCAGATCGTGCGTGGAGCGAGGCCGAGCTCGCCAGCTCAGCCGAGCTTCATGCCAAGGGCAGCGTGGACGTGCACGTCAAGGCACTCGTCCAGCTCGGCGTGCTGAGCGACGACGGTCTGTCCTACCGGCTCGTGCGGGATCACCCGCTGATCAAACCGTTGCGCCAGGTGCTCGCGGCGCTCGAGACGATCGAGGACACCGAACTCAAGCGCCCGCCGTGACCTCGGGCGCTACCGCAGAACGCAGGAGACGCGATAGGAGTCGCGCTCGACCGTCGCCTCGTGCATTACGACGGAGCCGACGCTCGCGAGGTGCCATCCGAGCAGGGTCGCGAACGGCCAGGGACAGGCGATGTATAGCCGGGTCTGCGCAGGCGCATACCTCGCGCGCGCGTCGCGGATCGCGTTGGCGATCCCGCGGGCCGCGGCGTTGGCGGCACGCGGGTCAATAGCACGTCTGTCCGGCCCTCCGGGAGGCCGGAAGTGAAGCTCTGCCCGGGCCGGGCCGCCGGCTGCGGCTCGGGCAGCGTCGGTCACATCGGCGCTCGCGTGCACCATCACGACGAGATCACCCTTCGGGTCTGAGCCTGGGCGCGGCGATGGCGCCTCCCAGCCCTGGAGGCTCGCAGGCTCGCGACCGGTCTCCCATACATCGCCGAAGTGGTGGAGTCGCAGCTGCCAGCGGGTCGGCTCACGGAACTGGTAGCCGAGCGCGAGCGCCGCCGACAGATGCGCGGCGCCGCTGACTTCGAGCACTCGCTCGCACGCGGGTCGGCCTCCCTGGACTGTGTGCAGCGCCTGCTGAAGGTCCGCGAGCGCCGGCTGGATCTTCTCGTCCCACACCGCGACGTCGTAGCGCTCGGGATCATGTTCAAGCGGCGGGGCGAACGCTAGGTGCACGAGCGACTCGTCCAGCACCGCGATCGGATCGCGGGTCTCGATACGAATTCGCGCCGGTCCGTCCGCCCAGTTGCTCGCGATGTAGGCGCGCAGAATCGCGTTGGCGGCGTCGCGCAGGCCGTCGAGTAGCTGTGCCTCATCGACCGGCGCGCCGAGCGTAGCGCCGATGTCGATGCCGGTAGCGTCAAAGACGGCCTTTTTGCCGGCCTCGATGTTGTACCCGCGGAAGATGGCTCCGGAGAAGAACGAGTCGTCGCGGTTGCGGCGCCGATCCATCGCCCGCAGCTCGACCTTCGGTATGAACCAGGAGTCCTCGACCGCGGCGGGGGTCAGGTAGAGCGCGAAGCCCGAGGTGTCCTGCTCGATCGCGCGACAGACGAGCTCCTCGTTGTAGCCACCGAACTGCATGTCGCGCCGATCGCGCCATACGGGCACCCCGCGCAGCCGTAGCAGCGTGTCGAGCTCGTCCACCTCAGCGATGTCGTCCCACGCGTAGCTGAGGAAGACGGGACTTGCCACGTCAGGAGAGCGGGAACAGAGGGCCGAAGATGTCATCGCGCCATACGTGCAGCGCCTCGCCGTTTTTGCCTTGCTGCGCGAGTCGCCGTGCGCGGGAGACGTTCTCGGCCGCCGTCGTGAGCTCGTTGCTGGCGGTCTGGAGCTGTAATGGTTCGGAGGCAAGGCGGTCGCTGACGGGCGGCCCGAGTTTCGCCGGGTCTTCCCAGGTCTCGGAGATTCGCTCTGCTGCGGTGGCGAAGAACGTCTGCAGCTCAAGCGAGTAGTGGCCCCCGAAACCGCGGTCGAGGATTCCGAGCGCCATCACCTCAAGCAGGAACGACGGCTTCACGGGCCTATCGTGGTAGTCGTTCCACTTCTTGATCATCCGCACGAGCGGCTTCCAGCGTCCGTCGTATGCGGCGTTCGCGTCGATCGCGAGCTGTTCGTGAATCTCAGGGTCCGTTGACACCCATTCGTCGAGTTGGCGGTCGGGGATCACGTAGTGCCCGTTGCTCTCGAATGCGGGCACTACGTCGATGCTCATGACCTTCTCGTCGGTTTGATCATCGCTGACTGGCAGGCCGAAGTCGATCTTGACCGAGCGACGTCCGAGGCTCACGCTGCTCTCACCGTAGTCGGGGGCGAGCAGCCCGCGAACCTCGCCCAGCAGGTCTTGTGCGTGCCGATCGAGCCAGCGGGCCTCGCTCGTGCGGAGGATGAAGAAGATGTCGACATCCTTCAGTGGCTTTGTCTTCGTTCTGCGCTTGTAGGAGCCGGAAAGGATGTCGCGCTCGACCCCGATTCCTGCTTTGACGATCTCCCGCACCCGGGTGTGGTGACCTTTGACATCGGCCTGCTCTGCTGGTTTCAGCTCGAGCCGACTCAGGAACTTCGCGAAGGCTTCCTCGAGTGAGATCATGCTCTGCCCCAGTAGGCGGAGCTCGCGGCGAGCCCGGGTGCGCCGATCGTTGGGCCGGCGACATAGCGCGTCATACCGTCGCGCGAGCGCGCATCGGCGGGCCCCCAGCCGGTGACGCTGGGGTAGCCGAAGTGGTTGTAACAGAGAAGGTTGTAGGTGCAAGCGCTTGGCAGCACGCCAGCCTTCAGGATCTCGTAGCGCAGGGCCTCCCCGTCGACCCAGAACGAACCGTCCTCGCCGCTGTCTGTGCTGTAGACGATGTCGAACTCGGGTACAAGGATCGCCCTAGACGGTTTGCTGGGGTCATAGATCTCGAGGGCGAGCTTGTAGAGGTGGCGGCTGGAAAGCCAGGTCGAGATCGCCAGATCGCTCGACTTCCAATCGTCGGCGAACTTCTTCGGGCTGAGCCCAAGCTCGCGGATCAGTTCCTGCAGTCCGCGGAGCATGTTGTCCGTCAGATGGGTGACGCTGTACGCGTAGGTGTTGACGTAGGCGAACGTGTTCATCCTCGTAGGAACGCCTCCGCATCGACCTCGTTCACCGGCTGGCTGGCGGCATCGGTTGCCTCGGTCGCTCGCTTCACGGTCGCGTCGATGACCGTGACGCAAGTGGAGACCTCGGTCGCTGCCGCTGACACCCACTCGAAATCCTCGGGCGGACATGGCATCTGTATCGCCCAGTCCCCGTCGGTCGGAGACCACGTGAGACTGTCTTCGTTAGCGTCATCGCCAACGATTGCATCCTCGTCGTGCAGGCAGTAGATCCGCAGCTGCGGTCCAACGCCCGAGACTACTACCGGCATCTCCCGCCACGCTTCGGCCGCGATCAGCGACGCCGCGATCCCTCTCACTGCGATCAGCTCCGTGCGCCCGGACGATCCCTCAGGCGCCACGACGTCAATGATCGCCTCCCACGTGGCCGCGGCGCGGCGCGCCGGGGAGGCGACGAACGACCTGCGTACACGCGTGGTCGTCACCCGGTCTCCTTGATCTTTTGCGCAGCCTGAGCCTGGTCGATCGCCTCGACAAGCGCGCTCGCCTTGAGCTTGCCCGGGTCAAGCGCCGTTGCCTGTTCAGCGGCGCACGCGGCGATGACCGTCTTCCGCAGCTGACGGCCGTCGAGACCGACGGCATGATCGACCGCCTGCTCGAACTCGGGCCCGCCCGAGATCTTTGTGAGCGCAGGCCAGGTTTTGGCGAGCTCCTCGAGTGTGTCGCACAGGATGAGCTCGACGCCAGCACGGTCTGGCGGCTCGATCTTTTCGACCAGATCGGCCCGCGAGAGCAGCGCCGCATCGATGGCGTCAACGAAGTTGCTGGTCGCGAGGATCAGCAGGCTCGGGAAGCGCCTTGCCAGATCGTCGAGGCTTGCGAGGACCGCGTCGGTCGCCCTGTGCACGTCAACAGGATTGGCCTCAAGGCTCAGCTTGTAGCGGTCGGCCGCGAGCGTCTCGACCTCGTCGAGCAGGACGACGAGCGGCCCGCCCGCCGCGTGCTCGGCAATCGTCTCCTGGAGCAGGCGCCGCACCTTCTTCTGACTGCCGCCGAGGCCGGCGCTCACCAGCGCGTGTGGCTCGACTTCGAGAAATCGCCAGTCGCCGGCCTGCGGGAGACTCTCCGCGATGCGCGTCGCCAGCCCACGTGCCAGCGTCGTCTTGCCCGTGCCCGGCCTTCCCACGAGCAAGATGAACCCATGCAGCGGGACGCGCGCCCGCTCCACGTGCGGCCGCACCGTTGCCGCAAGAACGGCCATCGAGAGCAGGCGCTTCTTCTGCGCATCCGGAATATGAATCGAATCCCACTCGGATCGCAGTCCCGCCTCAGGCAGCGAGCGCATGTCCAGCACGCCCTCGACGTCGAGCATGGTTGCCTCGACTGGTCGCAACTGCCGCGGCGCACCCGTCATAGCGCGCCCGTGATCGGTACCGGAATGACGTCCGAACCGGCTGCAATGATCTTCATGGGTACTGGCGGTCGAAATGCTGTCACGATCATTCGTGAAAGCGTAGCAAATGTCCGCCGCTCTTTCCTGCGACCCGGTCAAGACCGATACGGGCGAGTTTGTGCACGGCCTCGCTCGCGGATGCTGCGGTCTCGGTGATCTCGTCGCCGATCTCGGCATCGTGCTTTGCCGCAACAAGCAGTGGTGCGAAGCACGCGAGTGACGCCGGGTCCGGGCGAACGTGCTCGCAGAGCAGGCGGGGCGTGTCGTCGAGCGGCTCCCCGCTGAGGTACGGCGTCGAGTCGATGATCACGACGTAGCTCGCAGCCACGGAGACGATCTGCTTGCACGCCGCGGCGAGCTCGTCAATCGGCGCCTGGGCTACCGCCCACCGTTGCGCGGCGATTAGGCCCTTCATTTTCTGCACCTGCTCCTCGACGGGCTCCGGGGAGGGGAGCCAAGGCACAAGGCTGAGCAACTCGCGGACCTCGATGGTCCGAGCCAAGCGTGCCCTGAGCCGCGATCGCTGTCACACGTTCTACGTAGTCCCAGGTAGCGCCCGCCGGCGGGCGCTCCGGCGCAGGCGGCGCCCCGGGCGCTGGGATGCGAGCGATCCGATCCCGGTTGCGGGCCGCTTTGCGCGCCCACTTGAACGAGCGGCGCTGCCGCAGCAGAGGAGTCATTGCGAGGCTCGCCGCCGTCATCGAGGGGCGAAAGATCGCGAGTGGCGCCCGAGCGGCGCGCCGCGGCATCCAGGCCATCGAGGACGTGTACGCGCGCCTGCGCACCAATACGGCCGGAATTGTTGCTGAGATGACGCGCCGCCTGCACCACGACAGCCATCCGGCAGACCGCTCCGGCGCAGTGTCGGTGGGATAGTTTCCCCTCATGGCGGAGGGCTTCCAGCCAGCACGAACGGTCTACAGCGTGCTCGAGGAGATCGCGAGCCAGCAGCTCGTGCTGCCCGCGATCCAGCGCGAGTTCGTTTGGAACGAGCAGAAGATCGCCGCGCTTTTCGACTCGCTGATGCGCGGCTATCCGATCGGTGGCTTTCTGTACTGGCGCGTCTCGGACGCAACGACCAAAGACCACACCTTTTACGGCTTCATCCGCGACTACGACCAGCGGCCCCCCAACAACTTCTGTCCACGCATCCAGGAGATCCCGCCTTCGGACAGTCGCTACGCGGTGCTGGACGGCCAGCAACGGCTCACCAGCCTGAACATCGGCTTGCGTGGATCGCACACCGTGAAGCTGCCGAACAAGTGGTGGGACAACCCAGACGCGTTCCCAAAGCGCCACCTCTACCTCGACCTGCGCAAGCCCGATCCCGACGCGAACGAATCCGGGGCAGAGGACGAGACAGGAGAGACGTAGGGGTTCGTGTTTCGCTTCAGGACGCGGGAGCAGGCCGCCGCCGAAAACGAGGGGGGCCGGCGTTGGATGCGTGTGAGCGACGCGCTCGAGCTTCGCGAGACCAAGGACGTGATCGTCTACATCAGCGACGCAGGGATCGGCACGGACCCAGACGCCATGAAGATCCTCAGCAGACTCCACGAGGTCGTGCACCTCCACGGCGTGATCAGCCCTTTCATAGAGCCCGATCAGAGCATCGACCGCGTGATGAACATCTTCATCCGCGTCAATGCCCAGGGAGAGCCGCTCTCGTTCGCCGACCTACTCCTCAGCCAGGGGACGGCGGCGTGGAGCGCGAACAAGGACGGAGAGGCGGTCGATGCCCGAGAGGAGATCCGCTCATTCAACGAGCATCTAAACCGGCCCGACCACCGCTTCGACTTCAAGCGCGACCAGATCATGAAGGCCTGTCTCGTCCTGACGGACGCGACGAGCGTCGCTTCCGGATCGAGAACTTCAAGCGCGAGCAGATGCTACGCATCCGGAACACATGGCCGGAGATCAAGCGAAGCCTGGACCTCGCGGCCAGTCTTCTCGACCAGTTCGGTCTCACCACTGCAAACCTCAACGCGCGCAGCGTGATCCATCCCCTCGCCTACTACATCAAGCACCGCGGGCTCGACGCGTCATACCTCACGGCGAAGGGATCGGAGGGGGACCGGGAGGCCGTCCGTCGCTGGGTCATCAGAAGCCTGCTGCGCCAAGGAATCTGGGGTAGCGGCCTGGACACGCTGCTCACTCGGCTCCGGGCAGCCATCAAAGAGCACGGCAGCGCTGGCTTCCCCGTGAGCACTATCGAGCAGACGATGGGGGAGATCGGCAAGAGTCTGGCGTTCGACGAGGCCGCCGTGGAAGGTCTGCTGCTGCTCCGATACGGCGACCGCAACTGCTTCCCGCTCCTCTCGCTGATCTATCCGAGCGGCGACACACTGCTCCGCCACGTCGACCACGTGTACCCACAAAACGCGTTCACGCGCACAAAGCTCGACAAGCTTGGGATCTCCGGCGAGCAGGCCGAGTGGATGCTCGCAGCGTCGAACTCAATCCCGAACTTGCAACTGCTCACACCCGCGGACAACGAGTCGAAGGGCGGCCGCTTCCCACTGCCGTGGCTCGAGTCCGTCCACCCCGATCCGGGCGCTCGCGCAGCCATCAGCGCTCTCCACCACTTCAGAGAGATCGGCGACACCTTGGAGAGCTTCCCCAACTTCTTCGAGCAGCGCCGCAAACTCCTGGCGGCCGTGATCCGCGAACGACTCGGCGTCCCGAGCCCGGAGCCAATGCCGGCATAGGCCCAATTGGCGTATGGCTGCCACGGTGTGCTGCGTGTGCCACCCGCTCATCGCGGTGCGGCGTTTCGTCTTATCGGCTTGGTTGCTCGCCGTGGATCAAACGACCATGCGCTGCTCGCTGCTCACGCACCACGCGCGCGTGATCGCCGCAGGTGTTGGGGATGCATTCAACGACTACGTCGGCTTGGAGGAGATTGGCACTGCATCTGTGATCGGTTCGGCGGTCGGTAAGCTCGCGTCGATGCCACGGGCGCGGGTCGAGGACATCCAAAGCGTCCTTGACCCGGTCTGTTGCGCGACACGCCTCGAAGTAAGCCAGGCCATCGGATGACAGAAGGCGCGCCCAGCGCGAAGGAGCCGAGGATTCCGCCGCCTCCGCGGCCGGGCTACTGGGAGCGGTTGCTCCGCCTGATCCCCGTGGCGATCAAGATCCTGGCGACCTTCGTTCCGCACGGGACGGTGGCCGACGTTGCTCAAGGCGGGCTATCGCGCACCGAAGTGAACTGGCCGAGCGGAGCCGGGCCGATGCCAGGCAAGCGACGACGCGTCGCTCGCGCCGAAGAACGCATAGACGTACGCGGCGCCTGGGGGGCACAGCTTCGACGTGCCGTCAAACGACTATCCGAAGGGGATGAACGGCTCGCCACGCTCGAAGCTGGCGGCAAACCCAGCCCGCAGCCCGACAAGGCGTGCGTGCAGCTCTCGGCTGCACGGATCGTCGCCATTGACCTCATCGGCCAACACCAGCAGACGCTCGACGGGCTGCTCGCGTATGCTGACGAGGAAGCGAGGGCAGAAGTCACCGAGCGCGAACTGCGGTTCGGTAGGCTGCTTACCCTCGGCGCGGCGCGCATGGCGGGCTTCACGAGCACATTCCGCGCGACGCTGCGCGACATGCAGGGAAAGCCGATCCAGGCCGGGGAGCTCCCAAACGTCATCAAGGGTGCGCCCGCTGACAAGCAAGCCGCGTTCGACAAGGCGACACGCGAAGAAGTCCGGCGTATCCTCGAATTCGAGATCGACAGGCTCATCCGCGGAAGAGTGACCGCTGCCGAAATCGCTCCGCCGATCCCGCCGTCCCCGTAGCAGTAGCGGCCTGGGGAGTCCGGGCGGCGCTCTACCAGCTGAGCTACGTCGGCGCGAACCCGGATCCTAGCGGTCGCCGCCGATCTCGATATGATCCGGGCACCAAATGACCACAAGTGCCCCGTCGTTCCTGGGGGCGTTTTTTTCGGGGTGCCAGGGGCGTCCCAGGGGCGGTGCGGGCCCCGGGCGAGTCCCGCACCGTCACGTCAAGCGCCAAAACCCCAGTCAGGACGGGACCAAACCCACAAGGAGACCTCCCTTGCTATCCATGGTAAGGAAGGGGTCTCCGGTTCGAGTCCGGAACTGGGCTTATGCGCCCTTCAGAGCAAACCCGGGGGGTCCATGGGGGGAGCCCGCTCCCCCCATGCAAAAGGTTGGGGTCTCCGGTTCGAGTCCGGAACTGGGCTTATGCGCCCTTCAGAGCAAACCCGGGGGGTCCATGGGGGGAGCCCGCTCCCCCCATGCAAAAGGAAGGGGTCTCCGGTTCGAGTCCGGAACCGGGCTTATGCGCCCTTCAGAGCAAACCCGGGGGGTCCATGGGGGGAGCCCGCTCCCCCCATGCAAAAGGTTGGGGTCTCCGGTTCGAGTCCGGAACCGGGCTTGATGGTCTCATGATTCGAGTGCGTCCTCTAACCAAAGGCAGTGTGCAATGCCCGGCAAGCTGACCCTGTACGTCTGTCACATCGACGAAGGCGGGCCGAAACCGCATGCGTGCCGGCGCGCCCAGAACGCGCTGCGCAGCGCCGGTCACGACTTCGAGAAGATCGTGTACGCAAAAGGCCACCCGTTCGGCCTGTTCACGAAGGGCAGGCGACCAGAGCTGAAGGCGATGAGCGGTCAGGAGCAGCTGCCGGTGCTGCAACTGCCAGACGGCAGCACGGTCAACGGGGGCTCGAACATCGTCGCCTGGGCGAAGGCCAACCCGTCGGCAGCCGCGCGGTCGAGCGGCGCCACAGCCCAATAGAGCAGCCCGTCCGCCGCTCCGCCCAACGAACGCACGACGAACCGCCCGCGGCGAAACACCGGCGCCGTGTTCTACCGGCGCCGGTGTTGCTTGCCGCCACCCCGATCGCATCGAGCCATGGGACGCCCGGTCCCGCACGACCCCGACCCGACCCCGACCCGGCTCCTACCCGCCCAGCTCCTGGGAGGCCGCCTGGAACCTGCCCATCGCCTGTCCAAGCGCCTCGCCGGAGTAGGCGTTCAGCACACCGACCTGGTCGACGATCGTCGCCGCGCGGGTGATCAACCGCTCGAAGTCCTCCGTGTTGCGGATCTCATCGAGCTTGCCGCGCTCGCCGTGGAGCACGATGAAGCCCGCGAGATTGCCTCCGTGCGGCGCGATCAGGTGCGCGTCGAAGCTGTCGATCTTGCCGTCCTGCTGCAGCTTGCCGTGAAACTCGATCGTCTCCTGGAAAACCTGCAGCGCCTTCTGCTCGCGGCCTCTGACGACCGGGCCCCAACCGATGAACAACTCTTCACCAGCCATATTTGCTCCATCCTTTCGTATTACGGCCTCTACGCATCGGATGCGTGCGAGGCTACTCCGACCCGACAGTCCTGTCCAGCCCGATTGAATCCGTCGCCGCGCCGGGGATAATCAGCGCCATCGCCTCCTCCCCCGCCCCCGCCCCGCGACGACCCTCCCAGCAGCCGGCGGGCCTGCGCAGGTGGGCGCAGCACGTCGCAGGCTGGATCGTGCCGGACAGGAACCCAGCTGGTGTCGTCTATGGCGTCATCATGATCGGGGCGCTGCTCGCCGCGGAGAGCGGACTGCACGACGGCTATCCCGACACGGTCGCCTCAGCCGTGATCACGCTGGGGATCTATTGGCTCGCCCGCGCCTATTCGGGTGTCCTCGGGCGCCGCCTCTCCAACCAGGAGCACCTCACCGCCGGCGCGTTTGCGCGGGCGCTCGCGCACGACTGGGCGATCGTTCGCGGTGCCACGATTCCGCTGCTCACACTGCTGGTCGCGTGGGTGGCGGGCGCAACCCAGACGACGGGCGTGACCGCGGCGGTGTGGGCCGCCATCGCAAGCCTGATCGCGTTCGAGCTGCTCGCGGGACTGCGCTCACGGGCCGGCCGATCTTCGATCGGTCTGAGCGAGATCGCGCTCGAAGGCGGCATCGGCATTGCGATAGGACTGGCGCTGCTGGCGCTGAAGTCTCTGGCGCACTGACGGGCGGTCACGCCGCGCCGCAGACCCAGGCGCTGGTCTCGAACCGAGCGCCCCTCCAACTCGTACGAACTCCTCGAAAACCCTTACTCAGCAGGGGAATCGCCTGCTCAGTAGATCTATCCCGCGGGCTGAGCAGTTCTGCGCGTGCTTCCCTGTAGACAAAAAATCGCTGACATGGGATAATCCCGGCTGCCAGATTTCTTGACAGGCATCTGGACATGTAGATCGGTTTGGGGAGGTAGAAAGAGATGTCCGAGCGCGACAGTGGGGAACTGGGCACGAGATCGATCGTGCCCATGTACCAGCGCCTGCCGAGAGGTCCACATCATCTCGGCTCCAAGGAGGTCATCCGCCATCAGCGCCTGCGCATGCACGGAGCGGTGGTCGAGGCGGTCGCAACAAATGGCTATGCGGGTACCAGCGTCAAGCAGATCATCGGCCTCGCCGGCGTCTCACGGCGAGCCTTCTACGAGCAGTTCGCCAACAAGCAGGAGTGCTTCCTCGCGACGTTCGATCTGATCGCCGCGCGCGGTGTCAAGCGCGTCAACGAGGCCTACCGCTCGAGCAGCGGCGACCTGGAACAGCGGATGCGAGCCGCCGTCGAAGAGTTCACGGACGAGGTCGAGTCCAACGTCAAGTGCGCGGGCCTTGCGATCGTCCAAGCCCAGACGGCGGGCGCGGCGGGACTGGCGCGTCTGCGCAGAGCGACAATCAGCTTCGAGCAACTGCTCTCCAGCAGTTTCGCCCACGCCCCCGACGCCGGCCCGCTGCCGGCTCCAATCGTGAGAGGCATCGTCGGGGGCATCCACGAGGCTGCGTCGCTGCGCCTGCGGACGGGACGCACTGAGGAGCTCTCCGCGTTGAACGATGAGATCGTGGGCTGGACCATGCTCTTCCACACGCCCAACATCGGCCACCTGTCCGAGCGCCTGGCAGCGCGTGCGCGCGCGAGTTCTCTTGCCGGGGGCCATGGGCAACTCGTACCGGACCTGAACGGGCGCTGCAACGGCACCGCCTCGACTCTCGACGCGTGGATGCCGCCGGGCGTGCGCGCCGTCTCACGGGCCGACGCCCGCCAGGTCGGCGCGGCGCTCGATTCCGAGGAGGAGCTCCGTGAGCGTCTGCGGCTGAGCGTGCTCAACCTCGCCGTGGTCGACGACTACCACGAGCTGAGCCCACCCCAGATCGCCGAGGAGGCCGGCATCCCGATGGAGGCCTTCTTCGAACTGTTCGCCTCCAAGCAGGAGTGCTTCCTGGCGGCGTTCGACGAGCTTGGAGACGAGCTGCTGCGGATCACAGCCGACCCCGACCTCGTCTGCGGCGACTGGCCCCGTGCGGTTCGCCGCGTCGTTCGCACACTGTTGAGCCTGCTTGCCGCCCGCCCCCTCTATGCCCAGGTCATCGCCTCCGAGGCGCCCAGCGCCTGCCCGGAGGCGCTGGCGCGCGACTGCGAGCTCGCCCATGACATCGCCACGCTGCTTACCGAGGGCGCACCCAAGCCGGCTCACAGCAAGCTCGCGGTCGAAGGGGTCGCCGGCGCGATCTGGCACACGATCCGCTGTCAGGTCGCGAGCGGCCAGATCCACCTGCTGCCCGCCCTGTCCGACTATCTGGCCTACGTCGTGCTCGCGCCGTTCATCGGGGCGGACGCCGCCGCCGAGGTCGTGATCGAGGACGACGCGGCGCTCGCTGCCTGAGAAACGTGTCTGAGCGCGAAGCAAGCTGGCGGCGCGTGCGCGAAGCCGGCTAGCGCCGCTTGCTCGTGCGGCGGTCGACGAGGTACGTCAGCACGATCCCGAACAGCACCGACACCACGATCACGATGATCAGCGGAGCTTCCCCCGTGCCGAGGATCCAGTTTACCTTGACCGATTCCAGATTCAGCACGGCGAACAGCGTGATCACCACCGCCAGCACCACGAGCCCGGTGGTACGAGCCACCTCGCGGCGGCTGCGCTTGTGCTCCGGCGGTCCTGGCGTTTGCTGGGACATCGCCATCCGATCCTACCCGTTATCCCAGGACGATCTCAACCGACCCTTACGACCGTCGCCAGGGTGGCGGTCTCTCAGCCGACCTGCGCCCCCGCCTCGCGCTCAGCGGTCATCCAGTGGCATTGCACCGACAGTTCCTCCACCCCCAGCGCCGCCGCGACGTTCAGCGCCATGCCGCGCCTGAAGAACTCGTCCAGCCGCTCCGGCTCCGCGCGGGACAGCTCCCGCGCGAGCTCGACCAGTGCAGCGAACCGGTGGCGTACGCGCGCACGGACGACCTCGTCGTCGCAGGCCGCGTACGACTGGTGCTGGAGCATCAGATAGTCGCGGTCGGACTCGAGCAGCTTTCTGTAAGCGAGCCCCATCGCCTGCAGCGCGTCCTCGCACTCCGCCGGCGCCCGTCCCTCGTGATAGTCGCCCGCGGCGCTCCTGAACGTATCGGCGATGCGCTCGAAGCTCCGCTCCAGAGCGGCGAGGAACAGCTCGCGCTTGTTCGGGAACAGGCTGAACACGTATGGCTGTGCCACGCCCACGCGCCGGGCGATCCGCTCGACCGCCGTGCCGTGCAATCCGCCTTTCGCGAACTCGTGCACGGCCGCGGAGATCAGCTCCTCGCGCCGCTCCGCGGCGGGAACCCGCCTGCGTACGTGCTCCCCGCTCACCGTATCCTCCTGACTCGTTCGCATGCTCGCTCTTCCCTTAAACTTAGCAGTGGCTAATAATCCTGTCAAGGACTTCCCAACCGGGGATTCGCCGACCGCGCGACGAATACGATGCAAGGCCACATGACCCATTCGATCTTTACTCGCGCGTCGATGCTCGCCCTCGCCGCAGCCCTCACCGCCCTGCCGCTCGGCGGGTGCGGCGGCGCCACTAAGACGGTCTCCGTCACCGGCTCGCCCGCGCCCGCACAGACGACGGACAGGACGACGACACAGCCCACCACGAGCACCACAACCGCGCCGACTGGCACGACCACCACCGGCACAACCTCCGGCGGTGGCACTCCCGCCCCGACGACCACGCGCACCGCTACGGCGCCCGCGTTCACCGAAAAAGGCGCCGGCGGCACGACCACCGAAGGGCTGCCCGCCGCGCTCGCGGTTGTGCGCACGCACGGGTACACCGCCAAGGAAACGTCCGACTACCACCCGAACCAAACCCTGCGCGTACTGGTCGCGACCGGCACTGACTCCAACGACGGGTACAACAAACAGGTGTTTTTCTTCGTCGACGGCCGCTACATCGGTACCGACTCCAGTCGGCCGAGCGCGATGGTCAGCGTCGTCGCCCAGAGCGACACAGAAGTCACGCTTGCCTACTCGCTGTACCGCTCCAACGATCCCCTGTGCTGCCCCGGCGGCGGCCAGGCGAAGGTGCGGTTTCAGCTGAACAACGGCCACCTCACACCGCTTGACCCGATCCCACCGGTCAATTCGACCACGGGCCTCAGCCGCCAATAGGGCTCCTACTCAAGCGCACGCCTACGCACGCGCGACCTCATCCAAAAAACGCCCTATCGTGGTGTATGTCGTCCACAGTACGTCGTCCACGCCACTACATCGCCAGAAAGGGCACACCGATGAGCGCAACGATCGAGGGTCGCAGCAAGGAGCTGCTGCAGGCCAAGAATTTTTGCAACGTCTCCACCATCCGCAGCGACGGGTCCGTGCACTCAGCGCCCGTGTGGGTGGACTTGCAGGACGGAAGACCAGTTCTGAACACGGCCGAGGGACGGGCCTGGCCGGCCAACCTGGAGCGCGACCCCAGGGTGACGCTGACCGTCCAGAACATGGACAACCCGTATGAGTACGTCGCGATCCGCGGGCGCGTGGCGGAGCGCACGCACGACGGCGCCGACGAGCACATCGACGCGATGGCCAAGAAGTATCTCGGCCAGGACACATACCCGTTTCGCCAGCCTGGCGAAGAGCGCGTGATCATCCGCATAGACCCGCAGTACGTGCACGTCTGGGGCAGCTGACTGACGCAGCCTCAATCCCATCGCAGCAGGCGCCGCCATAGCGACGGACGGCGCGGCTGTGTGCGCAGCCACTCATCCTTCAGCACCAATTGCCCCCCGGCCCGCGCCCTGAGCACGCACTCCGTGTGGGCGTGGCGGCGACGGTTCATGTCCCCCTCGGGCGCGATCAGCATATGCTCGCTGAGAGCGGGCAGATGATGACCACAGATCGGACAGCGATACGTCGCCGGCTTGCGGTTCGCCGCACGGCGCACCGTCCACCATGGGGCGGGCGGAAGGCTGGGCATCGCTCTATTGTCGCGCCGCTGGCAGCCACGTTCGCGGGGACCGTCGCCGTTGGGATCGGCCTCGCCCTGGCGAAGGCAGAGCGCGAACGCCGCGCGGCCCGTGCAAAGCTCCCCCCGCGCGCGCTACGGCACTTCGGGCTGCGGACGAACGAGACCGCCGCGCACGGGCTGCAACGCATCACGCTCGGTCAGCTCGACCTCGCGATCGAACTGCTCCGCAACGAATCGCACGCGGCATCGGTGCCCCCCGAGAAGGCGGTGCACGAGACGCGCAAGGCGCTCAAGCGCCTGCGTGCGCTGATGCGGCTGCTCGAGGGCGAGATCGGCTCCAAGCGTGCCGCGCGCGAGCGCGCCATCCTGCGCGACGCCGGCGCGCGCCTCGCGGGAGCGCGTGACGCCCAGGTGATGGTGAGCACGCTTGACGCGCTCGTCGGTCGCCACCCTCGCAAGCTGGGCCATCGGCGCGGAGTGGCGCAACTGCGTAAGCACCTGCGCCACGAACGCCGCACGGCGGCAACCCAATCGCTGGGAGGCACGTCGTCGTCGTCGTCGGCATCATCCGCCACCCGTGACCAGATCGCCGGGGAACTGTGCGCCCTGCGTGCGCGCGTCGCGAAGTGGAAGCTCCCGGACCGCTCGGCGGGCAGGCTCACGGGACCGGGGCTCGAGCACATCTACCGTGCGGGTCACACCGGCCGCCGCCGCGCTGGTAGGCGCAAGCCCAACTCCAGGGCGATGCACAAGTGGCGCAAACACGTCAAGGATCTGCGTTACGCCCTCGAAGTCCTCGATGTGCAGGATCCGCCGGGCGGGCATTCCGCCAAACACCCGAGTGTGCGCACCGGCAAGCATGCAAACGGGCGGATCGCCAAGCTCGCCGACCGCGCAGATGGGCTCGGTGAAGTGCTGGGGGAAGAGCACGACCTGATGCTGCTCGGCGAAAAGGTCCGCGCGTATAAGTCGCTGAAGCGACATGGACGCACCCGCAAGCTGCTCCTGCGAGCGATCTCGCGTAGGCGCGCCCGCCTGCGCAAGCGGGCACTGCGCGAGGGCAAGCGCCTGTACGAGCGCAAGCCACGACGGTTCGTGCGCCATATACGCGCCTGCACGCGCGTGTGATGCACACGTAGTTCGATACGTAGTTCGAAGACCTCTCCGGACGCGAACCTCAGAGCCCCTCATTCGCCGCACCCTCGCCCGGACTCCAGGATCTCCCCCGAGCAGCCGATGCAGATGGCAAAGCCGTCTGCCAGCGATGCGCGCCCGAACGACCCCACCGATGCTGTTCCTGGCCTCTCTACTGGGGGGTCTGGGCGTGCTCGTGCTGCATATGACGGTCGGCCTCGGTGGGGCGCATACAAACGGGCTGTTCGACGACGACATCT
This sequence comes from uncultured Solirubrobacterales bacterium, assembly GCA_963715495.1. GTDB lineage: Bacteria > Actinomycetota > Thermoleophilia > Solirubrobacterales > Solirubrobacteraceae > Palsa-744. Next base: position 1,980,528 of record OY970247.1, read on the forward strand.
ACAACGTGCTGATGTTCGGCGCGGCGTACGCCGTGATCGCGCGTGGCATCGCCGTCAAGGCGCAGCGCGCCGCCTGGCTGGCGATGGGCGCGGGGCTGCTGTGCTGGAGCCTCGGCGAACTGTATTTCACGCTGTTCCTCGAAGGCCCCGGCCAGGTCGGCGGCAGCGTCTCCCCCGCCGACGGACTGTTCCTGGCGATGTACCCATGCATGTATGTGGCCCTGACGCTGCTCGTCGGGGCGCACCTGCGCGAGCTGCGGGTGAGCATGTGGCTGGACGGTCTGATCGCGGGTCTCGCCGCGGCGAGCGTCGCGGCCGCGATCGTGCTGCCCCCGATCGTCAATGGCGCCAGTGGCGACGCCGCCTCGGTCGCGGTCTCGCTGGCGTACCCGATCGGCGACATCCTGCTGCTGGTCTTCACGATCGGCGCACTTGGCGTGACCGGTTGGCGGCCGGGACGTGTGTGGCTGCTGATCGCCGCGAGCATGCTTCTGAACGCGATCGCCGACTCGACCTACCTGTATCAGACGGCGACCGGCTCCTATCGAGCGGATACCTGGTTTGAAGGCATGTGGCCGGCCGCCGCGGTGCTGCTGGCCGTCGCCGCGTGGACGCCGTGGCCGCGGCCGGCGCGCAGACGGATCGAGGACTGGCGGCTGGTGCTGGTGCCGGCCGTGTCGCTGCTGACCGCGCTCGGGGTGTTCGTGTACGGCAACCTCCACCACCAGCTGACGCTGCCGGCGCTGATCCTCGCGATCGCGACCGTGCTCGCGGTGTGCGCGCGCCTGATGTTGACCGTGCGCGAGAACCTCACGATGCTGGTCGGCTCCCGCCTCCTGGCGCTGACCGACCCGCTGACGGGCCTCAGCAACCGCCGCCGGCTGATGGAGGACCTCCAGCTCGCCTGCCGCGCCGCCAAGCCGAACGAGCCATGGCAGCTGGTGATGTATGACCTGAACGGGTTCAAGCGCTACAACGACACGTTCGGTCATCCCGCCGGTGACGCGCTGCTCGTGCGTCTCAGTGACAAGCTCAGCGCGACCGTCGCCGCCCACGGGAGGGCGTATCGCATGGGCGGCGACGAGTTCTGTGTGCTGTTCACAGGCTCGGCCGCCTATGAGCAGGCGCCGGTGCAGGCGAGCATCGCGGCGCTGTCCGAGCTTGGGCCCGGCTTCGCGGTCGGCGCGGCCCACGGCGAGGTGCGCATCCCCGCCGAGGCAGACGTTCCGGCCGCGGTCCTGCGGCTCGCCGACCAGCGCCTGTACCGACGCAAGGACCAGACACGCGAAAGCGCCGGCGCCCGATTCGCCCCGACGGTCCTCAGCGAGCTCGTCGAGACGCCGGCCGACGACACCGTCGTTGCTCAGAAATAGGTGCTCGGCGGGGACGACAGCAGCCCGTAGATCTGCACTATCGCGGACTGCACCAAAAGCTGCCCGGAAGGGGGCGAGCCGAATACGAACAGGTTGTTGGAGAGGCGTAGGTGCTGCCAGGCGTAGTCGACGTAGGGCTGCGCGAGCTTGGGGCCGGGCGGGTCGTGGGTGACCGAGTCGAGGTAGAGCATGTTGCGGAAGTAGACCGCCACGAAGAAGGGGATTTCTGAGCCGAGCCGTTCGGGCGTGTAATAGGCGAGGGCAGTCTGCGCGGTCTGGCGAGCCTGGAACAGATAGGCGCTGTTGCCCGTCGCCTGGTACAGGAGCGTGCCGGCCCCGATCATTGTGCCCTGGTTGTAACTCCAGTACGTCTGGGCGACGGTGCCGTGCGGACCGATGTGGTCGGCGTACAGCCCGTTTGTCTGCAGCAGGCAGTTGCGCACCCAGTTGTAAGCCATTTCCGCGAACTGCAGGTACTGGACCGTGTGGGTGCTGCGGTAGAGCTGCACGGCGAGCTCGGCGCCGGGGCCGTCGGTGACGGTGTTGCGTTCGAGGTTTTCTGAAGAGTTCGAGAACGGGATGCCGCCGGGACAGGCGAGTTCGGGATCGGCGTCCCAGCCGGCCATCACGAACGCCATGATCGCCTCGGCGCTGCCGAGCGCGGCGGGGTTGCCGGTCAGCTCGTAGATGCGCATGAGCTCGATCCCGACCCACTCGTTGTCGTCGTAATACTTCGCCCCGCCGGGGCCTGTCGGCGGCGCGACGGTGCCGTCGAAGGCCGCGAGGCTGCTTGTGAACGTCCCTTCGGGCGCGCCCGAGTTGTTGATGTCCAGATACGAGCGCAGGCCGATCAGGCGCGCGTTCAGTTCGCGCGCGAACACGGTGCTCAGACCGGGGATCTTGACGATGCCGTTGAGGTGGGTCATCGTCACGGTCGCGGCGAGGGCCTGCGAGAAGGGCCACAGGAACGAGAACGGTTCCCCCTGATACAGCCCTGATCCGCTGATGTAGTAGTTGTGCTGCATGGCTTCGAACGCGATCAGGGCACGTGCGGAATTGCCGGTGAGGACCGGTTTCGGCTTGGGCTTGGGGTGCTTCTTCGAGGAAGGCTTGGAGGAGCCGGCCGCGGACACCGACGAGCCGCCCGTGGGGGCAGCGGCGGCGCGGGCGAATTCGGAGGGCTTGGCCACGCGCAGCGGCCGGGTGGCGCCGGCGGGATAGGGCGAGGACGCGCTCCTCGACCCCGACCTGGGCTGGAACCTGGACTCTTGCGAGGACGCGGACGCGGGCGCGGCCTGGGAAAGCGCGCAAAGGGACGCCGCGAGGACGGCGAGCAGCGCGCCTTGGCGCAGGCGCGAAGGAAGCCTGTGATCGAAGAAGCGGGAAGTCATCATGCAGAGAACAGACGAGTGGCCTGTTCGGTGTGGTCAGGCTAGCGAAGAAAAGAGTGCGGGTCAGCCGGTTCGAGCGCGCTGCAAATCACGTTGCAAGGGCGCCGTCGATCAGCCGTGTAAGGGCGGTGATGTCGATCGTTTGCTCGTGGCCGCACGCGCGCAAGGCCAGCAAAAGGCTGCCGCCGACGGGGGGCATTTCGACGGGGAAGACGTGGGCCTCGGGGGCGGTGGCGTGGACGGCGTCGGTGAGCGGTCCGACGAAGACGTCGCCGGCCAGGAAGGCGCTGCCGATCAGCCCGACGGGGAAGGCCCCGGTGAGCCCGGTATGGGAGATGACCGCTCTGATCTGCTTGCCGAGCTCCGCCGCCGCCCGGGCGTAAAGCTCGCGGGCGACCGTGTCCCCCGCCTCGGCGAGCCGAGAGGTTTCAATCGCAAAAGCGGCGAGCTCGCCCTTGGTCAGCGGCGTCGTGTAGACGCTCGCGGCGAGCGCCTCGATGGATGGGGAGCCGAAGAACCGCAAGGACGCGTCGCTGAGCGCCGTCGGCGGACCGGAGCCGTCACGGTCGTGAAGGACCGCGACGATCGATTGCGCCCCCAGCCAGTAGCCGCTGCCCTCGTCGCCGAGCAGATGCCCCCAGCCCCCGGCTCGCCAGGAGCGTGTGTCGGCGCCCGTCCCGCCGACCCCGAAGACGTTGGAGCCCGTGCCGGAGATCGCGCCCACGCCGGGGAGCCCACCGGTGGCCGTAGCCCACGCGCCGACGACGTCGTTGACGACGATCCACCGCTCGGCTCGCAGCTCGCGCAGGTGGCGGGCGATCGAGTCGGTGTCGGTGCCGGCCACCGCGAGCACGGAGGCGGCGAGCTCGGCTTGGGGGATCCCCGCGCGCGCGAGCGCCTGATCGGTGGCGTCGAGCACCGCCTTGACCGCCGGGCGCGTACCGACCGCGTCCTCGTTGCTGGGGCCGGAGTGACCGAGGTGCAGGACGTGACGCTGCAGATCGAGGACGGCGGCGAGGGTCTTGGTGGCTCCGCCGTCGATGCCGAGCACGTAGCGCGCGTCTGGAGCTGAGCCTGGCGCGCTCGGGACCGCGCCCGGGCCAGGGCCCGCGAGCGCCGGCGGGAGCTGGACTAGGGGGTCGCGGTTCACGCGGGGCATCCTCGCAGGAGTGGGTTAGGATCGCCGCGATGCAGGCGAGCGCGGTCTATCCGACGGTCCCGCGGAAGGCGGGGATGTACGAGTCGTTCTACCTGCGCGCGGTCGCCCCGGACGAGCCGGTGGGTGCGTGGCTGCGGTATACGGTGCACAAGCGTCCCGCGGAGAAACCGAAGGGGTCGCTGTGGTGCACGGTGTTCGACGCGCGCAAGGGACGCCCGTTCATGCACAAGCTGACGACCGACGCGCTGAGTGCCCCCGCGGACGGGTGGATCGCGATCGGCGACGCAAAGCTCGGCAGGGGTTACGCCGAGGGGGAGTGCGGCGAGGCGAAGTGGTCGCTGCGGTGGCGCTCGGACGAGCCCGAGCTGCGACATCTGCCGGCGGAGTGGATGTACAGAGCGAGGCTGCCGAAGACGAAGCTGACCAGCCCGGCGCCGGACGCCCGGTTCGAGGGCGCGATCGAGCTGCCCGGCGGGCAAACGCTGCGGGCGGACGGCTGGCGGGGGATGGTGGGGCACAACTGGGGCGCAGAGCACGCCGAGCGCTGGATCTGGCTGCACGGAGTGGGATTCGCGGAGATGAAGAACGCGTGGCTGGACGTCGCGCTGGGCCGGATCAAGGTTGCGGGGCGTATGACGCCGTGGGTCGCCAACGGCGCTCTGTCATTCGCCGGGGGGCACTGGCAAGTGGGCGGTCTGGGAAGGCGCGGACTGCGCGTCGCGGAGAGCACGGATGGCTGCGAGCTGCGCATACCGGGAGCGCACGGCCTGAAGATCGACGCGCACGTCAAGGTCCCGCAAGACGGCGCCGCGGGCTGGCGGTACGCCGATCCGGACGGGAGCGAGCACGAGGTCGTCAACTGCTCGGTCGCGGCGGTCGAGCTGGACTTCAGGCTGCCGCGCGAGAGCGGATCGCACCGACTGAGCACGGCGCATGGGGGCGCGTACGAGCTGGGGATGCGCGCGGGCGAGCGCCACGGGGTGCCGATCGCGCCGTTCGCGGACGGTTGAATGCAGCTGACGCGGCCGAGGACCAATACGTCGCGGTCGTGACCCGTCGGAAACACATCTGACGAGGTTCTTATATTGATCCTCGACAATGTGGGTCTGCGAACGACCTGGCAAGAAGAGGAGGCCGAATGAAGGTGATTGGCGCCGGTTACGGCCGGACTGGGACGATGACGCTCAAGGCCGCGCTGGAGGAGCTGGGCGCGGGGCCGTGCTACCACATGGTGGAGGTGCTGTGGGGGGACACGAGCAAGCTGCCGTTGTGGCAGGCGGCGGCAAACGGCGAAGCGACCGACTGGGAGCAGATGTTCGACGGGTTCGAGTCGACCGTGGACTGGCCGGGATGCACCTACTACGAGCCGCTGATGGAGGTGTTCCCCGATGCGAAGGTGCTGCTGACGGTGCGCGATCCGGAGGCGTGGTATGAGAGCGCGAAGAACTCGATATACGCGGCGCTGATCGCGGGCAGGAAAGGCGAACTGGCGGAAGGCGCCGAGCAGCCGCCGTCGCCGGAGGCGTTTCAGATGATCAGCACGCTGATCTGGGAGGGCACGTTTCACGGGCGGTTCGAGGACAAGGCGTATGCGATCGAGATGTTCGAAAAGCACACGAACGAGGTGAAGAGCAAGGTGCCGGCGGAGCGGCTGGTGGTGCACGAAGTCAGGGAAGGCTGGGGCCCGCTCGCGCGGATGCTGGGCGTGGACGAGCCGCGGACACCGTTTCCGAGGCTGAACGACAAGGTGGCCTTCCGCGAGATGGTGGGCCTGCCGGCGCTGGCCGGATAAAAGCGAGAGGCGAGGCGTAAAAGGGGTATGAGTATGAGCGCAAACGTGACCTGGCAGGAGGCGACCGTCGACCGAGCGCGGCGCTGGAGAGCGCTGGGCCGGCAGGGCGCGACGGTGTGGTTCACGGGGCTGCCCGGCGCGGGCAAGACGACCGTCGCGACGGCCGTGGAGGCCAGGCTGATCGACGCGGGAAGAAGTGCGTACCGGCTGGATGGGGACAATCTCAGGCACGGACTGTGCAGCGATCTGGGGTTCAGCAAGGACGATCGCGAGACGAACGTCGGAAGGGTCGGCGAGATGGCAAAGCTGTTCGCGGACTCGGGCACGGTGGCGCTCGTCGCGCTGGTGTCACCGTACGCGGAGTGCAGAGAGAAGGTGCGCGAGCTGCACGAAAACGAGGGGCTGGTGTTCATCGAGGTGTACGTGAACACGCCCAAGCGGGAGTGCGTAAGGCGCGACCCGAAGGGGCTGTACGCGCGGGCGCAAAGCGGTGAGCTGCAGGGAATGACGGGCGTGGACGACCCGTACGAGCGGCCGAGAGCGCCGGAGGTCGAGCTGACCCCGGAGCTCGACGTGGAAGCAGCGGCCGACGTCGTGCTCAACGCGCTGCGCGAACGCCTGCAGCGCGACTGACCCGGGCGCCGTCACGGCGATACGCCGCGTGGGAAGCCATCCGTCATCCGGGCGCGTCACCCGAACGGGTTGGGGGGTGCCGAGCCCACGCGGGCGGCGAGTCGGCGCGCAGTGACCGCGGCCGCGCGCGTGCGCGATCAAGGTGCGATTTCGAAAGCGGGCTCGTCCTCGCTGATGCAGGTGTTGACAAAACATGAGCAGAAGGCGCCGCGGAGCACAGTCACCGCATGCTGATCCGGCGAAGAGACCGCGACCGAGGATACCCGGTCGTCACGCGCAAGAACGTGAGCTCAGGTGGAAGGTGGCCTGGCACGCGCTGCGGAAAAGACCGTCCCAAGCAAGCCGCGCACGGTCGCAGCCGCGATGTTCATCTGGTCGAAGTAGTCGCGCCAGAGCACGATCTGTCCGTCGCGAACGTCGAAGCGCCCGCAGACCCAAAACTGGAGGCGCAGCCGGCGGAACTTGAAGACGTCCGTGCGCTCGGTCAAAACCGATGATCCGTTCGCCGAGATCGTGTGCACGTAGACCTCGAACCCGGCGCCGGCCAAACCGAGCGCGGCCCGGAGGACCCGCCGAACACGCTCACGCCCGTGCACGGTGGGCAGCCCGACGTTGGCGTACTCCACGTCGACCGCCAAAAGCTCCACCGCACCCTCGATGTCTCCGGCGCAGAGCAGATCCAAGAACCGCTCGACCAGCAGCATCGCCGGCGAGTGGCCCTCCCGCTGGTCCATGTGTCCGCTTACAACCTCGCTCGTCACTTCAGTCATGCCGTGACTATATGGCGATCACCCGGCCGGCCTCGGCCGGCGCTTTGCTTTGCTTGCGCGAGGAGCGCTCGTAGCTGCGGCATCAGTCGTGCACTCAGACTAACCCCGACCAGGATGAAAGCCCAGCGAATCCTCGCCGGCACTGGCGATCAAATCACCAACAGAAAACGCGCCAGGAGAGATTCGAACTCCCGACCTTCGGTTCCGTAGACCGACGCTCTATCCAGCTGAGCTACTGGCGCAGAGCAGCCCAGTCTAGACGCCCCGCCTCGCCGCGTGGCGCCCGGTGGCGGTGTAGCGTTGGATCGTGCCTTCGCGCGCGCACTTCCCCCGAACGGCCACCACCACCCCGTGAGCTCCGGGCCCGACCATATCGACGGCTTCGAGGCCTGGCAGGTGCAGCTGCACGGCCACCGCGTGATCTACCACATGGCCGGAAGCGGTCCGCCGGTCGTGTTGATCCACGGCATGGTCAACTCCTCGCGCCACTGGCGCGACGTCGCGCTGGCCCTGGCCGACCGCCACACCGTGATCGCCCCCGACCTGATCGGCCACGGCGACTCCGCCACGCCGCGCGGGGACTACTCGCTCGGGGCGCACGCCACCAGCATCCGCGACCTGCTGGCCGTGCTCGGCGTCGACCGCGCCACGATCGTCGGCCATTCGCTCGGGGGCGGCGTGGCGATGCAGTTCTTCTACCAGTTCCCCCAGCGCACCGAGCGCCTCGTGCTCGTCTCGTCCGGCGGCCTCGGGCGTGAGGTCAGCCCGCTGCTGCGCAGCGCCACGCTTCCCGGCGTCTCCGCGCTGCTGTCGCTCGCCGCCCACCCCCGCCTGCTGTCGGCGCTGCGACACGCGGGAGACGGTCTGAGCAGGGCCGGATCGCGCCAGGGCGTCTACCTGCGGGCGATCGCGCGCGCTCTGGGCCCGCTGGAGCAGCCCGGCGCGCGCAAGGCCTTCCTGCACACCCTCCGCGCGGTGATCGACATCCAGGGCCAGCGGGTCAGCGCCACCGACCGGCTGTACCTGCTCGCGGACATGCCCACCCTGATCGTGTGGGGCGAGCGCGACCACACGATCCCACTCGCCCACGGTCTCGCCGCCCATCACGCGGCGCCGGGCAGTCGCTTTGAGACCCTGCCCGGCGCGGCCCACTTCCCCCATCTGGAAGATCCCGCCGGGCTGGCGGCGGTGCTCGGCGACTTCCTGGCGAGCACCGAGCCGGCGCGGATCGAGGACGGCGACTGGGGTGCGATCGTCTCCCCGCGCGCGCCCCGCTCGCGGAGGGAGGTCGCTGTTTGAGGGTGAGGTTGCTCGAGAGAGTTCGTCGTCGCTCGAGGGTGGAGGTTGCCGTCTGTGAGAAGGTCGTCGCTGTTTGAGGGTGATCCGCGTCCGCGTCCGTCGCGTAGATGTCCTTGTCCTCCGAGGAACGGGACTGGGGCGTGCTCCTCGATGAGATCGGTCATAGGCCGGGACACCACCCAAAAAACGAATGGAGACGGATCATCATGCACGACGAGCACAACGATCCCGCGGTCGGTCTCGCGGGGCCGCAGACGCCGGTAGACCAGTCGACCTCATCCACAACGCGCAAGAGCTTCCTCAAGGGCGCTGCCGTCGCGGGCGCAGGCGCAGCAGCCACTTCAGGCCTGGGGGCGTTTGGCCCCGCCGCCGCACTTGCCAAGGGCAAAGGCAAAAAAGGCGGAGCCACCCATGGCGACCTGGAAATTCTGAAAGCCGCCCAGATCGCCGAGGCGCTGGCGGTCACGACCTACACGAACATCATCAATACGGCGCCGTTCTTCAAAAACCTCGAAAGCGACGACCAGGGATATCTCAAGGCGGCGGTGCAGGAGGAGATGTCGCACTACCTGCTCGAGGAAAGCCTCACGAAAAAGCCGACGCCGTTCACGATGTTCTACTACCCGCCGAAGATGTTCGCCGACGCGCAGACGACGCTCAACATCCTCGTTACACTCGAGGACGCGTTCATCGCCGCCTACCTGGTCGGGGTGCGTCACTTCAGCACCCCGGACCTGAGGGTCACAGCGGCGCGAATCATGGGTATCGAGTCCGATCACCGCACCCTGGCACGAGTTGTAGGTCCAGGTGTGGCAAGCAAAGACGGCGGTCCGATCGAGCAGATCACCGGGATTCAAAAGACGGCCGAGTCGGTCGATCCGCCCAACAACAACGGCTATGAGCGCACGTTGCTGCTGAAGAACATCGGTCAGGCGGTCGAAGCGCTGTTGCCGTTCGCAGACAAGAAAACCGCCGAAAAAGAAGGCTTCGACACCTCGAAGGCATACAAGTTCGAACCGTTCACACCCACGCTCCCGGGCCCTCTCGGCGAATTCCACACGCTGAAGGGCTGATCCATACCCCACTGCAGGTAGGTCCCTGACTCTCGGCGATCTGCGGCACATTACGGCCGCAGATCGCACTATCCGGGATGTGCGCGCTTCGCGGATATCCTGGCCCGATGGACGAAGACAACGCCACCGATCGCGCCACGCTGATCGACTCTCCACGCGGCGGCGAACCGATGAGCCTCGATACACCGCGGGCGAAGAACCTAGCGCTGATGCTGCTGGCGATGACGCAGTTCGTGATCGTGATCGACGCGTCGATCGTGAACGTCGCGCTGCCCTCGATCGGCGCGGCCCTGCACTTCTCGCGCGACGACCTGTCGTGGGTCGTCAACGCCTACACGCTCACGTTCGGCGGGTTCCTGCTGCTCGGCGGACGCCTCGCCGATCTGCTCGGACGCAGACGCATGTTCATGACCGGCCTGATCCTGTTCTCGCTCGCCTCGCTGGCCGGCGGCCTGGCTCAGTCGGAGGCGTGGCTGATCGTCGCGCGCGCGACTCAGGGCCTCGGCGCGGCGATCGTCTCGCCGGCGGCGCTGTCGATCATCACGACCACGTTCGCCGAAGGGGCCGAGCGCAACCGCGCGCTCGGCGTCTGGGGGGCGGTCGCGGGCGCCGGCGGCGCGGCAGGGGTTCTGCTCGGCGGCATCCTCACGAGCGGTCTGAGCTGGCGTTGGGTGCTGTTCGTGAACGTCCCGATCGGTCTCGCCGCAGCAACGCTCGCCCCGCGACTGCTGCTGGAGAGCCGCGCCGACGATGGCACCAAGGGCTTTGACCTGCCGGGCGCGGTGACGGTCACGGCCGGTCTCGCGCTGCTCGTCTACGCGGTCGTGGACGCCGTCAACGTCGGCTGGGGATCGACCGCCACGCTGCTGCGACTCGCCGGAGCGGCCATCCTGCTCGCCGCGTTCATCGTGATCGAGCGCCGCCAGCGCCACCCGCTGCTGCCGTTCTCGATCTTCCGCCTGCGCACGCTTCGCGGCGCGGACATCGTCGGCCTGCTGGTCGGGATGTCGCTGTTCTCGATGTTCTTCTTCATCTCGCTCTACCTCCAGGACGTCCTGCACTACTCGCCGATCAAAGCGGGGCTCTCCTACCTGCCCCTCTCGGTTGGGATCATCCTCTCCGCCGGAGCCGCCTCGCAGCTCGTCACGCGTGTGGGCTTCAAGCCCACGCTGATCGGTGGGCTGCTGCTGATCGCCGCCGGCCTGCTGTGGTTCTCGCGTGTCCGCGCGCCGGGTGGCACCTACACCACGGACGTGCTCGGGCCGTCGCTGCTCGCGGCGTTCGGGCTCGGGTTCTCCTTCGTCCCCGTGACGATCGCCGCGGTGACCGGGACCAAGCCACACGAGGCGGGGCTCGCCTCGGGGCTGATCAACACCTCCCAGCAGGTCGGCGGCGCCCTCGGCCTCGCGATCCTCGCCACCGTCGCCAACAGCCGCACCCAGAGTCTGTTCCACTCCGGCGTGCACAACACGTCGGTCGCGTTGACGAAAGGATTCGATCGCGCCTTCCTCGTCGGCGCGGGCTTCGCGATCGTCGGCGCGATCCTCACCGCGGTGTTGATCTCCTCGCGCGACAGCCGCGAACACGCCGAAGCGGCACGGCGCGGTGATGTGGCGCCGGCGCCGGGCTGACATCCGAGCGTCAGCGGAGATCGGGAGGATCTGCGAACTCCGCTGCCTCGCCACACATTGGATCTCTTCTTTCGACACTGATCCTACCGTGGTAGGATCAGTGTGTGACGAGTCAGAAGCGGTCGATCTCATTTGACGAGTCCGTGCTGCACGAAGCCGAGCAACGGCTTGCCGAGTCCGGCCGGAGCTTGTCGGCGTTCGTGAACGCGGCGGTTCTACACGAGCTTCAGGTCACACGTGGGCGTGAGCTTCTTGTCGAGGACGATGCACAGTTCGGTGCGGTGCCGGTCGGGGTCCGAGCTCAGGTAGCCGCGGAGTGGCCGGGCTGACGCTTGATGCCGGCGCGCTGATCGCCTACGAACGAGGTGATGAGCGCATCCGCGAGATCCTCGCAGTGGGCTACGCGCGAGGGTTCGTGCCAACGATCCCGGCAATCGCACTCGCCGAGGTCTGGCGAGGGGACGCCAAGGATGCCCGCATTGCTCGCCTGCTCAAGGCATGCTCGATCGAGGCAATCGACGAGCGCATAGCGCGCGCGGCCGGTAGATTGCGTCGAGCTACCCCAGATGCCGGCACAATCGATGCATGCATAGCGGTAGGCGTCCATAGGCGTGGAGACGCGATTGCCACGTCAGACCCAGGTGACATGCGGGCACTCCTCGGACCAGACTTCACCATCCTGGCCGTGTGAACGTGAGCGCGACTGCCACTCGACTCGTTGCTTCATGACGTGGGTAAAGTCAACCCACCGCACCAACATCGCCGTGGACGTTCCCGCCTGACTCCAGCGTTTGGCTCGCCGGGTTCGTACAAGAGCCAAACGCCTTGTCCGGTCGGTTGCCATTTCTTGGCTTCGCAGAGCCAAGAACGACCAAAATCGCTGTCAGCGGAGAGGGAGGGATTCGAACCCTCGAACGAAGTTTCCCCCGTTACGCGATTTCCAGTCGCGCCCGTTCAACCGCTCCGGCACCTCTCCTTGCACTCGCTCGCGGCGGTGGGCCTAGAGCCTACCTCGCCACGCTGGTAGGCTCCCCCGCGATGATTCCTCTGCTCGCCAGTGCCGCCACCTCCAAGGACATCGGCCTGCTCGCCACGTTCCTCGGCATCGGCCTGGTCGTGGGCATCATCGTCGTGTTCATCGCCGTCCAGATCCGCGGCGAGCGCCAGCAGAACCATGCGCACCTCTCAGAGCCAGACCGTTCTCGCCGGGTCTGAGCACCCGCACCCGATCAGATGATGTAGACGGGCGTGCCCACCGGAGTGCGGCTGTACAGCGCGATCACGTCCGGGATCCTCATCCGCACGCACCCGTGCGATGCGTCGTGACCGATCGAGCTGTACTCGCTCGGGTCGATCCCGTGGATGCCCGCGCCGCCGTCGAACGACATGAACCGTGCCTTCAGCGGATCTTCCGGTCCCGGCGGGATCGTCTTCCCCGCCAGCGCGCCCGCCCATGCTTTGTCGGGCACGAGCCACGGAGGATTTTCCTCCTTCCATTCGACCTTGTGCAGGCCGCCGGGCGTTTCCAGGCCTTCCATGCCAACCGCGATTTCGTATGTTCTCGCCAGCTTCAGATGTTCGTAGAAGCGCAGCTGAAATGCCCCCCGGTCCACCACGATGTACGCCGGATACTGACTCGCCAGCTGCGCCGTCGTCACCTTCGGCGCCACCACCTGTGTCGGCACCGCCACCGTCCTCGAGACGTTCGCGCCCGTCAGCGCATGCACGATCCGCCCGCCCAGCTGTTCGTTCTGAACCGTCACCCCGGCTCTCGCCGCAGTAGTGCTCAGCCCGCCCGCGCTCGGCTGCACGGTCGCGTCCTGGGCCGGCCTGTCCACGGCCGCGCGCACCTTCGCCGTCAGTTCGCGCACCGCCGGGAGGGAGTAGCTCACCGCCAGCGGCACATCGGAGTGCACGCTCCCCCCGGTCAGGCTCCTGATCGTGCGCGTCACGATCGAGCCCTGTCTGCTGACCTGCACCGCCTGGTCGACCATGTTCTGGGCATCCACCGTCAGCCGTGCCTCGCGCGCGTCCAGCGTCCACGTGCCCGCGCTCGAGCTGACCGTCAGCGGGCGGTTCAGCGGGTCGATCACGGCATGCTGGACCTTGCGCAGCGCCGCGGACCCGCTCAGCCCGCCGACGGGTACCCCGTCAATGGTCACGCCCTTGGCGATCGTGTCGCGATGGGCGTGGTCGTACAGGAACATCCCGCCGGCGAGCACGAGCACCAGCACGGCGACGACCGCGCCGAGGATCGGCCAGTAGCTGCGACGACCTCCTGCGGTTGCGCTCATCTGACGTTCTGCCATTGCTCTATCCGGTAGTGCTGTCGATCATCGAGAGTACCGTTCGCCGCGCGCCCCGGATCACCCTGCAAGCGAGCTGCCGAGTCCTGGGAACGGGGGCGCGCATGCGCGCCCCCGCGGAACGGTGCATGCACCGTTCCGGACCGTGGCGCATGCGCCACGGTCAACATCACACTCGATCCTCCGCCGCGCGCGCCTCTTCGGCATGTGCCGCCTCGCGCGCGCGGCGGTACTCGTTGACGACGATGTCGGTCAGCTCCTCGACCGAGGTCTCCGCCGTCGGCTTGTCCAGCGCGATCACGCCCTCCTGGATCATGCTCACGCGGTCGCACGCCTGCAGGACGTGGACGTAGTTGTGCAGGATCATCACGATCGAGACGCGTCCCTCCTCCTTCAGGCGCGCCACGAGGTCGAGGATCATCGAGCCCTCCTTCGCGCCCATCGCGGCCAGCGGCTCGTCGAGCAGGATGATGTCCGCGTCCCCGTTCACGGTTCGCGCGACCGCGATCGCCTGGCGCTGGCCACCCGACAGGCGCGCCACCGCGACGTCGATGCGCGGAATGTTGATCCCGATCTCATCCAGGGCCCGACGGGCCTCGCGCTTCATCTCGCCGTTGGCCAGGAACGGGAGCGGGCGGTGCACGCGCTCGCGGCGCAGGAACATGTTGTGGTAGACGGACAGTTCGTCGATCAGCGCCAGGTCCTGGTAGACGGTGTCGATTCCTTTCGCGCGCGCGTCGTCCACGCCTTTGGGCGCGTACGGCTGGCCGTGCAGGAACATCTCGCCCCCGTCCTGACGCTGGAACCCGCTGAGGATCTTGATCAGCGTCGACTTGCCCGCGCCGTTGTCCCCCAGCAATCCCAGCACCTCCCCGCGGCGCAGGTGCAGGCTGACGTCCCGCAGCGCCGTCACCGGGCCGAACCGCTTGGCGATGTGCTCCACGCGCAGCACGTCGTCCGGCGCGGGGCTCGGCTCCACGATCGTCTCCGGCGGGATCGTCGGCGGCTCAGCCACTGCCGGCCCCCCTGCGTGCGCGCTGGACGTAGATGTTGACGGTCATCGCCACGATGATCGCCAGCCCGAGGTAGAACAGCAGGTAGTTGGCGTTCACGCCCTGCAGGGTCAGCCCGTCGTGGAGGATGCCGAGGAACAGCGCTCCGATCAGGGCACCCACGACCGTCCCCGATCCCCCCGCGAGCAGCGTCCCGCCGATCACCGCCGCGGCGATGCCGTAGAACAAGATTTCGTTCGCCCCCGCCGTATCGGGCTGGACGGTGCCCGAGCGCACCGCCTCGAGGATACCCACGAGCCCGCCCGTGGTCGCGCACAGGACGAAGTTGCGCACCGTCACCAACCTCACCCGCACGCCCGCCTCCGCGGCGCCCAGCTTGTTCGAGCCCACCGCCACCGTGTACAGCCCCCAGCGGGTGAACGTCAGCACGGTCTGCAGCACGATCACGATCAACAGCGCCCAGATCAGCTCGGAGTAGACGCCCCCGCCGAACACTTTCGCGAACATCGAGATGTGGTTGACCGTTTCCGGGAGCTGCACGTGCACGCCGTTGACCACATGCGTGACGTTGTGCGTGGTCGCGTGCACCTGCGCGCCCGGCGTCGCCACGGGCTGGCCGTGGGAGATGATCAGCGTCAGCCCCTCCAGCGCGAACAGCATGCCGAGCGTCGTCACGAACGAGCTGATGCCCACGACCGCCACGAAGAAGCCGTTAATGAGCCCCACGGCCATGCACGCCACGAGCGCGATCAGCACGCTCGGCACGAGCGGCAGCCCGGCCGTGGCGATCTTGTAGAAGAGGTAGGGCGCGAGCAGGTACGTCCCTCCGATCGACAGGTCGATCTCGCCCAGGATCATCACGAACACCTCCCCCGCCCCCAGGATCGCGAACGGTGCGAAGTACGGCAGCAGCGTCTTGAAGTTCGCCGAGGTGGCGAAACTCGAGGTGTTCACCGCGAAGTAGATCGCCACAACGAGTGTGACGACGATGATGCTGCCCTCGCGCAGGCCGAGGATGCGTTCGCGCCACACCTCGCGCGAGGGCAACCCCCGGCGCGAGCGCGCCGGGGGCTCTTGCGCCGGAGGCTCGGCCTCCGGCGACGGGTTCTCGGAGGCGGTCGACCGTCCTCCGGCTCCCGACCCCGCTCCCGTGACGTTGGCCATGGCGATGCGGCCTATGCGGGCGTGCCCGCTTTGATCGCCACCACGGTGACCGACGAGGAGGTTCCCTCGTAGCGGGTTTTCGATTCGACGTACGGAGCGACGGTTTCTTTGTTGAGGAACTTCAGTCCCGTGTCGGTTTCCGCGGGGCCCGTAAGCGATCCGGAGGCGTGCCACATGTACAGCTGCAGGACCGGCAGGAACCCCTGCAGGTAGGGCTGCTGGTCGATCGTGAATTCGATGTTGCCTTCCTGCAGCAGCTTCTGGGTCTGTTCGGTCAGGTCAAACCCCCCGGCCTTGATGCCTTTGGCGGGCAGCCCATACTTCTGCATCACTTTCGCGAGGCTTTCCGTCGAGCCGCCGTCGACCGCGTACATCCCCTTCGTGCTCGGATGGCCGACCCAGTAGGCGTCGATCGTCGACAGCTCCCCCGGCACGGCGGCGCCCGTGGCGACCGTGTGCACGGTGATCGGCTTGCCCGACGCCTTGATCGCCGCTTCCGCGCCTTCGATGCGCGGCTGCAGGTTCGCCGAGCCCGGCGTGGCGATGAACAGCGCCACGTCTCCCGACGGCACGGCGGCAACGATCCGTTCGCCCATCTCTTCGCCGGCCTTTTTCAGGTCCTGGCCGATGTAGGACAGTCGCTTGTTGCCTGCAGCATCGGCGTTGTAGGCGACGACCGGGATACCCGCCTTCAGCGCGGCTTCGGTGGGAGCGTTGAACGCGTGCAGGTCGATCAGCGCGACCGCGATCCCGTTGGCGCCGCTGGTGACCCCCGTGTTCATGGCGTTGACCATCTGGTTGACGTTGCTGGATTCCGAGCCCGTCCACTGATACGAGCAGCCCAGGAGCTTGCAGGCATCCGCGGCGCCGTACTGCGTGGGCACGAAGAACGGATTCGTCGTCACATGGTTGACGAACACGAATTTGAGTTTGGGGACGGATCCAAACACGGCCACGGCTCCGCTGCCGCTGGAGGCACTCGACCCACATGCGGCCAGCAGGGTGCTCACGGATCCGGCGGCGACCCCGGTTAGAGCGGTACGGCGCAGAAACGCGCGCCGGTCGAACCCGGGACTCGCGACCGCGGATGCACCCTGCGCTCGATCGGCGTACTCGAGATGCTCCACCGCTTCATGGGCAAAGTCTGACTCTGACATCTCCTCCTCCTCCTTCACTGGCTTATGTAGCGGCGCCGGATCGCCGACGCTCCACCCACCTACCTATTTCCCTATTTACCTTCCCGCTAACCACCGGTTCAGTCAAGAGAAATGGGACCGGTTAATCCGTCGTCCTGATGCGGGTTACTACTGATGGAGCAGACAGCACGGGCACGCAGCGGCGGGCTCGCGGCGTGTATACCCTCGAAGCATGGCCTCACCGTCCGATCCCGAGCCCCTCCCCCAGTCGCAGATCGACGCCCGGCGGGGACACATTGAGGAGCGCGAACAGTCCGAAGCCTTTGGGATGGTGACGGTCGCGCGCTACGTCAAAGACGACGGTCGCGCGCTGATCCTGTACACCCACCGACAGGACGGCGAGCCGAGCGAGGGCCGGTCCGCATGAGCGCCATCACCGAGACCACCTCGCTCGGGCACGAGCACGGTCAATGACCGGCCGATCAGAGATCGGCCGGCGCTACGACGAGCTGCGCGGCGAGCAGGTCGTGTACGCGATCGATCGCCAAGAGCGCACGTTCCTGCCACCCGCCGAGCACTGCCCGTTGTGCCCGACGGTTCCCGGGGGCGAGCCGACCGAGATTCCGTTCGCGCGGTTCGAGATCGCCGTGTTCGAGAATCGCTTCCCGGCATTCCGTTTCCCGCATGGGGCGGCGGAGGTGGTCGTGTACACCGATTCGCACACCGGCTCGTTCGGAACGCTCGAGAGAGAGCGCGCGCAGGCGCTGATGTGGGTATGGCGCCATCGCTACTCCGAGCTGGGCGCGCGCGAGGATGTCAGGTACGTGCTCATCTTCGAGAACCGCGGAGTCGAGGTCGGCGTTACCCTGCACCATCCGCACGGTCAGATCTACGCCTACCCGTTCCTGCCGCCCGTGCCCGCCCTGGAGCTGGCGGCCGACGAACGGCTCGGGGGCTGCGCGCCATGCGAGCTCCTGCGACGCGAGCTGGACGACGGGCGGCGGGTGGTGTACGAGAACGAGGGCGTCGTCGTATACGTGCCGTACGCCGCGCGGTGGGCATACGAAGCACATGTCGTCGTGCGCGCGCATCGCCCCAGCCTGCTGGAGTGCGAGCCGACCGAGCTATGCGCGCTCGCGGACGGCCTGCAGGCCCTCGCACGCGGGTACGACGCGCTGTTTGACCGGCCATTCCCGTACGTGATGGCGGTGCACCAGGCGCCGACCGACGGCCATGCGCGGGGCCATCTGCACGTCGAGTGCTACCCACCGCTGCGAACCGCCGAGAAGCTGAAGTACCTCGCCGGCTCCGAGCAGGGGGCGGGCACCTTCATCTCCGACACGCTGCCGGAGGAGTCCTCCGCCGCACTGCACGAGGCGATCGTCCGTGCCGCCTGAGCGCGTACGGGCGTTTGCACCCGGGCGCGTGAACCTGATCGGCGAGCACACCGACTACAACGACGGCTTGGCACTGGCGTTTGCGATCGCTGAGGGGGTGACCGTAGACGCGGAACGGATCGCACCCGAGCGCATCAACGAGCCTGTACAGGACGGCGATGAGCGCGTGCTGGCGCAGGCGCTGGATTTCGGCGAGCACGACGAGTTCGCGCTCGCCGACCCCCAGCCGGTGAAGGGCTGGCGCGCATTCGTACGGGGCACCGTCGCCGAGCTGCGGCGCCAGGGATTGCGGCCGGTGAGCACGAGCCTGCGGATCGAGGGCGGGATTCCGCGTGGCTCGGGCCTGTCTTCGTCAGCCGCCCTGGAGGTCGCGCTGAGCCTCGCCCTGCTCGCCCTGGCGGGCACGGCCGGGGACATCGGCAGGACCGAGCTGGCGAAGTTGTGCTCGCGCGTGGAGAACGAATGGGCCGGCGCGCAGACCGGGTTGCTCGACCAGCTGACGTCGCTGTACGGGGTGCAGGGCATGGCGATCAAGATCGACTTCCAGACGTTGCATGTCGATCCGACGCCGCTGCGGCTGGACGGCTGGCGGCTGGCGACGCTCGACACCGGCGAGCGTCGCGACAACGCGAGCTCCGGCTATAACCAGCGCCGGGCCGAATGCGCGCGGGCGTGCGAGCTGCTCGGCGTGCGCTCGCTGCGCGAGGCGAGTTGGGATGCGGTCGAACAGCTGCCCGACCCGTTGCGCGGCCGCGCAAGACACGTGCTCAGCGACAACGCGCGCGTGGACCAGGCCGTTGCGGCGCTGCGCGCGGGCGACCTGCCCGCGCTGGGGGCACTGCTGAACGCCTCGCACGCGAGCCTGCGTGACGACCTCGAGGTCTCCACGCCGACCGTCGAGGCGACCGTGCAACGGATGCTGGAAGCCGGCGCCGCCGGGGCGCGTCTGCTGGGAGGAGGTTTCGGCGGCAACGTGCTCGGCCTGCTGCCCCCAGACGCGGCCGTGCCGGCCTCGGCACGCGAGGTATATCCCTGCGGGGGGGCGCGCATGCTGGAGGGATAGGCTCTGCGGGCACAGCAATCGAGGAGCGGGCGAGCGAGGAGATTATGAGCGAGCAGACGACGCACACGCAGGACAGGCCACTGGTGGCGGTCATCACGGGCGCCTCCAGCGGCATCGGCGAAGCCACCGCGAAGCGGCTCGTACGCGAGCCGGGAGCGTCGTTGGTGCTGGTCGCGCGTCGCGAGCAGCGACTGCGCGCGCTGGCCCAGTCCCTGGGCTCCGAGCGCGTGAGCTGGGTCGCGGTCGATCTCGTGGACGAGGATGCGCCCGAGCGGATTCGCGCGCACGTAGTCGAGCGGCATGGGCTTACTGGTAGTCGGCTGGATCTGCTCGTCAACAACGCCGGCGCCGCCTGGCGCAAGCCGTTCGCGGACGGGGGCTATGAGAACGTCCGCCGCACGATGGCGATCAACTTCGACGCCCAGGTCCGGCTCACCGAGGCGCTGCTGCCACTGCTGCGCGAGTCGGCGCCGAGCGCGATCGTCAACGTCGCCAGCACCGCCGCACGTGTGACGCGCAAGGGCACCGGCGCGTACAGCGCCTCGAAGGCCGCGCTGGCATCATGGTCCGATGCGCTGTGGGCAGAGGAGGACGCGCATGGCGTACACGTCGGATTGGTGCTGCCCGGGTTTATCTCCACCGAGGGATTCCCCCAGTCCGAGCTGACGGCGCGACCGTGGACGCGCTGGGCCGTGTCCACCCCGGACCGAGCTGCCGAGGCGATCTATCAGGCAGGCGTGGGCCGCCGGCCCGAACGGTACGTGCCGCGTCCGTACGCGATCGCCGCGGCGCTGCGGGTTCTCGCGCCGGGGCTGGTGCGGCGAGTGCTGGGCGGCAACAGCGCAGCCGTGATGACGACCACGACCGGCGCCGACGTGTCAGACCGGGAGACGACGACGTCCTCGACGACGTCCTCGACGTCGTAGCGTCGCTCACAGACGCGCGAGGACCAGCGCGCAGGCGAGCAGAACCATCGCTACGGATAGGGCAGCGAGGGCGCCGTCGAGGGGCGCGAGCAGGCCGGCGAGCGTCAGCGGCTCGGTGGCGCCGTCAGCGCGCACGCGGGTGCCATCGATCGAGAGCGTACGCCGGCGCAGCTCGCGCGCGGGCGAGCTGAGACGCCGCTGGGCGATGCTCAGGGCCAGGCAGCCGCCGGCGATCAGCAGGCCGGCCGCGGTGATCCGCTCAGCCTCGACGAAGTAGCCGGTGAGCGCCGGGAACGCACCCCAGCCGATCGCGAACCAGCGGTCTGAGTGCAGGCGGCCGTCGAACAGCTCGAGGTTGTAGGCGGGCAGGAACAGCGCGCCCGCCACGACGAACGGCACGAGCGTGGCCGAGACCTCCAGAACGCCCGCGACGCCGATCGCCAGCGCGCCGCACAGGCTCAAGCCGGCCAGCAGAATCAGCGTGCGGTCGGACAGGCGCGTGCGCAGCGGGCGGTCGTGGAGCTCGTCGAGCGCGTGCGCAGCGACGCCCACCGCGAGCCCGAACGCGGCCAGGCACCAGAGCAGGCGGTTGACGTACAGGTGCGGGGCGGCGGCCGCGCCGATCGCGACGTAGCTCAGATGCCAGGCGGTGTAGGGCGGGTGCAGCAGCGCGAGCACGTCGCCGGACAGGCCACGGCCGAGCGCGTAGAAGGCGGGACGCTCAGTGCTCGCCGGCACGTGCGCCCTGACCGGGCCGGGAGACGGATGAGGAGCCGGGTTGAGAGACGGATGAGAAGCCGGGTTGAGAGACGGATGAGGAACCGGACTGGGAAGCAGATGAGTGGCCGGATTCAGATGAGTGGCCGGATTGAGATGAGTGGCCGGATTGGAAGGAGGGCGTAGGGACCTCGGGCGAAGAAGGATCGAGCGGTGGGCCGGACCTGGTCGCGGACATGACGACACCGCCTCCGAGGCTCATGCACAGGACCCTGACGTCCTGGAATCCGGCATCGCGCCAGTAGCCGACGATCGCGGGCAGCGGATGGCGCGTATAGAAGCCGGCGATGCTCGGCCCCAGGAAACGCCCGACCGTGGCCCACTCGCGCGAGAAAATGCGCCCGAGCACGGGCAGGCCGACGGCGGTGTACAGGCGCCAGGCCGCGTGCGGAAGGGCCCTCGGGGGAACGCCGAACTCGAGCGAGGCGATGCGTCCGCCCGGACGGAGCACACGCGCCAGCTCGCACAGGGTCGCCGGGGGATCGTCGACGTAGCGCAACAGGTAGGTGAACGTGACCGCGTCGAAGCTCGCGTCCGGGAAGGGCAATTCCTCCGCCTGCCCTTCGACCAGCTGTACGCGCGCGCTGTCCGAGCTAGCGGCGAAGCGTGCGCGAGCGGCGGCGAGCATATCCGGGCTCTGGTCGAGGCCGACGACCGTGCAATCGCCGCGTGAGAGCAACTCGGCGGCGACCATGCCCGTGCCGGTCGCCACGTCGAGGATGTGCTCATCCGCGGCGGGCGCGACCGCATCGACCAGAGCGCGCCGCCAGCGCGGGTCCTGCCAGAAGCTGAGCGCCGCCGAGAGCTGGTCGTAACGGCGGGGCAGGCCGCGAAACAGCTCGAGCGCCTGGCGCTTGCCGGCGGATGTTCGATTGGTCGACCTCTGATCGGCCAATACCGGATCGGCTGGGACTGGGTCGCTGGGCGCGTTCGAGCTCATGGCGGTGGACTGGCCGAGAGGCTAGCGGCCCGGCGCACATTCGGCGCAGTCACGTACATCCCGCGCGGCCACATACATCCCACGGCCATGTTCAACGTGTCGTTGAAGCTCTTGAAGTTGTCGAGGTCATCTCAGAGTGATGTGCATCACCAAGACCCGAGGAGGCGGTACTCGGCCGCTACTTCTTATGCTTGTTCGACGAGCGGGCTTCTCGGGCGAGATGGACGGTTTCAGTCTGTGCTTGCGAAGGGCCGGGGAACAGCTCGAGGATCGCCAGGCGGGCGCTCAGTCGTCCGTGACCAGCGTTCAGAAGCGCCCGCCCGGCTTCATTGAGCCTGACCCTTACGATCCCGACCTTGCCGAGCGCAAGCGAGAAGGCGCCGGTTCCGACGAGCTTCGCCTTGGGTTGCCTGCTCCCGCCTTTGGTCATGACCGTGAGCGTCAGCTTCCCCGCGCATGTACTGGTACCCGCCCCAGTCCAAATGAGCTTGATCGCCGCCACGCCTGCGCTCTGAGTCATGGCACTCGTGCTTGCGAGTGACACCCGGCAGGTCGCCGTCAGGGTTTTGAATGCCGTCAACGGTGTTGTCGTCGGTGTTGGTGTCGGCGTCGGCGCTGCTGTCGTAGTTGTCGTCGGCGCAATGGGCGCGGTCGTGAATGCCTGGTCGCCACCGTGGCCCGTGCCGCCCAGGTTGGTCGCGACAATCCGGAAGTGGTAGGCGGTGTTGGCATTGAGACTTCCCAACCCCGCGGACACTGCCACGGGGCTGTTGCCAGATCCCGGCAACGAGGAGCAAGGGACGCTGGCACCGTAGGACGTCGAGGTTCCATATTCGAAGCGGCAGTCGTTCACCGTCCCGCCGCTGGGGTTCACCGTGCCGTTCACCGTTGCCGCCGTCTGGGTGGGCGACGACGCCGCAGCCGTGGCGACTACCGGAGGGTTGGGTAGGGTCGTGAATGTATGACCGAGGGTCTCCTTGCTCGTACCCCCTGGATTGGTCGCGACGATTCGAAAGAAGTAGGGGGTATTTTCGCTGAGACCCACCAGCGGCGCGGAGACCGCCACCGGGCTGATGCCAGACCCCGGTAGCGAAGAACACGGCACACTTTTTCCGTAGGCTACGGTGGTGCCATATTCGAAGTGACAGTCGCTCACTTTGCCGCCATTGGGATTCACGGTCGCGTTCAGCGTTGCCGAGGTCTGCGTGATCAACGACGCCGCTTCTGTCATGACTGCCGGGCCCGGCAGTGTTTTGAACTGGGGCAGTTCACTGTCGGGAAGAGGACTGAAGGCGGTTTCGCCGAACGAGTTGATGACTTCGATTGAAAAGCGGTAGCTGGTGGCCGCACTGAGACCTTCTTCCGCCCCCGCCAACGCCGATACGGGCATTGACTGCTTGCCAGATATCGGCAACCCGACACACGGTGTGATGACGGGTATTTCCTGGGGTATTGGGACCACGCGTTCGTAGTGGAAATAGCACTGCGTTATCACTCCGCCGTTGGGGTTCAGACTCGCTTGCAGAATCGCCGAGGTCTGGCCAATCGCCGTCGGCTCTCCCATTTCGATCGTTGGCGGACCTGGATAGCTGAATTCGTCAACCGCGCTGGTGGCACTGGTGCCCCCTGGCGTGATCACGGTCACATTCACGGCGCCGATCCCGGCCGCGGAGACGACGGTGAGCGCCGTTGGCGTGGTCACTTCGACGTCCGTTCCACTGTTCCCGCCAAACTCGACCGTCGTGTTCGATGTGAAGTTGGTGCCCGTGATCGTCACCCGCTCGCCGCCCGCCAATGGCCCGGCATTGGGGCTCACCCCGGTAACGGTGGGAGTGGCCACGTAGCTGAACTTGTCAGCCGCACCCGTCGCGCTCGTGCCCCCCGGCGTACTCACCGTCACATCCACCTCTCCCGTTCCCGCCGGGGCGACCGCCGTGATCGAGGTTTCCGAGCTCACTTTGAAGCTGACCGCGTTGGTCGAGCCGAACTCGACGGCAGTCGCTTCGTTGAAGTTCACGCCGGTGATCGTCACACTGGTGCCAGCCGCCAGCGGGCCGGCATCGGGGCTCACATTGGTAACCGCTGGAGGCGGCACGTAGCTGAACCGGTCGGCCGATCCCGTCGCACTGGTGCCCCCCGGCGTGGTCACGGTCACGTCAACGGTGCCCGTCCCCGCCGGGGCAACGGCCGTGATCGACGTTGCCGAATTCACTTTCAGTCCGGTAGCGCCGGCCGAGCCGAACTTGACCGCCGTGGCTTCGTTGAAGTTCGTGCCGGTGATGGTCACAGAGGCCCCACCAGCTTCCGGACCCTTGTTAGGATTTATGTTGCTGACGGTCGGTGACGGCACGTAGCTGAACTTGTCTGCCGCGCTCGTCGCGCTCGTGCCCCCCACGGTGCTCACCGTCACATCCACCGTGCCCGTCCCCGCCGGAGCAACCGCCGTGATCGACGTTGCCGAGCGCACTTCGAGGCCGATGGCATCGCTCGAGCCGAACTTGACTACCGTGGCTTCGTTGAAGTTCGTGCCAGTGATGGTCACGCTGGTGCCGCCGGCCAGGGGACCCTTGTCGGGGGATACGCTCGCCACCGTGGGCGGCGCCACATATCTGAATTCGTCGCCCACGCCCGTTACGCTCGTGCCCCCCGCGGTGCTCACGGTCACATCCACAGTGCCCGACCCAGCCGGCGCAACGGCCGTGATCGACGTTTCCGAGTTCACTTTGACGCCCGTGGCATTCGTCGAGCCGAACTTGACCGCCGTCGCTTCGCTCAAGTTGGTGCCAGTGATGGTCACAGAGGTGCCACCCGCTTCCGGACCCTTACTGGGCGATACTTTCGTGACCGCGGGCAACGGCACATAGCTGAACTTGTCAGACGAGCCGGTGGCGCTCGTACCCCCCACGGTGCTCACCGTCACATCCACCGTGCCCGTCCCCGCCGGGGCGACAGCCGTAATCGACGTCGCCGAGACCACTTTGACGCCCGTGGCGTCGCTCGCGCCGAACTTGACCACTGTCGCTTCACCAACGTTCGTGCCGGTGATCGTCACACTGGTGCCCCCGGCCTCGGGACCCTTATTCGGGCTCACGTGGGTGACTGCCGGAGGCGGCACATAACTGAATTCGTCTGCCGAGCCCGTCGCGCTCGTCCCCCCCGGAGTGCTCACCGTCACATCCACCGTGCCCGTCCCCGCCGGCGCAACAGCCGTGATCGACGTTTCCGAATTCACTTTGACGCCCGTGGCATTCGTCGAACCGAACTTGACCGCCGTCGCTTCGCTCAAGTTCGTGCCCGTGATCGTCACGCTGGTGCCGCCGGTGACAGGGCCCTTGTTCGGCACCACTTTTGCGACCGTAGGCCGCGGCACATAGCTGAATTCGTCTGCCGAGCCCGTCGCGCTCGTCCCCCCCGGAGTGCTTACCGTCACATCCACCGTGCCCGTCCCCGCCGGCGCAACAGCCGTGATCGACGTAGCCGAATTCACTTTCAGGCCAGTAGCGCCGGCCGAGCCGAATTTGACCTGCGTAGCTTCGCCGAGGCCGGAGCCGGAGATCGTCACGCTTGTGCCTCCCCCCAATGGTCCGACGTTGGGACTGACGTTGCTGACGGTCGGCGGAGGCACATAATTGAACTCGTCAGACGCGCCCGTCGCGCTCGTCCCCCCCGGAGTGCTCACCGTCACATCCACCGTCCCCGTCCCCACTGGAGAGACGGCGGTGATCGAGGTTGCCGAGTTGACTTTGACACCGGTCGCGTCAGCCGATCCGAACTTGACCTGCGTGGCTTCATGGAGGTTGGTACCGGTGATTGTCACGCTGGTGCCACCGGCCGTGGGACCAGCGTTGGGACTCACGCTGGTGACCGTTGGAAGAGGCACATAGCTGAACCTGTCAGCCGAGCTCGTCGCGCTGGTTCCCCCCGGGGTGCTCACCGTCACATCCACCGTGCCCGTACCCGCCGGAGCAACAGCCATGATCGACGTCGCCGAGACCACTTTGACGCCCGTGGCGCTTGTCGAGCCGAACTTGACCGCCGTAGCTTCATTCAAGTTGGTTCCTGTGATCGTCACCGATGTCCCCCCGGCAGCGGGGCCGGCGGCGGGGTTCACGTCGACGACTGTAGGCCGCGGCACATAGCTGAATTCGTCAGCCGAGCTCGTCGCGCTGGTTCCCCCCGGGGTGCTCACCGTCACATCCACCGTCCCCGACCCGGCCGGGGACACAGCAGTGATCGACGTCGGCGAATTCACTTTGACGCCCGTGGCGTCGCTTGAGCCGAACTTGACGACCGTGGCTTCGCTCAAGTTCGTGCCTGTGATGGTCACCGAGGTGCCACCAACTTCAGGCCCCACGTTAGGACTTATATTCGTGACACTCGGCAAAGGCAGATAATTGAACTGATCACCCCCGCCGGACGGACTGGTGCCCCCGGAAGTGGTCACGTTCACACCAACCGTGCCCGCCCCCGCCGGTGAGACCGCCGTGATCGAGGTCGTCGAGATCACTGCGAAGCTCGTCGCGTTACTCGAGCCGAATGTGACGGCCGTGGCTTCGTTGAAGTTAGTCCCAGTGATGGTCACAGAGGTGCCACCGACTTCCGGGCCCTTGTTGGGGTTCACGGTGCTGACGGTTGGTGGGTTCACAAACGCCCACGCCCCGCCGGCGCCGCTGCTGTCGGCGGGGCCGCCGACGAGCGCGGTGTTGCCATCGGAGGACAGCGCCACACTGAAGCCAAATTCGCCCGCGAGGCTCTCTTCCCCGACTCCTGGCGTGATCTTTGCACCCTGTGGCGTCCACGCTCCTGCTTCCGAGCGCGTGAACATCCACGCCGCCCCAAGTTTGCTGCTGTCGCCGGAAGCGCCGATCAGCGCTGTGTTGCCGTTGGAGGACAGCGCCACGCTCCCCCCGAACCGGCCTTCGCCTTCCTCTCCCCCACCGATCAGCTTTCCGCCCTGCTGGGTCCACATACCTTCCAAGGAGCGTGTGAAAGCCCACGCCGCGCCACGTTGGGGTTCGCCGTTCGCTGGGGCGCCAATCAGCGCTGTGCTGCCATCTGAGGACAGCGCCACGCTGAAGCCGAATTCGCCCGCAGGGCTCTCTTCGCTGGCTGTTGGCGTGATCTTTGCGCCCTGCTGCGTCCAGGTCGAGCCCGACCGCGTCAACACCCACACCGCGCCGGCATTGCTGTTGTCGGTGGGCGCGCCGACCACCATCGTGTTGCCTACAGCGGACAGAGCGACACTTGCCCCGAACTGGCCATTGCCGACCTCTTCGCCGATTTCGGGGGTGATCTTCAAGCCCTGCTGACTCCAGACTCCTTCCGTTCCTTCTGAGAGCGTGAACGCCCATACCGCGCCGGCTTCACCACCGTCACCCGGAGCACCCACGACGGCGGTGTCACCTTCGGCGGACAGCGCAACGCTGCGGCCGAACTCGCTGTTGGCGCTCTCTTCGGCGCCCGTGATCTTTTCGCCCTGTTGGGTCCACGTCGAACCAGATCGCTTGAACGCCCACACCGCGCCACCACCCGTGTTGGTTGGGGCGCCAACCAGCGCCGTGCTTCCATCTGAAGACAGAGCAACGCTCGCGCCGAACTCGCCGTTGCCTTTCTCTTCGCCACCCTTGGCGATGAGCTCAGCCTGCTGGGTCCAGGTCGAGCCCGTCCGCGTAAACACCCACACCGCACCGGCTTCGTTGTTGCCAGTGGGAGCTCCGACCAGCGCGGTATTTCCATCGGCCGAGAGCGCAACGCTCTGGCCGAAGTGGCCTTCGCCGCTTTCACCGGCGACGAGCTTCGAGCCTTGCTGGATCAAAGGGTCGATCCGCAGCGGGTAGCGCGCGCCGCGCGTGTCGACATCGATCAGGACGCGTCCTGAGTGGAGCTCGAGCCGGCTGTGCAGGGTGCGCCCGCTCGCGTCGGTGGCGCTGAGAGCGCCGTAGCGAAGGGTGGGGGCGCCCAGGTGGCTGAGGGCGATGCTCTGCCCGCCTGGGGCCAGCGTGGCGTGCGCGTTGCCCGAGAGCGCCATCGAAAGTGTCAACGGCTCAGCGGGATTTCCTGACGGCGCGCGCGGGAGCGTAAAGCCCTGCTCGACACCGAGCGGCCCGTTCACATACCACTCGCTGAGGCCCGCGCGGCGATAGAGGGCACGGTTAGTCCTGACGCGCGGTGTGACATCGCCAATCGCTGCAAGCGAGGTTCCATAGCCCACGGCTCGCAAGCTCAACCCCAGCCGTACATCGCCCGAACTGAGCATCACCCCCGTGCGGCCAAAGTGCTCTCTCAGGCGCTGTGCCGGGCTGACCGCCGCAAAACCACCGTCTGAGGCACTGAGTCGGTAAGCGGGGTCATCCGCACCCAGCGCCGCCGAAACCGGCCCCTGCGCCGGCAGGGGCAGGGTTGTGAGTCCCTTGCTCGAGGAGACGCCAGAGCGTGCAGCGGGCGCCAGAAAGGAACGCTCACCGGCCAGGCCTCCCGAGAGCGCAACGACGCCGAGCAACATCGACAGCAGTGCGACCGCCGTGACAGAGCACCAGAGGACCGGGGCTCCAGCCAAGAGCGCCATCCGATCAGTCGCCGGTACCGGCAGTCCATCGCAGGTTTCAGAATTACTGGGCCCAACCATGTGTACCCTCCGTAGTCACGTCTCACCCCTCCGTAGTCACGTCTCACCTTCCGCCGCCAACCACCTCCCGAGAGCGAGATGGTATGCCCGGCGTACAAGCACCGAGGGCCCGCACTAGGCGGGCCCTCGGTCTCTCATTGCCTTGCTCTCTGTCCTACTACTTCTTTTGCTTCTTGCTCTTCGCTGAATGTGCCTTCTTGGCCTTTGCTTCGCACGCGGCGCGCTTCTTCTTCGGCAGTTTCTTGCATGCCTTCAGCGCCTTGGCGAGCTTCTGTGCTTCAGTTTCCGTCTTGGCACCCTTTACCACACCCAGGCTGATGGCCGGGGCCGGCGTCAACAGCGGCGTGGGGCCGCTAGTTGTGCTTGTTGTGGTTGAAGCAGTGCCACTGCCCGAACCCGAGCCGGTACTACCCGAGCCCGTGCCTGTGCCGGTACTTGAGCCGGTACTACCCGAGCCGGTACCTGAGCCTGTGCCGGTACCCGAGCCCGTGCCGGTACCCGAGCCGGAGCCGGTACCAGAACCACTGCCCGAACCCGTGCCGGTGCTGCCTGAGCCACCGCTACCCGAGCCAACGGTGAAGTCGACCGCATGATCGCGAATGATGTTCTCTTCGACATATTCGACGTTCAGGTCAACTTCCGTGAGCGTGCTGTTGGTTACCTCGATCGCGGCCAGCCCTTTGGAGTTTGTCGTCTCGCAGAGCTTGCCTTCCTTGCCATCGGGGTGCACGATCGTGGACGGGCCGACTTCTACACTGCCCGCACCGAACCCAAGCAGGTCATTTACGTCATTGACCGTGTTGCCAGGGAAGTGAGACACGGTTCCACCATTCGGGGTGACGAAGCACACTGCCTCGCCCACGAACGGATGACCATCGATGTCCTGAGCCTTAGCGACGATGATCTTGACCGTGTTTTCGTTGCTGCCCGGGCCCTTGGAGAACTCGAACCATTCCTTTTCCCATTCAGACGTGACCGTCTTGGTCAGCGGTTCTTCTGAGGTCTGAGCCGGGTAATCGACGGGCTCGTACGGATACACGGCCTTCGCCGAGATCGACGATTCACCGATGACCGAACCCTTCAGGAGCTTCAGATCGCAGCCGCCATCACCGTTCTTGATGATTTTGCCCGGAGCTTCCGTTTCGCCTTCCTGCAGCGTGGGCAGGTTTTCCAGGAAGAACCCATCACCCGGGGTGTACGTGACATATGCCTCGCCACGCTCGTCCGTGTAGAACGTTTCCGTCCGCGGACCACCAGGGGTCTGGTATTCACTTGGCTCTGCGCCTTCACGCCGCAGACACTCAGTCGATCCCGAGTTGCGGTTGTTGCTGCTCAGAACCGAAGTCCAGAACGTATACGGATTCGGATGCTTGTTCAGGAACCCGGGGAAGTCTCCACCGGGGCTCGGTCCCGTCACGCCCGAAGACTCAGGCGTACCGCGATCGGTCGCGGGGATGTACGCGCCGTAGTAGGGGTTGTACAGGTTGCCTTCCTCTTCAGCGTTGCCGGTGAAGTCGTGGCTGTAGATCTGGGCCTTGCTGGCTTCCGAGATCTGGCCTACGCCACCGAGGTCGCTTCCACCTTTGTTCCCAGCGATCGACACGTCGATACGCATAGCGGGCATCGGGGCGTCATCAGCGTTGAGTCTACTGTCGCTGAGCAACGTCTCGTTGGCCGCCTGCGGATCGTACGGTCCGACGGTCGCGGTTTCACCTGAGGTGAAGTTCGAGAACGCCGGCCGGAAGAACACGTCGTGCAGTGCGTCGTTTGTCAACGAGGCCGCGTTGGGCGTCGTCGCTTCACTCGGCGTGCCGTGGATGTCCCATAGCATCGGGTTGGTACCCGGTGGTTCAGTTTCTTCCTGGCTGCTTGACAGCGTATTTGCCAATTCTTCCCACGCCTGCGGCAGCGTGTAGGAGGGGTTAGGCAGGATGTTGGACAGTGGAGTTCCCGCTATGACCGGGAAGTTGCCCGTAACCTTGATCTGCACCAGGCCTTTGTCTGTGGGGCCCGAAGGGTCCGAGAACGGAGACGGAATGAATTTGCCGTCACCCGCCTTGTCGCCCAAGAAGCTCGACAGGTTGCCCTGGCCGGTGCCGTTCAGCTGCGACTGGAAGGTTTCGCCTTCCTTAGCAGTTTCGCCCGCCTCGGAGAGAGTCGGCTTGTTGGCCGTCAGCCAGATCACCAGGAACTGGTGCGAGAACAGAATTTCGCCATCTGCGTCGTTCTTCACGACGGCGCGGATGCGCGTAAGGCCCGGGTTCAGCGACTTGTAGTCGGTCGCGATGCAGTCCCTGCCTTCCGAGGATTCGAAGAACGCAGCCGGCCCTGGGTCGAACGGCTGGCCAATTTGGCTGCCCGCATTCCCGTCCGGTGTCGGCGGCTGGAACTGATAGCCCGACCAATCCTCAACTTCGAAATTCACGTTACTGAAGTAGCTGAGGATGGACTTAGGCGCGACATTCTTCTTTGCGGCCTCCAAATTCACGTCTTCCGTGAATTCCTGACTACAGGCCACCAGACGGACATGCTCTCCCACCCACGCGACGTACGGGACGTTCGTGGACTGGGCGTGTTCGGGGTTGGGAGCAGCAGAAGCGCCTGCCGTGAGCGAACCCATGGCCAGCACTGCCGCTCCTGCCGCGGAGATGAGCCCCGCGAACAATTTCCTTTTGTTTTGTGGTCGCATTTGTGTGCGGCCTCCTCCTTGATTTAAACGAGTGGACTTATGTGCCTTATGGCACGACAGACATTCACGATCGGCCCAATGCGGACGAATCGCAACGTAACTTACGGACGACGCCGGCCAATGACAATAATCATGTGGGGTAGTCTTTGACCCCGGCAAACGGGTAGGTAGACACCCACCCTTGGGGCCGCTCGCCGAGCTCACTCCGTGCGGGCTCAGCCGGCGTTTTGGCTTCTGAGCTCGCGGTACCAAGCGACTCAACGGCGTCTGAGCCGTCCGGAGGGTCTTCCCGGTCCCGGCTCACGTGCCGCTCGACGGGACCTCCGTGGTTCTGGCTCATCGCCTGGCTCGCCTGTACTCGATTGCGCACGCCCAAGCTTCGATAGACCCCCCGCAGATGGAACTTGACGGTGTTGATGGAGATCACGAGGCGCTCGGCGATCTCCTTGTTTCTGAGCCCTGAGGCGGCGAGATCGAGAATCTCGCGCTCCCGTATGCTGAGCACGTCCGCGAGAGTCTCACGTTCAAGTGAAGCCTTATGCCATCCGGCCGGCATCACCGCACGACCCTCGAGCACATGACTGAGAGCCAGGATCACCTCCTTGGGGGCGTCGGACTTCAAAGCCACGCCCTCAACGTGCTCCTCGATCGCACAGTTCATGATCGCCGGGGAGGCGACCTCACAGAGCAGCAGGATCTTCAGATGCGGATAGGCTCGCCTCAGCGCCGCCACCGCGGGCGGACCGGCCGCCGGGTCCTCGGCGTCGACGACGGCGGCGTGCAGCCTCTGCTCGTCGCCTCCCAACACGGCCTCCAGGGCACCGAAGTCAGGATAGGAGCCGAGCACATGGCTGCCGCTGTCCGTGAGCATCCACGTGAGAGCCTCGGTGGCGAGCGCTCCAGCCCCCCCGACGATCGCGATGCGCGCCTCAGCCGCCGCCACGGGTCATCTGTGCATGCTGGTTGGTCGCCTCGACGCGATTTCGCACGCCCAGCCGTGAGTAGAGCTCACGGATGTGGAACTTGACCGTGTTAGGGCTCAGCTCGAGTTCAGCAGCGATCTCTTCGTTGCAGCGGCCTTGCGCGATCAGGGCGAGGATCTGGCGCTGGCGAGGGCTCAAGCCCAGGGGCTTCTCCGCGGCACGGGCAAATGCCCGCTGCCAGCCGGCGGGCATGACCGTCCGCCCCGTCGCGATATAGGCGATGGCCTCCTGGATCTGCCTGGTGGAGTAGCTCTTGAGGATGACCCCACTCACGCGCTGCTCGATCGCGCAGCGAATCACCTCCTCGCGCATCTCCCCGCAGAGCAGCACGATGCTGCACTCCAGATACGGCGCGCTCAGCTTCTCGACGGCGCTCTGCCAGCAAGCCGGATCGTTCTCGTCGCAGTCGAGCAGCAGCACCGCGGGCGATTTCTCCATGCCGACCGCCAGGTAATGGTCGACGGACTCGAACGAGCCGAGCACCCGCAGGCCATCTTCGCGTGTGAGGAGACTCGCGGTGGCGTCTCGCAACAGGCGCTGTCCGCCGATCAGCGCAAGCGTGACCTCACCGCCGGGGCCGGCGAAGGACGATTGGAGGAAGGGGGGCCAACCCGCCCCCTCGCTCGCTACTCGTGTGCGGTCCGCAGCGGGCCGCACACGCTTGGACAGACCTGCTTGCCCGCCGCCGGCTGGCCGCACCTCGCTTGCCTCCATGGTCACGTTCAACTCCTTCCGTGCCGTGCCCGTAATGCTGCATCACGCCTTGAACCCGATGGGTCCCGCCCCCAACAGTCTCGCTGAAGTCCACGCATAGTAGAGGGCTTTAGCGTTTTGCGCAATCTTGCGCATTTGTTCTAGGTGGGCGCCAGCCACGAGGCGCCCGAGCCGGAACTCCGCTGCTGGTCAGAACTCCGAGCGACGGCGAAGCTGCCCAGCGCCCCCCGGGTCGGGATGAGAGCCAAGCGCTCCAGGCCGATCTGCCGCTCGTTCTGGGCTTCACAGAGCCAAGAATTGCTGAAACGACCGTCAAGCGGAGGGGAGGGACGGAGGGGGAGGGACGGAGGGGGAGGTGTGTGGTTGCAGGACATAGTGGACTGATGTCTCGGGAGATGCTGGACGCCTACGAAAGGTGGCTGGCATGGGGTTGGCGGGGTATGTGGTGGATGCGGTGTTGTTGGAGGGCCGCAGCGCGCGTGAGGTCGCGGCTGCTCACGGGATCTCAAAGAGCTGGATCTATGTGCTGATCGAGCGCTTTCGCGCTGGTGGCTATGAGGCGCTTGAGCCTCGCTCCAGGCGCCCTCGTTCGTGTTCGCATCAGACACCGCCGGGGACGGTGCAGCGGATCCTCAAGCTGCGCCGGGAGCTCGCGGCCCAGGGCCATGACTGCGGGCCCGTCACGATCGCGCACCACCTCGAGCAGGCTGGGCTGCCGGCCCCCTCGACGGGAACGATCTGGCGGATCCTGGGGCGCGAAGGGCTGATCGTCGCCCAGCCTCAGAAGCGGCCGCGCAGCTCTCTCATCCGCTTCCAGGCCGATCTCCCGAACGAGCTGTGGCAGACCGACATCACCCACTGGCAGCTCGCCGACGGTGAGCACGCCGAGATCCTCAACGTGATCGACGATCACTCGCGGCTGTTTATCTGCTCGCACGCCTACAGCTACGTCAAAGCACGCGACGTCGTTGAGAGCTTCCACCGCGCTGCAGAGCTCCACGGGCTACCCGCCGCGCTGCTCTCCGACAACGGCGCCGTGTTCACCGCCAGCGCCCGCCACGGCAAGGTACAGCTGCAAACAGAGCTCGAGCGGCTCGGCGTCGCGGCAAAGAACTCACGGCCCTACCACCCCCAGACCTGCGGCAAGATCGAGCGTCTGCACCAGACACTCAAGCGCTACCTGGACAAGCAGCCGCCCGCAGCGACGCTCAAGGACCTCCAGGCCCAGCTCGACGCGTTCGTGCACTACTACAACCATATCCGCCCGCACCGGACACTAGAAGGCCGCACACCGCTACAGGCCTACAGCACCCGCATCAAGGCCCAGCCCCACGGCCAGCCGGCGAACACCTACTTCCGGGTCCGCCAAGACAAGGTCGACGCCACCGGCAAGGTCAGCCTGCGCCACCTCAGCCGGCTCTACAAAATCGGCGTCGGAAGAGCCCACAAAGGCCAACCCGTCAAGCTCCTCATCGCCGACCGAGACATCCGCGTCATCGACCTCAACGGCCAACTCCTACGCCAGCTCACGCTCAACCCCAACCGCACCTACCAGCCCATCACAACCACCTAAACTGTCCAGCATCTCCCGAGACACACGTCCAGCATGTCCCGAGACATCACAGGACGGAGGGGGAGGGATTCGAACCCTCGTCGGAGGAATCTCCCCCGAAACAGTTTTCGAGACTGCCGCATTCAACCGCTCTGCCACCCCTCCGGGGCGACGTCCCCAAGGCTAGTCGATCACCGCTGTCTGCGGTCATGCGGCCCAAGGGCAGTTGTCGGGCGCTACCCGCGTCTGTAGTTCTCCGCAGTGCATGTTGGCTGCCCGCCAGGGGGCCGGCGCCAACCGCGATCCGTCGCACCGTGTGAGCGTACCGACGGCGTAGGCTGCTCCACCGTGAACTTCGGGACCCTTCTCGTGATCGTGCTCGCCGGTCTTGGCGGCCCTCTGCTCGGCTTCACGGGACGGCGATTCGTTCCCGTCGTGATCGGCGAGATCGTAGCGGGCGTGGTCGTCGGCAAGACCGGTCTGGGCGCCGTGAACCCAGCGAACCCGACGATCTCGTTTCTCGGCGAGGTGGGCTTTGCGATGCTGATGCTGACCGTCGGGATGCACCTGCCGCTGCGCGATCGGCGCCTGTCGGCCTCGCTGCGCGGCGGCATGGTGCTCGCCGTGATCGTTGGCCTGCTTGCCGTGCCCGCGGGTTTCGCCGCCGCCGCTGTGGCCGGCACCGCTCACGCCGCGATCTACGCCGTTCTGCTCGCGTCGGGGTCCGCCGCGGTGCTGCTGCCCGCGTTTGAGGAGAGCGCCGCTGACGGACCTGACGCGATGGCGGTGATGGCACAGGTCACGATCGCCGATGTCGTGACGATCCTCTCCGTCCCGATCGTGCTGCAGCCCGAACGTGCCGTCCACGCGGTGCTCGGCGCCGTGCTCGTGGCGATCGCCGTCCTGCTGCTGCTCGGCTGCGCCCGGCTGCTGGCCGGCCATCCGTGGGTGCACCGTGTGCGGCGGCGTTCCAAGCAGCGCCACTGGGCGCTCGATCTGCGCCTGTCACTGCTCGTCCTGTTCTTCCTCGCCTGGATCGCGCAGAAGAGCGGCGCGAGCGTGCTGATCGCGGGTTTCGGCGCGGGGCTGATGGTCGCGCTGCTCGGCGGCCCGAAACGACTCTCGACCCAGATGCGCGGTGTCGCGGACGGGTTCTTCATCCCGCTGTACTTCGTGGTCCTTGGCGCACAGCTCGACCTGCGCGGGCTGATCGACGATCCGGCGATGCTCGCGCTCGCGGGGGCGCTCGTCCTGCTGAACGTACTGATTCACCTGGCGGCGGTGGCGATGGTGCGACGCCCGCTGAGCGCGGGGCTGGCCGCCAGCGCGCAGCTCGGCGTGCCGGCCGCCGTCGCCTCGCTCGGGCTCGCCGAGGGCGTGCTCTCGAGCGCCGTCGCCACGGCGATCGTCGCGGCCTCCCTCGTCAGCCTCGGCGTGTGCACGATCGGTGTCGATTTGCTCGTCGGACGCGAATGCGATGACAAGACGATGCCTACGCCTGGGCCCGGCGTCTCAGCACAGCTCTGACCTGCCGGGCGACGCACGGGCAGCACGGCCCCGTCGCGGGCCGGGGATTCAGGAACTTGTTCGAATACCAGCTGACCCCGGCGGACCGGTTTCGTTTCCGCCTCCCTGTCTCCCACGATGCGGCAGACCAGTAGGTCCGCGTTGTCAACACGGCGCCGTCACGCGCTCTGCCGGGCGCGGTAGTGCTCTTTCCAGACCAGCCGGTAGATCGGGACGGCGCGCGGGATGCTGCGTATGCCCGGAATGAACGGGATGCAGACGAACGCCAGGCTGAGCGCGAGCATCACAAGCATCACGAGGATGTCAGCGTTTTCGGAGGTCTTGAACGGTTCGACCTGGTACCAGAGCGTGTACAGCCACAGCCACACCTGGCCCGGATAGCTGCCCGTCTCGTTCATCATGCCCCATTGATCGCCGAGCAGATGCTGACCTTCAGCGCGTTTTTCGAGCAGTCCGCCGTCGGCCATGAACAGCAGCGGCGTTGTGTAGTCGGTCTGAAAGAACTGGCGGCTGGTGAGCAGATCGCCGTCCAGGCCACCGCTCTGGGCAAGCCCCAGCAGGCTGTTCATCATGACCGGGACCGGTCCGTAGACGCCGGCCGGCACGGTGACCGACCCGTCGGGTGCGACCGTGGCTTTTTCGAGCGCCTTTTCATACGCTTCGGTCCAGCCCGCCTGAGTCTTGGCGGGCGCCGCCCGGTAGGTGGCAATCGCGCTCCCCAGCATGGGGTCAGCCGGGATCGTTTTCAACGGATCGATCACATAGTCGTCGGCGGTGTTGATCGGGTGACTGACGCCCAACCATTTCTGCGGATACAGGAACGCGGCGTGCTGGCCCGTCCCGTTGTGGTTGTACGGCGGGCCGTATTCGGCCGTGCCGCTGGTGCCATCGAGCTCGGCGGTCGCCGTCGTCACGAAGTCGACCGGCATCTGGCGCGACCACTGGGCGATCGTGCTGGGCTTGTCGTCGGGCGACGAGAACAGGACGGCCAGGAGGATCGCAAGCAGGGCGATGACGCCGACGGCGATGAACAGCTCTTTGACGAGGTCATACGGAGCGTATGCGCCATGCCACTCAGCCGTTTCCGTCGTGTGCTCGGAGCGGCGCAGGCCCGTCATGCCGGCGCTCCGTCCGCGCCGGACGCCGCGGGCGCCCCCTCGGCGGTGGCGGCCCGCGAGGGGGCTCGCTCGGTGTCGAGCTCGAACGGCGGGACGACGCCGTGGCGGCGCACGAGCAGGACGTGCGCCACGACGAGCCCGATCACCGCCACCGGCAGCAACAGCACGTGATAGCTGTACATCTGGCCGAAGTTGGTGACGTTGAAGAACGCCCCGACGCCGACCGAGTTCAGTCCGTCCTTGGCCTGCGTGGCGATCCACTGAGCGTCGAAGTTCTGCTGAGAGACATAACCGGTGAGCGCGGTCGGGACAGCCACGAGAAACGTGATCGCTCCGGTGACCCATACGCGGGCGCGCCCGCCGCGCCAGGCGGCCATCCAGAACTTGCCCCACAGATGCACGACCATCACAAAGAAGAACAGCTCCACGGCCCACAGGTGGATGCTGTTGATGAAGTGACCGATGCCCGTGTAGTGCCACCACGCGGGACCCTTCAGCGCCAAGATCGTGCCCGAGCCGACGGTCACGATCAACGACGCGATACTCGCCACCCCGAACACGTAGATCCAAGAGGCGACATAGGTCGGCTGGCCGTCGGGCAGCAGCTTCTCGGGCGGTAGCGCCCCCACCGCCGCTTCGCGGGTGCGGCTCGTCCAAGAGCGCTTCAGAGGCGAGGTCGAGGTCTTGGGGGGCGGGGCGACGCTCATGACGCGCTCCCTTCCCTGCGTGCCGCCGCCCGGGCCGCCGCTCCCGGGAATGGGAGCACGATCGTCAATGCGAAGACGATCAGCATCAACACGATCACGACGACGTTCGAGACCGACATCTGAAAGAAATGCCAATGCACGACATGCGCCGGATGATTCAGATTGAATACGGCTGTCGCCGGCAAACCCATGCAGGTGCCCTCTCGGAGTGGAACGATGAACGAACCCTATGCGCGACCCTGCCACGGCACGTCCGTAGTAACCCGTGTACCGATCGGGGACTTCTCCCTCGCCGCGCTCATCGGCGTCCTTTCCTGACGGGCACGCGCCGGGTGAAGGCTAGCGCCGCGACGCGAAGAACCCGGTCAGCAGCTGGCCGCAGGCGGGAGCGAGCAGGCCGGGGACGACCTCGGGACGATGGTTCAGATGAGGCTGAGAGAGCACGTCGAGGACGCTGCCGGCGGCGCCCGCCTTGGGGTCGGTGGCGCCGAAGACGACACGGGGGACGCGCGCGAGGACGATCGCCCCGGCGCACATCGAGCAGGGCTCGAGGGTGACGTAGAGCCAGCAGTCGAGCAGGCGCCAGGAGCCGACCGCGCGAGAAGCCTCGCGTAGGGCGAGGATCTCGGCATGAGCGGTGGGATCGCGGCGCAGCTGGCGCTCGTTGTGGGCGGCGGCGAGGACCTCGCCCGCGCGCACCAGGAGTGCGCCGACCGGCACGTCGTCATGGGCGAGCGCGCGCTCGGCCTCGCGCAGGGCGAGGCGCATGAAGTAGACGTCCTCGTCGCGGGGTGAGTCGTCGTGGGAAAGAAGATCGTTCATCGGTCGTAATCGCCGAGGGTCTGCGAGAGTGCCTGCCGCATCGTCGTCGTTATGACCGTAGCCGGCCTGCCGCCGAGTCGGGTCACTAACGGGATGATTGCGCAAGAGGATTATGCGACCGACCGAAGTCCATACGAGAAACGTTGCCCAAGAGCGCGCGAGAGATCCTGCGCGCAGACGGGGAAGACGCTCGCGCGGAGCAGCAATCGCAGCCGCGGTCACAGCCGCGGTCACGGTCGCGGTCGCGGCGACGCTGACGATCGCCGTGACGCTCGTGGGTGTGCTCGCCGAGGCGTCGACGGCGAGCGGCGAAGGGGCGAATACGAGTGTCGCACGGCAGAGCGGGTACGGGGAAGGCGAGGTGGTGGTCAAGTACGCCGCCGGCACGAGAGCGAGCGCGTGGGCGGGGATCGCAAGGGCCGCGGGGGCGCAAGACCCGAGGGTGGTGGCGGAACACACGCAAGTGCTGAAGCCGGCGAGAGGCGTGAGCGTCGAAAACACGCTGAAGGCACTGCGACAGCAGAAGGATGTCGTGTGGGCGGCACCCGACTACAGCGCGCGCGCGGCGGGCGGGCTGATCCCGAACGACACGGGCGTGCCCGGCGAGGGAGGCGCGGTGGGGGACTGGCAGCTGGCGCAGTGGAACTTCGTGGGACAGTTCGGGGTGGGCGCACCGGAAGCCTGGGCGCACGTCGCGGCAGAGGGCGCGCCGGGGGGCAAAGGGGTGGTCGTGGCGGTGCTGGATACAGGCGTGGCGTACGAGAACAGGGGGCGATATCGAAGGTCGCCGGAGTTCAGCAAGTACGGGTTCGTGAAAGGGTATGACTTCGTCGACCACAGTCCCTACCCGAACGACCATAACGGGCACGGAACGTTCGTGGCGGGGACGATCGCGGAGGCCACGAACAACGGGTACGGTCTGACCGGGCTCGCGTTCGCGGCACGGATCATGCCGGTGAGGGTGCTGAACAGCGAAGGCGAAGGGGACGCGTCGACGATCGCCGAGGGGGTACGGTTCGCGGTGCGGCACGGCGCGAAGGTGATCAACCTGAGCCTGGAGTTCACCCCCGGCGTGACGGCGAGAGACATCCCGGAGCTGATGGAAGCGCTGCGGTACGCCAACCGCAAGGGGGTCGTGGTGGTAGCGGCGGCGGGGAACGAGGGGCACGCGGCGATCGCGTATCCAGCGAAGGCGCCACACGTGATCGCGGTGGGCGCGAGCACCGAACACGGGTGTCTGGCGA
The DNA here is from genome assembly GCA_963715495.1 of uncultured Solirubrobacterales bacterium. Classification (GTDB taxonomy): domain Bacteria; phylum Actinomycetota; class Thermoleophilia; order Solirubrobacterales; family Solirubrobacteraceae; genus Palsa-744. The sequence goes on from OY970247.1 coordinate 2,020,352, forward strand.
ACTACTCCAACGACGGTCCGGGACTGACGCTCGTCGCCCCGGGGGGCGGGGCCGACGCGGATCTGCCGGGCGACCCGAACTGTCGGCCGGAACTGCCGTCGGGCAAGGACGTGTTCCAGATGACGTTCACCGGACCCTCGCCCAGAGGGTTCGGGTTCCCGAACGGGTACGAGGGCACCTCGATGGCGACGCCGCACGTGGCGGCGACCGTCGCGCTGATCATCGCCGGGCGCGTGCTCGGGCGCAAGCCGACGGTGGCTCAGATAACGGCGAGGCTGCGCGCGACGGCGCGCAAGCTCGGCGGACCGGGCGACGGCAATCTGTATGGGGCGGGACTGCTGAACGCGGCCGCGGCGACCGCCCCCGGCGGGCCGGGCGCGGTCAGGTAGCGGATGTGGTGTTCGGGGCTGCACATGTGCAGCCCCGCCGAACGGCGCATGCGCCGTTCGGAAGACACGTCGCATGCGACGTGTCTCGGGAGCGCGCATGCGCGCTCCCGCCGGCGGGCGCACACGCCCACCGGCACGACATCGCCCTCACGGGAAGAGCTGTTCGAGGAAAAAGCGCGTCTTCGGTGGCGGCTCCTGGAACGGGTAGATGCGCTTGAGCAGGTCGAGCGCCTCCTCGGCGCTGTGAAGACCGCACGCGCGCAGCAGGATCTCGATGTCCTCGTCGTCCTCGCCGAAGCGCATGGCCATCAGCTTCATGGCAAGTAGGTACTCGGGCGAGGCGGTCGTTATCTCGATTCCACTGATGTCGAGCACGGGACGAGCGTGCTTGTCCCGTCCGGGCATGAAGCTCTTGACAGCGTCGTTCAGCCAGTCCTCGGGCAGGCCGAGCTCATCCGCCACCCGTGCGGCAGCCGTGTAGATGGAGGTCTTTGGCTCGAATACGGCGTCGATGTCCTTCGTGATCCGTCGGGTCGAATAGGCGAGCGCCATCGCGGCGCCGCCGACGATGAAGATTTGACCGCGCACGCCCTGGCGAGTGAGCTCGTCGCCGAGCGCTTGCAGCGCGCTTATGATCCTGGCTCGGGTGAAGGGCCGCTCAGACACGATCGAAGACCTCACGCGCCATGAACACCCCGTGGCGGGCGAGCACGGCCGGCGTGTTGGCGAGCGTGTACGCATGGAACGCGGGCCGGCTTGCAACAAACCACCAGGGCTCGACGAAGCGATCCGGCCCGTTGACCCACGCCGGGGCCGGTATGGCGCCCTCGGCCGCGAACAGCTCCGCGACACCGGCGAGTGCCGCATCGAAGCGCGCAGCACCGGTGCGAGACGGCTCGTCCCGCAAGAGCGCGATCCTGCCGGGGCGAGAGGAACCCCTGAAGTCATCGGCGAACCCGAACAGCAGCCGCAGCGCGTCGCGCTCCCGGCCCTCCTGAAGGTCCTCTCCGATCGTCTGCGTAAGCTCGGCAAGCGACGCCGCGCCGCGCCGCATCCGGGGACGGGCGAGCACCTCGACATCGTGCTCGCACGCGCCTAGCAGCCGCTCGAGCGTGGCGAGGTTCGGAGTTCGGCCACCCGACTCGTACGCCGCGACCGCGGGCTGGGCCGTACCCGCACGGTTGGCAAGCTCGAGCTGCGTGATCCCGGCGGCCTGGCGGGCGCCCCGAATGAGTGTCGTAACCTTCACCACAGGAGTATACACATTTAGATATAAAGCTGTCTAATGAGTTAGACCAACCCGTTCCCAGTGCCGGCGCGCGCGACTGACGGCCAGCGACTACCGAGGGCCTGACTACAGTTGCGCTCGTGAGCGCCCCCGATCCACTCCCCTCCGTGCAGGCGCCGTCGCGGTGCGACCTCGCGATCGTCGGAGGGGGAATCGTGGGGCTGGCGGTGGCGCGGGAGCTGACCAAACGTCACCCACGGGCATCGGTGTGCGTGCTCGAGCGCGAGAGCGCCGTCGGGACCCATCAGACGGGTCACAACTCGGGGGTGATCCACGCGGGCGTGTATTACACACCCGGTTCGCTGAAGGCGCGTCTGTGCGTGGAGGGAGCGCGCGAGCTGTACGAGTACTGCGACGATCACGGCATCGCCGGCGAGGTGTGCGGGAAGGTGATCGTCGCCACCGATCCCACCGAGCTGGGCCGGCTGGATGAGCTCGAGCGGCGTGGGCAGGCCAACGGAGTGCCCGGCTTGCGCCGCATCGACGCAAAGGGCATCGAAGCGCTTGAGCCGCACGCACGCGGAGTCGCCGGGTTGCATTCGCCGAGTACCGGAATCGTGGACTTCTCAGCAGTCGCGCGCGCGTACGCCCACGACGTGCTGCAGGCGGGTGGCGCCGTCGCAACCGGGTGCGGAGTGCAGGACGTGGAGGTGAAAGCATCGGGTCTGCGTCTGCTGCACGCGCGCGGCGCAACCGAAGCCGGGCACGCGATCTTCTGCGCGGGCGCCTGGGCCGATCGGCTGGCGGTGGCGGCGGGCGCGGACCCCGACCCGCGGATCGTGCCGTTCCGGGGCGCCTACCTGCGGCTGAAGCCCGAGTGCAGAGATCTGGTGCGCTCGCTGATCTATCCCGTGCCCGACCCGTCGCTGCCGTTCCTCGGGGTACACCTGACGAAGCACATCGACGGCGATGTGCTGATCGGGCCGACTGCCCTGCTCGCCGGCGCCCGCGATGCGTATGACCTGCGCCGGATACGGCGCGAGGACGTGCTCGACACGCTCGCCTGGCCGGGGTCGTGGCGGATGTTTCGCCACTGGTGGCGCACGGGGTTGACCGAGCTGCGCCATGCCACGCAGCGCTCGGCGTTCGTGCGCGCGGCCGCCCGCTACGTACCCGAGCTCCAGCCGGCGGACGTAGAGCCGGCGTTTGCCGGGGTACGGGCCCAGGCGCTTGCGCGCGATGGCCGGCTGGTCGATGACTTCGTGTTCTCCGCGACCGCACGGGCGCTGCACGTGCGCAATGCACCGTCGCCGGCGGCAACCTCCTCGCTGGCGATCGCCCGTCATGTCGTCGATGAGGCCGAGCGGGCCTTCGGTTTGGAGAGCTTGACCTGACCGGGCCTGCTGACCTGACCGAGCCTGCTGACCTGACCGAGAGAGCTGACCTGACCGGGCCTGCTGACCTGACCGAGCCTGCTGACCTGACCGAGAGAGCTGACCTGACCGGGCCTTTCAGTGAAAGAGTGTCCGAGTCCCCCGGCCACATGCAGGCGAGGGTCAGCCGACGCGCACCCGGGCCGGGCTGACGGCGCGGTCGATCACCGCGGTCATCTCCGAGCGGAAGCGCTCGCGCCCAAAGCTCTTGGCGTTCTCACGCGCCGCCTGCCTGTCAAGGTCCAGGCCTTCAAAGCGCTCAATCGCCGCCGCCAACCCTACGGCGCTCTGCTCGTCGAACAGCACTCCGGTGCGCCCGTCAAGCACGGACTCCGCCGCCCCCCCAACGCCGTAGGCGATCACGGGGACTCCGGCCGCCTGGGCCTCGACGGGCACGATTCCGAAGTCCTCCTCGCCGGGGAACAGCAGCGCCCGCGCGCCGCCCAGCAGCTCATCTCGCTCGACCTCGGAGACCCGCCCGAGGAACTCCGTGTTCCCTGTCGCGCCCGCCCGCACCGCCTCGAGCGCGCGCCCACTGCCGGCCACCTTGAGCGGTCTGCCCGCACTCGCGCACGCGGCGACGGCAAGGTCGACCCGCTTGTAGGGGACCACGCGACCAAAGACGAGATAGAAGTCGCGCGGCGAGCGCTCCAAGGCGAGAAAGTGCGCCACGTCGACAGGCGGGTGAACGACCTCGGCCGAGCGTCCGTAGTAGCGCTCGATGCGCGCGGCGACGTGGCGGGAGTTCGCCACGAACACGTCCGGCCCGCGCGCGCCCTCGAGGTCCTGCCGGCGCAAGCGGCTCAACAGGGGGGGCAGCAGCAGCCGCGTCAGGCGCCCCACCTGCTCGCCCTCCAGGAATCCCTCATCCCACGCGTAGCGCATCGGCGTGTGGCAATAGCAGACGTGCAACGTGCCGGGCTGGGTGCGCACGTTCTTCGCGCACGCGTGGTTGCTGGAGAGGACCAGGTCGAAGCCGGAGAGATCGAACGAGCGAAACGCCCTGTTCATCAGCGGCAACAGCTTCGGGTAGTGACGCTTCGCCCCAGGGATGCGATTGAGGAAGGAGGGATGGACGGGTCGCTGTTTGATGAGCTCTGGCCACGGCGAAGGGTCATAGATCGTGGTGAACAGCTCGGCCTGGGGAAACATCTTCAGCAGCTCGATCACAACGTCCTCGGAGCCGCCGGGGACCGTCAACCACTCGTGGACGATGGCGACGCGGGGATATCGCGCGCGCAGCTCTTCGATCGGCGGAGCACTCATCCCCGGGGTTATATCCGCAGCCGGTGGACGCTTCGCGGTGGGCGAGCCTGGGATCATGGCGGCCATGCCTGAATCAGCACGCCTGCGCGGCCGCGACATCGTGTGCGTTGGATTCGCCGATTGGGATACCGAGCTGTGGACCAATCAACACCATCTGATGTCGCGCCTGGCGCGCGAGAACCGCGTGCTGTTCGTCGAGTCGCTCGGCCTGCGCCGGCCCCAATTCGCCGGCCGGGACATCAAGCGGATCGTAAGGCGCCTGCGACGTGGATTGGCATCCCCGCGCCCGGTTGACGGGCTGCACGTGCTCTCGCCGCTGGTCGTGCCCTTTCATCGCCACCGGATTGTGCGGGAGCTCAACCGTCGCCTGCTGGGAGTGCTCGTGCGCCGGGCGACGCGACAGCTCGGCCTAAAGCGACCGATCCTGTGGGCATACGTGCCCCAGGCCGAGGTGCTGATCGACGGGCTCGACCCGTCGCTGGTCGTCTACCACTGCGTCGACGACATCGCCGCACAGGACAGGATCGACACCAAGAGCTTCCGCGCGGCCGAGACGCGCTTCGCGGCCCGCGCCGACCTCGTGCTGGCAAGCGCGCCAACGCTTGCGAAGCGTCTGAGGACGATCTCGAGGAAAGTGATGGACGCGCCGAACGTGGCCGACACCGAGCTGTTCTCGCGCGCGCTCGCACCCGGACCGCTGGACCCCGCGATGGCGGCGCTGCCGCAACCGCGAATCGTGTTCACGGGCGCCGTCGTTGCCGCGAAGCTCGACCTCGAGCTGCTCACCGCCCTCGCCCGCGCACGTTCCGCCTGGTCGTTCGCGCTCGTCGGCCCCATCGGCCCGGGCGACCCCCGCACCGACGTCTCGGCGCTCGCGGCCGAGCCGAACATCCATCTGCTCGGACCCCGCTCCTACGCCGAGCTGCCCGATGTCCTGCGGGCGGCCGACGCCGGACTGATCCCCTATGCGCGCAACGAGCTGACCGAGAGCATATTTCCGATGAAGGTGTACGAGTACCTCGCCGCGGGCCTGCCGGTGGTCGCGACGCCGTTGCCGGCCCTCGCGGACATCGCCGAGGTCGCCACCGCACCCGACGCGCAGGGAATCGCGAGGCTGCTGGACGAAGCGCTCGCTCACGACAATCCCGAGCGCCGCGCCGAGCGCTCGCGCGCGGCGGCGTCGCATTCGTGGGAGCGGCGCCTGGAGGAGATCGCAACAGCGATAGCCGCCCTATGAGAGACCTGCTCGTGACCACGCACACTCCCGTACTGCGCTCCGGCCAGGCGATGCGCACTTACGGCGTCGCGCGCGCGCTGGCCGAGCACGACGGTCTGACCCTGCTCTATGTCCGCTTCGGGGCCCCCGAGCCCGACGCCGCCTTCAAGGCCATCCCGGGAGTGGAGCTGCACGAGGTCGTACCCTCGCGCGGCCTGCGGCGTTTGCTCTCCTACGGAGCGGCGCGTCTGGGGGGCGTGCCTGACGGGTTCGCACGCGGAGTGTCTCGCGAGTTGGCGACGGAGACGGAACGGCTCGCGGCCAACCCCAATCGTGGGCGGGTGATCGCAGACGGGCCGATCGCCGCAGCCGCGCTCGCGCATATGGCACACCGGCGACCGGTCGTCTATAACGCGCATAACTTCGAGTCCGGCTTCCGTCACGAGCTTGACCAGGGCGCAGGCGCCGGGACCGGCGACCACCGCGCGCTGCGCTCCTTCGAGCGGCGCCTGCTCGCGCGCTCATGCGAGTCGTGGATGGTGAGCGAGGCCGACATCGCCGCGGCACGCGAGCTGTGTCCCTCCGCTCGCCTGCGATACGCGCCCAACGTGGTCGACGTCGCGGCGATCGCACCCGTAGCGCCGGCGATGGACGAGCAGCGTGCGATCTTCGTCGCGAGCTTCGCCTACGAGCCCAACCGTAATGGACTGCGCTTCCTGCTCGAGGAAGTCTTCCCGCGAGTGTGGGCGGAGCTGCCCGACGCCAGGCTGGCGCTGGTCGGCGCGGGCCTGGAGCAACCTCTCGCAGCGGACCCGCGGGTGGAGGCGCTCGGCTTCGTGGAGGATCTCGCGGCCACTTACGCGCGCACCTCGTGCGCGGTCGTACCGCTACTGCAGGGCGGGGGCACACCGCTGAAGTTCGTCGAGGCGCTCGCCTACGGCCTGCCCGTGATCGCCACCCCGCGCGCCGCCACCGGGCTGGAGGTACGCGATGGCGAGCACTGCCTGATCGCCGGAGACGGCGAGACGTTTGCCGCCGCGCTTGTCCGCGTCCTGCGCGACGGGGCGCCCGAGCTTGGGCTGCGCGGGCGCAAGCTCGCAGTCGAGCGCTACTCGATCGAGGCGCTCAGCGAGCTTGTAGCGACGGCATAGGCCGTTCGCGGGACGCTCAAGCGCCCACAAAGCCGGCGCAAACGGTGTCACATCAGGCAGACATGCGTCCAAGACCTCTCTAGACGCTCACACGCACCGAAACACGGTCCGAAAGATCACGTGCAGACCCCTAGCAAGGACGGGATAGCACCGGTTCCCGCCGGGGCGCGTCTTAGTCACATCCCGATAAAGGCACCCCCTTCGCGAGGCGGACTCGCAAAGCCAGGGACCTCCGGCAGGCAGCCCGGTCATCGAAGGAGCAGGCATGACAACGCCCCATCGTCGCCCCAAACGAGAGCGAGGCAAGCTAATTGCCCTGTTTCTCGTGGCCTGCCTCGCTCTTCTGGTGATCGGCGCCACCGCGGGAGCCGACGCCCAGCAGCCCAATAGGTCCGGCGCGCACCCCCGCTCGTCTCGTGCGGCTGCCCCAGCGACTAGGGCGGTGCCACGCGCGCTGAGAGTCGCGGCCAAACGCAGCACAACCGCGGATCGGACCCTCGTATCCAAGGCTAGAGAGCTCAAGAGATGCCTCAGCGCCGACCGTGGACACCCCAAGAGGTGCAGGGCCGCCCGCCGCGCCGTCCAACGGGAAGGCAGCAGACTGGCAGTAGCGGAGCGGAATCTCGCGAGGATCGGCCGACCCGGCAAAGCCGGCAGAGCTCGTAGGGCGACCAACTCCTATTCGCTGCGGGCTCCCCATCTCAGCGTCTCCGGACAGACACTGACATGGACACGAATCGCCAGGGTCAACACCTATGTGCTCGTGCGTAAGGTGCCTGGCCAGGCTGGCCAGTATTCGCTCGTCAGGGGCACCTCGATCACACCGCCACCGGTACCCGGTCTCACCATCATCTACAGCATCAGGGCACCGAGCAACGGCGGTGCATGGGCAGACGAGCGGTCGATCACCTATCCGGCGAACACGGGAACGCCCGATACACAGGCCGCCCCCGCAATCAGTGTCTCCGGCCAGACTCTCACGTGGAATGCGGTCGCCAACGTCAACACCTACGTGTTTGTGAGCAAGGTCTCCGGCCAAGCAGATCGGTACTCGGAGGTCAGCGGCACCTCGATCACACCGCCGCCGGTGCCGGGCGCAACTGTCCGCTACAGCGTACGCACAGCGGTCGATGGCAGCGCATGGGCGTCTGAAGTCGAGGTCTCCTATCCCGCCGCCACACCCGACCTCACACCTACGCAGCCCACCACCCCGCCTTCGGGCGGCTCTTTTGCAATGGGCGCAGTTGTAGGATCGGCCCAGCTTTACGAGCTTCCCTGGCTCGAGGAGCTTGGTGCCCACACAGCTCGCATGGAGTTCGCGATCAACACGCCGGTATCGCAGATCGAACCGGTGGTCGAAGCATATGCCAAGGCCGGTATCCGCCCCCTGCTCCTAGCAGGCTTCACCGGACGCATCCCCTCTACAGTCGAAGCCCAGAACTTGGCGAGCTGGGCTGTCTCCTTCGGTCCAGGCGGCACATTCTGGCAGGGCAAGAATCTCCCGGCCGACACGGCAGTGACCGACATCGAGTTCGGTAACGAGACAGACAATCCTTATCAGTTCTCTAAAGCCCTGCCCGAAAACTGGCAGTCCGAACCAGCATTCCTCTTGCGGGCCGAAGAATACGCGCGACGTCTCGAGAACGCACAGATAGCAATCTCGCAAACCGGAGCCAAGGTAGGCCTGCTCGGCATCGCCGGACAGACCAGCGGCTACACGACATGGGTCGAAGCGATGTTCAGGGCTGTGCCCGACCTCGGCCAGCGCGTCGCCGGCTGGACCGTTCATCCCTACGGTCCCGACTGGCAGACCGCGATCGACAACGTAATCGCAGACACACAGGCCGCCGGTGCCTCGACCAACGTCCCTATCTATGTAACTGAGTGGGGGCTGTCAACTGACGACGGACGCTGCCTGAGCAACAACGTTGGGTGGAACGACTGTATGACATACCAAGACGCCGCTAATACGTTGGCATCCACGGTCACTGCCATGCGAAGCCGCTATGGTAGCCGGCTACGCGCCTTCTATCTATTTCAGGCTCGTGACCAGCAACCCACTGGCGCCTCTACGAACGGCGAATACTACTTCGGAGCCCTGCAGAGCAACCAGGCCTCGAAGGGTGCCTACACCACCGAGGTGGAGTCGCTGCTCGCCGCGAACCCATAGACCGTCCTCAACACGTAGACACGACCCCGACAGCACGCTCAGCACGAAAACCCAAGCGCACGGGCAGATACCGCAACATCACTCCAGGGAACTTCGGTCCAGATCGAGCGACACGTAGCTCACGCCCTCATCGGAGTAACAGACGGCCGACCGTCCCGGGGACATCTTTTCTAAGGGCGTATCCCGATAGGAGGGTGCGGCTGGGGCGTTCTAGGGTCAAGCGGAGCGCGGACGCAAGGGCGAAGGCATGGTGGTGTCATGTCGAGCCCGAGGACAAAGCTCCGCGCAGGCCATCGGGCGCATCCAGACGTGCGGGCCTATCGGGATACGCCCTAAGCAAGCGACTCCCTGCCTGCCCATCGACCGACAGGGCATGGATTGTGCCCCACACCATCGCCACGATGAGGATCAGAAACGCCATCTCGTAAAACAGATAATCCTCCAGTCCCTGGGCCATGAACCCAACGAGCGCAGCCGCGAACCCGGAGGCGCGCACAGTCGAAGACCCTCCCCCGCCGCGCGCCAGCACGAGTCCGACCGGCCAAACGAAGAGCATCAGGAAGGCCGTCAAGCCAAGCCATCCAGCGTCGAGTCCTATCTGCACGGGCGTGTTTTGGGCATGGGTGAATGCCAGCTGAATCTGAGCATTATGCAGATGGCTGCGCAGGTAGTCCGGGAAGTTCCCGAAACCCAAGCCGAGGGGGTACCGCTCGAGCCCCTGCTCGCCGACCTTCTGCACGGCAAAGCGCGTTTTGTCCTCGGCCAAGGAGCCGAGCGGGGTTGCAAAGCGGTTTTGGATGGTGACGATCGTCGAACGCGGGGTCGCGAGATATCCGGCCACAGTGAAGATCGCCAGGATCACGATCGCCTGGACGATGACCGGCCCCCGGCGGACGTTCAGCACCAACAGCAACAGCCATCCCCCTGCCAGCGCCAGCAGACCGCCGCGCGAGGCGGAGATGGCGATGCCAGTCAGGAGGAAGACGAGTGCCGCGCTGTAGATCGCGGTACGGGTTGCCTTGCGCTCGCCGAGCGCCACAAGCACCTCACCGGTCGCCAGAATGGCGATCATCGCCGCATACCCGGCGTAGTTAGTGTAGTAGCTGAAGAATGAGCTGGGATGGCCGGAGATGTATGGTTTACCTACGATCGTGTAGATACCGGCCTTCTGGGTGAAGGCAAAGAACACAACCACCACCGCGGAGCCCGTGAGGATGTCGACCATGCGCCGCGAAGCGTCGCGGCGCTCGCGCAGGATGCTGAGCGCGACGAACAGGACGATGATGGCGCATAGCCAGCGGATGCCTCCCCACAGAGCTAGGGTCTGGTTCTGCGCGGCGATCGCTGCGATGAAGCTGCCAAGGACAAGTGCAAGACCACCCACGGAGACCCAGGCGGGAATCGCGCTTGCCCTGATCCTCCAAACCAACACCAAAGCCATGGCGACGATCAACACCTCATCTGTTCCGGTGCCGTAGAAGTGGAACTCGAACGGCATCAACGCCACCAGGATCACCAGGCCAAGATCCGGACGGAGCGCCGCCACGACCACCGCAATTCCGGCCACTACGATCAGCAACGCCTTCAGTTGGTGCTGGAAGCTACCGAGCTTGGCAGTAATGAGCCCTGTCAGCACGGCGACCAACACGGAGGCGAGCATCGTAAGCAGCACCGAGCGCCTCGACCCATCTAGGAAAGCGAGGCGAGCGCGAGATACCATCGCCCCGAGCTTAGCGGTCAGGCCCGTTACCATCGTAAGCTCGATGTCGTCTCAGCGGTCACCGATCCCCCGCCATTGCTTGCGTATGATCCTCTTCCCGGTCCATCAGGGGGCTTACGTTGCGCGAGCCTGATGACGCTCCGGGTCTCGTACGCGCCCTCGAGATCCTTCGCGGCCGCTGGTGGATCGTGCTCATTTGCGGCGTCGCGTCGCTGGCGGCAGGTCTGTTCTATGTGGAGCGCCAGCCCAAGCAGTACACGGCCACCGCCTCGCTTCAGTTCACGGCGAACTCGCTTCCCAGCCAGGTCGCCGGCGTGCCCAGCAATCAGGCACTGGACCCTGAAGGCGAAAAGAACACCAACGTACAGCTGGTAACCGCGACTCCGGTTGCGGCTCTGGTGGTGCAGGCGCTGAAACTGGAGATGACGCCCACGCAGCTGCTGGGGGAGGTCACCGCGAGCAACCCAAAGGACGACTACATCGTCGACATCACCGCTGTCGACGGCAACCCTCAGCGCGCCACGCGCATCGCCAACACCTTCGCGCAGCAGTACGTCATTTACAGCCAGCAGCAGAACCAGGATCAGCTGCTGAAGGGCGAGCAGCTGATCAACCAGCGCTACGCGCAGCTTCCGGCAAACGACACGGTGGATCGCGCGAACCTGCGAGGTCTTTCGCAGAAGCTGCTGCTCCTGCAGGCTGTGCAAACCGGCAATGCGCGCACCGTCAACACGGCCTCGGTTCCGACGGGTCCCAGCTCACCCAAGAAGAAGTCGACGGCGATCGTCACACTGCTCGTCGGCTTGCTGCTCGGCGTCGGTCTGGCGTTCCTTTTCAATGTCCTCGATCGCCGCATGCGGACGCTCGAGGAGTTCGAAGAGATCTACGGCCTGCCCACGCTCGCGAGTCTTCCCACGTTCCCGCGAACGCTGCACGGCGCAAGTCTGCGGGAGCGTACGCTGGAGCCCTTCCGCATCCTGGTCAACGGTCTGTCGGTGCTCGTCGAAGATCGCGACGCGCGGACCGTTCTGGTCACGAGCGCGATCTCGGGCGAGGGCAAGACCACCGTCGCCCAGGGTCTCGCGCACGTGGCAGCGCTATCGGGACGGGAGGTGATCCTCGTGGAGGCCGACCTCAGGCGCCCGAGCTTCGCGAGCCGGATGAGCATCGACGGCAACGCCCAGGGACTTGCGTCGGTCCTGCTCGAGGGGGGAGATCCCCTCAAGCTGGTTCAGTCGCCGACACCAGGGGTGGACCGCCTGAAGGTGCTGAGCGCCGGCCCAATCCAAGGCAATGCCCTGAACGTGCTGCGGCCCGAGGGCCTGGCGAGCGTGTTCGAGCAACTCTCTTCCCACGCAGACCTGGTCGTGATCGACTCTGCGCCACTGCTCCCGGTTGTGGACACCAGGGTGTTGCTCGACCAGATCAGCGTCGACGCCTGCCTGATCGTCGCACGTGCGGGCGTCACCACTCGCGAAGAGGCTCGCCGTGCTCGCGCGGTGCTCAAATCGAGACGGCTGACCGCCATGGGGTTGGTCGTCAACGCTCTTCAGGAAGTAGCGGGTGGTTACTATTACAACGAGGATCCAGACGGTTCGCTATCCGCGAAGAACGGACCCGAGCCTTCCTTCATGGAGTCTGCATCCCGACGGCGCTGAACCCCCTGATAAACCCCTCTGACTCTCCGCCGCTGGGCGCCGAGCGTATCGGTATCGCCTGATGTCCTGAGCCGCTCCGTCCTGGCGAGCACCCATGCGCTTCAGGTCACCGGCTTGCGAATCACGACAATCGCGAGCACCTGTGCGCTTCAGGTCACCGGCTTGCGAATCACGACGATCGTCTGACGGAAGTGCGATCGCAGCCGGGGCGCGCGCTCGGCGAGCCACTCGTCGGCGCGATCGCAAGCGCGCAAGAGAGCATTGTCGGGATCGAGCGGCAGGCGCGAGGTGAGAATAGCTACGGGGAGCGTCAGATAATTGACCGGATGCAGCTCGATCTCCCGAAAGTGGCCGCGCAGCCAATCAAGGTCGCTCTCCATGAAGGAACGCTCGTCCGGTGTGTGCGCAGCTGCGACGAGTCGTGTGTAGAGGCGAATAAGCCGGTTCTCGCCTTGAGGCTCCATGAACAGCATCGTGCCCCCTGGCGCCAAGTGCTCCTCGTATAGACGCGCAAGACAGATGCGATAGTCGATGTGGTGCAAGATTGAGCGTCCGAAGATGCATCCGAACATGCCCTCGAGCTCGCGTGTCACATCTCCCAAGTGGAACTCGAGCCGCCCGGGCTGGGCACGCGCCAGAGCCTGGTCGATCGCCGTCCGCGAAACGTCCACGCCGAGCACGTGGGCGGCCCCCATCTCAAGCAGCCGCTCTGAGCTGCGGCCCTTTCCGCAGCCCATGTCGAGCACATCCCGGCCGGCTACGGCAGCTCGCGTCAGGGCGTCAAAGCAACCCTCCGCGCGACGGGTGTTGGGGCTCTGGAATACGTGCGGGAAACGACCGTGCCACTCGCTCATCACCCCGTCGACATCGTGCTCGTCATAGGCTTCGCGCTCGCGCTCAGCGCGTTCCCCGTCGAAACCAGGCACCGACGATGGGAGCCTAACCTCCGCCACAGGTCGGCAGCGTATCATGCTCTCGGTACCGTCAGACCGGTCGCGAGGCCTTCATTCGCAGCTTGCATCGTCCTGGTGAGCATCGATGCGAGCGCTCAATCACGTTCGAGAGCATCCTCGTAGAGCTCGCTGGTGCGACGGGCAATAACCGGCCATGCGAAGCGCTCCTCGGCAAGGCGGGCGCCGGCCTCGCCACGACGGCGACACTCGGGCCAGCCGGCATCGACGCTCGCGGTGAGCGCGCCTACGAGTCCATCGACATCGGGGGGCGCGCAAATCCAGCCGGTCTCACCGTCGAGCACCACCTCGACCAGGCCGCCTACGGGATAGACGACGACCGGCCGGTGAAAGCCGTATGCGAGCAGCAGCACGCCGCTCTGGCTGGCACGGGCGTAGGGAAGCGCGACGGTATCGGTGGCGGCGAAGAGCTGCGCCGCCTCGTGCATATCGAGAAAACCCTCGCGCACGGTCACTCGCCCAGCCAGGGTCGGGCTCTCCAGCCGTGCGCTCGCCGCGGCGAGCGCACCCTCCTCCTGGCCCCCGACGAGCAGTTGCAACCGCGGGATCCTCAGGAGCGCCGCCAGCAGATCGTCGAGGCCCTTGTCGAGTCGCAGTTGGCCGAAGAGCAAAGTGACCGGCGCATCGCGCGCGATTCCCAGTTTCGCCCGAGCCGCGTAGCGATCTATTATGCCGGCCGTGCGGGCGAGGCCGCCATACTCGCCGTGCGGAATCATCACCACCTGGCCCTCCGCGTCGCCATGCACCCTCGGTGCCCGTGCCAAGTCGGCCTCTGTATGGACGATCGTACGAGCTGTGAGTCTAGCGAGCAAGCGATGCGTCCGATCGAGCGGGCGACCGCGCTCGAAGGTGTTGTGAGTGGTCTGCACGACGATTCCACCGGCAAGCCGCATGCAGCCGATCGCTACCGCGCCAAGGGGCGCGAACTCCCACTTCTGTGCGTGGATGAGATCTACTCGCCGAGCGAGAGCGACCAGCCGCGGGATCGCCGCGAGAAAGCGCAGACCGTTGACAGCTGGGCCGAGCCCCCAGCGGCGCGCCGCCCGTGCAAGGGGGGTGCGACCGCGTGCATAGTGGAAGACGCGATGGATGCTCACGCCGGCCGCCGGTGCATAGAGGTGGTCCTCAGCGGTCGCCAGCTCAACTCGCCAGCCCTCTGCCGCCAGAGCGCGGGTCAGCTCGGCCGTGTAATCCGCCACACCGCCGCGTCCACCCTGCTCGATCATGAGCAGCCGACGCTGCACCTGAGATCTTCCTCCCTTGCCGGTGATCGGAGCCGAGCCGCCGCAGCGTGGCGATTCGCTGATATCCACGCTGTACGGGAGGATCGCACAGACTGAGAGCCCACGCCCCAATATCTGCCGGGATTGATGCGGCCGCTCCGCGGCGTCATACGCCACCCACGATGCTCGACGTACAACCAGCACGCCTACCGATCGGAGATCCACAGCGATCTCCGATCGGCCAGCGTGCGGTGTCTGCCATCCACGGCCCGACTACCTCAACCCACCATCTATTGTGACGCGAGCCCTGAGCCATTGCCTATCGTTCCGATCCTTGATCCACCTTTGTTATCAAGCGCGTTCCCCGGCGGGCGCGCCATCGGGGTGATCGGAAGCCGTGGCTGAGGCCGATCAGCAGACCGCAATCGAGCCGGCGGGGGCGTCTCCCCCCGCCGCGGAGCGTCTCCAGGTCGGCGCCCGTAGAGCCACACTGGATATCGCCGTGCAGGTGATCGGGCGGATCGGCAACCTCGCACTCGGGGTCGTCGTAACGCTGATCGTCGTACGAGCGCTTGGAACCCGCGGCTTCGGGCAATGGTCGACTATATTCGCCGTCACGCAGATAGCGACAAACCTCGGTGAACTGGGGCTCAACCAGGTGGCGATTGCCCGCGCCGCGAGCGATCCCTCCCGGGAGGGCGACTGGCTGGGAGCGCTCGTGTCTCTGCGCCTGCTGCTCGCGGTACCGACCACGCTCGTCGCGCTTATCGGGGTCGCTCTGATCGCATCCACAGAGTCCGTCGGGATCGCCGGAGTCCTAATCGCGGCCACGATCCTTGTAAGCGCGCCCAGTGCGCTCAACGCGGTCTTCCAGTTGCGCGTGCGCAACGACATCTCAATCGCGATCATGACGCTGAGCAGCGTGCTGTGGGCCGCGGGCGCGGTCGCCGTCTCGATCCTCTCCAAGAGCATCGATGCCTTCGCGGCGGTCTTCCTGGCGGCGGCGGTGATCACAACGAGCGTCACGGTCGTGCTGGCGCTGCGGATGGCCTCGGTACACCTGGTGTTCTCCAGGCCTCTGTGGCGCGCGCTCCTGCGTGTCGGGCTGGGCGTAGGCGCCGCCGGGATCCTTGTAACGCTTTACGTGAAGCTCGATCAGGTGCTGGTCTTCGAGTTTGCCGGCAGCCGGCAGGCGGGGCTCTACGGGGCGGCCTACCGCATCCTTGACCAGATCCAGTTCATCCCGATCTCGGTGATGACCACTCTGTTCCCACTCATCGCCGCGGCGTACCCCCAAAACCGGGAGCGCGTGCGCGCCCTCCTGCAAACGGTCGGCGAGTATCTCACGATGGCATCGTTGCCGGCCCTTACCTTTACGCTGGTTACGGCTCACCAGATCATCAGGCTCCTGTTCGGCAGCGCGTTCGACGAAGCGGCTCCCGCCCTGCCGATCCTGATGGGCGCGTTCGTCTCGATCTCGTTCGGATATCTCGCCGGCAACATGGTCGTGATCCTCGAATTGCAGAACAGGTTCTTTCGCTACGCGGCCGTCGGCTTGTTCATCAACGCTTCGCTCAACGTCCTGCTCATCCCGCGCTACGGGTTCCTGGCCGCCGCCTGGATCACCCTCGCGACGGAGGTCGTGGTCATGTCGCTGACGATGCGTAGCGTGTTGCACCAGCTCGCGATGACGCCCCGCTTCGGGCGCCTGCTGCGCACGCTCATAGCAGCACTTGCGATGGGCGCGCTGACCTGGTTGACACAGCAAGCCGGAGTGCCGCTGTACGGGCTCGTGGCCGTCGCGGCGCTCAGCTACCCCGCGCTGCTGCTATCGCTGCGCGTGCTCACGTTGACAGAGATGCGCGCGGTCTTGCGCAAGGACCCCCTGTAGGCTGCGTTCACTGCCATCAAGTCGGAACGATCCGATGCCGAGGTGAGGTACACGATGTCGAATAGCAACGACAACAGGGACATCTCGTTCGTCGTACCCAGCCACAACAGGCGCGATGCGCTGCGTCAGAACCTGCCGGCCCTGCTGGAGCTCGAGGGCGTGCTCGAGGTGATCGTTGTGATCGACCAGCGATCGAATGACGGAACCGAGGAGATGGTCAGTAGCGAGTTCGGCTCAGACGAGCGGGTGCGGCTGCTACGCCAGCCCAAGGACGGACTCTCCCGCGCACGCAACGCCGGCTGCCGGATCGCCCGAGGCGAGTGGATCGTCATCTCAGATGACGATCTGCGCTACCCATCTGACTATGGCCCAACCCTCAAGCACGTGGCGGACGAGCAGGCGGCGGACATCGTCGGCGCGCCATGGCTGAATATAAGCGACAAGGATCTCGAGTCCACGCTTGCCAAAGCTAAGTCGCGGCGAGGCGGCGTGCCCACCATCGATGACCACTCGGTGGTGCCCGCGCACGAGCTCGAGACCCCGTTCATGCCCGCCCCGGCGCTGATCAACCGCAGAGTCTTCCAGCGCGTCCGGTTCGATGAGAACTACGGGAATACCGGCTGGCGCGACGAGACCGACTTCTTCATCCAAGCGATGCGCAGCGGCTTTCGCTGCATCCTTACGCCGGCCACCGCGATGTACCAGCTCGATCAGTGGGATGGTGGATCGCGCCGTCCGCGACTCGAGTACGAGTGGGCTGCGATCAAGAACAATTGGCGCTTCCTTTCGCGCCACGGGCGCTGGCTCACAGACCAAGGCCACATCAAGAGCCCAACCAGGGGCCAGCTGTCCTTCGCTCTCAGCCGTCTGAAGCTGGCCTTGGTTGGCTTTGCACGCGCGCGTCTGAAGCGCATGTACGCGCGGCTGATTCCACCATCACGATGACAGCAAGGCACGCGATTCTCATGTCGCCCGTGCCAGAGAGCAACGCGGGTGGCGTGGAGCGATTCTGCTGGCTGCTCGCCGAGATCCTCCAAGAGCAGGGATGGCGAACCTCGATCGTAGGTCCGACCAGGCAGCCGGGCCGCTGGATGTTCAGGTTCGGTGGCTCGCCACTGTTTTGGTCGGCCTCCACGGGCCGGGCCGTCGCCGCGGCCGACAGGCACCCGGACCTGATCGTCGGCAACGGGTTTCTCGGCCTGGGCGCTCCTCGCGGCGTGCCGCGCATCCAGGTCTTCCATGGAACCTCCGCGGCCGCGATCCTCGCCTCCAGGGCCACTCTCGCTCGGCGCGATTTCCTGCGCCGCCTGCTCGGCTACTGCCCTCTCGAGGCGCTGATGTGCCGCGCCGGCGAGCTCGTCGTCGTATCGGAGAGCGCGGGCGCCGAGACGGCACGCTACTACCGCCGCGCCGCGGCACGGGTGATCCCTAACGGCGTCGACCTCTCCGTATTCGGTCCCCGCGACCGGTCGGCGGCCCGCGAGCGTCTCGGGTTGGACGACGAGGGGCCCTACGCGCTGTTCGTGGGGCGCCCCGAGCCCGGCAAGGGCACTGACCTGCTGCTCCCCAGCTGCCGCGCCGCCGGCTGGGAACTTCTGCACGCGGGACCGCGGGCCATCGCCGGCGCCAGACAGCTCGGCGTGCTCGCGCCCGAGCGGCTGGCGGACGCTTACGCCGCGGCCGACTGCCTGCTCTTCCCGACGCGCTATGAGGCTTGCAGCTACGTGATACTCGAGGCGCTCGCCACCGGCACCCCGGTGCTCACCACGAATGTCGGCTGGACGCGCACGCTGCTGAGGGATCTCCCCCGTTACCGAGAGCTCTGCATCACCCTCGACGCGCAGGACATCGCGGCTCGGCTGCGCTGGCTGCGCGCCACCGACACGCGCGAACTGACCAGCGAGGCGGGCTCGTTTGTACGCGAGCGCAACAGCCTCGCCCGCTTTCGCGCCGACTGGCTCGACACGATCGAGCAGCTGACGGCAAGCTGAGCTCCCCCGCAAGCTGAGCTGCCCCGCTTACTTGCGCAGCACGTAGATGACCTCAGAGGCGAGCTCCTTGGGCAGGTGCGCCGCCAGGCGCACATCGGTTCGCGTCCAGCGCGGATCCACGTGGTAGCCGGCGAACTTCGCGATTACCGGGGAGAGGATCTCCAACGGGATCACGCGCTCAACGGTGAAGCGCCTGGCGAATTCCCGCTGCCAGCCACGGGGCGAGTGGAAGTGCTCGACATCCTGGCGGATATCGTTTCGGTAACGGTTGCGGCGGAACAGCGTTCGCGGGTCGCGATCGTTCAGGAAGGCGTAGCTTCCGTACGCGTTGAGGCAGCCGATCACAGCGATCCCGCCGGGACGAAGCACGCGCCAAAGCTCGCCCAGCGCGCCCTGCAGATCCTCGACATAGGCGAGCACCGAGATGCAGAAGAGCGACGCGAACTGCTCGTCCGCGTAGGACAGGCTCGAGACATTCTCCCGAGAGATCGGTATCTCGCGCCCCACGATCGAGGCGTTCTCGCGAAAGTTCTCGCGGGCCTTCGCGTCGTAGTCGGCGGCTGTGACATCGTGTCCCCACTCGAGCAGATGGAGGGTCAGCCAGCCCGTGCCGGCGCCGATGTCGAGCACAGGGCTACGAGCCCACTCAGAGGCGATCTCCAACCGCCGGAGGATCGGGCCCCATGTGGGAACCGGGGTCTCGGAGTTGAAACCTCCCGACTCGAACTGCGCGATCAGGGGCTTCATCCTGCTACTTATACAGTTGCCGCTACATGGCGGCGTTCGCGGCCTGGCTCGCGGGCCGGCACGCCGGGCTGAGCAGGATCAGAGAGGAAGCACACGTGGGCAAGACGACGTTGGTGACGGGCGGAAGCGGCTATATCGGAGCGCTGCTCGTGCAGGAGCTGCGCGAGGCCGGGCGCGAGGTACGCGTTTTGGACTCCCTGCTTCACGGCCAGGAGGACATCGCGGCCGAGCAGGAGCTTGCCGGCGTGCAGGTGATCCGCGCAGATATCCGCGACGCCGACGCGCGCAAGCGCGCGCTCGCGGGCGCCGAGGCGGTCGTGCATCTTGCTGCGATCGTCGGCGATCCGGCATGCGGACTGGATCCGCAGCTCTCTGACGAGGTCAACGTGCAGGCCACACAAGGCCTTGTCGCCGACGCAAGCGAGGCGGGCGTGGAGCGGCTCGTATTCGCCTCGACCTGCTCGAACTACGGGCGCATGGCCGATCCGACGGTGCCGATCACTGAGGACGGAAAGCTTAGCCCTGTATCCCTATACGCCGAACAGAAGGTCGGGATGGAGAAGCTGATCCTTGGCAGCGGCACAAACGGCGTCAAGCCGACCTGCCTTCGCTTCGCGACGGTCTACGGTGTGGGTCGACGGATGCGCTTCGATTTGACCGTCAACGAGTTCACGCGGGAACTGTGGGCCGACAATGAGCTGGAAGTCTTCGGCGAGCAGTTCTGGCGCCCCTACATCCATGTATGTGACGCTGGCCGCGCGGTGCGCACGGTGCTCGAGGCGCCTACGGAGAAAGTGGCCGGTCAGGTCTTCAATGCGGGCCGCTCCGGTGAGAACTATCGCAAGCTCGACCTTGTCGATGAGATCGGCAAGCAGATCGACCGCGGCCGCGTCTGCTACGTGCGCCGCGATGAGGATCCACGCGACTACAAGGTGAGCTTCGACAAGATCAAGGCGCAGCTGGGGTTTGAGACGCTCATGATCGTTCCCGACGGCATCGCCGAGGTCATCGCGGGGCTCGACGCCGGCGCCTTCGGCGATCCCTTCGACGGCCGCTACAAGAACGTGCCCTGAGCGCGTCCGCGCTTGCGCATCGTGCCGACTCGATGGCCGCACCCGAAACCTTTCCCGAGCTTCCGCTGTTCGACCTGCGGTTGGAGCCGCAGGATTTGGAGGCGGTCGCCGAGGCGCTGCGCTCGGGCTGGCTGACGCTCGGGCCGCGCACTGCCGCCTTTGAGGAGGCATTCGCCGCCCATCTCGGTTCTCGCCACGCGATCGCGGTCTCCAGCTGCACCGCGGCGCTGCATCTCGCCTACCTGGCCGCCGGTGTGGGGGCGGGTGACGAGGTGATCGTGCCTTCGTTGACGTTCGCGGCGACCGCCGCCGCGGTGCTCTACTGTGAAGCCACGCCGGTGTTCGCGGAGATTGTCTCACGCAAGCACCCAAGCCTCGATCCTGAGGATGTGGAGCGGCGTATCACGCCGCGTACGAAGGCTGTGTGCGTGGTCCACTACGCCGGGTACGCCGCCGCGGCCGACCGCCTGAAGGAGTTGTGCGACGCGCGCGGAATCGCATTGATCGAGGATGTCGCGCACGCCCCAAGCGCGACACTCGGCGGGCGCAAGCTCGGCACCTGGGGCCTGGCGGGAGCATTCAGCTTCTTCTCCAACAAGGTCCTGTCGGTCGGCGAGGGCGGTCTGCTGTGCACCGACAGCGACGAGGTCGCAGCGTTTGCGCGCTCGCGGCGCTCGCACGCAATGACGAGCGGCACATGGGACCGCCACAACGGCCGCACCGACACCTACGACGTTGACGCGCTCGGCTTCAACTATCGTCTGGACGAGCCACGTTCCGCGCTGCTGCTCTCGCGTCTGGGGCGCCTGGAGGCAAACATCGCGCGCCGCCGTGAACTGACGCTCCGTTACCGCGGCCTGCTCGCACAGGCTGACGGGATCATCGTGCCGTTCGAGGACGCCGACATACCGATGTCCTCCTGCTACGTCATGCCGATCATGCTCGAGCGGGACGGCAGCCAGGCCGAGGTCAGCCGCCGCCTGCGCGAGCTGAGCATCCAGACGAGCATCTTCTATCCCTCGATCCACCGCTTTTCGGCCTATCGCGAGCGTTTTCCGAATCTCTCGCTGCCGATCACCGAGCTTGCCTCGCGGACCGAGCTGACGCTGCCCCTCTACCCGCACATGACCAACGACGATCAGGACAGGGTCGTCACCGCGCTCGCCGAGGTAGTCACCGGATGAGGCATCTCACCGCCCAGCGTCACCGAATGAGGCATCTCCGCGCCCAGCACCGACCGCCGAGCCGGTCAGAGGCAGTGCGATGAACGATTGGCGCGTGCCGCTCACCGACATCGCGATGCCCGAGCAGGACGTGGAGGCCGTCCTCGACTGCCTGCGCTCCGGCTGGCTGACGATGGGCCCGCGCATGAAGACATTCGAGGAGGCACTCGCTCGCTACGTCGGCACTCCCCACGCGGCGACGGTCTCGAGCGGCACCGCGGCGCTGCACCTCGCCTGCTTGGCGGCCGGGCTCGGTCCTGGCGATGAGGTGATCGTGCCCGCCTTTACCTTTGTGGCCAGCGCGAACGCCCCCCGATATGTGGGCGCCGAGCCGGTCCTCTGCGATGTCCGCGGCCCGCACGACTTCAACCTCGACGTCGAGGACGTCGCGCGGCGCATCACCCCGCGTACGCGCGCGGTCATAGCCGTGCACTTCTGTGGCTATCCCGCCGACGTGCTCGCGCTGCGCAAGCTCTGCGACGAGCACGGACTCGTACTGATCGAGGACTGCGCCCAGGCAATCGGGGCCCGCGTTGACGACAGCGGGCGCCAGGTCGGCACCATCGGGGAGCTTGGCTGCTTCAGCTTCTTCTCCAAGAAGCAACTGTGCGTCGGCGAGGGCGGCATGGTCAGCACCGCCGACGAGGGGCTCAACGCAGGCGTGCGGCTGTTTCGCTCCCACGCCATGACCAGCAGCACCTGGGATCGCCACCGCGGCCACGATCCCACCTACGACGTGGTCGACATCGGCTTCAACTTCCGCCTGGACGAGCCACGCGCGGCGCTTGGGCTGAGCCGCCTGGGGCGCCTTGAAGAGAACATCGCCGCGCGGCGCGCGACCGTTCGCGCCTACCGCGAGCGGCTGGCTGGGGTTCCAGGGGTCGAGCTCGCATTCGACGAGCAGGCCGTCGAGCGTTCATCGCACTTCGTCTTCCCCATCCTACTGGCCGACCGCGAGACGCGCGATCGCTTTCGCGACGAGCTCAAAGCAAACGGCATTCAGACGACCTGGTATCCGGCCCTGCACACCTTCACCGAGTACCGTCGCCGCGCGCCGGCCGGAGGGCTGCCGGGAGCTACGCAGGCAGCCGATCGTCACTGTGCGCTGCCGCTTAGCTCGACGATGGACGAAACGACCATTGACACCGTCGTGCAGATCGTTCGAGCGGCGCTCGCCTAGCGCCTACTCCTCGGGCGGGAGCAGGCGGTCGCGCACGGACTCGAACTCTTCCTGGGCCTGCTCATAGTCGTCGTGACGACCGATGTCCAGCCAGTAGTCGTCGCTTGGCCAGGCACGCACGACCTCGCCGGCAGCGATCAGACGCAGGATAAGGTCAGGGAAGTCCAAGCGCTCGCCGGACTTGATGTAGGAGAGCGCACGTGGCGCGAAGCAGTAGACGCCCATGCTGGCGGTGTAGTCGATCGCCGGCTTCTCGTCGTAGCCGGTCAGGCGAGTGGGATCGACAGCGTCATTGAACCTCAGCACGCCGAGCGAGATCTGCACGTGGCGCGTCTTCGTGGCGATGGTCGCCGTTGCGTCGCCCACGCGATGACGCTCGAGCAACGCCCCGTAGTCGATGTCCGTCAGCACATCTCCGTTCATCACCAGGACATCGTCATCCACGAGCCCATCGATCTGGGCAAGCGCGCCGACGGTGCCAAGCGGTTTGTGCTCGCGGTGGTAGTCGATCGGAATCCCGTATCTGTCGCCATCGCGAAAGAAAGCCTCGATCAGCTCGGCGAGATAGCCGGTGGCGATCGTGATCCGCTCAAACCCGTGCGCCTTCAGCTGGCGCACGACAATGTCAAGCACCGGACGATCGCCAATCGGCATCAATGGCTTTGGCAGTACCGTCGTATAGGGTCGCAGGCGGGTGCCTTTACCGCCCGCGAGGATCACGGCGCGCTTCACGATCCGGGCCGTCTGCCTGACTCGGAGCGCTCCGCGATGGCCTTCGGCGACGATGCCTGCCGCCGTTCCTCGCTCAGGCGCTGCGCGGGCACGGGCTCATACGCGCTCACGAGCTCGAGCTTCGCCCCGACGGCACGGGCGAGGTCGCCTGCCTGGCGCACCGCCCGGGTGGCCGTACCGAGCCATCGGTCCCTACCACGATCGATTTGAACATGATCCTCCCTTGCCGGGCAGGGTCCAGGTTGAGCCATCATGACCAGCCGCGCGGATCATATCCGGGCGAGCAAAGCTCTGGAGGGCGCGCGCGAGGCCAAATCACCAGTACCATCGGTCGATGCTGAAAGGAATCAGCAGATAATGCCGATGATCCACCGGATGAGCAACTTTCTTCGGCCAAGCAACTTTCTCCGGCCAAGCTCTCGGGCCGCCGGGACGCTCATCGTCGTTCTGCTGCTCATGGCTGGCTTTTGCGCGGCGGGGGAGCTCACCGTCCAGGCGACTCCGCTGGATCGCCCGTCATCCAGGTTGGCCGCCGCGACCCCGCTTCACCCTGCACCCCACGATGTCTCTCCTCAGCGATCGCCACGCCCGCGAGCGCGGTCTTCGGCCGCTCCCGGACATCCGTCGCGAGCCACCATCATCGAGGTGCAGCGCCTCTTTCGCGAGCTGGGCTATCCCCTGGGCACGATGGCACCCGGCGGCCTCGGGGTGCGCACACGGGGAGCCCTCTCCTACTTCCAGCGCAAGTACAGGCTGCCGATCAACGGCCATCCGGACGCGAGGACGATCGCCAAGATGCAGGCCGTCGTCGCATCGCTGCACGGCCACTCCGCCGTCGCACCATCGCCGCCGCGGGACCTGGTCGAACGCGTCCTTGGAGACAACGTGCCGATTTTCACGATCGGCATCGCGCTGGCGGCGATTCTGGCCCTCCTCGCACTGAGCGCTTGGAGAGACTCGTCATGGTCAACTCACGACTCGGCGGCGGCCGAGGATACGATCGTCGTGGCCCCAGAGGACAGCTGAGAGCTCGACAGCTGAGAGCTCGATCGAACCTCCGTGTCTGCGCCCCATTCGCCGATCCGAAGCTCGAGCTGGTGCAGAGCTTCGTGAGATCGCGGGCGGTGCGCGTCGGTTGGCAGCGACCGCAGGACTTCAGGGGCAGTGACACGTGGGGTGTCGCCCCACACCATGAAGCTCGCGGCGGGCCGCGTGGCGACAGCGGACGCGACCTGCTCGGCGCCAACGATGAGCGGGAGCGCAGACGACACTGGGGCCGGCCTGACGGCACCGAGCGCGCCCTCGGATAGGTTCTTAGCCGGCACACGGCGACCGGTGGATGTGCGCACTCCATGCCAGCTCAGACGGACAAAGCCGAGCAGAAGCAGGCTGTAGAGGCCAGCCCAGTAGGCCGAGCCCACGTCGAAGCTGCTGAGCAGGCCGTGGTGAGCGAGCGACCATGCCATCGAGCCGGCGAGCATCGTCAGGAGCACGACGTGAGGCACGATCTGACGCCAGTGCCAAGCGTGGTGGTTCTCCTTGCGAGTCACCACGTAGCGCGGCTTGCCGTTGCGTCCGCCGGTGATCGCCAGCATGCAGGCGCGCGCGTACACAAAGCAGAGGCCGGCCCATACCAGTCGCGCCCGCCACAGCTGCTCGAAGGACATCGGCCGGTGCGCCGAGACCAGATACAGCTCGAGTGCAGCGGCGAAGGGCCAGAAATGCAGCACGAAAGCGCTGGTGCTCGTGACGACCGGGTACCAGTGCAGCGCAAAGCCAAGGATCGGGGCAAGCAGGAACACGAGCGTGGCCGGGCCCTGCATGTAGAACAGCCCGAGCTCGTAGAACTGCAGGCGCTGGCGCAGATTGAGACCGCTCTTGGGCGCCCACAGCATGAGCCTGATCGTGTCCAGCGCCCATGTTCCACGCTGCTTGATGAAGTTTGGCAGATCCTCGGGCGAATGCTGGGCATAGGCGCCGAGGATCGGCAGGTAACAGCCATGCCAGCCGAGGCGCAGGGCCTCCAGGCCGGACTGGAGATCCTCCACGAGATTCCACGTCGGGAAGTCGCCGATCTCGCGCAGCGCCTGTCGCCGCCATACCACCCCCGAGCCACACGGAAAGACCGCATTGGCCGCGTAACGCGAGAGCATCGCGCACTGAAAGAAGTGCGGCTGCTGATTGTCGAAGGGATCGTGCGGTGAGACCTGGCCAGCCTTCGCGGTCTGCACGAAGGCGAGCTTTCGATCGACGAGCAGCTGACCCACTGTCTCGCGCAGGAAATGACGCTCCCCTACCAGATCGTCTGCGTCCCGAGTCTCCACGAAGTGGATCTTCCGTGGCAGTTGCGCGAGCGCCGAGTTGAGGTTGCCCGCCTTGGCTTCGCCGTTGCGTCGCCGAGTGCCGCGCGCGGGCGGCCGGTGATAGCGCAGGCTCGCCTGGGGATAGGCGAGGGCGAGGCTGTTCACCAGCTCGCGCACACGATCGTCGTGGCCGTCGTCGCTGACCAGCACCCACAGGCGATCCGCCGGCCAGTCCTGGTCGAGCACCGACCGCACGGTGTTCGCCAGCAAGGCGATCGGCTCGCCGAGCGTCGGAATGATCACGGCGACTCTGGGCTCTTGCCCAACCGGGACCGACATTCGCTGGGGCACGGCCCGCTGCCAGCGGTTGACCACCGACACAATCGACGCCGCGGCGACGATGCAGGTGGCCAGCAGGAACGGGATCGACAGCCACGGCTTGGTAAGGTCGGCATGTGCTATCAGCCACGGCAGGAACCAGGCGATGCACACGATCAGCGTGACCCCTGCGGCGTGAGCCCGGCGGTCCCCATCAATCGTCCTGTTCATTGCGCGATCGACCTCCCCGATCTGGCGTTGGAAACGGCCCCCACGGCTCTACCGGCCTCGTTCTTCCAGATTTCGATCGGAGCGCGGTAGGTGACGAAGCGCAGACTGCGCCCGAGCTCGGTGAGCTGGGCACTCGAGGTATAGACCCTGCGGAAGGTCCCGCAGCGCTGCGTCGCCCGGCGGATCGACGCCGGCCACGGTTCTCCGCCGGGGACTTCGACGAACCACTGGAACGCGCACACATCCACGTGTCCGCCGAGCGACTGGACACGGGAGAAGTCCCACAGGTCAAACGGAGAGTTGATCCGGTGGCTGTCATAGAGATAGGCCGCCTCCACCCATGCGGAATTGGCGAGGATCCGTTCTCCTGGATGCACCGCGCGGGTGAGCACGCCGGCAGCGGGCCGCAGGTCGGCCCACCCCTCGTCCAAGCGCGCCGCCTGCACCGCCCCGAACGCGGCCAGCCCGATCAGCGCCGGCACCGCCAGGACCAACCGCCAGCGGCGCAGAGCGTGCGTGAGCGTGACGCCGATCAGCGGCAATGTGAAGAACAGCCCGAAGACGACGTGCTTGCCGCTGCTCGTCGGATCATTGTTGAGCAGGTGGTAGGCGGGTGCGCCCACCACGCCTGACAACAGCGCGAGGCCGATGCCGCGGCGCTCGATCAGGAACGCCCCCCCCAACGCCAGCAGCAGCGGCACCGTCATCAGGTAGACCTCCGTGTAGAGGATCTGGCTGGAGGAGACGCCGAACGTAACGCTGTTGTTGACCCTGAACTGCTCGAGCGCCACGAGCTGGCCGCGGTCGCTGAGGAAGTAGATCATCACGACCGCCGCGGCGATAAACGTGAACAGGCCCAGGTCCATCCGGGCGCTGCGGCCGCGTCCGGCCACAACCAGCAGCAGGAGGGGCGGCCCTGCGAAGATCAGCGCCGGGTACTTGAAGACCGACGCGAGCCCGAAGAGCAGCGCCGAAGCGCACAGCCAGCCGCGGTCGTTGCGGCGCAGGAACTCGGTCATCGCCCAGAACGAGCAGCCGGTGGCGGCCAGCGACAGTGTGTCGTAGACGGCCAGGTGACCGAGCGCGAACAGCGGGCCGCTGAGTAGTGCCGCGACCGCAGCGGCGGCTCGCACGCGAATGCCGAACAGGTTCCCCGCCGCCTTGAACGTGCCCGCCAGGCCGATCGTCACGAGGACGGCCGCGACGGCTCGTGCGCCCGCAAGGCCCCACACTTTCCACCCCAGCGCCGCGAGCACCGGCCACATCAGCGACCCGGTGAACCACGAGACGTAGTTGTCGCTGAGGCCGTGCCCCTGCAGCGTACGCATGCCCGCCGTCACGTAGATGCCCTCGTCATAGAACGGCCCGTTGAGCGCCAGCGCGCACATCACGAGCTCGGCCGTGAGGAACACGGCGAGCACCACCCACGGCACGGCCGCGATCACTCGCGCGTCCACATGGGAGCGCTCGCGCACGATCGATAGCCGCTCTCCGGCGATCGCGGGCCCGGCTCGTGTGACGGCGGCGCTCATCCGAGCCGTCCGGGGCCGGAGCGTGCGGAGGCGATGTGGGCGAACGCGCTCATCGGATGGGAACGGGCCTACGGCCCAACGTGAACCCACTGGGCCACCGACGGGACGCCCTGGGCGTTGACCAGGAAGACCATGTAATACCCCGGCGGGGCGAGATTGTCGTTCGACGTGAGGCTAACTTTCAGTTCCCCCGTTCCTGAATCGTGCGTGATCGGCAACGCCACCTCGCGCTGGTTGGGGTCCGACGAATGGGTCACCGCGGCCGGGCGGATCAGCACCGCGGAGGTGATCGGCGAGGCGGAGCTGTAGGTGATCGTGTGTTCCTCGCCGTATTTCCACTGCCCTGTCTGGTTGACGGAGCCTTCGAGGTGGTTCAGGGCGCCGTCGATGCCGCTGATGACCGGCCTCGGACCCTTGAACAGATACGGCGGTTCGTACACCGACACGCGGGTCTCGAACGGTTCTTCCCCCGTGGCCGTGATCGGGTTGGACCCGAGCGTGATCACGCGCCCGTCGGGGAGCAGCAGCGCCTCGGAGTGGTAGTCGCGGCCGACCGGGTCGGCGGCCACCGAGGTGAACGTGTTCGAGCTGGGGTTGAAGATCGAGGTCTCGTGCACGTTCGCGGTGCGCGGCCGCAGCGAGCCCCCGGTCTCGAGCACGGTGCCGTCGGGGAGCGCCACCGCGGAGACGTACATCTTCCCGGCGCCCATCGGCTCCATGCCCCCGCCTTCCATTTCCCCGCTCGGAAGGTTCGGGCCCGCGGTCCAGTGAGGGCTGGCTTCTGTGAGGTTGATCTCGTCCGTGAGGTCGATCGCGTTCGCGCCGGGTTCGGGCGTGTTGCCGCCGCCCATGATCATCACCTTCTGCGCCTGCGCCGGGGGCAGCAGCAGCGAGGCCGCCTGGTCACGCCTGGTCGGTTCGCGCAGGCCGGGGGTGTCGGTGATCCGCGGGAAGGTGCCGTTTGGGCCGTTGACGAGCGCGTGCGGGTTGGGTGTCAGCGCTTCTTTTTCTTCTTGTTCTGGGGTTTTCCCGGGCGTGCAGTAGAAGTCGAGGATCGATGAGCCGCTCGGGGCCTGGGGGGAGCCATACAACCCGCCCCCGAAGACGTAGTCGCCGTCGTAGAAGAGGCGCCCGTCCGCGGTGAGGATCATCGAGGGGTAGAGGCCCCAGTACCATTCGTAGGTCTGCTGGACCTTTTTGCTCCCGAAATCGATCCATTCTTTTTCGGTGGCGTCGTAGTAGTTGGTCTTCGTGGACCCCTTGCCTTCCTCGTTGAGCCCGCCGAAGGAGATCACGTCGCCGTTGCCAAGCTCGGTCGCGCTCGGGTACCAGGCGCCGCCGAGCAGCGGTCCGTATTCCGGCAGTCCTTTTTCTCCTTTCTTGTTGGAGTCTTCTTCGAATTTGCCGGTGACCGTTTCGTACTTTTCGGTTTCGATGTTGAAGATCCAGCTCGCGTTCTCGCCCGTGAACGCGGTGCTAGGGAATTCGCCTGGCACTTTGGGCCCGGCCGGGTATTCCTTGGTACCCCCGAGGATCAGGATGTTGCCGTCGGCCAGCTGCACGTGCCCGGCGCAGAACACGTCCTTGGGCGTTTCCAGTTTCTTCCACGTGTTGGCGACTGGGTCGTAGATGTACGACTTGAAATGTCCCATCGCCGCTTCTTGGGCGTTGTTCCCCGATCCTGCCATCACGAGCACCTTGCCGTTCTGCAGCAGCACCGCGTGGACCGAGCGCGCGTGTTCGATGCTTTCGAGGACCGTCCATTTGCCGGTCGTGGCGAATTCGCTTGGTGGCGATTCCACAGGCGGTGTTTTGACAGGCGGGTTGGCTTCGGGAGAGGGTACGGCGGGTGTGGTGATGGCTCGCGAGTGTGGTGGGAGCTCGCTCAGTGAGAAGTTCTCGGCTTGGACGGCGCCCCGCGCGCGCAAGACCAGCCCAAAGGCCAGACGACTGACGTCGCCCGGTACGGGATGGAGCAGCACGGAGACGGTCGTGAATGTCTTGCGCGCCCTCAGTCCCCTCCTGGCCGCGTACCACACGTGCCAGCCGCCCTTGGAGTAGGTGAGCACCTCGAGGCTCGCCGCGCTCGTCGTGCTGCGGTAGCGCAGCGAAGCCATGTAGGAGTGGCCCACGATGACGCTCGGCGCACAGGCGGGAGACTGGGTTACCATCGTCGGCAGCCGATAGTGACGGATCGTTAGCGAGACGGAGCCGCCCCGACCATGAAGCGGAGCCGAGAACCGGATCGGGCTTCTCGTCAGAGCGACCTGGGCATAGCAGCCGGGAAGGCTCTGCTGCGAACGCTTGACGATGGGGTCGGCGATCCGCTGGGCGATGGGGTCGGCGATCCGCTTGACGATAGGGTCGGCGATCAGATTGGCGGCGCGGCGCACGGATGCAGCCGCCGCTGCATTCCAGTGGGACGACCTGCTTATGCGCTCTCTCGCGGACTGCGACTGGCTGGCGTCAGAGACGGCCGCTAGGAGACATAGAGCGAGAGCCGCATAACACGTGATCGTCCAACGACAGAGGCATCCAAACCTCGACTTTCCATCCATTTCCATGGTCTGGAAAAGAACTAACAGAAGCGGCGTTTTCTTGCGGTGCCATGCAGCTTGGCGCCTCGACGGGGCCGACCCGTTTGGGGGCCTGCAAGACTTCATTCATCCGTCCACGTAGACTGGGTGTCCTTGCTTGGCACGTCAGCCCTGTCGATCACGAACCACATGCGATTCGCGCGCATCCATCGACTTGGTCGACCGCTCCCTGAACACCGCATCGCGCGCGCGCTGGGACTCTCCTGTGTGCCGGTGCTGTGCTTCCTCGCCGTCTGCGCATGGTTCTCCACCGACGTATTCGCAGGGGCTCAGCAACACGCCGCTGGGACTACGCGTCGGGCGAGCCTAACAGGGTCGCCGAAAGCGCGCGTCGGTGGCGCCCACGGTAAGTCGGCGCGGCGACACCGCCGATTCTCCAGGCATCGCAGCCGCAGCAAC
The DNA here is from genome assembly GCA_963715495.1 of uncultured Solirubrobacterales bacterium. GTDB lineage: Bacteria > Actinomycetota > Thermoleophilia > Solirubrobacterales > Solirubrobacteraceae > Palsa-744. Next base: position 2,050,994 of record OY970247.1, read on the forward strand.
ACAGCGATCGCCTGCAACAAACACAGGCGTCGCTGTCACAAGCGCGTCCCATCGCATCCCGGGCCGCATGCCGGGCAGTCAGCGGGTGTCTCACAGGGTCCTTCCGCCCCGCCGAACCACCCGCCGAAGCAGAGTCGGCCTCCAGGCCAGGGCCAATCTCCGCCTGTGCAAGCCCCGCATCACGAAGCCCCCGCAGGCGAAGGTCCCACAAAAACGCCTCCGAGCGAAATCCTTCCACCAAGCAAACCCCCATCCAGCAAACTCCCGCATGAAGGGCCTCCTGGCCGCTCCGAACCCCTCCGCCTCTTCTCGGCTGAAAGCGTCTTCAACCAGCAGCTGCCCTCGTCCGTTCCGATCGCCGGCAACTCCGCACAGCTCGTTGGCGCGTTCATGAACCAGGTCGGCAAGTACTACGGTCATGTGGTCATCAACACGACGTCCTGGAGCACGCCCGTCTACGTGGTGGGACCCAACGCCGCCACCATCGGACTGGTGGGAAGGAACTCGATCTGTCGCCGGCCGGAAGGCATCTTCTCGGGCTTCCAGGCCCAGATAGAAGCCGTGCCCCTCCCGGCCAACGCCTCACCCGCCGAGGGAACCGACAAAGAGGTGATCGTCTGGCAGCCCTCCACCGGACACCTGTGGGAGCTGTGGCGCGTGCTCGAAGAATCTGGACAGTGGACGGCCTGCTGGGGGGGCGAGATCGCCGACGCCTACACCAGCGACGGCGTCCTGCCGGCCCCCTTCGGCGCCGGCGCCTCCGGCCTGTCACTGCTCGGCGGGCAGATCCATCTCGAAGACCTCGAACACGGGTCGATCAACCACGCGCTCGAAGTGCTGATGCCCGATACGGCCAATCGTGAATTCGTGTGGCCCGCCGACCGTACCGACGGGACCTCCCGGGCGCCCGACGCGATCCCCGAGGGCACCCACTTCCGCCTGAACCCCAATCTGGACCTCAGCTCCCTGCACCTGAGCCCTGCCGCGCTGGAGATCGCCACGGCGATCCAGCGTTACGGGATCTTCGTGGGCGACACCGCCGGTGCTGTGGCGCTATCCGCCCAGGATCCCACGCCGCTGACCAAGGAAGGCAAGTCCAATCCCTACGAAGCCCTGCTGAGCTCGAACCCCTACGACGTGCTGGACGCGATCCCGTGGAGCCAGCTCGAAGTCGTCAGCCCCAGCTACCAGCATTGATCTCTTACCTGCAGGCCCCTCGCCCGCAGCGCAGATGACCAATCGAGCAGCTATTGATCGTCGCGACCCTCGCCGTGCCTTTGTGGGACGAGCCCGGGGGTCAGAAGAAGCATAGATTGATGCTGGACTTGAGCTGGTGCGCGCCCTTAACGTTCACTGCACCGTGATCGATCTGCACTGCCACGTACTTCCAGGCATCGACGACGGCCCCGAGACGATCGAGGGCTCGCTCGCGCTCGCGCGCGGCGCCGTGGCCGCAGGCACCCAGACGCTCGTGGCGACGCCACACGTGAGCTGGCGCTACCCAAACGCCGCCGGCACGATCACCCGGCTGGTGAACGAGGTCAACGCGCGCCTCACCGCCGAGGCGGTGGCGCTTGAGGTTCGTCCCGGTGCTGAGATCGCGATGACTCGCCTTGCCGACATCGAGCCGGCACAGCTCCCGCGCCTCGGCCTCGGCGGAGGCCCCTGGCTGCTGGTGGAGCCTCCCTTCACGGCGGTGGCAACCGGTCTGGATACCATCGTGCAGGATCTCCAGCACCGTGGCCATCGTGTCGTGCTGGCCCACCCAGAGCGGTGTCCCGCTTTCCACCGCGATCCGCGCATGCTGGAATCGCTCGTACGCGGCGGCGTCCTCACATCGATTACGGCCGGCTCTCTCGTAGGCCGCTTCGGCGGCGAAGTGCGCCGCTTCGCAGTGAGGCTCTTGGAAAACGAGATAGTCCACAACGTGGCCTCCGATGCCCACGATCACATTCGCCGGCCACCCGGGATCGCCAAGGAGCTCGAGCAGGCTGGGTTCGGCCCGCTCACCGACTGGCTGACTCAGGCGGTGCCCGCGGCGATCCTCGCGGGCGAGGAGATCCCACCCCGACCGGTGCTCACACCCCCGGGCGTCAAACGAGCCCGGCGACCATGGGGACGCATCCGTGGCTAAGAGCTCCAACGGCTGAGGCTCTGAGTGACCGCGATGCCTACGCGAGCTTTGTGATGGCCACGATCATCCCGATCAGCACGAACACGACGATCGCGATCTGCATCCAGATCCAAGTTGGAGACATCGCCATTGGTAGCGTACTTCTACGGTAGTGCGCCTGCCGTTATGGTGATCGCGTATGGTGCATTCAGGGATGATCGAGCGCCTCGGTAAGTTCATGATCGTGTCCGCGCTCGGCCTGTGCGGGCTGGCGTGCCTGGCCTCGGTCGGTGGTGCCGAGCGTGCGATCGGCGCGCACCTGTCGTCGTCCCGCGCCCCCTTGGGAGGTGTGAATGTCTTAGATCTATCCTCCCGCTCTGACCCGGAACAGGCCGACCAGGCGATTGCCGAGGCGCGGGCGCTCCATGCCAAGGTTGTGCGCACAGAAGTGCCCTGGTCAGTGCTTGAGCCCCTTGGGCCAAAGCAGATCGAACCGCGCGCACTGGCCTTCATCAACCGCCTGGTGAGTGACGCCGCGGCCGCCGGCATACGCGTGATCATGCTGGTGGACAGCTCTCCGTGCTGGGCATCCTCGGCGCCGGCGGCTTTGCTGCGCAGATGCACATCAAGGCGACCGAGCAAGGCCAACGCGTGGCCACCGCGCAATCCCGCAGATTACGCCGCCTTCGTCGGCTATCTGGCTCAGCGCTACGGTAGGCGCCTGGCCGCAATCGAGATCTGGAACGAGCCCGACCAGGTCAACGAAGATTACTTCGCGGGCCCCCACAAGCCCCAGCGCTACGCGGCCATTCTGCGCGCCGCTTACCCCGTGATCAAGCGGGCAAACCCGAACGTGCCGGTGCTCGCAGGCTCGCTCGTCGGCTCCAACGGTGTCTTCCTGCGCGCCCTCTACGCCGCCGGCATCAAGGGCTACTACAACGGGCTGGCGGTGCACTTCTACAGCCTGACCCTCGCTTCGCTGCGCTCGTTCCGCCAAGTGCAGCTTGCCGGCGGGGACGCCAAGCCCTTGTGGCTGGATGAGTTTGGCTGGAGCAGCTGTTGGCCGCGATACAGGACCCAGCGCGAACAGGCGTGCGTGACGCCGCAGGTCCAAGCAGCCAACATCACCAACCTCTTTCGCTCGCTGGCATCCACTCCGTACATCGCGGCTGAGCTGCTCTATAAGCTGCAGGGCGCTAGAGCCGAAGAATTTGGGGTGCTGAACGAAAAGGACGCCCGCAAGCCGTCGTTTGCCGCACTCGCCAGAGTCATGGCCTCGCCCTTCGGCGCTCTGAGTCCCGTCACACTCAGCCTGCGCCGGCAGGGCAGCCAGGTGCTGGCAAGTGGATCGGGGCCCGTCGGTGACTACATGCAGCTCGAAGCGTTTCAGGGCAGCATCCTGCACTACCAAGCGCTGTTCATACTCAACCGCTTCAACCGGTACTCGATCGCGCTTCCCTCGGCGCTCGGCACGAGCGGCCTGACGGTGCGCGTCTTCCAGGACTGGATGGGACCTGGCCGGGACACACAGAAGAGCATCTGAGGCGGACCGCCTCCGGCGAGGGGCTCGTAAAGTGGACTGTCTTTGGCTGCCGCCTGCCGGCGGTTGGGGTCCGATAGGTCCCGGGGCAGGAAGAGCCTCGCCAGTGCCGCGGGAGGGCGTCCGCGGATCGAGCCGCTACTCGGCGTTGCGAAAGAGCACAGCCAGCGTGAGCACGAGGATCTTCACGTCCAGACCAAGCGACCAGTGGGCGATGTAGTAGTTGTCCCACTCGACGCGCTCGGCCAACGAGGTCTGGCCGCGCAGTCCGTGCACCTGCGCCCAGCCGGTGATCCCCGACTTGACGCGATGGCGGTCACCGTAGCGAGCGACGTCGTGCTGGAACAGTTCGACGAACTCGGGCCGCTCCGGACGCGGCCCGATGATGCTCATCTCCCCGCGTAGCACGTTCAGCAGCTGCGGCAGCTCATCCACCGAGGTGCGCCGCAGAATACGGCCGACGAGCGTGCGGCGATCGTCGCCCTCCACCCCACCCGGCGCTGTGTCCCCGCCGAGCAGGAAGTCGATCGCGGTGTCGTCGTCGCCGCTCAGCTTTGTGCTCTGCACTGATCCCACGCGCATCGAGCGGAACTTATAGAGGTCGAATACCCTGCCGTCGCGGCCTACACGACGCTGGCGGAACAACGCCGAACCGGGGGAACTCAGGCGCACGGCCAGCGTCGAGCAGAGGAGCACCGGCGAGAGGAACACCAGCAGCACAAGCGCGAAAACACGGTCGAAAGCGTGCTTCAGCGCAAACTGCCAGCCCTTGGGATCGACCGTCGAGAAGGTCAGCAGCGGGGTGCCTCCGACCGTGTCGTACCAGGTGCGGTGGTTCATCGTATCGAACATCCGCGGCACCACCGAGACATCGACGCCCAACTGCTGGCAGCGCTGGATCAAGCGGCTGATGCGGGCGTCGGCGACCGAGGAGAACGCGACGATCAGTTTGCACACGTCCGTCTCCTCGACGATCTCGTCGACATCCTCGACGGTGCCCAGCACGGGCACGTCGCGTCCACCCACCTCCGCGACCGAACGGGGGTCGTCGTCGACGAAGCCGACCGGGACCAGCCCGTACTCGGGATGTTTCTCCAGCAGCCGGGCCACCTGCGAGCCGACGAGCCCAGCGCCCACGATCAGCACCGGCTTGCCCACCAGCCGCCGTCCACGTGCCCAGCGCTGGGCGCCTGACAGGGTGATGCGCCCGAGGATCACGGCGAGCAGCGCCAACAACCACGAGCGCACGCCATCAGACTGGCTCGGGGCCTGGCCGTTGACGAACAGGCCGATCGTCGCGACCGCCATCACCGCGATCGACACCGCGCTGACCACGGGCACGACGCCGTCGAGCACAAGCGCGCGCAGACGCGTGCGATACAGCCCGCGCAGATAGAGCAGCAACATGACCAGGGGCGGCAGCGCCAGCAGCGGAGCCTGCACAGCGGAGACGTGCGAAGTCGCACGCACGCCACCCAGCGCCACGATCACCGCCGAGCACAGAAGCACAAAATCGACGGCTGGGCGCAGCACGCTCCAGCCCGACCCCTCCAGCGCCCACTGCAAGCGCCCGGCGAAGGTCCCGCCCAGCAGCGACTTGGGCCGCGGAGCATCGCGCGCGAGCTTGCCCGTGAGAGGCAGGGTGGTCGATGTCTGCTGGGTGATGCGCGGTTGGTCCATGATCGGAGGGCGTCCCTGTCCCTGTTGGAATGCCTGGGGATTACTCGGGTTCTATAACCCGTCCCTTTAGCGGTCGATGCCCCCCGGGCCCTTTCGTCCGCGCCAGCCGCCTGGTGAGAACGCCCGTAAGCGCCAGCCCGGCGAATGCAAGCAGGATGTAAAGCGAGTCATCGCCCCACAGCCCCAACGCCTCTGATTCCCCTGCACCCGCTACCGCGTCCGACGAAGCTGGATACGTGCTCGCGCCGCCACCGGATGCCCTACCTGTGCCGGCCTGCCCCGAGCCCGAATCCCTACCGGCACTTTCTCGCGCGCCATGAACGGTTATGCCCGTGGCGCCGATCGCTGAAGATCCCGTCCCACCGGACTGTTCGCCATGGCGGAGTGAGCCTGATGAGCCATCCGACCCACCGCCTGTCGAACCGCCTCCGCCGGAGCCCCCACCCAGGAGTGTCGAGCCGATGATCGCCTGGCTACCCTGGCCCGGGCCGCCGTACCCACTCAGCAGCGAGTTTCCAGCCGCGAGCGTGGGTATCCCCGCCGGCAATGCAGCAGCTATGAGACCTGCCAAAACGATTCTGTGATGACTTGTCATGGTTCCCTGCCTTGGGTTCCCTTCTTCGGCCTGAGCAACATCGCGCTCCACTCTCCGTGCCTTGTGTCAGCCATCGCCTTGCCCTGCGATCAAATGCCCGGCCGCGACGATGCACACCGAGGGGCGGCAAATCGACTGGATGTTCTCCATACGCTACCGAAGGTTCCGGACTGTGTCGAGCGGGATCCCCCGCCGGCCTGCCGACTGGCTGCGGCATTACGTAAATCGCTGTGCTTTGCCCAGGATCGCACGGTTCAATTCGTCGATGTCCACCTGTTCGCCCCTGCGCACCAGCCGCAGCACCTGGCGTGTCAGCGGGTCGCGAGGGTTCAGGCGCACAGCCCGTTCCAGCAACGCGAGCGCCCTGGAGCGATTCCCCTGAGCCGAGGCGATCGCTCCACGCTCCAGCGTGGCATAGGCGTCTGCGGGAGTGCGCCCCAGCGCCAGCGTGAACTCGCGGTCAGCACGCCGCAGATCGCCGAAGCGCAGCGCGATCCCGCCCGCCACGAGATACGGTTCGTCGCTGAGTGGGTTCAGCCCCGCCGCGTCGTTCAGGCGAGCGTACGCCGTAGTCGGCGCCTTCGGCCAGATCCGCGCGGCGCTCTGGATCTCCAGCCGGCTCAGCCAGGGCGCCGCCAGCGATGCCGCGGCTAGGAGTGCCGCGGTCGCACCGGCAACAATGCTTAGGGCGTATCCCGATAGGCCCGCACGTCTGGATGCGCCCGATGGCCTGTGCGGAGCTTTGTCCTCGGGCTCGACATGACACCACCATGCCTTCGCCCTTGCGTCCGCGCTCCGCTTGACCCTAGAACGCCCCAGCCGCACCCTCCTATCGGGATACGCCCTAAGGCGCCTGACGACGCTCACACCATGCTCGCGCGAGCGCACAACCTCACGGCGCGGGGCCAGCGCGCAGGCGAGGCCGAGCATCGCGAACGCCGGCGCTCCCAGGCCGGCGAACTCCCAGAACCAGTCAAACGAGCCATGAACCACCCAGTAGGCGAACCCTGCCAGCGCCGCCGCGGCAACGGCGCGCCCCAATGGATCGGATTCTCGCAGCCCGCGCCAACCGGCGACCAGCGCCGCCCCCAGGCCCACGAGCACCAGCAGCGCGCCCGCCAGGCCGGTCTGAGTCAGCGTGCGCAGCTCGACGCTGTGCGGATAGCGGGGAGTCTCGTTGCTGCGGCCGTGCGCGAGGTACTGCTGCTGGAAGTTGTCCGCGCCGATCCCCACGAGCGGATGCGCGAGGAATTCGTTCAGCGCCACCCGGTAGAAGTCGTAGCGATTGCTGCCCAGCCCACTCGTCAGACGATTGCCACCGGCGCTGTTCGCACCGTAGCCGCTGCCGCTCTTGAACGTGTCCCAGGCGTGATGTGCTCTCGTGACCGGATTGCCCGCGGCGGCCCAGCCCCCCGCGAGCACCACGACGAGCGTCACGATCGCGACCGCGCCGACACCCCTGCGCACGACACGCCTCACCGAAGCCTTCGAGAATGCGCGCCTGCCCTCGACCGCGGCGCCCAGCGCCACCACCAGTCCCACCGCCAGAGCCGCGAGGAACGTCGCCGTCGTGGCGGTATGCACGGCGGCGGTGGCGTTCTGGGAGTGTTCGATGCGTTCTCCCACGCGCAGCACCGACGGCGCGGCGGCGGCGATCCCGGCCGCGACCGGCACGAGCAGGGCGAACGTGCGCGCACGGCCGGGCAGCAGCGCGAACACCAGCACGAGCATCACCGGTGTCGCATATAGCGAGCCCCGGCTCACGCTGAGCAGAGCCACCTCGGCCAGCAGCACCGCGCCGCCGGCGAGCAGTCCCCGCGCACTCCAGTGCAGGCTGCTCGCGCGCGCGAGCAGCAGCGCCGGCCAGAACGCGATCAGCCATTGCGCCGCGTTGGCGTTGGCATAGCCGGAGGGATAGGTCAGGCGCCCCCCGGGAAGCAGGCTTTCCAGGCGCACGAGGTTGTGAGCGGCCGCGTTTACGTGCAGCGCGACGAACGCCGCCAGCCCGATGCTCGCAATCGTCCACACGCCGAGCAGCAGCGCCGCGCTGCGTCCGTGCTGGGGCCAGAGCGCGAACAGCGCAAACACGAGCAGGTACACCAGCGTCCGGTTGGCGCCTTCCCAGGCGTCGCCGGGGACGCCCGCCCACAGGATCGACAGGAAGCTGAGCGCGGTGTACGCCGCCAGGCAGCCGAGGGCGATCTTCACCGGCGTCGGGACCTCGGCGATGCGCAGTCCCACGAAGCCGAGCGCGATCCCGAGCAACGCCAGCACGATCAGCCCGCCCGGCGCCCAGTGCGTGAGCGGATACCCCGCCTGGTCGGTCGCCCAGATGACGAACAGCACTATCGCCGCCAGCGCGGGCAGCGTCGCAGGAGCTTCGCGCAGACTTTCGATCAGCCTGCCGGCCGTCGTGCTCGCGGGTCTGTTCGCGGCGGGCGTTGGGTTCATCCATCGGCGAGGCTACCTGTACGCCCAGACCTCGATAATCCACCGATGGACGAACGTTCCCAGCTGGTCCGCTTCTACGACGAGGCCTACGCCCAGCGCGACCCTGCGCAGGCAGCGCGGTATGCGCGCTGGCGCGCGCTCGGGGCGGTCGGCAAGGCCGACCACGTGCTTGCCCTGTGCTCTCGCGCGGGGCTGCTCCCTACGAGCACCCTGGAGATCGGCTGCGGCGATGGGGCGCTGTTGTGCGAGCTGCATGCGCGCACCTTCGGCGGGGAGCTCTCAGGCGTGGAGATCACCGAGGCCGCGATCGCGATCGCGCGCGGCCGGCCCGAGATCGACTCGGTCGAGCTCTACGACGGCGCCCACCTGCCGGCCGGCGACGGCGCCTATGAGCTGGGCATCATCTCGCACGTGCTCGAGCACGTGCCCGACCCACCTGCGCTCCTGGCCGAGGCGGCGCGCGCGTGCGATGCGGTGCTGATGGAGGTGCCGCTCGAGGCGAACCTGTCCGCGCGGCGCTCGGTCAAGCGCGAGCACGCCTCCGAGGTCGGCCACCTGCAGCGGCTGGATCGCACCTCCGCGCAAGAGATCGTCACGCGGGCGGGCATGCGGATCGCGTACGAGCTGGAGGACTCACTGCCGCTCGCCGCCCACCTGTTCTTCGCCGACGGCCTCCTCGCGCGGGCGCGCGCTACGGCGAAGTGGACACTGCGCGCCGGCCTGCACCGCCTCGCACCGGGGCTTGCCAGGCGCCTGTTCACGGTCCACTACGCGTGCCTGTGCCTGCCGGGCGGGTGACCGCCGCAAACAGCAGCGACAGCACGCGACCCATCAGGTCGTCGGGCACCGCGTCGGGGTCGGTCAGCTTCTGCCGGGCAATGCCGTCGGCGAGCGCGTCGATCGCGAGCGCGAGGTGCTCGGCGGGCAGCTCCAGCTCCAGGTCGAACTCGCGCATACCGTCGGCGACGAGCCGCGTCAGCAGCTCGCGCATCTGCGCAAAGCGGGCGGCAACCTTCGGGCGCACGCTCGGGTCGCGCACGCCGTAGGCCCAGAACTCCATGAACAGCAGCAGCAGCTCCGGCTCGCGCTCGATCATCGTCATCCACTGCTTCGCGCCGCCGGTCGCGCGCTCGGCGACCGAATGCCGGGTCTCCACGGCCGCGGAGATCTCCCGCGCGTGCGCATCGATCTCGCGCTCCATCAGTGCGAGGAACAGATTCTCCTTGCCGTCGAAGTTCGAGTACAGCGCGCCCGTGGAGAACCCCGCCTCGGAGGCGACCTGCTCGACCGTGGCGCCGTGATAGCCGTTGCGCGCGAACACCGTCCTCGCCGCGCTCAGCAGCCGCGTGCGCGTATGGGCCTTGCTCTGCTCGCGCGTCAGCCGGGCCGTCTCCATCGCGTGCATTCTACTTGACAGCCACTTGACAGAGCGCGCGCTATTGCGATAACGTCCATTATCCGCTCACCCCGCGAGCGCCCCGGCCACCCGGTCGTGGGGACGATTGATTACTACGGCGATCACGCCTACTTTTAGGAGCAGCCATATGGCGACCGCAGTCACCACTCCCACCCCGACCGATTCCTCCTCCAACCCGGCGAGCCTGCCGGCGGACGCGATCTCCTACGAGGATCTGTACGCGCGCTGGGAGCGCGGCAACTGGCAGGCGACCGAGCTCGACTTCACCGAGGACGCCAGGCAGTGGCGGGAGGACTTCACCGAGTTCGAGCGCAAGGCGGCGCTGTGGAACTACTCGCTGTTCTTCTGGGGCGAGGACGCGGTCGCGGACAATCTCTCCCCGTATATCGACGCGGCGCCCAAAGAGGAGCAGAAGTACTTCCTGACCACCCAGCAGGTCGACGAGGCTCGCCATGCGGTGTTCTTCAAGCGGTTCATGCAGGAGGTATGCGGGATCGGTGACGGCTCGATGGATAGCGGGCTGCGCGCGATCAAGCCGCAGCTGACACCGGGCTTTCGCAAGATCTTCGACCGCCTGGACACGATGGCCGACGAGCTGCGCGCCGACCGCTCCCCCGCCCAGCTCGCGGCGGCCGTGACGCTCTACCACATCGTGATCGAGGCGGCGCTCGCCCAGCCCGGCCAGCACTTCATCTGCAGCTATCTGGAACGGCGCGATGCGCTGCCCGCGTTCAGACAGGGAATGCAGAATATCGCCACGGACGAGCAGCGCCACATCGGTTTCGGCGTGAAGCTGCTGTCCGACCTGAATCGCGAAGACCCGGTCGGCGTGCCCAAGGCGGTCGCGCGGATCCTGCGTGACGTGACGCGGTACACCGCCCAGGTGCTGATGCCTCCGGGTTGGGACGAACGTTACATAACCGTGTTCGGCGCGACCTACGACGAAGTCGGCGTCGAGGGCCTGACCTCGATGACGACCAAGCTGCGCTCGGCCGGTCTCGCCGCCGAGACCCTTCCCGGACCCGCGCTGCTGCCACCCGGCCTGACCCCGCTGGAGGTCTCCCAGCGCGGACGCACGCTCGCCCAGGCCGGCGTGATCGGCGTCCGCGAGGGCCCGTCCAAGCGCGACTCCGAGACGGTCGCCCTGCTGTTCGACATGATCCGCCGTCAGGTCAACCCCGAGCACGGACTCAAGCGGGCGACCACGTTCCAGTGGGAGTTCACCGACCCCGACGTCCCCACCTGGCACCTGATCGTCAACAACGGCTCGAGCACCGTCACCGAGGGCGCCTCGGCAAACCCGGACCTGCGCCTGGCGATCGCCTACCAGGACTGGGTGGACATCATCGGCGAGCGCCTGGACCCGCGCCGCGCGCTGGCCACCGGCAAGCTGCGCCCACGCGGGAACCCGCTGGCGCTGAGGAAGCTGATGAAGGCGTTCCCGAGCGGCTGAACCGTTTGATACCGGTCCGCGTGCGGGCAAAATCCGCGGGCCGCATGACTTATAAAGGCTGATGTGAAGGGCCATGCCGCATGCGGCATGGCCGGCAGGCCCGCATGCGGGCCTGCTACGGAGCCGCACATGTGCGGCTCCGCCGGGTGGCGCATGCGCCACCCGGAACAACCTCCTACCCGAGCCCGAACTCGCGTTCGGCGGCGGACGGAGCACCGCTTTCGTGACCGTGGGATGACGGTGCTCGCTGGACCGATGATCCGGCGGCGGAAGCCGCGCGTGCGACGCCGGACGGGGAGGTGATCGGGACGCTGCCGGCCGGCCCGTGGCGTGCAGGCTGCTCCAGGCCAAACTCGCGGCTGGCTCTGGCGGCGGGCGTCAGCGCGTGTGACGTGCCGGCGGTCGACGCCGACTTGGACGCGACGGCTCGCGCCACAGACTCGGTGCCTGACACCAGCTGAGCGCCTATCGGGGACGGGCTCAGCGCCTCATAAGCACCCGAGGCGCGCGGGCCGGCCGCGTGGAAGAGATGGCGGCGATGCACAGCATGGTGCGCAGCGATGGGAGCGACGGTCAGCGCGACGCAGCCCGCGCCGACGCTGACCGCGACCAGACAGCCGACGGCGAGTTTCGCACCGAGACCTCCGCCCGCGACGAACCATCCTCCCCCGGCGGCGCCGCCTGCACCCACTCCGGCGCCAGAGACTCCGGCGCCGATGCCCGTGCCCGCACCCGCGCCGGTAGCCGTGGCGCCCGTGCCCGCACCAACCCCGGTGGTCGTTGCCCCCGCGCCCGCACCCGCGCTCGCGCTCGCGGCAACACCCGCGCCCAGCGCCAACGGCAGCGGCAACGGGGGCAGCACCGAGGCGAGACCGCGCAGCGACAGGACATGGGCGCGGCAGGCCGGGCACTCGCGCTGGTGGGCCTGGGCGAGTACGTAGCGCTCGCCGCCGGGGTCGAGGATGCCGAATGCGAAGCCGCGCATCAGCGAAGACTGCTCAGCGCAGTAGGAGCCGGCGCGGATCGTGTCCAGCAGCTCGCCGACCTTGCCCGCGACGCCCGGCGATCCCGCGCGGGATCCCTCCATCAGCTTGCGCATGCGCGCCTCGCTGATGCCCATGCGCGCGGCGGCATCCGCGCGCGAGAGGCCCTGCAGGTAACACAACGCGGCCGCCTGGCGCTCGCGCGGGTTCAACCTGCCTCGCAACCCCTCCATCAACTGGCGCAGCCTGGCGCGATCGTCCAGCTCGCCGGCAAGATCGCGCTCGGGGGCACGGGCATCAAAGTCGGGCTCGCGCGCGCCATATGCCGCGGGTGTCGCCGGTGCGGCACGCAGGCGCGCACGGTGCTCGTCGATCGCGCGGCGGTATGTCACCAGCACGAGCCAGCCCTCGGGATTGGCGACCTCCGCCTGATCGCCCTCCAGCATCGTGGTGTACAGCCCGTGCCAGGCCTGGGCGTAACAGGCCTCGAGGTCGGCGGCGTCGAGACTGACGCAAGCCGCGCGCAGGCGCGCCCGCACAGTCGCCTGGACCCGCCCACGCATTGCATCGAACTCTCGGCGCAGCAGCCGTTCGGCTCGATAGCGACGCACGGTCAGTGGGCTCACCCTGTAAAAGATTGCGAGCCAGGCGAATAGTCGCTCAGTGAAATGCCGCTATTTGCTCCAAACTTGTGCGCCGCATGTCCTCGCCGCGGCGATGCGCCTCGTGCCAGCTCGCGACCCGCGCAAGGGCCTCGTCGAGGTCCCAGCGGGGCCGCCAGCCGAGCCGGTGTTCGGCGGCGGTCGAGTCGAGTTCCAGCCGGGACGCCTCGGGCGGATGGGCCGCGCCGTCCAGCTCATAGGAGAGCGCGCCGTCCAGCTGACCGTCGAGACGTTGGACGATCTCCAACACCGTGCGTGCGTCCCGTGGACGCGGACCGAAGTTGAACGCGCGCGCGGCGTCATCGGCATCTGAGCCGCACAGCGATTGCACGAGCGCAAGGTAGCCGCCGAGCGGGTTGAGCACGTGCTGCCATGGACGGATCGCGTCGGGATTGCGCACCCGCACGGGTCGGCCGGCGTCGTATGCGCGCAGGATGTCCGGAACGAGCCTGTCCTCGCCGAAGTCTCCCCCACCGATCACGTTGCCCGCGCGCGCGGTCGCGATGCGCGGGCCGGGACCGGAGAAGAACGAGTCTCGATAGGCCGCCGTCACCAGCTCGGCGCAGGCCTTCGAGCTCGAGTAGGGGTCGCGACCGCCCAGCGGGTCGCCCTCGACGAAGCGGCGCGCGGACGCGGGGTCGGGCGCGGGGTGGGGGATGTCGCCCGCGGGCGCGGACGCGGGGTCGGGGTGGGGGATGTCGCCCGGCTTGCAACTCTCGACCCGAGCGGGCGCCGACTGCGGGGCGAAGGCGGAGGGGTTGGCGTAGCACTTGTCCGAGGTGACGACGACGACCGCCTGGACCGAGTCCCCGGCAAGGCGGACAGCCTCAAGGACGTTGACGGTGCCGAGCACGTTGACCTCGAACGTCAGCACGGGGGCGCGCAGCGACAGGCGGACCATCGGCTGAGCGGCGAGGTGCAGCACGACGTCGGGACGCGTAGTGCGGACGGCCTCGTGCACCGCGGGGGGGTCGCGGATGTCGATCGGCAGCTCGCCGACCATCTGATCGCCCACGCGCGCGAGCGCGTACAGCGAAGGAGCGGTGGGCGCCGTCGCCGGGGCGAGTCCGGTGACGCGGGCGCCGAGCGACTGCAGCCACAGCGACAGCCAGGCGCCCTTGAAGCCGGTGTGGCCGGTGATCAGGACCGAGCGGTCAAACCAGAACTGCGGGTCGATGGAGGCGACGGATGGCAAGACCGTCGGTATCTTCACGGAATCGCACGTCCAGACGCATCCACCACAGCCGCCGAGGCTCCCGCGAGTCCAGCCGATCCCACGGGCGGCGCCGATCTTTCCAGCCAAGCCGGCACGACCGGGGGTGCCATTCCCGTCCCGCCCAAGCGCGCGGAGATTCTCGGCATCCCGCTGGCGGTGTCGAACTACGAGCAGGTGATGGACTGGATGGACGCGATGATCGCGACGGGCGCGCGCGGGTACGTGACGGCCGCGGCGGTGAACCTCGTGATGAACGCCCGCGAGAACGCGGCGACGATGGAAGCTGTGCTGGCGGCGACGCTGGCGGTGCCGGACGGACAGCCGCTGGTGTGGGCGCTGCACGCGCTCGGACATGCGGACGCGACGAGGGTGTACGGGCCGGACCTGATGGCCATGTACTGCGCACGGGCCTCGCGCACCGGCACGCCGATGTACCTGTACGGCGGGCGCGGAGACTCCGAGCGGGAGCTGCTGGCGGATAGGCTGCGCGAGCGCTGTCCGGGGCTTGAGATCGTCGGCGGCGCGAGTCCCCCGTTTACGCCGCTGACGCTCGAACAGGACGAGCGACTGCTGGCGGACATCGACGCGTCGGGCGCGCAGGTCGTGTGGGTCGGGACGGGCCAGCCCAAGCAGGAGCAGTGGATGCACCGGATGCGTCCGCGCCTGCAAGCGCCGCTGCTGGTGGGAGTGGGCGCGGCGTTCGACTTCCACGCGGGCCTCGTCGCACAGGCGCCGCCGTGGATGGGACGCAACGGCCTGGAGTGGTCCTACCGGCTGATGCGCGAGCCGCGCAGGCTGTGGCGGCGATACGCGCGATACAACCCGCGATTCGTCGTCGGGTTCGCCCGGCAGTACACGCAACACCGCCGCGGGTAGGGCGTGCAGCGCCGTAAGTCCGACGGGCGCGGCGAGTCCGGTCGGCGCCGCCGCGGGTCCTGCGAACATCGCCGCAAGTCCGACCGGTAGGGTTGCGGCCATGTCAGCCAAGCGTTCGGCGCTAGTAACCGGGGTCACCGGCCAGGACGGCTCCTATCTGGCGGAGCTGCTGCTGGAGAAGGGGTACGACGTGCACGGGATGGTCAGGCGGGCGTCGACGGAGAAGTTCGAGCGGATCGAGCACCTGCGGGACCGGATCACGCTGCACCAGGGCGACCTCCTGGATCAGCGTTCGCTCGTGGACGCGCTGCGGGCGGCGAAACCGAGCGAGATATACAACCTCGCCGCGATGTCGTTCGTGGCGGTGTCATGGATCCAGCCGACACTGACGGCGGAGTTCACGGGGGTGGGCGTGACGCGGATGCTCGAGGCGATGCGCGAAGTGTGCCCGGAGGCCCGCTTTTACCAGGCCAGCTCGAGTGAGATGTTCGGCAAGGTGCTGGAGGTGCCCCAGACCGAGACGACCCCGTTCTACCCGCGCTCGCCGTACGGGGTGGCGAAGGCGTACGGGCACTTCATCACGGTGAATTATCGCGAGAGCTACGACCTGCACGCGACGAGCGGCATCCTGTTCAACCACGAGAGTCCACGCAGGGGCCGGGAATTCGTGACTCGCAAGATCACCTGGCACGCGGCGGCGATCAAGCACGGGTTGGAGAAAGAATTGCGCTTGGGCAACCTCGACGCCGAGCGCGACTGGGGGTACGCCGAGGACTATGTCGAAGCGATGTGGCTGATGCTGCAAAAGGACACGCCAGAGGATTATGTGATCGCGACGAACGAGTCACACTCGGTGAGGGAGTGCTGCGAGATCGCGTTCGACGAGGCCGGTCTGGGCGGGCATGAGCAGTACGTGACGATCGACCCGGCGTTCGTCAGACCGGCGGAGGTCGATCACCTGATCGGCGACTCGGCAAAGGCCGAGCGGGATCTCGGCTGGAAGCCGGAGACCTCGTTCGAGCAGCTGATAAGGCTGATGACACGCGCGGACCTCGAGCTGCTGAAGCCGCGGTGAGGGTGCGTAGGCGGGCTTTTTTGATGGGAGACCCGGGAGCCAGCTCTTTCATACAACCCCACCGACACCGGTCACCGCACCGGGTGTTGTCTGTGAGCACATAAACACATGACCGTAAGCCTGTTCGATACGAGTACCGCAATAGAGCCGTTGAGGAATGAGGTGAAAACGGCAATCGAGCGAGTGCTCGACAGCGAGCGGTACATACTCGGTCGGGAGGTGAGCGCGTTTGAGCAGGAGTTCGCTGAATACTGCGGCGCAGAGTATGGCGTGGGCGTGGCAAACGGGACGGATGCGATCACGATCGCGCTGCGCGCGATGGGCGTCGGCCCGGGCGACGAGGTGGTGGTGCCGTCGTTTACTTTCTACGCCTCCGCCGAGGCGATTCCGCCGACGGGTGCGACGCCGGTGTTCTGTGACATCGACCCGGATACGTACTGCGTGACCGCGGAGACGGTGAAGGCGGCGATTACGCCCAGGACGAAGGCGGTGATAGCGGTGCACCTGTTCGGCAACGTGGCCCCGATCGCGGAGATCGAGGCGCTGGGCGTGCCGGTGCTGGAGGACGCCGCCCAGGCCGCGGGCTCGGTCTCGCCCGCGGGACGCCCGGGGGCGCTGGGAAAGGCGGCGACGTGGTCGTTCTTTCCATCCAAGAACCTGGGCGGGTTCGGCGACGGCGGGATGATCACGACATCCGACGAGCAGGTGGCGGAGCGCGCGCGGACGCTGCGGTTTCACGGGTCAAAGGACAAGGTGACCTACGAGCAGGTCGGGTACAACTCGCGACTGGACGAGCTGCAGGCGGCGATTCTGAGGGTGCAGCTGCCACACCTGGACAAGTGGGCAAGCGGGCGCCGCCAGGCCGGAGAGCACTACGAGCAGGCGGGGTTGGGCGAGCTGGTGAAGCTGCCCAAGCCGACCGCGGGCGCAGAGCCCGCGTGGCACCTGTACGTGGTGGGCCACCCCGAGGTGGAGCGCCTGGAAGCCGCGCTCGCAAGCGCGCAGGTCGGCCACAAGGCCTACTACCGAACCCCGATCCACCGTCAGGCGGCGATGCGAACATGGGGCGAGGGCGTCAACCTGCCCGCGACCGAAGAGGCCGCGAGAACGCACCTGGCGATCCCGATGAGCCCGGTGCTGACACGCACGCAGGCGGACGAGGTCGTGGCCGCCGTGCGAACTACGCTGTGATGTGTGAGGATCACTCTGACCCTTAACGATGATGTCGCGGCGGATGATGTCGCGGCGGCGATCGAGCATCGTCGCCGGATCGCAACCGCCGCTCAAGCAGGTGAGAGGTTTTGCTAGCGCCAGCGCTCCAGCAGATCCCCGTCGGGAACCTCGCGCACTACCCGGGCGGGCACGCCCATGACGACCGCGCGGGACGGCACATCGCGCGTGACTAGGGCGCCGGCGGCGACGAACGCCTCCTCGCCGATCTCCACGCCGGGGGTGAGGACCGCGGCGCCGCCGACGCGGCAGGCACGCCGCAGAATGGCGCCGCGCAGGTGGGATTCGGAGCCCTGCCCATCCCCGTGACGGGCCATCGTGTCGTCGTTGGTCGTCATCGCGCAGGGACCGACGAAGATATCGTCCTCGACAACGGAGAACGCGGTGAGATAGACGTTCGTCTGGATGCGCACGCGGGCGCCGATTGAGACATCGTTGTCGACGACGCTGCCCCGGCCGACGACGGAGCCGGCCCCGACGGTGGAGCGCTCGCGCACGAACGACTGGTCGCCGAGGATCGCCCCCTCACCGACGGTCGCACCCGCGAAGACGATCGCGCCCGCGCAGACCGTGACCCGCTCGCCGACGGTAAGGCGCCCAATGTCACCATGTGCGGAGGAGCGCCCGGCAAGGCGCGGGCGCTTGCCGAGGACAGCGTGGTCCTCGACGATGCAGCCGTCGCCGATGATGGCGCCGTCGTGAACGACCACGTGCGCCCCGAAGGTGACGTCCTCTCCGACAACGACGTTCTCGCCAAGCATCAGGCCCGGCGCACGAGGGTCAAGGTTCAGGCTCATAGGCGTACGACGTTGCCGGCATCCACAAACGAGCGCGTGACGCCGCGCAGATCGACCACCAGGCGCGCGCGCTTGGTCACCAGCTCGTGATCGACGCTCGGGTGGGCTGTGACGATCAGCGCCAGATCGACATCGGCCAGGGCCTCCTCCAACGGGAGGCTGTGCAGGTCGAACTCGGCCAGGGAGGGCACGTGGGGATCGTGATAGCGGATGTCCCCGCCGAGGACGCGCAGCAGCTCGACGATCTTCAGCGCGGGCGACTCGCGGATGTCGCCGACGCCCGGCTTGTAGCTGACACCGAGCACGGCGATGCGCGCGCCCTTGACCGGGAGGCCGGCGTCGTTGAGAGCGCGCTCGACCTTGGCGACGCAGTGGTAGGGCATCTGCTGGTTGACCTTGCCCGCGAGCTCGATGAACTCGGTCGACATGTCGAACTCGCGCGCGCGCCAGCTCAGATAGAAGGGGTCGACCGGCAGGCAGTGCCCGCCCATGCCGGGACCCGGCGCGAAGGGCATGAACCCGTACGGCTTGGTGGCGGCCGCATCAACGACCTCCCAGATGTCGATGCCCATGCGATCGGTGAGCATCGCGAGCTCGTTCACGAGCGCGATGTTGACCGACCGGAAGATGTTCTCCAGCAGCTTGGTCAGCTCGGCGGACTCGGGGCTGGAGACCCGCACGAGCGTGTCGCAGACCAGCCCGTAGAGCGCTTCCGCGCGCTCGGCACAGGCGTCTGTCAGCCCGCCGAGCACCTTGGGTGTGGTGCGCAGCGTGAAGTCGGTGCGACCGGGGTCCACACGCTCGGGCGAGAACGCCAGATGAAAGTCGCGTCCCGCGACGAGCCCCGACTCTTCGAGCAGCGGCGCGACGCGCTCGCGGGTGGTGCCGGGATAGGTGGTGGACTCCAGGATGACCAGCTGGTCCTGCTGGAGCACCTCGGCAAGCGCGCGCGTGGAGTCGATCAGCGGACCGAGGTCCGGCTCGCGGTTGCGCGTCAACGGGGTGGGCACGCACACGAGCACCGCGTCGGCCTTGGCCAGGCGGGCGTAGCGGGTGGAGGCGTGGATGCGCTCGGCCACGCTGCGCAACTGCTCGGAGGGGACGTCCTCGATGTAGGAGTTGCCCGCCTCAATCGCTTCGATCTTGCCCGGATCGACGTCGACCGCGACGACGTCACAGTCCTGTTCGGCGAAGGCGACCGCGAGCGGCAGGCCAACGTAGCCGAGTCCGATGACACCGACTGTAGTCATGCGGCGGTCAGTCTAGTGCTCGCCTGCGATGGCGTGCGCGATCGGCACGCCATCGGGCATCGCTGTGACCGGCGCCATTCAACCGTCGCTGTGACCAGCGCCCTACACCCTCGTCGCTGTGACCGGCGCCATTCAACCGTCGCTGTGACCAGCGCCCTACGCCCTCGTCGCTGTGACCGGCGCCATTCAACCGTAGCCGTGACCGGCTCCATTCGAACCTCGTCGCTGCCGCGGCCGGCTCAGGACCCGTCCGCAGCCTCGGACCGCAGCGCGAGCAGGTCCGCTCTGACCATGCGCTCGACGAGTTGCTGGAAGTCAACCTGAGGCCTCCAGCCGAGACGCGCATGTGCCCTGCTGGGATCGCCGACGCTGGGGGCGCTCTCGGCGGGACGCACGAGCGCGGAGTCCACGCGCAGGTGGCGCTCGGCGTCCAAGCCAACGCACGCGAACGCCGCGCGCGCGAAGTCCGCGACGGTGTGAGGAACGCCGCTCGCGAGGATGAAGTCCTCGGGGCGCTCCTGCTGAAGCATCAGCCAGGCGCCGTGGACGATGTCGCCCGCGAACGACCAGTCGCGCACGGCGGTCAGGTCGCCGAGAGTCAGATCTTGCTGCAAGCCGAGCGAGATCGATGCAGCGGCGCGTGTGATCCTGCGTGTGACAAACCGCTCGGGACGGCGCTCGGACTCGTGGTTGAAGAGGATCCCCGAGCTGACGTGCAGCCCGTCGCGCGAGCGCAGCAGGCCGACCAGCTGGTGGGCCGTTAGCTTGGCGACGGCGTAGGGCGTGGTCGGATGGCAGGGCGTGTCCTCGCGCTGGGGATACTCGGGCGCGTCGCCGAAGATCGCGCCGGAGGCCGATACGAACACGCGCATGGACGGGTCGAGCTCGCGGACCGCCTCCAGGATCGCGGCGGCCGAGCCGGCGATTGCGCGGACCGTCTCCTGCGGACGCTCCCACGACGCGGGCACGAACGACGGCCCGGCCAGGTGGTAGAGCTCGTGCGGGCGCACGAGCTCGATTGCGGCACGCAGGGTCTCCGGCGCCAGCAGGTCGCCGTGCACAAGCTCGATCTGAGCGCGCAGGTGCTCGGAGCAGCCGAGCGATCCCCGCGCCGGGTCTCCCACGGGCCCCGCCGTCTGCGCCTCGCGCACCACCCCCGTGACCGCGTAGCCCTTCGCAAGCAGGAGCTCGGCCAGGAACGAGCCGTCCTGGCCGGTGATGCCCGTGATCAGCGCGCGTCGGGTCTCGCCGTCTGCACGCACCGGCTCCTCCGTGCAGGTTCCCACCTGGGTCTGTGGATGCGCCGGCACGGCCGCAGCTTATGTCCCGGCAGCGGTCTCGGCTGCCCCGTCGTACACGCTCGCCAACCCGCGCGCCACGACATCCGGTGCGCAGACGGCGCGAACCCGCTCCAGACCGCGACGTCCGGCCGTCGCATCACTGCTCACGCGAGTGATCGTCTCCGCCAGCGCGGACGCATCGCCGGGTGGGGCGAGCGAGGACTCGTCGAGCAGCTCGGGGAGCGCTCCGATACGACTGGCGGCAACGGGCAGACCGCAGGCCATCGCCTCGGCGGCGGCCATGCCGAACGTCTCGGCCGAACGCGAGGGGACGAGCGCGATCGATGCGCGCGCGCGCAGGCGAGCCAGCTCGTCACGGCCGACATGACCGACAAAGCGCACGTCGGCGTCGCCGGACAGCTCTCGCAGAGCCTGTTGCTCGGGACCGTCCCCGGCCACGACAAGCGGGAGGCGGGCCAGGCGACAGGCTTCGATCGCGACGTCCACTCCCTTCTCGGGCGCGAGCCGCGATGCGACGAGAGCGTACGAGCCGGATACGCCACCTGCGCGATCAGACACGGCGCCGGCGCGATCGGACGTGGCGCCGGCGCGATCGGGCGCAAAGCCTGCACGACCTGACATACCGCCGGCGCGATCCGGCACAACGCCCGTGCGATCGGAAAACGACCGCACGGGTGGCGGCAGCACATGGACGCGCTCCCACGGCAGAGGCGCACCGAGCGTGCGCAGGCGCTCGCGGGCGAACTCGCTGGGAACGATCAGCGCGTCGGCCTGTTCGACCAGGCGGCGCTGCCACAGTGCGAGCGCCGCCCCGTAGACGGCGGCCTCGGGCAGGCTTGAGCGACAGTTCAACCGCACGCCCGGGAGGGTGTCGCGGCCGTGGCAACGCGTGCACTCCGCACCGCCGGTGAAGCACACGCCGATCGCGCAGACGAGGCGGTACTGGTGCAGGTGCAGCACGACCCGCGCGCCGGCTGCCCGTGCCGCCGCGAGCGCGCGCCAGCCGAGGGCAGGGTGCAGGTTGTGGGCGTGCACGACCCGAGCGCCGCCGAGACGAACCGCCTGAGTCACATCGCCGGGATCGAGCCCCCCGCGCAGCAGCCCCAACGTCGCGTGCGCGCGACCGAGCGATGCCGAGTCTCGCGCCAGCAGCTCGGCGGGCTCGTTCAGATGCTCGCGGACCAGCCATACGAGGTCCTCGACCGTACGCTCCTCGCCGCCGGTAGTGCGGTAGCGGTTGTGCAGGAAGAGGACCATCGCATGATCAAACCTAGACTCTCTGCGAGTAATGGGTCCTATATCCCCGTCCAAGTCGATATCCGCCTCGATCGTGATCCCCACGCGCGGCCGCCCGGCATATCTGGAGGTGGCACTCGCGTCGATCGCCCCGCAGGCCAGCGCGGTGGGGGCGGAGCTGCTGGTGATCGACGACGCGGGCTCATCCCCGGAGGGTCGTGCACAGGCGGAGCGGTTCGGCGCGAAGTACGTTCCGCACGAGCGGCCGCTGGGGTTGAACGTGGCGCGCAACACGGGCGTCGAGAGCTCCAGCGGCGAGCTGGTGGCCTTCGTGGACGACGACATCGAAGCGGGCCGTGGCTGGCTGGCCGCGCTGCTCGCAGGCGCAGAAAAGCATCCGGACGTCGACGTGTTCGCCGGGCCGATCAGGCCTCGCCTGGAGGGCAGGGGTGGGTGGGGCTCCCATTCCTGCGGGCGAGAGGGACCCCCGATCACGACGTTGGAGCTCGGCGGGAGAGATACCGACGCGAAGTATGCGTGGGGCGCGAACATGGCGATCAGGCGTCGCGCGCTGGAGCGGGTGGGCGCGTTCGACGTTTCGCTCGAGCACGGCGGTGACGAGCAGGAGTGGCAGGATCGCCTGCGCATGGAACAGCCCGACGCGCGAGTGCTGTATGTGGCGGGCGCGGCGGTCGATCACCGCCGGACGGGAGGGGATGCGCGGCTGCGCGCGCTCGCGCGAGCCCAGCACGCGCGAGGCAGGGCCGCGCGACGATTTGACGCCCAGCGTGGACAGGCGCCGTCGCTCAGGAGCGAGCTGGTGACGCTCGCGGGCTGCATGTGGCACGTCGTGCGCAGGAGATGTCCGGCGGGGCTGACGATGGTCGCGCACAGCGCCGGGCGCGTGCGCGAAGGTATGCGCGAGCGTGCCGGATCGACAGGCGCCGTGGTGACGGCTGCTGAGATGACGGGCGCCGGGCCGGCAAGCGCCGGGGTGACGGCCGCCGATTCGACCGGCATCGACAGGGTCGGGAACGACGACTTCCTGTCCGGAACGAGCGGAACGGTCGGGGGCCTCGACGGGGTGCTGCGCGGCGTGCGCGACGGGGCGGCCGACGCATGGGAGATCGCCAGCGCCAGGCGGTTGCGCCTCGACCTCGCCGCACGTCACAAGCCGCCACTGTGCAGCGTGCTCGCGATCGGGGTGGTCCGCCCCGAGCACGCGACGCTCGCCGCGAACATCCGCGCGGAGCTGCTGCGCTCCAGGCACGAGGTCGAGCTGCGCACATGCCCGCCGGGGGAGCTGGGGAAGTTCGAGAATCTCAACCGGCTGCTCCGCGAATATCCGCCCGATGGGCGTGACTGGCTGCTTGTCATCGACGACGACATCGAGCTGCCACGGGGGTTTCTCGACGGGCTGCTGTTCCTGTGCGACCGGTTCTCCCTGCAGCTGGCCCAGCCGGCGCACCGCCTCAGCTCACATGCGGCGTGGCCGGTGACCAGGCGCCGCCCGGGGAGCGTCGCGCGCGAGACGGAGTTCGTGGAGATCGGCCCCGTGACGGCGTTTGCGAGTGCGACGTTCGACACACTGCTGCCGTTTCCGCAACTGCGCATGGGCTGGGGGCTGGACGCGCACTGGGCGGCGCTCGCGCGCGCGCACAGCTGGCGCTGCGGCGTGATCGACGCCGTCCCCATCGGCCACCGCGCGGCGCCCGCAGCCGACGCGTACTCACGCGAGGCCGCCGTGACAGAGGCGCGCCGGTTCCTCGCACAGCGGCCGTACCTGAGCGCGGCGGAGTCCCAGCGAACCCTGACGACACACCGCCGCTGGTGAGCCTTGGATCTCGATATCCGTGCGCGCCCGTGACGGCCACGCCGGGAGGATCCTCGCGGCCGCCCACCCCACAGCCCTCCGTGCCACGGGCGACTACGGCATGAAGGTCGTGGTCGTAGCCGAGTTCTACCCGAGCCGCCGCGATCCGGTGCTCGGCGTGTGGGCTCACCGCCAGGCGATCGCCGCACGCGACGCGGGCGCGGAGGTGCGGGTGCTCGTGCTGCACCGCCTCGTTCCTCCGCGGGCGGCACTTCGAGAAGGGGCGCCCGCGGTCGTGCGAGAGCTGCGCGAGCGCATAAGAGAGCCGCGCGAGCAGACGATCGACGGGCTGCCGGTCAACTACGTCTCCTATGTGTCGCCCCCCCGCCCGGGCTCGTATGCGAGCTGGGGCGCGTGGGCGGCGCCCGCCTTGGGCCTGGCGCTGCGCCGTCTGAGACGGACGTTCGGATTCGAGCTGGTGCACGCCCATAACGCGGTGCCGGCCGGTGACGCCGTGCGCAGGGCCCGCATGGACGTGCCGCTGGTGGTGTCGGTGCATGGCGGGGACGTGCTGCATACTGCCGCGGCGCCACCGCGCGGAAGTGCGGCAGGCGTGGAGGCGGTGGCGCGCGGACTGGGCGCCGCGCGGCTGACGCTGGCCAACAGCCAGGGCATCGCCGAGCTCTGCCGGACGCATGGCGCCGGCGAGGTGCGCGTCGTGCGCCTCGGCGCCGATCTGCTCGATGCTCCGGGCCCCACGCGGCGCGAGGGGTCTTCATCATCGCCGCCGACGCTGGTGACGGTGGGCCATCTCGTCGCGCGCAAGCGCCATGCCGATGTGCTGCGCGCGCTGGCGGTGCTGGGGCGCAGGCATCCGACGCTGCGTTATGAGATCGTCGGCGATGGCCCCGAGCGAGTAGCCCTGGAAGGGCTAGCGGCGCGTCTGGGCGTGAGCGACCGGGTCGACATGCGCGGGCAACTGTCACCGACGCAGGCCATGGTGCAAGCGCAGATGGGCACGCTGTTCGTGATGCCCTCGACCGAGGAGGCGTTCGGCGTCGCCTACATCGAGGCGATGGCCGGCGGAGTGCCCGCGATCGGCTGCCGGGGCGAGCCCGGACCGGAGGAGATCGCGGCGGCCGGCGACGGCTTCGTGCTCGTGCCGCCCGGCGACATCGAGCGGCTGACACAGCGCATCGACGAGCTGCTGTCAGACCCGCACCGGTTGCGTGAGGCGGGCCGACGCGCGCGGGAGAGCGTAGCCGCCAACTTTACGTGGGAGCGCTGCGGGCGACAGACGCTCACCGCCTACGAGCACGCGTTGCGCACCCCCCAGCGATGAGACCTCCCCCATGCTACGCGACCCGCCGTTGTGCGCGCTCACATGCACGCCCAACCAGCACGAGGAGCGTCCACGCTGGGGAAGTGTTGCGATGAAGCCCGTGCTGTTCGTCACCGGGCATGCGCCGCCTGACCGGGTGGGCGCGTTCGCGCGACTGCACGAGCGCGAGACCGTCGAGTTCGCGCTGTTCGGGGGACGGTCCAAGCACGGCGGAGGCGCCTTCCGTGGAGAGATGTCGTTCCCCCACCGGTACGTTCGCCAACATGAAACCGCACGGCTGGCGGCCAGCGGCGATTACCGCGCCGTCGTGTGCTCCACCGGCGGTCGTGTCGCGCTTCCAGCCACATGGGCGGGCGCACGCCGGGGGCACGCGCCGCTGATCCTGTGGGCGTCGCTGTGGGCGCATCCGCGCAGCGCGACTCACCTGTTCGGCTACCAGGCCCTGCGACGGCTGTATCGCTCGGCCGACGCGGTCGTGACATACGGACCACACGTCAGCGCCTACGTGCGAGCACGGGGCGCGCGCAATGTGCACGTCGCGGCACAGTCGGTCGATAACTCATTTTGGCGCGCTCCCGTCACGGCGGCTCCGGGAGATCCGGCATGGCCGGGCGAGTCCGAGGTGAAGTTCGTGTTTGCGGGGCGCCCCGACCGGGAAAAGGGATTGGGGGCGCTGATTGAGGCCTGGCAGACGTCGGGCCTGCAGGCGCCGTCCGCCGCGCTCGTCCTCGTCGGTATGGGATCCGGCCCCCCTTGGATCCCAGCCGGCGGCGCGGTGGGTTCTGCGAGGGCGAGGATGGCGCTCCTTCGAGGAAGCGCGGGGCTGCCAACGAGCGTGAGCCGGCTGCCAACGAGCGTGAGCTGCATCAAGTCCGTTCCACCAGAGCGACTGCGTGAGATGTACGCCGACGCCGACGTCCTGGTGGCGCCCTCGATCCGAACACGCACGTTCCGCGAGCCCTGGGGCCTGGTCGTCAACGAGGCGATGAACCGAGGCCTGCCGGTGATCGTCAGCGACGCCGTCGGCGCGGTCGCGGGCGGACTGGTGCGCCACGAGCACAACGGCCTGGTCGTCCCCGCGGGCGACAGCGGTGCGCTCGCGGATGCGATGGTCCGCCTGGCTGCAGACCCCGAGCTGCGCGCGCGCCTGGGCGCGGCCGGAGCGCGGGACGTGACCGCCTACACCCACGACGCCTGGGCCGAAGGCTTCTCCCATGCTCTGTCAACCCTCGGCCTCTCCCGGACGCATTGCTAGCTTTCCAGGTTCACGCATGAGGATCGTCTTCCCGAAACGCGCACTGCTGCCGATCATTCTGCTGGCGTTCGTGTCGATCGCCGGACCCGCAGAGGCCGACATGGGCGAACAGATCGTCCAACGCTGCACCCACGGACAGTCGCTGAGCGGCTTCAGTCAGAAGGCGTACATGCAGGCGCTGAAAGACCTGAGCGCCGGGACCGAAGAGTATTCGAACTGCGCCTCGCTCATCCGCCAAGCCCAGCTGGCGGCGGCCGGCGCGGGACGCGGGACGAGTACCGGCGGCGCGGCAGGCGCGCCCATCGCCACCACCGCGATCACGCCGACCCCATCCGAGCAGCAGGCGATATCGCGCGCGCACAACGCCGGCTCGGCCCCGCTCCAGGTCGGCGCCCAGACGATCCATCCGGGCGTAGTGCACACCAGCATCGCCTCCGCCCTCAGCTCGCTGCCCACCCCCCTGCTCGCGACCGTCGCATTCCTACTGATCTGCCTGCTGCTGGTGGCGGGGGCAGGCATCCGCGACCGCATCCGTACCAGCCGCGACCAGTGAGAGATTCCTGAGCGAGTCCGCTTCCTTCATGCCCATTCCGAGCACCACCCCGCCCGATATGTCCGCCATCCCCACTGAGCAGCCGGCCGCCCTCGGCCCAGCAAAGCCGCCGACGACGGTGACGGCACCTCAAGGCGCACGCGGAGCCGAACCGCGCCCGGACACGAGCCGGCGGGTGCTGCGCGCGGACGCCCTGTGGTGGTCGACATTGCTGACCGCGGGAGCCGTGTGCTTCGTCACGTTCTACGCCAAAGGCGGGCTCAATCTCGAATCGATGACCACTACCGAGATCGTGTTGACACTCGCCGCCGGCCTCGTGGTGGCGGGGGCGGTCGTGACCACGCCCGCCGCACGCTCGCTCGTGGAGGGACATAGCAAGTACGGGCTGTGGCCGGTCGGGCTGCTGTTCGCGTTCACCGCGCTGAGCGCGCTGTCGGTCGTGTGGTCGGTCCAGCCCGACGAGAGCTGGCAGGACGCCGGGCGACTGCTCGCTTACAGCGCCGTGTTCGGGGCGTCGGTGGCGCTCGTACGTCTGGCTCCCGATCGCTGGCCGGCGATCCTTGGCGGGCTGGTGCTGGCAGCGACGGTCGTGTGTGGGTACGCGCTGACGACGAAGGTCTTCCCGGGCACGCTCGCACCGGCGATCACATACGCGCGGCTGGAGGAACCGTACGGCTACTGGAACGCGATCGGGCTGACCGCCGCGATGGGGGTAATCGTCTGCATGTGGCTGGGCGCGCGCCGTGCCGGGCACGCGCTGTTGAGCGCGCTGGCCTATCCCGCGATGGGCATCATGCTCGTGACGCTGATGCTCGCCTACTCGCGCGGCGCACTCGTCGCGCTGGCGATTGGCCTGGCGCTGTGGTTCTGCATCGTGCCGCTGCGCCTGCGCGGAGCGACGGTGCTGATCGTCGGTGGGCTCGGTGCCGCGGCGGTCGTCGGATGGGATTTCTCGCGGCACGTGCTCACGACCGACAACATCGCGCTCGGAGCACGCACCACGGCCGGCCACCAGTTGGGGGCATTGCTGGTCGCAATGATCCTGCTGCTCACGCTCGTGGGAATCGCAATCGGCTTCCTCAGCGGCCGGCGGCCGCCCTCGCCCGCGGCGCGCACTCGCGCCGGCGCCGTCCTGTTGGCCCTGATCGCGATCGCGCTGGTCGGGTTCGCGGGCGCGCTCGCGCACAGCCATCGCGGATTCACCGGCAGCATCTCCCATGCGGTTGACGCGCTGACGAACCCCAACGCCAAACCGCCACCGAACACGCCCGGGCGCCTGACGGCCGTGGCAAGCGTGCGTGCGCGCTACTGGAAGGAGGCCCTGCAGGTCTTCGGCGCCCACCCCGCCCTCGGCGCGGGCGCCGCGGGATATGAGACGGCGCGCCTGCGCTATCGCACGGCGACGCTCGAAGTCAAGCACGCGCACGGCTTCGTCGTGCAGACGCTCGCCGATCTCGGCGCGATCGGTCTCGTGCTGGCGCTCGCGTTGCTGCTCACGTGGATGGCCGCGGCCGGACGGTCGACGCACCCGTTCAATCGCCGCTGGGCCAGTTGGCGTACGTGGCTGGACGTCCGCGCGGGCGCGCGGCCTGGGTGGCAGAGACTGGAGGAGCGCGCGCTCACGCGATACACGCCCGAGCGCATCGGCATGCTCAGCATGCTCTGCCTGGTCGTCGTGTTCGGCGTGCACTCGTTCGTGGACTGGACCTGGTACGTGCCGGGCGATGCGTTCGTGGCGCTGCTGTGCGCAGGCTGGCTGGCCGGCCGAAACGGGGATGCGAGCCAAAGGCGAGTGTCTCCCGGCTTCGGTCGCGGGCCGCTGAGCGCTCCTACGGGCGACCGATCTGTCACCCGTGAACTGGCCGCAGCGCTCCCGGCGGGCGTCCCGGCCCTCGACACAGCGGCTGCAGGCCCAGCGCTCCCAGCAGGCGTGCCGGCCACGGACGAACGGAGCACGGGGTCCGTCGCGCGGGGTCCACGGTCGCTGCGCGAGGTCAGCCCCATGCGCGTGGGTGTGGCCACGGCCGCGGTGATCGCCGCGCTGCTCGCGGCCTGGTCGCAGTGGCAGCCCCAGCGCTCGGTCGACGCCTCCCAGGAAGCGCTTGCGCTGCTCGCCACCAACCCTCGGGATGCGCTGGCGAAGGCGCAGACGGGCGTCTCGCGCGACCCGCTGTCGGCGCAGGCGCTCATCACCCTGTCAACGATCCAGCAGGCCACGGGCGAGCCCGCGCCGGCGAGGGCGACGCTGCAGCGGGCGGTGCGCCTGCAGCCGTCCAACCCACAGACGTGGCTTACGCTCGCCCGGTATGACCTTGCGAGCGAGCCGGCAACCGCCCTGAAAGAGCTGCAGGCGGCGATCTACTTGAACCCTGAGTCGATCGCGCCCGAAGCGATCGCCTACGGCGACAGCGAAGCGATCGAAATTCAGAACGATTACATCCAGGCGTTGCGCGCATCCGGCACGGCCGGCGTCGGAAGCACGTCCGTCGGCCGGGGTACATCCCGCACGAGGCACGTCGCCGCGGGCGGCGCGAAGAGCGCGCCCGGCAGATCGCGCACGTCTACCACCGTGATCGTACGGCCCGGGCCAGCAGCAGCCGCCGCGCGCCGGGCGGCCCTGCGGCGGCGCGTACGGCAACATCTTGGAAGCCGAACTCCGCGAGCAGCCCGGTGAGAGCGGCGCGCGTGTAGTAACGCAGGTGGTCGGCGCGTGGGTCGAAGTGGGCCTCGAACGTGCGCCTAGACAGCGCCAGCCACAGTACGCGCAGTCGTCCGTGGTCGGGCGTGCTCAGCAGCAGCCGCCCGCCCGGGCGCAGCACGCGGCGGACCTCCGACAGCCAGCCCGCGGTGTCGGCGACGTGCTCGATCGTCTCACCCGCCCAGACCACATCGAAGCCGGCGTCCTCCAGCGGCCACGGCCCGTCGTCGTCCACCACCCGTAGGTCGAGCCCCGGATCGCGCTCACGCGCGCGCCGCAGCGGCTCGCAGGCAACATCGATCCCCACGACTGACGCTCCTGCGACCAAGACGAGCTCGCTCGCGAACCAGCCCTCGCCGCAGCCGACATCCAGCACACGTTCCCCCGCGGCGACGTGCTCCAGCAGAAAGCGCCTGCGCACACCGAACTCGGACGGCGCCCGCCCGGCGGGCACACCCTCCCAGAGCGACTCGTGGTACGCGCGCGATGGCATCTACGCCATGTAGGCTAACTCGGTGCAGCAACACTGTCATATGTGCACAACTCTGCGCGAACCGTCTATGTTGCGTGAGTGCACGTTCGGATTGCGCCCGCTCCCCGGGCAGGGCTTTGGTCTCGCGGGATAGCCAACGAGACGACGACACCCACGTGAGGGTCGCCTTCGACAGCCGTCCCTCCGCGGACCCGCGTGGCGTCGGGCGGTACGCGCGGTGTCTGCTGCAGGCGTTGCGCGACACGGGCGATACGCGCGGGGAGATCGTCGAGACGCACCGTCCGCGCCAGGCCGACGTGTTTCACGCGCCGTGGATGCAGGGCGCGATGCTGCGCAGCCCGTGCCCGATGATCGTGACGTTGCACGATCTCGCGGCGCTCAAGCGGCGCTCAGAGCAGCTGCGTATAGGCGTGCGCTCGCGTCTGCGCCACCTGGCGGTGCAGCGTGCGGTGGGTGTGATCGTGCCGACCGAGGCGGTCGCCCACGACGCCGTTGTGCGCCTCGGCGTCGAGCGTGAGCGGCTGGTTGTGATCTCCGAGGCGCCGGACCGCTCGATGTATCCGCGCTCTGACGGGGAGATCGCGCGTGTGCGCGAGCGCTACGGTCTGCCGGAGCGCTACCTGGTGTGGGTCGGCTGCCTGCGCCATCCCAACCCGCGCAAGCACATCGCCCAACTCACCGCCACTCCACGCGAGCTGCCGCTCGTGCTTGTCGGCCCGACCCGCCCGTGGGCGCACGAGCTGCCGGACGTGATCCTCACCGGGCACGTTCCCGACGAGCACCTGGCCGCGATCTACGCCGGTGCGCACGCGCTGGTGCTGCCGTCCGAGGACGAGGGGTTCGGCCTGCCCGCGGTCGAGGCGCTGGCCTGCGGCACGCCGGTGGTCGCGTGCGAGATCCCGGCTCTGCGCGAGGTGCTGGGCGAGCGCGCAACGTTTGTCGAGCCGGGCGATCTGCTCGCGCTGATCCGCGCGGCCGAGACGGCTCAGCGCCCCGCCCCGGCCCCGCCGCCATGGACCTGGGAGGACGCGGGCCGCGCGACCTGGGGCGTGTACGAGCGGGCGATGACCAGCTGTCAGTAAGCGCCGCGCCGCGAGAACACCGCGGGGATCGTCTTCAGCAGGATCGTCAGGTCGAGCGCCAGCGACCAGCGCTCCAGATAGATGAAGTCGAGGTGCACGAGCTCGTCGAAATCTAGCTCCGAGCGGCCCGACACCTGCCATAGGCCGGTGATCCCAGGCAGCACGAGATAGCGCTTGCGGTGCCACTCCTCGAGCATCTCGTAGTCGCGCTCGGGCAGCGGTCGCGGTCCCACGAGCGACATCTCGCCGCGGATCACGTTCACCAGCTGGGGTAGCTCGTCCAGCGAAAATCGCCGCAACATCCGCCCGACCCCGGTCAGGCGCGGGTCGTCGCGGATCTTGAACAGCGCCCCGGAGGCCTCGTTCAGCTCTTCCAGATCGGCCTGGCGCTGCTCGGCATCGGTGTGCATCGTGCGGAACTTCAGACATGCAAACGGTCGCTGGCCGATCCCTCGGCGGGTCGAGCGGAACACGATCGGCCCGCGCGAGCTTACGCGCACCGCGAGCACGATCAGCGCCAGCAACGGGCTGAGCGCGATCAGCAGCAGCGTCGCCCCGACCAGGTCGAACGCGCGCTTCAGCACAAAATCGATGCCCTCGAACACGGGCGAGCCCAGCTCGAACAGCGGCACCCGCTGACCGGGCACGAACTCGGCGCGGTGGATCAGGATCTCCATCGTCGACGGCGCGATCCGCACGCGCACCCCCCGTTGGTGGCACTGGTCGACGAGCTCGACCGCCTCGACCTGGGGAAAGTCCGAGTCGGCGATGATCACCTCGTCGATCCGCTCGGCCTTCAGCACCTCATCCAGGTTCTCAAGCGTTCCCAGCGAGCGCAGCCCGTTCGCTCGCAACGGATTCAGCGAGACGTACCCGACGACGTCCAACGGCGCGTGGTGCGAGCCTCCGCCGAGCGCGTGGGCGACCTCGCGGATGTGCTCGCCCGTGCCCACCAGCATCGCCCTGCGCCGGTACCCGGCGGCCCGCAGCAGCACGCCCGTGACCGCCTCGTAGCCCGCGCGCAGGGACGATACGAACACCAGCGCGAACACCAGCGAGCCCCAGAATATGTAAAAGCTCGAGAACTGTTCGCCGCTGACCACGGCGAACACCAACGCCACGCCCGCAACCTGGAACAGCGAGCCCACTATTCGCGACAGCCCCGGACGCTGCGAGCGCGCCGCGTACAGCCCCGAGCGGGCGAACAGCAGCGCCGTCAGCAGATACGCGAACGGCAAGAAGTGCCTGGTCTCTTCGTAAGCGTGCGTCGCGTTCGGGCTGCCCAGCACCAGTTCCTTGAGCGCCAGCGCAATGAATATCGCCAGCGCCACCCCCGCAAAATCGAGCGCCAGCAGCGACACCACGCGGGCGCCACGACGCGCGGTGTCCATGCGCAGCAGAAACGACATCGCCGGCGGGCGCTTGCTGCGCATGTCGCGATCGGAGTGCTCCCTGCGCGCCGTCGCCTCCGACATGACCGTCTGCCCAGACGCCGTACTCGTGGGCGCGCGTTCCGCGCCCGCGCCCGGACCGGCGCCCGGAGCGGGTCTGGACGGCCGCGAGCGAACCGGCGCCGCCGCAACGCGCGGGGTGGGCCTCGGAGCGGACGTTCGTGCGGAACGTGGTCCCATCTCTCTGCTCACAACGCTTCAGACTTGCAGATGTAGCGGTCGGTCCGCCATGCGGCGGCGATCCGGCCGCGGGTGGCCGTGCTCAGCGCGCGCCGCCACCGATGAGCAGATCGACCCCCGAATGCTCGATCGTGCGCTCCAGGCCATCCCGCAACGACACCTCCGGCGACCAGGAGAGCAGCTCGCGCGCGAGCTCGATGTTCGGCCGGCGCTGCTTGGGATCGTCGATCGGCAGCGCCTCGTGCACGATCTCCGAGCTCGACCCCGTCAGCTCCTTGACGGTCTCCGCCAGCTCCAGCAGCGTGAACTCGTCGGGGTTGCCGATGTTCACCGGCTCGTGATACCCCGACTCGGCCAGCGCGATGATCCCCGCGATCAGGTCGCTCACGTAACAGAACGACCGCGTCTGGCTGCCATCGCCGAACACCGTGATCGGCCTGTTGGCCAGCGCCTGGCGCAGGAACGTCGGGATCGCGCGACCGTCGTGCGGGCGCATGCGGCTGCCGTACGTGTTGAATATCCGCACGATCGCCGTATCCACGCCCTGCTGGCGGTGGTATGCCATCGTCAGCGCCTCGGCATACCGCTTTGCCTCGTCGTACACCCCCCGCGGCCCGATCGGATTGACGTGCCCCCAGTAGCTCTCCGTCTGCGGATGCTCCTTGGGGTCGCCGTACACCTCGCTGGTCGAGGCGATCAAAAACCGGGCGCGCTTGGCCTTTGCCAGGCCGAGCGTGTGATGCGTGCCATAAGACCCCACCTTCAACGTGTGCAGCGGCAGTCGCAGATAGTCGATCGGCGACGCCGGCGAGGCGAGATGGTAGACGTAATCGACAGGCTCGTCGATGAAGTACGGCTCGATGATGTCGACCCCGACGTGCACGAACCTGTCCGGGTCGCGGATGTGCTCGATGTTGGCGAGCGATCCCGTCTCGAAGTTGTCCGCGCAGATCACGCGGTGCCCGCGCGCGAGCAGCTCGTCGCACAGGTGCGATCCCAGGAATCCGGCGCCGCCGGTGACCAGACAGGTAGCCATGCGCGCAGGATACCCTGCTGACATGACTCAGATCGACGAGCACCTGACCGTCGCCCCGATCGTCGGGCCCGACGACCCGCGCCGATTCACCGATTCGGGGATCGAGATCGAGCCGCTCTACACCGAGTCCGACCTGCCGGGCGATCTGGACCTGGGCGAGCCCGGCGACTTTCCATACACACGCGGCGTACACCGCGAGATGTATCGCAAGCAGACCTGGACGATGCGCCAGTACGCGGGGTATGCGTCGGCGAAGGAGTCAAACGTTCGCTATCGCTACCTGCTGTCCAAGGGCTCCACCGGACTGTCGATGGCATTCGATCTGCCCACCCAGCTGGGGCTGGACTCCGACGACCAACGCTGCCTCGGTGAGGTCGGGCGCACCGGCGTGGCGATCGACACGATCGACGACATGCGCACAGCGTTCGACGGCATTCCGCTCGACCAGGTCTCCACGTCGATGACGATCAACGCCCCCGCCGCCTGCCTGCTGCTGCTGTACGAGCTCGTCGGCGCCGAGCAGGGCGTGCCGAGCGAGAAGTTGCGCGGCACGACCCAGAACGACGTGCTCAAGGAGTACATCGCACGCGGCAACTACATCTACCCGCCCGTCCCCACGATGCGGCTGACGACCGACCTGTTCCAGTACTGCCACGAACGCGTCCCGCGCTGGAACACGATCTCGATCTCCGGGTATCACTTCCGCGAGAAGGGCTGCTCGGCCGTGCAGGAGGTCGCGTTCACGCTGTGCTCCGGCATCGCCTACGTGCAGGCGGCGATCGAGAAGGGCCTGGACGTCGACGAGTTCGCCCCGCGACTGGCGTTCTTCTTCAACGGCCATAACAACGTCTTCCAGGAGGTCGCCAAGTTCCGCGCCGCGCGGCGGATGTGGGCGCACATCATGCGCGAGCGGTTCGGCGCGACCAATCCGAAGGCGACGATGCTGCGGTTTCACACCCAGACCGGCGGCGTCACGCTGACGGCGCAGCAGCCGGAGAACAACATTGTGCGGGTGGCGTTGCAGGGGTTTGCCGCCGTGTGCGGGGGCACCCAGTCGCTGCACACCAACGGGTTTGACGAGGCCCTGGCGCTGCCGACCGAGCGAGCCGCCAAGATCGCGCTGCGCACCCAGCAGATCCTCGCCGCCGAGTCCGGTGCCGCCGACACCGTCGATCCGTTCGCGGGCTCCTATTACGTCGAGTCGCTCACCGACGAGATCGAACTGCGCGCGAACGAGCTGATCGACAAGGTCGACTCGCTCGGCGGGTCGGTCAACGCGATCGAGTTCATCACCGGCGAGATCGACGAGTCCGCCTGGGGCTACCAGGAGCGCTACCGCATCGGCCAGGACATCGTCGTCGGCGTGAACGGGTTCCAGGAGGAAGACATCGAGGTCCCCGACCTGTTGCGCGTGGATCCAGAGTCCGAGCGCGAACAACTCGCCCGGCTGAGCGAGTTCAAGGCCAATCGCGACCACGCGCTCGTGGAGCGGCGCCTGAATGAGCTGCGCGAAGTGGCGGGCGGCACGGACAACCTGCTGCCGTCGATCCGCCGGGCGCTGGGTGACCGCTGCTCGATCGGCGAGGTCTGCGGCGCGATGCGCGACGTGTTCGGGCGCTATACGCCGACGTTCTGAGACTGATGAAGCTGATGTGATGGTCCATGCCGCATGCCGGCCGATCGGAGGTCCCGTCGATCTCCGATCGGTTGGCATGGAAACCGCGCATGCGCGGTTTCCCAGACGGTGCATGCACCGTCTGGCCTGGCGGCGCATGCGCCGCCAGGATCAATAGGATGCGCGCGTGCTCGTAGCCGTCGCCTTCTACGAAGTCGTCCTCGCCCTGCACATCCTCGCCGTCGTGTTCGCCTTTGGCGCCACGTTCGCATACCCCGTTCTGATCGGCGCCATCACCAAGGCCGACACGCGCGCGCTGCCCGCGCTGTACCGGGCGCTGCACGCGATCAGCCGGCGCGTGATCATGCCGGGGCTTGCGGCGGTCGTGATCTTCGGCATCTACCTCGCCTCCCATCTGCACATGTGGAATGCGTTCTACGTGCAGTGGGGCATCGCCGTCTCGATCGTGATCGGCGCCGTCGAGGGCGCCTACCTGGGTCCGCGCGAGAAGCGCCTGATAGAGGTCGCCGACCAGGATCTGGCGGCCGCGGGCGACGGCCCTGTCACGTTCAGCGCCGAGCACGACTCGCTCGTCCGCCGCATCGGCGGGATCGGGGCGCTGATGGACCTGCTGATCGTGATCACGATCTATTTCATGGCCACGCACACCGGCGCCTGAGTTCCCTCATACGCCTCAGGCGTACTGTAAGGGAGTATCCCGATAGGCCCGCACGTCTGGATGCGCCCGATGGCCTACGCGGAGCTTTGTCCTCGGGCTCGACATGGCACCACCATGCCTTCGCCCTTGCGTCCGCGCTCCGCTTGACCCTAGACCGCCCCAGCCGCACCCTCCTATCGGGATACGCCCTAAGGATGAGCGGTACGCTGAGCTCTATGAGCAACGGCTATCGAGTCGCTGTCGTCGGGGCCACCGGCCAGGTGGGCACGCTGATGCTGGCGCTCCTGAGCGAGCGTGAGCTCCCGGTGCGCGAGATCATCCCGTTCGCCTCCCAGCGCTCGGTCGGGCGTGAGCTGGCCGGAGGCCTCATCGTGCGAGGTCTCGACGATGAGTCGATCCGTGACTTCGATCTGGCGCTGTTTTCCGCCGGCGGCTCGACCTCAGGCGAGTGGGCTCCTCGATTCGCCGACGCCGGCGCGATCGTGATCGATAACTCCTCGCGCTGGCGTATGCACGAGGACGTCCCGTTGGTCGTCAGCGAGGTCAACCCCGACGCGCTCGCCGAGCATCATGGGATCGTAGCCAACCCGAACTGCTCGACGATGCAGATGGTCGTGGCATTGGCGCCCCTGCACCGGGACGCTGGGATCGCGCGACTGGTGATCAGCACCTACCAGGCGGTCTCCGGGACCGGCAGGCGTGCGGTCGACGAGCTGCTCGACCAGTCTCACGCGTTGCTGCACGAGCGCGAGATCGCCCCCCCGGACGCCTACGCGCACCAGATCGCGTTCAACGCCCTCCCCCACGCCGGCTCGTTTGCCGTGGGCGAGGATCACACCGACGAGGAGCGCAAGCTGATCAACGAGACGCGCAAGATTCTCGGCGATCCCGCGATTCGCATCTCCGCCAC
Source organism: uncultured Solirubrobacterales bacterium (assembly GCA_963715495.1). Classification (GTDB taxonomy): domain Bacteria; phylum Actinomycetota; class Thermoleophilia; order Solirubrobacterales; family Solirubrobacteraceae; genus Palsa-744. The sequence continues at coordinate 2,087,976 of OY970247.1, forward strand.
GTGCGTGCGCGTCCCGGTCGTCAACGGCCACTCCGAGGCAGTCAACGTGCAGACGCGTGATGCGCTCTCCCCCGAGCGGGCCCGCGAGTTGCTGAGCGCCGCGCCAGGCGTGACCGTGCTCGACGACCCCGCCGCGGCTGTTTACCCGCTGGCGACCGACGCCTCCGGCCAGGACGACGTGTTCGTCGGGCGCATCCGCCGCGACCCCGGCCATGAGCGCGCGCTGGACATGTGGATCGTCGCCGACAACCTGCGCAAGGGGGCTGCTTTGAACGCGGTTCAGATCGCGGAGCTGCTGCACGAGCGCGGACTGATCGGCTCGCACGCGACGCGCTCGGTGGCGTAGGCAACATGCCGAGCGAACTTTGATTTTCTGAACTTTGCTTTTTTCAGTTCCTCATCAACGAATCGAGCTCGTCCAGATCGTGCACACGTTACGAGAGGACTTCTCAAGCAGGAGTCGCGCTGACTCGCGCGAAAACCGTGGGCGATGAGCGTCTCCTCGGAGGTGCAACGCACCCTCGTCAAGTCCCCACCCGAGCTGTGGGCCGAGCTGAGCGATCCAGTCACGCTGGCCCGCCACCTCGGCGAGCTGGGCGAGATCCGCATCGTCCGTTCTGACCCGGAGCGAGCTGTCGAATGGGAGGCGGCAGCCGCCGATGGGGCTCAGACCAGTGGCAGGGTCGAGCTCGCACCCTCTGGGTGGGGCACGAAGGTCACGCTCTCGGCGAGCCGCCGAGTCGCCGAGCCTGAGCCCGAGGTGGGCGAGCCAGAGCCTGAGGCATCCGAGCCAGACCCGGAGATCGTCGAGCTCGAGCCAGAACTCGTGATCACGGAGGCACCCGAGCCACGTCCCGGGTTCTTCGCTCGACTCTTCCGACGCCGGCGCAACGAGCAGCCACCGTCCAAACCGGAGTTGATGGTCGAGCCGGAGCCGGAGTTGGCTGTCGCGCCTGAACCCGTGACGCCTGAAGCGGTCGAGATCGATGAGCCGGCACCCGAGGAAGTCGCCCCCGAGATGGACATCTCCGCAGAGCTGACCGAGCTCGAAGAGCAGACCACGGCCGTGCTCACCGGGGTGCTCGACCGCCTCGGCGCTGCGCACCACCGGCCGTTCTCGCGGGCCTGAGCAGGTCTCTTTCGTTGAGGCGTCCCACTTCGGCGATCACCAACGTGGCGGCGGGGCGCGGAACGTCGTGCTCCCAGATCCGCAGGACGGTCCAGCCTGCGTCCATCAGCAGGCGCTTCTGGACCACATCGCGTCGCCGGGTGCCATTGATCTTCGTCTCCCAGAAATCGGCGTTACCCTTCGGCAGCGTTCGATGCGCCGTGCATCCATGCCAAAAGCAGCCATCGACGAACACGGCGAGTTTGAGCCTCGAGAACACGATGTCCGGACGCACCCTGCCCGAGGGCAGGTCCAACCTGACGTTCTTTCGAAAACGCAGACCCGCCTGATGTAGAGCCGAGCGGAGCGCAAGCTCGGGCGTGGTGTCACGGCCACGATTCGCCTGCATGGTGGCGGTCGCATGAGCACTGGTCGGAGGAGCCGTCAGTGTGGTGGTGCCCATGCTCAAATATCTCGTACACCCGCGCGATACGTCACACATTTGTATCACATCTGACACACCTTTGGCGCATAGTGTAAAGCGATGTGACGCAAAAGACACAAGAATTGCGGCCATGCTCCTATTTGCTAACGATGGGCGTTGGGCGTCCGCGACCTACCACCTCCGCCAACCGAGATGGGCTCGCAGCGTTACACCTGCCGAGATCAGACGTCCGCCGCCCATGCGAGACTGGACGATATGGCAGTTCTCGCCGACCTTCGAGAGGAATATCAGAGACGTCTCTGCGCCGAAGTGCTCGGAGTGCGCTCCAAATCGTCGATTCTCAACATCGCCGATAAGGGGAGCAAATCAAGTATAGAGACGGCGGCTCGTATGGTCGAACTCCTTGGTCACCCCACCTGTCTCACTGCCCTACCCGGACAGACGGCGGGCAACGAGTTCACGCGTCTGACCATGGACTATCTCAAGTCGGCGTTCTCGACGCTCACCCATCTGCGCCCGGGCGATTGGCGCTTTGCGATGAATCCAAGCGAGTCCGCGATCGCCCGATTCGAGCAGTATGGGCATCTTGCCGATCTGAAGCGAGTTCTCGACGAACACCCAAAGCTGGCCACCTCCATCGGCTCGGATTATCTCGTCACACCGGACATAGTGATGTGGCGCCTACCGGTGACCGATCACGAGATCAATGCGCGAGACGAACTTCTTGGGGAGAACGACAAGACCGCTCGTCGTTCTCCCCTGCGAGCTGCGAATGCGAAACTTCCGATTCTTCATGCAAGCATCTCATGCAAGTACACGATGCGCAGCGACCGAGCGCAGAATACCCGGACCGAGGCACTCAACCTCATACGCAATCGCAAGGGTCGCAATCCTCATATCGTCGCGGTGACGTTGGAGCCGATGGCAAGCCGAATCGCATCGATAGCGATGGGTACCGGCGATGTCGACTGCACGTATCACGCCGCCCTCGACGAGCTGTTGCAGGCAACCGTGGATCTTGGCCAGTCCGGTGCAGAGGACACTCTTCAGACGCTGATCCGGGGACGGCGTTTGCGGGATATCGGCGACCTGCCACTCGACTTGGCCACATAGCCGTTCGCTTTGGCCGAACGACCATGGCATCGAGTCCGCGTTAAGCGGCTGCCGCAGACACCCTGGGAAACACATCCGAAGCCGCGCCGTCAAGCGTCTCGACAAGTGCGTGCGCAACCGCTGCTGCCAAGAGGGGAGGTACGGCGTTACCAATCTGCTTGGCGACCGTCGTCATCGCCTGATCCGTTGGAAATATGAAGTCGTCGGTAAACGACATGCATCGGGCCGCCTCACGCACCGTTATGGGCCGATCCTCCACAGGATGAAGATAGCGACCCTTCTCCGGCTTATAAAACTCCGTCCGAATCGTGTAGGCCGGTCGGTCCCACCACAAGCGCCCGAATACATCGGTTGAGCCGGATTTCTTGCGAAGCCAGCACGGAGGTGTGATATCCGGCCGTCTGCGAGCAAGATCAAACCTCCCTTCTCCTTCATCCGGGATCGCCTTATATCGTTCAAGGCTCATCGGCCGGGGGTTTCTCGGGTTGTGCCATTGCTTGCCGTCGGGCTTGGGCGGCAATCCCTTGACGGCCTCACCAAACGTTCGCCATATCTTCGTGCGGTTCTCCGTCTCCGTCGCAGGCCAATGTGTTTGCTCCGGCCAGGACACCGGACCAATCCGCGAGCCGACGACGATAGCCCGTTTACGCGTCTGGGGTACGCCGTAGTCCGCTGCGTTCAAAACCTCCCCTTCGACATCGTAACCGAGCACGGAAGCCTCTCGTACAAACGCGGCGTACTCACCCGACCGCAGCAGCCCGGGGACGTTCTCCATGACGAACACCAGTGGAGACGACTGCACCAACGCCCGCAGATATTCACGCCAAAGCGACCTTCGCTCGAGACCGACTCCACGCATATTCAACGGAGAGAAACCCTGACACGGCGGCCCTCCCACGAGAACGTCCGCCACGGGAAAGATCTCGACTTCTTCAATCGGAGAAGCAACGACGTGATCACCGAAATTGCGCCGGTAAGTCTCCGCGGCATTGGCATCCCACTCAACCGCAAACATCGAGCGAAAGCGTTTGGTGTCCTCAAATCCCCGAGTCATCCCGCCGCATCCCGCGAAGAGATCCATCAACGAGTAGACAGTCACGGGTCGGAGGCTATAGCAGGCTCCGGACCATACGAACGCGCGTTCTCCGGAGCCCGGTTGGCCGGTCGCTCCACAAGACACCTGCCTACGGGTCATAACCACCCGCGGATAACATCCCCCGCCCGATGGCCTCAAGCTCCCACGACCGACAGAACGACGCCGCGCTGCTCGCCGCCTCCCGCAGCGGCCACCGCCGGCCTGTGCGCCAGAAGGCTCCGGAGACCTACGAGGAGAAGCTCGCCCAGCTGCAGGAGCTGCGCGAGGCCGCGCTGCACTCCGCCCCGGAGGCGGAGGCGAAGCAGCATGCGCGCGGCAAGTACACGGCGCGTGAGCGCGTCGAGAAGCTGCTCGACCCCGGCTCGTTTCAGGAGCTCGACACGTTCGTGCGCCACCGCACGTACGACTTCGACATGCAGCAGAACCGGCCCTGGGGGGACGCGGTCGTGACCGGACACGGCACGATCGAAGGGCGGACCGTATGTGTGTTCAGCCAGGACTTCACCGTGTTCGGCGGCTCGCTCGGCGAGGTGATGGGCGAGAAGATGTGCAAGATCATGGACCTTGCCGCCAAGATCGGCTGCCCCGTGATCGGCATCAACGACTCCGGCGGCGCCCGCATCCAGGAGGGCGTCGTCTCACTCGGCGCCTACGGGGACGTGTTCGTGCGCAACGTCAAGTGCTCGGGCGTCATCCCCCAGATCAGCCTGATCATGGGTCCGTGCGCCGGCGGCGCCGTGTACTCGCCTGCGATCACCGACTTCATCTTCATGGTCAAGGAGACCTCGCACATGTTCATCACCGGGCCCGACGTGATCAAGACGGTCACCGGCGAGGAGGTCGGCTTCGAGGAGCTGGGCGGGGCGATGTCGCACAACACCAAGTCCGGCGTGGCCCACTTCGCCTCCGAGGACGAGGACGCGTGCCTGGAGGACTGCCGCTACCTGATGGGCTTTCTGCCGCAGAACAACCTGCAGACGGCGCCCCGTGTGGCACCGAGCGACGACCCGACGCGCATGGACCCCGAGCTCGACACCGTGGTGCCGGAGAATCCGAACAAGCCGTATGACATGCGCAACGTCGTGCGACTGATCGTCGACGACGGAGAGTTCTTCGAGGTGCACGAGCACCACGCGAAGAACATCATCTGCGGCTTCTCCCGCCTGGACGGCTTCGCGGTCGGGATTGTCGGCAACCAGCCGGCCCAACTGGCCGGAGTGCTCGACATCGACGCCTCCGCCAAGGCGGCGCGGTTCGTGCGCACCTGCGACGCGTTCAACATCCCGCTGATCACGTTCACCGACGTCCCGGGCTTCCTCCCGGGGACCGCGCAGGAGTGGGGCGGGATCATCCGCCACGGAGCCAAGCTGCTGTACGCGTTCACCGAGGCGACCGTGCCGAAGCTGACGGTGATCACGCGTAAGGCCTACGGCGGGGCCTACGACGTGATGGCATCCAAGCACCTGCTCGCCGATTTCAACTTCGCCTGGCCCACATCGGAGGTCGCCGTGATGGGGCCCGAGGGCGCGGTGAACATCATCTACCGTCGGGACCTCGCCGGCAGCCCCACTCCCGAGGAGCGGCGCAAGAAGCTGATGGAGGACTACAAGGCGCGTTTCGCCAACCCCTATACGGCGGCCGAGCGCGGATACATCGACGACGTGATCGTCCCGCACGAGACGCGCCCGAAGCTGATCACCGCGCTGCACACGCTGCAGACCAAGCGCGAACCGGGACCCCAGCGCAAGCACGGGAACATCCCGCTCTAACCGAGCCGCCGCCTCGCCGATGGTCGCACCACCCCCCCACTCCGAGCCATCCATATCGGGCGAGGCATCCGCCGAGGAGGCCGCGGCGATCGCCGCGGCGCTGGAGCGCTTCCTGCACGAGACCGCCGCGGTACAGGCAGGGAGCGGAGAGCGTCTCTCAGACCCGTGGAGGCGCGCGGCTATGCTCGAAGGCGTCTCGCGCGAGGATCATGCCGATGTTCCTCATCCCTGGATAAATACCTGAAAGTCGCTAGGCTTTAGCCTCAATCATCGTTCTCTTCCCCGCCGGCACTCTTTCGAACAGCAGCCGGGCGAGCCGTCGCCCGGATCAGGAGGTTTCGTGATGGAGCCAGTTTCCGTAGGAGCCGCACCGCGCGGCACGCTGGAGGACCCCGAGGTCCTCCAGAACGTACCCGGGCACGTCATCCCGATCCTGCAGCGGGAGTACGACGACTTCAAGACCGAGTCCACGAAGTTCCTCGCCGGGGATACGCCCGAAGACGAGTTCATCAAGTTCCGCCTGAAGCAGGGCGTCTATGGCCAGCGCCAAGCTGACGTGCAGATGATCCGCGTGAAGCTGCCCTTCGGCGGGATCACGCCGGAGCAGATGGAGGCGTTCGCCGATGTGGTCGAGAAGTATGTGCCCCTGAACAAGGGCCACATCACCACGCGTCAGAACATCCAGATGCACCACATCCCGCTGCCGGAAGCCGAGCAGGCGATCCGCAAGCTCGGCGAGTCGGGGCTGTCAAGCCGCGAGGGCTGCGGCAACACCGTCAGAAACGTCACCGGCGACCCGTGGGCGGGCGTGGCGGCAGACGAGCTGTTCGACCTGACCCCCTATGCAGGCGCATACGTTCGTTATTTCGTGCGCCACCCCACCACCCAGGCTATGCCCCGCAAGATCAAGACCTCATTCGACGGCAGCCCGCGCGACCGCGCGATCAGCGGCATCCACGACATCGCATTCCGGGCTCGCGTGCGCGAGTCTGAGGACCCCGACCGCCCCGGCGAGGTACGCGGCGTTGAGATCCTCGTCGGCGGCGGCACCTCGATCATGCCGCGGGTGGCGCCGGTGCTGTACGAGTTCGTGGAGCTCGACAACGGCGACTATCTGCGAATCGCCGAGGCCGTCTTCCGTATCTTCGATCGCCAGGAGTGGCTGCGCGTCAACCGCGCCCGCGCCCGGATCAAGGTGTTCGTGGACAAGTACGGGATCGACGAGCTGCGCCGTCAGGTCGAGGAGGAGCTTGAAGGTGACTGGGTGGCGGAACGCGACTTCTCAATCGAGGACAGGCTGTTCGGAGACGACGAGCGCGAGAGCGCGCCCGCCCCGCCGCGGACATACGGCAGTCCGAACGGCGACCTGTCCGAGTTCGAACGCTTCCGGGCCGCCAACGTGCGCGAGCAGAAGCAGGAGGGCTTCGTGACCGTCGAGACGAAGGTCACCCGTGGCGACCTCTCACCCGAGCAGTTCCGCGGCCTGGCGGAGATCATGCGCGCCTACGCGGGCGGCTACGCGCGGACGACCGTGCAGCAGAACTTCGTGCTGCGCTGGGTGCGCCGGGAGAGCGTCTATGACGTGTGGCGAGCGCTGTCGAAGCTGGACCTGGGCGACGCCGGATCGCGCGAGATCAACGACGTGGTGTCCTGCCCGGGGACCGACTCGTGCAAGCTCGGGATCACCAGCTCGATGGGCCTCAATCAGGCCGTGCAGGAGCGCATCGAAGCGCTGGACATCACCGATCCGCTGACGCGCAAGCTCAACGTGAAGATCAGCGGCTGCCCGAACGGCTGCGGTCAGCATCACGTCTCAAGCATCGGGTTCACCGGCGCGTCGATCAAAGTCGGCGAGCACACGATCCCCGCCTACATCCCCCATGTCGGCGGCGTGTTCGAAGGCGGCGAGGTGAAGTTCGGCACGCGACTGAAGCTGCGCCTGCCCTCCAAGCGGGTCCCGGACGCGATCGAGCGCTGGATCGGCCACTACGAGGCAAACCGCGAGGAGGGCGAGGAGTTCAACGACTTCGCCGAGCGTGTCGGCACAGGTGAGCTGGAGGGGCTGGTCAAGGACCTGTCTATGCCCGCGGACTTTGGGCTGGAGACAATGAACACGTTCATCGACTGGAACCGCAGCGTCCCGTTCGAAGTCATTCGCGGTGAGGGCGAGTGCGCGGTATAGGTCTATAGGACATGGCACCCGAGATCAGCAGATGAACCCCTCCCACAGCGACACCATCGACACGCCCGCACAACTGGACCCCGCGGCCGGGTTGCTCCAGACGTTGCGTGGAGCAGCCACGCGTCATGGCGCGCAAGCCGTGCTCCTGTGCAGCTTCCAAAAGGAGGAGTCGGTGCTGATCGACGAACTGCTGCGCATCGGCGACGGACAGGCCGACCTCGTGAAGATCGTGACGATCGACACCGGTGTGCTCTTTCCCGAGACACTGCAGACCTGGCGCGAGTTCGAGGAGCGTTTCGGCATGAGCATCGAGGTCCAGGACGCCACTGGTCCCGACGGGCCTTGGACCGGCCCAGACAACTGCTGCTCGGTCGCCAAGGTGCAGGCGCTCGAGCGCGCTCTGGACGGCGCGGAGGGCTGGATCACGGGCATCAGGCGCGAGCAGGGACCGACGCGGGCCGCGACGGAGCTGATCGAACGCGACGAGGGTCGTGGCCTGTGGAAGTACAACCCGCTGGCCCACTGGACCGACAAGGACCTGTGGCGACGCATCCACGAGCGCAACCTCCCGTACAACCCCCTGCACGACCAGGGGTATGAGTCGATCGGCTGCACGCCGTGCACCCAGCCGGGGAGCGGGCGCGAGGGGCGATGGGCCGGCACCGACAAGACCGAGTGCGGCATCCATGAGCACGCATAGCGGCGCTGGATCTGCGTCCTCGGTCGCTCGCGTACGTAGTACGCCACGCTTCCTGCGTCCTTGCCCAGCTTGCCCTGCGTGCCCATGGATGGGCGTTGAGCTTCGTCCGGTGGAACATTGACATGAGCATCGCGACAGGTCCTCAGCTGAGCCACCTGCGGGCTCTGGAGAGCGAGGCGATTCACGTGATGCGCGAGGTCGCGGCGGAACTGGAGCGTCCGGTGCTGCTGTTCAGTGGTGGTAAGGACTCGATCGTGTTGTTGCGGCTGGCCGAGAAGGCGTTTCGTCCGGGACCGTTCCCGTTCCCGCTGATGCACGTCGATACGGGCCATAACTTCGATGAGGTGATCGAGTTCCGCGACCGGCGCGTGGCGGAGCTCGGCGAGCGGCTGATCGTTGCGAGCGTGCAGGAGTCGATCGACAATGGCAGGGCGGTCGAGGAGACCGGGCCGCGCGCGTCGCGCAACAAACTGCAGACGGTGACGCTGCTGGATGCGATCACCGAGCATGGCTTCGATGCGGCGTTCGGGGGAGCCCGACGGGATGAGGAGCGCGCGCGGGCGAAGGAGCGGATCATGTCTTTTCGCGACGACTTCGGCCAGTGGGACCCCAAGAGCCAGCGCCCGGAGCTGTGGAACCTGTACAACGGGCGCATCCGCAAGGGCGAGAACGTGCGCGTGTTCCCGATCTCCAACTGGACGGAGCTGGACGTGTGGGAGTACATCGACCAGGAGCAGCTGGAGGTCCCGTCGATCTACTTCGCCCACGAGCGCCAGGTGTTCCAGCGCGACGGGATGCTGTATGCGTGGCGTGAGGACGTCGAGTTGATCGACGGCGAGCAGGTGTTCTCGGAGACCGTGCGGTATCGCACCGTCGGGGATATGAGCTGCACAGGTGGTGTGCGCTCCCAGGCCGCCACTCTGACCGAGGTCGTTACGGAGATCGCGGCGACACGGATCACCGAGCGCGGCGAGACCCGTGCGGACGATCGCGTCACCGAGGCCGCCATGGAGGACCGCAAGAAGGCCGGATACTTCTGATGCGGCATCAGACCGCACCTTTTGATGTGATCGTGGGACCTCCAGTCCCCCCTGACCGAGGCCTTTGGCGACCCCTCATGCCGGCATGACCCTGGATCTGCTCCGATTCACAACCGCCGGCTCGGTGGATGACGGCAAGAGCACGCTGATCGGGCGGCTGCTGTACGACACCAAGCAGGTGTTCGAGGACCAGCTGGAACACGTCGCTGCGGCGAGCGAGCGGCGCGGAGGCGAGGGCGCGCTGGACCTGGCGCTGCTGACCGACGGGCTGCGAGCCGAGCGCGAGCAGGGGATCACGATCGACGTCGCGTATCGCTACTTCGCGACGACAAAGCGGCGGTTCATCATCGCCGACTGTCCGGGACACCAGCAGTACACGCGGAACATGGTCACGGGCGCTTCCACGGCCGACCTGTCGGTGATCCTGCTGGACGCGCGCAAGGGGGTGCTGGAGCAGTCCAAGCGCCACGCGTTCATCAGCGCGCTGCTGGGCATCCCGCATCTGGTGGTGGCGGTCAACAAGATGGACCTGGCCGAGCACTCCCAAGCGCGGTTTGAAGAGTTGGTGGAGGAGTTCGAGGGGTTCGCGCACAAGCTCGGCGGGAGGGCACAGCCGGGCGCCAAAAGCCGGGACATCGCCTACATCCCGATCTCGGCGCTCAACGGCGACAACGTGGTCGAGCGCTCGGAGCAGATGTCCTGGTATGACGGCCCAACGCTGCTGGAACTGCTGGAGCAGGTCGAGGTCGCATATGACCATCCCGACGACACGCCCGCGCGGCTGCCCGTGCAGTGGGTGATCCGCCCGTCGAGCGGTCCGGCCGCGGGGGACTACCGCGGCTACGCCGGGCAGCTCGCAAGCGGTGCTCTGCGCAGGGGTGATGAGGTGGAGGTGCTGCCGGGCGGAGGTCGCACGCGGATCGCCGCGATCGACACCTACGACGGCGAGCTGGAGGAGGCGCTCGCGCCGATGTCGGTGACGCTACGGCTGCAGGACGAGCTCGATGTCTCGCGCGGCGAGCTGATCTGCCGCCCCGACCAGGCGCCGACGGTCGCGCGCGAGCTGGAGGCCGACGTGTGCTGGATGAGCGAGCGTCCGCTGCGCGCCGGCGGGCGCTACCTGGTCAAGCACACCTCGCGCAACGCGAACGCGGTCGTGGACGGGCTGCGCGATCGCGTCGACGTGCACACGCTGGAGCGAACCGTCGAGCCCCCGGCGCAGCTCGAGCTCAACGACATCGGCCGCGTCCGCCTGCGAACGAGCGTCCCGCTCGTGTTCGATCCCTACGAGCGCAACCGCCGCACCGGCAGCTTCATCCTGATCGACGAGTCCTCCAATGAGACCGTCGGCGCGGGGATGATCACGTCGGGTTGAGGGGCGCCGAGACCGCACGCACAGCGACCCACCGTCGTGGTGACCGCGGCAAAGCGCGTGCGCGAAGTGGAGCGATCGCAAAAGAACGCTCATCCCCGCTGACAAAGTGGACTGCAAACCGCCCGGGGAAGCCGGTCGGATAACCTTCCGCGGCCCATGTTCGGCAAGGTCCTCATAGCCAACCGCGGCGAGATCGCCGTGCGCATCGTGCGCGCGCTCGACGAGCTGGGCGTGGCCGGCGTGGCCGTGTACTCAGAGCTCGACCGCGACGCCCCGCACGTGTCGCGCGCGAGCGAGGCCTACAACCTCGGGGACGGGCCGGCGGCGGATAACTACCTGAACGTCGAGAAGATCCTCGACGTGGCCGGCCGCGCCGGAGCGGAGGCGATCCACCCGGGGTACGGGTTCCTCGCGGAGAACGCTCCGTTCGCACAGGCGTGCGAGGACGCCGGGATCGTGTTCATCGGCCCGCCCGCGAGCGCGATCGAGGCGATGGGGTCGAAGACCCGCGCGCGCGAGCTGATGCAGGCCGCGGGGGTGCCGATCGTGCCGGGCACGACCCAGCCGGTGGCGACGGTCGCCGACGCATTGAAGATCGCCAAGGACGAGATCGGCTTTCCCGTCGCGGTGAAGGCCGCCGGCGGCGGCGGCGGCAAGGGGTTTCGCGTCGCGCTGTCAGAGGACGAGCTGGAGGGGGCGTTCGAGGGCTCAAGCCGCGAAGGCGAGAAGTTCTTCTCCGACGCGACCGTCTATCTCGAGCGTTACCTGCACGACCCCCGCCACGTCGAGGTGCAGGTGCTGGCCGACCGGCACGGCAACGTGATCCACCTCGGCGAGCGCGACTGCTCGATTCAGCGTCGCCACCAGAAGGTGATCGAGGAGTCCCCGGCGCCAGAGTGGGTGGTCGACCCGCAGCTGCGCGAGCGCATCGGGCAGATCGGTGTGAACGCGGCCAAGGCCGTGGACTATGTGGGCGCGGGCACGATCGAGGGGCTGTTCTCCGCGCGGGAGGGCGCCGAGCCGGAGTACTTCTTCCTCGAGATGAACACGCGCGTGCAGGTCGAGCACTGCGTGACCGAGATGACCACCGGCGTGGACATCGTCAAGGAGGGCATCAAAGCGGCCGCCGGCGAGAAGCTGGCCTACGCCCAGGAGGACATCGAGCTGCGCGGGCACGCGATCGAGTGCCGCATCAACGCCGAGGACGCCTCCAAGAACTTCGCCCCCGCCCCCGGCAGGATCGGCGCCTACCGCGAGCCGACCGGTCCGGGCGTGCGCGTGGACTCGGGCGTGCGGGCGGGAGGAGAAGTCTCGCCGATGTATGACCCGATGGTGGCCAAGCTGATCGTGTGGGATGCCGACCGCGAGCAGGCCACCAGACGGATGCTGCGCGCGCTGGACGAATACGAGATCGAGGGCCTGAAGACCCTGATCCCCTTCCACCGGGCGCTGCTGGCCACCGAGCAGTGGGCCAAGGGTGAGACCTGCCGGGACCTGCTCGAAGACAAGCAGTGGCTGAAGACGCTCGCGTTCCCGACGCCGGACGCGGCCCCCGTCACAGACGAGGACGAGGCGGAGGCAGAGGAGAAGGTGCAGCGGACCTACGAGGTCGAGGTGTCGGGCAAGCGTTTCGACGTGCGCGTGCTCGGCGTCCCGTTCGCGGGGGCGGGCGCCGCAGTGCCCATGAACGGCGCGGGGGGTGCGACCGGACGCAAGGCCCCCAAGCGCTCAGAGCGGAAGAGCTCGTCAGGCGGTGGCCCGGACACGCTTCAGTCGCCGTTGCAGGGAAACATGTGGAAGGTGCTGGTCAAGCAGGGCGATACCGTGAGCGAGGGCCAGCTGCTGTGCATCATCGAGGCGATGAAGATGGAGAACGAGATCACCGCCCACAAGGCGGGAAGAATCGCCGAGCTGCCGATCAGCGAGGGTGCGCCGATCGCGGCGGGGGCGCCGATCGCGACGATCGTCTCAGCCGAGTCGAGCTAGAAACTCCCCCCTCCCGTACGTAGGCCAGATCTTCGTCAAGGATCGCGAGCGCCTGATCGCAGTCGAGTACAGACCCGTGTCCAGGCACGACGTGCTCGGCGCTTTGCACCAACGGGCGTAGGCGCATCAGCGTGTCCGCGTACGCTTTGGCCCTACCGGCGAGGCCGAGCACCGGCAGCTCCACCGGCGACAGGTAGTCGCCCGCCAACAGCACTCCCGCCCACGGGATCACAACGGCCATTCCGTCGCCCGTATGGCCGCCGGCCGAATGCAGGTCCAGCTCGCGATCCCCGATCCCGCAGCCGCCGGGCAGCGGCAGCGCCTGAACCGCTCCCAGGGCGAGGGGTCGATCGCGTTCGATGAAGTGCTCTTCGTCGAACGTGCGCAGCTCGCGTTGGGCCTCTCCCGGCGCAGTCTGCATCCGTGCAGCGGTGCTCTCGGCGCAGCCGAGCGCGAGACCTGGGAAGGCGAGGCGCCCGAGCAGGTGATCCCAGTCGCCGTGCGTGGCGAGCAGCCCACTCGGGACTGGGAACCCGGCCTGCTCGACAAGCGTGGGCAAGGCATCAAGCTCGTACGGCAAGATCGGCGAGTCGATCACGAACGACGACGTCTCCCCCTCCGCGTGACTGACGCCGCCGACCTCCGCCGAATCGCCGGCCCGCTCAGACCCGGCCCCAGCCTCCTCCTGCTGTCCGCCGGCGCGGACGACTACGCAGTTCGTCTGCCAGATCGCGCTGGTCGCGACGAGCACGTCCGGATGGAGCGAGACGACTCGCACCTCGGGAGCGCTCTGCCTAGGAGACGCCCAACAGCTTGGCGGCCTCGCGTAGATTGGGGACTTCCGCGGTGGGCTTGCGCTGGGAGGAGTCGAGCGTCTCCTTGTTGCGGTTGACCCAGATGACGGGCACCCGCGCTTTGATGCATGGCGCCACGTCGTGGTAGTGGCTGGCGGCGACGTGGACCCAGCCGCGCTTGCCGCCCATGCGCCGGGCGCACTCGGTGAAGTGCGCGGGATCGGGCTTGTAGGAGCGGACCTGCTGGGCGGTGACGACGAGGTCGAAGTCGGTCGGAATGTGGCGGCGGGTCTGGCCGAGGAGCTTGTCGTCGACGTTGGAGAGCAGGCCCAGCTTGTATTTTTTGGCGAGCTTTGCCAGCTGGATGTTGGTCTCCTTGAATGGCTTCCAGCGCTGGACGGAGTCGGGCAAAAAGCCCGAGCGCGAGGGCTCCAATGCCCAGTCCAGGCGTTTTGCAACCTCGATCGCGGTGCGGCGCAGAACCTCGGCGTAGAGCTCGTAGGAGCCGCCCTCGATCTCGCGGGTGATCTCGCGGACGAGCGCAAGCAGCTCGTTGCGGTCGAGCTCGACGCCGTCGCGGGCGGCCTCTGCGGCGAACGCTTCGTAGACCCCGGTATCCCGGTCGATCAGCGTTCCGTAGACGTCGAAGGTGACGAAGGTGATGTTCTTCGGGATGGGCATCGGATCGGCATTATGCCCTGCGAGGGCGCCTGCGCGCGCTCACCTGTCTTCCGTTAGAGTCCCGCGCCGCAAATGGACCTACTTGAGTATCAAGGCAAGCAGCTGTTTGCCCGTCACGGACTGAAGGTCTCCGACGGCAGGGCGGTCACCACCGTGCAGGACGCCGTCGATGCCGCGAACGAGATCGGCTATCCGGTCGTCGTCAAGGCGCAGGTGCTGATCGGCGGACGGGGCAAGGCCGGCGGTGTGAAGCTGGCCGACGACGAGGCTCAGGCGACCGAGCACGCCCAGAACATCCTCGGGATGGATATCAAGGGCCATACGGTGCGGACGGTGTGGATCGAGCACGCGAGCGACATCGCGACCGAGTACTACGCGTCGGTGCTGCTGGACCGGCAGGAGAAGCAGCCGCTGGTGATCTTCAGCGTGGAGGGCGGCGTGGAGATCGAGCAGGTGGCGCAAGAGAGTCCTGAGAAGCTGATCCGCCGGCATGTGGACGCACTGAAGGGCCTGTCCAGGCGGGAGGCGGTGGAGATCGCCACCGAAGGCGGCGCGGACGAGGACGTGATCGAGGGGGTCGCCGACGCGCTGACGGCTCTGTATGAGGTGTGGACGGCCGAGGACGCGCTGCTGGCGGAGATCAATCCGCTGATCGTCACGCCGGACCGCGTGGTCAAGGCGCTGGACGCGAAGGTGACGCTGGACGGCAACGCGCTGTACCGCCATCCCGAGAACCAAGGACTGTCCGACAGCGAGAACGAAGACCCGATCGAGCGCCGCGCTAAGGAGCAGGGGGTGCAGTACGTCGCGCTGGACGGCGACATCGGCATCCTCGGCAACGGCGCCGGGCTGGTGATGTCCACGCTCGACGTGGTCGCACAGGCCGGCGGGCGCCCGGCGAACTTCCTGGATGCGGGAGGAGGCTCGGACGCGGGCAAGGTCAAGCAGGCCGTCGAGCTGATCCTCTCAAACGAGGCCGTGACCGCGGTGCTGTTCAACATCTTTGGGGGTATCACCCGCTGCGACGAGGTCGCGCGGGGACTGATCGCGGCATTTCAGGAGATCAAGCCGACGGTGCCGTTCGTGGTCCGCCTGGACGGCACCAACGATGTGCAGGGACGCGAGCTGCTGCGGGAGGCATCGTTGCCGAATGTGTATCCCGCAAAGACGATGAACGAGGCGGCCGACAAGGTTGTCGCGCTGGCGGCCGGGCGCAGCGTCGAGGACACTCCCACGAGCGTGTCCTCGACCGCGGGCGCGGGAGCCGGGGCCTGATGTCGGTCCTGGTCGACAAGAATACGCGGCTCGCGGTCGCGGGGATCACCGGCAAAGAGGGCGCGTTTCACACGCTGAACAACAGGCGGTACGGCACGAATGTCGTCGGGGGAGTGACGCCGGGCAAGGAAGGACAGGACGTGGAGGGCATCCCCGTGTTCGACAGCTGGGGGCAGGCCGCGCAGGCAACCCAGCCGAACACGGCGATGATCTTCGTGCCGCCAAGGTTCGCCGCGGACTCGATCCTCGAGGCGGCCGCGGCGGGGATTGAGTTGGTGATCGCGATCACCGAGGGGATACCGGCACACGACGAGCTGCGGGTCTATAACACGCTCGAGCGCGACCGGGTGGGCGGGCATCCCAAAACCCGGCTGATCGGCCCGAACTGCCCGGGAATCCTGTCGCCGGGGAAGGCGAACGTGGGAATCATTCCGGCGTCGTTCTTCAAGGAGGGAAACGTCGGCGTGGTGTCGCGCTCGGGAACGCTCACCTACCAGATCGGCAATGAGATCGCTCAAGCCGGGTTCGGGTGCAGCTCGATCGTGGGGATCGGCGGCGACCCCGTGCCGGGGAGCTCCTTCGTGGACGTGATCGAGTTGTTCGAGGCCGATCCTGAGACGGAGCTGATCGTGCTCTCGGGCGAGATCGGCGGCTCGGCCGAGGAGGAGGCGGCGGAATACATCGCCACGAACGTGAGCAAGCCCGTGATCGCCTACATCGCCGGGTTCACGGCGCCGGAAGGCAAGCAGATGGGACACGCCGGCGCGATCGTGTCGGGCACGGCGGGCACGGCCAAGGCGAAGGCACAGGCGCTGGAAGCGAAGGGTGTGCGCGTCGGGCGTACCCCCACCGAAGTCGCCGAGTTCGCCGTGGATGTGCTCAGCGCGGCATCCAGCCCCGCCTCCTGACCCATAGCCACACCGTCCGGATCGCTAGGCTTGGCCGGGTGGACCGAGAGATGGCACAGACATTGGGCGAGCTGGAGCGCAAGCTGGGCGAGCTGGAGCGCGAGCTGGCCGCGGTCGGCGGGGGCAGGCTGGTCGACGAGGCCATCGAGCCCGTGGCCGGCGCCCCGGCACCGAGACCCACCGCCCCACAGCCATACCCCACTGCAGATCCATCCCCGGCCCCACAGCCCCCCACTGCAGATCCGACCCCACCGCCCCCCACTGCAGAGCTATCCCCGACCCCACAGCCATCCCCCACTGCAGAGCCATCCTCGGCTACGGGGGCATCGCCGCCGAACACGGATGAGCTGCTGCGATTCAGGGAGCGCCTGGAGCAGACCGCGGCCGAGCTGACCCGTGACTACGATGAGCTGCTCGGACGCCTAAGCTTCGCGGCCGTGCCGGCCCCCTCCGTAGGACCCACCATCTCGTTCGCGCGCGGCGCGCCGTCGCTGGACATCGTCGACGTGGACGGCCTGCGTGAGGCCGCGGGGCGCGCGCTGGAGAGCGACCCGGCCGGCACGACCGCTTACGGGACGGCCGTCGGCTATCTGAAGCTGCGCGCGTGGATCGCCGAGAAGCACGGGGTGGCGCCGGAGAACGTGATCGTGACGAACGGGTCATTGCAGGCGGACGCGTTCCTGTTTGAGCAGCTCGTGGGCGCGGGCGACGAGGTGATCGTCGAGCGGCCGACATACGACCGCACCCTGCTGTCGCTGCGCAAGCGCGGGGCGCGCGTGCACGCGGTGGAGTTGCAGCAGGACGGCATCGACACGGACGCGCTCGGGCGCCTGCTGGAGGGTCCGACGGGAGCAAAACCAAAGCTCGCGCACATCATTCCCAACTTCCAGAACCCTGCCGGATACACGCTGTCGGCCGCCAAGCGCCGGGCGCTGCTGTGGCTGGCGGCCGAGCACGGGTTCGTCGTGTTCGAGGACGACCCGTACGTGGAACTGCGGTTCGAGGGCGAGCAGCTTGAGACGATGCTGTCGATGGACCCCGAGCGCGTGGCGTACGCGTCGTCGTTCTCAAAGACCGTCTGTCCGGGCATCAGGGTCGGGTATCTCATCGGGCCGAAGGATCTGATCGCGGGCGTAGCGGAGCTGGCGACGAACACCTACATCTCGCCGAGCATGGTGGCGCAGGCGATCGTGTACGAGTTCTGCGCCTCGGGCGCGATCGAGCGCTCGATCGCGACGGTCAAGACCGCACTGGCACAGCGCGCCGGTGCGCTGGCGCAGGCGCTGCGCAGAGAGCTCCCGGAGGCCGAGTTCGTGCCGCCCGAGGGCGGGTATTTCATGTGGGTGACACTGCCGCCGGGCACGGACGTCAGCGCGCTGCACAAGGCGGCGGCCGAGCGAGGAGTGGCGTTCGTAAAGGGCACCGACTTCGTGCTGGAGGGCGGCGAGAACACGCTCAGGCTCGCATACTCCGGGGTGACCCCAGAGCAGATCGACGAGGGTGTATCGCGGCTCGCCGCCGCCTACAGGTCTCTTTAGCGGCCGTACTTCTGACCGAGCACCAACTGCTCCGGCAGGGCGGTGCGCGGTGGCGGCGAGGGGTCGGCGATCACCGAGACGGTCTCGGCCACCGACGGAGTGACGGCACAACGGTGACCGTCGATGTTCTCGAGCACGACCTCGGTGTCGTCGCTCACCGCGAGCGTGCCCTCCAGGCCCGGGTGCAGGCCCGAGGCCATCAGGTAGTGCAGGAGATCCTCGGCCTCGTTCTCGAACCGCAGCACGCGCACTGACGCGCCCACGGCGACGTCGGCCAGCGGGACGCCCGCCAGGCGCTCGCCGGCGACGATCGGGTGGCCGTGGGGACACGTCGTCGCGTCGCCGATCGCCGCGAGCATACGCTGCTCCAGCACCGGCGACATGGCGTGCTCCAGGCGCTCGGCCTCCTCATGGACCTCGTCCCAGGGAACTCCGAGGACATCGGTGAGGAAGCGCTCGATCAACCGGTGGCGGCGGACGATGCCCTCGGCGTGAGCTGAGCCCTCGGCGGTGAACGCGATCACGCGGTTCTGGCCGCGGGTGATGTAGCCGTCGCGTTCCAGCCGTCCGACCATCTCGTGGACCGTGGGCGCCGACAGCTGCATCGCGCGCGCGATGTTCGCGCCGGTCATCGGCAGGCGGGCCTCCTGCAGCCAGAACAGGATCTGCAGGTACTCCTCCTCGGCGACTGTCGCGGTGTCGGTGGTCATAGCCGCAACTGATCATAGGTGCACTCGTACGGGGACTTGTCCTCGCGCCAGCGGCGCAGCTTGGCGCCGTGGCGGATGCGCCCGGCGGAGACGTGGTCGAAGTCGATCTCGATCACGAGCTCGGGGCGCAGCCCGACCCACTCCAGGTCCTTGCCGGAGCTCCAGCGGCTGGGGTCGGCCGTTCCGCGCTCGCCCGACTCATACGGGGCGAGGAAACCGACCAGACGGCGCTTGTCGGCGGCGGTCAGCCCGGAGCAGTGTCCGACGACGCGCAGGTCGGACCCGTCATAGAGCCCGAGGATCAGCGCGCCGACGGTGTCGGGCTCCTTGCCGGGCCGCCAGCCGACGAGGACCGTGTCGATCGTGCGCACGCGCTTGACCTTGAACGTGCCCTTGCGTTCGCCGGGACGGTAGGGCGCCGAGAGCTCCTTGGCGATCGCGCCCTCGGCGTGCTCGAGCCACGGCTGGGCGTCCTGCGCGGTGGCGACGGTCTGCATCAGCTCGACCGGCGCTCCGGCGAACCGCTCGCCCGCGAGCAGGCCCTCGAGCCCGGCGCGGCGCGCAGACAGGGGCCGCTCCAGCAGCGACTCGTCCTCGTGGGCGAGCAGGTCGAAGACCACGTAGACGGCGGGGGTCTCGACGGACAGGCGCTCGATGCGGGAGGCGGCCGGGTGGATGCGCTGGCCGAGCGCGTCGAAGTCCTCGTGGCCGTCGGCGTCGCGGACGACGATCTCGCCATCGAGTACGTACCGGCCGGGGGGAAGTACGAGCTCGGGGAAGTATCGCCCGAGCGGCTTGGCCGAGCGCGACTGCAGATACACCTCATCGCCGTCCACGAACGCCAGGCAGCGAAAGCCGTCGAGCTTCACCTCGTATACGTAGTCCTCGCCGACGGGCAGCTCCTTGCGCGAGAGCGCGAGCTGGGGCTTGACCGGCGGCTGCAGGGGCAAGCTCATCTGCTCAGGCCTCCTTGCCGGCGCGCCGCGCGCGGCTGGGCTGGACACGGCGGGGCTCGTCCTTCTGCTTGCGAAAGTGCGGTGGCCAGGGCGCGTCGCCGAGACCCTCGCGCTCGTCTCGCGCGGCCAGCTCCAGCAGCGACGCGAGCGAACCCGGGTGCTCGTCGATGTCCGCGGCGGGATCGCCATGCTCGCGCAGCCGCGCGGGAACGGTGTCCAGGCGCAGCTCGGCTGGGTCGACGTCGGCAACCTCGTCCCACCGCAGCGGACAGGACACGCGCGCGTCGGGGACGGCGCGGACCGAGTAGGCCGAGGCCACGGTACGGTCGCGCGCGTTCTGGTTGTAGTCGATGAACACCCCCTCGCGCTCCTCCTTCCACCAGCGGCTCGTCGCGCGGTGAGGCATGTTCCGCTCGACCGCCCGTGCCAGCGCGAGCGCGGCACGACGCACCTCGGTGAAATCGTGCTCGACGAGGATCCGCGCGTACACATGGATTCCGCGCGAGCCGGAGGTCTTGGGATAGCCGCGCAGGCCGTGCTCGGAGAGCACCTCGCGCACGCCCAGGGCCACCTCGCGCACCCGCGAGAACGGCACCTCGGGACCGGGGTCGAGGTCGATGCGCAGCTCGTCGGGATGGTCGAGATCGGAGCGACGGACCGGCCAGGGGTTCCAGTCGATCACCCCGAGGTTCACGCCCCACACGAGATGAGCGGCGTCGTTGGGCACCAGCTCGCGCGCGGAGCGCCCGCTGGGAAAGGTGACGGTCGCGGTCTCGATCCACTCGGGCGCCGAGCTGGGGACGCGCTTCTGAAAGAACGGCTCGCCCTGCACCCCGTCGACCCAGCGCTTCATCACGGTCGGGCGCTCACGCAGGTGGCGGACGACCTGCGGGGCGCACTCGATGTAGTAGTTGACGAGGTCGAGCTTGGACAGGCCACGCTCGGGGAAGAACGGCTTGGAGGGACTGCTGACGCGCAGCTCGCGTCCCTGCACCTCCAGCACGACGTGCTCCTTGTCGGCGGCCATGCCTGAAAGGATGCCCGATCGTGACGTCGCGCACCCTCCCATCATCCGGCGCCCGACGAGGGGCGCGGCACGAAGGCATGCCGATACCGGACACGCTCCTGCTCGCGGTGTGCGCTTTTGGGACTGACCTGACGGCAGAGCGCGTGGCGGAGGCGATCGCCAGAGGCGTGCGCGCGGGTGGGGTGTCCGAGCCGGACCTGTGCCCGATCGAGATCGAGGACGGCGTGCGCGGGATGGAGCGCGCGGCAAGCCTGGACGCGCTTGGCGCACTCGAGTTCGACGTGCGGATGAGGCGCGCACGGGCGGTGGTCGTCGGCGCGGGCAGTCTCGATCGAGGGACGCCGGCTCAAAGCGCCGTGTTCGAGATCGCCACGCGCGCGCGCCAAGCGGGCGTGCCGGCGTATGCGGTGACGGGGAAAAACGAGCTCGACGCGTTCGACGCGCGGATTCTCGACCTGCAGGTCATCCTCGAGGCGAGCAGCGCTCGCGGGCTGAGCGCCGCGGGGCGCAGGCTCGCGGGCCTGGCCTGAGAACGCCTACGCGGGCCCAGGGGGCCACCTCGCGCACCTACGCGGGCCTGACCCGAGAGCACTTACGCGGCCTGGTCAAAAGCACCTATCGACTATGCGGAGCCATCGGCCAGCGTCACGGCGACGTCATAGACGAGACGAGTGGTGGCGGCGACGGTGGAGTAGTCGAGGTTGGCGGGGATGTCCGTAGGCAGGTGGTAGTTGGCGGGGCTGAACCAATCGGTCATCGAGACGAGCGTGGCAATGGGATAGCCGGCGCGACTGGGAATGATGCTGTCGGTCGAGGCGCGCGCACGATAGCCGCGGTGCAGGGGGATGCCGAGCGCCCGCGCGCGCTGCTCGAACAGATCGCGCAACCACGGACCTGAGTACTCCTCCATGCGTATGGGCCCCTCGGCCTCGAGCAGCACGAGGTGGGGCGAGCCGACCGTGTCGAGGTTGACGAAACGCGTGGTGGCGGGGTCGAGCTCGGGGCGGTGACTGGAGACGAACGCGCGGATGCCGTCCTGGAGGGTCTCCTCGGCGCCGCAGGAGACGAGCAGCACGCGCAAGCCCGGGATCGGCCGATCCGCCAGCAGCTCGGCGAGCGCGACGAGCGAGGCGACGCCGGAGAGGTTGTCGTTGGCGCCCTGGACGGTCTCGCTGCGCCAGACGTCGGCGACGAGCCCCGTGCCGAGCAGGCCCAGGACCAAGCCCTTGAGCGCACCGAAGCGTCGCCGGCGGCCGGGACCGCTGAGCGCGCCCAGCAGCGTGGCGAGCGGACCGGCGAGGCCGAACCACCACTGCGGTAGGGGAGTCTTGAAGCGTTCGAGGATGTGCGGCGCCCGTTCGTAGAGCTTGCGCTGGAGGGTCTGGTCGAACAGCATCCCCGTCTGGGGGGCGTCGTGATGGGCGATCACGACGAGCGTGGTCGGCGCGCGCGGGTCGCCGGCGCGCGCGATCAGATTGACGGTGGCGCGGCGACGACGGACGAGGCGGCGCAGGACGCGGGGCCCGTTGTTGGCCTCGTCGACGATGCCGGCGAACGTCACGGCGGCGAGCAGCGCGCCGAGCAGGCGGCGGCCGCGCAGCAGGAGCGCGGCGCCGAGGACGCCGGCGAGACCGAGGCCGGTGGCGGTCGGTGGAAAAGTGCCCCAGGAGGGCTCGTCCTCCAGTTGCGATTCGACTCCCGGGACGGAGCTCAGGCGCGTATGCAACCACTCGGCAGCCTCGCGCTCACCGGCTGAGCAGGGCGGGCGGTGCAGCGGAGCCAGGGTCTCGACGACCTCGTGCAACGTCGCCTCGATTCCGTCCGGGAGAGCGAGATCGGGGACGGCTGGTCCGGGCGCCGAGCTCATGACGCGCGCCCCGCGCGGCGCCGGGTGAAGAGAGATGGGGAACTCATAGAAAGCATTGTCCCTCACCGCGATAGGTAGGAGTCACCTCGACGATGCGATCGCCCGCGAGCAGGTGAAGCGAGGGGAAGCGCTCGCACAGCTCGCCCGCCTTGGCGTGGCGAAACCAGACGCGATCCCCCACCGCGAGATGGTCGGCGGCGTCTCCGATCAGCGGCGTCTGCACCTCGCCCGCGCCCTCTTGTGAGTCCAGGCGCAGGCCGGGAGGCAGGTGGGGTGTGGGCAGACGCGCGGAGTCTGCGGGTCCCGAGGCGAGGTAGCCGCCGCCGAGGACGGTCGCAACGCCGGGTCCGGGACGGCGCACGACGGGCAGCGCGAACAGTGCGGCGGGACGAGGCTGGAAGGCGCGGTATGTGTCGAACAGCGCCGGGCCGTAGAGCCCGGAGCCGGCGGTCAGCTCGGTGACGGCGGGCTCGCGCACGGTGATGTGCAGGCTGCCGGTGCCACCGCCGTTGACGAGCTCCAGCGGGGCGAGCTCGCGCACGGCGGCGACGGCCTGGGAGCGACGGGCGGCCAGCTCGCGTGCGGACAGCGACTGAACCGCCCGGATCGCGAGCGCGCGCAGAGGGGGACCGATTCCCCGCCCACGCGGGGCGTCGCCGAGACCGGCTGTCTGAGCCTCGTAGGACATGATCCCGACGAGCCGCAGCCCGTCGCGGGCGAGGATCGCGCGGGCGAGCGAGGCGGCCTGCGCGGGAGTGTGGACGGGCGAGCGCTTGGCGCCGACGACGATGCGACCGCCGAGGGCGCGATAGCCCGCGTCGAGGTCGATGCAGACGCGAATGGGCGTAGCCGCGGGAGGATCGCCGGCGGAGCGCAGGGCGGCGTCGATCAGATCGAGTTGAGCGACGCCGTCGACCATCACCGATACCCGCGCGCGCGGAAGCTCGGCGGGCAGCCGAGCCAGCTCGCACAGGGCGACGCGATCGGCCGTGGGATAGGCGACGAGGATGTCTTCGAAGCCGTGCCGGGCGAGCCACAGCGCCTCGGGCAACGTGAATGCGAGCGTGCCACTGAAGCCGCTGCGTGCGAGCACGCGCTCCTGCAGAGAGCGGCAGCGCAGCGACTTGCTCGCGAGCCGAATCGGCCGGGACGCGGCGCGGCGTTCCAGGTCGGCCGCGTTATGCCAGAACGCGTCGAGGTCGACGAGCGCGAACGGCGGCGTCAGATCGGCGGTGGCCCGTTCGAGGCGCTGGAGGTCCGGTTGGGGGTTACTTTGGGTCGCATCCGCGCGGGTCGGTTGGGCGGCGAGGGGGTCGTGGGTGCGGGGCATCCCGCCCCGCGTCGGCGCGGACGCTCCGGACGAGGGGAGGCTCATGGGGCGCCCCCAGGCTCGGGCGTGGCGACGCCGGACGCGACGCTGTCCGACACGGCTCTGTCCGGCGCGGCCTCCCTCGGCGCGGCGACCGGGCGGGTGGGGTCGGTGGGGTGGGCGGGACCCAATACCCGATCGGTGAAGTCGTTGGCGAAGCGGCCGTGAGGGTCCAGGCGCGCGCGGATGGCCTGGAAGCGGTCCCAGTCGGGGTAGCGGGGGCGCAGGGTGGCAGTGGTCTGGAAGTGGCGCTTGCCCCAATGGGGACGGCCGCCGAGCTCATCCATGATCGCCTCGACCGCGCGGAAATAAGACTCATAGGGCATGCCCTCATACATGTGCACGGCGACGAAGCCGCTGTCGCGACCGGAGGCGGTGCTGAGGAAGGCGTCGTCGGCGGCGACGGTGCGGACCTCGATCGGGAATGGAACGGCGAACCCGCGGTTCGGGACCAGCTCCATGATGCGACTGACCGCCTCGGGGGTGGCGGCGCGCGGGAGCGCGTACTCCATCTCGGTGAACCGCACGAGCCGGGGGCTGGCGAAGATGCGGTCGGAGCGGTCCACGCGCGTGGTGGCGCCGGCGAGGCGGGTGACGAAGCGGTTGATCTCAGGGATGCGCGCCGGAAATCGCCGGCCGGCACGACAGCACAGGGCGAAGGCGTGGTTGGTGAGGAGGATGTCGTTGGCGTAGGCGGAGACGCGTCCGCGCGGTCGGGGCGGGGCGTTGGTGCGGTTGTTGGTGCGCGTGAGCGCGGCATCGGCATGGGGGAAGACGAAGAACTCGAAGTGGTCGTTGGAGAGCGCCAACTCCTCGAAGCGGGCGAGCGTGTCGGCGAGCGGCCGAGGCGAGTCGACGCCGCGCAGGGTGAACGAGGGCACGCAGCGGAGCGTAACCTCGGCGATGACCCCGAGCGCGCCGAGCGAGACGCGCGCGGCGCGGAACACCTCGGGCTCGGCATGGTCGGGTACGCAGCGCAGGGTGGAGCCGTCGGCCAGCACAAGGGTCAGCTCGGCCACCTGGGCGGAGATGTTGGGCAGGCGCGCGCCGGTGCCGTGGGTCGCGGTGGAGATCGCGCCGGCGATCGTCTGGGAGTCGACGTCGCCGAGGTTCTCCAAGGCCAGGCCGTGCTCGGCCAGGCGCGCGTTGAGCTCGCGGATCGTGATGCCCCCCTGCACGCGCACGAGCGCGGTGGAGCGGTCGACGTCGAGCACGCGCGTGAGCCGGTCAAGGCGCAGCTGGGTGCCGTCAGTGAGAGCGATGTCGCTGAAGGAATGCCCCGAGCCGACCACTCGTACGCGACGATCGTGGGCGGCGGCGCGAGCGATCGCCTCGGAGATCTCCTCGATCGAGCCGGGGATCTCGACGGCCGCGGGCCGGCAGCGCTCGTCGCCGGCCCAGTTGCGCCAGGTCGCGGCGGGACGGGTGTCGCTAGGCTCGCTCATCGGATGACCGAGCCTGAGCCTACCCCCAGCCCGGGTTCTCGCGACTCGCCCGCGCACATATTGCCGGCGCCGGGCGCAGACCGAACACCGGCGCCGACTCCCGCGACACCGAGCTCAAGCGTACGTGCCTCACGCGCGCGAGCGCTGCCGACGGGAGGGGCACGGCGTGCGACCGTGATCGGGGCGGGCTCGTTTGGGACGGCGCTGGCGGTACTGCTGGCGCGGGGCGGGCTGCGCACGACGCTGCAGGCGCGCACATCCGAGCAGGCCGCGAGCCTGGAGGGCGAGCGCGAGAACCGCGTGTACCTGCCGGGCGTGGAGCTGCCGGCGCAGCTGCGCATCGAGCCCGCTTCGGTGGGGGTGGCCCGCGCGGACTACGTGTTTCTGGCTGTGCCCTCGCGCGGGCTGGGCGAGGTGATCGAGGCGCTCGGCGCGGGCGGTCTGGGCAAGCGCGCGGCGGTCGTGTCGGTGGCGAAGGGGCTGGTCCCGCCGGAGGGGACGCCACCGACGAGCGTGCTGAGCACGCGGTTCGGCGCGCACCGCGTCGCCTGCCTGGGAGGCCCTGCGCACGCACAGGAGATGGTGCACGCGGGGGCGGCGCTGGTCGCGGCGTGCGTGGAGGAGGAGCTGGCGCACGCGCTCGCGCAGATGTTCACGCGCGCGGGGGTCGTGTGCGAGCAGTCTGACGACCCGCTCGGCGTGGAGCTGGCGGGCGCCGCGAAGAACGCCGCCGCGCTCGCGGCGGGCGCAACGGAGGCGCAGGGATTGAACGCGGCGGGCGCGGCCGCGGGGCACATATTTGCTGAGATGTGGCGCTATGCGGAGGGCCTGGGGGCGCGGCCGGAGTCGATGATCGGACTGGCGGGAGCGGGGGACCTGGTGGCGACGGCGCTCGCGCGAGAGAGTCGCAACCGGCGCGCTGGTGAGCTGTTGGCGGCGGGTGTGCCGGCGGCTGAGATCCCGGCGCAGATCGGCCAGGCGGTCGAGGCGCTGGAGACGGTGGCACTGCTCGGACGGGCGCTGGAGCGCGCGGGCGTGCAGGCGCCGGTCACGGGCGCGCTGGGCAGGCTGATCTCAGGCGAGCTGCCGCTGGCCGAGTGGGTCGCGCTGGTGCGCGCGACGGTCCCCCCGCCCGCGCTGTGGCGACGGCGCCCGCAGCCGGGATTCTGGCGTCGAGTGTGGCGGCGGTTGAGCCACCCGCGATGACGCGGGGCGGGATGCCCCGCACCAGCACGCGCGGATAGACGGCTCACCCGCGCGGATGCGACCCAACCCATCCCAACAGACAGACTCGACTCTCAGCCGCGGCCGCCGCACGCACCGCGTGAGCGCACCCTCAACCCGTCATGAGCGTGCTCACGACCGCTTCGTACACGCCCGCCCCGTGGCCGGACTCGGTCACCCGCACGTTCTCGTAGGCTGACATCGCCTCGCGAATCGAGGGGTCGCGCTGGACTGCGTTCGCGACCAGCCAGAACGTGCTCACGTGCTCGGCGCAGGCGAGGTCCTCGCGGGAGTCGCCGACCGCGAAGGTCTGCTCGCGCGCATACCCCCGCGCCCGCCGGTGCAACGCGACCGCCGCGGCCTTGGAAGCGCCCGCGGGTACGAGGTGATAGCCCCGCACGTGCTCCAGCTCGGCCAGTGCGGGCGAGCGGCGGTTGACGACGCCGTTGTCTACCAACCGCAGGTTCGCGTGACCGTGCTCGGCCAGCACCGTGTCCACCTCCCGCGCGTCCACCAGGCCCCGGAACAGGTGCGAGACTTCGCGCGCGACATGCCACGGCTCGTGATACTCCAGCCGCCCGGCGTAGCGCTCCAGCAGCAGCTCCGGCGCGCCCGAGCGCCCGATCTGCTCGGCGATCGTCAGCTCGCCCGGGTGCAGGTCGCCCGTCAGCCAGTGCTCCTCGCCGCCGAACTGTGGCCCTCCGCCCAGCACCACGCACGCGCCCGCCTCGTATATGAAAGAGTCCTGCCCCAGCAGCCGCGCGTCCTCGTGCACCTGCGCGCGCCGGCGCCCGGACATCAGCACGACCTCCACGTCCGCGCGCAAGCACGCCTGCACCGCACGGACCCCCTCCATCGAAACGTTGCCCTCGCCATCGTGCAGCAGCGAAGCCCCCCGCCCGAGCAGCGTGCCGTCGAGGTCGAGATACAGGCATAACAAGCGCATCGTCATCGCCCGGGCGGCACACCCGCGGGCGACGTCCCGTCACGTTCGGCGTCCCCGGCGCCAGGCACCGCCGCCGGGGACATCGGGACCACCGCGACGACGCCCCTCGATCCCTGCCGACGGTGGGCGTTCGATCACCGGCTCTCCCACCTCCACGCCCGTCATCCGCCCTTCCGCCCGCACCCGCTGGGCGATCGTCGCCAGCACCGTACGTGCCATCGGCCCCAGGGCCGCCAGCGGCTGATGGCGGTTGCGGTGCTCGTCCAGGTCCACCTGCGCGATCCCGTCCAGGCCGACCTCGCGCCACACGTCGATCAGCATCCCGATCTCCACCCCGTATCCGGTCGCGAACGGCACGCGTTCCAGCAGCTCGCGCCGCACCGCGACCTCGCCCGCGAGCGGCTGCCTGACGGCGGCCAGCTCCGGGTAGAACAGCTCCAGCGCCGGACGCGCCAGCAGGTGGTTGACGCGGCCTCCTCCCTCGGGTACCGACATCCCCTCGTGCTCGAACGGGCGCCTGTAGAACGCCTTCACGAACGCGATCTTCCCCCACGCAGGCTCATCATCGCCATCCGCCCCACAAACGAGCGGTCCGAGCAGCCCCGTGGCGTAGTGCGCGGAGAAACCCGACGTGTCGGCGTCCAGATAGCACACGATCTCTCCGCGCAGCACCGTCAAAGCACGATACATCGCGTCCCCCTTGCCGAGCACACGCCCCAGCTCTGGCATCAGCTCGGCCTGCTGATGGACACTGGCCCCGGCGCGCTCGGCCACCGCGGCGGTGCCGTCGGCCGAGGCGGCGTCGATCACGGCGATCTCGTCGATCGCGCCCTCATCGCGCAGCCGGCCGAGCGCGGTCACGATCTCCCCCACCGTCCGCGCGCACTCGCGCGCGGGCAGACACACCGACACGCCTAGGCCACGCTGCGCCCGCGCCGCCGCGATCTGAGCGGGCGAGTACAGCGAATGATGGAACGTGCGCGTTTGCGCCCAACGCTCGGCGGCGGAAGCGGTCATCGCATCTACTATCGCAAGCCGTGACACGCGAACCCTCCGTCACACCCGATGAGCGCTCACGACCCCCGGCGCATGAGCGCTCGGGGGCGGTAACTCGACCGCCCCCGGTGGGAAAAGAGCGCAAGATCGAGCCCTGGAGCGCACTCCTGGACGCGGGTCTGCAGGATGGCCGGCTCGTGCGCGAGGCGCGCGAAGGATTCGGCCCCACCCACCCGGCGCGGCTCGTGGACGTCCCCCGCGAGCTGCACCCGGACATGCTCGCGGCGCTGGGACGGATCGGAATCGAGCGGTTGTACTCCCACCAGGCGCAGGCGCTGCACGCGGCCTGGGCGGGACCGACGATCGTCACGACCGGGACGGCCTCGGGCAAGTCGCTGTGCTTCAACCTGCCGACGCTGGACATGCTCTGCCGCGACTCCCGCGCGCGCGCGCTGTACCTGTACCCGACCAAGGCGCTCGCCCAGGACCAGGCGCGCGCGCTGAACACGTTCGGTCTGACCAAGCGTGTGCGGCCCGCGATCTACGACGGCGACACCCCGCGCGAGGCGCGCGCGGACATCCGTCGCAAGGCCAACGTCGTGCTCACCAACCCCGACATGCTGCACGTCGGCATCCTCCCCAACCACGCCGCCTGGGCCGAGCTGTTCGCCAACCTCGCGGTCGTCGTGATCGACGAGGCCCATGTCTACCGCGGTGTGTTCGGCTCGCACGTAGCCAATGTGCTGCGCCGGTTGCGGCGGATCGCGGCGGCATACGGCACCGAGCCGCGCGTGCTGCTCACCTCCGCGACGATCGCCAACCCGCTCGAGCTGGCCGAGCGCCTGACCGGACTGCAGGACATCGCGCTGATCGACGAGGACGGTTCGCCCGCGCCGGGACGACGGATCGCGATGTGGAACCCGCCCCTGACCGACGAGGCGCTAGGCACGCGCCGCTCCGCTCTGGCGGAGTCGGCAGAGTTGCTGGCGCGACTGGTGCGCGAGGGCGCGCGGACCATCTGTTTCATGAAGTCGCGTAAGGGCGTCGAGCTGCTGAGCCGCCTGGTCAAGGAAGATCTCGAGGCGGCCGGGCAGCCCGAGCTGGCCGAGCAGGTGGCGCCATACCGCGCCGGCTACACCCCCCAGCAGCGCCGCGAGCTGGAGGGCCGGCTGACGCGTGGCGAGCTGCGCGCGGTGATCACGACGGACGCGCTGGAGCTGGGGATCGACATCGGCGAGCTCGACGCGGCCGTGGTCGTCACGTTCCCGGGCACCGTCGCCTCGCTGCGCCAGATGTGGGGCCGCGCCGGGCGGCGCGGGCGGGGCCTGGCCGTGTATGTCGCGGGCGAGGACGCGCTCGACCAGTTCTTCTGCCGCCACCCCGACGAGTTCCTCGACCGGCCCGTCGAGGCCGCGATCCTCGATCACGAGAGCCCGCTCATATACGCGGCGCACCTGCTGTGCGCCGCGCACGAGGGCCCGCTCGACCACGGCGATGCCGAGTTCTTCGGTCCGCGCATGCAGGCCAACGCCGAGCTGCTGGTGAGCGCCGGGCGCCTGCGCATGCGCCCTGCGCGCGGCGTCGGCGTGGGCGTCGTCGGTCACGGTGGTGATCATCCTCGTGGTGGCGATGACGGTGGCGGCGAAACGGAAAATGGCGACGAGAACGGCGCCGGGTATGGTCGCGAGACCTATGTGCCGCGCCACCCGGGCGGGTACCCGGCGGCGGAGGTGTCGCTGCGCTCCGCCTCCCCGGACAGCTTTGCGATCGTGGACGTGTCCTCCGGCGAGCTGCTCGGCCAGACCGAGGCGGCGCGCGCGCATTCGACCGTGCACGAGGGCGCGATCTATCTGCACCAGGGGCGCTCGTATGAGGTGCGCGATCTCGACCTGCGCCACCGGCGCGCGCTGGTCGCGCCGTTCGATGGGGACTGGTACACGCAGCCCAAGCGCGAGACCACCACGACGATCGAGCGGTTGCACGACCGCCGCGACGCGCTCGGGACGATGCTCAGCTTCGGCGAGGTGGCGGTCGCCGAGACGGTCCTCGCCTACCAGCGCCGGCGCGTGTCAGACCACGCGCAGATCGATCTCGTCGCGCTCGACCTGCCCGAAACGAGCTTCTCCACGCAGGCCATTTGGTTCGAGCTGAACCTTGACGAGCTGGGCGGCGGGGACGGGGCGGCCGCGGTCGGCGGGGCGCTGGAGAGCAACGGAGCCGCGGCGGGCGGGGACCCGGTGACGACCGCCATTCCCCTGGAGGCCCTCCTCGGAGCGCTGCACGCGACCGAGCACGCCCAGATCGCGGTGCTGCCGCTGATCGCGATGTGCGACCGCTGGGACATCGGCGGGCTGTCCACGAACCTGCATCCCCAGACGGGCCGCCCCACGATCTTCATCTACGACGGACACCCCGGCGGCGTCGGGATCACGCGTATCGCGTTCACCCGGTTCGAGGAGCTGTGCGAGGATGCGCACCGCCTGATCGCCGGCTGCGGCTGCGCGGATGGTTGCCCGTCATGCGTGCAGTCACCGAAGTGCGGCAACCTCAACGAACCGCTGTCCAAGGCGGGCGCCCGGCTGCTGCTGGAGCAAATGCTCGCTAGGACTATGCCGGTCGCGCCGCTCTGAACGGCATGCGCCATTGTTGAATCCATAGCAATGCACACCTTCCCCAAGAAGACGGCGCTCGCCGGCATAGGAACCTGCGTGGCGCTCGCCGCGATGCTGCTGCTGGGCCTGCTCTCTCCCGGGTCGGCCAGGCCCCAGACGACGGCCGTGGAAGCGCCGGCGAGCAAGTCGTCCATCGCCGAAGGCCCGGGGGGACGCATCGCGCTGACGCGCTGGACGCTGCGCCGGGACCCGCCCGATCGCGGCATGGCGCTCGGCTGGCAGCGGGGCGGCTTCGGCGGCGCCACGGCGAGCGTACCCAACGTCGTGCAGTCCTTCCCGTACAGCGGTTCGGCGGCGCAGTCCAACTACGAAGGCTCGGTCGCCTGGTATCGCACGACGCTCCAGGCGCCCCAGGCGGGCATGTACGCGCTGACGTTCGAGTCGGCGAACTTCACGGCGAGCGTCTGGGTCGACGGGCACGCGCTCGGCTCGCACCGGGGCTCGTATCTGCCGTTCGAACTGCGAGATCAGCTCGCCCCGGGCACGCACGCGCTGGTCGTGCGCGTCGATTGGCGTAACCCGGGCGCGGACTCGAAGCTGGGGTTTCACCGCACCTGGTTCAACTGGGGCGGGCTCGACGGCGAGATCAACGTGCGCGCGATCGGTCAGAGCGAGCTGTCGCACCCGACGATTCAGACGACGCTCGCGCCGGGGACATCGGGCTCCGGCGGCGGAGCGAACACGACAAGCACACCGGGTGGGCAGACGGCGACGGGCGCCCCCGGCGCCCAGATCGCGACCGTGAAGGTCAGCGTCGAAGTGCGCAACAACGGCGCCTCCGGCCGAGCGATCTTCCCCGAAGGCACACTCGTCGATGGGGCGCAGACGATCCCGCTGGTGTTCGGAGAACAGCGGCTCGGCCATAACCAGACAAAGACGGTCAGCACGAGCGTGACGGTGCCCGAACCGGCGCTGTGGTCGCCCGCGAGCCCGAGCCTGTACCAGCTGACGCTCGCCGTCGGACACGAGAGCAGCTACTCCGCGCGCGTGGGGTTGCGCCGGCTGACGTGGCACGACGGGCGCGTGTACCTGAACGGGCAGCGCCTGCTGCTGCACGGCGCGAGCATCCAGGAGGACGCGCTCGGTCACGGCGACGCGCTCACACCGGGCGATGAGAACACGATCGTGGGCGAGCTGCATGCGATCGGAGCGAACGCCGTGCGCACCCAGCACCCGCTGTACCCGTCGCTGCTGGAACGGCTCGACGCGGCGGGAATCCTTGTGTGGCAGGGAGTCGGTCCGGTCGAAGGGGCAGGCAACTGGTACTCGAACACGCCGGCGCTGCTCGCCGCCGCCGAGGGCCAGGCGCGCACAGCGGCGCTCGCGGACGAGCTGCACCCCTCGGTCATCGCCTGGAACCTGGTAGACGAGGTTGCCGAGAACGGTCGCGACAACGCCGAGGTTCAGTACGTGCAGACGCTGACCCGCTGGCTGCACGCCCACGACCCGACAAGGATGGTCGCGGTCGACGTGTGGGGAGACCATCCGCCACAGCACCCCGGAGCGCTGTACCGCGAAGTGGACGCAATCGCCGAGACCGACTACTCGGGCTGGTATGACAACCCCCACAACTCCCCGGCCGGGGTGAGCGCCGAAATCTCAAAGCGCCTGGGGGCGATGCAACGAACGTTCGCCGGCAAGGTGCTCATGATCAGCGAGTTCGGCGCCGAATCCAACGGACTCAATCCCAGCGGCAGCCCCGGCAGCTATTCGTTTCAGGCGCAGCTGCTCGCGCGCCACATCCGCGCCTACGAGGCCACCCCCCAGCTCAGCGGCATGTTCGTCTACCTGTTGCGTGACTACCCCCTCGTCCCCACGTTCGAGGGCGGCTCGATCCACGGCGTGCTGCCCAATCTGCGCCTGATCGAAGGACTGAACCAGAAGGGGCTGTTCACATACGCCGGACGAGCGAAGCCGGCGGCGAGCGCGGTCGCACAGTTGTTCAAAGCGCTGCCCCGGGAATAGCGGCACATCCGACCCCTGGAACGATCTGGCTTGTGCCCTTGCGCAATACCGCGCAATGGTCTATAGATAACTGTGTAAAGCGCTCGGTAGCAGATCCCGATGTTTGCGCGCCACACGGCACGGGAAAGAAGAGCCAGTATGTGCCTGGCAATTCCAGGGCAGATCGTAGAGATCGTCGACGAGTCCAATCGACTCGCCCGGGTCGACGTGGCGGGCGTTCGACGTACCGTCAACATCGGCTTGCTCGACGTCGACGGAACCTCCGCAGGGCCTGAAGACTGGGTTTTGATTCATGTCGGCTTCGCCCTGTCAAAGATCGACGAGCAGGAGGCGCACGCAACGCTGAAGCTGCTCAAAGAGATGGGCGCCGAGTACGAGCAGGAGCTCGATGAGCTGAAGGCGAGCGTGATCGAGTGACGGGACGCGTGACATGATCGAGCCAGTCGGATGACCAAGTCCGTCCGATGACCGAGTGCGTTGCCACTCACGGTTGCATTACGTGTGGCGACGAGGCGATTTCCATGCGAGTCGTCAAGGTCGATGAGGGTCGTTGCCTGGCACTCTGCTCGGGGCCCGAGGGGGAACATTCGAGCGTGGAGATCGCACTGGTGCAGCCGGTCGCGACTGGCGAGCTGTTGCTCGTCCATGCCGGTACAGCGCTGGGTCGCGCGGAGGGAAAATCGAGGCCACGGGGCGCGATCGAGCCCCGTGCGAGCCATCCAACCACAATCAACTCCACCGCGATCGAGCCCACAGCGATCGAGCCCACCGCGATCGAGCCCACCGCGATCGAGCCCGGCGGGCGGGAGATACGGGCATGAGGTTCGTCGACGAGTTCCGGGACGCCGAGCTCGGGCGGGCGGTCGCCGGCGAGATCCTCGCCGCGGTCGAGCCCGGTCGCCACTACAAGATCATGGAGGTCTGCGGCGGGCACACGCACTCGATTTACAAGTACGGCGTCGACGATCTGCTGCCCTCGAATGTCGAGCTCGTCCACGGCCCGGGCTGTCCGGTCTGCGTGATCCCGATGGGACGCGTGGACGATGGCATCTCGCTCGCGCACGAACCGGGCGTCATCTTCACCTGCTTCGGCGACATGGTCCGCGTGCCCGGCTCCAGCCAGACGTTGCTCGACGCCAAGGCGCAAGGCGCCGACGTGCGGATCGTCTACTCGCCGCTGGACGCGCTGCGCATCGCCAAGCAGAACCCCGAGAGCGAGGTCGTGTTCTTTGCGATCGGCTTTGAGACCACCGCGCCCTCCACTGCGCTGACGCTGCGCCGCGCGAAGGTCGAGAACGTCACGAACTTCTCGGTCATGTGTTCGCACGTGACGATCGTCCCCCCGCTGCGCGCGCTGTTGGAATCGCCCGACCTGCGCCTCGACGGCTTCATCGGCCCCGGCCATGTCGCGACGGTCGTCGGAGCTCGGCCTTTCCAGTTCCTCCCCGACCAGTACGGCAAGCCCGTGGCGATCTCCGGCTTCGAGCCGCTCGACCTCCTGCAGTCGGTGCTGATGGTGCTGCGCCAGCTCGCGGACGGCCGCGCCGAGGTTGAGAACCAGTACGCGCGGGTCGTTCCCTGGGAGGGCAACCTCGCGGCTCTGAAGGTCATGAGCGAGGTCTTCACGCTTCGCCCGCACTTCGAGTGGCGGGGTCTCGGCTTCATCTCTCAGAGTGCCCTGCGACTGTCCGACGACTACGCCGAGTGGGATGCCGAGCTGCGCTTCTCGGTGCCCGGCGTGCGCGTGGCCGATCCCAAGGCATGTCAGTGCGGCGAGGTGCTGAAGGGCGTAATCAAGCCGTGGGAGTGCAAGGTGTTCGGGACCGCCTGCACCCCCGAGCGCCCGATCGGCACCTGCATGGTCTCGCCTGAGGGCGCCTGCGCGGCCTACTACAACTACGGGCGCTTCGCCCGCGAGCGCGAGGTCGCGTGATGGCCGAGATGGTCTCCGATCGCGAGTCGAAGATCCTGCAGATCATCGAGACGGCGCGCGCCAAGCGGCCGAAGTTCCGCGACTCGCACATCACGATGTCCCACGGCGCCGGAGGCAAGGCGACGACGTCGCTGATCGAAGGGCTGTTTTCCCCCGCCTTCGCCTCCTCCGCGCTGGACGCGCTTGCTGATGCGGGAGCGGTCAATGTCGACGGGCTCGAGCTCGCTCTCACCACGGACTCGTTCGTCGTCAAGCCCCTGAGCTTCCCGGGCGGTTCGATCGGCGAGCTCGCCGTCAACGGGACCGTCAACGACCTCGCGATGGCCGGCGCCAGGCCACTCGCGCTGACGCTCTCGCTCGTGCTCGAGGAGGGCCTGCCCGCGGAGACGCTGCGCGCCGAGGTCGAGGCGATCGCCGGGGCTGCACGCGATGCCGGCGTGCAGATCGTCGCGGGCGACACCAAGGTCGTCGAACGCGGTCACGCCGACGGGATGTACATCTGCACGACCGGCCTCGGCCGTCGCGATCCGCGCGGGCGCCTGGCGCCCGACCTGCTGGCGCCCGGAGACCGGATCCTGCTGTCAGGCACGATCGGCGAGCACGGGACCGCGATCATGCTCGCCCGCGGCGAGCTTGGGCTGGAGGCGGACATCGAGTCCGACACCCGCTCGCTGTGGCCCGCCGTCGACACCCTGCTCGACGCCGCCGGGCCGGGACTGCGCTGCCTGCGCGATGGGACTCGCGGCGGCGTGGCCTCGGTGCTCAACGAGCTCGCGCGCGCCTCGGGCGTCGCGATGATCGTGCGCGAGGCGGCCGTACCCGTTGCACCCGCGGTCGCCGGAGCGGCGGAGATCCTGGGGATCGATCCGATGTATGTGGCCAACGAGGGCAAGTTCGTCGCCTTCGTCGCGCCCGAGCACTCAGAGCTTGCGCTCGCCTCGCTTCAGACGATGCCCGGCGGCGAGTATGCGGCCGAGATCGGCGAGGTCAAGACCGACCCGCCCGGCATGGTGCTCGTCGAGACCGCCTTCGGTGGGCGGCGCGTGATGGACCAGCTCGTGGGCGACCCGTTGCCGAGGATCTGCTGATGCACGAGCTCTCGATCGCGCAGGCCATCGTCGACGTAGCCGCTCGCCATGCGGCCGGCAGGCGCGTCGCGAAGGTCGAGGTGCGCGTCGGCCATCTGCGCCAGGTGGTGCCCGACTCGCTGGACTTCGCTTTCTCGCTGGTCACGCAGGGCACGGCGCTCGACGGCGCCGTCCTTGAGATCACGCACGTGCCGGCGGCCGGGCGCTGCCGCGAGTGCGGCGCGGAGAGCGTGATGGAGGACTTCCCGCTGTGCTGCGCGCGGTGCGGCGGATTGGATGTGGAAATGCTCGCGGGCGAGGAGCTGCTGGTCGATGCGCTCGAGCTCGAGGAAGAACTGGTGACAAACGAAAGGGTGAGTCATGGCAGCCACGTTTGAAGCGAAACCGTCCGGCGTCGAGGAGGTCCACATCCTGTGGATCTCCGAGGGTATGAGCTGCGATGGGGACTCGGTCTCCATCACGGCCGCCGGCCAGCCGTCGATCGAGGACGTGCTGCTCGGCGCGATCCCGGGGCTGCCCAAGGTCCACCTGCACAACAAAGTGCTCTCGCCGACACTCGGCGGCGAGGAGTTCCTGCTGCCATTCCGACAGGCCGTGCGCGACGAACTCGGGGCGCCGTATGTCCTGGTCATCGAGGGCTCGATCCCCAACGAGAACATCAACGGCGACGGCTACTGGACGTCTTTCGGCAACGACGAGGCGACCGGCGAACCGCTGAACCTCAACTACTGGCTCGATCGCCTCGCGCCGAAAGCCTGGGGCGTGGTCGCGATCGGCACGTGCGCCACCTACGGCGGCATCCACGCGATGGCAGGCAACCCGACCGGCTGCATGGGCCTCGCCGACTACCTGGGATGGGACTTCCGCTCGGCCGCCGGCCTGCCGATCGTCAACGTGCCCGGCTGTCCGGTGCAGCCGGAGAACTTCATGGAGACGCTCGTCTGGCTGCTCTACCAGGCGGCCGGCCTTGCCCCGACGATCCCGCTGGACGAGGCTCTGCGACCGCAGTGGATCTTCGGCAAGACCGTCCACGAGGGCTGTGACCGTGCGGGCTATTACGAGCAGGGCGACTTCGCCAAGGACTACAACTCGCCCAAGTGCCAGGTGAAGATCGGGTGCTGGGGACCGGTCGTCAACTGCAACGTCCCCAAGCGCGGCTGGATGAATGGTGTCGGCGGGTGCCCGAACGTCGGGGGCATCTGCATCGGCTGCACGATGCCCGGCTTCCCCGACAAGTTCATGCCGTTCATGGACGCCCCCCCGGGCGGGGCCCTGTCCTCTGGCGTCACCGCCGCCTATGGACCCGTGATGCGCAAGCTGCGCGGCATCACGAACAAGACGATGAACAAGGAGACCAAGTGGCGGCACAACAAGCCTGAGCTGACCACCGGCTACGCCCCCCGCTGGGGCAACTGAGAAAAAGGGAGGGAGATACAGAGATGGCCACACGCGAGCAAGTCAAGCCGGAGGCCGGGAAGCTCGTCGACATGTCGTGGGACCCGATCACCCGCATCGTCGGGAACCTCGGGATCTACACGAAGATCGACTTCGAGAACCAGCAGGTCGCGACCTGCAAATCCACCTCGTCGATGTTCCGTGGCTACTCGGTGTTCATGAAGGGCAAGGACCCACGCGACGCCCACTTCATCACGAGCCGCATCTGCGGCATCTGCGGGGACAACCACGCGGTCTGCTCCTGCTATGCGCAGCAGATGGCCTACGGGGTGAAGCCGCCGCCGCTGGGCGAGTGGATCGTCAACCTCGGCGAGGCCGCGGAGTACATCTTCGATCACGTGATCTTCCAGGACAACCTGGTGTTCGTGGACTTCTGCGAGCAGATGGTCCGCGACACCAACCCGAAGGTGTGGAAGAAAGCCGAAAGCGCGGACGCGCCCGGGGCGAACGTCCACGGCTACCGCACGATCGGCGACATCATGAAGTCCTACAACCCCTTCACCGGGGAGACCTACAAGGAAGCGCTCCACATCAGTCGCGTCGGGCGCGAGATGATCTGCCTGATGGAGGGTCGCCACGTGCATCCCTCCACGATCTATCCCGGCGGCGTGGGCACCGTCGCCACGCCAACGCTGTTCACGGATTACATGTCGCGGCTGCTCAGATGCTTCGACTTCATC
The DNA here is from genome assembly GCA_963715495.1 of uncultured Solirubrobacterales bacterium. Lineage (GTDB taxonomy): Bacteria > Actinomycetota > Thermoleophilia > Solirubrobacterales > Solirubrobacteraceae > Palsa-744. The sequence goes on from OY970247.1 coordinate 2,126,319, forward strand.
AAGTCGGCCGTAGCGATGAACGACGACGTGTTCGACTTTTTCTACGAGGCCCTCCCGGGCTATGAGGAGGTCGGGCGGCGGCGCATCATGCTCGGCTGCTGGGGAGCCTTCAACAACCCCGACTACGTCGACTATGACTATTGCAACATGGATGACTGGGGCAACGAGATGTTCGTCACCCCCGGCGTGATCGTCGACGGCGAGCTGATCACCACGAACCTTGTCGAGATCAACCTCGGGATCCGAATCCTACTCGGCTCCTCCTACTACGAGGACTGGACGGGCGAGGAGATGTTCGTCGCGAACGACCCGCTCGGGAACCCGGTGGACAGGCGCCATCCCTGGAATCAGACCACCATCCCCAAGCCACAGAAACGAGATCTGGACGGCGGCAAGTACTCGTGGGTGATGAGTCCGCGGTGGTTCGACAAACGCACGGGCGATCACCTGGCGCTGGACACCGGCGGCGGCGCCCTGGCGCGACTGTGGGCGACGGCGCTTGCCAACAAGGTGGACACGCCGTACGTCAAAGCAACCGGCAACAGCGTGCTGATCAACCTGCCCAAGACGCCCAACACGCCCGAGCAGACGCTCGAGTGGAAGATCCCGAAGTGGTCCAACGCGATCGAGCGCGACCGCGCGCGCATCTACTTCGTCGCCTACTCGGCGGCGATGGCGATGCACTTCCTCGACAAGGCGATGACCGAGCTGCGCTCCGGGCGCACGAAGGTCTTCGAGGACTTCGACGTCCCCGACGAGGCGATCGGCTGCGGCTTCCACGAGGCGGTGCGCGGCGTGCTCTCCCACCACCTCGTCATTCGCGAGGGCAAGATCGCCAACTACCACCCTTACCCACCGACACCGTGGAACGGCTCGCCGACGGACTCTTATGGGACCCCGGGGCCCTATGAGGACGCGGTGGCGGGCCAGCCGATCTTCGAGGAGAACTCGCAGGAGAATTTCCGCGGGATCGACATCATGCGGGCGGTTCGCTCCTTCGATCCATGCCTGCCGTGCGGCGTGCACATGTACCTGGGCAAAGGCAAGACGCTCAAGCAGGTGCACTCCCCGATGTTCGGCGAGCACGGTTAGGAGCCGGCGATGGACACGATTCAGCTCAACGACACTGCCCCACCGAACACCGCGGCCCCGCCGAACACCGCGACCCCGACTGACGCTGTGGCCCCGCCGGACACCGCGACCCCGACTGACGCTGTGGCCCGCGAGCGGATCGCGCGGGTCGAGGGCCTGCTCGAGCAGCTGGAGAGCCTCTCCGACCCAGCGGCTCGGCGGACCGCCACAGAGGTGGTGCAGGCACTGCTCGACCTGTATGGCGAGGGCCTCGGACGAATCGTCGACGTCGTGGCGGCCCGCGACGACGGCACGATGGCCGCGGAATTGGGCGAGGACGAGCTGGTTTCGCACCTGCTGCTGTTGCACGGGCTGCACCCTGTGCCTGTGCAGGAGCGCGTGCGCGGCGCGCTGGAGAGCGTGCTCCCCTATCTGCGGTCCCACGGCGGCAGCGTCGAGCTGCTCGACGTGGATCAGGGGGTCGTGCACCTGCGCCTGGAGGGCAGCTGCTCGGGCTGCCCGTCCTCCGCGATGACGCTGAAGCTGGCGATCGAGGACGCCATCTTCAAGGCCGCGCCCGACGTGGATGAGGTGCGAGCCGACGGCGCGGTGGCGCCGCCCCAGCCGGGATCACAGCTGCTGCAGATCGAGTGCCCCTCCACGCTTCGGGCCTCGACGGCATAGCCCATGCCCGCGTCCTCTCCAACCCTTTCAAGCTCGCGCCTGCGAAAGCTCGCGCAACGACCGGCGGACGCAGCGGGGAGCGCCGTCCTGCGCGCCGACTCCGACGAGCGCTGCGAGCTCTGCAACGCGCCGATTCCAAGCGCGCACCGGCACATGCTCGAGCTCTCCTCGCGAGAGCTCGTATGTGCCTGCCGGCCCTGCTCGCTGCTGTTCGACAAGGAGGGCTCCGGCAGCGGTCGCTACAAGCTCGTCCCCGAGCGCCGGCTGCGCCTCGAGGACTTCGCGATGAGCGAACTCGCCTGGGAGCAGCTGCGCATCCCGGTCGATATGGCCTTCTTCTTTCATTCGAGCGCCGAGGGGCGGGTGCTCGCCTACTACCCCGGCCCGATGGGTCCGACGGAGTCTCAGCTGCAGCTGAGCTCATGGCGCGAGCTGCAGGAGGACAACCCGATCCTCGGCGAGCTCGAGGCCGACGTGGAGGCGCTGCTGGTGAATCGCGTCAAGGGAGCACGCGGGTACTGGCTGGTGCCGTTGGACGAGTGCTACGGACTCGTGGGCCTGATCCGCACCCGCTGGAAGGGTCTCAGCGGAGGCAGCGAGGTTTGGCGCGAGATCGACAACTTCTTTTCAGAGCTCGACCGTCGCGCCCGGAGCGCGACAGGAAGGAAATAGATCATGGCCGACGTGAAGACCGGGGCGCCATTCACCGGGGCGACGAAGCCCACGCACGTGAAGGGCATCAACGAGGGCAATACGAAGGGCAACTACGAGAAAATGGGCGGGCACAAGCCGGACGGGACGTCCACGTCCGAGCGCTCGACCGGCGTCGCCAGGACCGAACCGATCGATCCGGCGAGCATGCCCAACCTCTCCCCGGCGTAGGCGCGGAATGCCGGCCGCCCCACAGCCGATCGGCTCGGCCGCGGACGCGGCCCCCGAGCTCGCCTTCCGGGTCGACGACGCCGTGGCCGAGCGCCACTCGGCGGCGCCCACGCTCAACTTCGCGCTGCAGGTGGAGCGCTTGGGCGGTGGCCCCGTGCGCTCGATCCTGCTCGACACGCAGATCCAGATCGCGGCGCGGCGGCGCCCCTATGGCGAAAACGAGCAGGCGTGGCTGATCGAGCTGTTCGGCACCTCCGACCGCTGGGGCACGACGCTGCGCACCCTGCTGTGGACGCGCACGACACTTGTCGTCCCACCGTTCAGCGACTCGACTGAGATCACCGTGCCGGTGGCGTGCTCGTATGACCTGGAGGTCAACGCGGCGAGCTACCTGTCGGGGCTGCAGGACGGCGATGTGCCGCTCGAGTTCCTCTTCTCCGGCTCGGTCTTCTATACGGGTCCCGGCGGCATGCTGCAGACGGCGCGGATCTCCTGGGAGCAGGAGGCCGAGTACCGGCTGCCGGTGCGCACATGGCGCGAGGCGATGGACCGCCACTTTCCCGACTCGGCCTGGCTGCGGCTCGGGCGCCCCGCGTTCGACGGATTGCGCGCCTACAAAGCCGAGCATGGCCTCAGAACGCTCGAGGACGCCATCGAGCGCCTGCTGGGAGAGGCCTAGCGTGTCCGCCGACGTTACCCGCCGGATCGCCGATGCGGTCCTCTACGAGGGTTATCTGCTGTGGCCCTATCGCAAGTCGGCGCTGAAGAACCAGCAGCGCTTCACCTTCGGCGGCGTCTACCCGCCGGCCTGGGAGGACTCCTCCTGCATGCAAGTGCAGGTCCTGCTCGAGGGCGAGCGCGACGCCCGGGTCGAGGTCAGAGTGCGCTTCCTGCACGTCGTGCGCCGCCAGGTGCTGAAGATCGACCGGGTGGGTGGGGGATCCATGGACCCGCCGGAAGAGAGAGTCGAGGAGGTGGAGGAGCTCGAGGTTGAAGGCGAGCGCTTCCTCTCCTGGGAGGAGGCCGTCGAGCGCGAGGCCGGACCGGGTCCAATCCGCGTGCCCGCCGGGGAGGAGCTCGAGCGGATACCCGGGGGGGCGATCCGACGCTCCTGGCAGTCGCTGGAGGGGGAGGTGTCGCCGGTGCGAGAGTCCCTGCGCCCGGGACTCTCGCGGCTGACGTTGCGGATCGCCAACACGACCCCGTGGACGGGGGCCGGGCGCGAGCGCGCCCTGCGCCAGACGTTCTGCTCGACCCACGCGATCCTGCGCAGCGACGAGGGGGCGTGGGTGTCCCTGACCGACCCGCCGCCGGCGGTGCGCGCGGAGGCCGAGGCATGCCAGAACTCCGGGCTGTGGCCGGTGCTCGTCGGCGAGCCGGGCGACCGGAGCACGCTGCTCGCGTCGCCGATCATCCTCTCCGACCACCCCGAGATCGCGCCCGAGAGCCCCGGGAACCTGTTCGACTCGGGGGAGATCGACCAGATGCTCGTCCTGAACATCCTCGCGATGAGCGAGCAGGAGCGCCGCGACATGCGCGACTGCGACCCTCGCGCCAGGGAGATCCTCGAGCGCACCGAGGCGCTCAGCGACGATGAGATCATGCGCCTGCACGGCGCCGTGCGCGAGTTCGGGCTGGTGCGCGCGAGATGATCCACGACCGCCCTCCGTGGGAGGAGCTCGAGCGGCGAGGCCCGGACTTCGTCGACGTCGACGGCGTTGCCGTGCGCGCCGGCAGCATCGTGCGACTGACCCCGCTCCGAACCGGCAGCGACATCTTCGAGGTCGCGCTCGCCGGGCGCAGCGCGATCGTGCACGAGGTGCTCGAGGACTACGAGGGCCGCATCCAGCTCGCGGTCACGGTCACCGACGACCCCGGCCGGGACCTCGGCGCCCTGCGTCGCCCCGGGCATCGCTTCTTCTTCGATCCCCAGGAGGTCGAGCCGCTGCAGCCGGCCGAGCCGGCAGGCCGGCCACCGGCGCGCCGCGTGCTCGTGGCCGGCATCGGCAACGTCTTCCTGGGCGACGACGGCTGGGGCGTCGCGCTGGCCGGGCGCCTTTCCATGCGCACGCCGGCACACGGCGTGGAGGTCGTGGACTTCGGCATCCGCGGCATGGATCTCGCCTACGCGATGCAGGACGATTACGACGCGGTCGTGTTCCTCGACGCCACCCCCCGCGGCGCGTCTCCCGGAACCCTGTACGTGATCGAGCCGGACCTCGAGGACATCGAGATGACGATCGATGCGCACGGGATGGATCCCGTCAAGGTGCTCGCGCTCGCGCGCACGCTCGGCGCCGAGTCGCTGCCGCGCACGCTGATCGTCGGCTGCGAGCCCCAAACGCGCATGAGCGCCGAGGACGAGCGGATCGTCGCCGAGCTGACCGAGCCCGTGCGCGCCTCCCTGGATGAGGCGGTGGGACTCGTCGAGAACCTTTTGACAGACCTGACAAGACCCGAGCAAGAGAAGGGATCACGAACATGAGTGACATCACCATCAGCCGAGGGGTGCAGTTGGGACTGCTCGTGGCGATCTTGGCCGCGATCGCGGCGATCGCCGTTCCCCAACTGCCCGAGCTTCAGCGCTACGCCAAAATTCGGTCGATGTAGCCATGCACCGGGTGAAAGTCAGAGTCGTCGAGGACGCGCTCGACGCGAACAACACGATCGCGCGGGCCAACCGCGATGACTTCGACCGCGCGGGGGTGACGGTCGTCAACCTGATGAGCGCTCCCGGCGCGGGTAAGACGGCGCTGCTCGAGCGGGCGCTCGCGGACACCGGCGACGTGCGCGTCGCGGTACTCGAGGGCGACGTCGAGGGCTCATTGGACGCCGAGCGCCTCGCGTCGCTGCATGTGCCGGTAGTCCAGCTGAACACGGCCGGCGGCTTCGGCGGGGAGTGCCACCTGGACGCGAACATGGTGCGCTCATCGCTGGACTCGCTGCCGCTGGCGGACATCGACCTGCTCATCATCGAGAACGTCGGCAACCTCGTCTGCCCGGCCGAGTTCCGCGTGGGAGAGGACGTGCGCGCGATGGTCTGCTCGGTCGCCGAGGGCGAGGACAAGCCCTTGAAGTACCCGCTCATGTTCCGGGCATGCGAGCTCGCGGTGGTCAACAAGATCGACCTGCTTCCCTACGTCGACGTCGACCTCGACACTTTGCTGGGCAACCTCCAAGCAGTGCATCCGGGTATCGAGCACCTGCTGACAAGCGCGCGGACGGGCGAGGGCGTGGACGCATTTCGCGATTGGCTGATCGAGAAGGTTCCGGCGACCCATCGATCCGCCGCTTCGGCGTCTCCGCGAGACGGCGCCCACGCGGTGGCGTGATGCCGGCGATCGCGCTCGAGGCGGCTGAGCGGCGGCGGATCGCCGGCGAGACGTTCTTCGGGAGCCAAGCCGAGCGGATCGCGCGGCTCTGTCACCGCATGGCCGAGCGCTTCGCGCGCGGCGGACGGCTCGTGGCGTTCGGAGACGGGCCGCTCGCGCGCTCGGACGCGCGCCACGTGGCGGTGGAGTTCGTCCATCCGGTGATCGTCGGCAAGCGGGCGCTCCCCGCGCTGGCGCTGACCGCCGAGGGAGGTCCGGTGGGAGAGCAGGTGGCGCTGCTCGTCGAGCGCGAGGACATCGCGCTCGCCTTTGGCGAGCACCGCGAGACGGTCGCGGCGCTGCTGACGGCGCGTGAGCGCGGCTGCCTGACGCTGTCGGTCTCGCGCGTCGGCGCGGAGTGGGAGCTCGTCCCCGACGAGGAGGATCCGTTCATCGCCCAGGAGCTCGTGGAGACCCTCTATCACGTGCTGTGGGAGCTCGTGCACGTGTTCTTCGAGCACCGTGGGCTGCTCGAGGGGCGTAGCGAGAAGATCGTCCACGACACCGGAGCATCGAGCTTCCTCTACCCGTTCCTCGGACAGCAGGAGCAGGATCTCGAGTCGGTCGTCGCCGATGTGCGCGCCTCGGTGCTCGACAAGTCCGCTGAGGTGGCCGCACTGCGCGCGCAGACTCTCGGCGAGGGCGAGTACGAGTTGCGCGAGGCCGCGGCGGCGCTGCGGGCTCGGTTCGACGCCGGCGGGCGAGTCCTGGCGCTCGGCAACGGCGGGTCGGCCACGGACGCGATGGACGCCGTCGCGGATCTGCGCTTCCCGCCCGCCGATTGGCCGTCGCGGGCGGCGATCGACCTGACCGAGGATCCCGGCATCCTCACGGCGATCGCTAACGACGTGGGTGAGGACTCGATCTTCTCGCGCCAGGTGATCGCCCACGGGCGCCCCGCGGATGCGTTGCTCGCCTTCTCCACCAGTGGTGGCTCGCGTAACGTGCTGAGCGCCCTGTCCGAGGCCCGCCGCCGCGGGATGCTGACGGTCGCTCTCGTCGGCTACGACGGTGGGCGGATCGTCGCCGAGGCCTTGGCAGACCACGTGATCGTCACCCACTCCGAGCACATCCCGCGCATCCAGGAGGCGCAGGCCAGCGCCTGGCACGTGCTGCGCGAGTTGGTGGAGACGGCGGGAGAGGCCCACCCATGAGAATCCTCGGGGAGCACTCCACTCCGCGGGAGATCGCGCACGCCGGCGTGCGCGGAGCGATCGCCGCGATGGCGATGACCGGGATGCGCACGCTCACGGTCAATCTCGGCCTCGTCGAGCAGCCCCCGCCGCACGCGATGCTCAAGCAGAAGGCGGCGGCCCTGCTGCGGCGTGTCCCGCGCCGGCGTCGGCGGTCGGCGATCGAGCTCGCCCACTGGAGCTATGGCGCGGCGGGCGGCATCCAGTTCGCGTTGCTTCCAGAGGCGATGCGCCGGCAGCCCTGGGCGGGTCCGGTCTACGGTTTGGCCCTGTGGCTTGGCTTCGAAGCGGTGCTCGCGCCGGCCCTGGGACTCAAACATGCAGGCAAGCCCCGACCGACCGAGCGCGCCGCGCTCGCGGCCGACCACCTCCTCTACGGCCTGGTGCTCTCAGAGATCCGGCGGCGCCCGCAGGCATGAGCCCGACCGCCGCGGCGACGGTGGTTCGGTGAGCAGCGTCGACGCGGCCTCGGAGCGCTCCAGCGTGAGACGACGTGTACGCGTGCGAGTGGAGGGTGTGGTGCAGGGCGTCGGCTTTCGCCCCCATGTGTATCGCCTCGCCGAGGAGCTTGGGCTCGACGGTTATGTGCTCAATGACGTTCGTGGCGTGATGCTCGAGGTCGAGGGGACCCCGACGGCAGTGGAACGCTTCCTGGAGCGTCTTGTCGCCGAGCCCCCGCCGCTGGCCACCATCGAGAGTGTCAAGCCTCACGAGCTTGCTCCCACCGACCGGCCGGGCTTTCAGATCGCCCCCAGCCGGGACGCGGGCGAGCGATCGGGACTCCGCCGCCAGGCGCTGGTCTCGCCAGACACCGCCACCTGCACCGACTGCCTCGCCGAAATGCGCGATCCGCACGACCGTCGCTATCGCTATCCGTTCATCAACTGCACCAACTGCGGACCGCGCTTCACGATCGCCACGGGTGTCCCCTACGACCGCCCGCTGACGACGATGGCGGGCTTTGCCATGTGCAAGCACTGCCGCGCCGAGTACGAGGACCCCGGCGACCGGCGCTTTCACGCCCAGCCGAACGCATGCCCGGTTTGCGGACCGCGCGCGCGGCTGCTGGGGCCGGATCTGCCCGAGCGCGCCGGCGCCCGCCACGTGAGGGAGGAAGAGGGCACGAGACCTGTCGACGATGCCGTCCGCGCGGCCGCCGAGGCGCTCGCCGGAGGCCTGATCGTGGCGGTGAAGGGGCTCGGCGGCTTCCATTTGGCCTGCCGCGCCGATGCGAGCGCGGCGGTGGAAACACTGCGCGCACGCAAGCGCCGTGAGGACCGGCCGTTCGCCCTGATGGCTCCCGGCGTGGCCGCGGTACGCACGCTGATCGAGCTGGACACAGGTGCGCAGGCGCTGCTGGAGGACCCGCGCGCGACCGATCGTGATCGCCCGCCGTCGCGCCGGAGCTCGCGTGGCCGAGGCCGTTGCCCCCAACTGCCCGGACCTCGGAGTGATGCTGGCGTACACGCCACTTCACCATCTGCTCTTGGCCGATCTCGGCGAGCTCGGCGAGCCGGCAGGCGAGTCCGGTCAGTGCCTGGTGATGACCAGCGGCAATCTCTCTGACGAGCCGATCGTCTACGACGACGAGGACGCCATCGCGCGGTTGAGAGGCATCGCCGACGCGTTCCTGCTCAACGACCGTCCGATTCACATGCGCACCGACGACTCGGTCCTGCGTCATACGACGGCCGGCCCGCTGATGATGAGACGCTCGCGTGGCTATGTGCCGGGCGCGATCGGACTGCCTGCGCCCGCCCTTCGTCCGCTGTTGGCGTGCGGCGCGGAGCTGAAGAGCACCTTCTGCGTCGCCAGGCACGAGCAGGCCTGGGTGAGCCATCACATCGGCGACCTCAAGAACTTCGAGACGCTTAGCTCGTTCCGCGATGGTGTCGAGCACTTCCAGCGGCTGTTCGCCGTGACTCCGGAGGTGATCGTCCACGATCTGCATCCCGACTATCTCTCGACGGCCTACGCGCTGGAGCGCGCGAGCGGCGATGGCGCCTCAGACGATGCGCCGATCGAGCTGATCGGCGTGCAACACCACCATGCCCATCTCGCCGCATGCCTCGCCGAGCACGGCGAGAGCGGTCCCGCCGTGGGGGTGATCTTCGACGGCAGCGGCTACGGAACCGACGGCACGGTGTGGGGCGGCGAGCTGCTCGTCGGCGATCTGCGTTCCTGCGAGCGCGCCGGCCGGCTGCGCGCCGTGCGGCTGCCCGGAGGCGATCGGGCTGTGCGCGAACCCTGGCGCATGGCCTGCGCTTGGATGGTCGAGGCCCATAAGGGCGAGGGGTCTCATGATGATGATCATCATCATTCGCCGGCCCTCCCGACCCCGCTGTCGGGTCTCGTTGCGCCGGATCGCTGGGAGACGATCGCGCGGCTGGCAGTCAGCGAGCTGGCACCGGTCACGACCAGCATGGGTCGTCTGTTCGATGCGGTCGCCGCGATGTGCGGCATGCGCGCCACCGTCACCTATGAGGGCCAGGCGGCGATCGAACTCGAGGGCGCCGTGGACGCTGACGAGCGCGGCGAATACACGATCGCCCTCAAAAGTCGCGACGGCATGCTCGAGCTCGACCCACGGGAGGCGGTGTCCGAGGTCGTGCGCGAGCGAACGGCGGGCGTGCCGGCCGGGACTGTCGCCGCGCGCTTTCACTCGGGGGTCGCGCGGGCAGCCGTCGAGGCCTCGCGGCAAATCGCCGCGGCGCGCGGGCTTGAAACGGTCGTCCTGTCCGGGGGCGTGTTCCAGAACCGGGTGCTGCTGGAACGCACGGTGAGCGGCCTGCGCGGCGCCGGGCTGCGTGTGCTCTACCCGCAGCTGCTGCCGGCGAACGACGGTGGGATCAGCTATGGCCAGGCGGCGGTGGCAGCGGCCCGGCTGTCCTGATCTGCGCGCTCCAGCGTTCCTCGATGTGACCAAAGCGCCAGATCGACAGAGCCACGACCCAGGTCAGGACGAACATGCCGACGATGATGACGCCCAGCTCGTTGATGTTGATGTTCTCGAACCAGCTCCAGAACGGGCCCTGAGCGTTGAGGTGTTGCGCGACGATGCCGCCCAGCTCGATCGTGCCTATCACCAGCGCGACGATCACCGACAGGCCGGTGATCGTGATGTTGTAGAAGACCTTGCGCACCGGCTCAGAGAACGCCCAGCCGTAGGCGAAGTTCATGAACGAGCCGTCGATCGTGTCCAGCAGCGACATCCCCGCGGCGAACAGGACCGGCAGGCACAGGATCGCGTAGAAGGGCAGGCCGGCGCCGGCGGCGCCGGCGGCGAGGAACAGCAGCGCCACCTCGCTCGCGGTGTCGAAGCCGAGGCCGAAGAGCAGGCCGATCGGGTACAGCTGGGAGGGCTTGGTGACGGTTCTCGTCATCCGCCCGAAGAAGCGGTTCATGAGACCGCGACTGTTCAGCCGCTCATCCAGCGCCTGCTCGTCATAGGCGCCGCGACGCATCTCGACAAACACGTTGACGATGCCTACGAGGATCACCGCGTTGAGCGCCGCGATCACGTAGAGGAAGCCGCCGGACACGAGCGTGCCGATCCAGCCCGCCAGGAGATGCAGGCTGGAGCCGTGGTCGCTGACGGGGCCCGACAGCGACTTGACGCCGATCGCGAGCAGGAAGGCGAGCAGGAAGACGATCGTGGAGTGGCCGAGCGAGAACCAGAAGCCGGTGCTCAGCGGGCGATTGCCTTCGGCCATCAGCTTGCGCGTGGTGTTGTCGATCGCCGAGATGTGGTCGGCATCGAAGGCGTGGCGCAGGCCCAGGGTGTAGGCGGTCAGCCCAATCCCGACCGTGAGGGGCCCCGCGCCGCCCGGGTGGGGGTGCTTGGGCGCCACCAGGAAGATCAGGGTCAGGAAGCCGACCACGTGCAGGCCGATGACGACCAGCGCCATCATCGCCAGGGTTCGTCGTTGGCCGGCGTCGAGCGAGCCCAGCGCCTGACGCAGGCTCACTTTGCCGGCGGTTGGAGCGGGAGTGCAAGACGCTACGCTCATCTCCGCCCACGAGGCTAGCGCCATACGTTTGCTATTGCAAGTCAATCTCAGTTACTCGTAGGGGCGGGGCCGCGGAAGCGCAGCCGGCGCACAAACCCACGATCGGAAAGTGGGTGAAGCGCGCGCTGTATCCGAACTGTCTGTCGATCAAAGCACGCACTTCGTCGAGCTCGGTCGGGGAGACGGCGCGCGTCACGGTGCAGCGTTCGCAGTAGAGGTACTCGCGCTCGCCCTCGCCCACCAGCGCGTACAGCCCCGGCCCGTGCCCGAGGTGCACGTGACGGACGATGCCGGCGTGCTCGAAGGCCTCCAGGTTGCGGTAGACCGACCCGGCGTCAAGGGATGCCCGCTCGCCCACCGCCCGGACAATCCCCTCCACCGCCAGCGGCCCATCGGCGGCGAACAGCGCCCGCAAGATCAACCGCCGAGCCATCGTCACGCGCAAGCCTCGAGCGCGCAAAGCCGCGACGGCGCTGTCGATGTCCTCGAACTGCACACGCGGGACGGAGGGCGAGAGCGTCACGGCTTCATCGTAGTGAGAGAACATCCCATCACTGCGGGCCCATTAAAAGCCTTCCGCAACGCCGACGGCTGCGATGAGCGGCGCCGACTGCAAAGCGATGAAAGAATTGGCTTGCGGCTCACCCATCCAATCAGCCCGAGCCGGGACCCGTCGAAATCCGTGAGGCCGCCCGCGGGGGGTTTACCCCTGATTTCCCCGGGCGATCTTGCGCAGGTCGATCGTCTCGTCATACACCTTCGGATCGACGCCCTCCTCCAGCGCGATCTCGCGCAGGGGGCGCCCGGTGGCGGTGGCCTTCTGGACGATGACCGTCCCCTTGTCGTAGCCGATCGCGCCGTTCAGCGCCGTTGCGACGGCGAGCGTTGCGCCCGCGGAGGCTGCGGTACCCGCCTTGTTGACCTGAATGCCGTCGACGCACTTCTCCGCCAGCGCGCGCGATGCCGTCGTGAGCAGGTGCAGCGACTGCAGCAGGTTGCGCGCGATCAACGGGATGCGGACGTTCAGCTCGAACTGGCCCTGCATCCCGCCGACCGTGATCGCGGTGTCGTTGCCGATCACCTGGGCGGAGACCTGCAATACGACCTCGGGGAGCACGGGGTTGACCTTGCCGGGCATGATCGAGGAGCCCTTCTGCAGCTCAGGCAGCAGGATCTCGCCGATGCCCGCGCGCGGGCCGGAGCCCATCAGCGCGAGATCGCCTGCGATCTTCGTCAGCGACACGGCCACCACCTTCAGCGCGCCCGACAGCTCGACCAGCGCGTCGCGGTTGGCCTGAGCCTCGAACGGGTCGACCGGCGGCGCGATCTGCTTCAGGCCCGACTCCTTCTTCAATCGTGCGCGCACCTTCTCGGCGAACTTGGGATGTGTGTTCAGGCCCGTCCCCGTGGCGGTGCCCCCCAGGGGGATCTGCCCGACGTGCACGAGCGCCGATTGGACCCGCTCCTGCGCGAGCGCCATCTGCGCCCGGTAGCCCGCGAACTCCTGGCCGAGCGTCACCGGCACCGCGTCCATCAGATGCGTGCGCCCGGACTTGACGACGTTCTCAAAGCTCTTCGCCTTGCGCGCGAACGAGCGCTCCAACTGTTTGAGCGCGGGCAGCAGCTCGTTCTGGGCAACATCCAGCGCGGCCAGGTGCACGGCCGAGGGGAACACGTCGTTGGATGACTGGCCCATGTTGACGTGATCGTTGGCGTGCACCTTCTCGCCCGCCAGCGTTGCGATCACCTCGTTCGCATTCGTGTTCGTCGAGGTTCCCGAGCCCGTCTGGAACACATCGATCGGGAACTGCCCGTCGTGCTTGCCCGCGGCGATCTCGGCCGCGGCTTGCTCGATGCGCGTGGCGCTCTGTTTGGGGAGCAGACCCAGCTCGCCGTTGACCGCCGCCGCCGCGCCCTTCACGCGCGCCAGCCAGCGCACCACCGACACGGGCACCCGCTCGCCCGAGATGGGAAAGTTCTCGACGGCCTTGGCGGTCTCTGCACCCCACAACGGCTGCTTATCCGGCATCTCTCTCGGGTCTCCTTGATCGGACGTTCGCTTGGTCGGGACGTTCGCGCGGAAACCCTATCCCCTATCCGCAGAACGCAACCAGCTCCCGCGCAAGCCCCACCGGATCGTCGTAGGCCATCAGAAACCCCGTGCTGGGCAGCACCCTCAGCTGGGCGTTGGGCAGCAGCTTCAACGCCTCTTCCGCCGGGACGAGCGGGTGCAACCGATCCTGGTCGGCCCACAGCAGCAGGACGGGCATGTCCAGTCGCGGGTACAGCTCCAGCAGGTCCTCGCGCGCACCGAGGGGCCACGCCCGCGCGCACTTCGCCCATGAACGCGCCAGCGCGGTGTTGCCGGGGACGTCGGCGAACGCATGCCTGAACAGATCGCGCGTCGCCGGGTTTCCGCGCACCGACAGCCTCAATCCCCGCTCGGGACTGAAGACCGTGCGCGCACCGTATCCGGCCAGGCGGTCCAGGCCGGGGATCGCGCCCGCCATCACCGCCGCGCGCAACGTGGACCGCTCCCACGCGCGCTCGGGCGGGGCGTGCAGCCGGTTGGACATCAGCACCAGCCGGCTCGGTCGCAGGCGCTGAGTCGCGACCGCATGCAGCACGACCTCCGCCCCCGCGCCATGCCCGCCGATCAGCGGACTCGGCCCGAGCACGTCCGCGGCAAAACCGCCCAGGACCTCCGCGAACCAGTCCAGCGTGTACGGATGTCCGGGGTCGTCCTCGGAGTCGCCATGCAGCGGCAGATCCGGCAGGACCACGCGGAAGTGAGCCGCCAGCTGCTCGACCGACGGCTCCCACTCCTTGTGCGAGAGCATCGCCGAGTGGATCAGCGCCAGCGGCCGGCCCGTCCCGCGCTCGCGGTAGGCGATGCGAGTGCCGTCCGGATGGTGGTAGAGCCGCAGTCGCATCTCTCGATGATCGTAGGCCTCAGGCGCGCCTCATCGCCTCCCGCGTCGCCACCTTCGGCGCGGTTCCTGCGCCTGCAACGCGCCTGGCGTAATGCACCCCCCGTTGCGAGGGTTGTGATCGGGCCGCGCAAACCTCAGCATCTCTACCTATGAGTCCGTCAAGGCGAACCCTATGAGCTCGATCCGCACAAACGCCGCCGCCGCGATGCTGGGAGTCAGCCCGAACACGCTGCGCAGCTGGGAGCGGCGGTTCGGCTACCCGATGCCCCAGCGCACCGAGGGCGGACACCGCCAGTTCGAGCTGACCGAGATCGAGACCCTGCGCCAGGCGTTCGCCGAGACGCACGACATCGCCTCGGCCGTGTCGATCGTCCGCGAGCGTGGCGAGGGACCCTCCTCCCCCGCGCGCCTGCAGTCCGCGCTGGCGACGTTCGGAGAGGAGGCCGCCGACCGCCTGCTCGAAGAGAGCCTCGCGGTGCGCTCGGTCGAACGCACCGTCGAGTCCGTCCTGCTGCCTGCCGTGGAGCTGCTCGAGGACGGTTCGTCCGAGCGCGCGTTCGCGCAGCGTTACGCAACCGGCTGGCTCGCCGCCGCGACCCGTGTGGCCCCCCCGGCCTCGCGCGATGAGAGCGCGCTGATCTTCGACGGTTCGCGCCCGAGCAATCTCGACGCCCTGCACGTGCAGGCGCTGGAGCTGTTCCTGCGCCGGGGCGGCCTGCGCGTGCTCACGCTTCCGGTCGAGCTGGACGCCGACCGCGTCGGCAGCGCGCTGCGCGCGCTGCGCCCGGGCGCGATCGTGCTCGCGGGCTCCGGCACAAATGCCTCAGCCGACGTCCTGGGGCGGCTCGTCTACGCCTCTCGCCAAGCCGAGCCCGGTGTCGATGTCTTCGACTACCGCTGCGCCCTCCCCGAGACGGGCGCTTCGACCGTCAAGCGCATCGGGCCCGGCCCGACCGCCGCCGCCGAGCAGCTGCGCGAGCGACTCACGGGCGTGGTGCCGGCGCATCCCGCGGTCGCTGCGGCCCACATCTCTTAAGGCGTATCCCGCTGGGCCCGCACGTCTGATCGCACCCGGTTCTTCTGGACCCTGCTCGCAACCAGAGAGAACGTATCCCGGGTCCTCGGCGCGAGCAGTAGCGCAGTTCACACCGTCGTGTTCGCGAGCGGGCCCGGCGTGAAAGATGCGGCCACGGAAGACGACGAAGTTGATTGACGTCACGATGAGTATCGTCGTCAGGTAGACGACCTCCACGGGAACGCCCAAGAGACCCGGGAGTCGAGCGGTACTGAGAGCTGTGACTCCGTACTGGGTGCCGGCCACCAGCAGATAGCGAGCGACCTGACGATGGGCGGGCAAGGCGAACTGGCCGGGATGCCTCCAGACGAACAGGCGTTGAAGCGTGAAGTGGAAGACCATCCCCAAGGCGAACCCGATCGCAAGCGCAATCTGGAAGGGCACGGCGAGCTCACTGTGAAGCAACGTCGTGGTCGTCAGGTAGACGAGCGCGACGAAGCCGCCCGACAGCACGAAGCGCAAGCCCTGACCGAGCAGTCCCGACTTGGGTGAGCGGATGTCGCGCAAGATCCTACGCGTCGCATGCAACGGCCTCCACGAGGTGGCCGCGGACTCAGACATACCCGGTCGCATCGGCAGGCGTTGTCCGCGACGTGCCGCGCCGCGCGCGGTATTCGGTGGAGCCGTGCGCAGAAAAGCGTCGGTCTCATACAGCGCCGCCGGCGTTCCGATCTCATAGAACCGTTTCGTTGCCGCGACGCCGCACAGCTCTCCGCGACGCGCCAAGCGCCCATAGAGAATCGCGAGATCGCGCTCGCCTTCGGGGGCCGCCTCGACGGCGCAGGCCCGCAGCCCGCCGAGGCCATAGTCGATCCAGCGCATCGCCGACGTCGGAGCGTGCTTGTCGTATGCCACGACGCGGCCGCGTTCGTAGACGGCGTTCGAGATATCCCAGCGGCCGTCGTTGCGAAGCACAGTCATCAGCGCGGGAAGCCCGCTCCCACGCCAGGCCTGGTCGGCTGCGGCGTAGTCGATGCGCAGATAGGAGTCGCCGTAGAGCACGAGGAAGCGCTCACCAAGCAAGGGCAGCGCGCGCCGCACGGCTCCGAGTGTCCCGTCGAGGTCGGGAGCGTCGAAGCTGTAAGCGATGCGTACCCCGAAGCGCTCCTCGCCGATCCGCTCGACGATCATCTCACCGCGGTAGCCGACGCACAGCACCACCTCCCGCGCCCCGTGGGTTGCCAGCAGGCGCAATTGATGGATCAGAAACGGCTCGCCCGCGACGTCCAGCAGCGGCTTGGGGACATCGCGCACGCGCGTGCCCAGGCGCGTGCCCAGCCCTCCGGCGAGGATGCACACGGGCGGCAGGCCGTCGATGGAGCTACCGCCGCTCACCGGGCTACTCATCCCAGCCATGATGGGACTCGATGATGTACTTGGGCCGATCTCGAGACTCGTCGTAGATTCGTCCGACGTACTCGCCGATCACGCCCAGCGAGAGCATCTGGATGCCGCTGAAGAACGACACAATGAGCACAATCGTGGGATTGCCGACCGGAAAGGGGATGCCACCGATCTTCAGTCCCAGGTAGGCGAGCGCCAGAGTGAAGGCCAGTCCCGCCAGGATCATCCCGACCAGCGAGATCAGGTGCAACGGGTAACGCGAGAACCCAACGATGCCGTTCAGCCCGATCGCCAGCGAGCCCCAGAAGCGGTTGTACTTGCTCGAGCCGGCAGCCCTGGAGTCGCGATCGTACGGAACGCTGGATTGAGGAAACCCGACCAGGCCGACCAGGCCCCGCAGAAATCCATGGCCCTCCTTCAGGGCAACCACGTTGTCGACGACGCGGCGGCTCATCAGGCGGAAGTCGCCCGTGTTGCGTGGAATGTCGACGTCTGCGATGCGTTTGATCACGCGATACCCGGCGGCGGCGACGATGCGCTTGGGGATCGTCTCGCCCGCGCGCGTGCGCCGCTGCGCGTAAACGACATCGTCGCCTGCACGCCAGCGCGCGACGAGCTCGGGGATCAGCTCGGGAGGATCCTGAAGATCGCAGTCGATCACCACCACCGCGTCACCCGAGGCGGCCTCGAGGCCCGCGATGGTTGCCATCGGCTGGCCGAACCTGCGGGAGAAGCGCAGCATCTTCACTCGCGGGTCCTCCTCGCGCAGGCCCAAGATCGTCTCCTCTGTGCGATCGGTGCACGGATCGACGCTGAAGACCAGCTCCCACTCCATATCGATGCCCAGCATGACGTTCGTGAGACGCTCGTAGACTCGCCGGATGTTGTCCTGCTCGTTGTAGGTGGGGACGACGATGCTGAGCATCTGAGCGGCGGATCCACCGTCTGGGCGCACCGTCCGCTTCGTCGCGGAGCCGGCCCTGCGCTCGGTCGAGCTCACCGGTCGCCTCGCGGATCTCACCGTCCTTCCCGCAGAGCTCACCGTGCGTCCAGCCGAGGTCGTCGTGCGTCCCGCCATGCTCATCGGCTCTCCTCCAAACGCGAGAGCACCGTCAGGCCGCGAGCCCCAAACGGCAGCCGCACGCCGCCGGAGAGCAATGCCTCCTCGACACGACAGGCGATGCGACCGAAGAGCGAATCGCTCGTACGCTCGATATCGCTCATCACCTTGCGTTCGAGCGCCCGCCCCCGAAGGTGCGCGTGGCGGCGTCGATTGCGCTGCTTGACGGCCCAGAACGCCGGGTAGAGGAACGCCCCCAGGTGGATGTCCTCGACTACCCGCAGCCCCACATTCCCGGCCTTTCGAGCGAGCTCGCCTCGAGCGTAGCGGCGCTCGTGACCGAGGAAGCGGTCATAGCAGTCGTAGTTGCCCGGGCCCACAGGGACGACGATCACCGCGTGGGCGCCGGGGCGCAAGATTCGGGAGATCTCGGCGAGCGCCCGTTCGTCGTCGGGCACGTGCTCGAGCAGGTTCGCGCTCACGGCCGCGTCTACGCTCGCGTCCGGGAGTGGCAGCATGCACACATCGGCTTGGAGCAGCAGCGCGTCCGGGACGTTTTCATGCGCCTTGCATAGCCCGCTTGCCACGAGATCCACGCCGATCAGGGTGGCGTCGGGGAGGAGACTCCTACGCAGATCTTCGAGCAGGTACCCGGTCGAGCAGCCGAGATCGATGAGCGTGGGCGCCTGGGGGAGCCGCCCGAGCCGGGCGAGCATCGCGCGACGAGTCCAAACGTCGATGAAGTGTGTACGGCTGCTCTCCTGGTGAAGCTGCTCGAGGTCCGTCCGACCAGTTGACCGCATGCCTGGCGTGGACGTAGCTGAGAAAGGGTTGGCGAACATCGTCCTCCTCGGTCACCCAGCCCTCGTCGAACGGCGGAACGCGCTGGGCGCCCGGTGGCGAGCGCAGTCCCGCCGGCGTGCCGCTCATCGAGACGGCGGCGCTCATAGGAGAGCTCTTCATGCGTGCACCTCCGCCGGGACGGCGGTGAAGAGCATGTCGTCCACCCGCCTGAGCGTCGCGAAGTCGGGCTCGGCGGCGAGCCGGCGACGGAAGCCCGCGTCGCGCCAAGGGTCCCAGCGGGCGGAGATCAGCTTGCCTGTGAACGAGGTGTCGGCGTTGTTCTCGAGCAGCAGACAGACGAGCTCGGCCGCCTCGCCAATCGGGTCTCCGCCCTGCTGCAGCTCGGCACGCGTACGATCGAAGTAGTCGGCGCCCGCCAGTTCGCGACCGGCCGCAATCGTGCTCTGGTGAATGCCTGTCGCCACAAACCCGGGGGCGATGCAGTTGACCCGCACACCGTCGCCCGCCAGCTCGGCCGAGATGTTCTCGGTGAGACGTGCGACGGCTGCCTTGGATGCCGCGTAGGCATCGAAGCGAGGCAGCGGCCCGGTCGCTCCCCCGCCGCCGAACGTCACGACGGCGCCTGCACTCGCGCTCAGCCCGGGCAGGCAGGTGTGAATCGCGAGCAGCGTCCCGACGACGTTGATCTCGAGCGTGTGGCGAAAGTCCGCCGGCGTGTAACTCCCGATCGGACCGATCGGGTCGAGCACCGCGGCTGCGCACACCAGCCCGTGTGTATCCCCCAGGCTGGGCGCGAGCCGCTCCCAGGCAGCTTCGTCGCAGACGTCCAGCGCGAAGACCGCGTGTCCATCGCCGGGAAGCTCGCGGCGAGCCTGCTCGAGCGCATGCTCGCCGCGAGCGAGCAGCGTCACGCGCCATCCACGCTCCGCGAGCATGACCGCGATCGCGCGCCCGATGCCCCGCGATCCTCCGGTGATGAGCACGCCACGGTCACTCACGCGACCACCGCCCGTCTCATGTGACCACCGCCTGTCTCACGCGACCACCGCCTGTCTCATCTCCGCGTAGGGACTCGCGGCATAGGCAGCCTCGATCTGCTCCCACACATACCGCGCGTCGTGCAGATCGCCGCGCAGCAGACGCGCATCGCCGGCATCGATGGCATCCGTAAAGCTCGTCCACTCCCGCGCCCACGAGTCGTCCTCGTCGGGGTAGGTGAGCTCCTCGACGTCCGGCGGCCCCAGCTTCGGTCCCATCCGGTAGATCCGCAGCCGCTGAGGCCCGTAGCTGCGCACCAGCCCGTTCACTTCGAGCTTCGCCTCGCGGCAGTAGATCTCCAGCGAGAACAGGTTCTTCCACTCGGTCCAGCTCACGTGCAGCATCGCCCAGGGATCGACGCGCGAGCTCGCATCGCCCAGCAGCAGCGCCGCGCTGTCCTCCACGGGCGTATCCCAGAACTGAGTGCGCAGCAACGCGGAGTGCAGCGGCAACGGGCCGGCGAGCCAGTGACTCAGATCGAGCAGGTGCGTACCCTGGTCGACCAGCTCGCCGCCGCCCGAGCGCGCAGGCTCGGCACGCCACTCGCGGTCATAGCCGAGGCGACCGCCGTGCCCGTAGCGCGCGCACACGTGCATGAGCGTCCCATGACATCCGCAACGGAGCTCCTCGGCGGCGCGAGCGATCCCCGGGTGAAAGCGGTGGTTGAATCCCACCTTGACCAGGCATCCACTGGCGCGCTGGCACTCGATCAGACGGTCGACCTCGGCGGTGGACAGCCCCGCCGGCTTCTCCACGAGCACATGCGCTCCGGCGAGCAGCGCCCGCTCGGCGATCCCCGCCAGCTGGTCATGAACGGTGGATACGACGACGACTTCCGCGCCGACCGCAAGCAGCTCGTCCAGGGTGGCGCACGCAGTGGCGTCATAGCGCCCGGCGAAGCTGTTGGTGACGTCGGCGTTCACGTCATAACAGGCGAGTAGGGCGTCGTCCGGCGCGAGCGCCGCCGCGCGCTTGGCTCCGATCAGCCCGCAGCCGACGATGGCCACACCCAGAGGGCGTCTCATGCGTACTCGCCCGCATAGGCGCCGCCGAACTCGAAGTCGAACGTCAGCTCAGGCGCGCCGGCGGCCGCCATCGCCTGCCTGGTGTCCTCCGGCCGGCGGCTGTATACGAGCAGGAACCCGCCGCCGCCGGCGCCCACCAGCTTGCCGCCGATCGCGCCGCTGCCGCGGGCGAACGTATAGAGCCGGTCGATGCGCTCGTCGGTCATCCCCGGTGAGCGATTGCGCTTGTGTTCCCAGTGCTCGTGCATGAGCTCGGCGTAGCCCTCGAGGTCTCCCTCGCCCAGCAGCCGGTAGATCTCGCGTCCGAGCTCCTTGGTGCGGTGCAGGTTCTCGAGCATCTGCTCGTCGCCCGCCTTCGAGCGCGCGTCCTGATCGGCGAGCATCTTCGAGGCCGAGCGCGCCTCGCCGGTGTAGAACAGCAGCAGTTGATCGCGCAGGTGCCTGAGCACGGTCGAGTCAAGCTCTAGTGGCTCGACGTCCACCTCCCCGCCGGGACGGAAGGTGTAGGCGCAGATTCCCCCGTGGGCGGCTACGTAAGGGTCCTGCTTGCCCACCGGCTCGCCGAGCGCTTCCATCTCGATCCCGCACGCGGCCTCGGCGAGGTCCCTGGGGCTGATCGAGGTGTGACGGGCTCGGATCAGGCCCTTGATCAGGCAGACCGTGTAGGCGCCCGAGGAGCCCATGCCGGTCCCGGCGGGCACGTCGGCGACCGAGGCGATCTCCAGCGGACTGCCGCACCAATGGCGCCGCAGACCCTCGCGCAGGATCGGATGACGGATCTGCTCGATCTCGTCGACCTCCTCGAGCTCTGAGTACTTCATGCGATAGCGACGCTGGAAGACCGTGTGCGTAAGCATGTAGACGTACTTGTCGATCGCTCCGGACACGAGGAATCCACCGTGCTCGCGGTAGTAGGAGGGCAGGTCGGTACCCCCACCGCCGAGGGAGATCCGCAGCGGCGCGCGGCTGAAGATCACGCTCATCGTGCCCGCTCCACACCGCCCAGCGCAGCGTCTGTGCCGCCCGACCCGACCGCGCACTCCAGCTCGCGTCGATCGACTCCGGCCACCCGCTCCCGCCAGGCGTACTCGTTTGCGTCGAGCCACTCCAGCGTGCGCAGCACCGCTTGGCGGATCGTCAGCCGCGGGCGCCATCCGAGGCTGCGTACACGACCGACGTCCAGATGGATCAGCGGGCTGTCGCCGGCCCAACCGCGACGCCCGCCGGTGTGCTCGATCTCCGGCGAGAGCGAGAGATGCTCGGCGATCATGCGCACCGAGTCATCGACGAGCATGGTCTCCTGCACGCCGAGGTTGTAGATGTGAGCGCCGGGCTCGGAGTGGTGACGCTCGGCGGCCGTCAATATCGCGGAGAGGCAGTCTTGGATATACAGATAGGACTTCTCCTGGCGACCGTCGCCGAGCACCCGCAGGCGCGTCGGATCGCGCTTGAGCGAGCAGTAGAAATCGGAAACGTGTCCGTGCGTGTAGCGCTCGCCCAGGATCGAGACAAAGCGACAGATCAGGCCGGTGAAGCCGTAGCCGGCCGCATATGCGGCGATCAGGCCCTCGCCCGCGAGCTTGGACGCGCCGTAGAGCGAGGTCTGAGTCGGAAAGGGAACGTCCTCGGGTGTCGGGAACATCTCGGGCTCGCCGTAGACCGAGCCGGTCGAGGCGAACGCGATCCGCTTCACCCCCCGGGCGCGCATCGCCTCGAGCACGTTTGACGTGGCGATCGTGTTCTGCTCCAGGTCGCGCCGCGGATGCTCGAGGCCCCTGCGCACATCGGCGTTGGCTTGCAGGTGAAAAACCCAGTCGCAGCCCTCGAGGGCATCCTCGAGCACGGCCGGGTCGAGCACATCTCCCTCGACGAGCCTCGCCCGTCCCGCACTCAACACGTCGGCCACGAACTCGCGCCGACCCGTGCGAAAGTCGTCGACGATCACGACGTCGACGCCCTGGGCGCACAGTCGATCGGCGAGGTTGCTGCCGATGAACCCGGCGCCGCCGGTGACACACGCCCGTCTCACGGTCGGGACCCGAACACGCTCGCGGGACGGGGCTCGGCTGCTGCACGGGCGGTCGGCATCATCTACAGCGCGAAGCCCGCTGCCGCCGCGTCGTCGTGGAACATCCGAACCGTCTCCAGCGAGTATTGCTCCAGACCCTTGCCGAGGCAGTCGAGCTTCTTGAGTAGGTCGTGGGTGAAGGTGATGATGTGACAACCGACCCGATCGGCCTGCACCAGATTGAGCACCTCGCGCGGCGAGGCCCAGATCAGCTCCGAGCGTCGAGCCTGCGCCATGATCTCCACCGAGCGAGCCATGATCGGCATGGGATCGACGCCGGCGTCGGCGATGCGCCCGGCAAAGACAGAGATATATGAAGGCGCTCCATGTTCAACGGCCGCGGTGATCAGTTCCACCTGCGCAGTGGTGAACAGTGCAGTGACATTGACTTTTACACTGTCTTCGGAGAGCTCGCGAACGAGCGACGCCAGCGATTCCCCCCGAGTCGTGGTGACCGGAATCTTGACGTACACATTCTCCCCCCAGGAGGCGATCAGACGAGCTTGACGCTCGATCCCGCCCAGGTCGTCGGCGAAAACCTCAAAGGAGATCGGATGGCTCGTCACATGCTCCAGCAGGCGCCGGGCGAACTCGGCATAGTCCGTCAGCCCCGCCTTGCGCATGAGCGTCGGGTTCGTGGTGAACCCCTGGACCCGGGGGTCGGCCGCGAGGGTCAGGATGCCATCAAGGTCCGCCCCATCGGCGAAAATTCGTGTCGAGATCTTGTCGAGCATTTGTGCCACTCACCGGAGGGGACCTTAACAAGATCTCTTTTGATCTAAATGTTTCTGATATTTGCCCTGTTGCCCCCTTATCTGCTCTCATGATTTCCCGTGATCGAAAAATTGACCTCATCCTCCGCAAAGCTGGTGCTTTCCCGTCAGACTGCCCGCCCGTCGACGGGCCGGCACTCCACCGCTCTATCCACGGCTATATCACCACAAGTGTCTCCGACCGGCAGCCGCCCAGACGACTCAGCCGAGGGTCATGATCGCCTGAGAGGGCTGCGAGTCGACGCGCTCGCGGCGACGGCCGCCGTGCTCGTGGTGGTGGCGCCGCTGCTGTTCACCGACTCGGGCTTTGCCGGCGACTTCACCAACCACCTGTGGCTCGTCTGGGTCGAGGGCAAGGCCCTCGCGCAGGCGGGGCACCCCAGCTACTTCATCAACGCGAGAGGCGTGGGCATGTTCTACCCCTTCTTCGCTTTCTACGGAGGAACGCTTTACGTGATCACCGGCGCGATAGCCGATCTGACCGGCGATCCCGTGAGCGCCTTCGTCGGCGTCACGGTACTGGCCGTCGCGGGCTCCTACGCGGGGGTGCTGTGGCTCGGACGAGAGTTGGGCCTGAGGGGCTGGACCGCGCACGCGCCGGCCCTCGTCGTCGTCACCAGCGCTTACTACATCACGAACCTGTACGGGCGCGCCGCGTGGCCGGAGTTCATGGCCACCGCGGTGCTCTCACCGCTCATCGCCAGTGGGGTGCACTTGGCGCGCGCGAAGACATGGCGAGCGTGGCCCGTGCTGGTGTTCGTGGTGTCCGCGGTGATCTTCACCGGGAGCCACAACATCACCTTGATATGGGGCTCGACGATGGTCGCGCTGGCGCTGCTCATCGCATGGCTCGTGTTTGGCGCCCCACGGCGCCTGCCCTACCGCCGCCTCGCCCAGGTCGGAGGGCTCGGGGTGGTGGCCGTGCTCGTCAACGCCTGGTTTCTGCTCCCCGACCTCGCCTACGCGAGGAACGTCGTGATCGGCAGCAGGCCTTCGAGCAGCACGGCGACGTTTTTCAACACGCCCGGCGTGCTGCTCGATCCCCTGCGTCTCGTGCCCAGCCTGTCGACCACCCCGGCGCTCTACGTCCAAGCGCCCGACTGGTTCCTGGCATGGGGGCTCGTGGCCGGGGCGCTGCTGCTGTGGCGCCGGTCGGCGAGCCGGCGCCTGCGTCGTGCCTGGATCGGCGTGGCGGTCCTGGTCGCGCTGGTGCTGGGCATGATCATGGTGAAACCGTTTTTGAATGCCGTGCCGTTCCCTTACGACGAGATCCAGTTCGGCTACCGACTCGGCAGCTACCTCTTCTATGCCGTCGCCGTACTTGTGCTCGTCGGCGCGCTGGCGCTTGCGCGGGCGACCCCCACAGGCTCGCAGCTCACCGTCAAAGGGTTGCGCCTTGCGCTGATCGGCGTCTGCGTCATCAGCCTTGGGCTGTGCGTGTGGCAGCTGTGGGTTCCCAACCCGCTGATGGCGGGCTCATACAAGCATCGCCGGGAAGCCCTGGTGAGTGTGAACACCCTGCCTCAAAGCTGGTATGACCCCGAATCCTATCGCGATTTGAAGGCCCCACAGGTGGCGGCGTCGCTGAAACGCCTCCTGATCATCCAACCGAGCTGGGTGCGGGGAGATCGTGTCGACGCCTGGCTGGAAGTCCCGCCCGGGTCGGCGCCGATCCAGACCAACATCAGCGCGGGAGGGTATTTCGTGCACATCTCCGGTCTGGAACGAGTGGGCCGAGGCTACTCTGACGACGTCGTGGTACGCCGGATCCACGGCGGCAGCGGTCCCGTGCACGTCGTGGTGGAAACGACGCACAGCCTCACCATCGGCGTGGCCCGGGCATTGAGCATCCTGGCGATCCTCGTCCTCCTCGTCATCCTCGCCGTGCTCCTCATCCGCGACGTGCGTGCGCGAGCGCGCAAGCGATCACGACCCCGATCCGGCTCGACCTCGGCGGCGCAACAGCTGAGCGACTCCGTGGGCAAGATCTGAGGCTGCCAGATCGGGGTTTGCTTGACCCGAGCGCTTCCGAATGCTGTTGGGATGCTCGAGCAGCACCGTCCGGCACCCGGCGGCTTGACCGGCGGCGACATCGGCATCGGTGTCTCCGACCATCCAGCAAACGCCCAGATCGAGCTCCAGCGCACGGGCCGCGTCAAGCAGCATCCCGGGGGCCGGCTTACGACAAGCACACGGCCCGGAGAGCTCGGGCACGATCCCATCCGGGTGGTGCAGGCACAGGCGCGAGGTCTCCAGACGCACGCCCGCCTGCGCCAGCAGCTCGATCACCTGCGCGTGCACGGCTCCAAGACGCTCGACGGTGACCTTGCCCTTCGCGGCCGCCGGCTGATTGGAGACGCACACCAGCGCGAAGCCGGCCCCCATGAGCCCGCGCGCAGCCTCAGCCGCCCCCGCCACCAAGCGCACGTCCTCGACCTTCAGCGGCGACTCCCATGCGCCGGAGGATGGATCGGGAACGAGCTCGTTGAGAACGCCGTCTCGATCCAGGAACACCGCCGCAGTGCCGCTCACCACGCCGCACCAGACGCGCTCACCGCTCGCCGACGCCGGAGAGATCGGCGGCATCGGCATCGGCGGTGAGCGACTCCCAGTGGCCCCGCTTGACGGCCAGGCCCGGGTGGGAGACCAGGGCGTGCCATACGACCGCCTGGAAGGACTCGACCAGCGGCGTGCGCAGCTCGGGCGGGGGCCCGATCAGAATCGCGACGTTCGCGAGCCGGGCGAGCGTTCCGCCGGGAGCGCCGACCACGCCGTAGATCGACGCGCCGGCCTCGCGCGCGGCCTCCATCGCGGCCACCAGGTTCGTCGAGACGTTGCGCTCACGCGAGCCGCCTCCAACCGAGAAGACGAGCAGCGCGTCGCGCTCGGACAGGCGGGAGACCGCGAGCCACGCGCTGAACGATGTCTCCCAACCATCGTCGTTGGTGCGCGCCGTGAGCTCTGAGACGTTGTCGGTGGGCGTGTAGCTCTCCAGCAAGCAGAGCTTGCGGAAGTCGTTGACCGCATGCGAGGCGTGGCCGGCGCCACCCCCGACGCCGAGGATGAACAGCCGCCCGCCGCGGTCGCGCACCTCGGCCAGACCACTGGTCATGGCGTCAAGCTGCACCGGGTCGATTGCACGCGCCAGGTCCGCGGCGGCGGCGAGATACGTGGAGCTGTGATCGGTTGCGCTCATCGCTGGTCTGGCCGATCGTAAATCGATCTCGTCGTTGATTCCACTTATTGAAGACATTGTTTTCAACTGGATTTCGACTTAAATCTCATGAGCGTGTCGATCGGGCCCATCGTCACAGGCGGGTCGCGCACCTACAATGAGCCGCCCCGTGACGGCCCCATCACGAAACCCGCTGATACCCCCGCGCAAGATCGATCCCAAGCAGGATCTGCCCGCGCTGGAGCGTGAAGTGCTGGAGCGCTGGCGCGAGCGCGACGTGTTCGCCGAGTCGCTGCGGATGCGCGAGGGTGCGCCGCGGTGGGTGTTCTACGAGGGTCCCCCCACCGCCAATGGTCCTCCGGGCTCCCATCACGTGCTGTCGCGCGTGTTCAAGGACATCTATCCGCGCTACCAGACGATGCGCGGGCGGCTGGTGCAGCGCAAGGGCGGCTGGGACTGTCACGGGCTGCCGGTGGAGATCGCGGTTGAACGGCAGCTGGGAATCACGACCAAGGCCGAAATCGAGGACGAGCGCATCATCGGGATCGAGCGGTTCAACGCCGAGTGCCGCGAGTCCGTGTTCGCCTACCTGCAGGAGTGGAATCGTCTGACCGAGCGGATCGGCTTCTGGATCGACCTCGACGACGCCTACCGGACGCTGGACGAGTCCTACATCGAGTCGGTGTGGTGGGCGCTCTCGGAGATCGACCGGCGGGGGCTGCTGTACGAGGGACACAAGGTCGTGCCGTACTGCTACCGATGCGGGACGGCGCTGTCCTCGCACGAGGTCGCGCTCGGGTATCAGGACGTGGTCGACCGGACCGTGTATGTGCGGTTGCCGGTGCACTCCCCCGCTGCGCCGCTGCAAGCTGCAGACAAGCTGCTGATCTGGACTACGACCCCGTGGACGTTGCCGGGCAACGTCGCGGTCGCGGTCGGGCCTGAGGTCGAGTACGTGCGGGCCAGACATGGCGACGAAACGCTCGTGCTCGCCGCGGCGCTGATCGAGAAGGTGCTCGGCGACGGGGCCAAGGTGCTCGATCGCTTTCCGGGCAGCAAGCTGGTCGGACAGCGGTACGAGGGCCCGATCTTTCTCGAAGGACCGCATGGCGCCGCCAGTCTGGACGACAGCTTTCCAATCGTCGCCGGAGACTTCGTCACGACCGATGACGGCACGGGAATCGTCCACCTGGCGCCGGCGTTCGGCGAGGACGACTTCAGAGTCGCCGCGGCGGTCCCCGAGGTGCACTTCGACCCAACCGACCCGCATACGCTCTTTAACCCGGTGCGGCCCGACGGCACGTTCGACCAGCGCGTGCGCGGATACGAGGGTCGCGAGTACGACGGGCGGGTTGTCAAGGACCCGGATGTCACAGACGATCTGATCGACGACCTGGACAAACGCGGGCTGTTGCTGAGAGAGGAGCGCTACGAGCACTCCTACCCGCACTGCTGGCGGTGCGAGACACCACTGATCTACTACGCAAAGAAGTCCTGGTACATCCGCACGACGGCGGTGCGCGAGCAGATGCTTCAGGCGAACGAGACGGTGGACTGGCACCCGCCGGGCGTCAAGCACGGGCGGTTCGGGGACTGGCTGTCCAACAATGTGGACTGGGCGCTGTCGCGCGAGCGCTACTGGGGCACTCCCCTGCCGGTGTGGCGGTGCGGGCGGGGGCACACGCACACGATCGGCTCGTTCGCGGAACTGGCCGAGCTTTCGGGGGTCGCGTCGACGCTCGCCGACCATCACCGCCCGTATGTCGACGACGTGGAGTTCCCGTGCCCCCACCTCCAGGACGGCGCACCCGCGGCGTGCGGAGAGCCGATGAGGCGCGTGCCGGAGGTGATCGACGTGTGGTTTGACTCGGGCGCGATGCCGTTCGCCCAGCACCACAGTCCGTTCGAGCACGAGCAGGAGTTCACGCAAAACTATCCGGCGGACTTCATCTGCGAGGCGCAGGACCAGACGCGGGGCTGGTTCTACTCGCTGCTGGCGATCGCGACGCTGCTGGAGCGAGAGGCGCCGTACCGCAACGTGGTGTGCCTCGGACTGATTCTCGACTCCGACGGCCAGAAGATGTCCAAGTCCAAGGGCAACACGGTCGAGCCGTGGCAGGTGCTCGACACATACGGCGCGGACGCGTTCAGGTGGTACTTCTTCACCTCCAAGCAGCCGTGGGACGGCTACCGCTTCTCCGCGGAGACGATCGGCGAGGGCGTGCGCCTGTTCCTCAAGCAGCTGTGGTCGACCTACTACTTCTACGTGCTCTACGCGCACGCCTCAACGCAGGAGCTGACGGACCCGGCGCGGGCACAGAGCGACGGATCGCAGGCCGGCGGAGCCTCGACCGCGGGCGCCGACGACGCGCTGGACCGCTGGGCGCTGTCGCGCACGGCGGGCACGGCGGAGCTGGTGGCGAAGCGCCTCGACGCCTATGACACGACGTCGGCGGGCAGGGCGATCGCGGGTCTCGTAGACGAGCTGTCGAACTGGTACGTGCGTCGCTCGCGCAGGCGCTTCTGGGACGGCGATCCGGCGGCGTTTCAGACGCTGCGCACATGCCTTCTGACGGTGGCGAAGCTGCTGGCGCCGTTCTGCCCGTTCGTCGCGGATGAGATCTACGACAACCTCGACGGAGCGCTTGCGAGCGTGCACCTGTGCGACTTCCCAAGCGCCGAGGACGTCGGCGCGCGCGATGAGCAGCTCGAGCGGTCGATGGCGCTGGCGCGGGAGACCGTGCGGCTGGGGCTGGGCGCGCGCGGCAAGGCGAAGATCAAGGTGCGCCAGCCGCTCGGCGAGGCGGTCGTGGTCGCGGACGGGCGCGAGCGCGAGGCGATCGAACGGCTGGCGGATGTGGTGCGCGAGGAGCTGAACGTCAGGCGCATGCGGTTCGTGGCGGCCGCGGATGAGCTGGGCAGCTATGAGGTGAAGGCCAACTACAGGACGCTCGGCCCGTTGTTCGGCAAGGACATGCCGCTGGCGGCCGAGGCGATCGCGTCACTCGACCCCGCGCGGGTGGCGCATGCGCTGCGCGACGGCGGCGAGATCGGCATCTCGGTGGGCGCGCGCGAGCACACGCTGACGGCGGAAAACCTGATCCTCACGATGCGAGCGCCCGACGGCTACAGCGTGGAGCGCGAGGGCGCGCATGCGGTTGCGCTGGACTTGGCGATCGACGACGACCTGCGCCGCGAGGGCCACGCACGCGAGATCGTGCACGCGGTCCAGAACGCGCGCAAGACGGCCGGGCTGCAGGTGGAGGACCGGATCGAGCTGGCCCTGTACGGCGCCCCGGAGATCAGCGACGCGGCGGCCGCCCACCGCGACTACATCGTGGGCGAGACGCTCGCGGCGGCACTGGACCTCGGCGACCGCGCCGCGCTGCAGAGCGCGGCGATGGACTACTCAGAGCAGGCCGAGATCGACGGCCTCGATCTCACGATCGCCCTGTCGCGCCGGCTCGGCTCTGACGCGCACGACTGAGACGAATCCCGCGCGCGGCGATCAACGCCAGCCCGACGACCAAGACGACGAGTGCGATCAGGCTGACCAGCTGCCCGGCGACGACGGGGAGGTGATTGGCCGGCGCGACCGAGATGGTGGCGGTCGACGCGGATGCACTTGTGCCGCCGGCCGATCCGCCGGCGTCAGGCGTCACTTCAAGCACATCGTCGGCCCGGAGATCCGTGCCCACGATCTTGGCGCCCTTGACATCCACCAGGTCCGATCCGGCTCGGATGTTCGTCGCCACCAGTCCTTCGGGCGGCACCCGCACGACCTCTGACAGGCGGCCATCACTTGCGACGCTCGCGATCGGGAAGTCGACCCTTGGTAGCGGTTGACTGTTGATCGGTAGCCGTCCGTCGACGTAGTCGAGCTGCCCTTCCCGTTGATGTACGGGCGTGTAGTAGGAGGCCAGCGCCGAGCTGCGACTCCTGCCGTCGGGGTGGACGCCCGTCTGTTCGATGGCTCCTATCACCGACACGACGGCTATCGGCGCGAGCAGCCACGTCCAATACCGTAGGCGGCGGCCTCCGCCGCCCGCCATGACGAGGACGGCCAGCATCGCGCCGCTGATGCCCAGCAGCACGAAGCTCTCGAGTCGAAAGCCGAACTGCAGCGTCGCGTAGACGCGTGGAAGAGCGAGGATCAACCCGGCGTGTGTCATGGTCACCAGCAGCAGAACCGTCGTTCCGGCAATTACCAGGAGAGCCCGCATCCAGGCTCCCGTTCTCCGATTAAAAGCCAGCATGGCGATGCTCGCGAGGACCCACCCAACCGCGAGAATCGGCAGCGAGAGGGTCACGATGCTGCCGGACGCCCTCGCGCGCGAGAGGGTGAACAGGTGTCGAGCGGCGACCGTGAACATGGTCTTCTGCAGCAGCGCTCTGAAGGTGGGGTAGGACCTTGCGATGACCGTGTGTGACTCGTAGGCGGCGGCCGGCAGTAGAAACCAGGCGCTGACGAGCAGCGCGGGAATTATCAGCGCAGCCACGCGGAGCACTCCGGCCCGCGTTACGTTCCGACGAGCCTCGGGCACGCATAGGAGGATCGCAACAGCCACGATGATCAAGATCGTGGAGCCCCAGATCATCGTCAGCAGGTGGCTCCCGAAGAAGACGACGCTGCCGGCGATTAGTGCCAGCGCGGGTCCAAAGCGCAGCTGAGGCCCGCGCAACACGCTGAGTCCCGCGGCGATCATCAGCGGCATCATCGAGACCGCGAGGAACTCCGGCCAGTCGCCGAGCGCGTAGATCGTCGTGAGGTAGGAGGCAGACGTGACGAACACGAGACCCGGGACGTGCGCCGGCCAGCCCCGCACGCCGAAACCGCGCGCGAGCCAGTACCAGCCGCCGTAGGCGGCGGTGAAGCCCAGCAGATAGGTCAGGATGTACGTCGCCAGTGGGGAGTTGCCCAATACGAGCGACAGCGTCCCGGCGAGGGCGTAGATGGTTCCGCCGTAGAACGCGTACACCGGGTAGAAGATGCCGTTGGAGTAGTTGAGAAAGAGGCTGGGCAGGTGGTGGGCGCGGATCGCGAGACTCTGGTGCCACAGATACCAGAGGTGGTTCAGCCAGTCGTTGTTGAATGTGGCATTGGTGAACAGCAGGGGCCACGCGACCGCGGCGAGCACGACCAGCGCGCCCCCGGCTTCGATGGCCGATCGCGCCGACGGCGGCCCCGGCCGGCTCACCAGGTTCTCGAGCGGCATGCCGGCGGCGTCTCAGCCACCCCAGTCGGCGCACGCTACGGCGCCGCCGGTAGCGATCGAGCTCGGCAGGGTTGATGGTTTATCTCGAATAGATAAAACATATCTACACTGCAGCGCGTGTTGTCGCTGTATATGTAAGCAACCGCCGCAGCGTGAATTAACGCAGTTACAGCGACAATTCAACGGATATGCTCGGAGCTTGAATGTCTCCGACTTGAGGGCGCGGCATAGCCGCCGGCACGGCTATGCCAGCGCCGGCTCCAGCTCCTGCTCCAGCTTCCTCTTGGGGTAAGCCCCGACGACGGTCTTGACCGGGGAGCCGCCCTTGAAGAGAATCAGCGTCGGGATCGAGAGGACCTGAAAGCGAGCGGCGGTCTGCTGGTTCTCGTCGATGTTGAGCTTGACGATGCGTAGGTCGGGGCGCTCACCGGCGATCTCCTCGAGCACGGGGGCCACGACGCGGCAGGGACCGCACCAGGGCGCCCAGAAGTCGACGAGCACGGGGGTCTCGGACTCGACGACCTCGGCGTCGAAGTTGGTGTCGGTGACTTCGCTGAGGGTGCCTGCCATGGTGGTCTCCTTGGGTATCGCGTTCTGAAGCGTTCTGAAGCGTTCTGAAGGGCTACCCATCACTATACAAAATGAAGGAAGGGGCGCCGGGGTCGGCCACGGCAGCGCCGATGATCACCGCACCGTGACGGTCCAGCCTTCGGACCGATCGGAGATCGTCGCGATCTCCGATCGGCCGGCACACGATCGGCGAGCGCTTGTCTTGGGTCAGCGAACGGTGACGACCCAGCCTTCGGACCGATCGAAGATCGGCCAGCGAACGATGGGGGGATGGATCCCGGTCAAAGCGGTGAACAGGTGCGGGGAGACGTAGACCTCGATCAAGGCGGCGATGACGAGGATGGGCACGGCGATGGCGACCGTGACGAAGGTGGCAGCAAGGAGCTGCTCCCACTCGCCCCGACGGCTGGCGATGATCCAGGCGGCCAAAGGCAGGAACAGGGCGATCAGCTCGGGGATCGCGTGCGGGAGCGCGCCGAGCAGGAGCAGCGCCGGGGAGACGTGTAGGAAGTGAGCGACGCCGGCGAGGGTGTGGCCGAGCACGTAGGCCTGGACGGACAGCGAGAAGGCGGTGGCGCAGACGACGAAGGCGATCGCGATGCGCCCGCCGTGCTCGTGGACCCAGCGCGAGAGGCCACTGTGAGAGGACGCCTGCAAAGGCAGGGAGCTGCCGGCGATGAATCCCGCCACGCAGGCCATCGCGTGGAGGGTGAGCACGAGCATGTTGTGACCGAGCACGTTGAGCACATCGGCGCCGTCGCCGACGGCGAAGGGAGGTCCGAGGGTGACGATCTGCACATAGTCCGTAGAGAGCGCGGAGACGACGAGGACCGCGACGAGCAGCCCGAAGGCCGCGAGCGAGGAGCCGGCGACCCAGCGGCCGAGGATCGAGCCGGGATGGAGCTGCCAGTCGCGGAGCGTCGCGCGGGTGTGGCGCACCCCGTGCGCGAAGGCGTAGGCCGAGGCATCCATCCCCAGTGCATCGGCCGGGAGGCGGCCTAGCTGAAGCGAAGGAGCGGAACGAGCCACATCGCCTCGGCGGCGATGCGCCAGGACATCTTGCTCTGGCCGCGCTCGCGGTCGCGAAAGACGATCGGGATCTCGACGACGCGAAAGCCGGCCTGGACGGAGCGGTAGGTGAGCTCGACCTGGAAGGCGTAGCCCTGGGAGCGGACCGAGTCGAAGTGGATCGCTTCGAGGACCTCGCGGCGGAAGCACTTGAAGCCGCCTGTCAAATCGCGTATGTGCAGGCCGAGCACCACTCGCGCGTAGGTGGAGCCACCCTCGGAGATGAGACGGCGCAACAGCCCCCAGTCGGTGACGCCGCCGCCGGGAACGTAGCGTGAGCCGAGCGCGAGGTCGGCGCCGGAGCGGACGGCGTCGAGCAGGCGGGCGAGGTCGGCGGGGTCGTGGGAGAAGTCGGAGTCCATCTCGAAGACGTAGGCGGCCCCATGGTCGAGCGCGTGGCGAAAGCCGGCGAGATAGGCGGGGCCGATACCGTTCTTTTCGGTGCGATGGAGCACTCGTACCCAGTCGTGCTCGGTGGCGAGGCGGTCGGCCAGCGCGCCGGTGCCGTCGGGGGAGCCGTCGTCGACGACGAGGATGCGAAACCCGTCCGGCGCAGCCCGCGCGAGGACCTCGCCGGCGGCGGCGGCGATGGCCTCAACGTTCTCGGCCTCGTTGTAGGTGGGGAGGATCAGCCAAGGGAGTTGCTCGGGCATGGGCTGGCGTACCCTAGAGCAGTGGACCTGCCGAACGGCGCGATCGCGGACGCGCTCGAAGAACTGGGGGATCTGTACGAGCTCGACGGGGCGATCGTGCATCGCGTGCTGGCATACCGGACGGCGGCCAAGACTGTTCGCGAAGCGCCGATGTCGGTGGGCGCGCTGGCGCGCGAAGGGCGCGCGGTGCAGCTGACGGGGATCGGAAAGACGCTGCAGGAGAAGATCGAGACGCTGCAAGGGACGGGGGCGATCCCGGCGGCGGAGAAGCTGAAGGCGAAGTTCCCGCAGGGGCTGATCGAAATCACGCGACTGCCGGGAATCGGCGCAAAGCGGGCGCGGCTGCTGCATGCGGAGCTTCAGATCGACTCCCCGCAGGCGCTGCGCGAGGCGGCGCTGGCGCAGCGCGTGCGAGAGGTGAAAGGGCTGGGGCCGAAGTTCGAGGAAAGCGTGCTGAGCGCGCTGGAGCGGGCGGCCGCAGATCCGAGCGAGGGCAACCGGGCGAGGCTGCTGCTGCCGCAGGCGCTCGAGCTGGGCGAGGCGCTGGCAGAGGGGCTGATGGAAGGCGGTGCGGGCGAGGTCGGCGCGATCGTGAAGGTGGCGGGGTCGGCAAGACGGATGGCGGACAGCGTGAAGGACATCGACCTGATCGCGGTCACGAAACGGCCGGTCGCGCTGGCAAAGAGGCTGGAGCAGCTGGCGGAGATCGAGAGCGTGTCCTCGGCAAGTGGGGTCGGCGCGAAGGGGCGCGCGCACTCTGGTGTGGGCGTCGATCTGAGGATCGCGAAACCAAAGCAGCTGGGGAACCTGTGGCAGCACTTCACGGGCTCCGGCAGGCACAACGCGGCGCTGCGCGAGATGGCGGTGCGACGCGGGCTGCACGTATCCGAGTACGGCGTGCTCGACGACAAGGACGGGCGTCGCACGAAGGCGTGTGAGACCGAGCGAGAGGTGTATGAGCTGCTGGGGATCGCATACATCGAGCCGGAGTTGCGAGAGGACCGCGGCGAGCTGCAGGCGGCCATGTCGGCGGGCGGGAGTGGCCTGCCGAAGCTGATCGAGCAGAAGGACATAAAGGGAGAGTTGCACTGTCACACGATCGCCTCGGACGGGAAGAACACGATCGCGGAGATGGCAAGGGCGGCGAAGGAGATGGGGTATGAGTACGTGGCGATCACAGATCACTCGGCGACGCACGGGTTCGGCAATGACGTGTCACCGGACGAGCTGAGAAGGCAGATCGAGCGGGTGCGCGAGGTGGACGAAAAGCTCGAGGGAATAAAGGTGAAGGCGGGCAGCGAGGTGAACATCCTGCCGGATGGAGAGCTCGACTACGAGGACGAGCTGCTGGCAGAGCTGGACTGGGTGGTGGCAAGCGTGCATACGGCGTTTGGGATGGGTGAAGAGGCGATGACGAAGCGGATGGTGAGCGCGATCGAGCACGGGCTGGTAGACGCGATCGGACATCCGACGGGCAGGATGATCGAGAAACGCGAGCCGTATGCGATCGACCTGGGAACGGTGTTCGAGGCGGCGGCAAGGACGGGGACGCTGCTCGAGATAAATGCGAATCCGGACAGACGCGACCTGTCAGACGTGCACGCGCGAAATGCGGTCAGGGCGGGGGTGACGATCGTGATCGACTCCGACGCGCACAAAACCGTGACGCTGGCGAACATGCGCTGGGGCATCGCGACCGCCAGGCGGGCGTGGCTGACGAAGGGGGACGTCGCGAACACGAAACCGTGGCACGAGCTGGAGAGGCTGCGCAAACGCAATCGCGCAAAATAGTGCGGGCAACGGTGGGTGACCCGGAAGCTCCGCACCTTCGTAGGACGTTGCCGGCGCCGGTCACGGCACGTAGTGGCGCTCGTGTCAGAAAACGGAGTGGGACAGCAGGCGTGGGAGCAGATCCTCCCGCGCGATGCGGTCGCCGGCGGCGCGGCCAAAGGACGAAAGCAAGGATCCGGCACGGGCGGAGTAGTCGGGCGCGGGATCGTCGAGCGCGGTGCGAAGCGCAGTGCCGAGATCGTCAGTGACGAGGCGTGGGTCCAACGCGCGAGCGAGAGGCAAGGCGGCGTACGGTCCGGGGGCGGGCGTGGTGAC
The DNA here is from genome assembly GCA_963715495.1 of uncultured Solirubrobacterales bacterium. Lineage (GTDB taxonomy): Bacteria > Actinomycetota > Thermoleophilia > Solirubrobacterales > Solirubrobacteraceae > Palsa-744. The sequence goes on from OY970247.1 coordinate 2,162,438, forward strand.
CAGCAGGCAGCCGTCGGCCAGAGCCTCCAACTGGGCGAGGCCGTAGTCCTCGCGGCGGGGAGCACAGGCGAAGACACGAGCGCGGCGCAAAAGGGCGCGGTACTCGTCGGGCGGGAGCGGGCCGGTGACGCGAATGCCGTCGTCCGTAAGTGAGATGCCTGAGCGGGCGAGCTCGGACGGCGCAGCGCCGGCCACGAATAGCTGCTCGTCGGGCAGGCGAATACGCAGCCAGGCGGAGAGCACGCGGTCGATGCCCTTCTTGAGGGGGTTGGCGGCGTATGTGATCGCAGCGATGTCGCGAACTGGGGCCGGTGGACCGGAGGGTTCGACCGGGACCGGCAGGACGAGCGCGCGGTTTCCGGCGCGCGCGGGTGCAGGCGCCTCGGCAAGACCGCCGTCGCCCCAGGGCAGCAACAGCGATGCTTGAGCCAGGCGCCGGCGCTCCAGCGGGCGCTGCCAGAGACCGTGTCGCCCAGGGCGGTTGCCGGCAGAGGGAGCATCGAAGCGGATCGCGCCCGGACGGGGCCAGAAAAGCGAGGAGGTGGTGCTCGAATAGATCACCGCCCGCGGACGGTGCTCGACCAGCCCGGTGACAGCCGCGCGACGAGCGGCGAGAGCCCAGGCAAGGTCGGTCAGCGCAAGCGTGCGCACGGGGCGTGGCGGCGAAGCGCCAACGAGGGCAACGGATGCGCCGGCGCGGCGCAGGGAGTCGGCGAGCTCGGTGTCGGCCGCGCGCAGCCCGGAGGTCGAGCCGAGCGAGACGATCAGGATGTCCACGGAGCCGTCCCCCACGCCCGTAACGACCTCCGTGGCCACGGGCGTCGAGCTTGTGCACGCAGCGGGCAAGGCAACCCTCGATCGGGCTCGGTCACCTCACAGTCCATCAGGTGACGGCGCCGTTGGTGCGTTCATGACGCAAAGCTTTGAAACCGGGCGTGCGCTGCAGCGCGATCGGCTGAAAGGGAGAGGTGCGGATCACGTAGAAGCAGACACCGTCACGCTCCTCGATGGCCGCGACAGCGGCGTCTTGACGGCGCCAGGCGAGCGCCCAGATAACCGCGAAGCCCACGGCGATGCCGGGAATCTGCGGCGCGAGAAACGCGAGACCGCCGGCGATCAGGGTGAACATCAGCAACGGCCAGAGGCGGTTGAGCAGGATCGCGCTGGGGTGATACTCGGGCATGGCGGTGCTGGACCGCGCGCCGGCGAGCAGACGGGCGATCGGCGGGCTGGTCTCGGCCCGGCGGCCGAGACGCAACCCGATCAGGACGGCGAGTATCCACCAGCCGACGGCGACCCCCATGAGGCGCTCCTGGAAGCTCGCGGTCATGTTAGAGCCGGTGACGGCGAGCACGGTGACCGTGGCGAGCGCGGTCGCGGCGCCCGCGCTGAGCATGACGGTGGTCTTGAGAAAATCGACGAAGCGCACGCGTCAGCGGTCCCGAGCTACAGCAGCGCCTCGAGCAGGCCCCGCACCCCGCCGGCGCCGTCGACGGTGAGGTCGGCTTCGGACGCCAACTCCGGGGGGGTTTCGTCGGAGCCGACCGCCACGCAGAGGGCGCGCTCCAGCTCGCCTGCCCGCACGAGCTCGCGCAGGCCGCGGAAGGCATCTAGATCGGTGGTGTCGTCGCCGACGTACACAGCCGCCGACACGGGTTGGCCGCGCAGGAGCGCGGCGATACCGAGACCCTTGTGCAGATCGACCGGCGGGCGTACCTCCAGGACCTTGCGCCCCCAGTGCACGGCGAAGCCCTGCTCATCGGCGTCATGGGCGATCTCCGCGGCGGCCGACGCGGCGGCCTCCTCGTCGGGCGCGCCGCGCCAGTGGAAGGCCGCGATCGTGTCCTTGTCCTCGCTGCGTATGCGAATGCGCTGGCGCTCGGGGGTGTGTGCGGCGACCGCGAACGCGCGCACCCGCGACGCCCAGGCGGCGACGTCGGGGTCGACCTCGGGGCGGGTCGCGCCGGGCAGCAACAGCTCGCCGCCGTGGTTGCCGATGTAGGCGATCGTCCCGATCGCGACGATCTGACGGGCGGTGCTCGCGCGGCGGCCGCTGACGCAGCCGACGATGCGATAGCGCTTGGCGATCTCGATCAGCAGCGAGCGCGTGGCCTCGGGGACGTGCGCGTCAGCGGCATGGCGAACGATTGGCGCGAGGGTGCCGTCGATGTCGAGCAGCACCGCTGCGTGGCGTGGGTCGGAACGGAGCGGCTCGAGCGCCTCCACGAGCGTCGCGGCGGGTGACACGACACTAGTATGGCGCGCACCGTGGCCGACCCGAGCTCGTGCAAAGGATTTACCTGCACGCGAACTCTCAAAACCATACCGATCCCCGCCGGATCCACGCCCCGACAAGCACGCGTCCACCCGTCGGAATGAGTCCGCGCACGGCGATTGAGGGAGGATCCAAAGCGGTGTCCGGGCGAACCCTGAAGCTGATGACGATCGGAACCGCCGCGGGCCTGTTCAGCGGCCTGTTCGGCGTCGGCGGCGGGACTGTGATCGTGCCACTGCTGGTGTTCTGGCTGGGCTACGGGGAGCGCGAGGCGACGGGAACCTCGCTCGCGGCGATCGTGTTCATCGCCGGGTTCGCGGCCGCGGTGCAGGGTGCGTACTACGACAATGTGCACGTGCTCGACGGCCTGCTCGTCGGGATTCCCGCCGTGGGGGGCGTGCTGCTGGGGACGTGGCTGCAGCAGCGCATGCACGTGCGGGCTATATCGCTGCTGTTCGCTGCGGTGCTGGTGGCCTCGGCGATCGAGCTGCTGGTGCAATGATCTGGGCGGTCCTGATCGGCACGCCCGCGAATGTCATCGGGGGACTGGTGCAATGATCTGGCTCGTCTTGATCGGCGTGGCCGCCGGCGTGCTCGGGGGACTTGCAATGATCTGGGCGGTCCTGATCGGCACGCCCGCGAATGTCGTCGGGGGACTGGTGCAATGATCTGGCTCGTCTTGATCGGCGTGGCCGCCGGCGTGCTCGGGGGACTGCTGGGCGTGGGTGGAGGCGTGCTGTTCGTGCCGGGCCTGGTGATCGTCATCGGGTTGACCCAGCACGAGGCCGAGGCGACCTCGCTGCTGGCGATCGTGCCCGTGGCACTGGTGGGGGCGCTGAGCCAGAACCGTTACGGCAACGTGCGCCGCGGCGACGCGCTGGTGATGGGCGTGGTGTCGATCGCCGGGGTCACCGGCGGGGTGGCGCTGGCGAACGCGCTCTCGGGCGCGACCCTGCGTGTGGCGTTCGCGGCGCTGATCCTGCTGATCGCCGGGCAGCTGGTGCGCAAGGCACTGCGCGACGATGGCAGTGACGCGAGCCGGGAGGAGCTCGGATCGGGGTGATCCACGAAGAGGGCGCGAGCCGTAGTAGCAGTTATGAGGATCACCCCTGAGAATGGTCTAGACTGAGAGAAGATATGGGACTAGATAATCCACTTCACATCGCATTTCTGGTCGTGATCCTGCTGCTCGTATTCGGAGCCAAGCGCCTCCCGGAGATGGGTCGCTCGATCGGCACCGGAATGCGCGAGTTCAAGTCTTCGGTGACCGGCGAGACGCCTCAGCCGCAGCCGACACTCACCGCGAGCGCCCCCCAGCAAGAGGCGCAGACGCCCGTCCAGGCCCCGGTAGCCCAGCCCGTGGCAGCGCCAGTCGTGCCACCGGATCAGCCGCCCGCCTCCTGACGTCTTCACCAACGCGTGACGCCCGGCAATAATGCCTGGCAAGCCGATCCTGTCTGTGTCTGCCCTTGGAGCCTGAGGCTTGGCGGAGTCTCCTGTCTCGACGTCTGATGTTCGACGGTTTACCGCCGGATGCATCCGCCCGGGTCTACCGCCGGATGCGCCCGCCCGGTCTACCGTCCCCCTGGCGGGTCTACCCGCGGTGCAGGATCGGGCCGGTGTCGACAGCTTCGAAGGCGGAGCCGGGGACGCGCTTGATCTGTTCGAGGTCGTCGTCGTTCCAGCGCGGAGCGGGCGCGCCGGTGATGTACCAGGAGGAGCCGTTGTCGGCGACGATCAGGCCGTAGCGCTTGAGCGCGCGCAGAACGATCAGCGACTCGCCGTGGAAGCCGGCGAGGCTGTAGCCGGCGCGCAACCGCAACCGCAGACCCATCGGCGGCAAGCTCGGGTCGGAGCTGTCAGAGGCGAAGTGGGTCGCCGGGTGGATGTAGCCGCGCTGGGTGCGCGCGACGGTCACGCGCAGCGCATGGTCGATCCGGCCGGCGGCGACCTCTGGATAGCGAACGAGCAGCGGGAAGATCGGCAGGCCGGCGGCGTCCGCCGAGGTCCAGCCTTCGGGGCGCAGAGCGTTGGAGCGCAGATTGAACATCGCACCCGAGCCCGCTCCCCAGCCGAGCCCGCCGCGGCGGGCCGCGTACAGCTCATACAACTTGCAACTGCCTGTCTGCAGCACAAGCACGTGCCGGTCGCCTTCTTCGCCTGCCCCCTCCACGGGCGCGTTTGGCGGGATGGGGTAGGGCCCCGGATCTGATTCTTCGCCGAATTCGGTGAAGGAGACCGGCACCTTCGGCTGACGAGGCCCGACGACCGTGTAGGGGATGCCGTAGCTCGGGTTCGTGCCGAAGTCCGGGTGCAGATGGCCGCTCAGGCCGATGCTCGCGATGTAGGCGGCCGAGCGCGGGTCGACCGCAGCGTGGGAGATGTCCTGATTGAGGGGGTTGCTCGCGGGGAACAGCGGGCAGGAGTACTCGCGTGGGCCGGCGACGGGCGGCGTGCGTGCGAGAGCCGAAGCGCCCCATGTCGCTATCGCAAGAACCGTCGCAACGACGACGACGACCGTACTCTCACGATGCGCTCCCACGCGGGCAATGTTAGGGCCCGTCGACGGAATGAACCGATGAGTCCGGCAGAACCGCCGGGCGCGACTCTGCCAGCAGCTGGGCGCCACAGTGCCAGCAGTAGGCGGCCCCACGACTGTGGACCGCGCCGCAGGAGCGGCACTGACCGTGGACGCCGTCCTGCGCGCCGGCGAGCTGGCGCTGGATCTCGTCGAACTCGGCGTCGGCCTCCTGCAGCTCGGCGGCGCGGCGGGCGAGCACGTCCAGGCGGTAGTGGTCGCGGATCGCCATTTCGTAGGTGAGCCCGCCGAGGTCCCAGGTCAGCGCGGCGACGCGCTGGGCCAGCTCATGGCGGCGGCGGCGCAGATCGGCCGCGGGCAGCAGTGCGAGCGTTCCCATCAGCCACCCGTTTCGATCGGCTGGGAGCCAAGCTTGTTGACTTCTTCCTCGTGCTTGCGGCCGGTTGTGTTGCCGAGTTTCTGAAGTTTGGTCGAGTTCACTTTGACCGCTTTGGGAGGCGGGGCTTTTTCGATCGCCTTCGCTTCCTGCACTTCATGCGCTTCGGTTTTGGCGGCTGCCTTGCTCGATGCGGCGCTCGGCGTGGACTTGGTGGGGGTGGCGCTTGGTGCTGTGGCGCCGGCCGTCGTCGTGCCCGCAGCCGACGCGAGCGGCGTAGTGGCAGCGGCGGCCGAGCCCAGGCCCTCGACCCGGAGCACCTGCTGGCTGGGGGCTTTGCTCTGGGTGACCCAGTGGCCGACCAGCAGGCCGACGACGATCGCGAGCAACAGCACCGACAGCAGGCCGAACAGGCCCGAGTAGCGGCGTAGCATCCAGGCGTACGCCCCGGTGGTGGGCTCGATCACCGGGGCATACCCGGGCGGGAGCGTCGCAACCGGGCCCTGGCCGCCGGCATAGGGCTGGGCTTCGGCCTGGAGCACGTCCAGGAACGCGAGCCGCACGGGCGAGGCGGGCTGGCCGCAGGCAAGGCAGTAGCGCTGGTCGGGCGCGAGCGGGGACGAGCAGTTCGCGCAGCTTGCGCCGGGCTGCTCGGACTCGGAGGGGACGGGCGCCAGGCTCATCCGAACGTGCCTTGGACGTAGTCGCGCGTGCGCTGGGCACGCGGTTGCTCAAACACCTCGGCGGTGGTCCCGTACTCGACGAGATCGCCGAGGTACATGAACGCGACCTTGTCGGCGACCCTGCGCGCCTGGGCGAGGTTGTGGGTGACGATCACGACCGCCAGCTCGCGGCGCAGCTCGCCGATCAGCTGCTCGATCACGCCCGTGGAGATCGGATCGAGGGCGCTGCACGGCTCATCCATCAGGAGCACCTCCGGGCGGGGGGCGATCGCGCGGGCGATGCACAGCCGTTGCTGCTGGCCGCCGGACAGGCGCAGCGCGGGACGGTCGAGATCGTCGCGGACCTCCTCGTAGAGCCCGGCGCGGCGCAGCGCGTCGACCACCAGGGGCTCCAGCTCGCGACGTCGCGGGCGCTTGCGCGACTGCTCGCGCAGGGCGAAGGCGACATTGTCGAAGATCGACATCGGAAACGGGTTGGGCTGCTGAAAGACCATCGCGACGCGCGCGCGCAGGGTCGTGTCGGCCAGCTCGTGGATGTCCTCGCCGTCGAGCAGCACCCGCCCGGCGCGCGCGGCGCTGGGGGTGAGCTCGGTCAGGCGGTTGAGCGTGCGCAGCAGGGTCGTCTTGCCGCAGCCTGACGGCCCGATCAGCGCGAGCACCTCGCCCTGGTGGATCGACAGCGAGACCGACTTGACGGCAGGCTTGCCGCCGTAGGCGATGCTGACCTCGCTCAGGCGCAACCGCTCGGGGCCAGCCGTGGACGGCGCGGGCTCGCGCAGCGGGTTGCGCTCCTTCAGCGGCGGCGCGATCGGCACGGGCGGCCGGTCGAGCACGATCGTGCGCACCGGCGGCGGCACGGGCGCGGGGTACGCGCCATCTGGCGCGTGCATGCGCGCGGCCCCACGCGCCGCATCCGGGTCATATGGCGCGGGGGTTGCAAGGTCTTGTTCTCTTGACCGATCGGAGATCGGCCAGCGTCCGCGCAGGCCGTGCGGGGGCAGAGCCGACGGGTGCGGGGCGTCCAGTCCCGCTTCCAGGCGCGCTTTCTTTGCTTGCTCGCGGGCGCCGGCGCGTTCGCTTGCGGCAAAGCTGAGTGGCTCTAGCAGCAGCTCGTCAGGGCTCATCGGACACTTTCTCCATCAAACCAGTTTTCTCGATAGAAACGATGAGATTACCCACATTTTGCGTTCGTTGGGGAAAACCTCGAGAAACTCGCACGCCGAACATCGCTCGAGACGGAGACTTCGCCTCCACGGGCACGCAGGACAAGCTGGTCAAGAATGAAAGGCCCACCCACCCCGCGTGGCGTGCTACGCACGCGAGCGACCGAGGACGCCGATCCAGCGCCGTCATGCGTGGTCGTGGCCGATGCGGTCGACGAGCAGGTTCAGACCCAGCACGAACAGCAGCAGCACGAACGCCGCCGCGTAGGCCTTCTGCGGCGCCGCGCCTTCGCCGGCGGGGGAGTTGTCGTACACGTAGCTGGTCAGCGTCGAGCCCGTCCCGCGCAACAGGTTCACGACGGGGACGGGCCCCTGCGTTTCGATGTGCAGGGTCTCGCCCAGCAGGAGCAGCACGATCGCCGTGTCTCCGATGATGCGGCTGACGCCCAATGTGACGCCCGTGGCGATGTTCGAGCGCACGCTCGGCAGCAGCACCCTGCGGATCGTCGCGATCCGGGTCTTGCCCAGCGCGAACGCCGCCTCGCGCATGTGCGCGGGCACGGCCTGCAGTCCGTCCCTCGTGGCGGTGAACAGGGGCGGCAGGGCGATCAGCGACATCATCGCCCCGGCCGCGATGAACGAGCGGCCGTACACCCCTCCGCCTTCGGCGCGAAACGACAGCGGCGCGAACAGGCTCAGCTGGAAGATCGCCAAGCCGAACAGCGCGAGCACGATGTCGGAGGTTCCCGCGATGATCTCGATGCTCGACTCGACCACGCGCGCCAGGGATTGTCGAGCCCGCCCACCCTGCCCGTACTCGACGATCCAGATCGCGCTGCTGACGGCCAGCGGGACCGCGAGCAGGATGCCGATCGCGGTCAGCAGCAGGGTGCCGATCAGGGGATCGAGAATGCCCCCGGTCTCACTTTGCGACGTGCTGATCGCGGGACGCGTGAACAGCAGGCCCGGACGCAGGTACTGGATCCCGCGATAGCCCATGTAGATCATGATCGCCGCGGCGATCAGGCACAGCCCGATCCCGGCCGTCCACGCGCAGAGCAGCACCAGCCGGTCACGCCGGCGCCAGCTCCAGGGCGAGGACCGTCGTCCGCCTTTGGCGCTCAGCGGCGGGCCCGTCTGTAGGTCGGGGGCGAACACGCTCATCTCCAAAACCCCTCTATGTCGCGACCGCGCCGGCATGGGCGCACAGGGCAAGCTGGCCCACAGGACGCGAGTGAGCACATCAGTGTGCTCGGCACACGTGCTGGCCGATTGAAGGTCGCGTGACCTTCAATCGGTAAGGACGCCGATCCAGCGCCGCCATGTGCGTTCATGCCCGCACCTGGTACTTGCGCAGCGGCAGCTTGATCAGATAGCCGGCGATCGACAGCACGAACGCGGAGAACAGCAGCAGCGCGGCGAACGCGTACAGGGTCGAGTTCAGCGCCGGAGCGCCGACGCCTTCGTGGTAGTCGACGATCGCCGAGGCCAGCGTGCGCAGCGGCTCATAGAAGAAGGTGGGCAGCCCGTGGGACAGGTTCGGCGTGAACGAGCGTCCGCCGGAGACCATCTGGATCATCACGGCCTCGCCCAGCGCCCGCGCGGTCGCGAGCACGGCCGCGGCGACGATCGCCGGGCGTATCGCTCGCAGGGTCACCGCCAGCACCGCCCGCAGCGGGTTGAGGCCGAGCGCGACGGCCCCCTCCCGCCAGGACCTTGGCGCGGAGATCAGCGCCTCGCAGATCAGCGCGATCATGATCGGGGTGATCATCACGGTCAGGATCACGACCACGACCCCCAGACCGGCGCCGGTGAGCTCGACGGAGTTCTGCACGGAGGCCTTCTGCGAGGCGCTGACCAGGTGGTTGCCCACGAACGGCACGAGCACGAGCACGCCGATCAACCCGTAGATGACCGAGGGGACTGACGCAAGCAACCGGATGACGGGGATCGCCACCTTGCGCAGCCGCGCCGGGGCGAGCTCGACGATGAAGATCGAGGAGAGCACCGCGATCACCACACCCAGGACGACCGCGAAGCTCGTGCTCAGCAGCGTGCCGTAGACCAGCGGCCAGGCGGTCAGGTGATAGGCCGCGGCGGGCGGGTTGACGCTCGTGGCCTGCATGTTCGCGATCTGCGTTTCCAGGCTCCCCCCAGGCCCCAGCCAGCTGAGGCCGTTGTGCTCGAAGATCGGCCACGCGCGGATGCCGACGAACACGACCATCGCGATCACGCAAGCGCCCACGAGCAACGACACCGCGCCGAGCATGCGCTCGGCGCGGTGATCGGGCCACGGCTGTTTCAGCCACTTCATGGGCCAGGGGTTACGCGGTGTCTCAGCACAGGTGACTTGAGTTGATCGAGCGCAAATGGCTCAGTTGATCGGTATCCACTGGCTGGCGATGATCTTGCGGGCGGCCGATGATTTGCTGATCCACGAGATGAACGACGCGACGAAGCTCGTCGCCGGGCCTCTGGTCACCTCGTAGAACCGCGCGATGCCGGCGTACTGCCCGGAGGTCGCGGTCGCCTTGTTGCAGGCCACGCCGTTGTAGGCGACCGAGTTCAGCGAGCCGAGAGCGGCCTGGTAGTTGGACAGGAAGCCGATCCCGTTCGGATCGTTTTCGACCGCTTGGCGCAGCAGACCCTCTGAGGACTGTTCGGAGGCGAGCGATGAGACTTTCTTGCCTTCCAAGAGCAGCGTCTGAAAGCTGGTCAGCACCCCCGCGACCGAGGTGCGGCTGATCAGGTCGATCGTGCCGCCGGCGGTCGCGCCGGGAACCTGGCTCCAGCTGCGAATCTTGCCGGTGAAGACCGACACCAGCAGCGACGGAGTGAGGTTGCTCAGCGTGTTGGCTTTGTTCGTGACCACGCAGATGCCGTACTTGGCGACCGGGTAGAAGACGAGGCCCTTGGGGTCGGTGGGCAGGGGATCGCGCGATACGTCGCCGATCGAGACGCGGCTGGCGGCCACGTCGTTGATGCCGATCTGCGCCCCGCCCTGGGCGATCTTGAACTTGACCGTGTGCGGTTTGAGCTTGACGTACTTCTGGGCGAGCAGGGACACGAGCGGATAGGACGCCGTGGCGCCGCTGATCGAGATCGTGGGGGCCGCCAGCGCGGTCGAGGTCGCCGCCGTGGCGATCCCGAGCACGCCCACCGCGGCTACGGCGATGGCGAGGCTTCGTAGGCGTCTAAGACGGCGATTTGGGTTCATGGACGGGGACTCCGTTTCAGGTGGTTGACAACGTGGCGGCAAGGAACCTACCATAATCCTCATTATCTTGATCAGGATAAGCTAGTTTATGAAGAAGGCGCGCCGCTCCCAGGACGACCCAAGTCCATGACCACTCCACCAGACACCCCCACACCCCCGACCGGCGACAGCCCGGCGCACGGCGGAGCACCCGCTCCGGGCGTCCCGCGTCTGCCTTCGCTGCGCGTCACCGCGGCGCTGGCGGCGGGGATGCTGGCCATCGGCGTGGCCGTCGGCGCGGCCATCGGGCCCACGCCCAGCACCACGTTTGCGGGCGAGCGGGTTCCGTTGTTGCTCCCATCCATCGCCGCGCTTGCGGTGGCGGGCGCCGGCAATCACGCGAGCACGACGACCGTCAAACCACCGCCGGTCACACCTCAGGCGACGCCGTCCGCGAGCACCGGCGCCGACAATTCAAGCGCTGCCGCGACGCCATCGGTCAAATCGAAAACACCGTCGAGCGCCGGCATGTCTCCGACTTCGTCTCCCAAGCCGTCCAAGACGCTCTCCCCCACCACCGGCACCGGCGGCGGCGGCGGCGCCAAGCAGATCACGCTCCCACCGGTCACGAGCGTGTGGCTGATCACCCTCTCCGGCGCAACGTTCGCGCAGGCCCTGGCCCAGCCGGCCGCCGCCCCCTACATCGACTCCCAGCTGGTGCCTGCGGGCGCGCTGTTGAGCGGTTGGTCTTCGCTGGCCGGCAGTGGGCTTGCAAGTGAGGCCGGGCTGCTCGCGGGAGCGCCGCCACAGACGTTGAGCTCGATCGTCCAGCCGCCGTGCCCCGAAGGCGCGGCCGGCGCCCAATGCAAGCCCGAAACCGCGGGGGCGCTGACCGCGGCCGACGAATTCCTCAAGCAGACGGTTCCGTCGATCACGTCCAGCCTCGCCTACCGCGAACACGGCCTGATCGTCATCACGTTCGGCGCGATCGGCAACGCCACCGCGTCCAGCCTGCCCACCGGCGCGTCGACCGCGACGCTCTCCAGCCAGCCCCCGGTGGGTGTCCTGCTGATCTCGCCGTTCGCCCACCCCGGCTCGCGCCCCACGACGGCCTATGACCCGACTTCACCCAAGCAGAGCCTCTCGGGGCTTCTGCACTGACGTGACTGCACCCGCAGTCAATACCAACCCAACGAAGGAGACCCACGTTGCACGCACTACGACATCCCGCCCACCGCAAAGCCACGTGGTGGCTGGTCGCGCTCGTGGGCTGCTCCCTCGTAGCCCTGTCGCTCGCCATGCCGGCGATCAGCCGCGCGGAAGAAGCCAACCCCAACAACTACTCCTGCTTCGGCAGCATCGCCGCCGGAAAGCCGGAAGTGGGCAGCGAAGAACAGCAGGTGGCATATACGTTCCACTGCAACGGTCCGATCACCGGCTATCAGCTGCAATCGCAGATCCCCGTGGTGGGCGTGGAGGCCGCCCCGCTGGTGACCAACATCCCGTCGGGCACTCCCGTGTCCGACACGTTCTCCTGCTCCAGCGAAGTCCCGGGCTACGCCGACAACTGCGTCGGCTCGACCAAGGCGTGGTATGAGACGATCGCCGGACAGTTCTCGATCGCCTCCAAGCTCTGCGTCGAGCCGCGGGTAGACCCGCTGCTGACGGTCACCTACGCATATCTGGAAAAAGGCGTCGTCACCCAGGCGATCTCCGGACCATTTGACCTGGGTCGCCCGACGGGTTGCCCACCCAGCGCCAACTCGGGCGGCACTCGCCTGAACCCCAGGCCGGTCCCGCTGGCTGCCAACGGCAAGCACAAGGGCAAGGGCAACGGCAAAGGCAAGAAGCCCGACGGAAAGAAAAGGGGCGACAAGGGAGCGTCAAAGAAGCAGTAGGGCCGGCTGACAGACACGCTCGGTGGACCGCGTGCGGTGCGCGCGGTCCCCGAGCGCTTGCCGGCGAACTGCACCTGTGAGCGGCGCGCGCGGTCCCCGAGCGCTTGCCGGCGAACTGCACCTGTGAGCGGCGCGCGCGGTCCCCGAGCGCTTGCCGGCGAACTGCACCTGTGAGCGGCGCGCGCGGTCCCCGAGCGCTTGCCGGGAACTGCACCTGTGAGCGCTTCGCGCGCTCTACGATCCCAGGGGTGAGTCCAGCGGCGAGCGGCCAGACCAATCCCCCGCATCGAGGCAGAGGGGTGCGGTTGCTCGCGATCGCCACGACCCTCGGCCTGCTCGCCGGCTGTGGCTCGGCCACGGCCACGCACAGCGCCGCAACCGCGACGGCGGCCCTTTCTGCGACCAGAACGTCCTCGGGCACGCCCGCCGGCGCACCTGTCTCCACGACCGCGCCGGCGTCTGCGAGCTGCGCGTCGACGGTCGCGGGCACGCTCGGCACGGTTGCCGCGCGCGTCTACCACGAGGCCGCAACCGGCGGCGACGTCGCCCAGGCGGTCCATCGCATGCAGAGCTCGAGCGCGCTCGTCGCGGCGGTCAACAGCGGCAACGCGGCCGCCGCCCGTACCGCGCTGCAGGGGCTGCTGGTGGGCCAGATCGTCCGCGTCGAGGTCGTGCGGGATGGTCATGTGTTCGCACAGGCGGGCTCCGGCACGGCGATCGCACCCGTGCGCGGCTCGATCCCGGGCACGCGGGCAAGCTTCATCCTGTCGACCCAATCCGACCGCACCTACCTGCAGGTCGTCCACCAGGTCACCGGCGCGCAGGTGCTGTTGCTCGGCGGCTCACACCGCATCGCCGGCACGATCGGCGGCGCGCCGCCCGCGGGCGCGCCCGCCCAAGGACCACTCACCATCGCCGGCCACAACTATGAGTCGTTCACGCTCCCCGGCGCCGTGTACCCATCCGGCCCCCTGCACATCTTGCTGCTCGTCCCGTCCGCGACAATTGCCTGCCCCGGCTCCCCCGCCCAGACGCGCGTGGAAACGCTCGGGCACGTCGGCGAACGCATCTACCAGGAGGAGCTCCACAGCGCGGACGTCACAGCAACGCTGCGTCACATCGAAAACTCAGCCGCATTCCGGAGCGCTGTGGCCGCCGGCGACGAAAGCGCCACGCGCGCGGCGATCATCGAATTCTTTGGCCAGCACATCCACGTCGTCCGCGTCCGCGTCACGATCGGCGGGCACCTGCTCGTGGACGAGGGCGGACCCTTCGTGCTCGCCCCCGTGCGCGGCGTCGTGCGCAGCGGCGGGCGCGTCGTCGGCAACTTCGAGATGGCGATCCAGGACGACGCCGGCTACCTCAAGCTCGCCCACCTGTTCACCGGCGCCGAAGTCCTCATGCGCAGAGGCGCCGGCCAGGTGATGGGCACGCTCTCGCCCGGACCGGCGGCCGTGCCAGATCGTGGCCCCGTCTCCTACCGCGGGCGCTCCTACCAGGCATATTCGTTCTCAGGCGAAGCGTTCCCGAACGGCCCACTGCGCATCTCGTTGCTGCTGCCCTCCTGAATCGAAGACAGCAGGCTGCTACGACAACAGGCTGCTGGTCATCCGCTCGATCTCCGCGATCGAGGTCAGCCCCGCACGCACCTTTGCCAGGCCGTCATCGCGCAGTCGCGCCATCCCCGCCTCCTCGGCGGCTGCGGCGATCGCGTCGACGGACCCGTGCTCGAGCACCAGCGTCCTGATCCGCTCGTCCACCGACATCACCTCGTACAACCCCACACGCCCGCGGTAGCCGCTGCCGCCGCAGCGCGAGCAGCCCACCGCCTCCAGCGGCTCCGCCCCGGTCAGACCATGCTCCGCCAACACCGCCTCGGACAGCTGTTGAGGGCGCTTGCAGTGACTGCACAGCATCCGCACGAGCCGCTGCGCCACCACGCAGTCGATCGCGGAGGACACCAGGAACGGCTCGATGCCCATATCCATCAGCCGCCCCAGCGCACTCGGCGCGTCGCGTGTGTGCAGTGTCGAGAGCACGAGGTGGCCGGTGAGCGCCGCCTCGACCGCGATGTGCGCAGTCTCGCGGTCGCGGATCTCCCCGACCATGATCACGTCGGGATCGGCCCTCAGCATCGAGCGCAGCCCCACGTCGAAGGTGACCCCAGCCTTGGGAGCGATCTGCATCTGCTTGACGCCCGCCATCCGCTGCTCGACCGGGTCCTCGATCGTGAGGATGCTGCGCTCGCCGTCATTGAGCACGGTCAGCGCCCCGTACAGCGTCGTGGACTTGCCCGAGCCCGTGGGCCCGGTCACGAGCACTGCGCCGTTGGGCTTGTTGATCGCGCGCTCGAACCGACTCAGCTCGTCCGGTCCCATCCCCAGCGACTCCAGGTCCTGAACCGTCACCCCCTTGTCGAGGATCCGCAACACAACGCCCTCGCCGTACACCAGCGGCAACGACACCACCCTGATGTCCACGCGCCTGCCCTCGACCGTCAGGGCGAAGCGACCGTCCTGGGGCACGCGCCTCTCCGCGATGTCCAGATCGCCCATGATCTTGATCCGCGACACCACCCCCACCGCCATCCGCCGCTTGACCGTGGCCGCCGGCGCCAGCACCCCGTCGACGCGGAACAGCACCTTCGCGTCACCCTCTTCCGGGCTGATGTGGATATCCGAGGCGCCCTGCTGCACCGCCTGGGCGATGATCGAGTGCACCAGCTTGATGATCGGCGCGTCGCGATCGGCCTCCTCCAGCAGCGTCGCCTGCTCGTCCTCGGCGTCGGCGTCAGACCCCTCTTCGAGGATGTCTTCGATCGACCCTTCCATCCCCGCCAGCTTCGTAAGCAGCAGACCAAGGTCCTCGACCGACGCCACCGCCGCACGCACTCGCCTGCCGGTGATCATCGCGACGTCGTCGATCGTCAGCACATTCGTCGGGTCTGCCATCGCCAGCAGCAGCGTCCCGTCCTCGGCGAACCCGACCGGCACCGCCCTGTAGCGCTTGGCGGCCTCGGCGCCGATCAGGTGCACGGCGCCCATGTCCAGGTCGTACACCGACAGGTCGATGTAGTCCAATCCGAACCGCTCCGCCACCACGCGCGCAAGCTGGTCGTGGCGCAGCACGCCCTGTTCGACCAGTACCTCCCCCGTCGGGCGGCCCCGCTCGCGCGCGACCCTGACCGCCTCCTCGACCGTATCGCGGTCGGCGAACCCGAGATCGACGACCACTTCGCCGATCATCCGGCTTCCGCGCCCAGCCTTGCGCGCGGGATACACGCCCTTGCTCGCGCGCTCGGAGCCGCGCCGCTCCACGAGCGGCATGGGGCGCCCCTCCTCGACCGAGACCCGGCGACTGTGCTCCTCTGGCGAGCTGGGATGCTCGTCAGCGGTTGGCATGGTGACATTGCCCATCACCGAATCATCGGCATCGTGAGTGTTCGTCTTGACCGGTTCGGCGCTGCCCGGAGCCAGGTCAGGAACACCTGACAGCAGGCTCGCTCACATCATGTACCGTGATCATCGTGCCGCCCCTCATCTGGGATCGCCGGCCTGACGAACTCAGGGGCCCCGCCATGATCTGCGCGTTCCAGGGATGGAACGACGCCGGCGACTCCGCCTCCAGCGCGGTCGCTTTCCTCGCATCGGCTCTGAACGCCCAACGCTTCGCGCGGATCGACTCGCAGGAGTTCTACGACTTCCAGGCCAACCGTCCCTGCATCCGGCTGAGCGAGGGCAGCGCCGAAGAGATCGTGTGGCCGACCGTCGAGGTGTTCGAGGCGTTCGCCCCGCGCGCGACTCGCGACCTCGTGCTCGTTCAGGGAGTCGAGCCGTCGATGCGCTGGCGTGCCTTCAGCGCGCACCTGGTCGACCTCGCCGAAGCGCTCGGCGTGCAGGTGATCGTCTCACTTGGCGCGCTCCTCGGCGACGTCGCCCACTCCCGTCCCGTGACGATGACCGGATACGCCTCGGACTCCTCGCTGGTGCAGCGGCTGGGCATCACGCCCTCCACCTACGAGGGGCCCACCGGGATCGTCGGCGTGCTCCACTCCACCTGTATCGAGGCCGGCCTGCCATCGGCCAGCCTGTGGGCGGGCGTCCCCCACTACGTGGCCGCCGCCGCCAACCCCAAGGCCGCACTCGCGCTCGTACGCAGGGTCGAAGGTCTCGTCGGAGTCTCGGTCGACGTCTCCGAGCTCGAGCTGGCGTCCGCCGACTTCGAGCGCCAGGTCGGTATCGCGGTACAGAGCGATCCCGACATCCGGGCCTTCGTCGAACGCCTGGAGCAGGAAGCCGACACCGAGGCGGAGCTGTCGCCCAAAGAGGTCCCCGACGGGGACGTCCTCGCGCGGGAATTTCAGCGCTTTCTGAAGCAGCGCGGCATCAGATGATGTTCCGGGCGGCGCATCCCCGCCCCACTTCCACGCCCAGTACAGCGAGCACTGGGCGCAAATCGGCATTGCCGAGCAAGTAGTGCGTTGGCTGATTCAGCGCTCGGCCGCCGGGCAGACGATGCGAAAGTCGCAGATTGAACGGCGCAGGGACGGACATTTTCATCCGGCCGAAAACCCGCTTCGCGGACCGGCCGGCCTGAAAAGTCCGCCCTGCTTGGCTGGGGCGGCGAGACCCCACTGCCGGGGGTCGTCAGCGTCGTCGAACCTGTCCCGTTCCGGCCCCATGGTCGGAGTAGGAAGCAGTGCCTCGAGTCAGCTACTTCTACGGAATCGTCATCTGGATGTACCGGCCGGATCATCCCCCGCCCCACTTCCACGCCCAGTACAGCGAGCACTGGGCGCAAATCAGCATTGCCGAGCAAGTAGTGCTCGGCGGCTCGCTGCCGCCCCGTACGCTGCGCCTGGTCACCGACTGGGCGCTGATGCACCAAGCGGAATTGCAAACCAACTGGGATCTCGCCCAGACGCTCCAGTCCCTTGTCCCGATCGACCCGCTGCCCTAGCATGAGCAACGCATGACGCTGCGCATAACCACAGTCGAGCCGCTGGACGGCCACAACCTGCGCCTGACCTTCAACGACGGCTTGGTCCGAGACGTCGACCTCTCCCCGTTGCTGCACGGACCACTGGGCGAGCCGCTGCGCGATCCCGACTACTTTCGCCGAGTCCGCGTAGACGAGAAGGCACGGACGATCGTCTGGCCCAACGGACTGGACCCCGACCCCGACATGCTCCACGACGACTACGAGGCCTCCAGACAGCCAGCCGCAGCGCACGTTGGCTGATTCAGCGCTCGGCCGCCGGGCAGACGATGCGAAAGTCGCAGATTGAACAGGCCGCCTTCGACGGGGTCGGCTCGAATCGCTGGCCCATGATGCCCTCGCCGACCTCGAGCACGGTCGCGGTCACTCGCTCCTCGTCGGTGTCTCCCGGCAGCGTCACCTTGAGATCGTCGAGCACGTAGTAGTACGCCCTGCCCGCCGCCTCCAGCTCCCACGACTCGCGCGCCGCCAGCGCGTACAGCGACAGCTGGACGTCGTCCCGCAGCTGCTCCGCCGTCTTGGGACGGGATGTCTTGTAGTCGATCAGCTCATACCTTTCGCCCTGGTCCGCGTCCTGCCCGCGCCCGCGTGCAGCCGGTAGGCGGTCGACGCGGTCCACGCGCCCGCGCAGATGGTGCGGTCCGATTCGGAACGAGAACTGGCGCTCGAACCACACAAGCTCAGAGTCCTGGCCGTGCAGCCGCGCGTGGTAGCGCTCGAGCGCCACGCGCGCCTTCGTGCGCAGCTCGCGCTCGGACTCCCCGTCACGGAACCCGCCTCGCCGCCAGCACGTGTCAAGCAGGTCCAGCAGCTGCGCGAGCGTCTCCCCGCCCGCGGAGTGATAGCGCTCGAGCACCTGGTGCACGACGATCCCGAACCGCTGCCCCAGCGTCGGCTCGGTCGGGATGCGCAGCACCCGCGCGAACTTGTACCTCAGTGGACAGCTGCGGTACGTCTCGATGTCCGATGCCGACAGCGCCAGCCCTCCGCCCTTGCGCGGCAGAAACGGTCCCAGCGACGGCTCCCCCCTGGGGGTGCTCGCGCGCGTGACGGCGGCCACCGAGCCGCCGTCCGCGGCCGAGCCGAGCTCGAGGAGTGTCTCCTCCAGCGGCGAGCTCTGCAGGATCTCGCGCTGCAGCGCGGTGCTCGCCGCCAGCAGTCGCGCGCTTACGTCCGCCAGTGAGTCCTCGACGCTCTGCCCCGCCGGGCGCTGCGCGAGCGCCGAGAGCTTGAGCAGCTCCAGATAGCGCACCACACCGTGCGCGATGTCCATGTCGGTATCCAGCCGCAGCTCGCTCAGGCGCGCACCGATTCGCAGCACGTCTGCCAGCACATCCTCCTGCACGATCCGCTGCGTCGCCCGCAGCGCCTCGTCCGCGCCATCGGGCCCGTCCGGCCCCGATTGGCTTCCGCGGCCTTCGCGCTCGGCGCCCAGTGCCGCGCGCGCGAGCAGGTCCGGTCGGGCCGCGTCCAGCGCCGCAGTCGCGGCCCGATGCAGCTCGAGGAAGCGCTGAATCCGCTCGCGCGCCTCGGGCGGCACCTGTGGAGACTCGATCGCCGACCCCAGCGCCGCAACCATGTCCAGCTTGCGCCGCCTCGCGATTTGGATCACGCGCGCGAGATCGACCTGACGCAGCTCGATCGGCGGCCGCGCCAGCGCGCGCACCACCGCCGAGGCGTCTCCCGGATCGGAGAGCAGCCGTGTCCACGCGACCACGTCTCTGACCTCCGCCCGCTCCATATCCGGCGGTGAGCGCCGTTCGCGTTCGGGCTCCGCGCTCACCGGCGCGAGCAGATCCTTATCTGGCGTTGTCGGCACGCTCCTAGGATATGTCCATGGCCGTTACGCGCGCGATCGACTGGGACACGGCTCAGCGAGTCGGCGAGCTGATCGCCGGCTCCCCTCCCTACGGCGGCGTCCTCGGCCGGTCTGTGCAGCCGCTTGCACACGACTTCGCGCGGCGCGTCAGCGCCTACACCGGCTTGAAGCTACCCGCTGAGCTGCCGCCCTTGGAGATGGTCGATCGGCCGGGCTGGATCGCCGCGAACCTGCAGACGATGCGACCTCTGCTGGATCCACTGCTCGAGCGCCTCAGCGGCGAGAGCGAGCCCGGCGCCGAGCACACCGGCGAGCAGGGCGGCGTCGTGAGCGCCCTCGGAGGTCTGCTGTCGGGCCCACTGCGCACCGTGTCCGGCCATCTGCTCGGCGCCCAGCTGGGTGGGGTGACGGGCATGCTGTCCCAGCGCGTGCTCGGCCAGTACGACCTCTCCCTGCTCGACGCCTCAGCGCCGTCGCGCCTGCTGCTGCTCGCGCCGAACCTCGCCGCGGCCGCCGGCAACCTGGGGATCGACCGCGACGAACTGATCGCCTGGGTGGCGATCCATGAGATCACCCACGCCGTGCAGTTCTCCGGCGCGCCGTGGCTGCGTGACCATCTCGGAGGAATGCTCCGCGAGCTGCTCGACGGGCTGCAGATCGGGCCCGCCGGGGGATCTGCGGACGAGGACTCGACCGAGGACGGCGGCTCCTCCTGGCTGCCTGACCCGCGCGAGCTGCTCGACCGCGCGCGCGACGGTGAGCTGCGAGTCCTGATCGATCGCGCCCGCCACGGCGAACTGCTGCGGATCACGCTCGGTGAGGATCGTTGGCAGCTGGTCGAGCGCATGCAGTCGGCGATGTCCCTGATCGAGGGTCACGCCGAGCACACGATGGACGCGGTCGGCGTCGAGGTGCTGCCTTCGCTGCCACGCCTGCGCGCCGCGATGACCAGACGGCGACAGTCCCATCGCGGGCTGCTCTGGCAGGTGCTGGAGCGGCTGCTGGGGCTGGAGCTGAAGATGCGCCAGTACGAGGTCGGACGAGGCTTCTGCGACGCGGTCGTCGATGCGGGCGGCCCTGAGACGCTCGCCGTGGCGTGGCGCTCGCCCCAGGAGCTGCCCACCGCGGCGGAGCTGGCCGAGCCCGCGCTCTGGCTGCAGCGCATCCGCGCCCCAGCTTGACGCGAACGCGAACGCATGTTCCTGATGTTACAAGCGTGCCGCCGAAAATGCCGCTTCTTCACAGGGATTTCACCGGATCCGAGTATCCGCGTGTAACGATCTCTGTGGATCGGGTTACAAACACGTGTTCGGTGCTAACGTCGGTATCGAACCTCGAGCAAGCAAACCCGCACCTCCTCGCACAGGCGAGGAAGAAGAGGAGACCCCCTCCAGATGCCAACTGCCAACACGACCTCCCCCCGCAGCCCCAAAACGGGCGCGAAATCAGCCGCAAAAGCCAAAACCGCCCCTCGAGCCTCGAGCGCCAACGCGCGTAGCCGTAGCGCCACACAGACCAAGTCGACCCACGCAAAGGGCGCACGCACGCGGGCTGTCCATCAGACCGAGTCGGCCGTCCGTCAAGCCGAAACCGCCACGCGCGAGACCGCCGGCGTCTTCGGCGACTACGCCGAGCGCGCCGTCCTGATCCCCGTCGGCGCGGCTCTGATCGCCCGCGAGCGGGTGGTCTCGGGCGTGAACGACACGATCTCGAGCTATTCGAGCACCTCCAAGGCCCAGGCGCAACTGCGCAAGTTCGAGCGCCGCGGCAACACCGCTCGCAAGCGTCTGGAGCGTGAAGTTCGCAAAGCACGCACGAGCGTCGAGCGCGAGCTGCGCAAGCGCCGTCAGGACGGCGCCGAGCTCGCAGACCGTCTCCAGGGGCGCATCCAGAGCCTGGTCTAAGTCCACTCCCCCAGCTTCCCCCGCCCCGGACCGAGGAGAGCCGGGGACACCGCCGCCGAAGGCGGTGGTCGGGACAGTCTGCCGGCCTCATATTCCGCCGGTGGAAGGTAGGACCCTCTCCTCCCTAGCCCTCGGAGCGACCCCCGCTCCGAGGGCTTTTTCGTGGAAGAGCGTATTTGTCTCAAATCGCCTGTTCTGTTTCGGAGAAATGTTTCTGACTACACGAGCCCTATGACTTCGGTAAAAGCCCTGGAAAATCGGCTGGCACCTGACTCAGCGAGCATCATCCATATCTATGTAAGCGCCCCGCTAAAGTCAGCGCAATAGAATTTGCTGTATATATTTTTGATGATCGTTTTAATGGTCGGCTTGACTGTAAGATCAGAGCAAGTACGCGATCTAGAGGGTGCTTCGCTTCCGGATCTACCGCAGACAACACTCTACAATCTCTGAAGAGGCTAGGCCAATGTCAATCCAAGAGATTCAGCGTCAACAGGCAAAGGCGATGCCGCACGCGGACCTGAAGCCCTACGCCGGACAGTGGGTTGCCCTCAGAGACGGCTATGTCGTGGCCAGGGATCTTGATAGCGTAGCCCTCCGCAACCAGCCTGAGGTCAAGGAGAGTGACACCCTCATGCTCGTACCGGACCAAGACGTCAACGTTCTAATCCTCTAGAGCGCCGTGCCCTCGGCGACACTCCCGTACTCCAACCCCTTCGGAACAGGGAGCCGTCCATATCTAGCCCTGACGCTCACAGGCGTCAACAGCACGTCGCACAGCATCGTGGGGCTTCTCGACACGGGTGCCGATATCACGGCGTTGCCGGTAGGGCACGCTGCGCTCATGGGCTACGGTCTCGAGCTGCTCGAGCAGACAACCATCGGGACCGCGGATGGCCCAGGCGTGGCGTTTCGTGCGATGCGGCAATCGACCGCCATCGTGGCCGGTTTGCCATCTGTGTCGATCAGCCTGCGGCCGATCTTTGTCCCCGGCGCCCAGACGCCGCTTTGGGGGCGCACCGATGTGATGCGCCCGTTCAAGGTGCTTTTCGACGATACGGACGAAGCCTTCACGCTCCACTGGTAGCCAGTTCGTGGCCCCCTGCCGGTCGTTATGGAGGGACCGGCAAAGGTTTGCCACAATGAGCGTCGTGACCGACAAGCAGCAGATCAGCAAGGCCCTGGAGGTTGTGATCGACCCCGAGCTGCGACGCTCGATCGTCGAGCTCGACATGGTGCGCTCGATCGACGTCTCATCCAACGGCGTCGTCGACGTAACCGTCTCGCTGACCACGCCCGGCTGCCCGATCAAGGGCCACTTCCAGACCGCGGTCGCGCAGGCCGTCTCAGCGCTGGAGGGGGTGACGCACTGCAACGTGTACTTCGACGTGCTCGACGACACCCAGAAGGCCGCCCTGCAGCAGAAGCTCGGGCGCGGCAGCCTTCCCGACGGGGCGCTCGCACGGGTCGCCAATGTGCTGTGCGTCGGATCCGGCAAGGGCGGCGTCGGCAAGTCGACGCTGACCGCCAATCTCGCCGCGGCGCTGGCCGCCGAAGGCAAGCACGTGGGCATACTCGACGCGGACGTCTGGGGCTACTCGATCCCGCGCATGTACGGGCTCGGATCCACCCGCCCACCGGTGTCGGCAGAGCGCAAGATCCTCCCGCTGGAGGCACACGGCGTGAAGGTGATGTCGATCGGCTTCTTCGTCGCCGAGGATGCCGCCGTGGTCTGGCGCGGGCCGATGCTGCACAAGGCCCTCACCCAGTTCCTGCAGGACGTCGACTGGGGCGTTCTGGACCACCTGCTGATCGACCTGCCGCCAGGCACCGGCGACGTCTCGATGACGCTCGCCCAGCTGCTCCCCCAAGCCCGGTTCGCAATCGTCACGACTCCCCAGCCGACCGCCCAGCGGGTCGCCCGGCGCGCCGCCGAGATGGCGCACAAGGTCTCGCTCGAGATCTGCGGGATCATCGAGAACATGTCCGGCTTCACCACGCCCTCCGGCGAGCGCTTTCAGATCTTCGGCGAGGGCGGCGGTCAGGAGCTCGCCGACGAGCTCGACGTGCCTTTGCTCGGTAAGGTTCCACTGACGATGCCCCTGCGCGAGCACGCCGATAACGGTGTTCCGCTCGTGATCGAGGACCCCGACGACCCCGCCTCCCAGGCGATCCGCCACGCCGCCCGCGGCCTGATCGCGATGGCCGCGCCGGCGACGCTACCGGTCCTGCCGACGCTGCCCATCCTCCCACTGGTTCAGGTCGCCGCCGGAGCGGCAATGGCGCCCGCCGCCGCTTCCGCGCCCGGAGCGGAGCGAAAACCTGCGGGCATGTCGCTGCCGATGGCTTAGCCCGCGGTTGCGGGGGCCGATTTTTCCAGCGACATCCTGCTCGTTTGTCAAGCTCAACCTACTGAGAGGATCGTCGTATATGCCTGTACAGGACCAAGAAGAGGAGCAGCTGGCGACTCCACCGGACGGCGTAGTCGAGATCGACGAACGGCGTGCCAAGATGGAGCGGCTGCGCGCGGAAGGGATCAACCCGTATCCGCACGTAAGCCTGCCCGATCGCACCCTGATCGCCGAAGTACTCGCCGCGCACGATCCGTCACAGCTCGCGCAGGGTGAGCACCCTGAGCTGCGCTACCTGCTTGCCGGCCGTCTGATCTCCAGACGCGGGCATGGCAAGACGTCGTTCCTGGACCTGCGCGACCTGTCGGGATCGATCCAGATCGTCGTCCGTTACGACACGCTCGGCGAGGAGTCCTACGACCGGATCATGAGCCTCGACATCGGCGACATCGTCGACGTCGAGGGCTGCGTGTACAAGACCCAGCGGGGGCAGCTGGCCCTGGAGGCGAGCGAGTGCACCCTCCTCACCAAGACGCTGCGCCCGCCGCCCGACAAGCATCACGGGCTCGGCGACACCGGCACGCGCTACCGCTACCGCGAGCTGGACCTGATCGCCAACGACGAGACGCGCGATCTGTTCGTGATGCGCGCGAGGATCGTGGCGGCGATCCGCGGCTGGCTTGACGAACGCAACTTCGTGGAAGTGGAAACCCCCGCTCTGCAGTCGCTCGCGGGCGGCGCCGGGTCCCGACCGTTCACGACGCACCACAACGCGCTCGACCGCGACCTGTACCTGCGCATCTCGGTGGAGCTGTTCCTCAACCGCTGCATCGTGGGGGGCCTGGAGAACGTCTACGACATGGGCAAGGTATTCCGCAACGAGGGCATCTCCCCGAAGCACAGCCCGGAGTTCACGATCATCGAGTTCATGATGGCCTACGCCGACTACTACGACGTGGCCACCGCCACCGAAGAGATGTTCAGAGACGTCGCTCAGCGGGTGCTCGGCAGGACCGAGATCCAGCGGGGCGGAGAGACGATCGACCTGGCCAAGCCGTGGCGGCGGATCACGATGCGCGAAGCGATGCTCGACGCCACCGGCATCGACTTCATGGGCGAGAACCGCGACGCCGTGACGGCTCAGATGAAGGAGGCGTTGCAGGAACGCATCCACCCGGCGACGACCTGGGCGGAGCTCGTGCTCGCCGTCTACAGCAAGCTGATCGAGCCGCACATCAACCAGCCGACGCATGTGTTCGACTTTCCCTTGGAGCCGTTCCCGATCACCAAGCGCCACGCCGAGCACCCCGAGCTGGCCGAGCACTTCGACGCGGTGATCGGCGGCATCGAGCTCGTCAGCGGCGACACCGAGCTGAACGACCCCGTCGATCAGTGGCAGCGCTTCGTCGACCAGCGCAAGCGGCGCGCCCTCGACGACGGCGACGTGCCCCACCCCAACGACGAGGAGTACGCGCGCGCGATCGAGTACGGCTACTCGCCGACCGCCGGCGGCGGGATGGGCGTCGATCGGCTGATCATGATCCTCACCGAACGCGACACGCTGCGCGAGGTGATCCCGTTCCCGATCGTCAGGGAGCTGAGATGAGCTCCAACAAGCTCGACCTCGACCCCGGCGTGATCGCGTCTTGCCGGGCGGCCGCCACCCAGATCGCCGGGCAGGTCGCCGCGGAGATCGATGGCAAGACGACCGTCTCGGTCGAGCGCACGCTCGCGCGCCTGCTGGGCGTGGACGGCGCCAACGAGCTGGACGCGCCGCTGCCGAACGTGCTCGTCGACCATGTGCGCGACCGCGGCGAGCTGGGCAGCGGCATCGCCTACTGGCTGGGCAACGCGCTCCTGCACGACGAGTCGCCTGGCTCGCCGCAGCGGATCGCCGAGGCCGTCAACTCGGGTGAGCTCGACCTGTGCGCGCTGCCCCGTGCCCAGGACGACGCGATCCGCGAGCGGATAACCCACGAGTGCGATCGTCGGCTGGGCGAGATCGGCACGCGTATGGCCGAGCGCCGCGAGCTGCGCGAGCGTCTGGGCGAGCGCCCGCCGCCCCTGCGTTACGTGCTGACCGCCACCGGCAACGTCTACGAGGACGTCGTCCATGGGCTCGCCGTGGCAGAGGCCGGCGGGGACATCATCGCGGTGATCAGATCAACCGCGCAGAGCCTGCTCGACTACGTGCCGTACGGCCCCACGACCGAGGGCTACGGCGGCACGTTCGCCACGCAGGCCAACTTCCGGATCATGCGCACCGCGCTGGACGAGTTCTCCGAGCAGCACGGCCGCTACGTGCGCCTGTCGAGCTTCTGCTCGGGCCTATGCATGCCGGAGATCGCCGCGATGGGCGCGATCGAGGGCTTTGACAACATGGTCAACGACGCGCTGTACGGGATCCTCTACCGCGACATCAACCCCGTCCGCGGCCTGATCGACCAGCGCGTCTCGCGGATGGTCAACGGCTGGTTCGGGGTCGTGATCAACACCGGCGAGGACAACTACCTGCGCACCGCCGACGCAATCGAGGCGGCGCCGTCGGTGACCGCCTCGCAGTTCATCAACCGCCAACTCGCCCTGGACTCGGGCGTGCTCGACGAGCAGATCGCGCTCGGCGACGCGTTCGAGATCGACCCCCCGATAGTCAACAGCCTGCTGTTCGAGTGGGCCCAGGCGCAGCTCACGCGGGAGCTGTTCCCAGACTGTCCGGTCAAGTACATGCCCCCCACGCGCCACATGGACGGCAACCTGTTCCGTACGCACGCCACCGACTCGCTGTTCAACCTCGTGACGGTCGCCACCGGACAGGGCATCCAGACGATCGGGGTGCCGACCGAGGGGATCTTCACACCCCACGTGCACGACCGCGTGATCGGCCTGGAAAACGCCAACTACGTGTTCGACTCCGCCCGCGACCTCGGCGAGGAGATCGAGTTCAAGCGGGGCGGCATCGTCCAGACGCGCGCCCAGGAGGTGCTGGCCGGGGCCCACGAGCTGCTGCAGCGGATCGCCGACATCGGTCTGTTCGCGGCGCTCGGGGAGGGCGTGTTCGGCGATGTCCATCGCCACGCCGACGACGGTCGCGGGATCGAGGGGATCGTCGAGACCGATGCCGGCTACCTCAACCCCGCGACCGAGCTGATGAGGGGAGCATCATCGTCGTCGCCGAGCCATGTCTAGTCCACCGCCCGCATCCTCCTCGCCGTCCGCATCCTCCTCGCCGTCTCCACCGTCGGCGCAGTCCGCGTCGCCCGTACAATCCGCGTCGCCCGAGCTCTCCGCAGGCTCCCGCCGAGAGGTCGACCTGGCGCAGGTCAAGCCCTATGCCGATCATCTCGGCGACGGGATCGTCCAGTTCAGCTTCACGCTGCCCGTCCCCTACGGCCTGGCGGCGCGTAAGGCCGCGCAGGAGCTGGCCGCGAAGATGGGCTTCGAGCACCCCGAGGTCGTCCACTATCAGCGCCTGACCGATGGATACACGTACTTCGTGATGTTCGGGCAGTGCACAAGCACGGTCGACTACGCGTCGCTTAGCGACGAGGGGTTCGACATCGAGTACATGAGCGAGGACGAGATCGAAGCGTTCGCGCACGAGCGCATCGGCCGCCCGGTCGTGGTCGTCGGCGCTGCCACCGGCACCGACACGCACAGCGTCGGCATCGACGCGATGCTCAACCTCAAGGGCTTCCACGGTCACCACGGCCTGGAGGGGTACAAGTCTTTTCAGACGCACAACCTCGGCAGCCAGGTGCCCAACAGCGTGCTCGTCTCCAGAGCGATCGACCTCGACGCCGACGCGATCCTCGTCTCCCAGACCGTCACCCAGCAGAACCTGCACATCTCAAACCTGACGGAACTCGTCGAGATCGTCGAAGCGGAGGGGCGGCGCCGGCAGCTGATCCTCACCTGCGGAGGCCCACGCGTATCCAACGAGCTCGCCAAGGAGCTCGGCTACGACGCGGGGTTCTCAAAGGGAACCTACCCGCATCACGTGGCGAGCTTCATCGTGCGCGAGCTGGCCGCGCGGCTGGCGGACGAGTAGTAGTGCTGTCGGAGCTGATCGCCTCGGCGCGGAGGGTGGCACTTGTCGGTCTGGCGAAGAACACCGGCAAGACTGAGACGCTCGCGGCGATCCTGGCGGAGTACGCACAGGCTGGGCGAATCGTGGGAGTCACCTCGATCGGCCGCGACGGCGAGGAGCACGACGTGATCGACGCGCGCATCGATAAGCCGCGGATCAATCTTCAGGCGGGCAGCCTCGTGGCGAGCACGGGGGCGCTCCTACGGTCGAGCGGCGTCGCGCACGAGCGGCTGGCACAGACCGGGATGAGGACCCCACTTGGTGAAGTCGTCGTCGCCAGGCTCTCGGAGCGGGGGGCCGTCGAAGTCGCCGGCCCGAGCGCAGCCGAGGACGTACTCGCCGTGAGTGAAACGATGGCGGGCCTCGGCGCCGAGCAGGTGCTGATCGACGGTGCGATCGACCGCCGCGCGGCCTCCTCGCCTGAGGTCGCCGACGGCCTCGTGATGGCCACGGGCGCGATCCTCGACGAGGACATCGAGCGAGTCGTGGCGGCTACGAAGGACGCGGTCGATCTGGTCAGGCTGCCCGAAGCCGAGGACCGCGTGCCCGAGGACGAGCGGGTCCTGCTCGCACGGCAGCTGGTCCTGAACAGCGAGCCCGCGGAGATAGCCGCGCTGCTGCGAGAGCACCCGCGAGCGAGCACGCTCGTTGCAGACGGAGCTCTCGGCGAGCGCTTTCTCGAGGGCCTGCTGACGGCTCGAACCGAGCGGGCCGGACGCACGCTGAAGATCGTCGGCGGCGACCCGACGAAGGTGTTCCTATCGCGCCGTGGCCCAGACTGGTATCGGCGTCAGGGGCTTGAAATCGAGGTCCTGCGCACGATCGAACTGAAGGCGCTCACGGTCAACCCTGTGGCGCCGCAATCGCACCGCTTTGATTCAAAGCGGCTACGCGGGCTGCTCGAGACGGCCATCCCGGACATACCCGTCCTGGACGTGCTCGACCAGAGCTACCACGCCACGCCCGGGTCCTGAGCCGGTCCGATCCGGCGTTGCACGTGCGGGCGCGGGGGCCGTCGACGTGAAGACCTACTTGTTGGCGTTGGCGAAGTAGTCGGAGTTGATCTGGGAAAACTTCTGCCACTCCTCCGGGAGCTGGTCCTCGGCGAAGCACGCGTCCACCGGACACGCCTCGACACAGGCGTCGCAGTCGATGCACTCCTCGGGGTCGATGTAGAGCATCTCGGCGGCGTCGTATCCAGGCTCGTCGGGCGTCGGGTGGATGCAGTCGACAGGACACACCTCGACGCAGGAGTTGTCCTTGGTGCCGATGCACGGCTCGGCGATCACGTAGGCCATTCGCTTCTTTCTTGGGTTGGTTTTGCGGGGTCTTCCTCGGGAGACGCATATTGTACGAAGCATGCTGCTCCTTACCGGCGCGACCGGCCAGGTGGGCTCGGCGCTGCTGCGCCGGCTCGTGGACGACGGGTGCGACGTGCGCTGCCTGGTCCGCGACCCGCGCCGGCTGGGAACCCAGCGCGTGCGTGTGCAGATCGCGCTCGGAGACCTGACCGACCCGCCTTCGTTTCGCAACGCGCTGCGGGGCGTGGACACGGTCGTGCACCTGGCCGCGTCGATCCGCGACCAGCCCGGCGGCTCGATCGAGGAGCTGAACGGAATCGCCACCTGGCGCATCGTGCAAGCCGCGCAGCGAGCCGGGGTGGGGCGGTTTGTGTTCTTCTCGACGCTCGACGCCTCCTCCCATCACCGCACGCGCTTTCACCGGGCGAAGGCGCTCGCGGAGCAGGCTGTGCGCGAGGCGGACCTGGACTGGACGGTGTTCGCCCCCTCGATCGTCTACACCCCCGGTGACGCGTGGCTGACGTTGCTGGAACGTCTGGCGCTGCTGCCCCTGATGCCGATGTCGGGAATGGGGCGTGCGCGCTACCAACCGATCTGGGCCGAGGACGCCGCCGCGTGCGTGATGGCGGCCCTACGCTCGCCGGCAAGCGAACGCCAACGGTACGAGCTCGCGGGCCCCGAGACGCTGACGCATACGGAGATCGTCAGGCTCGTGCTCGACTCGCTCGATCGCCCGCGTCCGCTGGTGAAGCTACCCACGCCGATCGTCTCGCGGGCGCTGCGCCTACTGGAGGCGACGATCGGCGTCGAGCGCGCGTTTGCGACCTGGGACGAGGCCGAGCTGATGGAGTGCTCGATGCTCGCACGGTCCGGTGCCGGCGACGCGGAACACCTCGGGGTGACGCCCAAGGCGATGCGGGCCGTCTTGGATCCCGCCCACCCCGGCTGATCAGCGCTCCCTCACTCTCGACCTTCTGTTCGACCACCGCTGAAGCAGCCTCACGTACACCCACCGTAAACGCAGGCGTCCGGGCAGCGGCCGCTGGGATCAGGCCGCCGTGCCCAGCGCGGGCGCCCGCCGCCCAGCCCAGGGCAATGCCTCTTCCAGCTGCGAGGCGAGCGCGAGCAGCGCGGCCTCGCCGGCTGGGCGTCCGACGATCTGCACGGCCAACGGCAGCCCGTCGTCGCCCTCGAACAGCGGCAGCGAGATCCCGGGCTGCCCGGTGGCGTTGAAGACGGGGGTAAACGGCGTGAACAGGCCGGAGCGAGTGAATGTGGACATCGGTTCGGGCGCGGCCGTGTCGAGCGTGCCCAACGGCAGCGGGCGCTCGGCCAGCGCCGGCGTGAGCAGCGCGTCGTAGGGGGACAGGAAGGAGACCAGGCGCCGCGTGTAGCGCCTGCAGCTGCACGACAGCCGCCATGCCCTGCACGGCGCCCAGTTTCTGGATCATCGAGTAGATCGCCCAGCTCATCGGCTCCATGTCCTCCTCGGCCGGCTCGCGCCCGGCGACGGCGCCGGAGTAGGCGATCGACAGCGCGATGTGGTTGGAGAACACCGCACCGAACAGCTCCTGCAAGCCCTCGATCCGCCACGGCGGATCGACCTCCACGACCTCGTGCCCGAGCGAGCGCAGCAGCTCGGCCGCGTCGGCGACGGCCCGCGCCGCCATCGGATCGACGACGGCCTCGGCGATCGGCGCCAGCGTGGTGGCGGCGATCCGCAGCCTGCCGGGAGCCCCCGCGGCGCTCTGCGCGAACGGCTCGCTCGGCGGCGGCGCCCAGGTGGCGTCGCCCGGCTCATAGCCCGCGAGCACGTCGAGGATCGCAGCGGTGTCGGCGACGGTGCGCGTGAGCATGCCGTCGATCCCCAGCGACGAGTCGCCGAGTTCCGGTGCGGCGGAGATGCGCCCGCGACTGGGCTTGAGCCCCACCAGCCCGCAGCAGGCGGCGGGGATGCGGATCGAGCCGCCGCCGTCGTTGCCGTGGGCCACCGGCACCATGCCAGCGGCCACTGCCGCCGCCGCGCCGCCGGAGGAGCCGCCGGGGGTGCGTCCGAGATCCCACGGGTTGCGCGTCGGCCCGAAGATACGCGCCTCGCTCGTCGGCAGGATGCCGTACTCGGGCAGCGTGGTCGTGCCCACGATCACGAACCCCGCGTCGCTTCAGGCGCCGCGTGACGTTGTGGTCGTAGTCGCACATGTTCTCGGCCATCAGCGCGCAGCCGTAGGTGAGGCGCAGCCCCTGCACGGGTCGGTTGTTCTTGATCGCGATCGGCACGCCCGCGAACGGGCGCTCATCGCCCGGGTCGATCTGCTCGGCTGTGGCCAGCGCGCCGCTCGGCGTCGATGTCGACGAAGGCGTTGAGCGCCGGGTTCAGCTCCTCGATCCGCTCCAGGGAGATCTCGACGAGCTCCCGTGCGGAGATCTCCCCTGAGCGCACCATCCCCGCCAGCTCGGTGGCGGGTGCGAAACATCAGATCGCCGTCGGACACGGCTCCTCCTCCGGTGTCGGGGCCGACGAGCCGGCCCGCTCGCGGCAGCCTAGAGCACCAGCGCTCGGACGTCGTCCTGGGTCCACGCGGCGACGGTTGGGGCATGTGCGGGCACGGGGAGCCGCGGGAGGAATTCCTGCGACGATATGCGCCTGCCCACAAGGCAGCCACCCCGTCAAGCAGCGAGCCCAGAAAGCGAGTGCAATGAGCGAGGTTCACTCTCCCACCGCCCCATCCGTGAGCACCCCCACCCCGACGACCTCCGGCGAGGTTCAGTCGGGCCTGGAAGGCGTCGTCGCCTTCGCCACCGAGATCGCAGAGCCGGACAAAGCCGGAGGCGCGCTGCGCTACCGCGGCGTCGACATCGAGGACCTGGTCGGCGCGGTCCCCTACGAGCAGGTCTGGGGCCTGCTGGTGGACGGGCGCTTCAAACCGGGCCTGCCGCCCGCCGAACCGCACATGCTGACCGTGCGCTCGGGCGATCATCGCGTCGACGTGCAGTCGGCGCTGGCGATGTTGGCGCCCGAGTGGGGATTTGGCCAGCTGATCGACATCTCCGACGAGGAGGCTCGCGACAACCTCGCGCGCGCCTCGGTGATGGCGCTGTCGTTCGTGGCCCAGTCCGCACGCGAAGCAGGCCAGCCGCCGGTGCCCCAGGCAGAGGTCGACGAGGGAGGCACGATCCCTGAGCGATTCCTGATCCGCTGGCGCGGCGAGGCCAACCCCGATCACGTCAAGGCGATCGACGCGTACTGGGTCTCGGCGGCCGAGCACGGCATGAACGCCTCGACGTTCACGGCCCGGGTCGTGGCCTCCACAGGCGCCGACTGTGCCGCCGCGCTGTCCGCGGCGGTGGGGGCGCTGTCCGGCCCACTGCACGGCGGCGCCCCCTCGCGCGTGCTGAAGATGCTCGATGAGGTCGAACAAAGCGGCGACGCGGAGAAGTGGGTATCGGACGCCCTCGATCGCGGCGAGCGCTTGATGGGCTTCGGTCACCGCATCTACCGCGCCGAAGATCCGCGCGCGCGCGTCCTGCGACGGACCTGCAGCGAACTGGGCTCGCCGCGCTTCCAGGCCGCCGAGGCGCTGGAGAAGGCGGCGCTCGCGGAGCTGCATGCGCGCCGGCCCGACCGCGTGCTCGCCACGAACGTCGAGTTCTGGTCGGCTGTGGTGCTCGACCTGGCGGAAGTCCCGCCGGACCTGTTCACACCGATGTTCACGTGCGCCCGCGTGGCGGGCTGGTCGGCGCACATCCTCGAGCAGAAGCGCGAGGCCAAGCTGATCCGTCCGACGGCGAACTACGTGGGCGAGCCGCCGAGGCCACTCAGCGCTGTCTCCTGACAGACGATTGAAAGAGAGCCCGGCATCCTTGCCGAACCCTCTGGGGGCCTATCGGCCAAAAGGCACGCCCCGCTCAAACGGACGGCGGGGCGCTCGGCGAATGGTTGATTCTCCGCCTTACGTCTGACGTGCCACTGCCGGGCACGTCCACGGCATTCCTCTCAAAAGACGTTCTTGGAGACCAGCCAGGTCATGCGTGGGTCGGCTCCGGCTCGCCCTTGAACAGCCACGGGTTGCGCTGGCCGATGACGGAGCCGCGGAAGCGCTTTTGCCCTCCGTACACGACCCAGGTCGTGTCGACCGCGCCGTAGCACTCCTGCACGCGAAGGAGGTCCGGGTGTTCGTGTGCATAGTGAAGGTGCGTCAGACCGGCGTCGTAGGCGCCCGCGAGCAGGTGGCGCGCGACGACGGGCTTGGACGGCTCGTCAATGATCGTGGGCCAGCGCGTCAGGTCGGTGTAGCCGCGGGTCGCCGACACGATGCCGAGACTCGTCGGATCGCTGACATCGGTGCGGATCAGCAGCGCCAGCTCCTTGGTGGGATAGAGGAACGTATCGATGACGAAAACCTCGTCGTAGTAGCGCTCCGTCACGAGGTGGACATGCAGGTGCGCGCTGCACTGCACGAGGAAGGTGTCCGTCCGACCGCGGACCTGCTCGATCCCGTCCAGCAGGTCTTCGACCAGAACGACGTCAAAGGAGGTGATCCCCTGAAACTCGAGATAATGGAGCAGGGCGTTCTCATGACAGGTGCCGGACGGTCCGAGCGTGATGAATGTCGGGCGAGTCATGTCTCGCTCCCCTGTGGCGTGGCGGACGGTGCGCCGATGAGCTCATCCTCCATTCTGCACGTGGCGTCGATCAGCAGCTCGAAAAGATCGGCCGTGAAATCCGGGGGCAGCCGGACCTCGGCGCCGCGGGCGAGATAGCGTGCCCGCACCTCGGCGACGCGATCGGGTTGCATCATCGGGATCTCGTGCGTGCGCTTGTAGCCTGCGACTTCCCGGCAAATCTGAAAGCGCTCGCCGAGCAGCCGCGCGATCTCCTCGTCGAGCACGTCCAGGCGGTGGCGGAAGGGCTCCAGGCCGTTCATGTCCTGCCGCCTCCCAGCGGCTGAATGCTCGACGCGCCGGGCGGCGGCTCGACCCGAGGCGGCTCGACCCCGGACGCGCTCTGACGCGATGTGCTCTGACGCGGCGCGCTCTGAGTCACACCTCGCTGCTCGATCGTCGACATGAGACTCACGATAGAACCCGCCGCATCCGCGGGCCGAGCGACTCAAAGCCGTTGCCCAGGTAGAAGGCCTCGGTCGCCCCGAAGCGGGCGAAACGCTCCCGCGGCAGCCCTACCTCAACGCGCTCGAAATGCATGCCGCGCGCAAGCTCGAACAGCGCCGCGAGCAGGCCGCTGCCGACATCTCTGGAGCGCCAAGCCGGGTGAACCCACAGATCCTGGATCAGCGCGTAGGTGCCCGGCACGTGTATCGCCATCTGCCAGCTGGCGCCGAGCACCCCCACGAGCCCACCGTCGGCCTGCGCGACCAGCACCGCCCCGGCGCTGGGATTATCGATGAGCGCTCGCACGGCGTCCTGCATCGCGGGGAGGCCAGACGGCGTGCCATCCAGCTCGACCAGCAGCTCTCGCACGGCACCGGCGACCGCCTCGACGTCGTCATGGCCGGCTGGACGCACGTGCCAGCCCTGCCCCGGGGCGGCCGATCCGGGCGTCCGCGACGTGGTCTGTGGCGCCTCGCTGCTCATCGTTCCCCAGCCACCGCGAATGTCGGCTCGAGCTCGACGGTCCACACCTCCGGTGAGTCGCTGCCGGTGACGGCCCGTGCGATCGTGGCCATCGGTGCGTGCGCCTTGAGCAGTATCTCGTCGAACTCCTCCTCGGGGTCTGACTGCATCACTATCGCTCCTCCCGCACCGATGGTGGTGGCGCCGGGACGCATCACGATCGTACGGATCACGATGCTGAGATCGACGCTGCCGTCAAAGCCGAAATAGCCGATCGCGCCCGAGTACACACCGCGGGCCTCGCGCTCGATGTCGTCGATGATGCCCATCGTGCGCAGCTTGGGAGCGCCCGTCATCGACCCGCCGGGAAAGCACGCCCGCACGCACGCCACCGGTGTGCGCTCACGCTCGAGCACACCCGTGATCGTGGAGATCAGCTGGTGCACGGTCGCGTAGGGCTCCACGACCATGTACTGCGGCACCCGCACACTGTCGATCTCACAGACCCGTCCGAGATCGTTGCGCAACAGGTCGACGATCATCAGGTGCTCGGCGAACGTCTTCTCATCATCCAGCAGCTCGGCACGCAGCTCCTCATCGCGCACCGGGTCCTCCGAGCGTGGCGTCGTCCCCTTGATCGGGCGCGCCTGCACCCGACGGTCGCGGTCGACCGAGAGAAAGCGCTCGGGCGAGGAGCTGAGGACAGCCAACTCCCCAAGCTTGAGGTAGGCGGCAAACGGCGCCGGGTTGCGTCGTCGCAGCAGGCGGTAGAGCTCGAACGGCTCTGGGGTTGCGTCCGTGTGGATCTGGTCGGTCAGGCAAACCTCGTATGACTCGCCGACTGTGAGCGCGGCCTGGCAGCGCGCGATATCGGCAAGGTACTGCTCGCGCCCCCGTCCGCAGCGAAATATCACCGGGTCGCCGGACCAATCCTCGTGGGGGGCCTCGCCCGGCACCCGCGGTGGCTCACCGGCTGTCTCGGCGGCTGTCTCCGCGGCTGTCTCGACGATTGCCTCACCCGCTGTCTCGACGATTGCCTCACCGGCTGTCTTGGCGGCGGCGAGAGTGGCGCGCACGACCGCCTCGGCGTGTTCCAGCCAGCGCTCGGCCTCCTGCTCCTCGTCGTCGTGGCAGAGCGCCAGCAGATGGGTGCGGCGAGCGACGTGATCGACGACGACGACCCGGTTGGCGAGCATCAGCACGGCGTCCGGGACATCGGAGCGATGGGTGTTGGGAGAGCCGCAGTCGGCCTTGCACTCGTAACCCAAGAAGCCGACGAAGCCACCGAGCAGACCACGCGGCAGCTCCGCTGGAGGATCGATCGTGTGCTTGGCCAGTTCGCGGTCGAGCACCTCGAAGATGGAGCCGGACTCGGTCGTGGTGCCATCCGCGCGATGGGAGGTCACCGCCTGGCGCTCGACGTCGTACTCGAGCACACAGCGATGGGGCCCCATCGTGGTGCCGAGAAAGGAGCGCTGGGCGAGCGGCGTCGGGGCGTCGGGGCTGTCCAGCCAGAAGGCGTGCTCGGCGGCGCCGAACAAACGCTCGAACAGCGGCTCTGCCGGCGCCTCGTCATCGATACGGCGCACACGCAACTCAAGGCGAGTGCCGTCGTCGAGGCGACCGACACGAGACGCGGGTGGACGTGGAGGGCGCCGGGGCGCCGGCGAGATTTGGCTCGTACTCCGTGCCCGCGAAAAATCCTTATGGCGACGGGCGAGGTCATAGAAGTTCTCAAACAGCTTGCGACCATGCTCGGTTGCGATGGACTCGGGATGGAACTGCACGCCCCACATCGGACGGCTGCGGTGTTCGATCCCCATCACCACCCCCTCGTCGGTCCAGGCCGTCACACGCCCCTCCGGGCCCAGCTCACCGGCCACCGCCAGGGAGTGATAGCGCACGACCGAGAAGTCCTGTGGAACATTCCGAAAGAGGCCGTCGCCGTCGTGTTTGACGCCGCTCAGGCGCCCGTGCATCACGATCGGGGCGCTCGTCACGGTCCCGTTCAGCAGGTGCCCGAGACCCTGATGGCCGAGACAGACGCCGAGCACCGGAATCTCGCTGGAGCGCAGGATGTCCGCGCAGACGCCGAAGTCGTGCCAGCGCTCCGGCCTGCCGGGGCCCGGCGAGATCACGATCGCGTCGAAGTCCCAGCGCGATAGTGCGCGCCAGGAGACCATGTCGTTGTGAACCACGATCGGCGCCTCACCGGAGACGGCCGCGAGCAAGTGGAACACGTTGTAGGTGTAGGAGTCGTAGTTGTCGATCAGCAGCGTGCTCACGGCGCCGCCTCCAGACCCAAGCCGCGTGCGCTGCGGTCCAGCAACGTGTGCACGACGCGCTCGACGTGCTCGCCGCGCTCGCGCTCCAGATACCAGCGCGCCAGATGCTTGAGATAGAGCGCCAGCGGAGCGATGTCGAGCCGCTCCACCGCGAGTCGCAGATGGCGGCGGTAGAGCTCTGATTGGACCACGGCGAAGCGATAGTCGGGGTCCTCCGCGGGCCGACCGGCGGTCAAGCCGCGGCTGTGGTGAGCACGCGCACGCGCAAGGTCCCAGCCCAAGCTCTCATCATCGGACAGCAGCTTTGAGGGATCGAAATCGATGTCTGGGGTGGCCGGATAGGGCAGGAAGTACCCGAGTGCGACCTGTGCCGCGACCCGTTCGGGGTAGGGATGGGAGCGGCGCACCTCGTGGCGCTCGCGGGTGCCGTCGATCTGCGTGTCCAGCCATTCGGTGAGCTCGTCGATAAGCAGTGCCCCCGCGCTGGAGGTCAGCGCGCGCTGTTGCGTCGAGACCATGCCGTGGAAGATGCTGCGGCTGGGATGAAAGCCGCCGTTCAAATCCGGTCTCAACTCAGCCGCGAGCTTGCGGATGCTCGTCACATGTGCCACCCACTCCGAACCGGTGACCTGCAACGAGATCATATCCTCGAGTTCTGGCGCCGTCATGGCGTACGTGAGCGAGCGCATGTGCTGCGTCGAGAGGCCGTCGGCGCGTACGAGCGGGACCTCTTCGAGCTCCTCCAGGCCGGTCTCATAGACGATCACCCCATCCTCGCGCCGCGTGAGGGTGCCGGTGCGCAAGCCGGCTTCGGTCAACTCGGCGGTCTCGGACAGGAAGTCGGACTCGAAAAAGACCCTGTCAAAGGCGATCCCGAGTCGTGCGAGCGTCTTGCGCTGCCCGGCGATCACCCATGCGCGCGTCTTGTACCAGAGCTCGAGCGCCTCGCGCTCTCCGCCCAGCACGCGTTTGATCAGATCATCAGCGGCGTCGTTCTGGACCTGCACCTCACGCGAGAGGGAGTCCTCGGCCTGCTCCAGCTCACCCGCAATGCGCGCGCCGCCAGCAGCCACATAATCCGCGTAACACACCCCCACGAAATGGTCGCTCTTCTCATCACCGTCCGACCATCCCCGGGCATGCCGGCCGCTTTGCATTACCCCCGCCATCGCCTCGCCCATCGCGCGGCCC
Source organism: uncultured Solirubrobacterales bacterium (assembly GCA_963715495.1). Classification (GTDB taxonomy): domain Bacteria; phylum Actinomycetota; class Thermoleophilia; order Solirubrobacterales; family Solirubrobacteraceae; genus Palsa-744. The sequence continues at coordinate 2,200,075 of OY970247.1, forward strand.
ATGTCGGAGATCCGGCTGCGACGCTCGACCTGCCCGCCCGCCTGAGCCAGCGCGGCCGCCAGCGCGTTGCCGATCGCGAGATTTCGCAGGTGGCCCACGTGCAGGGCCTTCGTCGCGTTCGGGTCCCAGAACTGCACTGAGAAACGCCCCCCGTGCGCGAGATCTGAAAGCGGCGCCTCCGCACTGCCGCCGGCCTCGAGCGCGGCACCCACCGTCTCGATCCAACCATCCGCGACGCGCAACCGGACAGCGTCGTTGTCGCGGATCACGTCCTGGACCCACGGCTCGTGTGCCACCTGCTCCAAGACCCGCAACGAATCGGCGTCCTCCCGCCAATCCGGCGAGCGGGGCACGAGCATCAGATCGAAGTCCCGACTCGGGCGTCGCGGCGCCCGCGCCGCCCAGGGAGCCGGCGCTCCATCCCGTGTCGGAAGATGCTCGAAGTAGTCGAAAACGTTTGTGGTCATGAACAGGTGGAGCGTGATCTTGAGTTGCCGATGCACCAGCCGGGGCTCGAACCCGGATCAACGGCGTTTAAGGCCGCTCCTTTCACCGATTAAGGTACTGGTGCTCCGAGCCCGACCTCGCACCCTCATCTGATTGTTTGCAGTCGATTTGCTTAGTCGAGACTGAAAGGTCATCATACGACTTGCTGTGAGCAACCACATCATTTCTACGACGATGAGACCGGCCCGTCAGGGGCTCGAGGCACTGCCTCCCGGGCCGCGGATGCCGAGCATGATGCAGGCGGTTGGCTGGGCACAGCGACCATTGCCGTTCATGCAAAGCAGCCGCAAGCGCTACGGGGACATATTCACCCTGCGCATCCGTCACGGACGCCCATGGGTGTTTCTGAGTAACCCCGAGGACGTCGGCAAGGTGCTCACCATCAGCCCCGAGCTCGTGCGCGCCGGCGCAGGTGAGGCCAACCCACTGCTCGGGCCGCTGCTGGGACCGCGCTCGGTGATGCTCCTGGACGAGCCGGAGCACATGACCCACCGGAAGTTCATGCTGCCCTCCTTCCATGGCGAGCGGATGCGCGGCTACGGAGAGATGATGGTGCAGGCGGCACGCGAGGAGATCGCCCGCTGGCCCGTGGGCGAGCCGTTCGCACTGTGGCCGCGCATGCAGGCGGTCAGCAACGAGGTGGTCATGCGCGCGGTCTTCGGGACGACGGGGGGCAGGCACATGGCGGAGCTGCGCACGCTCCTGCAACGCCTCACCGACTGGCTCAACGATCCTGGGCGCCTGACGCTGCTGGCCACTTTCGGCTCGAGCTGGCTGACCCGCAACGCGCGGTTCCGGGAGGCGATCGCGCCGGTGGAAGCTGCCCTGCTCGCGGAGGTGCGCCGCCGGCGCGCATCGCCGAGCCGCCCGGAGGACGAGGGCATCCTCTCGCTGCTCGAGCAGGCATATGACGAGAACGGCTCGCCGATGACCGAGCAGGAGTTGCGCGACGAACTGATCACGCTGCTGTCCGACGGACCCACCGCGACCTCACTGTCGTGGGCCTTCGAGCGCCTGCTTCGTCACCCGGACAAGCTTGCCCGCCTGCGCGAGGAGGTGCTGAGCGGCGAGGGAGACGTCTACACGGACGCCGTCGTAAAAGAGATACTGCGCCTGTGTCCGGCGGTGCCGCTGGTCATGCGCGGGCTCGTGCAGCCAATGGAGCTGGGCGGCTACACAATTCCCGCGGGCACCACCGTGGCTCCTTGCATCTACCTCGTGCACCACCGCGAGGACATCTATCCCCACCCGTTCCGCTTCATGCCCGAGCGCTTCCTCGACCGCCAGCCGGACAACTACACATGGATCCCCTTCGGCAGCGGCGTGCGCCGCTGTGTGGCGGCGCAGTTTGCCCAGCTGGAGATGAAGCTGGTGATGCAGACCGTGCTCGAAGAGGTGGAGCTGGGCGCGGCGACGGCCTCGGGCTCGCAGCGGGCGACCAGGAGCTCCGTCGCTTTTGCTCCGAGCGACCAGGCGCCGGTGGTCGTCACGCGGCGAACGGGCGAGCGCAGCTACAGCCAAGCTCACTGACGGCTCGGCATACGCACAAAAAAGGGCCGGCACAGCGCCGGGGCCCAACCCCACAAAAGGGCCCGGCACACAGCGCCGGGGCTCAACCCGCACAAAAAGGGCCCGGCACAGCGCCGGGGCTCAAGCCCACAAAAGGGCCCGGCACACAGCGCCGGGGCTCAACCCGCACAAAAAGGGCCCGGCATAGCGCCGGGCCCCAAGCCGATCGCGACAGACGATCGGGACTCCTAGACAGACATCATAGGCCTGCCTACATCATCCCGCTCATGTCCGGCATGCCGCCGCCGGGCATGCCGCCGCCGCCTTCCTTGTCCGGGACCTCGGCGACGATCGCCTCGGTCGTGAGGATGTTCTTGGCGATCGACGCGGCGTTCTGCAGCGCCGAGCGGGTGACCATCGCCGGATCGATGACGCCGGCCGCGACGAGATCGACGATCTCGTTGGTGGCGGCGTTCAGACCCTGGCCTTTCTTGGCCTTACGCACGTCGTTGACGACGACCGAGCCCTCGAGGCCGGCGTTCTCGGCTAGCTGACGCAGAGGCTCCTCCAACGCACGCAATACGATGCGCGCGCCCGTCTTCTCGTCGTCGTCTCCGTCGCCATCCACCGTGACGGCGGATGAGGCCTGCAGCAACGCGACGCCACCGCCGGGCACGATGCCCTCCTCGAGCGCTGCGCGTGTTGCCTGCAGCGCGTCCTCGACGCGGTGCTTCTTCTCCTTCATCTCCGTCTCGGTAGCTGCTCCAACCTTGACGACGGCAACGCCACCGGAGAGCTTTGCCAGGCGCTCCTGCAGCTTCTCGCGGTCGAAGTCCGAGTCGGTGTTCTCGATCTCGGCTTTGATCTGGTTGATGCGACCCTTGATCGCCGTCGTGTCACCGGCGCCGTCGACGACCGTGGTCGTGTCCTTGGCGACGACGACGCGGCGAGCCCGTCCGAGCTGGGAGAGCTGGGTGTTCTCCAGCTTCAGGCCCATCTCCTCGGTGATCACCTCGGCGTTGGTCAGGATCGCGATGTCCTCGAGCATCCGCTTGCGCCGATCGCCGAAGCCCGGCGCCTTGACGGCCACACCGGTGAAGGTGCCGCGGAGCTTGTTGACGACCAGCGTCGCCAGCGACTCGCCCTCGACGTCCTCGGCGATGATCAGCAGCGGCTTGCCTGACTGGATCACGGCCTCGAGCACCGGCAGCACGTCGCGCACGGAGCCGATCTTGGAGTTGGCGATCAGGATATAAGGGTCCTCCAGGGTCGCCTCCATGCGGTCCTGGTCGGTGACCATGTAGGGGGAGATGTAGCCCTTGTCGAACTGCATGCCCTCGGTGAACTCGAGGTCCATGCCGAACGTCTGGCCCTCCTCGACGTTGACGACGCCGTCCTTGCCGACCTTCTCGATCGCGTCGGCGATCACATCGCCGATGTCATCGTCGCCGGCGGAGATCGTCGCCACTCGGGCTATTTGATCCTTGCCGGAGACCTCCTTGGACTGCGTCGCAATGTTGGCCACGACCTGGTCGACGGCCCGCTCGATGCCACGCTTGAGCGCGAGCGGGTTGGCACCGGCCGCTACGTTCTTCAGGCCCTGGCGAACGATCGCCTGGGCCAGCACGGTGGCCGTCGTGGTGCCGTCGCCGGCGACGTCGTTGGTGGCGGTCGCCACCTCGCGCACCAGCTGGGCGCCCTGGTTCTCGAAGACGTCCTCGACCTCGATCTCACGCGCGATCGTGACGCCGTCGTTGGTGATGGTCGGGGCGCCGAACTTCTTGTCGAGCACGACATAGCGACCCTTGGGGCCGAGCGTGACCTTGACCGCGTTGGCGACCGCGTCGACACCCGCCTCGAGCGCTTTGCGTGCCTCTGAGCTGTACTTCAGTTCCTTGTGGGCCATGATTGTTCCTCAGTTCTCCTTATGACTCGACGCGGGCTAGGACATCGGACTCGCGCAAAACGAGCAGATCCTCCCCGTCGACCTTGATCTCGGTCCCGCCGTACTTGCTGTAAAGGACCTCGTCGCCCTTTTTGACATCCAGCGGGATGCGCTTGCCGTCATCGTCGAGCCTGCCATCGCCGACGGCGAGGACCTTGCCCTTCTGCGGCTTCTCCTTGGCAGTGTCGGGAAGCACGAGACCACTCGCGGTGGTCTGCTCCTCCTCGATCGCCTGCACGATCAGACGATCGCCCAGGGGCTTAAGCTTCATGTCGAAAGAACCTCCGGTAGTTGGGAATGCAACGCCTCACTGGCACTCCTGGGGAGAGAGTGCCAAGGGCGCCGCCTAATATATAGAAGAAACCGAGAGCACGCCGGTTGATTTTTTTTGGATGGGTAAGCCGCAAGCCAGTCCTTGCATCCGTTGCGGTCCAAGCCGCTTACCACAGCGGTCGGCACCGCGAGAGCGTCTTTGGTGGCGACCTCGGCGCGGCGAGATCAATTCTGGGCGCCGCCGAAGCCCTTCATCGCCTCGGTCATGCCGGCGGGCTTGTCCAGGATCTGCGAAAAACGCACGACCGTGACGGTGTCCTCCAGCGAGACGCCGCGGCCGTAGATCTGTTCGAGGAAGTGGATGAGTTCCTCGTGGCGGCGAAACTCGGGGTTGTCGTGCTTGATATCGCGCGGGGAGAGGTCGGCGAGGGGCATCACCTCGACCTGGTCGATGACGGCTTCGAAGATCCGTTCCCGCGGCGAGTACTGGTAGCCGATCGTGACAAGGACAGCCTGGTTCTTGCGGTACTTGCCCGACTTGTCGCCGAGGCGGATGGTCGCGGTCTTGCGTCCCCGCAGGAGCTCGTCGGCGAAGATGGTCGAGTAGAAGTTGAGGACCTGCACGGATGGCAGGCTACCGTTCTTTGTGGCGCGCGTGCGACGCGCGGCACTCCCGGGCTTATGCGACGCGCGATCCCCGCTCTCGAGCGCGCCGGGCGCGATCCGCTACTCGAGCAGGGCGAGAGCGCGCGCGATCATGCCCCGCTCGCCCTCGTAGCTGAGCTCGGTGAGCGCCTCGCGCAGGTCGATCCAACGGACCTGCTCAACCTCGTCGTCATGGTCGGCGGTCTCGCCGGAGACGTAGCGGAACAGGAAGAAGACGACCGACTTGGCGATGGTGCGGCCGTCGCGCCGGTACCAGTAGCGGACCTCACCCAGGTCGCGGGATCGCTCAGCCACGATGCCGGCCTCCTCACGCACCTCGCGCGTGGCGGCCTGCAGCGCGTCCTCGCCCGGGTCGATGTGGCCCTTGGGCAGACCGAGCACACGCGCGCCGTTGGGCGCCCGCCGGACGGGAACGATCACGACGACCTGCTCGCGGCCGGACTCGCCGCGGATCACGACCCCCCCGGCGGAAGTCTCCTGCGCGCCGGATTGCTTGGGCTGCTTGCGTGTTTGCTTGCCCTGCTTGTTGCGCGGTTCCGGTTCTTGCTTGGGCGCGTTGTGCGCGCGCTCACGCACGGGCGGGCGCGCTCGTGGGCGGTCATCGGACTCAGAAGACATATCGCTCCAATGCGCGCACGTCGTGGACCACAAGGCGGCCGCGCCCCTGCGAGATGACCCCGGCGCGCTCGAGCACGGCGAGAAAGCGGCTGGCCGACTCACGCGATGAGCCCGCCAGCTGCGCGAGATCGGCCTGGGTGGCGGTGACGAGCACATCCTCGCCGGCGGTGACGTCCTGCGCGCGTTCCTGGGCGACAAGCTCGGCAAGGACGGCCGCGACGCGGCTCTGGACGGTCTGAAAAGACTGGCGCGAGAGGCGCTCGTTCATCTCGCGCAAGCGCCGGCCAAGGGCGATCACCAGGCGCATGGAGATCCCGGGGTGCTCGGTCATCAGGCGGCGCATGTCCGGGCCGAGCACGGCCACGACGGTGGTCGGCTCGACCGCCTCGACGGTGGCGGAGCGAAGCTCGTCCTCGAACATCGCGAGCTCTCCGAAGATGTCGCCGGGACCGAAGGTGGCGAGGGTGATCGTACGTCCGTCGGAGTGCTCGCGCACGGCGCGGGCGCGGCCGGAACGCACGATGTAGCAGGTGTCGCTCGAATCACCCTCGCGGAAGACGACCTGGCCGGGCTCGAACTCACGTGGGACGGCCAGCTCGGCGATCCGATGTAGATCCTCGGGGACGAGCGTCGAAAAGACGGGGACGCGCGTAGCCAGCAGCTCGACGACCTCCGCTGAGCGCATACCGGCCACGGCGCAGGAATATCACACCCCACCCAACCGGCTCGCACAAGCGGCCCGCGGCGCTATCTTCACGGTATGGCTCGACCTGCGAAGGATGCCCGGGGGGTCGCACTCGCGCTGCTGCTGTCGGCGTGCGTGCTGTTCACCACGGCGCTGTCCGCAACAGCAGCGGGGACACCGGCTCAGAAGATCGTCGCGAGCAGGCACTCGCTGCTGCGGTCGAGGGAGCTGTGGGCGACGGTCGACGTGTGCAACCCGGCGAATGAGCCGAACACGGTCGGGATCCGCGGTTCGATGCCGGGAGACGGCCACGGTAAGGATGCGATGTACATGGGTTTTCAGCTGCAGTACCTGGAAGCGAAAGGCAACGTCTGGGTGAACCTCGCGCACGGCGCGGACTCGGGCTTCGTCGCGGTGGGGGCGGCGAAGATGGCACGACAGGGTGGGAGTAGCTTTCAGCTTGGGGCGGCGAAGAGCAAGCCGGGGTATACGCTGAGGGGAGTCGTGACGTTCCAGTGGCGCCGGGGCGGCAAGGTATTGCAGCAGGTCACGCGGACGACGACGGCCGGCCATCAGAGCGTGGCTGGAGCCGACCCCGCGGGATACAGCGCGGCCGAATGCACGATCAGCAGCTAGAGGCCGGCGCTGGAGCGCCTTGAACTGCGCATCCGAGAGGTTAGGAGGGCGCTTTGCGACGGCCTGTTCCATGTGTCATCCCAATGAGTGCCGTTCACTCGCACGTCGTCACAGGTGAGCTGACAAGTGACGAGTCGTCCCGAACCATCATCGCCGCGATCCGTCGACTTCCCGCCGCAGCGGATCGCGAGCAGGGCGCCCGGCCTGTATCGAGCTCTCTTGAGACGGCAATCGCCGGGGGCACCTCGTGTCGATGAAGCATGCTCGTTCTTCCGCGAAAAGCACGGTGATCCGCCCCGCGCAGCAGGATCAGATCGCCGACACGCTCGAGCACGACGCCCAGGTCGTGAGCAACACCCAGCTCGAACAGACGCCTGTAATGACCTGAAACCGTTTTAGGTAGCTTGCCGCAGCCGAAGTGCGTTAGACGGTCGCATCGAAGACGCGACCGTCTTTAGCTTCAACTGGCTGGTCCGAGCACCACGCAGAACTACAGGATCCCGATGATCCATGATCACCCAACCCCAGGTTTTCAGTTCGCTGATCACGAAGTGGATGTTGGCGCATCTGCAAAGAACACGCCCGCCGCGTGACGCTAGGTCCTGGGCCTGGGAAGATGGGCTGATCATGCGCGCGACCGATGCGATTCCTGCAGACGGTTTGGCGGCGGGGCCACCATGGCAGACCCGCGTCGCTGCGGTCGTGGCACTCCTGGCGCCGGTGGCCATGACCATCGTGGCTGCGGTCGCGCTGGCGGGTGACCTCGTCATCGCTGCGCTTGCGGTAGGGCTCGTGCTCGTTGTGAGCGCCGCCGTCTGGTTCGCTCTGACCCGTCGCGGGGCCCGGCGAGCTGCCGGCGCGGCGCTCGCAGGGCTCACCGGCGCCGGCCTGATCGTGGTGTTGGCGACTCACTGGCAGGGCGTGCTGGTAATGGTTGGGCTGCTCCTGTTGCTCGCCGTTTTCGGCCTGGCCGCCCGCTATGCGTTGGGGCGGACGAGGGAGGCGTCGGTTCACGGGGCAGCGGCTGCGCTCGTGCCGGTGGGGGCCGCCGGCTCGGCCGTGCTGATCATCAACCTGAAGTCGGGCGGTGGGAAGGCCGAGCGCTTCGACCTCGCTACAGAAGCCCGGCGGAGAGGTGTAGAGCCAATCGTGCTGCAGCCCGGCGATGACCTGCTCGAGCTCGCCGAAGACGCCATCGCGCGCGGTGCGCAGGTCATCGGGATGGCCGGCGGCGATGGCTCGCAGGCCCTTGTTGCGACAGTTGCCGCTAGGCGCGACATCGCCCATGTTTGCATTCCCGCGGGGACTCGAAACCATTTCGCCCTGGACCTCGGCCTTGACCGTGATGACGTCGTGGGCGCGCTGGATGCGTTCACAGGCGGCGTCGAGCGGCGCATCGATCTCGCGCGCGTCAACGACCGCGTGTTCGTCAACAACGCCTCGCTTGGCGTCTATGCCAAGGTCGTACAGTCCGACGCTTACCGCGATGCCAAGCTCGAGACCTGGACTGGCATGCTGCCCGACCTGCTGGGCCCTGATGCGGAGCCGATCGACCTCGAGTTCACCGCGCCGGACGGGAGCCTCTGCGACGACGCGCCGCTCGTGCTCGTGTCGAACAATCCGTATCGGCTGGCGAGCCTCGCCGGCGCGGGCACGCGCGAGCGGATCGACACGGGCCTGCTTGGTGTCCTGGCCGCGCGGGTGCGCACTGCCGCGGATGTGTCGAAGTTCGTCGCGCTCGAGCTGGCCGGTCAGGCGGGCCGCTTTCCGGGTCTTGAGTCATGGTCGATGCAGGAGTTCGAGGTTCGCTCCAATGGCCCGGTGGAGGTTGGGCTCGATGGCGAGGCGCTCGTGCTCGATCCCCCCTTGCGCTTCGCGTCGCTACCAGGCGCGCTACGGGTGCGGCTGCCTAGCGGAGTTGGCTTGCCACCGGCCGCCAGAGTTACGGCACTGACCACGGACAACCTGGGCGCGCTTCTACGGGTGGCGGCTGGCCGATGAGCCACCCGGCCGCGCGGCTGGTGCTCGGCCTGGCCGTTTTCGTGCTACTCGGTTGGGGGGTCGGGGAGCTCTGGACCTCGGTCGTGGGGTCGGTCGAACTGAACGCGGTACGCGATGTGACTGCTCAACGCACAGCGGCACTCACCGACGTGGTGCGGGTGCTCACCTGGGCGGGCAGTGCGTTTCTGCTGGTTCCGCTTGCCCTGATCGCCTGCTTGGCGTTTGCCCGGGCGGGCCTGCGCCGAGAGGCGCTCGCGGTCGCGCTCAGCCTCGGCGGCGCGATGCTGATCTCTGACTGGGTCAAGCTGCTTGTGTCTCGCCCGCGCCCGCCCGGGGAGCACCTGCAGGCGGTTACCGGCTCGAGTTTTCCCTCGGGCCATGCCGCGCAGGCGAGCGCATTCTGGTTCTCGCTGGTGTTTGCGATGCCGGCGGCGGGGGCGTCGCCGAAGCTAACCCGTGTGGCCGGCGGCCTCGCGCTGCTGATCGTTCTCGCAGTGGCCGCATCTCGCGTCTATCTGGGCGTCCACTATCCCGCGGACGTGATCGCCGGAGTCCTCTTGGGGACGGGCTGGGCGATGTTCGTTGCAGGCTGCGTACGGCAGACCAGGGTCAGATGAGGACATCGGGTCGCGCACGGATCAGGGGTCCTATCAAGCAGCTGGATCACCGGCTGATGAGCCGCTCTGTCCGCGTGCGCTCGCCCGGGCTGGACCGCGCGCTCCTTACGATCACGCGGGCCGCGAACTACTCCCGGCTTTGGCTTCTCATCGCAAGCGGACTTGCCGCATGCGGAGGTCGGCAGGGACGGAGGGCGGCTGGTCGCGGCATCGCTGCGATCGTGATCGCAGCGATCGTGGCAAACGGCCCGGCAAAGCTACTCGTGCGCCGGCGGCGTCCCTCTCGGCGCTCGTGGCCGACGCTCATCCGCATGCCGCGCTCGACGTCGTTCCCTTCGGGTCACAGCGCCGCCGCGTTCGCGTTTGCCACCGGCGCCTGCGCCGAGCTGCCGGTCCTCGCGCCGGTCCTCGCGCCGTTGGCGGGCACCGTCGCCTACTCGCGCGTACATATAGGGGTTCACTACCCAAGCGACGTCGCCGCCGGCGCCGCAATCGGGATCGGCTCTGGCCTTCTGGCTACGCGCCTGCCGCCAGGGGTTCTCCAGCGACTGCACGCCGCGTGCAGGCGAGGGGACCTCCTCGCGTGAGCGGGCGGGTTGCGACTGGAGTCGAGCGCTGGGTGCCGGGCGTTCGCGTCGTCCGGACATATAAGCGCTCGTCGCTGCGAGCCGATCTCGTGGCGGGCGTGGTGTTGGCGGCGATCCTCGTTCCGCAGGGCATGGCGTACGCCGAGCTGGCCGGGCTCCCGGCGGCCACCGGTCTCTACACGACGATCGCATGCCTCATCGGTTACGCCGTGTTCGGGCCCTCCAGAGTGCTGGTACTCGGACCCGATTCCTCGATCTCGCCCTTGATCCTCGCTGCTATCACGCCGCTGCTGGTAACCGGAGATCCCGCAAGCGCAATCGCCCTGGCCGGCATGCTTGCGGTGCTCGTCGGACTCACCGAGATCGGCCTTGGACTGGGGAAGCTCGGGTTCGTTGCCGACCTGCTCTCGAAGGAGGTACAGGTCGGATACATGAACGGTCTCGCGATCACGATCATCGTCGGCCAGCTGCCGAAGCTCTTCGGCTTCTCCACGGACGCCGATTCGTTCCTCGCGGAGCTGCGCGCGTTCGCAGAACACCTCGATGAGACGCAAACGACGACGCTCGTCGTCGGCGTCGCTGTGCTGGTCCTCCTGCTGGTGCTTCCCCGCATCACGACTCGTCTGCCTGCGGTGCTGGTCGGGGTCGTTGGCGCCACCGTCGCATCTGCTGTGTTCGGGCTTGCCGGCAAGGGCGTGGCCACGGTGGGCGCGCTGCCTCAGGGGATTCCGGCGCCCACGTTGCCGTGGACAAACGCGAGCGATGTCGTTCCGCTGCTGATCGCCGCGGTAGGGATCACGCTCGTGTCCTTGACCGACACGATCGCCACCGCGACTAGCTTCGCGGCTCGGCGCGGTGAAGAGGTCGAGCCCAACCAGGAGATGATCGGCATGGGCGCGGCGAACATCGCGGCGGGGCTCTTCCAGGGCTTTGCAGTATCAACCAGCGGCTCACGGACAGCGGTAGCCGAACAGTCGAAAGCCAAGAGCCAGGTCACCGGGGTTGTCGGCGCAGCCCTGGTCGCGGCACTCCTGCTGTTCCTCAACTCGCTGCTTGCCGACCTGCCGCAAACGGCATTGGCCGCCGTCGTGATCGTCGCCGCGCTGTCGTTGATGGACGTGGGCATCCTGAGCCTTTACCTGCGCGTTCGCAAGAGCGCGTTCTCGGTGTCTCTCGTCGCAACCGCCGGTGTGATCCTGCTCGGCGTGCTGCAGGGCATCGTCGTCGCCGTCACGCTCGCAATTCTGCTCTTCTTCAGGCGCAACTGGTGGCCTCACGGCGCCGTCCTGGGCAAGGTCGAAGGTGACGACGGGTGGCACGACGTTGACACCCATCCGGACGCGCAGCAGATTCCAGGTGTCGTCGTGTATCGCTGGGAGGCGCCGTTGTTCTTCGCCAACGCCGGCACCTTCCGGTTGCAGATCCGCAAACTCGTGCGTGAACGCGAGCCCCAGTGGGTGGTCCTGCAATGCGAGGCCGTCACCGACGTCGACGTCACCGCCGCCGAGATGCTCGAGCAGCTCGACAACGAGCTCAATGCCGCCGGGACCCACCTGGCGTTTGCCGAGATGCGCACCCGCCTCCAGGACCTCACGCTGCGCTACGGCCTCCTCGAGACCCTCGACCGCGAACACTTCTATCCCACGCTCGAGGCCGCTCTCGAGGAGATCCAAGCCGGCGAGTCCTAGCAGGGTCACCCAGGGTGACTGAAATCTGGCGGGGTGGATCCTGAGCAGGCGTTTCGCCGGATTGTCAGGAGTCCTGGCGCTCCTGCTCGAAAGGGTCTCCCAGGGCGCCCTTCGGCGCCTGCGCCTCCAGAGCCTCCTTGACTTCCAGCAGCGCCTGACGCTGCGGCTTGCTCACCGCGGGATATCGGGGGTCGATCTCCATCAGCGTGTGAACCAGTACCGCAGCAGCTCCGAACCGGGCGAACCACTTGCGGTTGGCCGGGATCACGTACCACGGCGCCCACTCGGTGCTCGTGTGCGAAAGCGTCTCGGAGAACGCCTTCTGGTAGTCATCCCAGCGCTCACGCTCATTGACGTCAGCCGCGGAGAACTTCCAGTTGTGGTCGGGAAGGTCGATCCGGCGCAGCAGACGAGCGCGCTGCTCCTCCTTTGAGATGTTCAAGAACAGCTTGACGATCCGGAACCCATTGTCGGTGAGGTAGCGCTCCCAGTCGTTGATCTCGCGATAGCGCCGCCGCCAGACGTTGCCCTTCTTCGCCGCCTTCGGCAGCTTCTGGCGATCGAGGTTCTCCGGATGTACGCGCACCACGAGCACCTCCTCGTAGTGGGAGCGGTTGAAGATGCCGATCTCGCCACGCTCGGGGAGACGCTGCGCGTAGCGCCAGAGGTAATCGTGATCGAGCTCCTCGGCCGAGGGGACCTTGAAGCTATGAACAGCCACGCCCTGAGGGTTCACCCCGCTCATCACGTGTCGGATCGTCCCGTCCTTTCCAGCGGTATCCAACGCTTGCAAGACCACCAGCACCCCCCACGTGTCCTGAGCTGCCAGCCGGACCTGGTACTCCGACAGCAGTCGCACCCCTTCGGCGAGCAAGGCGACCCCTTCCTTCTTCTTCTTCATCCCTCCTTTGAAGGCAGGGTCGAAGTCCTTGGCGAGGGTCACCTTCGAACCGGGCTTGACCCGGAACGGCTCAATGAACTCCGCAACCTGTCTTTCACGCTTGTTGGCCATCCCTGCTCCATTCTGGACACCGGGTGTCGTCGGCCGGCCCCTGCGCGCGAGACCTGTATCGACCTAGGTGTTGAGAATCTTGGCCTTGGCGGCCGTGAACTCCTCGTCGGTCAGGACACCCGAATCATGGAGTCCGCCGAGCTCCTTCAGCCTCGCTATGGCGTTTTCTTCCGGTGCGGGCGCAGGAGCCTGAGCAGGCATCTGCTGCTGTTGCTGTGCGTACTGTTGCTGTTGCTGTTCCTGTTCCTGTGCCGCCCATTTCCCTTCCTGGCGGCGGCTCACACGGTTGGATACGGCCGTTGCCGTGCCGGCGATAGCGGCTGTGCGGGCAATACCGCGAAGTAGTGGCATGTTGTCTTTCCTTTCGGCTCAGGATGCCGCTTCGGCGGCATCGAGCGCTTCGACTGTGTCAAGAACCTCCTGCGCCGGAACTCGCTGGAAGACGAGCACGTTGCCTCCGTTGCGACGCACAGAAGTGACGAACGGTGCCGCCCAGGTGTTCTCGAAGCAGATCAGCACTGCCGCTTCCCCGGGCTCGAGCGCCTCCCCGGCGATGGTGGCGTCCTCGTCTCCGAGCATGCCCGTCCGCGCTCCCCTGAAGACCACGAGGTCGGTAAGCCCGTCGCCGTCGAGGTCGGTGATCTCGAGGCCTGAGATCTCACCACCGGCATCCTTACGGACCATCAGCACATCGAGCACCCGGATGATCCCCCTGTCCACGAGGTCCACGAAAACTGGGATCGACGCACCGGTTTGGGGCGCGCCCGGGGGAAAACCGATCACAACGATGTCAACTGGACCCAGCTCCAACTCGTCTCCAGTCACGGCTGCTCCTTTCGTCGCTCTGCCGTTTTCCCGTGGTATGCCGCGCAATGGCAGGCTATCGACGGTGTTAGAGGGAGTGTATCGGACGGCCATAGTCCGGCCGGTGCCGGCTCGCCATAGTCCGGGCCGGTGCCGGCTCGGAGCCGGGTTGTCGCGTCGGCATTCGCCCGACGAAGAAAAGCGCAACGGCTGCGATCAGGATCAGGACGGTCAGCCCGGCGCGGAGACCGTCGAGGCGCGTGTGGGCGGTGGCGTCAAGCGTCCTGCGTCACCTCCGAGCTCGCTGATGTCACGGGGGCAGAGCAAGGCTAGAGGCCGGTCTCGGCAGTGATGCGACCGGACTCGACCGCCACGACGAGCTCGCGATAGTCGCGCTCGTTCTGCTCGGCATATGCGTGGGAGAACTCGACAATCGCGCGGTCGAAGGTGGCGCTCTTGCCGAGGTAGGAGGCGATCGCTCGGCGGTCGCCGCTGCGGGCGTGCGCGCGGGCGAGCGTCCAACCACACAGCCTTCCGTAGGCTGCCAGACCCTTCGGGATCATCTGCTCGATTTCCGCCGAGCCCTTCCAATCCTTCAGCTGACGACCATAGAAGTCCCGTTCTCGACCGTCTACCCCGGACTCGACATGCACCCAGCCGAGAAAGATGTCACTGGCTGCCTGCATCAGCCGCTGCCCGGCCACGACCCGCTCACCGTGACTCTCGAATTCGCACGGACCTAGGAACTCCTCAAGCACCGATGCCTCGGCCTCCTTCATCTGCAGAAAAAGTGGGTCCTGTCCATCGTTACCGAGCATCAGCGCGATCCAGGCGCGCGTACCGACGCTCCCCACCCCGACGACCTTACGCGCGAAGTCGGCGAGGTAGAACTGCTCGAGCAGCACGCGCCGGTCATGCACGAGTGTTTCGCGGTAGGACCGCAACAGCTCGCGCAGCCAGTCGAACATCTCATCGTGCTCGCGGCCCTGTAGGAGGTTGTCGACCGGGACAATCAAAGGCGGTTCGGCGACGATCCGTGCCTCACCATCCACGACACGCGTCAGTTTGGAGAACGCCGACATGCTGTCCCGGGCACGCGCCTTGGCCAGGTTCTTCTCTGTCCTCTTGACCATCCCGGGGGTGAGCTGGGGACCGAGCTTGGCAAGCACCGCCTCGATGTCCAGCCGGGCATACCAGACATCGAGGTTTCTCATCGCAGCGAAGCTCGCCATCGTCGTGCGGTACGCCTCGACGGTGCCAAGCACCGCCCGGTCCTGATCCTTCACGGCAAAACCGTTCTCGCGCGCCGCGATCAGCACGCTCGCGGCAAGACGCTTCACGTCCCACTCCCAAGGGCCCGGAAGCGTCTCGTCGAAATCGTTGAGATCGAATACGAGCCGCCGCTCGGGCGAGGCGAACACGCCGAAGTTCGACAGATGCGCATCACCACAGCACTGGACGTTCAGCCCCGAGCGCGGCGTCGCGACCAGGTCGCCGGCCATGATCATCGCCGCACCCCGGTAGAAGGTAAACGGCGAGACAAGCATGCGCCCGTAACGGATCGGCACCAGCTCCGGAACGCGAGTCTCGGCCTGACGCTCGAGCAGCTCGATCGGATCAACCCGGTGCGGCGCCGGCTCGAATACGGCGTGACTGGAGCGAGGCACCTCTCCACGCGCCGCCTTGCCGCGAGCGACCCGCTCAGCCACCGTCAGATGCGGCACAATCGGACCAGCCGAGGTCGTTCCCTTACCGGTCGCTGCCATCGCACAGAACATACTCCCCGAGCTCGGGCCAACGACCGCGCAAGGCCCGATTGGCTTCACCTAAAACCGAGACATCACACTAGCTCACGCAGTTGGTTGGGCTGAGCTCGAGGTCGCTGAATGCGTCGGTGAGCAGTGTCTCTCGAAGCGCGTCGGTTGGCCGGCCTGAAAGTAAGGATCGACCCCGTGCCGGCTGCGCTCAGCCCTTACACAACCCGCGCCCCCCGCGCCGCTATTACGGCGAGGATGCTGTCGATTGACGGCTGATACCAGTCCTTGGCGCGCGCCTCGTCACGTAGACGGGGTGCCTCGACGACGACGCGGTCAAGGAGTTCTCGGCGCACGCGCTCGAACCCTCCTATGTTGAGGCTGAAGTCGTTGGCGAGGTCCGACCAGTGGATCGAGGTGACGGCATCTGGGTTCAACTCGTCGCCGATGCTCAGCGCCAGCTCCGTGCTGAGGTCGGGGTAGGCGGCCGTGGAGACCACGTCGTAGAGCGGTGCCGAGCGGACTCCGTCGCGCGTATGCACCAGCGAGATGTTCTTGGCGTGTGCATCTGCATTGCCGACCAGGTAGTGAAAGACGGCTGCCTGTGCGCCGGCGAGGCGATCCAGGCCGGGCCACGGCCCGTGCTCGTCCAGCAGACCCGCAAGCGCGCGGTAGGAGGGCAGCTGCCATCCCTCCTTCTGGTACTTGAAGTCGGGAGTCAGCCCTAGCGCCTGACAGAGGTCCTCCTGGTGTACGCGACGATGCGGCCAGGTCAATTGCTCGCGGTCGAATCGCTCGACTACCAGGCACGGGCGGCCGGCTGCCGTGATGAGCTCGACGCCGGCCGTCGATAGTCCGCATCGTGTCGCTAGGCGCATGCAGAAGTACTCGTTTGTCGCCAGCCCTGAATATTCACTGTCGGGTGGCTCCGGCTTGAGGATGTGGCTGCTGGGCATGCCGTCGAGGGGCTTACCAAAACGTCCCTGCTCGTCACGGACGAGCACGGCCTTGTGTTGCACTCCCGCGAGGCTGAGACGGAGATGCTCATCTTCGCCTTGCATCCCCAGGGGATGCCGTGGAAGCTCTTCGACTAGTGCGCCCAGCTCGCTTTCGTCGAGCCAGTGCACCGATGGTGGGTCGGACATCCGCTTGGTGTCGACGATCTGCAGCGCACCGGCGCAGTCGCGACCCAGCTCTGCGAGCAGGCCGAACGAGTCGCTCGCCGCGAGCTTGAGTTGCCTCGCGATCTGTTCGCGCACCGCTCCCTCGGGCAGCAGAGCCTCGAAGAATGGACGGCTCTCCGCCGGACTGAACCTCTCCTGACTCAGTGCCAGCGACAGCGAGATCGCACGGGACGCCTGCGTGTAGCGGAAGGCATACTCACGAGATCGCTCGTCGACGCGCTCGAGTCTCCCGACCTCCTGCGTGTCCCAGTAGACGCCGAGACTCATGTCTCACCACGGCCGTGCACATCCAGGCGCAAGCCCAACGCCGCAAGAATGCGGGTCAACACGTCCAGCCGCACAGTCGGCTCGCCGTGCTCGACGCGGTGGACGGAGCGGACGCCGACGTTGGCGACCATGGCAAGCGTCCGTTGGTCCATGCCTTGACGGCCGCGCTCCTCGCGGACACGTTGTCCGATCCGTTGCGAAGTAGTGTCCGATGTGTTCATCTGCGTGATCGCGCATACCATACCGCAGAACAGCTATTTAAGCACGATTATGCGCGTTCGCGCAGATTATTACTTGGAGGCCATTTCTACACGCCAGTCGGCGCGATCACGCAGATGGGAGGCCTCGCGACCCTGAGCTTGAGAGAGAGAGAGAGAGAGAGCTATACGGCCCGTTGATGACGAACCCGCATCGAGGGCGTCCCCCACTCGCTCAGGAGGTCCGGCGGGAGCGCATCCTGCGCTGGGCAGAACGGACAAATGCCAGCCAAATCCCCTCCGCCCGTCGCGACTCCATGTCGCGGTCAGTGCCCTTCAGCCGGCCGCGATTTGGACCGGCTGGCGGAAGACGCGGGGCGGGCCTTGCTTCGCGGCTGTCCCGAAGCTAGGCGCCTGGGCTTGCCGGGCGCCGGTTTGGGGCCCAAGCGAGCTTCCTCGATCGTGTCGACCGCGACCTTGGGGCCGATGTAGGGGGCGAGTACGACGAAGGCGATGTGATCGGACAGGCAGGGCAGGTAGCGCAGGCGATCGTTGGCCGCGTAGGCGCTGATGATGTCCCAGACAGCGCCGGTGATGGCCTCGGGGGCGATCTCCGGAGCGCGGCGCAGATCGGGGCTGTCCGCGGCAAGCAGCGCGGTGAAGTGATCGATCGACTTGGTCATGCGGCCGATCATGCCGGGGCCGACTTCGAAAAGGTCGATGAACGCCATCCGCAGCAGGGCGGGGTGGGCGACGATGTGCTCGATGAAGGAGGTCACGGCGATGTGGACGGCCTGCGGCCAGGAGGAGGCCCCGACGATCGCTTTTTCGACGGCTTGGAGTGCTTCGGAGGCGAACTCGTCGATGACCGTGAGGAAGCACTCTTCCTTGTTGGGGAACTGCTTGTGGAAGGCCTCGGTGGAGATGCCGGCGAATTGCGCGATCTGAGGGTCGGTCAGTTCGGCGTAGCCTTCATCGAGGGTGAGATGCACGACCGAGCCGAGCACCCGCGCGCGCTTGTCGTTGGTGGCCAGGAACGCCGCCGCCGCCGGCGGGATATCCGGCGGCGTCTTCAGGGCGATCGCGTTCAGCCGCGTGGTCGCGGGCGAGCGATAGGCCTCGACCCAGTCGAGCAGTTCGTCGACGAGGGTGCGCAGATCGGAGACGCGGTCTTCGCGTAGGCGGTTGAAGACGACATGGCGGACGCCACCGACAATCGCGCGCGATGCGATCGCGGGCAGCGGCACGGTGTCCGGGGATGCTTTGAAGGCGGCGCGGAGGAGGCGCTCGTAGGCAGAGCCGGCAAGGTGCAGCCGTTCACGCGCCTTCGGGCCGATGCCGAGCGAGTCGACCAGCACCAGGTGCGCACCCTTTGGTTCCTCGACGATATCGTCGAGGAACGTCTTGCACGACGCGTGCAGGCGGTTGGCCCAGCCGCGTTCGGAGGCCCATGCCTCGAGCACCAGCTTGCGCGAGCGCGCGACGACGATGTCGTAGGTCGCCAGGAAGCACTCTTCCTTGTTGGAGAACTGCTCGTAGAAGGCCCGACGCGAGACGCCCGCGAGCCCGATCACATGTGCGACGGTGGTCGAGCCATAACCGCGCTGGGCGATCGACTCGATCATCGCGCCATAGAGACGTGCGCGCTGGTGCCTGGCGACATCCTCGCGATTCATACCGTGTGGCCCGTGTGGCAGTCTCCGGTACAACGGCGCTAAATCTTTCTGAGTTCCGCTGATCCCCACGGTTCCAGAAGATAGGCAAAATCAAAACGGATTGCAAGTTTTTTATATCAGTATCAGTCAAATGTTTCCAGCCCCGTTTCCGCTACGTGCGGATGTCCGACAGACAACGAGATTCGGATAGATGCGCTGGAGGCTTTATTCCAATGGTCGGATACCGCTTCAGAGCAGGGGATTCTTGATTTTCGAGAGCACTCTCGGGTAGCCGCCACGCCAACCGACGCACAGGCGCCGGTCAGACGCTGAGCGTGAGCCGGCGGGGCCCGGCGCGGAAGCCGAAGTCAGCGAGCAATGTCTCCCACTGTGATCCGATCGCCGGCTCGCCATCTATCCGCTCCAGCGCAAGCCGGCCGACTCGGCCGGCGCGGACCGACTCGGCGAGCGCACGCAGCGCCACCTGCGCCCGCTCTTCCGCGACAGCAGAGGAGATGAGCGTGATCAGGCCACGACCACCGCGCTCGACGTAGAGCACCGGGAGATCTTCGACGAGCACGACGTAGGCCCCGGCGACGCGCGCGGGGCGGCGTTCGGAGCCCTCACGTTTTGGCCACGGCAGAGCGGCGCCGTAGGGCTGCGCCGGGTCGGCCGCGGCGATCACGAGCGTACGACTGCGATCGCCCTCCCCACCCGCAGAGCCGGCGGCAGCGCCAGGCCCGCCCGCGCCGGCGCGAAGCCGCTCGACTGCGCCGGGCAGCGCGAACTGCGCGCCGCCCATGCCCTCGATGAAGTAGCCGCGGCGGCAGATGCCGAGTGTCTCGAGGTTGGCGAAGGTCTCATAGAGAATCGCGAAGCCGCCCTTGATGCCCTCGGCGAGCACTTGCTCGCGAGTGACGATGCCGTAGCGCTCGAGCAGCAGCTCCGCGAGTGCGCGCCGACGCTCGACGGCGCCGGACGATCCCTCGAGGCCGGCGCGGAAGACGGGCGCGGAGAGCGACCAGCGCCCCTGGACCTGGGACTGCGCTCCGGTGCGCCGGTTGGCGAAACGCGACCGGGCCGTCCCCGACGAGCGCCCGACGAGCGATCCATGACCGCCGGCGGTGCGCCCTGAAGCGGCCGAGCGTTCAGCGCGAGCGAGCGCAAGGCGCCTGGGCGCGCGCAGCGGCGCCCAGGCGTCGTTGGTCACCTCACCGGCCCAGACGAGGTCCCAGAGCGCCTCGCGCAGTGCCTCGGCAGGAGCCTCGTCGTCGAGCTCGGCGAGCAGGTCGCTGAAGAAGCAAGGCCCCCGCGCGAGGCGAGCACGCAGCAGCTCATGCTCAAAACCGCTCGGGGACTCGGCAGAGGCGCGAGCGGCGGGCGGACCGATGGCGGGGGCGTCGTCGCGGAAGTAGAGGGCGACGCGCCCAGAGCGCCCGAGCGACCCGGCTCCCACCCAGACGACCTCACCGCTAGCGCAGAGGCTGTCGAGCCAGCTCTGCGAGTAGGCGCCGGTGCGGCGCGGCAGCACGTCGCGCTCCCATGTCTCGACGGGCAGCGCAAGTCCCTGCAGCCCCACCAGAACCTCGCGCAGCCGGTCGATCCCGGAGCCACCGGCCGAATGACGGTCGATGCCCTGCCAGGAGGGGAGGAAGGCCGCCAGGCGCCTCTGCTCGGCGGGCTCGATCTCCTTGCGCAGGACCGCGAGGGAGGCGCGCCGCAGGCGACGTAGGACCTCGACGTCGCACCAGTCGCGATCCGTCCCTCCAGGGCGGATCTCCCCGCGAACGAGATCGCCGGTGCGCTCGAGCTCGCGCAGGACCGCGCTTGCATCAACGCGGTAGCGCGCGCGCAGCTCCTCGCTGGTGAACGGCCCGTGCGTGCGGGCGTAGCGGGCGACGAGTCCACGTAGCGCATCGGGAACATCGGCGAGAAACACCTCGGGCAGCCCACCGGGGGGCACCGCCCCGAGCGCGTCGCGGTAGAGACCGGCCTCGTCGGCGGCAATGTAGCGCTCCTCGCCGCCGATACGCAGGCGGACGGTGCGCCGTTCGCGCTCCAGCTGAACGAGCAGGCCGTCGACATCGATCCCGTCAAAGACGCGCTCTGCCACCTCTGCGGCGCCCAGATCGCCGACATGGCGCAGCACGTCGTGCAGGCCGTCCCGCCCAGTGGCACGGGTCATCTCGGAGCGGTGCTGCAGCTCGTCTTCGACACGACGCAGCGCGCCGGGGTCGATCAGCTCGCGCAGCTCCTCCTGGCCGAGCAGCTCGCGCAGCAGATCACGGTCGAGCGAGAGCGCGGCGGCGCGGCGCTCGGCGGTGGGCGTGTCGCCCTCATACATGTAGGTGGCGATGTAGTCGAACAGCAGCGATGAGGCAAACGGCGAGGCGGTGGGCGTCTCGACCTCGACAAGGGAGATCTCGCGTGTGTGCAGGCCGCGCAGCAGCTCCTGCAGCCCGGGAACGTCGAGCACGTCGCGCAGGCACTCGCGGTAAGTCTCGAGGATGATCGGAAAGTCCTCGTAGCGGCGAGCTACCTCGAGCAGGTTCTGGGCCTTCAGGCGCTGCTGCCACAGCGGCGTGCGCCGACCGGGATAGGCGCGCGGGATCAGCAGCGCGCGGGATGCGTTCTCGCGAAAGCGCGCGCCGAACAGGGCAGAGCCGCCGAGCTCGGCGATGACGGCCTGCTCGACCTCCGCCGGCTCGATCAGCACGAGCTCTGCGGCAGAAGGGAGCGACTCAGCTCCCTCGGCGTCGAGGTCGGGGAGGTGCATGATGATGCCGTCGTCGGTCCAGATCGCGTCTGCATCCAGGCCGAAGCGCTCATGCATGCGGGCGGAGAGCGCAAGTCCCCAGGCAGCGTGCACGCGACCGCCGTAGGGGGAGAGAATGCAGATCCGCCAGTCGCCGATCTCATCGCGGAAGCGCTCGAGCACGATCGTGCGCTCGCTCGGCAGCACGCGCGTAGCGGCCTGTTGTTCGCGCAGGTAGGCGAGCAGGTTGCGGGCGGCGCGCTCATCGAGATCGTAGTCGCGCTGCAGCGTCTCTGAGTCCTGGTCGACGGCCCAGCGGGAGAACGCGCCGATCGCCTCGCCGAGCTCCTTGGGCCGCCCGATCGAGTCGCCCTTCCAGAAGGGCACGGCGCCGGGGGCGCCGGGGGCGGGGGTGACGATCACGCGGTCGCGGCCGATCTCCTCGATCCGCCAGGTGGATGCACCGAGCAGGAACGCCTGGCCTGGCCGTGCCTCATAGACCATCTCCTCGTCGAGCTCGCCGACACGGCGGCCGTCGGGCAGCGTCACGGCGAAGAGGCCGCGGTCGGGGATCGTGCCCGCGTTGGCGATGGCCAGTTGCCGGGAGCCCTTGCGCGCGCGGATCGTGCCCGCGACGCGGTCCCAGACGATGCGCGCGCGCAGCTCGCCGAACTCCTTGGATGGGTAGCGGCCGTCGAGCATGTCGAGCACGTTCTCGAGCAGCTCGCGAGAGAGCTCGGAGTAGGAATAGGTGCGGGTGACGAGGGCGTGCAGATCGTCGACCGAGACGCCTCCGGCGAGCACCTCGTCCTCGGTCTCGCCGGCATGTCCGTTTTTTGAGGGACCTGCTTGCGCCGGCTCGGCTGAGACGGCGATGGCGACGATCTGCTGAGCGAGGACGTCAAGCGCATTGCGCGGTACGACGGTCGGCTCGATCAGCCCTTCATGCATCCTGCGGGCTACGACGGCGCACTCGAGCAGGTCGCCGCGGAACTTGGGGAAGATGCGGCCCCGGCTGACCTCGTCGACGCC
Source organism: uncultured Solirubrobacterales bacterium (assembly GCA_963715495.1). Classification (GTDB taxonomy): domain Bacteria; phylum Actinomycetota; class Thermoleophilia; order Solirubrobacterales; family Solirubrobacteraceae; genus Palsa-744. The sequence continues at coordinate 2,222,467 of OY970247.1, forward strand.
GTGTCCGGCGCGCCCGATGCGCTGCAGCCCGCGGGCGACTGACTTGGGCGACTCGATCTGCAGGACGAGGTCGACGGCGCCCATGTCGATGCCGAGCTCGAGCGAGCTGGTGGCAACGAGGCAGGGCAGCTCGCCGGCCTTCAACAGCTCCTCGACCTTGGTGCGCTCCTCACGCGCCAACGATCCGTGATGCGCCCGCGCGATCTCGCTCTCGGCGAGCTCGTTCAGTCGCAGCGCGACACGCTCGGCGGCGCGGCGGCTGTTGACGAAGACGATCGTCGAGGTGTGCTCGCGCACGAGCTCGAGCAGCTCGGGGTAGATCGCGGGCCAGATCGACCGATCGGAGATCGGCCAGCCCGTGGACTCGCCTCCGGCAAGCGGCTCCAGCGGATCCGGCGCGGCGCCACCGACAGCGGTGTCGCGAGCACCGGGATCGGCCATCGACTCGACGGGGACTTCGATCTTGAGATCGAGCCGCTTGGGGGCGCCCGCGTCGAGAATCGTGACGTCGCGGCGGGGACCGACGAGGAAGCGGCCGATCTCATCCAGCGGACGCTGGGTCGCGCTGAGACCGATCCGCTGCAGTCCGGGCGAGAGCGCCTCCAAACGCTCGAGCGTGAGCGCGAGGTGAGAGCCACGCTTGGAGTGGGCGACGGCGTGGATCTCGTCGACGATCACGGCCTCGACCCCAGCGAGCGTCGATGCGGCACGTGAGGTCAGGATCAGGTAGAGCGACTCGGGGGTCGTGATCAGGATGTCGGGCGGTTTGCGCGCCATCGAGGCGCGCTCGCGCTGGGGGGTGTCGCCCGTGCGGATCCCGACGGAGATGCCGTCCACTCCGATGCCGCGAAGTGGAGCGCGGAGGTTGCGCTCGATGTCGTAGGCGAGCGCCTTCAGGGGCGAGACGTAGACCACGCGCGTAGTGCGTGGGGTCCCGTCCACGCGCGCAGTGCCTGAGGTCACGTCCCGAGCGAGGCGACCGGCGGACTCGCCGCCGGCCATGGGCCGCTCGGCAGAAGCCTCGCCCAGGCGATCCAATGCCCACAGGAACGCGGCGAGCGTCTTGCCCGAGCCGGTGGGCGCCGAGAGCAGTACGTTCTCGCCGCGCGCGATCGCCGGCCACGCCTGCGTCTGGGCGGGCGTGGGGGTGGCAAAGGCCGCCTCGAACCACGCACGGACGCCGGGCGAGAAGCTGGACAGAGGACTGCTGCTACTCGTCGGCATCGTCGGTTGAGGCTAGCGCGAGCCTAGCTGCCCGGACCGGCCGCGGATCCGCCCGCGCGCTCGTCGGGCGCGTGCCTTTGAGCGTTTGAGCGCAAAATCCCGCCCACCGCCCGCGCCGGGCGGGGACAGGCCTTCACAGGCGCCGCGCCATCAGTGGCTGCGGCGCCCGCGGAGACCTGGCATCGTCGGGGGGACGCCTCGATCTCTCCTCGAGCATCGCCGGAGAGGTTAAGCGATGCTCAAGCTCGCGGTACACGGGCACGTCCCTGTGCGCGGCCGCCAAGCCGAGAGCATGTTGTCTGATTGTTCGCGCTCCACTTTAGTTCTAACTATCAGACAATGCTATTGGTGTTTCTCACTCGCCATAAAGGTTCGCAAACGGTCCCCGGCGTGACATTTGTCCGCTCTTTCATGCAGGACTCATCGGCGGGCGCCTCGCCCGCGCAGGCCCCGCCCGCCGTGCCGCGTCTCAGTGGATTCGGTCGAGCAGCTCACCCGGCGAGCCGAGCTTCAGCCCATGGGCGAGAACCACGATCGTCTCCAAGCGCGGAGAACGCTTGCAACGCTCCAACAGACTGATCTCGGTGCGATGCAGATCACAGATCGCACCCAGCGCCTCCTGCGAGAGACCCGCCCGCTCACGAGCGGCACGCAAGTTCTTGGCGAACTGTTCACGCATTGCTTTTGTCGATTTCATACCCCTCACTCTCTCATAAAGCAGACGGAACGTCTACCGACAAGCATCTCTGACCAATCGGGCGTGCGTTCGCCTGCCCAAATGTCCCACTCGAGTTGCTTTACCCTTGTTTCTCACTCACCGCGAGGGCGAAGCGATCCTCACCGCGAGGGCGAAGCGATCGAGCGCGGTGTCGATCGTGGCCTCGTCCATGACGGTAGAGACGGAGCATAGTCCGTCGGCTGCGATGAGGACCCCCTCGGCGTAGAGCAGCCGCCAGAACATGGGCAGGTCGGCGGAGTGGATCTTCAGCAGCGAGCCGCGCCCGGTGACCGTAAGGCCCCGCGCCACAAGGCCGCAGCGGAGGCGTTCGCCGAGCGCGTCGATGCGCGCGATCGCGGGCGCATCGAGCACCTGCAGAGCGGCGAGGCCGGCACGCATCGTGAGAGGGTTCGCGGCGAACGTGCCGGCCAGCGCGACGGAGTCCGCAAGCCCGGGGTGCAGGGCCTCCATGACCTCGGGACGCCCACCCAGGGCGCCGCAGGGTAGGCCCCCGCCGATGATCTTGCCGAGCGTGATGAGGTCCGGCTCGATGGCGTAGAGAGCGTGCAGGCCGGACGGGGAGAGGCGGAAGGTGATGACCTCGTCGACGATCAGGAGACTGCCGTGGGCAGCGGTGAGCTCGCGTGCGAGCGACGCGAACGAAGGCTCGACGGAGTGCAGACCGGCCCGGTTGGGCATCAGGTCGAGCAGAACCGCCGCCAGACGATCGGCATGGGCGTTTACGGCGGATGCGAGCGCTTCGGGATCGTCGAGGGGGATCGTGAGGACGTCCGCCTGAGCAGACGAAGGCACGCCGCGGGCGCCGGGTGCCAGCAGCGCGTCGGAGCCGCCGTGGTAGCAGTGGGCGAAGCGCAAGATCTTCTCGCGCCCGGTGAAGGCGCGAGCGGCGCGGACCGCTGCCATCACAGCTTCGGTGCCGGAGCCGGTGAAGCGCCAGGAGGGCGCCCAGGGGACGCGCGAGGAGAGGTGCTCGGCGAGCTCGACCTCCGCGAGCGTGGGCAGCCCGAAGCAAGACCCGTTCGCGAGCGCGTCACGCGTGGCGGCGAGCACGGGCGGGAAGGCATGACCGTGCACGAGCGAGGTGTAGTTGGCGTGCATGTCGATCAACTCGCGGCCGTCCGCGTCGACGAGCGTGTGCCCCGAACCCCGCGCGGCGTAGGGCGGGAACGGCGGCGTGAACAGAGTCGAGCGCGAACTGCCGCCCGCGATGTGACGGGACGCGCGCTCGAACAGAGCGTGCGAAGCGGGCAACGGGACGAAATCCACGATGAAGAACCTCCTCGGCTCAGGGACCCAGGGGAAATGTAGCCCATGGCCCCGCGAGAGGCCTGTGACGAGAGCCCCCGCCGTCTCAGTGGATTCGGTCGAGCAGCTCGCCCGGCGAGCCGAGCTTCAGCCCATGGGCGAGAACCACGATCGTCTCCAAGCGCGGAGAACGCTTGCAACGCTCCAACAGACTGATCTCGGTGCGATGCAGATCACAGATCGCACCCAGCGCCTCCTGCGAGAGACCCGCCCGCTCACGAGCGGCACGCAAGTTCTTGGCGAACTGTTCACGCATTGCTTTTGTCGATTTCATACCCCTCACTCTCTCATAAAGCAGACGGAACGTCTACCGACAAGCATACTCCAGACGGGCTGACCGTACGCCGGCCCGCGGAAGCCCCCTTTCGCAGATCGCTATCTATGTTTCTCACTCGCCATGGATGGGAGCGCTTCGAGCGCACCTGACTGGACCTCGACCCGACTCTCTCGCTCGGCGCCGCGCGTGCCGGCCGCACCGGCGAACGGCTCGCAAGCTCATCCAACAACCCCTGAGCAGTATTTGAACCCGTCGCGTGTGGCGACCGCGAGCAGCTGCTGATGCACGCGCTTTTTTGACACGGCGAGCGCCCGAATGCCCGAAGTGTCGTCGATCTTCGCGTACCGACCAAGCTTGAAGAGTTCTTCCATCAGCGTCCTTCTATATGCGATCACCTGCCCCCAGTCGCGCGCGATCGAGGCTGGTGGCGTGAGCTTGCTCAGTTCCGCCAATGCCGTCCGCTCAAGGACCGCGCGTGGAGGGGCGAAGCGCGCGATTTCACCTGCACTCAGGTTTGCGGGGTTGACCGTCGCGAGCTTGGTGTCGAGGCGCTTGCAGATGGTGTCGGCCATGCCGATCAATTGCAAACGAGCTGGAGAATCGTCTTTGGAAGGAGGCGGCGCGTCCGACCGGGAGTGGCTGGAGGAGAGCGTTTGGCTGGACTCGGTTTCGCTTACCCCGCTACTGCACCCCCCTGCCGCGAGCGCGACCGCGACAAGCAGAAATGACATGCACACCCTCAAGCACGACGGTCCGCCCGGTCCACCGCGCCACGCCGGCGTTTGCTCAAGCTCCATATGGCGCAACTATGCCTCAGCCCACACTCCAAGTCAAGGATAGTGGAGCAATGTCTCCTACTCGACCGCGGGAAACGTCACGTCGACCGCAGGAAACGTCACGGGTTCACGGCTGGATCAATTGAGGGTGAACGGAGCTGCTTGTTCTTAGCTCTTCTATTTCACCTCGTATGTTTCTCTTCCCTATTTCGCTTGCCCAAGCGGTTTTAGATCGTTCCGCCAGACCTCCATGCCTCACAGACCCCCGACTCGCTTGCGATCTCGAGCGCCAAGAATATGATACTGAGATGGTCCAGAAGCGTGAGCGCGCCAATCTCTTCGAATGCTTTTGAGGATCTTCCGATACAGGGCGGGGGAGACGCGATGAGGCTGGGCGTCATCTACGAGCCGTCGTCGTCCAACGCCTACTACCGGGCGATCATCCCGATGCAGGCGCTAGAACAACGCGGCCACACGGTCGCGTGGCCGACCAAGGCAGACGATATTCCCCTACGCGAGTTCCTTGGCTGCGATCTGGTGCACTGCTACCGGCGCATTGACCGCCTCGACGATCTGCGCAAGCTCTCCGAACGTGGCGTCGCGATCAGCTTCGACAACGACGACGACTTCGCCGCGGCCGAAGTCAGCGACGGCGGCAAGGGTCTGGAGGGACACCGCTACAACAAGGAGATCTTTCGGTCCATCCTCCAAGCAGCAAGGCTGGCGGACCTCACGACCACCCCGAACGAGCTGCTCGTCGAGCGGTACCGCTCGGCGGGAGTCGACAATGTCGCCATGGTCGAAAACCACCTCCAGCGAGACATGTTCGGCTTCGGCTCCAAGTCCAAGCACGAGGGTATCGTCGTCGGCTGGGTCGCCGGCCGTGAGCACAAGCTCGACCTCGAACGGGTACCGATCGCAGACGCCCTCAAGCGGTTGCTCGAGGTCCATCCCGATCTGCGCATTCTCACCGTCGGCGTGCGCCTGCCGTTGCATTCCGAGCGCTACGAGCACATCCTCGATGTCCACTTCCACGACCTTCTGAAGATCACCGGCAGGATGGACATCGGCATAGCTCCGCTGACCGACACGGTCTTCAACCGCTCACGGTCGAACGTAAAGCTCAAGGAGTACAGCTCCGGAGGCGCCGTCTGGCTCGCTTCCCCAGTGGGACCGTATCGCGCTCTCGGCGAGAAGCAGGGAGGGCTCCTGGTCGCCGACCATGATTGGTTCTCGGCGATCGACGAGCTCATCCGCAACACCCGCAGGCGCAAGCGCCTCGCCAGACGGGCGCTCAAGTGGGCCAAGACACAGACGATCGACCATCACGCCTCAGCCTGGGAGAGCGAGTTCCTCAACGCGATCGAGCGCTCCCAGCAACGAATCGCTCCCGCGCGACCGAGGGCCGCCGGCACCCCGCAATTCGCCGGCTAGACGTCATCCTCGCCCGTCTCATGGCGCCGGCACGGGTAAACCGAACGATTTGGGAGTGGGAAACAATGCTTGTCAGCACCGGATCGAGCGGTTAGGCTCCGGTTGGAGTCGGAAACAAATGCTTGCCAGCCCGGGATTGAGCAGCGAGGCTCCGATGAGATCAACTGACGAATAAGAAAGTGGGTTGAACTATGAGTAGAGATTGCGGTAAGCGCTTGGCGGGCATCCGCAGGCGTACCCTGATTATGACGGCGGTGATGTTGATGGCGCCGTTGGCTGCGCTTGGAGCCGCTTCGCCGGCGCTGGCCACGCCAAAAGGCATCTTTGCCGTATTCGCGGACTGTCCGGCGAGTGCGCCGGGTGTGGCTCTATGCCAATTCGGACAGACGACCAGCGGTGAATTCACGCTCGGCAGCACGACCGTGCCGATCAACAAGACGATCACGCTCCAGGGCGGTGCGATCCCAACCGGGAAAACCAACCAGTTTTTCCTGGTGCCGGCAACGGATGGCAACAGCCTGTCCAAAACCGAACTGAACGTCCCCGGCGGTCTGTTCGGCATCAAATGCAGCGAAATCAAAGGCGAAGGATCCTTCGAAAAAGGAGTGCGAAAACTATGTGAAGCGATCTTTGAAAATAAACTCACCGGGGTGACGGCCACCACCGAACTAGTAGCCAATGAACACAACCCGGCTATCCTGGACGTTGGAGCCCTCTTTTCCGGGGAAGGAACGGCGATCACGCTTCCGGTCAGAGTCCACCTCAAGAATCCCTTGTTGGGAAGTGCCTGCTACATCGGGTCTGAATCGAGCCCGATACAGCTGCATTTGACCACTGGGACGACAAGCCCGCCAGCACCGAACAAACCGATCAGCGGAAAACGCGGCACGTTTGAAGTTGAAGAAGAAGAAGGACTGGAAGTTGACGTCCTTCGTGAAAACTCGCTCGTGGACAACGCGTTCTCGACGCCCGTCGCCGAAGGCTGCGGCGGCGCCCTCTCATCCATCATAAACCCCCTAGTCAACGCAAAACTGAACCTGCCGGCGCCAGCCGGCCACAACACCGCGATCCTCAGCGGTACATTGAGGACGGCTACATCAGAAGCAGTACTCGCCAGTGAAAAATAGGCCATCATCTAGGCGCAAGCGGTAACGCTTCGCAGTGTCCTAACCTTGAGGCTCGCCGCGTAACGCGGCGAGCCTCAGTCGTGTCAGCCGCACGCCTGGCGATTTATGCAGGGGCGGCCGGTGATTGTCGCCACCTGCTCCAGCAGGACGGCCGGCGAGGCGAGAGAAGGCGCCGGCGGCGCCGTGTACTGCTTGCAGTGCGGTACCACGTACCCCGCGCGACAGCTCGTCCTGACGGTCAACCTCTGCCCGGCTTCGGTGAAATTGGCAATCATCTGCTTGCCGCCCGCTTCTATCTTCTGCTGGGTCTTTTCCCGCAGCACGTCCAGTTTCAAAATAAACAGCTCGTCCGAGAGGCTCCGCCTGTTACGCGCGAGGTATTGCTGGAGCTCCCCTTCCCGCGGGTACTGTTCGGCCTTGATGTGCTTGAACAGTTGCATGACATCCCCATCGGTCGCTTTCACGCCCTCCTCACCGTCTAAGCCGATAAGCCACTGGGACTCGACCAGAAAGCCGATCGCCTGCAGCTTCAACGCCTGATGCAACTGCCGGCATTTGCTCAGCAATTGCGCCGCGGACGGCTTTGACTGTCCCCCGGCCGTACTCGCCGCGGCTGCTTCCAGGCGCGCGACGCAGGCGGCGTAGTTCGGCGGTTCCGACACCAGCCCCGCGGGCACCGTATGCTCCTCGGAGAGATCGTAGAAATCTCCGCCGGCCAGGGTCGACATCCAGTGACTGAGTTCGCCCCTGCTGATCGAGGTTTCCCCAACCTGCGCCACGACGTCGCCGGAACCGCCGCCGCCGCACGCAGTCAGGCCCGCAACGGCAAGGAGGACGGCGACGAACGTCAGTATGGGGCGGGTTGCCTTGGACATGGATGTGGTCACCCTAGCGGAAAGTCGATGGGTTTTAAATATGTGTTTCTGAATCTCTCCATTTTACGCTGCTTGTTTCTCTTTCTCTGTTTTACGTCGACTCCACGTCCAGCTGCACCGTGTCGGGTTGTGCCTATATCCTATATCCTAGATTCTTGAGCCAGGGCCCTTGTACTGCCTGCAGTCGACCATCACGTACCCCGCGCGACAGCTCGTCCTGGCGATCCACTTCTTCGGGAATTCCTTGTAGAACTTGGCGTACGCCAGTTCCTGCTGTTGAGCGGTCAGTCCCTTCTTATCGATGAACTTCTGTTCGATCTTCGAGCTCAGCACCTTTACTTTCGAGCGGAACAGCTGGTCCGAAACGGTTTCTCCCGTAATCGCAAGATATTTCTGGAATTCCGCTTCCGTCGGGAATAACAGCTTCTTGACCTGTTCGAACCGCTGTCTGATTTCCTCGTCGGTCGCCTTCAAGCCCTGTTCCGCGCCTTCGTCGATCACCCACTCGGCGTTGATCAGGAAGCTGAGCGCGGCCTGCCGCAGCGTCTGATACCTCTGCCGGCACTGGCTCTTGAGCTGCGCCGCCGTCGGCTTCGGCCCGCGTTCGACGAGTTTCGCCGGGGTCGATTCTAAGCGGGCGATGCACGCCGTGTAGTTCGGCGGATCCGGCACCACCCCGCTCGGCGCCGGCTTGCTCGGCTTCAATTCATAGATCAGGATAGCCTCAATCGGCAGCCAATGATCCAGCGTCGCCTTGCTGATCGAGCTTCTCCCGACTTGCGCCACGACGCCACCCGACGTGCCACCACTGCATGCGGTCAGGCTCGCGACGGCGACGAGCGCGGAGATATAATGGCTTACCCTGTACATGTGCAATCAGCCCCGTCGAGTAGCGCCGGATATTCCCGGGCAACGGGAAGAGCATGGCAGAGTGTCGCACGACGGGTTCTGCCTGTCAAGGAAATTGGCGGATTGTCTCCGACTCGACCAGCCCGAGAAGTGCTTCTGTTCGATCCTCGAAGCGAGCATGTTCAGCTTCATCAACCACAACTGATCCGAGGAAGGTCTCCCCTCTGCTCGCAAGGGATCCCTGGAGTTCCGCTTCTCTCGAGAACCGTACAGCGCCTCGCCCCCCAGAGAGGCGAGGCGCTTACACGGTTATTCAGGGCGCGGTTACGACCCACTCGCCCTTAGCGTTTGCACCTATTTCAACTTCGATGGGATTGGTCAGCACCGTACCGGTCTTGCCGGCTCCGTGTGGTTCTGCTGTTTTTTCGAGATTGAGCGGCACCAATTCTGTGGCTTTCAGCCTTGCCTGGAACTCGATGTAGACACAGAGGTTTCCAGGTTCGGCTTTCAGTTCGATCAGCTTCCCTTCAAATTCGGTCCCGGAGCAGCCCATCGGAGCTGTGGTGCCTTCGAAGATGTGGACGTGTGCTTCGTCCAAAGCCGCTTTCAGCGGGATCGTAAAGGAGATCGGGATCTGAAGTCCGAGTGACCCGCCTTCGGCGGGCAGTTCGGTCTGACCCCAGACGCCCGTCTCGGAGGCGCCGGACGGCAGCGTGCCGCCGGCGGTCCAGGGGGAGCCTTCTTTGCCCGTTTTACCTTCTTTGCCTTTTTCGCCTTCTTTGCCCGTTTCGCCTTTGGCGCCGGCGGGACCCTGAGGGCCTGCGGCTCCCGCAGTGCCGGCGCCGGCAGCGCCGGCGGGACCGGCCGGGCCCGCAGGTCCGTTCTTACCATTGGCGCCTTTGAGCGACTTGAGCACCTTTGGACTGATCTGCTTGGTCGAGGTGATCACATACTTACTCGCGGCGTAGGCGCCGCCGGTCATGGCGAACACGAGGGCGAGCGTCATGGCGACGTTTGCGTAGGTGAAGCGTTTACGTATTGCTGAGAACATCGGTTATCTCTCCTCCTGGGAGTCGAACGTGCCGGCGCTTAGCGCAGCGCACGCAGGTTTGGTTGAAGTGGGGAACAACGCGGCGCCCGCAGCTCTGTTAGAGGGCGCTAACGTCCCGCTAACCCGGAACTGAACCACAGACCTTGCAACAGCGTATACGCCCGTCAACCAAGGCTCAAGGAGTGTTTCTCACTCGCCCGTTCTCGCACTAGGCGAGAGGAGCTACTACTACTACTACTACTACTACTACTACTACTACTGTTTTTTGTTGTTGTGTTGTTGGGCCTTCTTGTGTTTGGTGGTGTTCTTTGTGTGTTTGGTCTTGTGTTTGGGGCAGCCTGTTGTGCTGATCTTTGTGGATTGGTGGATTTCTAGGCCGTTTTGTGCGAGGAATGCTGTTGGCATCGCTAGTTTTGTCTTGCAGAGGTCGCCGAGTGCTGTTAGGGCGGAGTACTTGCCCTCGGGCAGTGTGAGTTCGAAGTTGCCGACGGGTTGGTCGGGGACGGTCTTGAATGTCGAGCTGGTGATCCCGGCTTTGCTGATGAACGTCGTACCGACGAGGTCTATCGTGACGCCGTAGCCTTGGAGGACCATGATCAGGGAGGGGAATGCTTCGCCGCCGTGGCTGACGAAGTACGCGGGGCCTTCCAGCGGGACGGGGATCAGGGGAGTGATCGCCTTGGCGTGACCGATGATCGACGCCGACGGGCATCCCGCCGGGTTCGTGTTGAACTGTGCGGCCGTGCACGCCTTCTGCAACGTCGTCAAGCGGGACGGGAGCTGCTTTGGTAGATCGACCTTGACCCTTGCGATGTTCGCCTGGTTCCCGAGCGCTCCTGTTGGGTAGGTCAGCTTCACGTGCAGGCTGGCCCCGTTGGCTTTGCTGGTCTTCGCCTGCGTGGAAACCACGAATTTGGGGGCGAACTGCAGGTTCTTGCAGCTCGCGGCCTGGAACGGGGAGATGATCGTCGCGCTCTGACCGAGGTTGCTCGTGAGGGTGCTGGAGATCGACATCGGGTTGCAGCTGGTCGGGTTCAGCGTGAAGTTCTGCTTGTCGATGTAGACACGGATGTCACGGACGTGGGTGACGATCCCGTCGATGATCGTGGGGATCGGTTCAGAGGCCGTGGGGTCTACGCTGACCTTTGCGGTGTAGGGGTCGATCTTCAGGGCGAAGCGAAGGACGACGGTCCCCAGATCGAACGGGCCGACTTTCGCGGAGGTTACGCTCACGAGCGAGAACGGGTCGCCGTTATAGGGCCCGGCGAGATAGATCTTGCCGGGGACATAGGCCAGGACAGCGCCCACGCCGGTACCGACGAGGGTGTGCCCGACCTGGCTGGCGGTTGGACAGGACGGTTCGGCTTCCTCCTGAGCACCGGTCTTGGTCCGTGCGAGCGCGATGCCGGCCTCCGGGCAGAACGGGATGCCCGAGAGGTCACCGGTCAAGCCCTCGGGCAGGTCGGTGGAGAACCCTGATATCTCCTGCTCGGCGTCGGTACGCGTCAGATGCAGATAGAACGGGCTGAAAGCCCCCGCGTTGTTATTCAGCGTCCCGGACTGGATCTGGGGATGGAATGGTATCCCGCCCGCCCCGCCGCCCGAGGGGCATTCGCCGCCGTCAAAGCCCTTCGTGATCGTAAACGACGACGTGTCGGTCAGTACCGTTGCGGGTTCTGACCACGGCGTGAGCCCGGCCTGGATGGTGTAGGTACCGCACGCGGGGGGACTGATCAGCGGCGCCTGCTGACCTTCACGAAAATGGAAGTTGAAATGGTCAAACGCCAGCTGCGGATTGTTTTCAAAGGTCGTGACCAGCTGTCCCGTGACGGGGTTCGGGGTGACCTTCCCCGCGAGCTTGATCAAGATCCCCGTTTCGGGGTTCTTCGCGACGACATAGATCGCCACAAGCGAACCGAAGGGATTTTCGTGGGGTTCAGCGATGAACAACGAGCCATGGATCTTCTGCGTCAAGAGAGGCGTTTCGATTTCGACCGTGCCGAGCTTGGAATCGTTTGGACAACCCGCCCCCGGCGAGGAGGTCAGCGTCTCATGCGTATAGTCCGCGGGCGTGCACCCGCCGAGCCCGACACCCGCGGAAGGGTTGATCGTAAAGCCTTCGGGCAACGTCACGACCGTGTTCTTCAGCTGGGACTGCGCTAGGCCTTCAGCGCTTGTCAGGCCTTCGTCGTTGAAGTTCAGGTTGACGTCAAGACCGCTCGGCGCGGAAGCACGATCGGTCGTCGGTTCCGCCTGAATCGTGGGGCTGAAGGAGAGCTGGTTGCAACCATCCAGGGCCTGCAACGGTTCGGGCGGAAGGAACGTTTCGAAGCGACCGGGCGCCGCCCAGGAATCAGCTTCGACACTGGTCTGCAACGGACCCGTGCAGGAGGTCGGCATGATAAGAAAGGCCGGCGGATTGCTCTCTGCAAGAGGAGGGCAGGGAGACGTAGGTTTCGATTCGCGGGCGGCAGCCAGGCAGCCCCAGCCGCGGGCGCTGTCGTGGCGCGGGTCGCCCGGGACACCCCAGACCGTCACCTGGCTCGAGAGGAACCCGACGATCTGGGGGATGTTATTCGCGCTCACCGTGACGCCATAATCCCCACCGTTACGCACTGAGATGTCGATTACCACCGGCGTAAACGGCGCCACAAAGCCGAACCGCGCCGGCTCCCCCACCGCCGGTTCCAGGTCGAAGACGGGAGTCGCGAACGTTTCCATGTCCGCGACGCCAGCCTTGGCGATACTTATCATCGCCACCCCGACCGCCGTCTGCGGCGAGCACAGGTCTTCGAAGCGATTATTGATCGAAAGGAACGTTGCCAATGTGCACCGCGGGAACGGCGTCGTGTTGCCAATCAGGCCCGCGGGCCACTGGAGGTGCAGATCCTTCGCGAGCGCAGCCGGCTGCGCTTCGGCGGTCTGGTTCAGCGTGAGCGTCGTCGTCTGCTGAAACGGGTGCGAACCAGCCTGGGTATCGGGCACGCCGCCTTCTTCTTCGTTTACCAGCTCGTAGTCTTCCACACCAAACGGCGTCGGAACGCCTGACACCTTGATCGGGCGTCTCACCGATGCGCTCGGCGTTTCCCCGCCAGAGACGCTGGCTTCGTTGAGATCACCCGAGGACGCGTCTTCCTTGACGAGGACGCCGATACGGACTTCGATCAGATCATAAGGCGGAAGAGTACCTTCGAACGTACACGCGAGTGGTTTGAGCGAACATTTCACCGGACCACGATTGCGGGTGCCCGGGCCACCCGCTTCGCCTTCCACGGACACCGCTTCCAGCCCCGCGGGCAGCGAATCGACGATCCGCACCGGGGTCTTGCTCCCGTCCACGTCCGTGTCCCCCAGATTCGCCGCCGTCACAACGATCTGGCCTTTTTCTTCCGGCTGCAGGTTCGCCGGACGCGAACCAGAAGTCACATGCCACCAGGGTTTACAAGACGCGCATTCCGTGTCAGCGAAGGCGGGGGTGGCACCGAACGCGAATGCGCTGAGCAAGACAGCGAGGGTCAGGAGCGAAGCGAGGCTTAAACGAATCGGGATCCTCACGACTGTGCCCTCCGCTTGTTGCTGGATTTCTTCGCTTTCTTCGCCACGCCAAACTGCCGACGTGCTTGCTTTTCACACTTGACGCGCTTACTCTTCGACTTGTCTTTCTTGCAGACCCTCAAAGCTTTCGCGAGCTTTTCAGCCCTAAGCTGAGCAACGGTCTTCGACTTCACAAACACCGACACGAGCGGCACGACATTACCGGGACCCTGGTAAGTCAAGGAGCCCGGGGTAGGATCGTTAGGGGCCTGCACAGGACTCTGACAAGCATCGCCTTCACAAGCCGGCGGAGGCGGCGGCGACGGCGGGAAACAAGGCACCGAAACGGTACATTCGTGCGCGTCATAAACATCAAGAGCGGTATCGGTATCCTCCAAGGACAGTTTCGCCGCCGTCAAAAAGAACACATCACCACCGGTGGCGCTGGCGTCCAGGAACGCCGATTCTTCCCTTGACACTCCCGAAGAGATCAACCCAACACAACCACCCGAGGCCCGACCGAAAACAGGACCAGAGCTCGTACAATCACCAACACCAGGCGGCTCATACTCATACACATCCCAGGTACTATTCGTGTCCTGCGGCACCAACGCATCATTGCTGTTGAAGAACAACCGGCCGCTGTCAGACAAATAACGCGACTGGTAACGACTTAACGCCGGGGTATACGGCGTCCATCCAGGGATGTTCGCCGCCAGCCAAGTCGTCGAAAGCCAGTCCGGGTTACCACCCCCTGCCGAGTCAACTATCCGCTGTTCAGTGCCGACTTCGACCCCGACGGGCCGTGCACCCGTGGGGTTACACGACGCGCACACCGGATTCGTGGGCGATACAGGCTGCGTCGCGTCATACAAGTAGACCTCCTCGTCAGGCTTGCCGCTGACCGCATCACGGTTATCATAGCCCGTCAGCGAACGCTGCGACATAAACGCCAGCCAGCGACCATCGGGGGAAACCCGCGCAGTCAAATATTGAAGGTTTTCTGGTTCACCTTTCGCCCAGTCGGGAGAGTCTTCACCGGAGAGGACAGCTACCAGCTTCGTCGCACCATCATGACGAACATACAGGTTACACATGGCGCCACGCGGCGCGAACTGTGCGGCGCAGTTGCCGTGGTGGACGGCGCCGGGGTCTTCTTCCTGGGAACCATTGGCGACGAAATAAACATAGGAGCCGTCTTCGCTTGAGCCAATCACCGCGCCCAGCACATCAGCAGATTCCCCGGAGCTCACGGGCGTCAGATCGGACAGCCCGCACTGCAGCTTGCCGGCGACTTCTGCCATTTCGCACTCATACAAGTCGCCTTGTCCTTCACCGTTGCCTGCCCCCGAGCCTTTGGTCAACCGCTGGTTATCGGTGAAGAACACCTTCGACCCGTCGCTAGAAGCCCCCTGGAACACCGGCTTGGCTTTATTGCTACCTTCGCCACCCTGGACAGCATCGAGCTGGACCGACTCCCCCAGCACGGTGTCACGCATGTAAAGGTGCTTTTCGGTTAACGATTCCCAGACGATGCGCGAGCCGTCATCGGAAATCGCGTGCCTAGCGTCTGCATTTCGATATCCGAGCCGTGGTTCGCTTGCCGGCTTTTCTTCGCCTTCTTTATTCCGGGGCAGCACACTCACGAGGTCCAGCTGTTCGCTCGGCGGCTTGCCGGCTGACCACTCATACAGGCCTCCCTTCGCGGCCACAGGCGTCGTTTTCGTCAAAGGCACACCGGAGGCGAGCACGACATGGCTCAGGTCGGGTGTCGCGCCAAGGAAAACGGGGCCACAAATCAGCTTCCCAACCAAGGGAGTACATTGGCCTTCTTCACCAAAAGCGGCGCTTTCCGGCACATTCGCAAAACCTTCCTTACCCGTCACCAGCGGCCGATAGCAATGCATGGTCGCCGGGAGACATGGTTCGCCCGAGCCGCCGCTCTGAAAGTTGGTGCGCAGGTAGGCCGTCTGTTCGGAAGCTTCTTCTGAGAGCGACGGATCGAAGCTACCGAAGGGCTGCAGAACACCAAGCGACAGATCTTCGGAGGAGAACCGGTACTCAACACCCTCACCGATGGAAGGGCCAGTCGCCACGCTGTGGGGGATCGCGATGTCCTGAGAACCCCAACCATCGCGACCGCGCGTGGATAGCGCCTGCACGCGGACCGCGGAGCCCTGCGATTCAGATTCCGTGGGCGAAGTCGTCACATAGGTGATCGCCTCGCCATCCGCGGAGGCCTGCACCAGCCCGAACCCGCCGATCGGTTCAATCAGCGCACCGAGCTTCTCCGGCGGGGAAACCATCTCCCACTGGCGACCATCGGGCAACACAAACCCACCAACAGTCTGGGTAGTGAACGTTTCTTCTTTGCCTTCGGCGGGTTTGCCTTCTTTCTTGCTAATTGCGTTTTCAGCCACGACCCTGAAGTGATAGACCATGCCCGCCAGCAGATCCTGCGGGTGCACGCTGACACTGTGCACTTCGAAGTCCGCGCCGACAAACGCGTCGGGAACCGGGACGCTCTTTTCATACGCGCTGCTCGCGCACGTCGCCGGCGTGGCGCACGGTCCGTATTCGAAGTGGTATTCGGTGCTCGCGCCGCGCGGGTTGACTTCCGCCTGAAACGTCGCGCTGTTGGCCGTCACTTTCGAAACCGACTCCCCCACCACGGTGGGCGGGCCCGGCGGTTCCGGCGGAAAGACATCCACCACATCAGCCACCGAGTCGACCACATACACGGTGGTATTTGCGGTATTCTTTTCGTGGCTCACCGCCAGACCGCTGCCGCTCGTCAAATGTCCCGACCCAAACCGCTCCTGCAACGACCCGGCCACGCTGAAACCCCCAACAGAGCCCACATTATCAAGGAACACCTCATCGCTCGCCAGGTCAACAGCGACAGCACTCGTTTCTTCAGCCTCGAACGGAGCTGATAGAACTTCTCCGGAGCTGTTGAACTTGGAAACGACAAAGGATTCAGATGATTCAGATTCCTCTCGAGCATAGAGGTTATCTTCGGAATCGACAGCGAAACCGGATCTGTCAAAACCGTGACCGCCCGTCAATGGCCGCGCAGAGATAAAGGTATTCGGTTCTGCGTTCGTGAAGCCATCAACGTCGCCTTCGGAATGATGGTCTTCCTGATAAACCCAGACGGTTCCGCTCGTGTCCACACCAACACCCTGGGTGCTAACACCCCGTTCTGGGAGGCTTCTTTCAAATTCGAATGGGGCGCCCCCGGAAGCCTGCAACTGGCCGAGATACAGTCCAGCCGGGCTGAACTTGTCAACGACATCATTGCCAGGGTCGGTGACATACACGTCGCCGTTGGACGGATCGGCCGTCGAGCAAGCACTGGCGCTCAATTTCTTGAAGTAGCACGAATTATCGACCGCGATCCCACCATTCAAGACCGCGATCACCCCAGCTTTCACGTCTTCTACGTCGAAGACGAACGCTTTCGCGGGGGTTTCGATCCCGTTGAACTGCGCCTCATAGACCCCCGTGGAGCTGAACTGCTCGACACGACCGTTGCCCTGGTCGAGAACGTACACCTGGCCGGTCGCATCGCTCACGGCCACACCGGACGGTTTGGAGAACTGGCCTTCGCCCGAACCGCTATTGCCGAACGACTTTTCGAACGCATGCCCCCTAAAGGCCAGAGCGGGGGCGGCCGTGAGAGCCATGAAGATGCCGAGGAGCAGCAACGAGACGAGCGCCAAGCGGCGGCGGGGCCTTTCGGAGCGAGCGCAGGCCAAAGGCGCACCGGTCGCTCGAAGGCGACGTAGGGCGCGCCCGGGGACTTCCCGGGCGGTTGCTAGCACCTGCGTATCCATGAGAACATCTAGCCTCTCCCTCTGTGAGCCTGTCGACCAAGACTGTAGTAGGATTCTCATTCTGATCGACCGTGAGACTGAGACGCAAGAGGTGTTTCCCACTCGCCTGATCCCCCACCACGGAGCCGATTCGCCGCTCGAAGACGCGGCGCCCCGGCCAACAGGACGTGGTGCGCGGGGCCGAGTCCGGTTCCGCGCACCACCCTGCACCTCACAAACCAAACACTGCTACCCCATAATTGAAATTTCATTCGTGGTTAAGATTAACGAAGTCGTTGACTCGCCTGACGCTTCGGTTGTTTTCTCATTTTTTATCGTTTTCAGCCCTTCTTTTATTTTGATTTCTTCGCCTTTTTCGCCCCAGTAAACCGTCTCGCTGGGGTCTCCTTTTGTATCTTCGCAGGCTATTTCAAGATGTTTGGTTAGTTTTTCGATTGGTGTAATTAAGCAGAGAACCTCACCTTCCACTATCAATAAAGACCCTCCTAAGGGACATTCGATGTGGACTGGTTCAAGTAAGAAGAGCAACGCTACGCCTAATGGTTTTAAGGAATCAAACACGAAATGGTATGTACCTAATACTAATATTATTTCGTTTTTGTCACCTAAACTCATGCATTCTACTCCACTAGACATGCACCCTTTGAAATCGATGTGGAATAAGCCTAACGGTTTTTTGGCTTCGATTGTACCTTCCGAAGTGTCTTCTTTGCATACTATTTGGGTGCCTTTTAATGTTTCAAGCGTACCTGAGCCGCTTGTGCCTTTCCAGGTTTCTGCGGTTTCGGGTAAGACCACCGGTAACGCTGCGGACGCCGTCGCGGACACGACCGCGCTCAGCGCGAACACGGCCATGAGAGCGACCCCCAATATCTTAAGTCGTTGCATCATCAACTACTCCTTTGCGTTGATAGCTGGTTGGTCGGCGCCGAAAGCCCACACTTGCAGGGCGCTCCGACGCCGGCGCCGCCCCGCTGCGCCACATTCCGCGCAACGGAACCGCACCGCCGAGTGTCGCACGTCACCGCATGTTCTGTCAACGAAATCGGCGAAATGTTTCTGACCCGGCAGAGCGCTCATTCGCCCCACGACCTTTCAAACTTGACACCGATCCTCCTCAGCGCGAACCAGTCCGAGCCAAAGCTTTTGACGCCCTGCCCGTAAACGTCGCCGCTGACCCTGTCCTTCGCGTAGTAGTAGAGCGGATGGTGGAAGTAGGTGACCTGCTTGGTCCCGTCCGAGCGCGTGATCGTGCCCAGATCAGCCGGGATCGCCTCGCCTCCAACCGTCGGGGCGCCGATGGTCGTCACCGGCCGCCAGATCCGTGCGCACGCGCCATAGCATGCCGACGTCGACCCCTTGTCCGCTTCGAAGAGATAGACGGTGAGCATCTTCGCACCCGCACCGAGGACCATGCCCATCTTCACGCGCTTGGTGCTCACCACCATTCCGGCGCTCGCCGGGATTGACGGCGAGCCGGTGGTGCCCATGTACTGCCTGCATTTCAGCACGACATACCCGGGACGGCAGCTCGTCCTGGCGGTCCACTTCTGTTCGGAAGCTTCGAGGAGCTTGGTGGACACCTGCTGCTGGCGCCGGACGGCCAGCCGCTGTCCGATCGACGCTTCCGACTGCGCCAGCGTTCGCCGGCCAGCCGGCGTGATCTTCGTCACCTCGAACACGTAGTAGTCTAGGGCCTGGTTCACCGGGCCGGTAAGCACATGCGGCTTGGCCGCAAAGACGTGTTTGTGGAACGCCTTCTCCTTCGGCCAGCGCGGCAAGCCCCCGGGGTCGTCTGGATATACCGACACGCGCTTGACCACACTCAAGAAGCTCTTCCCAGACTGGACTTCCCGCTTGGCTTTCTTCGCGACAGCTTCGTTGTAGGTCATGATGACCTCCACGTCGCGTCCTTCCGGCAGAAAAAAGCGCTGCCTGTTCTCGCCGTAGTACCCGGCGATCTGCGCGTGCGTGATCTGCCGCCGGATTTCCGAGAAGTGCTTCTGTTCGATCCTCGTGGCGAGCATGTTCAGCTTCATCAGCCACAACTGGTCCGAGAAGGTCTCTCCTCTGCTCGCAAGTAATCTCTGGAGTTCCGCTTCTTTCGGGAACCGTTCGTACCCGAGCCTGTAGAGCTGGACGTACTTGAAACGTTCGAGCTGCTTCTGAGCTTCCCCGTCGGTCACCTTCACGCCCAGTTCGGCGGCCTCGCCGATCGTCCACTGCGAAGAGATCAAAAAACCAAGCACCCCCGGCTTCGTCCGATCGTTCCCGGCAAACCGAACCGACATCCAATGAGCCAACGCCGCCTTGGTAATCGGATACCCAGCGACCCGCGCCACGACATCACCAGAGCCACCGCCACCGCACGCGCTCAGACCGACGACTGCAAACAGCACGGCGCCACACCCCGAGATATAGCGAGTCGCCTTGCACATGACGCTCGCAGTGTAGCGAGCACTCGATGCTGTATGTCAAAGTGTTTCTGAATGTACGTCGCTTCCTCACTTCCTCATACCCCTGTCGAGTAGGGCTCAAGGGATGTTTCTGACTCGCGTGATCCTGCACCACGGAGCCGACTTGCCCCTCGGAGACGCGGTGCGCAGAACCGGACTCGGCCCCGCACACCACCCTGACCTCACAAACAAAACATTACTACGCCATAATTAAGATTTCATTTGTGGTTAATATTAATGAAGTCGTTGACTCGCCTGACGCTTCGGTCGTTTTCTCGTTTTTTATCGTTTTCAACCCTTCTTTTATTTTGATTTCTTCGCCTTTTTCGCCCCAGTAAACCGTCTCGCTGGGGTCTCCTTTTGTATCGTCGCAGACTATTTCAAGATGTTTGGTTAACACTTCGATTGGTTTTATTAAACAGAGAACCTCACCTTCTAATATTAGTAATGATCCCCCTAAGGGACATTCGTTGTGGACCGGTTCGAGTAAAAAGAGTATCGCTGTGCCTAATGGTTTTAAGGAATCAAACACAATATGATATGAACCTAACACTAATATTGTTTCGTTTTTGTCACCTAAACTCATGCATTCTACCCCACTACTAGAGCATCCGTGTAAATCGATGTGGAATAAGCCTAACGGTTTTTTGGCTTCGATTGTACCTTCCGAAGTGGCTTCTTTGCATACTATTTGGGTGCCTTTTAACGTTTCAAGCGTACCTGAGCCGCTTGTGCCTTTCCAGGTTTCTGCGGTTTCGGGTAAGACCACCGGTAACGCTGCGGACGCCGTCGCGGACACGACCGCGCTCAGCGCGAACACGGCCATGAGAGCGACCCCCAATATCTTAAGTCGTTGCATCATCAACTACTCCTTTGCGTTGATAGCTGGTTGATCGGCCCAAAGCCCCAGACTGCAGGACGCTCCGGCGCCGGCGCCGCCCCGCTGCGCCACATTCCGCGCAACAGAACCGCACCCCTGAGTTTCGCATGTCGCGACATGTTCTGCGAATGAAACCAGCGAAATGTTTCTGACCGCAACAGAGCGCTCATTCGCCCCACAACTTTTCAAACTTGACACCGATCGTCCTCAGCGCGAACCAGTCCGAGCCGAAGCTTTGACGCCCTGCCCGTAGACATCGCCGCTGTCCTCGGCGTCGACCGGCGCTTCGTCATCATCCGCGCCCCGCCCCTACTCGCTTGCTTTCACAGCCGGCGCGTTGGCGTCTTGCAGCGTGCCGCTGAGGATGGCGGTGTTGTGTCCGGCCGCGGCCGGCAGGCCGAGCTTGGCGTTCACCGCCGGGTCGATTAGGAACGAGAGGACCCCGCCGCAGCCTTTGGCTTCGGGCTCCGCGAACGAATTGTTCACGAACGAGCTTCCTCTTATTGTGGTCAGATTGTATTCGTCTTTGAACCTTGCTTCACCGACTTTTCCTTTGATCGGTTCGTTTGGTTTGGGGGGATTTGTTTTGCCTGTGGTTAGAGGCAACGTAATGGGATGTGCGTTCGAACCGATGTAGCAGCTTTCCCCGAGGAACGCGTTGCTAAGTTTGACCTTCACCGGCAACGACAGCGCGGCTCCTTCTCCTTCGACCAGATCTTGGACGTCTATGTCGATCGAACTTGCGGGCACCGCCAGTTCGATCGTGGCCGTTACATTCGCGATCCCGTTGTCGATGAACTCATTGTCGATTTCTCGCAGCCCCGCCGGCAACAGATCGGGGTCCACGGTTCCGAGCAGTCCCCCGGGTACGGCCTGCGGCGTCCTGGACAGCGTTTCGCCGTTTTTCGCTCCGATGAACTCATCCCTCACTATTTCCTTTTCTTTATTCTCTATTACATGCACCCCACCTTGAAGAGTGATCGTCTTGCTTATCGGCACGACCTTTTCGCCCACTATGAACTCTCCGCCTTCAGTCTGCGTCAGCAGGCAGAGAGTCGTCGCGGAGTCACCCAACGGACATTGACCGAATGGCGCATAGTCCCCTCGGGGTCGGTGTTCTGGGGCCAGCATCAGCAGAGCCGACCCGAGGACCAACAGCGACGCAAGCACCGCCACGGCGAGCTTCATCACCTGTCTCTGCTTTTCTTCTTACCCGCTTTCTTGGCCTTGGCTTTGGCCTTCTTGGGACAGCCGGTGACCGCGATCTTCGTGGTCTGCGCCACCCGCGCGCCGTTCTGGCCGGTGAGGGTGGTGGGCATCGTCAACGACTGCCTGCACATGCTGCCTTTCGCCTCGGCGGGGATGTCCACTGCCAGGATGGAGTGCGGACCCTCGGGAAAGACGATCTCGAACATGCTGATCGGCATGTCGGGGATCGAGTTGAACGTCGAGCTGGTGAGGCCCTGCTTGATGTCCATGTTTCCGTCGAGATACATCACGATCCCTTCGTCCTGCAGTACGAGCACGAGATCGGGGAACGCCGCGCCATGGGAGACGAGGTACGCCGGTCCCGTGAGCGAGTGTGCGAGCAATGGCGTGACCGCCGTGGCGGCGCCAACGACCGACGCGGTCGGACACGACGCCGGGTTGACGTTGAACACCGCGTCCGTGCACGCCTTCTGCAATGTCGTGAGCCGCGCCGGGAGTTGCTTGGCCAGGACCACCCGGACTTTGCCGACGTTCGCCTGACCCAGGCCAGAGGTGATCTTCACGTCCAGCCTCGCACCGTTCGCTCTGCTCGTCCTCGCCTGCGTCGACGCCGTGAACTTTGGCTTGAACGGGAGGTTCGCGCAGTCCACCGCCTCGAACGGGCTGGAGACCGCCGCGCTCGCGCCGCTGGTCGAGGAGAGCGTCCCGGTCACCGACAGCGGCGAGCAGTTCGTCGGGTTGAAAATGAACCCCGAGCGGTTGAGCGTCATGTTGATTGTTCGTATGTCCAGCGGTATGCCTCTCAGGACGCTCGGCAGCGAGTCACTCGTGATCGCAACCTGCGCTGTATGCGAGTTTACTTCGACACGCGCGCGCATGATCGCCTGCCCCAGGTGAAACGGACCCGCGACGGCCGGTATCACGATCGAGAGACCGAACGGCGCGCCCCCGGGATTAAGTCCCTGCCGTAAGGTGGGCCCGGTCAGGTAGATCTTGCCGCCTTTGACCCAGAACGGGTCTTCGCCGGGACCGACGGCGATCGTCGCTTCCCCGATCTCGCTCTCAGGACCGCATTGTCCTGTGGATGCCTGCGGTTCCGGGCACCGCGCTACGTCCTCGAGCACCGCCAGCAACCCCGGGGGCGCCACGACACGCACGCTGCCCAGGCGCTGTTCGCCGTCCTGACGCGAGAACGTCATGCCGAACGGGCTGAACGCGCCCGCCCGGCTGTCCGTCGTACCGGCCGTGAACGACGGGCTGAAGTCCTGGCCGCAGCCCGATCCGACCGTGAACCGGCTCGACGGTTCGGCCGGCGCATCGCCGCTCCACGGCATCAACTGCGACGTGGTCGTGTATGTCCCACAACCGGATGGGGTCATGAGCGCGGCCCGGGGCCCACCAAACAGGCTCAGCTTGATGTCGCTGATCGGTTGCTGGGGAGTATTGTCGAACGCGATCGTGATCTGGCCCGTGCTGGGGTCGAGCGCCGCCTTCCCGCCGAGCTTGATCAGCACGCCCTCGCCCGCAACGGCCACGTACAGACCGATCAGCGATCCTTCGAATGTTTCCTGCTGCGCCAGGTACACCCCTCCCTTCAATGGCTGTTCCAGCAGCGGCGTGACCACTTCCGCTTCCCCGATCTTCGACGAGTCCGGGCACGACGGCGGATCTCCGTTGTGCAGTTCGATCTCGTTCGCAGTGCACGCCCCCAATCCATTCGTCGCCGATAGAGAGATCGCCATGCCCGCCGGCAGCGTCACGACCATCCGCTCGAGGTCCGCCTCGGCGAGCCCCCCCACACTTTCTTCCCGCGGGACCTTCAGATCGACGTTCAGCCCGCTCGGGGATTCCGCCGCCGCGGTTTCCGGCGCCGGCTTCACATTCAGCGATGGGCTGAAGTCCAGCTTTTCGCAGCCCGTCACGGCTGGGGAAGTCGCGGGTGACGGTTTGATGCCATTGGGTTCCTGCCACGAGTCGACGCTCACGGTCGTTTCAAGCGCTTGACCTGTGCAGGAGCCGGGCATGGTCAGCAACGGCGTGGTGGTCCCTTCCGTCGGACAACTGAAGCGATATTCCCTCGTGCTTTTACCTTTCTTTCTATTTTCAATTTCAAAAAATTCCTCTTCGATCGTTTTTTGAGCCTTCCCACTCGAAGCGCATATACCCCGTTGGGTGTCGTGACTTGCGTCAGATGGGTCGCCCCACAGCGTGAGCTTGAGACCGTAGATCGAGACTGTCTGGCTAATTTCCGAGACATCGGCGGAAAACCCGTAATCACTGGAGGTACGAACCTTACCCACAATGTGAAAAATGATCCCGACTTCACCGGGGTTCACGCCGAACTCTGCCGGCACCCCCGGTGGAGGCACCATGTTATACACGGCCCCTTTTATTTTTTCTCCAAACCCGTTGATGTAGAGGGTGACAAGCCCCACCGCAGAGGCTGCCGGGCAAGCACCACCTACGCCCGGGTTTGTCTCGAGCTGTGCCTCAGTGCACTTTACACTTGTCGCGGCGGGACTTATCACCAGGCCTGCCGGCAAGTTCACTTCGAGATGCCTGGGGTTGCCATAGATATGAGCGCCCACTTCTGGTTCTCCCAGGGGAACTTCTTCTTCGCTTCCATTTTCCTTGAAATTTTCTTCTTCTCGCGTTACTTTGTGATTGAACATGATCATTGCCGTGACCGCATAAGGATGCGACCCGGCTTGGGTCGCGGGCGTGTGATCCTGAGCGGCTTCAATCGAGCTTTCAAAGGCTTCCACCCCAAATGCTTCGGTCGCACGCGCAGGGCTCGCGAATGTGCACATAACCGCCACTGCAAGCAACGACATGATGAGCCTGGTCATGACTGCCGCTTCCGCCCAGCTTTGCGCATTTTAGCAGGCTTTCTGGCCCTTTTATCTTTCTTCTTTGCTCGATCTTTCTTTGCTTTACGCTTCTTTTTCTTCTGCTTTTTGACTTTCGGTTTCGCCGCGGGCTTGGGTTCCATCGGCGTGAGGTTGTCATTGCCCGCGATCGTCACACTGGATGGCACCCCGAACACCGGTGGCACTCCCGCCGCGCCACGACACGCTTCACCCGCGCACGGCACCGGGAGCGGCTGCGGGTTCTGAGCGACGATCCCACCTTCGATACGAGCGTCATAGATGTCCACATTGAGATCCTGATCCTGACCCACCAACGACTGGCGAGTGAAGAAGAAGACATCGCCGCCGTCGGCGCTCGCGTCGCCGAAATAGGACGGCTGAGCGCTTTGGCCCGTGGAGATCAAGTAAAGACAGCCACCATTGCTTTCGCTGAAGCTCGCGCTCATGCGTTCACAAGAGCCCGCACCTTCCAGCTCCCACTCGTATACATCCAGCTGGTTGTTTGTGTCTTTAGACACAAGGGCTTCTGCGGTCTGAAAGAAGACACGGCTGCCATCGCCGGAGAGATTACGCGTCAAAAAAGCGTTACGCGCACTTGGAGAGGCAGCCAGGTCGAGATTGCCACTGGTCAGATATGCATCGTCGGCAGCCGGTGTCCCGCTTGGATTGCATGACACGCACACCGGATTCCCGGAAGACAGAGGTCGTTCCGCGTCGTACAGATAGAACTCAAACTTGCCGCCGTTGTCATAGCTTGTCAATCGTGAGACCGAGCTGAACAGGACCTCCTTGCCATCGGGAGTCACACGAGAGCTCTTCTCTCCCCCGGAAGGCCCACCGCCTTCAGACGCGCCTTTGTCGTAGCCACGCCAGTCAGGTTCATCTCGATTTTCTCCGGCGTTTGGTCCCAGCAGCCTCGCGATGAAGGTCGTAGTGGCCGTATGGGTCGCGGTATCTTCGTGCCACTCATAGAGATTGTCGGCGCCGTCTTCCGCTTCTTCGGAGTTGCCGTTCTCGTTGCTCGTCAGTTTAGCTGTGCCGACGAAATATACATACGAGCCGTCATTTGAGATCCCGAGCGTCCCCAGCACGCCCGCCGCGCCGCTTGTGAGCGCTTCTCTTTGCTCGCCTTCAACGTCATACCGGTAGAGATCTTCGCCTTCTGTATAGAAAACAAAGGATCCACTCGGCGTCGCCGCACGCCAATACGCCGGCTCGGTCCCAGCTGAAACCTGAACCGTCCTTTCGGCTTCGGGTTCACGCATGTAGACGAGGCCTTGTCCGACCGAAGAAGCTTCGGTGAAGAAGATGCGGGTGCCATCTTCGGAGATCGTATTCTGCGTATAAAATTCACTTGCAGACCCCCCGGGTTCCAAAGGTTCGATCGCGGGGCCGCCGGGGCCGGCGACCGACCCACCTTCAGGCGCTTTGCCGGTGGGCAGCACGCCGGCAAGACTGACCCGTTCTTTTGGCGGCTTGGCTTCGTTCCACTCGTACAAGTTGTAGGCGCCGGGCGCGGCATCCGCGGTCAATTGCGCCTTGGTTTCAAAGAGAATGCGAGAATCCCCGGGCGTCCCGTCCGTGAAACTGGACTTGCCGCCAATTCCTACATTGGGCGCCAGCAGCTGATAGGACTTGCCGGCGTTGTCAAAGATGTAGGCGTTTCGTATACCGGGTCCAGATTCAGCACCCGGCGCAAGAGGGGGTTCTTCCGCAAACAGGATCGTCCTGGCAAGATCTTCAGTCAAACCCTTCACCTGATCGTCCGAGCCGGGGTCAGCTTCAGGCAAGAGCCCCTCGGTCAGCCATCCATCACCGCCAGGGGAACGAACGCCGAGGTACGTTGGAGGCTGTCCCGCCGAACCCGCCGTTTCAGGGAAAGGTGCGATGGCGAAGAAGCTCACCCCGTCACCGGACGGGGAGGCCTGCACGAGTCCAGGTTCTCCCACGGCGTCCGTCAGGTTCTTCGACACGGGCGAAACCTGCTCGTACGCGCGGCAGTCCGGGAGATGGAAGCCATCAACCTGCTGCTTACGGATCTGTTCGTTGGGGCACCCATCCGACTGGGCCACAGCCGCCGGCGCCCCACCCGCGACGATCATAAGCACGAGCGTCATCGCCATCAGCAGCGCTTGACGAGCGTCTACCCCGATAGACAAGCCTTCCCGGATCCCCACTAGGCCCATTCTACCCTCTCGAAGATCATCCCTGCGCCTCCGGCGATCGCCCCGGCCCTACGCGCAAACCTGGCCTGGAGACGAGGGGAGGGCTGGAAGATTCCAGCCCTCCCCTCCCTATGTTCAGCTGTTAACTAAGCGCCCAGGCCGACGTACCAAGCTGAGCCTTCATGTGGCGACGATAGTTTTACTTTATCCGTGCTGCTGAATGAAGCGCCGTTACCGCCTATTTTTAGATTACTGCCCAGTTTGGTGGCGACAATTTCATGTTCTGTCAGTGATTCCCCCGCTTTGGGGAGTTCGGCGTCCTGCCTGCCGGTTACTTTGTATGCCTGTTCAACAATTACGCATTCACTGGTCGCGTGTTCGATTTCCAGTTTGAAAACTTCTTCTCCGGCTCCCGCGCCGACGAACTCGGCTTCGGGTGTCACCGATTTTTCCGGTTTCCCGATCAGTGACTCGGTGAAGCTGAATTTGATTTCTTTTTCCTCCGCGGCCGTGAGCTTGCAATGGGCTGGTTTCGTCTCTTTACATTTTAAGAGGGTAAACGTGCCTTTTCCTTTACCTGACGATTCGAGTTCTGCCGCGAAATTGTTACTTTCACATTCAAACTTAGCTTCAACTCCGATCGTGGCCGCCAGTAAAGACACGCCGCCCGTACCTGAAGCTTTCTGAACCGGTTTGCCCATTTCTTCGTTATTGCTGCCGTAACAAAACGCCCAGTGGGTTGGTTTTTCCACCCCGCATTTTTTGGGTTCTTCCGCGCCCGCCGGCGCCAGCGCGACCGCGCTCAACGCCGACATGGCCAGCAAACCCAGCATGATCAATCTCAATCTTGACATCTACGGAACATACCATATCTGGTCCCTATGTATCGAAGACTACGAGCCAGTGGAAGCATCATGCGGCGGGATCAATCATGCCGCCGGATCATGCCGCGGGGTCATGTCGCGTGGTGCACAGGCCCCGCATGGCGAATAGTCCCACGATCGAGCACATACGCGCGGCCGGCCAACTCCCCTACGAGCCCGAGGTGCTGCTCCGCCAGCAGCATCGCCAATCCCGCATGCTGCACGGTCGCCAGCTGCTCAGCGAGCGTCTCCACGATGCGCGGCGCCAGTCCCTCGCTTGGCTCGTCCAGCAGGAGCACCCGCGGGTTCGCCACCAGCGCACGGGCGATCGCCAGCACCTGCTGCTCACCTCCGCTCAACCACGCGCCCTTGGACCTCTTCACCTTCGCCAACAGCGGGAACACCTCGAACACCCTCTCCAATGGCCAGCCGTTCTCCCTTGCGTCCCCTCCGTCGTCTGCTCCCGCACGCATGTCGCGGCTTCCGGCGCCCGCGCACATGCCGCTTCCGGCGCCCGCGCGTGGCCCGGTACCGGCTGCCACGAGCAGATTCTCCTCCACCGTCAGATCCTTGAACACCCTTCTGCCCTCCGCCACCAATCCCACGCCCAGCCTCGCGACCCTGTGCGCGGGCATCCCGATCGTCTCTTTCCCGTCGACCATGATCGAACCAGCCTTGCTGATTCCCGTCATCCCCATTACGCTTTGCAACGTCGTCGTCTTCCCCGCGCCGTTTCTTCCCACCAGCGCCACCGTCTCCCCGGCGCCCACGTCCAGGTTCACGCCGAACAAGACGTGGCCGGCGCCGTAGTGGGCGTTCAGACCTCTGATCTGCAGCATCAGCCGTTGCCCGCGCCGAGATAGACCTGCTTTACCCGCTCGTCCTCCCGCACCGCCCGCGGCGTCCCATCCGCGATCGATTTCCCGCGATCCATCACCACGATCCTCTGCGCATACGCGAACACCGTGTCCATGTCGTGCTCGGTGAACACCATGGTGGCGCCCCTGCGCCGCACCGCTCCCACGATCAGCTCCATGATCGCCGCTCTCTCCTCCTGGCCCATCCCCGCCGTCGGCTCGTCCAGCAACAGCAGCCTCGGCTCGCCCGCCAGCACCATCGCCAGCTCCAGCCGCTTGCGTTCACCCTGCGCGAGCACGCCCGCGGGCCGCTCCAACCCCTCGTTCAGCCTTACCTCGTCCAGCGCCTCGCTGACACCACTTCCGCCGCGCCCGCCGGCTATCTGTGCCAGCTCGATGTTCTCTTTCACCGTCAACCCCGCGAACAGCCTCGCCGTTTGAAACGTCCTGCCCAATCCGCGCCCAGCCCGGCGCTGTGGCGAGACGCCGCGCATGCTCACCCCCTCCAGCAGCACGTCACCCTCGTCGGGATGCACCTCGCCGGAGATCAACCCGAACAGTGTGCTCTTCCCCGCGCCGTTCGGCCCGATCACGGCCACCCGATCCCCCGCCTGCACACGCATGGACATGCCGTCCACGGCCTTGATGCCGCCGAAATGCTTGCAGATGTCCTTCAGCTCCAGCGCCGGTGAGCTCATGACACCGGTGATGTCGGTGATGTCGCCGCTGCCGGTTTTCGCTTCCAGCGCAGCGCGGTCACCCCGCGCGGCGCGAGCAGAATCACCGCTAGAAATATCGCCCCTTCGACCAGCAGCGTATCCGTCGTCAGTTTCCCCACGTAAAAGTCGATCAACCCCAGCAGCACCGCGCCCACGACCGGCCCAGAGAACCGCCCCACGCCGCCGAGCAGCGTCACGATCAGCGCGTTTGCCGAGATTTTCCAGTTGAACACATCCGGGTACACGATCTGCTCGGACAGCACCGACAGCCCCCCTCCCACCGCGGCGACCCCCGCCGCCAGCGCGAACACGCCCAGCTTCCTGCGCTCCACCGCCACGCCCAGCGTCCTGGCGCGCAGCGGGTCTTCGCGAATTCCCCTCAATATCAGCCCTGCCTTCGACCGCACGAACGCGAACACCCCCACGAGCACCACCGCTGCGACCGCCAGCATCCGGTAGTACACGCCGTTCACGTCCACGATCACGTTCAGCGAATTGGGCAGGCTCGCGATCGTGCCGCTGTCACCACCCGTCAGGTTCACCGAGTGTTCAGCCACAAACTGCAGCAGGTCCCCCAGCGCGAACGTAAGCATGATGAACGCGATCGGCTCCATCCGCACGAGCACCACTCCACTGACCATCCCCGCCAGCATCGCAACCGCGATCCCGCCTCCCAGCGCAAGGTAGAAGTCAACTCCCGCCCTGTTCATCAACAGCACGGTCGCATACGCGCCCAGCCCGTAGAACACCGCCTGCCCGAACGAGAACATCCCCGCGTACCCGAACAGCAGGTTAAAGCTCACAGCCACCAGCGCGGTGACGATCATCGACGCCGCCAGCAGCACATACTCGGTCGAGGCCACCGCCGGCAGCAACACCGCGACGATCAGCAGCGCCAGCGCGGGACCGCCGTCCGCCGGCATCGCCCGGCGCCCGTCGATGCGCCGCGATGGCGAGGGCCCCGTACCCACGCCCGGCTATCCCGCGGCCGTCGGCGCCGTCGCACCGCGCCCGGTAGGCCGCACGCCCGCCAATGACCAGCCGCGCCGACCCATTGCCGCGCGCGCCAGCAACACCACGCTCATCACCGCGTACGGCGTCAGTTGCGCGAGCGTCGCGTCCTGCAACGTCGCAAAGCTCTGCGCGATTCCGATCGTCAGCGCCGCCAGCAGGGCGCCCGTCATATTCCCCAGACCGCCCGTCACCACGACGATGAACGCGGGTACGAGCGCGGTCGTTTCCAGGTTCATGCTGACCGCTCCCTGCGGCGCGATCAGCACACCCCCGAGCGCGCCCAACCCGATCCCGACCGCGAACACCGCCGAGTACAGCCTGTTCACGTCGACGCCGAGCACGGACAACATCTCGCGGTCATTCACCGCCGCGCGCGTCAGCAGACCCGCGCGCGTCCGGTACAGCCCGACCCAGATCGCCACCGTCACAAGCAGGCCCAACACGATCGTCACGACCGTGTACACCGCCAGCGTCGCGCCCAGCACGTTCCAGCTGCCGCTCAGAAACCCCGGCAGTGAGACCGTGCGAAAGTGCGTCCCGAACACGAGCAGTACCGCCCCCGCGATCAGGTAACTGAGCGCGAGCGTAAGCATGAACTGCTGATTTTCATCCTCCTCGCGGTAGGTCCTGCGCAGCAGCAGCACCTCGGCCACGGCCCCCAGCGCCGCGACCGCCGCCGGCACCACGATCAGCGCCGCCGTCCACCCCAGCGTGCTCGCCCCCAGCCGCGCGATCACGCTCGTCGTCAGGTACGCGCCCAACATATATACCGACCCCGCGGCGAAGTTCATCACCCCCAGCACCCCCCACACGAGGTTCAGCCCCGCGGCGGTGAAAAACAGCACAAACGCCAAGCTCAGACCGGCGAACAGCTGATCGATGAACGTCACCAGGCTCATCAGCTCACCGCCGGCCTTTTGCCACCGGGCTATGTCCGGCTGCGCGTGGCCTCATCCCCGTGTGGCCGCGCGGCCGCCGTCAGCATTCGAAGTACTTGCTCGTATCCACCAGCGTCAGCGGTTCGAAGTGCGCGAACGGCTGCGCTTTACTGGGCCCCACGACCGTGCCCATCGCGATCGGCATCGCGATCAGGTGGTTGCACTTGTGGATCTTCACGCTCCCCTGCACGGTCTGCACTTCGGCTTCACCAAGCGCGTCCCTGACCTTCGTCGGGTCGGTCGATTTGGCTTTCTCGATCCCCTGCGCGATCAGCTGGATCTGGTTGAACGCGTCGCCCGCCGCGCCGCCGTTGGCCACGGTCGTGCCGAGCGATTCCAGGTCGTGCGAGAACGGCGTATGGTAGATCGCCGCCGACGGATAGTAGGTGTAACCCTCGACGCCGACCGGCGGCTTGGGCATCGCGTCGATCGTGCCGTAGTCCATGACACCAAAGAAATTGGTCTTTTCGAACAGGCCCAGCGGCAGCCCCTGCTTGACGAGCGTGACCGTGTCTTCGGTGATCACCGTCGAATACACCGCGTCTGGGTGCTCGGCGATCAGCTTGTTGATGTACGGGGTGTAATCGGTGCCGCCGCTGGGCACGTAGTCCTGGCTGATGATCGTCTGGCCGCTGCCTGCCATCGCCTTTTTGAACGCGGCCGTGACCTGGTAGCCGTAGCTGTAATCCTCGCTGATCACCGCGATCCGCTTCCACTGCGGATGCGCGCGGATGTAGGCGGCGGCGTTCTTGCCCTCGACGGCGGCCGTCGGCAGCGTGCCGAAGATGTAGGAGCTCGAACCGCTTTGAAAGATCGTCGGGTCGACGACCCCCGCCACGTACAGCACGTGGCTCGGGTTCGCGACCAGCTGCTCGACGCTCTTGCCGACCGCGCTGCTGCACGTCCCCGCGAGATATTTCACGTGGCCGCTCAGCACCAGGTCGCGCGCCTGACTGACGCCGGTGTTCGGCGTCGCCTTGTCATCGCGCACGATCAGTTCGAGCTTGTGCCCGAGCGCTCCTCCCTGCGCGTTGATCTGCTTGACCGCCAGGTCCGCGCCTTTGACGTATTCCTGGGAGAACGTCGAGCAGAAGCCCGTCAGCGACGCCAGATAGCCGATCTTCACCGGCGCGCCCGACGCCAGTTCCGAGCTGCTCGAGCTCGACGACCCGCAGCCCGCGGCGATGAGCCCCAGCGCCGCAGTAAATGCACAGCAGGTGAGCTTCTTCATCGGACGCATCATCCCCCCTCCCCAGTGTGTGTGGGGACCCTGAGTTATAAACGCGAATCTAACCGAATACACAAACTCGAACATCTATCGACTTCAAAATCTTGGAAGTGAGCATCATAACCGGATTGAGGTCGAGCTCGGCCGGCGCCACGCCTCAGCCTGCACCATCCGCAGACGACGCAGGCGCTCGCGCAGCGCCTGAAGGCGCTCCTCGCGCAGCGCCTTCAGCGCCATGACCCGCAACGCGTCCTGGATGTCCCCCACGACCGGCACTCCTCGCTCGCGCAGGTGGGCAATACCGGCGTGCTCGTCGCCCTCGTACAGCGACGCCACCGCCAGCGGCTTGCCGAGCTCGTCGCGCACCTTCACCAGCTCGACCGCCGCCCGCACCTCGCGCTTCAGCAGCGTCTCGCCGCCGACGTGCTCGTAGCCACCGTAGCCGCCCACGAGCACCGCGCCATCGATCTCATCGCTGCGCAGGCACGCGCGCACCACGCTCTGAAAGACGTCCGCGCGCAGCTCCGGACCGCCGATCATGTCGATCGGGTTGCGCTTGGAGGCACGCGCGAGCAGGCACCTCCTCCAGCGCGGCGATGACCTCGGGGGGGTGAGGCCGCAGTTCCAGCCCCAGCTCGACGGCGGAATCAGCGCCGGAGACCGCATAGCCGCCACTGTCGGACACCAGCGAGATCCTGCGCGAGCGCAGCGGCATGGTGGTGGGGTCGTTGAACGCGAGTCCGGCGAGCAGCAGCTCGCCGTCGCTTGCGACCTCTATCGCCCCGGCCTCCGCGAGCGCCGCGGAGAGCATCACCGAGTCCCCGGCCCGCGAGGCCGTGTGCGACATGGCGGCCGCGGCTCC
This sequence comes from uncultured Solirubrobacterales bacterium, assembly GCA_963715495.1. GTDB lineage: Bacteria > Actinomycetota > Thermoleophilia > Solirubrobacterales > Solirubrobacteraceae > Palsa-744. The sequence goes on from OY970247.1 coordinate 2,255,558, forward strand.
GGCCTCGGTGCGCCCTCCGCGCAGGACCGCGACGGGCTTGAGCTCGGCCAGCCGCGCGAGCGCGCTCAGGAAGCGCGGCAGATTCGGGAAGCCCTCGGCGTACAGCAACACCGCCTCGGCGGTGTCGTCCTCGGCGAGCAACTCGCAGTAGTCCGCAAATTCGAGGTCCCCCTGATTGCCGATCGAGAACAGATGACTGATCCCCATGCGGTGGCGCTTGACCCGATGGCCGATCGACAGGCCGATGATCCCGCTCTGCGCGACCACCGCGATCCGCCCGGACGGGATCGTCGCGTCGCCCGTTGCGTTGATCTGACCGGCCGCCGCGTACAGCCCCAGGCAGTTCGGGCCGACGATCCGCAGCTCAGAGCCCGCGGCCGCCGCGACGAGCTCGCGTTCCAGGGACCGCGCGCCAACCTCGGCGAAGCCCGTCGCGACGACGACTGCGCAGCCGCAGCCCAGCTCTGCCGCCTGTGCGACGACCTCCGGGCAGCGGGCGGCCGGGACGGCGACGACCACAAGATCGACGGGCGCACCGATCGCATCCAGGGTGGGCATGAACGCGCGCCCCATGAACGTGCCCGCGCGGGGGTTGACGAGGTGAAGCCCGCCCGGAAACTCGCATTCGATCGTGCTGCGCGCCAGACGCGAGCCGTACTTCAGGGGATCCTCCGAGGCGCCGACGATCGCGACCGAGCGCGGGCGTATCGCCCGTTCGAGCGACCGCATGGCAGAGCTGAACGTTTGGGAGGGGGCGGGACCGGCGGGACCGGCCCGCGGCAGGGCGCCGGGCGGACCGTCCGTCCGCGACGGCGCGTCCTGCGGCAGGGCGCCGGGCGGGCCGTCCGTCCGCGGCGGCGCGTCCTGCGGAGCGCCGCTCACGAGTCGCGCTCCGAGCGGGGCCCGAACGGCTCTGGCCGGAAGGGATCGTCGCGCGCGCGGGCGGCCGCGGAGAGACCCTCGCGCTCGGCGCGCTGATCGAACGCGCCCTGGCCGTCACGTCGCCACGCGCCCATCAGCCAGCCCGCGACCTCGGCCGTGCTCGTGAGCGCCTCGCGGAAGCCCATCGCGTCCAGTGCACGCCTGATCATCCGCTTGTTCAGCTCGCTCGCCTCGGGTGGCAGCAGCGCGATCCGCCGCGCCAGCTCGTCGACGCGCGCGTCGAGCTCGGCGCGGGGCACGACCTCGTTGATCAGCCCGATCCGCAGCGCCTCGGCGGCGTCGAGGTGATCGCCCGTGAGGGCATAGCGCAGCGCGTTCTTCCACCCCGCCGCGAGCGCCCAGATCGCCCCGCCGGGCATGCCCTGACGCACCTCCGGCTGGCCGAAGACGGTGTCGTCGGCGGCGATCGTGATGTCGGCCGCCACCGCCATCCACGCGCCCCCGCCGAGACACCAGCCGTGCACCTGGGCGATCACCGGCTTGCGCATCTCGGCGAGGCGGATGTAGTCGCCGTGCCATTCGAGCAGCTCCTCGCGCATCGCCAGCATGTAATCGCCCACGTCCACGCCCTCCGGCAGGCCGGTGTCGGTGCGGGCGCGATCGGAGACGATGTCACCGCCCGCCGAGAACGCGCGGCCCGCCCCCGCGAACACGACCACGCGCACCGCGGGGTCGGAGTCGGCCCGCGACAGCGCCGCGCGAAATGCGTCAAGCAATGACGGGCTCAGCGCGTTCAATCGCTCGGGGCGGTTCCAGACGATGTGTGCGACCGCGTCGCGCACCTCGTACAGGACCTCGTCGGAGGACTCCCCAACACCCGGCGACTGCTTGGCGTCGGGGGAAGCCTCATCGCTCACGGCGCGGCCTCCCCACCCGGCGCCGACGCGGCGGGCACGCGGAACGCCGGCATCACCTCGCGCGCGAACGCCTCCATCGACGCGCATACCTGCTCGTGGGGCTGGCCGACGTTGTGCCATGCGGAGAACAGGTCGACGCCCAGCTCCGCGTAACGCGCGAGCTTCACACTTACCTCCGGGGCGGTGCCGTAGGCGATGTTCGCGTACATCTCATCCAGGCCCGGCTCGTCCTCCTTGACCGCCTCGTCGACCACGTAGTCGCCCTCGCGCACGCGCTCGACACTGCCCAGCTGCTGGTCGATGACGCGGTGGTTCATCAGCACGTACCTCAGCACCTCCCGGCACTCCGCCTCCTCGCCGCCGACGAACGTCATGCGGTTGAGGCCGAACTGCGCATCGCGACGCTCGCGACCGGCGTCGCGGAGGGCCTGCTCGAACGCCTCGTAGACCCCTTCGACGTGCGAGAACGGCTCGCGGAACGGGCTGAAGATCGCGTGCGAATCGAATCCAAGCTCAATCGCCCAATGCATCGAGCGGGCCGACAGCGCCGCGATCCACAGGGGTGGGTGGGGCTGCTGCAACGGGGGCGGCAGCACGGTCGCGTTGGGGTAGGAGAAGAAGCGGCCGTCGTGGGCGTGCGAGGAGTGGTCGGTCCAGTGGTCGACCATGATCCGCAGGTGCTCGGCGAAGAACGCCCGGCTCTCATCCTCGTCCATCTCTTTCTGGAACTGGCGCATCTGGTACGGCGAGGCGCCGCGCCCGCAGGCGACATCGAAGCGCCCGCCGCACAGCTGGTCGATCTGCGCGATCTGCCCCGCCAGCCGCAGCGGGTGGTGAAACGGCAGCACGAACACGGCCACGCCGATCCTGATCTGAGCAGTGCGCTGCGCGATCGTCGCCGCCAGCTGCAGCGGGTCGGGGGCGGCGAGGAAGCTGACGAGGTTCTGCTCGGCCAGCCAGATCCCGTCGTAGCCGAGCTGCTCGGCGAGCACAGCCTGCTCGACCATCTCCTCGTACAGTCGCCGAGCGGGCTTGGAGCGGTCCCACCACTGGCCGGGGAGAAAGAGATAGAAGCGCATACGCAATCAACCTGAGGGATGTCCCGGTCGGCGCATGCGCCGACCGGCGGACCCGCGCATGCGCGGGTCCGAGACAGGGCCGCATGCGGCCCTGTCCACCGTGTGAGCGTTTGCGTATCCCATCAATCCTCCCGTCCCGGCGCATCCCCGGGTGAGCAGACGCGGGCGCCTTTGGAGTAGACGAGCTCGCCGGCGACGATCGTGTGCGCGACGGTCACCTCGCCCAGCTCCTGGCCGGTGACGCCGTCGAGCGCGCGGTCGAGCACGATCGCATCGCCGAGCAGCCCCGGGGCCAGCGTCCCGCGCGAGCCCTCCCAGTGGCCCGCGTGGGCGGCGTTGCGCGTGTACATGGTCAGCGCCTCCTGCGGTGTGATCCGCTGGTCGGGGTCGACCACGCGCCCGGCGAACGTCTCGCGGGTGACGGCGCACCACATGTTGTGAAACGGGTTCAGCAAGCGCGGATCGCCGCCGGTCGTATCGGAGGTGCCCGGCACGGGGAAGCCCGCGTCGAGCAGTGAGCGCAGCGGCACACAGTCGCGGCTGCGTGCCTCGCCCAGCGAGCGCGGCCAGAACTCGCCGTAGTTGTGGATGAACCCGAGGTTCGCGACCGGCAGCACCCCCAGGCGCCGACACCACTCCGAGCGGGCGGCGGTCCAGGTCGTGTTGGCGCCGTGCTCGATGCGCGGGCGCAGGTCTAACGCGGGAGTCGTGCCGGCCAGCTCGAACGCGGCCAATGTCAGGTCGAGCGCGAGATCGCCGCAGGCGTGCACCCCGACCTGGGCGCCGGCCGCCTGGGCGGTGGAGATCATCTGCACGAGCTCACCCAGCTCGTGGTTGAGCGCGCCGCGGCCGGGCGCGTCGAGGTAGGCCTCGTAGTAGGCGGCCGTGTGCGATGAGGTGCCGCCGTCGGCGAACAGCTTCACCCCGCCGTCCTCCAGCCAGCCGGGCCGCAGCGGCACGTCGCCGATCCGCCCGCTCGCGACCTCCTCCACGGTGCCGGCGAGCGGAACCCAGCCGAGCCCGCGCACGCGCAGCGGCAGATCGCCCGCGCGCTGGGCGCGCGCGATCAGCTCCATCACATATGCCGAATCCCAGATCTCCTGGATCGAGGTGACGCCGTTGGCCAGGTAGTGCTCCCAGGCGGTGCGCTCGATCGAGGCCGCGAGCTGCTCCTCGGTCGCGGGGGGGATCGGCAGGCGGTCGAACATCTCCGCGAGCACGCCCGTGGGACTGCCCGTTTCGGGGTCGCGCTCTATGTGGGCCCCGGCGGGCGTTGGTGTGTCGGCATCGAGTCCCGCGTCACGCAGGGCACGGCTGTTGAGGACCAGATGGTGCAGGCTCGAGCGATACACGATCGGATGTTCGGAGGAGACCGCGCTCAGCTGCACCGGTGAGGGAAAGCGGCGATCCTCGATCAGCTCGTCCTGAAAGGTCGTGCCCTGCAGGAGGATCCACGTGCCGGGCGGGCACGTGTCCGCGCGCTCGTGCGCGCGGTCGAGGATGTCGTCGATGCAGCGCACGGGAGGCGTGCGGCAGTCCACGGCCGTGGCCATCGAGCGCGCGACATGGCCGAAGTGGCCGTGCGCGTCGATCAGCCCTGGGAGCACGCTCGCGCCGTGCGCGTCGAGCACGCGGGTCTCTGACCCGGCGAGCTCCCGCAGGTCTGACTCGTCGCCGACCGCGAGCACGCGTCCCGCCCCCAGTGCGAGCCCCCGCGCGCGGGGGCGGCGTGGGTCCATCGTGCGCACGTCGGCGCCCACGATCAGCAGCTCGGCCGGCTGTGGGCTCACGCCAGACTCAGTCATGGCGGTAAATCCCGGGATCGCGAGGAGCTGGACGTCCCAGACCTTCGCCTCGACACAGCGCCGTCTCAACCACAGCGGCAAGCCTCGGGTGGGTGCCGCTGGCTCTCAGAACGGAGACACAAGCCGGTATGTTTCTGCCCGGCCTGACTGGAGAATCGATGTTTATGATTGAGATCACGCTCAGATCTAAGTATGCTGTTTGCTCAGACATGAATATTCCCTTGAAGGGATGCCTCCAGGACAAGGAACAGGAAGCCGAGTGCAATGCCCAGAACTAGTTCGAATACTTCCAAAACATCAGACATAACGCAAGAGCCCGCTTGGTCGATCCCGAGCCTGCGTGAGCCACGCTACTCGCAGTCGCTGGAGCGCGGTCTTGCAATCCTCGGCTGCTTCACCCCCGAGCGCCCCGTGCTCGGTATCGCCGACATAGCGGACGAGCTGGGCATGAGCCGCTCGACCACGCACCGTTATGTGATCACGCTGGTCGCGCTCGGCTACCTGGAGCAGGGCGCATCTCGCAAGTATCGTCTCGGACTGCGCGTGACCGATCTGGGCATGTCCGCGCTGAACTCGACGGGGTTGCGTGAGCATTCCCATCCGTATCTGGAGGAGTTGCGCCAGCGCACCAGCTACACGGTCAACCTGTCCGTGCTCGACGGGTCGGACATCCTGTATGTCGATCGCGCCCGCAGCTTCCGGCGCGGGCAGAGCAAGATCGACCTCGGCCTGCACCCCGGCTCGCGGCTGCCGGCGTACTGCACGTCGATGGGCAAGCTGCTGATGGCGCACCTGCCCGAGCCCGAGCAGCGCGACCTGTTCACCGACATCAAGCTGACCAAGCGCGGTCCGAACACGATCACGAGCAAGAAAGCGTTGCGTGACGAGCTCGGAGAGGTGCTCGACGCGGGATTCGCCGTCAACGACGAAGAGCTCGCCCCAGAGCTGCATTCGATCTCAGCGCCCGTACGCAACGAGGCCCGCGAGGTGGTCGCCGCCGTGAACATGGCAGCCCACGCCTCGATGATCTCCCTCGAGGAGCTCGTCGACGCGCTCGGTCCGCACCTGGTTTCCACAGCCGATCGGATCTCCGCGAGACTCGGCTACCGCCGCGACGACGAGTCCTAGGGCGATCCCTGGGCGGCGCGATGCGGCGTCCTCGGTCGCTCGCGTGCCGAGCACGCCACGCTTCCTGCGTCCTTGCCTCGCTTGCCCATGAATCGCCCTAGAGCGCAGTGGCGTACTCTCTGCGGCCGATGATCCCGGCCCGTCTACTCACACTGCTGTGCATGGGGCTGCTCGCTGTGGGGCTCGGCGCGTGCGGCAGCACCGTGTCGACGAGCAGCTTCAAGGGCGAACAGGAAAAGGTCGCCCAGACGGTGGCGCATCTGCAGAGCCATGCGACCGCGCTCGAACAGAAGAAGATCTGCGGCGAAGACCTCGCGAGCGCGACCGTTGCGCGTCTGGACACGGCAGCAGGGGACTGCAACAAGGCGATCGAAACCCAGCTGAAAGAGATCGACAGCTTCGAAGCGACCGTCGAATCGATCCAGCTCAACGGCGACAAAGCGACGGCCCGCGTGAAGAGCGTTTACGAAGGCAAGAAAGGCATCCAGACGATGTCGCTCGTCAAGGAAGGCGGGAAGTGGAAGATCGCCGGCCTCAGCTGAGCGCGCGGCCGTACTGGCGCTCGTAATACGCGCGGTAGTCACCCGAGCGGATCGGCTCCCACCACCACGTGTTGTCGCGGTACCAGGCGACGGTTTCGGCGAGGCCGTCCTCAAAGCTCACTCGGGGCGTCCAGCCCAGCGCGCGGACCTTCTCCGAGGAGAGTGAGTAGCGGCGGTCGTGGCCGGGTCGGTCGGTGACGTGCTCGATCTGGGATTCGGAGGCGCCCGTCAGCGCGATGATGCGCTGGACGACGTCGATGTTCGCCTGCTCGTCGGGACCGCCCGCGTTGTAGACCTCGCCGGGAGAGCCGTGCGCGAGCACATGCCCGATCGCGCGAGCGAAGTCGGTGCACTGGATCCAGTTGCGCACCTGCATCCCGTCCCCGTACACCGGCAGAGCGTCACCGTGGAGCGCGTTGAGGACCATCAGCGGGATCAGCTTCTCGGGGTACTGGTAAGGGCCGTAGTTGTTCGAGCCGCGCACGATGGTCGCGGGCAGCGAGTATGTGTGAAAGTAGCTCTGCACGAGCAGATCGGCGCCGGTCTTGGTGGCGGAGTAGGGCGATGAGGGACGCAGCGGCGAGTCCTCGGTGAACGTGCCGACGTCGATCGACCCGTACACCTCGTCGGTGGACACCTGCACGTAACGCAGATCGCGCTCGCGGGCGGCCTCCAGCAGCACGTACGTGCCGAGCGCGTGGGTGCGCACGAACGCGTCCGGTTCGGCGATCGAACGATCGACGTGCGTCTCGGCGGCGAAGTTGACGATCGCGTCGATCCCCTCGAGCGCGGTTGCAACCGCCTCGGGATTCTCGATCGCGTCGTGAACGAAGCGGAAGCGCTCATCGGAGGCGAAGTCATGGAAGTTCTCCTCGCGTCCGGCGTAGGTGAGCTTGTCGAGCACGGTCACGTCGTCGCCGTGCTCGAGCAGGCGCTGGCGCGCGAAGGTGGAGCCGATGAACCCGGCGCCACCACACACAAGGAGCTTCATGAGCGCATCATCTCATCCCGCTCCTCATGAGTGCGCAGGGCAAGCTGGGCAAGGACGCAGAGAGCGTGGCGTGCTACGCACGCGAGCGACCGAGGACGCAGATCCAGCGCCGCCATGCGTGCTCATGAGCGCATTATCCCAGCCCTGGCTGCCAGATACCCAGCCAGGCCGTCGCGCCAGTCCGGCATCGGCAGGACGTCCTCGCGCTCGGACTCGAGCGCCGACCAAGCGGGACGAGGGGCGGGGCGCGCCATCTGCTCGCTGCTCGCCGGCTCGACCCGGCACCGGACCTCCGCCTGGCGGAAGATCTCCTGGGCAAAGCCGTTCCAGGAGACCTCGCCGGCGCCGGTGAGATGCACCAGGCCGCTCGCCTGACGTTCGAGCAGTCCGATCATGGCGGGCGCGAGGTGCCCGGACCATGTGGGAGAGCCGATCTGGTCGTCGACGACCTGCACCGCCTCGCGTTCGCCCGCCAGGCGCAGCATGGTGTCGACGAAGTTGCGCCCATCGACTCCGTAGAGCCAGGACGTGCGAACGACGGTGTGCACTCCAGAGGCGTCAAGCACCTGGTGCTCGCCCTCGAGCTTGGTCGAGCCGTACACCGAGCGGGGGCCGGTGGGGTCGGACTCCACATAGGGTCGCGGCCGCCCATTCCCATCCAGCGGCGGGGCACCGTCGAAGACGTAGTCGGTGGAGATGTGCAGAAGCGGCGTGCCGAGCTTCGCCGCCGCGCGCGCGAGGTTGCCCGCGCCGTCGGCGTTGACCGCATGGGCCAGGGCCTGCTTGGTCTCGGCGCCGTCCACGTCGGTCCACGCGGCGCAATTGACGGTCGCCTCGGGACGCTCGCGCTCAAAGAATGCGTTCACGGCGGACTCGTCGGTGATGTCAAGCTCGGGCAGGTCGACCAGCACCAGCTCGTGACCGGCCCGCTCGGCGACGCGGCGCACATCGTGGCCGAGCATCCCCTCGGCTCCGGTGAGCAGCAGCTTCACAAGATTGAAATGTCGGAGTTGTCCCCGACCATGAATCGATATGCGCGGGGCTGGCCGTCGGAGCGGCGGACGGTCACGTTGCGGCCCAGCAGCGAGGACTCCATGCGCCCGTCCAGGTCGCACACCGACGAGCCGGACAGCAGGATCGAGTGCTCGACCTCCGCCCCCGAGATCGAGCAGTTCTCGCCGATCGCCGTATAGGGGCCGATGTAGCAGTCGCACAGCCGTGCCCCCGCACCGATCACCGCGGGTCCGCGCACGGTTGTGCGCTCCAAACGGGCGCCGGCCTCGATCACCACGCGGCCGTCCACCTGCGAGTCGATCAGTTCGCCCTCGTGGCGCTCGATCAGGTTGTCGAGGATCAGGCGGTTGGCCTCCAGCATGTCCTCCAGACGGCCGGTGTCCTTCCACCAGCCGCGCACGATGTGCGGCTCGACGCGCATGCCGCCGTCGACGAGGTGCTGGATCGCGTCGGTGATCTCCAGCTCGCCACGGGCTGAGGGCTCGATCGCCCGCGCCGCGTCGTGGATACCGGCGGTGAACATGTATACGCCCACAAGCGCCAGGTCGGTGGCGGGCTCGGCGGGCTTCTCGACCAGCCGCACGACCCGGCCCGCATCCCCCGGATTGCTTGAATCGGCCGGCGCGAGCTCGGCCACGCCGAAGTTCTGCGGGTCGGGCACGGGCGTCAGCAGAATCAGCGCGTCCGGTCCGTGCTCGCGAAACGCGGTCACGAGGTCTGAGATGCCGCCTTGCAGGAGGTTGTCGCCGAGGTACATCACGAACGGGCTCTCACCGAGGAACGGCTCGGCCGTCAGCACGGCATGGGCCAAGCCCAGGGGCTCGTCCTGAACGATGTACTCGATCTGCACCCCGAACTGGGACCCGTCCCCGGCCGCGGTTTCGATCTCGGGCCCGGTCTCCGGCGCGATCACGATCCCGACCTGCCGGATCCCCGCGGCGGCCATGGCCTCGATCCCATAGAACAGGACCGGCTTGTTCGCGACGGGCACGAGCTGCTTGGCGCTCGTGTGCGTGATCGGCCGCAGGCGCGTGCCCTTGCCGCCGGACAGGATGAGGCCCTTGAGGTCGGTCATTGCCGGAGCAGACTAACGGCCTGGGCGTCCACGGCGGCACGCGCCTCGGGGGCAGCTCCGCCGGCGGATCGACGCCGCGCGGAACCGAGTTACTGCAACTAGAAAGCACATATGAAGCCCCTTAAATAGGGCTGTACCTATATATATTATAGCTAAAGACCCTTTTAAAGGCCTGCATCAGAGATTATGCTATTCTTTAGGTAGGTCCTATACTTAGGTCTCTAACTCGGGTTCTTGGGCTGAGGCCCCATTTGAGGTGTGTTGTGAAGATTGAGCGATATCTGACGGACGAGGCAGTGCTCTCCGAGCTCGGCTCAAGACTCGAGCGCACCCGGCTCGAGCGCAACCTCACCCAGCGCGAACTGGCTGCCGAGGCAGGGGTGGAGCGCAAGGCGGTGCAGCGCATCGAGGCCGGCGAGTCGGTGAAGCTCACCAGCTTCATCCGCGTGCTGCGGGCGCTCGGGCTGCTCGACACGCTGGACCAGCTGGTGCCCGAACCGGCGCCGAGCCCGATCGAGCTCCTCAAGCTGCATGGCAAAAAGCGTCGGCGCGCCTCAGGCGCTCGGCGCAAGCGCCCACCCCGGCAGGAGGAGACCGCCTCGTGGCAGTGGGGGGATGAGACGCGCGCGGGCGGCCCGTGAGCACGCTCGCCGCGGTCAGGCTGTGGGGCACTCAGATCGGCGCGGTGTCGATGCCCGAGGACAGTCGCGTGGCAGCTTTTCAGTACGACCCGCCCTTTCTCGGGAGCGGTATCGAGGTCTCTCCGTTCGTCATGCCGCTGCGCGCCGGGCCCTTCATGTTCGGAGCGCTGAACCCCGAGAGCTTCCACGGGCTGCCCGGGCTGCTGGCCGACAGCCTGCCCGACCGCTACGGTCACGCGCTGATCGACGCCTGGCTGGCGGGGCAGGGACGCACGCCGGAGAGCTTTAACTCCGTGGAGCGCCTGTGCTATATCGGCAGGCGCGGCATGGGCGCCCTGGAGTACGCGCCCAGCCTCGGCCCGTCGCCATCCCGCGGGCACGATCTGCAGGTCTCAGAGCTTGTCGAGCTCGCCTCCGAAGTGCTCTCGCGGCGGCAGGAGCTCGTCGCCTCGCTCGCCGAGGGCCATCAACAGCAGGCGATGCGCGACATCCTCAGCGTCGGCACCTCCGCCGGCGGCGCACGCGCCAAGGCGGTGATCGCCTGGAACCCCACCACCGAGGTCGTGCGCTCCGGCCAGCTCGACAATCTGGGGCCGGGCTTCGAGCACTGGCTGCTGAAGTTCGACGGGGTGGCCAACAACCGCGACAAGGACACACTCGCCGACCCCCAGGGCTATGGTGCGGTGGAGTACGCCTACTCGCTGATGGCGCGCGACGCCGGCATTCTCATGAGCGAGTGCCGGCTGCTGCAGGAGAGCGGCCGCCGCCACTTCATGACCCGCCGGTTTGACCGCGGCCCGGACGGCGCCAAGCGGCACATGCAGTCCTTGGGCGCGCTCGCCCACTTCGACTTCAACCAGCCCGGCGCCCACTCCTACGAGCAGGCGTTCCTGGTCATCCGCCGGCTCGGGCTTGCAAGCGCGGCGGTCGAGCAGATGTTCCGCCGGATGGTGTTCAACGTCGTGGCGCGCAACCAGGACGACCATGTCAAGAACATCGCGTTCCTGATGGATCGCTCCGGACGTTGGGAGCTTGCCCCCGCGTTCGATCTCACCTACGCCTACCGGCCCTCCAGCGAGTGGACCAGCCAGCATCAGATGACCATGAACGGCAAGCGCGAGCACTTCACGCTGGCGGACTTCCGCGACTGCGCCCGCGCGGCCTCGCTGCCGCGCGGGCGAGCGACTCGGATCTTGGAGGAGGTGCGCGAGGTCGTCTCCGAGTGGCAGGCCTACGCCGAGCGAGTCCGGGTCGATGAGGAGCATGTACGGCGCATCGCCCCGGCGCTCAGGCTTTCCTTTCCACGCGAGTGACAGGACACGGAATACGCGCGTGCCTGCCTCCTGCACCTGCAGGGTCGCGCGGGGGTCGCGCTCCAGGTTGCGGGGCTAGTAGACGCCGCCGAGCTTGCGATGATCCCATGTCGCGCGGCGGCGCTCGACGAACTCCAGGCCCACGCGCTTGACGGCCTGGGCATCCACGACGGCACGCGCCTCGGGGGCCAGCTCCGCCGGCGGATCGACGCCGCGCGGAACCGAGTTACGCAGCATGATCGCGGCGCCCAGCGGCGCGACCGTGTCGAGGTCGCGGTGAATGACGACGTCGCACTCGAGCATGACACCGCGCAGCTCCGCGTAGCTCTCGGCCGCCTCGACCTGCAGGGTCGCACGCGGATCGCGCTGCAGGTTGTGGACCTTCTGGGATGAGACGTACGTCCACGCCCACACGCGCGGGCCCGGCTCTCCGGAGGGCGCTGGCCGATCTTCGATCGGTCGCAGGACGTACCACAGCGGCATCAGATGCGGCCACCCGCGCGGCCCGGCGGTCGCACAGGTGACGGTGCGCTCCTCGGCGAGGAACGCGGCGACCTCCTCGACGGACATCTTGATCTGCTCGCGGCGGCTCACCGCGGGGAGGGTATCGACTGGCCCCGGCGACCTTATGTACGGCCCGGGCACCGGCGGGCTGGCCCTCCGAGTCCTTTCTTACAGACCGAACCCTGTTATCCGTGCACCCTTCCAGCCCTACGCCGCGACCGGCTCCAGCTCGATCTCCAGCGGCGCATGGTTTGAGGGCTTGCGGCCCTGGCGGTAGGTGTGGTTGACGTCGCAGCGAGTCACGAACGGCGTCAGGTGCTCGCTCGCCAGCGCGAGGTCGATGCGCAGGCCGTAGTCGCGCGCGTAGTGGCCGTCGCGCTGGTCCCAGCAGGTGTAGCCGCGCTCCTCGGGGTGCAGCCGCCGGTAGACGTCCACGAGCTCGCCCTCTTCGATGATCCCGCGCATGCTCTCGCGCTCGGCCGCGCCGGTGTGGGAGGAGTCCTCCAGCCACGTCGGCTCGTATACGTCCTGATCGGTGGGCGCGACGTTGAAGTCTCCGGTGATCAGCATCGGGCGCTCCTGCTCGCCGTAGACCTGGCGGGCGATCGCCTCCAGGAAGGCGAGCTTGGCCTCGGCGTCGTCGGTCTCATCGAGCGAGCCGGCGGGCACGTACACCGAGCTGATCGTCAGGCCGTCGAGCGTGACCTGCAGCCAGCGGCCCGCGGCCATGTCGTGGTCGTGGTCGAGCGCGAGGCTGCGCCGGTCGACCTCATGGTCGGCTCGCACCAGGATCGCCACGCCGGCGCCGCTTGCGCCGCAGCTGTGCTGCGCCTCGTAGCCGAGGTCGCGCAGCTGCCCGTAAGGAAAGCGGTGGTCGGGACAGCGCGTCTCCTGCAGGCAGACGACGTCGGGCTGTTGCTCGCTCAGCAGCTCGACCAGGCGCGGCCAGCGGGCGCGGATGCCGTTGACGTTCCAGCTCACGACCCTGATCGTGTTCTCCGCCGTCTCGCTCTGCTGCTGCCCCATATCGCCTTCGCCGCCCCTCTGTGCCTGTGATCTCGTTGGTCTCATGTGACTGGTGGTGACTTGGTGTAATGCTCTGATGACTCCGTGTAAAACCTCGTCTTACATCAAACAAGAGTAGAGATGGCAGCGGGAGACGACCAGGTATCGAATGGCAAATATCGTCAGGCGTCATTAGACGTTTCGGACACAGAATGTTCTTGATCCTCATGGATAGCTAGAGACCCAGCCATGAGCATTTCTTGACAGAGTTTGGGGCGCCGTCCGAAGCGGGGCCTAACGTCAAAGACGTGTTCATCAACGAGCTGCAAGACGGTGCCGAGATCGACCAGGTGCTGCTGGTGCGCGATGCCGAGCGCCGGCGGCGGCGCGACGGTGGGGATTACCTGCGCCTGGCGCTGGGCGACAGGACCGGCGCGGTTGTGTGCATGGTCTGGGAGGAGCTCGGCGAGATCGAGGAGCTCGCACGGCGAGGCGAGGCGGTGCACGTGCGTGGGCGCTACACCGTCCACCCCCGGTTCGGGCCGCAGATCAACCTCCGCGCACTGGAGCAGCCCGTGCCGGGAAGCTATGCGCCGGAGGACCTCAGCGACGGCCCGGCACATACGGTGGGGCAGCTCGAGGCGGAAATGCGCGAGCTGCTGGCGACGGTCCGCCGGCCACACCTGCGCGCGCTGCTGGAGCGCGTGCTCGGCGAGGACTCCGAGCTGTGGGCCGCCTACAGGGTCGCGCCCGCCGCCAAGCACTACCACCAGGCTTACAGGCACGGGCTGCTCGAGCACTGCCTGAGCGTCGCCCAGGCGGTCAGCGCGACCAGCGCGACGTTTGCGGGGATCGACCGCGATGTCGCGGTGACCGGAGCGCTGCTGCACGACATCGGCAAGCTCGAGGCCTATACCGAGGACCCGAGCGCGATCGACCTGACCGATGCCGGGCGGCTGCAGGGCGAGATCGCGCTCGGCTACTACCGCGTCAGGCGCCTGATCGAGGAGATCGAGGGCTTCCCCGCCGAGCTGGAGCAGGCGGTGACGCACATCATCCTGTCCCATCACGGAACGCTCGAGCACGGCAGCCCGGTGCTGCCGTGCACGCGCGAGGCGACGCTCGTGCACATGATCGACAACCTCGGCGGACGCCTGGGCAGCTTCGACCGGCTCGAGAAGGAGCTCGCGCCGGGCAGGCGCTGGTCGAACTTTGACAGGGCGCTCGAGGGCAGCGCGTTCTTCGCCGACCCGTCCGCACTCGACATTCCCGGTCGGTCTGTGCTCGACGATCCCGTCGCTCCGGCGTCCGAACCCGAGCGCGAAGCCGCTTGACCGCGCTCAAAGCCGCCTGAAAGTCCGCAAATAGCGAGCCCGTCGACGGGCGGCCGTAGCCGCCCCCCCGTCGAGTTCTATGGTTTGATCGGATGGACTTTCGTCAAGACATCCACCACCTCTGCTGAGGCGAGCGCACGATGGCCAAGGACACCGAGAAGCTGATCCGCCAGCTGTCGCTGATCTCCTACCTGATGGCCGAGCGACGGCCCGTCACGGCTCTGGAGATCCGGCGCGACGTGGAGGGCTACAGCGGCATGAACGAGGACGCGTTCGCGCGTCGCTTCTACGCCGATCGCTCAGAGCTCGAGTCGCTGCGCATCCAGCTGACCGTCGAGCGCCCCACCGACGGGGCGGCAGAGCAGGAGAACTACTCGTTGCGCCCGGAGAACTTCCATCTGCCGCCGATCGCGTTCTCTGACACGGAGCTCGCGGCGCTGCAGACGGCGCTGAGCCTGCTCGACGGCGAATTCGCCTACGCCGAGCCGCTGCGGCTCGCGCTGCAGCAGATCACCTGGGGGCGCCCCAGCCCGCTGCGCGCTCCCGAGCAGCGCTCGGTGGCACTGGGAATCACGGCATCCGCCGGCGGTCATGAGCTGTCCGCGCGCCTGGCGAAGGTCGAGACGGCGATCTTCCGTAATAAGACGATCACGTTCGATTACTACACGATGGAGCGCGACGAGACCGGCCCGCGCCGGATCGACCCCTACCACCTGCTGTTCCAGGGCGGTCAGTTCTATCTGCTCGGCCACGCGCACGAGCGCGACGCGATCCGCGTGTTCAGGCTGTCGCGGATTCGCGGCAAGGTCTCTTACGCGACCAAGGCCGAGCACGATTTTCGCCGGCCAGAGGACTTCGACCCGCGCGCCTACGCGCGCCGCGCCGACTGGCAGCTCGGCGATCGGGTGAGCGTCGCCGAAGTGCTCATCTCCGAACGGATCGCGTGGCAGGTGCAGCGCCACTTCGGCCGCTACGGAGAGTTCCACGCGCCCGGCGACGCCGGCATGGACGCCGAGGAGAGCGCCGCCGCGCGCGGTAGCGCTCTGGAGGGAATCGAGGCTGAGGAAGGCGATGTCGTGTTCTCCACCGAGTACTCCAGCCCGCGCACGATCGTCGCGTGGGTGCTCGGTCTGGGCGCAAACGCGCGGCTGCTCGGCCCGGATGAGCTGACGAGCGAGCTGCGCCGGCGAGTGGAGCTGCTGTGGGAGCGTCACGGCGAGGTCTTCCTCGACGCCGCCATGGAAGCCGCACAGGCCGCTGGGACGGGAGCATCGACCGCGGCGGCGAGCCGGTCGACGAGCGAGCGCAGGCCCAGGACCCGCGGCGGACGCCGCGGCGCAGCGGGTGTCGTAGGCGATGGCGAGGATGGATCCTCCGGCGGGCGCGGAAACGAGGCCGCGATCAGACCGGAGCGATTCGCGCGGCTGGTGACGCTCGCGAGCATCCTGATCCAGGCCGGCCGCGCCGGCGAGCCTGTGTCGGTCGAAGACGTGTGCGACAAACTGCAACTCAGCGAGGAGGAGTTGCATGAGGACGTGAACGTGCTGAACGTCGTCAACTTCGGCGGCGGCTCCTACGTGCTGTATGCGGAGATCACCGAGTCCGACGAGGGGGTTGGGATCATCGAGGTCGACCCTGAGCCCTACAGCGACAACTTCGACCGGCCCGCGCGCCTGCTGCCGGTCGAGGGGAAGGCGCTGGTCGCGGCGATCGATCTGCTCGGCGAGCACATCCCCGAGGGCTCGCTGTCGAGCGCGCGCGAGAAGATCGTCGCGGCACTCGGCGAGGACCCGATGGAGCATGGGTTGCAGGTGGCGCACGCCGCCGGCGACGACGCGGACCTCGCGCGCCTGGTCTCCACCGCGATCGTCGAGCACCGGCTGATCGAGCTCGAGTACTACAAGGAGAACGAGGACGAGATCTCTCACCGCGTGGTCGAGCCGTACGCGCTCACCAACGGACGCGAGGGATGGTACGTCGCCTGCTTTGACCCCGAGCGCGACGGCGTGCGCCACTTCCGCCTGGACCGAATCAAGCGCGCGCAGATCTCAGACCGTACGTTTCAGCCGCGCCCCGAGGTCGATCCCGCCGCCGAGGTCGACGGTTGGCTGCGCACCGGCGAGGTGGAGGCGTCGCGGACCGCGCGTGTATGGGTCTCCCCCGAGCGCGCCCGCTGGGCGCGCGAGGCCCGCCGCGTAGTGGCAGAGCGCACCGACGGCTCGGTGGTGGTCGAGCTGAGCTTCGCCGGCGTCGACTGGCTCGTGCGCGAGATCCTCAAGGAAGCCGGCGACGCCGCCATCCTCGAGCCCACCGACGCGCGTGAGGCGGTGCTCGCCGCGGTCGGGCGCCTGCGCGAGGGTGGGGCCGTGGTCGCGGGGGTCAGCTGACCGTTGCCTCTCAAGACTCGATGGCCGCACTCACCATCGCAGGCGGATCGCGCTCGACGAGTGACATACGATCCATAGTGAGAACGCCATCGACTCGTTCGGGGAGGAAGCCGAGGAGCACCTCGTCGTTGGGCATGTAGCCGGCTCGGTCGCGCTTGAGCAGTTCCAGCTTCTCGATCGCATTGAGATCGCGCGTGAGCGTCTTGTCGGTTTTGCCACTGTATGCCTCGGAGAGCTTGGGGGACAGCCAGCGCAGGCCGTCGCGGGGAATTGGGGCACCGGTCACGCGGTAGGCCTTGGATACCTCGAGTACCAGCCGCAGACGGCGCCTGTCGGCTTCGGTGCGGAGCTCGCCGAACTGCTGGTAGACATATTGCTCCCAGCGATCGTTGCGCTGCCAACGAAAGATCAGGTCCAGCTGCTCGGCCAAGCCATCCACAAAGCCGCGGAGCGCATAGGTGAGAAAGCCGGCCGGCCCCTCCCTGCCGGCGAGCCGCAGCCGGCGGTAGTACTCGGTTCGCGTCTGGTTGTAGTGATTGCTCAGAAGCTGCGTGGCGGGCGCGGGAAACCCGGCGGCCAGCAGGATCTGCAGCTCCAGGAGCCGCGCGGTGCGACCGTTGCCGTCCCCGAAGGGGTGGATCCAGACGAAGTACAGATGGGCCATCACGGCCTTGAGGATGGCCAGCGGCGCGCGGAACTCCGGACGGCCGTCGCCGATCGTGAAGAAATCCCCGTTCAGCCACTCGCACAGGCGCGTGACGAGATACTCGACATCGCGGGCCGGAGGAGCTTTGTAGTTGCCGACCGCCACTCCCATCTCCCTGAACCGGCCAGGGAGGACCCCCTCTTCCAAGGCCAGCCCGGAGAGGATCAGCCGGTTCCAGTCCTGCAGGCGCGCGGGCGTGAGCTCGGCTTTGGGGTTGCGCAGGATGTCGCCCTTGACCACGTTGTACGCGTCGATCACGTTACGCACCTCTTGCGCCAGGTACTCCTTTGAGGGCGGCAGCTCGGAGCGGTCTTCGATGACCCTGCGAACCTCCTCCTCAGACAGGGTGTTGCCCTCGATCGCGGTCGTCGCGAGCATGCCCTTCGTGAGGAACACCTGCATCAACTCATGGCTTCGCTGCGGATGCAGGAGCGTGCGGGCGATGTGCATGCCCTTGGACTTCGCCTCACCCAGAAGCAGCCACAGCGACGCGTTGGGATCGGGCAGCACCAGCTTGAAGTCGATGTACGGATGAGTCTGTTCGCACTCGCGTGCCATAAGATTTTGAGCCTCTAAATGTCCCTGCTATGTGTCTCTTCTGCCGTCCATGATACATGTCCTGTTGGACGGGCTCATGGAAGGGTGCCTCCAGATCGACCGATGAGACCGAAGCCCGACCCGCCCCTACGGCATCAACCGGTGCGGGCCGCGATACAAGAACGTGACCTCACGGACGTTGTCCTGACCCAGCAGCTGCATCAACAGGCGCGTCAGCCCGAAGCCGAAGCCGCCGTGGGGGGGGGCTCCGTAGCGGAAGAAGTCGAGGTAGTAGGAGATCGGCCCCGGGTCGACCTGCTTGTCCCGGGCCTGGGCCAGCAGGACGTCGTGGCGGTGCTCGCGCTGGGCGCCCGTTGTCAGCTCCAGGCCACGCCAGAGCAGGTCGAAGCTGCGGGTGAGAGTCGGGTTGTCGGGGTGGCGCATGTGGTAGAAGGGGCGCACCGATGAGGGGTAGTCGGTGACGAACGCGAACTCGTGGCCGTGCTCGGCCGCCACCAGCGCGGACAGCGCTCGCTCGCTTGGGGGGTCGAGGTCGTGGTCCGGATCGAGACCCCGCCCACCCACGGAGTCGTGGCCGCCGTCGGAGAGCATCTCCTTCGCGCGGGCGAGCGTGATCCGCGGAAACGGCACGGTCGGGACGATCAGCTCGGCGCCGAGCGCCCGCTCGATCTCATCCCCGTGCGCTGCCTTGACCGCCCCGAGCACGTGCGCGAGCCAACGCTCCTCGAAGGCCATCACGTCCTCGTGCGAGTCGATCCATGCGATCTCGACGTCGACGCTCGTGAACTCGGTGTCGTGGCGCGAGGTGAACGACGGGTTGGCGCGGAACACGGGGCCGATCTCAAACACGCGTTCAAACCCGCCGGCGATCGCCATCTGCTTGTAGAACTGCGGGGACTGCGCCAGGTAGGCGGTCGTGTCGAAGTACTCGACCTTGAACAGCTCGGCGCCGGACTCGCTGGCGGAGCCCATCAGCTTGGGGGTGTGGATCTCGACGAACCGCTGCTGATGCCAGTACTCGCGCATGACGTGCTCGACAGTGGTCTGCACCTCGAATATCAACCGGCGGTCGGGGCGGCGCAGGTCGAGGTAGCGCCAGTCGATGCGCTTGTCCAGGGCGGAGTCGGGCGCGATCGGCAGCTCAGGCTCCGCCGGCGAGTCGACCCGCAGATCTTCCAGGCGCAGCTCCAGGCCGCCCAGCTTCACGCGCTCGTCGGCGACGATGGACCCGGTGACCGTCACGGCCGACTCGGGCGTGAGCGCGGACACGGCCTCGTTGAGCGGGCTCGGCGGATCGTCCTTGCCGAGCACGACCTGCACGCCGCCGGCCTCGTCGCGGACGACGACGAACTGCATGCGCTTCTGGTCGCGCACGGCCTGCACCCAGCCGCGAACGGTCGCGCGCTCCCCCACCTTGCCCCGCAGATCGCCTGTCAGAGTTCTGTCCACGGGCGAGACCTTATATGGGCCGCAATTTTTGGGATGCAATCCGGCGAAGAACCTCTTTCAAAATAGGCGGTGCGGTCGGGGCGTTCATGGACCAAGCTGGGCGACGCGGGATGGCGAAGCGCATGCTGGTGGCACGTGCGAGCCGTCACGTGGCGATCCAGCGCAGTGTCCAGGGACGCATCCGGACGTGCCGATCTTTTTGAAAGTGGTTCTAAGCGCCCGGATCGGGGTGGTCATCGCCGGCCGCCATACGGGCTGGTCGAGTCCGGGCAGGCTCAGGTCGCGGCGTCCTCGGCGAGTTGCACTTCGACGGCCGGCTGGTCTGACTCGACGGGCTCGACCTGCTCGATCGCGCCCGCCTGCCGCAGGTCGCCGAGGCCGAGTTGGAGAGCGCGCAGGCGCGCGGGGGTGTCGTGTACGCGCACGAGCCGCACGGGCGCGCGCATCGGGCGCTGCGCCTGGGACTTGGCCTTGCGCACCTCGCGCAGCACGTCGGCCGCGACGGCCAGGGCCTCGTCCTCCTCGCGACCGTCCTCATCGCGACCATCCTCCCCGTGACCGTCCTCCCCGCGGTGGTCATCACCGCGGCCATCGTCACCGGCGCCGGCGAGCACGACCGATCGCAGCTCCGCGCGCAGCTCGGCCGCGTCTGGCCACGGCGCGAGATGAATTGAGCCGGGTTGTTGCCACCACGACCACACCTCCTCGGCGACGAACGGCAGGAACGGGGCGAACAGGCGCTGGAACGTCGACAGCGACAGGCGCAGCGCGCGGCTGACCGAGGCTGCCCCGCCGGGGTCGCCGGCGGGATCATAACGCCGACCCTTGACGAGCTCCAGGTAGAAGTCGCAGAACCACCAGAACAACTCCTCGGTGCGCTGCAGCGCGCGCGCGTAGTCGTACTCATCGAAGCTGGCCGTCGCGTCGTCCACGACCGCGGCCAGGCGCGCGATCATCGCGCGGTCCAGCGGGTGGGTGAGCGACTCCCCCTGTGGGGGCAGATCGGCGAGCGCGAACTTCGACGCGTTCAGCAGCTTCACCGCGAGCCTGCGGCCGACCTTCATCTGCTGGGCGTCGAACGCCGTGTCCGTGCCCGGCCGGCCGTTGGCCGCCCAGTAGCGCGCGGCGTCGGCGCCGTGCTCCTCCAGCAGGCGCATGGGTGTGACGACGTTGCCCTTGGACTTCGACATCTTCTTGCGATCCGGGTCGAGCACCCAGCCGGAGATCGCCGCGTTGCGCCACGGCAGCGTGTCCTCGTCCAGATGCGAGCGCAGGATCGTCGTGAACAGCCAGGTCCTGATGATGTCGTGCGCCTGGGGGCGTACGTCCATCGGGAACACCTCCCTGAACAGCTCCTCGTCCTCGCCCGACCCGGCCGTCCCGGCTGTGTGTCCCCCGGCGATCTGGGGGGTCAGCGAGGAGGTGGCCCAGGTGTCCATCACGTCCGGATCGCCCGCGAATCCGCCCGGCTGCCCGCGCTGCTCGGGCGTGTAGCCATCGGGCACATCGGTCGAGGGGTCGACCGGAAGCACCGCGCGCGAGGAGGGGAGTATCGGCTGCCCGTAGAGGACCGCGCCGCTCGCGTCGAGCGGATACCAGACCGGGAACGGCACCCCGAAGAAGCGCTGGCGGCTGACGCACCAGTCGCCGTTCAGGCCGTTGACCCAGTCCTCGTAGCGCGCGCGCATGTAGGGGGGGTGCCACTGGAGGGCGCGCCCGCGCTCGATCAGCGCGTCGCGGTGCTCGACCGTCTTGAAGAACCACTGGCGGCTCGTGACGATCTCGACGGGGCGCTCGCCCTTCTCGAAGAACTTGACCGCGCGCGTGACGGGCTGGGGCTCGCCGATCAGATCCCCGGAGTCCACCAGCAGCTCGACGATGCGCCGGCGCGCCTGGTTGACGGTCTTGCCACGCAGCTCCTCGTAGCCGGCATGGGCCTTCTCGACGTCCTCGCTCTCCCACCCCGGATCTCCCCAGGGCACGTCGACGAGACGCCCGTCCTCGCCAAGCACGGCGCGCACGGGCAGGCCCAGCTCGCGCCACCAGACAACGTCGGTGAGGTCGCCGAACGTGCATACCATCACCAGGCCGGTGCCCTTGTCGGGCTCGACCAGCGGATGGGCGAGGACCGGCACGTGCGTGCCGAACAGCGGCGTGAGCGCCTCGCCGCCGACGAGGTCGCTCCAGCGGGAGTCGTCGGGATGGGCCAGCAGCGCCACGCACGCGGGGATCAGCTCGGGACGGGTCGTCTCGATCAGGATGTCTGCGACGGCGGGTGCGCCGCCGTCATCGCCGGGGGCGCGGGCGAAGCGCACGCGGTGCATCGCCCCCGGACGCTCGCGATCCTCGAGCTCGGCCTGGGCGACGGCCGTCTGGAAGTCGACATCCCACAGCGTGGGCGCCTCCAGCTGGTAGGCCTGGCCGCGGGCGAGCAGGCCGAGGAACGAGCGCTGGGAGATGCGCTGTGCGACCTCGCCGATCGTCGTGTAGGTCATCGACCAGTCCACCGACAGACCGAGCGTGCGCCACAGCGCCTCGAACGCCCGCTCGTCGGTCTCGGTCAGCGCCAGGCACAGCTCGACGAAGTTGGGGCGCGAGATCGAGACGGGCTGATCAGATCCCCGCCCACCCTCGGATCCCCGCCCGCCCTCGGCGGGTGGCTCGAACTCGGGGTCGTAGGCGACCGACGGGTCACAGCGCACGCCGTAGTGGTTCTGCACGCGGCGCTCGGTCGGCAGGCCGTTGTCGTCCCAGCCCATCGGGTAGAACACGACCTTGCCGCGCATCCGCTGATAGCGGGCGATCGCGTCGGTGTGGGTGTAGGAGAACACGTGCCCGACGTGCAGCGAGCCGCTGACGGTCGGCGGGGGAGTGTCGATCGCGAACACGCGCTCGCGCGGAGCGGAGCGGTCGAAGCGGTAGACGCCGTCGCGCTCCCACACCGCGCTCCACTTGGCCTCCAGGCCGTCCAGGCTCGGACGCTCTGGGACGCCCGGCGGCGACGCAGAACTATCCCGCGTGCGGGAGGGCTGCTGCTGTGGAGACTGCTGCTGTGACGACAAGCTCGGGATCGTATCCGAGCCGTTCCTCGCGCTCTGCCCGGTGCGCGGGACAGTAGACGCCGCGAACGGCGCCATCGGGCATGCCGTACGCGAGCCATACGTGCCCGCGCCAGGCGAAGTGGAAGAAGCCGGCGCACCCGCGACCGAGCTCCAGCTCGCGACGCCAGGCGGCGGTGACCACTCTCGCGGGAATCCGCGACCGGCAGCAGTGGTCGTGGTCGGGTTGCCTGGTCCACACGCACCGCAGCGGAAACTCGATGGTCGTGGTCCTGTCTGCCCTGTTGGGACGGTTCATGTCGTTCTTTTCGGACGACACGGCACGCAGGGATCAAAGGCTCTCGGTACTTGGACGTATGTTCTACGGGTGGACGATACGTAGACGGCACGCGGGGCTATCGCCAAACCGGCGGCCACCGCGAACGCTTGCGCCAACCCAATGCCTTCACCCCCAAAACGAGGGGAGAGCCCCATACAACTGCGGCGGGCTGACAATGCGCACGCGCGCGACGACCGGTTCCACGTTGTTGTTCGTATCGACCACGTACAACTCGCCGATGCCGTCGCCGAAGGCGATGCCGTGCAGGCCGCCTTCCATGCCGGCGTCAAAGCTCGCCAGCTTGACGCCCTCCGAGTCGTACTCGTCGATGCGGTGCTGTTCATTTGCGTTGTAGTCGATGAAGACGTGGCCGGATGAGTCAAGCGTCACCGCCGGCGTCGGTCCTTCCGGCCCCGCCGGTTCGCCCTGTTCGTCAAGCGTCCACAGCAGTTCACCCGATGAGGCGTACTCGTTTACGCCGCTCACTCCATTGCGGATCACATAGAGATCCCCGATCGAATCGACCGCCAACCAACTCGTGCCGCCCACTTCATGCCCTTCCCCTTCAGGTGCGGGGAGCAGCTTCACCTGCGACTGGTAGATCCCTTCTGAGCTGAACTCCTGCACGCGGTTGCGATCGCCGACGTAGACCGTGCCGGTGGAACCGACCGCGATGAAATCGCCCTCCACGGGGAATTCGAACTGCCCGTCGGCGGGCCCTATGGTGCCGGCCTTACATCTGTCGCCAGGCTTGACCGGACAGATGTTCTCATCAGCCGTTTCGCCCCCTTTGTGCGCAGTTTCGTTGACTTCCCCACCGAACATGAGCAGGAATTCCCCTTTGGGACTGAACTTCTCCACACGGTGGTTGCTGATATCGACGACATACACGTCCTCATAGGAAGGGCTCGACGGATCGTTGTCGACCGCCACCCCCTCCGCGAAGCCCAGCTGCCCGGCGCCGGAGCCTCTGGAGCCGGCGAAGCACGTCGCCGCCGTCGTGCACGTCTGCAGAGCCTGGGTTACCCCATCGGCCACCCTCCAACCCCACGCGAACAGGAAGGCGCCTTCCTTCGTGAACTTCTCAACTCGATGGTTGTTGCTGTCCAGGACATAGACATCGCCACTTTCCTGTTCGACAGCGATCCCATTCGGTTCGACGAACTCCCCGGCCAAATCGCCATAGCTCCCGAACTCGCCCGCCGCCCCCGCCGGACCGGCGCCCAACGCAAGCACGCTCAGCAGCGCACACAGCAGAACCATGCACCTCGGGGCTCGTATTCCAGCGAACAGGGACCACACCCGAAGAATGTCGCACAACGCCATTCCTCCGGTCAAGGAAATCAGCGAATTGTCTCCGACTCGGCCGGCTGTTACCACGAGGGCACCTCGTCCTATATGAGCGACTGTGGGCCCTTGTACTGCTTGCAGCCCGGGACCACGTACCCCGCACGGCAGTTTGTCCTGGCGGTCCACTTCTTGACGAATGCCTTGCCGGCCTGCTGCTGCTGCTGGGCGGTCAATCCCTTCTTCTCGATGACCTTCTGCGCGATCTCCTCGGTCAGCAGGTTCCTCTTCATGATAAGCAGCTCATCCGAGAGGCTCTCGCCTGTAAATCCAAGGAACCTCTGGAATGCCGCTTCGGTCCGGAACTGTTCGTGCTTGAATCGTGTGAACTGCCGCTTGACTTCTTCGTCGGTCACCTTTATGCCCTGGTCGGCGCTTTCGCCGGCCAGCCAATCGAAGTTGATCAGAATGCCAAGTATGTGCTGCTGCAGCTCCTCATAATGCTGCTGGCACTGGCTCTTGAGCTGCGCCGCCGTCAGCTTTGATTGGCCTTTCGCGGATTTCGGCGCGGTCGCTTCTAAGTAAGCGATACAGGCGGTGTAGCTAGGCGGAACCGGCACCACCCCCTTGGGCACAGGCTGTTTCGGATTAGTATCGTAAGCTAGGATGGCCTCGACCGACGTCCAATGATCCAGCGTCGCCTTGGTGATCGAGCTTCCCCCGACCTGCACCACGGTGTCGCCCGGCATGCCGCTGCCCCCGCACGCCGCCAAGCCCACTACGGCAACGATAACGGCACCGAGCGCCTGGGTGCAACGGGTTATCTTGTACACGTGACATCGACCTCCAAAGAATTTTTCACCCTTAGCCTGCGCCTCATCTCAGTCTCAGCAAGACGGTATACGGGGCCTGGCTTTGGCCCCGTATACCAATTACCTCCAGTTATAAAACGCTACGCCATTATTAAGACAGTGATTGCTTTTTTACCTTGTTCAAATTTTTCGATTTCGCCCATGCCTTCCTGGCTAGACTGTTCAAACGCTTTACCACCAAGTGACGTTTCCAGTTTACATGATATCTCTTCGTTTTTCTCGTTTAAGACCAACGTAATATCGTTAACACCTTTTTCTGCTTCTTTTTTCGCATTTAAAGCCCGTTCAAACTCTGTATCCAATACTTTTACTAATTCATTTAGTGGTAAGAGTAAGCCTGCCGCACACCCTCTCACCAGAATTAATTCTTCGAGACCCAACGCAGCACAAGTAAAGTGGACTTCTTCTATTAAGAATACGAGGGCTGTATGTAAATCTTCTTTTGTGGTTTTTAATAAGCCGTACCACACGTGGAACGTCCCTAATACTAATATTGAGCCTGCAGTTTTGTCATTTAAACCGGTGCAAGTAGCAGTGACTCCAAACTTTTTGGCCGTACATTTTTCGAATAAAATATCGAATCTACCTAATTTAAGGCTTGTGGCCGAGCCGGTCGAGGTGGCTTTTTCACACGTAGTTTTTTCTCCTGATTTTGTTTCAAGATTAGTTTTAGTTCCCGCTGTACTTTTATTGGTGAATGTTATTGGATTTGCTTCGGTCGCTTCCGGTAAGAGTTCCGGCAACGACGCTGACGCAGACGCGGATATGCTGGCGCTGAGTGCGAGCATGGCCATGAGTGACATAAGGGCCAAGCCCAGTATTCTAGTTCGTTTCATTTTGGGATCTACTCCTTCGTGTTGATATTGGTTTGCCCGGCATCGAAGTTTCATACTGCGGTACGCTTCGATCGCCGATGCTACCCGTCGCGTTCGTATTCGAGCGAACGGGGACTGCACCTAAGAATGTCGCACAATCCCATCCTCCGGTCAAGTAAATCGGCGAATTGTCTCCGACTCGGCTGGGGACCACAGAGAGCCCACGGGCCGCAGCCGCAAAACAGCCACGACGCCCGCTCTTTCGAGATCTCAGCCGGCAAAGTCGCGCTGGCCGCGCCGAGGCTCTCGGGCACCGCGAGAGGAAGGGCGACGATGTCCCGAGCCTTGTCTTTGCCCGCCCAGCCGCCAGCCGCGACGCGCGCTAGTTCTTACCGTGCTTGCCCTTCCTGTGGCTGCCGGCCTTCCTCACGCGCTTGGCGGCCTTCTGCTTGGCGCAGCCCGACACGGTGATCGGCGTGGACTGGTGGATCACCGCGCCGTTCTGCGCGACGAACGCTGTGGGCATCGCGAGCTTTGACTTGCACAGGCTCCCGAGAGCCGCCAAGGCGGAGAACCTGCCCTGCGGCAATGTCAGTTCGAACTTGTTGAACGGGACGTCGGGAACGGCCTTGAAGGTGCTGCTCGTGATCCCGGCTTTGCTGATGAACGTCGTACCGACCAGGTCGACCGTGACACCGTTGCCCTGCAGGACCATCGTCAATGACGGGAACGCTTCACCGCCATAAGAGACGAAATAAGCTGGACCGGTCAATGGCAGGGGCAGCAACGGCGTGGTCACAGTGGCACGCCCGATAATCGACGCCGCCGGACAACCAGCCGGGTTTGCGTTGAACTGCGCAGCAGTGCACGCCTTCTGCAACGTCGTCAACCTGGAGGGAAGCTGCTTGGGGAGGTCAACCTTGACCTTTGCGATGTTCGCCTCGGTGCCCTGAGGTGTGTTGGGATAGGACAGCTTCGCGGTCAGGCTCGCACCATTTGCTTTACTTGTCTTGCCGGATGTGGAGACCGCAAATTTTGGTTCGAACTTCAGCGTCGCGCAGTTGGTGACCTGGAACGGTACCGCCAGCGCCGAGCTTGCGCCCTGGGTGCTTGTGATGCTCCCGCTGACCTGCAGCTTGCCGCAATTCGTCGGGTTGAACGTGAAGCCTTCTCGGTTGATATCGACATCCACGCGCCGCAAGCGGATCGGGATGCCGATCGTCTGTTCGTTGGCGCCCGTGACATCGAGGATCGTCGGGAACGGGTTGGAGACGTCGGTGACGTGCGCGTCCGTCGGGTCGATCCGCAACGACTGTCGCACGACGACATGACCGAAGTTGAACGGGCCGGCGATCGCGGGCACCACCACCGAGAGGCCATAGGGGCCACCGTTATACGAACCTGTTAGATACGCCTTGCCTGTGACGAACAGAGGGTTCGGTCCCGGACCCACGCCCGCCACCACCGTCCCGACCTGTGTGCTTTCTGGGCACGTACCGGCGTTCGCCTGCGCTTCGTCGCACAATGGAACGCTCGCGACGTCAGCCAGCAAGCCTGGCGGCAACGACACACTCAAACCTCCAAATTCCTGGTCGGTGTCCTGGCGTGAGAACGAGGCGACAAACGACGAGTACGCGCCCGCCTGCAAGTTCGTGCTGCCGCCGGTGAACGCCGGCGCGAACCCGTTCACGCAGCCCGATTCGATCAGGAAGCTGTCGAACGGGGTCCCGTCCGGTCCCGAGTCGGGCGCCGACCACGGCGTCAGATCGCTCGTCGTCGTGAACGTCCCACAGCTGTCGGGTGTCATAAGCTCCGCCCGCGGCCCGCCGAAGAAATGCAGCTTTAGATCGCTGAACGGCAACTGCGGGTTTTCTTCAAAGACGGCCGTGATCCGCCCGGTATGCGGGTTGGGCATGAACCTCCCCGCGAGCTTGATCAACACACCCGTGACCGGATCATCCACCACGACATACGCCGCGAGCACGCTGCCGAATGGGTTTTCGTTCTGGTTCGCGAGATACATCGCGCCGGTCAACGTGCCCGGGATCAGCGGTGTGGTCAATTCGAGCGAGCCTATCTTCGATGCTTCCGGGCATTCCGGTTGCGCCGGACTGAAGTTCTTCGGAGTGCCGCCGAGCCAGCCAATCTGCGCCTCAGAACACGCTGCCAGCCCGTCCCCTGCGGACGGATCGATCGTCATCCCTTCGGGCAACGTGACCACTGCGGTCTTCAACGCCGGCGTGGCATGCGTGCTCGTTTCCTCGGTCTGCGGCAATTTCATCTCGAATTCAAGACCCGACGGGGTATCAGCAACATTCGTCGTCGGTTGCGCTTTGAGTTCAGGGGCGAACTGCAGCGCGTTACAGCCTGTCACTGCGGGGGATTCAGCCGTGGCTTTCACCCAGTTCGGATCGTTTTCCAAATCAGGCGTGCCATCCGCGTTATAGCTTCCCGGGTTCTGCCAGGAATCGATGTAGATCGTCGCTTTCAACGGGCCCGCCGAGCAGTCCGTCGGGTTGGTGAAGAACGGGATCTGCGCGTTACCGGTGCCGTCCCTCACCGCCGGATCCCCGAAAAACGTCACAACGATGTGGGTCAGGGAGATCTGCGGCACGTCGGGATTTGTGGTCTGCAGCACGTAGCCGGCTTCCGTCGGCACCACACGCGCGTAGAAGACGTGAGTCCCATGGATCCCGTCTGCGTAGCCGAACTCTGCCGGCACCCCGCGCTCGGGCACCAGGTTCCAGATCGGGCTGTTCACCGAGGTGAGACCTACGGGCTCGGCGAAGATATGCCCGACCACCGTATCCGGCGGGCAGCCCTTGCTAGAGGACAGCTGCGCCAGCGTGCACTCGGGCGCCGACAGCGTGCTGCCGACGAAACCGAGCGGCAGGTCAACCACCACATCCTTGACATCACGCACGCTGGTCGCCCCGATATTGCCCGCAGAGTCGGGCGTGAACCTGAACTCGTTGTTAAGGCCGATCGTCGTCGTCAGCTCGTAGGGGTGATCACCGGCCTGCGTGCTGGGTATGCCGTTCAGCCCGTCGATGTCGAAGTTGAAGCTCGACGGACCGAACGACGGCGGCGCGGAGCTGATGTGGTTGGTCTCTTCGGGGTTTTTTGGGGTAGAGACGGTGGCAGCGCCGCCACCGGAGACCGTCGCCACGTTGGTCAAGGGACCAGACGCGTTTGGATCATCCACGGTCACAAAGACGATCATCTCGAGGCTGTCATCCGGTGCGACCGGGACGAGAAGGGCGGGCAGCGAACACTTGAGTGGTACGGTCGAGCAGAAGACGCCAGGAAACGTTTCGTTGAGATCGGTGTTTTCGGTCACCTTTTGGTGTTCGCCAACTTCAAGCCCCAACCGCCCAACACCTGACCAGAAAAAGGCGACCTTCTGCACCGTCAGGCCCGCTGGCAGCGTGTCAGTGAGCGTGACTTCGCTGCCTTCTTCTGTCGGCTTGCTGCCCGCGTTGATCACGGTCACCTCGTAGGCGTCACAGAGAGGCTTCTGTTGGCTTACAGTACTCACGCAATCCTCGTTGTCGTTCGCGGAGAAGTTGGTCGGTGCGGCGAACGAGTCGATTGTAAAGCCCGGAGCCGGAGTCGCCGCGAACACCGGCGCAGCCTCGAACAGCACCAGCACAACGGCGAAAGCTAGGACGGTAAGAGACCAGCGACGCCAAGCCGCGGATGATGACCCGAGCGCCCTTAGCTTACCGACCTTAGCGTTCGTTGGCATCGGGGCCTCTACAACCATTTACTTACCCCTCCGGTTTGTCTTCCTAGCCGCATGTGACGGACCATATTTTTTATGGACCTGTGATTCGCACACAGCTCGCTTACGCTTATTGCGTTTGGACCGGCAGGCCTTCAGCGCCTTAGCCAGCTTCTGCGCCCGTGTCAACGACTTTGGTTTCACCGCCGGCTCAGACATCGGCACTGTAAGGTTCCCCGCACCGTTGAACGTGACGGTTGGCGCGCTCGGCACCAGCGGTGTCACACTCGGCGTGCCGTGACACGCTTCACCAAGGCACGGCGGGAGCAGCGGCGGCGCAGGCTTGATACACGGGTCTTGCCCAGTGCAGATCCGCGCGTCGTAGATATCTTGCTGCGTATCGGTATCCTGCGGCACAAGCTGATTCGATGTCGTAAAGAAGACGTTTGCGCCGCTAGCATCACTACCGAGCAGCTGGACATCGGATGCCCCGTCGAACTCTTCGACGTCCCTGCCGTCGGAGATCAGGTACACATGCCCATCGTGGTACTCGTAGACGTTCTGCGCGTACACCGGTTCGCCGCTTTCGTGAGTCCTGATCTGCACTTCGTTGAGCGCCTGCGACGTCAGACCGACCGGGCTCTGAAAGAACACATACGCACCGTCGTCCGACATCGTCCCGTCAGGACGAGACGGGCTGCTCCTGATACTCGCGGCGTCAGGACACGTGCTCGTCCCGCAAAAACGGTTGCCGTTGTCGTCAAAGCCGTTCTCGCCGATCGAGACCCGCACCAGCTGAGCACTCTGCGCGTCATAGCGGAACACCTGCGTCGCACCCGTCGAACTCGTGTCATCGGACGTCAACTGTGCCTGGCTCGTGAAAACAAGAAAGCGCCCATCCGGCGTCACATTCGCCACACCCACGCCTTCTTCCCACTCCTTAGAGTCCGAGCCGCTTGCGCCGAAGTTTGCAGCGGAAAGCGTGGCGATAAACGCCGTTTGGCCTTCCGGATGGTTGGCGTCGCGCTCGAACAGATACAGGTTCTCCTGGCCGTCCTGGGCGGCCAAGCCCTGGCTGTTCGCCGCGGTGCTCAGCACACCCTTGGCGACGAAATAAACATGCGAGCCATCCGAAGAGATCGCCATCACACCCTGCACACGCGGCCCGTGACCACTTATGTCACCTGCCGATACCGCCGCGAGACGCTTGAGGACCGTCTTGCCTGTCCCCGCTTCTTTCTCGAGTTCGCCTTCATAAAGGTTGCAACCGTTTGCGCCGGTCGTTGCGCTGCAGCCCGAGCTCGTCGCGGTATCGCCGCTGTGGCTGTCCTCGCTCGCGTCGTCGGTGAGCTGCTGGGTACTCGTGAAAAAGACCTTCGACCCGTCCGCAGAAGCACCCTGGAACGCGGCGTCACCGGGCGGCGAGCTCTGACAGGCAGCTTCCCTGCAGTCCAGCGGCGAGCGTTCGGAGATCTTGATGGTTTCGGACTCGCCGACGCGGGCGTAGAGTGTGTTGGCTGGCACTTTCTTTTCAGCGTTGGTACCAGTGCCTCCTGGGGAGCACGGTCCCGCTGCGATGAAGTACACCGTGCTCCCGTCCGCTGAGATGTCGTTGTAGACGCCGGCGATTAGCGTGCCGCAGACGCTTATCAGGTCGGTGCTGCCGACCCGCCCGCTCACTCCGACTAGGACGGGTGCTGTGTCGCCGGTGCCCGTTGACTCATAGACCGATTCTTCGCCTTTGCTCAGGTCGAACGGCCAGAACTGATCACGTGTCAGTGCGTAGACGACGTGCGAGGAATCGGCCGTCCTCAGGATAAGTCCATGTTCCCCGAATGCCGGGGCCCCGTTTTGCGTTATGGGGCCGATGTCGAGGAATGACCCGTCGGGCTCGCGCACGTACCAGTCGTCCTCCCCCTGCGGCGGGGTAGGCATGCTGAACAACGCGGTGGCCGCATTGGCGCTGAACCCCCAGATGCTGGCGGCGCTGTCCTGCTGCGACGGCGGGGAGAGTGCAGTCGCCACCCAATTGCCGCCCGTGCGCGTAAACGCATACGGCGAGCCCTCTGCGGTATCTCGGTCCGCGGTGCACGATTCCGCGCCGGCAAAGCACTGGATGCTGTCCGCGATCACCCGCGAGCCGTCTTCGGAGATATCATCAGGATTGCCCAAGAACGACGTGTGCCCGATCAGCGCGGCGTTCTTGGTTGGCGGTGTGACCATCTCATAGGCACGGTTATCCGGCAGCCCGCCGCCGCTCGTTTCGTAGACGAACGTGTGATCGACGCTGGTGTTAGTGCCGTTCTTGTTCGTCGCGGCGACGCGCCAGTGGTATGTCGTGTTTGGGCTCAGGCCGGTGACGTGCTGAGACACTGCCACTGTCGCTTCGCCCGCGCCGATGTCCGCGTCCGGGACCGGGACGTTCGTGCCGTAGGCGGTGCTAGTGCCGTATTCGAAGCGATAGGTCGTGTCGAAGGTGGCGGCAAGGCCGTTCGGGTTGATCTCCGCATGCAGCGTCGCTTCGGTGGCGGTGACGCCGGATGCGGCCGCTTCGGTGACGGTCGGCGCGAGGGGTTCTTCTTCGCCGGCGCCGTACACGTCGAAGGCTTTCGCGCCGCCGTCGGAGACGTAGACGTCACCGGAGGCGTTGACCGTGACACCCAACGGGTTCACGAGCGGTTCTGCGGGTTCGGTGTTCGTGATCTGGCCGAGATATTTGCCCGCCGAGTTGAACTCGTCGACGACGTGATTCCCAGCGTCGACGGCATAGATCTCTCCGCTGGTCGGGTCGATCGCGACATCTATCGGCCTGAACGGGTTCGGCCCAGGCGTTCCAGCCCCGGTCAGTTCGGACTGCGGTTCTCCGTTGACGTTAAACACATCGACGGCGCCCGTTTCCGGACTCGCCACGTACACGTCGCCCGTGATGGGACTGACCGCGAGACCGTCTTCGTTGCCGGCGCCCGGCATCGAGAGTTCCTGCACCGTTTCGCCTTCTTCACCCGACGGCCCGGGCTTCACGACATACAGCGTATGCCCCAAGGTGGAGGTGGGGCTCGCGCTCAATAGGTACACATCGCCAGCATGTTCGTCGCCAGAGTTATTCACCGCGACATAGGTAAAACAACAGCTACCACCGAACGAGCCGCCTGCCGTGCCCGTGCCCGTCCAGGGCGAGAGGCTTTTGTAGCCTTTCGCGGGTTCGCCCGGCACGTTCGGTTCGAAGACCTGCAGCTCGTCGGGTTCGGAGTTAGAGACATACACATCGCCGGTCGCGTTGCTCACCGCCACACCACGATCGAAACCCGAACTCAATTCCCCCGCACCGACATGCGCGACAAATGCGTTCAGAGAGTTGAACGCGTCGAGAGCATGCCCTTCCGGATCGGCCACGAACAGGTTCCCGGCCGAGTCAAGCGCCACACCCCACGGCGCGGTGAAGGGTTCAAACGGTTCAGTCTGCGTGATCGACGTTTTGAACTTGTGGGTGAGCGCGGCCTGAGCGGGAGACGCGAAGGTGGCGAGCATCAAGAAAACGGCGGCCAGCAACGAGACAGGCGCCAACAGCCAGAGCGTGCCGAAATCGCCACCACGGACAGCGGCGACCTCAAGGGCGGTACGGATACGGGTTCTCATAGACACAGCGTCTCGGGCCCCCCGACCAGCTACCCCACTCATCTCCCTCTCATCTCCTCTTGATCGGCTGGCGATCGGCCGGGGCCCTAGTCCGGGTCCTGAATCTCAGTTTAAGCCTCCAGAACGATCCTGCACCGATAGCGGCTGCTCGGCAGGCCGAGGAATTCGGCTTGCCCACTGGGCAAACCGCAAGAACCGCGAATGGGAAACATCCATTGACGGACCTTCCGGACGGGTGGCGCCGCGCCATCCCGAGTACTTGCTGAGAGAATGTTTCGCAGGCCCCATCCGGGCCACGCAACGGGGACCCGGCGGTGGCCGGACAGCGATGGCGTCAACAGGCATCCTCTCGACAACAGACCTCGAAGCCCGTCTGGCGCAGCGCACCCTGCAGCTCATCGATATCACCTAAGTCGTACTTTCTTTTTTTCCGCCGCGTACTTTCCCGCAGCGCAGCCGCTCAGCTCGCCTGGGGCGGCTTGTACGGCGGCGTGCTCTGCGTGCGGTAGTGCTCGCGCCAGATCAGCCGGTGGACCGGGATCCACCTGGGGATGCTGCGGATGCCCGGGATGAACGGGATGCACACGAAGACCAGGCTGAGCATCGTTATGACGAGGATCACGAGGATGTCGGCGTTGGCCGAGCTCTTGAAGGGTTCGATCTGATACCAGAACGTGTAGAGCCATAGCCACACCTGTCCCGGGTAGCTGCCCGTCTCGTTCATCATGGCCCACTGCTTGCCGAGCAGGTGTTGTTCCTTGGCTCGTTCTTCCAGCAGTTCGCCGTCGGCCATGAACAGCAGCGGCTTGGTGTAGTCGGTCTGAAAGAACTGGCGATTGGTCAGCAGATCGCCTTCCAGACCACCGCTCTGGGCGAGGCCCAGCAGCCCATTCATGATCACATCCACGTTCTCGTATTCGCCCGGCTTCACCGTGACCGACCCGTCGCCGGCGACGGAGGCCTTTCTCAGTGCTTTTTCGTAGCTGTTGGTCCCGTCGGCCTGCAGGTAGGGCGACGCCTCCTCATATTCGCCGATCGCCTTCTGCAGGGCGGGATCGGCGGAGATCGTCCGCAGCGGGCCGATCACGTAGTCCTCGGCGGTGTTGATCGGCTGGCTGACCCCCAGCCATTTCTGCGGGTGCAGGAAAGCGGCGTGCTGGCCGTCGCCGTTGTGGTTGTAAGGAGGACCGTATTCGGCTGTGGGGCTCGCACCGTAGAGCTCTTTCGTTGCGGCCGAGAGGAAGTTCACCGGCATCTGCCGCGACCACTGCGCGATCGTGCTCGGCTTCTCGTCGGGCGAGGAGAACAGGACGGCCAGCAGAACCACGAGCGACGCGACGACGCCAAGCGCGATGAACAGCTCCTTCACGAGATCGTGGGGAACATAGGTCCCCGTCCACGAACGCGTGTCGTCACGCGAGCGCAGTAGGCGGCTCATGAGGATGCTCCGTCTGCCGGAGGATGGCGCTCGCTCGCCAGAGCAGGCCGCAGGGACTCCCTCTCGGGCGAGACCCGCACGGAAACCCGCCGGGTCTCGAGCTCAAACGGCGGTACCACGCGATGGCGGCACACGAGCAAGATGTGCGCGACGACGAGCGCGAGGACCGCAATCGGAAGGATCAGCACGTGATAGCTGTACATCTGCCCGAAGTTCGTGACGTTGAAGAACGCGTCCACGCCGATGGAGTTCATCGCATCCTTGGCCTGGGTCGAGATCCACTGCGCATCGAAGTTCTGCTGGGAGACGTAGCCGGTGAGCGCGGTGGGTATCGCGATCAGGAACGTGACCGCTCCGGTGACCCACACACGCGCCCGACCGCCGCGCCAGGCGGCCATCCAGAACTTGCCCCACAGGTGGATGACCATCGTGAAGAAGAACAGCTCGACCGCCCACAGATGGATCGAGTTAAAGAAGCGCCCGACGGCCGTGTAGTGCCACCAAACGA
The DNA here is from genome assembly GCA_963715495.1 of uncultured Solirubrobacterales bacterium. Lineage (GTDB taxonomy): Bacteria > Actinomycetota > Thermoleophilia > Solirubrobacterales > Solirubrobacteraceae > Palsa-744. The sequence goes on from OY970247.1 coordinate 2,290,546, forward strand.
GCCCCTTCAGGCTGAGGACGATGCCCGAGCCCACGATCACGACCAGCGCAGCGATCGCGGCGAGCCCAAACACGTAGATCCAGGAGGCGACGTAGGTCGGCTGGGAGTCGGGCAGCAGCTGCTCCGGGGGCAGCCCCCCGACCGCGGCCGCGCGCGCGCGCGCCGTCCAGGAGGTGGAGGCGTTCATGGCGGCCTTGCCGCCGCGTCCGTCGCCGGCCGCGGGGCTCGCCGGAGTCGCGCTCATCAGCGGCTCCCCTGCCGGCGCGCGGCCCGCCGGCGCGCCGCTCCGGGGAACGGCAGCGCGATCGCCAGCGCGAACACGAACAGCATCACGACGATCGCGATGACGTTTGACACCGACATCTGGAAGAAGTGCCAGTGGACGTAGTGCGCCGGGTGATTTATGTTGAAGATCGCGGCGGTGACGGTCAGACCCATCTGAGGCTCCTCCTATATTCCGGCTTGTGGAGCTGTTGGGCCTTTGTACTGCCTGCAGCCGGGCACCACGTACCCGGTTTGGCAGTCCGTCCCGGCGATCCACTTCTTCCTCCATGCCTTGACGAACTCGGCGAGTGTTCGCCGCTGCCGTTCGGCGGTCAGCCGCTTCTCGATCGAGCTCTGGACCTGCGCGAGTGTCGGCTGGACGGCCACCGTGATTCGCCTCACCTCGAACAGCGAGTAGTCTCCGTACAGCCTGACGGGTCCACCGAGCACGTTTGGCCTGGCTGAGAAGACGGCTCGCTCGATCGCCTCTTTCCCACTGCCGACATCGGCGCTTTTCGACCGTTCGAGCGACTCGTGGAGGACCGTTTTCGTGAAGCTCTTACCCTGTTCAACTTCTCTCCTGACCTTCCTTGCCGCGGCTTCACTTATCAGGCTCTCGATATCGAAGTACCGTCGTTCTGGTAGTGCGTAGTTCTGTTTGTGTTGGTTGTAGTATCTGGTGATCTGTGCTTGGGTGATCTTGGGTTCTCTGCTCGCCACCGCCTGGCGGATCTTGGAGGATGCCAGTTTCGTCTCGATTTCAAACATGACGTCTGAGACCTTTTTACCTGTCGCTTTGAGGAATTCGTGGAATTCCGTTTCTCCACCCGGGAAGGAAGCGCGCTCCTTCTCTTTGAACCGCTGTTCGATTTCCTGCTTGGATACTTTCAGACCTTGGTCGGCGGCCTCACCGAGCAGCCATTGCGAGGAGATCAGGAAGCCCAGAGCCTGCTGTCGCAGGGGCTGGTCTTGCTGCCTTGACGGGTCGGGCACTGCCCGACCGCCCGCTATCGCCGACATCCAGTGATCGAGCGTGGCCTCGGTGATCACCGTTTGCCCGACTCGCACCACAACGCCGTCGGACGTGCCGCAACCACACGCGGCGAGGCCTGCAACGACGGCGATCAACGTCGCTCCAGAAGCTGAGATGCGGTGATTGGGCCTGAGGAAGCGCATCATGGCTCACGACACCGGTTGCGCGTGATGTGGGTGTGCGCGCCGGAGCGATCGTTTCCCGTCAGTCAGTCGCACGCTAGGTGGTTTATGCAGGGGAGGCCTGTGATTACCGCCACTCGCTCCAGCAGGACGGCCGGGGAGGGCAGAGAAGGCGCCGCCGGCTGCTGCCCGGTGTACTGCTTGCAGTGCTGCACTACGTACCCCGCGCTGCAGCTCGTCTTGGCGGTCAACCTCTGCCCGGCTTCGGTGAACCTGGCAAGCATCTGACTGCCGCCCGCATTTAGCTTTTGCTGGATCTTCCGCCGCAGCACGTCCAGTTTCACGACGAACATCTCATCCGCGAGACTCCGCCTGTTACTCGCGAGGTATTTCTGGAGTTCCCCTTCCCTCGGAAACTGTTCGACCTTGATTTCCTTGAACAGCTGCATCACTTCCCCGCTGGTCGCCCCCAGGCCCTCTTCGCCGGCTAAGCCAATAATCCACTGGGCTTCGACCAGAAAGCTCACCGCCTGCAGCTTCAGCGCTTGATACAGCTGCCGACATTTGCTCAGCAGTAGTGCCGCAGTCGGCTTTGGCTGTACCGTGGCCACACCAGCTGCGGTCGCTTCCAAGCGAGCCACGCACACGCCATAGTTCGGCGGTTCCGCCACTAGCCCCGCGGGCACTGTGTGTTTCTTGGAGATTTCATAGAAATCTCCGCCGGCCAGGGTCGACATCCAGTGACTGAGTTCGGACTTGGTGACCTGGCTTCCCCCAACCTGTGCCACGACATCGCCAGCAGTACCACCACCGCACGCAGCAAGACCCGCAACGGCGAGGGAGACGGCGACGAAAGCCAATATGGGACGAGTTGCCTTAGCCACGATCAGGGTACTCTAGCGGAAGATCGATGGATTTTGTAAGAGTGTTTCTGAATTCTCCATTTTGGCCCCGCTTGTTTCTCTCTCTTATTTCACCTCGCATGTTTCTCTTTCCTATCCCTGTGCCCAAGCCGGTTAGGCCCAGTCCTGATCGCCTGGACTGCATCGTGCTGTTGCTCCTATATTCTAAATTCTGGAGGTATTGGGCCCTTGTACTGCTTGCAGTCTGGCACCACATACCCCGCGCGACAGCTCGTCCTGGCGACCCACTTCTTCGGGAATTCCTTGAGGAACTTGGCGAAGGCCTGCTGCTGCTGTTGGGCGGTCAGACCCTTCTTGTAGATGAACTTCTGTTCGATCTTCGCCGTCAGCACCTTTACTTTCGAGCGGAGCAGCTGGTCCGACATGGTTTCTCCCGCAAGCGCGAGATGTTTCTCGAATTCCCCATCCCTTGGGTATTCTAGTTTCTTAATCCGTTCGACTCGCTGCATGATTTCCTCCCCGGTCGCCTTTAGGCCCTGTTCCGCGCCCTCACCGATCACCCACTCGGTGATGATCAGAAAGCGGAGCACAGTCTGCCGCAGCGCCTGATATCTCTGTCGGCACTGGCTCTTGAGCTGCGCCACCGTCGGCTTCGGTCCGCTCTGCACGAGTTTCTGCGGGGTCGATTCTAAGTAGGCGATGCACGCGGTGTAGTTCGGCGGATCCGGCACCACCCCCTTAGGCACCGGCTTGCTCGGCCTCAGTTCGTAGATCAGTCTGGCCTCAATCGGTATCCAATGATCCAACGTCGCCTTGCTGATCGAGCGTCCCCCGACCTGCACCACAGTTTCGTCTGACGTGCTACCACCACACGCGGTCAGGCTCACCACGGCGATGGCGCCAAGCGCCGAGATATAACGGTTTATCTTGTACACATGCGGTCACCTCCCGTGGCGTAGCATCGGTATTCCAGACAACGGAACGACATCACAGAGTCTCGCACGAGAGCATTCAGCCTGTCAAGGAAATCGACGAATTGTCTCCGACCCGGCCGGCGCCGCCAGAAACCCTCGGCGTAAACCAGTACAACGCTCGCCCGATCGCGAGTCAGAGACACCTATTGACAGGCCCTGGGACGGCGGCAGCATGCCGTCCCAAACACTTGTTGAGAGAATGTTCCGCATGCCCAACGCAGGTTACGAAACGAGTCTGGACGGCGGCCAATAAGCGATGGTGTCGACACGCATCCCCTCAACGGACCTCCAAGCCCGCCTGGCGCAGCGCACACTGGCGCTCATCGACATCGCCTCCGAGTCCGGCGCAGAGAGAAACATCGCCGAGCATGTTCTGGGTGTCCTGCAGGCTGGCGGCGTTCCCGTCCGCGATGCCGGCGACACGTGCGTGCTGGCCGGCGCCACAAGCCGCTTCGAGCATCGTCCATTCGTGCTTCTCGCCGGCCATCTCGACACCGTCCCTGCGCAGGACAACCGTCCTGGCAGGCTGACCCGCGAGCATGTCCAGGGACTCGGAGCGAGCGACATGAAGGGAGGAGTCGCCGTCATGATCGAGCTCGCACTCGCCGGTGTCCCGAGCGCGCTCGATGTCGGCTACGTGCTATTCGGACGCGAGGAGCTCCCCGCCGCTCAGGGCGCCCTCGGCCCACTACTCGCGCGCGAGACAGGCCTGCGCAGCGCCGATCTGGCGATCGTGCTGGAGCCCACCGCCAATACGGTGCAGGCGGGCTGCCTGGGCAACCTCGACGCCACCTGGACCTTCCACGGACGGGCAGGCCACTCCGCCCGCCCTTGGCTAGCCGAGAACGCGATCGACCGTGCCACCGCCGGGATCCGGGCACTGCACGCGATCAAGCCCTCCCGCAGCACGATCGACGGGCTGGACTTCACCCAGGTCGTCTCGGTCACGACACTTCACGCCGGCGTCGCACGCAACGTGATCCCCGGCCAAGCGCGCGCGAACGTCAACTTCCGCTACACCCCCAACATCACCCCCGAGCAGGCCGAGCGCACGCTGCGCGACTGGTGCGAGCCCTACGGCGAGATCGAGGAGGTGCTCAACAACTCCCCCGGCGCCCACCCACCACACAAAAACCCCCTCCTGGAGCATCTCCTCGCCACGAGCAAGAGCTCCATCGAGGCCAAGCAGGCGTGGACACCGGTGGCTGAATTCGCCGCCGTGGGAATCGAGGCGGTCAACTTCGGCCCCGGCGATCCCGCATTCGCACACCACCCCGACGAGCGCATCACCACAAACGCACTCGTACATGCCCACCACATCCTGGAGACATTCCTGCACGCGCCTGAACCCCGCCACCGAGGAAAGCCCTGACCTTCTATATTCGGTGCCTGGGAAGCGGAACCGGTTGCTGCTACTTCTTCTTCGCGTGCTTGCTCTTCTTGTGCTTGCCGGCCTTGCTTGCGTGCTTGGCCTTTTGTTTGGGGCAGCCGGTGACGTTGATCTTCGTGGACCGGTTGATTTTCGCGCCGTTCTGGGCGAGGAATTCGGTTGGCATCTTTAGCTTGCTCTGGGACTTGCAGAGGTTGCCGTTAGCGGCGAGCGCGGAGAACTTGCCCTCGGGCAGTGTCACTTCGAAGCTGCCGACGGGAGCGTCGGGGACGGTCTTGAATGTGCTGCTGGTGATCCCGGCTTTGCTGATGAACGTCGTACCGACGAGGTCCACGGTCACGCCGTAGCCCTGTAGTACCATGATGAGGCTGGGGAATGCTTCTCCGCCGTGGCTGACGAAGTAGGCGGGGCCTTCCAACGGTACGGGGATCAGTGGTGTGATCGCCTTGGCGTGCCCGATCAGCGACGCCGGGGGGCAGCCTGCGGGATTGGTGTCGAACTGCGCGGCGGTGCATGCTTTCTGGAGTGTCGTCAACCGGGATGGGAGCTGCTTGGGGAGATCTACCTTGACCCTCGCGATGTTTGCCTGGGTGCCCTGCGGTGCTTTGGGATAGGTCAGCTTCACCGATAGGCTGGCGCCCTTGGCTTTCGAGGTTTTCCCGGACGTGGAGACCGCGAATTTCGGGGCGAACTTCAGTGTCGCGCAGTTAGTGACCTGAAACGGGACCGACAGCGCCGAGACTGCTCCTTCGGTGCTCTGAAGGCTCCCGGTGATCGCCATCGGGTTGCAGTTGGTCGGGTTGAACGTGAACCCGGACCGGTTGATCGTGACGTTGACGTGCTTGATCTCCAAGGGGATACCGTCGAGGATCGTCGGGATCTTGTATGGGCCGGTGTTGTCGGTCGTGATCGTCAGCGCCGCGGTGTGCGGGTCGATTTCGATCCTCGCGCGGACGATCACCTGTCCGAGGTCATACGGGCCTGCCTTTGCGGGGTTGATGATCGACAGGCCGAACGGGGCGCCCTTGTACGGGCCGGTGATGTAGACCTTGCCGCCCGTGACGCTGAAGGGGTCGGCGCCGAGACCGACGCTGACGGTCGTTTCCCCGATCAGGCTTTCAGGACCGCACGTACCCGCGTTGCCTTCGGTTTCGCCGCATAGCTTCACGCCCGTCAGCAGACCGGAGAGGCCGGGAGGCATGTGCAGCACGACTCCCTGCAGGTTCTGCTGGCCGTCTTCGCGGGTCATCGTCGTCGTGAACGGCGTGAACGCGCCCGCCTGGATGTTGCTCGAGCTCGCGTGCAGCACAGGCGTAAACCCGAGCGGGTTCTGGCACGCGCTCCCGCCCGGGCCCGAGGTGATTTCAAAGCTCGACGTCGAGCTGACCGGCGCGGCACCCGACCACGGCGTGAACGACGCATCGGTCGTGTACGTCCCGCAATGCGCGGGCGTCGATAGCGGTGCGCGTTCCCCGCCAAAGAAATGAATTTCGGCGTCTTCGAACGCGAGCTGCGGGGTGTTTTCGAATGTCGAGACGATCTGGCCCGTGCTTTCGTTGAGCGTGACCTTGCCCGGGAGCTTGACGAGCGACCCCGACACAGGGTCTTCCACAACGATGTACATCGCCACGAGACTCCCAAACGGGTTGGCGTTCTGCGCCGCCAGGTACACCGCGCCCTTCAGCTTGTTAGGCAACAGCGGCGTCGTGATCGTCACTTCACCGATCTTTGACGCGTTCGGACAGAAGTTCACGCCCTGCTGAAGGGGTTCTGTTTCACCGGCCGCGATCGCGGCGGTGCCACCCGGCACCCTGGGCGTGAACAGGGGGTTGCTGACCCCCGGCTCGGTTTCCACTTCGCCGAAGGCTTTGAACCCGACGAGTCCCTCCGAGCACGCTTGCAGCCCGTCCGCGCCGGCCGGGTTGATACTCACGCCCTCGGGCAACGCGACCGTGATGTCCTTGATACTCGACTGCGCGAGCCCCGTAGAGTTCAGCTGGCCTTCCTGGGGAACGTGCACATCGGCCGTCAACCCGCTCGGGGTGCTCGCCTGCTGCCCGTCCGGTGAGACCTTGATCTCGGGGTGAAACGGCAGCGCGTTACAACCATCCAGGCTCTCCATCGGTTCGCCCGCGAACAACAGTTGCTGACCGGCAGGCCTCGGATCTTCCCAAGAGTCCGCTTCGACGCTGGTATGCAAGGGTTCTGGTTCTCCCGTCAACGGGTTCTTCGGACACGACGTCGGCAATGTCAGAAACGGTGGTGGATGCTGTTCTCCGAGGGGGTTACAGGGAAGTTCGGGTATCAGTCCAAGAGCTTGCGTCAGGCAGCCGTAGCCGCGAGCGTTGTCGTGGCGCGGATCGCCGGGCACACCCCAGACAGTCACCTGGCTACTCACGAACCCAACCGTCTGGGCGATATTATCGACGCTCACCGTGATGCCGTAATCGCCGCCCGAGCGCACGGACGGGTCGACGAACACCGGTGTCTGGTCAACCCTGAAACCGAAACGCGCCGGCTCCCCAACCGACGGCTCCAAGTTGAACAACGGAACGACGTCTTCAAATCGAGTGCCTTCCGGTTCTCCAGAGATTTTCATCAGGTTGACCAGTGTGCGCGCGACACCGACCGCCGTGTTCGACGGGCACGTGCTTACGAATACCGTGTTCTCTTCGACGGTCTGAAGGAACTGCGCCAAGGTGCACCGTGGAAACGGGGTAGGATTGCCAATCAGACCCGCCGGCCACTTGAAGTTCAGATCCTTCGCGAGCACCACCGGCTGCGGCAGCAGACCACTTTGGGTCTGTTCGAGGCTCTGGTTCAACGTGATCGTGCTCGTCTGCTGAAACGGGTGAGACCCCGCCTGCGTATCGAGCGCACCACCCGCTTCTTCGTTGCTCAGTTCGTAATCTTCCACACCGAACCCCGCGGGTTCGCCGCCCACCCTGACCAGGCGCCTGACCGACGCACTCGGGGTTTCGCCGCCGGAGACGCTTGCCTGGTTAGGTTCGCTCGAGGAGGCACTAGCTTCCACCCCGATGACGATTTCGATCGGCCGATACGGCGGCAAGGTTTTCGCGAACGTGCACGAGAGCGCGCTCAGCGAACAGTCCACGGGACCACGATCCGCCTGTTCTCCTGCCCTGTCTCCCGCAAGGCCTTCGATCGACACTGCTTTCAATCCCGGCGGCAGCTTGTCGAGGATCCTCACCTGGTGGGGTGCTTCACCGTTTACCGTCGCGTCGCCGAGATTAGCCGCCGTCACGACGATCTGCCCGTCAGGCCTGCCTTCCGAGACCTTCGCAACGCTCGCATCTTCTTTACACGGACCCACCGCACCTTCACAGGAAAGAAGTTCCCCGGCAAGATGGAATTCCGCGAGCACTACTCCCAGGAGTGTCCTTTCTTCGCTTGTGATTGCGCTCCCTGACGCCACCTGACCCGGGAAAGTCACGACGTAGGTTCTGCTGTTTGCTTCCTTGCTCGTTCCTTTGGTTACGAGCACTTTCCTGGCAGGATAGACTTTTTCGAAGCCTTCCTGCACCTGTTGCGCACTCGCGTTATAAGGAAGTACCGCGAACAGCAGTTCTTCGATCGTCCGTTCGTTTTCTCCATGGAGGAGTTCCTCCAGCCGCACCGGTTCCACAAGGAGGAAATCGCCTTTCGTGGCGCTGACCGTCAGTTCCTGAACCTCGTTCTTTGCCACACCCGGCTGCAGAACCGCCGGACGGGCGCCAGAGCTCAGATGCCACCACGGAGAGTCCGCAGACGCCGGTGCGGCACCCACTCCCAGCAGCGCCGCCAACAGCGCACCGGCGACGACCAGCTTCAAACGAATAGAAATACTCATGACTTAGCCCTCCGTTTGTTGCCGGCTTTCTTGGCTTTCGAGGCGCCAAACTGCCTGCGCGCCTGCTTTTCACACTTGGCGCGCTCGCCCTTCTTTTTATCTTGCTTACACACTTTCAGAGCCTTCGCGAGCTTCTGCGCTCGCGTCAGCGCCTTTGGTTTGACCACCAGAGCGGGTGGTGGTGGAGCGAGATTGCCGGCACCCGAGAACGTCTCGCTCGGCCCACTCCCAAAGATCTCAGGCTGCGGCGCCGGCGCCACCCTGCACGCATCGGCCGTCGTACATTCCGGCGGCGCGACGGGCGACGTCACGCACGGCGCTCCCGCCGTACATTCATGCGCGTCATAAACATCATGGCTCGTGTCAAGGTCCTGCGGCGCGAGCTTCGCCGTCGTCAGGAAAAACACGTCGCCACCAGTTTCTGACGCGTCCAGGAACGCTGAGGCTTCCGCGGACGTACCCGAAGAGATCAGACTGACACAACCCGCCCCTTCCTCCACCCTCCTGCCTTCCACTTCAACACTCCGTGCGGGCTTGAAGACATCACTCCCACTCTGAGCCGCACTCGTGCAGGCACGTTCAGATTCAGGCACCCCTTCCGGCTCATACTCATACACATCCCACGTACCGTTGACATCCTGCGGCACCAGCACGTCATGGCTGTCGAAGAACAACCGGCCACTATCAGAAAGATAACGCGACTGATAGAGTTCCCTCGTCCACCCCGGGAGAAGCGCCGCGAACCCGGTCCCTGATAATTCCCAGGCTCGATTGGTACCAAGGAACGCTTCTTCGTCCTGTTCGCTCAATGCCCGGCCGAATGCCTCGCCGACCGGTCGCGCGCCCGTCGGGTCACACGACACGCACACCAGACGTTCGGACCGCGTATCGTAGAGATAGACCTCCTCGTCGAGCTTACCACTGATCGCGTCACGATTATCATAGCCCGTCAGCGACCGCTGCGACATAAACGCCAGCCATTCCCCATTGGGTGAAACCCGCGCACTTATCCCAGCGATTTCTCCGCTCCCGCCCGCCCAGTCGGGACGGTCAGCACCCGAGAGGACAGCTATGAGCTTGGTGGTGCCAGCGTGATGAATGTACAGGTTGGGCTGCCCGCGTTCCGCACCAGCAGCAAGCACACCATCCGCGACGAAATATACCCACGAACCATCCTTGCTCGCGCCGACCACGGCACCTTGGCTCGCGCCGGAGCCGGCGGCCTGAACATCTGCTCCTTCCCCCGCGCTGGAGGGCGTCAGATCCGACAGCGTGCATTCGAGTTCGCCGTCTTTTGTTTCGCCGATTTCGCATTCGTACAGGTCGGGTTCACCCGTTTCCGCTCCCGCGTTTTCGGTCAACCGCTGGGTGTCGGTGAAGAGGACCTTCGACCCATCGCTGGAGGCGACCTGGAAAACGGGTTCAGCTGCACCGCCGCCACACTTGCCTTCTTTGAGGCATTTTAGTTCGGGGGCATCAAGCCGAACTGTTTTCGTTTCCCCGGTCGCGGTGTCGCTCATGTAAAGGTGCTTTTCGGATTTTCCCGCGACTTCCACTGTCGCGGCCCAGATTACGCGTGAGCCATCGCTAGAGATCGTACCCGCACGCGCTTCCTTTTCATGTAAATTGCCAAGATAGCCGACGACGGCCCCGCCGCCTTCGCTCACGGGCAGCACGCTGACGAGTTGCAACTTACCGGCTGCCCACTCGTAGAGACCTTTTTCGACCGGGAGTTTGGTGAGGGCCACACCGGACTTGAGGACAATATGGCTCAGATCGGGCGTGGCGCCGAGGAATTCTGGGCCACACCGAAGCTGACACTTGCCTTCGGTTTCTTCGCCGAATTTGGTGCCGAGCGGGACGTCTTCAAATCCGGTCTGGCCCGTGACCAAGGGACGATAGCACGATTGCCCACACGGAGCGTTAACGTTCCCGCCTGTGTAGTCGGTGCGCAGGTAGGGCGTGTTTTCAGAGGCTTCCGCCGACACCAAGGGGTCAAAGACACCGAAGGGATGGACGGCACCTAGCGAAAGGTCACTCGAGAAGAAAGGGTACTCTGCTTCTGTACTCACGCCCGTGTCTCCCTTGTGAGCGATCCCGATGTCCCGCGAGTCCCAAGGTGAGCCGCCCGCCCCCCCCCCCCCCGCGCGTGGAGAGCACCTGCATGAGATTGGAGAAGCCCTGTGGCTGGGATTCGGTGGGCGCGGTCGTAACATAGGTGATCGCGTCACCGGCGACGGCAGCCTGAAACGCCAAATGGCCTTCGCTAGGCGCGAGGATATCCGCGCCGTGCTTATCCGGCGGAGAGACCATCTCCCACGCACGCCCGTCGGACAGAGCGAACGTGCCGGCGGCCTGGGTCGTAAAAGTCCGGTCTTCACCATCGAATTCCTCAGCCTCGAATTTTTCTGGCGCCACTTCGATTTCGCTGACCGCTACGACACGGTAATGGTACACGGCGCCCGCCGAGAGGCCGACCTGCACGTGCTGGGCGACTTCCACGTCGCCTTCGCTGGAGCCGACCACAGCGCCACGCGGTTCAGAGGCGGTGAGCAGCGGCGCCTCTGAACCGTAGCCGGTACTCGGACCGTACTGAAAATAGTAGGTCGTAGGAGCATTGTGCGGGTTGATCGTTGCTTCGAACGTTGCCGAGGTCGATCTCACGTCCGAGACCGACTCGCTGTGGATGCCCGGACCCGGGGTCGTGAACTCACCGAGGTCTTCGGAGCCTTCCGGGCCCTGCCCAATGTTCGTCCCGCCGTCAGCTACATTAGTCGCGTCAAGACGATAATGGTAGATCGTGTCGGGTTGAAGACCGGTTACGCTCATTGATTTGGATTCAACGCTAACCTTGAGATTCCCATTCGCGACAGGTACCATACACGGCGCCTTACGGCCGTAAGAGGTACTCGTCCCAAACTCGAATTCACAAGTCGCTTCGCCTGCTTCGACCGGGTTAACCGTGCCGTGGAGCGTGGCGCTCGTCGCCGTCAGATTCGACACCGGTTCGGTGACCGTGACATCTGGGACCACCACATCGGGGCCGAACACATCGACGAATCCTTTGTTTTCTCCAGCGTCAAAGTCGCCTACGTAGACGTCCTGCGGTGCTTGCGGGTCGACCGCGACGCTGTGCACCTGGCTGAACGGATGACCCGCAGAGGTACCCGTCAGACGGTCGACGTATTCGCCCGTAGCATTGAACTCATCGACAGCGTTCGACGTCATGTCCACCACATAGATGTCGCCACTGGCACCGCCCGCGGCGATGCCTCCGATCGGCGCACCAACGCCTCCGATCGTTTTGAACGAGCCGTTCGGCGTGCCTGCTCCCGTGATCGTGAAGAGGAAGTTGTACACACCCGGGAGCCCAGACGCCGGTTCGAACACGTCAACGACCGATTCTGTTTCGCGTATGGAACGGTGCAGTTTACCTTCTACTTCTTCTTCTTCGAAAATGATCTTTTCGTCGGTGACCATCACATCGCCGGTCGCCGCCGACACCGCCACATTGACCGGGTTCGCGAAGGGAATAACTTCGTTTTCCGCGCATTTTCCCGGCGACGGGCACGTCCCCTTCAGCTGCGCGGCGACTTTCGACGGTTCTTTCCCACCCGCTTGCGGCGTGAACACATCGACGACGTTGAAGCTGGCGAGCTTTTCCAGTTCTTCGGCAGAGCGCTTTTGCCCCGTTGCCGTGGTATCGGTCTCTTCGGTTGTGGTGACGACGTAGACATCGCCGGCCGCCCAGTCTTCGATACCGGGAGAATGACCGTCGACTGCCACGCCCCTCACCTGCCCCACGCTTTCTTCTTCGTGGGCTTCATTTTCATGCTCGACGAACGACCCGTTCGGCGTGCCGGCGCCGGTCCATACGGACTGCAGACTTCCAGACGAATCAAACACCGCCGCGACGTTGAAGCCTCCCGTTGTGCCGGCTTTGAAGGTGGTGGCCGGAACATACACCTCGGTTTCAGGGGTCGCGTGACCGGCCGCGACACCGCCATCGAGTTCCCGGACCGAACCTTCTTCGTTCAGCTGCGGCGGGAGGAATGCGCCGGTGGACGCGTCAAACTCGTCCACTCTTGTGCCGAGGCCACTTGCGAGCTTTTCCGCGATCCACAAGTGACCCGAGTCGACCGTCATCGCATTCACCCTGCTGAGGGGGCCAGTAAGCGCGGCGCCCGAGCTCGCAGGGACACCTTCACTGATCTTTTTGGAAGGGTCATTCAGGAAGGAATTCGTGCGTGACGGCAGCCTGTGCGGGCGTGCCCGCACACGCGAGGATGCCGACCAACGCGCACAGCGACCCCAGAATCGTCAAGGTAAGCTTCGTCTCGCTGGAGAACACGGCATGGAGGCGACGGATCAGCGCCCACTGCCCACAAGCCCGCTTATAGCTTGAATCGCCCCTCGTCTCCATCATCTGCCCCTCCGCCTTTCCTCTCCGTGTGAGTTCTCGATATACCGCAGAACTTTTGCACCGGCAAACTTTCGCAGTAGCCTATAAGTCCGTCGGGCAAGGCGCAAGATGTGTTTCCCACTCTCCTGATATCGCACCACGAAGCCGATCGGCCGGCCCAGAGAAACGCCGCCCCGGCCAAGAGCGGCGCGGTGCGCGGGACCGGCTCGGCCCCGCGCACCGCACTACGCTTCACGAACTAATCGCCACTACGTCACGTCATAAGTTCGATTTCTTTTGTGGTTAATATTAACGCCATCGTATTCTCACCGGACATTACGCCTGGTTGTCCATCTTCCTTCGTTAAGAGCAGTTCTAATCCCATTTTTACTTCTGTGCCTGCCTCGTTCCAGTAAGTGGTCTCTCCAGGGTCACCACTTTCTTTCCCTTTTTCGCAAACTATTTCGAAATGTTTGGTCAATTTGTTGACTGGTTTTATTAAGCAGAGCACTTGGCCTTCCACCATCATTAATTTGCCGGCGCATTCGAAATGGACCGGTTCCAATAAGAAGAGAACCCCTATGCCCGCTTCAGATAATACTTTTCCTAATGTGTCGAACACCAGATGGGCTATACCTAATGATAATATTACTTCTTTGGCCTCACCTAAACCCGTGCAGGCAGCAATACTAGCTTTGCAACCTTCGAAATCGATGTGGAATAAGCCTAACGGTTTAGTAGCTTCGAATGTACCTTCCGATTTGTCTTTTTGGCATACTACAACAGCAATGCCTTTTAACATTTCAAGCGTGCCTTTGCCGCTTTCGCCTTTATATGTTTCTTCTGCGGCGAGTTTGGGTAAGATCACCACTTCCGCGGATGCCGTAGCGGCCACGACCGCGCTCAGCGCGAACACAGCCATAAGGGCTACGCCCAATATCTTGAGTCGTTGCATTGTCAACTACTCCTTTGCGTTGGTGTTGATTGGCCGGCCTCGAGAGGCCCCATACCGCAGGACACTCCGACGCCGGTACCGCCCCGCTGCGCCGTATTCCGCGCAACAGGACCGCACCACAAGCTTCGCAGAACACCGCATATCATGTCAAGGAAATCAGCGAACTGTTTCTAACCCCTGCAAAGCACCCGTCCGGTGTCGTTTACTCGGCAGTTTTTCGAACTTGACACCGATCGTCCTCAGCGCATACCAGTGCGCACCGAAGCTCTTGACGCCCTGACCGTAGACGTCACCGCTGTCCTTGTCCTTCACGTAGTAGTAGAGCGGATGGTGGAAGTAGGTGACCTGTTTGGTCCCGTCCGAGCGCGTGATCGTGCCCGGATCGGCCGGGATCGCCTGTCCCCCGGCGATCGGGGGAGAGGCAGTCGTCACGGGCAGCCAGACCCGCGCGCACGCGCCGTAACAGGCCGACGTCGATCCTTTGTCCGCTTCGAAGAGATAGACGGTGAGCAGCTTCGGACCCGCGCCGAGGATCGTGCCGAGCTTGACATGCTTGGTGCTCACCACCACCCCGGCGCTCGCCGGCGGCGGCGGCGGGCCGATTGCGCTCGCGACCGTACCGTTCGCTTCGGAGTACAGCGAGTCGCTCGCCGCGGACGCGGCGCCCACGTACTGCCTGCATCTCGGCACCACGTATCCCGCCCGGCAGTCCGTTCTGGCAATCCACTTCCTCTCGAAAGCTTCCAGCAGCTCGGTGGACACCCGCCGCTGTTGCCCGGCGGCCAGCTGCTGCCTGATCGACGCTTGTGACTGCGCCTGAGTCTGCCGGCGAGCCAGCGTTACCTTCGTCACCTCGAACACGTAATACAAGGCCTGGTGCACCGGGCCGCTGAGCACATGCGGCTTGGCCGCGAAGACATGATCGTGAAACACCGGCTCTTCCTGCCAGTGCGGCAGGCCTTCGGGGTTGTTTGGGTATATCGACACGCGCTTGACCACGCTCAGAAAGCTCTTCCCCGCCTGGACTTCCCGCTTGGCTTTCTCCGCGGAAGCTTCGTCGAAGGTCGCGATCACCTCGATGTCGCGCCGTTCGGGCAGGACAAAGCGCTGCCCGTTCTCGTCATAGTACCGGGCGATCTGGGCACCGCTGATCTGTCGCTGTGCTTCGGCGAGATGCGCCTGTTCGACCCTCGCGGCGAGCATGTTCAGCTTCATCAGCCACAGCTGGTCCGAGCGAGTCTCTCCCGAGCCCGCGAGGGATTTCTGAAGCCCCGCCGCTTTCGGCAACCGTTCGTACCTGAGCCCTTCGAGCTGATCGTACTTGAACAGTTCGAGCTGCTTCTGAGCTTCCCTGTCGCTCACCCTCACGCCCAGTTCGGCGGCCTCGCCGATCAGCCACCGCGAAAAGATCAAAAAGCCGAGCACCCCCTGCTTCGGCGCCCCACCGGACACCGTCCGGTCCGAAACCGTCTGGCCGTTCGTGGCAGCCCGGATCGACAGCCAATGATCGAACGCCGCCCTCGTGATCGGATTCCCGCCGACCCGCGCCACGACGTCGCCAGAGCCGCTACCACCGCAGGCACTGAGACACACGACGGCAATCGCAATGGCGCCAAGCACCGAGACGTAACGGATTACTCCAGACATATGACATCCAATTCAAACTCCGACCGCCGGTATGACCCGATGCGCTCGTATTCAAGCAGCGGGACTGACTGAAGCATGTCGCACCGGCCATCCACTGTCAAGGAAATCAGTGAATTGTCTCCGACTAAATTTCCACCGGAGACCGCACAAACGTGCGTGCTGGCCGGCGCCACGAGCCGCCACGAGCATCGTCCGTTCGTGCTGCTCGCCGGCCATCTCGACACGGTGCCCGCGCAGTAACCGGCCCCGGCAGACGGACCCGTGAGCACGTCGCGGGACTCGGGGCGAGCGACATGAAGGGGGGAGCAGTCCGTCTTTGCGATCCACCTCTTCTTCCATGTCCTGATGAGCTCAGCAAGCGTTTGCTGCCGCTGTTCGGCGGCCAGCCGCTTCTCGATCGAGCTCTGGACCTGTGCGAGCGGCCGCTCACCGCCCGCTGCACGCCAGGCGATTTATGCAGGGGCGGCCTGTGATTACCGCTACCTGCTCCATCAAGACGGCCGGCGAGGGAGTAGATGACGTTGATTCCCCCACGTACTGCCTGCAGTGCTTCACCACATATCCCGCGCGGCAGTCCGTCTTGGCGGTCCACCTCTGCCCGGCTTCGGTAAACTTGGCAAGCACCTGCTTGCCGCCTGCACTCAGCTTCTGCTGGACCTTCTGCGACAGCAGGTTCAGTTTTATGACGAACAGCTCATCCGCGAGACTCCGCCTTGTGCGCGCGAGGTATTGCTGGAGTTCCCCTTCCTTCGGGAACTGTTCGGCCTTGGTCCGCTTGAACAGCTGCATGACTTCCCCATCGGTCGCCTTCACGCCCTCTTCGCCGTACAGGCGGATAATCCACTGGGACTGGACCAGATAGTTGAGCGCCTGCTGCTTCAGCGCTTGATACAGCTGCCGGCATTTGCTCAGCAGTTGCCCTGCTGTCGGCTTCGACCGTCTCTTGGTCGGACTCACTGCGCTCGCTTCCAAGCGAGCGACGCAGGCGGCATAGTTCGGGGGTTCCGACACCAGGCCCGCAGGCACTGTATGCCTCCCGGAGAGATCGTAGAAATCTCCACCGGCCAGGGTCGACATCCAGTGATTGAGTTCGGCCTTGGTGATCGAACTATCCCCGACTTGTACCACTACGCCTCCCGAAACGCCGCTACCGCACGCACCCAAGCCTACGACGGCAACGGAAAGAACAACGAACGCGGATATGAGGCGGGTTGCGATACGCATAGATGCAGGAACTCTAGCGGAAAGTCGATAGATATTGTACAAGTGTTTCTGAATCTCTTCTTTTCGAGCTGTTTGTTTCTCTCTATTGATCCGCATATTTCTCTCTTATCGTTGCTCCTAAGACTCTAGGCTCCTGGAGTTAGGGGGCCCTTATACTCCTTGCAGTCGGGGACCACATAGCCCGCGCGACAACTAGTCCTGGCGATCCACTTCTTTGTGGATTCGTTGACGAACTTAAGGTACGCCTGCTGCTGTTTGGCGGTCAGTCCCTTCTTTGCAAAGAGCTTATGCTCGAGCAGCTGAACCTTCGAGCGGAATAGCTGGTCCGGGACGGTCTCTCCTGTAATCGCAATGAACTTCTCGAATTCCGCTTCCTTCGGAAAGAATGTCTTTTTGACCCCTTCAAACTGCTGCCTAACTTCCTCATCAGTTACCTTCACGCCCCGTTCCGCGCCCTCGCCGATCATCCACTCAGCGGTGATCAGAAAGTTGAGCACCTGCCGCCGCAGACCCTCATACTTCTGCTGGCACTGACTCTTGAGTTGCGCCGTCGTCGGCTTTGGCCCGCGCTCGACCAGCTTTTGCGGGGTCGATTCTAAATATGCGATGCAGGCGGTGTAGTTCGGCGGATCCGGCACCAATCCCCTTGGCACCGGCTTTCTCGGAAACAGTTCGTAGCTCACAATGGCCTCAATAGGTATCCAATGATCCAGCGTCGCCCTGCTGATCGAGCTTGTTCCGACCTGCGCCACAATTTCGCTGGAGCCGCCACCGCACGCGGTCACACCCACGACGGCAACGACGATGGCGCCAAGCGCCGAGATATAACAGCTTATCTTGTGCATGTGCGGTAACTCCCGTGGCGTGCGCCTATATTCAAGGCAACGAAACGGGCACCGCAAAGTGTCGCACAACGGCATTCTGCCTGTCAAGGAATTTGGCGAATTGTCTCCGACTCGACCGGTCAGCCCGCAACCGCTGGCTACTTCTTACCGCGCTTGCCCTGCTTGTGCTTACCGGCCTTCCGCGCATGCTTGGCCTTGTGCTTGGGGCACCCGGTGACGCTGATCTTCGTGGACTCATTGATCTTCAAACCGCTCTGAGCGACGAATTCGGTCGGCATCTTCAGCTTGCTCTGAGACTTGCAGAGGTTTCCGTTCGCGGCGAGCGCGGAGAACTTGCCCTCGGGAAGCGTCAGTTCAAAGGAGCCCACAGGCGCATCGGGAACCGTCTTGAACGTCGAACTCGTGATCCCCGCTTTGCTGATGAACGTCGTACCGACGAGATCCACGGTCACCCCATACCCCTGCAGCACCATGATCAGGGAGGGGAACGCTTCGCCACCGTGACTGACGAAGTAGGCAGGGCCTTCCAGCGGGACGGGGATGAGCGGAGTGATCGCCTTTGCGTGCCCGATGATCGACGCCGACGGGCAACCCGCCGGGTTTGTTTCGAACTGCTTGGCCGTGCACGCCTTCTGCAACGTCGTCAACCGCGAGGGGAGCAGCTTCGGCAGGTCCACCTTGACCCTCGCAATGTTCGCCTGGCTGCCGAACGGCGCTTTGGGATAGGTCAGATGCACCGATAGACTGGCGCCCTTGGCTTTCGAAGTCTTCCCGGATGTGGACACCGCGAATTTCGGCGCGAACTTCAACGCCGCGCAATTCGTCACCTGGAACGGAACGCTGATCGTGTCCGCCCCGCCTTCGCTGGAGTGGATCGTCCCCGTGACCGCCATCTTGCTGCAATTGGTTGGGTTGAACTGGAAGTCAGAGCGCGTCGTGATCGCGTTGACGTGCTGGATTTCCAGGGGAATGCCTTCCAACTGCGTTGGAATCGAGTCCGGCGTGCCCGGGGGGTTGCTGGTGATCGTGATCGCCGCGGTCAGCGGGTCGACTTCGATCTTGCCGCGCACCAGCACGCAGTCACACGCCGGATGGTTGCGCTGCGTTTTCGCGAAGTCAAACGGGCCCGCCTTCGCGGGAACCTCGAACGTGATCCCAAACGGCGCGCAACCAGACGTCCCGACCGTGCACTTACCGGTGCCGTTATAAGGGCCGGTGAGATAGAACTTGCCGCCGCTGACGGTAAATGGATCCCCACCCACCCCCACCGACACCGTGGTTTCGCCGATCAGGCTGTTGGGGCCGCAGGCGCCCTGGTTTGCCTGCGGTTCGGGGCACAGTTCGACGCCCGTGAGGATCCCGGAGAGGCCCGGAGGCAGATGCACTTCGACGGACTGCATGTTCTGTTCGCCGCTGGAGCGCGAGAACGTCGCGTCAAACGGCGAGAACGCGCCCGCGTTGACGTTCGTCGCGCCACCCGTCAACGACGGGTTGAACGGGAGCTGCGCACCGGGACACGGGGTGTTGTTCGGCCCGGTCGTGATCTGGAAGCTCGAGGTCGACCTGACCGGCGGAGTGCCCGACCACGGGATGTACACCGCTTCGGTCGTATACGTACCGCAATGCGACGGGGTCGCCAGCGGCGCGCGTTCCCCACCGAAGAAATGCAGTTCCGCGTCTTCGAACGCGGCCTGCGGACTGTTTTCGATCGTCGCGACCAATTGTCCCACCGCTTCGCAGGTCATCCCCGCGATCGTTTCACCCGCGCCCTGACACAACTGCACCTTCCCCGGGACCTTCACCAATACCCCCGAGACCGGGTCTTCCGCGACGATATACATCGCGAGAACGCTCCCAAACGGGTTCGCTTCCTGCGAAGCCAGATACACAAAGCCCTTGACCGGGTTCGGCAACAGCGGTGTTTTGATCGCCACTTCACCAACCTTCGACGCGTCCGCGCAGAAGTTCTTGCCGGGTTCGAGCGGTTCCTCATTACCGGCCGCGAGCGCGGCGATGCTGCCCGGCAGATACGGCGAGAACAGCGGATGACTCACCCCCGGATCGGTCGGCAACTGACCGAAGCCGGTGAAGCCGACGAGACCCTCCGAGCACGCTTCCAACCCATCGCCACTCGACGGGTTGATCGCGACACCCGCAGGCAGCTTGACCGTGATTCCCCTGATGTTCGACTCCGCCAGGCCGGTCCCGTTGAGCTGGCCTTCCTGAGGGACATGCACATCTACATCCAACCCCGTCGGCTTGCTCGCCTGCTGCCCGTCGGGGGTCACCTTGATTTCCGGTTCGAACGGCAGCGCGTCGCAACCATCCAGCGCCGGCATTTTATAGCTGGCCAGTTCCGTGAGCGGGCCGGGATTCAGCCACGAGTCGCCTTCGACGGTGCTCAACAGCGGTTCCGGCTCTCCCGTCACGGGACTCTTTGGACACGATGTCGGCAGCGACAGGAACGCCGGCGGGCGATGCACTTCCAGGGCGTTGCAGGGAGCGGATTTTGGGACTTCACGGGCAGTCTCCAGGCAGCCCCAGCCGCGAGCGTTGTCGTGGCGCGGATCGCCGGGCACGCCCCAGACCACCACTTCGCTCTTCAGGAACGCCGCGGTCTGGGTAATGTTGCTCACGGTCACGTTCACGCCATAATCCCCACCGGAACGCACAGACGGGTCGATGAACACCGGCACTCCCAAGAACAGAAAGCCGAGCCGCGCGGGCTCCCCCGCCGACGGTTCCAAGTTGAACAAGGGGACCGTAAACGTGAAGACGCCCGCGCTGCTGGGTTCGTTGATGGTGATCATCACCACCCCGACCGCCGTGTTTGGCGCGCACTGGTTGCTCTCTCCGGCCGCTCCTGGCGTGATGAACTGCCCCGAGGTGCATCGCGGGATCGGCGTCGGGTTGCCGATCAGACCGGACGGCCACTTGAAGTTCAGATCCTTCGTGAGCTCGACCGGACGTGGCCGTTCGCCGAACTTCGGACTCAGTTCCAGAGTCTGGTTCAGCGTGAGCGTCGTCGTCTGCTGGAACGGATGCGAACCCGCCTGGGTATCAGGCGCCCCGCCTTCCTTTTCGTTGCTCAGTTCGTAGTCTTCGACGCCGAACGGCGCCGGCGCCCCGCTCATCGTGAGCGGACGCCTCAGGGAGGCATTCGCGGCTTCGCCGCCGGCAACGTTCGCTTCGTTGGCTTCACCCGGTGCGGGTTCGTGTTCCACGACTACCCCGATCAGGATTTCGATCTCATCATACGGCGGCAGCGTACCTTTGAAAGTACACGCGAGCGATGCGCCTTCTTTCAATTCTTTGCTCGTAGGGCATTTCACCGGGCCACGATTACCGCCGTGTCCAGGGGGTTCCCCTGCTATCCCTTCGATGCTCACCACCCTCAACCCCGCCGGCAGCCTGTCAGCGATGCTGACCGTGTGCTTTTCGAATTCGCCTTTGGCCGGGGCAACGGCTTCTTCTTCGCATGCTTCACTCGTGTACTTGCCGTTGCCCGCGCCGACGTTGTCGCAGCCGCCATTCACGTCCGCGTCGCCGAGATTCGCCGCCGTCACAACGACCTCGCCATCAGGGCGACCCGGCGTGCGCCCGGTGACGCTCACCGTCTTTCTGCAGTTCGGAAACACATCTTCGGCTTCTTCTTTTTCTTTTTCTTCTTGATCCGCAGCTTCGCGGCTGCATTCAAGTTTGAATACTTTGAAGTATTCGGGGGCCGCCTGGATCGTCGCGACCGGCCTGTCCGCCAGTTCGCCCACGAACGTCACCATCCACGAATGGACTTCCGCGGTGTCACCAGCGCCTTCAGCGACTTCGACATTCCCGGGGCCGTAGATGCCTTCGAGATCGCCCTTCAGGGCTTCAGCGCTCGCATCAAAGGCCGCCACCGCGACAGGCACTCCGTTGCTCTCCAAAACGAACTGGCCATCCGTAGCGCTGACGGTGAGTTGCTGCACCTCATCCCTCGCCCGGTCCGGTCCCAAGGCAGTCGGGCGCGTGCCGGTAGTCAAATGCCACCAGGGGGTTTCGCCGTGAGGCGGAGGCGTAGTGACCGTTTTGAAGTGCGCCGCGGGGTTTGCCGCTTCGGGACTTTCCACCTTCCCTTCCGCGTTGGACGCGAACACCCGGTAGGCGTACTTGGTGCCGGGTTGCAGGCCCGTCAGAGGGAACGACACCGTCTTTTCCGTCACCGGGTTTCCCGATTCGATCGCTGCGACTTCCACCGGCGCCGTGAACGCCCCGTTGTATTCCACATACACAAAGGTCTTCGCTTCTTCGGGTCTGATCGTCGCTTTGATCGTCGCGGTCGTTTCGGTGACTTTTTCGGCCGTTGGTTCGCCGATCACCGGAGCGCCGGCAGCCAGGGCCGGGGAAGCCGAGAGGGCGAGCACAGAGACAACCACGACAGGTAGGAGGAACAGAAGGGAGAGCTTCAATGAGATACGCATGGTCAGTGGCTCCCCTGATGGTGGGTTGACTTCTTCGCCTTGTGCGCCGGGCCGTATCGTTTGCGCACCTGCGCTTCGCAGGCGACTCGCTTATGCCTGCTCCTTTTCGCCCGGCAGGCCTTCAGCGCCTTGGCGAGCCTTTCAGCCCTGATCTGGGCGGCCGTCTTCAGCTTGGCAGGCGCCGGTGGCGCAGCGAGATTGCCAGGACCGGAGAAGGTGGCGCTGGACGGCGAGCCAAAGATCCCAGGCTGCTGGGAGGGCGCGGCTTTACACGACGCTTCGGTGCTGCACGGCGGCGGCTGGGACACGGGCGGCGGGAAGCACGGAGACTGCGAAGAGCATTCGTGGGCGTCATAGACGTCGACGCTGGTGTCGAAGTCCTGGGGCGAGAGCTTCGCGGCAGTGAGGAAGAAGACATCACCCCCGCCTTCATGCCCTTCGGCGTCGCGGCCACCTGTCGCGCTCGCGTCGAGGAACGCCGATTCTTCAGAGGATCTCCCCGAGGAGATCAACCCGACGCAACCGCCCGAGCGTTCGCTGAACGTCGCGGCGGAGGAAGTGCAGCTCCCGACGCCTGGCGGCTCGTACTGATACACGTCCTCGGTACCGTTCACGTCCTGCGGCACGAGCGCGTCGTTGCTGTTGAAAAACAGCCGCCCGCTGTCGGACAAGTAGCGCGACTGATAGGGAGCCGTCCCCACAACAGTCGGCGTCCATCCGGGGATGTTCGCCGCAAGCCAAGCCGTGTTTTCCCAGACGCTGTCGCCCCCGACGAGCGAGCGGCGGCCGCCGCCTAGATTCTGGTATTCGACGCCGACCGGTCGCGCACCGGTCGGGTTGCACGAGGCGCACACCAAACGTTCAGAGGAAGCATCGTAGAGATACACCTCCTCGTCAAGCCGTTCGCCCGACTTCTTGCTCGTCACGTCTTCGCTGTCATAGCCCGTCAACGACCGCTGCGACATAAACGCCAACCAGCGACCATCCGGCGACACCCGGGCCGTCAGGCCGTTCAGATCCTCCGGTTCACCTTTCGCCCAGTCGGGAGAGTCGCCACCCGACAGGACGGCGATGAGCTTCGTCGTGCCGCTGTGACGAACATAGAGGTTGGGCGCACCGTTGAGGGCGCCGGGCGCGAGCGCGCCGTTTGCGACGAAATAGACGAAGGAGCCGTCTTCGCTCGAGCCGAGCACCGCGCCCTGGACATCTGCGCTTTCCCCAGAGCTCGAGGGTGTCAGGTCGGTCAGCCTACATTTTAGTTCGCCGCCTTCTTCGACCATTGTGCACTCATACAGGTCACCCTGGTTGAAACCATTGCGCGCGCCCGAGTCGTTGGTCAACCGCTGGTTATCAGTAAAGAAGACGGTCGTCCCGTCGCTCGAAGCAGCCTGGAATACTGCATTGACTTCATTGCTCGGGTCGCCACCCTGGACGGCATCGAGCTGGACGGTGCAGGCGTCGCCGGGCACGGTGCATTTACCTTGCGCGCCCAGCGGGCTCTGCGGCTGCATGGCGTTCTCGCGCAGATACAGGTGATGTCCGGATTCCCAGACGATGCGCGAGCCGTCATCGGAGATCGCGTGCCTGGTGTCCTGACTTCGATCTCCGAGCTGTGCGGCTGTCGGTCCGCCTTGTCCGGGCAGCACGCTGACCAGCGCCAGCTTTCCGTCAGACCACTCATAGAGGCCGCCTTTGACCGAGGTCGAAGCCAGCGGCACCTGGGAGCTGATCACGACGTGACTCAGGTCGGATGTCGCGCCTACGAATCTAGGGCCACAAATCGTCGTCGGGGGACATTGACCTTCTTCGCCGAAGGCGACGCCTGCCGGTACGTTCGCGGAAGTCACGAGCGGGCGATAGCAAGAGCTCGTGCAAGGTTCGCTGACGTCGCCGCGCACGTAGTTGGTGTGAAAGAAGGCCGTCTGTTCAGAGGCTTCTTCGGACAAGCACGGCTGTTTGACGCCTGCAGAGGACACGCACGGCGTGAAAGCGCCGAATGGCTGCACAACGGCGAGCGACAGGTCGCTCGAGAATAGCCGGTACTCCTGTCCATTCCCGATCGACTGCCCGGTAGCCGTGCTATGCGGGGTCGCAATGTTCCGCGACCCCCAACCGGCTTGGCCGCGCGTGGACAGCACCTGCACAGTGTCCGCGTAGCCCGGCGGTTTAGCTTCGGTAGGAGCACTCGTTGCGTAGGTCATGGCGCTGCCAGCGGCGGACGCCTGGATCATCCCTTCTTCCGCGTTGATCGGATAGATCAGCGCGCCGTGCTTATCCGGCGGGGAGACCATCTCCCATGCACGACCATCGGGCAACGCGAACGAGCTGGCGGGCTGCGTAGTAAAGGTCTGGTCCGAGCCATAGAAGGGCTGGACCCGCGTTTCGAGCTTGCCGGGTTCGACTTCCTCCGGAGCTTCACTGACCGCCACGACACGATAGTGATAGACGGTGCCCGCCGAGAGGCCGACCTGGACGTGCTGGGACACCTGCACATCGCCTTCGCCCGAGCCGGCCACCGCGCCACGCGGTTCAGAGGGGGTGAGCAGCGGCGCTTCCTCACCGTAGCCGGTGCTCGGTCCGTACTGGAAGTAGTAGGTCGTGGGAGCATTGTGCGGGTTGATCGCCGCTTCGAACGTCGCCGAGGTCGATTTCACTTCCGAGACCGACTCGCTGTGGATCCCCGGGCCGGGCGTCGTGAATTCCCCGAGGTCTTGGCTACCTTCGGCACCCTGCCCGGTATTCGTCCCGTTTTTGTTGATCGCATCAAGACGGTAGTGGTAGGTCGTGTCGGGTTCGAGCTCGGTCACGCTTTCCGGTTTCGATTCCACGGGAGCCGCTTCGTTGCCTTCCGGGACGCGCGCCGCGCACGGCGCGCGTCTCCCGTAGGACGTGCTCGTCCCAAACTCGAATTCACAAGACGCTTCGCCCGCTTTCACCGGGTTGACCGTACCGTGAAGCGTGGCGCTCGTCGGGGTCAGGTTCGACACCGGTCCGGTGACCGTGACATCCGGGACAACCAGATCCGGACCAAAGACGTCCACGACCCCGGTGTTCAGACCATGGAGACTGCCGACGAATACATTGTGGCTCGCCGGGTCCACCGCCACGCCCCGCACAAACCCGAAGGGACCCGCCGGCGTGCCCGTCAGGCTGTCGAGAAACTCACCCGCCGCGTTGAACTGGTAGACGACCCCCAATGCTCCCTCCGATACGTAAATGTCGCCTCCGTCCCCGCCTTCGCCGCCATCCACGGCCACGCCACTGACACGTTCCAACGGCGCTTCAGCACCGGACGGGCCCGTCGGCGTCCCCGTCAACTGCCGCACGAACGAGTACTCGCCCATCCCAGTCGGTTCGAACACGTCTACGACACCCACGCTCCCGGTGGTAACGGCATCGGCTACGAGCACGTCGCCGTTGGACTGATCAACGGCTACGCCACGCGGCCCCTTAAACGGATGTTCTTCCTGTTCCGTCAAGGTACATTCCCCCCCGACCCCGATACTGTTTGGGCACGTCCCCTTAAGCGCCGTAAGGTACGTCCCTTCTTTACCGCCGACTTCGGGCTTGAAGACATCAACGACGTTAAAGCCTTTGATGGCTTCGAATTCTTCTTTTTCTTCTTTCGTACCTCCAATTTCTTCAAACTTGCGCGTCGCGACATACACGTCGCCCGCGGCCCAGTCACTGCCGCTGGTTGCTTTGTCGTCGACCGCGACACCTTCCAATTCCGCCACCTTCTCACTTTTTCCATTTATGACCGCCTCGGCAAACGATCCAGCGGGCGTACCAGTCCCCGTCCACGGTTTAGCCAAAAGGCCCCCAGAGGAGCCAAACACCGCCACCACACCATTGCTGCTTTCGGAGCCGCCGATATACACAACGGGTTCGGGTTCACCGGTCGTATGTCCAACCGCGACACCGACATACGTGCTCGTCAGCGGCGGGGCAGGCTGCGGGAACTGCAAAAGAGATTCTCCGGTCAAAGCATTGAACTTATTCACACGGGCGCCGGAGGACGCCGTTGGATCCCCTTCGGCAATCCAAAGATCGCCAAAGCCTACTGCTATGCCCTCCTTTGCCCCATTGCTGATTGCCCCGCTGGCGGGGCTAACCCTGCTTGAGAAATCATTCAGGGAGAAAATCGTGCGTGACGGCAGCCCGCGCGGGCGCGCCCCCAAACGTGAGGACCCCGAACAACACGCACAGCGACCCCAGAATCGTCAAGGTCAGCTTCGTCACGCCGGAGAACACAGCATCGAGGCGGCGAATTAGCGCCCATTGCCCACAAGGCCGGCGCCCATTGCCCACAAGGCCGGTATAGCTGAGCTGGTGCCCCTTGTCCTCCATCATCTGCCCCTCCGCTTTCCTCTCTACGTGTCTCTGCGTGAATCATTCGACCCGTACCGCAGACTTTGGGACAGCGTATACGCCCGTCAAGCAAGACGCAAGACGTGTTTCCCACTCTCCTCATCCCCTACCCCGGAGCCCCTTTGAGGACCTGGACGCACCACCTTGGACCGATAACGGCGCGGTGCGAACGGCGCGGTGCGCGGAACCCACTCGGGCTCCGCGCACCCGCACTACGCTCACGTCATTATTTCAATATTATTTGGGGTTAATATTAAGGCAGTCGTTAACTCGCCGGACATGACGAATGTTTTGTCATTTTCTGCCGTTAAGAGTCCTTCTTCTCCCATTTTGACTTCTTTACCTTCCTCGTTCCAGTAAACCGTCTCTTTGGGATCTCCTTCTTTCTGTTCGCATACTATTTCAAAATGTTTAGCTAGTGTGTTGACTGGTTTTATTAAGCAGAGCACTTCACCCTTTACTAATATTAATACTGCGAATATCCCTTCCCCGCATGTGAAGTGAAGTAATTCGAGTAAGAAAAGGACTCCCACGCCTGCTTCAGATAATTTTGCTCCTAATTTATCAAACACGAAATGGTATGTACCTAAGACTAATACTTCGCCTGCATTTTTATCACCTAAACCGGTGCATACTGTTTCAAGAGGTCCTTTGCATCCTTCAAAGGTGATATGGAATAAGCCTAATGGTTTAGTAGCTTCGATGGTTCCTTCCGATTTGTCTTTAGCGCACGTTACTTTGTTGCCTTTTAACACTTCAAGCGTGCCTTTGCCGCTTTCGCCTTTCCATGTTTCTTCTTTGCCTTCGGGTAAGACTTCCACTCTCGCGGATGCCGTAGCGGACACGAACGCACCCAACATGAACACGGCCATGAGCGCGACGCCCAATATTTTGAGTCGTTGCATTCTGAACTACTCCTTTGCGTTGATGTTAGTTGAGCCGGCCTCGAAAGGCTCCAACCACAGGGCACTCCGACGCCGGCGCCACCCCGCTGCGCCGTACTCCCGCGCAACGGAACCGAACCACAAGCTTTGCACAACACCGCATGTCATGTCAAGGAAATCGGCGAACTGTTTCTAACCCGGCAGAGGGTGTCGTTCACTCGGCAGTTTGACGAACTTGACCCCGATCGTCCTCAACGCGTACCAGTGCGTGCCGAAACTCTTGACGTCCTGGCCATAAGCGTCGCTGCTGTCCCTGTCCTTCACGTAGTAGTAGAGCGGGTGATGAAAGTAGGTGACCTGTTTGGTCCCGTCCGAGCGCGTGGTCGTCCCCGGATCCGCCGGGATCGCCTGGCCCCCCGCCATCGGGGGGGCGGGGGTCGTCACCGGCAGCCAGACCCGCGCGCACGCGCCGTAGCAGGCCGATGTCGATCCTTTGTCCGCTTCGGAGAGATAGACGGTGAGCAGCTTTGGGCCCGCGGCGAGGATCGTGCCGAGCTTGACGTGCTTGGTGCTCACCACCACCCCGACGCTCGCCGTAGACGACGATGGGGCAACCGCGCTCGCGGCCGTGCCGTTCGTTTCGGAGCTCAGCGAGTCGCCCACCGTGGACGTGGCGCCCGCGTACTGCCTGCATCTCGGCACGACGTACCCGGGACCGCAGCTCGTCCTGGCGATCCACTTCCTCTCGAAAGCTTCGAGCAGTTCCGCGGACACTCGCCGCTGCCGCCCGGCAGCCAGCCGCTGCCTGATCGCCGCTTCCGAGCGCGCCAGCTTTCGCCAGCCGGCAGGCGTGACCTTCGTCACCTCGAACACGTAGTAGTCGAGGGCCTGGTGCACCGGGCCCTCGAGCACGTGCGGCTTGGCCGCGAAGACGTGTTCGTTGAATTCCGGCTCCTCCTGCCCACGCACCAAGTGCTGCAAGCCTCTGGGGGCCTCTGGATCGACCGACACGCGCCTAGCCACGCTCAGGAAGCTCTTCCCCGACTGGACTTCCCGCTTGGCTTTCGCCACGATGGCCTCTTTGTAGGTCATCATGATCTCCAATTCGCGCTGCTCCGGCAAGAAAAAGCTCCGCCTGTTCTCGTCATAGTACCTGGCGATCTGAGCGTGCGTGATCTGCTGCTGAATTTCCGAGAAATGTTTCTGTTCGATCCTCGCGGCGAGCATGTTCAGCTTCATCAGCCACAGCTGATCCGAGCGAGTCTCTCCCGAGCCCGCGAGGGATTTCTGAAGGCCGGCCGCTTCCGGGAACCCTTCGTACCTGAGACCTTCGAGCCGATCGTACTTGAACAGTTCGAGCTGCTTCTGAACTTCCCCGTCGCTCACCCTCACGCCCAGTTCGGCGGCCTCGCCGATCAGCCACCGCGAAAAGATCAAAAAGCCGAGCACCCCCTGCTTCGGCGCCTGACCGGACACCGTCGGGTCAGAGACCGTCGTGTGGCCGCTCGTGGCAGCCCGGATCGACAGCCAATGATCGAACTCCGTCCTGGTGATGGGATTCCCGCCGACCCGCGCCACTACATCGCCGGAGCCGGAGCCGCCGCCACCACCACCGCATGCACTCAGACACACGACGGCAAGCAGCGCGGCACCACACGCCGAGATAAAACGGGTTACCTTGGACACGGCGCACGTATTGTAATCGAGGCTGAATACTGTGTGTTAAAGTGTTTCTGAATGCACGTACGCTGCCGATACATCGACTTCGGCTTGCCCATCCCGGAGTCGTTGCCGTGCGCCTGAATCCCGCCGTCGAGAGCGCCCCCGGCTATCCCTTCCTGCGCCTGGACGAAGCTCGCCGCGCGGCGCGGGCGCGTGGCGTGGACGTGATCGACCTGAGCCTCGGACAGCCCACGGATCCCGCTCCGCGGGCGGTCCGCGACGCGCTCATGCAGGCCGCCGCCACGCTGCCCCTCTGCGACTACCCCTCGGCGGCGGGGCTGCGCGAGCTGCGCGAGGCGATCGCCGCGTGGATCGCGCGGCGCTTCGCGGTCACGCTGGACCCCGAGCGGGAGGTGCTGCCGACGCTCGGGGCGAAGGAGCCGATCGCGCTGCTCGCCCGCCTGTTCGCCCGGCCGGGAGACGCGATCGCGGTCGCCTCTCCCTCCTATCCCGTCCCCGAGCGCAGCGCCCGCGCCGCCGGCCTGCCGATCGCCGTCCAAGTCCTCTCTGCCGCGAGCTCTTGGCTGCCCGACCCCGACGCGATCCCCTGGGAGCGGGTCGCGATCGTGTGGGTCGTGACCCCCCACAACCCCACCGGCGCGGTCGCCCCGCGTGCGCTCCTTCAGGAGCTCGCGGAGCGCTGCCGGCGCAGCGGCGCGATCCTGGCGGTCGACGAGACCTACTCGGAGCTCTGGCTCGGCGGCGAGCCGCCCTCCTCCGGCCTGGAGCTCGAGGCCCGCGGCGGTGTGATCGTGTTCAACTCGCTGTCCAAGCGCTCCGGGCTCGCCGGCCTGCGCTCCGGCTTCATCGCCGGCGACCCCGAGATCGTCAGCCGAGTCAAGCGCCACCGCAGCGACATCGGCACCACTCCGCAGGCGTTCGTGCAGCACGCGTCGATCGCGGCCTGGGGCGACGAGGATCACGTGATCGAGGCGCGCGCCCGCTACGCCCATAAGCGCAAGGTCCTCGCCGCCGCCGCCCGGCGCGCCGGCCTGGAGCACGTCGGCGGCCCCGCCGGCATCTTCCTGTGGCTGCGCGTCCCC
Source organism: uncultured Solirubrobacterales bacterium (assembly GCA_963715495.1). Lineage (GTDB taxonomy): Bacteria > Actinomycetota > Thermoleophilia > Solirubrobacterales > Solirubrobacteraceae > Palsa-744. Next base: position 2,320,592 of record OY970247.1, read on the forward strand.
GACGGCGACGACGAGCGGATGTATGACCTGCTCCTGGAGCGCTCGCTGCTGATGATGCCCGGCTCCCACCTCGGCCCCGGCGGCGAGGGCCACCTGCGCGCGGCGCTGACCCCCACCGCCGAGCGGATCGCGCGGGCCGCGGAGCTGCTGGGGGCCGGTGACCCGGTGAGCGCGTAGGCGCCCGATCCCCGCACAGGCGCCCCATGGCCGGCAGGCGCCCGGACGGCCCGAGCTCCTGCAGCGCCTACAGCGTTGCCCCATGGTCGCGCACCAGCTCGTTCAGCTTCACCTTGTCCGGACGCTCGCCCTCGGTCAGGCGCTTGATGACGAGCACGCAGGGCAGACCGAAGTCCCCGCCGGGGAAGCCGCGCGTGCGAGTCGCGCCGATCGCCACGCTCCAGGCGGGGATGTGACCGCGGGCGAGCTCCTCGCCGTCGGCGGCGTCGATCACCGGGATCGTCGGGGACAGGATGACGCCGGCGCCGACGACCGCCCCCCGCCCGACACGCGCGCCTTCGATCAGCATGCAGCGGCTGCCGATGAACGCATCGCTCTCCACGATCACCGGGCTGGCCTGCAGCGGCTCGAGCACCCCGCCGACGCCCACCCCGCCCGACAGGTGCACCCGCTCGCCGACCTGGGCGCACGATCCGACCGTGGCCCAGGTATCGACGAGCGTGCCGCTCCCCACATAAGCACCGACGTTTACGAAGCTCGGCATCAGGATCGCGCCCGGGGCCAGATACGAGCCAAAACGGGCGTACGCGCCGGGCACGATGCGGACGTCCGCACAGCTGCGCTTGGGGGGGAGGCGGTCGGCGAACAGCATCGGCCCCGCCTCCGTGCGTTCCAGCGGGCAGAGGCGAAACAGCATCACGATCGCCCGCTTCAGCCACTCGTTGACCTTCACCTCGCCATCCGGGGCGATCTCGGCGACCCGCACACGTCCGCAGTCGAGCAGCTCCATCACGCTGAGCACCGTCTCGCGGACGGCAATGTCCCGGTCGCTGAGCTGCTCGCGACACTCCCAGAGATCCTCGATCTTGCTTCTGAGCGACTCCAGACCGCCGAAGTCAGCGACGCTGGCCACCCTCGTCGCCACCGTCAGATCACCCCCGCCGGCGTCAGCTCGGCCGCCGGATCGAACACGTCCGGCTCAAACCCCAGCGTGGCGAAGTAGTCGCGCCTGACCTCCTCGCGGCGGCGAATCAGCTCCACGCCGCCGTCGCCGCGCAGCAGCAGCTCCTGAGGACGCAGGCGGCCGTTGTAGTTAAAGCCCATCGCCAGGCTGTGCGCGCCCGTGTCGTGGATCAGCAGCAGGTCGCCCTCGCGCAATCGCGGAAGCGGGCGCTGGATCGCAAACTTGTCATTATTCTCACACAGCGACCCCACCACGTCGATGCGTTCCAGCGGGCGCTCGCCGCGGTCGCCGTGCAGCGTGACATGGTGGTAGGCGTCGGGATACAGCGCCGCGCGCATGAGCGCGGCGATCCCGGCGTCCACGCCGGCATACTCGCGCCACTTGCTCATCCGGTTGATGACGCGAGTGACGAGCGCCCCGTGCGGTCCGGTGATGAAGCGTCCCGCCTCCAGGAAGAGCTTGGGGCGCCGACCGGTGCGAGCGGCGTGCGTATCCAGCAGCTGCCCGGCGCCGAGCCCCAGGGCATGAACATCGAGGCCGTGTTCGCCGGGGCGGTAGGGGATCCCCAGCCCGCCGCCCGCATTGATGAACTCCAACGCGATCCCAAGCGTGCGGCTCAGCTGCTCCTCGATCGCCAGCAGCATCTCGATCGTCGCCAGCAGCGGCTGTACGGTCAGCACGTTGGAGGCGATCATCGCGTGCAGCCCAAAGCGGGTGCAGCCGAGCTCGCGCGCCTGCGCGAATGCCGGCTCGAGCTGGTCGCGACGCAGTCCGAACTTCGCCTCCGTCGGCGAACCGATGAGACGATCGCCGATCCGCTCGGGGCCCGGGTTGAAACGAAACGAGCAGACGGCGGGGGCGCTCGGGAGCTTGGCGATGAGGGTGACGTCGTCGACGTTGACGATCGCATCCAGCGCAAGCGCGGCCGCAAACTCCTCGCGGGTCGTGTTGTTGGAGGTGAAGAACACCTCCTCTCCATAGGCGCCGCACTCCTCGGCGAGATCCAGCTCCGCGATCGAGCTGCACTCCATGCCCAGTCCGTGCTCGCGCAGGATGCGCAGGACCGTGAGGTTGGGCAGCGCCTTGACGGCGTAGTACTCGTGAAACTCAAGCCCCGCAAAGGCGTCCGTCAGGCGCTCGGCGCTCGCCAGGATCCCCTGCTCGTCATAGATGTGAAACGGCGTTCCGAAGTGCTCGGCGATCGCGGGCAGGATCGGCTCCAGGCGCCCCTTGAAATGATTGCTCATCGGCATTCGCAGGCGCCGGCCTTGCTACTCGGTGCGGTGCGCCGTGATGATCGCGCGGGTTCGCAGCCCCGACAGCGGGCGCCTGTAGTCGATCGACGCGGTCGAGATCCGCGTGAAGCCCGCGCGCTTCAGTTCGGCGGCGATCCATTTGTCTGAGAGCCAGTAGAAGCCCGGGACGTTCGCGGACTGCTGGACCGGGGCGTCGGTTTTGGGGGCGTCGTTTGAGATCACCACGGTTCCGCCGGGCGCCCTCAGCCAGCCATGCAGCAGGCGCAACGCCGTCTGAGCGCCGTCGTGGCCGTCGTGCAGGTGACCCAGCAGGCCATCCGCGTAGATCACATCCCAGTAGTCCGGCTGAGTCTCCCAGGTGTAGAGGTTCTGGCAGATCGCCGGCACCCCGGCCTGACGCGCGAGCTCGACGGCGTGGTCGAGCGCGTCGACGGCGAGCACGGGGTAGCCTTCGCGGCCGAGCACACGCTCGATGAACGCGTTGCCCGAGCCGAGGCTGAGCAGCAGGTTCTTGCGGTCGCGGTTCAACGCGTTGCGCAGGTGCTCGAGGATCCACCAGCGGTAGGTCGGCGAGCAGATCGAGGGCGTCGTGGAGTCGCCCCTGGCGATCCCCTGCTCCCATTCGTCGAACAGGCTCGGCTCCTCGCTGCCGGTCAGATAGAAGGAGCGCAGGTCGTTCTCCAGCGCGTTGGGGTCCGCCATCGACGTCTCATAACTCGAGCTGGGGTCCATCGCCGTCACCCGTTCGTCTCAGCCGCGCGCACGAGCCCGAGACCGGTCAGACCGCTGCCGAGCAGCGATCGCATTATCCGGCCCACGGCGGGGTCGGACTCCGTGACGAGATACCAGGCGCCGATGCGCGCGAGGAAACGCACCAGCCGCAGCACGTCGAGGCTCTTGACGGCGCGGTCAACCAGGGGAAGCAGCTGAGACTGCGCCACGATCGTGCGGTGGTGCTCGTCGTCGGCCAGCGGCAGCGGGCCGCCGTCGTTCTCCGGGCTCCAGGCCTTCATCCAAGCCCGCGCGAACGTCCAGCCCGCGTTCGCGCCGCCGTCGAGCACACGCTCGGGAGTGATCTCCAGCGGCTCGTGCAAGGGGTGGTCGAGGCACATGCCCATCAGCACCATCGCCGCCAGGTCCTGCGCCGCGCAGGACGGACGCTCCTCGATGGCGATCGCGCGCAGCTCCTCGTGCTGGGAGAGCATGTCCAGCAGGTCGTCGATCAGCAATGTGCTCTCTCCCGCGGGCCCGACGTCCCGGTCGGTGACGACCTCGGCGTGAAGCACCGCCGTGGGATAGACGCCGGCGCCCGGGGCCAGCCCGCGCAGGATCTCATCGAGATTGTCGCGGCGTTCCTCGCTGGTCAGCCGGATCAGGGTCACATCCGTCATCTCGGTCATCAGCGAGCGCCAGATGGTCAGCGCGCGCAGGTCGCGCGTCGGGAGCCCTTCTGAGCTGATCAGCGGCAGGCGCCGGCGTTCGGCCGTGCCGGTCTCGAACTCCAGCGGTCCCCGCGGCGATCCGCTGATGACGCCCTGGGAGAGCGCGAGGCGGACCATGGGCTCGATCCGCGGCGTGTACTGCGAGTCGAAGATCGTGCGCTCAAAGCGCACCCCCAGACGCGCCAGGGTCTCGTTCTGTCCGCTCACCGCCCAGTCGCGCAACGTCTGCCAGAGGTCGCGGATCTCCCCGTCACCGCTCGCGAGACGCGCGAGCAGCGAGTCGGCGAAGTCCCCATCCTCGTGGGGCTCGTGCGCGTGAAGGGCATGCAGGCGCCCGACGAAGCGGTCGCTCTTCTCCCCCGCCGTGGCGGGGTCCGCCTCCTTTGCGTGACGGAGGTAACCGGCCATCGCCTCGCCCATGGCGCGGCCGGCGTCCGCGATCTGGGTCTGACGCGCCACGTGCGCCCCGGCCGCCTCGAGCGTGCTCGCCAGCGCGTGTCCGAGCGCGATGTTGCGCAGGTAGCCGGCGTGCAGCGCCGTGGTGGGACTGGGGTCACAGAAGTCAACGATGTAGGGAACGTCCTTGAGGAGATCGTGGGTCGCCCGGGGGAGTCGCCGCTCCACAGCAGAGGGGGCGAGCTCGGCGACGCGCAAGTCGCCGAGCCGGAACGCGGGCTCCTCAAAGAGCGGGTCGAGTTGTGCGATTTCGGTGGCCATGGCGCTGGAGACGAAGCTAGGGAGAGATCGGAAAGCTGTCAAACGCGGATTGGCGCGCAGCGCGTGCCGCTGGTGAAAAGCGCCTGAAAACCAAGGCCGCCACGGAATTTTTATGCGCGTCACCAGATCGAGCGGATGTCTCCGACATCGCGTTGCCGGACACGAGGCCTAACGAGCGACCGAGAAAGAGACATTCCGTTCAATGAAAGTCGACACTCCGGCGCGCATCCCGTGGGGCGATGACGCGGATGGCGAAGTCGCGCATTTCACTCGATACGCTCGCCGCACGATGGAATCAAAGCTCGACCTCGACCCCGGGGTGATCGAATCCTGCCGTCAGTCCGCCGCCCAGATCGCCGAGCGCCTCGCCGAGGAAACCACCGGCAGGACAACCGTGTCGGTCGAGCGCACCGTCGCCCGCTTCCTCGGGGTGGACGGGATCAACGAGCTCGAGATCCCGCTGCCCAACGTGCTCGTCGACCACGTGCGCGACGGCGGAGGACTGGGCCGCGGAGTCGCATACTGGCTGGGCAACGCGATGCTCCAAACCGGACGCGGCGCTCAGGAGCTCACCGAAGCGGTGAGCGCGGGCGAGCTCGACCTGTGCGGCCTGCCGCACGCGGAGGAGGGCCCGACTCGTGAGCTTCTCGCGCGCGAGTGCGCCAAGCGTATGGGCGAGCTCTCGCGGCGGGCGGAGGAGCGCCGCGAGTTGCGCGAGCGCCTCGGAGGCAGCCCGCCGCTGCGCTACGTATTGACCGCGACCGGCAACGTGTACGAGGACGTCGTGCACGCGGTGGCGGTCGCCGAGACGGGCGGCGACGTCGTGTCCGTCACCCGCTCGACGGCTCAGAGCCTGCTCGAGTACGTGCCCTACGGACCGACCACAGAGGGCTTCGGCGGCACGTTCGCCACGCAGGCCAACTTCCGCATCATGCGCGAAGGGCTCGACGACTGGTGCGAACGCAACGGGCGCTACGTGCGCCTGTCGAGCTTCTGCTCGGGGCTGTGCATGACCGAGTTCGCGACGCTGGGCGCGATGGAGGGCCTGGACAACATGGTCAACGATGCCCTCTACGGGATCCTCTACCGCGACATCAACATGCTGCGCACGCTGATCGACCAGCGCGTCTCACGCATGATCACCGGCTACTTCGGGATTGTCATCAACACCGGCGAGGACAACTACCTGCGCACGGCCGACGCGCTGGAAGCCGCCCCGTCGGTGACCGCCTCGCAGTTCATCAACCACCGCCTCGCGCTGGACTCCGGCATGCCCGACGAGCAGATCGCGCTGGGCGACGCCTTCGAGATCGACCCTCCGACCACCAACGGTCTGCTGTACGAGTGGGCGCAGGCCCAGCTCACGCGCGAGCTGTTCCCCAATTGTCCGATCAAGTACATGCCCCCGACGCGGCACATGGACGGCAACCTCTTTCGCACACACGCGTGCGACACGCTGTTCAACCTGATCACGATCGCCACCGAGCAGGGGATCCAGACGGCCGGAGTTCCGACCGAGGGCGTCTTCACCCCACACCTGCACGATCGCGTCGTGGGCCTGCAGTGCGTGGACTACGTGTTCAACTACGCCCGCGACCTCGGCGCCGAGATCCAGTTCAAGCCCGGGGGGATCATCAACACCCGCGCGCGCGAAGTGCTGCGTCAGGCGCACGAGCTGCTGCAGCGAATCGCCGACGTCGGCATGTTCAGGGCGATCGAAGACGGCACCTTCGGCGACGTGCGGCGGCGCATCGACGAGGGCCGCGGGATGGATGGAATCGTCGCGACCGAGGACGGGTACTTCAACCCGGTCGTGGAGCTGATGGGAGGAGTCGAGGTTGCCTAGTCACCTTCAGGAGGTGGACCTGACGCAGGTCAGGCCCTACGGCGACCACCTCGGCGACGGGATCATCCAGCTCAGCTTCACGCTGCCGGTGCCCGAGGGGCCCGCCGCGCGCAAGACCGCGATGGAGCTCGCCGGCAGGCTCGGCCTGGACCGTCCCGAGGTGGTTCACCACCAGCGCCTGCTCGACGGCTACACCCACTTCCTCGTCTACGGATACTGGCCACAGAGCGTCGACTACACCGCCCAGAAGGTGAACGAGGCCGACCGCGAGTACCTGAGCGAAGACGAGATCGACGCCTACGCGCAGGAGCACATCGGGCGCCCGATCGTCGTCGTCGGGGCGTGCACCGGCTCAGACACCCACAGCGTGGGAATCGACGCGATGCTCGACCTGAAGGGCTTTCACGGCAACCGCGGCCTGGAAGGCTACCGGGCGTTTCACGCGCACAACCTCGGCAGCCAGGTCGCCAACGCCGTGCTGGTCGCCAGGGCGATCGAGCTGGACGCCGACGCGATCCTCGTCTCCCAAACGGTCACCCAGCAGGACCTGCACATCCACAACCTGACCGAGCTGGTCGAGATCGTCGAGGCCGAGGGGCGCCGGCGCCGGACGATCCTGGCCTGCGGCGGCTCGCGCGTCACCGACGAGCTGGCCAAGGAGCTCGGCTTCGACGCGGGCTTCTCACGGGGAACCTACCCCCACCACCTGGCCAGCTTCCTCGTGCGCGAGCTCGCCGCGAGGCTGAGATGAGCGTCGACCAATTGACGGAGGAAGCGGTCGGCGCGGATGAGCGGCTGGCGAAGATGGAGCGCCTGCGAGCGGAGGGCCCAGACCCCTACCCCCACTTGAAGACCGACGTCCCACGGACGTGGATCGCAGACATGCAGGCGGCTCACGACCCGGCGGACCTGAAACCCGGAGCGCATCCCGGGCTGAGCTACCGCCTTTGCGGGCGGCTGATCGCGCGCCGCGGCCACGCGAAGACGACCTTCTTCGACGTTCGTGACCAGTCGGGCTCGATGCAGGTCGTCGCACGCCCGGAGGCGATGGGCGATGAGTCCTATGAACACACGCTGAGCCTCGACATCGGAGACATCGTCAGCGTGGAGGGCAGCGTGTACGTCACCCGGCGTGGAGAGCTCACGCTCGGGGTGAGCGAGTGCACGCTGCTGGCCAAGGCGCTGCGCCCGCCGCCGGACCGCCACCATGGTCTGGAGGACCTCGGGACGCGCTACCGCCACCGCGAGCTCGACCTGCTGGCGAACGCCAAGACGCGGGAGATGTTCTTCAAACGAACGAAGGTGATCGAGACGATCCACGAAGTCCTGCGCGAGAAAGGCTTCACCCAGGTCGAGACGCCAATGCTGCAGACGCTCGCCGGCGGCGCCTCCTCGCGCCCGTTCACCACCCATCACAACGCCTTGGACATCGACCTCTCGCTGCGGATCTCGGTCGAGCTGCACCTGAACCGCTGCATCGTCGGCGGCTTGGAGAACGTCTACGACCTCGGCCGCGCCTTTCGCAACGAGGGCATCTCCCATCGCCACAGCCCGGAATTCACGATCCTCGAGTGCATGATGAGCTATGTCGACTACTGGGAGACCGCGGTCTGGTGTGAAGAGGTCACCGAGCAGGTCGCGCTGCGCACGCTCGGCACGACCAAGATCGAGCAATACGACGGCCAGGTGATCGACCTCGCCAAACCGTGGAAGCGCATCACCCTGCGCGACGCGATCAAAGAGGCCGTCGGGATCGACTACCTGGAGGCGAGCAGCGATCAACTGCTCGAGGCCCTCGATGAAGACGTGGGGCAGGAGAAGTCCTGGGCAAAGCTCGTGGAAGCGCTCTACGGCAAGTCCGTCGAGCCGAATCTGATCCAGCCGACCCATGTCTTCGACTTCCCGTTGGACCTCTTTCCGATCTGCAAGCGCCACTCGCAGGACCCCCGCCTGGGCGAGCACTTCGACACCGTGATCCGCGGGATCGAGGTCCTCTCCGGGGATACGGAGCTCAACGACCCCCTCGACCAATGGGATCGCTTCGTCAAACAGCGCCGGCAGCGTCCCGGCGACGACGGCGACCAGCCGCATCCCCATGACGAGGGCTATGTGCGGGCGCTGGAATACGGGATGGCGCCCACCTCGGGCGGAGGGATCGGAGTCGACCGGCTGCTGATGATCCTCTCCGGCGTGGAGTCGATCCGCGAAGTGGTGCCGTTCCCGACGTTGCGCGAGCAGCGCTGAGAGATGCTGCCTATGCCTATGCCTATGCCTATGCCTCATCCTCGTCGTCGCCGGCAGCGACCGCCTACCGCTCGTGCACGCGCACGACGTTCGACGCGCCCGTGGCGAACGGGAAGTCGGCTTCGGATTCGCTGAGCGCCCTGAAGCGGTAGTCGACCGGGCCGGGAAACTTGAACCGGTAGGAGCCGTGGTAGCGGCCCGTGCGACTCGTTTTGAGCACATCGAACTCGATCCACGGCCCGCCCGACGAGCGCGCCTCGAGCACGAGCTGCTTGCCGCCGTGGGGAATCGGCCCGCCCAGCAGCGTGCCGGTGAAGTGGATGCTCTGACCCACGCTCGTCGCGTGCGGGCTGACGCGCAGTCGCACGCCCGCCCTGACGGTCAACCCGAGCGTCCGGGTCGCCACCGGCAGCGCGTCGCCCAGGTGCTCGCGGTAGGCGAGCCTGATCGTGCGCGAGCTCACCCCGCCCGGGACCCTGACCGTGAAGCGCCCGTCCGGTCCGGTCTTCGGGCAGGCCATCGCCGCGGCCTGCGCGCCCTGGGCCGCGGCCGCGGAGGTCACCGTGCAGTCGATCTGTGCGTCCGCGATCGGCGTAACAGCAGTTCCTCCCGGCCCGGTCAGCCGCCCCGCGATCGTGTGCGCGCGGCCGTACGCCCCCGCGATCCGGGTCTTCTTCGCGCCCACCCAGCCCGCGCTCAACGTCGCCTGCGCGGAGGGGTCCGTCCCGTTCGGCGATCCCGGCGAGCCCGGCGTGCCCGGCGGGGGCGGGTTGACGATCGTGATCTCGCGGTCCAGCACGGGCGCGGCGTTGCCGGCCGCGTCGGTGACGGTGACGATCAGGCGGTGCACACCCTCGCTCACGTGCGTCGTGTCGAACGGCACGTCCACGCTCACGTTCGCCGCACACGGCTGCGTATACAGGAACGCTCCCAGCCCGTCGCTCGTCGGCCCCACGTTCTGACAGTGTCCGCCGTTGCCGTCCACCGCCGTCCGCTGCACAACCCGGCCGTCGACGTCGAACACCGCTTCGTACACGCCCGATCCGGGATCGCTCGCGTCGAACGCCACGTCGCTCGTGCCCCGCACGGCCGGCGCAGTCGCAAGTTCGCCGCTCACGTTGTTCGCGCTCGGGCCGGCGTTCTGTTCGAGGGTTATGTCGGCGGCATACAGGTACACCACGGCGGCGTATTTGTTCGCGTCGCCTTTGCCCGCTTCGCATTCTTTCCCCGGAGTACCGCCGCAGGATGCGGTGATGTAGAGATGCGTGCCGAGGTCTTGAGCTGGAACCATTACACGATTCGAGCTGGACAGCGGCTGCGTGAAGTCACCCTGACCTTGGCATCCCAGCGTATATATGCATTCGTCGAAGTTGCCTACCACGTTGGAATCCGTGAGCCAATACTCGTAGGTGGCGTGGCCGACGAAGCCGCCATCTGTGTCGCCCGCTTGCCACAATGTCGCCCCTGCCATCGCGTCTCCCGTGGGCACATTAAACGTCCATGTAGCTATATCGACACCGGCCAGATGGGTTGTCGCGTCGCCTAGCGCAGCAACCAGCGCCCCGCCGCCAGCGCAGGTGTTCGTCGCGTAGACGTCATACGCGCTGCCCTGACCCACCGACGGAGTCCACCCATCCGCCGGCGCAGCTTCCCCGGATGGCCTCCGGCACGAGTACACGTGATACTCGCCCGCCTCCGCGCTCGCCGGCCCCAGGTCCGCCAGGCCCGCCGACCCCACCATTCCGGCCGGACCCACCAGTCCCGCCAGCCCGACCAGGCCCACCACGCAGACCGTCACCGCCGCTCTTGACCCGCTCGACATCACAGCCATCATCTCAACCTAATGTCGCTCCTTGACGTGTTCCGGCCCCCCTCCGAATTATTCCAGCCAATAAGCGCTCCCGCGCAGCCAACAGCTGCGGTGACCGGCGCCGGCAGGGCTGGTATGACGACCGGCTACCGGGTCACCCAAAAAAAGGCATCCAGCCGGCGCAGCCCTCAAACAGAGAACTTGATCGGCAGCCGCGCCAGGCCATATATGCCCATGATCGTCTCGTACTCGACCTGCCCGTCGAGCTCGAGGCCGTGCATCCGCTCGGCCATGAACGTCAGCGCCTCGCGCAGCTCCAGTCGCGCGAGGTTCGCGCCCAGGCAGTAATGCACGCCCGCGCCGAACGTCAGCGCCCGCGCGCGACCCCGGTCGGCGGCGATGTCGAACGTATCCGCCTCGCCCTGATCTGCATCGAGGTCGCGGTTGCCCGTGAACGCGCACACCATCACGATCGTGCCCTCGGGAAACGTCACATCGCGGAACGTGACCTCCGCGGTCGTGATCCGCGCCGTGAACGGAGTGATCGGCTCATACCGCAACGCCTCCTCGACCGCGTTCTCCGCCAGCTCCGGCCGGCTCGCGAGCAGCTCCCACTGCTCGGGGTGTTCGGCCAGCAGCCTGATCGCGTGCGCAAGCTGGCTCTGGGTCGTATCCACCCCGCCGACGAGCACGTTGAACACGAGGTTGATGCACTCCACGTCGTCGAGCTTGTCCCCGGCCTCTTCGGCGGCAATCAGCTTCGAGATCAGATCGTCCCGCGGATCGCGCCGCCGCGCCGCCACGAGCGCTTCGGCGTACTCGTAGAACTCGCGCACGGCCTGCTCGATCCCCTCGCGCTCGGTCGCCATCCCGGCCGCGTCGAACTGGCGCTGGATCCAGTTCGACCAGTGGTGCAAACGCGGCGCGTCCTCGATCGGCGCGCCCATCACCCGCGCGATCGTCTGCGACGGGTAGGGCTTGGCAAACGCCTCCACGAACTCGCACCGCACGACGACCCCCCCACCCTCCTCTGCCGGACCCCCGGCGCCGTCCCCGCCGCGCCCCGACGCACACGCATCGGCGAGCAGCCCCTCCAAGAACCCGCGCATCGCCGGGCGGTAACGCTCGACGGCGCGCGCGCTCAGAGCGGGGTTCACGAGGCTGCGCAACCGCGTGTGGTCGGGCCCGTTGACGTGCAGGATGTTGCGCTTGAACTGCTCATACAGCGGCCCGGAGCGGACGTCGAAGAGCTCGGCGATCGTCATCCCCGGGAAGATCGCCTCGCGCGTGCGCAGGAACCACTCTCCCGCCTCGCGGTCGAGCACGATGTAACCGTATGGCCCGGAGGCGAGCCAGCCCCGGGCGCTACGCAGCTCGCGCATCCTCGCGTGAAAGCGCTCCCCCCTCAGGGACGGATCGGTGTAATCGAACCCGGGAAGCTCCAGCTCGCTCACGAGAGTCATGGCTGCGGAGCCTTACTTTTTACCGCTCACAGCCTGCTTCAGCGTCGCCCCCGCGGAGAACTTCGGCGCCTTCGACGCTTTGATTTTCACACGCTCGCCCGTGCGCGGGTTCACGCCCTGGCGCGCAGCCCGTTTGACGACCGAGAACTTACCGAACCCGGTGATGCTCACGTCATCGCCTTTTTTGAGCGTCTTGCTGACGGTGCCGATAACCGATTCGACCGCGCGTCCCGCGTCGGCTTTGGAGAGACCGCTGTCGGCGGCGACTGCGTCGACCAGCTGAGACTTGTTCATGAATAGTTTCCTTTCAAGTGGGTATGCGAGAAGCGCGCAGCCTAGCGTGCCAGCGCGCGGCGTAGCTGGTCGCTCATCAACCACAGCCCCGCCTCCACGTCGACGGAGGGGTGCCCGAGCGCCGCGTTCGTCCGTTCGGCGTCCAACGCGGTGTTCGGCGGCAGCGCCAGATCAGCCGGCTCGCCGAGCGCCCGCAAGTAGGAGGCGATGTCGCCGTGACCGACCAGCTCGGGGTCGCATCCGAACGCGCGCGCGATCATCCTGGCGTACTCGCGCCGGTGCACCGAGTCCGGTCCCGCGGCGTGATAGACGCCCTCGCGCTCCTGGGCGATCAGCTCACACAGCCGCTGACCGTAGTCCCACGCGTACGTGGGCGAGCGGTAGACGGCGTCGGGCGCGGGCAGGGGCTCATTACCACCACCATTATGATGATGCCCCTCGCGCAGCCTGGCGAGCAGGCGCACGGCCTCGCCCGAGTGCCCCCACACGTGCCGTGCGAGCGCGCCGCGATGGCGCCCTCCGGGAATCTCGCGACGCTCGCTGTGACCGCGGCCGCCGTGCGAGATTGCTCGGCGCTCTCCGCGCGCTCTGCGCTCGGTCGGCCTGGAAAGATTCACGCCATAGGGGTCCCCTACGCGCGTGATCAACCAGCGCACGCCGGATTCGCCTCGCACGAGCTCCTCGGCCGCGAGCTGAGCGCGACCGTACGCGTTCACCGGTTCGGTCATGTCCGTCTCATCCCAGCGCTCGCCCGGCGGGCGCAGGCCGCTGAACACCCAGTCGCAGGACACGAGAACGTACCGCGCATGCACCGTCCTGGCGGCCGCGAGCGTGTGCTCGGCCGCGAGTCGCGTAAGCCTGCCCAGCCTGGGCTCGCGCTCGAACCCACCTGGGTCCCCGCCGATCGCCGCGTGCACGATCACGTCGGGCTCGAACCCCGTCGCCGCCGACACGCACGCCCTCCTGTCGGCCGCGTCAACCCCGAGCGCCCTCGCACCCTGCACCTGCGCGGGGTCGGTGTGCCACGTGCCGAGAACCTCCCAGCTCTGCTGCACGGCCGCGGCCACGATGTTCGAGCCGAGCATCCCGCTCGCGCCGGTCACGAGAATTCGCATACCGGCAAAGCTTCCTCCCACCCAGGATTTTGTCAAGAAGGGCGGATCCGGACGTTCGCTGCGGCCGGAGAAACCCGCTTCGCGGGATCGGCCGGACCGAAGTCGCGGACCTGCCCGGCTGATGATGGGTCGGGCCGGCTGGGCTCAGGCGCCTGTCAGGAACCGGTTCGTGCCGTACCGCTGTGGTGTGATCGGGGCGTCGATCAGACCGGTGGCGAGCATCCAACTCGACATCGCTTCCAGGTTGCGCGACCGCAGCGTCCCGAACGGGACCGGCACGCCGTCACCGGCGAGCGGAGATCCCCCGACGGATTCGCCGGCGGGTCGCCCGGAGAACAGCGGCAGGTACGCCTGCAGCGACGCGCGCGTGAACCTCGGCTGCAGCGTCGGATTGGCGCGCAGCAGGTCGCTCAGGCTGCGCACCGGGTCCGCCAGCGTGTCCTCGTAGCCGTGGACGGTCGCCGCGACGAAACCGCGCACAAGCCCCGGGTCCGACGCGATCATCCTGCCCGTCGTAAACGCGACCAGGCCCGGATACGCGGGACCACCGTTGCGATCGAGCGCAAACGCCGTGATCGGATGGCCACTCACCCGCAGCTGCACGCCGTCATCGGGGATGAAGCCGGTGAACGCGGCGATCCTGCCCCCCGCGAGCGCCTGAGCGCCGTTAAAGCCGATCGTCACCACGTGCACTTTTTTCGGGTCCCCGCCCGCGTGGCGCACCTCGGTGTCAAGCACCGCCGTGTCGGAAGGCACACCCGTGATCCCGACCGTCTTGCCCTGCAGGTCCGCGGGCGAGCGCAGATGCTCGGAGGCCGAGGCGATCAGCCCGCCGAGCGGACGCTGCACGATCGCCATCACCGCCCGCGCGTCCCCGCCGTGGGCGATCAACCCCGCCACATCGCTGCCGTCCGCGAGCCCGAACTGGGCGCGTCCGGCGTCGATCAGCTTCAGCGTGTCCGTCGTCGCGCTCGGCGTCACCACGCGCAGGTCGATGCCCTCCCGGCGGTAATACCCCGCGGCCAGCGCGCGGTAGAGACCCGCGTGCACGGCATTCGGGACGAAGTCGAGGATCAGCGTGGCCCGCCGCGCGGGCGGCAGTCCACCGGTGGTCGCCGACGAGCCGGAGCCCGAGCCCCCGCACCCTGTGAGCACCGCCGTGGACAGGCACGCCGCGAGGACGAGCGAGGCCAACGCTCGCAGCGGTGAATGGACGCGGTGGCGGCCGGTAGGATCTGGTGCAGTCATGGAGATCGACGTAATTCCGGCTCAGCGCCCGCGGGCGGACACGGACAGGGCCGGCGACCGGACCCTATCGGGGGAGCCGGTTGCAGAGCTGTACACCGAGGCGGACCTCCCCGCCGGGATCGGCGGCCCGCAGGATCCGATCGGCAAGCCGGGCGAGTACCCGTATACGCGCGGGGTATACGAGTCGATGTACCGCGGCCGGCTGTGGACGATGCGCCAGTTCGCCGGGTTCGGCACCAGCGAGGAGACCAACGAGCGGTTTCACTACCTGCTCGACCACGGCCAGACGGGGCTGTCGACGGCGTTTGACATGCCGTCGCTGATGGGTCACGACTCCGACCACTCACGGGCGCTGGGAGAGGTCGGTCGCGAGGGCGTGGCGGTCGACACGCTCGACGACATGCAGACGCTGTTCGCGGGGATCGACCTCGGCGAGGTGAGCGTGTCGATGACGATCAACGCGCCCGCGGCGATCATGCTCGCGTTCTACGTCGCGGCCGCGGAAAGCCGGGATGTCTCGCCCGAGCGCCTGGCGGGCACGATCCAAGCGGACATCCTCAAGGAGTACATCGCCCAGAAGGAGTGGTGCTTTCCGATCGACCCGGCGATGCGGTTGTGCGGCGACATGATCGAGTGGTGCACGCATCACATGCCTCGCTGGCACCCGATCTCGATCTCCGGGTATCACATCCGCGAGGCCGGATCGACCGCCCAGCAGGAGCTTGCATTCACGCTCAAGGACGGCCTCACCTACGTCGAGCAGGCGATCGCGCGGGGGCTGGACGTGGACGCGTTCGCGCCGAGGCTGTCGTTCTTCTTCAACGCCCAGATCGACTTCTTCGAGGAGATCGCCAAGTACCGCGCCGCGCGGCGGATCTGGGCGCGCGAGCTGCGGGAGACGTTCGGCGCCAAGCAGGAGCGCTCGTGGCTGATGCGATTTCACTCCCAGACCGCGGGGGTCAGCCTGACCGCGCAGCAGCCGCTGAACAACATCGTGCGCACCACCGTCGAGGCGCTCGCGGGCGTGCTGGGAGGGACACAGTCGCTGCACACCAACAGCTACGACGAGGCGCTCGCGCTGCCGACCGAGGAGGCGGTCAGGGTCGCGCTGCGCACCCAGCAGGTGATCGCGCACGAGACGGGGGTCGCGGCGACCGCGGATCCGCTCGGGGGCTCCTATTACGTGGAGGCGCTGACCGACAAGATGGAGCGGCGGTGTTATGAGTACTTCGCCAAGATCGACGAGCTCGGCGGGATGGTGCAGGCGGTCAAGCGCAACTACCCCCAGCGCGAGATCGCCGACGCGGCGTTTGAGCTGCAGCGAGAAATCGACGCGGGCGAGCGAATCGTGGTGGGCGTCAACCGGTACGTGCTCGCAGACGAGCAGCCGATCCCGACCCTGCGCGTGGACCCGGCGCTGGAACGCAAGCAGATCGACCGCCTGCAGTCCGCCCGCGCCAGGCGCGACGGGGCGCAGGTACAGCGCACGCTGGCCACGCTGCGCGAGGATGCCGCACACGCAGATCGCAACCTGATGGATCCGCTGCTTGCATGCGCACGCGCGCACGCCAGCGAGGGAGAGATCGTCCAGTCACTTCAGAAAGTCTTCGGTGACTATCAAGAGACCCCCGTATTTTAAGAGGCTTGCGTAAAGCACTTATCTGCGGCGGCATGCTGGTGGCGCTCTCCAGCGCCGGGGCACTTGCGTTTGGATCGAAGCGGATCGTCGCCGAGGACGCCGCCTACCATGCGCCATCCGCGCTGCAGTGCGTGCCGGCGCAGTTGAACCGCTCGGCGGTCCTGCCGGGTACGCGCCTCGCGGTGTCGCCGCTGCCGGACTCCTACGACGCCTCGGCGCGCGCGCAGATCAGCCTGCTGGGAGCGCCACCAAGCGCGCTGAGTGCGGTCAGCGCAAGTGGCTCGCAAAGCGGAGCGCACTCGGGGCGACTGGTCGCCTACTCGCAGGGGGACGGGGCGAGCTTCGTCTCATCGCGGCCATTCGATCCGGGTGAGACCGTGGTCGTGCGCGGGCGACTGAGGACGAGCGCGCGAACAAAAGCGTTCGCCTACCGGTTCGTGGTCGCCCGGCAGGACCCCGTCCCGTACACGCCCTCCCCCACGGTGGCACGCGACCCCAACGAGGAGCAGCACTTCCATTCCGCCCCGACGCTGCAGCCACCGGTGCTCGCGGTGACGGCGCACACGGCGGGAACGGCGCCCGGGTACATCTTCGCCGCCCCCTACTCGGGGCCGGGCCCCAGCGGACCGGAGATCTTCACCGAAAGCGGTGAACTGGTGTGGTTCGATCCGCTGGGCGCAGAAACGGCGGCGAGCAACCTGCAGGTGCAGCAGTACGACGGCAAGCCGGTGCTGACGTGGTGGCAAGGGTACATCCCGCCACAAGGGTTCGGCGAGGGCGAAGAGATGATCTACTCGAGCGCCTACACGCAGATCGGGCGCGTGCACGCGGGGAATGGCTACAAGGCGGACCTGCACGACTTTCACATCACGCCGCAGGGCACGGCGCTGCTGACGGTGTTCAACCCGATCGACTGCAACCTGTCATCGGTCGGGGGACCGAGCGGCGGCGCGGTGACAGACAGCGTGTTCCAGGAAATCGACCTGGCGACGGGACTGGTGCGGCGCGAGTGGCACAGTCTCGACCACGTCGGGCTGAGCGACTCATACAGCTCGCCGGAGAGCGCGAGCGCGGAATGGCCATACGACTACTTCCACATCAACTCGATCGATCAGCTCGCGGGCAATGTGACGCTGATCAGCGCACGCAACACGTGGGCATTGTACGAGCTGGACACGACCACCGGCCAGGTGGGGCTGCGGGTCGGCGGCAAGCACGGCGAAGTCAAGCCCGTGAACGGCGCGGCGACGGCGTTCCAGCACGATGCGACGGTACTGGCGAACGGCACGATCAGCGTGTTCGACAACGGCGCGGTGCCCAAGGTCCATCCCCAGTCGCGGGCGATCGTGGTATCGGTCAACCCGAAGACCAAGACGGACACGCTGCTCGCCCGCTACGAGCACTCCAGAGGGTTGTCCTCCGGCAGCCAAGGCAACGTGCAGGCGCTCGCCAACGGCGACCTGTTCGTCGGCTGGGGCTCGGAGCCGTACTTCTCGGAGTTCAGCTCCAGCGGGCAGCCGCTGTATGACGCGCACTGGCACGGCTCGTACGAGTCCTATCGCGCGTATCGCCTCCCCTGGGCGGCCACGCCCGCGACGGCCCCCGCGATCGCAGTCGTACCCGCGTCGAAGGGGAAGTCCCCGCTGAGCGTGTACGCAAGCTGGAACGGCGCCACCGAAGTAGCGAGCTGGCGCGTGCTCGCGGGTCCCTCACCGTCACAGCTCGCGCCGGTCGCAAGCGCGCCGAAGAACGGGTTCGAGACGACGATCGTCGCGCCCGGTGGCGAGAAGTTCCTAGCCGCGCAGGCGTTGAACGGCGCCGGAGCGGTGATCGGCACGTCGCCCACGATCAAGGGCTAGCGAGGCTGAGAGCCAGTTGACTGTGGAAATTGGGCCTTGACCGGGCCCCACGAGGTTTGATACCCTGATCTGGCTCGATGTCAAACGGAGGTTTTCGGAAGACATTATGTCCGTTCGCGATGCATCCCCCAAACGACCTCGTCAGAGTGGTTCGCCGCCGGCCAAGGCCGCCGGCGGCGCGCGCAAGCCACCCGACGGTAACGGAACCGGGCGCTACCGGCGACTGCCGACGGGCGCGCACGGGTTGGACCCCGAGGAGGTGCGGCGCGACCAGCGCGAACGGCTGCAGACGGCGCTGATCGAGCTGATCGCCGAGCGCGGGTACCAGGCGGTCAGGATCCTCGACCTGACGAAGCTCGCGCGCGTGTCACGTCCGACCTTCTACAGCCTGTACGCAGACAAGGAAGAGCTGTTCCTGGCCGCCTACGACGAGATCGCCAAGCGCACGGCAGAGACGATCATGGAGGCCTACGACACGCGGGGCTCATCGCAGGGAGAGCGCCTGCGCACGGCGATGCGCGCATTCGCAGGGCTGGCTGCGGCCGAACCGGATGCCGTATCGCTGATGGTGCTGGGCGCCTTCGGTGCGGGACCGAAGGCGCTCGAGCGCCGCAACGGCACGCTGGAAGCACTCGAGCAGAGCATCCGCGCCAGCCGCTCCCAGGTCGGTCACGAAGGGGGGTCGACAAATGGGCGCAAGGGGGCTGCCGATCGGAGATCGCCCAGCAAGACCGACCTGACCGTGAAGGTGATCCTGGGCGGCATCCGCGAGGTGACCGCCGCGCGCCTGCGCCGAGGCCGGCCGGGGGAGCTGCCCGGGCTCGCGGACGAGCTGGCGGCATGGGCCGAGTCCTATCCGGCGAAGCTGCCGGCCGGGCTTGACCCCCCAACCGCGGCGGCACGGCGCAGCAAGGACAAGAACGCCGAAGACGGCCAGGACGAGCACATCGCCTCCGAGCGCGCGCGCCAGGCCGAGGGCCGGCTGCCGAGCGGGCGCCACGACCTGCCGCGACAGTTCATCGTCAAAAACCAGCGCGAGCGGATCGTCGACGCGACCGCCGCGATCGTCGCCGAGAAGGGCCTCGCGGGGTTGACGATCCCCGAGATCGCCAGGCGCGCGAACGTGTCCCACCAGACGTTCTACGAGATGTACCCGACCAAGCACGACGCGTTCCTGGGCGCACAGAAGGTCGGCCTGCACCAGGCGCTGGGGATCGCGGTGCAGGCATATGAAGCGCACGGCGACGATTGGCCGATGGGGGTCGCCGCCGGAGTGAGGGCGCTGCTGGACTACCTCGCCTCCGAGCCCGCGCACGCGCACCTGACGGTCGTCGACACGTTCGCGGCGAGCCCGCTGGCGATCGAAATCCGCGACACCGGGCTGCACGCGTTCGCCGCGTACCTGCAGCCCGGCTATCACTACACGCCGTCCGGACGCGCCGTTCCCGGGATCGCGCCGGAGGCGATCGCGGGGGGGATATGGCAGGTGCTGCACCACCACATCGAGTACGAGCGCGTCGAGGACATCGCCGAGCTGGCGCCGCAGCTGGTGTACGTAGCGCTGACGCCGTTCCTCGGGGGCAAGGAGGCCGCGCGGATCGCACGCAAGCGGCCTGCCGGGGCGACGCCGGCTGTGACTACGCGGAGTTAGGGAGAGCGTAGGCGGATTTGCCGTCGCGATCGGTCTTGGTGATCACCCTCTGCTTGCGTAGACCCCGCAGGCTGTCACGAATGTCGGGGGCGGGCAGCGCCGTCACGACGACCAGCTCGGCGACGGTGTGTGAGCCATGCTCGAGCGCCGCGACAATCGCCTGACCGGCGGGACCGATCGAAGGTCGGCCCGAACGCCCGCGAGCTGGACGAGCCGTTTTAGGACGAGTGGTCCTTTTCGCGGCTCTGCGCGGCGGGGGCGAGTTGGAGGGCGCGCGGCCTTCCCAAGCGAGCGCGTCGGCGGCGGACAGCAGCCGCTCGTGCTCGGCGAGCAGGGGCCGCAGCTCGCTCAGGCGCGTGTCGATTTCGGCACGGATGGTGGTTAGCAGGTCATCAGCTGCCATCGAATAGTGGTCCTCGCGGTTGGTGGGCGGCAATCGGCTGAGCGCCGGCTCAGCTGAGCGCGGCGCCATGCAAGCCGGTGAGGGGGCGCTCACGGGCGTCCCACCACTCGTTGAGAGTATCGAGCGCGCCCCCGATGATGCCCTCACGGAAGGACTGCGTGTCGTTCAAACGCGGCAGCGGCTCAGCCGGAACGTCGACCTCCAGAAACTCGCACAGCGGCTCCCAGCCATCGCGCGGGTCCCACACGAGCAGGCGCTCCGCGGGGACGGTCGCGATGACGGTGTCGTTCCAGCGCCGCATGACCGCGATCAGGCCCTCGTCGGTGAAGGTTTCGCCGGCGAGCACGCCCGTGTCCCGCGCCCAGGTCATGCGCACCATCAGGTCGGTGTAGCGGCGCCAGATCGGGTCGAGCACGGCGCGCGCGGAGGACGTGTGGTGGATGACCGAGTCGCCGTGGAAAATCCCCCAGACGGTCTCGCGCATGCTGCGCACCCACGCATCACCGTCGCGTACCGACAGCAGGACCTTGGCGTCGGGATAGACGTCCATCAGCTCGCGGTAGTAGCGGGCCGAGGGCCAGTCGACGGTGGACTGAGCTGGGCCGAAGATCCGCTCCCAGTCGGGGTGTCCGTCGAAAGCGGCTTCCCACAGCGGCAGGCCGGCCGGCAGGTCGGCGAGCAGGTCGCGCATGTGGTAGCACGGCCCGAAGCCGAGATGCTCGAGCGCGAACATCTTGGTGGTTGTCGCGGTACGCGGAAGCCCGGCCCCGATGACCCTCATGGGCCGAAGTTTTTATCAGGTGCTGTGTAAGAGACAGCGAAGTATCGAGCGAGCGCTGGGCCGGGGGAAACCGTAACCTGAGCGGATGCCCGAGCGGATGCGAGTGAGGAGACTCGCCGACCTGAAGGGGAGCTACCGGTACGGGCTCGTGCTGCTGCTCGCGCTGCTGTCGACCGGGATGCAGATGGCCCTGCCCGACACGCGCGCGGCCTGGCTCGTGCAGGCCCTGCTGATGGGCGCAACGGTCGTCACCGCGCTGTTCGCCGAGGACGCCACCCGCCGACAATGGCAGCGAGTCGGGTCGCTGGTCGCGGTGGCGACGGTGGGCCTGATCGCGGCGGCGATCGCCGGGCAGGGACAGGTCGAGCGCGGCATCACGTTCGGATTGAGCGGAGTACTGGCGGTGGCTGGGGCGGTGATCGTCGTGCGCGGCGTGGTCGGCGGCATCCGCGTGGAGCAGCGCGTGACCCTGCACTCGGTGATGGGGGCGCTGACCGTGTATCTGCTGGCGGGGCTGATATTCGGGTTCTCGTATGGCGTAATGGACGCCATCGCCGGCTCACCGGTGCTGAGTCACATCGGCTCGGACAGACACGCCGAAGAGGTGTACTTCAGCTTCATCACGATGACGACCGTCGGGTACGGCGATATCGCGCCGGTGGCCAGCGCTGCGCGAATGACGTCGGTACTGGAGGCGCTGTTCGGTCAGCTGTACCTGGTGACGATCGTGGCGGTGATCGTCAGCAACGTCACCCCGCGGCGAACGCGCAGGATCGACGCCGGCGAGGACCCGGCGAGCCCGGGTTAGGCGATGCCGGGCGCGCCGCTCTTGGACCATGCCCCGCCCGCGGAGCACCCCGCCGGCGGCCAAGGCCAATCAAGCGCTCCACTTGCCGATGCCGTGGCGCGCGAGCTCCAAACGCGCGATGACGCCGCGGTGGACCTCATCGGGTCCGTCGGCGAGGCGCAGGGCGCGGGCGATCGTCCACGCGGCCCCCAGGGGAAAGTCGTCACTGAGACCGGCGCCACCGTGCAGCTGAATCGCCATGTCGACCACCTGCTGGGTCATGTTCGGCACGGAGACCTTGATCTGGGAGATCGCCCCGAGGGCATCCGGGGATTCGGTGTCGATCAGCCAGGCGGCGTGCAGGACGCGCAGACGTGCCTGGTCGATCGCGATGCGCGCGTCGGCGATGCGCTCGCGGTTGCCGCCGAGGTTGGCGAGTGGCTTGCCGAAGGCGACGCGCCCCCCGGCGCGCACGCAGGCCAGTCCCAAGGCCAGCTCGGCCAGCCCGATCAGGCGCATGCAGTGGTGGATGCGCCCGGGGCCGAGGCGCGCCTGGGCGATCGCAAACGCCTGGCCGGGACCGCCGACGATCGCGCTCGCCGGGAGGCGCACGTCGGTGAAGGAGACCTCACCGTGGCCGCCGGGCGCGTCTGCAAAGCCCATCGTTGAGAGCATCCGCTCGACGGTGACACCGGGGCTCGGCAGCGGAACGAGCACCATCGAGTGCTGGTGATAGCGGTCAGCGTCAGGGTCGGTGAGACCCATGAAGATCAGGACCTTGCACGCGGGGTGGCCAATGCCGGTGCTCCACCACTTGCGGCCGTTGAGGACGACCTCGTCACCGTCGAGCACGGCCGTGGCCTGCATGTTGGTCGCGTCCGAGGAAGCGACGTCGGGCTCGGTCATGCAGAAGGCCGAGCGGATCGTCCCGTCCAGCAACGGCACGAGCCAGCGCTCACGCTGGGCGTCGGAGCCGAAGTGCAGCAGCACCTCCATGTTGCCCGTGTCGGGGGCGTTGCAGTTGCATATCTCGCTTGCGATCAGCGAGCCGCCCATGCGCTCGGCAAGGGGGGCGTACTCGACGTTTGAGAGATCCGCGCCGATCGGCCGCCCGGCGAGCTCGGCACCGGGGGGCAGAAACAGGTTCCACAGGCCTTCCTCCCGGGCCATCGCCTTGAGCTCGTCGATTGCCGGCGGGACGGATGTCCACGGGTCGGCGCTGGCCAGAAGCTCGCGGTGGTAGGGCTCCTCGCGCGGGGATATCTCGCGCTCCTGAAACGCGGTCAGGCGTGCAAGGAGGTCCTGCGTGCGGTGCGAATGGGCGAAGTCCACGGCCAGCTCAGCCTACGGTGTCCGCGGCGAACGGCGAAGCTCCGCAAGATCGATATCGAGAGGCGCCTCGACGGAGAGCCCGAGCGCCTGAAGGCTCTTGTGGAGGGCCGTGGCTGGGCACCCGCAACTCACGCGACCGCGCGACTGCCGCGGATCGCTCCCGCGCGGAGAGGGGCGGTCAATCAAGGGTTGGCGTTCGACCTCGGCCAATCGCTCGGTGTGATTAGGTGGTCGCAAATGCCTGCGGCCGATAAGAACGCCGATCTGACGCTTCAGCTTCGAGGTGGCTACTACTTCGGACAGCTTGAGAGGTTGATTCGAGATTTGCAGCCGCTGCTGCACTTGGGGGAGCCGAGGTCCGTTGAGATCGACTTGCAGAAGATGGTTTTCATTGGGCCGACCGGGACGGCGCTCCTTCTTGCTACGGCGAACCGCCTCGGCGAGCTTGGCTGCGAGGTCCAGATCGCGCCACCGTCAAATCCGCTGACCTTCAGGTACCTCATGCGATCCGACTTCATTCGTCTCTTTACGTCGTCCGAGTACCCCGAGCCTTTCTCGCGTAAGGCCCCGAAGGGGTTTCGACCGTGTGCGCACTTCACGACCGACCAAGAGTGCACGCAAGTCTCACGAGAACTCAGCGATGCCCTGATCGAGCGAGCGCCGACTGACGCGGGCGCACGCGGAGCCATCAAGACAGCACTTCACGAGCTTGCCGAGAACGTCATCTTCCACGCCGACACTCCGAGCGGCGGGTACGCAGCGGCGGCATACTCGCGTAAGAGACACGAGATCGAGATGGGCATAGTAGACCTCGGCATCGGCATCCGGGCGAGCCTGAGCAAGAACCCGGCGCTGGGAATCGTTGGGGACGACGTATCTGCAGTTGAGAAGGCGATGATCCCCACGGTCAGCTCCACGCCCGAGCGCAACGCGGGCTATGGCTTGGCCTTTACACAGCTCCTGCTGCTCTTTAACGGGGGTTCGCTTCGCATTCGCTCAGGTCACGGCGCCGCAGTCATGGGTCCAGGGATCGACTATTCGGCCCGGCCCGATCATCTGCCCGGTACACTCGTTGTCCTGCGTGCGCGCACGGACCAGCCTCTTGATGCCTCGCGTGCATGGAAGGGTCTGATGAAGGAGATCAAGCGTGTCGTCGCAAATGGTGGATCGGATGGTTCTTAATCTCGCTGATGAGGTCGGCTCAGTCCTGACTGGTCGGTCCGAGGCTGCACGGATGCGTGATCTCGTGCTCGCCGCAGCCGCGCACGGTGGCGCGGTTGTCGATCTCAGCGGCGTGGATGTGATTTCGCCGTCGTTCGCCGACGAGTTCTTCGCCAAGCTGCCCCCCGAGCTGCTCAAGAATGGATCGGTACGATTCGACCACCTCACGACCGAATTCGCCGCGATCGTGCGCGCCGTTACCGCAGGACGAGCACACCTCGACGCCAGCAACTGAACAGGGCGTCGCCGGAATGTGGGTCGTGCGAGAACAGCACCACGAGTGGGCGCCGCAAGGGGCTACGTTCGCCAAACCGGGATCTCAAACCCCGTGATGGAGCATGATTTGGGCAGCAATGGGCAGCGGCGCAGCCGAGAGGACTGCCGTGGAGCCGCTCGCGGACGCGCAAAGCCCAATAGAATCAAGGCGCCCGGGCGCGTAGCTCAGTGGGAGAGCGCTCCTCAGTGGGAGAGCGCTCGTGTCACACGCGTCGGGTCTCGCCCATTCGACGACAAAAGTCGCTCAGCTCAGCTGGGGTGCACGTCGAGAACGACCTTGCCGGTGGCGCGACGCTCGTCGATCTCGCGCAGCGCGTCGGCGGCGCGCTCGAGCGGAAAACGCGCGCCGACGACCGGCGCGACGTGGCCACTCTCGATCAGCGGGCGCAACGCCAGGTCGATGTCGCGGCAGAGCTCGGGGCGCGCCATCGCGTAGGCGCCCCAGCCGGCGCCGATGACCTCGGTATTGCCCAGCAGCAACCGGTTGACCTTGACCTCGGGGATCGACCCGCCGGTGAAGCCGACGACGACGATGCGGCCCGTCTCGCGCAGCGAGCGCAGGCTGTCGGTGAAGCGATCCCCGCCGACAGGGTCGAGCACGAGGTGCACGCCCCCGCCGGAGATCTCTCTCGCTTCATCCTTCCAGGGACCATCCGAACGCACGACCGCATCCGCGCCGGCCTGCTCGGCGACATGCTGCTTGGCGTCGCTCGAGACGACCGCGATCGTGCGCGCGCGCAGGCCCTTGGCCACCTGCAGCGCGGCGGTGCCGACGCCGCCCGCGGCGCCGTGGACCAGCACCGTCTCGCCCTCGGTGAGACGCCCGCGCAGGACAAGGGCGAAGTAGGCGGTGTGGTAGTTGAGGATCAGCCCGGCGCCCTGGGCGAAATCGAGCTGGGGGGCGAGCGCGAACGTGAGGAACTCTGGCGCGACGGCGAGCTCGGCAAAGCCGCCGAGGGCGCAGAACGCGGCGACGCGGTCGCCCGGCTTGACCGCGGCGCCCTCGGGGGCCGCGCGGACGATGCCGGCGATCTCGCTGCCGGGGATGAACGGAAGGGGCGGTTTGAGCTGGTACTCGCCGCGGGTCTGGAGCAACTCTGGAAAGGACACCCCGGCAGCGTGCACCTCGACGAGGACTCCTGAGTCAGGGGTCAACGGATGCGAGAGCGATCCCGAGTCGGGCTCGGGCAGCTCGCCGAGCACAAGCGCAGAGTCCGGGCCGGTGAGGTCGACGATCTGCACGGCTTGCATCGCGGGGATTATGTCCGACGTGTCCGAGGGGTGTGGGTCAAGATCGCCAAGCGGGCCATAGGCCACTCCT
Source organism: uncultured Solirubrobacterales bacterium (assembly GCA_963715495.1). Lineage (GTDB taxonomy): Bacteria > Actinomycetota > Thermoleophilia > Solirubrobacterales > Solirubrobacteraceae > Palsa-744. Next base: position 2,346,438 of record OY970247.1, read on the forward strand.
CGCGAGCTGCATATACGGCCCGCATGACCTACTCCCCATCCTCGAAAGACAGGGAGGACAGGGCGAAGCCCAGGGAGCGGTTCTCCGGCCACAGGCTCGGGTCTTGGCGCTTGGGATTGGACCATGCGGCATCCGCGTCGAATGACACGAGATAGTCACCCGCGGGAAGTTGCAGGGGAAAGCTGTCCTCGTGCCAGTCCTGGTCATGCCAAGCAATGCGCGTCGACCAGCTCGCTCGTCGTTCGTGCAGCGGACATATGGCGATGTTCAGCCCTCCGATCGGGCCCGGAGGCATGCAGTAGCTCAGACGGGCACTCCCGGCCCTGTCCCGCAGGCGCACAACGACGGCAGCGTGCCCAGTGGCCCATCGATAGCTGCGACCTGCGCTCTCCTCAGCTTCGAACCAGCCGCTCACGAGTTGCTCCTCAACCGTCGGCGAGGCCATGTCCAGGCCGCCGGAGACGATCTCGTATGACTCCTTGACGGACATGCCGGCAAGCGCGAACCCGAGCGCGCGGGTCTCGAGCGGAGGGTCGCTCCAGCCCTCGCGGACGCTGAACACGACTTCGTAGTCGCCGGCGGGCAGCGCGAGCGGGTGATTCTCGACCGAGCGCGCGATGTACTGCCACCGCAGGCGGGTACTCCAGACGGGGGTGAGCGGCTCAGATGAGCCCAGCCGTCGGATGCCGACCTCGACTCCGCCGATGTCCACGGGCACGTGGGCGTAGTCGAGGCGCAGCCTCTTCGCGGGCGCCTCCAGCGTTATCAGCGCAGCGGCCTGCTCGCCGGCCCAGCGATAGCTGCGCCCGTCGACGTGCTCCGCGGGGAACCAGCCATACGTGAGCTGCCCGTCGCCGCCGGCGTCGGCCATGTCGATGCCGTTGCCCACACTTTCGGGACGCGGCGTCAGTCGCGGCGGCACGCCCGCCGGGAAACCGTCTCCCCATGATGGATCGACCAGCCGATCTGGGACTCGAGGAGCTCGCCGCAGGCGCCAACGGCTCGCGAGCACGCTCGGCAGGTGACGCACGTTCCACGCCATCGCCTTCAGCTTCAGAGCGCGGCGGGACGGCGGAGCTCCTCTGGCCGCGCGCGCCTCGTGCGCCATCCAGCGCGCGAGCGTCCGTGCGGATGAGTGCTTGAGCACGACTCGCATGCGATGGCGCTCGCAGAGCAACCGCTTCTGGTCGGAGCCGCCGCCCGCGCCACCTGCGCCACCTGCGCCACCGAAGCCGTGATCGATCCAGGCGTCGGGCGCCACGAGCACCCGGTAGCCCGCACGCCACAGCCGCATGCCGTAGTCGACATCGTCGTAGTAGTTGAGCATGCGATCGTCGAACTGCCCGACCCGCTCCATCGCCGAGCGTCGCACCGTCATCCCGCAGCCCATCGGGTAGAGCGCCTCAGAGGCGATCTGCGCCCGCTCGTAGGACTCGTTCATCGACAGGTCGGCCGCCCACCCCTGGCGGTTGACGATCCCACCGGCGCCGTTGATCACGAGCGGGTTCGCGTCGAAGAACACCGTCGAGGCGACTCCACCGACCGTCGCGTCCGCGTCAAACGCATCGACCACGTGGCGCAGCCAGCTTGGCGCGGCATACCCGTCGGCGTCGATGAAGGCGACGATCTCCCCCTTTGCATGACGGAGACCGAGGTTGCGCGCATGAGGACAGCCCCGATTGCGGGGACTGCGCACGATCGTCAGCTCGCCACGAGCTGACGACCGCTCTGCGACCTGCAGTGTGTCGTCCTGCGAGCCGTCGTCGACGACGACGATCTCGTAGTTGGTGTAGTCCTGCCCAAACAGCTGATCAAGGCAGCGCCCAAGCACCTCAGCCGAGTTCCAGCACACTACGATCACCGATACGAGCGGAACCGTCGCGGTCCCCGCGGCGAGCGGGCCGCCGCCTTGCGGCGGGCGCCGCAACGATCGCACCGCCTCACGGACGTTTCGCTGCTCTGCCCTCCACCGCTGAGCGTCCATCGCCTAGCTGCGACAGCACAGTTTCGAGGGCGTGCCCCGACGACGCTCAAGGGTCCTCAGAACGCGCATGTCAGCCGAGGTTACAAGGCGAGACGACGGCGGTTGCCTTTACACTTGTCTCTGATCATCGGAGCGGAAGTGCGCAACTCACCGCCCGCGAGTACGTTGCTACCGGCACACGCCCGTCAGGCACGTCAAGCTTCCATGAGACGCGTAATAAATCTCGCCATCGTTCCCGCCTTCAACGAGGCCGAAGCCATCGCCGCAACCGTCGCGGCGATCCACGAGCGAGCCCCCGACTTCGACGTTCTCGTCGTCGACGACGGCTCGATCGACGCCACCGCGGAGCGCGCGCGAGGCGCGGGCTCCGAGGTGCTGCGGATGCCTTTCAACCTGGGCATCGGAGGCGCGATGCAGAGCGGCTACCTCTACGCCTTGGAGCGCGGCTACGAGGTGGCGGTTCAGGTCGACGGCGATGGGCAGCACGACCCCAGCCACATCCACGACCTGCTCGATCGCCTGCACAGCGACCCCGAGCTGAACATGGTCACGGGATCGCGCTTCCTCGACATCGATGGCGAGGGCTACCGCTCCTCGGCGCTCCGGCGCCTGGGCATTCGCGTCTTCTCCAGCGTGGTCTCACTGATCACCGGCCAGCACGTCACCGATCCGACATCCGGCTTTCGCATGACCAACCGGCGGGGCATCGAGCTGTTCGCACACGATTACCCCCACGACTACCCCGAGGTCGAGGCGATCCTGCTGATGCACGCCCATCGACTGAGCAGCTGCGAGATCCCGGTGCGAATGCGCCCGCGCCTGACCGGCGAGTCGGCGATCTCCTCGACCCAGTCGGTCTACTACATGGTCAAGGTGCTGCTGGCGGTGTTCGTGGGCCTCTTCCGTCGCAGGCCGACGATCGAACCGAAGAAGCCTCGGACGGTGGCCGTGGAGCAGTCGCCATGACCAAGATCGCCCTCCAGCACGTCCTCTCGATCGTAGTCACCCTCGGACTGCTGCTGCTCGTGTTCGAGCTGGTGCGCCGCAAGCGCCTGTCAGAGCGCTACGCAATCCTGTGGCTGCTGGCAGCCGCGACGCTGTTCGTGCTGGCGGCGTGGAAGGGACTGCTCACCTCGCTCGCACACGACGTCGGCATCTCCTATCCGCCGTCGGCACTGTTCGCGGTCGCGATCGGGCTGATCGCGATGATCCTGCTGAACTTCTCGCTTGCCGTCTCGCGTCTCTCCGACCAGAACAAGATCCTGGCCCAGCGTCTCAGCTTGCTGCAACACCGTCTGGACGAACGAGAGGGCAACCCATCAGGGCAGACAGGCGCAGCGCGCATGGACAGCCACGAGCGCGAGATCGAGCGGGAGCCCTCCGAGCCAAGCCCGCCGGGCGCAACCAAAGAGCTCTCCCGCAGTCGCTGAGCGCCGGTGCCCGCCCCAGACGCAGTAGCCGTCGTGGTGGTCACCCACCAGTCGGCAGACCATCTGCCAGGACTCATCCAGGCGCTGATGCCACAGCTGCGCGAGGACGACGAGCTCACGATCGTCGACAACGCCTCCACCGACGGCACACCCCAGCTTGCCCGCTCGCTGCATGAGCGCGTAAGGGTCATCGAGACAAACGCGAACCTGGGCTTCGCCGGCGGCTGCCACGTGGGCGCGGAATCGACCCGGGCGCCGTTGTTGCTGCTCCTGAACCCCGACTCCCAGCCGCTGCAGGGATGCCTGGAGAGGCTGCGAGCAGCAGCGTCCGAGCATCCCGACTGGGGAGCCTGGCAGGCGGCGGTGCTGCTCGACGACGAGCGCATCAACACCAGCGGCGGGGTCGTGCACTACCTCGGCTTCGGCTGGGCCGGCGATTGCGAGCGGCCGATCTCTGAGCTGCCTGACGAGGATCGCGAGATCTCATTCCCCTCGGGCGCGGCGATGATCGTCAGGCGCAGCGCCTGGGTGCAGCTTGGAGGGCTCGATCGCGACTACTTCCTGTACGGAGAGGATCTCGACCTGGGTCTGCGCCTGTGGCTTGCCGGACACCGCGTGGGGCTCGTGCCGGGGGCGCGCGTGACGCACAGCTACGAGTTCGACAAGGGACCCTCGAAGTGGTTCTGGCTCGAGCGCAACCGCTGGCGCACCATGCTCTCGGTATACCCATCCGGGCTGCTCGTACTGCTCGCACCGGCCCTGCTGGCGGCTGAGCTGGGCCTGCTCGCGGTGGCCGCCCGCCAGGGCTGGTTGTGGCCGAAGCTGCGCGCCCAGGCAGCGGCGATAGCCGGCCTGCCACACACGCTCGCGCGCCGGCGCAAGATGCAGAGCACGCGACGCATCGGCGCCGCGGAGCTCGCGAGCCACCTGACCTCCTCGCTGGACAGCCCCTATCTGAGCGCCGCCCACAGCCGCTGGCTGAGCGTGCCCCAGGCCCTCTACTGGAGGCTGGTCAGCGACATCCTGTCCCTGACGCGGCGCTGATGCGCGTCGGCCTCGACCTCCTCTACCTGGTGCCCGGCGAGACCGGGGGGCGCGAGACCTACGCCCGCGAACTCGTGCCGGCGCTGCTCGAGCGCTCCCCCGAGCTCGAGCTCGTCGCGTTCGTCAACCGCGATGCCGGACCGCGGCTGGCCGCCGAGCTGGGAGACGGAATCCGCGCCGTGGTCGTCCCGGTCTCCGCGCGCAGCCGAGCGCAGTGGGCGCTCGGGGAGCTCGCGCTGGTGTCGCTGGCGGCTCGGCGGGCGCGCGTCGAGCTGCTGCACTCGATGGCGAACTTCGCGCCCGCCTGGGGACCGTTTCGGCGCGTGGTCACGATCCATGATCTGCAGTACCGCGCGGTGCCGGAGCTGCTGTCGTGGCCGATGCGCACGGGCACTTCAGCGCTTGTGTCGTTGGCGGCTCGTCGTTCGCACAGAGTAATCGCCGATTCACAAAGCACTCGTAACGATCTCATCCACCTGCTCGGCGTCGAGCCCGACCGCGTCGACGTGGTGTCGCTCGGGGTGCGCTTGCCGTCGGGGGTGGCGCCCGTGGTTGCAGCCGAGCTGCGCGATCGCCTGCAGCTTGCCGGACGGACGCTCGCGCTGGCCGTGGCCACCGATCTCCCCCATAAGAACCTCGTCGCACTCGTGGAGGCGCTTGCGCGAATTCCGCCGCCGACGCGCCCCGTGCTGGTCATCGCGGGCTACGGCACCGACGACGGGCCGCTCGCCGGGCGAGCTGCTGCAGTGAGAGTGAGCGAGGACGTGCGTTTGCTCGGGCGCTGTGCCTCAGATCAGCTGGAGTCGCTCTATACGCTCGCCGACTGCTTGGTCGTGCCATCTCTGCACGAGGGCTTTGGGCTGCCCGTGCTCGAGGCGATGACCCGCGGCGTGCCGGTTGTATGCTCGGATTTGCCCGTGCTGCGCGAGGTCGCCGGTTCGGCAGCCCTGTACTTCGACCCGCGTGTACCCGCGGAGATCGCTGCGAAGATCAACCAGGTGCTCGCGGACGTCGGCTTGGCAGAAAGACTGCGAGAGCTCGGCAGCGCCCGGGGAGCAGACTTCAGCTGGTCAGCTGCAGCAGCTGGGACGCTGGCAAGCTACCGACGAGCGCTCGCGGACTGAGGGGCCGGGTGACGGTCGCGCAACAGGAGCGCATGGAGCAGCTCGGCAGGAAAGGCCCGCAGCAGCAGCAGCAGCGCCAGGTAAACCCCCGAGCCGATCGCCCAGAGGGCGATGCTCGGAAGCGGCAAGACGAGCGCCGACGCTCCTGCGGCGCCGGCGGCAAGGAGGACCTTGGGCACGAGAGCCAGTGATGGTCGCAGTCGCGCTCGGCTGCGAGCCAGCGACCACCAGTAGGCGCCCACCAAAGCGAACTCGGTAGCAGCGGTCGCGATCGCGGCTCCCTCTGCGCCGAGGCTCGGAACCAGTGCGAGCGAGAGGACAATTGCGATCGCGAGAGCCAGCGCGTTGGCTTGGAGCAGACTCCGGTGCTCGCGCAGCGAGAGCAGTGTGAAGCTCCACGTGGCCCCGAGAAAGGTCGCCACCAACGTGATCGCCTGCAGGCGCAGCACCGGCACCGCGGGCTTGAAGCTGCTGCCTCCGAGCACCTGGATGACGAACGGAGCGGCGATCAGGAGGCTGAGCGCCAGATAAACGCCGGCGATCAGCGCCGTGTCGGTCACCCGCCCCATCGCGTATCCCAGCCGCTCGTGATCGTCGCGACCGGCCCGCGCGAAGATTGGGAAGGCGGAGCCCACCATCAGAAAGGCGGTGCCGGATATCACCTCCACGACCTTGAACGCGGTCGAGTAGTAGCCGGTCTGCGCTGCGCTGGAACCGGCCGAGACGATGATCTGCGCGACCCTGAAGTAGAGGATCCCGACCGTGGCAGCGGCTGCGTAAGGAAGCGCGTCGCGCAGCATCCGTCGCCAATCGGGAAGATCAAAGCGTGGCCGCAGGGCGACGTGCCCGCGCAGGACGACGACCGTGGCGAGCAGCGCAGCGAGCGATGAGATCGCGCTCACATAGAAGAAGGGGAGTAGACTGGCGCCGATCAGCACGAGCAGGACGGTGCCGATGGCGACCACCACCGTGTTGACCAGTTCGAACACGGAGTACAGGCCCCACCGCAGCGAGGCTGTGAGTACGAGCGCAAACGTCTGCTGAGTGTTGATCAGGAGCACACCGACACCCGAGATCAGCATTCCGATGAGGACGACGCTCGGGTATCCGCCCGCCAGCATCAGCAGGTAGGCAAAAGCAAGTCCCACCACCGTCAGCAGCGTTCGCAGCCCGACGAGGTTCCCGAGCAGTCTGCGCCGCGCCGTGTCGTCGGCGAGCGCGTACTCGCGCGTACCCACGCCGCTGAGTCCGAACTCTGTGACGCCGGCGACGATCATCACGATCGATGAGGCCGTCACGAATCGCCCGAAGTCCGCGACCCCGAGATGGCGGGTCATGAGCGGCACGGTGGCCGCGGCGAGCAGGATGTTGGCGGCGTAGCCCAGGGCGCGGATGACCCCGCCGCGGATGACCCTGGCCCCGGCCTCCGGACGATCGAGCGGGTCGACGGGGGGCGACGCCACCTCGCCCGTGTCGACCTCCGAGCCCATCAGGCGCCTCCGTGTCCGCCCCCGCTTGGGCGCGGACGCTCGGCCGCGGCTCCCCCGGTGTCGACGGGCAGTCCAAGATAGAGGTATCTGGCGACGTAGAACTGCACCATTGCACCGTAGATCGCCTGGCCGAGAGCCATCCGCAGGTTCTCGCGCAAGTCGTAGTAACCGCGCTCGCGCATGAAGCTCACGATGAACACAGCCGGCAGATAAGGGATGAACAGCAGCGGAGACAGTCGGTTCAGAATCCGGCGCCGGACCGGCCAGGAGACTGGTCCGTCCCAGTTGAAGCTCGGCAGCGCCGCCAGGTCGCCGATGAACTCGCGGGCGTTGATGCGCGCCCGGCGGCGCTGCTTGGTGAGCACGATGCGCAACGCGTAATTGTTATAGAGAGGCCGATGCTCGATCTCCAGGGGCACCCGCCGCACCGGCGGATCGACCTGCTCCACCGCATGGATCATGCCGAGCACATGCACGCGCGAGCGGCGGAACAGCGAGAGCTTGAAGGGACCGTTCTCGGTGATATGCCGCCTACCGTCCCACATCCTCAAGAGGACTTCATAGCCGTTGATGTCCGTCTCGGACACGAGCGCTCGCAGCTCCCGCCGAAGTGGCTCGGATAGAAATTCGTCCGCATCGAGCGACAGTATCCATTCGCCCCTGGCCTGCTCGTAGGCGAACACGGTGGCCACCTCCGCGTGACCCACCAGTGGCCGAACGAAGGTCCGGCATCCGTGGCGTTCGGCGATCTCGAGTGTGCGATCCTCGCACTCTCCGTCGTGTACGAGCACGATCTCATCGACGACACCGGCCAGGCTCTGCAGGCAGCGCTCGATCACCGCCTCCTCGTTGCGCACGACCAGGCAGGCCGACACCGAGCCGGACTCTGGATCCCTCATGCGTCGTCGGGAAAGCCGAAGTAGAGGTATTTCGCGACGTAGAACTGGTGCATCGCGGCATAGACCCCATAGTTGAAGGACATCGACACGTTCCGGCGGGGCGTGAGCTCGTGACGGTAGTTGTAGAGTTCGAGCGCGAACACGGCTGGCGCGTAGGGCAGGAACAGCAGCGGGGAGAGGCGGTTAAGGAGCTGGCGGCGGCGCGGCCACTCGGTCTTCCCCTGCCAGTTGAAGGTGGGAAGCTCGCTGTAGTCGGAGAGATGCTCGCGAGCGCTCACTCGCGCCCAGGCCCGCCACTTCGTAAGTGTCGTGCGCAGCGTCCAATTGTTGTACTCCGGACGATGCTCAAGATGATAATCGACGTCGACCACCGGCTCATCCACCTGGATCGTCAGATGCAGGTTGCCCACGGCATGCAGGCAGTCGCGCCGGTAGAGCAGCAGCTTGTGCCAGCTCTTCTGCGGACTTGAGACGTAGCGGTGGCCGTCCCAGAACGGCCATAGCATGCGGTAGCTGTTGACGTCGGGATTGCTCACAAGCTCATGCAGGTGTGCGCGCAGCCCCTCCGAGAGGAACTCGTCGGCGTCCACGCCGAGGATCCATTCGTATCGGGTCTGGGAGAAAGCGAACACCTTCGATGCGTCGGCGTGGCCACGCAGTGGCTGCACGAAGATCCGGCATCCGTATTCCTCGGCGATCTGCAGGGTGCGATCCTCGCACTCGCCGTCGTGCACGAAGACGATCTCGTCGACGAGATCGGCGAAGCTGGACAGGCAGCGACCGATCAATCGCTCCTCGTTGCGGGCGACGACGCACGCCGAGATCGTGGGACGCGCGGCCGCGCTGGGGGGATCGGAGGGCAGACGCGCCGGCACGGTGGCGGGATCGGAGGACGGACGCGCCGACACGCTGAGGGAATCGGAGGGCATCTTGTGGCGTCTCACCATAGCCAAGGACCTGGTCGAGGGCGCTCGAGCTGAGGAAGCGCGATCGACGCGCGATGGTCGCCAACCCGAGCTGGGAGCTGCCGGAGGCCGACGGTCGCGACCTCGCTCGCGGCCGCCCGTACATGCTTGCGTTCCCACCGTCATGATTGAGCCATGACCGCCAACCCCCGCGTGAGCGTGATCATGGCGGTCCACAATGAGGAGCGCTTCCTCACCGAGGCCGTCGAGAGCGTTCTCGCGCAGGACTTCACGGATTTCGAGGTGATCATCTCCGACGACGGATCCACCGACGAGACCCCCGCGATCGCGCACTCGCTCGCCGAGCGCGGTCCAGGACGAATCCGGGTCCTGCGCGCCGAGCGCAACCAGGGCAAGCCGTTTGCGCTGAACCGGGCGCTCGCGGTTCGCCGCGGAGAGCTGATCGCCTGGCTGGACGGCGACGATGTCATGCTGCCCGGCAAGCTCGAGCGCCAGGTTGCGGCGCTCGACGCAAATCCGGACGCGGCTGGATGTTCCCACGACGCCGAGGTCTTCGACTCCGATAGCGGGCACACGATCGGGTGCTTCTCGCAGCTCAACAACGGCGCGCCGCTGCGCAGCGGCGGGATCGAGCTGTGGTTCGACCCGACCTACAAGATGCTCCCCTCAGCGACGATGATCCGCTCGTCGTTGTGCCCTCCCGGCGGCTTCGAGGAGCGTCTGACGTTCACCAACGACTGGCTCTTCGACATAGAGGTGTTTCGTCACGGGCGCTGCATCGCCATCGACGACATCCTGGTGCGCTACCGCCGCCATAGCGACAACTTCACGACGCGCGCAGATGAGTCGGGGGTCTCCTACGAGGAGGGCATGATGGCCATGGCGCTCGTGAGCGCACGCTACCCGCAGCTGAGCAGGCGAGGACGCACCGTGAGCACCGCGATCATGCTCGGCCAGGCAAGACGCCACGGCGCTGGAGGAGAGTGGCGCAACGCCGTCCGGTACGGGTTGGCCGCATACGGGACGGGTGGGGTGGCTGGACTGCTGGGCGTGAGCATCGCGATGACACGCTCGAGCCTGCGACGCAGACGCTCACGCGACGATTAGCGCGACACGGGGGGGACCTCCGGGCGCTGACCGAGCCGCCCGCGGCGGGCGTCCCTGAAGCCGGCGCGCACGGCGTCCAGCGCCTTGCGGCGGTTTGAGCGTGTGAGCGCGTATGCAGCGTAAGTGGCCAGGATGGCCATGCGGCGCAGCGCGTTGGCCACGCGCCCGAGCGGACGCCTTCGCTCGAGCACCGTCACCATGTTGCGCACCCCGTAGTAGAGGGTGTGCGTCGACGCCGCCTCTCCGCCCGTGGAAGCCGAGACGCGGTGCCATGCGCGGGCGTAAGGCGCGAACGCCACCTCGAGCCCCGCGGATCGCGCGCGCAGCGCCCAGTCGACGTCCTCGACGTAGGCGAACAGATCTTCGTCGAGCAGACCGACCCCTTCGATCGTCTCGCGCGACACGGCCATCAGTGCACCGACGGCTCGTCCGGTGGGCTGCACCCGGCTGTAGCGCGGTCCATCCGGCCGTCCGTAGCCGCGCGGGCGTCCGGAGTAGCCCAGTAGCTCGCTCACACGCTGCCCGGCAAACCAGATCGTCTGCGGCCGGTCGGCGAAGAAGACCTTGCCGGCCAGGATCCCCGCGCGCGGGCACTCTCGTGCAGCGCGCTCGAAGCCCGCGATCACGTCGGGGGCCACGGCGGCGTCATTGTTTACGAGCGCTATCCAGCGCGCTCCGTGCTCGAGGGCGTAGCGCAAACCCAGGTTGTTGCCGCCTGAGTAGCCTAGGTTGGCACCGGCCTCGATCAACGCGACCTGCGGGAAGCGCTCGCGCACCGCCTGCTGGGTTCCGTCGGTGGACCCGTTGTCCACGCACACGATCCCGAGGTCCGGATGCTCGACCAGCGTGAGCGACTCCAGGCAGCGCAGCGTATCCTCGCGCCCGTTCCAGCTAAGCACGATTGCGTGCCAGTCCGGGGCCATCGCAGGCCTCGAGACATCCTCGGCAGAGGGCATACGCCGGACAGTATGGCCTCTGACGGTCCACTTCAGCGCGCCGGACGCCCGTATTAGGAGCGCGTCTCAGCCGACTCAGCCGATATAGATACGCGCTTGACCGGATCGTTCATCTGCGGCTGCATCCTGTTCCCACTGGTGCTGCTGGGCCTCAGCGCGGGCGGAGGCTTGCTCGTGCGACGGATCGGGGCGGCCTGGCTCCCCGGCGGGCTGGTGCTGCCCGTCGGCTTCGCGCTGCTGGTCGCGACCTGCTCGTTCGTGACCTACATCAGCTGGCTGGCCCCGGCCGCCGGCTACATAGCGCTCATCCTCGCTCTGGGCGGGTTCGTCCTCGCATGGCAGACAGGCGGCCTGCGACGGCCCCGTCTGGATGGCATCCCGTGGGGTGCACTCGCCGGCCTCGCCGCGTTCGCGGCGATCGGCGCGCCCACGCTGCTAACCGGCACACCCACATGGACGGGCTACTCACGCATCGTCGACATCGGCTTTCAAATGGACTTCGCCCAACATCTGGCCGACGCCGGACGCGCGGCCGTCGGCAGCGACTCCTCCTATCACGTCGACGTGCAGAAGCTCGTCGGCATCGGCTATCCGGGAGGCGCACAGGCGACGCTCGGTGCCATCGCCAAGCTGATCCACACGAACCTGGCCTGGTGCTACCAGATGTACCACGCCTTCGCCGCGGCGATGGGGGCCCTCGCGATCTACTCGCTGCTGGGGCGCATGACCAAGAGCGGTCCCCTGCGCGCCCTCGGCGCAGCCGTTGCGATCCAGCCCAACGTGCTCTACGCCTACGCGCTGGAGGGCGGCATCAAGGAGCTGACCACCGCGAGCCTGCTGATGGTGGTGGCAGCCGTCCTCGCGGAGCGACTCCCGGGAGAAGGCCCGCGGCTGTCGGTGCTGCCGGCGGCGGTGGCGATCTCGGGCGCGTTCGCCGCGTTCAGCTACGGCGTCGCGCCATGGCTCGGCCTGCTGCTTGCCGGAGTGTTCGTCGTCACGCTTGTGCAGCCCCACCGTCTGCGTGCGCTCGCGGACTGGGGGCTGCTCGCCGCGATTGCGCTCATCATCTCGCTGCCGGGGATCGTCAGCGCCGCCACGCAGCTGAGCGGAATCGCGGGCGCCGCGATCGGGGGAACGGTCGATCTGGGTCTTGGCAACCTCTCGGCGCCGGTGCCTGACTGGTCGGCAGCCGGTGTGTGGCTCACCGGCGACTACCGCTTCCCGCTCGTCCACGTGACGATGACCCACCGGCTGGACGTGTTCGTGATCGTGTTCGCGGTCCTCGGCATCATCTACGCGCTCGGCCGCCGGCGTTGGGTCGTGGCCTTCATCGGCATCACGGCCCCGATCGCGCTCGCCTACTACATCGCCCACAGTACCGCGTGGTTGCAGTTCAAGTCCTTCACGATCACGGGAGTGTTCGCGCTCACGCTCGCCTTCGTGGGCGCCGCCGCGCTGCACGAGAACCGACGGCGCCCCATCTCACTGCTGGGGTGGCTCGCGGCCGCGGTGATCGCCGGCGGAGTCCTGTACGGCAACGCGATCATCTACCACGACACCACGCTGGCGCCGGCGGCGCGCTACCACGACCTCGCCGCGATCGGCAAGCGCTACGCCGGACAGGGTCCAACGCTGTTCCCCGCCTTTGACGAGTACGCCGAGTACTTCCTGCGCGAAGAGCAGGCCACCTCGAGCGTGAACCCCGCCAACGGCGAATTCGACCTGGCGCCTGGTGTCGTCGAGCCGGGAGGCGTCGGCTTCTCCTTCAATCTCAACCAATTCCGCCTGTCCTATCTGCAGAAATTCAAGCTCGTCGTCACGCCGCGCGGCCCGCTGACGGTTCGAGCGCCCGCCAACTGGGATCTCGTGCAGGGGACGACCTACTTCGACGTGTGGCGGCGCGATCGGCCCGCCGCGGACGTCTACGCGCACCTGCCGCTGTCGGGCCTGCCCCACGAGCGCACCCCCGCGATCTGCCGGGTTCTGCAGAGCGATCTGCGCCAAGCGGGCCCCGGCGCGACGGTCGCCTACGTGATCGCTCCCACGGCGAGTGAGCTCCTGCCCGCGGCGGGGATCCACTCGGACTATTGGAGACCGGAGGGCAATGAGCTCATCGCCTATGGCGCAGGCAGTGACCGTTTGATGACCTTCACGCTTCCTCACACCACCACTTACGACATCTGGATGGAAGGCACCGTCGGGCGCCCGCTCAAGTTCATCATCGACGGGCGGACGGCGGGCACACTCGCCTACGAAGAGCGCTATCCCAACCAGTTCCTGCATATCGGCACCGCCACGCTCGCCGCCGGACATCACACGCTGGTGATCCAGCGCGGCGGCGGAAGCCTGCACCCCGGCAGCGGCGACGACGTCGACCCTGACACCCGCGGGCTGGGGCCAATCCTGCTGCTCCCACAGGGTTCTCAGACCTACCGGGTGCAGGTGGCTCCCGCTGCTGCGGCGGCACGTGTCTGCCGCGCGCCCGTGGGCTATGAATGGATGGAGGTATTGCGGCCTGGGGCCGCGTCCGCTCGGCGTTAGATCCGGAGCTGCCTGTCCGTCCGTCCAGATTGCGATGGCTTGATCACCGATGCCGCCGAGAGCTGGGAAGCTATCCTTCAATCATGGGAGCGCTAGATGTCCACACCTCAGGCGAGGATTCTTCGCTTGACCTCATCATGGCCATGGTCCACGACCCTGAGCTGGAGGGTCGCTTCCCGAATCATGCCGCGTTCGTGTCGAGCGACTCCTCGCACTTCTCGGCGTTTGTGAGCGAAGCCGCCGCTGAAGGGCGCCCTGTCGTAGTCGCCTTCCCGGGCGGCGGGTACATGATCGTCGAGGGCCAGAACTCGGCCGACACGCTCGTCGGCGAGTTGCATCTCGCCTGAGCGACCCATGTCTGCTCGCTGGAGATCCAGCGCGGTGAATGGATGGAGGTGCTCAAGCCGGGCGCAACGTCCGCTCAGCTCCGACCGACTGCAGGGCCTTGTCATACGCGCACGGCGAGCTCCTCCAACCGCCGCCGCATCGCCCCCCCGGTCGCCTGCGGCGAGAGCTCTCTGACGATGTCCGCGCGCGCGCGCGCGCCGATCGCGGCGGCCTCATCGGGCCGCTCGACCACGCGGCGCATCAGCTCGGCGGCGTGCTCGACGCTCGGCTCGGCCCATTCGCCCTCGGGCGGATAGATCTCGCAGTCGGGGCCGACGCGGCCGATCTCGTAGTCGACGAGATAGCTGTTCTCGGCGTTCATGAAGTCGACGTTGCCCGAGTAGCCGGTGCCGATCACGGGCTTGCCGATCGCCATCGCCTCGGCCATCGTCAGCCCGAAGCCCTCGGCCCGGTGCAGGGAGACATAGCAGTCGCATGCCGCCATCAGTCCGTTGAGCTCACCGCCGCTGAGCGAGCGGTCGACGACATGGATGTCCGGGCGTCCGTGGGCGGCCCACAGCACCTCCTCCTCGGCCAGCGGGCGCAGCGGTCCGTTGATCGTCTTCAGCAGCAGCCGCGGACCCTCGCCGGGGGCGAACGCGCGCTTGAACGCTTCGATCAGACCGACCGGGTTCTTGCGCTGGATCGTGCTCAGATAGTCGAACACGAACAGGAACAGGAAGCCGTCGTCGGGCACGCCCAGGCGCAGCGGCACGGCGGGCTCGGCAGGTGGCTGCACCGGCGGTGGCAGCGCGATCACGGGCACCGGCGCCACCGCGCCGATGTTCTCCGCCATGAACCGCGAGTAGACCCAGATCTCCTGCACGAGCGCGAACGCGCGCTGCCAGCGCGTCGGGATGCTGTCGGTCTCCCAGCCCCAGATGCCGATGCGCGGCCCCTCGAAGTAGTCCTCACCGAGACGCTCGACGAAATCAGGGAGCTCGTCCGCGTTGACGGCGACGATCTCGAAGCCGTGCCGACCCTCGTGGATGAGCTCCTCAAAGCCGTGCCGACCGTACTCCTCGGCAAGCGCCACCGGCAGCGCCAGATGGTGCAGCGGCACGCTCACCGTCCTCACCGGAACGCCGGCCGCACCGAGCGCCTGCGCATAGCCGCGGGCTGCCGCGCCCAGTCCCAGCGTGTGGCCGAGATAGCCGGTCAGACGGACCGCCGGGCCATCCTCCACCGAGCGCCGCGACGTCTCAGAAGCCTGAGCTGTCGCGGAAGCCTGCGCCGTCTCAGAAGCCTGAGCTGTCGCGGAAGCCTGCGCCGTCGCGGTGTTTCGCGGCGGCGGGGGCACAACGGCCGGAGCGACGGCCTCCCGCCCGAAGACGGGCGCTGACACTCCCACCGGAGCCTGCCCTGGCCGGGGCGGCATGAAGCGATCCGGGATCGCGAGCTCATCGCGACCGAACGCCCAGCACCAGGCGACGTACTCCGAGCCGTCGGCGCCGTCCAGGTCGGGATAGCTGCGCACCACGTCCGGACGCTCGCGCGCTACGCGATGGAAGACGTAGCGGTTGATGCCGTACGCGCCCCCTCTGGGGGCAGGGCCCTGCAGCCAGGCGATGAACTCGCGTGAGCCGGCCTCGTCGAACAGATTCTCTACGCGCTGCCCGAGCGCGAGCGCCGAGGCATAGGCAGCGCGCAGGGAGTCGTCGTAGACGAGACCCTCTTCCAGGCGCCGGCCCACCTCCCCGTGATGATCCAGATCGCGCCAACCGGCCTGGCGCAGCTCGGAGGCGTAGCTTCTCACAGAGCTCGTGCAGGACGGGCGAGCGACTGACCCGCGCCCGGCTGGCGTTCGCGGCCAGGCGGTATGGGCGGTCAGGCTCGAACCCCGGCAGGTTGAGAAAGCGCAGCGGCCGGCGTCCGTTCACCAGCGCCCCGTCCGCGCTCGCCTGAAGCGTTCGGCGATGCAGGTTCCAGAGGTTGAGGTTGCAGCCCGGATCGTCGAGCACGGCCGTGGAGAAGCGTGCGGGCGCGAGCTCGAGGAAACGGGCCAGCCAGGGGCGATCCTCCGGGCGCTCACCACCGTGGCGGGCATCCAGCGATCCAAGTGTCTGCTCGACATGCGCACTCCACCACGCAAGGAATGGCTCGGCGCCGGGGGTGCCGTCGATCCCCATGATGGTCTCCTCGATACGCCCGGCTCGATCCAGCTGGGAGCGTGAGGGTTCCAGGCCGTCGTCGCGGCGGGCACGTCGGCGATCGTCCGCGGCACGAGCAGAACGCTGCGCGCCGACAGCGCGGACTCGATCGGTTGCAGGTCGCCCAGAACCCAGACGGTGCTCGGCAGATGCAGCACCGGCTCAGCTGCACGCTCTGCGTAGCGCGCCAGCAGGCTGGGCAGCAGCAGTGTGCTCAGATCCTGCTCATCGTGCAACGCAAGCAGGGCTTCGAGGTCGAGGTCGAGCTCCTGGGAGACCGAGCGCAGGCGCAGGGACTTATCGTTTTCGGCCGCCGCGAGCACCACGTCGTCGCGGGCCACGAGCACCGCCTCGAATGCCCAGTCTGGCTGGTGACGCCGCAACGAGCGAGCGAGTGCCCGCACTCGCGGCAGGCTGCTCAGGGTCGCGAGGGTGAGGACCCGCATCAGCAGTCCTCGCCGGCATCCTCGTCGCGCGAGACTCCGCGACGCAGTGACTCGGCAGTCAGGACGAGCTCGCGAACGAGGTCCTCCAGGCGCTCGATCTGCTCGGTGTGGCGCTTACGGACGTGCTCGAAGTCGGCCTGGAGGCGCCCCAGCGTGGCTGCCATCTCGGCTTGGCGGGCGCGATGGCGAGCATACGGCCGCACTGTCCACAGCAGGCCTCTGCGCGCGATCCTCACCAAGCGCAGGCGCAGGCGTTGCGGCGGCGTGGCGACACGGGTCGCGGGTCTGGTCTGGTCGTCGGCGGGCATCGGCGCAGTGCAGCGCCCATTATCGCCCACGGATCGCCTGACCCCGCGCCTGCTCTAGGCTGCACCCTCGGCCGGGGGGGTGGCCGAGGCGACCGACGGCTGGGCTTTGGGACCATGAGCCAAGACGAGGAGACGCATACAAGCCGGCACCTGACGGTGACGATCGACGCCCGTGCCCTGGACGGAACGCGAATGGGAACCCAGGTCCACGTGCTCGAGCTGGTGTGCGCGCTCGCGCGCACAGAGCGACTGCTCCTGCGCGTGCTCGTACGCGGCGAGGAGATCGATCGCGAGACGCTGGGGCTGCTGCGCGAGCTGCCGGACACCGAGATTCTCGACGCCCGGGAGGTCACAGAGGACACGCCGATGAGCGCCGTGTTCCATCGCCCTCAGCAGACCTTCTCCCACGACGACGTCGCGCTCGCGTGCGACCTCGGAGAGCGGATCGTGCTCAGCCAGCTCGACCTGATCGCCTACCGCAACCCCACCTACTTCCCCGACACACGCGCCTTCGAGACCTACCGGCGGGCGAGCCGCCACGGCATGTCCGCCGCCGAGCGCGTGGTCGTGTTCTCCGAGCACACCCGCCGCGAGCTGCTCTGCGACGCGCTCGTGGACGCGGAGCGGATCAGGGTCGTGCCGCCCGGCCTCGACCACCGTTTTGCCGGGGGCGAGCCGCACAGGCCGGCGGCGTTGGGGGTGCGCCCCGGAGAGGCTGCCGCGGCGGGGGAGCCGGGCTTCCTGCTGTGTCTGGGCACCGACTACCAGCACAAGAACCGGGTGTTCGCGCTGCGCCTGCTCGCAGCGTTGCGCGCGCATCACGGCTGGCGGGGAGAGCTCGTGTTCGCGGGCGCCCACGTCGTGCACGGATCCTCACGGGAGCAGGAGCGCGAGCTGCTGAACGAGCGTCCGGAGCTGCGCGAGGCCGTGATCGAGCTCGGGCCGGTCACCGAGGCGGAGAAGGCCTGGCTGATGGAGCGGGCAGGCGCGGTCGTCTACCCCTCGGTGTACGAGGGGTTCGGACTGGTCCCGTTCGAGTCGGCGCTGAACGGCGTGCCGTGCCTGTTCGCGCCCCAGTCCTCGCTGGCCGAGGGGGCGGTGGCGCGGGCCGCGACGATCGTCCCATGGGATCCCGTGCAGAGCGCCGCGGCGGCGCACATCCTGCTCACGGATCCCGCGGCCCGCGCACGGCACGTGCAGTTGCTCGCCGATGCCGCGCGCGAGCTGACCTGGGAGCGCACCGCCGAAGCGATGGTCGACATCTATCGCGAGGCCGTCCTCGCGCCGGTGCGCGACGCGGCGACGCTGAGTCGCGATGCGGTGCAGCGCGAGCGCCAGCTGACCGCCGCCCACGAAGCCGTCGTGCAGATGCTGATCGACGAACGCGAGCTCGTGCTGGGCGATTACGACAAGCTGCTCGCCGAGGTCGGCCCTGCTCGCAGCCTCGTCGGTCCCGACGGCTCGCTGCCCGAGGATGTCCAGCGCGCGCTGCTGGCGCTCGGTGCGCATCCCACCATGAGCCGGCCGCTGTACGGGCTCGCCGCGGGTGCATTCCGGATGGCGCGCGCGGTGGCTCGCGCCATTCGGCGGCCGCTGCACCAAGCATGATCACCTAGAGCCCGGCGAGCATCCCTCCCCGGCGAGCATCCCTCGGCCGCGGCTCGCCCGGGCCCCTTCCCGGCAACTCCAGCCCGTGCGATCGGGCTCGTTGGGAGCACTCGGCCCGTGCGATCGGCCCCTCGATATACCCTCTAGCGATGAAGGCTCCCAGCGAAACGCTCGTTCCGGGACTCCCCGCGCTGGCCGCGCGCGGGGTCGACAAGCAATTCAGGATTCCCGAGGAGCGCAGCCACACGCTCAAGGAGCGGGCGCTGCACCCGCTGCGCCGCTCGCGCCACGAGCAGCTGCACGCGCTCAAGGACATCTCGTTCGCGGTGGAGCCCGGCGAGTTCTTCGGCATCGTCGGGCGCAACGGCAGCGGCAAGAGCACGCTGCTGAAGTGCCTGGCGGGCATCTACCGCACCGACAAGGGGAAGATCTGGTGCAACGGGCGAATGTCCACGTTCATCGAGCTCGGCGTCGGCTTCAACCCCGACCTGGCCGCCTTCGACAACGTCGCGCTGAACGGGATCATGCTCGGGCTCTCGCCCACGCGAGGCGCGGGCCCGCTACGAGCGAGTGATCGAGTTCGCCGAGCTGCGAGGAGTTCCAGGATCTCAAGCTCAAGAACTACTCCTCGGGCATGCACGTGCGGCTGGCCTTCTCGGTGGCGATCCAGGTCGACGCCGACATCCTGCTGATCGACGAGGTGCTCGCGGTCGGCGACGCCGCCTTCCAGCAGAAGTGCTTCGACGTCTTCAACCGCATGCGCGAAGAGGGGCGCACGATCGTGTTCGTCACGCACGACATGGGCGCCGTCACGCGCTTCTGCCATCGCGCGATGCTGCTCGAGCGCGGCGAGATGGTCAGCATCGGCGACCCTCGAGACGTCGCTGACCGCTACCTGGAGATCGCCTTCGGTCGCAAGGTCGGCTACGAGGACCCGGATGTCGGGAGCGCGCGGATGGGCGATGGCGCTGCGCGGGTGAGCGATGTGTGGCTCGGCGACGACCGCACCGAACGTCGCGCCGTCGCGCCTCAGTCCGAGCCGCTGACGCTCAAGGCGCTGGTGACGTTCAACAGCGACGTGCTCGATCCCGCGGTGAGCATGACGCTGCTCAACGAGCACCGCCAGCCGGTTGTCGTTGCCACGACAACCAAAGAGATGGAGCAGACCGGCGGCTTCCAGGCGGGGGAATGGGCTCTGTTCGCCTTCTCCTTCCACAACATGCTGGCGCCCGGGCGCTACCACACGGTCCTCACGATCACCCACCGCGGCGAAGGCCTCGATGTCATCGATCGTCTCGCCGGCGGCTTGTCGTTCGTCGTCTCGGGCATGACGGCGAGCGGTGGAATGGTCGAGATCCCGGTCGAGACCGAGATCAGCCGCCTGGGCCTTGCGCCGGCCAGCGAGACCCAGCCGGCAGGAGGCGCCAGATGAGCGCTGCGACGACGAGCTTCCCCGATCCGCTCGACCAACCACCGACGCGGGACCCCTCCGAGCAGCTGGGACAGCCGATCCGCGGGCCGCGCGCGCTGGGCGACAGCTGGTCGCGCTTCTGGCACCTCTCCTACAACATCGCGCGCAGCGAATTCAAACTGAAGTTCTTCGGCTCGGCGCTCGGCTACCTGTGGCAGGTCATGCGCCCGCTGCTGCTGTTCGGCGTGCTGTACGTCTTCTTCGTCCTGGTCTTCCACGTCGACAAGGCCAAGGGCGCGGCGGCCCAATTCTATGGCGCTCAGCTGCTCGGCTCGATCGTGCTGTTCACGTTCTTCGGCGAAGCCACCAGCGGAGCGGTGCGCAGCGTCGTCGATCGCGAGAACCTCGTCCGCAAGATCCAGTTCCCGCGACTTGCGATCCCGATCTCGGTCGTGTTGCTCGCGATGTTCAACCTGGCGTTGAACCTGGTCGTGGTCATGATCTTCGCGATGATCGAAGGCGTACGGCCGATGCTCAGCTGGCTCGAGCTCCCGCTGATCATCCTGATGTTGACCGTGCTCACGACTGGGGTTGCGATGCTGCTCTCTGCGCTGTTCGTGCGCTTCCGCGACATCTCACCGATCTGGGAAGTGTTCAGCCAGATCCTGTTCTACTCCTCACCAGTGATCATTCCCGCCGAAACCGTGCGTACCGAACTTGCTCACGGCACGCTCAACCACTTCCTTTACCACATTTACACGCTCAATCCGCTGGTCGCGATCTTCCAGCAGTTTCGCCACGCGATGATCAATCGCGCAACGCTCAGCGCCGGGCAGATCATGGGCAGTTGGGCGGCACTGCTCGAGCCGCTGGCGCTGGTGGCGTTCGTGTTCGTGCTCGGCTTCTGGGTGTTCAACCGCGCCGCCCCGCACATCGCCGAGGACCTCTAGCGCAAGCTGGAAGCGCCCATCGACTCGCAAGCCAGACCGCTCACCGACTCTGCTCGGCGGAGACCTCTGGCAAAACCTCACCCGCGAGCGCCATCCTCTTCGAGCGGGCCACCCGCTCGAAGAAGTCCTCCAGCGCGTCGATGCGCCGCTCCCACGCGTACTCGGCAGCCGTCTCGATGCCCGCCCGCCCGAGGCGGGCGCGCAGCCCGGGATCGTCCAGCAGCCGCGCCAGCGCACTCGCAACCGCAGCGCGGGTCTGGACTCGGGCATCAGGCAGTTGACGCCGTCGACGCAGAAGTCGCGGTTGCCGTGCGCGTCGGTGCACACGACGGCGGCGCCCGTGGCCATCGCCTCCAGCGGCGGCAGCGCGAAGCCCTCGTGGGTAGAGGTCTGCACGAACACGCGTCGCCTCGCAGAACAGCTCGTTGACCTGCTCGTCATCGGGCGACTCGCACGTAGCGCATGCCGGGGTCGGTCGCGAGCTCGGGCTCGATCCCGAACAGGCACAGCTCCGGTCGGGGCTCGGGCAGCGCACGCCAGGCGTCGAGCGTGAGCGGAAGGTTCTTCAGCGGGTTCGAGCGCCCGAGCGCGAGCACCATGTCCTCGCGACGCGCGACGCTCGGCGCGCGGGCGAAACGTGTCGAGATCGATCCCGGGCGGGATCAGCTCGGCGTCGAGGCCGAGCTCGCGCAGACGGTCGCGGTTCCAGGAGGAGATCGTCATGTAGCGGAACTCGGGCCGGTAGGAGTCGAGCACGGCGTGACGGGCGCGCTCGTGGTCGGGGTAGTAGGAGGTCTCGATGTCCTGAACGAAGTACACCGGGATGCCGCGCGCGACGCTCGCGCGCCACACCGGCAGCGGCGGTCATCCACCAGGTCGCGACCTTGATCGCGTCAAGCGGCGCGAGCGCGGCGACGAGAGCGTCGTAGTCGGCGAAGCTGTGCACGGGCGCGCGCAGCGGAAACCACTGAGGCGGATCGCCGAGGGTGTACAGCGATACGTCGTGGCCACGCGCGGCCAGACGATTGAGGTGCTCGAAGATGTCGCGGTGACCCGCCGCCGATGCCGGTGTCCTCGGTCACGTACACGATGCGCAGCGGGCCGTCGTCTGCGCGTACCGAGCGGGCGTCGAAGAAGTCAGACCATCGCTCCCAGAACAGGCGCTGAGACTCGCGCTCGCGCTCGCCGACGTCGGTGCCGCGCGTGACCGACTCGTGGTGGATCGAGCTGGGCGATCGGGAAGTAGCGCACGCGATAATCCGGCCTGCCACGCGCGCAGGCACCAGTCGACGTCCTCGTAGGCCATCGGATAGCGCTCGTCGAGCTCACCGACGCGCTCGATCAACGCACGGCGCACGTACATGCACGCGCCCGTGACCGCGAGCGCGGGGCTGGTCTGCGCGGCGGGACCCCAGGTCGCGGGCTTGAAGCGGTAGCGGTGGTCGAACCACTCCGGGGCGTCGCGGTTGCGGATCGTCCCGCCGAACTGGATGCGCCCGTCGGGATAAAGCAGCTGCGCGCCGACGATGCCGATGTCCTCGTCGCGATAGGCCGCGTACTGCAGGCATTCCAACCAGCCGGACAGCGCCTCGACGTCGGAGTTGAGCACGACCACGTCGCGGTCGGGCGCGGACGCGCGCAGGCCGCGGTTGGTGTTCGCGGCAAAGCCACGGTTGAGCTCGGACTCGACCAGGATGTCGATCCCCTCGATCCGCCGCAGTGCGGCGAGGTGCTCGGGTCCGCCAGCGTCGTCGGTGACGATCGTACGGGCCATCCCCGGGGAACGGTCTTGCGGATGCTGCGCACGAGCGTGCTCACGCGCTCGGCGTCGCGGTAGCTGGGGATGACGATGTCCACGGGCCGACCGTGCTCGCGGTACCAGGTCTCGGCACGGCGGCGTTCCTGATCGCGCGCGTGCGTGCGCAGGCGCAGGCGCCTGTGCAGCGGCGTGAATCGCAGCGGGAACGTGACCAGCCGCCACAGGATCGTGCGCAGGCCGTAGTTGATGTACGTCAGGTAGATGCGCCGGCGTAGGTTCGAGAACGCGCCTTCGGGCGTGCCTTGGATCGGGTCGGGGCTCATCGCGTGGAAAGAGGTGGTGGTGGTGGAGGTGGCGGCGGAGGCGGATGAGGTGGTGGCGGCGGCGGCGGCGGATGGTCGGGAAGTGGCTGCTGCGTGTCGGGATCGAGGCGCGTGGCCGCATCGAGATCGAGGGGGTCGAATGACGGGCGGCCCTCCGAGGACAGCCCGCGTCGCGCACCTGCGGGCAGACGATTGGCGCGCGAGCCGAGCAGAGCCCCGGCGAGGCGCACGACATAGTGACGGGTGACCGCCACGAGCGTCGCCCGGCGCTCGGACGGGGGGATGTCGTGCAGGTCGAGCTCTCGCCGCGCCCAGCCCAGCTCACCGCGCAGCTTCCGGGCGAGGTGGCCCGGTGAGGCGGGCTCGCGCCAACCGTAGACCTCGCGCAGGGCACGCCACTCGTCGAAGCAGCGACGCAGCTCCTCGAGGGGTGTGTAGGCGTGAGAGTGCAACACCGCCGGCGCTCGGGACGAACGCCTTGGCGAAGCCCGCGCGGAGCATGTCGATCGCGAGCACCCGGTCCTCGGCGTAGGGGACCTCGCGAAACGGCGCGCGCTGCCAGGCCGCGCGCGCGAGACAGGCGTTGGCGTCAGTGAAGAACCCGCGCGCGCCGATCAGCGCGGCCACGGGCAACCCCCCGTGCAGCGTCGATTCCTCGCCCACGCCGGCGGCAGGCCCGGTCGATGAAAGGCTCGCCCCTGGACCCCTCGCAAGCTCGTGCTCATCAAGGCGGTCCACGCGCGGGGCGCCGTCGGGGGCGAGCGACGTGAACCAGCGCTCCAGTTCCAGTCGCACCGCCGGCGTTGCATCGGGCCGGGGTAGGTAGGGCCCGTAGACGATCCCCACGTCGCGCGCAAGCTCGAACCCGCCGAGCAGGCGCTCCAGCCAGCACGGGTCGGCCGGCTCGGCGTCCTGGGTGAGCAGCGCGACGTGCGCACCGGAGGCCTCGTTCATCAGCAGGTTGCGGGTGCCGCCGTGGCTGAAGCGGGCGGGGTCGATCTCCAGCACGCGAGCGCCCCGCGCGCGGGCCAGCTGGAGCGAGCCGTCAGTCGAGCCGGAGTCGCAGACGATGCAGCTCGTGGGCGACGGTCTGCATGGCGAGCACGTCGAGCGTGCGGACGAGCAGCGCGCCGCCGTCGCGCACGGGGATGGCGACGGTCACGTCAGGCATCGGCATCCTCTCGTAAACCACGCCGCATGCGGCGTGGTTCGGGGCCGCGCATGCGCGGCCCCGCGGTCGGCGCATGCGCCGACCGACCCCCACGAACGATAAGTCGCATCGTCACGCATAGAACCCGGTCAGAGTAAGCAGCTGCGAGGCGTAGCTGAGGGCGAGCATCGCGACGAGCAGACCGGCGCCCGCGAACACCATGCGGCGGCGCCCGAACGCGTGCAGGCTGGCGACGACGAGCACCGCGAGCGGAGCGATCGCCGGGAACGCGTAGCGACCGAATTCGGCGATGAACGAGCGCGAGCCCGGAGTGTAGAACGCAGCCTCGAAGCCGGCGACGACCGCGAGCGGCATCAGCGCAAGGATCCCGAACTCGAGCGCATTGCGACGCACGAAATGCCACTCTCGTCGGATGGCGATCAGGCCGAGGATGGGGACGGTGATCATCGCCGCGAGGATGACGTAGTAGTAGAAGCGGTGCGGGAAGAACACGTCGTACCAGCCGAACGCGGCCCAACCGCGTTCGACGAAGATGACGAAGCCGGGGAAGTTGGTGCTGGTGAAGTGCCGGGTCATGAACGGCAGGCGGGGCAGTAGCGCCTGCCACAGGTAGCCGAGATAACCGAACGGATGCGCGAACGCTTCGCTGACCGATCCCGATACCGAGCCGGCTTCCGGGGGCGAAGCGCCCCCGCCCAGAGCGACCGCGGCGGCGGGATGGAAGATGTGCGCAACGTGCACGGACAGCTCGCGGACCACCACCGCGGCGACCGCGAGGGCGGACCAGCCGGGGATGTCGGCACGGCGGTGGTGGCGATACAGCGTCGCCAGCAGCGCGATGCCGGCGACGGGGTAAAGCGAGTATGCAGTCCCCTTGACGATCGGCAGTGCGAGCAGCAGCGCGCCCGTGAGCAGACCGAGTCCCAGCGTCACGCCGCGGCGCAGCATCATGATCAACAGCAGCTCCAGCGCCGCGGCGCCGGCGTTGACGCCGACATCGTTGTTGACCGCGCCGGAGATGAACCCGTACATCGGCTGATACGCGACGAGCAGCGCCGCGAGCACCCCCAGCCAGGGCCGGCCGGGCGCCAGCTCGCGCGCGAGCAGGAACGTGAACACGACCGTCAGCGCGCCGATCAGCGCGGAGGTCAGGCGCATCAGCGTCAGCTGGGAGAACGGCGAGCTGGAGGCCAACAGGTAAGCGGGCGCCAGGGCCGCGTAGTAGATCGCGCCGTGCGTCGCGGCCGTCTCGTTGCCGCCGCCGTCGGATGAGCTCGGATGGGAGGCGATGACCTTTGTCCTGTAGTGGGTCTGCTCGCGAGAGGTCCACGGGGGACGCGTGTCGCCGACCTGGTGGTCGCTGAAGAAGGATGTGTCTTCAAGCGCGAGCGTCTCCGCGCTCGACCAGCGCGGCAGCGGCGAGTCAAGGTCGCGCGAGGGGGCTTCGCCGCGCTGGACGAGCGACTGGGTGTAGGCAAAATGATCGACCTCGTCGGGCGCCTGAAACGGCGGGGTGATCAGCGCCCAACAGGCGAAGTTCAGCGCGGCGATCGCGAACAGCCATGCCGCCGTCCGTCGCACGCTCCCGCCGCCGGCGAGGGTCGTGAGCGCGAGGCAGCGCACCGACGCAAACGCCAGCCCGGGCAGGACGATGAACAGGATCAGCACGTACAGCCACGGCCCGACGGGGCTCGGCCGGAACAGCGACGCGCGCTGCAGGATCGCGCCGATGCGCGACACATAGCTGCGCTGCGAGCCGGCGGGCGGCAGATACCAGACGGCGATCCGCCCCAGGAGCGGACGCCCGCCGGCCGTCGGCGGGTCAGCGCTGGGGGGGGTGAGCAGCGGAGTGCCGCCCCAGTTGACGACATCGCTTGCGGTCAGGCACACCGACGCCAGGGGTTCCGCCGGGTGGGAGGGCAGGAGAGGGATCGTGAACACCGCGGCGCTGACACGGTTGGGCGCGACCGTGACGGGAGCGAGCGCACTGTCGATCGTGCGCCCCTGGGAGCCGTCAAGATGGAGCGCCATGTGCAGCGCCGGGCGAGTGCGCGTGCGTGAGATCAGCTGCAGACGGATACGGGCGGTGCCTGCCGGGATTCGCAACCCGGGCACGCAGACGGGCTCGCCGGCGGGGGTTTCGACGATGTAGGTATAAGCCTCGACCGAGTTGGTGCCCGTGTAGTAATCGCGCGGACGCAGGCAGTAGAAGGCGATCAACGCCACAAACGGCACGGCGGCGATTGCGGCCGCCTTCCAGACGCGACGATCACCGGCAAAGACGATCGCGCCCGCCCGTCGCACGGTCGCGGCGCCGACCCTCGACCGCCCAAGTCGCACTCCGAAGGCCTTAACGGCGGCGCAGACCGAGGATCGACAGCAAAAAGGATGAGAAGAAGATCTGGATGCCCACGATCAGCAGCGCGGCGGCGAACAGCGCGAGCTGCTCGTAGGCGAGCTGACCGAAGCCGTTGGAGATCCAGGTGACGACCACGACCGTGCCCATCGCGAATCCCGCGAACATGAACAGGCCCCCCAGCAGGAGACCGTGCTCGAGGTGAAACCGCGCGCGCATGCGGTCGAACCAGGGGTCGCGCTCGCCCATGAAGTAGGTCCCGTACGCGTGCGCACATAGCCCCAGCGCGAGGATCTGGGTGCCGATGATCGTCAGCAGCGCGCCGCCGATCAGCGCGTGCAGGCCCCACGCACGCCCAAAGAAGCTGAGGCCGGCCGCGACCATGATCATCAGCAGCAGACCCAGACCGGAGAGGATCAAGCCGGGCAGAATGAACAGGTGGGTGGGCGAGTGCACGAGCAGAAACCGCAGGTGGCGCCAGCCGTCGCGGAAGCTCGACAGCTTGGACTCGCCCCCGCGCGGGTGGTACTCGATCGGGAACTCGACGATCGTCAGGCGCTCCTTGGCCGCGCGGATGACCATCTCTGAGGCGAACTCCATGCCGGTCGTGCGCAGGTCCAGGCGGGGCAGAACGTCGCGGCGCAGCGCGCGCATGCCGCAGTGCGCGTCGTTGACGCCGGTGCGGAACATCAGGTTGAGCACACCGGTGAGGATCGGGTTGCCGACATAACGGTGCAGCCACGGCATCGCGCCCGGCTGGATGTTGTCCATGCGATCGCCGATCGCCATCTCCGCGCCGTCCTGGAGCGCGGCCACGAAGCGGGGGATGTCGTCGAAGTCATACGTCAGGTCGGCGTCGGCCATCACGATGTAGGCGCCACGCGAGGCGGCAAAGCCGGCGAGATAGGCGCTGCCGTAGCCGCGCCGGGGCTCGACCACGACGTGCGCGCCCGCGCGCGCGGCCAGCGCGGCGGAGTCATCCTCGGAGGCGTTGTCGGCGACGACGACCTCGCCGGGAACCTCCATCCGGTCGAGCGCCGCGCGCGCGGCGAGGACACAGTGCTCGATGTTCTGCGCCTCGTTCAGGCAGGGAATCACGACCGACACCAGCGGCGCGGTCCTATCGTTGAGATCGGCCGCCGGGGGAGTGGTTGTCTGGGCGAGTGTGCTCATCGGCTGTCGGCTCTCCAGGCCCCGCGCCATGGTGGGGGCGCGGGCGGCGAGCATCCGGTTATAACGCGCACCAAGGCGGAAAGTGGCGTCGAATACGGAGATCGATGCTATCGGAGCGGGGTGTCCACGGCTCGTCCTGCCGGCGGGGTGGCGGTGGGACCCAGATCGATGCGGTGGCTGCGCCGATTGCCTGCCCACAAAAAAACCCGTCCCGCATTACGGCATGCTTGCGGGCGTGCGCATCTGCGTGGTATACGACTGCCTGTTCCCGTGTACGGTCGGTGGGGCCGAGCGCTGGTACCGGAACCTGGCCGAGCGCCTGGCGGCAGAGGGCCATCACGAGGTTACATATGTAACCCTGCGCCAGTGGGAGCGCGGCGAGACGCCGGAGCTCGCCGGGGGCAGGGCGAGGGTCGTGAGCGTGGGCCCGCGCATGGGTTTGTACACAGCGGACGGCAGGCGACGGATCCTGCCGCCGCTCGTGTTCGGGCTGGGCGTGCTGGCACATCTGCTGAGGCACGGCAGGCGTTACGACGTGGTGCACTCGTGCGCGTTCCCGTACTTCTCGATGCTCGCGGCCGCGGCGGTCCGTCCGGTGGGGCGCTACGAGCTCGCGGTGGATTGGTTTGAGGTCTGGAGCGACTCCTACTGGCATGAGTACCTCGGCGGCGTGGGCGGCCGTGTCGGAGCGTTCGTGCAGCGCATCTGCGCGAAAGTGCGCCAGCAGGCGTTCTGCTACTCCATGTTGCACGCGCAGCGGTTGCGCGATGAGGGGTTGCGCGGGGAGGTGACGGTGCTGCGCGGGTTGCACGCCGAGACGGTCAAGCCGGTGGACGTGAGGCCGGCGGAGAAGGTCGTGCTGTTCGCGGCGCGGTTGATCCCCGAGAAGCAGGCGCCCCTCGCGGTGGCGGCGATGGCGCTCGCCGCCACGAGGATCGAGGGGCTGAGGGGGGAGCTGCTCGGCGACGGGCCGGAGCGGGAAGCGGTGCGAGAGGCGATCGTGGGACACGGCTTGCAGGCGGTCGTCTCGGCTCCGGGCTTTGCCACGGCGGAGACCCTCGACACGGAGATGCGCAGGGCATTGTGCCTGCTGCTGCCGTCCAAGCGCGAGGGATACGGCATGGTCGTCGTCGAGGCCGCCGCGCGCGGTACGCCGAGCATCGTGATCGCGGGCCCGGACAACGCGGCGGTCGAGCTGATCGAGGAGGGCGTCAACGGGTTCGTGTGCGCGAGCCCTGACCCGGCGGAGATCGCCGACGCGATCGTGCGCGCTTACGAGGCGGGGATGGCTCTGCGCGAGAGCACCGCCCACTGGTTCTCCGAGCATGCCCGGGAGCTGTCGCTGGAGAGCTCGCTTCAGACCGTGCTGGCCAGCTATGGCCCGCGCGAGTCGAGGGCGCGGGCATAGCTGTCCAGCGTGGCGCGAGCGGTGCGCTCCCAGGTGAACTGTTCTGCGCGGACGACGCCGCGCGCGCGTGTACGCGCGCGCGCGGCGTCGTCTTCAGAGAGCAACGTCTCGATCGCCGCCGCGATCGCCCGCTCGTCGCGCGGGTCGAACATCACCGCGGCGTCACCGGCGACCTCCGGCAATGACGAGGTGTCCGAGCATGCGACCGGCACGCCCCGGGCCATCGCCTCCAGGACGGGCAGCCCGAAGCCCTCGTACAGCGAGGGAAACACGAATGCGCGCGCGAGCGCCCACAGGCCCTCCAGCTCAGGGCCTGAGAGCCAGTCCGGAAAACGCACGTCCGCGGCTACACCCAGCTCGTGTGTGCGCGCGCGCAACTCCGCCTCGTGCCAGGTCGCATAGCCGGGGAGCACCAGCAGCGGGCGGCGCTCTGACGGGATCAGCGCGAGCGCGGAGATCAGCGCGAGCAGATTCTTGTGAGGCCGCTTGGCGGACAGGCTGAGCACGACATCGCGCTGCCCGAGATCCAGGCGCGCGCGGGTCTCGGCCTCGGACAGACCCTCGCCGCGGCGGACCGTGGGGAGTCCGAGCGGTGCGACGTCGATTCGCGAGGCGGGTGTGCCGAGCAGCTCGATCAGGTCCGCGCGGGTGCTCAGCGAGTCGGCGAGAACACGCTCGCAGCGGCGCACGGCAGCGGGCACGAGCAGGCGCATGCCGCGGTCGCGCAGGCCCGCGTGGGCGTCGGGATGACGCGCGTAGATCAGGTCGTGCACGGTGCTCACGCGACGGAACGGGCCCCACAGGGGAGCGGTCGAGGCAAGGCTGTGCACCAGATCGACCCGCGCGCGGGCGCCCAGGAGCGGCAGGAGCATCTGCTCGCCGAACACCCACTGGACGCGGTTGCGCGCGTGGACGGGGACGGTGACGGCGGGCAGCAGCTCGCCCCACGGGCCGTCGGGCGCGGTTGCGGTCTCGCGGTTGACGAACGCGGTGAACCGCACGTGCGGCGCAGCGGCGAGCAGCGCGGGGATCAGTTCGCGCGCATACACCTCCATCCCCCCCGTCTCTCCGGGGACGAGGAAGATCAGGTTCAGGCCGACATGCGTTCCGGGCGCGGGCAGCCGCAGTTCGGATTCCTCACGGGGTGCGGGAGCCTTGTCCGGCGTGGAATGAACGCTCACCCGGCGAACGCTAACGCTCGCACGCGCCGTGCCGCGCTCGCGTGCGCCGCCTCGCGTGTGCCGCGCCGTGCCGTGGCCGCGCTCGCGTGCCTGCGTACCGAGATGCGCACGATGGCGCCGACCCTGACGTCACGATCGATCAGCGTGCTCGGTCACGGCGCGGCGGTAGCTGCGCAGCGTCAGCTCGGCGGTGCGCCGCCAGGTGAACTGTTCGCAGCGACGCGTCCCGCGCGCGCTGAGATCTCGCGCGAGGACATCGTCGGACAGCAGTCGCCGCAGCTGCTCAGCGATCGAGCGCTCGTCGGCGGGGTCGAAGTACAGCGCGGCGTCACCCGCGACCTCCGGCAGCGAGGAGGTGTCCGAGCACGCGACGGGCACACCGCGTGCCATCGCCTCCAACACGGGCAGCCCGAAGCCCTCCTGGAAGGAGGGGAGCACGAAGCAGGACGCCGCACGGTAGAGATCCTCCAGGTCCGCGTCGGAGATCCAGCCGGGGAAGCGGACGCGCTCATCGACCTCCAGCTCGAGCGCGAGTGCCCGCAGCTCACGCTCGTAATCGTTGGACGAGCCGGGCAACACCAGCTGCACCGGCGAGTCCAGCAGCGCGAGCGCGCGGATCAGCCCGTGCAGGTTCTTGTGGGCGCGCTTGGCGGCGACGCACAGAACGATCGGCTCGGGGCCCAGGCCGAGCCGATCGCGCACCGCGCGAGGGTGGGGAGGCTCTTGGGTCGGAGGCGGCGGCAGAATCCCGAGCGGCGCCACGTCGAACTTCTGGACGTCCAGGTGCAACGTCGCGGCGATGTCGTCTCGAGCGGCCTGGGAGATCGCGAGAATGCGAGTCGATCTCCGCCCGACCAGCGGAGCCAGCGTGCCCATCACGGCCTGAAAGCGTGGACTGGTGGCCTCGGGGTGATGGATCCAGATCACGTCCAGGATCGTGACCACGGTGGCCAGTCCGGGGTGCACCACGGGACCGAGGTTGGCCAGGCCGTGAACGACGTCGAGCTTGCGCCGGCACGCGTCCAGCCCGATGCCCGCGAGCTCGTGCCAGAGGTGCCAAGGTGTCCCCAGACCGGGCACCGGCAGCCTGATCCAGCGGACCTCTGCAGCCCAGGGCTCGCGGGCCAGCCACTCCGGAGCCGTCGTGCCGATCCATGCCGTGAGCTCCACGTCTGGGTCGGCGAGCAGCATGTGGGGCAGCAGCTGGCGAGCGTAGGTGCCGGAGCCTCCGGAATCCTCGACCAGGTAGACGAGATTGAGCCCGACCTTGAGAGTCAAGGCACCCTGAAGGTCGTCCGCACGATGGTTATGATGCCATGTCCGTGACCGAGATCGCCCGCTCAGACGCTGCCGATTTCGGACGCATCGTCACGGTCAACACGCCGGACGGCCCGCGCGAGATCGACATCTACACCGACGAGGGTTACAGCATTCTCTCGCAATTGTGGACACGCTCGGGCTGGCAGCATAAGTCGACCTACGAGCTGGTCTGGATGGGCATTCCGATCATCCAGCTGCCCGAGGACATCCTGATGATGCAGGAGCTCGTCTGGCGAGTGCGACCTGACGTGATCATCGAGTCCGGGGTCGCCCATGGTGGCGCGCTGATCCTCTACGCCTCGCTGCTGGAAGCGATCGGCAAGGGTCAGGTCGTTGGAGTTGACGTCGAAATCCGCAAGTACAACCGTCTCGCCATCGAAGCGCACCCGATGAGCAAGCGCATCACCCTGATCGAGGGCGATTCGGTCGGTGAGGACACGCTTGCGCGAGTGCGCGCCGAGATCCCCCCCGGCGCGAGCGTGATGGTTGCCCTGGACTCCAACCACACCCGCGCCCATGTCGCAGCGGAGCTCGAACGCTACGCGCCGCTGGTGACGCCCGGGAGCTACTGCGTTGTGTTCGACAGCGTGATGACGATGGTCAGCGACGCCCCGAACGCAGGCGAGGATTGGCAGAACGACAATCCGCTCGAGGCGGTCGACTCGTTTCTCGCCGAGCACCCCGAGTTCGAGGTCGACGAGTCGTTCAACCGGCTGCAGGTCACCTACTGCCAGAGCGGCTTCCTGCGTCGTCTCGAGGCCGACCCCGAGCTTCGCTGAGGCGGTGGCGGCTGCGCAGGCGCGTCTGACGGTTCTGCTGCCCACCTGCAACCGGGCCGGGACTCTGTCGCGCGCAATCGAGTCGGTGCTGGGTCAGACTCGGCAGGACTTCGAGCTGTTGATCTCCGACAACGCCTCGCAGGATGCCACCGAGGCGGTGTGCCGGCAGTACGCTCAGGGCGACGCTCGCGTGCGGTACGTCCGCCAGCGGAGCAACCTCGGGCCGATCGGCAACTTCAACTGGCTGTTGGCTGCACCCCAGACGGAGTTCGTGCTGATGCTGGCCGACGATGACTGGCTGGATAACGATTACATCGCGTGCTGCCTGGCGATCATGGAACGCGATCGGACCCTCTCGATCGTGACGGGCGCGACCCGCTATTTCGAGGGTGACGCGCCGCCCGATCTGGTGCTCAACACCAACCTGACCGACAGCTCAGGCGCTTGGCGCGTGCTGCGCTATCTGCGCCACAGCTGGTCCAGCGCCGCGTTCTACGGCCTGCTGCGCACCAGCGCGGTCCAGGACGCACTGCCGATCCCGAACGTGATGGGCGCGGATTGGCTGTTCGTCGCGGCGCTCGCCTTCGCCGGCCCGGTTCTCACCACCACCGAGACTCACCTCAACCGCACGCGGGGGGGAACGAGCGCCGACTTCAACCGCATCGCCGAGGTGTCGGGGCTGTCGCCCCGCGCGGCGCGCAACCCTCACCTGGCGATCGCGTTCAATCAGTTTCGCGATATCGCGTTCTCTTCTGCTGCCTATGAGCGCCTGGGACGTACCCGCCGCATCGGGCTCGGCCTGGCCGCCGTGGGCGCGATCGTCGCCGGCCACACGTTCGACATCATGTGGGACGCGCTCGGACCGCTGATCCTGCATCGCCGCGTGATCGCCGTGACGGGACCGCTCCGCGACCGCTGGCGCGCCCGGCACCCCGTCTGAGCATCAGTCCGGTCGGGTAGGCGGGAGGCGCCGGGCGCTGCGCAGCATGGCTGACTGGCGCTGGTTTCCTCCCGCTGACAATTGGACACCCAATCCTTCATTCCTAACGAAACTAATGGCTTTTTAGAGTTCGCGGCGGTCGTCAACGGCGGCGAAAGACGCGGAGGAACAGAGAGGACGAGCCCTCGCGCAGTGCATAAACGTTCGGTTGTTCAAGGGGGTCGGCGACGCATTTCGCCGCCCAACTAGGCCGGGCGCGAGCGCCGCAGACCACCCACGAGCTCGCGGATCTCGGGCGGGAGGTATCCCGTGATGGCGAGCAGCGCGACAAATGCGAGCGCGCCCAATATCGTCGTCACCACCGCCGGCAAGCCGGGGATGAGCACTACCACACACGCCACGGCACCCATCGCAAGGATCGCCAACGGACGGACGAAGAACGTGCGCAGCAGACGTGGGCGCACCCTTACGAGCATCGCGACCTGAGTGACCGCCAGGGTGAGCTCGGCCAGCACGACCGCAACGGCCCCTCCCTGCGCTTGCAGCGTCGGGATCAAAGCCAGTGACAGGATCACGCTCCCGGCCAGCGCCGTAGCGTTCGCGATCAGAATCGCGCGATGCCGGCGCAGGGCCAGGAGGACATACCCGGCGGACACGGCGATGCAGGTGGCCATCAGGGCGAGCCCCTGGATGCGCAGCACCGGGATGCTCGGCGCGAACGCGGCGCCGCCCAAGATGTCAATCACGGGCTTGGCGCCAAGCACGAGCACCAACGACAGAGATGTCCCGAGCACGAACGTCACCTCGACGAGTCGTCCCGCGGCGTAGTGCAGGCGCTCCTCATCGTGCCGCGCGGCCGTCCGGGCGAGGATTGGAAACGCGGCCGCGGCGATCAGGGAGGGGACACCGACGAGGACTTCGATCACGCGAAACGAAGCGGCGAAATAGCTCGTCTGGACGCTGGAGGCAAGCAGGGACATCGCGATCACGGCGACGCGGAAGTACAGGACGCTCACGGCGATCGCCGCCGCGAAGGGAAGCGTGTCGCGCAGAAGCGGCGCCCAGCGCGCGGGATGGAAGGCCGGGCGCAGCGGGATCAGCCCGCGCACCACCCGCAGGGTGATCGAGAGCGTCGCCACCCCCGCCACGACCGGTATGACAAAGAACGGCAGCAGGCCCGCGCCGGCGAGGACCAGGGCGACGATCAACGCCACGCTGACCGCCTGGCGCACGAGTTCCAGCCCGGTGATCCAGCCGAACCGCATCTCCCCCTGCAGGCTCGTGCCGAGCAGCGTCTGGAACACCTGCAGCATCTGGCCGGACACCGCCACGGCCGTGCCGAGGATCAACGTGGACGAGTAACCGAAGATCGCCGCCAGGCCGACGGCGACGAGCCCCGCAAGGATCGACAGCGCCAGGCGGATCCCGATGAGATCGCGCATCACCGTCGCTCGTTCCGGCCCCTGCCGCGCCGCGTATTCGCGCAGCGCGATCGAGTTCAGCCCGCCCTCGGTCAGCCCGGCGACGATCGTCACCAACGAGAGCACGG
Source organism: uncultured Solirubrobacterales bacterium (assembly GCA_963715495.1). Classification (GTDB taxonomy): domain Bacteria; phylum Actinomycetota; class Thermoleophilia; order Solirubrobacterales; family Solirubrobacteraceae; genus Palsa-744. The sequence goes on from OY970247.1 coordinate 2,381,158, forward strand.
CGATGTACTGACCGAACTCGACCGTGCCGAGATAGCGGGTCAGCAGGGGAGCGGATATCAGCGACAGCCCGAGCCCGGCGACGTAGCCCGATGAGCGAAGCGCACTTCCGCGGACGGCCGCCGGCCCGGCTCGTGAGCTGTCGAGGACGTGCTCTGACTCTGACTCATTCGACTCTGGTGCAGAGTGGAGCTCTGACCCGGGCTGCTCCAGTCTTGGCTCAGACTCCAGCTCTGACCCGGACTGACCGGGCTTTGGCTCAGACTCCATCTTCGACCCAGACTGTCCCATCTCGGACTCAGACTCCAGCTCTGACCCGGACTGACCGGGCTTTGGCTCAGACTCCATCTTCGACCCAGACTGTCCCATCTCGGACTCAGGTTTCTGCGGACTGCGGGGCTCCACCGGCATCGCTCAAGGACCGCCGGAGCCGGGTTGCCCGCGCCACCACTCGATCACGCTGTCGAGCCCATCCTCGAGCCCGATCTGCGGACTCCATCCGACCTCGTCGCGCAGCCGCTCGATGTCGGCGACCAATGCGGGCGGCTCCCCCTGCGGCATTGGCCGCGCCCCGATCTGGAGCAACTCGCCGCCTCCGATGCGCTGCGCGATCCGCTGCGCCAGCTCGCGTAGAACCACAGCCTTGCCCGAAGCCACGTTGACGGGCCCGACGGCCTGGCTTTCGGCCAGTGCGAGGAATGCCGCGCCGGCGTCGGCCACATGCAGAAAGTCACGCCGCTGTTCCCCATTCGTCATCAGGGCCGGCTCGCCTGCGAGCAGAGATCGCACCAGCGACGGGACGAAGCGCTCGGGCGCCTCGTGGGGACCGTAGAGGAAGAACAAACGCCCCCACGCCAGCTCCAGCCCGGCCTCATCGGCGTAGGCGCTCGCAATGCGGTGCAATGCGTCCTTGCAGACCCCGTAGAGCGTCTGGGGCGCCAGCGGCGAGTCTCGCTCGTTGAAGTCCTGTTCACCGCCCCACTCGTACTCGGCGCAGGTTCCCGCCATCACCGCCCGCCGTCCACCCGCCGTGGCAAAGGCGCGCAGCAGCGCCAGCGACGCCTGCACCCAACGCACGTTCTCTGCAGAGGACCAAAACTTCCCGTGCTCGGCGTACCAGGCGAGGTGAACCAGGATCTCGGGGTTCACGTCCTCGACCACCTCACAGCCGGCCAGCAGGTCGCGCTCGTGCCAGGTGACTCCGGGGAGATCCGGGCCATGGCGTCGCGCGAGCGCGTGCACATCGTGGCCGGCTTGCGCGAGGGCGACGAGGGTGTGATGTCCCACGAAACCGGTCGCGCCGGTGAGCATCACTCGGCTCACGGCCGGAAGTCGGGGTAGGCGCGATCCTTCTCGGAGATGACCCGCTCACCCTCGGGCTCTGACCACTTGATGCCAAACACCGGGTCGTCCCAGCGCACCCCCCGGGCCGCGTCGGGCACATAGGAGTGGCCCATCTGGTAAAGCACCTCACAGTCATCGGTGAGGGTCTGAAAGCCGTGCGCAAGCCCCGCCGGAATGTAGAAGGCGCGACGGTTATCGGCGCTCAGCTCCACGCCATGCCAACCACAGAAGGCGGGTGAGTCGGCGCGTAGATCGACTGCGACATCGAAGATCGCGCCGCGCACGCAGCGCACGAGCTTGCACTCGCCGTGGGGCGCAGCCTGGTAGTGCATGCCGCGCAACGTGTTCCGCCGGGCGTTGAACGAGGCGTTGCACTGCACGACGGCGGGGTTCAATCCGCGCGCCTGAAACTCCTCCGCGTCGAACGTCCGGGCAAACCAGCCACGCTCGTCACCAAGCTCGTCCAGCTCGATGACCCACGCACCGGGAAGGGGTGTCCTGACGAACCGCATCACCAAGCCATGCTCGTGACAGCCCACTCGGACACCGTCTGGGCAGTGGCGCTGCTCGTGCCGATCGACCTGGACGCGGGCTCGACGGAGGCCCTGCCCAGGAGAGCCAACTCGGACACAGGCTCGACGGAGGCGGCGATCACGGGAGCAACGTCAGCTCCGGTGTGCGGGCCGCGAACCGGCCACCCCACTCTGCGATGAAGCTCAACTGCTCCACTATCTCCTCCTGCAGGTTCCACGGCAGGATCAGCACGACATCGGGCCGGTCCTCGCGAATCGCATCCGGCGAGCGGATCGGGATGTGACTGCCGGGCAGGAAGTGGCCCTGCTTGTGCGGGTTCAGGTCGCAGGTGTAATCGATGAATTCGTGGCGCACGCCACAGTAGTTGAGCATCGTGTTGCCCTTGGCAGGCGCGCCGTAGCCGACGACCCGCAGGCCCTGCTCCTTGAGGTCGATGAGGAAACGCAGGATCTGGCGCTTGTCCTGCTCGACCCGGCGGCCATAGCCGAGGTAGGTCTCGAGTCGTTCGTACCCGGCGGCGCGCTCGCGCTCGCGCAACTCGCGGGCAGCCTCGCTTTCGGGCTTCTGCCCGTCCTCCGCGTGAGCGCCGTAGACGCGCAGCGAGCCGCCGTGGGTGGGCAGCTCTTCGACGTCGAACAGACGCAGTCCATGCGCGTCGAACACGCGGCTGACGGTCAAAAACGAGAAGTATGAAAAGTGCTCGTGGTAAATCGTGTCCCACTGATTCTCCTCGATCAAGCTCATCAGGTGCGGAAACTCCATGGTGATGACGCCGCCCGGCTTGAGCAGGATCTTTATGCCCGCGACGAAGTCGTTCAGATCGGGGACGTGCGCGAGCACGTTGTTGCCCAGCAGCAGGTCGGCGGCCGATTCCCCCGCCAGCGACCGCGCGGTCTCCTGCCCGAAGAACTCCACCAGCGTGGGAATGCCCTTCTGCAGCGCAACCTTTGCCACGTTGGCGGCAGGCTCGATCCCCAGGACGGGAATATGGCGGTCGTGGAAGAACTGCAGCAGGTAGCCGTCGTTTGAGGCGAGCTCCACGACGTGGCTGTGATCGTCCAGGCCGAGCCGCTCGATCATCTGCTCGGCGTAGCGGCGGCTGTGCTCCAGCCAGCTCGATGAGTACGAGGAGAAGTAGGCATAGTCGGAGAAGATCCGCTCGGGCGTCTCGAACTCCTCCAGCTGCACCAGGAAGCACTGCTCGCAGACCAGCGCGCGCAACGGATAGAAGGGCTCCATGCTGTTGGCTCGCTCGGGCGGCAGGTAGGAGTTTGCCAGGGGCGACATCCCCAGGTCCGCGAACACGGCTTGCACGGGAGCGTCACAGAATCGGCAGGCGGTCTGGCTCATGACGGGGCGCCAGCGTATTGGAACGCCTCGATCTGTCCCAGCGTCACCCCGCGCATATCCCCACCGGCGCGCAGCTCGCGATACCAGTCCACGATGCTCGCAAGCGTCGCCTCCAGATCGAGTCCCGGGCGCCAGCCCAGACGTGCGCGGGCCTTGGAGGAGTCGAGCTTCAGGTAGCGCGCCTCGTGCGGGTGGGGACCGTCATCTTGCACCCAGCGCAGATCCTCCGGCCACAGCGCGGCGATGCGCCGTACGATCCAGCCCACGGGACGGGCATCATCCTCGTCGGTGGGGCCGAAGTTCCAGCCCTCCGCGCGCTCGGGTGAGTCCCACAGCGCCTGGGCGAGCACCAGGTAGCCGCTGAGCGGGTTGAGCACATGCTGCCACGGACGGATCGAATTGGGGTTGCGCACGCGCACCTGCTCACCGGCGAGCGCCGCACGCATGATGTCCGGCACGAGTCGGTCTTCCCCCCAATCCCCGCCCCCGATCACGTTGCCGGCCCGGACCGACGCCAGGCGGGGGCCATCGGGATTGGAGAAGAATGAGCTGCGGAAGGCCGCCGTCACCAGCTCGGCGCAGCCCTTGGAGCTCGAATACGGATCGTGACCCCCCATCGGGTCGTCCTCGCGGTAGCCCCACTCCCACTCGCGGTTCTCGTAGCACTTATCCGAGGTGACGTTGACGATCGCGCGCACGTCGCTTCCGTTGCGGCGCACGGCATCGAGCACGTTGACCGTGCCCATCACGTTGGTCTCGTACGTCTCGCGCGGCTCGGCGAAGGAACGGCGCACGAGCGACTGCGCCGCCATATGGACGACGACCTCCGGCTTGGCGGCAGCCACCGCCGCCGCGATCGCCTCGTGGTCGCGCACGTCGCCCTCGATGCTCTCCATACCGTCTGCGACGCGCGCCAGCTCGTACAGTGATGGTTGCGTCGGGACATCGACGGAGAAGCCCGTCACCCGAGCGCCGAGCGATTGGAGCCACAGCGCCAGCCAGGCGCCCTTGAAGCCGGTGTGGCCGGTCAGCAGGACGCGGCGATCACGCCAGAAGTCGGGGACAACGACGCCGACGACGCCGATGACGCCGCTCCCGCGGGCTGGGGGGAGGACTCCCGTCGTGTCGGGTCCGTGGGCGTCCTGATCGGCACTCCCGGGTTTAGTGTCTCGCGGCACTAAACCCATGCCCGCCAGGGCGCTCTGTCAGAGGCCCATAGCCGCTCGAGGTCGTTGCGGTCGCGCAGAGTGTCCATAGCCTGCCAGAACCCCTCATGGCGATAGGAGGCCAGCTGGCCCTCGCGTGCGAGCGCGCCCATCGGCTCCTGCTCCCACACGGTCTGCTCGCCCTCCAGGTAGCGGCCGACCTCGGGTGAGAGCACGAAAAAGCCCCCATTCGTCCAGCCCCCGTCCCCGCGCGGCTTCTCCTCGCACTCGCGAACGCGCGTTCCATCGACGTCGAGCGCCCCGAAACGACCGGGTGGCTGCACCGCGGTCACGGTCGCGAGCGTCCCCTGCTCGCGGTGGAATGCGACGAGCGCGGTGATGTCCACGTTCGCGAGGCCATCGCCATAGGTGAAGCAGAAGTCCTCGTCCCCGAGGTAGGGGAGCACGCGCTTCAGGCGGCCGCCCGTCATCGCCTGCTCGCCGGTATCCACGAGCGTCACCCGCCACGGCTCGGTCGCCGAGCGATGGACCTCCATGTCGCCTGTCGCCAGGTCGAAGGACACGTCGCACGTGTGCAGGTAGTAGTTGGCGAAGTACTCCTTGATCAGATAGCCCTTGTAGCCGAGGCAGATCACGAACTCCTCGATCCCGTGGGCGGCATAGATCTTCATGATGTGCCAAAGGATCGGCTTGCCGCCGATCTCCACCATCGGCTTGGGCCGTACGGCGGTCTCCTCGCTCAGTCGCGAGCCAAAGCCACCGGCCAAAATCACCGCCTTCACAGCCGCGCAGGTTAGTGGACGCTCCGGGCGGGCTTGAGCCTCGGGCCGTGCGGTCGATCGAGCAACCGGCATGGCGTTTTGCGGCGGATCGGTGTCGCATCGCCGAGCACGACGTCGAGTGCGAATAACCTGGGGCCCATGACCTACACCACAGCGGACGGCAGACAACAACTGCTAGACGCCATCGCACGGGCGATCGAGGAGATCGGAGTAGCGCTTGCATCCCTGGGCGAGGCGTACGAGCTGCTCGACGAACACAACGCCGACCGGCTCGAGCAGGAGCTGTTCCGGCCCGTGCAGGCGTCGTACGGCAGAGCGCAACGCGCCTACGCCGAGTTCGCCGACCGTCACGACCTCCCCGGCCGCACGTTCGCACCGGCATCTCCGGGCGCTCCGTCGACGGGCGCGAAGGGCTTCATCGACGGTGCCGTAGACGCGGCCGGCAGGGCCGACGGTGAGCTCGCGGCGCTTCAGGATTCGATGCTGCCGGTCGAGGTCGGCGACGCCGAGCTGCGCGCCGGTCTGCAGGCGGTGCGCGAGCTGCTCGACCAGATCCGGGGGCGAGCCCGCGAGCTGGTGCGCACGCTGGGGCGTTGAGGCTCGGGCATCGATCGTCGCGAAGGCCGGAGCCTGGGACCAACCCCGGCCCTTATGTGAGACTATCGCTATGCATGTGAGCCGACCCAAGGTCGCGGTGGTGGGGCATGTCGAGTGGGTGCGGTTCGCGCGCGTGCCCCACGTACCACGGGCCGGCGAGGTGATCCATGCGCGCGACCCATTCGAGGAGCCCGCCGGGGGCGGAGCCGTCGCGGCCGTGCAGCTGGCTCGTCTCGCGGGCGAGTCCACGCTCGTGACCGCCCTCGGGGATGACGAGCTCGGGCGCCGGTCGGTGGCGCGCCTGCACGAGCTGGGCGTTCACGTTCGCGCGGCCCGGCGCCCTGCGCCGACCAGGACGGCGGTGACGCTGGTGGATGACGACGGCGAGCGCGCGATCACCACGTTCGGATCCCGCCTGGAGCCAACGGGCGACGACGATGAGCTGCCATGGGACGAGCTGGAGAGCATGGACGCCGTCTACTTCACCGCCGGTGACCTAGGGGCTCTGCGTGCCGCGCGCGCGGCCCGGGTGCTGGTTGCCAGCCCGCGCGCGGTCGACGCCCTCGGACACGGCGTTGCACTGGACGCGCTGGTGCTGAGCGAGGACGACGAGACCGAGCGTCACGAGGCGGCTCACGCGCGGGACGAAGCCGAGCTGATCGTCTCGACCGAGGGTGCCCGCGGAGGCGTATATCGGGGGCGTGGCGGGAGCTCGGGGAGATGGGATCCCGCTCTCCTTACCGCCCCTCCGCCAACCAACGCCGTGGACTCCTACGGCTGCGGAGACTCGTTCGCCGCCGGACTGACCTATGCCCTGGGGTTGGGCATGGCTCGGCCGGACGCGCTGAACCTGGCTGCCCGCTGCGGCGCGGTGTGCCTCACCGGCCGAGGGCCCTACGAGCGACAGCTCACCGGACGGGAGCTGGGTCCTCAAGAGCTGGGTCTGGAGAGCCGGGTTCTCGGGTGCTGAGTTCTCAAGAGCCGAGTTCTCAAGAGCCGGGTTCTTGGGAGCCGGGTTCTCATGAGCCGGGTTCTCGGGAGCCGGGACCGACCGGACCCATCATGGAGGGGCGCGATGGCTGATCCCGCATTCACGACCGTCCAGCTACGCGACGAAGAGTCAGGACTTCAGGCGACGTTCGTTCCCACCGCCGGAATGCTCTGCTGCTCGCTGCGCCATCACGGCGAGGAGCTGCTCGCGCAGAACGCCGGCGTGACAGCGTATGCCGAGCGCGGCAAGACGATGGGCATCCCACTGCTCTATCCCTGGGCGAACCGGCTCGCCGACTTTGACTACAGCGTCGCCGGACGGACGGTGGTGGTGCCGCACGATCCCACGCGCATCGCGCTCGACGACAACGGCCTGCCGATCCACGGGGTGATCGGCGGCAGGCAGCGGTGGGAGCTGACGCACACGTCCGATCCCGACGCGGCCGATGCCGGCACACGCGGCGCACGGTCAGCCGATCCCGGCGGGCGTGCAGACGATGCCGACGCGGCCGATGCCGGCGCATCCGGCGCAGCCGATCCCGGCGGGCGTGCCGACGATCCCGACGCGCCAGTGGGCGCTCCCGACGCTCAATCACTCGCCGCGCGACTGAGCTGGAGTGAGTCGCATCAGCCGGAGCTGTTCGAGGTGTTCCCCTTCCGGCACGACCTCCACTACGAGGTCCGTCTCGCCGATGGTCGCCTCGACGTGACGATCACCGTGCATGCATGCGGCGAGGATGCGGTACCGGTGGCATTTGGCCTGCACCCGTACCTGTCACCGCCGGGCGTCCCGCGCGAGTGTTACCTCGTCGAGCTGCCACCGATGCGCCGGCTGGCACTTGACGCCGACCAGATACCGGTCGCGCCCGAACACGAATCTCCGAGCCGGCGATTCGAGCTCGCCGGCAGCGAGTTCGACGACGGGTTCGACGCTGTGTCCCAGCCGGCGCGCTTCAGCGTCGAGGCCGGTGAACGACGGATCGCGCTCGAGTTCCTGGAGGGCTATCCGTGCGCGCAGGTATTCGCCCCGAAGGGTGGGCAGTTCATCTGCTTCGAGCCGATGACGGCACCAGCCAACGCGCTGCGCAGCGCCACCGGCTTGCGCCTGCTGGCGCCGGGCGAGCGTTACCGCGCCGCGTTCGCGGTGCGCATCCAGAATCTCACGCCCCGTAAATAGTTCTGCATCACACCATCTGAGGTCGCCGCCGAGTCCTCAGATGTGGTCGGGCCTGTAGGGGCCGGGCTTGGGCCGGACCTTGCCACCCGGGAAGGCGAGGCGCAGGATCGTGCGGTGGACGGTGCCGAGCTGCTTGCCCAGCGGGCCGGTGTTGTAGGGCAGCCCGTAACGGCGGCAGACGTCGCGTACGCGGGGCGCGATCTCGGCGTAGCGGCTGGAGGGCATGTCGGGATACAGGTGGTGCTCGACCTGGAAGCTGAGGTTGCCCGCCAGCAGGTGAAACAGCGGGCTGCCGTCAATGTTCGCGGAGCCGAGCAGCTGACGCACGTACCAGCCGCCGCGGGTCTCATCGGCAACCTCCGCCTGGCTGAACGTGTACGTCTGGTCGGGGAAGTGCCCGCAGAAGATGATCGAGTAGGCCCACATGTTGCGGATGATGTTCGCGGTGAAGTTGGCCGTGAGCGTGGACTTCCATGCGCGGCCCGAGAGCGCCGGGAAGGCGATGTAGTCCTTGACGAACTGCCGGCGCGCCTTGACGCCGATCGCCTTCAGCTCCTCGATCACCTTCGCCTTGGACTTCTCGCCGGAACCGATGGCGTCCCAGTTGAGGTCGTGGACGGCCACCCCCCACTCGAAGAAGCCCATCAGCAGGAGGTTGTAGAAAGGCTGGGCCAGATAGATCGGGCGCCAGCGCTGGTGGGGATCGATCCGCATGATCTCATAGCCCAGGTCGCGGTCCTTGCCGCGGATGTTGGTGAACGTGTGGTGCTCGTAATTGTGCGAGTGCCGCCACGCGTCGGCGGGAGAGGCCGTGTCCCAGTCCCAGTTCTGGGAGTTGATGTCCGGGTCGTTCATCCAATCCCACTGGCCGTGCATGACGTTGTGGCCGATCTCCATGTTCTCGAGGATCTTGGCGACCGACAGCGCCGCGGTTCCGCCGACCCACAACGGCTTGTAGCGAGAGCCGAGCAGCATCGCGCGCGCGGCCAGCACGAGCCGGCGGTGCAGCTTGATCGTGGAGCGGATGTAGCGCGAGTCGCGATCGCCGAGATCCGCGAACACCTCGTCGTGGATCGCGTCGAACTCACGGCCGAGCTGCTCGAGCTGCTCGGGGGTCAGGCGGGCCAGGGGGTTATCGGGCTCGTCGAACCCTGTCTGGGCCGGCGGGGGGGTCGGCCTGCCATTGGGCGCGGTGCGTACCGGAGGTCCCTCGATCTCGTTGAGTCTTGTGGCGACCGTCGGGTTGTCAATCTGGTGCGTTGCCATTTTTTTGGTCCTCGGGTTGGGGGAGGTGAGAGTGGGCTTGGGAAGAGTCTTCGGAAGGGTGGTGATTGCGTAGAGCCGTTGATCGGCGGCGAACGGCTGGTGAGTATGAAGTCAAAGGTGCTGAATGGACCTCGTCGGAGGGGTTAGAGCTCGATCTCGACCGCGCCCTCGGGCGCGTTGATGCAGGTGCGCAGCATTTCGCCTGCCTGACCATGTACCCGGCCCGTCCGCAGATCACGCACCTGGCCGGCGCGCAGCCGTCCGACGCACGTATGGCAGATGCCCATGCGACAGCCGTAGGGCAACTTGGCGCCGGCCTGCTCACCGGCGATCAGGATCGGCTGCTCGCCGTCGCTAGACGCCTGGATGGCGCTGGAGCAGAAGTCGATCGTGCCGCCCTGACCGCGCTCGCCGTCGCCCACACGCGCGTCGGGTTGAAAGTGCTCGATGTGCATCCTCTCCGGATCTCCGTCCTGTTGCCAGCGCTCGCTCATCGCTTCCAGCAGCCCCGCCGGTCCGCACACGAACGCCTCGCGCTCGCGCCAGTCGGGACACAACCCATCGAGATGGTCGGGGGCGAGGCGACCCTGCTCGCCGGTTATCCGCTCATGCAGCCGGTAGCCATGGTGTGCGGCGTCCAGGTCGTGCAGCTCTCCCGCGAAGATGACTTCATCCGCCGTGCGGGCGCAGTGCAGGTGGACGATGTCTCCCAACTCGCCGTGGCGCGCAAGAGCCCGCAGCATGCTCATGATCGGGGTGATCCCGCTGCCGGCGCTGATGAACAGCAGCCGCTCGGGCAGCGGATCTCCCAGGACGAACGTGCCTTCCACGCCGCCCAGCCGCACGATTGTGCCTGGGCGTACACGGCCGAACAGAAACGGCGAGACCTTGCCGCCCTCCACGAGCTTCGGGGTGATCGCGATGCAGCCGTCGGCGCGCTCGGGCTCGGAGGTCAGCGAGTATGCCCGCCAGTGGTGCACGCCGTCGACCTCGATGCCCAGCCGCAGGTACTGGCCCGGCCTGTGGCCCGGCCACTCCCAGCCGGGCTTGATCAGCACCGTCGCCGCGTTGGCGCTCTCGCGCTCGACGCGCTCGATGCGACCGCGCAGCTCGCGCGTGGACCACAGCGGGTTGATCAGCTCCAGATAGTCGTCGGGCAGCAGCGGGGAGGTGAAGGAGCGGATCAGCCCGAGCGCCCTGCGGCGGGCGGCCGAGACGCGCGGGACGGCGCCCCGCTCAGCCACGAGCGCCATCCGGCAGGCTGATGTCGTTGGGTGGAAGAGCTCTCATGACCATGACTTTATATCATGCTACCTCAAATGAGGGAACATAGATGATGGTAGCCTTAGTTGCGGATGGCACGCACCCAATCTGACACGATCGACCGGCCCAAGGGGCAACCTGAGAAGCGCCGCGAGAGTTCACGAGCCCAAGGGGGCTCCTCGTCACGCGAGAGCTCATCGTCCGGATACGACCTCACCGTCGAGCAGCTCGCCGGTGAGGTCGGGATGTCGGTGCGCAACATCCGCAACCATCACACCCGGGGCCTGCTCCCCCCGCCGGAGGTTCGTGCGCGGGTGGGTTATTACAACTCCGAGCACGTGGCGCGGCTGCGGCTGATCCTCGACCTGCAGGCCGACGGCTTCAATCTCACCGCGATCGAGCGACTGTTGAGCGGATCGGACGGTCTTGCCGAGCGTCTGCTCGGCCTGCGCAGAGCGGTGACCACGCCGTTTGAGCCGGAGTCTCCGGAACTCATCACCACCGAGGAACTGGCGAAGCGTTTCGGCGAGGTCGACGCGAAGGACACCGAGCGCATTCGCAAGCTGAAGCTGCTCGTCCCACTGGGCGACGACCGTTTCGAAGTTCCAAGTCCGGCTCTGATGGGAGCCGCCGAGCAGGTTATGGCCCTCGGGATCTCGCTGCACACCGCGCTGGCGCTCGTCGAGCGAGTCAGCCGCGACTGCGAATCGATCTCGCGAGCGTTCACCAAGCTGTTCCTGCGAGAGCTGTGGGAGCCGTTCGAGCAGGCCGGTCAGCCCGACGAGCGCTGGGACGAGCTGATCGAAGCCGTCGACTCGCTGCGGCCGATGGCCTCCGAGGCGCTGCTCGCGCTGTTCAAGCAGCGGATGACGACCCAGCTGGAGGACGCGTTCGGCAAGGTGATCGAGCACCAGGCCAAGCGCAAGTAGCCCAACCCCGTAACGCCGACCCGTTTCGCCGGCCACGCGCGCCTCCAGTCTCAGGGGACGAGCACGATCTTGCGATGCGAGCCCGCGGCCAGGCGGTCCCATGCCTCGGCCACCTGATCGAGCCCCATCGGATCGACGTCGACCGCCAGCTCACCACGCGCGGCGGCCTCGGCCAGCCGCAAGTACGCCTCGCGCTTGACCTCCGGCGGCGCGGCGAAGTTGGTGTGGCCCATGAGCACGAGCATCTTTCCGCGGATGGCCGCCGATGGGATCATCGCTTCCGCGCCGGCGCCCGCCCCGATCTGCACGAGTCGCGCGCCAAAGCTCGCGGCGTTGATCGCCGCCACCAGCGGTTCTCCCCACAGCGGGTCCACCACGACGTCGATCCGTCCTGCGGCAGCCTCGGCGAAGGCAGCGGGCAGGTCGTCGGGCTCACCCAGGCGAACGGCGGCGTCCGCCCCGAGCGCGAGGCAGTGCTCCAGTCCCTCCCGCGACCGCGCCGCGGCCACCACACGAGCCGCGCCGAGCAGCTTGGCGGCTTGCACGGCGATCTGCCCGAGCACTCCACTGGCAGCCAGCACCAATACATGCTCACCCTCCTTGAGCTGGGCGCGCCAGGTGAGCGCGAGCCACGCCGCCAGCCCGGAGATCCCGAGCGCGACGGCGACACCGTCCTGCACCTCGTCAGGGACCGGGTAGGTGGAGCGTGGGTCGATCAGGGCGCGCTCGGCCATCGAGCCGAAGGGAGGGATCGGCGCGTCGAAGTACACGCGCTTGCCATCCAGCAGCCCGACACCCTCCCGACCGGCGACCGAGGGAAGCGGCGGTCGACCGGCATAGAAACGCCCGGCGCAGATCGCGACATCGACCGGATTGAGGCCGGCGGCCAGCACGTCCACAACCGCCTGGTCGGGACCGGCCGAGGGCTCCTGAAACTCCCCGGGGCTCGGGACCCCGTACTCGTGCAGGACGGCGGCTCTCATCGAATCATCTCCTTAGACGAGCCCATAAAGCAGCCGTCCGGTTAGCCGCTCCGGTTGATACGGCAGTTCATCAGGACCGCGCAAACCGACCCCTCAGGGCCGCACGAACGTGTCCGGGTCCGGCCCGATGCGCCTGCCCGCGTCGAGTGCCCGGATGGCGTCCATGTCGGCGTCGCCGAGGTGGAAGTCGAAGACGTCGAAATTCTCGGCGATGCGCTCGGGGGTGACCGACTTCGGGATCACAACGTTGCCGAGCTGGATATGCCAGCGAATGATCGTCTGGGCTGCAGTGACGGAATGGGCGGCGGCGATCTCGACGATGACCGGGTCCTTCAGCTCCAGTCCCTGCCCCAGCGGACTCCACGCCTCGGTGACGATGTCGAGCTGGTCGTGCTCGTGGCGCAGGCCGTCCTGCTGGAAGTACGGATGCAGCTCGACCTGGTTGATCGCCGGTGTCACGCCGGTCTCGGCGACCAGGCGCTGCAGGTGCGCGGGCTGGAAGTTGGACACGCCGATCGCGCGGACGAGCCCTTCGGACTGCAGCTCGATAAACGCCTGCCACGTCTCCACATACAGGTCATGGGCGGGCACCGGCCAGTGGATCAGGTAGAGATCGATGTGTTCGAGCTCGAGCCGCTCGAGGCTCTGCTTGCACGCCCGCTTGGCCTTGTCGTGGCCGTGGTCGTCGTTGAAGCACTTGGTCGTGACGAACACCTCGTCGCGGTCGATGCCAGAGGCATGAATCGCCTGCCCGACCGGACCCTCGTTGCGATACGCGGCGGCGGTGTCGATATGGCGGTAGCCGGCGTCCAGCGCGCGTGCGACGGCCTCCTCGGTCTCCCGCGCCGGCACCTGAAAGACGCCGAACCCGAGCTGCGGGATCTCGACGTCCGGACGCAGCGGGATGCGGGGGATCTGGCCGGTGGGGGAGCTCATGCTCGGACCACTGCCCCAGTATGCCTCAAGCTAAACGTCGAGAGGGGCCACGAGGGGGCGATGGCGAGTTGTAATGTGGAAGTCTCGTGCAGCGCGACCGAAAGGGATGAGCACATGGGACAGCCGGTGGTCCACTTCGAGATCATGGGGCAGGACGCGGACAAGCTGAGGGAGTACTACTCCAGCCTGTTCGGGTGGGAGTTCAATACCGACAACCCGATGAACTACGGGGTGGTGTCCCGCGAGGCGAACCTCGCGCCTGACGGCAGCGGCATCGGCGGCGGCATCGGGGCCGCGCCGGAGGGGTACGAGGGCCACGTCACGTTTTACGTCACGGTTGCAGACGTGGAGGAGGCGCTCGTCAAGGCCGAGAGCCTCGGCGGATCGCGGATGATGGGCCCGGAAGAGATCATGGGACGAATGGTGCTGGGCATGTTCAAGGATCCTGAGGGCCACGTGATCGGTCTCATCAACCCGACGTCATAGGGCTGAACGAACGATGCTGTTTCCGGGGCAGCCGCATGCGCCACATAAGCGGTTCGCCCATATGACTTACACGGGCTGATGTTGTGCCTGGCGGCGCAAGCGCCGCCAGGCGGGGACGCACATGTGCGTCCCCGAGACCTGCCACATGCGGCAGGTCTTCCGGCGGCGCATGCGCCGCCGGCGAGGGTGCGCATGCGCACCCTCGGGGCAGGGCCGCATGCGGCCCTGCCGGCCGTCCCGCATGCGGGACGGCCCCCTATCAGCGTTACTCAACCGGCTCTGGGGGCGAGGCCCTGCGCTCGCGCTGAATACGGGCAATCCGTCCGCCGAGGGCGCTCAGCAGCATGCCGGCGATCGCAGTGACGACGGCGAGCAGCGGAGGAAAGCTGCCGAGTGAGACCTTCGCGTGGGTGCCGGCGATCGCGTGCGCCACGAGCAGGGCGACTCCGTAGATGAAGCCGGCCACCAGACCGCGGTCGGCCCCGCCCCAGCCGTCCTGATGCTCGAAGCCGGCCACGATCGCGCCGAGCGCGACGAGCGCGCCATACCCCCAGTAGGCGCCACTGGAGACTCCAACCAGCACACCTGCGATTGCGCCCGTGAGCGCAGGGACGACGCCACCCAGCACGATCTGCACGGGGCGCGGACGGTCGCGAAACAGGATCGGGTCGTACATCGGACTCCTCGCCGGAATGTGACTCTGAGTCTATCGCCTGCGCCGATTCAGCCCGCTGAGTCAGCCCTCGCCCGGGCAGCCGGTCGTGATGCCGGCAGGTGACGCCGTCCCCGGGAAGTAGCGGGAATCGGACGGCGATCGTCAGCGCTGTCCGATTCCCGCTAGAAATGCCACCGAGGTGTGTCAGTGTAGGCAGCGTGATGTTCGACTCCGACCAGTGCTGGCAGGCAATCGAAGCGCAGGACCCGCGGCTGGACGGGTGGGTGTACTGCGGCGTAATGACGACGGGGATCTACTGCCGCCCGAGCTGTCCCGCGCGCACCCCCAAACGTGAGAACGTACGTTTCTACGCCACGGCCGCGGCGGCTCAAGCGGCCGGGCTGCGCGCGTGCAAGCGCTGCCGTCCGGACGCGACTCCGGGCTCACCGGACTGGGACGGCCGCGCGGACCTGGTGGGACGGGCGATGCGGCTGATAGCCGACGGGATCGTCGACCGCGAGGGGGTGGGCGGTCTCGCGCGTCGCCTGGGCTACGCCGAGCGTCATGTGCACCGCCGGCTCGTGTCCGTCACGGGCGCCGGACCGCTTGCGCTGGCGCGCGCCCAACGCGCGCAGACGGCGCGAATCTTGCTGGAGACCACCGAGGTGCCGATCACCGCCGTGGCGTTCGCGTCGGGGTGGCAGAGCGTGCGGCAGTTCAACTCAACGATCCAGGAAGTGTTCGCGATGACGCCGAGTGAGCTGCGCTCGCGAGCCAGACGTCATGGACGCGCGCAGGACAGCGGAGCGATCACGCTGCGATTGCCATATCGCACCCCGCTGGAGGCGGATGGCCTGATCGCGTTTCTGGGTCTGCGGGCGGTGCCGGGAGTGGAGGAGGTTCGCGAGGGCGCCTACCGGCGCAGCCTGCGTCTGCCGCAGGGGACCGGGACGGTCGAACTGCGTCCAGAGCCCGGGCATGTGCTGGCCCGTTTCTGGCTGGAGGATCTGCGTGATCTGGCCGCGGCGATGCAACGCTCGCGGGCGCTGCTGGACCTGGACTCCGACCCGCACGCCGTGTCAGGGGTGCTCGGCGCAGACGCACTGCTGGGGCCCCTCGTCCGCGCAGCGCCGGGACGTCGAGTCCCCGGCCATGTGGACGCCCACGAGCTCGCGGTGCGCGCCGTGCTCGGTCAGCAGGTCTCACTCGCCGGCGCACGCACGCTCGCGGGCCGTCTCGTCGCCGAGTACGGCGAGCGACTGGAGCGTCCGCTGGGTGGCGTCACGCACGTGTTCCCCTCCGCCGAAGCGCTCGCGGGGGCCGACCCTGAACGACTCGCGATGCCCACCGCGCGCCGGCGGGCGCTGCTGAGCCTGGCCGGCGCGCTCGCGTGCAATGAGCTGGTGCTCGACGCGGGGGCCGATCGCGAGCAGGCACTGGCGCGACTGCGGGCGCTGCCGGGGATCGGACCGTGGACCGCGGCCTATGTGGCGATGCGCGCACTGCGCGACCCCGACGCGTTTCTGCCCACCGATCTCGGCGTCCGCCACGCGCTCGAGCAGCTCGGGCACGACGGCCGGCCCGCCGCCGCGGAGCGAGTGGCAGAGCGCTGGCGTCCGTACCGCGCGTATGCCGTCCAGCACCTGTGGGCCTCGCTCACACCATCCGGACAAGCAGAGCGCCTGCTGACGCGCGCGCGTGACGAGACTGACCACGTCCGTGACCACGACCGGAAGACTGACCACGACCGCGACCGAGTCGCGGCATGAAAGGCATGGTGAATCCTGTGAGTACTGCGACATCCCGTCACACCCTGCGGTACACAACCGTCGACAGTCCGATCGGAGAGCTGCTGCTGCTCGGCGACGAGCACGCGGTACGCGGTCTGTATATGCAGGACGGGCGCCGACCCACGAGGATCGCTCCAAGCTGGGAGCCGTCCCCGGCGCCGTTCACCGATGTGCAACGACAGCTGTCAGAATACTTCGACGGTCGACGCAGGGCGTTCGATCTGCCCCTCGTCATGGATGGCAGCCCGTTCGAGCGCAAAGTCTGGCAAGCGTTGCAAGACATTCCCTACGGTGAGACCGTCAGCTACGGCGAGATCGCGCGCCGCGTGGGCCGGCCGTCGGCCGCGCGCGCGGTGGGCCTCGCCAACGGACGCAATCCGATCGCCGTGATCGTGCCGTGTCACCGCGTGATCGGCGCCGACGGGACGCTCACCGGATACGGCGGCGGGCTGGAGCGCAAGCGCGTGCTGCTCGAGCTCGAGAGTGGACAGTCATGCCTGATGCCTCAGGTGTGACGGTCACGCGCAAAACGCTCGGGTGCAGCGTCGTCTCACAAGCTGTGCGCTCGAGCCCGTGTCAGGAGCTGTGAGAACAGATGCTCCTGTGCCGCCGCCGGGAACGGTCGCAGCGCGCCCGAGCTCGAAAGGGTGACCTGGGCGGGGCCGTAGACGAAGCCGAGGATGTCCAGGTAGAAGGAGACATGAATGCCGTGGACGGCGAGCATCGCGGTGACACGCCACCCGAAGCCCCCGGTGGTGCCGGGCGCGGGGGGAATACCCGACGCTATCGAGACGCCTGTGACCGTCGCGCCGGCGTAGCGCTGGGATTTCAAGAGCTGGGTCAGGTAGCGGGAGACGCACGCGCGGACACGGGCGCTGCGAATCTCCGACAGCATTGCGGCGGCTTGAGCGGAGTTATGCGCGACGCTGACTTCGGAGCTCACGGTCAAATCGAGGATGCCGTGGTGGAGCGCGAAGTCGGGAGAGCCGGCTTCGGCGACCGTGCTTCGCGAGCGCTTCGAACCCTGCGAACCCCCCTGCGAACCCCCCTGCGAACCCTGCGCGCCGGTGCAACTTCGAAGCTCCTGTTCGAGGCGGCGTTCACTCGCTGAATCGCTGTGATGGTTGGGGGAGGCGGTGAAGCCCGGAACGTCAGTCGCGGTCAGGTTGACGGCGTGGGCGAACGCGAGCGCCTGCGCCTGCGTGGGCGGGCGACTCGCCGTCGCCCCGTGCGATGTGACGGCCGTGGGGTGCGAGGCGGTGCTCGCGTTCCCACCCTTGCCGCAGGCCGCCATCAGAGTGCAGGACAGGACGAGCGCGAGAAGGGGGGCCGTCCGGCGCATGACGCCGCATTGTGACAGAGCGCAAGGGGCTCTCGATCGGCACGCCCTGAGCGTCGACAGAGACATGCGACGTCCCGAACCCATGAGTCTCGGCGATCGAAGATCGCCGAGATGTCGCGCCGCCAAGCACAGCGCGGCGCACAGGAGTCGGCACGGTTACGTCGAATTGGCTGGAGGTGTCATACGACACCCTTTAACAGAGGGGGATCTGATGAGAGGTGTTGGTAGCGCACTGTTCGTGGGCATCCTGTTGATGGTGGCGGGCGTCCTGAACATCATCTACGGCATCGCCGCCGTCGGAAATGCGAATTTTTTCGTCAATGACACGCAGTTCGTGTTCTCGAGCCTCCATACGTGGGGATGGATCACGATCATCCTGGGCATCATCCAACTGACCGCCTCGTTCTCGCTGTTCGGCGGCCGCGCCTACGGGCGCGTGGTCGGGATCGCGGCGGCCACCATCGGCGCGATTGGCGCGCTGCTGGACATCGGCGGCGCACACCCGTTCTGGTCGCTTGGCATTTTTGCCATCTGCTTGATCTGCATCCACGGCCTCGCGGTTCTCGGCGAGCCGGAGACCGTCTGACCAGGCGCCCGGGGGCTCATACAAGGCCCCCGGGCAACTGTTCGATGTGTCTGATGATTGGGGTCTTCGCCTCGGTGTACGCCACGCGGTCGTTCGCATAACGGTCGTTCGCATAACGGTCGTTCGCATAACGCTTGGCGAAAGACAACGACTTCGCGGCATTCCCGCAAGTCACCGTCATCCGCGCCTGAACATCCCAGGCACCGGAAACATAGAAGCGCGCCGTCTCTCGACATCGCCGGCCGCGAGCATCCAACGGACGGTGCTCTCCAAAGTCGCTTGCCGGCGCGACATACGTTGGTGGTCTCATGGCGGTAAAGTGGTCATATGCGAGAGATCGGTGTCCGTGAGTTGAAACTGTCGCTGAGCCAGACGCTGCGAGCGGTCGCTCGCGGTCAACAGGTGCGCGTGACGCTCCGCGGCCAGCCGGTGGCCGACATCGTCCCAGCCGGTATTTCGTCCGAGGACGATCCCCTGCGTGGGCTGGTGGCCCAGGGACGGTTGGTCACGCCCGCCCGCGCGCGGCCAAAGCGGGCACCCCGACTCGTGAAGAGCAGTCACAGTGCATCGTCGCTGGTGCTCTCCGAGCGGGAAGTCGAGCGCTGAACCTCTATCTCGACGCGAGCGCGCTGGTCAAGCGCTATGTCGCTGAGCCCGGCAGCGACATCGTCCGCGACGCGATGGATCGCGCCGACGGGTGGTTCATGTGTCGTGTCGGCTTTGTGGAGACCGTCCGCGCAGTCGGCCTGAGCGCGGGCCGAGCAGCCGCCAAGAACGTGCGCGAGGAGTGGCCTGCGTTCGGCGTGATCGAGGTGGATCAGCGCCTGGTCGAGGACGCGGCCGAGCTCGCGATCGACCGCGAACTGCGCAGCCTGGACGCCCTGCATCTCGCCGCCGCCCTCATGCTCCCCCAGGACGACCTGATCATCGCCACCTGGGATCGCCGCCTCCATATGGCTGCCGGTACCGAAGGACTCGGGCTCATTCCAGAAACGCTCGACTGACCCAGCGGCGGATCAACGCAACCGCGAGGGGCCTGTCCCGCGCGCTAGGACCAAGAATCGACGAAAAGGGAATGGCCAGACCCAGACTCGAACTGGGGACACCACGATTTTCAGTGGTGGGGCAACCAGCCCTGACCCGCTCGGATGAGCGTAGCAAAAAGTGCCTGTTTGCTGGCATTTTTGGGACGCCGCCGGCAGTCGCCGCCGGGCGTGCGGTCCACCGAGATACCTGCGGATACGCGCGGATTCCGGTGGGTTTGTGCCGCGATGCGGGGGTCGGCGGCACAAACCCCGAAGTCGGGCCTAGCGGCAATGCCGTTGAGTTAAGCGATAGCCGAGCTCAAGACTCCTGCTCCGCTCCCACAAGCGGCAGCCGATGACCACGACGATCGGGCTGCTCCCGTTCGCCGAAAGCAGCGGCGCGCGCGAATCTGCCGCACGGTGCCCTGCCCACGCAGCAGCGAGGCGGGCCCGTCCGGTGTGAGCGCGGGCCTTCGGGGTCAGCGACAGGCGAGGGTCGAGAGCGGCGAGAACTCGCCGTGAAGCCCACTCCCGGGCCGTGCTGCGTGTTGGACCGGGCGCGATCGGCTACGGCACGGTCGTCCTGATTCGCGTGAGTCGCGGCGACTCACGCCGGATGGCGCGTCCAAGCAGCATTCGACGCGACTCTTGTGCAGGCGAGACACCGCGTTGCGTGGCTGCTAGCGGAGGCCACAACCGCTGGCGCCAAGTCGTAGTGCACAGGCGCTTGGCTACGCTTCGGCGCGTGGAGCTGCAGCGGCGCATTGCGGAGGGGACGGGTGAGTTCTTGCTCTTCGCGCTGACGCCACCGCGCCTGACGACCGAACCGGAGCACGCCCGTCAGATCGCCGCGAAGACACTCGAGCGCCTGCGCCCCGTGGGCATCGACGGCCTCGTGCTCTACGACATTGATGACGAGAGCGACCGCAATCCCGAGGAACGCCCCTTTCCGTTCCTGCCCACGATGGACCCCGCCGACTACCTCGCTCGCGATCTCGTCGGCTTGGAGGTACCCGCAATCGTGTACCGCGCTGTCAGCAAGTACCCAGAGCAACAGCTTCAGTCGTGGCTCAGCGAACAGGCCCCAACCCAGGCGCTGTCGGTGTTCGTCGGTGCGTCGTCCCGTGAAAAGCCGGTCGCGACCTCTCTGCCGCGGGCCTACGAACTACGGAGTGAGGTGCGCCCGGATCTCCTGCTCGGAGGTGTGGCGATCCCAGAGCGCCACGCGCGCGGAGGCACGGAGCACCTCCGTCTGCTTGCGAAGCAGGCTGCAGGTTGCTCGTTCTTTGTCACCCAGATCGTCTATGACGTCAATGCCGCGAAGGACCTGGTCTCCGACTATTACTACGAGTGCGCCGCTCGTGGCCTCAAGCCGGCGCCGATCGTCTTTACGTTCTCGGTCTGCGGGTCGGTGAAGACACTGGAGTTCGTTCAGTGGCTCGGTGTCGATGTGCCGCGCTGGATCGAGAACGAGCTGCGCCACGCGGAGGACACCCTCGACGCGTCCTACGACCAAGCCGTCGCTACGGCCGTCGAGCTGATCGCATTCTGCCGGCGCGTCGGCGTCCCATTCGGGGTCAGCGTCGAGAGCGTCTCAATCCGCCAAGTCGAGATCGACGCCTCCGTCCGCCTCGCAACCCGGCTACAGGCAGAGCTACGTCGCTAATCCGCACCACCCGCATCGCAGGTGAGGCAAGCCACCCGGCCACACCGCGCTGTTCCGCGGCAACGAGGCGCGACGCAGTTCGCAAACCCGCTGCCGCCTCGGACGGCGTCCGCTGGCGGGCCGAGTCGGCGCAGTAGCAGCTACCGCTTCCGCGAGTTTTCTGGGTGTTGCCCAGATCGGCGTCCGCTACGGGCTTGCATCGGGCGACGGGCCCCCTCGAATGTCCAGAATAATCCCGGCATGGAGCCGCAACCGTTCGCGCTCGTGATCGCGCAGGGCACCAGGCGTGGCTAGGAGGGCCCCAGCGCGTAGCGCTGCCCGCCGCGCGTCGGTTCGCCGAGATCGAGAGCGCGAGAGACGGCGCAGAGCCGTGCGGTCGGCATTGCGTCGCCGTCGGGTGCTGGGCGCCGCTTTCCTGGCGACCGTTGGGCTTGTCGGCGTGCTGATCGTGCTGCTTCTTGGCCACGACCAGCTGGTGCGTGTTACCGGCCGCTTGTTCGGCGTCCGCGACGTCTCGTTCGTCGCAGCTACCCAATCCAAAGGCGGGATCAGCCCGGTCTGTGGGTGCGAGCATCCGCACGTCGACGCGTGGCGCGGCGTCTCATTTGCCAGCCGCGAAGTCACCCTAGAACGAGCCGGTCAGTCGCCGTGGACCGAGTGGGTGCTGTCGAGCGCCGACCCCGGCCCAATCGAACTGCAGAGGCCCGACCAGGTCTCATAGAGCCGCGCACGGTGCAGCGACGAAACGACAACGAGGCTCGCCGTGCCCGGCTTAGACGGTTGCAACGTCACGAGGCGCGTCGCGCCGACGCTAGGCGTCGCGTTGGCGCGGCATGTCACCTTCCAGCACGTGCCGTTGGCTGGGCTTCGCGACGACTGCTTCGTGCGCTTGGGTGGTTTGTCTGTCAGCTGTCCGCCGCACGCTTGCCCAGATCGCGCAGCCGTTCCCGCTGCCCACCGCTCTCCGTCATTCGCCGAAGGACTAGCCGTCCGAATTAGCCGGACGCACGGGGAGGCGCATGAGGCCCCATAGGGCGAACTCCAGGCTGCGCGTGTTGCGCGCCAGCTAAATTCGCGGCGGGCAACAATCAGCTCGTGGACGACCCGTGCGGTCCTCCGCCGTCACGACGTGGAGAAGTCGTTGTATCGCGTCGCTAGCTGCGTATGAACGTAGATCTCCGCGATGCTTGCCCGGACGCCCTTCGAGTCGTCGTTGAACGCCACGACGCGGCACTCCATCGTGCCAATCCGGCCCTTCGCCGTGCAGAACAGACGATATATCTCTCGTGCCTCCGCGTGCCGGGTCTTCCACCAACGGGCCGGAACCTCGATCCCCCGACTCGCGGCGGCCGTCAGCATCACACGATTAGCGAACGATGCTGCTCCTGGCGGTCTCCCGAGCTGCGTGTGTTGGTCGAAGCGGTGACGGAAGCTCGTGATCGGCTGGCCGCCGCCAGCTCGCGAACGTGCCGTGATGCTCGTGCGCCCGACATACAAGTGTTTGGCGCGGTCCGTGAAGAGGTAGACACCTCGTTGGTCCTTGGGTGGGCGCCTGTCGATCCCGTAGACCTCGCTCGCTAGCAGTAGCGAGACTCGATCCGGAGGCCGTAAGGACGCCCGCTTTGCTCGGCAGGAGCAGGAGCGGGCGTGACTGGTGCGCCAAGCGGTAGGGTGCGGCCGACCGGATCGGGTGCTTGGTGGCGGAAGCGCGCAAGTCAGGTCCCCCCTCGGTGAGGCGCGTGCCTTGCCGCCATCCACAGGAGGGCTTCAGTGCGCGTTGACGTCAATGGTGTGGGCATCGAGTACGAGGTGACGGGCGACCGCCCGCCGGTGGTATTGCTCCACGGGTTTCCCGACTCGGGGCGGCTCTGGCGCCATCAGGTACCGGCGCTGGCCGAGGCGGGGTTCAAGGTGATCGTCCCCGACATGCGTGGCTACGGCCGCTCGGACAAGCCGACCGAGGTCGAGGCCTACACGATGGACCTGCCCCCCGAGCGCTTTCGGCAGTCGATCCTGGGACTGCCACCAGTCAATGCGCCGACGATGGGTGTGTGGAGCTCAGAGGACCCCGCGCTGACCGAGGGCCAGATGATCAGATCGGCCAGCAACGTCACCGGGCCGTGGCGCTACGAGCGCCTCGACGGTCCCGGACACTGGATGGGACTCGAGGCGCCGAGTGAGGTGAATCGACTGCTGATCGACTTCCTCTCAGCGTAAGCCATGACCACGATCGACACGGATTATCTGATAGTCGGCGCCGGAGCGGCCGGGCTGGCGTTTGCCGATGCGCTGATCGCCGAGTCCGACGCCGACGTGGTGATCGTGGACCGGCGAGACCGGCCGGGTGGCCACTGGAACGATGCCTACCCGTTCGTGCGCCTGCACCAGCCCTCGGCGTACTACGGCGTCAACTCGCTGCCCCTCGGCGGGGACTCGATCGACGAGGGCGGCACGAACGCGGGTTGGTACGGGCGAGCGACGGGGGCCGAGATCTGCGACTACTTCCAGCGGGTGCTCGAGCGGCTGCTGCCATCGGGCCGGGTTCGCTTCTTCGGCGAGTGCGATTACTCGGGCGACTGGTCGAGCGAGCACCGGCTCGTCTCGCGTTTGACGGGTGAGAGGAGCACTGTGCGCGCGCGACGCAGGGTCGTCGACGCCACGTATCTCGCCCCGTCGGTGCCCTCGACGCACACGCCTTCGTTCGCAGTCGATCCGAACGTGCGGCTGATCCCGATCAACGACCTCGTCGCGCTGAGC
This sequence comes from uncultured Solirubrobacterales bacterium, assembly GCA_963715495.1. Lineage (GTDB taxonomy): Bacteria > Actinomycetota > Thermoleophilia > Solirubrobacterales > Solirubrobacteraceae > Palsa-744. The sequence continues at coordinate 2,404,780 of OY970247.1, forward strand.
GAGCCCGGCAGTGGCTATACGGTCATCGGCGCCGGCAAGACAGCCATGGACGCGTGCGGCTGGCTGCTCGACAGCGGTGTGGAGCCGGAGGCGATCCGGTGGATCAGGCCACGGGACACCTGGCTGCTGGACCGAGCGTTCCAGCAGCCGCTGGAGCTCGTCGGCTCGCTGATGGAGGGTTTGTCGCTGCAGGTCGAGGCCGCAGCTTGCGCGGAGAACGTCGCCGACCTCTTCCGCCGGCTCGAGGCCTGCGGTCAGCTCGTCCGGCTCGAGGAGGCCGTCGAGCCCACCATGTATCGCGGCGCCACGATCAGCCAGGCCGAGCTGGAGAGCCTGCGCCTGATCGAGAACGTGGTCCGCCTGGGCCGGATCACCCACATCGGAGAGGCTCACATCGCGCTGGAGGGGGGGTCGATCCCGACCGACGACAAGCAGATCTACGTCGACTGCACGGCCGACGGCGCCCACAGGGTGCCAGGCCGCGCGATCTTCGAACCCAACCGGATCACGTTGCAGCCGGTGCGGACCGGCCTACTCCCGTTCAGCGCCGCCCTGATCGCGTTCGTGGAGTCCGCCCGCGAGGACGACGCGGAGAAGAACCGGCTGTGCCCACCCAACCCATATCCAAACGCAGCCATCGACTGGATCGCGACGAACGCCATCTCCCATCGCGTCCAAATGACGTGGTTCGAAGAGCCCGACCTCCTGGCATGGATGGAGCGCTCTCGGCTCGACGTAGCACGTGGAATCAACGCTCACCTCACCGAGCCGCAAACGCAAGCGGCGGTCGCTCGCTTCCTCGCGAACTTGGAGCCGGCCGTCGAGAAGCTCGAGAGCTTCCTCGCCGAGAGCGCGTAGGCATAGGCAGCCTGACGGCACTCGCCGGCGAAGACCGCCAAGCGAGAGCTCTCCCTTGACTGAGAGCGAGCGCCTCGATGGTCGAGCCCAGCGTGCCTCCTTTGGACGACTTCCGGGCGTGCGGATCGATGATCGGGACACGCCCGCTTGCGCCGGGCGAATCGACAGCGCTCGCGTCGCCGTGTCTCAGGCTCGGTGCTTGGCCTAACGGAGAGTGCCCGCGGCGTGATCGTGGTCGAGCCCCGCACCGACGAACGGGAGAGGCTGACGTAGCTCATGGGTCTGCGCTTGCGCAGCGCATCGAACGGGCGCTGGTCTCGCCGACTGAACCCGATGGGGTCCTTCATGCGTCTCCCGCCTGAGCGCTTCAGGGCACTCGTTGCGTTTCTCACGCTGCTTTCGCCGGTGAGGAACTCGGGTGCCCTTCTCAGGCTCTGCCGACGGCGACGTTTGAGGTCATCGGCATCCGCAGCGAGCCCTCAGCGGTAGCATGCGGCGCAAGTCGCTCGGCGACCTCATCGCAGACGGCCTGCTGGGAGTGAGAAGACACGGCGGCGAACACCGACGCGATTGGGCTGGCGGCGATATAGCCGCGGGCGAACTCAGGGTGCGATGCCCACGTGCACTCGATCGTTTCGTCGATGACCGCAACCTCGCTGAAGCCCGCATCGGACATCAGTTGCGCCAGGGTAGCGCCATCGCCGAGTGCGTTCGGTGAGTACATCATCTGTGCAGCCTCCGTACTGACGTGCCGCTCGAGCGCGTCTGCGATCTCGCTGAACGGCGGCCGGATGTCCTTCCAGGTCGCAACCGCAACGCGTCCGCCGGGCTTCAGCACGCGTCGCATCTCGGCGAGCGCGGCCGCGCGATCAGGAAAGAACTGCAAGCCCTGCTGACACAGAGCGACGTCGAAATCCTCAGCGTCGAAGGGCAGCGCCGCAGCGTCCGCCTGGGCATAGTCGATCGGCGCGGCGTTCTCCTCGGCCGGATGTGAGCGCGCGATCGCGAGCATCGGCTCTCCGAGATCCACACCCGCCACCGATCCGCCCGTACCCGCAAGAATCGCGGCTGCACGCGAGACGACGCCCGTGCCGCAGGCGACGTCGAGCACACGCGAACCCGGCCGCACACATCCATGCTCGACGAGCCGCTTCGCGAACGGCGCGAACATCGCCGGCACGAGAAACTCCTGGTAGGTCGCCGGTGCGCTATCGCTTTGAATACCCCAGTCCATCGAGGCCATCAGCCGCCTCCCCTCACGGGATGACAGCACCGCAAGGCGCGCCCAGAGGAAGCATCGATGATCGTGACCATCGAGTCGGACCCTACCGGAAAACAAGCTTTCACCTTGTGGCCGCCCGAAACGCAGGTCAGACCACTATTGCGGGTGCCCGCTTGGCACTGCTACGGGCGATGGCGCGTGGCCAATCCCCTGAGTGACGACCTCGACCCAGCCCTCCGGCTAGTCGAAATGGAGCATGTGCCCAGCACCAGGCAGCGAGACCATCCGCGCCTGGGCAGCAAACGCATAACAAACCCACCGGCCCTCGCAAACACCGGATCGCTCAGATCGCCCTCGATCACAGTCACGGGCACGCAATCGAACGGATCGCCGCCCGCGCCAGGGTAAGGACGGATCATTTGATCCATCTCCCAGACCATCATCGACGGCTCAAACGCCGCCCGACCCCAACCATCCTGACGGTAGGAGCCATAGAACACCGAAAGATCGTTCTCCTCCACCGACGCCAACACGAACCACGCAACATGACCCTCCGGCAGCCAATCCCGCGGGTCCGGCGGCATCAAGAACACCTGCTCACGATCACACTCAAGAAAGTTCTGGGGCATACCCAAAATGGTCTTAAACCACTCTGCAGACCCTCGGTTGGCCCGACACCCACCGTCCGTTGCGAGCGTGAACTGAGTACAACTGAGACGCTCGGATCTGAGGGCAAAAGCAGCTCAAGCCGAGCGCGCCGATTCGCGGCGTCGCGCTGGGACGTTTAGCTGATCGCGCGCGGGCCGGGTGTTTACACAGTGGGCAGGTGGCGTGAGAGGAACTCGATCTGGTCTGCCACCACACGCTCGAAATCCTCACCCAGGAAACCGCCGAAATGATCGATCGGGTAGGTCTTGCGCTCGCCGTGCGGCGCACGTTCGGCGGTCCGCTCAGCAGCCTTACGCGAAACCATGCGATCCTCCTCGCCAACGCAGACGAACAGGGGGCATCGCACGCGGTGCGCCACCCGAACCGCTCGGAAGGTGGACCTCGGAAACGAAAGTGGCAAGAACTCGTTGCGCCAGAGGGAGCGTTCGCCACGGACCGCTTCGAAGCCGGGAAGCGCCTCGGACTGCGTGAACCAGGCGTTGGAGCCCGGACGCCCGGCAACCGGAATGTGAACCCGCTGACGGCCCACCACGTTGCGCACCGTGACGACGCCCGCCCCGAGCAAAGTGCGCCTCGGCAGTCTCCGCATGAACGCGACCAGGTCCGTCATCGGACACAGGGCAACAGCAGCAGCGATCTTGTGGTCGCCGGCCGCCGTGTAAACGGCGAGACCGCCAGCCATTGAGAAGCCCCACACAACCACGGCGTCACGGTCGACACCCTCGAGTCCCCGCGCGAACGAAACGGCCGCCCGGAAGTCGGCGCGTTGGCGGTCGACGTCGATGACCTGGCGGGGCTCGCCGCCGCTCTCACCGAGATGGCGGAAGTCGAACGTGAGTGCGGTGATCCCTACGCCGGCGAACCGCTCGGCAAACGCCTGCAGACCATCATTTTGCGTCATGCTGAAGCCGTTGGCCATAACGACGCACGGCGTCGCCTCCCCGGACGCAACGTCCGGCCGGTAGACCCTGGCCACGCAGTCCACGCCCTTAGAGAGGAACGTCACCTCCTCAACCCCCACCGCCACCATCATGATGGTGGGATGTTCTGGTTCAGGTGGAACAGGTTGGTCGGGTCGTAGCGGTTCTTGAGCGTGCGAAGCCGGGCGAACTTCTCGGTGCCGTAGGCCGCCTTGACCCGATCCTTGCCCTCGGAGGAGAGGAAGTTGATGTAGGCGCCGCCGGTCAGCGACGGCTCGATCTCGGCATAGAGCTGCTGCGCCCAATCGATGTGGGTCTCCAGCCCGCCCGGCTCGTGCGTGGTGGCGATCGTGTTGAGCACGAACGGCGCCTGGCGCTCGCCTTGGGCGGTCTCGTCCTCGCCGACACGGGCGATCGCGCCGCCGAACTGCTGGATGTGGATCTCCGAGGACGGGGACGTCGCGTTCTGGTGAAAGCGGGCCATCGTCTCGATCGCGTGGTCGTCGAGCTCGCGGAAGTAGCCCGCCTTCATGTAGGCCTGGGTGCCCTTCGGCCAGAGCGCGTCGAACAGGCTCTGCATCTGCACGTAGGGCATCGGGCCGACCAGGTCGGCGACCGGATCGCCCAGGTCGCGGATCGGCTGCAGCACCTTCATTCCCGCGTCGGGGTCGCCGGAGTAGCAGCCGACCAGGGCGATGAGCTTCTTGCCGTGCCAATCCTCGGGGAGGAACGGGGCGGGTGGCGCGGTGATCAGATTGACCAGGGTGCTCAGCTCGTCGGGGAGGTCACGCGCGAACTCCCGGTAGAAGCGCATGACCTCCTCGGCGCGGTCGCCGGGATAGAAGACCGGGCCGGCGGCCACGGTCGGGCCGACCGGGTGCAGGTCGAACTCGAAGGAGGTGACGACGCCGAAATTGCCGCCTCCGCCGCGCAGGCCCCAGAAGAGGTCGGGGTTCTCCGTCGCGCTCGCGGTGAGGATCTGCCCGTCGGCGGTGACCACTTCGGCCGAGCGCAGGTTGTCGCAGGCCAGGCCGTACTTGCGCATCAGCCAGCCGATCCCGCCGCCCAGCGTGAGGCCGGCGACACCGGTGATCGAGACCAGGCCCCCGGTGGTGGCGAGCCCGTGCTCCTGGGTGGCGGCGTCGAGCTCCCCCCAGGTGACGCCGCCCTCCGCGGTGGCGGTACGGCCGCTCACATCCACCGTGATGCCCTTCATCGGCGAGAGGTCGATGACGATGCCGTCGTCGCAGGTCGAGAAGCCGGGAATGCTGTGGCTGCCGCCGCGCACGGCGACGTCGAGCCCCTCGCTGCGCGCGAAGCCGATTGCGTGGCGCACGTCGGAGGAATCGGCGCAGCGAGCGATCACCGCCGGGCGGGCGTCATGGGCGCCGTTCCAGATCGAGCGAGCCTCGTCGTAGGCGTCGTCGCCGGGCCGGATCAGTTCTCCGTGCAGGCCGTCCTCGAACTCCTTCAGCGTTGCCGCTCCAAGCACTCCTTGCGTAGCCATGCCAGCCTCCTCATCCTCAGTTCGGTTGTTTTGGACGTCGCGTTTCGACGACGCTCAGCGAGGCTACGATCCGCCTCTTAACGACGACTTTGCAATGTCTTAAGGCTCCTCTAAGTCGGGCAACTCGGCTGTCGCGCTTCCCGCGGCGACTCCCGGCCCGCGCTCCACCTCACGGCAGTAGGACATACCGGCGTCGCCGCCGCGCAACTCGAAATGCGAGATCGCCCGGTCGAGCCAGCGGCGCGCCGTCGCCGGTTCGCCGTCCTCGGCGGACATCGCGGCCAGCACGGCCAGCACCCAACCCTCCTGGGGGGTGGACTCGATACCCCCGCACACCGAGGCCGCGTCCTGGAGATGCGCGCGCGCCCCCACCCGATCGCCGGCGGACAGTGCCACGTTCGCCAGGCTGAGCTCGGCGGCACTGAGGCCGATCATGTCGTCGTTCTCGGTAAACCAGCCGCGGCTCTGCTCGGCGGCCGCTCGGGCGCCTGCCGGGTCGCCCGAGCGAGCGCGCAGCACCGCCAGGCACCCGAGCGTGATCCCGGTGCCGCGCCGGTCGCCGACCTCCTGCCGGAGAGCGAGGCTGCGGTCGAGCAGCTCCCGGCCGCGCTCGAAGTCGCCGCTGGAGCGGGCGAGGTTGCCGAGCGCGCCCAGCGCGAAGGCTTCCCCCTGCACGTCGGCGAGTGCCTGGAAGCGCGCGAGGCTCTCCTCGATCAACTCGCCGGCGCGGACGAAATCCCCCTCCGCCCGGTCGACAGCGGCCAGGTTGACCAGGATGTAGGCAACGGCCGCTTCGCCACCGACCCGACGACCGACGATCGCCGTGTCCTCCTGAAGGAAGAGCGGGTAGGATGCCTCGGGCTCGACTGAGATCACCCCGTAGCTGAGGGGCCAGAGTGCCGGGCGCGGGTCGGCGACCAGCTCGCTGACGCGGCCCAGCGCGAGCTCGAGCTGCTCGCGGGCCTGCGGGTACTCGCGGCGAAACCAGGCCGCGATGCCACGCGTGTGCGCCGCCCATGCCGGCGGCCGGGCAGCGGGGAGGTCGTCCACGAGAAGCGTCTCGTGCTCACCGAGCAGCGCCTCGATGTCCGCCGGGCCGCTGACGATCGCGCGATAGGCCGCCAATACCTCGACCGCGTCGAACATTCCGGCGTGGTCGCCGAGCTTGGCGAAGATCGCGACGCTTTCGGCGCCGAACTCGTCGAGCCGCCCAGGGACGCCGCGCCGCATGCCCACGAGGCAGGCGGCGAGTAGGGCGCGGGCACGATCCGCGGTGTGCTCCGGCGCCGCCGCCAGCGATGCGGCGAGCCAGCGATAACCCTCGGCGAGGTACCCGCGCATCAGCCAGAAACGCCAGAGAGCGACGGTCAAGCGCAGGGCGAGTTGAGAATCCTCGGCCAGCGCCGAGGCGAGAGCGGCGCGGAGATTGTCGCGCTCTGAGTCCAGCCGCCGTAGCCGGTCCCTCGTCGGGAGGTCGCCGACCGGCGTCGGGTCGCTCTCGGCGAGCTCCACGTACCAATCGCGATGGCGGCGCTCGAGGGCCTCCCGCTCGCCAGCCTCCTGGAGCCGCTCCGCGGCATACTGGCGCACGGTCTCCAGCAAGCGATAGCGGCGATCGCCGCGGCCCTCCTCGACGTGGACGAGCGACTTGTCGATCAGGCGGCTAAGGAGAGCGACCACCTCCTGGCGCTGCAGCGGATCCTCTGCGCAGATGTCCTCGGCCGCCTCCAGGCCGAAGCTCCCGGCGAACACAGCAAGGCGCCGCACGAGGATCTGCTCGTCGACATCGAGCAGATCGAAGCTCCAGGCGAGCGTCGCCCGCAGCGTCTGCTGCCGGGTCATCGCGGTGCGGCTCCCCCCCGAGAGCAACTCGAGGGAGTCGTCGAGGCGCTCGACGATCTGAGCCGGGGTCAGGACGCTCACCCGTGCCGCCGCGAGCTCGATTGCCAGCGGCATCCCGTCGAGCCGATGGCAGAGCGTCGCGACCGCGACCGCGTTCTCGTCGTCCAGCTCGAAGCCGGGGGCGGCCTGGACCGCCCGAACGGTGAATAGCCGCACCGACTCCGCCTCCAGCGATCCTTCCGAGGGGGAGTGATCGACCAGCTCCGGGAGGGAGAGGGACGGGACCCGCCAGGTCACCTCGCCGGGAACGCGGAGCGCCTCGCGGCTGGTCGCCAGCACGGTCAGGCGGGGGCAGTGGCCGAGCAGCGCCTGGACGAGATGCGCGACCGGCTCCACCAAGTGCTCGCAGTTGTCGAGCAGAAGCAGCTGCTGGCGATCGCCGATGTGCCCGGCGAGCGCGACCTCCGGGGCGCGGTCAGAGGCAAGCCGCGTGCCCAGGGCCTGAGCGATCGCCGGCCCGATCAGCTCGGGCTCCCCGAGCGCGGCCAGCTCCACCGGCCAGACGCCGGCGGAGAAATCGCCGAACCGCTGCCCGGCCAACTCCAGAGCGAGCCTCGTCTTGCCGCAACCACCCGCCCCGGTCAGCGTCAACAGCCGCGCGTTGCGCAGGAGCACGGCGGCCTCGGCCAGCTCGCGCTCCCGGCCAATGAAGCAAGTCAGCTGCCGCGGAAGGGCGGGGCCCGGGCTGCTCGCCCCGTCCGCGCCGGGGCGCGCCTCCAGCCCGGTCAGCTCGGCCTCCAGGCCAAGGCGAAGCTCTTCGAGGGAGTCCCGCCGCTCCCGGCTCCAGTCCTCGTAGCGATCGGCCGGCAGCAGCTCGGCGTCGAAGCCCTCAAGCGCCGCCCGGTAGGCGCCGGGCTCGCCCCGCTCGCGCGCCACGGCAGCCATCTGTTCAAACCTGATCGCGTCGATCTGGACCGGGTCCTCGGGACCGAGCAGGATCAGTTCTTCGCGCAGCTCCAGGTAGCGGCTGCCCTCGAGGCCGATTGAGTCCAGCGCGCGGCGGGCGGCGAAGATCGCCTGGTGCAGGTTGTTGCGGGCGGAGTCCGGGTCTCGACCGGGCCAGAGCAGCTCGGCGGCCTGCTCAGCGTGCAGACGGCGCTCCGGCGCCAGCGCCAGCAGCTTGATCAGCGTCTTCGCCTTGCGCAGCCGCCAGGCGTCGTCGGCAACTGTGTCCTCCCCCAGAGCGACCGAGAACTCTCCGAGGAGGCTGATGCACAACACCTCATCGCCCATCGATGTGCCCTTTCGTCCTTGGACCTGCCGCCAGTTAGGAAAACTACTCCGGTACTCAGGCTGAAGCGAGGCGGGCGGCGGATCTTGCTTGCCCTGGCGCTTTTGTCACCTATGGGCTACAAAAGCGCCAGGGGGAGAATGGAGCGATGAACGCGGAGCCCACGGTCGTGGTCGCTCGCGCTCTCACGAGCCCTCCGGTCGCCCGTGTCCTGGTGCGAGCCACGGCGCCAAGCGCTCGGCGACCCGGCCCGCCAGCCGGTCGGCGAGCCGCTCCACCAGCTGCTCGCCGTCCGCAATCTCAAGCGTCACGGCTCGCGCCTGACCGGTGCGCCTGCGTGTCTACATCGTGAAACAGTGTCAATCCGGCTCTTGCGGATCAGCTGGTGGACCGCTGCAGCGCGCGCATGTCGATCTTCCGCCGACATCGATTCCGATCGAACCCAACGGCCGACCTGTTGTCACGCGGATCCGCCGGCTCCGGAGATGATGTGCTCGATCACCGGACGGAACTGCTCTGTCGGTGAGAAGTCGACGTACTTAGAGTCCTCGAGAGCCTCCGGTGCGTGGCCCGGGGCCCAGTAGAACGCCTCGCCGGCGGCGAAGTCCTGATGCCCGTCCAGTGTGTGCATGCGTACGCGGCCCTTGATCATGTACCCCCAATGCGGGCACGGGCAGAGATCGTTGGGGAGGCCCTTGGTGGCGGGGCGCAGGTCGGCGCCCGCGGGCAGCCGCACGAACCCGACAGAGAGACCGTCCTCGTCGCGCAAACGGACTTCGACGCCATTGTCGTCGATGACAACCGGGACGTCCTCACGTGGGATGGATCGCATGGTGTGTCCTCCTTCTGGTTAGTTGAGTAGCTCGGCAATGTGCTGCGCGGCCAGGCGAGCGCCGCCGGCCTCCACGTCGCGGCAGTGCACGTCGCGCCCGATGTCTGCGGCGATCGCGTCGGCGATCGTCTCGGGCGTCTCCGAGTCGTAGTCCATGAAGCGCGCGGCGCCATATCGCTGCACGCGGTGGCGGACGTGGACCTGCTGCTCGAAGTGGTGCTTGAGCGGGAAGCTGAGAAACGGGCGCCGGTTGGCGGTCAGCTCCATCGAGGTGCTCAGGCCGCCCTGGACGACGGCCAGGTCGCAGGCAGCGAGGTTGCGGTACAGGTGGTGGACGTAGGGAAGGACCTCGACCCCGTCTGGTGCATCGAGCGCGTGGCGGTCGATGCGCGGACCGGCGACGACGATCATGCGCAGGTTTCCTACGCGCTCGCGGGCGAGGGGCGCTGCGGCGACGACCCGTCGCAGAAGGTCGATCCCCACGTTCGTGCCACCGACGGTGACGATGCACACCTGCTCGTCCTCGCCGTATCCCAGCTCGGCACGCAGCGCATGGCGGTCGGCGAACTGGGCAGGGTCAAAGCCGGTGATGTACCCCGCGCACTGGAAGTTGGCCTGGGTCCAGTCGCGGATCGTCGGCAGGTCCGGGCCGAGCGGCTCGCGGATGAGATCCTCGGGGTCGCCGATGTAGATCGAGCGGTCGCGCAGAGTCGGGTGCGCGGCGATGTGCTCGACCATCTGGGCGTTGTAGTCGGCGGCCAGAGACGCCTCGCGCTCACCTCCGTCCGACATCGGGACGAAGCCGACGAAGTCGGTCATCCACACGTACGGCGCGCGCTTCTCGCTCGGGTTCTCGTGCAGGTAGTAGTCGATGTCCCACATCTCATCGGCGACCCACAGGTCGTAACGCGTGTCGGCGACGACGTCCCGGAACACCATGAAGTTCGCGGCGAGGATCTCGTCCATGCGGCGCATCGCCTCGAAGGCGTGTAGGTCGTGCTCGGCGCACTCCGACTCCCAGTGCTTGGACTCGCTGGCGAGATGCTCGCTCGCCGGGTGGATGTGCTCGCCCTCTGCCTCGAGCACACGCGTGACGGGGTCCTGCGCGAGCCAGTCGACCTGCAGGTCGGGCACGAGCTTGCGCAGCTCGCGCGCTACGGCGACGTCCCGCTGGACGTGCCCGAGGCCGATCGGCGCGCTGACGAACAGCGCCCGCGGCCGTCCGTCGCCGGAGGAATGGACGGTCGGGTCACGACGGAAGGACCGATCCACGAACTCGCGCAGCGCCAGGTTGACCTGGACCGGCTTACGGACGTGCGGCATATGGCCAGCACCGCAAACCACCTCGAGCTTGCCGTCACTTAGCCGCGCGAGCGCCCGGGCGTCGCGGGGCGGAGTGATCTTGTCGCGGTCGCCGGAGATCACCAGCACCGGGCAGTCGAGGTTCTGAGCCAGCCCGCGCAGGATCCGCCGGTTGCGATGAACATGGCCATACGCCGTCGCGGTCAGCGTCTCGGGGTCGATTTCGAGCGCCCATCCCACCCCGTCCTCGATGCCCTTGGTCGAGTGCGGCTCCGGGAGGCACCGAGAGATGAACCAGTCCACGAACTCGAGGTAGTCCTCACGCCAATGGGCCGGGTACATGTGCCCCCACCAGCGGTGAACGGTCCTGGGGAGCCGAAAGGCGCGGGAGAAGGAGAGGGCCAGCGGGTGAGTCAAGACCGACCAATGCGACGGGGTGTAGGGAAAAAACGGAGCGATGAACACAGAGCCTGCGACCCGCTCTGGGGCGAGCCGTGCGAGCTCCAGCGTGTATTGGGCGCTGCGGGAGAGGCTCACGATCACCGCCCGCTCCGTACCGGTCGTGTCCATCACAGCCAGGCAATCGCGCGCAGATTCGGCGGCTCCGTAGCGTCGCGGGTCACGGCAGCGATCCGAGCGCCCGTAGCCGAGGCCGTCCATGCTCAGCACCCGGAAATGACGCGCGAAGTAGTGGATCTGCATCTTCCAGTGGCGAGAGTGGACCAGCCACGGCTGAGTCAAGAAGATCGTCACCTCCCCCTCACCGTAGACCTCGTAGAAAAGGCGCTGGCCGTCGCGCTCGACGAACCCCTCGCTGTCGGGGTACCGTGCCCGCGTCGCCTCCAGCTGCGCGCGGGTTACCTCCGTGTCGAGCTGCTGTGGTCCTGTCCTGGTCTGGATTGCCATTTAACCTGCCCCTTTCTTACAAGATTGTCTGTTTGCACCGTCGAGTCAAAGCAACTCCGCGATGCGTCGGGCCGCGCTGGCGGCGCCGTCGACCTCCACGTCGCGGTAGTTGACGTCGCGGCCGATCTCCTGCGCGATCGCCGCGGCGATCTGTTCGGGTGGGGAGTCGTCGTAGTCCATGCGGCGCCCGGCCCGGTAGCGTTCGAGGCGGTGGCGAACATGGAAGTTCTGCTCGAAGTGGTGGCGCAGCGGGAAGTAGAGAAAGGGCCGCTTGTTCGCGGTCAGCTCCATCGAGGTGGTCAGACCGCCCTGCACCACAGCCAGGTCGCAGGCGGCGAGGTGCCGGTAGAGGTTGTGCACATAGGGGACCACCTCCAGGTCGCTGTGTGCGGGGAGCGAGGCTGGGTCGATGCGGGGGCCGGCGACGACGATCATGCGCAGATCCGGGATGCGCTCCTTGGCCTGCGGGAAGGCCGCCATGACCCGTGCCAGCAGGTCGGCGCCGACGCCGGAGCCGCCGACGGTCACGATGCAGACCTTCTCGTCGTCTCCATAGCCCAGCTCTGTACGCAGTTTGGCGCGATCACTCAGGTCGGCGGGGTCAAAGCCGGTGATGTAGCCGGTGAAGTCATAGTTGTGTTCGGCCCAGTCGCGGATCATCGGCAGTCCGGGCCCGAAGCGCTTGGGGACGATGTCATCGGGGTTGCCCACGAACAGCGAGAGGTCGCGGACCTCGGGGTGCTCGGCGATGTGGTCGATCCTCTGGGCGTTGAAGTCGGCGGTCAGGTAGCTTTCCCGCGCGTCCCGATCGTCCATCGGCAGGAAGCCGACGAAGTCGCTCAGCCACACGTACGGCGCGCGCTTCTCGCGCGGGTTCTCGTGCAGGTAGTAGTCGAGCTCCCACGCCTCGTCGCCGATCCACAGGTCGTAGCGGTCCTCGCGCACGACTTCGTGGAAGATCATGAAGTTGGCGGCGAGGATCTCGTCCATGCGGCGTATCGCGTGGAAGGCGTGCAGGTCGTGCTCGGCGGACTCCGACTCTATGTGCTTGGACTCGTTGGCAAGATGGGCGCTCGCGGGGTGGATTCGCTCGCCCTCTGCCTCGAGCACTCGTGTTACTGGGTCCTGGGCGAGCCAGTCGATCTGCAGGTCGGGGTGCAGGCTGCGCAGCTCCCGGGCGATCGCCACGTCGCGCTGGGAGTGGCCGAGGCCAATCGGTGAGGAGACGAACAGGGCACGGGGCCGGCCGTCGGGTCGGTACACCGTCGGGTCGCGTGGTGTTCGCTTCCTCCCAAACGCGTCATCGAAGAAGTCGCGCAGGGCGAGGTTGACCTGGACGGGCTTGCGCACGTGCGGCCCGTGGCCGGCGCCTCGAACGACCTCTAGTCGTGCCCCGGCGTGGCGAGCAAGCGCGCGGCCATCGCGGAACGGCGCGATTTTGTCGTTGTCGCCGTGCACGACGAGCACGGGACCGTCGAGGCTTCGCGCCAGCTCGCGGAGCACGCGGCGCTCGCGATGCAAGTGCCCACCGAGCGTCGCGGCCAGCGTCTCGCTGTCGCTGTCCAGCGCCCAGCCGATCCCGTCCTCGATCGCCTTCGGGGAGTGCGGCTCCGGGAAGGCCCGCGTGATGAACCACTGCGCGAACTCGTGGAGGCCGTCGCGCCATTGCCACGGGTTCAAGTGACCCCACCAGACGGGCTTGGGCTTGCTCAGGACCTCGGCGTGCTTGAGCGCCCACGGGTGAGTGAGCACAGTCCAGTGCGACGGAGTGTACGGGTAGAACGGGCTGATGAAAGCGGCGCCGGCCAAGCGCTCGGGGGCGATGCGGGCCATCTCCAGCGCGTACTGGGCGCCGCGCGATTGGCTCACGAGCAGGGCGCGTTCGGTGCCGGTCGCGTCCATCACGGCGAGGCCGTCGCGGGCGAACTCGGCGGCTGCGTACCTGCGCGGGTCGCGGCAGCGGTCCGAGCGGCCGTTGCCCAGGCCGTCCATCACGAGGACGCGGAAGTGCCGCGCGAGGTACGGGATCTGCATCTTCCAGTGCCGGGCGTGAATCAGCCACGTCGGGAGCAGGAACAGGGTGTGCTCGCCCTCGCCGTAGACCTCATAAAAGATTCGCTGACCGTCGCGCTCGACGAAACCTGCGCTGTCGGGATAGCGCGCGCGGCTCTGCTCCGGCGCTGCCCGCAGCGCATTCGCGTCGAGCGGTGGCGGTGTTGTCGTGGTATCGATTGTCATCTGACCTGCCCCTTTCCCTATGCCTTGAGTTCGTAGAGGACTGAGAATGGTTCCTCGATCGGGAGCTTGCGGAAGTGCGTGAAGCCGGCCGCGTAGGCCAGCTCGCGTGCCTTCTCCTTTCCCATGCAGGCGCCGATGCCGGCGCCCCCGTGCGCGAGCGAGGTCGTCATGCAGTAGAGGGCGCTGACGTTGTAGAGGAACTTGCCGAGCGGGTTGCGGTTCTCCTCTACATCGCCGGAGGCGTTCATCTCGAGCATCAGGTACGTCCCGTCCTCGCGCAACGCCCCACGGATCGCCCTCATCAGCCCGACCGGGTCGACCGAGTCGTGCACGACATCGAACGTGCTGATGAGGTCGAACTGTCTCTCCGGCAGCTCGGCACCGTCGCCGACCGTGAACGTCACCTGGTCGGCGACCCCCTCGGTCTCCGCATTCGCACACGCGCGCTCGATCGAGCCGGCATGGACGTCGTAGCCATGAACCTCGGCCTCCGGGAACGCCTTGGCGATCGTGATCGGGGCGCGGCCCGACCCGCAGCCGACGTCACAGGCCGATCCACCTGCCTCTAGCTTCTCGCGGACGTCCGGCATCGCCGGGATCCAGCTCTGGACGAGGTGGTGCTTGTACCACGGCGCCGTGAGGCGCTCGATCGACTCGTACATGTCGGGCAGATACTGATCCTGCGTGACCCCCTTACCGGTCTTGAACGCCTCGGCCACCTCCGGCGCGACGGTGACCGTCGGGACGATCATCTGAAGCATTCCGCCGGTAAAGAAAGGAAAGTCCTCGTCGGCGAGCGGCAGAGCGTGCTCGGGCGGCAGGAAGTACGTGTCGCCTTCGTTGTCGTGCTCGACGTACTCGGCGGTCGCCATCGCCCCAAGCCACTCGCGCAGGTAGCGCTCATTGAGACCCGTTCTTTGCGCGAGCTCGGCAGCCGTCACCGGCCCGGCATCCGCCAGTGCCGCGAAGATGCCGAGGCGATCGCCGATGTACATCAGCCCCCCGCGCATAGCTGTTCCGACGTCGAGCACGATCCGCTCGACGAATGCTTCTAGCTTCTCTTGGTCAAGCTGCACCTCAGTTGGCATTTTGCGTCCCCTTTCGTGGTAGCTCTCTCGGAGTGCTCACTGTCCCATGGCTGCGTGGCTCCAGCGCGAAGCGCACGCGAAACCTCCGTGAATCCGCGTAGGCTTGGCCAATGCTGCGCCTCAAGCTGCTCGGAGAGCTGACGCTCGAGGTCGACGGGGTGCGGCAGGAGCTACCTGCGAGCCGCCGGGCGTGTTCGCTGCTCGGCGTGCTCGCCTTGGAGCGGCGCGTGCATCCTCGTGGACAGCTCGCGGCGCGCTTCTGGCCCGACGTGCTCGACGAGAGCGCGCGCACGAGCCTGCGCAGCGCCCTGTCGGCTCTGCGTCGCGCACTGGGCGCCGACGCCGATCGCTACCTGCTGGCCACCCGCGAGGCAGTCGCCCTCGCCGGCCCGGATCAGGTCTGGACAGACGTCGGCGAGTTCGAGCAGCTCCTCACGGAGGGCCAGCTCGAGGATGCGCTCGAGCTCGCGCGGGGCGAACTGCTCGCAGACCTCGATGACGACTGGGTCTATGAGCGACGCGACGAGCATCGCGCCAGCGTGGTGGCGTTGCTGGAGCGGATGGCTGGGGGCGCGGAGGCTGCGGGGGATCTCGCGGCGGCAGTCGCGTTCACTCGCCGCCAGGTGGCGCTTGACCCGCTCTCTGAGGAGGCTCATCGTGAGCTGATCGGCCGCCTGGCGGCGATTGGGGACCGCTCGGCTGCGCTCACCACCTACCGCCGCCTGGCTGACCGATTCGCCTCGGAGCTCGGGATTGTGCCCTCCTCGGTTACGCGGGAGCTGGTCGAGCGGATTCGCGCTGCTGAGACGATGCCGCAGCCCGTCGCTGCGCTGCCATCAGACCCCCCGCAGCCCGTCGCGTCGACGGCATCAGACCCCCGGGCGCCTGGGCCGCCGGTCCCGGCACCGGCGGCCGAGCGGACGACGGGCACGGTGACCCTGCTGTTCACCGATCAGGTCGGTTCGACGGAGACGCTGCAGAGACTCGGTGATGAGGAGGGCGAGCGTCTGCGCCGGGCGCACTTCGGCCTGCTGCGCAAAGCGGCGGCCCTGCACGGCGGCGAGGAGGTCAAGAACCTCGGCGACGGGTTGATGGTGGCGTTTGTGAGCGCGGTCGATGCCGTCGTGTGCGCGATCACGATCCAGCAGGCCGTCCACCGCGCCAATGCGAGCGGGGAGCTCGCGTTCGCGGTTCGCATCGGCCTGAACGTGGGGGAGCCGATCCGCGACGAGGGCGATTACTTCGGAACGCCGGTGGTGATCGCCAAGCGGCTCTGCGACGCCGGCGCGCCAGGCCAGATCCTCGCCTCAGAGTTGGTGCGTGCGCTAATCGGCACACGCGGCGGGTTCGCCTACCGCGCGCTCGGGGCGGTCCCTCTGAAGGGCGTCGCCGACCCGGTCCCTGCTTGCGAGGTGATCTGGGAGGCATCGACCGAGGTACGCGTCCCTCTGCCCGCACTGCTGGCCGGCGAGGACCGCGGCACGTTCGTCGGCCGGTCCGATGCGGAAGCTGCCCTGGAGGCGGAGTGGGCGGCGGTGCGTGAGCGCGGCTTGCGCGTCGTTGTGCTCGCGGGCGAGCCCGGGATCGGCAAGACGCGCCTGGCAAGGGAGTTCGCCCGTACGGCGCACGAGCGGGGCGCAACGGTACTGGCGGGCAGCTGCCACGAGGAGACCCATGTTCCCTACCAGCCGTTCGTGCAGGCGCTGCGCCACTACATCGCCTGCTGCCCTCCGGCCGAGCTGGCCGTGCAGGTCACCCCACGCCGCGCCCAGCTCGCCGCGATCCTGCCAGAGCTCGAGGACTCGCGAGCCCCGTACGGGCCGACGGGCCTTGGCGCCGAGCAGGAGCGCTTCCGCTTGTTCGAGGCGGTCTCCTCGCTGCTGGGCGACGCTGCGCATCTTCGCCCACTGGTGCTGTTCGTAGATGACCTGCACTGGGCGGACCAGTCGAGCCTGCTGCTGCTGCGCCACCTCGCACGTTCGGCCAAGAGCGCGCCGTTGATGGTGCTGGGCACCTACCGGCCGGTCGAGGTAGGCGAGGAGCACCCGCTCGCCGAGGCACTCGCGGAGCTGCGCCGCTCGCGGACGGTGGAGCGGCTTTCGTTGTCGGGGCTCGGCGTGGGGGAGGTCGCTGAGCTGATCGCGGGCCGCGTCGCTCAACAGGCGCCGCGCGGGTTCGTGCTCCGTGTCGCGGAGCGCAGCGAGGGCAACCCGTTCTTCATCGAGGAGCTACTGCACGACGTCGGCGCGGAGTCCGATTGGGATGTGGCGGCGGGCGGCGTGCCCGAGAGCGTCAAGGACTTGTTGCTGCGCCGCCTGCGCGGCCTCGGCGACGACTGCCGCCAGGCGCTCTCGGTGGCCGCGGTCGCGGGTCGTGAGTTCGAGCTCGACGTGCTCGAGCGTGTCCTTGAGCATCCACGCGATCGCCTGATCGACCTGATCGAGGAGGCGATCGACGCCGACATCCTGGTTGAGCTTGCGCAAACGGTCGGGCGGCTCAGCTTCTCCCATGCGCTCTTTCGCGAGACGATCTACGAGCAACTCTCAGCTACCAGGAAGGCGGCGATCCACGGCCGCATCGCAGCGGCGATCGAGGAGGCGCCCACGGACCGCCCCGAGGAGCGCGCCGGTACGCTCGCCTACCACTACCGTGCCGCCGGCGAGCTGCGCAAGGCGTTTGACTACCACCGCCAAGCCGCCACGGCGGCGGAACGAGTCCACGCCCAAGAGACGGCGCTCGAGAACCTGCAAGGCGCGATCGTGGCGGGCGAGATGCTCGATATGACCGCGGCCACGGAGCAGGCGATCCGCGACCTCTACCGTGCTCGTGCCTGGGCGTTCAACCAACTCGGGGAGCCCGAGCGAGCACTGGCCGACCTCGAGCACGCGCTAGAGGGTGCGCGCGCGGCCGGCGACCAGGCGACCGAGATGCACGTGCGCAACGCGTTGGGGACCCATTGGCACGTGCTCGACCCGCGGGCGGCGCGGCGTTTTCACGAAGAAGCGCTGGGAATCGCCGAGGAGCTCGGCGATGAGTCCGGGCAGGTCAGCGCGCTGAACCGCCTTTCGCTGGTGCTCGCCAACGAGCTGGAGTTCGCCGAGGCGGTCGAGCTCGGCGAGCGGGCGCTACAGATCGCCCGCAGCGCCGGGGACGAGCCTGCCGTCAGCCGCGCGATGGACAGCCTCAAGTTCGCCGCCTTGCAGCTCGGCGACCTCGAGCGACTGCAGGAGCTCTGCGCGGAGCTCGAGCGATCCCAACGCCAGCGTGGCGACCTTTGGTACCTGCAATTCACGCTGTGCGAGTCCTGCTACGTGCCGCTGGAGCGCTGCGACTGGCAGGAGGCCGAGCGGCGTGTCGCGGAGGCGCTCGCGATCAGCGATCGCATGGGGGGAGAACGCAACGCCGGAGTTCTGTTTCGCGACGCGTCGAGCTGGATCGCGCGCTGCCGCGGCGACTATGCGCGATCGTTGGCGTTCGGCCGTGAGGCGGTCGCAGTCGCGGACACGCCCGAGGCCGACTGGCTCGGCTGGGCCGCGGCCGGTCTCGCTACCCCCCTGCTCGACCTGCGCGCCGCGGAGCTCGCCGTCCCTGTCCTGGAGCGCGGGCTTGCCGCCGCCGAGCGCAACCGTGCACGCGGGCAGATCTTCCGCTGCCTCGGAGCGCTCTCATCGGCCACACGGATGGCGGGTGCCGAGACCCAGGCGCGTACGCTCGCGGAGCGTGCGCAGCAGATTGCCGAGCAGGTCACCACGCCACCCGGCAACGTCGACTTTTGGGGCGAGCAGGCCTACTTCGCGATTGCCGAGACCCACCTCGCGAACGGCGACGTCGAGCGCGCCGAGCAGGCAATGCAAGGCCGACTGCAAGCGTGGGAGCGCAGCGGAGCGCAGAGGTCGATTGCACGGACCGCCCGTTTCTTGGCCCGCTGCGCAGAGGCTCGCGGAGACTGGGCCGCGGCGGGGCGGATGCTCGCCCGCAGCGCCGAGGCGGCCGGCGAGGAGGGGCTGCTCTGCGAGCGCTGGCAGATCGAAGCCGGGCTTGCCCGCGTCGCGGCCGCGGCGGACAGTCTCACGGACGCCGAAGAGCACGGGCGGCGCGCACACGAGCTGATCGACACGATGGCCGCATCGGTCGAAGACGAGGAGATCGGGGCGCGGTTTCGCCAGCGCGCGCTGGCAGAGATCGGCCGCCCGGCATCGACGCTACGCGATTAGCGCCAGCCGCCAATCGACCTCGAAGCCGAGCAGCTGAGGATCGTCCAACGAGGATCCGAAGACCTGCTGCAGCGTCGCTATCTGACTGGCGTAGGTGAGCACGGCCTCAAGCTTACCGGCGTGCTGCTCCGCTGAGAGCCGGTGCGTGGCGGCCACCATCCACTCGACTGGGACGCCGGTCTCTTGGAGCTGGGTCGCCCATCCCTCGCCTGCCGGATCGGCCTCCGAGGAGGACCCGTCGAGCACCCACCGCGGCCATCCGAACAAGGTGGCGTGAGGCAGGTCGGCATACAGCGCCACGTTCGCGCCCTCCGCGTGGAGCGCCAGTGCCGCGGCGCGCACGGCGGTGTGATCGGGATGATGGTCGCCCAGACTGGCCGGCGCGTATATCCGGGCATCCTTGATGAGCACTCCGCGCAGCGCCTGCACGATCTCCCCCGAGGCCTGATCGGATTGGCGGTACTGGCTGTCGAGGAACGGCAGGTTGACGGCCGCGCGGCCAGCGAGCGCGAGTGCCTGGCGGTCCTCCTCGATACGCGTGCGGACCGCCGCGGCCGAATCGCTCGCGCCCGCGAGCTCATCCCACCAGCCGAGCGTGCCGGCGGTAGGCTCGCCCGCAAAGACGTTGACGACGAGCACCTCGCCGGCGCTGGCCAGCAGATGCCAACACGAGAGCACGGCGTCGTCGAAGTGGGGCGAGAGGATGATCGTGTCGGGATCCATCGCCGCTCACTATTGCGCGCGGGCGTGTAGCCACCGTGAAACCGTCGCGAAAGCTTGCGATCAGCAACCCTGCTCCGCGCCCCGACGCCAGAGATTTCGCCGCTCCTTGGGTGCGCTGGCGGAGATGCCTCCTTTTACAAGTGCGAGTGTGCTACTCCGGTGCGTCGCGTGCCTGCAATGGACGAGGCGTGCCTGGGGTTCGCCGGGCGAGCGCGTCCGTTTCGTCTGGCGCAGCGGGCGTGTGCCAATCCTCAGTCCGTGCGCTCTGTGCTCGTCCAATCCGGTCGTCTGCGCGGATAGGCTCGATACGCTCGCTTTTGGATGCGAGGAGGCGCGGTGCCAGCTGCCGCGCCTACCGCAGGCCTGGACGATGCCCTGCTAGCGCGAGCCTACAGGATGCCTCGTGCTGCCCAAGCCTGGGCCCGGAGCACAAACGGCGCCGCGTGCAGCGCCTCGTGGCACCGTTCGCGGAGCTGTGCCTGTCGCTCGGCGTCGTGGCTGTTGCGTAAAGGGTGCTGTCCGGCGGGTTTAAGAGGATGGGGGTATGCCCCAGAATTTTATAGCTTGTGACCGTGAGCAGGAGTTGTTGTTGCCGCCGAGTCTGAGGGAGTGGTTGCCGGAGGATCACTTGGCGTGGTTCGTGCTGGCGACGATCGATGAGATGGATCTGTCGGCGTTCTATGGCGCCTATCGCGGGGATGGCCACGGCCGCGCGGCGCACGAGCCGGGGATGATGCCCGGCGAGCAGCGGCGGGCCGCCCGGCCTGCCGAAGATACCGGCGGATACCCGAAGATGCCGGGGGGTTTGGGCCGACGAGCGGGGTCCGTCGCCCAAACCCTCCGCGGGGGAAGCATGTGCCCACTCTGCGTCGAGGGGTCAGGCGACTCCTGCATGGTCGCGTGAAAGAGCATGTGGATGGTGGTTGGGTTGGGGTGTGCGGGGTTGGAGGGTGATGCGTCCGCCGCGTGCGGGTACGATGAATACGTTGCGGTGCGCGACTCGCTCTGGGCGCTGGTAGGAGGGTTCGATGCGGGCGTGGCGCAGGATTGTCCTGAGTACGATTCGGGCCTCGGTGAGGGAGAAGGCGGCGCCGATGCATCGTCTGGGTCCGCCGCCGAAGGGGATCCAGGTGTAGGTGCCGGCGCGTGTGTCCAGGAACCGCTCGGGGCGGAAGGTGAGCGGGTCGGGGTAGAGCTCGGGACGGCGGTGCACGAGCGTTATGTAAGGGACCACCATCGTGCCGCTCGGGATCGTTAGCCCGGGTAGCTCGAACGGCTCGGCGGCGAGTCGTGCGGTGAGCGGGAAGGCTGGGCGCAAGCGCATCGCCTCCTTGATGACCGCGTCGAGGTACTCGTCGTGTCCGTCGAGCGCGGCGGTTTGCAGGCGTGTGAGCGCGTCGGGGTAGCGGCTGACGCGCTCGAGTATCCATGTCAGGGTGGAAGCGGTGGTGTCGTGTCCTCCAAGCAGCAGGGTGCGCATCGCGTCGCAGATCTCCTCGTCGCTCATCAGGCGGTCTTGGCTATCGGGTGTGCGCAGGAACATTCCGAGCACGTCCTCGCCGTCGAGTTGATCGCTATTGCGGCGGTGGGCGACCTCTTCCAGCACGATCGCGTCGACCGCGTCGATCGCTCGGCGGACTCGTGGGAATGGTCTGTCCCACCCGTTCTCGCGGCTGGTCGCGATTATCGTCTGCAGGAAGAACCGCCGTGAGTGGCCCTCGGCAAGCAGCGCGAGCGTCGCCGAGCGCAACCGCTCGCACGCGCGCGGGGTCGGTGACCCCGAACACCGTGGCCATGATCACCTCGAGGCTGATCGCTTCCATGTGTGGTTGGGAGGGAGTGGGGTGCCCGTAGGGCCAGCGTGCGAGAACCTCTTCGGTCTTGCGCTGCATCGTCTCGTGGTAGCCGCTCAACGCGTCGCCGTGGAACGGCGGGAGCTGCATTCGCCGTTTGCGCATGTGCTCGGCGCCGTCGAGGTTCGTGAGCCCCGTCGGGCCGAGGAAGAGATGGTGCGCGGACGCCTTCGCCAGCGCCGCTCCGAGGCGAAGCACGCCGGTGTCGGCTGTGAAGACGCGCTTGATGTCCTCGGGATCGGTCAGGCACAGCCACGGCCCCGTCGCCGGCATCGGCACCAGGAAGCGGTCACCGAGGTGCTGGCAGCGGCGCGCGAACTGCTCCGGCGCAAGCCAGTACTGGGCGGCATTGACGACCGCGGGGCGGCGCAGCCGGGGCACGTCGGTAAGCGTTTGGTCCATGAGCCATATCCCTCTCTAGTTACTTTGTGCAAAATAGAGTAACATAGTCTCTGATGTCGCCTATAGCCGAATTCCTCGAGGCAGCTCCCGTCGTGGGAGAGGACGCGCTGTTTGACCGCGTTGCCGCGGCGGCGCTCGACGAGTTCGCCGAGCACGGCATCCGTCGCACCTCGATGGAAGACGTCGCCCGCCGCGCCGGCGTCTCACGAATGACCGTGTTCCGCCGGTTCGCGAGCAAGCAACGCCTCGTCGAGATCGTCATCGCACGCGAGGTGCGCCGCGGAATGCAAGAGCTCGACCTCCTCTGGGAAGGCGCGCAAACGCTCGAGGACCGACTCGTCGCCGGGTTCGAGTTCGCCGGGCGCTACGTCCGCGACCACCCACTATTCGACCGGCTTCTACGCAGCGAACCCGAGGTGCTGCTACCGCCGCTCACCCTCGACGGCGGACCCGTCCTCGAGCTCTACCGGTCACTCATCGCGCAGCGACTCCAGGCCGAAGTCAACGCGGGTCGCGCCGCAACATCAGATATCGACGGTGTCGCCGAGGTGATCGCACGCCTCGCGATCTCACTACTACTCACCCGCGACGGGACCATCACCCTCGACGACCCAAGTTCCGTCCGGCGCCTAGTCAACCTCACACTACTCCCCATGCTGCAACCACAGCTGGACTAGCTGCCGATCCTGCCTAACCCACGGCCCGGTGCCACCCAGGCGGAGCACGCCCTCTCACTTCGCGTGTGATCCGGGCGTCTCAAGGGGCGCCCAGCTCGCTCCTGTTCAGGACGAATCTCGAGCGTGAACGAAAGGACGCGTAGGCGCCCCTGCTTCGCCCGGCGCAAGCGAGAGATACCCGCGGATACCGGATGATTCCGGTCGGTTTAGGGCAACTGCGGGGGCCGTAGTCCTGATGGGAAATCAATGGTTCGTCAAGCGGCGGCCTCTTGGAGGGTGACGGTGTGTCCGAGGCGTTCGAGTTGGGTGACGAGGCGTCGGGCGTGCTTTTCGGGGTTCAGGCGGCTTCCAATAGACCCCCGAGGCCTCCATCACGACGTGCGTGACGCCGAGCGCTGCCAGCCAGTCACGCAACCCAAGGAGCCCCTGGACCGTCGTCTTGAACTCCGCGACATGCTGCTCGCGCCGGCCACCACCACCACAGGAGCACGCACACACGCGGTCACCTGCTCCTTATGAACATCCAGCGCCCCAGGGCGCTCTACCACAGTCTCCATCACACCGCTCCCTTCAATCCGACGACACGATCATCGCCCGGGGAGCCCTGAGAACTAACGAGTCTGATGGGCGTGCTCTTGGCAACAGTCCGAGGTGCCGGCAAGGCTCCCACGCCAAACTAAACACGGGCTCACAGGCACCAAGGAGAACCGACGTCAGCAGGCGGCGAGCACAAGGATCACCGATTTCATCCGCCCGCGAGTGCCCGCCAAAGACGGACATGGACAACTAAACCCATGCGAGGCCGCGGGAGCCCTGGTCCGACGATGGCGAGAGGCGGACTTGAACCGCCGACACCTCGATTTTCAGTCTTGATCTGATGAGAGCGAAAACTGGCCTATTTGCAGGCCATTCGCTAGACGGGGCGCCCCGGACATGCCGTTGGTTTCCTGGGGATTCCTGGGGGTTTGGGCCGGGGGGCAGGCATCTCCGGCCCAAACTCTGATCGGCCCCGGCCAGGCGATGGACCTTATAGGGGCGCTCTACAACCCCGTAGGACCCCTGAAGACGTTGCTTGAAAGCAAGCTGTCCCGAAGTCCCAAGTCCTGCCCGTCGGGCAGTGCTACCGCTCCAGAGATTCGGGAGCCCCGGTCCGCCGCAGCTCTTGGGGCTCGGCATCCTCGGGCCGGTCGGATCGTCAAGACAATTGTCCAGGTACTCACCGATCGACAAGAGCCGATGCAGGCCCGAGAAGTCCATGCCGCAGTTGAGGCGTTGCTTGGGGAGCCAGTGCGCTGGAGTACGGTCAAGGCAACACTCGCCAACAACGTCTCCGGCCCCACGCCACGCTTCGTGCGGGTGGCCCGAGGCCGGTATGGGTTGGCGTGACGCCGGTTCTACTCCTGCCGCCCGAGCAACGTCATCGGATCAAGGCCCAGCCGCCCGGCAATGCGCTCCAGGCTCTTGAGCGTCAGGTTGCGCTCACCCCGCTCAATGCCGCCCATGTAGGTGCGGTGGACGCCAAGCACGTCAGCGAATGCCTCCTGGCTCAAGCCCTGGGCTTCCCGGTAGGCCCGCAGGTTGCGGCCCACCGTCCGTTGTAGATCGCCTTCCACAGCCCGGAACCCTCTCCGGCTGCTACTTGACAGTCTACATACTTATAAGTAGCATCCTCCGCCCCACACGAAGGACGGGGAGGCAGGCCGATTCCGCTCGGCCTGCCTCCCCCTGACTACCGCCTGCTGCCTGGGAGGGCCTGTGAAGCGACGAGATCGCAGGCCGCGAGCTGCCCTGCTCGCGGCCAGGCGAGTGCCTGCGCGTGCGCTGTGCCTTGCCGTGGTGCTGCCGATGCTCGGCTGGCAAGCCAGCCTGGCGTCTGCCAGCACCGAACCGCCGCCCATCAGCGCCAGCGAACTGGATGCCTACGTCGCGCGGGTAGCCCGCGCTTGGGAGCCGTACACCACCCCGGACGGGCAAGTACTCGACCCGCTCAACCCGGCCGATAGCGGCGACAACTACGGCGTCATTCTGCTGGCCGACGTCATGCTCAAGGCGGCTGCCCGGGACGGCGACCCGGTACTGACTGAAACCGGCACGCGCATTATCGGGAAGGTAGCGACGCTCCCCACCTTGGCAGGGCCGTTCAACCTGCTGGCTGTCGCCCTCCTGCTGCGTGACGGGCAACAGGGCCGCTTTCCGGCTGGGGTATGGACACAGCTCGGCGGGCTGGTGGCAACGCTGGCGGCCCGCGCCAGTGCAGCCGGTCTGACCGGCTGCCTGACTATGCCGAGTTGCTACAGCAACTGGCGCTTGGTGTGGTCAGCCGGGGCGGCCAGCTTGCTATCCGGCGGCAATCCACTCTCCCGGGCTGCCGACATCACGGGCGACCTGGCGATGGCCGTGGCTCACGCTGCGCCGCCGGTCGCGCCTTCGCCATTGCCTGGTGCCCGCGAGCTGTCTGATCCTGGGGCTGAGCCACCGTCCTATCACCTGTTCTCCTGTGTGCTGCTGGAACTGATTGCCGAAGCCGACCCGGCCGCCATCACCCCGTCTGTCGAGGCGCTGCGCGAGCAGGCCGCCCGCTACGCCCTCCTGCTGATGGCCCCGGACGGGCAGCTGTCCTATGCCGGTCGCTCGCTCAATCAGTCCTGGGTACAGGCGGCCGGGGCGGCACTGGGGGCCCGCCAAGCCATCCAAGACCCGATCCATGCTACTCAGTGGCGGAGTTTTGCCAATCGGGCGGTCTCATATCTCATGAATACCTATCCGGCCCGCTCTGATGGCGTCCTACCGATCGTCCCCGGCTTGCTCGCAGACTGGAATCCCGCCATCATGGACAGCTACGCAGCGCTGGATCAGTACGAGGGACTGACGCTGTGGTTCTTGACCGATGCCCTGGAACACTGGCCGGAAGCGAGCGCCGCCCGCGCACCACTTCTGGCTGATGCGCCGAACTTGCTGGTTGGTGATCTGCGCGCCAGCGGTTTGGTGTGGGGACGTTCCGGCCCGGTGTGGTGGGCACTCAGTGGCCATAGCACGGCCAGTGATCCCCGCTCGGCCCAAGGACTGGTCATGGTGAAGGTGCAGACGGCAAGCGGCTGGCACGACCTGGTAGCCCTGCGACCGCTTCAGCCGGGATTATCTAGTGTCTGGACGCTCCGATTGCCGAGTGGCAAGACGGCCACGCCCCTTTTTACGGCAGTACGTGGCAGTGGCCAGCAGGCGGTGTTGCGCGGTAGCTACCGACTAGCAAGCGGTCATGTGGTGGCTCCGGCAACCTGGACGCTGACCACGACTGGGGACGGCATCACCCTGGCGATGACCAAGCCATCACGAACCACGCTGCAAACGACGGTCTGGCTGACCGACGGCAACCCGCACCTGTCGGCTGGAGCCAGCAGTATCCAGCAGGGAGGCTGCATCGTGACGGCTTCCGGGCGGGCATGTCCGATGACGCTTCGCTGGAATGGTGGGACAGCATGGTTGGGGCTGCGGGCTGGTGCAGGGATATGAGCTACCGGGTGGGGCAAAACTGGCCAAGCAGACCGTCGCCAAACCGGTGCTGGTGGCCTCGGGCAAGTTGACGTTCGCAGGAGCGGGGAGCGGCATGGTCAAGCTGACGCTGACGGCTCAAGGCAAGAGACTGCTCAAGCACGCCAAGCGGATGCGGTTGGAGGCGAGGGGGAGGTTTGTGGCAAACGATCAGCCGCCTGTCAGTGCTGTGAGCGGGTTTGTGATTGGGCGGTAGCAAGCAATCTCTCGTTCAGGCATCTGCCTGGGGCGGGCATCTCGATAGCGAGGGCTGGCCGGAGTAGCACGACGCTGGGCCTTCCAACCGAGTTCTATTGGACACATGGATTCCAGAATCAGGGACAAAGCCACACAAGTTTAGGGTTAGGCAGCACGTTTGATTGGCCATGGTTGGGGTTCGTCCGACGCCTCCGGCAGACTGGCTGCCCGTGTCTCCGGCGCGGCCATTCTCTGGCTCTCAACGCTTGTTTAGGCGGGCTTACGCCGCACGAGCACTTTCGCTAGTATGCCGCGCTTTGGTGGATGGACACGCCGAACAAGCCGCTGATCCCGCTCAGCCTCAGATAAGGGCGGTTGTGCTGACCAGCAAGGCGTTGACACGTACCCCCCGACCCCTCATGCTTGATATATGGAACGCCTCAAGCATCCTGAGCGATTATCCCGCCAGCAGGAATCTTTCGGTCAGCGGCGTATCAAACGCTGGCTGGGCGGACTGGCTCGCTTGGCGAAATCTGATCCAGAGGACGGGGAAACCGTGAGCACGGACATTGGGTCAGATAAACCCCAGCTGTCCGACGAGTCTTATTGGAACTATTGGGATAAGCGACTTGAGGAACATTTGGCTGAACGTCTTAGACGGCTGGAAGAGGCTCGCGCACCTGTAAAGGGTGCTGCGGTTAATTACGGTGCCTCTAATTTTCCGCATGACTCGGATATCTGGATAGCAGATTGGCGGGATAATTTGCCAGCCGATGATCCCAGGCGCGGCATTGGTCCACCTATTGTAAAGACCGGAACAGTTGCGGCATATAACAGCATGAAGGCTGCTCATAACGCAATTCGCAGTGCCTATGGCCTACCTCCTGAACCAGAAGATGATCCTCATCAAAGCTAAATAACCTTGCGCCTTTTTGTCGTTTATTGTTCCACAACTGACTAGAATGAGGTACTGCCGTCATGTATGTAGGTGACGACGACCTTTCTACACTTGAAACTTTTCAGCTAGACGCATTTGAACGCATGCAAGCTGAATCTAGTAAATATGTATGGCGGGTAGTAGAGCGAGTAAGCTTCCTACCAATAGGCGGCCAGCAGTGGGAGCGACAAATACAGCTATGTCTACCATCGCTACCAGATATACCACCCCATAAACATCGGCGCGATAATACGTCCCAATTTATTGTATCACTCGGCACTTTTCGCCGCCGCCGCTTCGCAGATTTTATGGTTACTACTGACGATGGTTCTCAGTGTCGTTTGCTGACGCGACGACAACATGGCTACTGCCTTGCAACTTGCTTCCTACGTCAGTTCATCCTTCCAGAAGAGTGGAAAAATCTAGATCAAAGCACGCTCGGTGACTTTCATTCTTACCTAGCATCCATGATAACCGCCGTACCGTCAAATGAGAACTACACAGCTCTAGGTGCCAGGAAGCTACTTGACGAGCTGTTTAGAGCATCAGGCATCATGAACTGCAATCGCCAGAAGGCTGCACACAAAATGCTTTCGATCCACTGCGAATTGCTTGCTAGACAGACCCAGTATCTATGCTGGGTGGCAGCTCAACCAGGTAGCGCTATTCATCTTCGGGCTACTTACACCCAAGCTGACTCTCCATCCCCGCGTTACGAACCGGAGCCTGAGTCAGACGGGGTTACCAACGTACGTTTGCGGCTGTGGTGGCGTAATTGGCGCACAAGGGAATATGCCAGGTATAACGTATTCCCTTTGCGATATTCGTTCGACACCCCTTCGTATGATGATTGCCAGAGCTACTATTTCACAATTACCCCTCCACTTGATACCAGAATAACACTTTTGAATTGGGGTAGCGGAAATCGTTTCCGAACTGCCGTAGAAAATACAGGGTGGGATAAAAAGAAGTATGATAGCCAAGAAGAACCAAAACCGCCAGACGGTATAGCGGAAGAACTTGATTGCGCTAGCTTTGGCTATCATTTTCATAATCGCAGAAGGACTCAACGCCGCCGCAAAAATCGACGGAACCCTAAATCAAATCGATGGTGGAGCCCAGATCGAAGACGGAGCTCGGATCGACGATGGCCACGCCCAGATCGAAGACGGCATGGCACCCCTAAAGCTACCCGTCTCCACGTCTTTTTGCGTCCCGATCCGGCTGATAATGGGAAGCTAATAGCTACCGGATTCTTGGGTCTTGCTCTAGCCGTACTGGCAGAACGAGGTGCGCTCCTTGGTGGAGGCGGCACCAGTCAGTGGCTCCTACTTGCTCCTGCGGTGCTCGTGCTGTTCGTCAGTCAACAACAACGCCATCATTACGCACGCTTTACAAAGCGGTACCGGTTTTCGGTGTGGATATACATCATATTGGCAATGCTGTTTGCGGGTTCTGTGAACTTCGATGCACCCGCAATTCCGTTGCTGTCTAATAGGGTAAGCGCAGCAGTGCCGCCTTTTATATCAGCCATATTTGCAATTGCCAGCGGAATATTGATAATAGCGTCAATATGGAGCGGGGGGTATTTTGAGAATACAACCAGAAAACGTTATAAGCGCGTACTAAAACGAGTACGTATGTTTGGTACCCCTTCTCTTCGCCAGACCTTGAAGTATCGTCGGAGGCCAGTCTATAGGATAAAATTAAAAGAGCCGATACAGGTATCTCCCAACCCAAGAAATAAACATCCATCGGATAAGGTATATACGTCGGTCGCCCGTCATGGCATTGATCGTGCTTTTGGTTTTACCAGCCTAGTTGTCCTGCTTGCCATGCTGGCAATGATATTCCACTGGTTCAATTGGCATTGGGGTGTAGGCGAGGAATGTGCAATTACAAAACAGCACGAACAGCGCAGTGCAGAGGAAGAAGGTAAATCTCTTGGTAAGGGCAAATGCAAGAGAGGTCGTTGGCGGAGAGACTCAACCCAAACTGCATCATCTACTTCTCGTAGTCGTATAACTCCCTCACATCAGGTAATTGCCCCCGCACCAACACCAGCACGTCCAGCCCCAGCTGGTAGCTATCCGGGAAGCACAGCTTCCCGGATGCATCAACCATCTTGAAGTAGGCGATGGATGAGCAGTCGTAGGTCGGGGCCTTCAACGGAGCCGTGATCACGGCCTCTTGGCCCGGCTTGGTGTGCGGTATGTCCACAAAGCGCAGCGAGCTAATGAGCCCCGGCCCGGTCAATGGCCCCTGCCGTTCCAGCCGTCGCCCCGCCCAGGCCACCGTGCCGCTGTTCTTGGCCCGCCAGGCCTGCTCGAACACTTGGCCCGGCTGCATGAGGGTGCCATGCGGGATGGTATCTCCCAGGAAGGTTGAGGCATCGCCCGGTACGGCCCGGTGGAGCTTGGGCCGTCTGCCACCGGCTCGACGGCGTTCCTGCTCCGGGCCATGCTCCGCTACCTCAAACAGGCTCAGCAGCAGGCCGTCCGCCTGAAAGCTGTCCTCATAGAACTGCACCAGCTCCCGGCTTGGTTTGCTGCCTTGCTCAATGCGGGAGATGTGGGCCGGACTACAGCCAAACTCTTGGGCCACCCGCTTGCCCGTCCAGCCATGCACCAGCCGCTGCTTCTGCATCGACCAGCCCAGCACCGTCTTGGGCTGGCGCGGCACCAGGTGTGGCGGCAACTGGGGGCGGGGCATGGCTCCAAAGATTGCAGGTTGCTCAATAACGCGGCAGTCCCCGATGCTTGGAATCAGCCGCCACTTCGGGCGGTTCACCCAAGCGAAAGGAAGCCCCGCCATGTCTGCCCTTGTCCGCCGCACCCCCCAACTCCCGGAGCCCGACCAACTGCTGAACAGCCAGGTACGTGATGCCGAGCGCGTCGGTATCACGGCCGTGGCCCGTATCCAGGCCGGGGCCTTTGCCACGTCCGTGGCCATGCAGAACGCCACCATGCTGAGCCGAGCGGCCAATGCCGCCTTCAAGGTCTCCCCGATGGGAGAGGACATCTACCAGGCGATCCTCATGGCCTACGGCAGCCTGGCCGTCACGGAGATCCAGAGTCTGTCCTTCCAGAAAGGGGGGCAGTCATGAACGTCCTGATCCTCATCCTGGCCGTCATCGGTCTGCTGGCGCTCCTGTTGCTGGCCGTCGTGGCCCTGAGCGACGGCACCCCCCAAGCCCCGCCGCCCGCCGAAGACTTGGCCGCTCCCTACCGGCAAGGACTGCATGCCGCCATCCGGATGCAGGGGGTGGCCCAAGACCTGGAGCAACAACTCTACGCCGAGGCCGTGCGGCTCAGTAGTGAGACGGAGACGGCTGCCGGGCAGGTCGGGGAGCGGCCATGACCACGCCGCCCTCGCACTGGCCGGACAAGGCCCTGAGCCTGGCCGTGACGGTGCTGGTTATCGCCGTGCTGCTGTATATCGCCGCCCGGCTGATCGTGGCCGTCTGGCCGGTGCTGCTCGGCGTCGGCCTGGTGGTCCTGCTCGGTTTTGGCGGCTGGTCAATCTACCAATTCCGTAAGTCGCGCTGGTGACACATAGCCTGAGATAGGGCTGTTCGTGTCGGTGTAGTGAAATGCACAAGCCGTCTTGACTCGCTGCCCGGCAGTGTCGTTAACTGGAAGGTTCTCGTTATTCCAGACGGCCCTTGGCCTGGCCCGACTGAAGACACAAACGCGGAACTTTTATTAGCAGTAATCAGCCCCGTTGAGTCAACGGGCGCGGTGCTCCTGTGCGCATTTTCTTTGCGCCGACGCGGGGAGAGAAAGGAGGTCTATTTATATGAGTAGAACCTATCATCACGGTGATCGTAAAATCCGGGTGCGGGGCATCCGGCGGCCCACCGACCTGAAGCGTCTGGCCCGTACCCTGATCGAGCTGGAGCAGGCCCAGGTCGAAGTCGAAGCCGAAGCCGAACACCACCAACGGCCAAAGACCAAACCGGCCCGACGTCAAAAGAATAACAACCGGGCTACAACCGACCCCGATCGGGAGGCAGCGGCGTGAAGGCGGTGGCCCCGGTGTGGTATCGCCTGCGCTGGCCGCGCGAAGTTGCCCCCGAGCAGCTCACGGCGGTCTGCCGGTTGCTGGCCACCGCCGCCGGGCGTCCGGTCATTATGGAGGCCGTCGGTTCGCCGGGCATGGTCGAGCACCGCTTGGCGTTGCCGGCGGCCCGGGCGGGCAGTGTGGTGGACCAACTCCGGGCCGCCCTTCCCGGCCTGGCAGTGGAAGCAGTAGGCGCGCGACCGGCGATCGTCGCTACCCACGCCGTCGAGTTGCGGCTCTCGACCAGGCGTCGGCCGCTGCGTACCGAGGATATGGCGAGCGTCAACCGGGCCATCCTGACCGCCCTGGCTCATGTGCGCCGTGGGGAGCGCTCGGTGATGCAGTGGGTACTCGGCCGACCCCTGGCACCGATGGCGGTGCCGAACCACCTGGCGGGCCTGGGCCCGGAGTCGTGGTCCGGGGCCCTGCTGCTGGCGCCGTTCGGCCCGCCGCCGGTGGCCGACGTTGAGTTGCGGAACGCCCTGCGTGCCAAGCAGGCCGAGCCGGGCTGGCGAGCGGTGGGGCGAGTGGCCGTCAAGGCCAAGTCCGCCAGCCGGGCACGGCAGTTGCTCCGGCAGGTGGTTGGGGCGCTCGGCAGTGCCGAAGCGCCCGGTGTCAGCTTCCACGTTCGACCGACTAATGCCGCCCGGGTGATCCGGGCTGATGCGCCGCGCTGGTCTTGGCCGCTACGCCTCAACGCCAGTGAGCTGGCCGCCGTGAGTGCGTGGCCGGTCGGTATGACCAGCGAATTGCCGGTGCAGATGATCGGCAGCCGCCCGGTGGCACCGTCCACGGCCATCTCGCGCAGCGGCCGGATTATTGGCAAGGCCACCTATCCGGGCCGGGAGCGGCCGTTGGCGCTCACGCCCACCGATTCGCTGCGGCACGTGCACGCGTTGGGGCCGACCGGCGTCGGTAAGTCCACGCTGTTGCTGAACCTCATCACCCAGGACATGGCGGCCGGGCGGGCGGTGGTGGTCATTGAGCCCAAGGGCGACCTGATCGCCGACGTGCTCCAGCGCATACCGTCCAACCGCGTCGGCGACGTGGTGCTCATTGATCCGACTGACACCGAGCGCCCGGTGGGCCTCAACCCGCTGGCCCTGGGCGGTCGCTCGCCGGAGCTGGTAGCCGATCAGTTGCTCGGCTTGTTTCACTCGCTGTATATCGCCCACTGGGGGCCGCGCACCCACGACATTCTCGGCGCGTCACTACTGACCCTGGCCCGCTTGCCCGGCATGACGCTGGCGGCCCTGCCGCTGCTGCTGACCGACGCCGGTTTCCGGCGGCGGGTCGTGCCGCACGCCAGCGACCCGATTGGTTTGTCTCCGTTCTGGAGTGCCTTTGAGGCGTGGAGTGAGGCCGAGCGGGCGGCGGCCATCGCGCCCGTCATGAACAAGCTACGGCCGCTGCTATTGCGTCCCGAGATGCGGGCGATTGTCGGACAGACCCGGCGGAGTTTTGACCTGCGCCGGGTCTTCACGCAGCGCAAGATACTGCTGGTCAGTCTGAGCAAGGGGTTGCTCGGGCCGGAGACGGCGGCGCTGCTCGGCAGCCTGGTTATCTCGCAGCTCTGGCAGGCCGTCCTCGGCCGGGCCGCCATCGCCCCCGAGCGGCGGCATCCGGTCTTTGTCTACGTCGATGAGTTTCAGGATTACCTGCACCTGCCGCTGGACTTTGCCGACGCGCTGGCTACGTCGAGGGGTTTGGCGGTCGGCTTCGTGGCGGCCCACCAGTACATGCATCAGTTGGACCCGGCGATGCGCTCGGCGGTGCTGGCGAACGCCCAGTCCCGGGTCGCCTTTCGGCTACCCGGCGAGGACGCCCGGCTGATCGCCGCCGGGAGCGCCCTGGCCCCGGAGGACTTTCAGAGCCTCGGGGCCTTCCGGTGCTACGCGCAACTGGTCGCTCGAGGCGCGGTGCAGCCGTGGTGCAGCGCACGCACGGTGCTGCCCGGTAAGCCCCTCAGCGATCCGGCATTGGTGCGGACTGCTTCTCGTGACGCTTACGGTGTCGACCGCGCCGAGGTGGAAGCTGACCTGCACCAGCTTTTCTTCGGCCACCGCCAGACCGCGGGCGATGACCTTGCGCCACGGCGACGGGCTACCGGGGGCGCGGTATGAGCGCGCGACGTGTCGCCCGTCGTGTCGCGTCGATAGCGCGGCCCCAAAACCCCTGCGCCGGAGCTGTCAGTGCCGCCACTTTGGCGACGAAAGTCTTTGACTGTTCCAGTCAGTCTTTTTCGTCTTGGCCCGGCGGGCAGCGACAGGCGGCGAACGTGGAGCGGTGGACGGTCAGCGGGTTGGACGGCGGCAAGCGGTCGTCAACGGGGGTGCGGCCACGGCTGAGGCGTGGGGGTGCCTGTCGCTTCGGGTGGCGGGGAAAACACCGTGCCACACCGCTCATGACTTTCTCTTTGGTAACGAAAGAAAAGCAGCCCGGAGGTCTGGCATGAGGGGGACGGCACCAATCCGTCCCTACGTCTCGGCGCGGGGGTTGACGCACATCCGCCAGCGGCTGTCCGAGCGCGATCTGGCGATCGTGCGGCAGGTGGCTTGCTTGCGGCTAATGAGCGCCCGGCAGCTTCAGGCCAGCCACTTCGCGGAGAGCGGACACGCCAGCGAACTGGCCGCCACGCGCGCCCGGCAGCGGGTCCTGGAGCGTCTGACCGGCGAGCGCTTGCTGACCCGGCTGGAGCGGCGGATTGGCGGCGTGCGGGCCGGTTCGGCGGGTTTCATCTTCGCGCTGGGGCCGGTCGGCCAGCGCATCCTGGCACTGGAGGGAGCCCGGCAGCGGCGCTATGAACCGACCCTGCGGTTTGTCGATCACACCCTGGCCGTCGCGCAGTTGGTGGTAGACGTGACGGTGGCTGCTCGCCAGGGCCGGTTCGAGGTGCTGGACTGCCAGGCCGAGCCACGTTGTTGGCGGCAGTTCGCCGGGCTGGGCGGGCGGCGCTGGCTGCGCCCTGATTTGTTTATGGTGCTGGGCGTCGGGGATTACGAACTGCGCTGGCTGGTGGAGGTAGATCGCAGTAGCGAGAGTTTGCCGGTGATTAGGCGTAAGTGTCATCTCTACGCCGACTATTACCAATCCGGCACTGAGCAGGCCAAACATGGCGGGGTCTTTCCCCGGGTCTGCTGGGTGGTGCCGGATGAGCAGCGAGCCGAACGGGTGCAGAGTGTCATCGCTCGGGACCGCAAGCTGCCGGAGCGGTTGTTTGTGGTGACGACCGGCGACCGGGCCGTGGCGGCGCTCGGCTCACTGGAATCGAGTTAACAATTAATATATGGAAGGAGGTAATGTATATGGAGAAACAACGACAACGTTGGCCAGGTAGGGTGAACACACTTTTTGTGCACTCACGTATTGGCCGTGGTACAATTAACAACACAGAGTGTCTGGTAAGGCACGGAAAGGAGGTAGTGTATGACAGAGAAGCAGAAAACTAAAGAGCCCGAAGCAGCTCCGGCCGTGATTTATGTGCGGGTTTCCCCCGGTAGGGGACAGGCTGCGAAGGGTGGCGAGCCGGACGGTTACTCGCTGCCAGCCCAGTTGACAGCCTGCAAGCGCAAGGCCGCCAGCCTCAAAGCGGTGGTCATTGAAGAGTTCATTGAGCGCAGCGAGTCGGCCAAGACGGCTGACCGGCCGGAACTACAGCGGCTGCTTGCATTCGTCAAGGAGAACCGCGTCAAGCACGTCATCGTCCACAAGGTCGATCGCCTGGCGCGCAATCGCTTTGATGACGTGACGATCAACCTGGCGCTTCAGCAGGCCGGGGCCGAGCTGGTGTCGGTCTCCGAGAACATCGACCAAACGCCTTCCGGATTGCTGTTGCACGGCATCATGAGTTCGATTGCCGAGTTCTACAGCCGCAACTTGGCGACGGAGGTAATCAAGGGCTCGGTCCAGAAGGCCAAAAACGGCGGTACGCCGGGACGAGTTCCGCTCGGCTACCTAAACGTCCGGCGCATGGTCGATGGTCTGGAAGGTCGCACCGTTGAAGTCGATCCGGCGCGTGGGCCGCTGATGGCCTGGGCGTTTGAGGCGTATGCCACCGGCGACTGGACGATCCGCAGTCTCTTGGGCGAGCTGACTGACCGTGGACTGACGACTGCCCCTGGCCCTAAGACCGTCAGTAAACCGCTGAGCGACTCCCAGCTACATATCTTGCTGCGCCACCCCTACTACATGGGTCTGGTGCGCTACCGGGGCGTGCTCTATCCCGGCAAACATTCTCAGCTCGTGACCCCTGAGACCTGGCAGCGGGTGCAGGAGTTGCTGAGTGCCAAGCACCTGGCCGGGGAGAAGCAGCGTGAGCATCCTCATTATCTGAAGGGGAGCATCTACTGCGGCCAGTGCGGCTGCCGCCTAATCGTCAACTATGCCAAGGGCAACGGCGGCACCTACCCCTACTTCATCTGCATCGGCCGCCAGAAGGACAAGCACAGCTGCACCCAGCGAGCCCTGCGCATTGAGCTGGTCGAGGCGGCCATTGCCGCCCACTACGCCACGGTACAGCTTCCCGAGAAGGAGGTTGTAGCGCTGCGAGCCTTCCTCGGTGAAGAACTAGCCACGCTCAGGACTGATGCCGAGCGTGAACGGACCGTCCAGACCTGCCGACTGCGCAAGCTGGAAGCCGAGCGCCAGAAGCTGCTCAATGCCCACTACGCCGATGCCGTGCCGCTGGACCTGCTCAAGAGCGAGCAAGCCCGGCTGACGCGAGAGATTGACAGCACCGAGGGACGGCTGGCCGCAGTCGAAGCGGACTTCAAGAAGGCCGAGACGAACCTTCGGCAAGCGCTGACGCGGTCCGGGGACTGCCTAGCGGCTTACCGCGAAGCCTCCGGGCCGCTGCGGCGGCAGTTCAACCTGGCCTTCTTCAAGCGGCTGTTCATCGACGACGAGTACACCGTGAGTGGCGTGCTGGCCGAGCCCTTCGACACGCTGCTGGGTTCGGAGCTGCGGCGAGCTGCCATCGCCAAAGCCGACCAAGAGCTGCGAGCAGCCATTGAGCAGGCTCTCAGAGAGCGAGCCAAGCAGACCCAGGCCCACAACCAACAGCACCCACCAGAGCCCGAACGGCCTCTCGTGGGTGCTGGGCCAACCCCGATCTCTTCTCAGGTCGTGGGTTGGAGTATGGACAATATGGTGGCGAGAGGCGGACTCGAACCGCCGACACCTCGATTTTCAGTCGAGTGCTCTACCGGACTGAGCTATCTCGCCGCGACCCCCGATCCTACCGCCTCGCGCGTCCCTCGGGATGAGCGCTACGACGGGCGGGAGCTCGCGGACGAAGCGGACATCATCCCCCCCGAGGGCGAACGCATCCGACCGATCGGGTTCGCCGCAGAGTGCCCTATAGCGCGCTGTCCGGGGCTATCGGCAGCCGTGCGTTGCGCTTGCCCGCGCTACTGGGGCAACCCCGTTCTAAAGATTTTCTAGAGCCCTTGACTTTTTCTAGGACTCTTGAAATACTAGGGGCATGAGCACAAACGACCTCCCCGAGAAAGGCAGGATCATGGCTACGGAACAGCGCACCAGCGAGCAGGGCACCACCTTCGACGCGGCACTCATCCAGGGCTTCATCCGGAACGCCCTCGGCGACGACGCGGTTAGTGAGAGCATCAACGATCTGCTCCTCGACCACGTCGTCAAGGGCAAGTACCACCCCTCAGTGATCGCCGAAAGCCTGCGGCCGATCATCGAGGAGGTGCTCGAGACCGCCACCTTCGCGGACTGGAGCACGGTCGCCGACGGGCTTATCGCCGACGCCCGCGAGACCCTGGTCGCCACCGCCCCGGCCAGCAGCCGATGACGAGCGCCTCCCCTGCCGAGATCCTCGAAGCCGGGGACGACGGCGGGCGCCGCCCCGAGCCGAACCTCGCCGCAGAGGTACGTGCGCTCGCGGCCCGTATCGCCAAGGTCTTCAGCGACGAATCCCCACCTCCGGTCACCGACACGAGACTCCGAGAGGTCGAGGATCTCCACAAGGCCATATCCGCGCTCAACGACACCGCGCGCCGCGGACGCAACGCCGTCTTTCACCAAGCCATCGCCCAACGCTGGACCTACGAGCGGATCGGCCAGGCCACGGGACTGAGCACGGCACGCATCGGACAACTAGCGCCAGCACGCCCGCCGAAGGCGACCGCCGCCACTGACGCGCCCGCCCCGTCAGTTAGCGCCGGCAAGTAGCGCCGACAGCGACTCCTCAAGCTCGTCGGCCCGGAGAAACCGGATTCCAAGGGCAACGGCAAGTGCGGCCCAGGGGTGCGGCGGCTCCGCCTCGACCAGGAGCACCGCGTGCATCTCCTGTGAAACCGTGTCCGTGTCGCGCAGCAGGTGGCGGTACTCGAGCAGCTGCCCGGCTCCCAGGCGGATCTGCTGGGCGCTGACGGGATCGCCGCTCTTGACCTCGACGATGAAGCGCTTGCCTGCGTGTTCGAAGGCGACGTCGAACTGCGGTTGCCAGCTGCTCGGTGAGCGTGGCTCAACACCGCGTAGGCGGAGCGCGTCGGCGAGACGGTCCTGGAGGTTCATGTGGCGTTTGGTCGCGCGGTCTAGCTCGGCCAGATCGGCGAGATGCGGCGGCAGCTCCGCCTCCGCCGAGTCGTCGTCGCCGGCGAGACGGTATGCGACCCCGATCCCGGCGGCGGGCGCGGTGGCCGTCAGGGAGTACACGCCGTGTAACCGCTCCAGGTGCCTTGTGAGATCGAGCTCGAGCTGCAGCGCCTGCCGCACGATGTATTCGATGTGCGAGTCGACGCCGCTGCCGGTGTACCAGGCGCGCGCGCCTAGCTCCTCTTCACTCCAATCCCCCAGCTCGATCGCGCGAGCAATGACAGCGGGCCCACGCGCCTCCTTGTCGAGGCTCTGCACGGCCTCGATGACGTCGGCGGCAACGTCCTGCCACTGGAGTTCCTGCACCCGCTGCTCCAGGTTTCCCGGACCAGGAGGTGGCGGGCTATCGGCGACTGCCTTGTAGAGGAGCTCCAGTGTGCCCGCGTCTGAAACACGCGCCGGAAGCCCACTTTGTGGTCCCACCTGTCCCTCAACGCGCGTCGCTTCCGGCGGTCGGATCGCCGCCAGTGGCCGGACACCGAGCGCCCACGGCCAGCGGGTCTGGTCTGGCGAATTGGGTAGTTTGGCTGCGCCCGCTGTGACGGTTTCGTACAGGCCGACGACTGCGCTTTTCCAGCGGTCGACAGCCAGTACGAACAGGTGCGCGCCGCTGGTCACCGACTGTGGAGGCTTAGTGAACCATTGGTAGCGGTGGTCAAACGCGCTCCACGTCTCCGAAACCGAATCGCCGGTGACCCCGACGGCGACTCGAAAGACGTTGCGTGAAGGGTGCGGCTGGATCAATGCCCTGGCCGCCGCGCGATCGTCATCCACCTTAAGCTCGCCAGAAGACACAAGATCCTCGAACTGTGCGCGCGTCGGCGCCTCCGCCTCGGCAGCGATGCTCAGCCCCATACGCCGCAGGCGGGCTATGTTCATCCGCTGGACCGCTCGGCGCGCGTGCGGGAACTCGCCGAGCAGGCCGCGAATCTCATCGGCCTCGGCCGCAGTAAATGTCGTGCGCGCCGCATCCCCGTCAACCATCCCGCGAAGGATCCTAGCCAGCTGCGGTGCCGCGTACTCCGTGACGTGGGGCGTCCGTGGACACGACGAACTGGGATGCTGAGGTGGTGTTGAGGTCACACCGGTTCCCTCCTGTTTGGCGATGACCACGTCACCGCTCCGCCAGCCCGAGCCAGTAGGCGACCCCGCGCATATATACCGGGTGCTGCGGGTGGTGTTCGGCGACGCCGACTACCTCGGCCGTCTGGAGTCGATGCTCGGCGCACGCACCCAGCTATCCGGCGCAGATGTCGAGGCGGTGATCGAGCAGGCGGTCGTCGAGGCTGTGCGCCAGGTGCGCCAGGGCCGGGTCGTGGAGGATCCTCAGGGTCTCGTGTGGTGGCTCGCGGAGCGCAAGGGGGGCGAGTTGAGCAGTACGCGCGGGGAGACGGTCCCCTTGGATGAAGCGCTCGGCCTCACCACAGTGGATGGGCCGGCGCCCAGCGAGCTTGTGCGATGGCGAGCGCTGGTCGAGCGCATCGACCAGGATCGTCCCCGGCAGGTTTGGCTGCTTTTGCTAGGCGCGATCGAAGCTGGGGAGGATCTCCTTAGCGGCTGGGAGATCGGGCAGCACCTGGGCATACCGGAGACGGCGGTGCGGAAGGCGATCTCGCGTGGACGACGGCAGTTGCGCCGCCTCGCTGAAGCGGAGGGGCTCGTGCGCATGCTCGACGACGGCACGATGCTCGTCGAGTTCAACGACGACTGACCAAGGAGGAACTTTCTGATGGAGACTACAGAGACCCTGACCG
The DNA here is from genome assembly GCA_963715495.1 of uncultured Solirubrobacterales bacterium. GTDB lineage: Bacteria > Actinomycetota > Thermoleophilia > Solirubrobacterales > Solirubrobacteraceae > Palsa-744. The sequence continues at coordinate 2,444,424 of OY970247.1, forward strand.
ACCCCCGCGACGCCTACACGCGGCTGCTCGCGCGCGTGCAGCGGCTGACAGCAGACGTGCCGTCTGATGTGCGTGAGCGCATCGCAGAAGCGGCGACGGGAGACGTCGACGACGCAGCCGCTGAGCGGATGCTCGACCGCGTCGTCGACGCGCTGCTCAGCTGGGCACACGACAGCGGCGACGGGGAGCTCGCCCACCATTTGCGTGAGCACGCCAGCACGTTGCGCGAGGAGGTTCGTCGCCTACGCGCCGACCGCACCGGGGCAGGCTCGGTCAAGCTGCACGCCCGCGACGGCTTCAAAGTGCACCGGATCATCCCGCCACCTACGTTCAATGGTCGGGAGGTCAAGGTCTGGGCAGGCTACCTGCGAGCGACCGAAATCGAGCAGTGGGACGGAAACGAGCGCCTGCAGGTTCACATCGAACAGTTCACCGAGCAGCACGGTCGTCGGCCCAGCGCCGAGGAGATCCTGGAGATCATGCTGACCAAGATGTCGTTGCCAGGCATCGAGGACGCGGACGACGAGTTCGAGATCAAGCAGCTCGCCCGGAGCATCGCCCGCAACCGCGTGCGCACCCCACCGATCATCGACTACCAGGGAAGGCTGCTCGACGGCAACCGCCGCGTGGCCGCCTGCCGCTACATCCTCGACACCGATACCGCCGAGTACGGGACCGATGCGAAGGAGCGTGCCGAGTGGGTGCCCGTCTGGATGCTCGAGGAGGGTACAACGGAGACCGAGGCCGAGCACGTCGTCATCACCCTTAACTTCGAGGAGACGACGCAGAAGGAGTGGCCCAAGTACGTCAGGGCACGCAAGGTCGCACAGCGCTACGACCGCCTCGCCCATCTTCAGCCAGGACGGGACAACCGGGGCGAGCGCGCGCTGCGCCGAGAGGTCGCCGAGTACTTCGGGATCCAGACCACCCACGTCACGAGCTTCTTGAAGATGGTCCGGCTCGCCGACGAGTTCGAGGAGCACCAGGTCGAGGCCCGCCACCGCGACCGGCACGCGGTCGCGCACAAGGCCAGCGCCTACTTCGAGTACTTCGACGAGCTCAGCAAGGGTGAGGCGTCCGGGGTCAACTTCGTGCTCAACAAGGACGACGAGCTCCGCCGGTTGGTGTTCGATCTGCTCTTCGAGGACAAGTTCGTCCGCTTCAGCCAGATCCGCAACCTCAAGCACCTGCCGGAGTCCCCCGACGCGATCCGCGAGTTGCAGCGCGCACGCGATGAGAAAGACCCGACACCTGAGCGGCTGGAGGAGTTGCAGCAGAAGATCGACGACGCCCTGACCAGCGCCTCGGCTGCTGCCAAGGAGCGTCGGCAGATGGACCCGAACACCCGGATCCAGAACTTCGTCGAGTGGCTGAAGGCCGTGCCCGTGGCGACGTTCCACGAGAAGGTGGACACCGAGAACCTGCTCGCGCTGCGTGACGCGCTCGAGCTGGCGAACAACCTCGTCGAGCCGGCACTCGTCGACCGCGGCCAGCTGCCGTGAGCGCCGTGCGCTGCCGTGCTGTCCTCAGTGAGGATCACAGCGGCGTGCTACTCGTCCCCGATGAGGCCCGACCGGGCGAGGTGCGCCGTTTGCTGGAGGCCGCTCAGCTCCCGGTCTTCTGGGGTGCCGGGCGCACCGCCGCTGGCGTACCGGCGTCCTCAGCGCCGAGGCTGCTCGAGCCACTCGACGGTCTGGCGGTGCTACACGACGCCGCCTCGAGGCAGTTCTGCGAGAACCGTCGCGGACTGCTCGAGGATCATCGGCGGCTGCGCGACCTACTGCGCGAGCTGCCCTCTGTAGATCGACCGCGGCTGGAAGCCGCGGTCCCCGAGCTCGACGACGTCGCGACCCTTGACGAGCACCAGCTACGCAACGTCGTCGCGATGACCGCGGAGTACTGCCGCGGGCTGTGTGTGTTCGATGAGCAGGGCGTCGGCAAGACGGTCACCGGCATATACAGCCTCGACGTACTCTTCGCCCGCGACCAGGCGAGCCTCGCGTTGATCGTTGCGCCGAAGAGCATGGTCGCCGAGTGGCCCAGCGAGCTTTCGCGTTTCCGTCCGGGCGTCTACACGGTCGGCGTGCTCGACGGTGACCGGCGTACCAAGCGACGTGTACTTAAGCGCCGACTTGACGTGGTCGTGTGCAACTTCGAGACTGTCGTGAGCATCGAGCGGGAGCTCGTAGCAGCTCTGAGGGCACGGCCGGGCCGCTCTCTGCTCTACGTCGACGAGTCGTTCTTCGTCAAGAACCCCGACGCCCGCCGCAGTCGCGCACTACGCCGAGCTCGTGAGTGGTGCAGCCGCTGCTTCGTGCTGTGTGGCACCCCGGCCCCTAACCAGGCGAGCGACCTTGTAGCCCAGGTGTCGCTCGCAGACCTGGGGGCCACGTTCGGGTCGGTCGACATTCCCGAGGATCGCCACGACGCCCACATCGTGGTTGCTGACGCGCTGGCTGGGCGGGGCGCCTACGTCCGCAGCCTCAAGCAGGACGTGTTGCCAGAGCTGCCACCGCGCCGGTTCGAGGTGGTGCGCGTCGAGTTGACCGGCGACCAGCTGTCGGCCTACCGGCACGCGCTCGAGCACCTGCTGGTAGACCTGCGGGCAGAGACCGATGAGGGGTTCGCCCGCCGCCTGGCGTCGTGGGCGGCGAGACGCACGACTCTGCTGCAGATCTGCTCCGACCCGACCGGACTGGTCCCCGGCTTCACCCAGGTGCCTGCGAAGCAGGCGGCGCTAGATGAGCTCGTGCGGCGGTTCATCCTCGAGGGCGAGGAGAAGCTCGTCGTGTGGTCGTTCTACCGGGCCTCTGTGCAGGCGCTGTGCGAGCGCTACGCCCACCTGGGTGTGATCCGCTACGACGGCACGGTAGGCGACGCCGCCGCTCGCCGGGCGGCGGTTCACTCCTTCCAGGAGGATCCCGAGACGCGGATTATGGTCGCCAACCCCGCGGCGGCGGGAGCAGGATTGACGTTGCACGCGGCTCGGCTAGCGGTCTACGAGTCGATGAGCAACCAGGCCGCGCACTGGCTGCAGTCGCTCGACCGGATCCACCGTCGCGGCCAGGAGCGCGAAGTCAGCTACGTCGTGCTGCTGTGCCGCGACACCCTGGAGGAAGGCGAGTACGATCGCCTGCGCCAGAAGGAACGCCACGCCCGTCAGCTGCTGTCAGACCGTATCGACGAGCCACCGACAAGGGAGCGGCTGCTCCACGAGCTACTCGACGCTGCGCGTGACGTAGGTCTCGAAGTGGCCGAGGTGGCGCGTTGAGACCTCCGCCGACCGGTAACGCGCACGAGCGACGGGCGGTCTTGTTGGAGCGCCTGGCTGGGGGATCAGTCAGGCGGCGTCAGTGAGAATCGCCACCTCGACGGGCTCGCGCCGCGCGCCGCCGAGACCACGCATCCACTCTCGCGCGGCGACTAGGCCCTTCTCGGTGCGCATGCGGTCGGGGTTCAGGACCGTGCGGGGACGATTGTTGAGCCGTTCGATGAGCAGGCTGTCGCCACACGCCATCACACCCTTGCGCGAGCAGTCGCGAGTATCCGGCCCCCGCAGGAGCGTGGCCAGGCAACGGCCGATGGCGTAGCCAATTGGCAAGGGGACAGCGTTACCGATCTGCAGGTACTTCTGGGCCGGACCCCCCGCGAACTGCCATTCCGGGTCGAAGCCCTGTAGGCAGGCGTACTCCCCGACCGAGAGCGTCCGCAGCTGGTCGGGATGGATGAACATCGTCGCCTTGGAGTTGGGACGGGTCGTGAGAGCCGGAGCCGGCTTGTCCCAGCGTAGGCGTCGGTAGAACCCGCTGCGTCCTCCCCACGACTCATACGCACGCCCAAGCGCCTCCCGCTGCAGCCGTGGCGGGAGGTCTCGCCAGTTACCGCCGGCGGGCACTCGCTTGAGCAGGCGTTGCTGTGCCGGCGAGAGCGGCAGGGTCACCCGCTCGTGGTCATCGAGGCCGCCGAGCGCCTCACCGAGTGTCACCCACGCCTTCACGCCACGGCCTGCGGTCTCTGAGTGGGTGGGCGCGGGTAGCCTGATGTCCTCGCCGTCTCGAGAACCCAGCCACAGGATCCGATGTCGATGCTGGGCGGCGCCGTAGTCCGCTGCATCGATGAGACCGAACACGACGTAGTAGCCGAGCTCCGCTAGCTCGCGCAGGATCAGCTGGAAAGCGGAGCCATGCTGTTCGTCGGCACTGAGTGTCGGGTGTCCGGGGCCACGCTCGGCCAATGGGCGATGGCGGATCGCGGCGGAAAGGACACCCCGGACGTTCTCCATCACGAAGAACCGCGGCTGGGTCTCCTCGACAACGCGCAGGAACTCACGGAACAGCGTGCCACGCTCGTCGTCCAACGACCGGCGCCGACCCGCGGTGCTGAACGCCTGACAGCTCGGTCCGGCGCTGACGACCGTCGGCTCACCCGGTCGCAGGCCAGCTGCCTCGAGGATTTCTGCGCTCGAGAACTGCTCGATCGGCTGGTCGAGGATCTTGAAATCATCGCGGTTGGCACGCAGAGTGGAGGCGGCCCACCTGTCTGCCTCGACCGCGACGCGTACCTTAAGTCCGGCCCGCTCTAGGCCAAGGTCGAGGCCGAGCGCCCCGGAGAACAACGACATGACGGTACCTGCGCTGGATCTGCGGCGCTTCGGCTCACGGCGACCTTGGGTTCGCGTCGTGTTGCTCACCCGAGTACATATTCCGGTGTCGAGCGGACGTCTTCCGGGGGCAGCATGATCAGCCGTTGGTTTCGGCGCTCAACATGGTCCTCCTGCGGGATCGCCTGCTGGCGTCTCATACCGCGCTCGCCTCGCGCACGAGCCGGAGCCCCGGCCGAGTGCCTGCTGTTCGTCTGATGAGCCACCACAGCCCCGCTACGCCCCTACCGCTGCCCCGACGGCACGTTGGGAACACCCCACCCCCTGGTGGGGTCGAGCTGCCGTGGCAGCGCCTCGTGGAATACGCGACGGGCGAGGGGCGAGCTGAAGTAGTGGTGGCGCAGCCCGAACAGCCATTGCCCGGCGAGCCACGCGAGACCGCCGAGCACGGTTGCCAGAGCCGCTGAGGGCAAGCCAGTCGCAGTGGTGCTCAGCAGCCCTACCGCGACCACGAGGACGCCACCGACTCGAAGCACGATCCCGCCCAGCAACCAGAAGCCGAGGGCGACGAGCACGCCGGTCGCGAGCAGGCTGAGCAGTCCGTTCATCGTGGGCATGGCGCGTCCTTTCGCGTTCGGTTGGTCGGGCGTCGCACACACGTCTAGCTCGATCCGGCGGGAAGTTCAAGTCCTCTGCCAAGCTGGCGCGGAGCCGCCATCCAGGGGTGCCGCCGGGCTCGAGCGGGAGTGTCCGCGCGCGGGCCGCACAAGCCGTCACGAGCCACTTTCGGCCCGTTTACGCGCGTATGCGGGGGGTCTCGGGCGAGGTCGCGGGGAGCCTTCCGGGCTTTGCTCGCAATGGACTTGAGATCCCTCGCGGATCGAGCTACCACGTCCACCTCCAACGCCGAGCAAGGCGCCAATCAAAGGAGATTCGAGATGAGCAACAGCAAGCAGACCACCGAGAAGCCCGCCTCCGAGCAGGCGATCCTGAAGGCCCTGGCCGCCAACCCGGAAGCGACTGCGGCGGAGGTGGCAGACGCCGCTGGCGTCGGCCGGTCGACCGCGAGCAAGGTGCTCGCGCGGCTGGCGAGCGCGGGTGAGGCACGCCGCACCGAGGGCGGGCGCGACGGGGCCCGCCGGCTTCCCGACCGCTTCGCGCTGGCGTCCGCTGAGCCAGCGGCGAAGACCGCGAAGCCGAAAGCGGCAGCTGATGCCAAGCCGACGGCGGCTGGCGAGCATCTGAAGCCGGGGCAGCTCGACGGGCTCGTCCTCGCCTTCCTGAAGAAGAACGCCGACAGCGGCCCGCACGGGCCGACCGCCGTCGCGCGGGCGCTGGAGCGCTCGAGCGGCGCAGTCGGCAACTGCCTCAAACCGCGGTTATTGCATTTGATGCAAGCCGGGTAGTGCGGGGTTTCTTCTTTTGCGCTTTATACCGGCTTTTGTGTATGCCGATGTGGGATGGGGAGTTCTTGCGCATGCGTCCGAGTCGCCAGCCGGCGCACGCCCGCATGCCCCTGACGAATGCGGGCGCGCGATCCGGTCGCGTCGGGTGCTCGGACGTCGTCCGGAGCGAGAGCGAAGGTCTGGCTTGTGAGGACGCGCGCATTACTCCACGGTCTGCGTACGGGGAACCCTGGTCTGGCCAACGGTGAGAAAATTAGAGGCACATTGTTGACGGCGGTAGGTCGCCCCAACTCCTCGTGGCCAGACGAGTAGACCGGCGGGCATTACGACGAACGGGTGCGCTAGGCGAGCGACCGCTTCGCCGCTCGACGAGGTGAATGCGAAGTGTGCTGGCGGTTTCACACACGATACCCAGACACTGAGAAGGAAAATAATTAGTGGATGAAGACTGACTGAATGTACGTCGCCAGCGGCCGCGTCCGCAGTTGCACCCGAGCGCGTACGTTCCGTTTTAGTCCACTACCCATCCTCGTTCGCCGGGACATCGTCCGGCTCCTGCCATGGCACGAAGGCCCCGCCGATGGGAGGGGAGCCCAAGCTCAGACTCCACCCCTGCTCCTCATCCGCCTGGCATATCACCCGCGTATCGGGCGTAATCAGGTGTATATAACCGCTTCGCCCGTTCACCGACGGCGCCTGCAGATACACGGTGTCCAATGGTCCAAAATACTCTTGGCCACATGTGGTTTGAGAAGGAATCTTCTGTAGGTACCACGTCATGCTAGGGTTCGATACGAAACACGCTCGTATGAAGCCGCCCGTCGTACCTTGTAGGTCCGGTGTTTGGGTCGTGCACACCTCGTAGCGGCCCGCGACTGCCTGCTCTCCGAGCGTCACGGTAGAGCAGTATCCGTTCACCACGATCGGGGGCGCCGACGGCGGCGGAGGTGGAGGCGGGCAGGTGTTGGTGGAAGTAAGGCCGCTTGCACACGGCGCAAGCCCGCTCGCGTCGGTCTTGTTCAGTGGGCTCCCTGCCACATAGGCGTATGGCGACCTCGTTGACGACACCGCAGGGTCGCGTGTTAGGAACTGCGCTGTCACTGCGTCGTAGTACCGAGCGCGTAGGTAGTAAAGCCCGGATTCACCGTCACGGTACTGACCTGCAAAGAGCAATGGCGTGGACGCGCTGCCGGAAGAGCTCGACATACTGCCGTAAGGCGTGTATGCGTAAGTGACGACTGTTTGACCAATGGTGTCGGTCAGCAGCCGTGTGCTGCCGAGTTGGTCGTGGTGGAACCAGAGCGGAGCATTGCCGGTCACTTGCTCCAACGGAAGTCCGCCGGGACCGTACATGTAGGCATTGGTGCCATCTTCGAGGACAAGCGGTAGCCCACTGGCTACGTCCCATGTAAACGGTGTTGTCGTAGCGCCAACGGTCTTAGACATGCGCAACCCGTCTCCGTTGTAGGTGTACGACACTTCGGGGCCGATGCCTGTCAACTCAAGCGCCTGATTATAGGAATAAGTTTGGGCCGCGCCGTTGCCGGCGACGAGACCGGTTCGGTCGCCCTCGGCGTCGTAGGCAAATGTGAGCTGACCATCTTCCGGAGTGGTCGGCGCCAGCGCGGATGACGCAGGATCGGACGCCAGCGCTGGACGTGCAGCGGAAGCGCGGGAGTCCAGGGTCGTAAGCGAGTTCGAGCCGAGGGAAGACGTAGCCGTGTGCGCGAAAGACGGAGCGACGCCCACGAATTGCTGTCCGTGCACGACGCTGGCTTTGGCAGCAGCCTGCTCGTGGATCGCCACGGCGCCGAGCCCCCAAGCAAACGATGTTGGTGACGCTAGACCCACCGTCACGAGGCCGCCCGCCGTCGCGGTGACGCTCTGCATCCACGAGACGACGCCAGACGAGGCAACGTGCCCAACGAGGATCTGCCCCTTGAGCGGCTTCAGCGAGCCGTGCGCCGACTTGTCACGGCCGAGGGCCATGACCATCGCATTCGCCGGCACGGTCAGCTTGAGGTGTGGGGCTCCCGAGCGTGCTGAGCCGCTGGCGTCAGTGGCAACAACAGCGTTGCTGTCGAAAGCCACAGTCGCCAGGGCGGCCTTCACGTTGCCAGTGCGGAGCCTGACGCTGATCCGGGCGCGCGTCAGACGCTTGCGTGCTCTTGCCTGCCAGATGGCCACGTACCCGGCCGGGGACGCCGTGCTCGTGACCTGGGTCCATGTCGCGCCGCCTCCGGTGACGCCGGCAACTCCCTCGTGGCCATGCGCAGGGTTGGCGACTGTCACAAAAGCAAGGAGCCGATCGCCGCTACCGCTCGTGGAGACGACGGCAGAGATGACTGGATGCTTTCGAGCGATGGTGGCGGCGTGGGCGAACCCCACCTTTCCACTGGTGATGTGCGGCACACCGCCTGAAGTCTTTATGAAGCCCTGGATCCATGATGCTGGGCCTGTGCTGGTGCCTGCGGGACCAGTGCTGCTACCGCCGCCTGAGTTGGTTCCGCCGCCGATCGGAGGCGCACTCGCAGTCGTAAGCTCATCGGCAGCGTCAAACGTCTGAGTCGTACCGCCGTCCTGCGTGAGGTTGTCCGCGCTGTCGTACTGGTACTGCCTGGCGCCCGATGGTGGGGACGAGCACGAAGTTGCGCTGCTGCCCGCGTAGCAGAGCTGGTTGAGCGCTGTGTAGCCATACCCGCTTTCAGAGGCTGGCTGCGAGCTGTCGCTTGTGAGCTGGCGGTTCGGGTCGCGCGAGTAGTTGGCCGCGAACAGCGTGCTCGCGCCGTGCTTGTCGCTGATCGAGCTGAGCGTGTCGTCGTTCGCGTAGGTCGAGGTATCCGTGATCCCCGCTTCATTCGGCAGCGTCTCGGTCGTCAGGTTGCCGTTCGAGTCATAGCCAAAGGTGTTCGTATTGCCCAACCAGTCGGTCACGCTGATCCATCGACCGGCCGCGTCGTAGCCGCGCGCCACGGTCTTGCCGTTGGGATAGGTGATCGCCGTCGGGTCGTTGCGGAGGTCGTATTGGTAGCTCACGCTGCCGTTCGTGCCCTCGGTGACGTGCGTGAGGCGGTGCAGCGAGTCCCACGTCCATAACCATGTGCCGGTGCCGTCGGTCTGGCCGGTGCGTTGCCCGTCAGCGTCGTACGTGATCCCGGTCACGTTTGCGGTCGTCCCGTCGCTGTATGAGATGTCCGTCGGCTCGTTGGCCGCGTCGTAGCTCGTTGTGGTCACGCGGCCCTGGGCATCGGTGACGCTCGTCCTGTTACCTGCTGCGTCATAGCCGTAGCGCGTTGTGCGTCCGATCGGATCGGTAACAGACACCACTCGTCCCAGCGGATCATATTCATAGAGAGTTACGTGGCCGGCACCGTCGATCTGTTCCTTGACTGCCCCATCAGGCCAGTACGTAGTCTGCGTCGTCGTTCCGTCGGCGCGATGCACCGCGGTTTGCTCGTCCGCCATGTCGTAGGAGGAGCGCGTCACGTTGCCGTTGGCGTCGGTCGCGACGGTGAGATTCTGATCGGAGTCGTATTCGTCCGTGGTCTTGTGCCCGAGCGGATCGACGGTTTCCGTCACCTGGCCGAAGTTGTTGTGGGTGTAGGTCGTGGTGAAGCTGGCGGGGTTTGCGCCTCCGACGTTGCCGCGCGGGCTTGTCGTGCTGAGAAGCCAGCCGATCGCGTTGTAGGTGGAGGTCGTCTTGTTCCCCAGTGGGTCAGTCGTCGAGGTCCGGTCGCCGTAGGCGTCGTAGCCGTAGGTCCAGGTCTTGCCCGCGGGATCGGTCATGACCGTGACGTCGCCGGGATGCGCGGCATCACCGTGGGTGTAGGTCACGGTCTGCGTGTCGGGCGAACCTGTGAGCGGGCGCGAGCGGCTGAGCAGGTTGCCGTGCGCATCGTAGTTCATCGTGGTCGTGACTTCGAGCGGATCGGTTTCCGTCAACGGCTCATTAAGATCGTTGTAGGTGTAGCTCGTCTTGCGGTTGAGCCGATCCGTGCTCGACAGCAGATTGCCCTTGCCGTCGTAGGTCATCGTCGCGGCGTGCCCATTTGGGTCGATTATCGACACCGGCTGGAGCGTCGCCGGGTCATATAGGTAGCTCGTTGTAGCGGGCTGCGCCGTGCCGGCGCCACGCGTCTCGGACACCTTGACGGCATACTCGTAGTGGTCCACCGTCACGTTGCCCTTTGGGTCGGTGATCGTGGTCGTGCCCCCAGCGGCCGTGCCTGGTTCGCCTACGTAGGCGAACATGGTCTTCCGATTGAGCTCGTCAGACTGTTCCTTGACCCTGCCTTCGTCGTCGTAGGTGTTCTGAATCCCCGGACAGCCTGCGGTCGCGTAGCAATGCGGGTCCTTCATCGTCAACATTCGATGGGAGCCGTCATAGGTGAACTGCGTGTGACGGCCGTTTACGTCGGTGACGTCCGTCAGGTTCCCCGCTTGGTCATAGTCGAAGCTGACGACCCGGTTGGGGGTCACGTTCGGATCCGTCACGGTCACCAGGTGACCGCCGCTGTAGCCGAGGGTCAGTCTCCTGCCGGCTTCATCGGTGACCGCCTTCAGCTGGCCTTCGCTGTAGGAATACGTCAGGGTGTTGCCGTTGAGATCGCTCATCGACATCAGCTGTCCTGCACTGTTGAACGTCAGCGTCTGCTGGGCGTGGCGCAGCACCGTCCACGTTCCGTCGCCGTTGTGCGTGAGGGTCGCGATATCGCGTGGCGGCGCACTCCACGTGGACCCGTTGAGCGTAAACGTCGTCTGCGCCCCGTTCTCCTCGGTCAGGACCGCGGTGCTCCCCGACACAGCGAGGTTCGCGCCGAGATTATCCACCCAGCCGTACCCGAGCGGGCCGTTGGTGCTCGCGGCCAGGGAATTGTATGTCCGCGTGAATGCCAGCGGGAGCCCACGCCCGGGAATCTGGATGTCGTTGAACGTGTGGTACATGTTCCCGTCCTCGGCGTCCACCGGGGCACCGAAGACTGCGTGGATAATCGACTTCATCAAGCACGTAGGGCAGAAACCACCACCACCGTAAAGTTCAGAGGGGTTAGGGGCACCCCCGATGGGGGGGAACTGAAAGTCCGTGCTGTTCAGCAACACGTCCACGGATCCCCCGCCGTTCAGCACCACATCCGTCTTGCGATCACCGTTGACGTCGGCAAGGGCCAATCCGGTAGGCGCAAAGTTGGGAGTCGGAATCTCGATCGGAGCCTCGATGCCACCGTTGAGCCCATCGCCACGGTTGAGATAAACGGAGAACCCGTTGGAGGCGCCGCAACAACCGCCTATGTCAGAAGTGACAATGTCAGGCAGGCCGTCACCATTCATGTCGGCAAGGGCAATCCCGGTTAGTGCTCCAACGTCGCCACTCGCGTTCTCCAGATTGGGATCTTGAACAAAAACGGGGGCCGCGTAAGTTCCGTCGCCGTTGCCAAGCAGAATGCTCACGCCCCGCGCGCACGTACCTCCGCAGATCGGCTCACTTACGACCGCTATATCTGCGATGCCACGACGGCTGATGTTTCCCACCGCCAAACTCGTGGAAATGCTGGCTCCGAACATTCCTGGCACGCTCCCAGCCAGCGACATCCCGAAGGAGCCGCCTCCATTGTTGAGTGCCACATATACGCGGCCGCAGTCACACCCGGTATCCGTGCTGTCGCTGGCGATGACAATATCTGGACGTCCATCTCCATTGAGGTCGGCAACGGTCAAGCCACTATCGGTAGAGCTTCGGTTGTTAAACCCGCCGCCACAGTCACCGGTCGCGAACTGCGACGGAGTCTGAAACGTCCCGTCGCCATTGCCCAGCAGAACGGCAGCCGCCGACGAATTATTGACACCAAACTCGCAATACCCCACGCTCCCTGCAACGACGATATCGAGCTTGCCATCACCGTTGAAGTCGGCAAGCCTGACTAGATTCGCGGTCATCCCGCCAGTGAGGGAATAAGTATGGGCAGGCGTAAAAGTCCCGTTTCCATCGCTGTTCATTACAGTGATGGTCGAGGTGTTGCTGACTACCACCGCGCTTACTTTACCGTTGCCCAAATTGCCCACCGCAACATCAGATGCGGTAACACCGCTGCCGGTCGAAGAAAGAATGGCCGGCTGCGAGAAATGACCTCCCGTGGAACCGTCGGGGTTGACCAGGTTCGTTAGTGTCGATAGGTTGTCGCTCGTGGTGTTGGCGGTGACGATGTCGGGCCAGTTGTCCCCGTTTACATCTGCCAGCTTCAACTGGACCGCTGACGATCCGGTGCTATATATGGTGCCGGGTGCCATTATCACGGGCGACGTCGTCCCGTTTGAGAGTTTGTAGGCGGGCGGAGTCACGGGCGGGGGCGTGCTCCCGTCAGCCCGGGAACTCGCTACGGTCGCGAAACCCGCGATGAGCAGGACGCCACACAATCCGAACACGACCGTAGCGAGCAGGGAGAGCCAGAGTTGCCGCCCGCACCATCTCCCTGCGGGTCTTAAGGAGTTTGCATTTCGCGTACTGTTAGTTGGGCACGGCATAGTCCTCCCATTTCGCTGTCGTCTCAGCGGCTGGAACGACGCTTGCAAGAGCACAACGCTCGAGCCCTTCTGGACCTTTCGCCGCGTCTGCGGCGCCGGACCATATCACGACAGACAATGCGCCGCCGCCCAAGCCGGCAAAATAGTATTGCTGCTCCGCTTCGACCTTGCACGGTAGAGGGAGCGTCTCCCCAGCGGTCTTCCTCGCTCTCGCTCGGGACGAGCGGCATGAGGGCGATCAGCTGGCCCGCTTGCGCCTGCTCTCGTGCGATAGAGGTCGCGACGGTCCGCCCTGCCTCACGATCGCGGATCATCCGTCGCAGGCATGCCGCAGGAGCCCGACTGGATGCCTGCATCTGGACGTAAGCGCGAGCCCGAGCGCAGGTCGAAGGCTTGACCCTCGTCAAGAGCGCCAGTTCGGTTGTGGGTCGGCACTCGCCTTCGGATGCTGTTCGGACCTCACACGCGAGGATGACATTATCCCTAAACTCATCCACTATCGCGAGCCAGTACGAGGATATGTCGCCGTGGGCGGTCCACTTCACGTCACCAAGCCTGCCCAGGCCCCCAGAATCGCCGCCGCCAGGGCCTGAGGAGGGCATCTCCCGGGCGCAGCTCCTACACCACGTCCGCGAGATCCAGGCACAAGACAAGACGGGCCACAGCAACATCATAAGCATCCTCTGGGACGGCAAGATCGAGCCCTTCGCCGAGCCGCACGGCGCTGGCAAGGATGTGCCTGGGGTGACGGACGCACACCGGTCCGCAGCCTTGTCGGAGATTCCGCTACACCTGCTCGAACGGCTGGTGAAGCACCGTAGTCCCTACGGCATCGGGTTCTCGCAAGAGTTCTTGCTCGCTTGCGGTGGGGCGCGAGTTTGGTACGTCGAGACCGGTGGAGTCCCGGCTCAAGCCATATGCCGACAGGTCGAACAGCGCATCAGGAACGGAGTCGATCCCGCCGACCCGTTTTGGCAGGTCACGCCGTTCATCGACTTCCCGGACTCGGGGCACGCGTTTACCGATTGGCGATGGGAGCGCGAGTGGCGTGTCCCCGGTGGTCTTCGCTTCGAGCCCAGCGACGTCGCATTTCTCTTTATCCCAGCTGAGTTTCACAGCAAGGCGCGTCAGTTCTTCATGGGTCATCAGGTAGCGAACAGCGGTCCCGCGTACCTCTGTCCCTACGTCGACGTGACCTGGGACCGGAAACGGATCCAGGCCCAACTCGAGACGGTCCCCCGGATGGTCGCGCCCTCACCCGAGGCAGGTACGACCCGATGGACGGCATCATAGATGATATCCACAGCGCGTAGCTCCGCCGAGACCATCCGCCGCGGCCTTCGGTCACGATCCGCCTCGGGTTCAGCTATAGGCCGGGAGACGAGTGCTTGAAGCCGCCGGCGTGCCCACTTCGCGCGCGCGGCAGATGAACGCCAGCAGGGCGGGCAACACCCCCGTGGCGCCGTAGGCGCCGGAGCGGATCGAGAAGCCACCGCTCATCGCGACCGAGGCGCTCAGCTGTGCTGACGTCGGATTCCTGGACACTTCGACGGCGGCCATCATGCCCCGGTCCTCGTGGTTGGTGACGTGACAGTGAAAGACGAACTTGCCGGTGAAATCCGTCGGGTGCAGGAGGATGACGACCCGGGATTTGGGCGGCATCGCGACGTTGTCTTGGTAGTCGACGAAGTCGACCGCGCGCCCCTTGATGCTGACCACCTGGAACGGGTTGACGTGGATGTGGAAGGTGTGCCATTCCTTGGTTTCGTTGATGAGCGTCCACTGCTCGATCGAGTTCAGCTTCATGGTCACCTCGACGTGATTTCGGTCGAAGGTCCTTCGGTTGATCAGGAATTCGAACATGTTCATCCCCGTTTTTCTTTCCGAGAAGACAATCTCGCGGCGGCGGTCGATGTGCCCGCGGCGCAGGTCTGCCGGGGAGCCAAACGGTCCAGACGGGAGGCGTTCGTGCGCCGGGGCGCCGCCGGACACGAGCGTTAGCACCGTCTGGTTCGGGGTGGGCCCGCCGTCGCGCGAGGTCGGATCGACCTGGTCGCCGCCGGGGAACTGCTCAAACTTCAGCGCCTTCATCTCGTAGCGGCCGGGCGGCCCGCCGCGTACGAGCACCTCGCGCCTTGAGCCCGGGCCGATCATCAGGTCGCGCGTCGGGCGCATCCAACGCAGCGTGTTCCCGTCCTGGGCGAGGACCTGCAGGTCTTGACCACGGAGATTCAGGACGACAATTCGGTTGTCGTTGGCGTTGAAGATCCGCCAGCGCTGGATCTGGCCGGGGCGGATCTTGACGGTCGGGTCGATCGCGCCGTTGAGGAACAGCGGCGTGTAGCGCTCATTCGTCGCCTGCACCGGCATCACCCGGCCGGGGTAGGAGCATGGCTCGGTGCCGCTCCCGGGGAAGCCGACCGAACGGCCCGCCGGGGTGCACAACTCGGTGCTCTGGATCACCATAAGCCGTTGGGGAACATTTGGCAGGAGAGTGTCGAGGCCGCCCTCAACGATGATCGCGCCGGAGAGTCCGGCGAAGATCTGCGGAGCAACGAGATGATGCAAGTGCGGGTGGTACCAGAATGCGCCGGTGTCGTGGTCGAGTGGTAGTCGGTAGCGGTAGGTGAACCGCTCGTGAGGCCAGATCTCCAAAAATACGTTGTCATGGTTGTCCTGCGGTGAGACATGCAGGCCATGCACATGTAGATTCGTGGGCTGCGCCATGTCGTTGACTAGGCGCACCGTCACGTCGTCCCCCGGACACATCAACAGCGTGGGTCCCGGGAAGGTACCGTCGTAGGTCTCCGTGAGGTAGGTGTGGTGGTCGATCTTCACGGGCCCCTCGGCCATCCGCAGCATGACGTTCAGCCTGCCAGCGCTGCTCGCGAGCATCGGCGGCTCGGGGAAGCCGTCTTTGATCACGGCGGGGAAGTGAGCCGGGCAGCGGGAAGCCGCTAGCTGTCGTGCTGGGGCGCTCTGCGAGGTGGCGACGTAGATTACGAGCGCGGCGAGGAAGAAGGCGAGCATCACGAGCGCCAGGCGCAGCCACGACGCGGAGGCACGTAGCAGCCCGACCTTGACCGCGGCGATCTCGTTCGCGACGGCGGAGGCACGCAGCAGCTCCGCGGCGCGGAACGCCTGTGCCGCCAGCCCCGGCATCTTTGCGCGCACGAAGATGCGCTCCGGCCCGGGCTGCTCGTGCTCGAACATGCGACCGGTCACCGCGAGCGCCCGCCACGCGCACGCGATCAGGCTGGCGAGGACGGTCGCGAGCAGCGCGATCAGAGCGATCCGCCACGACCGGTCGGTTATCCGGCTCGGGTCCAGCAGCAGCCCCGCGCCGGCGACGAGCAGGAATGCGGCGATCGACACGGTGCCCTGTAGTGTCGTGGCGCGACGCTCGGTGCTCTCGACGCGGTTGCTGGTCTCCTCGAAGATCGCCTGGGCCTCTTCGAGGACCGTCGCGGCGGTCAACGAGTCATTGGTCGAGAGCTTCTCGACCAGCTGCTGGAGCGGCTCGTTGAAGTCCTCGGGGACCTCCGCGGGCACGACCATCCGGCCATAGAGCCATCCTCGCCAGCCCTTCAGCCTGATGTGGCGCTCGCGCATGCGCTTGGGGTCGGGGGAACGCTCGATCGGCTTGATCATGGCGTCGTCCTGGTCACCGGCTGGCGCGTCGGGCTCCGGTACGGGTATGTCGGTCATCGTGCAAGTAGAAGCTCATCGGCGAGGGCGGCGCTAAGGGGCTGCCCGGTAAGCTGCTCGATCCACGCCCACTGGCCGTTGGGGTTTATCTCGAAGAACACGTAGCGGCCGTCGCGGTCGAGGGCGAGGTCGATCGCAGCGAACCGCAGGTCGAACGCGGCGGTCAGGTCCAGCAGCCGACGGGTCGTGGCCTCGTCCAGCTCGACCGGGTCATGAGGCAGATCGTCGGCGACCCCCTGCCGCCAGTCGATGGCGGTCTGGGACGAGGTCTGGCTGTCAATGCCGCAGGCGAACACCTGCTCGCCGATCACCGTCACTCGGATGTCGGCCGTCTTCTTGACGAGCGCCTGGAGCAGGTAAGGCTCGGGGCCGAGCTCGCCGAGGTCGTCGAACGCCCCTGCGGAGAGGGGCTGCGTGTAGAGCGCGCGTTCGCCGTCCAGGCCGGGCACGAGCCCGTTGTAGAGGGCCTTGCAGACAATCGGCCCGTTTGACTCGGCGAATGCTTGCGCCGCAGGCGTGTCGTTGGTTATGAGGGTGGCGGGGACGTTCAGCCCGAGCCGGCCGGCTTCTCGAAGCTGCAGCGGCTTTCGGTCAGCGCGGGCATTGGCGGCCGGCAGATTCACCCAGTGCGCCTCGACGCTGCCCCAGAACGCGTCCCATGCGACACGAGCCTCACCAGTTGCCCACGCCGCCTGCTCACCGCGGCCAGCAGCGGGCAGGACGGGCGCCACCGGGCGGCGCCACCATACGGCCGAGATGTCGGCAGCGCCGAGCTGTCCCGTGTCCAGCTCGAGCGTCGCGCGGTCGAGCGTCCAGGTGATCCCGATCCTGGTGGGGTAGTCCTCGCTACAGAGCCGCAGGAATGGCTCGCCGCGGCGCTCCAGCTCGAGAACCAGCCAGTCGGCAGTCAGATCCTCGCGATTGGAAACGAGGACCAGCACGAGACGACCGCCACGGCTCAGTCGCGGTCGGGGCCGGCGAACGTGACGGTTCCAAGCAGCAGGCTCGCGACGAGCGGATCGTCGGTATCGCGGCCAGCTGAGGTCTTCGTCGACAAGTGGGCGGCGGTCTCGTCGTGGTCGGATGTCGCCTTCGTGACCGTGCCGAGCGAGCCCACAGCCCTGGGAGCGTCGTCGCGGTCTACCCCGGCACGCGTCTGGGTGCTGAGCGCTGTCGCCGCCGAGGCGACGATCGGCTGGCCTGCCTCGTCGACGCGAAGTCCGCGCCGAGCGTCATATCGTCCCGGCGTCTCGGGCTCGGCAGGGAGTGCTCTGGTAACGAGCACATCGAGAAGCGGCGTCACACACACACTCTAACGGTCGACTGGGACGCTCTGACGGGACAGTGCCATGCCGCCACGCGCAGGACGCGTCGCCTGGCCGCAGAGCGGCAGCACACCTGGAAGCAGCTCATGCCGTCTCGCGTTGAGGCATCGAACTGTTGCTCAATCGCGTAAGCGGGAGAGCGGCCGGTCCGCTCGTGCCTGCTCCTGTCTGCGATAGCGGTCGCGACGGTCCACCCTGCTGTCGCGATTGCGGATCGTCCCATCCGAGCACCCGACGTGACCGCACTCCCCCTATGGCGGCATAAATGCCCTTCCCCGGAGTGTGTGCTGTTCGGGGTGTGTTGGAGTGAAGTTATCGGAGGTTGCGGGGGTTCTCGGCGCTGAGCAGCACGCTTGCATCGGATGCAAGTATGGTTTCATCGGATGCAAGGCGAGGTGGGACTACCAGCAGGGTCGGCCGGGGTGGGCGAGAATGGCCGCGCGAGGGTTGCGCTGGCGTTGGTGTTCGGGGATGGCGTGCGGCCGTTGCGGATGGCCGAGGCGGTGTTCGATGCGGCGCTTGTGGGCTGGTTGCGCCAGCAGGCGGCGCGTCATTTGGCCGAGGGAACGAAGCAGCGGGGCGCGCAGATCGTCAGGCGCTTTCGCGCGGAGACGGGGTTGTGGCCGTGGCAGTGGCGGGCGATCCATGTCGATGAGTGGCTTGAGGATCTCGCCACGCCGCCGAAGCGTCGGGCGGTCGGGACGCTGCGCGGCTATCAGGCGACGCTGCGGGCTTTCCTTGAGTATCTGACGGACGAGCGCTACCCGTGGGTGGCGATCTGCGAGGCAGAGTTCGGCGAGCGCCCAGTGCAAGTGCTCGATGAGCGCAACGTGATCCGTCACGTCGTTGAGTACGAGGGGCGCCCGGACCGGCGACCGCTGACACGGGAGGAGCTGGTGATGTTCTTTGACTACTGCGACGCGCGGGTATCGGATCGGCGAGCGCGCAGGCGCAAGGGCGCGCTGACGGCGTTTCGTGACGCGGCGCTGTTCAAGACGATCTATGCGTGGGGGTTGCGCCGCCAAGAGGCCGCGCGGCTGGACGTGAGCGATTTTTCTGGCAACCCGCACCGCGCGTCGTTCGGTGCCTACGGGGCGTTGAACGTGCGCTACGGCAAGTCCTCGCGGGGTAGCGCGCCGAAGCGCCGCAGCGTGCTGAGCGTCTTTGACTGGTCGGTCGAGGTGATCGAGCAGTACATCCAGGAGGTCCGGCCGCTCTACGGCCTTGAGGATCATCCCGCGCTGTGGCCGACCGAGCGCGGCGCGCGGCTGGCCAGCGAGCAGGTCTCAGAACGCTTCGCGGAGTACCGAGACGAGCTGGGGCTGCCGGGGGAGCTGACGCCGCACGCGCTGCGCCACAGCTATGTGACGCATCTGATCGAGGACGGGTGGGATGAGCTATTCGTGCGGATGCAGGTCGGGCACAGGTTCGCCTCGACGACCGCGCTCTACACCGGCGTCAGCGGCGACTACAAGAACGAGGCGATGAGCCGCGCGCTGCACGCGCAGCTCGGAGGGGAGCACTCCCGGTGAGCGAGATCGACTACGAGTGGATGCTCAGGCCGCTTTTGGCCGAGCGTGGTGTGCATAGTTACGCCGAGCTCTCGCCGCTACTGGCCGAGCATGGCGTGGTCCTGTCGGAGTCGCAGGTGTGGCGGCTCTTCACGGGCAAGCCCGAGCGGCTGAACCTGCACACGCTGATGGTGCTCTGTCAGATCCTCGACTGCACCCCGAACGATCTGATCAAGCCCGCCGCCAGGCCGGCGAGGGCCGCGCCGCGTGCGCGCGCGCAGGGCGGCAAGGGTGTGGGCGAGCTCAAGCCCAAGCGTGCCCGCATCCGGCCGTCCGGTGGGAAGCGATGAGCCATAGGTCCCCCGACTGGTCGCTGCTCGCGCGCTGCTCGGTCTGCGGGCAGACCAGGCGCTGTCGTCGCAGCCGCGCCAGCGGCCTGCCGCGCTGCCGGGTCTGCTCGAGGCCACGCAAGGTCTGTGTCTCCTGCGGCATCCTCGCACCGGTCGAGGGCCGCACGCCCCACGGCCCTGAGTGCTTGGCGTGCTGGCGAGGAAGGCTCACTTCGAAGATCACCTGCTCTGCGTGCGGGCAGCAGGGACGACCGTCGATGAGCCAGGCGGGTGTCTGCGAGCGCTGCGCGGGCGAGAAGGTACGACAGGTCTGCCGCGGTTGTGGCGTGGAGGAAACCAACTACCTCGCCGGTCGCTGCGCGCGGTGCGTGCTGCGCGAGCGTGTGGGTGAGCTCGCGCGCAGCGGCGACCCGGTGGTCGTGGCTGCCCTGAAGGGCTACCTCGACGCGCTCGTGGAGAACCCCAAGCCGCTCTCGGTACTCAGGTGGATGAGCAAGTCCCGCGGCTTTCAGACGCTCCTGGAACTCCTCACTGGCGCACGGGCGCTCACCCACGAGGCGCTCGATGGCGTCGATCGTGGGCAGAGCACGATCTTCCTGCGCTCCGCGCTCATCCGCCACGGCGCGCTGGGCGAGCGCCACGGACAGTCAGCCGCGCTCGCGGCGTTCATCAACCGCGAGGTGCTGCGCGTGCCCGATGATCCCGGCCGGCTCACGCTGCGAATGTTCGCTACCTGGAAGGTCCAGCACGAGCTCGCTCGCGCAGAGCGCCAGGGACGCGTCAAGCGCACGGCAGAGCACTACGCGCGCACGCTGATCCGCGTCGCCGCCGACCTGCTGGCCTGGCTCTCACAGCACGACATGACGCTCGATGATCTCCGCCAGGAGCACCTGGACCACTGGCTCGCCGAGGGATCAAGCCAACACGCGCGCATCCGCATCTTTATCGCCTGGGCAGCCCGCCACGGGATCACTCAGCGGCTGATCGTGCCGGCGCCCGCGACTCGCCAGCACGTCGACCCGCTTGATCCACACAAGCGTCTGCGGCTAATCCGAAGGCTCCTTGATGACGAGTCGCTAGACCTGGGTGACCGCGTCGCGGGCTGCCTGGTCTTGCTCTTCGCCCAGCCGATCAGCCGCCTGGTGCTTCTCACCAAGGACGACATCCAGGGCCATCACGGGCGTCTGTTCATCAGCCTCGGCCGCGAGCCGCTGCTGCTCCCGAAGCCGCTGGCGATCCTCGTCGGGCGGCTAAAGGAGCGCCAGGCCGGCCCCGCCAGCACCGGGGTCAAGCTCGACTCCAGATGGCTGTTCCCCGGCCTGCGGCTCGACACCGCGATCCACGAGGAGGCGATGCGCCGGCGACTACGGAAGCTCGGCATCACCGGCCGCGCCGCCCGTAACGCCGCCGCGCTTCAGCTCGCCAAGACCATGCCCGCCGCGATCCTCGCCGACCTGCTCGGCGTCCATGAGAGCACCGCCGAGGACTGGACCCAGCTCGCAGCCGGCGACTGGGCGCGCTACGCAGCAGCACGCTGAGAGGAGCCGCCCGCGCGAGACTGCACGCCGGCCGCCCGGCACGCAAGCCAACAGAGCCGCTCGCCGACGGAAAGTCGGCCTCTCAGTGAGAGCAAAGGGCACCAGCGACCGTGGCGACAGCCCGAGCTCGCGCCCGGAGGGGACTTGAGAACCCTTTCGGATCGAGCTACACGTCCACGTCCCTCGCCTCGACCGAGGCGACCGATCAAGGAGGTTCTCCGATGACCACGACCAAGCCAGCAACCCCGAAGAAGCCCCCAGAGAACGGCAAGCCACCCGCCGAGGACGCCATCCTGAAGGTCCTCGCCGCGCAGCCCGACGCGACCGCGGCCGACCTCGCAGCCGCCGCCGGTCTCGGCCGCTCGACCGCGAGCAAGACCCTCGCGCGACTCGAGCAGGCCGGGCAGGTCCGCCGCCGCGAGGGCGCACGAGACGGCGCACGCCGCCTACCCGACCGCTGGACCCTCACCCCCGCCCAGCCCGCGCCCGACGCCGCGGCCGAAGAGGCCACCACGCCCGCCAAGAGCGTCGCACAGGCATCCAACGGGGAGCGCCTGAAGCCCGGTGAACTGGAGGGGCTGATCCTGGCCTACCTACAGGAGCAGGCTGGCGAGCCCGTCGGGCCGAGCGCGGTGGCGAAGGCCCTGCAGCGGTCATCGGGAGCGGTCGGCAATGGCCTCGCTCGACTCACGCGCGCCAAGAGGGTGCGCCAGGTCAACGACCACCCTCGTCGCTACCAGATCGCGTCCTGACCGCACACGCGCAATGCGAGCCCGCAGACCACGCTCCCCGGCCAGAAGGGCGCCACAGGGGCCCCACCGCGCGCCACAGACGGCGACGCGCGCGATGGCCCCGACCAGGCCGCGCCGGACCCTCAGCACAAGAGGCATTCAGGACCAGAGGAATAACCCAGCTCCGCCAGTTGTCCGGCTGACCAAGGCCAAGCAGGTTCGTCAGGACAACGAGAAGCCCCGCCGCTACAGCCTTGCGGCCTGACTGGCAACCGGTGCGCGCGCCCCTCACTCTCTCTGCCTCGATGAGGAGAGATGAGGGGCCTCGCACGCGATCGGCTGCACACCGGGCCCTGCGAGCATCTGGGTCCTCGGCGTGTGCATGGGTCAACCGGAAGGCTTGCAGGAACCCTCGCACCGTTCGGTGTCTTGTCGTTTGACGGCCTTCTCCAGGGTCCTGTGCCCGCGTCAGCTACGAGTGCTTCCGCGCGACCGGTTGTCCCGTCGCGCCGTCCTCGTCGGAGAAGAACTCAAGGGGCCTCCGACCCAACGGAGGTATCTCCGATGAACTTTACGATCGTCCGTACACCCCCACCTCCACGGCATTGGGAGGTGCATTGCCGTTCGCGCTGGTGGCTGCCTGTGGGGCTGGCGCTCGGCCCGTGCGCTGGCTGGTGCGAATCCCGGTGACGTTGCCGGTGGCTGTGTCGGTGGCGCATCGTGTCGTCGCCGGTCGTCGTCTGCTTCTCGCCTGCTCGCGGCGATCGTGCCTCGCCGTCTCGCTCGCTGAGCTGGCCGCCGCCGTTGCAGTCGCGGTCGCCGGTCGCGGCGTTTCCGGTCACGGCGCCCAGCCCTCGCGGCGGCGATGGCCGATCGGAGGATTCGGTCGGCTCCGCGCTGAGGGGCGGCGAGCGCGGGCGCTCGGGGGCGGGCAGCGAGGCTTTGCGAGGGCGGGCGCATCCGGTCGCGCGGGGGCGCTCTGCAGAACGGGCGGTGGGGTCCTGTGAATCGCCGGCCCTCTCAGGACGTCAGGCCGCTGGTGATTGTCGTGGCCGGGCTCGCGGCCGTGTCGGTCCTCGGCGCGGCACGGTCCTCATCGGGGATCGCGGAGCGGGCGGCTTCGCTCTTGGAGAGCCCGCTGCTGCTGATCGCTGTGGCGCTGCTGGCGGCGGGGATGATCGCGGCTCGTGTCGTTGCCAGTCGCCGTTCGCTTGAGTCGCGGACGCGGCTGGTCGTTCTCGCGCCCGACTCGTTTGATCCCTCGCCCGATGCGGTGTTGCGCTTCGCCGCGCAACTCTCGCGCGTGCAGCGGCTGGTCGGTGGCTGGCTCGATCCTCGGGCGCGAGCGGTTCGCGTGCTTCTGGACGCCGATGAGGAGGGCCGGATGCGCTACTCGCTGTGCGTGCCCGAGCGGGCGCTGCCAGCGGTCCGCTCGGCGCTCGGGGTGTTCGATCGAGTGCAGGCGCAGGTGCTCGACCCCGAGCCGGCGGCGGGAACGTCGTCGGTGCAGGTGGTCCGCGCTGAGCTTCGCCTCGCGCGGCCGAGCAGCGAGCCGCTCGCCGATGTGCCGCTGAACCCGGATCCGCTGCAGAGCTTCGCGCGGGTCATCGCGCGGCTGGATCGCTCGCACGGGGAGCAGGCGCAGGTCGCGGTCGACCTCCTCCCGGCGACCCCGACGACCCGCAGACGCCTGCGCCGCCGTCTCCTGAAGGAGGCCAGCCGCCGCGGCGAGCCTATGGGCGGCGAGACGGAAGGGCTGGGCGGGATTCTCGCTGGCGGCGGCGCTCGCCAGGTGGGTAGGCGTCGCGCGGCAGAGATGGTGCAGCAGCGAGCCGAGCGGGAGGAGATCGGCCAGAAGCTGTTGGCGCCCGAGCCGCTGTTCCGCCTGCAAGTCCTGATCCGCTGCAGCTCGCCTGAGCGCGGGCGAGCCGTCGCGTGCCTGCAAGGTCTGCTCGGCTGCTTTGACGGGTTCGCCGGAGCCAACTCCCTGCGCGTGGTCGGCGTGCGATTCCTCGGCCTCGCGTTCGCTGGATCGGATCTCCCCGGTCGCCGCAGCTGGTTTGACCGGCGGCTGCGAACGGGGCTCTTTCGCCCGGCGCGCAAGGACTATGTCACCGCCGGGGAGATGGCTGGGCTGCTGAAGCCGCCGAGCGTTCACTGCGCGGCACCGGAGGTGCTCCGGCTCGGCCCCGCGGTATACCCGGCACCGAAGGTGCTCCCGACGTTCACCGGGCAATCAGACCTTGTGCCGCTTGGCCGGGTCGAGGGCGAGAGCGGCGAGCGGCGCGTCGGCCTTCGTGTCGAGGACTCGTTCTTCACGTACATTGCCGGACGGAGCCGGTGGGGCAAGACCGAGCTCGCGCTCACGCAGTTCCTGCACCTCGTCAGAAGCGGGCACGGCGGGCTGTTCCTCGACCCTCACCAGGACGCCGTGACGCGCGTGAAGAGCTGCCTGACCGGGCCGGAGTTTGCGGAGCGGATCGTCGAGCTCGATCTCGTCGGTCCGCGCTCGCGACAGGGCCAGCCCGGATGGAACCTGTTTGCCGCGAGGGGCCTGAGCCCGGAGGAAGCCGAGCGTAGGGTCGAGGCGATCGTTGACAGCTTCGCCTCGGCGCTGCAGTGGGGCGAGCGCAACAACCGTGCGCTCACGCTGACAACGCAGGCGACCGCTGCGCTGATCGAGCTCGCGGCCGTGCTCCCGGACGGGTTGCAGCCGACGATCTTCCAGATCCCGTCGATCCTCGGAAACGAAGAGTGGCTGCAGGCCGCGCTGCCGTTCCTCTCGATGCCGCGCCGGCAGTTCTTCACCGAGCGCTTCCCGAGACTCTCAGAAGACGCGATCACGCCGGTGACGAACCTGATCGACCGGCTGCGCTCATCGACGCAGCTCGCCGCTCTGCTCGGCGCGCAGAACTCCACCTACGACATCGCCAGGGCGATGAACGAACGCAAGATCGTGCTCGCCTGCCCCGGGGCGGACGGAGCGAAGGACAAGCTCGTCGCGAATCTCCTCGTGTTCGACTTGCTGCACGGCGCGAAGAGCCGAGCTTCGCTGCCGCCAGAGAAGCGCCTCCCCTTCTATGTGTTTTTGGACGAGGTCCAGACCTATGACGGCGCGTCGAACGGGACGCTCGCCTCGATGCTGGAGCAGACGGCGAAGTACGGGGTCAGGGGCTTCTTGCTCAATCAGAACCCAGACCGGCTGACGTCCGACACGTTGAACGCGCTGACGACGAACCGCAGCCACCTGATCACCACCGCGCTGAACGCGCACGCCGCGGGAATGATCGCGCGGGAGTGGGGCGGCGACCCGCCCGCGAGCGCGATCATCGGCCTGCCCCGCAGGACGTTCATCGCGCAGGTCACCCACAAGGGGCAGCTCACCAGGCCGTTCCTGTTCGGTAACGAATCGGTCGAGACGGCTTTCGCCGAGTCGTTTCACCCAGAGGCCCTCACTGAGACTCAGCCGACGATCGACACTGCTTCGGGGAGAACACCCGCGGCAGAGACCGTCGGCGCGCTCGACTTCCTCGACGAACGAATCCGCCAGCACCTCGAAGGCAACAAGGGCGCGGCGCAGCGAGGACCGGACGATGACCCCGATGAGCCGTGGAGAGCAGCGGCCCCCGAGCTCGAGATCGCGGGGCAGCGATGAGCCCGCGCGCCGCGGGCGACCGTCCGCTGCCATCGGTCGCGACGGAAGTCCTCGCCGGGATCTACCAGCATCGTCTGTTGAGCACGAAGCAGCTGCACGCGCTCTACACACCGCACTCAAAGCCGCGCTGGACACGACGGGTGCTCGGGCTGCTCGCCGAGCGGCGGCTCGTCGATCGCGCGCAAGGCCCAGGCAGCCTCTCGCTGTGGTTCCTCACCGAGTATGGAGCGGAGACGGTCGAGACGGCTGGGCCGCGTGCCGAGCCTCGCCGCCGGCTCGTCGGGGCGGCGCAGGCGGAAGGGCCGTTGCGCAAGCACACCCTCGCTGTCAACGATGTCGGGATCGCGTTCGTGCGCGCGGCTCGGGAGCGAGGCGATGAATGCGGCCCGGAGTCCTGGCGGCACGAGATCGCGCATCCGATCTCCCTCGCGCGTGGCCGCAGGCCCGCCGAGATGGCGGTCGCCGACGCGCTCCTGACCTACCTGCAGGCCGGCAGGGACGGCTCGCTCGCGCTGCACCAGCGCTGGATCGAGCTGGATCGCGGGACCGCCCGTCCGGCTGAGCATCTCGCCGCGAAGATCAGCGCGTACACACGCCTTCGCTATTTCGCGCTCACCGGATCCGAAGAGTCGGGCGAGCCGCTGTGGCGCAGCTACTACCGCTCCTGGCCACACCTCTTGATCGTGCTCGCCGACCAGTCACGCGAGCGGATGCGCCTGCGTATCCAGCGCACGCTCGTGCTCCACCAATCCGACCCCGCCAACCGCGAGACCGCCGGGATCCCGCTCGCCTTCGTCGCCCTTGAAGACCTGCTGCGCCAAGGGCCGTTCGCGGCGATCTTCACAGCCGCCGAGCACCCCACCCAGCCGGTGGACTGGCTCGGCCAACCACAACCCAAGGACAGGTGAGCAAATGCCTCCCGCGCGATCAGCCAAGTCAGCTCCGCCGCGACCCCGTCGCCCGACATCAGCCGCGAGCACTCGCCGCACGCGATCCTCATCGGGCGAGTGCTCCGCTCCGCGCGTCGCCGATCTGCCGCTCGCGCTGTGGCCTTGCGCGCAGCGCACAAGCCAATGGCAGCGCCACGAACGGTTCGTGCCCAAGTCAAACCGCCACCCCGCGAAGATGCTGCCGGAGATCGCGCGGCGTGTGATCGCCGCCTACAGCGACCCCGGCGATCTCGTCCTTGACCCTATGTGCGGGATCGCCACCACGCTGATCGAGGCGATCCATCAGGAGCGCCGCGCGATCGGTGTCGAGCTGGAGGGCCGCTGGGCGTCGCTCGCCGCGAAGAACATCAAGCACGCTCGCAGTCAAGGCGCGCGCGGACAGGCTCTCGTGTTGCAGGACGACGCTCGGTATCTCGGTCGCGGTGTGCTGGATGAGCTCGCCGGTCAGGTGCCGTTGGTCCTCACCTCTCCGCCGTATGGCAACGCGACGCTCGGCGATCCGCGCGGCGGGAAGGGAATGGCCCGCTCACGCGCGTCCGAAGGACGCCGGATGACCGCAGCCGACCGCGCTCGCGCGGCCAAGGCACCGAACTGGTGCCGCTACGGCGACAGCACCGGAAGCGTCGCGCGGCTTCGCTACGGCACGACCGACGAAGCACTCGGTGCCTCCCGGGCAGGGGAGAGTTACCTCGCGGCGATGGCCGCGATCTACACGGCCTGCGCAAGGATGCTCAGCCCCGGCGGATACCTCGTGCTCGTCACGAAGAACCTCCGCGCGGACGGGGCGCTGCGAAACATCGCAGGGGACACCATCACTCTCTGCCAGCAGACCGGCCTCGTGTTCCAGCAGCACATCGTCGCGCTGCTCGCAGCCCTCCGTGACGGCGAGCTGCTGCCGCGCCCCTCCTATTTCCAGCTGACACACATCCGTCAAGCCCGCGCACGAGGCGAGCGCACCCACCTCGTCTGTCACGAGGACGTCCTCGTGTTCCAACGCCCGACCCGCAAAAAGGGGTAACCCATGCAACGCTCACCAGGAAACCGCCGCCGCTGGCAAGTCAAGCAAGCAGACTGCTTCACAGCGCTCCCACGGCTCGACGCTGACAGCGTCGATGCGATCGTCACCGACCCGCCCTACGGCATCGGCGTCAACGGCATGGCGTGGGACCGGCCCGCCCGCCTCGACCCATCCACGCCCGCCGGGAAACGCCGCCGCCGACCGAGCGAGAAGCCGAACCAGGCATTCCAGGAGTTCTCGCGCGAGTGGAGCCGCGCCTGCCTGCACAGCCTCAAGCCCGGCGGGCATCTCGCGGCATTCGCCGCCCCGAGAACCGCGCACCGCCTCGCGTGCGGCCTCGAAGAAGCCGGCTACGAACTCCGCGACGTCCTCATGTGGCTCCAAGGCCAGGGCTACCCCGCGACCCGTGTCCTTCCGGGCGGGCTAGCCACCGGCCTGAAGCCGGCGTGGGAGCCGATCATCCTCGTTCGCAAGCCGCTCGACGGGACCCTCGATCACAACCTCAAGACGCACGGCACCGGCGCGATGAACATCGACGCCACCAGGATCGCGCTCTCAGCGCAGGACTGCCCCAGCGAAGGACGCGCGCACGGCCGGCAGATCACCGCGAGCGAGCGCGGTCGATGGCCAGCCAACCTCCTCCTCTCCCACAGCGCGACATGCACCGCCGCGCGCTGCGAGCCGGACTGCCCGATCGGGCTACTCGGGGACCGCCACCGCTTCTTCTACGCAGCGAAGGCCAACCGACGCCAGCGCGAGGCCGGCTGCGAGGAGCTACCCCGACGAGTCACGCAGACGTTCAAGATCGGCGCCCGCAACGAGGAGCTGTGCGAGGCCAACCCCGTCGCGAACATCCACCCGACGGTCAAGCCGATCGAGCTGATGCGCTGGCTCGTCCGCCTCCTAACGCCGCAGGGCGGACTCGTGCTCGACCCGTTCACCGGCTCCGGCAGCACCGGCGCCGCCGCCGTGCTCGAGGGAGCACGGTTCCTCGGGATCGAGCGGGAAGCGATCTATCTGCCGATCGCGCGCGCTCGGATCAAGTACTGGGCCGCGCGCCGACGGGGATGCACGGCGGAGAGCGCTCGGGCGAGGAGGACAGGTAAGGCATGACCCTCGACGCCGAGGACATCGAGTCGATCGCAGCCCGCCTTGCCGAGCTGCTCCGCGAGCAGATGCCCTCGTCGGCATCGCGGCTCGCGGATGCAGCGGAGGTCGCGCGGGAGCTCGGCGTCGACCGGGAATGGGTCTACGCCCACGCCCACGAGCTCGGCGGGACTCGCCTCGGCAGCGACCGTGGCCGCCTGCGGTTCGACCTCGCGAGGATACGCCGAGACCTCGCGTGCCCTGCCGACACCAGAAGTCGCCCAGCCGCCACCCGACGGCCGCGCCGCCAGCCCCCGACAAGGCGGCGCGGCGACGTTGAGCTGATCCCCTACTCAGAGGTACGATGTACGGGACAAGCAAATAGTGGCCGGGGCAGGCGCGCAAACGCCCCCCCGACCCGACCGGGAGGATGAGTCCCGATGCACCGATACGTTAGATCCTCAACGCGGGAGCGTGCGTAATGGCACGGCCCGCGACAGGCAGAGTCGAACCCGAAAAGCTGACCGACGGAACCTTTGCGTTCCGCTTGCGCTTCCGGGCATACGGCAAACGCGAGAACCTAACCCTGCATGAACGCCGCGACTGCGACTGCGGCTGTAAGGGCGGGTGGACCGAGCGCACCGCTGAGCTTGAGCTGAGCAACGTGCTCGCGCGAGTCCAGGCAGGGGTTTGGGAGCGCCCGAAGCCCAAGCCGGTGATCGAGAAGACCTTTACGGAGATGCCGATCTTCCACGAGTACAGCTCCTATTGGCTCAAGGCCAAGCTGGAAGGTCTCATCGGCAAGAAGCCGATCACGAAAGGCACGCACGACGGGTACTTGTCGATGCTGCGCCAGCACCTGCTGCCGTTCTTCGGCCGCTACCGCCTCGATGAAATCGATGACGACCTCTGCGCCGAGTTCAGGAAGCACAAGATCCAAGAGGCCCACGAGTTGAAAGAAGCGCTCGACGCTGGAGCGGACCTTCGAGGCGAGCGCAACCGCAAGATCAAGCCGCTCGGCCCAGCTTCTATTCAAGGACTCATCACCCTGCTCGCAGAGATCCTCCAAGAGGCGTTTGAAGACAAATGGATACCCGCAAATCCTGCACGGGGAAAGCGGCTAAAGCTGCATGTACCGAAGCCAAAGCGCACCTTCCTAGAGATGGACGAGCTGGCTGTGATCGAAGACGCCGCCGCCGAGCAAGACCCCGGCCTCGAGCGGTTCGCCCTAGCCGCTCAGGCCGCGCCAGCCGGATCGACCGCCGGCGCGGTCGCGCTGCGACTCTCCGAAGGAAAGCGTCAAAAACTGATCGCATCCGAACTCGGGCTCTGCCCAGGAACGATCCACTTTCACGTCCGCAACCTCGGCGCCGTGCGCGTTGGCATCTACGTCGGACGCAAGGCGCTGGTCTGCACGCTCGGCCGGTCGGGCGTGCGTAACAGCGAGCTTTCCGGCATCCAGATCGGACACCTGCGCGTCCACGACCTTCACAACGCCCGCCTCGACATACCCGACTCCAAGACCGAAACCGGCATCAGGAACGTGGAGATCAGCCCCTACCTCGCCGACGTGCTCACCGAGCACATCGACCGCCTACGCAAAGCCGGCTTCGACACCGGACCCACGGCGCCGCTGTTCCCCAACGAACGCGGCAAGCGCATGAGCCGCAAGCGCGTCGGGGTCATCGTCCACGAGGCAGCGGTGCTCGCCACCGAGAAGATGCGCGAAAGGGGTCTGCCGCCGCTTGCGCATATCACCCCGCACAGCCTCCGACGGACGTACATCACGATCGCGTTGCTCGCCAACAACTACGACATCAAGTGGGTCATGGATCAGGTCGGGCACGCCGACTCGAAGATGACGATGGACGTCTACAACCAGCTACAGCAGCGAGCCAAGCGCGAACACGGCGCATCCTTCGACCGACTCATCCGCGAGGCCAGGGTCGCGCTGTACGGCGACGACACGCCAGCCGAGCAGGGGGTTTGGGCCGGGGATTGGGCCGGGAAGCCAAAAACGACCCCCAACAAGCCCTCACCACGCCGACCGGAGCGCGGTCAAAAACTGCGCATTAGCAGGAAGAAAGTCGGACGGCGGAGCCGCGACTCAAAATCGGGGCACCAACGTTTTCAGTCGTGTGCTCTACCAACTGAGCTATCTGGCCGCGCCTCTCGATCTTAACGGCTGGGGCCCTGCTCCCGTTCGAGGCCTCTGCCATGCCATCCCCGAGCCCTTCAGCAGGATCATGTTGCGAGCGCTCGGAGCCGACGCACGCGCACCGCCGCGGTCCCTACGCGCGGCCCCGCGCCGCGCGGGGTCTCGGCCCCTACCCAGCCCGCTCGAACTCCTGTACGAGCGCTTCGTAGGTCTTGCGCAATCCCTCCCTGATCGGGACCTCCGGGCGCCAGCCGAGCTCGCGTTCGGCCCGGCCCGCGTCCAGGCGGCTGTGCTCCAGCTCGCCCTCCCGCAGGTCCGCGAGCTCGGGCTCCACGTCCGCGCCCGACGCCTCGCGCAGCTCACTCCACACGGTCATCACGTCCGTCTCCACGCCCGTGGCCACGTTGTACGTGCCCGCCTTCCCCGTCGCCGCCCTCAGCGCGCTGACCACGTCGCCCACGTACACATAGTCTCTCGTCGGCTTCCCGTGCCCGTACAGCTTCGGCCGCTCGCCCATGTACAGCTTGTGCGCGAATATCGCCACCACGCCCGCCTCGCCGTGCGGGCTCTGCCGTGGCCCGTACACGTTCCCCAGCCTCGCCACCGCGTTGGGCACCCCATTCGCCGGCCCCCATGTCTTCACGTACGCCTCCGCCGCCCACTTCGACGCCCCGTACGGGCTCAGCGGCGCGGGCTCGCGGTCCTCGCTCGTCGGCATCGGCGCGTCGTCCCCGTACAGCGCGCCCCCCGTCGAGGTGAACACGACCGGCGCCCGGAGCTCGTTCGCAGCCGCCATCACGTTCAGCGTCCCCCTCACGTTCACCTCGCAGTCCCTGCCCGGGTCCGCCACCGACGCCGTCACGCTCGCCTGCGCCGCCAGGTGGAACACCGCCTCGGGGCTCACCTCCTCCACGACCTGTCTCACCGCCGGCCCGTCGACGATGTCGAGCTCGATCAGCCTCGCCTCCCTGGCCACCCTGCTCGCCTTGCCGGAGGACAGGTCGTCGATCACGGTCACCCCGTACCCGTCCGCCAGCAACGAGTCCACGACGTGCGAGCCGATGAACCCGGCGCCCCCCGTCACGATTGCGTGCCTCGCCATCAGCGGGGAATCTATCCGACGGCCTGCCCGTTTCGCGGCGCCCATATCTCGGGCCGCGTCCCTCAGCATCGGTATGCGTCAGCCGACCGCATCGACATTACGCGGGTTTGCGCTTTGCGCTCCCGCCCGCGTGTGTCGCTCTTGGGCGTCAGCCGACCGCGTGCGCCCTGGTGTCCCGGCCCTGCTCACCGCCGTCCACTACGCCCCTCGCCGCCAGCAGCCCTTCGACCATCTCGATCGACTTGTCGATCCGCGCCAGCGCCTGGAGCTCCTCGTTGCGGCCCAACATATACCTGCGCAACGTCGCCAGCACCCTCCGCGCGATCCCGATCGCCTGCCGCTCGCGCTCTGCGTCGATCTCGCCCTGCTCCCTCAACTCCGCCACCCGCCGCAACGCCGGTTCGATCACCTCTCCCGGCAGCTCGACCGCCGCGACGCCGTCCTCGATCGCCTGTGCGACCGCGCCCTCGGCCATCTCCGCGTCGCTGCGCGCAAGCGCCGTCACGAACGTCTCCAGCGCGCTGTCCGCGACCGCGCTCGGGTCGGGTGGCGCCTGCTCGCGCGCGTCCGGCCCCGAGTTGCCGAGCACCTCCAGAAACGCGTCCAGCAGCACCGGATCGAAGTGCTTGCCACGCTGCTCGCGCATCATCGCCACGGCCTCATCCACCGCGAACGCCTTCCGATACACCCTGTCGCTCGTGAGCGCGTCGAACACGTCCGCGATCGCCACGACCCGTCCCTCGATCGGGATCGCCTCGCCCACCACCCCGCGCGGGTACCCACTGCCGTCCCACTTCTCGTGGTGACTCAGCGCAATCGTCGCCGCGAGGTCGAGGATCGCCGAGCTGGACCCTTTCAGCAGCCTGTGCCCCTCCTCCGCGTGCGTCTCCACGATCGCGCGCTCCTGCGCCGTCAGCTTGCCCGGCTTGAGCAGAATCGCGTCCGGGATCGCCACCTTGCCGACATCGTGCAGCGGCGCCGCATGGCTCATCCGCTCACACAGCTCCTCCTCCAGGCCGATCTGCTCCGCCAGCAGCGTCGAGAACCTGCCGATCCGCTCGATGTGCGCGCCCGTGTCCTCGTCCCTGAACTCGACCGCCATCGACAGCCTTCTGACCGTCTCCGCCTGGGCGATCTCGAGCTCTGTCATCGCCTTGCGCAGCTCGATTGACCGATCCCCGATCTCCTGCTGCAACCTTGCCCTGTGGCGCTCGCCCGCGAGCCATCCGACCGCCCCGGCCGCGAACGCCAGCACGAGCACGCACACGATCGTCAGCGCCGGCCCGGCCGCCAGCACCGCCCCTGCTCCCGCGCCCGCCGCAAGAGCGATTCCCACTCCGGCCGTCCACCGCCACGCCCCGCCGGCGCTCGCGCCCGGCTGGTTCGCTTCGCTCGTATTGGCCGCTGTCTCGCGCACTGGTCCAGTACTCGCATTCGGCATTTTCGACATCCGGCTTAAACCTTGAACCCCGTCATCAGCATATAACCGGCGCGGGCCGGCTCCCCGACATCCGTCTTGTCGGCTAGGCTGCGCCGCGATGCTCCGCCGTACCACCAGCCCTCTGCTCGCGGCTGCGCTGATCGCGCTCATCGCCATCGTGATCGCCGGCTGCGGCAGCTCATCCTCGGGCAACGGCGTAACGTCCAAAACACCTGCCGAGATCCTCACCACGACCAAGGCCGCCGCCGACAGCGCGAGCTCCGTGCACGTCGCGGGCGCGCTCTCGAGCGGCGGATCGCCGATCACGATCAACCTGGACCTCGCCGCCGGCCATGGCGGCCGCGGGCAGATCTCCGAGGGTGGGCTGGCATTCGAACTGATCGTCGTCGGCCACACCGTCTACATCAAAGGCAGCCCTGCCTTCTACAGCCACTTCGGCGGCGCCGCCGCCGCGCAGCTGTTCCAGGGCAAGTGGCTGAAGTCGTCCGCCACCAGCGGCGAACTGGCCTCGCTGGCGTCGCTCACGAGCCTCGGCAAACTGCTCGACCAGACCCTCTCGAGCGGCGGCACGCTCACCAAGGGCGCCCCCACGACCATCTCCGGGCAGCCGGTCGTCGAGCTCAGGGACACCGCCAAGGACGGCTCCCTGTACGTCGCCACGAGCGGACAGCCCTACCCGATCGAAATCGTCAAGCGCGGTTCAGAAACAGGCCACGTCTCCTTCACCCGCTGGAACGATCCCGTCTCGCTCTCGCCCCCGCCGGACGCGATCGACCTCAGCCAGTTGCAGCACGCCGGGCACTGAGCCTGGCAAGACGCCCGCGCGGGTTCGCGGTTTGCGCGGGCCGGGCAGGTGGCACTCCAGTGCTCGTTCGTGCGGGGACTCGCCTGTCCCACTGGTCGATCGGCGATGGCATGATTGATCTCTCGGACTACCCGATCGGAAAAGGAGCACCCGATGGCGCTTGATCAAACGAAGATGGGCCAGGTCGTGGCCGAGCAGATGGAGGCGCTCGAAAGCCGGTACGGCGACGATTGTGAGGTCGGCGATGTCTGCACCATCGTCGAGGTCGTCGGACCGCATGGCTCCAGCGTCTCGGTCCGCTCAAGCGAAGCGCGCCCGCATACCACCATCGGGCTCTTGCGCATGGCCGAGGCCATGATGCTTCGGAGCCTGGGAGGACAGAGTGATGGGGAGAACGGCTAGGGGGCCTATCCCTTACAACCCCACGGCCACATACTTGGTCTCCAAATACTCACCAATACCCTCGAACCCGCCCTCACGCCCAAACCCCGACTGCTTGACGCCGCCAAACGGAGCGGCCGGGTTGGACACGATGCCCTGGTTGAGACCGACCATGCCGGTCTCGATCCCCTCGGAAACACGCAGCGCTCGCGCCAGATCGCGCGTGTATACGTAAGCGACAAGCCCGTACTCGGTTCGGTTGGCCGCCTCCAGCGCCTGCCCCTCTGAAGAGAACGTCGCGATCGGGGCGACCGGTCCAAATATCTCCTCCGCCAGCACGCGCGCGTCCGAGGGCACACCGGTAAGAACGGTGGGCTCGAAGAAGTAGCCGCTTCCGGTCAGCGCACTGCCGCCGAGCGCGAGCTGGGCGCCATGCTGAACGGCATCATCGACGAGCTCCGATACCTTGGCGCGCTGCGTGGAATCGATCAGTGGGCCGACGTCAACGTCCGGCTCGGTGCCACGACCGACCCGCAGCGGCGCCATGCGCGCGGTGAGCTTCGCCGCGAACTCATCCGCGACCGACTCGTGCACGTGAAAACGGTTGGCGGCGGTGCAGGCCTCCCCGACGTTGCGCATCTTCGCGGTCATCGCGCCCTGCACGGCCGCGTCCAGGTCGGCGTCCTCGAACACGAGGAACGGCGCGTTGCCGCCGAGCTCCATCGACACGCGCAGGACCTGCTCTGCGGACTGTTCGATCAGGGTGCGCCCGACCTCGGTCGAGCCCGTGAACGACAGCTTGCGCGTGCGCTCATCGCGCAACAGCGGCTCGATCACCGTGCCCGAGTGCCGTGCCGTGATCACGTTCAATACTCCCCCCGGCAGCCCGGCGCGCTCGAGGATCCGTGCGAGCGCGAGCATCGACAGCGGCGTCTGCTGCGCCGGCTTGACGACCATCGTGCACCCCGCGGCGATGGCGGGAGCGATCTTGCGCGTGCCCATCGCCGTCGGAAAGTTCCACGGCGTCACGAACACGCACGGCCCGACCGGCCGGCGCATCGTCAGGATGCGCCCGGCACCCGTCGTGTTGACCATGTAGCGGCCGTGTATGCGCACGGCCTCCTCGGAGAACCAACGGAAGAACTCGGCTGCGTAGGAAATCTCGGCTCGCGACTCGGCCAACGCCTTGCCCATCTCCAGCGTCATCAGCAGCGCCAGCTCGTCGGTTTGGGCGACGATCGCCTCGTACGCTCGGCGCAGCACCTCGCCGCGCTCGCGCGGCGCCGTCGCGGCCCACTCGGCCTGTTTATCAGCGGCGGCCCCGAGCGCCGCCAGCGCGTCGGCGACCTGTCCGTCGGCGACCTCCAACAGGGTCTGCTCGGTGGAGGGGTCCTCGACCGGCAACATCCCACCGCCCGTAGCGGCGCGCCACTCGCCGCCGATGTACAGGTCGGTGGGGACCTGTTCGAGAACTTCCCGCTCGCGGTCAGCCCCGGCCATCGTCGGACTCCAGCGCAATTGATCGAACGGGGCCACGGCGAGCGCGGCGAACCGGGGCTCGCCGGCCGCGCAAATCAGGGTTGGTGCATGCGCGAGTCATCGTGCAGAGCTCATGCGTGGCGGACGTCCAGCCGAGCGAGAACCTCATAGGACCTTCCACCCCCGACCACGACCACGGCTGATCGGCCGTGTCGCTCTGAGCACGGATGCTCGCCATCAGATCAACCTATCACCGCATTGCACACGTCCCCGCGCTCCTCGTGAGCGCCCTCGCCGCGCTCGCGTTCTCGGCCGGTGTAGCGCCCGCCGCACGCGCCTCGACGCTCGTGGTCAAGGGCTCGGGCGAAGGCCATGGCGTCGGGATGAGCCAGGACGGCGCGGATGGTTACGCCAAGCACGGCTGGACCTACCAGGCGATCCTCGACCACTACTACACCGGCACGGCGATCGGCCAGGCGCCGCCCGGCGCGATCGTGCGCGTGCTGATCGGCGCTACGGTGCAGAAGGTCCCGCTCGAACGGTACGTGCGTGGCGTCGTCTCGGCGGAGGTCCCCTCCGAATGGCCGCCGGCCGCGCTGGAGGCGCAGGCGATCGCGAGTCGCACATACGCGCTGACCGCACACGCGGGCGGGTCGAAGTTCGACGTGTACGCCGACACGCGCTCGCAGGTCTATCGCGGTGTCACCGCCGAAACGGCGCAGACAAACGCCGCGGTCGCCGCGACCGCCGGACAGATCGTCACCTATGCGGGCAGTCCCGCGATCACCTACTTCTATGCCAGCTCAGGCGGGATGACCGAAGACGTGCAGAACGCGTTCCCCGGCTCCGAACCGCAACCGTGGCTGCGCGGGGTGCCGGACCCCTACGACGTCGGGTCGCAGTTCGACTGGAAGCTCAGCATGAGCTTCGCCACCGCCGCCGCCCGGCTGCGAGGTCTCCTGAAGGGAAGCCTCCGCGGCATCGAGGTGCTCAAGCGCGGCTACTCGCCGCGGATCCTGACCGCCGAGGTGCTCGGGTCGGCGGGCGACACCCTCCTCGGGGGGCCGGAATTGGCAGCGCGACTGGGGTTGCATGACACCTGGGCGTACTTCGACGTCCGGACCGGCAAGGGTCCCGTCAAGCCGGAGCCCGACCGCAGCGGGCAGCCCCCCGCGACGAGTCCCTCCGCCACGACGAGCGCTCCCACCCCCACGGGACCACAGGGCGGCGCCTCGGCGCCGACACCGGCAGGCGGCGTGTCAGCGGGGTAGCCGCGGGACAGCAACGTCGAATGCTCCGAGACCCGGCGCGCGGCAGGGCGGAGTGCTGGAGACCGCGGCGTCGCGCGTGTGTGAGAAGCCGGCGTTCGCGACACCCGACTTATCCCCGCTGAGAGAGGCCAGGCCCTAACCTGAGCCGATGTCCGCCAGGTCGATGCCGCTGCTGATCGCCGACGTCCCGTGGCTGCTGTATCGCTCATTCTTCGGGCTGCCTCGGTCGATCGTGGGGGCAGACGGGCAGCCGGTGAACGCGCTGCTGGGGACGGTCAACGCGCTGCTGGCCGTGCTCGAGGAGCGCCCCGCACGCGCGGTCGTGGCCTGTTTCGGCGCCGAGCAGGCCGCCTACCGTGTGCGGTTGTATCCGCCCTATCACGCCCATCGTGATCCGATGCCACCCGAGCTGCGAGCGCAGTGGACGAAGGCGCCCGCGGTGATGGAGAGCCTCGGTTGGACGGTGTGCGACGCCGGCGAGCTGGAGGCCGACGACGCGATGTTCTCCCACGCGCGCGTGGAGACCGAGGCGGGTGGCGAGGCGCTGCTGCTGACCGCCGACCGCGACCTGTTCCAGGCCGTTGATGAGCACGTCTCGATCGTCGAACTGGCGAAAGGGCGCGTCGCGGGAGAGATCGGCCCCGCGCAGGTGCACGATCGCTATCACGGTATCGGACCGAGGCTGGTGCCCGATCTGATCGCGCTGCGCGGGGACCCCTCCGACGGTCTGCCCGGCGCGCCGGGGATCGGCGTGAAGACCGCGGCCGAACTGCTGCTGCGCCACGGAACGCTCGAGGGCGTGCTGGCGGCGGCCGAATCCGATGACCGGCACATACGGCCACGCGCCACCGCGGCTCTGCGCGAGAACGAAGAGCTGCTGCGCACGTTCAAGGACATCGCCACGCTCGTGCGCATCGACGTTCAACGACCTCCCGATCGCCTCACCGACTATGCCGCCGGGGCGAGCGCCGCACGTGAGCTGGGGATGAGGCGCCTCGCGGAGCGGTTGGATGAGATGGCTAAGGAGTGAACTTGACGGTGATCACGTCCCCGTCGGCCATCGCGTAGTCGCGGCCCTCCAGCCGCAGCGTTCCTCGCTCGCGCGCGCCGGCGTAGCCGCCCGCGTCGAGGAGCTCGTGCCAGCCGATGACTTCGGCACGGACGAATCCCTTCTGGATGTCCGTGTGGATCTCACCGGCGGCGTGCCACGCTGTCAGGCCACGACGCAAGTGCCAGGACTGCGCCGGGTTGGCCTCGCCCGCGGTGAAGAACGCGATCAGCTCCAGCAGCGCGAACGCCTCGCGCACGACACGCTCCAGGGGTGGGTGGGAATCCGATCCACTGACTCCCAACTCCGCGCGCATCGCGGCCGCGTCCTCGTCGTCCAGCTCGGCCAGCTCGGACTCGATACGCGCGCTGACCGCCACGACGCGCGCCCCCTGGGCCGCCGCGTGGGCAGCGATCTCGGCGGGGACCTCGTCTGAGCCCTCGTCCACGTTGGCGACGAACAGCACCGGCTTGGCCGTCAGCGAGCCGAGGTCGCGCGCCGCGTGTGGGGCCTCATCGGGCAACGCGACGGTGCGCACGGGCCTGCCGGCTCCCAGCGCGGCGATCGCCTCGTTCAGCCACGCCTCCTCGGCGACCGCGACTCGGTCCCCACCCCGCGCCTGTTTGGCGACGCGCTCGACCCGGCGCTCGGCCTGCTCCAGATCGGCGAGCGCCAGCTCGGTCTCGATCGTCGCGATGTCCGCGAGCGGATCGACGCGACCCTCGGGGTGCACCACCCCATCGTCTGAGTGCGCGCGTACCACGTGCACGATCGCGTCGGTCTCGCGGATGTTCGCCAGAAAGCGGTTGCCCAATCCCTCGCCCTGATGCGCGCCCGCGACGAGGCCGGCGATGTCGTGGAAATCGATCGTGTCCCACACGATCTCCGACGCTCCGACCGTGCGCGAAACCTCATCCAGGCGCGGGTCGCGCACCGGCACGACCGCGACGTTCGGCTCGATCGTCGTGAACGGATAGTTCGCGGCCTCCGCCCCCGCTTTGGTGAGCGCGTTGAACAGCGAGGACTTGCCCGCGTTGGGCATTCCCACGATGCCGATCCTGGTGCTCACCGCTTCGCCCCCGCCACCGTTCCCAGCGCCGCGCCCCCCAGCACGTCGGAGGGGTAGTGCACGCCCAGATACAGCCGCGACAGAGACAGGCTCAGCGCCAGCGCATACAACGGCGCAGCGGGCAGCCCCAGGCGCGCATACAGACGCGCGCCGGCGAACGAGGTCGAAGCGTGGGCGCTGGGAAAGCTCAGCTGCGTCGGGGTGTCCGTCAGCGCCGGCAACCCCGGCAGCTCGGGGCGACGTCGGCGGACGGCGAGCTTCAGGGCGGTGTTCAGCGCGTACGTCCCCGCGACGGTGGCCGACGCCCGCCGCCAGCTCGCCGCGCGCGGACGGTCGAGCGCACAGCCGGCCGCGCCGATCGCCAGCCAGATCCCGCCGTGCCGGCCCAGTCGCGAGAACCTTGCCACCGCATGCTCGGCACGCGGAGTGTGCCCCCGCGTGCGCGCGATCCGCAGCAGCCGCTCGTCCAGGCTGAGTCCCACTAAGACCCCAGGGCGAGTCCTACGCGCCGAAGCCGACGCGCGAGTCCTCATCCTCCGCGCGTATATACACGACCTGCCCGAGGTACAGCCGCACGGGCCCGTCCTCGCTCTCCAGCTCGTGCCAGCCGCCGTCTCCCAACGCTGAGTACAACCCCTTCAGCTGGGCGTCGCTGACGCGCAGGGCGAGCACTTGGCCGCCCTGAAACCCGATGCTGATGCGACGCAGGGCAGTCATCAGTGGGCTCCCGCCGCGGGCTGGACGATCTCGGTGAGCACCCCGCCGGTCGCGCGCGGGTGCAGAAATGCGACGCGCGAGCCGCGGATACCGACCCGGGGGTGCTCGTCGATCAGCGCCGTGCCCGCCTGCTTGAGCGCGGCGAGCGTGGAGTCGATGTCGGACACCTGATACGCGACGTGATGCAGGCCGGGGCCCTTCTTCGCCAGGAACTTACCCACCGGGGTATCCGCGCCCAGCGGCGCGAGCAGCTCGACGTGGTTCTCGCCGACGTCTATCAGCACCGCCTCGACACCCTGTTCCTGCACGATCTCGCGATGAGCGACTTCCAGCTTGAACAGGTCGCGGTAGATCTCCAACGAGGCGTCGATCTCCTCGACGGCGACCCCGACATGGTCGATGCGGTCGAACACGCCGCGGAGTCTACGAGTCTTTGGCCACGGCGGCTGCCACGACGCGCAGGCCGACGCCCGGGGCGCGCTCCAGGCGCGGCACGCCGTTCATGATCCGCTCGATCGTCTCGCGGTCGAGGACCTCGTGCTCGAGCAGCTCGTGCGCAAGCGCGTCGAGATGGCGGCGGTGCGAGACGACCATCTTCTGCGCGGCGCGCCTGGCCTCCTCGATCAGGTCCTGGCGCTCCTCGTCGCGGATGCGCAACGTCGTCTCCGACAGGCGCACGTCCCCGTCTGGAGCCCGCCCGACGCCGCCCCCAACCATCGCGAAGTCGTTCACCATCGAGTGCGAGATGTCCGCCACGCGCTTGAGGTCGTCCGAGGCGCCCGTCGTCACCTGGCCGAACACGACCTGCTCGGCGACACGTCCCCCGAGCAGGACCGTCATGTAGTCGAGCAGCTCCTCCCGCGTCTTCAGGTAACGATCCTCGGCGGGCAGGTTCAGGGTGTAGCCGAGCGCTCGCCCGCGCGGCACGATCGAGACGCGGTGCACACGGTCCACCGACGGCAGCAGCTCGCCGCACAGCGCGTGGCCGGCCTCGTGGAAGGCGACTACGCGCTTCTCGTGCGCGTTGAGCACGCGCCGCGACTGCACGCCCGCGATCACACGCTCCAGCGCGCCGTCGAAATCCGCGTCGTCGATCTTGCTCACGCCGCGGCGGGCGGCAAAGATCGCCGCCTCGTTGCAGATGTTCGCGAGATCCGCGCCCGTCAGGCCGCTCGTCTGCTGGGCCACGAGTCCGAGATCGACTTTCCCCAGCGGCTTACCGCGCGTATGCACGGCCAGCACGCCTTCGCGCCCCTTCACATCCGGCGGGGCGACGAACACTTGGCGATCGAACCGCCCGGGGCGCAGCAGCGCCGGGTCGAGCTTGTCCAGCAGGTTCGACGCGGCGATCACGACCAACCGGCCGCTGCCACCGGCGAAGCCGTCCATCTCGACCAGCAGCTGGTTCAGCGTCTGGTCCTTCTCGCCGGAGATGTCCGAGCCGCGCCGCCCGCCGACGGCGTCGAGCTCGTCGATGAAGATGATCGCGGGCTCGTGCTTGCGGGCGATCGCGAACAGCCGCCTGATCCGCGCCGCCCCCAGGCCGGCGAACATCTCCACGAACGCGGCCGCCGACTGGGCGAAGAACTGCGCGCCGGACTCGTGCGCGACCGCCTTCGCCAGCAGCGTCTTGCCCGTCCCCGGCGGCCCGTGCAGAAGGATGCCCTTCGGCACCCTCGCCCCCAGCGCCTCGAACTGACGCGGATCGCGCAGGAACTCCACGATCTCCTGCAGCTCGCCCTTGGCGTCGTCCACGCCCGCGATGTCGGTGAACGAAACCGACTGGTCAGACGCCGGCTTGATCTGCTGCGGCTTGACTTTCGGCATCACCTTCAACGTGCGCCACATCACGATGATCAGCACCGTGAAGAACACGATCATCAGGACCGGCTCCCAGTTGAGGGCCCAGGTCTGGATTTCCTGCGCGAAAGACGTCGCAGTCACGGTCGTCATCCTTGCTCCCTTATTGCTGCCATAGCCGATCCTTTGGCTCCGCGGCACTGCCGACCATCATTATGCAGGTTTGCTCGGTTTTCGTCCAGCGCCCACCGGCCGTTCCGCTCAGCAGGATGGATTTTGCGATCGCTGCATACCGATCGCACGCGCGCGGCCGCGGTCACTGCCCTCCAGACTCGCCGCCCGCGAGGGCTCGGCACCCTCCCAATCAGCCCAATACACGCAGCGCCAGATCTCGGAAGAATTCCGCCGCGAACGTCAGGTCGCGCACGTCGATACGCTCGTCCGACCCGTGGATCAGGGGCGCCGTCTCCAGCAGCGACTGGTGGCGCTGGGGGAAGAAGCCGTACGCCACGCAGTCGGGAAAAGCCGCGCGGAAGTGGCGCGAGTCGGTGAACCCGGGCAGGATCGTCGGCGCCGTGCGCGCGCCCGGGTCGCGCTCGGAGACCCACTCGGAGATCGCGTCCATCAGCGGCGAGTCCACGGGTGAGCGGTTGCCGACGACGCGCTCGGTGAACTCGATCGTGAAGGGCGGGTTGGAGTCCATCCCACCGGGCGGAGGGGTTTCCAGCACCTCCGCGATCGCGCGCCTGACCTCGGTTTCGCCGAGGCCCGGGGGCACGCGGCAGTCCACTTTCAGCACCGCCCTGCTGGGGATCACGTTGATCTTCTCCGACGCGCTGATCCTGGTCGGCGCGAACGTGACGCCTAGCATCGGCTCGAACATCGTCGCCAGCCGCTCATCGGCCGCTCGCAGCCGCGCGATCGAGCCCGCCAGATCCTCGGGGTCCTCGCCGATCGAGTCGAGGAACGCCCGCGGCTCGGCCGTCAGCTCGTACGAGGGCCGGCGCGCGCCGAGACGCTCCAGCAGCGGCGCCATCTTCAGCAGCGCGTTCTCCCCCATGCCCGGCATCGACGCGTGCCCCGCGACGCCGTCGGTCGTGAGCGTGAACCGGAACACACCCTTCTCGGCGCAACACACCCCGTAACGGCGCGCGCCATTGTGCTCGAACACCGCACCCGCGCCCTCGTTGACGAGCAGGTCGCAGCGTACCTTCTCGGGATGCGTCTGCGTGATCCATTCCGCGCCCAGCGAGCCCCCCGTCTCCTCGTCGACGACGGCCACGATCAGCAGCTCGCCCCGCGCGGGGCGCCAGCCCGAGCGCGCGAGCGAGGCCGCCGCTGCGATCTCGGCCGCGACCTGGGACTTCATGTCCAGCGCTCCGCGGCCCCATAGATATCCGTCGGCGATGTCCCCAGACCAGGGGTCGCGCGTCCACTCCGCGGCGTCGGCGAGCACCGTGTCGACGTGCCCGAGATAACACAACGTCGGACCGTCCCCTTCTCCGCGCAGCCTGGCCACGAGGTTGGGGCGCCCCTGCTCGGCGCCGAGCAACTCACACTCGAGCCCCGCCTCCGTCAGGTGCCCGGCCAGATACTCCTGTGCGGTGCGCTCGTTCCCCGGGGGGTTGACCGTGTTGAACTGGATCAGCGTGCGCAGCAGGTGCTGCGCATCGTCAGCCGGGTCGGTGCTCGTCACGCAGGGATCGTACGCCGCCGCGCCCGGCGCGCGTCGGGCACCGCCGCGAGCAGTTCGCGCGTGTACTGGTGGCGGGGCGCGCTGTACAGCTCATCGTTGGAGGCGAGCTCGACGATCTTGCCGTCGTGCATGACGGCGATGCGGTCGCACATGTGTCTGATGACCGACAGATCGTGGGAGATGAACACCATCGTCAGGCCCAGCCGGCGCTGTGAGTCGCGCAGCAGGTTGAGCACCTGTGCCTGGATCGAGACGTCCAGCGCCGAGACGGGCTCGTCGGCGATCAGCAGCTTGGGTCTCAACGCGAGCGCGCGCGCGATGCCGATGCGCTGGCGCTGGCCGCCGGAGAACTCGTGCGGGTAGCGGTTGTAGTGCTCGGGGTTCAGCCCGACCGTGTCCATCAACTCCTGCACGGCTCGCCTGCGCCCGGCTCTGTTGGGCTCGACGCGGTGGATCGTCAGCGGCTCGGCGACGATCGAGCCGACCGTCTTGCGCGGGTTCAGCGACGAGTAAGGGTCCTGAAACACCATCTGCATGTCGCGCCTGATCTGCTTCAGGCGCGACCCGCGCAGCGCCGTGATGTCGCGCCCCTCGAACCGCACCTCGCCGGCGGTGGGGTCCAGCAGGCGGGCGATCAACCGCGCGGTCGTGCTCTTGCCCGAGCCGGACTCGCCGACGATGCCGAACGTCTCCCCTGTGTACACGTCGAACTCGATCCCGTCCACCGCTTTGACCGCGCCGATGTTGCGCCGGAACATCACGCCGCGGTCGATCGGAAACTCCTTGACCAGCCCCTTCACCTGAACCAGCGGCTCGCCCGAGCTCATACCGGCTCCCTCCACAGCCCCCGACGCACGTCGGGCGTGAGCAGGCACGCAACCTGGTGGTCGGGCCGGCCCGGGACGGGCAGCAGGGGTGGGTCGATGCGCGCGTGCTCGGGCAGGGCGTAGGGGCAGCGCGGATGAAAGCGGCAGCCCGGCGGGGGCGCCAGCGGACTGGGGGGAGTTCCCGAGATCGGCGTGAGCAGTTCCTCGCGCGGGCCGTCGAGCGTGGGGATCGACCGCAACAGGCCCCATGTATACGGGTGTTCGGGCGCGGTGAACATGCGCTCGGCGGGAGCGTTCTCGACGATCTGGCCCGCGTACATGACGGCGATGTCGTCGGCCATCTCGGCGACCACACCGAGGTCGTGGGTGACGAGCACGAGCGCCATTCCCCGTTCGCGTTGCAAACGCGCGAGCAGCTCGAGGATCTGTGCCTGCACGGTCACGTCAAGCGCCGTCGTCGGCTCGTCGGCGATCAGCAGCTTCGGGTCGTTGGCGAGCGCCATCGCGATCATCGCGCGCTGGCGCTGCCCGCCGGACAGCTCGTGCGGATAGGCGTCCACGGAGATTCGGTTCCCGCCCTCCCCGGGGATGCCGACGAGATCCAGCAGCTCGATCGCCCGCGCGCGCGCCTTGGCCTTGGCAAGGTCCCGGTGCGCGCGGATCGCCTCCACGATCTGCGCGCCCACGCGGTACAGCGGGTGCAGCGAGGACAGCGGATCCTGGAACACCATCGCGATCTCATCCCCGCGCACGGCGCGCAGCTCGCGCTCTGAAAGCGTGAGCAGGTCGCCACGGCCCT
Source organism: uncultured Solirubrobacterales bacterium (assembly GCA_963715495.1). GTDB lineage: Bacteria > Actinomycetota > Thermoleophilia > Solirubrobacterales > Solirubrobacteraceae > Palsa-744. Next base: position 2,489,414 of record OY970247.1, read on the forward strand.
CGAACGAGATGCGCCCGCTGACCTGCGCGCCCTCCGCCCGCGTCAACCCGAGCACGCTGAGCGCGGCGACGGTCTTGCCCGACCCGGACTCGCCGACGATCCCGAGCGTACGCCCGCGCTGCAGCTCGTATGAGATTCCGTCCACGGCCCGCACCGTTCCGTCTTCGGTGGCGTAGGACACGCGCAGATCCTCGACTTGCAGCAGGGGCCCGGTCATCGCAGCTGGGCTCGATCGTCGCAGCGGGTCTCGGTCATCGGCAGGGTCCGGTCACGGCACTCACGAGTAGCGCACCCGCGGATCGAGATACGCATATGCAATGTCAACGAGGATGTTCGCGATGATGATGAACACCGCGGCGAGCAACACCGTGCCCTGGATGATCGGAAAATCGGCGTGGGTGATCGCGTCGTAGTTCAGACGACCGATCCCGGGAATCTCGAACACGGTCTCGATCAGGACCGCCCCGCCGAGCAGTACGCCCACGTCGAGCGCGAATATCGTCAGGATCGGCGTGATCGCCGCACGCACGCCGTGGCGCAGGACGACCCGGCGCTCGGGCAGGCCCTTGGCGCGGGCGGTGCGGATGTAGTCATGGCCCATCGTCTCGATCAGGCTGCCGCGCATCAGCCGCGCATACACCGCGGCGAACCCGGCCGCGAGCACGAGCCACGGGAGGATCAGCGAGGTGAGCCATTTCCCCGGGTCCGTTGTCAGCCCCGCGTAGGAGCCGGCGCCGGGAAACACCTTGATCTGGCCGATGTCGGCGGCGAACAGGTACAGCACGATCAGGCCGAGCCAGTATTCGGGCGCGGAGATGAACAGCAGCGTGGCCCCCATCGAAGCGCGATCGGTGCGCGTGCGCCGGCGCAGCGCCGAGACGATCCCGACCGTCAGCCCGATCGCCAGCCAGATGATCGCCGACCCGATTGTCAGTGACAGCGTTGCGGGCAGGCGGTTGAATATGAGACTTCTGACCGACGCGCCGCTGGTGTAGCTGTAGCCGAGGTCGCCGTGCAGGAACAACCCCTTCATATATAGCCAGAACTGTGTGATCAACGGCTTGTTCAGCCCGAGGTCGACCCTGAGCTCGGCGATCACCTTGGGGCTCGCGTTGTGCCCGGCGCGCAACCGTGCCGGTTCGGCGGTGGGCAGGATCCGGAACAGCACGAACGTCAGCGCCGACACGAGGATCAGCAGCAGCACGCCCCACAGGATGCGCCGGACGATGTAGCCGGTCATCAACTCACTCGGGGGTCGATCGGCTCGCTGCGGGGATCATCGGCTCAGGGCCCTCACTTCAGCGACGTAAAGCTGTAGTCCCACGATCCGAGGTTCCACACGTCGCCGACGCCGGCCACATTGTGGGACTCGATGTTCGGCTGCTTGTCCCACGCGAACGGGATCGCGGCGGCCTGGGCGACCAGTTCGCGATCGATTGCGGCCCATGCTTCGGCGCGAGCCTGCGTGCCCACCACCAGTTCGGCCGCGGCCATGTGGCGGTTGATCGCCGGGTCGTTCACCTGGCCATAGTTGTTGTTGTTGGTGGATTCGATGTGCGTGCCGTTGAACGGAACGTCAAGCACCGCCTGGGGATCGCCGAAGTCCGCGGCCCAGCCGACGCTGGGGCAGACGTCGATCTCTTCAGCGGGCGTGCCGCAGAACTTCGAGTACATGACCGACTTGTCCACGAGGCTGAGCTTTGTCTTGAAGCCGAGGTTCTTCAGCGTCTGGTTGACGATTTCCGCGTCGCCCGAGTCCGGGCTGCCCGTCGCGCCGACGACCTGCAACGTGGCGCCACCGGTGTACTTGCCGCCGGGGTAGCCGGCCAGGCGCATGTACTTGGCTGCCACCTGCGTGTTGCCGGTCGGGTAGTCGTTGTAGTCGACCTGCGGGCCGACGAGCCCGCCCGCCTGTTCGAAGCCGGGGATTTCGGGATAGATGAAGTGGGTCATCACGTTCGTGACAAGTTCACCGCCGCGGGCCTTGTCCATCGCGACGCGGTCGAGCGCCCCCCAGAACGCCTTGCGCGCATTGACGTTGGCGAACGGGCCCTGGTGGTTGTTGACCGCGATGTAGTTGGTGCCCGCGCCCGGCGATATCTCGAGCTGGCTGCGGAATTTTTCATACGCAAGCTGTACTGTCGTCTGCGCGACTTCGTCGTTCTCGACCATGTGCGAGCCTTCGAGCACCTGCCGTCCGATGACATTGGTGTCACCGCCGATCTGGATGTTGATCTGATTGAGGTAAGCCGGGCGGAAGTCGGTGGAGGCGCTCCAGTTGGGGTTGCGCACGAGCGTCGCGGACTTACCCGGTTCGTAGCCGATGCCAAGAACCTTGCCCGCGGAGTTGGACTTGAACATGTACGGCCCCGTCGCGACCAGGTAGTTGCCGTATTCCGTCGGGCTGTGAGCATCGTAGCGTTTGGCATATTCCTCGGGCACGGGCGCGGTCAGCCCCAGCACGAGCGCGGCGGCAAGGATCGGCGCCTTGGGTTCTGTCAGGTGAAAAACGATCGTGTGACCGTCGGGCGTGGTGACACCCGGGATCGGCCCGCCCTTGGCGTTGCTCGCACCTTCCAGCGCAGCGAAATAAGTGGAGAAGTACGGGTTGGGAACGTTCGGGTTGGCGCCGCGATCGATCGCGTAAGCGACGTCCGCGGAGGTCACTTCGCGGTTGACGGGCGGACTGAAGTGGACGCCCGAGCGAATGTGCACGGTCACCGTCTTGCGATCGGAGGAGATCTGCGGTGGGCCGGACGCCAGGTCGGGAGTGGGGACGGCGAACGTGTTCGGCTTGTATGAGTACAGCGGGCGCTGGGTCGCGTACATCGCCTCGTAGTCGACCGAGAAGTAGGCCTGGCCGGGATCGAGGTGTTCGAAGTCCTCATGGTTGAGCACCGTCAGCGTGCCGCCGCGCGTACCGCCGCTCTGTGACTCGCTCACGGGGGTCTGGACCCCGGGGGGCGCCTTGATCCCGCTCGATCCGGAGACCGAGCCGCCGCTGGAGCCGCACGCGGCGAGCCCGAGCGCCAACGCAACCAGCGCGCCCCCGACGAGCGCGACCGACGCTGACCTGCCGATTGACCTAAACACTTATACCCCTCCTGTATCTGGCCCTTATGCAGCCGGCCTGTATGTGACGGATCGATGTGGCGGATCGCCGCGTCATCGCGCGACCCGCGGATTGAGAGCGTCCTGCAGGCCGTCGCCGAGCAGGTTGAACGCGAGCACGGTCAGCAGCAGCGCGACGCCGGGAAAGACCATGTACCACCAGGCGGTGTTGAAAATCGGAGTGGCGGCGGCGATCATCTGGCCCCAGCTGGCGGTGGGCGGGCGCACGCCGACGCCGAGGAACGACAATGCCGCCTCGAGCAGGATGTTCTGCGGGATCAGCAGGCTCGAGTAGACGACGATCGGCGCGACGAGGTTCGGCAGGATCTCGCGCCCCATGATGCGCGCGTCCGAGGCCCCCTGCGAGCGCGCGGCCTCCACGAACTCCTGCTCGCGCAGCGACAGCACGAGGCCGCGGACGATGCGCGCGATGTACGTCCAGTTGACGAGGGCGATCAGGAAGATGATCACGCCGAGACCCGACTGGACGTGACCGCCGAGACAGCCGCGAACCTCGCAGGCGGCGCCGAGCCCCAGGCCCAGCAGCAGGACCGGAATCGCCAGGACGACGTCGACCATACGCGAGAGCAGCGTGTCGGTCCAGCCGCGGTAGAAGCCGGCGAGCAGGCCCACGATCGTGCCGAGGACAGTCGCGATGGCGGTGCCGAGGATGCCGACGATCAGCGCGACGCGCGTGCCGTAGATGACGCGCGAGGCGACATCCTGGCCGAGCGGGTCCACCCCGAAGGGATGCGCGGAGCTCGGCCCGAGGGGACTCCCGAAAGAGTTCGTCAGGTTGAGGTTCTGCACGTTTGGGCCGGGGAGGCCAAACAATGAGACGACCAGCGGCGCGGCGAGTGCGACCACGATCAGCAGAACGATGAACGCAAGCGAGACGAGCGCAACACGATCGCGGCGAAAGCGCCGCCAGAACAGCTGCAGCGGCGAGCGCGCCGCGACCGGACCGGCGAGGTCGGGAAACTCCAGGCGTCCGCCCGCGCCCGGCAGCAGCTCGGCCGCGCCGACGCTCATCGGGAGGTTTCCCGTGGTTTGGTCATCACATGAAACACCGGATACAAGGTTCGACACCTACTCGTCGGCAACCTCCCGAAGAACCTGAACAGCCGCAAATCGCGCGTAAGCGCCCATTGGCAGAGCACGCGCGCGATACTGAGCGGCGTGGAGACCCTGTTCGAGGACGATCCCGCCGGTCCCGCGTCAGGCGCAGAGGCCGATGGGAAGCGGTCCGGTCCGCACCCGCTCGCGGTGCAGATGCGCCCGGCGAAGCTGGAGGAGTTCGTCGGACAGGGCCACCTGCTGGGCGAGGGCTCGGCGTTGCGAACGGCGATCGAGCAGGGCAATCCGCACTCGATGGTGCTGTACGGGCCACCGGGGTCGGGCAAGACGACGCTGGCGCGGATGGTGGCGATGAACTCGAACGCGGCGTTCGAGGAGCTGAGCGCGGTGCAGGCCGGACGCGCCGAGGTGCGCGCGGTGATCGAGCGCGCGGCGCACCGGCGCGCCGGCGGTCGATCGACGGTGTTCTTCCTCGACGAGATCCACCGCTTCAACAAGGCCCAGCAGGACGCGCTGCTGCCGGCGGTCGAGGAGGGGCTGATCACGCTGATCGGCGCGACCACCGAGAATCCGGCGTTCGAGGTCAACGGCGCGCTGCTCTCGCGCGTGCGTGTGTACGCGCTGCAGGCGCTGAGCGCGGAGGAGGTCGCGACGGTGCTGCGACGCGCGGTGGGGGACAGGCAGGTGGACGAGAACGCGATCGAGTTCCTGGCCGCGCGCAGCGCGGGCGACGCGCGCACGGCGCTGAACGCGCTGGAGCTGGCGCTCGAGACGGCCGGTGAGCTCGGCGAGCAGCGCGTGGATCTCGGCCGCGTTGAGGACGCGCTGCAGCGCAGAGCGGTGCTGTACGACAAAAAGGGAGATCGCCACTACGACTACATCTCGGCTTGGATCAAGGCCACGCGCGGGTCCGATCCGGACGCGGGGCTGTACTACCTCGCGGTGATGCTCGAGGGCGGCGAGGACCCGCGGTTCATTGTGAGGCGGATGGTGATCCTTGCCTCCGAGGACATCGGCAACGCCGACCCGGGCGCGCTCGCGGTTGCGGTCGCGGCGGCGCAGGCGGTCGAGCACGTGGGCCTGCCCGAGGCGACGTTCGCGCTCGCGCAGGCCGCGATCTATCTCGCGCTGGCGCCGAAGTCGAATGCCGCCGGGCGGGCGCTGGGCGCCGCCCGGGTGCACGTGCGCGAGCACGGGGCGGCGCCCGTGCCGGGGTGGCTGCGCCCGGGGGCGCGGCCCGGACAGGAGGTGGGCGGGTACGACTATCCGCACGACCATCCCGGGCAGGTGTCCCCGCAGGAGCTGCTGCCGGAGGGCGTCGTCGGAGAGCGGTTCTTCCAGCCCGGCGAGGCCGAAGCGCAGCTGGCGCGGCGGTTGGAGGAGGTGCGCCGGCTGCGGGGGCGGGAGTAGGCGAGCACGGCCGTCCCCCGACTGCCCGGTCTGCGGGACATTACAGAGATCCTGTTAGGATTGTCGATCATTACAATACTTCTGTAATGACCAAACCTTCGGGCAAGAACCCCTACAGGCCGGGCGTGGGCGTACGTCCGCTCTACCTCGCGGGTCGCGAAGGGCCGCTGCGACGGTTCGACGCGATGCTCCGCGCCGCCCCGGAGCAGCAGGCGAACATGCGCGTGAGTGGCCTGCGAGGGGTGGGCAAGACCGTGCTGCTCGAGGTCTGCGCCGACCGTGCGCGCAACCTCGACTGGGAGCCCGCGTTCATGGAGCTGCAGCCCGCACACAACACCGACGAGGCGATCCGGACAGGCGTGGGATCGCTGCTGGAGCGTACGCGCCGGCGACTGTCGCGGATGGCGCGCCTACGCTCCGCGGCGGGCAGGGCGCTGCGCGCGAGCACGCCGGCGCTGAGCTGGGAAGAGGTCTCCCTGTCGGTCTCCTTCGGCTCCGAGCGCGAGGAGGACCTCGCCCACGAACTGTTCACGACCGTCCAGCTGGCGATCGCCAAGGGCGCGGCGGGGCTCGTCCTGCTGCTGGACGAGGCGCAGCTGATCCGCGACGAGCGCGATCGCCACGGCGAGCACCCGCTCTCGCTGCTGATCGCGCCGATCGTCGCACTGCAGCGCCGGGAGCTGCCCCTCGGCCTGGTCCTCAGCGGCCTGCCCACCCTCGCCGCGAACCTGCAAAAGGCCCGCTCCTACAGCGAGCGCCTGTTCCGCGGCGAGGAGCTCGGCTCGCTCGAGCGCGAGCAGGCGCTGGAGGCGTTCACACGCCCGCTGGAGCAGACCGACCGCAGGGCAAGCCCCGCGCTCGCCGCGACCGTCGCCGACGAGGTCGAGGGCTACCCCTACTTCCTGCAGCTGTGGGGCTCGGAGCTGTGGGACGCCGCCGACCTCGCCGGCGTGGACCGCTTCACGCCCAAGCTGCTCGACGCGACGCGGCCCTACATCTACGAACGGCTGGATCGCGACTTCTACGAGCCGCGGATCGCGACCCTGACCCCCGCCGCGCAGGACCTCCTGTTCGCCTCCGCCGCCTGCCCATACCCGCCAATGCGCTCAGCCGATCTCACCAGCGCCTCCGGCAAGACTCCCGGCAACGTCAACGTGCTGCTCGGACGGCTCGTCGAAGACGGCGCGCTCTACCGCGTCCGCAAGGGCGAATACGCATACACGGCGCCCAGGTTTCGCGACTACCTGCTCAGGCGGGCGGCGGGGCGGTAGCCGGCGTTCGTGCTCGAGATATCGCTGCGAGTCGTGCCTACTTGCACAGGCCCTCCGGGCCACACGTTCTTGAACGTTGTCCCTCGGTTCTGCGTGGAGGTGAGGGCACAGCGCCCTCACCTCCACGAGCTGCTGAGAACTATTTGAAGGAGAGTTCTCCTTTTTCGGCTTTGAGGTGAGTGGCGCTAACCACGATCGCCGCGCCTGTTTCGAGTTTTTCTGAGCCCAATGACCGTTCGCAGGACATTTCAGGGCTTGGTATAAATGCCCAACGTTCCCCGACCTGTCCAAGTTCGTGTTTGAGTTCGTTCCGCTGGTCGGGACCGACACAGGTGACCTTATACAAGAAGGTTCCGATGATGTTTTTTATTTTGCATTGCCATGTGAATGCGACACCTTTTTCAGCGTGCACTTCGTTGTACACTGGCACTCCGATGCCTTCGGTGTTCAGGATCTGGGTTTTCCACGGAAGGTTGAGCGCGGTCGGGCCGGACAGGGTTCCTGCTTCGCACGTAAGCCCAGCTGTTCCGTGCCTTTCGCAACTTGTCAGGCCCCATCCGGTGATCGCACCGACACCTTTTGCGCTGACGGTCCCTTTGCCGCTGAGCGCACATGTTACGGTTTCTTCTTCTCCTCCGCCTTTTTCCTGACGACGGACAGTAAATTGTGTAGCACTGTCGGTCACCGGCGTGGATGTTGTCACTGGGTTTCCGTTCAGCAGCCATTCGTGCGTTTCTGCTGAAGCAGCTGCTGCCGCGACCCCGCTCAACGCGAGTGCGGCGACAGCCAGAAGCATGCCCTTGAACACCAATCTCATTGGAAACAACTCCTATCGTTTTTGTCTCATTCAACATCGGCACATCGGGCCACGCGGCCAGACATGTCGACGCCGGTCTTGTTGCCTTGACATCACACTCAGCCGGGGCGAGAACCGATCCACCAGAGTGAGATGTCCACCGGTGCGCCCACGACGAGCGCACCAACGATTGAAAAACCAATGTCCTTTCCTACTTGATTCTCTTGACCCTCGTCTGCTTATGATGCTTGGACTTCTTCTTCGCCACCTTCTTCGCCTTCACACACCCGGTGATGCCGACGGGGGTGGTCTGATGGATGCTCGCGCCGTTCTGCGCGACGAATTCGGTCGGCATCGACAGGGACACGGGCAGCGTCTCGCGGACCCTGCGTGTGAGTTGCTTTTTGCGGCCCTTGACCCTGACCGTGACCTTCTTCTTGACCGTGACGGTCCGTGTCAGCGCGCACAAGTTGCCGTTGGCCGCCAGCGCGGAGTAGGGGCCCTGGGGCAGCGTCAGTTCGAAGCTGCCGACGGGCGCGTCAGGCACCGTCTTGAACGTGCTGCTGGTGATCCCCTGTTTGCTGATGAAGGTATCCCCCACGAGATCGATCCTGACGCCATATCCCTGCAGCACGACGATCAGATTCGGGAATGCTTCGCCACCGTTTGAGACGAAATACGCCGGGCCTTCCAACGGGACGGGGATCAACGGCGTGACCGCCTTCGCATGACCGATGACCGACGCCGCGGGACACCCCGCCGGGTTCGATTTGAACTGCGCCGCCGTGCACGCCTTCTGCAACGTCGTCAACCTGGACGGCAGCTGCTTCGGCAGTTCGACTTTGACCTGCTTGATGTTCGCCTGACTTCCAAACAGCGCGCTGGGATAGGTCAGCTTCACGCTCAGGCTCGCACCATTCGCTTTGCTGGTCTTCCCTTGCGTCGAGACCGCGAATTTGGGAGCGAACGCCAGGCTGGCGCAGTTCGTGGCCTGGAACGGCACCGACACCGGGGAGCTTGAGCCTTCGTCGCTCGCAATCGAGCCGGTGATGCTCGTCGGGGCACAGCTGGTGGGATTGAACGCGAAGTGTTCACGGTTGATCGTGACGTTCACCGCCTTGATCTGCACGGGGACGCCATCGATCAAATGAGGGATCGCGTAGCCTTCGCCTTCGCTGTTGGTCGTGACCGTCAGCGCCGCGGTCGTTGGGTCCACTTCGATCCTCGCCCGCACCACGATGCAATCACACGCCGGCTGATAGGCGGGGTTCGACGTGTCGTGCTCCAGATCGAACGGACCGGCCTTCACCGGGTCCACGATCGACAAACCAAACGGGGCGCCATGGTATTTTTCGGTTATGTAGACTTTTCCGCCCCTGACACTCACGGGATCAGGGCCTACACCAGCCGCGACCGTCGTTTCGCCGATCTCGCTTTCTTCGCCGCATTTGCCTTCGTTGGCCAGCGCTTCAGGGCACAGCGTCACACCGGAGAGCAGACCCGACAGGCCCGGAGGCATATGCAGCGTCACCTGCGACATGTTCTGCTGCCCATCCCCACGAGCGATCGTCGTCACAAGCGGACTGAACCCGCCCGCGTTGATATTCGTCGTGCCCCCCGTCAACACCGGGCTGAACGGCAAGCTCGCACCCGGACACGGCCCACCGCCCGGACCGTGATCGATCTGAAAGCTCGAGGTCGACGTGACAGGCCCATTGCCGTCCCACGGCGTGAACACCGCCGTCGTTGTATACGTCCCACACCGCGACGGGGTCGCCAAGGGCGCGCGTTCCCCACCGAAGAAATGCAGCTCGAGGTCTTCGAACGGCACATCCGGGGTGTTCTTGAACGTCGTCACGATCTGACCCGTTGCCGTCAGATGCACTTCGCCCGTGAGCTTGATCGTGCTGCCCGAGATCGGGTCTTCGACCATCAGGTACATCGCGACGAGGCCGCCGAACGGGTTGGAGTTCTGCGTGGCGAGGTACACCGAGCCTTCCAGTTCGTGTTCCAACAGCGGCGTCTTGATCTTCACCGTCCCGATCTTCGACCCGTCCGGGCAGAAGCTCACACCCGGCAAAAGTCCTTCAAGCGCATCCGGCGTGAACGTCGCCGTCTGCACACCCGGTTCGAATTCACTATTCAATTCACCGAAGCCCTCGAAACCCGCCAGCCCCTGCGAGCAGCTTTCAAGACCATCGCCACCAGACGGGTTCAGCGCGACGCCTTCCGGCAGCGTCACCGTCGTATCACGCAACGAGGACTCTGCGAGACCGTCGGGATTCTGCGCCGCCGTCTGCGGCACATGCACACCCACCGTCAATCCTGAGGAGGTGCTCGCGTCGGTCGTATCCGGCCGCACGCTGATCGTCGGCGGAAACACCAACTTCGAGCAACCGGTCAACGACACGGGCGTACCGGCTGAGTTACGCGTCAGCGAACTCGCTTCGGCTTTCGCCCCCTGGTAGGATTCCACCGCAATCGTCGAACGCAACGGGCCATGGCAACCGGTCGGAAGCGTCAAAAACGGCTTACGGTTTGCCCCGCTGCCCGCGACACCAAAGAGCGTCACTTTGCTGATGAGCACCGGCGCGGCAGCCGGGGCATTCGTGACGGTTGCCTGTATCGGATAGTCGCCGCCGGCGAGCACGCCGTTGTTGATGAACAGGTCAGGGTCCTCGAAGTGCACCCCGAGTTGCACGGCGGTGCCGCGAGGAGGGACCATGTTGTAGATGGGTTCGAGCAAGGTGCTCGCTACTTCGCCAAAAGCAATGAGGTTACTGTCTTCGGTGTTCCAAGTGCCGATAAACGCTTCAAGAGGACAGCCGCCGCTTGCGTTGGCTTCGCTCTTGACTCCTGACGTTTCTTCGATCAGCTCGGCCGGCGTGCACTTCTTCGGGGTTGCGTTCGGGTCGCCGACCAAGCCGGGGGGCAGATTGAGGGAGAGGTCCTTCAGCGTGCCGTCGGGCTCGCGGGCGTAGGGCGAGTCAGCGTTGGATTCAAGGCGCTGGTAGTGCGAGTTGAATTCGATGTCGTTCACCAGCTCGAAGGGGTGCGAGCCGGCCTGAGTATCGGGGCTGCCATCCTGGTTCAGGAACGAGACATCGAAGCTCTTAATGCCGAACCCCACGCCCGCGGTCGCGACCAGGCCACTGCTTTCGCCCGGCCCGTGTGCGTTGGCGGCGACCAGTCGGAAGCGATAGAGCAGGCCCGGCTTGAGACCTTCGATCGCAGCTGAGACGCGCACCGGGCTGCTCCCAGCGCCGATTTCCGCGGGCGTCTGCTCGCAGGAGACAGTATGTTCATATTCACCGTGGCCGAATTCTTCCGCGAGGCCGTAGTCGAACCGGCACGACGACACGGCCATGCCACGGGGACCGACTGTGCCGTTCAGCGTGGCCGTCGCCTTCGTCACGTTGCCCGCGCCGGCGCTCACGGCCGGCCCATCGCTGGCGAAAAGCACCACCTTGCCTTCACCTGGGTCCGAGACGTAGATCACCCCGCTGGCGCCGTTGACGGCGATCCCGCCCTGCCCCGAAGAACCTGTCAGCGACCCAAACGATTCCCCGACCTGCGCTCCCGCGGCTTCATATGCGATCGGGTTCGTGTTGATGATCGTCTTGCTGGTGTTCATCGCTCCGGTGTCCCACTCCGTTATGGCCGACTGGCCGGCGACGTACAGATGGCCGGTCGCGGGGTCCGCGGCGACAGCAACGTCCCCTGCGTGGCTCTTGTCGACCTGACCGAGTGTCGCCAGCTGCTGGCCAACCTTCCACGTGCATGAACACGACTGGTAGAGCAGATAGTCATCTCCCGTCGGACCGATGGCAAAACCGTCAGCTACTTGCAACAACGCGGCCTTGGCCGAGCTCGTAAACTGGTGCGCGATCAAGTGGTTGGCGGAAGAGTTATCGAACTCGTCGACCGCGCGATCCTCACTTATTTGAATAACGATGTCGGCCCGTACATCGCCGCTGGCGTCGACGGCAACTCCTGCCAGTTCGTCTTCGGCTGAGCCGGCTGCCGGGGCGAAGCCGGTGATCTGGCTGAGGTATTTGCCTTCGGAGTCGAACTTGTCGATCACGCCGTGCCCCGCGTCCATCACGTAAAGATCCCCGGCGGATGGATCCGACGGGCTGGTCGAATTATCAACGGCGATCGCAGCGGGCGTGCCGTACGCTTCGGCGGGGAAGGCGAAGGAATGCGCCGGCGTCGCGCCGCCGGTCAGCACGTTGCTCCCGAGCGATGAGAAGTTGACCGGGTTGCCGCTGGCATCAAACTTGTAGACGCTGTTCGTGCCGATGTCCGCCACATACACGTCGCTGCTGGCTTCGTCGATCGCGATGCCGTTCGGATTGCTGAACGAGCCGAAGCTGGAGAGGAAGGAGTGAGTTTCGGCAAGCGCCGGCGAAGCGCCCGCGGCCAGCGCGACAATTAGGGTCGCGGTCAACGAGAGTGCCGCAGCATGGGTCCTGGAGCGCATGATCAGTGGCCTCTCTTCTTTGCGTGGACGGACTTCCTGGCTTTCCGTGCGGTGTTGCGCACGCACCTGGTCTTGCCCTTCACCTTGCGCTTGACGAAGCCCTCTCTGCATTTCGCGGGCTTGGCCTTGGGTTTCGGCTTGACTTTTGGCATGGCTTGGAGTGGCGGCGCGAGGTTCCCCGTACCCGAGAACGTCTGGCTGGACGGCGCGCCGTAGATCGACGGTTGCGACGAGACCGGCGTGCGGCACGCGTCGGCTGTCGCACAAGGAGGGGGCGGGGTCCCAGCCGGGAAGCCACCCCCCACGCGCGCGTCGTAGACCACAATCGTGTTTTCCGCTGTGTCCTGCGGCACGAGCTGCTGCGTCGACTCGAAGAACACGTCTCCGCCGCTTTCACTCACGCCCTTAAGCATCCCACCCGAGGCAGCTTCCGGTTCGAATGCGCTCGTGCCGGTTGAGATCAAAGACAGCTGGCCGTCCTCGAACTCGTACACGTCGACATGACCGTTCGTGTCGGATGGCAGCAGCGCTTCACCGGTTTCGAAGAACACACGCCCCCCGTTCGAAAGCGGACGCAGTTGCAGCGAGGGCAGGTTCGCGCCACCGGCGGGAGCTTCACCGCTGGGGTTGCACGACGCACAAACAAGGCTATTGGTGGCTGCGTCATAAACGAAGATCTCGTGCGGTTGGCCGCCTGCGGATTCGACGTTGTCATAGCCTGTGAGGCTCTTGTTCGAGTCAAACGCGAACGACGCTCCGTCTGGAGAGACGGCTCCCTCACCGAAATTACCTTCCTCGAGCGTCGCGATGAACGTAATCGTGCCGCCCTGCTCGAGGTAGAGGTTCTTTTCGCCGCCCTTTGCTTCTTCGATGGCAGGGTTACCTTCACTGTCAAGGTATTCCCGCCGGTTGCCGGCGAGCACACCCTTCGAGGTGAAATACACGTGCGAGTCGTCCTTGCTGCCGAATCCGGAGACGGTGAGCACGCCGGCGTGTTCACCGGGCCTGGCGACCGTGAGATCGTTCAACGCGCACGTGCTCGCACCAGCCGCGAGCACGCATTCGTAGAGGTCCGGTTTGCCGCTCGCCGCGGTGGAGTCGGCTGTCAGCCGGCTTTCGTCGGTGAAGAGCACCCGCGACCCGTCCGTGCTCGCCGCCCAGAACCTGCCACCTCCGCCCGTGCCCGAGCCCCCGTGACTTTCGTCGACCTGGACGGTGTGCTCACCGCCAATGCGGTCGTACAGACCACCGCCCGAGGTGAACAGGATGTGCGAACCGTCGGCAGAGATCGGGTGACTGACGTACTGCGCTGCTTCTCCTTCCGCCGCAAGCGATCCGACGGCGGGCGTGCCGTTTGGCAAGACCGTCAAGAGCCGCAGCGCTCCTTCGTCCCATTCATACGCGTCTTGCACGCCGGCGGGCGCGTCCGGCGTCAACGACGCGAGCTCGCTGAAGACGACGTGGCTGAGATCGGAAGAGGCACCGATAAAGTGTGCATCGGCGGGCGTCACACCCGGCGGCGGGGCGTTCACCAAGCGGTAGGTCCCGGTCCGGTTATCGCGCGCCAGCAGGTTCCGATAGCCGACGGGTTCGCCCGGCACCACCTGCAGGCCTTCCCCGTTGCAGTCACCCTGTCCCTGTGAAGAGGAATTGCCTTCCGACTGGCGACTCAGCGCGCCGACGCTGATGATCGCCGCCGACAGGCCATCCGAGTAGGCGGGCACTTCGTGGGATTTGTACGGGTTGCTGCAGAGTATGCCGGTATACGATTCGAGCGGGATGATGCCTTCCCAGACCCAGCCGTCGGCGCCGCGCGTAAAGATGTAATCGCTGCTGCCGGTCGGCGCGCCAGGCAGCGGCTCCTCAGTGACGAACCCGAGCGCGTTCCCGTCCGTGGCCGCCGGACCAACCCCTCTGGCCTGCGAGGAGTTCTTGAAGGGGGGCACCACCAGCTCGTACGCCCGGCAGTCGGGCAGTCCAGCGGAGAAGCCATCGCGAAATTCTTCGTTCGGGCAGGAGCGCTGCGCAGCGGTCTGAGTCGTGAATGTCTGGTCGGGACCTGCGACTGTTCCCAGTTCGTTCGTCGCGACCACGCGATAGTGGTAGATCGTGCCCGGCGCAAGGCCGCTCGCCGACGCCCACACAGTACGCGACGCGAAGCCTTCGCCGACACTGCCTTCGGGAGACGGCGCGCTCTGGCCATAGGCCGTTGTCGTGCCGTATTCGAAGCGGTAGGTCGCCTCGATCCCGCCCGGGTTCACCAGCGCGCCGAGCTTCGCCTCAGAGGCGCCCACTTCGGCGCTAAGCTCCTTCGCGACCGTGGGCCGGGTGGGCGGGGCGAAGATCGAGACCTGTTCTCCGCCGCCGTTGGTGACATACACGCGGCCGCTCGCGTCGCTCACCGCCAGCATGGCGGGCAGGCTTGCCACTAAAGCAGGTGGCGTGTCGAAGGATCCGGCCCCGACGTCGGCAAGCTGAGCACCGCCGCCGCTGTACTCCGTCAGATGAGCGCACGGTGGCACCAGCGAGCCGCAGAAGTCCGCGCTGTTCTTGACGATCGCGAGCACATCCCCGTGACCGTCGAGCGCGACCGACTCCACGCCTTCGCTGTGGATTTCACCGATCGGCACGTCGGCCGGCGTGAGCTCCTCGATCCGGTTGTTGCCATTGTCGGCCACCCACAAGTTCCCGGAGGAGTCGACCGCGACGCCGGTGGGCCCTTTCAGCACGCCGCCGCCCGTGAACGCGTTAAGCGGCGCCCCACCAGCCTGGCTGTACTCCAGCACCTCGTTCTGAGGTACGACGGGCACATACACGTTCCCCGCGGAGTCCGCCGCGATCTGCACCGCCGTAGCACCAAGGACGTTTCCCGAAGGCGGCACTTCGAACGACGACAGCAGCCCTCCAGTGTTCGCGTCATACGTGCCAATCGCGGTCGGGGAGTTGCCGGAGACATACACATCCCCGTTGGTCGGGTTCACCGCCGTGCCACCGTCAAGGCCTTGTGCGAAAGGCGATGGCGGTGAGAGCCGTTTCCCGACCGCATCGAACTTGTCGACATGCCCGAATTCAGTCAATCCTGGGGTTATAAAGCTCGCGACGTAGAGATCGCCACTGGCCTGATCGACCGCAACGCCGTCCGGCACGAAGCCGCCCGTGCTGAGGCTGCCGTCGGGAACCAGCCTCGGGGGTTCGGCGTGGGCGACGCTGACGGACAGGGCGAAGAGGGCACAGAGGGTTATCACGGGTATGGCGAGAAAGGCGCGCCGGGGCGCACCACTCCCTCTGACACAAGGCGAATCGGCCAAGCGCGCGCGGAACCTCGGGTCGACCGATCCGCGCAGCGGATTGACGGTCAAAGGAACGTCCGGGTCTTGCGTCGCGCTGTGAATCCTCACCTTGACTCCCTTGCTCGTGTTGACACGAAAGTTCATGCGATCGCCTGTTCACGGGGTGTGCTCGCACCAAGTCGTTGTGGGACCTCGCACCCGAGCGCGGTCAAGCGCCATGAGTTGGGCTCGCCGTGTGACTGTCCGCGACCGCTGTTGCGGATCAGCCCGAGGCGCTCCAAGCGTGCGAGCAGCTTCGATATCTGTCCGGCGTCGGCGACACCGGCGCGTTCGGCGATCTCGCGATTGCTGGCGCCGGGGGACTCGGCGACCGCGCCGAGCACCCGCAGCGTGCGGTAGGTCAAGCGCATCGGCAAATCCGCCAGCGGGTCCAGCGGCGAACCGGCCGACCGGGGCCGGCTCTGCGCATCGCCCGGCTCCTGCCGGCCGGGTGGTGGCGTCCCGCGGGTCTCGCGGCGGGCGGCCGCCGCGCCGCGATATGGCAGCGCGATCATCGCCATCAACGGGTTCAGCAGCTCCAGCAGCGGACCGGGGCGCTTGGCCAAAAGGCGCGTGTGGATCACGCTGAAGACCGCGCCGACGAGGCCCTCGCCCGTCAGCTCAGACGCAGACCCGGTGCCCTTGGCGCTCCTGGCGTGCGTGCCGCCCGCGTCGAGCGCCCGGCCCAACGTGGCCATGACATCCGCGCGGCGTTGCAGCACCCGCGGCCCGGCGCCGAGCGCTTCGACGATCAAGAGCGAGGCCACCTCGGGGTGCTCGTCCAGAAACGCGAGCAGCGCCGCCAGGCCGGCGCGGACCTGCTCGAGCCAACCGCGCCCACGCTCGTAGGAGCCGACGACGACCTCGGTGGCCTGCGCGAGCACGTCATCAAAGACCGCGAGGAAGCAGTCTTCGCGGTCGGCGAAGACCTCGTAGAACGTGCGCCGCGAGACGCGCGCGCGATCGGTTATCCGCGCGACGCTCATGCGACCGTAACCGTGCTCGGAGACGACCGCGACGGCGGAGCGCAGCATCCGCGCCCGCTGAAAATCGGAGACCTCGATGTTCCCCCCGCGTCGCGGGGCGCGCACAGGACGGGTGGAATGGGGGCGCTTGGTGATCAAGCTACGCCTCCAGGCGCCGGGCAGACAAACTCGCGGTGGGCTTGCAGGCCGTTCGCGTGCGTGCAAGCGAGGTCTCGGTCTCGCGTTACATCGTTCGGGCGGCGATCGTTACGGAGCGCTTGGCAACAGATTCCCCTCCCCGCGAGCAGGGCCGTGGTCCTATGGGATGAGGCCCTCAGGCCGGGGGCGTTAGGTCCCGAAAAGAGAGAGAGAGAGAGAGAGAAAGAGAGATGCCTCGGCGATGCCGATGCATCTACCTACGGGCCCATGCGGGCGCGCAGCAATCCCCGTCACGTCGGACAAACCTGTGCTCACGCGAAGACAACCCCTCATCGTTACGACCCGGCCCCTCTCCCAAGAGTCCCGAATTTGCGCTTTGAGTCGACCCGCAGGCACAACCCAAACCCGATCTATGGTGCCGGCCCTCTGACAGGGCCATGACAACAAGAACGTAGCGTATACACAAACCCATGTCAAGAGAGAACCAACAGAGTCCCTGTCGCCATTGCTCCGGCAGAGCGCCCGCGAACGCCGGGCGAGAGACGATAATGCGCTCGTGGAGTCACGCGATCCAGCCACCGGCGAGCTGCTGGGCGAAGTGCGGGGCACACCGCCGGAGCAGATCGACGAGGTCGTGGCGGGCGTGGCCAAGGTGCAGCCGCTGTGGGCGCTGCTGCGCGTGGTGGACCGCGCCAGATACATGCGCAAGATGGCGCAGGCGATCGTGGACGAATTCGACACGCTCGGAGAGCAGATTGCGCGCGAGCAGGGCCGCCCCCACGCGGAGGTGGCGACGCTCGAGCTGCTGGCGGCGATCGACGCGCTGAACTGGATCGCGCAGGACGGAGCGCAGGTGCTCGGCGACCGGCGAGTCCGAACGCGCCGCGCGCCGGCGGTCGGCAAACGCACGCGGATCGCCTACGAGCCTTACGGCACGATCGCGGTGATCGGAGCGGGCAGCGCGCCGTTCGCCCAACCGCTGGGGCAGATCGCGGGAGCGCTGCTGGCGGGCAACGGGGTCGTGTTCAAGCCCGCGCGGCGGGCGTGCTTGGCGGGCGAGGCGATCGCCAAAGTGCTCGCGCGGGCGGGGTTGCCGGAGGGCCTGGTGGCGCTCGCGCACGGCGGTGCGGAGGTGGGGGTGGCGCTCGCGCAGGCGCCCGTCGGCAAGGTGCTGTTCACCGGCTCGCCCGCAGTGGGACGAACGGTGGCGCGGGAATGCGTGTCGCGCGACAAGGAGGTGACGGTCGAGCTGGGCGGCAAGGACGCGATGCTCGTGCTCGGCGACGCCGACCTCGCAAAGGCCGTTGACGGCGCGCTGTGGGCGGGATGCGCGGGCGCGGGCCAGGCGCGGGGAGCGGTCGAGCGCGTGTACGTCGAACGGGCGGTGGCGGAGCCGTTCGTGCAGCGACTGGTGAGCGGTGCACAGGCGTTGTCGGTCGGCGATCCGGGTGCCCACGGCCCGGCAGGCCCGGACGGACCCGGCGGCCCGGTCCGCCGGGGCGCACAGATGGGCCCGCTCGCCTCGCAGCGACGACGTGCGCACGTGACCGAGCTCGTGAACGAGGCCGTGGCGCAGGGCGCGGAGCTGCGCTGCGGCGGCCCGATCGACGCGCCGGCAGGATGCGCGGGGGCGTTCTACGCCCCCGCGGTGCTGACAGGGGTCAGCCAGGACATGCGACTGATGCGCGAGCCGCTGGGCGGACCGGTGCTGGCGGTCGTGGAGGTCGACTCGATCGAACAGGCGATTGTGCTGGCGAACGACTGCGAGTACGGCCTGGGCGCTTCGGTGTGGACGGCCGATCGCTATCGCGGAACGCGGATCGCGCGCGAGCTCGAGGTCGGCATGGTGTGGCTGAACGACCACCTGCCCGGGCCGACGCTGACGCGCGGACCGTGGGGCGCCGCGGCGGGGAGCGGTCTCGGCAAGACGCTCGGCGAGACCGGGCTGCGAGCCTGCGCGCAGGAGAAGCTGATCGCGTGGAGCCCGCCGGGACTGCGCGGGCTGTGGTGGGGGCCATACGACGAGACGGCCGCGCGCGCGGCCGGGGCGGTCGCCAAGCTGAGCTCCACCCGCAAAGGCGATCGCGGGCGCGCCTGGCGACAGGGAGGCACGGCGATCGTGCGGGTCAAGGCGCGCATGCTGGGACGGGGCGTGCCGCGGTAGAGACCGACCAGGCGGCTGCACTACTCTGTGACGATGCCCGCCCAGGCTTATGCAGGCAAGGAGTGCGTGTGCCAGCTGCGCAGGGGAATCTGCGACCAGAGCTGCGTGCAGGGGATGCTCGACACCCCGTTCTACATCGCCTGCCTGCGGCTGAGCGGGCGCCGGTGCGTGGTGGTGGGGGGCGGTGAGATCGGGCTGGAGAAGGTCGAGGGGCTGCTCGCGTGCGACGGCGAGGTGACGCTGATCGCGCCCGCGGCGCTGCCGGCGCTGGCAGAGCACGCGCGCGAGGGGTCCATCCGCTGGGAGCGACGTGAGTACGCGGGGCCGGAGGACCTGGAGGGCGTGTTCATGGCGATCGCCGCGACCGACGACACCGACGTGAACATCGCCGTCTACGACGACGCCGAGCGCCGCGCGATGCTCGTCAACGTCGTGGACGTGCCGCCGCTGTGCAACTTCATCCTGCCGGCGATCGTGCGCACCGGACCGCTGGCGATCGCGATCTCCACGGCGGGCGCCTCGCCGGCGCTGGCCAAGCGGATGAAGCGGGAGATCGAAGGTCAGTTCGGCGAGCCCTACGCGCGGCTGGCGGTGCTGCTCAACGAGGTGCGCGGCTGGGCCAAGGCGACGCTGCCGACCTACCAGGATCGCAAGGAGTTCTTCGAGTCGATTGTCAACGGAGTGGGCGGGAAACCTGATCCAATCGAGCTGCTGCGTGGAGGCGACGAGCGGGCGGTACGCGAGCTGATCGCGCGGGCGCAGAGCGAGCACACCCCGCAGGTGGCGAGCGCCTGAGTGGCCGTCCTGGAGGTCGCAGGGCTCGCGCGCTCCTACGGCGAACGCGAGGCGCTTGCCGACGTGTCGCTGTCGCTGGACGAGGGCAAGACGCTGGTCGTGTTCGGCCCAAACGGCGCGGGCAAGACGACGCTGCTGCGGGTGCTCGCGACGCTGCTGCGCCCGCACTCGGGCAGCGTGCGCATTTTCGACTCCAGCCTGCCCGACGATGCCTGGCGGGTGCGCGGCAGGATCGGCCTGCTCGGGCACGAGCCACTGTTGTATCGCGAGCTGACACCGCGCGAGAACCTGCGGTTCCATGCCCGTTTGCACGATGTCGAGCTGAACAGAGTCGAGGAGTTGCTGCAGACCGTCGGGATCGACGGCCGCTCGGATGAGCCGCTGCGAACGCTCTCACGAGGGATGGTTCAGCGGGTGGCGGTCGCCCGTGCCGTGCTGCACGACCCGCGGCTGCTGCTGCTGGACGAGCCGCGCGCAAACCTGGACCCGGTGGCGATCGAGTTGGTCGATCCGCTGATCGGCAGGAGCTCGGGACGTACGCGGGTGATCTCGAGCCACGACCCGCGGGGCGGCCTCGCCGAGGCGGACGTGGCATTGGGACTGCGTGATGGTCGGCCCGCGCTGCTGCGCGCGGCCGCGGATGTGGATCCCGGCGAGATCGCAGAGCTGTACCGGTGAGGCGCACCGTCGGGGCGCTGCTGCGCAAGGAGCTGCTCGTGGAGCTGCGCACGCTGGAGTCCATCCCGGGCATGTCGCTGTTCGCGGTGAGCACGTTCGTGGTGTTCCACTTCGCGCTGCAACGCGCCACGGTGGACGGCGACCTGGCCGCGGGGGTGCTGTGGGTGACGCTGCTGTTCGCGGCGATGCTCGGAATCAACCGGCTGTTCGTCGCCGACGCCGAGCAGGGCGGGTTCGACGGGTTCCTGCTCGCGCCGGTGGACCGCACCGCGATGCTGCTGGCGAAGGCGCTCGCGCTGCTCGCCTACCTCGTCGTGCTGGAGCTGATCGCGGTGCCGGCGTTTGGGCTGCTGCTGCTCGGACCGTCGCTCGCCCAGGCGCTGCCGGGCTTGCTGGGCGTGCTCGTGCTCGCCGACATCGGGATCGCGGTCATCGGCACGCTGATCGCGGCGCTGGCGGTGCAAACCCGCGCGCGGGACCTGCTCGGGCCGCTGCTGGCGCTGCCGCTGCTCGTGCCGGTCGTGATCGGCGCCGCCCGCGCCAGCTCGCCGCTGCTGGCCGCCGGCCATGCGGGGAGTCTCGGCGGGCGCTGGCTGGCGCTGTTGGGGCTCTATGATCTGGTGTTCGGGCTGATCGCCTACGCCGTATTCGACTTCCTGCTTGAGGACTAGTGATTTTCACCTTCCATCCCGGCCTCCCGCAGACCGGCCCCGAGGCCCGGCGCGGCCGGCACAACGCGGGTCCGGCCCCATGCATATATCGCATGATGAGCAATGGCATTTGACACATCCGCACAACAGAGTGCCGTTGCCGGACGGGGACTGCGCACGCTGAGCATCGCCGCGATCGCCGCGATCGGCCTTGCGCTGAGCCTCGTGTTCTTCTACGCGCCGATCGAACTCGAAGAAGGGTTTCTGCAGAAGATCTTCTACCTGCACGTGCCCCTGGCGATCGTGTCGCTGTGCGGGTTCGTGCTCGGCGGGATCATGGCCGTCGCGCACCTGCGCACGCGCGAGGCGCGCTGGGACCTGCGCTCGTACGTGACGATCCACATGAGCCTCATCTTCGGCGTCGCCGTGCTGCTGACGGGCTCGATCTGGGCTCGCGGCTCGTGGGGGCACTGGTGGGTGTGGAGCGAGCCCACGCTCGTGTCGTTCTTGATCGTCATGCTGCTGTACGCGACCTACCAGCCGCTGCGATTCGCGATCGAGGACCCCGAGCGCCAGGCCCGCTACGCGTCGGTGTTCGCGATCGTCGCCGGCGCGTTCGTGCCGCTGAACTTCCTCGCTGTGCGCCTGTCCACCTCCTACCTGCACCCGCGCGTGCTCGGCAGCTCCTCGAACCTGCCCGGCCCGATGCGGCTGACGTTCCTCGTGTCGCTCATAGCCATGGCGCTGCTGTTCGCGACGCTGTGCTCGTACGAGCTGGCCGCCAAGCGCACGCGCATCATGCTCAAGTCCCGCAGCAGGATCCTCGGCTACCGATGACGCTCCCGCTCCAGCCTGCGAGCACCCTCCCGTCCGATACGGGCTCCGGGTACGTGGCCGCCGCGTACATCGTGTTCCTGGTGATCGTGCTCGTCTATGTGGCGATCATGGCGATCCGCCTCACCCGCGTGGAACGCAGGCTGCACGAGCTGCGCGCCCGTGACGAGCCCTCACCGCCGGAGCAGACCCCCGGGCGACAGGCCAGGGAGCGCGAGACGGTATGAGCGAGCTGCTGGCGCTCGGCATCTCGCACAAGACGGCGCCCGTCGCGCTGCGCGAGCGGCTCGCGTTCACCGAGGCTCAGGCGCGCGAGTTCGCCGAGGGTGCGATCGAGACCGCGGAGGTGCGCGAGGCGGTCGTGATCTGCACGTGCAACCGCACCGAGGTCTACCTGGTGGTGGGAGATTCCGTGCGCGCCGAGGGCGACGTGCTCGGGCTGCTCGCCCGGCGTGCCGACATCCGCCCGACCGAGCTCGCGGAATCGATCTACTCGCCGCGCAACTGCGACGCCGCCCGCCAGCTCTACCGCGTGACGGCCGGCTTGGAGTCGATGATCGTCGGCGAGGCCGAGATCCAGGGCCAGGTCAGGCGCGCGCACGAAGCCGCGCTGCGGGGCGGCTGCACCGGGCCGCTGTCTAACCGGCTGTTCGCCGCGGCCCTGACGACCGGTAAGCGCGTGCGTTCGGAGACCGGCATCGGCGCGGGGCGAGCGAGCGTGCCGTCGGTCGCCGTCGACCTCGCGCTGAGCGTGCTCGGCGGGTTGGAGGACCGCCACGTCGTGATCCTCGGCGCCGGCGAGACCAGCGAGCTGACCGCGCGCGCGCTCGCCGAGCAGGGCGCGGGCACGATCTTCGTCGCCAACCGCCACGCCGACCGCGCGCTCAGCCTCGCCCAGCGCTTCGGCGGGTCGGTCGTCGGGCTCGACGGCCTGCCCGAGCAGCTGGCGCTCGCCGACATCGTGCTCTCCTCGACCTCATCGCCCCACCCGATCGTCGGCCGCGACGAGCTCGCACAGGTGATGCGCCAGCGTGATTCACGGGGCGGGCGCGTTCCACTTCTCCTGATCGACATCGCCGTCCCGCGCGACATCGACGCGGGCTGCTCTGAGCTCGAGGGCGTCAGCCTGTATGACATCGACGACCTGCAGGCCGTCGTCGCGCGCAACCTCGACACACGCGCCGGCGAGATCCCGCGCGCGCAGGAGATCGTCGAGGAAGAGATCCAGCGCTTCGCCCGCTGGCTCGGTCAGCTCGACGTGCTGCCGACGGTGAGCGCACTGCGCGAACACGGCACCGCGCTCGTCGAGCAGGTGCTCGCCGAGAACGAGGGCCGCTGGGAGTCGGCCTCGCCGCGCGACCTCGCGCGCGTGGAGGCGATCGCGCGCGCGATCATGAGCCGCCTGCTGCACGAGCCCACGATCCGCCTGCGCAATCACGGCGAGGCGCGCGGCCACGCGACCATCGAGCTCGTGCGCGAGCTGTTCGGGCTGCGCGACGAGGAGTTGCCCGACGCGCTCCCCGGTCCTCGGCCGACGCATCGTCGTCGGACGAGATGCCGGACAACGTGCGCCCGTTCTCGCGCCGCACCCGCGCCGGCGGCTCCGGCTCCTCCTGACCCGCGCGCGATGAGCGGATTTGCGCATCCGATGAGCGGCCTGCGCATCGGCACCCGCGGTAGCGCGCTCGCGCTCGTCCAAGCCGAGCAGGTGACTGCGCTGCTCGCCGAGCAGTGCCCCGGGCTGGAGGTCGAGATCACGGTCGTGCGCGTCAGCGGGGACGCACCTTTGGAGGACACCGACGACCGGGGCATTCAGGACACCTCCGGCGCGTCTGGCGGCCCAGCCATCGGCGTCGCCGAGGACAAGAGTCGCTGGGTGGATGCGATCGAGGACGCGCTGCTGGCCGGCGAGATCGACCTGGCCGTGCACTCCGCCAAGGACGTCCCCGGCGAGCTCGCCGATGGGCTGGCGCTGCTGGGGGCGCCTGCCCGGGCCGACGTCGAGGATGCGCTGTGTGGCGCAGGCAGCCTCGATACGTTGGCGTCGGGTGCCCGGATCGGCACGAGCAGCATCCGCCGCGCCGCCCAACTGCGCGCCGCGCGCGAGGATCTGGAGGTGGTCACGATGGGCGGAAACGTGGACACGCGCCTACGCATCCTCGCGCGGGGCGACTTCGACGCGATCGTGCTGGCGCGTGCAGGCCTGCAGCGACTCGGACGTGAGGACGCGATCGGCGCCGTGCTCGATCCCGCGCGGTTCGTGCCCGCGCCCGGGCAGGGCGCGCTCGCGCTGGAGGCGCGCGCAGGAGATTCACGCGTGGGGGAGGCGGTGGCGGCGATCACCGACGCTGACACATTCGCCTGCCTGCTTGCCGAGCGCGCGGTGGCGAGCGCGCTGAACGCGAGCTGTCACACCCCCCTCGGCGCGTACGCGACGCCCGCGGGCTGCGGCTGCCTGGGACTGCGCGCATGGGTCGGCCTGCCCGACGGCTCGGCCTGGGTCGCGGACGAACTGCTGGGCGGATTCTACGACCCGGCGTCGCTCGGCCGGCGCGTGGCGGAGCGCCTGAGCGCGGCCGGGGCGCGGGAGCTGCTCGCACGCGCGCAGGAGATGGCGGCGGTTGTCGGTGGGTGAGTCCGATGGGTGAGCCGCAGCCTGCGATCCCCTCCAGCGACGACGACTGGAGACCGAATGGCGCCTCGGGACGCGTCCATCTCGTGGGCGCCGGGCCGGGCGATCCCGGCCTGCTGACCGCGCGCGCGCTGGAGCTGATCGCCGCAGCCGACACGATTCTCTACGACCGCCTGATCCCCACCGCCGCGCTCGACGGGGCGCGGGCCGACGCCGAGCTGCTGTTCGTCGGCAAGGAGGGCGGCGGGGCGTCTGTCCCCCAGGAGCAGACCGAGGAGCTGATGGTCACCCGCGCGCAGGCAGGCAGGACGGTCGTGCGGTTGAAGGGGGGCGACCCGTTCGTGTTCGGTCGCGGCGGCGAGGAGGCGCTGGCGCTGCGTGAGGCCGGCATCCCCTTCGAGGTGGTGCCCGGTGTGACATCCGGCGTGGCCGCCGCTGCTTATGCGGGCATACCGGTCACCCATCGCGGTCGCGCGAGCGCCGTGGCGCTGGTGACCGGTCACACCTGTGCGAACGAAGCTCGCGACACCACGAGCGCAAAGGCCGCCACCGGAGATCGAGGTCAAGCGGAGACCGACCTCGATTGGCCGGCACTTGCTGCGTTCCCGGGAACGCTCGTGTTCTACATGGGCGTCCGTCAGCTGCCTAGCATCGCCGAGTCCCTGATCGCCGCCGGACGCTCTGCCGATGAGCCCGTGGCGATCGTGGAACGCGGCACGCTCCCCGGCCAGCGCACGATCACGGGCACGCTCGTCACGATCGCCGACGTTGCGCGTGCGCGGGACGTGCGCGCGCCCTCGGTCACGGTCGTCGGTCAGGTCGCCGCGCTCGCGGGCGAGCTCTCCTGGCTGGAGCCATCGCCGCTGAGCGGACTGACCGTCGCCGTCACCCGCGCGCGCGCCGCCTCCAGCAGACTCGCGCGACGACTGGAGTCGCTCGGCGCGCACGTCATCCAGGCGCCCGTCATCCACACCGTGCCGCTGCCCGGACCAGCCCCCGACCTCGCGCCGTATGACCTCGTCTGCCTGACGAGTCCCGTCGGGGTGGCGACGCTGTTCGAACGCCTGAAGCAAGGAGCCCACCCACCCCTGGATGCGCGTGCGCTGGCGGGAACGCGCGTGGCCGCGATCGGTCCCGGCACGGCCGAGGCGCTGTCCGCGCGGGGGATCCTCGCGGACATCCTGCCCGAGCGCTCGGTCGCGGAGTCGCTCGTCGAGGCGCTCACCGACGTGCAGCCGCCCATCCGTCGCGTGCTGATCGCCCGCGCGAGCGAGGGGCGCGATGTTCTGCCTGACGCGCTGCGCGCGCGCGGCGCCGAGGTGGACGTGCTCGCGCTGTACGAGACGGTCGCCGAGTCCCCGCCTGCACACGTCCTGCGGGAGGCGCTCACCGCTGACTACATCACGTTCACGTCCGCCTCGACCGTGCGCTTCTTCCTGGAGGCGACGAACGCCGCGGACCGCGAGGCGGACGGGCGGGACGCGTCCTGCGGCAAAGCCGCGGGTGCGGGCGGGACGAGCGCTGATGTGGGACTGTCGCCGGATACGCGGATCGTCTCGATCGGTCCGATCACCAGCGATGCCCTGCGCGAGCATGGCCTCGAGCCTCACGTCGAGGCCGGCGCCCACGACATCGAGGGTCTCGTCCGAGCGCTGCTGGCAGACGCTGGGTCGAACGCAACCCGTCCCGAGCGCCGACCGTCATCATGCCCTGGTCCGGCCTTAGAACGGTAGCGGCGCTGGGAGCGCGGCATCCGTGTCCCAATATCCAGCTCTTCCAGACCGGCGGTGAGAACTGGATGATCAGCGTCGCATGAACCCTCCCGCGGAAGAGCGCGAGGCGCTCCCCGAGCACCTCGTCCCGATGCTGGCCGGCGCCGCGCGCCTGCCCGTTTCCGAACAGGACTGGGCGTTTGAGATCAAGTGGGACGGCGTGCGGGCGATCGTCTACTGGCAGCCGGGGCGGCTGCGAATCGAGAACCGCAACCGCATCGACGTGAGTTCGCGCTATCCCGAGCTGCATGAGCTTGGGCTTCAGCTGGGTTCGCGCGAGGCGGTGCTCGACGGCGAGATCGTCGCCTTTGACGAGCACGGGCGGCCCAGCTTCGAGCGCTTGCAACGACGGATGCACGTCTCCTCGCCGGGGGCAGTCCGCCGGCTCGCGGGCGAAGTGCCCGCGACCTACGTGATCTTCGACCTGCTGCATCTAGACGGCCATGCCACGATGGGGCTGCCCTACAGGGAGCGGCGCACCCTCCTCGAGGAGCTGCAGCTGAAAGGACCGGCCTGGCAGACGCCCGCCTACCATCCGGGAGAGGGACGCGAGCTGCTGGCGGCGGCCGCCGAGCACCGGTTGGAGGGAGTGGTCGCCAAGCGCCTGGATTCGCCCTACCGACCGGGCAAGCGCACCGACGACTGGCTGAAGGTCAAGAACGTCAACCGCCAGGAGCTCGTGATCGGCGGCTGGCTGCCCGGCAAGGGGGCACGCGCCGGGCGGCTCGGAGCGCTGCTGATGGGCTACTACGAGCCCGGCGGGCGGAGCGAGAGCAAGCGCGGCCGCGGCTCGCCCTCACTGGCGTTGCGATACGCCGGGCGCGTGGGCACCGGCTTTGACGAAGGCGAGCTCGAACGTCTGGCAGGCGAGCTGGCCAAGCGCGCACGCGACACGAGTCCCTTCTCGGGAACCCAGCCGCCACGCCACGCTCGCTTCGTGGAGCCCGAGCTGGTCGCCGAGATCGAGTTTCGCGAGTGGACACGCGAGCGCATCCTGCGCCACTCCTCCTACAAGGGACTGCGCGAGGACAAGCCACCGAAGCAGGTCCGCATGGAGGCCTTGCCCCCGGTCGCGGGAGCCGGCGCCGGGCAGGCGGGCGAGACTCTGCCCCCAGGCGCGGGGGCCGGCGCCGGACAGGCGGGCGAGACGCCCGCGAAGACCGCGCCACAGAGCAAGAAGCCAACTACAGGTCGGGGTCGTTCCCCGCGTCAGGGGCCTTACGAGATCGTGCATGAGACCAAGCGGGCGACAGAGATCCAAGCCGCGGGGCGCACTCTGAAGCTGACCAACCGCGAGAAGGTCATGTATCCGCGCAGCGGCTTCACCAAGGGCCAGCTGATCGACTATTACGCGGCGATCGCACCCGTGCTGCTGGGGCATCTCGCCGGCCGACCGCTGACGTTCAAGCGCTACCCAGACGGCGTGGATGAGCCGTATTTCTACGAGAAGCGCTGCCCGGCGCACCGCCCCTCGTGGGTGAGCACCGCCTCGATCTGGAGCGAGCACGTCAAAGAAGAGATCGACTACTGCCTGGTCGAAGACCTGCCGACGCTGATCTGGGCCGCCAACCTGGCTGACATCGAGCTGCACACAAGCCTCTCGCGGGCCCGGGAGATGGATACGCCCGCCGCAATCGTGTTCGACCTCGACCCGGGAGCACCCGCGGCCCTGAAGGAGTGCTGCCGCGTCGCCCTGTGGATCAGAGAGATATTCGATGCTTTCGGACTGCAATCGCTCGCCAAGACATCGGGCGCGAAGGGCCTGCAGGTGTATGTGCCACTCAATACCAAGGTCAGCTATGAGCAGACCAAGCCCTTTGCGCGAGCCGTCGCCGAGCTGTTGGGCAAACGCCATCCGCAGCATGTGGTCTCACGCATGGCCAAGAACCACCGAAAAGGCAAGGTCCTGATCGACTGGAGCCAGAACGACGAGCACAAGACGACGGTATGCGTCTATTCGTTGCGCGCGCAGGAGCGTCCTACGATCTCCACTCCCCTGACCTGGGAGGAGGTCGAACGGGCGCTGCGCAGCCGGCGCGAACCCGAGCTCAGCGCCGAGCCGGACGCGCTGCTGAAGCGCATCGAGCGCCACGGTGACCTGTTCGAGCCGCTGCTCACGCTGTCCCAGGAGCTCCCCGACATCTCTTAAAAAAGGAGGGCCGCTCGCGTTCGCTGTGACGTGCTAACACTCGATCGCGTGCCCTCGATGCTCGGTCGTCCCCGCCTGCATCTGCGCAGCACCGACTCGACCAACGACCGCGCACGCGCGCTGGCGATCGCGGGGGCGCCGCACGGGACGCTCGTCACCGCAACGCGGCAGACCGCCGGGCGCGGGCGTCAGGGACGGCGCTGGTCGGCGCCGCCGAACAGCTCCCTGCTGATGTCGCTGGTGCTGCGCCCTCCCCGGCCGCTGCTGCCGCTGATCGCGGCCGTCGCCGTCTGCGACATCGCCGGGGACGAGGCCATGATCAAGTGGCCCAACGACATCGTCTTCGTCCGTCCGCCCGGTCTGGCCAAGCTCGCGGGCATCCTCGCCGAGGGGCGCCCTCAGGACGGCTGGGCGGTGCTCGGGATCGGCCTGAACGTTGCCGTCCGGCTGGATGACCTGCCCGCGGAGCTGCGCGCCGCTGCCGCCACGCTCGGCGAGCCTTCCGAGCAGATCGCGCCGACGCTTACACGCCTGCTCACTGCGCTGCAGCAACGGCTCTCAGAGCCGGCGGAGACCATCCTCAACGCCTACCGCGCGCGCGACGCCCTGCACGCGCGGGATGTCGCCTGGTCCGGTGGACACGGTCGCGCCGACGGCATCGACGGCGAGGGGCGGCTCGTGGTCGCTCTGCCCGGCGGCGGGCACACAACGCTCGACGCCGGTGAGATCCACCTGCAACTGTGACTACTCCTCGGCGTGATCCAACGCCTCGGCGACGTTGCGGTCCAGCTTGCCCTCTTCGGCCGGCGCGAGCCCGCTGCCGTTCTCGCTTGCACCCCGCATTACCACATCGTTCTCCAGCGCTTCGCTCAGCACCGCATCGCTCGGGGACTGCGGTTTGCGGCCGCGCCTGCCCGTCGTACCCCGACCGCCGGCCTTTGCCGCCCCATCCTTGGTTCTTCCCGCTCGGTTCTGACGATTGGCGCCCGCTGCCGTGGCCGCCGTCTTCACCGTGCCGGTAGCCGTCTTCGCCGCGCCATCCGAGCCGCTCTTCACAGCACCCTTGCGCTTGCGCCGGTTGTTGCGCGCGCGGCGCTTGGGGAAGTTTCGCAACAGCTCGCGTGCGAGCGCCGGGGGCTTGCGCGCCATCCGCGTGCGTGCGCCGCGCAGCGCCTCCTCCGCCTCGGGCGTGTGCGCGAGCGCGGCGGCCAGCAGCGCGGCGGACAGTCGCCGGTCCTGCTTGCGCGCGGCGTGGATCAGTCTTCTGGCGTTGCGTGCGTGGGCCCCCCCCGAGGAGTTCACCAGCAGCCCCAGCAGGCGCTTTGTCTCCGGCCAGCGCTGGACCGCATACTCCTCGTGCACTTCCCGGGTGTACTCCGCCAGGCGCCAGATCCACGCGTTGGCCTGGTCACGCCGGCCGATCCGCCGGTCGACCATCGCGCGCAGCATGATCTTGGTCGCCTCTCTACGCTCGTCCCGCGGCCAGCCGCCGATGATGTCGATCGCCGTGTCGAACGCGTCCGGGTCGCGCAACGCGGCGATGTCCGCCAGCGCGCGCAGGCGCAGCTGCGGATTCTTGTTGCGCTGCACGGCGGTGATCAGAAACCGGCTCTTCAGCTCGCCGTTGCGGTCGAAGTGCAGCATCGCCCGCGCCCTGCGCCAGCCTGCCGGCGCGACGCGCGCGCCGGCCAGCGCCGCCCACACGTGCTGCTCGCCGTAGTCGAGGTTCTCCACGGCGATCCGCCACAGCTCGCGCTCGAACACCTCAAAGCGCCGCTCCTCCTCCGCGCACACCGGCAGCACGCGCCGCTCCACGCGCATGCGCCGCCCGCGCCCGCGCCTGACCGGCCCGACGACGATCGCCCCGCCCCGGTATACGTCGCGGTCGAGCAGCGAGTGCAACGTCACGACCGGATCGTCGTTCTTCGTGGCGGGATGTACGAAGTCCACGACCAGCCCCGCCTCCTTACCGGGATGCCTGCGGGTGACACGCCCGACACGCTGCTGGTAGATGCGTTTGGACGCCGTCGGCGCGAGATGCACGCACACGGTCGCGCGGGGGCTGTTCCAACCCTCGGCGAGCAGTTGCGCGTTGATCAGCACATCTATGTCCCCGCGCTCGTACCGCGCCAGGATCTCCGCCAGCTCGCGCTTGGGCGTCTCGCCCGAGACCCCCTGCGCCTTGATGTCTTCCGCGCGGAACGCCTCCGCGAGGTTGTACGCGTGCTGCACGCCCGCCGCGTACACGACCCCAGGGACGCCGTTGAATCGCGTCTTGTACAGGTTCGCGGCCGCCATGTTGAACGGCTGCTGGTCGAGCAGTTTCGCCAGCTCGTCCTGGTCGAACTCGGTGTCGACCTCGCCGCGTCTAAGCGGCACGTTCGCGATCGTCCTGACCCCCACCCCCGGCGAGATGCGCACGCACCGCAGCGGCGAGATCACCCCGCGCCGCGCCGCCTGGGCGAGATCGAAGCGCGAGGTCTGGGTCGGGAACAGATCGGTCACGTGCCGCGCGATCAGCGCGCCCGTGGCGGTCATGCCGATGAATATCGGCCCCGTCCACTTGCGGATCGCGCCGCTCGTCTTCTCCCCCAGCGCGGTGTGGGCCTCGTCGCAGATCACGATCGTGTACGCGCCCGAGATCTTTCCCGCGTTGCGCACGAACCACTGGTAGGTCTCGACCGTCACCGGACCCTTGACCGAGTCCTCGCCGAGCAGCAGCGGCCGGGAGATGCGCGTCGAGTACCCGCGCTCGCGCAGCTCGCCGTGGAACTGGTCGACGAGGTTGCGCCGGTGCGTGAGGATCAGGACCCCGCCGGTGCGCGACCCCTCCACGAACCCGAGCGCCGCGACGGTCTTGCCCGCGCCGGTGGCATGCTCGAACCAGAATCGCTTCGCCGCGTTCGGATCCTCCGGCTGCTCGGCGAGCGATGACGACTCATCCTCGTCCTCGTCCTCGTCGATCCAATCTTTGGGCTCATCGTCCCCGTCGGACTCGGCGTCGGACTCCAGCTCTTCGGGCTCCTCGTCCTCATCGTCGTCCGCGAGATCGTCCTCGTCGTCGTCATCATCATCGTCGTCATCATCGGGCGCGGCGCGCTGGACCGGGCCGAGCTCGTCGTCGTCCTCGTCGTCGTCCTCATCCTCGTCGGCACTCGCGTCGGGATCGTCCTCGTCGTATCCATCATCCCCGCGCGCGCCCATCGCGCCGATCCCCTCCGCGGCGGTGGTCGCATCCCCGCCGCCCGTGTCCGTCGTGGGGGCGTCGTCAGGGCCGAGGATCGCCGCCGACGCCAGCAGCTCCGGCGACGCGGCGGACCTGCCGTTGCCGCTTCCGTTGGTCCGCTGCGCCTCCGCCAGGAGCGCCGTCAGCGTGCCCGACAGCGCGTCGACCTGGTGAGCCGACAGCACCGTGCCGTCCGCCAGCTTCGGCTCGTCGTCGGACAGCAGCCGCTCCAACCCCAACAACAGCGAGTACTCCCTGCGCCATTCGGTCGACGGGTGCTTGGCGCCCGCGTCCAGCTCGGCCAGCGCCTGATCGAGCGCGCGTCTGCGCGGGGAGCCATGCGCCAGGGCGAGAGCGATGTCCTCGCCCTCGTGCAGAAAACGATCGCGCACGAACTTCTCCGCGCGAGCGATCTCGGCGGAAGTGGGCGTTGGCGCGGCCGCGAGGGCCACTGAAGTGGACTCGGCCATCTAAAGGCTCTGGACTTCGAGACGGAGCCGCCGCACGTAGTAGCTTCGGCGGGGCTCATACTGCCGGCACTTTTGCCGGCGACATCGCCG
The DNA here is from genome assembly GCA_963715495.1 of uncultured Solirubrobacterales bacterium. Lineage (GTDB taxonomy): Bacteria > Actinomycetota > Thermoleophilia > Solirubrobacterales > Solirubrobacteraceae > Palsa-744. Next base: position 2,521,475 of record OY970247.1, read on the forward strand.
GATGCTCACAGCGAACCGGCCCGACGTGACTTCAGCATATAGCACGTCGCGGGGGAATTGAAGGGTGGGACCGAATCGCTGCTCATGCGATCGTCGGTGGGGACGCCACATGCTTTTAAAAAAGCTGATGATGCCCTGACGGCGCAAGCGCCGTCAGGGGGTACGCACATGTGCGTACCCGAGACGTGCCGCATGCGGCACGTCTATCCGGTGGGCGCATGCGCCCACCGGCTGGGTCGCGCATGCGCGACCCAGTGCCATCCCGCATGCGGGATGGCCACCCGATCAGCTTAATGCCCAAGCATGCGACCGGACCAGCCCAAGCATCTGCCACCCTTATCCGCGATGACCGGGATCTTCCATGCCCCCGCCCGCCTGCCGGCGAGCGTCGCCGTCCTCGCCGTCATCGCGCTGCTCGTCGTCGGTCTGGTCCAGCTCGCGGGGTCCTCGTCGTCGCCTGCGGGGGGATCCGCGTCGCGGCTGACGCTCACGCAGGTGAGCACGCGGCTGGCGGGCTCGCCCGCGCCACTCGCAACGCTGCACGCCCAGTCCGACCGGATCCTGCTCGGCGGCGCGTCTGCCCTGCATGCGCGCCTCCAGGAGCTGCGCGGGTATCCCTTGGTGATCAACAAGTGGGCCTCCTGGTGTGTCCCCTGTCAGGGCGAGCGCTCCGCGTTCCAGCACGCGTCGGTGTCGCTGGGGCGGGCGGTCGCGTTTCTCGGCATCGACTCCGGCGACACGAGCCTCGCGGACGGGCGCGCGTTCCTGCGCGCTGTGCCGGTCGGCTACCCGAGCTATTACGACCAGAGCGGGCGGCTGGGCGCCGCGATCGCCGACTCGTCGTTCACGCCCGTCACCGTGTTCTACGATCGAGCCGGCCACCAGTACATCCACCAGGGCCCTTACCCGAGCGCAGCCCGACTCGAGCTGGACGTCCGCCGCTACGCGCTGGACTCCCAGACCTGAACCCGCGACCCCGGTGCCCGAGATCCGCATAGACCCGCTCAGCGGGCAACGCACGATCGTCGCCGGCGAGCGCTCGCGCCGGCCAGGTGGGGAGCCGCGCTGTGAGCCCCCCGAGCCGATTGATGTCGAGCGCGACCCGTTCGCGGAGGGCCACGAGGACCGCACGCCGCCCGAGCTTTTTGCGGTGCGCCCCGGCGGCGGACAGGCGGGCGAGGCGGGGCCGGGCGGGGCGGGGGCAGGCGGGGATCCTGATACCCCCGGCTGGACCGTGCGGGTGGTCCCGAACCTGTACCCGGCGTTGGAGCCCGAGATGGGGGAGGCCGGCGCAGGGGATGAGAGCAATCACAGCGATGAGCACGCTCGCGACAAGGCTGAGTGTGCCCATCCGTCCCGAGGCGGCCCTGCCGGCTCCGAGCTGTTCACCGCGCTCCCCGCGCGCGGCGCGCACGAGGTGATCGTCAACGGCCCTCAATCCGTGCTGTCGCTCGCCGACCTGCCCTCCGAGCAGGTCGCCGCGGCGGTGGTCATGTGGCGCGCGCGCATGCTTGCGCACGCCGACAGCGCGTACGTGCAGCTGATCGTCAACGAGCGCCGCGAGGCGGGCGCGTCGCTGCCCCACACCCACGCCCAGCTCTACGCGCTGGACTTCGTGCCCGCCGATGTCGCCCGCGAGCGCGAGCGCGCCGGCGCGTACACGACGCGCACGATGGGCCATGACCTGTTGGAGGACCTCGTCGCCGAGGAGGTCCGCCGCTGCGAGCGCATCGTCGCGATTGACGACGAGTCCGTGCTGCTGGCGCCGTACGCATCGCGAGTGCCGTTCCAGCTGATGCTCGCCCCGCGCAGGCCATGCCCGCGCTTTGAGACCGATGTCGTCGGTGCACAGCTGCTGCACGACGGACTGTCCCGGCTCGCGCGCCTGCTCGGCTCCAGCCCGCCGCTGAACCTGTGGGTCCGCACCGCCCCGCGCGGCGTCGAGCACTTTTGCTGGCGCATCGACATCGCCCCTCGCCTCACCCACCTCGCGGGGTTGGAGCTGTCCACCGGGCTGAACCTCAACATCGTCGCGCCCGAGCACGCGGCGTCGCTGCTGCGCGACGTATGACCGCCAGCTAGGCTGCCGACGGAATGCCGCCCGAGGAACGTTTCCTTCCGCGCTTTGCCGCCGAGCCCCCGCAGGAGGACTTGCCCTATGGCCGCTGGGCGCAGCGGCTGAGCGCAGAGTTCCTCGGGGCGTGCCTGGCGCTCACCGACGACGGCGAGGACCTCGGCGAGCCCGGGGACATCGCGTGGTATCCGGATCGCACCTGGCACGGGCGGACATACGTCCCGGGGAGCACGATCACCTCACGCGGGTACGAACTGTTCGGCTACGTCCGCTTTCTCCCCGCCGGCGACGGCGAGGACCCGACCGATTTCCATGCCCACGCCGACTTCACCGACGAGACCGCCGAGCGCAACCCCGACTGGACGCTCGACCTGTGCGAGGAGACGATCGGCTCCTGGCGCGGACACTCCGGGGCGGCCGCCGCGATGACGCTCGTCTGGGGCCGCCCGCTGCTCGCCGGTGGACGCATCGCCACGGCCGAGCTCGCCGATCTGGCGGTTGATCAGTGCGAACTGATCGAGGAGCGCTTCACCCTTATCGCGCCGGACGATTACCGAGGCGATCTGCTCGAGATCAAGCTGTTCGGAGGCAAAGGTCAGGAGCTCGCGCGGGAGTCACTGTATGCGGGGGATGATGATGAGGAAGATGCTTCAGATGGCGATGAGGCGTTGGAGGACGACGTGCAGGCGGGCGGCTCTGAAGAGTGAGCAAGCACCGCACCAAGTTTCACATGCAGCGCAGGCGGTGCTGTCGCCCAGGCCCGGGGGACACTACGTCTCGGCTGTCCGTCATGATCCTGGCCGGTGGAGCACACGCCGAACATCTGCGCAGGGCCGTTCGGGGCGCTTTACGACCTCTACATTGAGCGGCCATGGCTCATGCGTTCGATCGGTCATGCCGTCTGGGGCATCGATGCCTCCGTCCTGTACGACAGCATGGAGCCGATCGGCCTGATCGCCGAGGGCGCCACCATCCTTGACGTGCCCTGCGGCGGAGGAGTCGCCCTCCGCGCTCTTCGCCCCGATCAAGATGTGCGCTACATCGCCGCAGATCTCTCCATGAAGATGCTGACACGCGCTGCACGTCGCGCCAGGAAGCGATCGCTGAACCAGGTCGAGTTCGTCGCCGCAGACATGACCGCATTGCCTTTCGCCGACGCCGAGGCCGACCTCTTTCTTTCCTACAGCGGCCTGCATATGGTCGACGATCCCGAGCGAGCCGTGCAGGAGATCGCGCGTTGCCTCAAGCCCGGCGGCCGGGTGATCGGAACCACGTTCCTTGCGGACGTAAGCAAACGAGCCCGAAGGCTCTTCGAGCTCGGCAGCCGCCGCGGTCATCCGGTGCCACCGAGTCGCGAGCACGTCCTCCGCTGGCTCGCTTCCGCAGGGCTCGCCGAACCAACGATCGGACCCCAGCCCGGCTTCGCGGCTTTCAGCGGACACAAGCACGCGCCGTAACGACCTCGACAGGACATTTCAACAAGTGCCCCCGCCAGGAGTCGAACCTGGATCTACCGCTTAGGAGGAACGATCGCAGGGTGCGCTCGCGGCCCGGAAACGCTGGCCCGTCCAGTCGATTCAGCATGCCGCGCCGCGAGCAAGGACCCCCGAGACACCCCGAGGGGACTGCTATCCGGCAGTGGCGAGCGCTCCACTGGCAAATACGGCCAATGCCGCCGGCGATATCGCTCAGCGCTGCTACGCGGCGACGGCGACGCCGGCGGGAACGTAGTGTTCGACCGTCAGGTCGTCGCGCTCAAGCGCGAAGCGAACGCCATCCTCAGCGAGCTGGTGCGCCTCGGGATATGTATCGGCGACCACGGTCCAGCGAGGCACGTCGGGCGAGGAGGCGACCCAGGTGTCCTCGTCCTGGCGATAGAGCACGCGCACGGTCATAGCTTCCTCAGAGTAGCGCGAGCGCATCACGTTCGGCAAGGCCGACCTGATTGCAGAGGATGTCCTTGACGGTCGATGGACGGATCGTCTGATTGTCGTGGAAAGCAAAGGTGATCGGGGGGTGATTCGGCGCTTCCAGCTTGCGATGCGAACCCTTCTGGCGGGCGATGCGGTAGCCCAGCGGTTGAGCTTCCAGCACTCGGATCAGCTTCTTGGCCTTCAAGGACGGGAACCGCGCCATGTCGGCGACTTACGCGCCGCTCCGGCTGTGGACGCCTTCCTTCAGCTTCTTGCTTGGAAGCGTCGGACCCAGAGGCAGGCTACGCGCCCTCGGATTGACCATGATCTGACGCGCCTGCGCAGCTCGAAGGCCGCTGCGAACGTCGGCGTCGAGATTGGCAGCGAACACCTCGATCCGCCAGGTGCGTAGAGCCTCGGCGAGCCAACTGCTTGCGCTGACGCACGCTGCGGCGTCCGTGTCGCCAAAGGCGATGATGAGGCGGCTCTCGGGTCGGCTGCGCCCGAGCGTGATGAGCTTCAGCGCGTCCCGCGCGACCTTGTGGAACTGCGCTCCCCTCAGCCGCCCCTGATGGGCGAATATCTCCACAAAGACCGACTCATCCGGCGCAACGCCATCCACATCCACGCGCGCCCCGCCATCAAGTCGCAACGACTGTGGTGCCAGCTCAACACCAACGGCAACAGACACGGCGTGGCGAATCAGCGGCTCGGCGCTCCGCTGCTCATGCGAATCGCTCTGATGTGCCATCGCTAGACCGTACCGGCTCCCGGCGCAAGCTCCGCCTCGTTGGCTGGCCGGCACAAGTAGGCTGCCCACTCTATGTCGCTGTACGAGATAGCCGAATCCGGGCTGGCTCGCCGGGAGCAGGCGTCGCTCGCCGGTCTTGGACTGCGCGAGCGAGAGGATTTGCAGCGTCTCATCCGCGACGACATCAGCGTCCTTGACGACGACCTGCTCGTGGTCGCCGAGGAGTTCGGCCAGTGGGAGGACGCCAGGCGTCGGATCGACTTGCTGGCCGTGGACAAGACCGGGTGCCTCGTCGTGATCGAGCTGAAGCGCGACGACGGCGCGCACATGGACCTCCAGGCGCTCCGCTACGCCGCGATGGTTTCGTCTATGAACTTCGGCGATGTCGTCGCCGCCTACGAACAGCACCTCGCCAACACCGAGCCTGACGCCGGTCTGGATGCGCGTGCTGAGCTGACAGCGTTCATCGACACCGGCGAGGCGGAAGAACCGACGATCTCCACCGACGTGCGGATCGTCCTTGTCGCGGCTGAGTTCGGCCGCGAGCTGATGACTTCAGTGCTGTGGCTCAACCGCTTCGAGAGCATGGATATCCGCTGCATCCAGCTCGTCCCTTACAGACTCGACGGCCGGGTGCTACTGGACATTCGCCAGGTCGTGCCGCTGCCAGAGGCCGCCGACTACCAGGTCCGTGTGCGGCGCAAGGAGCAGCAGCAGGAGCGAGCACGCAGCCAGAGCCGCGACATGACGCGCTACCACGTGGTCGTTGATGGCGCCGAGCTTCCGGCGACGAGCAAGCGCGAGACGATCCTCGTCATGGTCACGAAGCTGATCGAAAGCGGCGTCCCAGCGTCCGAGATCGGCGAGGAGCTTGGCGTCCGCTTTCGGTCGATCCAGGGCGAGTACCTGGACCCCGCCCCAGCGTTTTTGAGGGACTATCCGCGGGAGTACGGGCGTAAGTTCCACCCTGAGTGGTGGTACACCGACCACCCCTTCCTCCAGGACGAGCGAACGTGGCTGGTCAGCAAGGGTTGGGGCACCAACACGGAACCGGCGTTGACGGCGCTCTGCAAGCGATTCCCAGACGCCGGAGTGAGCTTTCGACGCGCCGATTCGCAGTAACGCATGAGCTTGACCGGCCTGCTCAAGATGGGGCGCGGTCCCGTGTGGGATTGGTTCGCGGAGCACTTCCCGCAGACGCAGCGCGTCTCTACGGGCGCAAACCGAGAGTTGCGACCCGGAGGAACAGACGCGCCGTGCGTGGTCCCTTCGGTGCCCGGCGCGGATCGGGGGCTTGTCGGCACGACTGTTGGCTACTTGCTCAGTGCTCACCTACGAGCTGACGGGATCGACGCTACGGTCGCCACGAGCGCCGCTCGTCTGCTCGACGGTGCGCTGCGTCGCGCGCCTACTCGGCCGAGCGTGATCGAGCGGCTGACTGTTGGCAGGATCGGCGAGCTCCGGCCGTCGACGCGGGAACTGCCCGAGGATGAGTGGATCGAGCTTGCACGGCCGGCCGCAACCCTTTCAGTCGCCCGCTTGACCGTGCGCTAGAACGCCTACGCGCGCATAGGCTCCCCTACCGCGGGCATCCGACGCGCTTTGACACCTGGAGCGCGGTATGCCCGGCCTACCGAGTGCCCGACTGGACCCTCGCCTTGCGCGAGCGCAGGTACGACGGCGCAATAGATGTTCGATGCATTGCCGGCTGTATCTCCGCCGAGATACACGGCGCGCTGGAGCGCGACCCGTCCGAGGCGCGGGTCGAAGCGGCGGAGGTCCGCGAAGCGCAGGCGTGGGAGATTATCGAGGAACTGCGGGGTCTTCTCGTCCACGCGCTGGAGTTGGCCATTGACGCACAGAGCGAGCCGACACTAGCCAAGCCGTGCGGATCGCGGCATGACCGACGTGCCGCCCATCGCTGCCACGCCAGCGGTGCGATTCAGTGGCCGCGGCTTCGGGCCCGTCGAGCCCTGAGACGTCATGTACAGGATACTATTTTTTGCGGTATCCTGTACAGACTATGCCAGGACGTGTCTACACTGAGCTGCTCGAGTTGGCGCAGGACCAGCATGGGTACCTGCGCACCGAGGACGTGCGCCATGCGGGCGTCGATCCCAAGCGCTTGGTCGATTACGAGCGACGCGGCATCGCTGAGCGCGTGGCCTACGGCGTCTACCGGATGAAGGGTATCCCGCCTGATGAGCTGGATGAGTACATGCGCGCGGCGCTCTGGCCGATGGGCGCCGGGGTGCTCTCGCACGAGACCGCACTCGATCTCTACGAGCTGTGTGACGTCAACCCGGCTGGCATCGACGTGACCGTGCCGCGTGGCTACCGCACCCATCGGCCGGTACCGGCGCTGTACCGGCTGTATCACCGCGATTTGACGAACGAACAGGTCGGGAGACTGCGGGGACTGCCGATCGTCACGCCACTGAGAGCGATCCTCGATGGAATCGAGACCCACGTTCGCGGCGAGCTGATCGAACAGGCGATCCAGGCTGCCGAGCAGCAAAGCCTCATCACCTCCGATGGCGCAGCCAGCGCACGGTACACCCATGCCGCGCGTTACCTCGGGGTCCACTCGTGAGCGGCAGGCACTATGACGCGCCGCCCCGCAACCGTCGTGCGTTGGAGCAGCGACTGCGCAACGTCATTCCGGATACGCAGCTTCAGCAGCGCGCACGCCGGCAGCTCGGCTACGTCGCTCTCGCGGCCACACTCATGCGCCATGCGCGCGACGAGCACGATGAACCACTGTTCCTGATCAAGGGCGGCGTGGCGATTGAGCTGCTGCTCGGACTACGGGCCCGCGCTACGAAGGATCTCGACGCCGCCGCGCGCCTCGCGCGTGAGGACATCGCTCCCCAACTGCGAACGGCGCTGGCTCATGGTTGGGAGGGATTCACTTTTAGGCTGACCGGGCTAGAGCAGGTCCGCGACACCGCTGCTCATCGTGGCGACGTCAAGGTCAGCTACCAGGGCGACCCGTGGAGCACCGTGCAGTTCGAGGTGTCACCCACCGAAGGCGCCGCTGGCCACCAGATCCACTGGACCGGAAATACGTTCGTCGATCCCGAGCAGCTAGGTTTGCCATCCCCTGGTGAACTGCCGCTGGTCACGTTTGCATACCTCATCGCACAGAAGCTGCACGCTTGCACCGATCACACTAATCCAGAGCGACCGAACGATCGCTACCGCGACCTTATTGACCTGATTCTCGTGGACCGGCTGGTGCGCGTAGAGGACCGTGCAGGGGTGCGAGAGGTGTGCGTGGAGATCTTTCGCCTACGGGCCAAGCACGCCTGGCCACCGAGCATCACTGTGCTCCCCGAATGGCCGGACGGCTACCGAACGCTCGCCGAGCAGCTTGGCTTTGCTCCCACCGATGTCCACCGGGCCGCCACCGACGTCCAGGCAATCATCGTGCGCATCGACGCGGCACGCCCCACCGCCTGATCGGGGACCCAAACCAGCGTCCTCCTTGTCGGTGTCCGAGCGACTGCGCCTCCTGCGAGACCCAAGCCGGCGTGCGTTCGCTACGCGATCGACTTGATCTGCGCCCCCGAAGACTTCACGACGTTCTGGCAAAAGGAGACCGACCCTGACGCCGAGCGCCAGGTCCTCACCCTGATCTTCGAGAACAGCCGTCGCCAGCCACTATCTATATATGCTCGCCGTCTGTGAATGCGAGCAAAGGCAGTCGGCGCCGCGAGATGCCGCTGAGCCCACGGCGGAGGCAGTGGCCGGGACGGAGGGGCCCGGTCGGCGCCGCGCTCGTTCTCGTCTGCGCGGCGTTGTGCGGCAATGCGCCGATCGCCGCCGCGTCGAGCTCCGACGCTCAGGCCACGCACGCCTATCTGGTCGCTCGGTACAGGCTCGTCACGGCGCTGCTGCACGAAGCCGCCAGGACGCGCGGCGTGGAGAGTGTCGCGGCGACGCAGATCGCTCGAGAATGCCCCGGGGTGGTGTCGGGGATGCCGCAGGAATCGTCCGTGAGTCGGTTTTCGTCGTCCTCGCCCCGTGTCAGGGGCGAAAGCGCTCGCCTGGCCAAACAGAAGGAAACGATCGAGGATGAGCTGAATGGAGCGGTCGAGCAGCCCGGCGATAGCTCGTCTCGACCGGTTGAGGAAGCCTACGCCACCGAAGTACGAGGGCTGTCGTGGAGCGACCCGGCGATCGCCTCCGCGCTTCAGGCTGCGATCGCAGTCAGTCTCGATGCCGTCTCCGCGCCCGCTCCGCCGTTCTGCGCCGACGCGAGGGCTTGGGCTCAGAGCGGTTATCGCGACCTGTCGGCGGCCAGTCGAGAATTCGAGGCTTCACGAGCGGCACGAAGGAACGCCGATCGAACGGAGGCCCGTTCCCTGGGGACGCTGCTGAAGCCTTACGAGAACGCGTCGGATCGAGCGCTGATCGGCAAGACTTACGCGGTCGAAATCAAGCTGCTGGTCAGCGCCGAGGCCGCAGTGCGGACGGTTAGCAACTTGGATCGAATCGTCGGGTTCCCGCGAGTCGGGACCGAAGAACCGAAACAGGTCACTCTCGGCCACGGGCAAACCGCCGCCGGCACCAGCTTCCAAGTGAGCTCCGGGTCCGGCGTGCTGGGCGGTCTTGGCTGTCATCGGGCGGCGACGGTGGCATATACCCGGCCGGGCGATCCCGAAGTGCTGATCGTGGGCGGCCCCAACAACCCCATCTGCCTCTCATCACCCCACTACCGGCGCCCGGCGCTGTTCTGCGAAGTTGGCATCGAGACGATCCAGACCGCGGTGCCGGCCTCGGTGCGCTCAGCCAGGCTGGTGCTCGCCGACGGACGAACGATCCAGTCGCGCGTGGTCCGCGTGCCGCGACGGGATGGTGGTCCCGCCGGCATCTACGCCCAGGAGATCCGTGGCAGCAAGAGCCACGCCGTGTCCCTCGTCGAGCTGAACGCCGACGGAGACGCCGTGCTCACCGTGAGGCTACCGCGGTATCGCTGTGTCAAGCGAAGCAACGAACCGAAAGAACTCCTGACGGCCACGGAACTCGCGAGCGGCCGCACCCCCGAAGGGGAACCGTTCACGATCAGCACTTTCGGCAGTTTCAACGGCGAGCCTTTCCTCAGCGTAGACACGGGCGTCGACCCGAAACTCAATGAACCAGCGATCGGACCCGGCGCGAGCAAAGCGTTCCCCTGGTCGCTGTCGATCGGCTGCACCCCGCACCCCTACGCGATCCTCTACGGGATCCTGGCGCCACCAGGAAAGTCAGTGGTGGCGCGAACCCCGCAAGGTGCCGTCGCGCTGAACGTGGTCCCGATCGAACCGCGCGTGCACGCAAAGGGACCGCTCGTCTACGGCGTGTTCAGCGCCCTGCCCTCTGAACTGACGGTACTCGGGGCGAACAGCTCGACCGTCTACACCGAAAACCTGCAGGCAAAGGCGGCGGAAGCAGCGCGGTTCTGCGAAGGCTACGCGGAACCGTGACCTGTCTTGGACCGCCCAGAGGGGTCCAAGTCGAGCCAGGAACCATGATCTCTTTTCTTTTGAGGCGGTAACCGCGAGCGTAGGTCGAGCAGCTCATTTGCAGGCAAAAAGTGCCCCCGCCAGGAGTCGAACCTGGATCTACCGCTTAGGAGGCGGTCGTCTTATCCATTGGACTACGAGGGCACGCTTCGTCCGCGCGATGTGAACGTCAGAGAAGGCTACAGGCGCCACCCAGCCGACGACGGGGGCTCAAGCGGGCCGTTCCAGCCGCGGGGCACTCCGCCATCGACCGCTTATCGCCAGCATCCGCCCGGCCGCGGCGCGCCGGCTGACCCCGGAGGCAGCCCTGGACTTGCCCCGACGGCCCACGGCAACACCAGCCAACCTGGGCAGCCCTGGTCCCTCAAGCCCGGCCCTCAAGCCCTCACAGGCTCAACATCAAGAGCCTCGCCCACCCCACCCACATCCCCTCCACCGAGCTCATCGGCCACCCGCCGTGCGCTGGCGTTTGCGTTGGCGGTCGTGCTGATCAAACCGAGCAGCAGTGACAACATGCCGCAGCCGGCGATGACCCACCAGCAGGTGTGACTGGCTGCGACAAAGCCTGGGCCGACCGAGATCGCACCCCCAGCCGCGATCGCGCCCACGACCGCCACTCCCAGCGTCTGGCCGACCTGGCGTGAGGTAGATGCCACGGCGGCGGCAACCCCTGCCTGCGCGGAGGGCATGCCGAGCACCGCGGTGTTGGTGATCGGCGGGTTGACCATGCCAAAGCCGATCCCGAAGATGAAGTAGGCGGGCAGCAGCGACGCGAGCGGTGTCCGCGCGCCTATCCCCGTCATCAGCAGTCCGCCCACCATCAGTCCGAGCCCACCGACGAACAGACTGATGCGTGGTCCGTAACGGCCGACCAGGCGGCCCGAAAGTGGGGCGAACAGGAGTGTCATCGCCGCGATCGGGAGGGTATACAAACCGGCGGTCAGCGCCGAAAGTCCGCGAACCTCCTGCAGGTAGAGGGTGTTGAGAAACAGAAACCCGCCCAGCGCGGCGAACGTGCAGATCGCGATCACACTTGCGCTGGAAAACGGGACGCTGCGAAAGAAGCGCAGTTCCAGCAGCGGCTCTGTGCGCCCGGACTCATACGCGACCAGGGCAGCGAGCGCCGCGGCGGCGAGCGCGAACAGAGCGATACTCTGATCCGAGGACCACCCGGCGGAGGGCGCCTCGATGATCGCGTACGTCAGCGAGCCCAGCAGGACGATGACCAGCACTTGACCGACCGGGTCCAGGCGTCGCGGGTGCGGGGCACGCGACTCGGGGACGAACCGCATGGTCAGGGCCAGCGCGACCAGGCCGACGGGAATGTTGATCCAGAAGATCGACCGCCAACCGACCGACTGCACGAGCGCTCCGCCCACCACCGGGCCCAGGGCCAGGCTGATGCCGATGGTCGCCCCCCACAGGCCGATCGCCTGTGCGCGCTCCCGCGCATCGGTGAAGACGTTGCGAATGATCGACATCGCGACCGGGTTGAGCATCGATCCCCCAACCGCCTGCAGCATGCGAAAGGCGATCAGCCAGCCCTGGCTGGGTGCGACGCTGCACAGCAGTGAACCGAGGGTGAACAACACGAGTCCGATCTCGAACACGCGGCGGCGGCCGAACCGATCGGCCATCGACCCGGACAGCATCAGCAGGCTGGCGAGCACGAGCGTGTAGGAGTCCACCGTCCACTGCAATCCCGAGACGGATGTGTGCAGCTCGCGCCCGATCGACGGCAGCGCGACGTTCACGATCGTGTTGTCCAAACCGACGATCAGAAGGCTCATGCAGCAGATGGCGAGCACCAGCTTGCGACGCCCGCGCGGCAGCTCCGAGCTGGAGTCGGAGGCAGGGGTACGCTCTCGCTCTTCGTTCATACCCCTGCACTCTGCCCGCTGCTCACGAGCCTTCGAGCAGGGCTTGGACTTCCCGACCGTATGAGAGCCGCCTTCACGACTCGATCTTAGGGTCCCCAAGCCTCCCCGCTGCGCGCTCCAGCGCAGCGCCATCCAACCGGTGGGTGATCCATTCGCCCATTGTCTCCGCTCCGAGCCGGCGATAGAAGCCGAGCGCGAGCTCGTTCCAATCGAGCGCCGCCCATTCCAACCGCTCTCCACCCAGCTCTCGTGTCCGTCCAGCGACCGCCGACATCAGCGCTCTGCCAACGCCCTCGCCGCGGTATGACGGACGCACGAACAGGTCCTCAAGCCACACTCCCGTGCTCGTCAGAAAGCTCGAGAACGTGGGAAAGAACAAGGCGTAGCCGAGCACCTCCGGACCGTCAGAGCCCTGACAGCGTTCAGCGATCAGGGCCTCGGCGGGCGGGCGCTCGCCGAACAGCGTCGTCGCCAGTCCCTCCTCGGTGGCGCGCAGCTCGTGTGTCAGGTGCTCGTACTCGGCCAGCTCGCCGAACAGCTTGAGCAACACGGGCACATCTCCGCGCTCAACCGCGCGAACGATCGCGTCAGCCACGGTCCGGGCGCTCGGGATAGATCTCGTCGATCGTGCTCAGCGCCATATACGACGCGTCATCACCGAGCGCTGCCTGGATCGCCTCGCCGCCCCCCGCCAGCCGATCGAGCACGCTCACAACCCCCGCGATCGTCAGACCCTCGCTGCGCACACGCTGCACCGCCTCGACCGTCGAGCCACCGGTGGTGACCACATCCTCGACGATCAGGCAGCGCTCGCCCGGGTCTAGCGGCGGTCCCTCGATCCAGCGCTGCAATCCGTGATCCTTGCGCTCTTTGCGCACGATGAACATCCGCGCCGGAGGATCTGGCGCGGCGAGCGCGGCACAGGCGACGGGAATCGCGCTCACGGGCACGCCGCCCACAGCGCTCGCGCCACACGCCCGAGCCTGTTCCGCCACCAGCAGGCCGAGCGCCATATGCGCCTCGGGCAGCAGGATCGCGCGCTTGGCGTCAACGTAGTACTGAGCGGTTAGCCCACTCGTCAGCGTCACCTCGCCGATCACGAGCGCATGCTCGCGCAGCAGCTCCACGAGACGCTTGCGCGCGCGCTCCGACTCACTCCTACGTTCGGCCAGGGCGTCCATGTCCGGGTCTAATCTAGCTTCATGACCTCGGGCCCGTCTTCCTCCCTCGCCGGCCTGCTGCTGCTCGCGAGCCGCATCGTCTGCCTGATCGTGATCGCCTCGTTCGTAGTGTTCGTCGTCGATCAGACGGGCTCCGCCTCGGCCCACCAGCAGAACGAGATCAGCGAAGGATCCGCGCCGACATCGAGCGCGTCTAACCCCAAACACGAAAGCACGCTGCACCGCACGCTCGATGAAACCTCCGACGCGCTCACCTCGCCGTTCGCGGGCGTCGTGTCCGGTTCGAACAGCACGTGGGTGGTCCACATCGTCAGGACGGTCCTCGCCCTGCTCGTCTACGGGTTCGGCATCGCTTTCCTCGTGCGCTTTATACGCGTAAGGGTGTAGCCGGGCGTATTACCAGAGGACAACCCCGTGCCCGTCACGGGCCTGCGTTGCCGCGCACATCGCGGCTGCCGCCACCAAAGTCGTTGTACACGTCCACCGGCGTGCCCGTCTGCACCCATGCATAGATCGCCGGAGCGTCAGGGATCGGCACACGCAGGCAGCCGTGGCTGGCGGCGTAGGTCGGCACTTCGGCGTACCCGTGAATCGCGTACCCCCGGATGAAGTAGTTGGAGTCGACCATCCCCTCGGAGTTGACTCCCGGCGTCTTGGAGTACACCTGAAAACGCCCGATCACGGTCGGCGTGGAGGGCTTGCCCGAGCTCATCGTGTAGATCGTGCGCACCCGCCCGCCCGGTTCGATCTCGGCGAGCACCTGTTTGGTCAGGTCCGCCTCGACGTGCCTGCCGTCGCCCAGGTAGCGCACGTGAAAACTGCCCGCTCCCCGTTGCAGCAGCCCCCAAACCTGCGCGCCTGCATACGGCACGCGCGCCAGGCCCGTCATCTTGCGGTAGGCGACCAACGCTCGACCTGTTCCTTCGTCGAACACCCCCGTCAAGGGCACGGCGTAATGGAGCACGTCCAGCTCTGACTGCAACAGTCGCACGGACGGTCCTTGCCCGCCGGGTCCGAGGTTCGCGGTCACATATCGCACGCTCGGCGAACGGCCGCTGAACGCGCCCTGCTGCGCGGTCGCATAGTGCGTCGCGCGCGCCTGCACGAGCCCCGGAAAACCACTCACATAGTTGATGTGAAACTGTCCGGCGCCATTGCCGATCGCCTGCACGCTGACTGTCTTCACCTGAACCTTGCGCCCGTCGCGATAAAAGCTGACCTTCACCCTCTGCCCACCGACGTATGGCGTGACGATGCCACGCACCGCCATGCGCTGGCCGAGCAGCGCAAACGGCGGACTGCCGCCGACGTGCTGGGCCACCAGCTTGATATGCCCCGAGACGGGAGCCGGAGCAGGTGGAGGCGGCAACGTGAGCACCGGCAGAATCCTATGCGTTCCCGACGACGGAGACCTCGGGTGTGATCAAGCCGATTCGCTTGCACAGCAGCACGAGTGCGCCGATCACCGCGAGGGCGCTCACCATCAGCACGGGCGCCTGCCAGCCCCAGCCCTCCAGCGCTGCGAACGCGAGTGAGTTGTTCAGCGAGTGCGCCGCGATGCACGGGTACAACGAGCCCGTGTACCGGTACAGCAGGCACAGGCCGAAGCCCAGGCCCGCCAGCGGCACGAGGTCCAGCGCGGGCGCCGAGCCGGCGTGTACCGCGCCGAACACCAGCCCCGTGATCACAGCTGCGGGCCACGTCCCGTGCCAGCTGCGTAGGGCGGTGAACACGTACCCCCTGAACAGGAACTCCTCACAGATCGGCGCCATCACACAGGTCAGCCCCGCGCTGAGCAACAGCAGCATCGCGCCTTCGTTGGTGCCGAGCTGTTCGAGCAGCTTCTCTTTGCCGGGATTGAACACCGCCGACCAGCCGACGCTGAGCAGCAGGAACGCGACCAGCAGGAACACGAGCAGTCCCGTGGCCGAGCCCCAGCCAATACCGGGCGGGCGCAGTCCGAACTGCCATGCGCGCACCACGCGGCCGCCGATATGCGCGCAGTAGACCGCCGCCAGCACGAACCCGACGTCCTGGACGACCGTGTCGGCGATCTCGATCCCGGGAGGGGTGTGGGACATCGAGATCTTCACGCCGAACGCGACTGCGGGCAGATCTACGATCAGGCCGCCCACCGCCGCCAGCACGAGCCCTCCGATCAGCGCGGCGGGCGCCGTCCACGGCGACCAGCCCATGTTCGGGGAGCGCCTGGGGTCGCTTGGGCCAGGCTCGACCGCGCGATGGCCATCCGGGCCGGGTTCGGCCGCCGCGAGCTCGCCCGGATGGAGGCCGTCAGCTCGCGCGGGCCCCTCGGGCAGCGTTTCGCCCAGCCGAGGCTCGTCCGAGGAAGGATCCCTCGGCGATGGCTCGGCGGACGGGGTGCTCAGCTCATCCATCAAGCGACCCAATGCCAGGTGGCGAACTGGGCGACGTAGAACGCCAGCGCCAGCGCGCAGACCACCAGCGCGGGCATGCGCGCGCGTGGCCGCGCTGCCAGCCACGCAGCGAACGCCATGCTCAGCGGGAACAGCACGACCAGAAATCGCGGCAGCGACATCAGCGGCTGAGACGCCACCGGATAGGACAGCGGGAGCGCGAGCGCGGCGATCGCGTACGCCCCGTAGGCGAGTGGCAGCACGCGCAGGGTCATGACGAACAGCGGTACGACAATGAGCAGGAACGCGATCAACATCAGGTTGTGCCCGGCGCTCACGAACGGGCTGCCGGCGGCGGCCGGGAAGTACACGTGCGCTCGCTGCGCCGACAGCAGCTGGCGGGCTCCCTCGAACGCCGCCTTCATGCCGTCCCACACGCCGAGATAGGGCCCGGCGAAGTGCCTGCCCCAGACGTCCTGCGCATGGAACGGCGCCAGCGGATCTCCGCCTGAGAGTCCCAGGTAGGCCATGTACAAGCCGAGGCCGGCCGGCAGCAGCGTCAGCCACAAGATGTCCTTGCGCAACTTATATCGGGGGCCACCCACCCTGAACCGGCGCGCGAACACCGAGAGCATCCCGAACGCATGCGTGCGATCTCCCTGAGCCTCACGAGGCCGAGCGTCAGCCGCCTCGTCATCGCCCCTCGCGCGAGGCGACTCGTCAAACGCGAAGTCTGGCGCACGATCCTCGCGCGGTCCGTACAGGTAGAGCATCAGCATGGGCAGCGCCAGCACCAGGCCCGTACTGCGTGTCGCCGCCGCAAGCGCGCCGAGCACGCCCGCCCACGCCCAGCGGCCCTGGCGCGCGCACCAGAACAGCCCGACCGACAAAGCCAGGTACAGCGACTCGGAGTAGACGGCGGAGAAGTAGAACGCCATCGGCGCGAACGCCGTCACGAGCACCGCCAGCCTCGCGACGTCCCCGCTGCCCGCCCGCGCGCAACGGCCGAGCTCGAGCTCGGTCAGGCGATGGATGCCGTACAGCGCCAGCGCGAACGCCACCAGCGAGAACAGCACGCCCGCGAGCACCGCCTGCAGGCCGAGGTCCGACAGCGCGCGCAGGCCGAGTGGGTACAGCGGGAAGAACGCGTCGCGCGGGGACGTGTACGAGCCGAGATTCGGGCGGTATCCGTAGTGCGCGATCACCAGGTACCACGACGAGTCCCAGCGCGCCACGGGCGCCGCCAGCAGATCGCCCAGCCGGCCGAATCCCCGCGTCACTCCGGGCGGGTCGAACGCGCCGCGGACGGGTCCGAAGCCGAGCGTAAGAACCGTGCCGGCGCCCGCGACCAACACGAGCAGCCGCGAGATCCACAGCGCGCGCCAGGTATCGCGCACGGCCGCCATTCGCGCCGAGTCCGCCGACCGGAGATTGGCCGGCAGCCGCGCCCACCATCCCAGCGCGGGGGTGTGCGGAGGAAGACTGAACGAACCCTGCCTGGCGGGGGCGGCATCCACGATGGTCATCTCGGCGGTGTCTGGGCTCATGGCGTGGCACGGAGCCTAGAGGGCCGCCGCGATGCGGTGTCACAGCAGCGCGCATGTGCAGCACCCCTGCAGTGCTCGTCGCGTCCCGCGGCGTATGACCTCGTCATCGCCGCGCTCGCAGCACGGTAGGCACCATGCAGTGGACCGGAATCCCCCCGAAGCACGGTACTCTCGGCAGCAACGAGCGATGTCCAGGCAAGCACGGCAACGTCGGCGCAGGCATAACCGCGCCGGCCCAACACGCATCCTGCTCGTCGGTGGCGGCGTGCTCGCGAGCATGCTCGTGCTCGGAGCGATCGCGGCGGTCGGCTATGTCCTGCACATCGCCGGGTCCGCACCCGCGCTCGGGTCGCTGCGACCGATCCTGTCAAGCGGCTCTTCCCAGGTGTTCGCCGCCGACGACACGCGCCTGGGGTTCATCCAGTCCGATAACCTGCGCAGCCCCGTCGGCTGGAGTGAAATCCCCACCGATCTGAAGAACGCGACGGTCGCGATCGAGGACCAGCGGTTCTACAAAAACGACGGCGTCGATCTCACCGGCATATTTCGCGCGGCCGTCAAGGACATCACCCACGGCGCCCCCCTGCAGGGCGGCTCGACGATCACGATGCAACTCGTGCGCAACCTCTACCTGGGCGGCGACCAGCACACGCTGCGCCAAAAGATCATCGAGGCCAAGCTCGCGATCGACTACAACGAACACCACTCCAAGCGCTCGATCCTTACCAGCTACCTCAACAGCGTCCCCTACGGGACCGTCGGCGGACAGACCGCGATCGGCGTGCAGGCCGCGGCGCGCATCTTCTTCGACAAGCCCGCCTCCCAGCTTAACCTCGAGCAGTCGGCGCTGCTAGCCGGGCTGCCGCAGGCGCCTTCGCAGTACAACCCGTTCCGCGACGCTTCCGTCGCCTCCGAACGGCGCAACGAGGTGCTCGCGAAGATGGCCGAACTGCACTACATCACCACCGCGCAGGCCTCCGCGGCCGAGCACGCGCCGCTGGAGGTGCATCTCGGCACGTTCTACTCGCAGCGGCGAGAGGACTTCTTCTTCGAATACGTGCGCGAGCAGCTCGAACACCGGTACGGCAAGAAAACGGTCGAGCAGGGCGGGCTGAAGGTGTATACGACGATCGACCTGAACATGCAGCGGCTCGCGCGCAAGGCGATCTCCGAAGTGCTCAACGAGCCCGAAGACCCGGCCTCGGCGATCGTCACGATCGACCCGCACAACGGCGATATCGAGGCGATGGCCGAGTCCGAGAGCTACGAGAAGTCCCAATACAACCTCGCCGCCGACGGACACCGCCAGCCCGGGTCGACGTTCAAGGCAATCGACCTCGCCGACGCGCTCTCGCGTGGAATCGACCCGAACAGCACCTACTACACCTCGCACACGCTGGCCCCCGGTTGGCTGGCCGGGTATCCGACCTACGAAGTCAAGACGTTCGAGGGCACGTCGCTGAACAAGTCGCTGAACCTCGTTAACGCGACGCTCGCCTCCGACAACACCGTCTACGCCCAGCTCGCGGCCGATCTCGGTGAGGAAACGATCACGCAGACGGCCTACAAGATGGGCGTCAAAACCCACCTGTCAAGCTATCCCGCGGAGGCGCTCGGCGGGCTCACGCTCGGCGTGACGCCGCTGGAAATGGCCGACGTCTACGCGACCCTCGCCGACGGCGGCTGGCGCAACACTCCGATCGCGATCACCAAGGTCGTGTTCCCCGACGGCCACGCCGACACCAACTGGGGTAGACCGCACCGCGTAAAGGTGCTCAGCGAAGGCGTCACCGGCGAGGAGACGAACATCCTCGAGCAGAACGTCCACTCAGGGACGGCTACGCGCTCGGCGATCAATTGTCCGACAGCCGCCAAGACGGGCACCACCAGCGAACTCGTCGACGCGTGGCTCGACGGCTACACACCGAACTACTCGACGGTCGTGTGGATGGGCTACCCGACCAGGCGCGTCTCGATGACCGATGTGCACGGCGAGCCCCAACAGGGCGGCTATCTGCCCGCGGAAATCTGGCACGCGTACATGTCGGGCGTGACCGAAGGCAAGCCGTGCGTCGAATTCCCCCAGCCCCGGGAATCGATTTCCTACCAGCCGTTCTTCGGCAAGTTTGCGAGCACCGGGCGCTCATCGGGAGGCGAACAGTCCAGCGAAGAACCGCCCGAAAAAGGTCAGGCCACACGGCCGACCCAGCATCACACCACTCCCCGTGCGGGCGCGAACGAAACCCCTGAACCCGCCCCCGCGATCCACGGGCCGAGCGAACCCACAACCTCGCCGCCCGTCGAAAAACGCGCTCGCGTCCCCACCCCCGCGCCCACCGGCGGCGCCGAACCCCACCCGTGAGCACCCGGCGAACTCTTCACGCTGGTAGGTTAGATCCGTGGCAAAGGAAGACAAGGTCGAATTTGAGGGCGAGGTCATCGAGGCGCTGCCGAACGCGATGTTCAGGGTGAAGCTCGACAACGACCACGTCGTACTCGGGCATGTCGCCGGCAAGATGCGCCGCTTCCGAATCAGGATCCTCCCCGGCGATCGTGTCCGCTGCGAGCTCTCTCCGTACGATCTCGACCGCGCGCGGATCGTCTACCGGCACCGCTGAGCGCTACACGGCGCGGCGCGGGCCACGACGGGGCTTGGTGGCGGACGAGGGGACCTGGGGAATCAATCGAACATGGAGCGCTCCCTGATCGACTCGATCGCGGCCGAGCTGGCGGGCTCGCACTCGGCGCCGCGACTCGTGCGCGGGATCGGCGACGACGCCGCGGTGGTGCGCTCGGGGGGCAGGCTGTGCGTGACCTCGGTGGACGCGATGGTCGAGGGCGTGCACTTTCGATTGGACGACGGCTGGACGACCCTTGCGGAGGTGGGACATCGCGCACTGGCGAGCGCCCTGTCAGACA
This sequence comes from uncultured Solirubrobacterales bacterium, assembly GCA_963715495.1. Classification (GTDB taxonomy): domain Bacteria; phylum Actinomycetota; class Thermoleophilia; order Solirubrobacterales; family Solirubrobacteraceae; genus Palsa-744. The sequence continues at coordinate 2,541,622 of OY970247.1, forward strand.
TCGCGGCGATGGGCGTAGCGCGGCCAGGCGAGGCGTATCTAGTGCTCGGCCTGCCTCCCGGCTTTGACGAGGAACGGGCACTCCAGCTGGTGCGCGGCGCCCTGCAGCTGGCCGCCACGACTGAAACCGTGCTCGCGGGCGGCGACGTGGTCAGCGCGCCCGCTCTGACCGTTTGCGTGACGGTCGTCGGCTGGGCGGACGATGTCGACGAACTGGTCGGGCGCGACGGGGCCCGTGTCGGAGATCTCGTCGGGGTGACGGGCTCATTGGGCGGAGCGGGAGCGGGATTGGCCGTGATGCAGATGCGCGCCACGCGCGGCCCGCACACCGAGGCGGCGCTCACACGGGCACGCCGGCCGTGGCCGCGACTGGCCGAGGGCCGTGCACTGGCACGGGCGGGCGTCCACGCGATGATCGATCTCTCCGACGGACTTGCCACTGACGCCGGTCACATCGGACGCGCGAGCGGCGTGCGCCTGCGGATCGACCTGGAGGCCCTGCCCCTGGATGAGGGGATCGCAGAGGTCTGCGCCGAGCTGGGAGTGCCACCTTGGCATGTGGCGGCGGCAGGCGGCGAAGACTACGAGCTGTGCGTGTGCGTCGCACCCGAGCTGCGCACTCGCGCACAGGACGCCGTGAGCGAGGTCTCAGACGTCGGCCTCACCTGGATCGGCCAGGTCGGGCCCACCGGAACCGCGAACGCGACGGACGGACCGGGCGTGTCGTTGTCAGACGAGCGGGGACGCGACGTGCGGCTGCAGGGGTTCGAGCACGGTTGGTAGCGCGCCGTGCCGTGCCGCCGGCTGGCCGGCAGCCGGCGTGACGATCGGCTGGATCGCCGGATGTCCGGGCAGCACGCGGGCGACGCCGACGGGCACGGTCGTGCTCAGGCGCGCGTACACGAGCAGGCGCCGGGCGGCGCTGAACAGCGGCGTGCAGGCCGACAGAACCAGGCGCGAGTATCCGACGGGCGACACGGCGGCGGCGACATTGCTCGGCGACACCACGCGCTGACCGATCACGGTATAGGTGAAGTGCGCGTAGGGCATGTCCACCAGGATGTGGTCGCCTGGGCGCAGCGAGTCGATGTGGCGAAACGGCGCCAGGTACGTGGTGCGGTGCCCGGCGATCGCGGTCGTGCCGGGGACGCCGGGGAAGCCCGTTTCTCGGTAGATGCCGGGGCCGCTCTTGAGTTCTTCGGTGCCCGTGCCACGGACGACCACATAGCTCGCGCCGATCCGCGGAATCACGATCCGTCCCACAGCGCTCCCCTGGGCCGAGTGGTGTTCCAGCAGGCCGGCGAGGAACGCGACTCGGCGGCGCTCGTCGGGCAGGCTCGCGAGGGCACGCTGCTCCGACGGCGTGGGTGCAGCATGTTCGATCGCGCGCAGATCGCCGCGCAGACGATCCTGGCGGAACATCGCGTACAGCGCGGTGATCGGCTCCTGCCAGACGAGCGTGACACCCGCGTCGATCACCGCGAGCGCGCCGACCGCGATCAGCGCGTACGCGAGCACTCGCGCCAGCTTGCCGCGCACGCCGGGGGGCGTGGAGGCGCCACTGGAGGAAGAAACTCGCCGCCGCGGGCTCCGGCGGGCGGGCGATCCGGTCGTGAACGTCGGCATGTCGGACATTGCAGGACCCTTATCGTCGCAGAGCCGACTCGGTTCCTCCAAGCGACCCCGGACCGGCGTAGGACAGCGGGCCGCGAATCGATATGTCAGGACGCTCGTCCGGGCCGAGTGCGACCGGATCGGGGGGCGGTGTCAGTGCGACCAGCGCGATCGCCACGCCGCAACCAAACGCGATGCTCCAGAGCGCCGCCGCACCCACCCCGACGTGACCGCCGGCGAGCAGCAACACCGCGCTCTGAAGGACCCCGCCGGGGCCGTAGCCGAGCTGGTGGGCGTAAAACGCCACAAGCAGCCCGAGCGGGACCAGCGCGAGCACGAGCAGTCCCAGCCCCGCGATCGGGCGCGGGCGGCGCTCGGGTGAGGCAATCGGCAGCAGCAAATGCAGCCCCGGCACGACCAGCAGCGCCGCATACGGGTCGACCACCCACGTGACGCACGCGACGAGCAGGAGCACAAGCAGCGTCGCGATCCCGGCGGCGGCGGCGTCGGTCACCGCGGGTGAGGGGCGTACTGCCAGACCCAGCCGCCGCACGAGCATGGGCCATGCCAGCCAGGCGAGTCCGAGCACGAGCGCGCACGACAGCACCGCCGTGGCCGCGATGCCGTCGAACGGCAGGGCGCTCGGCAACACTGGCGCGAGCGGGCTCGCGGGGATCGCGCCGAGGACGCCCAGCAGAGCCGCGAACAGCGCGCATACGTAAAACGGCAGGCCGCACATGAGCGCCCATGCCGTCCAACGCCCGACCGGCTCGCGGCGCCGGCTCGCGCGGGCCAGGCCGTCGACGAGGACGACCGCCGGTCCGATCAGCAGCGTGCCGATCAGCAACCGCAGCGCCCACTCGGGGACGATCTGGCGCGTGAGCACGAGACCTGTCTGCGGTTCGGATTCGAGGTTCGGCGCGACGTCGAGCGCATCGATCGCGCTGAGTGTGGCCCTGCCGAAGCCTTCCATGCGTTCGGCGCTCACCCGTGCGTGCGCGTCGGGGCCGCGTTCGCCCGAGACCTGCACGAGCACGGCCGGCAGTCCCGCCGCTCCGAGCACGCCCTGCTCGCCCGGGGTGAATCCAAACGCGAGGTGCGCAAGCTGGCCGATCGCGCTCGGGGCGCCCGGATCGAGACCGGCTTCGTGCACGATCGCGTCGGAGACCGAGCGCTGCAGCTCGTCCGGCGTGCTGCCGTACCCGTCGTAGTACGGCACTACCAGCGGCTCACGAGCGCGCGTTGAGGCGAGGTCGCCGAGCACGATCGCCGCATCGACCGGTCCGTGGGCAACCTGTGTGGTCTGCATCGTCTGCGCGACCTGCGCGGCGAAGTCCGTCGCCCCCGCGTCCCCGCCGGAGCCACCACTGGTCGATACGAGCACGATCGTGCGCTGGGTCTCGCGCGCGGCGAACACGCGCGCGAGCTCGATCAGCGCGGCGGTCCCCGACAGCTGTGCCGCCGATCCCGGCTGGGCGGCGTCGCGGTGGGCGACGATCACGATCGGGCTCTCGCCGGTGGCGCCGGGACGCTGAGCGATCACCGTCTGCAGCGTCTGCTCACCATCGATCGTCTGCGCGCGAACCCGCGTGACGTGGACCGAGAACCCCCCCCCGGCGGTACCTCCAAGTCCTTCGATCGTGCGCGCGACGCGCTGCGCCAGCTTTTCATCGCCCGTGCTCCCGGGGCGACGGTCGGGGAATTCAACGGTCAGCCGTTTCAGTTCGGCAAACGCCTGCTGACCGTCGAACGCATCTGGCGCGAGCGTGGAATGCAGCGGCGCGGGACGCGCGATCAGCGAAAACGAGGCGATGGCCAGCGCGAGCACGAACGGTAGGAACGCCGCGCGGTAAAGGCGTCCATTGAGCACGTCTCAGACCATAGGGGCTACTTAGGACCCTCGTCAAAATATCTGCCGGGGTCGAGGCCGCCGTTCCGCGGCGTCAGACGCCACCCACAATGCTCGACGTGCCACCAGCACGCCTGCGCTCGTGTCCGGCGTCTGCCATCCACGGCCCAACACCCTCAACCCACCATCTATTTCGACGAGGGTCCTTCGGTTGCGTGTCCGATGTATCGTGCGCGCGTGCTTCAGCCCGTGGCCGTAGGACACAAGACGCTCGCCGACTACACGCACATCTGCGGGCGCGAGCTGATCGAGGAGATTCGCGAGCTCGCCGAGCCGCTCAAGGGCCGGAGGGTCGTGCACATCTCGGCGACCGCGTTCGGGGGGGGCGTGTCGGAGATCCTGTACACGCTGGTGCCGTTGATGCGTGACGTCGGGTTGGACTGCGAGTGGCAGGTGATCTATGGCCGCGAGGAGTTCTTCAACGCGACCAAGCTGATGCACAACGCCCTGCAGGGCGCGCCGCAGGACCTCGACTCCGAGCAGTGGGCGACCTGGCGGCAGTACAACGAGATGAACGCGCGCGAGCTGTCCGGCGGCTGGGACGTGTGCCTGATCCACGACCCTCAGCCCGCGGCGCTGTACAGCCTGGTGCCGGAGAAGGCCGCCGGCTGGGTGTGGCGCTGTCACATCGACCTGTCCACGCCCAACCCGCAAACGATCGCCCAGCTGCTCCCTTATATCTCGAGCTATCCGGAGACGCTGTTCCACATGCGCGAGTACGTACCCGACGGGATGCTCGGCACGGTCAACGTCGTGCCGCCGGCGATCGACCCACTGACGCCGAAGAACATGGCGCTCTCGCCCGAGGACGCGTCGTTCGTGTGCGGCCAGTTCGGGATCGACGTCGACCGGCCGCTGATCTGCCAGGTCTCACGGTTTGACCCGTGGAAGGACCCGCTCGGCGTGATCGACGCCTATCGCGCGGTCAAGGACACGATGGGAGACGTCCAGCTCGCGCTCGTCGGGTCGATGGCCTCAGACGACCCGGAGGGGTGGGACTTCTTCAACGCGACGATCGCCCACGCCGACGGCGACCCGGACATACACATCCTCAACAACTTCAACAATGTCGGCGCGATCGAGGTCAACGCGTTCCAATCCCACGCCGACGTCGTCGTCCAGAAGTCTACGCGCGAGGGCTTCGGCCTGACGGTGACCGAGGCGATCTGGAAGGCGAAGCCGTTCATCGGGGGCGACGTCGGGGGCATCCCGCTACAGATCGAGGACGGCGTCACGGGCTATCTTGTCTCAAGCGTCGAGCAGTGCGCCGAGCGCGTCCTGGAGGTCCTCGCCGATCCGGCCCTCGGCAAGTTTCTGGGCAGACGCGGCAAGGAGCACGTACGTACCCACTTCCTGACGCCTCGCTATCTGCGCGACTATTTGAAGATCTTCAGCGAGCTCGCCCAGTCATGAGCGACGCACCGGCACAGCGGGCTCCGCTGGTGCTGGTGTCAAACCGCGGCCCGGTGACGTTCCACGCGGGCGGCGAGGTCCAGCGCGGGTCGGGCGGGCTGGTGACGGCGCTGACGGGGTTGGCCTCGCACCGCGACGCGATCTGGATCGCCTCGGCGATGTCAGAGCACGACGCGGAGGCCGCGCGCGCCGCGGGCGGACGGGCATTTCCGGTGGTCTCGCCGGCGGGAGGCGAGTTCAAGGTGCGGCTGGTCGTCTCAGACGAGGAGGCGTACGACCGGTTCTACAACGTGTTCGCCAACCCGATGCTGTGGTTCATCCAGCACTACCTGTGGGACCTGTCCAACGCACCGGATATCCGCCGGGAGGAGATCGAGGCGTTCGAGTTCGGGTACAACGCCGTCAACGAGGACCTCGCCCGGGCGGTCGTGGAGGAGCTCGAGGGCGTTCAGGAGCCGGTCGTGATGGTGCACGACTACCACCTGTACACGCTGCCCGACCTCGTGCGCCGGGCACGCCCGGATGTGTTCCTGCATCACTTCGTGCACATCCCCTGGACGCAGTCCGATGCCTGGCGGGTGCTGCCGGCGCGGATAAGGGAGGAGATCTACGCGGGGCTGCTGGCAAACGACATCATCGGGTTTCACACCCGCTCGTACCGTCGAAACTTCCTGCAGTGCTGCCGCGATCTGATGGACCTGGAGGTCGACTTCGAGCGCGGGATCGTGTGGTACGGGGAGCGCGAGGTGTGGGTGCGCGCGTACCCGCTACCGATCGACCACAAGGCGGCGCGGAAGCTCGCGCAGAGCCGGCGCGTGGCACAGTTCGAGGCCGAGCTGATGCGCCGCCGGCGGGACCATCTGATTCTGCGCGTGGACCGGGCCGACCTGAGCAAGAACGTGCTGCGCGGGTTCTCGGCGTTCGACCTGTTCCTCGAGCAATATCCCGAGTTCTCAGAGCGGGTGACGTTCATGGCACAGCTGATGCCCTCGCGTACGGACGTACCCCAGTATGCCGAGTACCTGGAGCGGATCGAGGCGCTCGTGGCAGTCGTCAACCATCGTCACGGCACGCCTGACTGGATGCCGATCCAGCTGAAGCTGCGCGACGATCTGGACGAGGCGATGGCGGCCTACAAGCACTACGACGTGCTGCTGGTGAACGCGATGTTCGACGGCATGAACCTGGTCGCCAAGGAGGGCCCGATCGTGAACGAGCGCGAGGGCGTGTCGATCCTGTCGGAGAACACCGGAGCGCACGAGGAGCTTGGCGAGTACGCGCTGTCGGTGAACCCGTTCGACATCCAGGAGCTGGCCGACTCGATTCACGCGGCGCTGACGATGGACCCGACCGAGCGGCGCCGGCGCGCGCGCGGGCTGGCGGAGATCGTGACCTCGCGCGACCCGGGCGACTGGATCGACGAGCAGCTGGCAGACATCCGCGCGAAGGTCGGCTCCGGATAGGCACTGGTATCATCCGCCGCCGCTCCCGGTTGGGAGCACAGCTGATGGCATCGCTCGCGCCGACATACGACCTGGTACTGCTGCTCGACCCACAGGTCGAGGAGGAGGCGCGCACGAAGATTCTCGCGGACACGCGCAACATGATCGCGGCGAAGGGCGAGCTCACACGCGACGACGATTGGGGCAGTCGGGCGCTGGCGTACCCGATCGAGCGCAAGGCCGACGCCGAATACCACCTGCTGCAGTTCCATGCGGGCACACCCGAGCTGCTGAGCGAGCTGGACCGGACGTTGCGGATCACCGACGGGATCCTGCGGTTTCGGATCGTCAAGCTAAAGCCGGGCACACCCGACGCGCCTGACATGCGCACAGGCGCAGCGGCGGGCGCCAGGCACGTCGAGGCGCCGACGCCGACCGACGTCGAGGCGCCGGCCGAGGTCCCGGCGCCGGCGCCGGAGCCGGTCGCCGAGCCCGCATAGCCATCTCGACGAACGGGTAATACACTCGGCATATGGCTTGGGTGCAGGATACGAGCGAGCGGACCGAGGCAAGCAGGACCGACGTGCTGAGAGCATCGCCGCCGATGTTCGAGTCCCGGCTGTTGGATGCCTGCTCACGGGTGCATCCGATGGTGCCGATCCTCATCTTCGGTCCGGCGATCGCGGCGCTGACGGCGTGGAGCCTGTCGCGCATGAGCCTGACGGTCACGATCGCACTGGCGATCGGCGGGTACGGGTTGTGGACGCTGTTCGAGTATTGGCTGCACCGGATCGTGTTCCACTTCGAGCCCGATCGCGGGATCGGTGCGCGGCTGCACTGGATCATCCACGGCGTCCACCACGAGCATCCGAACGACCCGCTGCGCCTGGTGATGCCACCGGCCGTGAGCGTGCCGCTGGGGGCGGTTGTGTTCGGGGTGTTGTACCTGGCGTTTGGCTCCTCCTATGCCCCCGGGCTGGGGGCAGGGTTTTTCACCGGGTATCTGGCGTACGACATGATCCACTACTACGTCCATCACTTCAGCCCGCACGGGCGCCTGGGAAGAATGCTGCGCGAGCGGCACATGCGCCACCATTTTCAGGACGAGACGAAGGGCTTCGGGATCAGCGCACCGTATTGGGACGAGGTGTTCAAGACCTCGTCCCGCGCGCGACGAGGCCAGCAGTAAAACTGGATTGCCCGGACGCCCGGCTTCGGCTTCGGCTTCGGCTTTGGCTTCGGCGGCAGAGAGCCCGAAAACTCGCAATGAGCGGCCTGGAGCAGCCATGAGCGAAAGGGACGCCCGCCCGCCGCTCTACACTCGCCGGTGGCCTCGGACGTATAGCCCGAGCAAGCAGATAGCCCAGAGAAACACAGATAGATCGTTACGAAAGGAAGCCGTCGTGGCCGCCACCAATATCAACAGGATCGTGATGACCGGAAACCTGACCGCCGACCCCGAGCTACGCTCGCTGCCGAGCGGCATGTCCGTGTGCAGCCTGCGGATCGCGTGCAACACGCGCCGCAAGAATGGGAGCACCGGCGAATGGGAGGACAAGCCCAACTACTTCAACGTGACCGTATGGGGATCGCAGGGCGAGAATGCCGCGCGATACCTGTCCAAGGGACGCCCGGTCGCGATCGACGGACGCCTGGAGTGGCGCGAGTGGGAGGCACAGGACGGCACGAAACGCCAGGCAACCGATATCATTGCCGACTCGGTGCAGTTCCTGGGCTCGCGCGACGACGCCGCAAGTGGCGGAGGGTTCGCGGGCAACGGAGCCTCACAGGGTAGCGACGTCCCCGTTCACGAAGGGGATTTCCAGCCCGCTGCCACTACGACGCCTGTCACCGGGGGTAGTAGTGGTGATGACGACATTCCGTTCTAGCAAGCACACACATACAGCGAGGCATCTTCAGTGGCAAAGCGTGGTCGCGACAAGCCGGTGCGCCGGCGAGACAAGAAGGGCGGGCCCGGAAGCGGCAGGCGCAAGCCGTGCCAGCACTGCCGCGACAAGATCGAGCAGGTCGACTACAAGGATGTCGGCACGCTGCGCAAGTTCGTCTCCGAGAAGGGCAAGATCCGCTCGCGGCGGATCACCGGAGCGTGCCGCCGCCACCAAAATCAGATCGCCAGGGCGGTCAAGCGCGCGCGCGAGCTGGCGCTGTTGCCGTACGTAAACGAGAGCGGTCGCGACGATAGCCCTCGCCGCGACCGCGGCGACCGCGACCGTTAGGACAGAAGGCGAGCAACTATGCCCGAAGCGATTCTGTTGCAGGACGTCGAGCAGCTCGGTGAGCAGGGCAAGGTGATCGATGTCTCGAAGGGATACCTGCGCAACTACCTGGTGCCGCGCAAGCTCGCGCATCCGGCGACGAAAGGCGCGATCGAAGCGATCAAGCAGCGCCAAGAGGCGGCCGAGCGAGCCGAGCGCAACGCGATCGAGAAAGCGCAGGAGAACGTCAACCTGCTGAACCGGACCGTGCTGACGATCCCGCAGCAGGCCAGTGCGGACGGCCGTCTGTTCGGATCGGTGGTCGCGCAGGACATCACCGGCGCGATCCGCGAAGCGCGTGGTTTGAAAATCGACAGACGTGGCGTGCACATGCCTGAGCCGATCAAGAACGTCGGCACTTACATGATCGTGGTCGAGGTGGTCGAGGGCGTGACCGCCACGATCAAGACGATGGTGGTCGCAAAGAAGTAAGAGTAGGGCCGTCCCCCACGCCTGCGAACATATGTTCGTGGAGAGCAATGCGAGCAATTTAGTCCGAGATAGCGGGGAGCCACCTCAGGCCGCGACGGGCGCCGATCTAGACTCGCGCGAGTCCACATCATGAGCGCCGTCGCCACGACAACGAACGGTGCGGGGAACGGTACGCCACGCCGCCACGGCGAAGGCGGGACCGCAATCGCACCGCCGCATAACCTCGACGCCGAGCAGTCGGTGCTCGGTGCAATCCTGCTATCCGACAGGGCGCTGTACGCACTGGTGATCGAGGAGGGACTGCGTCCGGAGGACTTCTATCGCGAGCGCCACGGCGCGATCTACGGCGCGATGCTCGCCCTGTACAACGAGAGCGAGCCGGTCGACGTGCTGACGGTCACCGACCGCCTGCGCCAGCTCGGCAAGCTTGCAGACATCGGGGGACCTGCAGCGGTTGACGAGCTGACGGGCGTCGTACCGGCCGCCGGGCACGCCCGCCGGTACGCGCAGATCGTGCGCGAGAATGCGCTGCTCAGACGTCTGCTGAGCGCCTCGTATGAGATCCAGGAGAGCGTGCTCGGCCACCAGGCCGCCCCACGCGAGCTGGTCGAGCAGGCGGAGAAGGCGATGCTCGAGGTCGCGCGCGACGACCGCCAGCAGGACTTCCGCGCGATCGAGGAGGTGTTGCACGAGGAGCTCGACAAGCTGCACCGGCTGTCGATCGAAGGCACTTCGCTGACGGGAACGCCCTCCGGATTCAAAGACCTGGACGAGATCACCGGCGGGTTCCAGCCGGGAAACCTGATCATCATCGCCGCGCGCCCCGCGATGGGCAAGAGCGCGCTGGTGTGCAACATCGCCGAGAACGCGGCCGTCGAGCACGGCAAGCCCGTGGCGCTGTTCAGCCTGGAGATGGCCGAGGCCGAGCTGGCCCAGCGGTTCGTCGCCTCCCAGGCGCGGATCAAGGGCGATGAGCTGCGCAAGGGACGCGTGGCCGAGCAGCGCTGGCCAAAGATCCTCAAGGCGAGCCAGCGCCTGGCGGCGGCGCCGCTGTGGGTGGATGACTCCAGCGACGTCGGCCTGCTGGAGATCAGGGCGAAGGCGCGGCGGCTGCACAGCCAGTGCGAGGGCGGGCTGGGACTGATCATCATCGACTACCTGCAGCTGATGCGCACCGACAGCCGCTACGACAGCCGCGTGACGGCCGTGGGCGAGCTGAGCCGCGGCCTGAAGATTCTCGCGCGCGAGCTGGGGGTGCCGGTGATCGCGCTGTCGCAGCTCAGCCGTGCGGTGGAGACGCGCTCGCCGAAGGTCCCGCAGCTGTCGGACCTGCGCGAGAGCGGGAACCTCGAGCAGGACTCCGACCTGGTGATGTTCATCTACCGCGATGAGTACTACGACGAGGACTCCGAGCGTCCGGGCGAGGCAGACCTGATCATCTCCAAGCACCGCAACGGGGCCGTCGGCAAAGTGACGCTGACGTTCCAGAAGGAGTACCCGAAGTTCCTGAGCTACGCCGGGGAGCGCTACGCGCAATGAGCGTCGGGAGCTGCCCTTTTGAGGCCTGCGACGGCAGCGGCTTTCTGATCGACGAAACCACGAACACGGCGTCCGACTGCCGCTGCCGCGCGGGGCGGATCGCGATGGCGCGGACCAGGAACCTGGCGGGACGGATACCGCGCAGATACCAGGATGTGTCGTTCGAGCGTCCGCCGGTGAGCGACATCGCGCGGATCGCGCCGGAGCAGATCAGGGTGATACGCAGGTACATCCAGACGATCGACGCGAACCTCGACGCGGGCAGGGGCCTGTGGCTTGTCGGAGACGTGGGCACGGGCAAGACGACGCTGGCAATGCTGGTCTCCAAAGCCGCGCTGGAGGCAGGCAGATCGGTCGCGATCTACTCGTTGCCGCGCCTGCTGAACCTGATCCGCGAGACGATCGACTCAGACGTTGGCAAGCTCGACTTCCTCGATCGACTGGCGGCGGTGGACCTGCTGCACATCGATGATCTCGGGGCAGAGAGCAAAACGGATTGGGTGCTCGAGCAGCTCTATTCGATCGTAAACGCCCGCTACGAAGCGCAGCGGGCGATCCTGGCGAGCACCAACCTAACGCCGGAGAAGCTGTCCGAGCAGATCGGCCAGCGGACGGTATCCCGGCTGGAGGAGATCTGCGACACCCCACTGCCGTTCTTCGGCGAGGACAAGCGCCGGCGCGAGTTCGAGGTCGTGGCGCGCACGGGCTGACGCGGAGCGCCCGTCCCCACATCGCGTTCCTCGCCAATCCCATGACGTCCTCCGCCCATCCCGACCGGACCCTGTTCGAGCCCCCCCTACACTCCTACAGCGTATGCCTGGAATCGTGATAGTCGGCGCCCAATGGGGCGACGAGGGGAAGGGGAAGATCACCGATCTGCTCGCCGAGCAGGCGGACGCGGTCGTGCGCTTTCAGGGCGGCAACAACGCCGGACATACGATCGTGCGCGAGGGGGTGGAGTGGAAGCTGCACCTGATCCCGTCGGGGATCCTGTATCCGGGCAAGCGCTGCGTGATCGGCAACGGGGTGGTAATCGACCCGAAGGTGCTGATCGAGGAGCTGGACGCGCTGCGCGCGCGCAGGGTGGACGTGAGCGGGTTGCGAATCTCGGCTAACGCACATCTGATCATGCCCTACCACCTGCTGCTGGACTCGGCCGGCGAGGCCAAGCTCGGCAGCCTGCAGATCGGCACAACGCGGCGTGGCATCGGTCCGTGCTACGCGGACAAGGCGGCGCGGCTGGGCATCCGCGTGCAGGATCTGCTCGACGAGAAGATCCTCAAGAAGAAGATCGTCGCGGCGATGGAGCCTAAGCGACTGTCGCTGCGGCCGTTCGAAAAGGACCCCACGCTCGACCTGCACACGATGACCGAGGAGTATCTGACCTACGGACACCGCCTGGAGCAGCACATCGCGGACACCGCGAAGCTGATGTGGGACCTACTCGACGACGGCCAGAAGATCATCTTCGAGGGGGCGCAGGGGGCGATGCTCGACATCGACCACGGCACATATCCGTTCGTGACCTCGTCCAACCCACTGTCGGGCGCCGCATGCGTCGGAACGGGCGTGGGGCCGAAGAACATCGACGAGATCTGGGGAATCTCCAAGGCGTACACCACGCGCGTCGGCGCCGGGCCGTTTCCCAGCGAGCTGCATGACGAGATGGGCGAGCTGATCCGCCGGCGCGGCGGCGAGTTCGGCACCACGACCGGCCGCCCGCGACGCACGGGCTGGCTGGATCTAGTCGCGCTGCGGTACGCGGCGCGGTTGAACACGATGACTGCGCTGGCCGTGACCAAGCTCGACGTGCTCTCGGGCTTTGACCGGATCCAGGTGTGCACCAGCTACCGCGGCGCCGAGGGCGCCGAGTTCGACGACTTCCCATACCACCAGTCGGTCCTGCACCACACAACCGCCGAGCTGACCGAGCTGCCCGGATGGTCAGAGAACCTGGGCGAGTGCCGCACGTTCTCCGACCTGCCGAGCGCGGCGCAGGAGTATCTGGGGTTCGTCGCCGAGCAGGTCGGGGCGCCCGTCACGCTGGTGGGCGTCGGACCGGGCCGCGAGCAGACGATCTGGACCGAGGCCGGCCAGGCGACGCTTGTCGCGCGCAACGGGAGCTCGCCGGACTGAGGACCCTGTCTGCGCCTGCCTGCGTGCATGCCTCCGCCGCAGGACGCAAATGGAGATGGGCCGTGCAGGAATCGAACCTGCAACCTTGGGCTTAAGAGGCCCTTAGTGGGACCCCCGAATCGCCTATTTTCGGGCGGTTTGATGCCCTCGAACATGGCTTAGGCACATAGTTTTGGGTTGATTTGGTACCCAAAGTGGTACCCACGGCCGGTGTGGTACCCACGTGGTACCCACGTGCTAAGCTGACGCTCCGCACCAATGAGAAGTCCCCCGCGCAAGCGGTGGTCGTCGGGGACAAGGACACCGGAGATGCCCCGATGCCAGCATCGAATCCAACGGCCAGCATCATCGTCCGCGAGCAACGCGGCCAGCCGTTCTACGAGGCCAAGTTCCGTCACGACGGCCGACAGATCAAGCGCCGCATCGGCCCCGCGTGGCTCGAGCGCGATCCTGACGGCGACGGATGGCGCCGGCATCGCGGGCGCGTCGCCGAGAGCGCCTACGACGAACGCGCCGCTCACGTGGCCGCCGCGCAGCTCGTGTCCGAGCACGTCGCCGAGGCCGCGGACCTCGAGCGCGTTGAGCGCGAGCGCCGCACGCGGGGCGTGACCTTCCGCGAGGTCGGCTCGAGGGCGTGCGCGGCGCGAAGCCGTCCACACTGGCCGGTCATCGCTCGGTGCTCGCCGAGACGGGTACTCCGTACAAGCGCGGCCGTGGGATCACGCTCGGACACGTCATGGCCGCGCTGGGCGATCGACCGGCCGCGAAGATCACCACTCGGGAGATCGAGGCCGTGTTGGCGACGATCAGCGAGACGGGTGCCTCGCCACGCACGGTGAACAAGCACAGGAACGTGATCGCTGCCGTGTTCGGCTACGGGTGCAGGCCGTCCACGTACGACCTGCCGGCGAACCCGGCGAAGGGCGCAGACAAGCGCCGCGAGCCGCACCCCGGCGCGCTCGTGTTCTACTCGCCCGAGGAAATCGAGGCGATAGCCCGCGTGCTCGCAGACGGTCGCCATCGCGACCGATCGACACTGAGCGTCAGCGAACAGGAGCGCGAGGCGCTGCGTGCCGAGGATCGGCAGGACGCCGAGATCGTCCGGGTCGCCGCCTATGCGGGATTGAGGCAGGGAGAGTTGTTGGCGCTGCGTTGGCAGGACGTTGACTTTGCCGGGTCCGCGCTGACCATCGCGCGCGCGATGAGCGCGGGCGTGGAGTCCTCCACGAAGTCCGGCCACGTGCGGCGTGTGCCGCTTGCTGATCAGGCGGCCGCCGCACTGGACCGTATGAGTCGGCGCGGGCACTTCACCACCCCCGACGATCTTGTGTTCTGCAACGTGCTCGGTCGGCCGCTCGATGATTCCGCGCTACGGCGGCGCTACCGTCGCGCGCAGACCGCTGCCGGCGTCCGGCCGCTGCGCTTCCATGACCTTCGCCATACGTTCGGCTCGCTGCTGGCAATGCGCGGGGTCGATGTCGTGACGATTCAGAAGGCGATGGGCCACAGCACGCTTGCCACCACGAGCCGCTATCTGCATGCGCGGCCGGCGTCGGAGCAGGCGCAGGCATTCACGGCGGCATTCGCAGCTGATGCACCCGAGGTCGCAGCAGTCACGGCCTGACCCGTAGTCAGCGCGGAAAAACTGAGGGACCCCACCTGGGGGTCCCTCAAGGAACTTGTCAAGCGGCCTTGGCCGCTGGACGCCTGCCTTTCCGTTACGGAATATATCGACCGAGCGGCGGAAATGCTGAACTGGGGGGCTGGGGTTCGGACCCAGATCTCCTGAGGGAAAGGCAGGCGTCCTACCAGTTGGACGACCCCCCAATGCGTTACGACATCCCTGTCAACCTGCCTCCAAGCTCGGCCCCACGGCAGCCATCAGTCATAGTCGGCTGCCCCCAGATATTCCGCCAGCAGCGGTTCGGGCTGACCGAAGTAGCGCACCCGTTCCGTGAGTCCAGCCGGCGGATGGCCAGTCGCCAGCTTCTGTGCCGGCACGGCCGAAGCCAACGATGTCGTCGTGTTCCATGCGACGCTGACGCGAGGCCCAAACAGCGTCAGATTTGTGCTCCCGGGAAGAGCAGCTGATGGAGACAGGATGCCTCGCGCGCCCTTGTCAAAAAGCCACTGCGCCTCGGCTTGACAGCGCTCATGGTCGTCTTCGACCAGAGCTTTGGCTTCGAACCCCGCCGCTTCGGCGCGTTCGAAGTCGCTGTAGTCAACGATGGCGCCGTCTCTGATCTGGAGCTGCCAGATCGTCGTCGAGTAGTGCGATGCCGCTTCGGGCGTGCGTAGATCCTCGTGCCGGAGAGCCTCGGCGAAGGGCGCCTCGCCGTCGAGGCAAAGGTACTGCGTGCATCGCTGGCCAGCGATGTTCCATCGGCCGCTGCGACGATTTGGATTGACCCAGAGGGGGACATCGTAGGAGGTTGCCCTGTAGGCGATGCCGTCCCAGTCGGAGAACGTGGGGTTAGACCTACGTGGCATATTGGTTCCTTCCCGACCGGGCAGCGCTTACGAGCTGGTCCTCCGAGTTTGGGTCGCCGAGAAGGTTCTCGGGCTTGCGTCCGCCGAGATCACGGCGGGGACGGTCGAACCACGCGATGATGCCCTCCTCGTCCCAGTTGTGCCGGAGGATTGCCACAAGACTTGCGAAGATGCGTAGCTCGCGCCTGGGGGGGCCACCGAGCTTCTTCCACCGAGAAAGGGTCCTCCGATTGACTCCGACCAGCCCAGCAATGGTTTGATCGGGGATGTCGGGAAGCCAGCGCTCGAGGTCCGCTATCACGAGGCCGACGTCGTTGGACACACCGTTGACGTGCTCGTCGAGCGCATCTCGCACGACATGCCGGATGCGCTCGAGCAGGATCATCAGTCTGTCGCTGACGTCCAAATCGTCAGGCGCACCCTGATCGAGCTCATCGCGAATATCGAGCAGGGCGGAAGCGAGCGTGGCAAGCTGATCCTTGTCGTAATCCTCGGCTGCAATCCCGGTGCGAAGTCCCTTCATCCGCTGCGAGATTTCATCCCACCGCTCCCGGTGGGAGTCGTCGGTTGCCGGGGAATCACGGACATGCTCCACGGCCCTGAGGAACGCCTGCTGGAGTTCTTCGACCTCCCGATCGAATTGCCCGAGACGCTCCTTGTAGGTGAGCGGTGTGCTTTCTAGCTCGGCGTTCACGTGTCTCCAGTCTGTCGATACCGAGGGACATTGTAGCGACATTCTAGAAACGGTGTCGGACGACCGAACGGAGTGTCTACTAGCTTGCGGCCCCGGCCCGCCCGATCAACACCGCTTCGATGTTCTGGCGGATGTAGAGCCTGCGCTTGCCGATCTTGACGCTCGGCAGGATCTCTCGTCGTGCCCAATCTTCGACGGTCGACACGGGCGCGTGCAGGAGCTTGGCGACCTCGCGCGCGGTCATCACATCGTCTGCTGTGAGCCGCCTTGGTGCGGCCGTCGTCGGGGGCCTGGCGCTCCTTGCTGCATGTCCCGACCGGGAGCGCTCGGCCTGCGCGGGCTCGCCGCACGGCCAGCGGCGGACGGATGTCCTGCCGGGCGTTGCCGCCGGGCGCTCGCGGGAGTGCTGAGGCTTGCTCACGCCGCCCTCCCATGTGTCGAGATCGCGCTGTTCGAGTACCAGCGGCGGCCGAGGCAATCCGTAACAAGGTGGTCGACGCGGCGAGGCCCCGCGGGTAGTTCCTTGAAGGCTCGCTGTTGTTCGCGGGCGGGTAGGAGCGTGTAGTGCTCCGCATCGGTGGTGCCCCAGATCCATGGTGGGCCGGGTGGCGCGCAGCGCGCGAGGTTCGCGAGCCGCCGTTGTCCCTGGCAGACAAGCAGGATGTTCCCGCAGTCGCGGTGCGGGTCGGCGGCGAGCGCCTGCCGGTAGCTGTCGAGCTTGGCTTTAACGCGGCGCGTGGTCTCGGTGGCGCGGTCGAGCTCCAGGTAGAAGGTGATCTCGCCGTCGGGGAGCAGGTAGCGGCCGTACCCGTCGGGGCGCACGGTGGCGCCCGTGCCCTGCTGGGCTTGCTGCTCGCCGAGCCAGCGGTAGAGGCCCTCTTCGTGCTGGGTGAGGCTCTGCTCGATGAGCGCGAGGAAGAAGCGTGCGGTGGCGCGGCGGTGCTCAAGGTCGGGGATCGAGAGGCCGGGCGGGCGGCGTGCGGGAGCGCCGATCGTCCGTCGTCCGTTCGGGGAGAGGAACCACAGCGCCTCGGTGCAACCGCCGCGATGAGATCGCGTTGGGTAGACCCGCGTCAGGAGGTCGTGTGTCTCGAGCTTGACCAGTCGGCGACGGCAGGTACGACTACCGGTGAAGAAGAGGAGGTGAAGCTCTGAGGTGGATAGGGGCTCGTGTTGGGAGAGCCGGTCGAGCAGCTCCCGGTCACGGAGTGTTGTAGGGGGAAGACTCGGCGTCATGGCCGCCGGCCGGGAAGTGGAAGGAACTGTTCATAGTCGGGGTTTGCCTGCGACCCCGGATCGTTGTCGTGGTGCGGGGTTGCGGGCGGTGGGGGTGCTCCGTCGGGGGGAGCGTCGTGCGGAGCATCCAACGGAGCACCCCCGGCACTCTCCGTCCCGAGCATTTCCTGGTCGAGGTCATCAGCCTGAGCACGTCCGAGCGGGGGTTGCTCGATCCTCCCGTAGCGCGAGCGGATCGTGGCCTCCACCGCCTGGCGCTCGGTAGCGTGGTCGCGGGCGCACTGGCGGATCAGCGTCGCGGTGTCACCGGGCGTGGGCTTGGGCGGCGGGAGTGTCGTCGCGGTCGCGGCGGGCAGCTGGCGAGCGTCGTGCAGGACACGACACGCGATCGTGTAGGAGCCGAGGTGCTGGAGGTCGTAGGCGTCGAGGCGCGGCTGGAAGTGCGGCGCCATCCGTTTCGCGTCGGCGGCTTGGAGGGCGAAGCAGATCTTGGTCTGGGTGTTCGCGTCGATCGCCTCCGCGAGGCCGTGATCGGAGACCTGCGCGAGATGCTGGTGGGCGAACACGTACCCGAGCCCATAACCGCGGGCCTGCGCGAGCGCGCTTGCCATCCCCTGCGGTAGATGACAGAAACGGTGGCACTCATCGATCAGGCACAAGAACGGCGGGCGGTCGCTGTGCGCGAGTGGCCCGAGGCGCTGCGCGGCTTGCCACGCACGATGCAACAACACCGAGCCGATCATGTCCGCCGCGTCCTCCCCCAATGTCTGCGGTAGCGAGACGATCAGCCACCGGCCACTGTCGATCCGCTCCCGCATGTCCGGGGCGGCGGGCTGGCAGAGCATGTTGCGCAGCGTGCGGTTGCCGAGCAGCGCCCGCAGCTTGTTCGACAAGGGCGCGAGCGCCTGTACTCGTGCGGGCTCGCTCAAGGTCTGCCATTGGCGCCAGAACACATCTAGCGCCACCGGATCGCTCGCCCGGTAACGGGAGCGCTCCCCGGGATCGGAGAGCAACATCAGCACATCCGCGAGCGTGGGGGCTGGCCCTGCCGGGTCGCGTCCGCAGAGCAGCGTGGTGAGCGCGGAGCGCAGGATGTCCTCGGTACGCGGCCCCCAGAACCGCGCGAACAGCCGCGCGAAGATCCCACACATCGCCTGCGCATGCGCGTCACCCTCCCCCGGCGGGCACGCGAGCAGGTTCAGCGCGGGCGGATGGGACTGATCGCCGAGGTCAAGCAGGTCGACGTCCTCCTGCCGCTCGCGGGGTACGCGGGCGAGGATGAGCCCGGTCAGCTCGCCCGTCGGGTCGAGCACCATCCCGCCCATCCCCGCGCGGATCGCCTCGACCGTCATGTTCAACAACAGCGTACTCTTGCCACGGCCGGTCGGGCCGAGAACATGCGCGTGCTGGAGTAACGCGTGAGGCTCGACACGAATCTCGCGGTCGAAACCGGAATGGTCGCTGCGACCGAGCAGCAGCCCGCGCGAGGGGGCCTGCGCGACTGGCGCGATCCTGCGCGACGGCGCCTCGGTGAACGAGACGGGCGCGAGCGCGCTTTCCTCCGGGACCGCGATCAACGCCGCGGCCTCACAGCTACTCAACAACAACCGCGGTTTGACCGGCGGCAGGCAGCGCGCGAGCCGCTGCGCGCAGAAGGGCTCCCACCGACAGCGCAACCCGCCGAGCTCCTGGTACTGGCCAAACGCCGCGAGCAGCCCACCCAGCCGTCCGCGCGCACGGCGCCGTCCACTCGCCGACACGCCAATCCTGAGCGTCGCGGCCAGCAACAGCGTGCCGGCCTTCGCGTCGATCGCCCTGGCGCGCTCCAGTGAGAATGGGTCCGCCACCCGTGCAGTCGCTGGGCGCCCCATCGGGTGCGGTGAGCTCGGCGTGAGCACGTCAAGCATCCCGCCAAGGGACGAGCCCAACCAGTCGAGCGCTCGCAAGGACAAGTCCAACTGCAATCCACGGCCTGCGCGCAGCCGTGCCGCCTGGCTGCGCGCTTTGCGGCTCGCTGAGCGTGCCGGAGCCTGCAACACAAGCTGAACGACACCACCCTCCCCAGCCTGCTGCGCTCGCAGCGAAGCCAAGAGCTGCCCCGCTGGATCGACACGATGATCTACGCGCAACGGGAGAAACCGCGAGCCGACCGGCGCAAGGCTCGCAACCCGCCAACACACACCCCCGTCAGCGTCAACCGACAGGGCACTGTTCTCGGCCTCGACCGTGACACCACCGAGGGCCTGCTCGACCGCCGCGCGTATCTGCGCCGAAGAGAGACCACCCGAGATGAACAAGCCACAAGCCGCGCGATCCTCCTGCGAGGACACCGACAGAGCGACCCACGGCCTCGCACTGAGCAACGGCCGTGGCAGCCCGCCCGCCAGCGTCCGTACGAACGCCTCCAGTGCCGGCCGCGACACCCGCTCGCCAAGGCGAAGCTCCCACCAGCCACCCGCCGCCGCCAGACGATGCCGGCCCCACACGCGACCCACCAGCAACGCGAGCGCCCCGGCGGCGAGCAGCCCCACCGGCAACCACGCGTGCCCGAGCAAATAGCCGACGTACCACGGGCCACCCGGCTCGGTCGGGTGCGCGTGAACAAGATGATGGTACGCCGCGTGCGCGAGCGCATGATGATGATGATGATTTGTCTCCATACTCCTTAAACACCGGAACCCCCGAAACGGGGTCAACGGATTTCGTCGGCGCCCGTCCGCCCGCCTTTCAGACGCGCTCGCGCGGCCCGCGCGACGCGTGCGACCACGGCCTCCTCTTCCGCCTCACCGGCGAGATCCGCGACGGACACGTCAAGCGCAGCGGCGAGCCCGCAGACCTTGCTCCAGGTCGGGTTGCGGACACCACGCTCGATCCCGGAGAGATACGTGGCGTGCATCCCGGCGGCCGACGCGAGGTCTTCGATCGTGAAGCTATGGGCTTGGCGCAGGCGGCGAACCGCCCGCCCCAAATCCGTGCCAGAGACGCACGTGCTCATACCGCGATGAGCCCGAGCCTGTCCACGTGGCGTACACACCGGGACGCCCGCACCTGCTCACGGCTGACGTAGAGGACGCCCTCCGCCTCCAGCGCGTCCAACGCGGCGCTGATCGCTGACGGCTGGACATCGCTGAGCGCGACCTCAAGCTCGGCGCGAGAGCACGCCCCGGGCCGCTCGAGAACCTGGAGGAGGACCAGACGCTCGGTCCTGGTATCGGTGTGCTTGGTCATGTCGGTTTCCTTTCGGATCGCGACACCAGGAGGATGCTTCAGGGGCACGCGACGGCGGTCCTGTGGCAGGGGTTACCGTTGCTCGTGCAGCGAAGGTCCGTCCTTCGGTGCCGGGCCCGGGGTGTTCACAGCACCGCCGGGCCGCTTTGCATGGATGGGTGTCCGGCGCCACTCGCCGATCCGCTCTTGCCATCGGCCACGATGCAGCCAACGGCGACGACCCAGCAACGCTGGGCTGAGGGCTCTCGGGGATCGACACGGACACGCTCCATAGACTAAACGGGCGTTTAGTCTATGTCAAGGCCAAGCAGAAGGGCCGCCCGGACGGCGATAATCCCGGCCATGACGAGCTGGCCCAAACGCGAGCAGGTCGATCCCGCCGATCTCATCGGCGCGGGCGAGATCCTGAAGCTCGCCGGCTGGAAGACCCGCAAGAGCCTCCTCGACGCCCAAAAGACCCGAGACTTCCCACCACCGGTCGTCGCGGTCCGCGGCGCGCGGCTCTGGCACCGCGAGGACGTCAAGCAGTGGGTCAAGCGCCAACGCTAATCAACTGCTGCGCGATCAGCGTCGTCCCCGCGAATCTCAAGTTCCCTGGCCTGCTTTGCCAGCTCCCATAGCTCCCAGTCCAGGGCGATGGCGATCCGCTCGACGAGGCCGTAGCTGGGGTTGTCCCCCGCGTTCTCGATCCGGGATATGCGGGCCTGGTCGGTCCCGACCGCGAGCGCCAGCTGCTCCTGCTTGAGCCCAAGCTCTTCGCGGCGAGCAGCGATGGCTCGCCCGAGAGCGACCTGGGGTTCCGCGTGTCGTGCCATCCCGCGGAAGCCTCGACGCAAAGAGCCATAAACACCATGCGTCTATGACATATGGTGCCCGCCGTGGATGCACAAGGACCCAGGCGGGCATGCGTGCCTTCAAGAGTCGTGACCAGGGAGGTGTCTCTCGGGGGCGCAGCTACTATCCCGACTACCCGCACAATGCGAAGAATGCTACGGTCCGCGCGGAGACGGATATCCAGGATCGAGTTCAAGGAGATCGTTGTGCGTAGGTTGCTCGCATTGCTCACGGGAGCCTTGGTCGTGTCCGCTCTTGTGCTGGTCTCGCCTGCGCTCGCTCAAGCCGAGTCGCTCGAAATCTCGCAGGGTGCCGAACCAACCCAGGACGTGCCCGTGAGCATCAAGGTGTCGGGCGTCGCTGACGGGAACCACAAGCTCTATGTGTTCGTGAATACGTTCGGCGGCTGCTCCTCTACGCCCGAGTCCGACGGCGGCTCCTCGCTTGCAAGCGGCACGAGTATCGGTGCGGGCAGCTTTGAAAAGACCTACAGCTACACGCCGACCTCGGTCCAGAGCTACACGCTCTGCGCGTATCTGGACGAAAACGAATTCGCGAGCCCGGACGTCACCGCCACGAACAGCTTCACAGCGGCCATGCCTGCCGCCTCCGCTGCCATTGAAATCAGCGGCAAACTCACGCAGAACATCCCCATGAAAATCAAAGTTGCGGGCACGACCGAGGTTGCGCGGCGTCTCTATGTGTTCGTGAATACCTTCGGCGGCTGCTCCTCTACGCCCGAGTCCGACGGCGGCTCCTCGCTTGCAAGCGGCACGAGTATCAGTGCGGGCTTCTGGAGCGGCGAATATTCCTACATGCCAACCAGCATCCAGAGCTACACCGTCTGCGCCTACGTGGATGAAAACGAATTTGCGACGCCCGACGCGACCGCCACGAGCAGCTTCACCGCCGGAACGCCTGCCGCGTCGGTCTCAATCTCGGTTAATCCGACTTCTAGCGAAAACGGCCCGGTGAGCGTCAAAGTCTCGGGGACAACAGAAGTCGCCCGCAAGCTGTACGTCCTGGTCAATAGCTTCGGCGGCTGCTCCTCTACGCCCGAGTCCGACGGCGGCTCCTCGCTCGCTAGCGGTACAAGCCTTAGCCCTGGCGCCTATAGCGCCGAATACTCGTATACGCCCACAAGCACCGCAACCTACACAATCTGCGGCTACGTAGACGAAAACGAATTCGCGACCCCTGACGCTTCGGGAAGTGCAACATTCTCGAACGTCACGCCCGCCACCAAGGCCGCAGAAGCGAAGCTTGCCGCAGAACATTCGAATACAGCGGCCGAAGAAACCGCCAAAAGATCCACCGAAGCCAAAAAACTCGCCGAATACCTTCACGGCGTCGCCGAACGACACCACTGTGGAGAACTATCCGAAGAATATAACCGAGCTGATGTGGAAACCTGCAAGAGCGACGAAGCTACGATAGACGCTGTCGAAGAACAGCAAATCAGAGCCCAGGAAGCGGCGCTGGCGGCGAAGAGAGCAGCTGCCCACAAGCGCCCCGTAAGGCATCTGTCCGTGAAAGCGGTCGCCCATACCGGGCACTCAAGCACCGATCCGGGCTATACCAACCTTGACATCACGACGTCTCCGTATGTGTATGTGGTCGTGAAGCTGTCTCGCTACGGCCACTCTGCTGAGCACTTCGAATGGGGGCCTCATGCGACTGAAGTGGCCGAGGTCATTCGCTGGAGCTGTAAGAGCCCTGGCGGAACCTACCGCTATGCCATCACGGCGAGAACCAATGTCGGACCAACGCTAACCCGACGTGGGCGCTTCACTCCTGTCAGCGTTGCCACTTGCCATCAGTATGAGCAGAGGGAAACCGAAGCCCGCGCCCGCCATGAGCAGGAAGTGCTAGCCGGTTACGAACAAGAAGTACGAGAAGAACGCGAACGGCTTGAGACGTACGAAGCGAACTGCCGGGCCGAGGGCGGGACGCCCGTAACCCTCACCGTAGAAGGAACATCCGAACGGTACTGTCGTGCCCCAAGCGGCGGACTACTTCCGGTGCCGCACTAAAGGAGCGAGGAGCGAGCTGCTTTGTCATGATGACCCACTGATGCTGCCCCTTCGCATTCTAGCGTTTGGCGTAATCAGCCTCCTGACTGTCGTGCTCCTCACTGGATGCGCTAGCACCACCACCACAGAAGAGAAGACGCCGCCAGCAACAGAACCCGCCGCGACTACAACCAAGTCCGCAGCGACGGCGACGCCCAAGGAATCGAGATATGCCGGGCTCACCAATCCCGCCCAACATCCTGACCCCAGCGTGACTGCGTACTGCAACGAAGTCCCAATGGGACACGCCTGCCATGCCGTGACGACCACGCCATCAGATCCCAACGAGTCGCCGCAGCGCAACTGCGACCCCAACATCGAAAACGAATCGACCAGTGTGACGATGGAAGCGGTGTCGCGCTCTACTTGCTAGTCCACCTTCAATCCCTCCGCCTGCGCCCAGCCTCCGTCGCCCGTCTGGGTAAGCACGCCTCCGGGATCCCGCCGACGCGCTGGCTTCTTATTGAGCTGTCCGCAGCGTGATTTAGCGTACGAACGTATGTTTGACTACCCCCGATGCGCCTTCCCGGCTAGACTGGCCGTCGTGTGGGTACTCGGGCGCGCCCTGGCGAACGCGGGATCCTCATGTCAACTGAGGCCGTAGTTCGCGCGGCGTTGCGCGCTCATCTCCTCACATCGACGGCTGGCGCTCAGGATGCCGTCGAAGAGCTGTGGGTTCCGCGCTCGCACGAGCGAGCCGACCTCGCCGTACTCGGTCGCACGATGGATGGGTTCGAGATCAAGACGGACCGGGACACGCTGCGGCGCCTGCCGCGGCAGATCGCAGCCTACGGACGGCTTTTCGATCGATGCACCGTTGTGATCGCCGAGAAGCACTGCGAGAAGGCGACCGAGCTCGTGCCGGCATGGTGGGGCATCACCACGATCGCCGTCAACGGCTGCGTGTCCTTCAAGACGGTCCACAAGCCGCAACAGAACCCCGGGCCCGACCCCGAAACACTCGTCCGTCTGCTGTGGCGCGATGAGGCGATGATGGCGCTAAGGGAGCTCGGGGCTGAACCGGACCCGAAGGCACACCGAACTTCGCTCTGGAGCGAACTCCTCGCAACAACGACGCTGTCCCAGCTCCGGCGTGCAGTCCGTGGCGCACTGATTGGCCGCGACGCGACCCAAGCGCGCATTGCTACACGCAGGTTTAGGGCGCCGTTGACAGCTGCCGCAGCTCGTCCGTAACGACTTGCATGTGGTGCGAGGTTCCGGCCCCACGCCAAGCGTTACGGGGGCCCGGCTCGATGACCTCCTCGGCGCAGTCCTCGATCGTCTCATCGCCCCAGCTGTAATCGCGGCCCGCAAACTCTTGTCGGCCGACAAGCTGTTGGCAAAGATCACGGTATTGCTCCGGGCCGCCTTGCGTAGCAAGCCCAAACCCTCGGGCCACGACTGTCTCATGATCTGTGGTGTAGCGGATGTTTGCCCGTCCAGTGTTCCCACCGCCATCGTGAGGAGGATGCGGATGCTGCACTGCGTAGTCGCCAAACGCGGGCATGCGCTCGAGGCCGTGCTCCCGCAACTGAAGCCATAGATCCCACTCCCGACGCGGGATCGTCCCCACCGACCCCTGCTTCACCACGCTCATCACTTTCGGGATCGACATCCCCAGCAACACAACGCTGCGCCATCTACCCATGCGGGACATCTCTTCGAGTTGAGTCGCCAAGATTGAGGCGTCGATCTCTTGGTCCTCGTCGATGTACTCGAGGTCGATCAGCAGGTCGCAGTTCGCCGCCTCTAGCTCCAATCCGTCGAGCTGGGCCTGGAGAACTGCCCGTCGGCTCAGGCCGCTGGGGGGCAGCACCTTGAGGATCCTGTATCTCAAGCCGGCCCCGTGGCCATCAGCTACAACGGATGCTCGGACCATTTCAACATCGGCTTCGGTCGCTTCCTCAACCGGAAGCACGGGGACGAAGCGCATCTTTCGCTTGCGGGTGTTGGCATATATCTCCTCGAGGACACGGCTAACGCTCGTTTTGCCTCTCACAAGTGTACTCGATGCAAGGCGCAAGATGTCCACGTATGTCGGGTGCGTTCCAAGGGCCGCGTGGGCGCGCTTGACCCAGCCATCGATCGATGACGCAGTTATCGACTTCGGCGCCTTCACCGGGCCGACGAACTCCAGTAGGGGGGTCATCCGATCCCATGCGTTCCCGGAGGCATGACGGAGCGCATCCAACTCGCCGGGCTTGTTCTGCAGGACTGCAACGTAATGACCGCAGTCGGTCGGAAGAGGCACCAGGGCCTCCGGCTCGAGAAGCGGCATCTGCACGTGAGAGTTAGTCGACATCTATTTGCGCTATCCTATAACCCTAAAGGTTATAGCATGCCATGGAGACACATCATCGACATTTCCTGGTCGGACCGCAAGCTTGAGAAGTCATGCGCCAGCGACAAAAGCGGCCAACGCCGCTGGGGCGCGGACGACTGGAAGCTCATCAAGCGCCGGCTGGCGTCGCTGATCGCCGCCCCGACCCTCAAGCACATGGATGGTGTGCCGGGGAGATGCCATCTCCTCAGCGCTGATCGCAACGGCCAGTTCGCCGTGCATCTCTCGGGCGCATACCGCCTGGTGTTTGAGCCGGAACATGATCCCGTTCCCCTACTCGCCGACGGCGGAATCGACACATCCCTAGTCACCCGCATCGTAATCACGGAGGTAGTTGATTACCATGGCCACTAGTTCTCGCACCTGGCAACGTGACTGGGCCGTCATGCCCGGTGAGGTTCTGCTCGAGGCGTTGGAAGATCGCACCATGAGCCAATCAGACTTGGCGCGCCGGATGGGGCGACCGATCAAGACGATCAACGAGATTGTCAACGGGAAGGCATCGATCACGCCGGATACCGCGATCCAACTCGAGCTCACTCTCGGGATCGCAGCTGACTTCTGGATCAACCTAGAATCCGCGTACCGCGCCCAGCTTGCACGTGTGCGCTCGGAGGAGGAGCTAAGCACGTATGGAGCATGGGCTACCGCGTTCCCCGTCAAAGAGCTGGCGCGACACAACCTGATCGAGAAGGAGTCGAATCCAGCAGGGACCGTCGCTGCTTTGCTTCGCTACTTCCGAGTGAGTAGCCCCGACGCGTGGGAAATGCAATGGCTCGCGCCAGCGGCAGCGTTCCGCGCATCGCCGACATACGAGTCGCAGCCGCACGCCGCATCGGCGTGGCTTAGATGGGGCGAGCTACTAGCGGATCAGATCTCGACCACGCCGTTCGACGCCAACAGCCTGCAAGGGATCATCGGCGAAGTTCGTGCGCTTAGTCGCCAGGACCTAGCCTTGAGCCGCCAACGACTGGACGACCTCTTCGCGAGCGTCGGCGTCGCGCTGGTGCTAACCCCTGAGTTCAAGGGCGTCCGTCTGAGTGGTGCCGCGAGATGGGTAGCTCCCGACAAGGCTCTGATTCAGCTGAGCCTGCGGCACAAGACCGATGACCAACTGTGGTTCAGCCTCTTTCATGAGATCCGTCATCTGCTTCAACGGAAAAGGATCGACTTCATCGACGACGAGCAGGCATCCTCTCAGGACACCGAGGAGTTGGACGCTGATCAGTTTGCGCGGGATACCCTCATTCCTCCGGGCGCGTACGCTGACCTACTTGGCGCTGGCGCAATCACGACGCAGATAATCCGTGAGTTTGCAAAGAGTCAGGGCATTGCGCCAGGGATTGTCGTAGGCAGATTGCAGCGTGACGCCCGTGTGCCACGCTCGCATTTCAACGATCTCAAGAAACCGATCAAGTTCGGCACGTGATTGGGCCACGTTGCCATCCCGCGCCATAAGCTCCAACGCATCAGACGAAGCACTCCAGCGCCTGGCGGCGCCGTTCGTGCGGCGCGACGACGCGGGCGACATCTGGAGCGGCGCGAAGATCATTGCGATAGACCGTGACGACCTTCCGGTGCCGTCGCTGGTTCTGTTCGTCCTGACGTGCACGATGGGGCTCGTCGATCTCGGCGTGCACGAGAAGACGCGATGGCACGTGCCATTCGGATTCCGTGGGCACGGCGTGACGCTCGCTTTGCAGAAGTTTGGAATGCGGATGTACATCGACGTCGCGAAGGGCAGCGGCGAAAGTGCGCAGGCGATAGCAGATGACGTCGTCCGCAGCTTGAAGAAAGTGATCCGCATCGTGGAGAAGACGACCCTCGCAGACATAGCGGGCCAGCAACTTGCCGACGCGAACGTCACGATCGCAAATCAATCGGGGCGGCTGCGCGCGATGTATGAGCACTTCCGCGAGCAGGCAAGCGAAGCGTTCGCCGCGTCGCAGCTAGCGCCGGAGAAGCACAAGGCCGAGGAGGGAGTCGGCGCGTTCTTCGCAGCCGTTGGCGACCGTATCGGACAGGAGCAAAGCGGCGCCTGGGAAACCATCGCCGCCGTCAACGCCTACTTCAGCCTGCTGGAGCATGAGATGGTGTTGCTGTTCGCCTTCGCTGATCTGGATCCAGCTGACGGCGCCCTGCAGAGGTTCATCGGCGACCGATGGGGCCTCAAGTTCAAACGCCTGTTCGATGTCTCGGATCGCTCGACCAACCACGTGTACGAAGCGCTGCGCGCGATTGCTGAGACATATCGCAATCCCTACAACCACGGAGGATTTGAGAAGGGCAGCGCAGCACTGTGGTTTCACGTGCCTGGGGTCGCCGCAATGCCTGCACGACTGAGTGACTACCGCGACTCGCCCCACTTCGAGGTGTTCCCCGTGCAACCCGAAAGCTTCGACAAGATCTGCGCCACGCTCGATGGCACCGAGCAGTGGCTGCGACAAGGGATCCACGCGCACGCATTCGACTGGATCGACTCGGGACTGGACATCAGCTTCGATGCCGAAACGCGAGAGAACCACCGCGACCTAGCCGCTGACGCAGAGCGCCGACAAGCGGAGATCGATCATCGATCGCATCTCGCCGAGCGTGCTGCAAACATGGATTTCTGACGTCGGCTGACCAGCGTGGCCACTACGTTCGGCGCGCATCACTGGGACTACTGCGACTCACTATCAACAAGCTCAACGAGCGGCTCAGAAAACCCGTCGCCGGCCTCGCCGGCGACGACGCACTGGCTGGCGTCCATGAAGAGTGCCAGATTGCGCGTGCCCTGCACCCTGCTCGATTCCCACGCGACGCCTTGAATCTGCTCACCGTCACCGTCCTCAAAGACGTGACGCAGGTACTCCGCGACCACCTGTGTGGGTACGTACTCGATGTGCTGGCGTCCGTCCCGCTTCACCAGGCCGCTGACGTCGCTGCGGAAGCCGTGCAGGAATCCAAGCTCGTGGCGGCGCTCCGTCGTATCGATGTCTGCGTCGAAGATGCTCGGCACCGGCGGCAGCTCACGCAAGTCGACGACGCGGCAATCCTGGCGTAGCTTGAAGGTCGCGATCGTCGCTGCGTCCGCGTCAGACTCCTCATCGATCGTCTCGGCCAGCGTCGTCATCGGCTCGTCTGCGGCATACAGCATCGGAATGCCGGCCGGACTCATGCGGCTTTGCAGAGCCTTCGCCGGGGGCGGCGGCCCAAGTTCCCCCGCAGTGGTGGGTGTCTCGTCTGCTTTGTGCGTGCGGCACCGATAGATCGACGTGCCCTGCGGGATCGTGCGAACCAGGCCGTACTTGCGGATTAGCTCGCCCAGCTGGTCGAGCATCTGTCGCCCGTGTGGCACTTCGGATCCGGGCCCGTCGTCGTGCTCGTCCTCAGCCAGCAAGAAGAAGAAGCGTTGCCGGTACTTCACGGTCTCCGCCAGATCGGTCCACCCATATCGCAGCGCCTCGCCCTCGCTTATCGCAGCGAAGTCCTTTTGCGCCCATTGTGTTTCGCGGAACGCGTCCAGGACGAATTGTTCGAAGCCCTCGTTTGCGAAGACCGCGTCGACCTCGAGGATCTCTTGCGTTTCGTGGCACGGCCCCGCGTAGCCCGTCGGCGACTCCGAGTCGTGCAGGTATTCGTCTATGGCTCTCGACCACTCGCGCTTGAGGCATTCCGACATGTAAACGAGCACAGAGTCGGTGTCTGCCGCGACGGCCGACTCGCCGTACCTGCCGCAGAACGAGCACTCCGTCGAGTTGAGGTTTCCGGCGACGAACTCACATAGGGACTCGTCGGCGATGCAGTCTGTGCAGACGGCCTCGCCCAGCGGCGCCGAGAACCACATCTCGTCTTGTTCGAGCTGGCGATTCTTCAGGAACCCCACACAGATAGCATGGCGCACCTACTATCGGTGTGTCATTCCGCTGGCGAGGGCTGCTCTTGGGCAGTCGTTGCGCACTACCATAGACGCGAAGACCCCGGAACGGTCCCTGTGCAGTCCCCCTCGGGGGACAGGCCAAACCGCCGGGGTTTCGTTCGTTCCGAGGCTCGGGGCTACTCTGAAGGGGCATCGTGGACACCATTCGTATCCTCCACCACCACCAGCCCGGCTTTGGCTGGAGCTTCGAGTCGCCCGACATTCCCGGTCTGACCGGCGGCGGCGACACCTACGGCCAGGCGCACGCCGAGGACGCGGCCGGGTTCGCGCTGGTGTGCGCCGCCGAAGAGCAGGGCGACCCGGTGCCCGCCGATCTCCTCTTCGAGCATTACGTGCCTGTCGGCATTGCCGCCGCGGTGTAGCGTCGAGGGTCGAACAGCGCCTTCTCGGCGGATGTGCGTTCGTCGGTACCGCAGATGCCGGCTTGCTATGCGGCGCTCTGCTCAACGCGCTTGCGCAGACGCTGCTTGGCCGCGCCGGCCTTGGGCGCGTGGCTCCCGTTCGCAAGCGCCTTCTCGATCGCGCCCGTGAGCCTGGCGACGGTATCGCCGACATCCTCGGGTGTGGTGTGCGCGAGTTCCCGAGCCTCCGGCAGCACGCTCCCGTAGCCGAGCGAGCGGATCTGTAGATAGGCGGCGAGCGCGTCCTCAACGATCGCACCCTCGTTGCGATCCTCGAAGGCGGCGATCAACCGCAACAGACACTGAGCGTCCTCGGTGATGCGAATGCTCTTGGTCGTGCGCTCTGCCATGGTCGCCCTCATGGATTACTTGCTTACATTATTACAGATACGGCAGCCGAGCCCATGAGGTCCGCCGATCTAGTCGCGATCGCGACTCAAGCGGGCGCGACGCCGCCGACGCGCTCGACATCGGCCTCATCGACACCCAGTGAGTAGGCAAGCGCGATGGTCTTACCACCGCGCAACGCTTGCTACGCCTGCTCCATGCGCCGTGCGAAGTCGGCCCGCAGCAGGCGCTGGGCGTCCTCGGTGATGCGCGTGCTCTTGGTCGTGCGCTCGTGCATGATCTTCTCTCGTTTGGTACCCACGAGTGGTACCCACAGACTTTTGCGCCTACGGACACCCCGTCCAAATCGCCACAAAACCCGCCGATTTGCAGGCTATTCCAGAAATGGGCCGTGCAGGAATCGAACCTGCAACCTTGGGCTTAAGAGGCCCCTGCTCTGCCGGTTGAGCTAACGGCCCGTGAGGGCGCCGGCAGACGGTACAGCCGGCTCAGGCTGCGATTCTAGCCCAGCGCGCCCGCGGCCCGCTCCGTCGGAGGCCCGCGCCCGGGCGGACCCCCGCTCACGGCTCCCACCGGCGGGCGCACCGCGGCAGGATCGTCAAGCGTTCACCGTATTCATGAGGCACCCACCGGAGACACGAGCCACAGCGGCGGCCGTGCCGGTGGATGCGCCCTCAGAACACGACCGTACGCCGCCCGTCCACGATCACTCGGTCATCGAGGTGCAGGGCAACGGCGCGGGAGAGCACGAGGCGCTCGATGTCGCGGCCGACGCGCTCGAGGTCCTCGGCGCTCTGGCGGTGATCGACACGGACGACATCCTGGTCGATGATCGGCCCGTCGTCGAGCTCGGCGGTCACGTAGTGGGCGGTTGCCCCGATCAGCTTGACGCCGCGCTCACGCGCTCGGCGGTAGGGGTTGGCGCCGGCGAACGCGGGCAGAAACGAGTGATGGATGTTGATCGCCGGCATCTCCACATGTTCCAGGAAGTCACCGCTGAGGATCTGCATGTACCGGGCGAGCACCAGCAGGTCGACCTCGCCCACCAGCAGCTCCAGCATCGCCGCCTCTGCCTGGGGCTTGCGGTCCTGCTGGGACGGCACGTGGTGGAAGGCCACGCCGGCGGCCTCGGTCTCGCGGCGCAGGTCCTCGTGGTTGGAGATCACCGAGATCACGTCCCCGTCCAGCTCGCCCCGGCGCCAGCGCCACAGCAGGTCGACCAGGCAGTGGTCGTGACGGGAGACGAGAATCGCTATCCGCCTGCGCTCGCCCCAGTAACGGATCTCCCAATCCATCTCCAGTCTGTCCGCCACCTCCGTGGCAAAGCGGGCCTCGAAGCGCCGCCTGGACTCCAGCGGGCCGTCCAGCCCGTCCAGCTCGTCCAGGAACAGCTCGGTGCGCATGAAGAAGCGGCCGCCGGTCGGATCGGATGAGAACTGGTGGGATGAGACGATGTTCGCGCCCTGCTCGAACAGGAAGCCTGAGACCGCCGCGACGATCCCCGGTTGGTCCGCGCAGCCGATCAGCAGGCGCGCGGTGAAGCGCTGGGAATCGCCGTCGCCAGGCGCCTGCGCGGGCCAGTCGCCGCGCCCCGGGCCGTCATCCGGGAGGGCGTCGACCGCATGGCGAGTCTCCTCGAATCCGGCCACACAAGACTCCCGGCGCTATTTTTTGCTCGACGGCAGTCCACCGGGGGCAGGGGTGGTCGCCGGAGCCGTCCCGCTGAAGGTTCCGTGCGGGCCCGGTTTGACGGTGTAGGTTTTTCCTTTGCTCGTAGCGGTGTACGTGCCGTTTGCGCCCTGTGTGATGGTCGAGCCCCCACTACTGGTGCCGCTCGGGTTCTTCTTGAGTTCCGCGAGCTCGGTCTTCAGCTGCTTGCGCTGCGCGGACGGCGCCAGGACGATCGCCTTTTCGGAGGCGAGGTCGCCGATGCGCGTGTTGTGAGCCCTGTACGCGTACTCCGCCAGCGCCGCGTACAGCGACGCGCTTGCGGGCCTGGCGGCGGTCACGATCTGCAGCACCTTGACCGCTTCGGCGGGCTGGTTGAGACCTTCTTCGCCGAATACACGCACCATCTCCTGTGCCACTTCGGCGTTCGGCTTGGGCGGGTTCAGCGCGACGTAGCCGTTCCAGGACCGGGCGATCTGCGCGAACAGTTCTTTGCCTTTGCTCGTCAGTTTGTTGTTGGCGACATACGCTTCGCCGCCTGCTTCGTGCAGCTGCGCGAGGGTTAGATGTTCCCACGCGCTGACGTTGCTCGGCTGCTGCTGGGTGAGCTTCTTGTACTTCTTGATCTGGCTGGAGAAGCTCGCGCTGGTAGAGCCTTCTTTGCCGGTCAGGGAGTTCAGGAGGCCGCCGCCACCGCCGACGCCGCCGCCGACGCCGAAGCCGACGAGACCGACGCCCATCAGCACGGCGAAGCCCAGGTAGATCACCTGGACCGTGCGACGGCGGCCGCGGCCGCGCAGGTCGAACAGCATCAGCTCAGCTCTTTGTCGAAGTGGTCGATGATCTTTTGCACGCTAGGCTCCGTCCTCTGCTCCGCGGACACTCCACCATCCGATGGCTGCCCGGCACCCGGGGTTTGCCGCTCGCGCTTGCGCTCGCGGCGCTCAACAAGCGACGCGAGCAGGATACTCGCCTCGTACAACACATACAGCGGGATGGTCTCGAGCAACAGCGTGATCGCGTCTCCCGGCAGGAACGCGGCGACGGCCGCGCACGCCACGATCGCGTAGCGACGGTTGTGGCGTAGCTGCTGCGGGGTCACGATCCCGACGCGTGTGGCAGCCAGGATTGCGACCGGCACCTGGAACACGAGACCCATCGCGAGCAGGATCGTGGCGGCGAATTTGTAGTACGGGCCGGCCTGCACGAGCACGTTGAACTGGCCGCTGTTGAAGTTCTGAAAGAAGCGCACCGCCGCGGGCAGCACAACGAAGTAGCCGAACAGCACACCGACCGCGAACAGGAACGGAATCGCCGCGAGCAGTGGCAGCGCGATGCGTCTCTCATTGGGACTGAACGCGGGCAGCACGAACCCGTAGAACTGGAACAGGATGATCGGCAGCGAGAAGACGAGCGCGAACAGGAACGTGACCGTGAGCGTGGTCGTGAACGGCTCACCGATGCCGAGCGTCACCGGCTTATCGCCCTGGGGGACGCGCGGGATCTTTGCGACGTCGGCCCGTAGACGAGGGATCTCGGCGGCCAGCGCCGCGCGGGTCGCGGGCGGAAGCTTGCTGGTTGGATCGGCCAGCGTGCTCGCGATCGACTGCACGTCGCGGGCGACCCCGAGCACTCCTTGCTGGGCGAGGGCGGTCTGCCCAATCGGGCCGTTGCCTTTCTCGACCTGCTTCTGGGTCTGCTTGCTGAGCGGGCGGTTGATGACTTCCAGCAGCGCGTGGTTCTGCCACAGGCACACCCCGAACGCGATCGCGATCGCGATCCCACTGACGATCAGGCGCGTGCGCAGCTCTTCGAGATGGTCGACGAGGGTGAGCCGGTCCTCGTGGCCGATCGTGCGAATCGCGGTGGCCATTGTCTAATCAACCTATCACCGCGCCTTTGGGCCTCACGCCAGCCCCTCGCGAGCATCCGCCAACCCCTTGCGGCCACCGCCGCTCGCCGAGCTGGGCCGCGCCGTGCTAAAGGCGACAGGCACGATCGTCGATGACTTCAGGGCAAGCCATGTCAGACACGAGCCCCCATATCCGTCATCACGTGCAGATGCCCGACGGCAAGCACGTCGAGGTCGTCTACCGCGACCATCAGCACGCGCCGGAGGCACCGTATGCGCCGGACCCGCTGCACGTCTGCTTCAACTGCTCCGGCGAGTTCGTATATCCGCTCGACTGGGTCGAAGAAGGCGCCAAGCACTGGCGGATCGTGCTGCGCTGTCCCGAGTGCGAGGCGCGGCGAGAGGGCGTGTTCGAGCAGGCCGTCGTGGAGCATCTCGACGACGAGCTGGATCGGGGGGCCGGCGCGCTGCTGAGCGATCTGAAGCGGATCACGCACGCGAACATGACCGACGAGGTCGAGTTCTTCGTGCGGGCCCTCGACGCCGATCTGATCGTTCCGAGCGACTTTTAGGTCGATTAGGGCGTATCCCGCTAGGCCCGCACGTCTGGATGCGCCCGAATGGCCTTCGCGGAGCTTTGTCCTCGGGCTCGACATGGCACCACCATGCCTTCGCCCTTGCGTCCGCGCTCCGCTTGACCCTAGACCGCCCCAGCCGCACCCTCCTATCGGGATACGCCCTCAGCGATAACGCTCTACGACCGCGTCGGCGACGAGGTCGAGCAGGACCGCGTCGCGTCCGTCCGGCAGGCTTTGCGGGAGCGCCGACTTGGCCTCGGCGACCAGCGCCAGCGCCCGCTCGCGGGCCTCGTCGAGGGCGCCTGTAGCAGCGATCCGCTCGCACAGCTGCTCAGCTTGCTCGGGTCCGCGCAGCGATGAGAGATCGAGCGCAGCGAGCTCAGGGTCGTGCTCGCGCGCGAGGATGAACGGGAGGGTGACGGTGCCGTCGAGCAGGTCCGTGCCGCGAGCCTTGCCGGTACGCTCGACCGGGCCGGACACGTCGAGCACGTCGTCCAGTAGTTGAAAGGCGAGGCCGATGCGCCGGGCAAACGCGCCCAGCTCATCAGCGAGGGCCGGCGAGCCTTCAACCGCCACGAGGGCGCCCAGACGGCAGGCGGCCTCGAACAGCGCCGCGGTCTTCAGTTCGCAGCGGCGCAGATATCGCGCGACCGCGACGTGCGGGGCGTAGGCATCCTCGCGCTGCAGCAGCTCGCCTTCGGCCAGGGCCGAGCTGGCGTCGGACAGGGCGCGCAGCTGGGCGTCGTCGCCGTTGCGCGCGAGCTCGGCAAATGCGCGTGAGAACAGCAGGTCGCCCGTGGCGACCGCAAGCTTGCGTCCGGCGGCCGCGGCGACCGACGGGCGGCCGCGGCGCAGCTGGGCGCCGTCGATCACGTCGTCGTGCACAAGCGTTGCCGAGTGAACGAGCTCGACTGCCACGGCCGCACGCACGAGGCTCTCCTCTCCCTCGGGATTATCGAGCGCCCCGCCCGGCCCAAGTCCGCCCGCGGACTCGGCGGCGAGGACCACCAGCAGCGGACGCAGTCGCTTGCCACCGGCCAATACCGTCGCGGTGGCGTGGGAGGCGAGTGGGTCGCCGGCCTCGGCGGTCACCCGCTCCAGATGCAGCTCGGTCCGCACCATGCGCTCGCGCAGACCGCTCCCGCCGCGGCGCATGATCGTCTCGACGGCGTCCACGTCCGCGGCGCTGTTGTCCGCAGCACTGTTGTCCGCAGCAGCCGTGCCGCCCATCGGGCCCATCATGACGATGGTCTCTCCGCGGGAACTGTGCCGGCATGGATCGCGATGATCCCTCCGGCCATAAGCAGATAGGAGATATCGCGCAGTCCCGCGCGCTCCATCTCGCCCGCGAGCGCAGCAGGGCCGGGGAAGCGCTTGACCGAGTCGGGCAGGTAAGCGTACGCGTCGGCGATCGTCCCGTTGGCGGTGGAGCCCCGCAGGCGCGAGGCCAGCGCTGCAAGCGACCCCACCAGCCGGCCCAGCACGGGCACGAGCCGGTCGAACCACAGCCGGTAGAAGAGCGACAGCGGGGGCATGGTGGGCGTCGTCATCTCCAGGACCACAACCCTGCCCCCCGGCCGGACGACCCGTGCCATCTCGGCCAGGCCACGGGTCAGGTCGGAGAAGTTGCGCGCGCCGAAGCCGACCGTCGCCGCGTCGAACGAGTCGTCGTCGTAGGGCAACTCCAGGGCATCTGCCCATTCGAAGCGTGGCGTCACGCTCTGCGGGGCCGCGGCCGCGGCCTTGTCGAAGGCGCGCGAGAGCATCGCCTCGGAGAAGTCGCTGCCAAGGACCTCACCCCCGGGCGAGACGCGCCGGGCGAGCTCGATCGCGAGGTCGCCGGTGCCGGTCGCGACATCGAGCACCCGACTGCCGGGGCCCACCCGGGCGAGGTCGGCCGCGCGGGCGCGCCAGCGGTGGTGCAGACCGGCGGTCATCGCCGTGTTCAGGACGTCGTAGACGACGGCGATGCGGTCGAACATGTCGCGCACCTGCTCGGCTTCCAGCCGCCCGGGCGAGGACCCATGCGCAGGACGGCCGTTCGCGGAAGACCCATTCGCGCTGCCGGGTGCGGTGCTCCCGGCGCCTGGCTCGGCGGGCTCGGCGGGCATGAGCGAGAGGCTACTTCAGCTGCGATAGGAATTCGACGGCCGCTTTGAACTTCTGCGGCGGCAGGTTCTTGAACGACGGCATCGGCGCGGTCGGGTTCACCAGCGTGCGGGCGATCCCCTGGCGGGGCAGTCGCGAGGCGACGTGCGTCAAGTTCGGACCCGGTCCGTCGTTGCCGTTGTCGCCGATCTTGTGGCACCCGAGACAGCCCTGGGAGGCGACGACCAGCTTGCCGGCTTCGTATTCCGCGAGCGTCGTTCCACCCGCCTGCGTAA
Organism: uncultured Solirubrobacterales bacterium; assembly: GCA_963715495.1. Lineage (GTDB taxonomy): Bacteria > Actinomycetota > Thermoleophilia > Solirubrobacterales > Solirubrobacteraceae > Palsa-744. The sequence goes on from OY970247.1 coordinate 2,578,430, forward strand.
CGGCGGTCGGGGTGGCCATTTCGATCACGGTCGGCGACCCCGCGTTGGCGCCCTGGTAGGTGAGCAGCGCCATCGCGCCGATCACGAAGATGCCGGTCAGCATCGCGATCGGGCGGCGCTCGGGGCGGCGCTCGGGACCGCGGTCGTAGAACGGCAGCAGGAACAGCAGGATCATGCCGAGCGTCGGTACGCCGATCGTCGCCAGCGGCACGAGGCCGGGCGGCTTGATCACGCGCAGGACCTCGAACAGGAAGAAGAAGTACCACTCCGGGCGCGGCACGTACGTGGTGGTCGTCGGGTTCGCCTTGGAGCCCAGCTCGGCCCCGAGCACGAGCGACATCGTGATGATGACCGCCATCACCACGCATGCCATGGCGGCATCCTTGGTGACCGCATACGGGAAGAACGGCTTGCCCTGGGACTTCAGGGTCCCGTACTCGCGGAGGTACTCCTCCTTCTCGCGCCGGTTCATCGCGCGGGGACCGAGGGTCGCGAGGGTCGCGGACTGGCCACGGCGAACAGGCTTGCCACGGCGAACGGGCTTGCCACGGCAAAATAAACAGGCCCCGGGCGTCCACGCAGCGGCTGATACGGGGTGGACCGGCTCATGCGTCGGCCTCGCGCAGCTCGGGGTTCTTCTCGGCTTTCAGCCACGGCGGGGCGGTCGTGCCGAGCTTGGCCACGAGGTACAGGTGCGCGCCGATCAGCGCGACGAGCAGACCGGGTATGAGCAGCATGTGGATGGCGTAGAAGCGCGACAGCGTGGTCGCTCCGAATTCGGGGCCTCCACGCAGGAAGTCGCTCAGATACGGTCCGATCAGGGGGCCGGTGCCGTTGATGTTCACGCCCACGATCGTCGCCCAGTACGCGCGCTGGTCGAACGGCAGCAGGTAGCCGGTGAACGACATCACCATCGTCAGGATCAGAAGGACCACGCCGATCACCCAGTTGAGCTCACGCGGGTACTTGTAGGCGCCGAAGAAGAACGTGCGTCCCATGTGCAGGAACACGAGGATCACCATCACGCTCGAGCCCCACTTGTGCATGCCGCGCACGAACTGGCCGAGAAACACTTCGTTGGTCACGTGGCGGATCGATTCGTACGCGCCGCCGGAGGGATCGGGGCGGTAGTACATCGCCAGGAATACGCCCGTTACGGCCTGGGACAGGAACGCAAACATCGTGGCGGAGCCGAGCGTGTAGAACCAGTTTGTGCCCTTGGGCACCTTGCGGAACATCAGCCAGCGCGCACCACCGCTCAGCGAGGTGCGCTCGTCGACCCAGTCGACGACGGTCGTACCGGCCTCCTTGGCGTGGTCGAGCGGAGTCGCCTTGCCGTTGCCGTTGCCGTCGCCAGGGCGGGGGGGCGGCGCCTGCAGAGGCGAGGGAAGTGTGGGGGGCTTGGGCAGCTTGGGCACGGGCGGTCCTGTGCGTCCTAGAGTTTCTGTGCGCCCGGGCGCGAAGGGTAGGCGTACTGGCCGATGCCGTCCAGCGGCTCGCCGGGGTCGCGCGGGGAGAAGCGCTGCAGCTCGCTGTTGACGCTGAAGCGCGGTCCGAGTTCGACTTCGCCGCTCGCGTTGACGCGCGTGTAGAAGCGGTCGAGCGGTCTGACCGGAGGCCCACCCACCCTCCGTCCGAGCAGGTCATAGACGCCGCCGTGGCACGGGCAGATGAAGCGCTCGGCCGCGTCGACCCAGCGCACGGGGCAACCCAGGTGGGCGCAGCGACTGGAGATCGCAATGTACGGCGTGCCACGATCGTATGGGTCGGTGTCGATTGCCGCGTTGAACTTGCGCACGTACGCGGTCGACTTGCCCGCCTCGCCGATGTTGGGGGTCAGCGTGATGACGACGGGGACGTAGTTCGTGTCGGTGAACATGTCCTCCGGACCGACGCTTTCCCAACGGTGCGGACTGCTTTTGAAGATCGGCCCGACCGCGAAACCGAGCGCGGGCAGCAGGAAGGACGCGGCGGCGATGCCCCCGGCCGCCTGCCCACCCACGGTCATGAACCGCCGGCGCGTAACGGTCTCACCCTCGAACGCGCCGGGGATCTGGCGGTCGAGGGTGTACTTGGACTTGTGCTTGTCGTGCTTGTCGGACACCTACCCCAAACAATATCGAGGCGCGTTGATTCAGGGCGACGCCGGGACGTTCTGAGCGCTTGTGCGCATCGCCTCGATCGCCTCGGGGGCGCCGGCGACAACGAGCCGCTTGGCGTGCCTGTGAGCAACGCTTGATCCCCACCCGACCGCATGCGCGCCCGCCGCCCATACGGCGTCGGCGAGCGCCGGCTCACCGGTGGCTTGCGCGAGCGCGCCGAGCGTGATCGTGTCCGCGAGCTCGGCCACTGCCTCGGTGTCGCCGAGCGCGACCAGCTTGGCCAAGCCGAGCGCATACAGCCTGTCGCCCGCGAGCAGGCCAAGGTCGGCCTCGGACGGGACGACCACACGGGGCAAGCCGTAGTGCAGGAGGTACCCCTCGTAGATCGTCTCGACGAGCAGCTCGTACTCCTCGCGCTTGCCCTCCGCGCGCGGCCCTGAGGCGGCCGTCTGAGCGGGACCGTGCCCACCGCGCGAGGGACAGTCAGCCGCCACGAGCGCCGCCATCAGGCCGCCCTGTTCGCGCAGCAATGCCGCCAGGCGTTCAAGCGCATGTGAGTCGCCGTCGTTAGGGCCCACGCCGCGAACCCTTAGAACGTGTTTCAAAATAGGCGGTGCGGTCGGGGCGTTCATGGACCAAGCTGGGCGACGCGGGATGGCGAAGCGCATGCTGGTGGCACGTGCAAGCCGTCACGTGGCGATCCAGCGCCGTGTCCAGGGACGCATTCCGGGCGTGCCGATCTTTTTGAAACACGTTCTTAGCGCTCATCGCGCATCTCCCACGACGGGCTCGTCCAGCGCGGCAAACGCAGCGGACGCGGCCTCGACCGTGCGGTCGATCTGCTCGGGGGTATGTGCAAGCGAGGGAAACCACGCCTCGAACTGGGACGGCGGCGGGTAGACGCCACGCGCGAGCAGCTCCCGGCACCACAATGCATAGGCGTCCAGGTCGCATGCCTGGGCATCCGCGAAGTTGGCGATCTTACGGTCCTCGCGCGCAGCGCCACCCCGGCCGCGACCCTCCGGGTCGCCCCGATCGCCGCCGGGAGAGCCGGTGAAGAACACGGTCAGCAGGCCGGGCAGGCTGACGACGTTCACCGGATACCCGCCGGCTCCCCGTGCCCCAGCCGCCGCCTCGCGCAGGCCGGCCGCCAGGCGCTCGGTGACCGCCGCCAGGCGCACATAGGCGGGCTCGTCCAGCAGTGTGAGCGTCTGAAGGCCGGCGGCGACCGCGAGCGGATTGCCGGAGAGGGTGCCCGCCTGGTAGACCTCGCCGGCCGGCGCGAGCATGTTCAGCAGCTCGGCCCCGCCGCCGACCGCGGCGGCGGGCAGGCCGCCGCCGAGGATCTTGCCCATGATCGTCAGGTCGGCCGTGACGCCGGTCAGCTCCTGGGCGCCACCGCGGGCGACGCGAAAGCCTGAGATGACCTCGTCGAGCACGAGCAGCGCGCCGGTCGCGGTTGCGCGCTCGCGCAGCAGTTCCAGGAAACCGGCGCGGGGCGGGACGAGGCCCATGTTGGCGGGAAACGGCTCGGCGATGATCGCCGCCAGCTCGTGGCCGCCGTTCGTCGATCGGTCGGTGGCGGCGAGCAGGGCGTCGGGGTCGTTCCATGGAACCACCACCGTCTGGGCGGCCGTACCGGCGGGCACGCCGGGACTGGAGGGCAGCGACTGGGTCGCCAGGCCCGAGCCGGCCTGCGCCAGCAGCCCGTCGACGTGGCCGTGGTAGGCGCCCTCGAACTTGAGGATCTTCTCCCGGCCGGTGGCGGCCCGGGCGAGACGGATGGCGGTCATCGTGGCCTCGGTCCCGGATGAGGTCATGCGCAGCATCTCGACGCCGTCCATGCGGCGGATGACCTCGGTCGCGAGCTCGACCTCGCCGGGGGTGGGCGCGCCAAAGCTCGTACCGCGCGCGGCGGCGCGTGAGATCGCGCTCAGCACCTCCGGGTGGGCATGGCCGTGAATCAAAGGACCCCACGAGCAGACGTAGTCGACGTAGCAGTTGCCGTCGACGTCGATCACCTGCGCGCCCTCCCCGCGCGCCAGGAAGACCGGATCACGCCCGATCGATCCCATCGCGCGCACGGGCGAGTTGACCCCTCCGGGCATCACTTCCAGGGCGCGCCGGTACAGCGCCGCGGAGCGGGTGTCGGTCAGGGCGGTCATCGCCTACCTCGGCATGGTTGGTGCGCGTCGGGCGGATGCTGGGAGGGGATGTCGGCAGGACACCGCGACACCGCCGGGCGGGTCGACCTCACCTCATACGCCTGCGTGCTCGCGCTCCCAGGCCGCGAACTCGTCGGTGAAGTAGAGCAGGCGGATCTTCTTGAACTCCGTCGACGAATACAAGGTCGCGCGCTCGGAGATTCCCGTCTGCTCGGCGATCGAGGCGAGGACCGCGTCGCACTCCTCCTTGGAGCGGCCGTGGGCCATCGTGAACACCGAGTACGGCCAGTCCGCGTAGGTGGGGCGCTGGTAGCAGTGGGAGATGCCGCGCACGGCCGCCATGCGCCGGCCGATGTCGAGGATCTGCTCGTCGGGGACCTGCCATACGCCCATGCCGTTGGCGGAGAAGCCGGCGCGGCGGTGATAGAGGATCGCCGCTACGCGGCGCAGCAGCCCGCGCTCCTGCATGCCCGCAAGATGGTCGAGCAGTCGCTCTTGTGACATGCCCAGCTCGGCGGCGGCGTCAGCGTAGGGTTCGTACACGACCGGCATGTCGCCTTGAAGCGCGCGGATGACGGCGATGTCGAGCTCGTCGTAGGGCTGGGGGTCGAGCTCGACCGGCTCTTTTACCTCGGTCGCCTGGGCGAGCGCGTCGGTATCTCCCTCCATCTCCAGGTCCATGCGGATCTTGAACAGCTTCAGCGTCGGCAGCTGGCGCACCGACTCGGCCCCGGCCTCGCGCGCGAGCACCTCCAAAGTGCCCTCCAGCCCAAGCCTGGAGTCGGGCTCGGTGGCGATCGTGAACCACAGGTTGAAATCGTGGTTGCGCAGGTAGTTGTGCGAGACGCCGGGGTGTGCGTTGATGATCTGGGCGGCGCGATGGGGATGCTCGGAGTCGACCTTGGCCGCGACCAGCATCGACGAGTAGCCCAGCGCGCGCGTGTCGAAGATCGGCGTGACCTGCCGAATGATCCGCTTGTCGAGCAGGTGACGCACGCGCGCCATCACCTCATCCTCGGCGAATCCCCCCAGCTCGGCCACGCGCGCGTACGGGCGGGGGGCGATCGGGAACGAGCCCTGCATCAGGTTCAGCAGCCGGCGGTCGGTGTCGTCGAGCACGATCGCCGCGCCGTCCTTGCGACTGCGGGTCTTGATGCCCGACCGCCCCGCGCGCGCCGCAGAGTCCACCCGCCCTGTCTTCGCCGCAGAGTCCACCCGCCCTGTCTTCGCCGCAGAGTCCGCCACCCCCGCGCGCGGCGCGGAGTCCATCCGCCCGGCCTGCCTCGCCGGCCCGGCCGGCCCCGGGTCATCGGCGCGCTCGGCGTCCGCTGTCGTCTGGTCGGTCAAGTCTGCTCTGCTAGCCATTGGGCTGCGTCCTTTGCGTGGTAGGAGACGATCGTGTCGGCGCCCGCGCGGCGCAGGGAGGTGAGGATCTCGAGCACCGCCGCTCGCTCGTCCAGATAGCCGGCGGCGGCGGCGGCCTTGACCATCGCATACTCGCCGCTCACGTTGTACGCCGCGATCGGCAGGCGCGTGGCGCGCTTGATCGCGCGGATCAGGTCGCCGTAGGCGAGTGCGGGCTTGACCATCACCATGTCGGCTCCCTCGCTCACGTCGAGCAGCGCCTCACGGACAGCCTCGCGGCCGTTGGCGGGATCCATCTGATAGCCGCGCCGATCCCCGAACGCCGGCGTCGAACCGGCGGCGTCGCGGAAGGGGCCGTAGAAGGCGGAGGCGAACTTGGCGGAGTAGGCGAGGATCGGGGTGTCGATGAAGCCCTCGCCGTCGAGCTCGGCCCTGATCGCGCTAACGCGACCGTCCATCATGTCCGAGGGTGCCACGAGGTCGGCGCCGGCGCGGGCGTGGCTGACGGCGACACGGGATAGCAGCTCGAGCGAGGCGTCGTTGTCGACGGCGGGTGGGTGGGGGCCGGTGTCCCGCAGCACGCCGCAGTGCCCGTGGGTGGTGTACTCGCACAGGCACACGTCGGTGATGAGCAGCAGGTCGGGCAGCGTCTGCTTGATCGCGCGCGTGGCCAACTGCACGACGCCCTCATCGTCCCATGCGCCAGAGCCATGCTCGTCCTTCTCGGCGGGGACGCCGAACAACATCACCGCGCCGATCCCCAGCGCGGCGACCTCGCGCGCCTGGGCAACCGCCGCGGAGATCGACAGGCGCTCGACACCCGGCATCGTCGCGATCGGCTCGCGGGGCGGGCCGTCCTGGGAAACGAACATCGGCAACACCAACTGGCCGGCGCGCAGCTCGGTCTCGCGCACCAGCCCGCGCAGACCAGCCGATGCGCGCAGTCTGCGCATACGCGTCTGGGGATAGGCCATCACCTCCAGGATACCCCCGCGTGTTGTATTGGGGGGCGAGACGGATTCGCGGGGGGACGCCGGGGTGAGCCCCCGTGCCGGACGCGTGCGCGGTCCAAAAGCGCTCGCGATATGGATCTCATCCCCGGAGATTCAGGTTGGCGGCGACCGCACTCAGTCCAGCCGTCGCAACCCGAGCCGCGCGAGGGCGCCGAACAACAGCGTCAGCCCCAGTAGATGCGCGACCGAGATGCCAAGCCCGGGGGAGGCGCCGTTGACCGCGCAGTCAAGAGCCTGCAAGGCGGCCTTGAACGGAAACACGAACGAGATCGCGCCGATGACGTCGTACAGGCCGTGTGATACCGAGCCGGTGGGGACGAGCGCCAGAAAGGCCAGCGGCAGGGACAGCAGGAATGCGAGCAGCGAGGCGGCGCGCACCTCCCGGGCGAGGGCGCCGATCGCGATGCCCAGCGCGCCGAACGCGATGGATCCGAAGGCGAGCGCGATCACCCACAAACCGATGCGCGACCAGTCGAGGCTGACGAACGCTCCGATGCCGGCGAGCATCGCCAGGGCGAGCACGAACGCGCAGCCCGCGGCGAGCAAAAGCTTCTCCGCGAGCAGTCCCTCGCGCGAGATCAGACCGCGCGCCAGACGTGCGAGCGTGTGCTCCTCGCGCTCCAGCGCGACTCCGCCGGCCGCCAGCAAGACGCATACGAACATCAGCGAGACGCTGACCGCGACGACGACCGCGAACGTGTTCAAAGGTGTGCGCCGGCCCTGGATGAGCGTGCTCTTGACCTGGATCGGCTGGCCGATCGTCGACAGCACTTTCTTAGAGAGGCTGAGGTTTTGCGCGGCGAATTCGGCGAACGCGTTGATCCGTTCCAGCTGCCTGCGGTCGGGGCCGGGGGGCCGGCGGGCGATCACGCCGTGCAGGTCGGACGGGATCTGGCTGAGGCCGATCAGGTTCGCCGGAGCGCCGAGGATGCCGAGGTTGCCGCCGGTGAGCAGCAGCCCGATCGCCTGGGCGGCGGCGCGCTGGATCTGTTCGGAGAAGCCGAGGTTCGCCTGGGCGAGCGCCGAGTTCAGCTGGGACTGGACGAGGGACTGCTCCAGGGCGTTGCCGTTGTAGAGCACTTCGATGCTGCCCTGGCTCACGCCGGAGGCGATCCGCGCAGCGATGTCGCGGGGGATCACCACGGCGGCGAGCACCCGGCCGGACTTGATGTCGGCGATCGCCTGCTCACGCGAAGGGACTGGGACGGGGGTGACCTGGCTGAACAGCTCATCGGCGTACTGGCTGACGGCGACGTGCTGGCTGCCGACCGCGATCGTCTGCCCCGGCGGCGTTTCGTCGACGATCGCCACTCGTGGCTTGCCCGGTCCGCGCGAGATCGCCAGCCCGATCAGCAGCGAGATCGCGATCGGGTATACGACCAGTACGCCCACGAGCAGCCGCGAGCGACGTAGCAGGATCAGCAGGTCCTTGCCCAGCAGCCGGCGCATGGTCAGTGTCCGCGCGCTTTCAGGAACGCGACGAACGCGCCCTCGAAGTCGCCTTCGCCGCCGTTGGCCGCGATCAGCTCGGCCGGAACGCCGTCGAACAGCAGCTCGCCGTCGGCCAGCACGATCGCGCGCGTGGCATAGGAGCGCACCTCGCCGAGATGATGGGTGGAGAACAGCACGGCCGTCCCGCCCCGCGCGAGCGCGCCGACGAACTCCCACAGCCGTTCGCGCTGGCCGGGGTCCAGGGCGGAGCTGGGCTCGTCCAGGGCGAGCGCGGGCGGGTCCGCGATCAGACCGAGGGCGACGTTCACGCGCTGGCGGTTGCCCCCCGACAGCCGTTCCACGCGCTCGTCCGCGCGGTCGTCCAGTCCCGTCTGCTCGAGCATCCGCCGCACGGCCGCATCGGGGTCGGCCACACCCTCGAGACGCGCAAACAACTTCAGGTTCTCAGCGACCGACAGCTTCGAGTACACCGCCGGCTGCTGTGGCGCCCAGCCGATCGCACGCCCCGCGCCCGGGCCGGCCACCGTGCCGGCGCTCGCGGGCTGCACGCCGGCGAGGATCGACAGCAGCGTCGTCTTGCCCGCCCCGTTGGGACCGACGATCGCGACCAGCTCGCCGGGGTCGACGTCGAAGCTGACGTCGCGCAGCGCCTCGCGCTCCCCGTAGAGCTTGGCGAGACCGCTGACGCTGAGGACGGGGTTACTCACAGGAGTCCGCGTGGGGGGCGATCCCACGACTCGAACTCGATGTGACGATTCAGGTAGACGACGGTCTCGCGCAGGATCGCGAGGATCGGGAGCGCGACCAGGGCGCCGACGATCCCGTGCAGCTGCAGTCCGAGCAGCAGCGCGAAGATCACGAGCAGCGGGTTGATCCGCAGGGTGTGTCCGAATACCTGCGGCGCCACGATGTGGCCCTCGAGCTGCTGCAACCCGACGAACAGCAGCGCGACCCACAGGGCAACGATCGGGTCGGTGAACAGCGCGACGATCACAGCCGGCAGCGCTCCCAGGATCGGGCCGATGTAGGGGACGAGCTCCATCACCCCGTAGAACACCCCGAACGCGAGCGCGTACTTGCGCCCGTCGGGGAAGATGCCGATCAGCCCGAACACGTACAGAGACACACCCGCGGAGGCGCCCATCAGCACGCTGAACAGCAGCTGGCCGCCGACGTAGCGGGAGACGGCGTGCTGGACCAGCGTCGGGTAGTCGTCGGCGGGGGTGCCATCGCCGGCGGGCATTGCGCGGCGTATGAGCTTGCCGATGCTCTCGCCGTAGACGAGCATGTACACCGACAGCACGAACACGAGCACGAGGTCGAAGATGGCGCTCGCGGCTTCGGTCAGCAGGCCGCCGCCGAAAGACGCCAGCTTGCCGGCGCTTTTGGCGACTTTGTCCTGAATGCTCTGCAGCGCGGTTTTGCCCTGCTTGACGAGGTGCAGGTGGATGCCGTGCCGTTCCAGTTCGCCCTGAAACGTGGCGATCCGTTTGTTCGCTTCGTTGACGATGTGCGGAAGGTTGTCGGTGAACGTGCGCACCTGGTTTGAGATCGGGTTGGCCAGGAGAAAGCCGATCCCGACCAGGGTCAGGAAGAATGCGAGGTACACGACCAGCACCGCCGGCCCGCGGGGGATCCGCGGGCGCTGCACGAAGGAGACGGCGGGATTGAGGATCAGCGCGATGACAGCGGCGACGACGAATATCAACAGCACTTTCCCCGCCGCTTTGGCCAGCGCCCACAGCGCGAACAGCGCAACCGGCAGCAGCACGAGCTGCACCCACCTGGGGACGACCGTGCGCGGGGGGCCCGGAGCCGGCGGCTCCTGCGGGGAGTCGGGCGCGAGCTTGCGCTCGGTCGCGCTAGGCGGGGCGGCCTCGGGCACGCTACCCCCCTCTACACCGCGCATCTGCAAAGCCCTCCCGTCGGACATATCGGCGAAGTATGGCTGAGTCGCAGGAGGTCACCGCGCCGGGGGGGTCAGCCCGCGGCGCGGAGGACGAGAAGGCGGCGGGTGGGCCGACCAGCGGGTCCGGGAGCGACGTGGCGACGCATGGGCCGACCAGCGAGTCCGGGAGCGACGTGGCGACGAATGAGCCGACCGGAGGATCGGGGGACGGCGAGTCGCCGGGGGTGAGCATCCTGTTCGTCGGCGATCTCGTCGGCGGCATCGGCCGGCGCACGCTGCTGGAGTGCCTGCCGGTACTGCGCGAGCGGTATGACCCGACGTTCGTGGTCGTCAACGGCGAGAACGTGGCGGGGGGGCTGGGGATCACGCCGAAGGCGGCCAACGCGCTGTTCGCCGGCGGCGTGGACGCGATCACGCTCGGCAACCACACCTATCACCGCCGCGAGATCTATCCATACCTCGACTCCGAGCCGCGGATCGTGCGTCCCGCCAACTTCCTGCGCATCCAACCCGGTCACGGCACGTGCGTGGTCGAGCGGGGCGGCATCCGCCTCGGGGTCGTCAACCTCAGCGGCAACCTCTACCTGCGCGCGGGCCGTAGCGCGTTCACGGAGATCGAGGCGGCGCTGGGGGAGTTGGGGAATGACGTCGATCACATCCTGGTGGACATGCACGCCGAGGCGACGTCGGAGAAGATCGCGCTCGGCTGGCTCCTGGACGGGCGGGTGACCGCTGTCGTGGGCACACACACACATGTGCCAACCGCGGACGCGCGCGTGCTGCCCGGCGGCACCGCGTACATCACCGACGTCGGTATGACCGGGCCGCGCGGGGGTGTGATCGGGGTCAAACGCGAGCAGGCGATCGAGTCGCTGGTGACGCAGATGCCCGTCCGATTTGAGACCTCCGAGGAGGACCCGTGGCTGATGGGCGTGCTCATCCGCTGCGCGGCGCGGCAGCGCTCGGCAGCCGCAATCGAGCAGATCCTGATGCCGCGCCCGACGCCGCCGGCGCAGTACTGATATCCCGCTCCCCCGGTTGGGAGTTGAGAGGGTCGGGCCGCGAGTGCCAGACGCCGGACGCTGGCCGATCGGAGATCGCATCTGATCTCCGATCGGTAGACGTGCTGGTGGCACGGCGAGCATCGCGGGTGGCGGCTGGTGCCGCGGCGCGGGCGCCCAGCAGCGCGATCATCACCAGTGGGAAGAACCAGGGTATGTACAGGTAGAACCAGTGTTCGACCCCGAGCTGGGTGGCGATCACGATCGCCGCGCACGCCGCGGCAAGACCGACCAGGTCAGGACGGCGGGGGGTCGCCGCAAGCGTCAGGGCGAGAACGACCGCGGCCACCTGCACCGCGGTCTGGAGGCCATGCAGGCCGCCGTACAGCCCCCATACGGAGAACGGCGAGCCGCGGTTGGACTGGTAGACGATCGTGCGCTGGAAGATCGTGTGCAGCGAGTCGTGCGTGAGCACGGGGATCGAGACGAGGGCGACCGTGAGGGCGAACGCGAGCACGAACAGCCCCAGCGCGCGCGGGCGCCGCCTCGCCGGAAGCCCGCGCAGGCCATGTGTCGCCAACACCGGCGCGAGCGCGAGCGGAGCGAACTTGGTCAGGCCCGCGAGCGCCGCGAACACGCCTCGGGCGGGCGGGGAGGTGGCGACCAGCAGCGCGGCGAGAATCAGCACGGCGACGAGCGTGTCGTTGGAGTTGCTGTCCAGCGCGAACAGGGTGAACGGATAGGCCACCCACGCGTAGGAGAGCGCGATGCCGAGCGTGGGGCCGCGGATGCGCAGCCCGAGCAGGAAGATCAGCCCGAGCGCGAGCAGGTCGAACGCGATCGCGGCGGCGTGCGCCGCCGGCAGGTCGTCCCAGGTTCCGCTCCAGCCGAAGGCCTGCTCGAACGGAACGTAGGACTCGTAGGCCACGGGGCCGTACGTGTCACCGTGTTCGTTGTCAGACGGCCAGCTCCCGTACAGCGCCTTGCCGTGGACGACCTTGTCCGCGCCGATCACACCCGCGTAGCCGACGTCGATCACGTTCGCGTCGGTCACGTTCAGGCCGATCCGAAACCCGAGCAGGAACACGATCCCGAACGCGAGCCACGGCGCGGGGATCAGCAGGCGCAGGCCGGGGTCCCGGATCGGGACCGGCGCGAGTGCGCCGGGAGGCGCGGATGGATCGGCGTCGATCGACGGCCTGGTGGCAGACGGTGAGGCGGGCGGACGACGGCGCAGCAGCCACAGCATCCGCCCGAGCAGGTAGATCAGCGGTGGGTACGTCAGCGGCACCGACGCGTAGATGCGTGCGTGGTTGAAGAACGCCAGCGACACCGAGAACGACAGCAGCACGAGCAGGTCGAGGTGCAGCAATGAGAATGGCCTGCGCGGGTCGATGAACGGGAGCAGGAACAGCAGGCACAGCGGCAACCAGATGTACAGCGCGTTCACGTGCCGACCAAATGCGCCCGGATACCCGCGGGCCATCGACCACGCGACCTGAAAGCCCGTCCACTGTTCGAGCACCCGCCCGGACGCGTCGGCGATGATCACCTGCCCGATCTCTTTCGCGCCCTTCTTCGAGAAGAAGCTCACCTGCCAGCGCACCGGTCCCTTCAGGTACGCGCCGCTATAGGAGCCGGGGTATTTCGCCCTGGCCGCCTTCATCTTCGGCAGCGCTTCGGCGATCGCGAGCACCTGATCGGCGGACAGCCTGCGCCCGGCCGGCGGGATCTCCGACCCGAGGACGGGGACAGGCGATTCGGAGACCGTCACCTGAGTGGTCGTCGCGGCGAGGGCCGTGGTCTTCGTCGCGACGGTCGTCGCGAGGGGAGAGGTTTCCGGCAACGACGCCTGCGAGCTCGTGTTCGCGGCAGCCGGGGACGGGACGGCGAGAGCGAGCCCGGCAACGATGATTGGCCCGACAAGACGCATCCGCCGAGAGTAACGCCGGCTTGGGACTCGGTTGCAACCAGCGAAGCTGGTCGACGTGCCGCCGTCTGGCGGTCGCCTCAGCCGATCACCAGATCGTGCCGCGGGATCGAACACACGCAGAGCACAATCGCGGGTGAGAAGGGTGGCCCAGTCTCGCTGGCGTGGTATATCAGCTAAGCTGGACCGGACTAATCTGTGTTACGGTGATCCGCATGACCCGCGTGGGTATGCACGAAGCCAAGACTCAACTGTCGCGCCTGGTCGAGCGCGCCCGTGGCGGCGAGGACGTGATCGTCGAGCGCTCGGGGCGCCCGGTCGCGAAGATCGTCCCCTACGACGAGAAGCCACGCGGGCTCATGGCGCTTGAGGGCGTTTGGAAGGGCAAGGTCAAGATTCACGGCGACTTCGACGAGCTGCCCGAGGATCTCCGGCACGCGTTCGGCATGATCGACGAGTGAGGCTCCTGCTCGACACGCAGGCCCTGCTCGCGCTCCTCTCATCCGATTACCCGCTCTCGCCCGGCGCACGCGCCGCGATCGAGCAGCCCGGGGCGAATGTGATCTGCAGCACCGTCAGCGTCTGGGAGATCGCGATCAAGCGCTCGATCGGCAAGTTGGAGGCACCGGATGACTTGATCGAGCGCGTCGAGGAAGCCGGCGCGCAGATGCTCACGATCACCCCTCAGCACGCCCACGCCACCGGCGAGCTTCCCCTGCACCACCGCGACCCCTTCGACCGCCTGCTGATCGCCCAAGCCCAACTGGAAGGCTGCGCGATCGTCACCGGCGACAGTGCTTTCACGGCCTACGACGTGCCCGTCGTCTGGTAGTCACGCCCCGCGAAGTTCAGCTGCCGGCCCGGAGTTTCCGACCTGCTCAGCTCGGTTGGTGGTGACTCCCCTGCGCCGTCCATCATCTCGGGACGTGCGCTGCTGAGGCGGCTCGATACGCGCTCAGAGCGCGAGCACGGAGAGACCGGGCACACACTGGAACTCGCGCGCGTTGGTCGTGGCGACGCGCAGGCCGTGGGCGAGCGCGGTCGCGGCGATCCAGAGGTCGTGCACGCCGATGATTTCGCCGGCCGCTTCGAGCCTTGCCCAAGTTTCCGCGTGGATGCGGGCCACCTCGGTGGTGATGGGGATCGGCTCGAGCTTTGCCAGCATCCCTTCCACGACCGCCCTGCGCAGTGCCCGCCTATTCTCTCCTGTGGCCCGGTGGACACCGTGCAGCAGCTCGCTGACCGTGATCACGCTGATCGAGTGCTCCTGATCCTGCTCATCCCCGGGGAGAACCTCGTACTGTTCTTCGCGCCGCTCGGCATCGACCAAGACGGACGTGTCTATCAGGAGGGCCATGCGGGCTTGGGAGGACCGAGCTTCCTGCGCGCCTCTTCCACATCGCGCGCGAAGTCCTCGTCAACCGGCGGAAGACTGGCCATCAGTTCCTTGAACTCCCTCCCGGTGATTCCCCGCGGGCGCGACGGCCGGCGCAGCTCGATGACGGGCGTGCCGTTGCGGACGACCTCGATCTCCTCGCCCGCGATCACGCGGTTGACGACCGCCGAGAAGTTCCGAGCAACCTCGGTTGCGCTCATTTGGACCATGTTTTCGCAGCTTATCAGATAAATCTGATTGATCTGCCAGGTTCTGCTCGACGGCCTTGAATCGCCACCAAAAGCGATCCCGCAACGCCAACCGCTGCGGTGAGCGGCGCCGGCGGCAATCCGACGAAGGGACTGGCTCGTTCGGCTCACCCATCCAAGCCCGCTCCGGCATCGGTCCGCACCCGGGAGCAGTCACCTCGCTTGCCGGTCGAAATGCCCTCTCACGAGCGAGGCCACGTCCCGGATCGCCCACTGGCCAGGGGGGGGATTGGATGCCCGCCCGGGCGGGCAGGGCGGCTCATCCACGCCGCACAGCACGAGCGGGGCCAGCGAATCGGACGCGTGCAGCGAGCCGTGCGAGCCACCGCCCACGTGCGCGGCGCCGCCCCAGTCCACGAACTCGTACCCGGGCGCGGCCGACAGCAGGACCTCGCCCGAGGTGGGGCACGTCAGCGCAGACCACAGGCGCGCCAGGGCGTCGGGGTAGGCGGGCGTGACAAGCGTGTTCTCGCCCCCGCGCACGGTGGCGTCGAGCACGGACAGCTCTCCGTCCACGTGCCAGGACTCGCCCCGCGCGTCGCGCAGGTCGCCGCCGGGAGCGAACCGCAGCTCGCCGTGGGCCGGGCTTGCGATCACCCCCTCCGACGGCCGGTCGTGGGCGTCGTAGGCGAGCCAGGCGACGAGGTCCACGCCCTCGATCGCCACCGCGCGGGTCACGACCGACGCGCGCATCGCGTCGCGGGTCTCGTCCGCCAGCGCGTAGACCATCGCGCCGCGCTGGGACGGGCACACCGCGATCGCCGGCTCGGCCCCGTCGCGCGAGCGGGCCTGGGTGCGCGAGCCGGTCAGGGCACCGAGGATGTTGGCGCCGTCCGGCTGGGACACGCCCAGCTCGGACAGCTCGCCCTGGAGGTCGATCGTGTCCGTGACCAGCGCCTGGGAGTGATCGGCCATCGCGATGAACGCGTGCTCGGCGAGGAACTCGTCCACCCCGCCCGCGGCCTCCATCACGCGCGCGAGCTGCAGGTCCGCCGCGGCGAGCGAGGTCAGCTGCTGCTCGGGGCCGTGCTTGTGCGAGTACCAGTCGTTGTCGGGCAGGGACAGCAGCAGGAAGTCGAACAGGTCGTGCTCGACCATGTACGCCGACACGCAGCCGGAGTGGCGGTCGCGCACCCCCGGCATGCCCAGCGTCGAGCGACAGCCCGTGCGGCGCGAGGCGAAGATGTCGGCGTAGAACAGCTCGCGCGGGCCCATCACCGGGTGGCGCGCCAGCGTCGAGGAGGCAAACCTGGCGAGGGCGGTGTCGCGCTGGGGCTCGTGGCGGTGGCGCCCGCGGTACATCAGATACGTCGTGCCGGCCGTGCGCACGTCGGCGTCGTCCAGCGTCTCAAACACGGTGAGCGTGTCGCGCGCGAGGTGGGCGCGGTTCATGTTGTACACCGTGTCGGTCAGCTGCCTGGCGATCCCGAACCGCTGGGCGGCGCGCAGGCTGGAGCCGTACTCGACGTAGCGGGACTCCTCGCGCGAGTACCAGTTCATGCCCGGGATGTGGTGCTCGTCCTGGGCCGTGCCCGTGACGATCGAGGCCGCGCACACGGGCGTGACCGACGGGAACGCCGCGACGCAGTCGGGGATGTACGTGCCGCGCTCGATCAGCGTTTGCAGCACTGGCGCGGCCCCGGACTCGGCGGCCGCGACGAGCATCTCCGGCGCCATCGCGTCGATCACGCACAACACGAGCTTGGGCGGCTTCATCGGCGCAGGATGCGCAGGCCGGCGTACCGCTCATCCCCGCTGCGCGCGCGACCACGCCACACAAACCATGCGAGCAGCGCCACCGCTACGTAGCCCAGCGGGTGCAGCAGCGCGACGAGGCCGGCCACCAGCAACGAGGCGGCGTCGAGATACGCGGTCAGGGCTTCGCGGGCGGCGCGATCGGGCAGGCGGGCGCGGGCGCGGGCGATCACCGGTCCGGATGCGCGCAGCGCAAGCGCGGCGGCCGCGGCGCCCCCGATCAACCCGGGCCACCAGGCGTCTCCATGCGCGGCGAGCGTGCCGGCGAACAGCAGCGCGCCGACTGCCAGCGCCTGCGCGACGATCGCGGGCTGCGCGACGGCCTGGAAGCGCTCCTGGCCGAGACGCAGCTGCAACAGGTAGGAGTTCACGAACACGAGCCCGACCGCGATCAGCCACCAGCCGGCCTGCAGGAAGTGGAAGTGATCCGTAAAGCTCACTCCCAGCGCTTCGGCGGAGCCGAGCCCGCCCGCGAGCAACGTCGGCAGGTAGGGCCGCAGCCCGCAGGCGGCGGCGAGGCCGAGTCCGAGTCCGATGTAGAAGAACGTGCCGTTCATGCGTTTGCCGCTCCGGGCTCGCGCCAGAATAGATGGTGGATTTTGAGGGGGTCGGGCCGTGGATGGCAGACGACGCACGCGAGCGCAGGCGTGCTGGTTGCACGTCGAGCATCGTGGGTGGCGGCTGACGCCGCGGAACGGCCCCCTCAAAGGGGTGCGGTACCGTGCGTGGATGCGCGGGCAGGACGATAGACGACGCGCCCGGCCGGCAGCACACGAGCTGGCGCGCTACGAGGCGCTGTTCGCGGCGCGCACGCGCGGGATGAAATCCTCGGCGATGCGCGAGATGATGGCGCTGACCGAACGCCCCGACGTGATCTCGCTCGCGGGCGGGCTGCCCGACACGAGCACGTTCGCGCCCGAGCTGTACGCGAAGCTGATGTCCCAGGTGGCGGCCGAGTCCACCGCGCGCGCGCTGCAGTACGGCCCGACCGAGGGGATGGCCGCCACGGTGCAGTGCATCGTCGAGGTCATGGCGGCCGAGGAGACGGTCGTCGACCCGACGAACGTGATCGTCACGACCGGCGGGCAGCAGGTGATCGACCTGGTGTGCAAGGCGCTGATCGACCCGGGCGATGTGATCGTCGCCGAGGCTCCGACCTACCCGGGCGCCGTGCCGACGTTCGGGGCCTACCAGGCCGACGTCGTGCAGATCGAGATGGACTCCGACGGAATGCCGATCGACGAGCTGGAGTCGGTGCTCGACCGGCTGGCCGGGGAAGGCAGGCGCCCGAAGTTCATCTACACGATCCCCAACTTCCAGAACCCCGGCGGCGTGACGATGTCGCTGGGGCGCCGGCGGCGGCTGGTGGAGGTCGCGCGTGAGCGTGAGCTGCTCGTGCTCGAGGACAACCCGTACGGGTTGCTGCGCTATGAAGGCGAGCCGCTGCCGACGCTGTACTCACTGGACGCCTCGCTCGGTGGGAGTGGCGGGGGCGGCGACGGAGTGTCCTCAGACCTCGTGATCTATCTCGGCACGTTCTCGAAGATCCTCTCGCCGGGGCTGCGCCTCGGGTGGGCGGTCGCGCCGCGGGCGGTGCTGGAGAAGCTGAACCTCGGCAAGCAGGGCGCCGACCTGTGCAGCTCGCCGATGACCCAGCTGTTCGTGTCCGCCTACTTCGCGGAACGGGGAACCGGAGCCCACCCTGCCCGTCCGGCCTGGGTCGAGTACGTGGAGCGCCTGAAGGAGCTGTACCGGCGCCGCCGCGACGTGATGCTGGAGGCGCTGGCCGAGCATTTCGCCGGTCGAGCGAGCTGGACTCAGCCCCAGGGCGGGCTGTTCATCTGGGCGACACTTGACGGCGTGGACACGACCGACCTGATGGCGCGCGCCGAGGACGTCGCGTTCGTACCGGGGCGGTCCGCATACATGGACGTGGACGGGCACAGCGGCAGGAATTCGATGCGACTGAACTTCGCGGGCGTGCCCGACGAGGACATTCGCGAGGGCATCCGCCGGATCGAGGAGATCGTGGATCCAGACACCGGCCTGCTGGACACACTCGCGGACTCCTCGTCGAAGGGCGCTGCCGAGCAGCCCGAGCCCCCAGTCGATGAGCCCGCAGACCTCGCCGACATCGTCGCCCTGCCCCGACGCGAGGCGCCGGGCCCCGCCCGCCCGGACCGCCGCCGGCAGACCCGATGAGCGGGCAAGCCAAGAAGGTCGCGGTCCTCAAGGGCGGGGGATCGCTGGAGCGCACGGTGTCGCTGCGATCGGGCGCACGAGCACAGACGGTGCTGCGGCAACTGGGCCACGAGGTGGTCGCAATCGATGTCGGCCAGGACATGCTGGCGCAGGTGATAGAGGCCAAACCCGACGCGGCGTTCATCGCGCTGCACGGTCGCGACGGCGAGGATGGGACCGTGCAGGGGCTGCTGGAGACGATCGGCGTTCCCTACACCGGCTCGGGGCCGGCGGCCTGTATGCGCTGCACCGACAAGGCGCTGGCGAAGTATCTGATGCGCGAGGCCGGCATTCCCACGCCGGACTGGAGCGCCTTCAAGGAGAGCGCGGCCAAGGACCTGGGCGTGGTGGCGGCGCTGCCGTATATCGAGCGCAAGCTCGGGTTTCCGATGGTCGCCAAGCCCGCCAGCCAGGGCTCTGCGCTGGGTGTGAAGTTCGCGCACACAAGCGATGAGCTGCCCAAAGCGATCGTGGGGGCGCTGTCCTACGACCGCAAGGTCGTGCTCGAGCGCTACGTAAAGGGACGCGACTTGGCCGTGTCCGTGCTCGACGCGGAGACGGCGGGCGATGAGCCCGTAGCGCTACCGGTGATCGAGGCGATTCCACGGGAAGCGGAGTTCTACAACTACGAGTCCCGGTATGAAATCGGGATGACGACGTTCGTATGCCCGGCCGAGCTGCCCGACGGCGTGACAGAGCGCGCGCAGGAGCTGGCGCTGGCGGCCTACGGGCTGCTCGGCTGCCACGGCGTCGCGCGGATCGACCTGATGCTCGACGAGGACAGCGGCGAGCTGACGGTGCTGGAGTGCAACGTGGTGCCGGGACTGACCGAAACGAGCCTGCTCCCGCTGGCCGCGGACGCGGCGGAGATCTGGCTCGACCTGCTGGTGGGACGGATTCTGAACAGCGCGTTTACGCGCTGACCGTCTAACCGGACCTACTCTCTAGGAGTCGCCTGCGGCGAAGTCCTCCGGGGTTACCTGGTCCAAGAACTCCTTGAACTTCTCGACGACGTCCTCGGACTCCTCGACGTCGTGCTCGAACTCGATCGCGGACTCGGCGATGACCTCCTCGGCGGCGAAGATCGGGGCGCCGGAGCGCACAGCGAGGGCGATCGCGTCGCTGGGGCGGGAGTCGATCTCAAGCTCGCGGCCGTTGACGGACAGGGTGATCGAGGCGAAGAAGGTGTTCTCGCGCAGCTCGGTGACCGACACCTGGGTGCACTTGGCGTCGAGCTCGCCGAGCACGTCCACGAGCAGGTCGTGGGTCATCGGCCGCGGCGTGCCGGCGCCCTGAAGCTTCATCAGGATCGAGGCGGCCTCGGGATGGCCGATCCAGATCGGCAGGAACTTGTTGCCGTCAGCCGTCTTCAACAGCACGATCGGCTGCTTGCCGACCATGTCGAAGCTGACACCGTAGATGACCATCTCCTGCAAGGGAATCCTCCGAGAAGGGGGCAGCTTCAGAGTATAGGTACCCATCGGTGGCGGATCGACCGATGCGCCACCGATCCAGCGGACGCCACGGGGACAAGAACTACGCCGCTGAGCCGGTCGAGGGGCAAGTGAGGCAAGGACGCAGGAAGCGTGGCGTGCTGGCCGATCGGAGATCCCGTCGATCTCCGATCGGTACGCGAGCGACCGAGGACGCAGCATTCGCGCAGCCCATCGGCCGGCTCAGCCTCGGTGGCGGAAGCTCCAGAGCTTGTTGCCGAGAAAGTTCAACGGCATGGAGGCCGCAACCGCGAGCGCCTGGGCGGGCACCTTGGCCAGGCCGGCGCCCTCCACGAGCAGCGTCAGCAGCAGCAGGCTGAAGCCCTCGGCCACGAGGCTGACCACGAGGAAGCGGATCGCCTGGAAGCGCGCCTGGCCGCCGCGCGCATCGAACGTCCAATGGCGGTTGAGGACGAAGTTGTTGAGCACCGCAACCAGCCAGGCGGCGACCGAGGCGACACGGTAATCGACCCCGACGAAGTGCACGAGCAGGGCATACACGGCCAGGTTGACCGCGAAGCCCACGCCGCCCACCACGCCGAAGCGAACCAGTTGCAGCCAGTTGGCGGGGCGGCGCATGCCGTGCAGGAGGCGGACATGCGGACGTATGGCCACGGACGCCTGCACGCTCGCGCGAGGGACGTCCACGACGGTGGCGTCGTCGGGCATCAGATCAGGGTAGCGACACGGGTGGGCGGATGCGACCAAACGCGAGGTTCGAAAGGACGCTCGGCTGCTGCCACGAAGAAGACCGCATGGCCGCTAGCCTGTTGACGATGAGGGCTGCGAAGATGGCCACGCTCGGCTGCCTGGCGGCGGCGATCGCGATCGCCGGTTGCGGCGAAGCGCGGATCGGCGGCCCGGCGGGCAGTGGCGCGCACGGGGGAAAGACGAGCGCAAAGAGCGCGAGCGCCGCGGGTGGCGCAGCCTCGCCATATGTAGCCGCTACGGTCGTAGGCGCGAGGGGCACGGGCGGAACAGGAGCGGCGGGAGCCACAGGTGGGGCGACAGCGACCGCAGCAGCGGGAGCGACGGGCAAGGGCATAGGGGTCGTGCATGAGGTGGCGGACCCCGAAGAAGCAAAGAGCTTTCCCCTGCCGGCGTCAGTGCATCATCGATCCGCCAGCTCGCCGGGGGCGGCGGCCGAAGCCGTGGTGGCGCCGGGCGCGGCCTCTGACGCCCAAGTTCGCAAGGAGCTCGGCGAAGAGGAGCAGGCCAAGGCTCAGGAACGAGCAGCACAGCGTCGTGTGCTCACGCCGGTGGCGGGAGGCTTCTCCGTCGGCGGCAATGGCACGATTCCAATCCCAACCGGCGTTCCGGAAGCTGTGCAGCGGGTGGTCGCCGGTGGAAACGCGATTGCCGACTTCCCTTACATCTGGGGTGGAGGACACGGGTCGTTCATCGCCAACGGGTATGACTGCTCGGGCTCGGTGAGCTATGCGCTGGCCGCGGGCGGCCTGCTCAGCGCTCCTCTCGTATCGGGCGATCTCGCCGGCTGGGGAGAACCCGGTCCGGGGCGTTGGATCACGATCTATGCCAACGCGGGCCACACGTTCATGAACGTGGACGGCGTCTGGTTTGACACCGCGGGACGAAGCGGCCCGTATGCGTCGCGCTGGCTTGTGTCGACGCCGCCGCTTGCCGGTTATGCCGTGCGCCACCCGCCCGGGATGTAGGCGCAGACCCGTGGGGCGAGGATGATCGCCGCCGGGCTGAGCATGCTCGTGGCGAGCATCGTCATCGCCCCGCTAGCGCTGGACGGGGAAACAGCCGTCGAAGCCGGGGGCAACGGAACGGCGATCGCCGTCGTCTCGGCGGTGTCGCTTGTGGGGGGATACCTAATGCTGTTCCTGCTGTGGCGGTACGTGTTCAGCGGCAAAGCCAAAGCCAAGCGCAGGGAACCTCCGGACCGGGGCTGACTGAGCAACAGCCTCTGAGCGCGTCAGTGGGTGAGCGTGAGCTTGCTGAGGACCGTGGTGGTCACGGCCGAGCCGTTGCGCAGGATCAGCCTCAGCATGAGCGGGACCTTGTGCAGCCGGCGAAGGCGCGCCGCGGTGACCTTGCCGAACTGGATCTTGATCGTGTTGCGACCACCCTTGGTCGTCACCAGCAGCGCTTTGCCGATCACAACCTGCGCCGGCGTGCCGGCGGGCAGACCCGTGGCGAGCGGTGGGTGCAGGCCGAGACGGTGAGCGATCGACGCGGCGAGCAGCACCTCGAAGCGACCTGTGACCTGCTCGTTGACCGAATAGCGGACGACGAGGCCACCACGCAGGGTCTTCGACAGCGAGCTCGACAGGACGGACTGGGTGGCCACGGGAGCTGGGAGGACGGGCTTGGTCGTGGCGGCGCCGGTCGAAGACGATGATGAGCCCGAACCGCTCGTCGCGCTCGCCCCGGAGCTGCCCGGGGATGGGGAGGGAGACGGCGGGGGCGGCGGAACGGGCCGGGCCGGGCCGTTTACCGTGATCGGCTGGGTGACGCCGGCGGTGTTGCCGCCCGTGTCGATGACGGTGAGTGTGACTTCATAGGTGCCGCCGTACTGGTAGGAGTGAAAGGTGCTCGCGGCGCAGGGGGCTTTCCACGGGGCTTCGCAGGGGGAGGTTTCAGGGGAGTTCAGCGACGGGGCGCCCGGGGCGAAGCCAGTGACTTCAGGAGATCCGTCGCCGAAGTTCCATTTGTAGGTGGCGTACTTCGGCGTGCTGGATTCCAGTGTAAGGCCGGTCCAGTTCAAGGTCACGTCCGACTCCATGCCATCGAACCCGACTGTTTCGCCGGCGTTGACAGGGTTGGGCGCGGTGAACTGCGGTACGAGGTTAACTCCCCCGACACATGGGATTCCCGGATAGGACAGCTTATACGCGGACAGAACAAACGCCGTATTGAGGTAGTAGCTCCCGCCGTTGAGCGACTGGTTGGACAGTTCCCCGGCAAACGTATGCGGTTTCCCTCCCGAGCTGCCGTTCACCTGGCCGTCGGCGAAGAAGTTTCGACACTCGTCCGTCAGCTCGTTATGCGTCGATCCCACAGGTTCCTGCTGCTGCCAAGCATTCAGCATCGGGTCGGTCACGATGTTTTGCTGCTCGACGGCAATCTGACTGGCGGTCAGGTCGGCCAGGCCCTGGTCATAATCGCCATCGGTGTCACGACCTTTGGCCTGGTTGGGCTCCTGCTGGTGGGGACCTTCGAGGGCTTTTGT
This sequence comes from uncultured Solirubrobacterales bacterium, assembly GCA_963715495.1. GTDB lineage: Bacteria > Actinomycetota > Thermoleophilia > Solirubrobacterales > Solirubrobacteraceae > Palsa-744. The sequence goes on from OY970247.1 coordinate 2,601,699, forward strand.
TTCCTGTTCCTTTTTTTCTTGTTCTTTTTTTTCTTCTTCGTTTTTGGGGTGTTCTTCTTCTTCTTTTTTGGATTCAATCTTCTTTTCTTTCGCCTTCTCCTTTTTCTCGATCGTCGGTTCGGAGGCTGGATCGAAGCCGCCGTCCTGACAGTCGTAGGCGGGATTTTGTGGAAACACGTCAAAGTTGCCGAGGCCGCCCGCGGTCCAGGGGACCATCGCGTAGAGAATCGTATTCTTGCCGCCCGTTTCGCTTTCGGCGCCGGTGGAGGTGATGGCGGAGTGATAGCTGCAGAAGCTGTTTCTGTAGCTTTCGTTCGCCGCTTCTTCCGCTTCCGATTCCGCAATTGCACCTGTGTGGTCGGAGCAGTGATTGGCTTTGACGCCTTCTGCTTCTTTTTGCAGGCAGACAGTCACGCCGGGGGGCGTGAGCAGGTAGTAGATCGTCCCCATTCCCCTGGGCAGGCCATGCTGTGAGATGAAGGTTTCGAGCTGCGTCCGAACGCGAGCGTCGGTAATGCATGTAACCTGGCCGAATAGGAGCGCCTGGGGATCTTCGCATTCGGTGGCCAGCGGGTACGGGTTGGTATCCGTATATGACCCGTGGAAGGTCGACTTATCAGTGGCAGGCTGGCCGGTCCCATCTATGTACTGCGCGTCCGCGGCGAAAACATTGCTCAGCTGGCCGCCGGCGCTACCGAAATTTGCGAAGAAGCCGTCGACCAAGTGCTGCCAGTCGCCGTCGTGCAGGTTTTGCGGATCCCAGTAGATCGCGTACGTGCTGCTGGCGCCGTGCAGCACGGGCCGGCCGCTCGGATTTGCGAAGCTCGCCGCGTGCACCCCGTTGCCGTCCAAGACGTAGGCGGCGTTGCGCGGCTGCAGGCCGAAGTTGACCTTCTTGCCCGCTTGCACTTCCACTTCCTGGACGGCCGCGCCCGCCGGCGTGGCGGCGAACAGCAGCGCGGCCGAGAGGGTCGCCGCGGAGCCGAGAGCAAGCATCAGCCGGCGGACAAGCGATCGTAGGTCAGCCGGCGGCGAGAAGGGTAGGGAAGGGAGCCTCACGAGCCCATCATCGGCAGTGCGCAGGCGATGCATTAGCCCGACGGGCGTCTGATCCGGAACGTCGCCGTCGAGCAGAAATAACCCGGGCAGCCTGCAGGGCATTGTGAATGGGCGATCCAGGACTCGAACCTGGGACCTCCTCCTTATCAGAGAGGCGCTCTAACCATCTGAGCTAATCGCCCGCCGGGCGACGATTCTAGCGACGGCGCTATACCACAGCGCGCGGGCGCAGACGGCGCGCCAACTCGATCGCCTCATCCGGCGTCGCAAACAACAGCTGCGCGCGATATCCGCCGTCACGCGTCGCCTTGACCTGAACCTCCGCGCCCAGCGCCGCGCCCAGCGCGTCGGCGATCTCCCTGGCTGCCTGCTCCTGATCGGGGTGCGAGGGCTCGCCTGCCGCCTGCTGCCCCCGCCGGCCGGTGTGGCTCTGTCCCGTGGCGGCACTCGCGTTGCTTTCCCGCGCGCGAGCTTCGGCGGTCCTCACCGGCCATCCCTCCTGTACGGCCATCCGTGCCAGCTTCCCGCGCTCGCCGTGATCTTCAGCCAGCAGCAGCGCCCGGCCGTGGCCCTCGCTCAGCGCTCCCTCCTGGAGAAGCTCGATCACGTCATCGGGGAGATCCAGCAGTCGAACCAGGTTGCTCACCGCGACCCGGCTGCGCCCCACGCGTCGCCCCACCGCCTCACGCGTAAGCCCCAGCTCCTCGACCAGCGCCGCGCACGCCCGCGCCTCCTCGATCGGGCTGAGGTCCTCGCGCGCCATGTTCTCGATCAACGCCAGCTCCAGCGCTTCGGCGTCATCGCGCGGACGTATGAGCGCCGGGATCGCCTCCAGGCCCGCTATCCGAGCGGCCCGCCAGCGACGCTCCCCGGCCACAAGCTCGTACGTCCCGCCGGCCTTTGGACGCACCAGCACGGGCTGCAAAACACCCCGCTCGCCCAGCGAGCCCGCGAGCGCCTGGAGCGCCTCCTGGTCGAACCGCCTCCTGGGCTGCGTCGGATTGGGCACGATCAGCTCGACCGGCAGCTCGCGCAGCTCGTCCTCGCTGGGCGCCTTACCCCTCTTGGCCGACACCGACAGAATCGCCTCCAGGCCTCTGCCCATTCCGGGCTTGGGTTTAGCCACGGGCCGCTACCTCCTTGGCCAGCTCGAAATACGCCTCGGCCCCTGCGCTGTGTGGGTCGTGATGGGTCACCGGCAGCCCATAGCTCGGCGCCTCGCCGACTCTCACGTTGCGCGGGATCACGGTGGAGAACACCAGATCCGGGAAGTGCTCTCTGACCTCGCGCTCGACGTCTCGCCCCAGCCGTGTGCGGCTGTCGTGCATCGTCAGCAGCATTCCCGCCACCGTCAGTCGTGGGTTCAGCTCGCGCTGCACCAGCGCGAGAGTGTCCAGCAGTCCCGCCAAGCCCTCCAACGCGAAGTACTCGGTCTGCACCGGCACGATCACCCGGTCGGCGGCAACCAACGCGCTCACCGTCAGCGGCCCGAGCGAGGGCGGGCAGTCCAGCAGGATGTACTCAAAGCTCTCCCTCAGCGGCTCCAGGCACTCGCGCAGGCGATGCTCGAAACCCTCGATGCGAGGGAGCTCGACGTTGGCTCCGGCCAATCCCGCCCCTGCGGGCAGCACCCGCAGACCCGGCACGCTCGCGTCCGTGAGCGCTTCCAACGCCGTCGCCTCGCCCGTCAGGACCTCGTACAGCCCAGGCGCCTGCGTGCGCGGGATTCCCAGCCCGACCGTCGCGTTCGCCTGCGGGTCAACGTCCACCAGCAGCGTCCGATAGCCGGCCTCGGCAATACAGGCGCCGACGTTCACAGTCGTCGTCGTCTTGCCCACGCCACCCTTTTGGTTGGCGATCGCGTACACCGTGCCCATCGCGTGGAAGCTAGCAGCGCGGGCCTCGAAGCGGATTCGCTGACGAGAACTCCGGGTTAGCAACTCAAGGGGTGCTTACGAGCGACGCCCACTCGCCGCGGGAATCGCGGTGGGGTCTCGGCGATCTTCTCGAACACGTGCAGATGATGGTCGCGAGCACCCGCATACGGCTCCGTATGGCGAATCTCCAGCAGCCGCAGGCCCAGCTGCTCGGCGGCACAGGCCGCGTCGGCCTCTTCCTCCGCGTTGCGGCGACCGCGCCAGTCCACGAGAACGCCTCCGCGTTCGAGCAGCGGCGCCGCATACTCCAGCACTACAGGTGCAGGCGCAAGCGCCCGTGCGATCACTGCGTCGTGCGCGCCCAGACCCTCAGACCATTCCTCTGCCCTACGCCCTGCCACGCGGACGTTGTCGACCCCTGCCGCCGCGATCGCCCGGCGCAGAAACCGGCACTTCTTCGACTGGCTCTCCACCAGCTGCATTTCGCTCGCCGGCAACGCAACCGCCAGCGGCAGCCCCGGGAAGCCGGCGCCTGTCCCGATGTCGGCGATTCGCCTTGCAAATCGGAGGCGGTCGACTTCGAGCGCCTCCAGTGAGTCGGCGAGATGGACGTCCACGGCCTCCCCGGGGTCGCGCACGGTCGTCGGTGCCCGCTCATCTTTCGCCAGACCATCCAGTACCGCATCCAACTGGTCCAACTGACGATCATCCAACCCATAACGCTCACCGAGCACGGCCAGCGACGGTGGTCTCACAGGGGAGAACCCCAACTCCACCCCGGGGCGGCCGGGGCGATTGTTTCATCGGGAACACATGATTTCACGTGAAACCCTCTGGCTCTCCGCTGCACGCAACCGGACCTCAGTCGGCCAGCGGTGAGACCACGAGGCGGCGGTCGGGCTCGTCGCCCTCGCTGTGCGTCTCCACATCTCCACGATCACGCAGGTGTTCGTGGACAACTCGCCGCTCGGACGCCGGCATCGGCTCGAGCTCCACCGGGCGGCCCTCCCGCAGCACCTCATCGGCCGCTTCGTCGGCGTCGGCGCGCAGGGAGTCGGCCCGTCGCTCGCGGTAGCCGTCCGCGTCAATCACGACGCGGACCGGGGATGGCCCGTCGTGGAAGACGATCCTTTGCGCGAGATGCTGAACCGCGTCGATCGTCTGGCCGCGGCGACCGATGAACAATCCGACGTCGTCGCCTCGCAGACAGCCCTTCAGCACGCCCTCGCTCTCGTCGATCTCTATCTCCACGTCGAGGCCCAGCCCGTCGGCGATCTCCACGAGCAGGTCTTCGAGCACCCCCACCGGCTCCTCATCGTCCAGGTCCGTGCGATCTCCGCCCAACTCCGAGGCGCTCATCGTCGCCTGCCCGAGCGCTTCTTCTTCCTACGGGGAGGTGGCGGCGGGGATGAGCCGCTGCTGACACCGGCGGCGGCCCCGGCGAGGGCGGCCTTGGGCGGCGCCTTGGCCTTGCCGTTGGGCGATGCCGACCCTCCACCGTCTGTCTCCGTGGGCTTGGCCGGAGCCGGTCCCATGCGCTGTTTGATGAAGTACTGCTGCCCGATCGTCCACACGTTGGTGGTGATCCAGTACACCAGCAGGCCGGCTGGGTACCGGAACAGGAACGCGACGATGACGAGCGGGAGCAGCAGCATCATGCGCCGCTGGTTGGGGTCGGCCGTGGCCGTTGCCATCAGCGTGGAGGCGATCTGCGAGCCGATGTAGACGGCGATCAGCACCACCAACACGGCGCCCGTCGCCTTATAGGTGATGTCGGGAATGAACAGGAACTTCGCCGACCCCGGCGCGACGACGTTGCAGCCGACTTCGGTCAGGCCTTTGACGGTGTGGCCGGCGACTTTGACCGCATGTTCGGGGATCTGGCTGTTTTTCGTGATCGGGCGGTGCAGTTCGCGCGTGTAGTACTCGCGCAGCTGCTGTCCACAGATATCGAACTTGAGGTCTGTGCGCAGCATGTAGAACAGCGAGATGAACACCGGCAGTTGCAGCAGGAACGGCAGACAGGACGCCAGGGGATTTATTTTGTTCTCCTGGTAGAACTTCATGATCTCCTGTTGCTGGCGCTGTTTATCGTCCTTGTACTTCTCTTTCAGCGCATTGATCTGAGGAGCCATTCGCTGCATTTCCTGCATCGACCGCAGCTGCTTGAACGTAACGGGCACGAGCACCGCCCTGGTCAGCACGGTCAGCCCGACGATCGCCAACCCCCAGCTGCCCCCGACCAGATGCGCATGGATGAACACCATGATCGCTTCGAACAGGTTAATCAGGGGTGAGAACGCGTCCTCGATGACGTTGGCGAAGATGGGCATACGCTATGGCGAGATCAGGGTTGTTTGGGGTGACGCCGTGGGGCTGGGGGCTGATTGCTCTTGGCTCGACTGGGCGATGTCGCGCTCGCTGCTCGCCCGACTGCACTGCTGCCCGACCGCGTCCGTTCAGCCGTCGGTGTGCGCACGGACATCGAACACTCGCTGGGCCTGCACTGGATCGTACCCGCCGTCGCTCCATGGGTTGCACCTGAGCACACGCCACAACGCCAGCACGATGCCTCGCAGTATGCCGTACGTCCGGATTGCATCCAGCCCATAGCGCGAGCACGTCGGCTCATACTTGCATCGTCTGGGTAGCGCCGGGGAGATCGCCTTCCGGTAGACGAGGATTGGCGCGGTGACGAGCGCCCGGGCCCCTTGCGACAAGATGCGGCCAACCGGTGCCCTGGAGGACGTGGGAGCCAGGGCGCTCATGACTCCCGAGCCGGGGGCGGGGGGGCGGTCACGTCCCCCGCGGGGGACGTGGAGGGCGCGCCATCCCGGAGCCGGGCGCGATCGATCAATTCGGCAAGCGCCGCGTCCACCCCGGTCAGGCCCTCCCTCTCAGCCAGCTCTCGGGCCTCCGGGCGGGCCACAACGACGATGTCCTGTCCTGGGCTCAGCTCGCCCTCGGTGCGCGCAAAAGCCTCGCGCAGCAGGCGCTTCACGCGGTTGCGCTCCACCGCTCCGCCCACCTTGCGCGATACCGACAAGCCGAGACGCGGCTGCTGCGTGGACGGATTCGGAAAGGTATAGAGCACCAGGTGGCGATTGGCCGTCGAGCGACCTTGGCGGTACACGCGCTCGAACTCAGCGCTGCGCGACAGGCGTTGCCGTCCGCCGGCGGCCGTGTGCGCCCTCATCGCGCGCTCAGCTCGATCGCGCACCAGCCCGCCATACTCAGGTAGACAGGCGCTTACGGCCCTTGTCGCGGCGGCGCTTGAGCGTGAGTCGGCCCGCGCGTGAACTCATACGGGCACGAAACCCGTGGGTGCGAGCGCGCTTGCGCTTCTTCGGTTGGTAGGTGCGCTTCATGATCCTTGTTCTCCGTCTCGCGCCATATTCCTTCCACGCCAGGCCGTCGAAGGCGACGAAGTGACGTGACCGACGCTGAAGTATAGGACCGATCGACCGTAACGGAATTTTCTCGCCAAATGCGGGCAGCTCCGAGTGGGCACCCACGAGCGTTGGCTATAGTCGCCGAACCGGGCTCTCAGCGGGCCCCCTGTCCATAGTTCTTTTCACTTTCTCCCGGGGAGGAGCAGGTTGACGCTGCCGTGAGCGCCGAGCTGGAGCACATATGGTCGCGCGTGCAGACCGAGCTTGCGGCTGCCGTCGGCGAGCCGATGCACCGCATCTGGCTCGAGCCTTTGAAAGCCCGCGAGCTCTCGCACGGACGCCTCTCGGTCGAGGCTCCGGCACAGGCGTGCGGCTGGGTGCGAGATCGCTTTGGGCGAGTACTGCAAGCGTGTGCCGCAAGCGTCCTCGAAGCAGACGTAGTCGTTGATCTGCTCCCTGCCGCCGGCATGTCCCACGAGGCTGGTTCAAGCCCGTACACAGACAGTAGGCCTCCAGTGGAGGCGGGTGGCGAGTCCGGCGCTCGAACAACACGCGAGCCGGCGTCCGGTCCCCGGACCGGCGCGCTCGGCAACCCCAAGCTCACCTTCGACCAGTTCGTGATCGGCGACTGCAACCGTCTGGCCCATGCCGCCGCCCTGACCGTCGCGGAGATGCCGGCGCAGGCCTACAATCCCCTGTTCATATGTGGTCCGCCTGGCGTCGGCAAGACCCATCTGCTTAGCTCGATCGCGAGCCTGCTGCTCACCCACAGTCCCGGACTGGCCGTCCGCTGCACCACCGGCGAGGCATTTACGAACGAGTTCCTGCACGCTCTTTCCGGGCGACGAACGGACACCTTCAAGACGAGCTTTCGCCAGATCGACGTCCTACTCGTCGATGATGTCCAATTCCTGGAGCGCAAGACGCGCACCGAGGAGGAGTTCTTCCACACCTTCAACGCCCTCTACGACGGTGGGCGCCAGATCGTGCTCACCTCCGATCGACCGCCTCGTGACCTTCAAGCGCTGGAGGATCGTCTGCGCGAGCGCTTCGAGTCGGGGCTCGTAGCCGACATCCAGCCGCCGGACTTCGCCACACGCATGGCGATCCTGCACAAGCGAGCGCACCATGACGATCTCAATCTAGCCGACGACTCAGCGATCGAACTTATAGCCGAGCGCGTCCAGAACAACATCCGCGTGCTCGAGGGCGCGCTCATCCGTGTAGTCGCCTTCAGCTCCCTTACCGGACGATCCCTCACAGTCGAGCTGACCCGAGAGGTACTCGACGGCCTTTACCCGGCGACCCAAGGACCAGCCCACCACGGAAGGTCTCCCTCGGTCGGCGACATCAAGACGGCGGCCTGCGAGCATTTTGGCCTCACCCCCGACGAGCTGCTGTCCCCCTCACGCACTGTGCGTGTCGCCTGGCCGCGACAGATCGCGATGTATCTCGCCCGGGAGCTAACCGATGAATCGCTTCCGGCGATCGGGCGCCAGTTCGGTGGTCGCGACCATACGACCGTCCTCCATGCCTGCCGCCGGGCGGCGTCGCGTATCGCCGAGGACAGCTCGTCACGCGAGGCTGTGGAGAACCTTGTAAACGACCTTCATAACCATCCCCGGGGCCATCCCGCACGACACCCCGACCGCTCGGCCTGAAAGACTCGTAGAACTCCTATCCACAGACACACCAGTCATCTTTTCCTCTGCCAAAGCCAACTTCCGCCCAAAACAACATATCCACAACCCCTACTGACTTCTATCTTTCTTTAGAGGTGCATCAGTGAAGCTGTCTCTCTCCACCGCCGATCTTTTGGCGCAACTGCAAACCGTCACCCGCGTCGCCTCGACGCGCAGTGCCGTCCAGGCGCTCTCGGGAGTAATGGTTTCTGCTCTTAACGACGCCGCCACTCCAGAGCTGCTTGCGACAGATACTGAGATTGGATTGCGGGTCCCACTTTCAGCCGAGGTTGAACGCTCAGGCGCCGCCGTCCTTCCGGCCCGATTGTTCCTTGATGTCGTCCGAACGCTTCCCGCGGATCGAATGACGCTCGAGCTGAGGACAATCGAGCAGGATATTGAGCTGATTTGTGGCTCCGCCACGTTTCATCTGCGGACACTCCGCTCAGAAGATTTCCCGGCGCTTCCCGCCCCCTCGTCTGATACACGCATAATGCTGCCCACCGCCGCGTTTGTACAGACGGTCTCTCAGGTAGCTCGGTCGGCCTCGCGTGACGAGACAAGGCCCGTACTCACCGGTATCCTGATGTCAGCCTCCGGGCAACAGTTGCGGATGGTCGCGACCGACTCCTATCGTCTATCTGTCAAGGAGGCGGCACTGGAGACTCCCTTGCCGACCGCACTCGAGGCGAACATCCCCGCCCGCGCGCTCCAGGAGCTCGCTCGTATAGCCCAACAGGATGCCAGTGAGTCACTCGCCGTCAGCGTTGGGCAAAACCAGGTCATCTTCGAGCTTGGGGACGTTGTTTTGTCGTCGCGTTTGATCGATGGTCAGTTCCCGAACTACCGCCAGCTGCTTCCGGAGTCGGTTGAGCACGAGCTGCGCCTGGCGAGCGGCGAGGTAGCCGACGTCGTTCGCCGCATCAGTCTGCTGGCGCAGAAGAACACGCCCCTGCGTCTTGGGTTCAGCGAGGGCGAGCTGACGATCTCGGCCCAGACCCCGGACATCGGGGAGGCCAGTGAGACGATTCCGGTCCCATTTCATGGCGAGGCGTTTGAGATCGGCTTCAACCCCGAGTTCCTGCGTGACGGCTTGGAGAGCGTCGAGTCGGATGAGCTCGTGCTGAAGCTGATCAGCCCTTTGCGCCCCGGCCTGATCGAATCGCCCGATAGTGGCGACTTCGTGTACCTGATCATGCCCATTCGCCTGAACGTGTAGGACGCACATGCGTGTCGTCAGCGTGCAGCTGCGCGACTTCCGCACCTATGCCCGCGCCGAAGCGTCGTTGGGAGCGGGCCTTACGGTCGTTCACGGGCCGAACGGAGCCGGCAAGTCGAATCTGCTGGAGGCGCTCTACTTCGGCTGCTCAGGGCGCTCGCCACGCACTCGCAATGAGCGCGAGCTGGTGCGCTTCGGGCAGAGCGCCGCGCGTGTGACGGTGCAACTCAGCGATGGCACCCACGCCCACGAGCTGAGCGTGGGGTTCGAGCCGGGGCAAGCCAAGCGCATGAGCTCCGACGGGGCGCCGGTCGAGCGGTTGCTGGATGTGGAGGACCGACCGCTGCTGAGCGTGTTCATGCCCGATCGACTCGAGCTGCTCAAGGGTCCGCCAAGCGTTCGCCGCGCCCATCTGGACCAGGTCGTGGCGGCCTTCTGGCCCCTGCGAGCAGCCGACCGGCGTGCTTACTCGCGGGTGCTCGCCCAGCGCAACGCTCTGCTCTCGCGCATCCGCTCTGGCGCAGCGCCGCGTGAGAGCATCTCCACCTGGGATCTGCAATTGGCCCGACATGCACTGGTGCTGCGCGACGATCGCGCCCGTGCCGTCGCTCTGCTTTCTGAGCCTTTCACGGAGCGCGCCGCCGAGCTGGGCCTCAACGGGGAGGCCAGGCTCGAGTACCGTCCCCGGACGCGAGCTGATGACGAGAATGCCCTGCTCGCCGAGCTGCAAGACCGTCTGGACAGCGACCTCGAACGTGGCTTCTCCGGCCATGGACCGCACCGCGATGAGCTGGCGCTCCTGCGCGATGGTCGCGAGCTGCGTCTGTACGGCTCCCAGGGCGAGCAGCGTCTCGCCCTGCTCGCCCTGCTGCTCGCCGAGCGCACCATGCTCGCCCGCGAGCGCGGCCGGACACCGTTGATGCTGCTCGACGATGTGATGAGCGAGCTCGATGCCGATCGCCGCGAGCTGCTCGCCCGCGAGCTCGCAGGCGGTGGGCAGAGCGTGATCGCAACGACAGACCTGGCGCATGTGCCCGGAGCGAGCGAGGCTGTCGTGACGCGACTGCGGGTTTCACCCGGCGCGATTCTCCAGGAGGCGCTGGCGGCGTGAGACGACGACTGCTGCCTGCGCCCATGAGTCCCATCGGCGACCAACGAGCCAGCCCATGAGCAGAGCCGCTCCGCGCCGTCTCGCGGCGCCCGTGGAGATCCTCACCGCCGAACTGGCGCCGGCCAGCACGCTCGCCCGCGTGCAAGAGATATGGGAGCGCACCGTCGGCCCTGCGATCGCGGCATCCGCGCGTCCGACCGCCGAGCGCGACGGTGTCCTCACGGTCGTCTGCGAGGCTTCGGTGTGGGCGCAGGAGCTCGATCTGATGGCCTCCCAGCTGCTCCCACGACTGAACGATGCGCTGGGCGGCGACACACTCCGCGAGCTGCGCTGTCGTAGCGGCTGACGCGGTACCGTCGCGCCCCGCCCGAGACAGTCTTCATTTCATCATTTCAGCCATTTTGCAGGTATTTCATGCTGCCGGCAAGGTCTGTCCGGGGGCTCGTTGTGCTATTGTTCGACACAACGCTTATTCGCCCCGGACCGAGGTCCCAGCGCCCTGGATTCCGGGGCGTTTGTACGTCATCGAAGGATCAGATTGGCTACTGCCGATAACGACAGCGCACCCGCACTGACATCCGACAGCGACCTCGCCGCGGGTGTCAGCAACACCTCCGCGGGTGTCGATGCCGGATACGACGCACAGGACATCACGGTGCTGGAGGGCTTGGAGGCGGTCCGCAAGCGCCCGGGTATGTACATCGGCTCGACCGGCGTCATGGGCCTGCACCACCTCGTCTACGAGGTCGTCGACAACTCGGTCGACGAGGCTCTCGCGGGTTTTTGCACGGAGGTCTCGGTCACGATCCACCCCGACAACTCCGTCACCGTCAGCGATGACGGCCGCGGCATCCCCGTCGCGATCATGGAGAAAGAGGGCCTTCCCGCCGTGCAGGTCGTGCTCACCGTCCTGCATTCCGGCGGCAAGTTCGGCGATGGCGGTGGTTACAAGGTCTCCGGCGGTCTGCACGGCGTCGGCGTGTCGGTCGTCAACGCCCTGTCCGAGCGACTGCTCGTGCAGATCCACCGCGATGGTCATGCGTTTTCCCAGGAGTACTCGCGCGGGGCCCCCCAGGGCGAGCTGGCCAAGGGCGAGAAGCTCGTCCCGGACGCGCCCACCGGCACCACGGTCACGTTCCTGGCGGATGCAGACATCTTCGAGTCTCTCGAGTTCGACTTCCACACGCTCGAGGAGCGCCTGCGCGAGACCGCCTTCCTCACGCGGGGCCTGCGAATCTCGATCACCGACGAGCGCGGTGAGGGCCACTCCGCCGAGTTCCAGTACGAGGGTGGCATCGAGGACTTCGTCTCATACCTGAACGAGAACAAGGACACCGTCCATCGCAAGGTCATCTTCTTCGCTGGCGAGTCCGAGGAGGGTGCGGCCGAGATCGCGATGCAGTGGAACTCCTCCTACCAGGAGTCAATTCACTCGTTCGCCAATAACATCTCAACGCGCGAGGGTGGCTCGCACATGTCGGGCTTTCGCTCGGCGCTCACGCGCACGCTCAACAAGTACGCGCGCGAGCACGGCCTACTGAAGGAGAAAGAGGACAACCTTTCCGGCGAGGACGTACGTGAGGGCCTGACGGCGGTGATCTCGGTCAAGCTGCGCGACCCGCAGTTTGAGGGACAGACCAAGACCAAGCTCGGCAACCCGGGCATGGCGGGCTTTGTCGAGTCGATTGTCAACGCCGGGTTGGGCGAGTTCCTGGAGGAGAACCCGAGTGAGGCGCGCTCGGTGATCATGAAGTCCGTCCAGGCCCAGCGCGCCCGAGAGGCCGCACGCAAGGCGCGCGATCTGACCCGGCGCAAGTCCGCGCTTGAGAACTCCACGCTGCCGGGCAAGCTCGCCGACTGCTCGGTCAAGGATCCGTCGCTGGCCGAGCTGTTCGTGGTCGAGGGCGACTCCGCGGGTGGCTCGGCCAAGCAGGGCCGTGATCGCAACACCCAGGCCGTGCTGCCGCTGCGCGGCAAGATCCTCAATGTCGAGAAGTCGCGCATCGACAAGGTCCTTCAGAACACCGAGATCCAGGCCCTCATCACGGCGATCGGCACAGGTGTGCGCGACGAGTTCAACCTCGAGAACGCGCGCTACCACAAGATCATTCTCATGACGGACGCCGATGTTGACGGCGCCCATATCCGAACGCTCGCGCTCACCCTGCTGTTTCGCGAGATGCAGGAGCTGATCGAGGCCGGCTACGTGTACATCGCCAAGCCGCCGCTGTACAAGCTCAAGCAGGGTTCACGCGAGCGCTACATCGAAAAGGACTCCGAGCTCGAGGACATCCTTTTGTCGGACAAGTGGGAGAAGATCGAGGTCTTCGACCGCCACGGGACCCAGCTGAAGCTCACCGAGGTTCGCTGGCAGCGTTTCTCTCGGCTGCTCAAGCAGTACGAGGGCTGGGCTTCGTCGCTGCGGGCGGTGCACGGGCACGACATGGTCCAGTTCTTCGAGGAGTCTTCGCTGCTGGGCGAGCAGGTGATGAGCGCCGAGGCGGCGATCGAGCTGCTGAGCCGCGCGGGTGTCGAAGGCGAGACCCATGCTACCGAGCTGGTCGAGCAGAACCCCATCGAGATACGCGTCAAGGCCGTGGAAGCCGCCACCGGCTTTGCCCGCACCCACCGCATCAAGCGCACGCTGTTCGACTCACAGGAGTATCGCCAGCTCGCGCGCGTGCACGCACAATTGATCGAGCTTGCCGGTACGCCCGCGTTCGAGGTGCGCTTGGGCGACGCCCGCGAAGCGGCGCCCTCATTCGAGGCCCTTCGCACCGCCGTGATGACGGTTGCGCAGAAGGGCATCAAACTCCAGCGCTTCAAGGGTCTCGGCGAGATGAACGCCGATCAGTTGGGCGAAACCACCATGTCCCCGGCAACGCGCATGCTCGCGCAGGTGACCCTCGAGGACGCCGCCGTGGCCGACCGCATCTTCTCGATGCTGATGGGAGACCAGGTCGAGCCGCGCCGCGCCTTCATCGAGGACAACGCACGCGCCGTCGCAAATTTGGACGTATGAGGATCTACGCGCCTATGGCCCTCAGGATCAAGCAGATCAAGGACGCAGTGAGCGAAGTGTGCTCTGCACACGAGCGATCGAGGACGCAGACCGATCGTCCGGGATCGGCCAGCGTAGGTCATGAGGGCCATAGTGGCGACGCCTGAGACATTGAGCGGAGGCAACGTCGAACCGCGCGCGCTCGAGGAGGAGATGCGCACGGCCTACCTCGACTACGCCATGTCGGTGATCGTCGGGCGAGCGCTGCCCGACGTGCGCGATGGCCTGAAGCCGGTGCACCGCCGCGTGCTCTACGCGATGAACGAGCTCGGTCTGGGACCCACCCGTTCATACGCCAAGTGCGCCAAGATCGTGGGGGAGGTGATGGGCAACTATCACCCGCACGGCGACTCTGCCATCTATGACGCCCTCGTGCGCATGGCGCAGGACTTCTCGATGCGCAACGAACTGGTCGACGGCCAGGGCAACTTCGGCTCGGTGGACGACGACCCGGCAGCCGCCATGAGATACACCGAGGCCCGCCTCGCCCGCATCGCCACCGAGATGCTGCGCGACCTCGACATGGATACGGTCGACTTCGCGCCGAACTACGACGGCTCGCGCCAGGAGCCGCTGGTGCTGCCGGCGCGGTTTCCGAACCTGCTCGTCAACGGCTCGTCGGGTATCGCGGTCGGGATGGCGACGAACATCCCGCCGCACAACCTGCGCGAGGTGATCGCGGCGACGATCGCGTACATGGACGACCCCGAGATCGACACCGCCGGCCTGCTCAAGCACGTCAAGGGCCCGGACTTTCCAACCGGCGGGATCATCCTCGGTCACCAGGGCATCCGCGACGCGTACGAGACCGGCCGCGGCCGCGTGCGCGTTCAGGCCAAGGCACATGTCGAGCCACTGAAACAGGGCAAGGAGGCGATCGTCGTCACCGAGCTGCCGTTCATGGTCAAGAAGGGCGGCGACGGCGGGCTGATCCAGAAGATCGCCGACCTCGTGCACGACAAGAAGATCTCCGAGATCTCAGACCTGCGCGACGAGTCCGACAAGCGCGGCATGCGCCTGGTGATCGAGCTCAAGCGCGACGTGATTCCCAAGGTCGCGCTCAACAAGCTCTACAAGCACACCTCCATGCAGTCGACCTTCGGCGTGAACATGGTCGCGCTCGTCGACAACGTCCCGCGCACGCTCAACCTGCGTGCGGTCATCCACAACTACGTGGCCCACCAGCGCGAAGTCATCGTGCGGCGCACCAAGCACGAGCTGTCCGAGAAGGAGGCCCGCGCGCACATCCTCGAGGGCCTGCTCGTAGCACTGGAGAATCTCGACGCGATCATCGACCTGATCCGCGGCTCGCGCGACCGCGACAACGCGCGCGAGCAGCTCGTCGCCCGCTTCCAGCTGAGCACGATTCAGGCCAGCGCGATCCTCGACCTGCGCCTTTCCCAGCTGACGGCGCTGGAGGCCGACTCGATCAAACAGGAGCATGCCGACGTCACCGAGCGGATCGCCGAGCTGCGCTCGATCCTCGGCGACGAGACCCGCGTGATGGCCGTCATCAAGGAGGAGCTCTCAGAGATCTCCGAGCGCTTCGGCGACGAGCGGCGCACCGAGATCAGCCACTCCGAGGATGAGATCGACATCGAGGACCTGATCGCCGATCAGCAGATGGTCATCACGATCACCCAGACCGGCTACATCAAGTCACTGCCGCTGGCCACCTACCGTCAGCAGGCGCGCGGCGGGCGCGGCGTGACGGGGATGGACATGAAGGACGGCGACTTCATCGAGCACCTGTTCGTCTGCTCCTCGCATGACTACCTGCTGTTTTTTTCCAACCGCGGCAAGGTCTACCGCTCGAAGGTGTACGAGCTGCCCGAGGCCTCCAGAACGGCGAAGGGGCGCGCACTGGTCAACATCCTGCCGCTGCGCGAAGGCGAGCGGATCCAGGCCGTGGTGTCCACGCGCGACTTCTCAGAGACGAAGTATCTCGTGTTCGCCACCCGCAACGGCACCGTCAAGAAGACCGAGCTGCTCGCCTACAACACCCCGATCAAGGCGGACGGCATCATCGCGATCAACATCCGCGACGACGACGAGCTGCTCGCGGTGCGCGCCGTCGACCCCCAGGACGAGGTCATCATGGTGTCCCGCGCAGGCCTGACCGTGCGCTTCGCCGAGTCTGATGCCCGCTCGATGGGCCGGGACACGACCGGCGTGCGCGGCATGGATGTCGGCAAGGACGGAAACGTCATCGCGATGGACATCGCCCGCGATGACATGGACCTGTTCGTCGTCACCGAAAACGGCTATGGCAAGCGCACCCAGATCAGCCAGTACCGCAAGACCAACCGTGGGGCCAAAGGCGTCAAGACGATCGGCCTCACCGAGAAAAAGGGCGGTCTGGCCGGCGCGCTGGTCGTGCGCGAACACCAGGAGCTCGTGTTCATCTCCGTCGGCGGCATGGTCCAGCGCACCTCCGCCGGCGGGATCTCCCAGCAGGGCCGTTCGGCCACCGGCGTGCGCGTCATGAACCTCAAGGAGGACGACCTCGTCAGCGCCGTTGCGCTTGTCGTTGACACCGACGATGGCGCAACCGACGAGGCCACCGTCCCCGGAGCGTCGACGGAGAACGCTGCCTTGCCAGACGAGGGCGCCACCGACACTGCTGAGGCATCGATTGAGGATGACGAATAGAAGAGCTCGCCGCTCGTCATCTCCGTTCGCTACTCTGGCGAGACCAGAGAAAGGAGGTGGTCCAAACGCTTAGTCACAGTTCATGCGGGACCCTGGAGGTGACCGGCCGCTAGGTCGGAGGCTGGACCGCTTAGCGGAATCCAACCCGGGACACCCCGAGACGACCGCCGGCTCTGGTCCCTCCGGCAGCAGTCAGTCCGTCTCGGTCTTTCCAGTCATAGCCGTACTGCGAGGGGCGTCCTGCCGAGGGCGCCCCTCGACGTCTCAGCCCGCGCTACGCCGCCTGAGGCAGGTACTGCAGCCATGCCGTCGGGATAGTCGGAGAGGCGACGTGAATGAAGATCTCCGCCCGCGGTGTTCGTGGCGCGTGCTTGGGATGCATCCCGGCCTGTCGCGGCAGGCGGTCGCCCTTGCGCCGATTGCACGGCGCGCACGAGGCGACGATGTTCTCCCAGCTGGAGCTGCCTCCCTTCGAGCGCGGGATCACGTGATCCACTGTCAGGTTCGACTTCGACCCGCAGTACTGGCACATCCACTCGTCGCGCGCGAACACCGCACGCCTGGTGATCTTACGCCGGTGCGCATCGCGCGGAACCCGCACGTAGCTGACCAGCCTGATCACGACCGGACGCGCGACCGTTGAGCTCTCCGAGTGCAGTTCCCAGCGCCCCCGCTCCAATATCTCCGCCTTGTCCTTCAGCAGCAGCACGACCGCACGTCGCACAGAGCACACGTTGATCGGCTCATATGTGGCGTTCAAGACGAGCACCCGGCCACTGTCAGGCCCGCGCCGCCGGTGCTCTGGTGGCGGCACGGACCTAAGTACTACAGGTGGAACGGTGCTATCCATCTGTAGCGCCGGAGTGTAGCGATGCCGTCTGCTCGTCGTGGCGATCGGTCGAGGCGCCACTCCCGGCTCTCCCACCGCTCGCGGGCGCTCTCCCAGGTCTGCGACTCGCGCGGTAGGACCCGAGCACGCGCGCCTCTTCGCAAATCCCCTGCAAGCCGGTGACCGCCTCTGCGACCGCCGTGTCGCCCATCTGGCCCTGCAGGTCCACGAAGAACATATAGCTCCCCATCCGCTCGCGTTTCGGGCGCGACTCGATCTTCATCAAGTTGATCCCCCGCCGCCCGAACTCGTCCAGGCATCGCACCAGCCAACCGGGGCTGTCCGCACCCGAACCCCAGAACACCAATGACGTCTTCCACTTGACGACGCCGATGCTCAAGCGCAGCGGCGCGCCCTCGCCCGCCGGCATCCGCTCGCGCCAACCCGTCCGTGCAAGCCACACGAATCGCGTTTCGTTGTCGTCTCTGTCCTGCACCCCCTCCCTGATCACCGTTGCGCCGTAGATCTCGGCCGCCAGCACCGTCCCCAGCGCCGCCTGCCCTCGTCGCCCGGCACCGGCGACGATCCTCACCGCCTCTGCCGTCGAGCTGGCCGGAAGCACGTTTGCGTGTCCCAGCTCCTCGCGCAGAAGCCGCTCGCACTGGCCGGGTACCTGTGGATGGGTCAGCACCGTCTCGATCTCATCCAACCCCACGTCCTCACCGGCAATCAGTGAGTGCCTCACCGACAGCAGCGCCTCACCGACGATCTCCAGTCCACCGTCCCTTCCGGCCAGCAGATCCAGCGTAACGCTCACGGATCCGTCCAGCGAGTTCTCGATCGGCACGACCGCCCACTCCACCTCTCCGCGCACGAGCGCCATGATCGTGCCGTAGATCGTTCCCAGCGCGACGGGCTCCACGGCACTCGGCTCGGCGCTGGTCAGCAGCGCCTCCTCGGAGAACGTCCCCTCCGGGCCGAGATACCCGACGCGCGGGCGCTCTGCACCGGCGGTGTTCTCAGTTGGCGCGCTGCCCGGCGACATCGGTATTACTACCCCGCTCCCCGCTCCTGGCCGGACTCAGCGCGAGGCGCACCGCCTCGGCCTCCTCCGGCGACAGCTCGAGCTCCCCCTGCCCGCCGTGCACCTGCTTGGCATACACCCTCGCTTGGTCGCGATGATGTATGCACGACAGCACGATCCCCGACTGCGCGTCGTCGAGCAGCGCGATCGACATCGACTGTTGTCCTGACAGCTCGTTGTAGGCGTCGTAGCGCACCAGTGCTCTGTTCGCGATCGTCCCGTGCAACGCCGTCTCCGCGCCGGCCAGCCGCCCGTCCAGGCGCGCCGCCACATTCTCTACATACGCTCTCAGCGCCTCGAACGCGTCCTGCATTTCAGCTGCGTGCGCGACCACGTCGCGCTCGCCCTGGTCACCGATCACCAGCCTCTGTGAGCGCCTCAGCTTGCGCACGGTCATCGCCAGCGCCGCGCAGGCAACCAGTGCGATCACGGCCAACGCCGCGGCGGCGACCGCGACGATGCCCTGCGTATCGGTTATCGCGGCGGTCATCCTCGCCACAACTTAGCGATCGTCGGCGAGTCTAGGCCCCAAAGATCGAGAGGAACGTGCCCTTGTTGTTTTCCAAATCATTCTCCCCAGGCACCCCCTCGATCTTCACTTCGACCTTCGAGGCCACGCCGAGCGGGACACCGGTCACCGGGATGTTGACATTGACAGTCTTGCCGGGTTCGGTCTTTTCGATTGCGTGGGAGGCTGTGAACTGCTTGCCGCCGGCGGTGACTGTGACGTCTACCTTTACGTTCGTCTGAGGGACTTCGCCGGAGTTTTCTACCTGTACGGCGAAGGTTGGGCTGCTTCCACCGCTGATGTGGTTCAGCGTGGGTTCCGGTTCCAGCGTCTTGGCGCCTACGCTTACCCCCTTGAGGGCGCTGCCGTGGTTGCCCGTGACGGGCTGCGCGGAGCTCGCGGACTGGCCGGTGATGCGCGAGAGCACCGTATTCGGTTCCAGCCAGCCGATGTTCGGCAGGAAGTGCGTGCTCGCGACGCTCTGGCCCCCGCCCCCGCCGGCCTTCAACGTCTGTTCGATCAGCGGCGCGACCCGCTGCGAGTAGATCACGTCGGAGGCCAGGAACATCTCCATGTCGCCGGCGATCAGCGTGCTCGCCTGCTTGGCCTGGCCGCCCAAAGCGGTGCGCAGCAGGTTCGCGACCTTCTCGACGCCTTCGCTGCGCAGGTCCAGTGCCAGCAGCAGATTTCGCTGCGCCGCGTCCATTTCTCCGGGAACGCTCAATCCCTTCGCCTGTGTGGCCTGCTTCTCAGCTTCGAGGTGCAGCTGGTTGACCTGCTCCTCGACGTTTAGCGCCGACTTTGCGCTCGCCCCGGACAGCGCCGAGAACAGCGGGTGGGAGACCTGCTGGTCGGATTCCCCCACGATCCTGCTTACGCTGTGGTTGTATTCCTTCAGCGCCTGCGTCTTCTGGCTTTTCAGGCAGCCGTTCACGAGCAACACGATCACGATCAGCAGCACGACGCCGACGCCCGCCGCCACGCGACGACGCACCATCACGGTGTGTTCGTCATGCGAATCTGCTCCCTCCGCGTGCTGGGGACGGCGCGGGCGGGGGCTCTGGGGCGCACGCGGCGCTCGGGCGGCCGGGCGAGGGGCTGTCTCCTCGCCATCGTCAAAGAACGACAAAAGCTATGTGCTCCTTTGCGGGGACTTGTTCAAGGGAGGGCACCAGTATGACTGCCGGCTGTACCGCCTGTGATCCTGCAACTTCTCGGTCAACCCGCTCTTTCCTGCGCTTTTGTGCAGGGAGCATGCCTCCGGACGGCGAACGCGCCATCCGGTGGACTCGCTCGAAACCCTAGTCCAAGACCATCTCCCGCGGGTCGGCGCACCGACCGATGCTGCTCCCGGAGAGCTGCCGTCGACCACTGTTGCGCCTACGATGCTCGCCCCGATCACCGGTGCTCATCCGGCCGGGGCAGGAAGAGGAGGAGGCCCCTCTTCGCCCCTGGCCGGTGAGGCCTCGCGGGAGGGCTTGCTCCTGCACGGCCGCTACCGCCTGCTCGAACGTCTCGGCGCGGGCGGCTTCGGCGTGGTCTGGCGCGCGCAGGACGAGCTGTTGCACCGCGAGGTCGCGCTCAAGCGAATACCCCTCCCACCGGAGCCGTCATCGTCCGACAGCCGTGACGAACCGCTCGCCGGCGAGCGCGCAAGCCGCGAGGCGCTCGCCTCGGCGCGCCTGGCGCACCCCGCGATCGTGGCGCTGTATGAGGCGTACGTCGACGACGATGCGTTCTACCTCGTCTCCGAGCTCGTCCACGGCGACACCCTCGCGCAGCTTGTCGCGTCGGGCGAGCTGCCCGACGAGGAGCTGCTCGGGATCGGCGTAACTCTCACCCACGCGCTTGTCCACGCCCACGCTCGCGGTGTCATCCACCGCGACGTCAAGCCCCAGAACGTGCTTGTCCCCCGCGATCTCGCCCCGCGCGAAACTCAGGCCAAGCTGACCGACTTCGGCGGCGCCAGTCTCTCAGGCGTTGATGCTCTCACACGCACAGGCGAGACGCTCGGCACGCTCGCATATATGGCCCCCGAGCAGAGCGAAGGCGTAGAGGTCGGCGAGCCCGCCGACCTCTACTCGCTGGCGCTCGTCCTGTATGAGGGGCTCGCCGGCGTCAACCCCGTGCGCGGACCCAACCCCGCCGCCACCGCGCGGCGTATCGGGCGTCCACTTCCGTCGCTCGCCGCTCGTCGCCCCGACCTTCCGCACGCGCTTTTGCTCGCCCTCGATACCGCCCTCGCGGTCGATCCCGCCAGGCGCGGGACACTGGAGGAGCTCCGCGCCGCGATCGAGCAGGCGCTGACGGAGGGCTTGACGCGCAGGCGGGGCCTGCTCCGCCCGAGGATCACACCGGCTCCTTCAGAATCGCGTGCCGCAGATTGGCCCGCGACCGCTACGCACGCCGACGCCGCCGAGGCCGAGCATGGGGCACTCCCCTCCCACCGTGCCGCCGCCGCGCACGGAGCTGCGTCTGCGCACCGGAGCGGCCCCGACGGTCGTCCCGTGCCAAGCGATGACGCCTCCCGCCAGGACGGCGTGCCCGCCGAGGCCCGACGCTTCCTGCTTCCGCGCGCGGTCTGGCTCGGCTGCGCTCTCGCCACTGCCGTCTGGCAGGTGAGCAGGGGCCACCCCGGGATCGCCCTGCTTGTGCTCACCGCCACTGCTCCACTGCTGTTGATGGGCCGGCGCTTCGGGGTCGGTTGGCTGGCAGCGGCGCTTGCCCCGTTGCTCGGCCTCGTGGGTCTCGCGGGCGCTTTTCCCGCACTGGCCGGCCAGGCATCGCACTGGCCGGAGCGCGCAGCGCTGGGTGCCCTCGGCTACTGGTGGCTGATCCTCGCCGAGCCCTTGCTCGCCGGCCGCTCGCCCGGCGCGCGCCTATGGCTCGGGGCGCCCCCCGGCATGCCGACCGCGGTCTGGGAGGGCTCGCTCGACGGCGCCGCCACTCACGTCGTCGGCCCCGCGCTGACCGTCGGCGTGCTGTTCGGTGCGATCCTGTGGGGCGCCGGCGCCGTCGTGCTGCCGTGGATCGTCCGTGGCGGCAGCGCGATCCGTGACACGCTCGCCGCCGTCGCCTGGTCGGCCGCCCTCCTTGCCGCCACGCCCTATTTCGACGCCGGCCTGTCCAGCGGTGGGACGCTCCCACACCCGCGCGGCGCCGTCCTCGGCGCGATCCTCGCGGGTGCTATCGCGATTGCCGCGCGCGCTCTGCGCGGCCCGGTCTGAACCCCGGCACCCTTAGAGTGCCAACACACGGTCGCAGGTTGAACCTGCGACCGACGAAGCCCTTGTCATGAATCCTCTGAGAGCACTTGAGAGCAGGATCGCCAATTTCGTCGAAGGCGCGTTTGGTCGCGCGTTTCGTTCGGAGGTACGCCCGATCGAACTGGCGCACAAGCTCGCGCGCGAGATGGACGAGCACCGAACCGCTTCGGTCTCGCGCACGTACGCGCCGAACGAGTACTCGGTCTGGCTATCGCCCCAGGACCGCGCTCGTTACGAGGGCGTCGAGCACGAGGTGATCGAGGAGCTGTGCGCCTACCTGCTCGAGCACGCTCGCCGCGAGGAGTTGATTCTCGCCTCGCAACCGCTGATCTCTTTCCACACCGACGAGGCCCTCTCGCTCGGCGAATTCGGCATCCAGGCGCGGCTTGTCCGGGCGGACAGTCACAGTGACGACGGATCGACGGTGCCCCCGGTGGAGCCGGAGATCGGCGAGCACCCGGTCGAGCCTCTCGACGAACATGGGCAGACGATGATCTACAGCACCTCAGCGCGCGGAGATGGGGTTCCCGCCCGCCCGGGTGGGGAGCCCATCCAGGAGGCGCGGGCGCGTCGGTCCACGCGGGCGCTGCTGACGGTTGGCGGCAAACGCCTGCCGCTACCCTCCGGAGGAGGCGTCGTAGTGATCGGGCGCAGTCGCGATTGCGACATCGTGCTGGAGGACACCGGCATCTCCCGCCGCCACGCGGAGCTGCGACCGTCCGGCGATGGCTGGATCGTGACCGACCTGGGCTCCACCAACGGCGTACGCGTCAACGGTCACGATATTCGCGGAGCTCATTCGTTGCGCACCGGAGATCGCCTCGAGCTGGGCTCCACGGAGATCGCCTTCGACATCTCATGATCACGCTCGCGCCCGTATCGGTGGCCCTCAAGTTCGGCTTTCTGGCCGTGCTCTATCTGTTCCTGCTGTGGGTCGCTCGCAGCGCCCTGCGCGACCTGCGTGGTGCGGGGTCCGCATCCGTCCAGGCTTCCGGCGCGCCGGTCCCGCCTGACGCCACCGGCTTGCACTCGGCCTCGACCATCGGGGTCGCCGACCTCTCCGGGCGTGCCCCGCGGCTGGTGGTGGAGCGCGCTCCGGGACACGATCCCGGGATGATCTACGACCTCGACGGAGATGTCGTGCTCGGCCGCGGCGACCGTGCCGAGATTCGCCTGGAGGACCCGTTCGCCTCCTCGCGCCACGCGCGCGTCTACCGGCAGGGCAACATTTTGGTGATCGAGGATCTGCGCTCCACCAACGGCACGTATCTCAACGAGGAGCTGCTGGAGACACCCCGACCTCTTCATCCCGGCGACCGCGTCAGGATCGGCGACTCCGAGTTCACGTTCGAGGTTGATTGACCGTGCTCCGCGTTGCCGAGCAGTACGCAGCCACCGACACCGGTCGTCAGCGGCGCGCAAACGAGGACTCGCTGCTGGCGCGCTCGCCGCTGTTTGTCGTCGCCGACGGGATGGGCGGTGCGCAGGCCGGAGAGGTGGCGTCGAAGATCGCGGTCGACGTCTTCGAGGAGGGTCTGGGCGACACCACCGAGCCCGAGCACGGCCTGGCGGCGCGAGCGAGCGCGGCCAACGCGCGCATCCACGAGCTGTCGCACAACAACGCCGAGCACGCGGGTATGGGCACGACGCTGACGGCGGTATATGTCGCGCCTGAGAAGGTGGCGATCGCGCACGTCGGCGACAGTCGCGCCTACCGTCTGCGCGCAGGTGAGCTGTCACGCCTGACCGACGACCATTCGCTCGTCGACGAGCTGATGCGCCAAGGCAAGATCACGCCCGAGGAAGCTGTCGATCACCCCCAGCGCTCGGTGATCACACGCGCACTCGGGCCCGAGCCGGCCGTCGAGGTCGACACGCGCTCCTACGTCGCTCGCGCGGGCGACGTCTACCTACTGTGCAGCGACGGCCTCACGACGATGGTCCCGGAGAAGCGCTTGTCTGAGATCCTGCGCTCGCACCCGAGCCTGCGCGACGCCGGCGAGGCACTGATCGGAGCCGCCAACGAGGCCGGCGGGCGGGACAACATCACGGTTGTGCTCTTCCGCGTGGAGGACCCGTCCATGCCTGGCATACCCGTGAGTTCGGCAGGCATCGACACGGCGGATCAGACCGTGCCTGCGCCTGTCGCCTCGGGCGAGCCCGTCGCTGCATCCGCGCCCGCGCCCGCCGCCGAGCCCGAACCGATTGCTCGGTCTGCGCTGTCATCACCAGCGGAGACGGTGCGCTCCCGCAGTCCGCGTCTGCCCGTGCAGTCCACTGAGGCGAGCCGGGCTCGTAGGGGTCCGCGCCTGCGACGCGCGGCGGGAGCGGTGATCGCTTTGGTGGTGCTCGGTCTGATCGCCTCGGGTGCCTATCTAGCGCTCGAATCGGTCTATTTCATCGGCACCAACGGCCGCGGCCTGGTCACGCTCTACCGCGGGGTGCCCTTCCAGCTGCCCGGTGGGATCAAGCTGTACAGCAGCGACTACGTCACGGGTGTCAGTGCCTCGACGCTGTTGCCCGCACGACGTCATACGCTGCTCGACCATTCGCTGCGCTCGGAAGGCGACGCGACCGGCCTGTTGCACAGTCTCGAACTCGGACAGCTCGGGGAATAGATGATGGCTGCCGCCACGATCCCGCGCCCCGGCATCACGACCGCGCCCCAGCGGATGTCCGGCGGGTTGCGATGAACAAGCCGATCGTCCGCCTGTACGGGCTGGTCGTCCTGCTGTTCGCCCTGCTCATCGCGTTCACCTCGCGCTGGACGATCTTCGAAGCCGCCTCGCTGCGTCAGAACGCGCTGAACAGGCGCTCACTGCTGCAGCAGGAACGCGTACAGCGCGGCAGGATCCTTGCCGCCGACGGGACGGTGCTCGCGCGCAGCGTGCGCGGTCGCGAAGGGACCTATCAGCGGACTTACCCGACCGGGGAAGAGTTTTCAAACGCGCTCGGCTACTCCTATACAGACCTCGGCCAGGCAGGACTCGAGCGCTACCGCAACCCCGCGCTGGACGGCGAAACGAGCGCCACGAACCTGCAGGCGATCCTCGACCAACTGCAGGGTAAGCGCAGGCAGGGCGACGAAGTTTTGACGACGCTGGACCCCGCGGCCCAGCAGACGGCGATCGCGGCACTGGGGGGACACAGGGGGGCCGTCGTCGCGCTGGACCCGCGCGACGGGGCGGTCAGGGTGATGGCCTCGACGCCCAGCTACAACCCCAACCAGCTGCGCTCGCCACGCGCCTACGAACGGCTTGCGCGCGACACGACCGGAACGCCGCTGGTCAACCGCGCGACCCAATTCGGTTACGCGCCCGGTTCGACGTTTAAGGTGGTGACCGCCACCGCCGCGATCGATTCCGGGCAGTACACGCCGCAGTCGCGCGTCAGCGGCCGCGACGGCATCCTGGTATCGGGCGTGCCGCTATCGAACGATGAACACGAGAGCTTTGGCCGGCTCACGCTCACCGAAGCGCTCGTCAAATCGGTCAACACGGTCTATGCCCAGGTCGCCGAACATGTGGGCAAGCAGACCCTCGCCAAGTACATGAACAGTTTCGGCTTTGACCGCAAGCCCCGGCTGGACTATCCGAACGAACAGATGTCCTCCAGCGGCGAGTATCGCGGCCGGCGGCTGATCTCGCCGACCAGTCGGTTTGTCGATGTCGGGCGCATGGGTATCGGCCAGGACAAATTGCAGGTCGTGCCCCTGCAGATGGCGCAGGTCGCCGCGGCCGTCGCGAACGGGGGCCGGCTGATGACCCCGCATTTGACCGAACGGATCGTCGACCCCGAAGGACGCACGGTCTTGCGGGTGAAGCCGCGCGTGCAGTCGGTCGTGATGAAGCCCTCGACCGCGACTGCGGTCACGGGCATGATGGAAGCGGTGGTCAACGAAGGCACGGGCACGGCCGCACAGATCCCGGGTGTGCAGGTGGCCGGCAAGACCGGCACCGCCGAGACGCAGATCGGGAGCGCGCTCAACAATGTCTGGTTCATCGCATTCGCGCCCGCCTCGAACCCGCGTGTGGCGATCGCCGTGACGCTGCAGGATGTCCCCGGCCAGGGCGCCGCGTTCGCGGCGCCCGTCGCGCGCCAGGTCATGGAAACGGTGTTGAGGTCCCGGTCCAATGGTTGAGCCGGACACGATCATCGACGGGCGCTACAAGGTGCTGTCGCGCCTGGGCTCCGGAGGCATGGCCGATGTGTACCTCGCCGAAGACCAGCTGCTCGGGCGCCGGCTCGCCGTCAAGGTGTTGCATCATCATTTCGCCGAGGATCAGGAGTTCGTCGAGCGCTTCCGCCGCGAGGCTTCCAGCGCCGCCGGGCTGTCGCATCCGAACATCGTCGCGATCTTCGACCGCGGCGAGTGGGACGGGACCTACTACATCGCGATGGAGTACGTCCCCGGGCGCTCGCTAAAGGCGCTTGTGCGCGAACAGGGCCCGCTGCACCCGGTGGTGGCGATCGACATCGTCACGCAGATCCTGCGTGGCGCGCGGTTCGCGCATACGCGCGGCGTGATCCATCGCGACCTGAAGCCCCACAACGTGATCCTCGACGAAGAGGGTCGCGCGCGCGTGACCGACTTTGGCATCGCCCAGGCGGGCGCGTCGGACATGACATTGACCGGGTCGATCATGGGCACCGCCCAATACCTCTCCCCCGAGCAGGCCCAGGGCCATGCCGTCAGCGCCGCGTCGGACCTGTATGCGGTCGGCGTGATCCTGTATGAGCTGCTGACGGGTGTCGTTCCCTTCGACGGCGACACGGCCGTGGTGATCGCGTTCAAGCAGGTCTCCGCGCAGCCGCTCCCACCCAGCACCGTGAACCCGGCGGTGCCCGTCGCGCTCGACGAGATCGTGCTGCGGGTGCTCGCGAAGGATCCCGCCGCGCGCTACGCCGACGCGGATGAGTTCATCGCGGCCCTGCAGGCCGCGCGCGAGCGCCTGCCCGCCTCCGCCGCGACGGCGATCTTCGCCGCGCCGTCGCCCGGGACCGTGGCGCATGGGGCCGTGCCGCGGGGCATGGCGCTGTCCACGGGAGCGCTGCTGCTCCCCCCCGACGGAGCCTTGCTCGCCTCGACGCCGCCGGATGACGTGGACGAGCAGGCCGATGCGACGCGTCGGCGCCTGCTCTGGGGCCTGGGCGTCGCCGTGCTGCTGGCTGTGGCGGTGGTGGCGGCCCTGCTGCTGACGCGTCCGTCCTCGGGTAAGAGCGTGACGGTGCCGAGCGTGGCGGGGCAGAGCGAAGCGGCGGCGAGCTTGGCCCTGCGTCGGGCCGGCCTGATACCTGTTCCGGCTCTGACAGCGAACGCGAGCGTCGCGAGCGGCGTCGTCATAGGCGAGACGCCGTCGGCGGGCAGTGTGGTGAAAAAGGGCGCGCGCGTGACGATCGCAGTCTCCACCGGCCCAGGCAGCTCCGCGTTGCCGAACGTCGCCGGCCTCACCGCGGCGCAGGCCACCGCGAAGCTGAAGAAAGCGGGCTTCAAGCCCACCACCGAAACCCAGTCCAGCGCCACGGTGGCAAGCGGGCGCGTGATCTCGACGAACCCGCCGGCGGGAACCGAGGCGCAGGCGGGCAGCGCGGTAACCGTGCTCGTCTCCGGTGGACCCGCGCAGACCAGCGTGCCCGACGTTGTCGGCCAATCTCGCGGCGCCGCCGAAGCGACGCTGACGAACGCCAAGCTGACCATCGGCGAAATCACCCAGCAGACCTCGACCGAACAGTCCCCCGGCACCGTGCTCGAACAGTCGCCTACCGCAGGCTCCTCGCTGCCGGCCGGCGGCACCGTCAACCTGACGGTGGCCCAGGCGCCTACCGAAGTGGCGATCCCGAACGTGGTGGGCCAGAACGAGGCCCAGGCCTCCGCCGCGCTCGGGCGTGCCGGGTTCGCCCCTCAGGCGATCTCCCAGACGACAACGGAAGCGTCGCAGGTCGGCAACGTGCTCAGGCAGAGCCCGGCGGCTGGTCACAAGGCCCGCAAGGGCGCGACGGTCATGATCGCGGTCGGGGTGCTCGGACCCCAGACGACCCCGACGACGACCACCACCACGCCGACCCCTCCCGTGACCCCGACCCCGCCGGTGGCGAGCGGGTGAGTCGGATGAGCGATCCCTCCCCATTCACCATGCCCGGACGCGCAGGCGCAGCCGCAGACCTAAGCGGCCCCGCAGGCGCAGGCCCGGACCCAAGCGGCCCCGCAGGCGCGGGGCCGGACACGAGCGGTCTCGCCGGGCCTGCGGCCGGCAGCTCAGCGGCGAATGTGCTCACCGTTGCGATACTCGCCGGCGGGCGCTCCTCCGAGCACGATGTCTCGCTCTCCTCCGGCGCCGCGATCCGCGAGGGCCTGCTCGCGGCGGGCCACGAGGTCACCTCGATCGAGATCGATCGCGACGGCGCGTGGCGGCATGGGGGCGAGCCTGTGAGCGTGCGCCCGGGTGAGGGACTGCTCGGTGCCGACGTCGCGTTCCCCGCGCTGCACGGCCCGTTTGGAGAGGACGGGACCGTCCAGGGCCTGCTCGAGGCGCTCGACGTGGCCTATGTGGGCGCGGGCGTAGCCGCGTCGGCGGTATGCATGGACAAGGTCCTGTTCAAAGGCTTGCTGTCCGCGACGGTCCCGGCGATGCCCCAGGTCAACTACGTCGGTGTGCGCGAATCGCGCTGGCGTGCCGAGCCCGCGCAGGTCTTGTCGGAGATCGCCGAGCTGGGATCGCCGGTGTTTGTCAAGCCCGCGCACCTGGGCTCGTCCGTGGGAATCGTCAGGGTCACAGAGTCGGCCCGGGTCGTGGACGCTCTGGAGCAGGCGCTGACGCACGACGAACTGGTGATCATCGAGGCGATGGCGCCCGGCATCGAGGTGGAGTGCGGCGTGCTCGGCCTGCCGTTCGCGCAACGGGCCGCGGATGGCGCGTCGGCGCAGGCGTCGGAGCCCGGCGAGATCGTGTTTGCCGGCGAGTGGTACGACTACGCTGCGAAGTACACGCCCGGCGGCATGGAGCTGATCGTCCCGGCGCGCATTTCCGACACCGCGCGAGCGCGGGTGCGGCAACTCGCCGTGGAGACGTTCGCCCAGGTCGGCTGCGAGGGGCTTGCGCGCGTCGACTTCTTCGTGGAGGGCGAGTCGGTGCTCGTCAACGAGCTGAACACGATGCCCGGATTCACCCCGACCAGTGTGTACGCCAAGCTGATGTCGGCGTCGGGCATCGCCTACCCGGAGCTGCTCGACCGTCTGTGCCGCCTCGGGATCGAGCGCCACGACGAGTGCCGAGGGCGTCGGTACTGAGGCGCGCTCCGCGCCGCTCGGAAGGCCCTAGAAAAGGCCTGCAGCGAGTTCCGAGGCTGACTCCACCCCGACTGCTGATTGCGAGGAGTCTGGAGCGCTGTGTTCTTGGCAACCGAGACGAGCACGTATCACCTTGATCGCTTCTGGGTTGGAATCGATCAGCACATAGCGACGATCCAGGCTGGCCGCAACCGCTCCTACCGTGCCGCTGCCGGCGAAGAAGTCAAGGCACCAGTCCCCCGGCTTCGTCGAAGCTTGGAACATCCGCCTGATGATGCCCTCCGGCTTCTGCGTCGGATAGCCCGTCTTCTCGCGCCCGTTGGTGGGGACGATCGTGTGCCACCACACGTCCGTCGGAAGCTTTCCCTTTGCGACCTTCTCCGGGGTCACTAGTCCCGGCGCCATATACGGCTCGCGGTCGACCGTTTCCGCGTCGTAGTAGTAGTCCGTTGGGTTCTTGACGTAGACAAGGATCGTGTCGTGCTTGGCGGGCCAGCGGCTCTTGGAGCGCGCCCCGTAGTCATACGCCCAGATGATCTCGTTCAGAAAGCACTCCCGTCCGAAGATCTCATCCAGCAGCAGCTTGCAGTAGTGAGCCTCGCGGTAGTCGATGTGGAAGTAGAAAGTTCCGCTTTTGGCGAGAAGTCTGTGAGCCTCACGCAGACGAGGCTCTAGAAACATCAGGTAGTCGCCGAACTCGTCGAGATAGGATGACTCGGCGAGCAGCCGCGTCTTGTAGCGCCGGCCCATGAATCCTGTGCGATCGCCGCTCTCGTCGGGCATGGTCTGGAGGGTCTTGCGGGTTTGCGTCTTGCCGGTGTTGAACGGGGGGTCGATGTAGATCAGCTGGAATGTCTCGTCTTGAAGGCTTGGCAGCACTTCAAGGTTGTCCCCCAAGATGATCTCGCTCTCGCTAAGCATGCCGGCAACCTACGCGACGAGTCGGCGGATGCTCTCTGTGATTCGAGGGCTCGAAGTACCTGTTAATCCTCACTCAAACAACGTCACCTCCGAGACTTCGGCCGTTTCGCTGGAGGGCGGCAGCTTGACGATCCAGATCAGGTAGTAGCGGTAGGACGAGTCGGTCGGGTTGCTCAGCGGGACGGTTGTGTTCGCGCCGACGGGCCGCGCCGGGGCGAGCTGTGTCCAGCCGCGCTGGGCCAACGGCGTCGTGTCGCCGTAGGGCAGGCTCTGGTGGAAGTTGTTGGACGCGTAGACGGCCGCCGTGAACCCGGGTGTCGGCGTCTGGATCTCGATCGCCCGCGCCCGCAAGCCCGGGGCGGCGTCCAAGTACAGACCGACACCGGGCTTGCTGCCGAGCGTGCCTTCGACGTAGTGCTCGGTGCTCCAGGTCGTATTGGGGTCGCCGTCGACGACGTTTGAGACCTGCGTGGGGTGTTCGGGACCCGTGCCGAACGGGTTGTAATCGTGTGCGGCGGTCTGGCTTAGACGGACGGGCTGAAGACCGTGCCTGGATGGCACGTTGGGGGCCACCCCGCTATGGGTGTGCCCGGCGGCGAGCACCAGCACCAGCGCGACGATCGCACCGAGCAGCGCGAGCGAGGCGGCCCAGCGCGCGGGGTGGCGCATGCGCCAGGGCAGCCGCCGCCGCGAGCGCCGTGGCAGCGTGCGCAGCACGCTCGTGACCTCGCCGGTCGCCTGCCCGGAGCGCGAGGTCTCGAGCGCGAGCGCGTCCTCGAGGTCGGCGACCATCGTGGCGGCGTTTGGATATCGCTGCGTGAGGTCTGCGGCGGTCGCGCGTTCGACCACAGCGGCGGTCGCGGCGGAGACTTCAGGCCGGCGCGACTGCACGTCGGGCACCTGCTCGCGCACGTGGCGCATCGCCACCGCGACCGGTGTCTCGCCGCTGAACGGGACGGCGCCGGTCAGCATCTCGTACAGCACGATCCCCAGCGAGTACAGGTCCGACTGCCCTGTGACCGGTTGTCCGAGCGCCTGCTCGGGCGAGACGTAGTCGGTCGTGCCGAGCACCCGCCCGTCCATCGTCAGCCCAACCTCTGAGAGCGTGCGCGCGATCCCGAAGTCGGTGATCTTGGCGGAGCCTTCCTTGCCGATCAGCACGTTCTGGGGCTTGACGTCGCGGTGCACGATCAGGCGCTCGTGCGCGGCGCCGAGCGCGCGCGCGATCTCGATTGCGTAGGCGATCGCTTCAGTGATCTGCAGCGACTGTCCCTCTCGCCGGATGAGTTGCTTGAGCGTCTCGCCCTCGACGTACTCGAGCACGATGTATGGAGTGCCCACCTCCGGCCCGCGCTCTTGCGCCGCGGCGTCGTGCGTGGAGGGCTCCTCGCCGGCGTCGATCACCGTCACGATGTGCGGATGGTTGAGCTGGGCGACCGCCCGCGCCTCGCGCCGGAAGCGCTCCAGTTGGTCGGAGTCCGCGGCGATCTCGCGGTGCATCAGCTTGATCGCCACCGGCCGTTCGAGCACGGTGTCGAACGCGCGGTAGACGGTCGACATCCCTCCGCGCCCGATCTCGGCATCGAGACGGTAGCGCCCCCCGAGCAGGGTTCCGAGCAGGTTCATCCGTCTCTATTTTGCGGCTTGCGCAGGCGCATGATCGCGATGGCCGCGATCATGCAGCGATAGACGGCGTATGGCAGCAGCGCTCGCGTACTCACCCGCGGCCGGCGCAGCAGCCGGGCGCTCGCCGACGTG
Organism: uncultured Solirubrobacterales bacterium; assembly: GCA_963715495.1. Classification (GTDB taxonomy): domain Bacteria; phylum Actinomycetota; class Thermoleophilia; order Solirubrobacterales; family Solirubrobacteraceae; genus Palsa-744. The sequence goes on from OY970247.1 coordinate 2,633,406, forward strand.
GAGACGAACGCGCTGCCTGCGCCCGTCGCGAGCGCCGGCCAGACTCCGCCCGGGACCCCCCGCCGCAGCCGCAACGCCTTCAACGCGCTTGCTCCGAGAATCACCGGCAGCGCCGCATGCCACGACAGCGCGACCGCGTCCTCACGGGCGAATCCGCGCCCTCGCGCAGCGGTGAGCGTCGCGCCGTTGCGTGACACACCCGGGATCAGCGCGACGGCCTGCGCGACCCCGAGTGTCAGTCCGTCCCGTGGGCCGACGTCCGCCTCGGGCCGGGTCCCTCGCGGGGAAGGGCCTCTGCCGCGCCCCGGCCGCGCGTCGGCCAGGGCCATCGCGATGGCCCCCGCGATCAGTCCCACCGCGATCGAGCGCGGCCCGCCGAGCCGACGCTCGATCGCCCGCTCCAACAAGTACCCGGCGATCGCGGGCGGTGCCAGTGAAAGCGCGATCACCGCCGCCCCCCGCCTGTCCAGCCGCAACGCCGCCTCGATCAGCTCTCCGCGCATGTCGATCGCCAGCGCCAATCCCGCGCCCGCGTGCAGGGCGACCTCAAAGCTCTTACGCAGCTCAGGCTCCAGCTCGGCGTAGGGCCAGTCGGCGAGCCACGGGATCAGGGACGTATGGCCCGAAGATGAGATCGGCAGCAGCTCGGTCGGGCCCTGCAACGCGCCCAGCGCCGCCGCTTCGCAAAGCGAGAGCCGCGACGGTTCCGGCCTGTGGCGGCGCTTGCGCGGGCGGCGAAGCGAGAGCCGCTGTCGCGACGGCATTTCCCGGTCAGCCCGCGTCGGTGACGGGCGGCTTGTCGACGTCCCCGCCCGCCGGTCCTCGTCGCCGTCGCACGATCGCATAACCGATTCCGATCACGACGAGCGCGAGGATCACGTAGTCGATGTACTCAAACGTCTTGCGCACGCTCGTCCAGTCATTGCCGAGCGCGTGCCCGGCAAACGCGAGCGCGACCACCCAGGGGATCGACCCGAGCAGCGTCAGCACCGTGAACCGCCCGAACGGCATCTTCGCGATCCCGGCGGGCAGCGACACAAACGCCCTGACCAGCGGAATCAGCCGACCGAACAACACCGCCGGGTCGCCGTAGCGCTGAAACCAGCGGTCGGCCCGTTCGATCTGCGCAGGGTGGGTGGGAATCCATTTGAACTTGCCGCCATGCCGTTCGAGCAGCTCCAACCGCCCGCCGCGACCGATCCCGTAGGCGACCCACGAGCCGACCATCGTCCCGAGCAGGCCCGCCAGGATCACCCCGGTCATCGTCATGTGATGGTGTGAGGCGCTCTGACCCGGGTCGGCGACGGCGAAGCCGGCGAACAGCATCACCACCTCCGACGGGATCGGGATGCAGGCGCTGGAGATCGCCATCAGCGCGAATATCCCCGGCAGCCCGGCGTCGCGCACGAAGTGCGAGGTTTCGTTGACCAGCGTTTCCGAGATCGAGGCGAGGACCAGCATCGGCCGGCCAACGATACCGGCAGGTTGGAGAGCGTGGTCCCGGAGCGTTACCGTCCCGCTTGCGATGCGAGTCTGGATCGACCTCACCAACAGCCCGCATGTGCTCGTGATGCGCCCCGTGATCGAGCGCCTGCACGCTGATGGCCACGACGTGCGCGTGACCGCGCGCGACTTCGCGCAGACGATCGAGCTGTGCGAGCGCTTCGATATCGCCCACACCGCGATCGGACGCCACCGCGGCGAGCGGCTGGCGGCCAAGTTCGGGGGCCTCGCCTCGCGTTCGACCGGGCTCGTCCGCTGGGCCCTCGCCGACACGCGCGCCGCGGGCGGGCAACGCTTTGATATCGCCCTCGGGCACGGCTCCAACGACGTGTCCGTCGCGGCCGCGACGCTGCGGATTCCGTCTTCGACGATGTTCGACTACGAGTGGGCATCGGTCCAGCACCACGTCAACTGCCGCCTCGCGCGCGCGGTCGTCGTGCCCGATGCGATCCCGCCCGAGCGCCTGCAACCGTATGGAGCGGCCGGCAAGATCCGCTCGTACGAGGGCCTGAAGGAGGAGTACTACCTCGCCGACTTCCAACCCGATCCCGCGATCCGCGCCGAGCTGGCGCTCGATGAGGCCCGCCCTCTGATCGTGATCCGCACCCCGCCGGAGGTGTCGCTGTATCACCGTTTCGAGAACGACCTCTTCGCGGATGTTCTCGTCCGCGCTCGCGCGGCGGCCGAGAACGACGGCGTCCAGGTGATCCTCCTTCCCCGCACCGCCGCTCAGCGCGCCAGCCTGGGCACGGTTCCCGGCTTTGTCGTCCCGCCCCATGCGATCGACGCCCAGTCGTTGATCGCATATGCCGATCTGGTGATCTCCGCGGGCGGCACGATGAACCGCGAGGCGGTCGCGCTGGGAACGCCCGTGTACACCACCTTCGAGGGCCGTCTCGGCGCCGTTGACGAGCGCCTGATCGCCGACCGGCGCCTGCGCAAGCTCACCGACGCCGACGAGCTGACCTTCACCAAGCGCGACCCGCTCCCCGAGTCCTCCCGAACGCGCCGTGACCCCGGCGTGCTCGTGGATCGTCTGCTGTCGCCGCTGAGCGAGCGTTAGCGGCCGCTTTCCGCGCGTCGCCCCGCGGTCCGCTCCGGCGACACGACTCAGGAGGACCCACTCAGGAGGACTCACTCAGGTGGACTCAGAAGCCGGAGCGCGCTCGTGAGCGCCGGCGTTCACTGTGCGCCGCATCCCCACTCGCCCGTACAATCATTCCCAATGCGCCGGAGGCTCAGATCGGCCGCCCTTCCCCTGCACCGCCGCTCCATCCCGCAGCTCGCCGTGGACGGGGTGCTGGTAGCGCTCGCCTACTACCTCGCGTTTCAGCTGCGCTTCGACACCGGCCCCACCGGTCACTATGCGGAGCTGCGCTCACACACGATCTGGTGGGTGCTCGGCGGCAGCCTGCTCGTGCTCGTGTTCTCGCGCGTGTATCAGCGCCGCTGGCGCTACTCGAGCCAGCGCGATTACGAGGCGGTTGCGCGGGCGGTCGTCGCGATCGTGCTGCTCACGGTCGTGGGCATCGAGGTGCTGCGCCCGGTGCAGCGCTACTCCGTGCACGGAACCACGACGGTGGCGCTGCCGAACGGCGTGATCGTGCTGTTCGGCCTGCTCTGTCTGCTGTTCCTGCTCGGTGTGCGCGTGCTTGCGCGGATGGTTTACGAGCGTCGCCCGCTGGCGGCGTTCCGCGGCGGACGCAAGGGCGAGCGTGGGGTGCTGATCGTCGGTGCGGGCGACGGCGGGCGTCTGGTGTTGCGCGAGATCGCTCGCAACCGCGAGCTCGGTCTCTCGCCGGTCGGCTTCCTCGACGACGACCCGAGCAAGCGCGACCTGCGCATCGACGGGGTGCGCGTGCGCGGCGATACGCAGGCCGACCTGCCACGCATCCTTGACGAGTCCCAGGTCGACGAAGTCCTGATCGCGATCCCCTCCGCGCCGGGTTCCACCCGCGCGCGCGTGGTGCGCGAGTGCCGTGCGCGCGGGATCTCCGTGCGCACGCTCCCGACCGTGTTCGAGCTGCTCCAGGATCACGGCACGATCGCGCGGCAGATGCGCGAGGTGCGTGTCGAGGACGTGCTCGGGCGCGAACCCGTCCACATGGAGCTCGACCGCGTGGGCGCGTACCTGGCGGAGGAGATCGTGCTGGTGACCGGCGCGGGCGGCTCGATCGGCGCGGAGCTGTGCCGCCAGATCGCTCGCGTCGGGCCGCGCAAGATCGTGCTGCTCGACCACGCCGAGGACAACCTCTTTCAGATCGAGCGCGAGCTGCTCGACGAGCGCCACATCCAGCCGTCGGTGCTCGCCGCGGTGCTGGCCGACTGCAAGGAAGAGGAGCGCATGCGCGAGGTCTTCTCCGAGCACCGCCCCACGGTCGTGTTCCATGCCGCCGCGTACAAGCACGTCGGCCTGATGGAGGCCAACCCGGTCGAGGCGGTCCGCAACAACGCGATCGCCACGCGCGTGGTGGCCCATGTCGCGGGCCAGCTCGCCGCGAGGCGGTTCGTGCTCGTCTCGACCGACAAGGCGGTCGCCCCGGCGACCGTGATGGGCGCTTCGAAGGCGCTCGCCGAGTTCGCTCTGGACGCCGCCGCCGCGCGCTTCCCGGACACCCGCTTCAACGCGGTGCGCTTCGGCAACGTGCTCGGCTCATCCGGCAGTGTGGTGCCGATCTTTGAGCGCCAGATCGCGCGCGGAGGGCCGGTCACGGTCACCGACGAGCGGATGACCCGCTACTTCATGACGATCCCCGAGGCGGTCCAGCTGATCATCCGCTCCGGCTCATTGGTCTGCGCGCAGGCTGACCGCGCGCCGGGCGCTGCCCCCGGCGCAGAGGTGTTCGTGCTCGATATGGGCGAGCCCGTGCGCATCGTCGAGCTGGCCCGCGCGATGATCGATCTGTCGGGCCTGGACCCCGATCACGACATCGACATCGAGATCGTCGGTCGCCGCGCCGGCGAGAAGCTCAACGAGGAGCTGTTCAACGATTACGAGCGCTCGCGGGCGACGCCGGCGGAGAAGATCATGCTCGCCGAGCGCCCCCCGCTCGGGGCCGATGCGGTCGAGGCGATGTTCGCGGAGATCGGCCTGCTCGTGCTCGAGGGCGACGCCGCCGGTCTCGCCGCGAAGGTGTCCGCGCTGTCGGCCGCCCACGGCGGCGCGGACCACGGCGCCCGACCGTCCCTCACTGACAGCCGTGACGAGCGCTCCACAGGGCCCGGACAGCGCAGGACGCCTGAGCCGCTCGTACACTCCCAGGATTCATGACGACCGCTTCGCTGCTCGCGCTGTCGCTTTCGAGCTCGTTCACGAAGATCGGGGCGATCGCCGCATTCCTCGCGCTCGTCGGGATTGCCGTCCTGTCGCTGCTGGTGTTCGCGCAGGCACGTGAGATCAAACGCCTGCGCGAGTGGGCGGGCCGCGCCCCGGAGCGCGCGGCCGAACAGGAGCAGCGCGTCAGCGCCGAGGCCGCGGCGCGCCTGCAACAACGCCCCGCGTCCGGCGTCCCCCCCGTGCGCCAGGTCCCGCGCACGACCCCTTTGAACGCGCGCCCCGTGCCCGCCGCCGGACAGCCGGCTGGGACTCCGTCCGCCGCGCAGGTCGCTGCTGCCACCGCTGTGGCCGGGCCCGCAACCCAGCCGGGTGCTGGCGTGGGCGTGGGCGCGGGTGCGGGTGCTGGCGTGGGTGCGGGCGCCGGTCAGCCGGGCGCGCCGATCCCCGCGCCCGGTGGCCCCCAGCCGTCCGGCGCTGCACCGTCCCCGATCGCCGGCTCACCCGCAGAGGCTGCCCAGCCGCAGGGCGCCACCGGTGCGCCGCTGACCTCCGCTCCGTTGACGGCCGGTGCATCTTCCCCGCCGGCCAGGTCCGGGAGCGTTCCGCTCCCTGGCCCGCTCCCCGCCCCGGCTGCCGGTGGTGCTCCGCCTGCCACCCAGACCGGCGGTGCGCCGGCGTCGGCCTCTGCGCCTGCACCGGCTTCCATGCCCGCTGCGCCCGCCGTGACCCCGCTGCCGGGCTCTCCCGCGCCCGCCACCGCTGCCGGGGCCGCCGCTGCCGTTCCGCGCTCACCAGTGCCGCCGCCCCCTCCTGTGTCCGCGACCTCCGGCGGGAACGGGCCGCCTTCCGGTGGCGGTGCCGGCTCAGGCGCCACCACCCCCGTTCCGGTCACCCCCGTTCCGGTCACCCCTGCTCTGGCCACTCCGGCGGCGGCGACGCCAAAAGCTCACTCGACCGCCCGTCCGCCTGCCCCCACCGCTTCCCCCGCTCCCCAGCGCCACGTCGCGGCGGCTGCCATGACCGGCGCCGCGAGCGCCGCCGTCAGAACGGCATCGGGACCTTCCGGGGCGGGGTCAGGTGCCTCCGCGCGTGCAGAATCCGCGCAGGCGACCCCAGCGCCGGCGCGCTCGCGCGCGCAACGCGCAAACGGCCTGCCGCCGGCCTCCGCGACCGCATCGCGTGAGGCAGACGGCGCAAGCGGCGGAAGGTCTCCCGCCCGCGCGACCGTGCTGATCGTGGCGGCCGTGGTCATTGGGGTGGTTGCGGTCGTGCTGGTCGTCAGCTCGCTCGGGGGCTCCTCGAGCAAGGGCGCGGCGAGCACCTCCGCCGCCTCTACCTCCGCCGCGCGCGCGCACCACTCGCACACGAGCACATCATCCACGAGCACATCTACCAGCACGCACCCGAGCGAACCCTCGACGCCCGCGGTCAGCCCCGCGGAAACACAGGTCGCGGTGCTCAACGGCACGAGCACGGCCGGGCTCGCGCACAGGTTGTCGGCGAGCCTGCAGCAGAGCGGCTACTCGCAGGCGACCCCGCTGAACGGCACCCCGTCGGGCAGCCGTCAGACGACGGTCGTGCAGTACACCTCGGGCCATCGCGCCGAAGCCGCGCAGGTGGCGCAGGCGCTCGGCGTCTCGAAGGTGCAGTCGATGGAAGCGTCCGTGTCTCCGCTCGTCGGGGCCTCGACCGTGGTCGTGATCGCCGGCATGGACAAGGCCGGCGCCGCCGGGGAAGCCTCGCCGTCCGGCGCCACGGGCGAAGCGCCATCCGGTGCTGGCGGATCGGTTCCATGACCCACCCCGTGACTACGGCCCTCGCGCGCCGTATCGCTACGGTCGCGCGCCGCGCCCGGTGAGCGTGCCCGGAGCGGACCGATAGCAAGCTTCCTCGACATCCCCGCGCGCTCGACCAAGCCGCGCGAGCACGGCATCACGCACGTGATCGACCGGGGACTGTCGGTCGCCGAGGTCGACGGGCTGCTCGAGGTTGCGGGCGCGTACGTGGACATCGTCAAGCTCGGCTGGGGCACGGCGCTGGTAAGCGCGAACCTGAAGCCCAAGCTAGAGCGTTACGCGGCGCACGGCATCCCTGTGGTGCTCGGGGGGACGCTGACGGAGCTGGCGATCAGACAGGGCCGGGTCGAGGGGCTCATCGCGTGGCTCAGAGAGCTGGGACTGCGCCACGTGGAGGTGTCCGATGGCACGATCGCGCTGGAGTCCGACGTCAAGACCTACCTGATCGGTCAGCTCGTGGCCTGCGAGTTCACCGTCCTGTCGGAGGTCGGCAGCAAGGACGCGGACTTCATCATGGCCCCGTATGTATGGGTGGAACAGATCGAACGCGACCTGCAGGCCGGCGCGTGGAAGGTGATCGCCGAGGCACGCGAGTCGGGCACCGCCGGGATTTACAGAGCCGACGGCGAGGTGCGGACGGGATTGATCGACGAGATTGTGCACGCGATCGACGCCGACAAGCTGATCTTCGAGGCACCTCAGCGCGAGCAGCAGGTGTGGCTGCTGCACCGGTTCGGCACGGAGTGCAATCTCGGCAACATCGCTCCCGACGACGTGCTCTCGCTGGAGACGTTGCGCCTGGGACTGCGCTCTGACACAGTTGAGCGCTTCGCGCCAGGCGGCGGGGATTGACTAGTGTCTTGAGTCATAAATTCGGTGAGTGTTTGCCGGATGGATGGGCGCGACCTGACGGCCCGGCGGTGTCGGTGAGTGTGCTGGTGGCACATGGCCGACGACGACGGGCGTCAGGCGGGTTCAGGCGCCGGGAAACGCCAGCGAATTTATGACTCACGACACCAGGACAGACCCGCTGGCACGCGCCGTGTTCGCGCTGCTGGTGCTGGCCTGCTTCGCCGCGTTTTTCATCACGCAGCGGCTCAAGCACACGCCCACGGCGGTGCAGCGGTTTCAGCTGACCCCGTTCTTTTCACCCACTCCGGCGGGGCACATCAAAGAAGAGCACGTCTCGTTCAAGCTCTCCCGCGCCGACGATGTGACAGTCACGATTGTGAACTCCGCGGGCAACACCGTCGCGACGCTCGTGCGTAACCGACCGGTGCCTCGCTACAAACAGTTCTCGCTGCGCTGGACCGGTGTGACCGCAGGCGGACAGCCCGCCCCCGCTGGTGAATACCGCGTGCGGGTGAGCCTGCGCGAACAGCATCGCTCGGTGTTTTCACCTCGCAACTTTACGTTGGTGAGGGGAGGTGAATAGGGTGGCCTCGTTGTCATCGCCGGCGATCGCGACCACGCTGCCGAGCCTCGGCGTCATCGCGGCGGCAGCCGTCGCTGCGCTGGCGATAGTAGGCGCGCTCTCACTGTTGATGCGCCGCCGTCCCGAGGCGTTCCCGCTGCTGGCGATCGCCGCGCTTCCGTTCAGATTGCCGATATCCGCAGACGGTAGAACGGTTAACCTGCTGATCCCACTCTACCTGGTCGTGGCCGCGGGAACGCTCACATACCTCGTGCCCAGATGGATCGGCCGCGGTGTTGGCAGCCCACGCAACGCCGAGGGCTGTGATGACCGGCGCCAACAGCACGGGATGAAAGGACTGGCTCACGGGTCTCCCACAAAACTGACCACCCTGCTGTCTGCAGTGACACTGGAACGGCTGCTGCTCGGTGCGGTGGTTCTGTACGCGCTGCAGGGGCTGTACTCGCCGGACCATGCCAAGGCCGCGGAGAATGTCGCATTCTTTTACCTCCCGTTCGGTTTGCTGTTCATGCTCCTGCGCGACGTGCGTTGGACGCGCGAGCTCGTGCTGGCGTGCCTGGGCGTGGCGGTCGTGCTGGCGGTCGTGTTCGCGGGCGTGGGGTTCGTCGAGTATGCACGCAAGCAGCTGTTCCTGAACCCGAAGGTCGTCGCGGCGAATCAGTACGACAATTACTTCCGCGTCAACTCACTCTTTTTCGATCCAAACATCTACGGGAGGTTTCTCGCGATCGTGATGATCGCGGTCACGACCGTGGTGCTGTGGAGCCGCCGCCGGCGCGATGTGCTGGTGGGCGCGGGCGTGCTCGCGTGGCTGCTGGCGGGGCTCATCACGAGCTTTTCACAGTCGAGCATCGCGGCGCTGCTGCTGGGGCTGGCGGTGCTCGCCGCCTACCGTTGGGACGTGCGCGCGACCGTGTATGTGACGGGGGCACTGCTCGCGATAGCGGCGGTGATCGCGTTCTCCGCGCCGCCGAGCCTGCACTTCGGCCTGAACGGCTCGGGCGGCTCGGCCGGCAACGCGACGAGCGGACGCACGAAGCTGATCTCCGGCGGCCTGGAACTGTTCGCCGACCGGCCGCTGTACGGGTACGGGGCGGGTTCGTTCGAAACCGAGTACAAGCGCCACGGCAACGCGAGCACGGCGAACGCGACCTCGGCGTCACACACGATCCCGATCACGGTCGCCGCCGAGCAGGGCATCCTCGGCCTGGCCGTGTACGTCGCGCTGCTGATCGCCGCGTTCGCCGTGCTGTTTGGCGATGCGGGCCGTTCACCTCCACGACCGAAGCCGGGGGACACCAGCCTGCGGCCGGCATCCCCGTTTCGGCTAGCCCTGGCCGCGTGCTTCACCGCGCTCATACTGCACACCTGGACCTATGCCGATTTCCTGGAGGACCCGGTCACGTGGACGCTGCTGGGCATCGGAGTTGCGTTGTCACGCGCGGGCTATTTTGATGGGTGAGCCGTGAGCCCGTTCTTGCCATCCTTTGCCGCCGGCGCCGCTCATCGCAGCTGCCGGCGTTGCGGAGGCGCTTTAGCCCGCGCGGGCGGCAGAATTTCGCGGGGTGATGGCAGGGGCCGGGTTGAGTCGCTGTGTTGAATTACCTGAAGCGCCTCGTCACGACGGGCGCGGCATACCAGGCCGCGGAAATCATGGCCAAGGCGATCGCGGTGTTCACCCTGCCGCTGTACACGCGCCACGTCTCCACCGCAGGCTATGGCACATACAACTCGCTGCTGACACTGGTGATCCTGTTCAGCATCCTGCTGCGCCTCGGCGTGGGGGAGGCGTTCGTGCGGTTTTACTTCAGTGACGGCGACGAGGCGCGGCGCACGCGAATCGCGCGCACCGCCACGGCGACGGTCGCCTGGACGACCACCGTCGCGTCACTGCTCGCGGTGGTGTTCGCGAGTGAGCTGTCCCGGCTCGTGCTCGGCTACACCGACGCGGGGCTGATGGACTGCGCGATCCTCGGGCTGTGGGCGTTCACCAACATCGAGATGGCCTACGCGCAGCTGCGCGTGGACGAGCGCGCCCGCGCATACATGTTCGCCTCGGGGGCGAACGTGGCGATGACCGTCACGTTCACGATCGCGCTGGTCGTGTTCGCCGGTGAGGGCGCCCGCGGGCTGCTGCTCGGCAACTTCGGCGCCTCCGCGCTGGTCGTGCTCGGGTTGTGGTGGGTGCTGCGCGCGCGCTTCTCACTGCGCGTCAGGATGGCCGACCTGCGCGCGATGCTGGGGTTCGGACTGCCGACGGTGCCGGCGGACGCGAGCGTGTATGCGCTGCAGGTGGCCGATCGGTTCTATCTGCTGCGCGGCGTGAGCTCGGGGGCGGCGGGCGAGTACGCGATCGCGGTGCAGCTCGCGACGGTCGTGTTCGTGTTCGTGCGCGGATTTCAGTACGCGTGGCCACCGCTGGCGTACTCGATCGACAGCGACACCGAGGCCTCGCGGTTGTACTCGCTCGTGACGACCTATTTCGTCCTCGCCACCGGGGTAGTCGTGGTCGGCGTCGCGCTGCTCGGCCGCTGGCTCGTACGGTTGCTCGCCGCCCCTGAGTACTACGGGGCGTACAAGGCCCTTCCATGGCTCGCGCTCGGCTGGACGCTGTACGGGCTCTATCAGGTGATGATCGCGATCACCGGGCGCGCGCGGGTCACCCGGCGCAACCTGCCCGCCGCCGCCGCCGGGCTGGTCGTGAACGTGGCGCTGCTGTTCGTGCTCGTGCCCAGCAGCGGTCTGAACCTAGGTCTCGCCGGGGCGGGGATCGCGCTGTGCGGTGCCTATGCGGTGATGGTCGCGGTCATGCACCTGCTCACGCGCGGCGTGTTCGCCGTGGACTTCCAGTGGCGTCGCCTCGCCACGCTGACGGCGATCCTCACGACGGTCGCCGTCTCCGGAGAGCTGCTGCTGCCGAGCAGCGGCATCACGGGCTTGGTGTTGCGCATCCTGTGGCTCGCATTCGTCCCGGCGCTGCTGTTCGGCACGCGCTTCTTCGCACCCCACGAGCGCGCCCAGGCCCGGGCGCTCGTAGTCGACGGCCGCAGGCGCGTCGCGGCGTTCCGGGCGGGGCACGGCGATGTCGAGGCGTACGCGGAGGACCCGCTGAAAGATCTCTGACGAGTGAGAACACGTGTTGTCGTCGACCGGCGACCCTTTTTACGGTACGTGACGCTCTCAAAAGAGACAGGTTTTCCTAGGAAGTACATGCCTTACACGGGCTGAGTCACTGCGGCCTCTGCCGATGGTATATTTCTGGCATGGTCGCAACCATCGACGAGGCCGGCCGGATCGTGGTCCCCAAGCGGCTGCGCGAACAGCTTGGGTTCAAGCCTGGGCAGAAGCTGGAGTTGAGCGCCGTGGACGGCCGACTCGAGGTCGAGCATCCCACGACGCCTGTGCATCTTGAGAAGCGCGGCGGACGACTGGTGGCGGTGGCAGACGGGCCGATGCCGGCGTTGACGCAAGAGCAGGTGCGCGAGACGCTCGAACAGATTCGCCGGTGATCTCAAACGGCGGCGCCGCGACGCCCGACAGCAGCGTCGTGATCGCCGCTTTTTCCAGTTGGAACGAGCATCACGAGGCGGCGATCGAGGCGCTTGGTGACGCCAGGGATCTCGTCGCCCACGTGGAGTTGGAGACCTACTCGGTCCTGACGCGCCTGCCGGAGCCGTTGCGGATGGAGCCGAAGCTGGTGGCCGAGTATCTGCGCAAGGACTACCCGGGCAAGCGGATGGCTCTGCCCGAGGATGAGCGTCGTGCACTGATCGCCCGCTTCGCGCAACTGTCGATCGCGGGCGGGGCGGTCTACGATGGCATGGTCGCGGCGACCGCCGCCCACCACGGGTACCGCCTCCTGAGCTGCGACCGTCGTGCGGCGATCGTCTACGACCGGCTGGGCGTAGACGTCACCTACCTCTGAGGCCAGACGGCGCGCTGAACACTTCCTGTGCCTGTGATCCAGGTGTATAATGCTACAACATGTTGACTGTTCCACAGGCCGCCGAGCGCACCGGTCGCAACCCCGAGACGATCCGTCGCTGGATTCGCCAGGGCAAGCTCCGCGCGAGCAAGATCGGCACCCAGCACGTGATCGAGGAGCAGGACCTCGAGGCGATGCAGTCCGGCCCGTATCCGAACATGCTGCCGTTGCCGAAGGAGTGGGGCTGGGACAAGACCTCCTGGGGCGAGCCGATGCCCAACGTCGCGGCCTGGATCAGGGAATCGCGAGCCGGTCACTGAGGGTCGGTGCTGGTCGTCGACGCCAGTCTGCTCGTCCAGTGGTGCGTCGCGCCCGGCGAGGATGATCTCGGAACGCTTGTTCGAGACGAGTTGTGTGCACCGCCGTTGATGTGGTCGGAGGCGTACTCGGCATTGCATGAGCGCGTCTGGCGGCGCGAGCTCGGCGCCAAGGAAGTCGACCGTGCGCGCGGTCGACTCGAGAACACCGACGTCAAGCTCACAGTACACCCCGGTCTTGCCGACGAGGCATGGCGGATCGCCGACCAGCTCGGTTGGGCGAAAACCTACGACGCCGAGTATGTGGCGCTGGCCTCGCTGCTCGGCTGCCGTCTCGTGACCGTCGACGCCCGACTCCGCCGTGGCGCGGACAGGCTCGGCTTTGTCGTCGGGCCGACCGAGCTCTGACTCGCGCGCGAGCGCGCGTTCGACGTGCGGGCGCTGAAGGATCCGCGCCCGGGATCGCGGTGTGACGCACGCCGAGGACCCGCTCGAGGATCTCTGAGCTTTTATCGACCGGTCTTGGACCCCCGTCAGCGGTCCGCCGCGGGAGGGTCCGCCGCTGCGATGTCCCCCGCGCGGTTGAACTCCGCCGCCGCCTCCCGCAGCCCCTCGCCGCGCTCGGGTCTCAGCGTGGCAGTGACATGGCGCCAATACCGCCGTGGCGAGTGCCCGGGCAGCACCAGCGCGGCGAGCGCGCGCAGCGCGTAGGGCCACGCGGTCAGCCAGCGCACCCCGCGCGCGGCGGCGGGCGAATGGTGCTTGCGCATGTACAGGTCGCGGTTGCGAGCCATCTCCACGATCCGCCGCTCTCCCGCGGTGCTTGTCGACAGCTGCTCGTGGTGGACGGCGACCGCCCCCGGCACGTGCAGGCTGCGCCAGCCCGCGTCGCGCAGCCGGCGGGCGAAGTCGACCTCGTCGGAGTACACGAAGAACTCCGGGTCCATGTACCCGATCTGCTCCGCCGCCTCGCGCCGCACCAGCAGCGCGGCTGACTGACACCAGTCGACTTCGCGCGTGCGCTTATCGCCTCCGCTCTGCACTGTGCACAGGCGGTGCAGGAACACGGCGCCGGCGAGTGCCGTCACCACCGTCGGAAACCGCCACGCACACGCCTGCTCCGTTCCGTCCGGGCGCAGCAGTTGGGCCCCCGCGCAGGCCGCATCCGGGTGCCCCTGCAACGCCTCCCACAGCGCGAGTGTCGCCCCCGGGCGCAGCTCGGAATCCTCGTTCAGCAGCAGCGCGTAGGACCCGCTCGCTCGCTCCATCAGCGCGGAATCGTTCAGCGCCTTGCCGCGCCTCTCATCCAGCGCGATGACCTCGTCCACCGTCGGGTGCCCGCGCGCGGCCTGCGCCGAGCCGTCGCGCGAGCCGTTGTCGAGCACGACCACCTCCGTCGCGAACGGCAGCCCTGAAGCGCGCTCGCGCGCGATGGCGTCCAACCCGTGCAGCAGCAGCTTGCGCTGGGAGGTGTTCACCACGCAATACGTCAGCTCGATCTCGCGCTCGTCCGAGCCGCTTTTGCGGGTGGAGTCGGGGCGCGTCGTTACAGGCGTCATCCGAGCATTGTCTCTGCCCCCACGCTTGGGCGTATCCCGATAGGCCCGCACGTCTGGATGCGCCCGATGGCCTTCGCGGAGCTTTGTCCTCGGGCTCGACATGGCACCACCATGCCTTCGCCCTTGCGTCCGCGCTCCGCTTGACCCTAGACCGCCCCAGCCGCACCCTCCTATCGGGATACGCCCTTATTGTGCGTGCGGTGCGCGTCCACGTCGTCGACCCCTCGGCCTACACGCCCCCCTACGACCACGCTTTCTGTCACGCGCTGGCCGCGGCCGGGGCTGATGAGGTCATGCTGGTGACGAGCCGCTTCGCCTACGGCGCCGTCCCGCCCGCGGACGGTTACGCGCGGCGCGAGCTGTTCTATCGCGCCGCGCTCGGACCGCCCGGCTCGCGCGTGCGGGCGGCGTGCAAGCTGGCCGAGCACGTCCCCGACATGCTGCGCTACCGCCGCCTCGCGCGCCACGCCGACGTCGTCCACTTCCAGTGGCTGTCCGTCCAGCATCTCGACGCGCACCTGCTCCCCCAACGCCGCTCGGCGAGCGGCGCCCGGCGCCCGCTCGTGCTCACCGCGCACGACATCCTGCCCCGCGAGCCCCGTCCCGGACAGCTCGCCGCGCAGCGACGGCTGTATGCGCGGTTCGACGCGCTCGTCGTCCACTCCACTCACGGCCGCACCCGGTTGACCGGCGAGCTGGGCATCGACCCCGCGCGCGTGCACGTCATCCCCCACGGGGCGTTCGCGCATCTCGCGGACCGCCCGCCTCAGCCGGCCCCGTTTCAGACCGACAAGCCCGTCGTGCTCTGCTTCGGGCTGATGCGCCCCTACAAGGGGATCGACCTGCTGCTCGATGCCTGGCGTGGCGTCGAGGACGCCGAGCTGTGGATCGCGGGGATGCCCAAGTTCGACATCGCTCCCCTGCGCCGCTCGGCCCCGCCCAACGTCCGCTTCGTCCCCCGTTTCATCGGCGACGCCGAACTGCCCGCGTACTTCCAGCGCGCCGACCTGGTCGTGCTCCCTTACCGCGAGATCGACCAGTCAGGCGTGCTGTTCACGGCGCTCGCCTTCGGCAAGCCGCTGCTGCTGAGCGACGTCGGCGGCTTTCCCGAGGTGGCGGCGACCGGCGCCGCACGGACATTCCCCGCGGGTGACGTCCCCGCCCTGCACACGGCATTGCGGGCGCTGCTGTCCGACCCCGCCACTCTGTCCACGATGGCCGAGCGAGCCCGCGCCGCCGCGGCCGGCCCGTACTCCTGGGATGAGATCGCTCATCGCACGCTCGAGCTGTACCGCTCGCTGGCACTCCCAGAGAAAAGCTCCCGCCGATGACCGCGCTGGAGATCGTCTTCTGGGTGTGCACCGCGCTGATCGTGTGGACGCAACTCGGCTACGCCGCCACACTGGCCGTCCTCGTGCGCCTGTTCGGGCGGGGAACCACGAGCCAGAGGCCACCATCCGACCCGCCGCCCTCCCTGTCGCTGATCGTGGCTGCGCACGACGAGGAGTCGGTGATCGGTGAGCGCGTCGCCAACGCGCTCGCGCTCGACTATCCCCGCGAGCTGTTGGAGGTGATCGTCACCTGCGACGGGTGCACCGACGCCACCGCCGCCCGTGCGGGCGCGGCGGGGGCCGACGTCGTGCTGGAGCTTGAGCGCGGCGGCAAGATCCGCGCCCAGGACGCCGCCGTCACGCGCGCGCGGGGGGAGATCGTCGCTTTCTCCGACGCCAACGCGCTGTGGGATTCCGGCGCCGCGCGCATGCTCGTCGGCGCGTTCGCCGACCCCCGCGTCGGCTACGCGTGCGGGCAGGTCCGCTTCGTGCAGGCCGGCGCCGGCGCCGAGGCCGGCAATCAGGAGGGCGTCTACTGGCGCTATGAGCTCGCCGTGCGCGCGTATGAGTCGCGCCTGTCCTCGATCACGGCCGGCAACGGCGCGATCTACGCGACGCGACGTGACACCTACATCGTCGTCGACCCGATCATGGGCCACGACCTGTCGCTTCCCTTCAACATCGTCAAGCGCGGCCTGCGCGCGACCTATGTGCCGAGTGCCCGCGCGTCCGAGAAGATGGTCCCCTCGCTGCTGGGCGAGTTCGCGCGCAAGCGGCGCATGATGAGCCACACCTGGCCGATCCTCCTGGGCGGCGGCATGCTCTCCCCGCGCGGCTACCCTCCCGGCTACGCGCTGATGATCGTCTCACACCGGCTGCTGCGCTATCTCACGCCGTTCCTGCACCTGCTCGCGCTCGCCGCCAACATCGCGCTGCTGGCCGCCGGCGGGGGCGCTCTGTATGAGGTCACGCTCGCGCTCCAGCTCGCGCTGCTGCTCGCCGCGCTGCTCGGCGGTGCGGTGCGCGTGCGCCCGCTGCTGATCGCGCGCTACTACGTGCTCACAACAGCCTCGCCCGCCGCCGGCCTGTGGGACTGGCTGCGCCACGGGACCTCCCCCGCATGGGAAGTTGCCGAGGGCACGCGCTGAGCATGTAGCGCGTGCAGCAGGATCGATGCCAAAAGCGCTTTACCCCGCGCACGCGTTCTGCACGGACACGGCACGAGGGCCTGCTCGACGAGCGGGCTCGTCCCGATAGCCCGCTCGCTGCGATCATCCCGCCGATGATCCGTCGCTGCCTCGACATCGCGGTCTCCGCGCTCGCGCTCGCGCTCGCCGCTCCCGTGCTTGCCGTGGCGACGGTCGCGATCCGGCTGGAGTCGCGCGGTCCGGTCATCTACCGCCAGCGGCGCGTCGGTATGCACGGGCGCCAGTTCGACGTGCTCAAGCTGCGCACGATGGTCGATGGGGCCGAGCACATTGGCGCGGGACCGGCGATCGATGCGAACGACTCGCGCGTCACGCGCGTCGGCGCGCTGCTGCGGCGGACCTCGCTGGACGAGCTGCCGAACCTGCTCAACGTGCTGCGCGGGGAGATGTCCCTGATCGGTCCGCGCCCGACGCTGCCCGCGCAGATCGCCCAATACACCGAGCGCCAGCGCGGCCGCCTCGCGATCAGGCCCGGGATCACCGGCTGGGCGCAGGTCAACGGCCGCGCGTCGCTGCCCTGGTCTGAGCGGATCGAGCTCGACCTCTACTACATCGCCCATCGCTCGCTGCTGCTCGACCTGCGCATCCTGTGGCGCACGCCCGCGCTCGTGCTCGGCGGCTCCGGCCTGTACAAGGGCCCCACCGGCGGCTGGGAGCACGAGCTGTGAGCCTGCCTTCGGCCCCGCGCGCACGGGCGGACTCGCCCACGCCGGCGGGTTCCCCCGCGACCCCCGGGCCCCCCGCGATCCTGCTGACGGGCGCAGGCAAGCGCTATGACATCGTCGCCTGCTTCGCGCAGCTCACGACGACGATCGTCGCCGATCCCAACCCCCTGGCCCCCGCGCAATACGCCGCGCACATATGCGCCGCCGTGCCGCTGATCGAGGACCCTGATTACGTCCCCGCCCTGGAGCGCCTGTGCGCCGAGCACTCGGTCGGCGCGGTGCTGCCGCTCACCGACCTCGACATCGAGACGCTCGCCCTGGCCCGCGCCGCCGGGCGGCTTCCGGCGCTCGTGCCGTCCCCCGAGATCGCCCGCGCGACGTACGACAAGTACGAGACCCACCTGCTGCTGCAACGCCTGGGACTGCCCTCCCCGCCGACAGACCTGCCCGACGAGGCCGACCTGGACGCGCTCGACTACCCGGTCATGGTCAAGCCCAGGCGCGGCTCCGGCGCGCGCTCGATCCACGTTGCCCACGATCCCGCCCAGGCGCGGTTCTTCGTCGAGTACGTGCCCGAGCCCGTGATGGTCCAGCGGGCGATGCGCGGCCCGGAGCTGTCGATCGACTGCCTCGGCGACCTGTCCGGGCGCTGCCTGAACGCGATCCCGCGCACGATGCTCGAGTCGCGCGGGGGCGAGTCGATCAAGGGCGCCGTCGTCCACGACGCCGAGCTGGTCGAGCTCGGCCGTCGCGTGATGGAGGCGCTGGCTGTTTGTGGCCCGGCGACGATCCAGGTCTTTCGCGATCCCCACGTCGGTCTCGGCATCACCGACGTGAACGCGCGCTTCGGCGGCGCCTTCCCCGCCCCCGCCTACGCCGCGCTGCCGGGCCGCACCTACCCCGAGCTGATCGTCAGGCTCGCCTCCGGCGAAACCGTCGCGCCGCACGTCGGCGAGTTTGACGCCGGGATGACGTTCACCCGCTACTACTGGCAGCTCGAGCTCGACCGGGATTTACGCCCGACCGGCCGCGAGATCGTCCCCGGCGGCCCGCCGTCGCCGGGCTGAATCGGCCCGTCGTCGCCCGCTGAAAGCGCTCGCTGAACGCTTGCCGGTCGAAGAAGCCCGGCGAAGCTGCAAGAATCTGAGGTGTGAACCCGACAGTGCTCGCCGATCCACCGGCGGCGCCCGAGTCAGAGCAGCCGTCCACCACAGGCCCCGAGTCCTCGAACGGGTCCGGTCCCGCCGGCCCCGCAGAGACCTCCGCGTCGGGCGCGCCCACGTCCGCGCCCGTGTCGACGTCCGCGCCCGGGCCCACGTCCGAGCAGGAGGCCGCCCGCGCGTGCGCCAACTGCGGGGCGGCCCTGGATGACGGGCAGGACTGGTGCCTGCAGTGCGGCGCCGGCGTACCCGGCAGCCTCGACGCGGGTGGACCCGGCTGGCGCTCGGCCACGGCTGTGCTGGCGGCCACGGGGGCGCTCGTGCTGGGAGCGGCAGCGGCCGCCTACGCGGCGCTCACCCAGCCCAGCCCGCCCAAAGCCGCGCACAAAGTCATCGTGGTCGCGCAGGCGCCCACCACAACGCCGGGCACGATTCCGGGCACCGCGAGCACTCCCGGCGCCGCGACGGCACCGAACACGCTGGGGACTCCGACGACGGTCAAGCCGCTTCCGGGCGCGTCCACGCCGCCGCAGATCCCGCTGACCGCGCCTACGCCCAAATCGTCGGGCACGGGGACGCCCCTGCCCGCGCCGTCGTCCGGTACTCACAACACGAACTCGGGCTCCAACGAATCGGGGACGGGTAGCAGTGGTGCGCCCGAACCGACGAACAAATCGAGCGGCGGCACGACCACCCCCGAACCGACTCCGATCCTGCTCGATACGAACGCCGCGAGCACATACAACCCGTACGGCTATCCGGCGAGCAACTTCGGCGACCCGAGCCTCGCGATCGACGGCGAAGCTCCTACCGGCTGGACCGCCCAGGTCAACCCCGCCGTCGCGCCCAAGATGGCGGAGGGGCTCGCGATCGACCTGAAGACCGCCCAGAAGGTTTCCTCCGTCACGCTGGTGACGTCCACGCCGGGAATGACCGTGCAGGTGTACGGCGCCAATGGGAACACCCTGCCGGCGTCGATCACCGACCCCGCATGGGTTGCGCTGAGCCCGTCTCAGGACGCGAAGAAGCACAAGACCAAGCTCACGCTGCGGGATTCCGGCAAAGCATTTCGGTTCTTTACGCTGTGGATCAGCAAGGCACCCGCGTCCGCGGTCGGCACCCCCTCCGCGCCGGGGCATGTCACCGTCAACGAACTGGAACTGTTCTCCGCGAAGTAGGTCCTCAGCCCGCGCTCTTGGCGCCCCGCCGCGCGCGGCGCGGACGCCAGATCTCGTCCAGGAACGAGGCGATCTCGTTCGTCAATCGCTCGGGTTGCAGGCGCAGCTCGACCAGCGAGTCGGCCTCCAGCAGGCGCCCGTTGGGCAGCTCCGCGGCGAGCATGCCGGCGTCGGAGAAGGGATGAACGGGGTCGCGATGATGGCCGATCACGAGCGTGGGCGTCTGGAACGTGTGTCGCTCTGTGCGATGGGGGGCGATACGCCCGAAGAACAGCCCCTGTAGCAGCGCGCCGCCGGGGCCGGGCTCTTGGCGCACAAGGTCGAGCAGGACATTTCCATAGTGAGGAAGCAACCGTCGCGGCACCGCGCGCGCCCCGCGCGCGACCAGCTTCATCACCGGCTCCCCGAACGTGAGCGCGACTAGCGGCGGCGTGAACGCGAGCGCGCTCCACAGCAGCGCGTTGTCGAGCACCGGCATCTCGATCATCATCCCGCGCAGGCGCTCGGGCGCACGCGAGGCGACCTCCAGAGCGGCGTTTGCACCGAGCGAAGTGCCCATGATCGCGGCCTGCTCGAACTCGAGATGGTCCATTAGCGCGAGCAGCTGCTCGGCGAAGATGCCCATCGAGTAGCGCCACATATCGCGCGGACGGTCGGATTCGCCGTGACCGAGCAGATCGACCGTGATCACGCGATTGCCGCGCGCCGCGAGCGCTTTGGCCAGCGGCTTGTGCATCTCCTGGGATAGCAGCAGGCCGTGCACCAGGATCAGCGGCCGGCCCGCCGCCGGAGCGCTCTTGGCGGTCCGCGCGCGTGCACCCGAGCGGGTGACGATCGCCGCGGGGCCACCGCCGTACTCGGTGTAGGCGATCCGCTGGCCATCATACTCGAACTTGGGCATCCTCTTCAGGATAGGGGCACTTCAAACGGAGCGCGCGGGCCTGTGAGCGATAGGCCTCATTGGACCCACTCCGCAGGTGCCCGTTGAAACACGGATCCGGGCGACGCCGTGGGGTTCGCCCGGATCCAGTGCCCTCCCCTTATCCCTCTCCTGCGGTCGCTACCGCGGAGGACGGCCGGCAGGCGGCCGTCGACCGGGGGGACCGGTTGTTGAAACCCGTCACGAACAGGGAAGGTGCGCTAGGTTTGAACGCTATGGCCAAACAAGCGCGTATCCTCGCGGGCCAGACCGTCGCGATCACCGGCGCGGCGCGCGGGATCGGGCGCGCGACGGCGCAGGCGCTCACGCGCAAGGGCATGCGCGTGGCGATCGGCGACCTCGACCTCGAGGCGGCGCTCAAGACCGCCCAGGAGCTGGGGCCGACCGCGATCGCCCTGAGCCTGGACGTGACCGAGCGCGAGTCGTTCGCGCGGTTCCTGGACGACGCCGAAGCGCAGCTGGGGCCGGTGGACGTGCTGATCAACAACGCCGGGATCATGCCGCTCGGCAGGTTCCTGGACGAGGACGACCTGACGACACGACGACAGGTCGACATCAACCTCCACGGGGTGATCCTCGGGATGAAGCTTGGGCTGGAGCGAATGGTGCCGCGCGGGCACGGGCACATCGTGAACATCTCTTCGCTGGCGGGCAAGGTCGGCACGCCCGGCGGGGCAACGTACTCCGCGACCAAGCACGCGGTCGTCGGGCTGACCGAGTCGGTGCGGGGCGAGCTGCGGCTGATGGGGACCCCGGATGTGCAGCTCAGCTATGTGATGCCGTTCGTCGTCAACACCGAGCTCGGCGGCGGGCTCGGACAGGCGCGGGGGTTTACGAACCTGCAGCCCGCCGACGTGGCCGACGCGATCGTCGATGCGCTCCAGCACGGGACGGTGGATATCTGGGTGCCGAAGTCCTCGAAACGCACGACCATGCTGGGGGCGCTGCTGCCGCGCAGGCTGGCCGAGGGGATGGCGCGCGCGATGAAGGCCGACAGGGTGCTGGCCGACGCCGACCCGAACGTGCGGGCTGCATACGAGCTGCGCGCCGCCGCGTCCGAGCCGAGCTTGGAGTCCGCGTCCGAGCCTGCGCGAATCGCGGAGAAGACAGGCTCCTGATCGACTGAGTGTTGGTTGTTGGGGGGCGAGCCCCCGCGGGCGGCGAGTAAGAGCGAAGCGACCGTGGCAATGCGCGCGCGCGAATTCACAGCGCTTTCAACCCCGATCCTGCTGAACAACCGGCGTGTCGCGGCGCTCGGCGGGGCGTTGACCCCGCTAACCCACCGACTCGGCGGTCAGCCACTCGGCGATGAGCCCGCCGAGCAGCGGGCCGCGATCCTCCTGGAGGAAGTGGCCGGCGCCCTCGATCATGCGTGGCGGGGGACGGCCGATCGACTCGGCGAAACGCTCGCCGACGGATGGGGGCAGGACGGGGTCGGAGTCGCCCCATAGCATCAGCGTCGGGCGGCGGTCTTCGCGCAGCGCCTGCAGCACGCGCTGCCCGGCGTCGGCGCCGGGCGCGTCGGGGGTCAGGGGGATGAGCAGCGGAAAGGCGCGCGCGCTCGCCTTGGAGGCCGCGTCGGGGTAGGGGGCGTCATACGCGGCGATGACCTCATCGCCGGGGTCGGTGTGGCAGGCGCCGCGCACAAGCATCCCGACGGGCAGGTCCTCGGTGCGCGCGGTGAAGTCGCGGAACGCCATCCAAGCGTCGGTCATCGGCTGATGGCCGGTGAACAGGCCCGTGTCGAGAATCACGATGCGGTCGATGCGGTCGGGGTGCTCGACCGCCAGACGCAGTCCGATCGGCCCGCCCCAGTCGTGCACGACGATCGTGGCGCCATGCAGATCGAGATCGTCCAGGAGCGTCTCCGCGAAGGCGACGTGGCGGTCATAGGAGTACCAGCCGATGTCCAGCGGCTTGTCCGAGCGGCCGAAGCCGACTATGTCGGGGGCGATGCAGCGGTAGCCCGCGTCGCGCACCGGTCCGATCAGGTGGCGCCACAGAAACGACCAGGTGGGCTCGCCATGCATGAACAGCACGGGCGCGCCGTCACCCTCGTCGATGTGTGCCAGACGCAGACCTTCGACCTCGCGATAGTGGGGCGCGAATGGGAAGTCGGGCAGGTTCGCAAACGCCTCATCGGGGGTGCGGGCGAAGTCGGGCACTGCGGTGGATCCTACGCGAGCGCCCGCCTGCGCGCACGACGCCGCACGACGCATTCCGTATGGCGTACTCCCGGCGGCGGTTGCCTCGACGTCTCGTCTCGCCGTCGCCCGACCCGACGCGGCAAGCCGCGCCGAGGGTGCATGCGTTAGGCTCGCGGAGATGCATGATTATCACGCGGTGGCGATCCAACTGGCGCCGATCATCGGCGCGGAGAAGAGCAAAGTCCCGTTCTACATCGCGGGCGGCGCGCTGGTCGTGTGGGCCGTGTTCCTGTCGCTCGGGCTGGGCATGCGCAAACCGAGTTTCCCCGGCAACGCGGCGGGAGAGCGGGCGGTGATCGCGATCACCGTCGTGCTGGTGCTGGTGGCCGCTTCGATGGCGGTGGCGACGTCGGGCTCGCCCGCCAAGGCGGCGCCCCCCGCGAGCGCGGGCGCCGTCGAAGTCGGCGGGACGAGCGGTAAATGAAGTCGAGCGAAAAGTGAGGCTGTACGTCTGCTGGGGCACGTTTGCGACCCCGCGACCCGGCGGGCATCCCTGCCGCAACGCGTATGTGGCGCTGAAGGACGCCGGGCACGAGCCGGAGGTCGTGAAGTCCTACGGCTTGGCGCCGCTGCCGGGCGTGTTCAACCGTACGCGTGGGCGCCGCGAGGTGAGCGAGCTGACCGGCGACCGCTGGGTGCCGACGCTTCTGCTCGACGACGGATCGCACGCGATCGCCGATTGGGCCGGCGCCAATCCCGCGTAGCTCTGGCGCGACATCCTGATCGACAGCTCGCGGATGTAACGCGCACGCCGCCGACGGTCATCCAGCTCGGCGTCTCCCCGCGACGCGGCTCGGCCGAGGGCGACCGCGAAGAACGCGCTCAGGCCGATGATGGCGAGTGCCGCGACAAAAATGGATATAGACGAAATCACCGCGTTGACCCTCCGCAGTCGAATCTCCATGTGAACGTTCGCACATACAATGGACAGGTGCCCACCAGCGTGTACGGATAGTTCCGGTATGTCCGTAATACTTCGGCATGAACATCGGAATACCCCCGGTGGCGACGACAAACATTCCTGCCACGGACCCGTGAACCTAACTCAAGAGAGGATCAGCCATATGGACGTTCTGGCCAGGCTCGACGAGGCAAGACGTGCGACGAATGTGCTCGAGCACCCGTTCTACGAGCGCTGGAGCGCAGGGGAGCTGAGCGCGGGGGAGCTGAGCATGTACGCGGGCGAGTACCGGCACGCGGTGGTCGCGCTGGCGCAGGCGTCGGCGCTGCTCGCAGTCAAGGCTGGACCTGAGCACAGGGCGGGCCTGGAGCGCCACGCCGAGGAGGAGCGCGCGCACGTGGCGCTGTGGGACGAGTTCGCGCGGGCGACACGCACGGCGGACACGGCGGGCTTGACGGGCGGGCTCATCGCCGGAGAGTCGTCGACGGAGATGGAGGACGCTTGCGGCGGACAGAAGCGGGGGCCGGCGCAGACGCAGGCGTGCGCGGAAGCATGGACGGCCGGCGAGGACGCATTGGAGCACCTGGCGGTGCTGTACGCGATCGAGGCGAGCCAGCCTGAGATCGCCCGGACCAAGCTGGACGGCCTGACCGAGCACTACGGGTACACCGATGAAGGGCCGGCGATCGAGTACTTCACGCTGCATGAGCGTCTCGACGTGGAGCACGCGCGGCAGGCGGGCGAGCTGATCGAGGCGCTGATCGACGGGCGGCCCGACGGTGAGGCGGTGGCGGACAGGATGGTCGCGCGCGCGCAAGCGGCGCTGCGCGGCAACTGGGAGCTGCTGGACGGCGTGGAAGCCGCATCATCGTCATTGCGGGTGGCCGTCGAGGCGTAGGTCGGGCGACAGTCTGTTCGGTCCTACCGCGCTCCAGGCCTACCGGCCCCAGTCCTATGCGTGCGAGGACAGGCGCCAGGCGAACAGGACGGCGGCGACGGATGTCGCGAGGTTGAGGCTGGAGACGCCCGGGCGCATGGGGATCGCGATCCGGGCGTCGGCGTGCGCGAGCAGCGCGGGGGTGAGCCCGTGGCGCTCGGTGCCGAAGGCGAGGATCGCGCGGGCGGGCAATGCGGCGGGATCGAACGGGTCGCCGTCAGGGTCCAGCGCGAGCAGGGGCCGATCGAGGACGGGCGGCAGTCCCTGGGGTAGGCGGGAGACGGGCAATGCGTAGTGCAGACCGGCGCTGCCGCGCAGAGCGTCGGGATGCCAGGGATCGTGGCCGCCGGTAATGAGGACGGCCGCGGCGTCGGCGGCCGCGGCGACGCGGATGCAGGCACCCGTGTTGCCAAGATCGCGCGGGTCCTCCAGCAGGACTATCGGCGCGGGGAGCTCGCCGGCGAGCACTGCGGCCGGGTCAACGGAAGGGCCTCGCGGTCGCTCGGCGAGCGAGATCACGCCGGTGGGCGGTGTCAGCGGCGCGAGCTGAGCGAAGACATCCGCGGGGACCTCGCGCGCGAGCGAGACCATCTGCGATGAGAGGTCGGGCGCGAGCTGGGAGGCGAGCCGCTCCAGCTGGACGAGGTCTGAGCAGACGACCTCCAGGACGGCGGCGCCGAAGCGCAGGGCGTGCTTGAGCGGATGGAACCCTTCGAGCACCGCCAGCGATGGATCACGGCGCGCGCGACCAAAGCGCGGGATGAGCGATCCGTCGGTCGGCACTCGGCGATGATCGCATGGGACGAGGACCCGCCCGCCTTGCGCGGTGGCAATGCGATGCGGCGGCGAAACAGTCGGCTGGGCGCGGGACGGGCAGGATGCAAGGTGAGGTGGAGCCGGCAGGGTGCGGGTGAGGTGGAGTGGGGCAGGATGCGAGTCAGGTGGAGGGATGGAGGATGCGCGGGGTGGGCGGGGTTCTCATAGAGTGGCGCGATGGCGACGCGGGCGGGGGTGGTGTTCGACAACGACGGGCTGCTGCTCGACACCGAGGACGCATGGACGCGCGCCGAGGAGACGCTGTTCGCACGGCGTGGGCGGGTGTTCACGATCGAGCACAAGCGCTCGCTGATCGGCTCAGCGCGCGCGGCCGCGGCGGTGAAGCTCGAAGCGATGCTCGGCCTGGCGGGTCAGGGCGAGGCGCTGATGGACGAGCTGCACGAGCTCGTGATGGAGGAGGCGCTCACAGGCGTCGAGCCCCGCCCGGGGGCGTTGGCCCTGCTCGAGCGATTGGTGGACGCAGGCGTGCCGGTAGCGGTGGCGTCGAACTCACAACGTGCGTTCGTGCAGCGCACGCTGGCGAGCGCCGGGCTGCTGGATGGGAGGTTCGCGACGGTCGTGTCCGCCGAGGACGTCGAGCACCCGAAGCCGGCCCCAGACATCTACCTGGAGGCGTGCCTGCGCCTGGGTGCAGAGCCGGCTGAGTGCGCCGCGCTGGAGGACTCGCCCACCGGCGTCGCCGCGGCCGCGGCCGCGGGGATGTATGTGATCGGAGTGCCGTACTTCAGCGGCTCGGAGTTGGCGGGCAGCGACCTGCTCGCCGACAGCCTTGCCGACCCCGCGGTTACCCGCGCGCTTGGGTTGGGCGAGACCTGCTGACGGACCCCTGCCGTGGGTGGTGGCGTCAGGACTCGGTCAGGGGGGATGAGCGGGGTGTCGCGAGCGCTCGCTCCAACGCTCGCGCACGGCCGCGGTCCCTACGCCGTGACTGAGCCGGACTTGTGGTCTCGGCATCGACGGCATGATGCCTACCCGACCGCGCTGACAGGCCCACGGGCAGTGATCTGCACCGTTGTGCCCGCCGCAAGCGCCCGCTCACCGCGCACCCGTGCGATCAGCGTCGACGCGCCCGGCCCATCGGGGCGGATGTGCAACAGGGCGTCGTGCCCGTAGTAGCGACACTGCTCGACCGTGCCGGGCAGGCCTTCGTCGGACTCGTTGCCCAGGCAGACTCGCAGCTGCTCCGGGCGCACGATCACAACTCCCTGGGCGAGGCTGGGCGCCCTGTTTCGATCCGGGTGCATTTGGAGCCGCCCGAGCACCGTCTGCGCCCAGTCGCCGTCGAATTTTGCCTCCAGCAAATTTGCTGCGCCGAGGAAGCTCGCCAGGCGCGCGTCGACCGGCGTGCTGTAGAGCTCGACAGGGGTCCCCTGCTGGACGATCACCCCGTCGCGCATCACCGCGACCGAGTCCGCCAGCGACAGCGCCTCCTCCTGGTCGTGCGTCACGAGCACCGTTGTCGCGCCCTGCTTGCGCAGCAATGCGCTGACTTCTTCGCGTACCGTGACCCGCAGGGAGGCGTCCAGGGATGAGAAGGGCTCGTCCAGGAGCAGCACCTCAGGCCGTCGTGCAAGCGCCCGTGCAAGCGCCACCCGCTGCTGCTCACCGCCGGAGAGTTGATGGGGGTAGCGCCGTGCGAGGGGTGCGAGCCCGACCAGCTCCAGCAGCTCGTCCACGACGCTAGTGCGTCGCTGCGCTCGCGAGAGGCCGAAGGCGATGTTGGCCCGCACGCTGAGGTTGGGGAACAGCGCACCCTCCTGCGGCACATACCCGATCCCCCGGTGCTCCGGCGCTACGTAGGCGCGATGTCCATCGTCGAGCGTTCGCGTCCCAAGCGCGATGCGTCCGCGCTGGACGCGCTCAAAGCCCGCGATTGCCCGCAGTAGGGTTGTCTTGCCACAGCCCGACAAGCCGAGCACGGCGACCAGCGACCCGGCGGGAACGCTCAGGTTCACGCCTTTCAGCACCGGGTCCCCTGAGGCATAGCCCTTCCACAGGTCCAGCACCCACAGGTCGCTGGTCGAGCTGTCGTGCGCTGTCCCGTCTCTGCCCGAGCTGTCGCTCGCCGCCCTGTCTCTGCCCGAGCTGTCGCTCGCCGCCCTGTCTCTGCCCGAGCTGTCGCTCGCCGCCGGGTCGCCGGCCGAGCTCATGTCCGACCCCTCCGCGCGAGCGTCGCCATGCGCTGACTGAGCACGTAAGCCGGGATCGCCGAGATCAGCACCATCAGCCCCGCGTAGGGGGCTGCGGCGCCATAGGAGAAGTCGCTCGTGTAGGCCCAAAACTGCGTGGCGAGCGTATTCACGCCGGTGGGCCTCAGCAGCAGCGTCGCCGTCAGCTCCGTGCAGGATGAGATGAACACGAGCGAGAACGCCACCCCGAGCCCCGGAGCGATCAGCGGCAACGTCACGCGCAGCCAGACCGCCGCCGGTCGCCGTCCGAGTGAGCGACCCACCTCCTCCAGGTGTGCCGGGGCGTGCGCCAACCCCGCTCGTACCCCCACCACCGCGAGCGGCAGGAACAGGATCGCGTAGGCCACGACCAGCTCCAGCGCGCTCTGGTACAAGGGCAGGGCGTAGCGCACCGAGAACGACACGAGCCCCAGCGCCACCACCAGCCCGGGGAGCGCCTGGGGCAGGAGGGCCAGCCGCTCGATCAGAATCGTGAGCCTGTTGCGATGGCGCATCGCCGCGGCCGTCACCGGGATCGCCAGCGCCGTCGCCAGCGCCGCGGCGCCCGCGCTGAACTCCGCCGTGTGAGCCGCGTCGGTGAGGATCGACGCCGACGGCAGCGTCGTCGAGCCGCCGTGGATCAGCCAGTACACCAGCGAGCCGACCGGTACCCCCAGGGCCAGGGCGCACAGCGCGAACAGCCCGAACAGCGTGGGGATCGTCCAACGACGCCCCAGTCTCACCCTTACGACGGCACGACGGGCGCCCGCCCCGCTGCGTGTCCAGCGCCCGCGACGAACCAGGGGCAGCTCGCCGGCGAGCGCCGCGATCCCGAGCGCCACCAGCACCAGCGACAGCGCGCAGGCCGCCGCCGTGTCGAACCCGAGCTTGAACTCGGTGAAGATCGCCACCGTGAACGTCTGGTACTGGACGATCTCGAACGCTCCGTACTCGGCCAGTAGTCCGAGCGTCACCAGCAGGCAGCCGCCGAGCACCGCCGGCAGCATCTGACGCAGCGTCACCTTCCAGAACACCCGCCACGGTCCCAGCCCGAGGCTGCGCGCGACCTCCTCGAGCGCCGGGTCCACGCCGGCCAGGCCCGCGACCGCGGGCAGGTACACCAACGGGTAGAGCGACAGCGTCATGATCATCACCGCCGCTTGGTATCCGTGCAGGCTGTGATCCACCGAGACCCAGCCGAAGCCGATCACGAAGTCCGGCACACCCAGCGGCAGCACCAGCAGCACCGCCCACACGCGGCGCGCCGGGATCGTCGTGCGCTCCACGCACCATGCCGCGGCCACCCCGATCACCGCGCACAGGGCCGTGCTCGCGACCACCAGGCGCAGTGTGTTCCACAGCAGCACGGCGGTGTTGTGGCGCAGCAGCAGGCGCGATACAGCGTCCCACCCCGACTGCTGCGCCTCGATCACGAGGAACACGAGCGGCAACAGGACCAGGCCGGCGGCCAGTGTCGCGCCGAAGATGGTCACCAGCGGCGGGCGGCGTCGCCGCGCCCAGATGCGCCCCCACCTGCCTTCGATGCCGGGCTGGGGAGGCGCGAGTGTGTTCATCGGCTGTGCATCCACGACGGCCTGATCTCAGATCGGGTTGATCGCGACCGGGTCATCGGATGGTCCGCGTCGGGGGCAGTCCGCGCAGTGACAGTCCGCGCAGTGACAGTCCGCAGGGAGTTCCCATGGTGGCAGTCTGCGTGTGGCAATCCGCATGGCGGCAGTCGGCATCAGGGGATCCGCATCACAGCAGTCCGAGCTTCTGCTCGAGTGCCAGCGGCGCGCTGCCGTCGCTCAGTTCCGAAAGGGAAACCGGCGCCGGCTGCAGCTGGTTGAACGGGCGCAACGAGCTTGCCGGGCTGACCCCCGGGCGCAGCGGGTACTCGTAGCTGTGACTGTGAGCGATCGTTTCCTGTCCTTCTCCGCTCACCAGGAACGCCACGAACGCTTGCGCCGCGGCCTGGTGGGAGCTGGACTTCAGCACCGTCGCCCCGGACACGTTCAGCAGATTGCCGGGATCACGCGGGGCGTAGTAGTGAAGCGCCGAGTGCAGCCCACTCTGCCCGACCTCGTCGCGCAGGCGATACCAGTAGTAGTGGTTGATCAGCCCGACCGCGCTCTCCCCGTTGTTGACCTGAGTCACGACCGTCTCGTTGTCGGGGTAGACCTTGCCGTTGGCTTGCAGGCCCTTCAGCCATCGTTCGGCCGTGGCGGTGCCGTCGAACTTGACGATCGAGGTGATCAGCGGCTGGAAATCCGTCTCGGAGGGAGCGAAGCCGACCTTGCCTTTCCACTTCGGCTCGGCGAGTTCGAGGATCGAGCTGGGCAGCTGCGAGGGCGTGAGCTGAGAGGTGTTGTACACGAGCACCGACACGCGCCCGGAGACCCCGACCCAGTCCCCCTGTGGCGAGTTGTAGTGGGCGGGGATGGCGGCGAGCGTGGAGGGATCCAGGCGGGCGAGCAGGCCCTGCTCGCGCAGGTGTTCGAGCACGGGGGTGTTCTCCGTATAGAACACATCCGCCGGCGAGCTCGAACTCTCCTGGAGGATCTGGTTGCCGAGTTCCGCCTCGTCGGCGGAGCGCACGTTCACCTTTACCCCGGTGTGTTTTTCAAACGCGCTCACGAGCTGCGCGGTGGTCTGTTCGTGCTGACCGTTGTACAGCGTGATCGACTGGCCGGCGAGTGAGCCGGATGTGGATGCGCTGCCCGCTGCACCCGCGGTGCCCGTGGAGGAGCCGCCGGAGCCGCCGCACGCGGCGAGCGTGAGCGCGGCCGTAAGTGCCGCCACCGTGCCGGCGACCGAGAGTGTGATGTGGCGCATGTGTCGGTCTCCTCTGCAGATCTCGCCCCGGGGGCAATGTTGTCAGCGATATCCGATCCAGCCGATCGGGATTGCGCCCCGGGCAGGCTAGCACATGAGTTAGGGTGCCCTAACAGTGAGCCGTCGCGTCAGGTTTGGGTGAAGGGGAGTCGCACGCGGAAGGTGGTGTTGCCGGGTCGAGTCTCGAACGTGAGCGAGCCGTCGTGGCGCTCGACGACGATGCGCCGTGCGGTGGCCAGGCCAAGGCCCGTACCGTGTCCCACGTCCTTGGTCGTGAAGAAGGGGTCGAAGATCTGCCCGAGCACGTCGTCGGGGACGCCGGGGCCGTCGTCGGTTATCTCGACAACCGCGCAGCTGCCGTCGGGCCGCGTGGCGATCGTGATCGTCCCCCGCTCGCCGAGCGCGTCGATCGCGTTGTCGAGCAGGTTCGTCCACACCTGGTTGAGCTCGGATCCGCGAACGGTGAGCTTTCCCAGCGCACGGTCGTAGTCGCGCACGACCGTGATCGTGGTGTGCTTGAGCTTGTATCCGAGCACGGTGAGGGTCGTCTCGAGCCCCTCGTGCAGGTCGACCTCCACGAGCTCGCCGCGATCCATGTATGCGTAGGACTTCACCGCGCCCACGAGCGTCGACATGCGATCGGTGGACTCCTGGAGCTCAGCGGCCAGACGGCCCGCGGTCACGCTTGCGGCGACCCACCGCAGGGCAGCATCGGTCGCGGGGCCCGCCAGCTCGGCGACGCTATCCAGCCAGGACTGATCGACGCCGGCCACCGCCAGCGGCTCGGCCAGCCGCCAGGGCTCATCGATGCCCAGCGCTTGCAGCCGCGCGAGCAGCTCGTCTTCGGCGTCCGCGGCGTCCAGCGCGCCCAGTGCGGTTGCGGAGGCGGCGTGTGCGGCCGCCTGCTGCTGCAACCGTACGAGCTGCTCGGCCTCGTCCCGCTCGATCCCCGCCTCCACAAACCGCGCAAGCGCAGAGCCGATCGCGTCGAGCGCCTCGGTCATCTGAGCTGCGGCCCGGCGTGCCGCGGCGGCGGGGTTGTTGAGCTCGTGTGCCAGGCCTGCCGCCATCGTGCCCAACGAGGTCAGGCGCTCGCGGCTCTGCTCGCGTTCGGTGACGCGGCTCATCACCGGCGCGACCTGCTGCATCACCCGCCGGTGGACCGCCGGCTGCGCAAACGCCAGCCGGCGGAAGTCCTCAGCCTCGACGATCGCCAGCCGGCAGGCGGTCACGGCCTGCATCCTGACCCCGAGCAGACCGCCGGTGAGGACCGCGATCGCGGCCATCCACGTGGGCGCTCGGTGATGGCCGACGGGCTCGGTTTTTCCCTTGTCGACGAGCAGGGCCTGAGTTTCGCCGTCGAGCAGCAGTTGCAGTCCGGATGGCTCCTCGCCCTGCTCGGCGATCACCTGGCCCGCCTCGACGTGGGAGGTGTGGGCGACCGCGACCCACTCGGCGAGCTGCCCATCGTCGAGGTCTTCGAACAGGTCCACCGCGCGTAGCTCATCGACCGTGACCGGCGGCGCGCTCATAGGGGACCTCTCACGCCTCGACCAGGTACTCGTGGATGAGCGAGACCGCCATCGAGCCCTCGCCCACCGCGCTCGCCACGCGCTTGATCGAGCGGGCGCGCACGTCGCCCGCGACGAACACGCCCGGCACGGTGGTCTCCAGCAGATAGGGCTCGCGCTCCAACGGCCAGCCGTTCACCTGCGTATCGCGCCCGGCGAGGATAAAACCGCGCTCGTCGCGCGCGAGCACACCCTCCAGCCAGTCGGTGCGGGGCGATGCTCCGATGAATACGAAACATGCATTCGCCTCGAGCGTCTCCTCGCCGTGGGGACCGGTGATTCGCACACGACACAGGTGCCCGTCCTCCCGCTCGGCGGCGATGGCGGAGCTGCCGGTGCGCACCTCGACGTTTCCCAGCGCGGCTATCTGCTCGATCAGATAATGCGACATCGACTTCTCGAGCGACGGTCCGCGCACGAGCATCGTCACCGTGGCGGCGTACCCGCTGAAGTACACGGCGGCCTGGCCTGCCGAGTTGGCTCCCCCGATTACCACGATGTGCTGGTCGGCGCACGCACGCGCCTCGGTCATCGCGGCACCGTAGTAGATGCCTGCACCGGTCAGCTCGGGAAACCCCGGCGTGTCGAGCTGGTGGTAGGAGACGCCGGAGGCGACGAGCACGCAGCTGGCACTCAGCACCCCACCCCCGCTCAACTCGACCAGGCGAGCGGCGCCTTCGGCACGCAGTCCGACCGCCTCCTGGACTGTGAGCAGCTCGGCGCCCAACCGGCGTGCCTGATCGGTCGCTCGCCGTGCGAGATCCGAGCCGCTCAACCCCGCGGGGAACCCGAGGTAGTTCTCGATCCGGCTCGACTGTCCCGCTTGCCCGCCCGGCGCCTCGCGCTCGACCATGACGGTCTTCAAGCCCTCCGAGGCGCCGTAGACCGCGGCCGCCAGTCCCGCGGGTCCACCACCGACGACCACGAGGTCGTAGTGATCTTGCGCGGGCGTGCCCGCGACACCGAGGCGCTCGGCCAGCTCCAAGATCGTCGGGCGCTCGAGCACCGTGCCGTCCTCCAGCAGAGCCACGGGTAGGCGGTCGGCGGCCACGCCCGCGACCTGTAGAAGCTCGCGTGCCTCGCCGTCACGCTCGATGTCCAGCCACCGAGCCGGCACGCGGTTGCGGACCAGAAAGTCGCGCAGGTCGTGCGACTCCTTCGAGAACCTGTGGCCCACCACACGAACGCCGCCCGCCTCCAGCGCCGCCCCTGACTCCCAGGTCGTAAGCAGATCCTCGACGACCGGATAGAGCTGCTCCTCCGGGGGATCCCAGGGCTTGAGCAGGTAGTAGTCCAGCGCCACCTCGTTGATCGCCGCGATGGCCGCCTCGGTGTCGGCGTATGCCGTCAACAGCACCCGCTTGGCGTCCGGGACGAGCTTGCGCGCCTCCACCAGGTACTGCGTCCCCGGCATGCCCGGCATCCGCTGGTCGGCGATCAGCATCGCAACCTGATCACCACGCGTACGCAGCTCACGCAGAAGCTCCAGCGCCTCGGCCCCCGATGGCGAGCGCAGGACCCGGAAGCGCTCGCCGAAGCCACGGCGCAGGTCACGGGCAACGGCTGCCAGCACGGCCGGCTCGTCGTCGACGGCCACGATTGCCGGACGCCGCACCGGCGAGTTGGGTTCGTTGGTGTTCACTGGGTCCATGGGCAGGTCAGCTGGGGCGTGCTCAGTCTGGGCGGGCATCGCTGTGAGTCTGCCACGGTTGGTTTGGGTGAGCGAGAGATCTCGGTTTGCAGGTGCTTTGCCATACGTCCTGACTTGCCGCGCGAGAGCCGCGCCGCGACCGTGTCTCCGAGCTTAGGCCGCTGCGGAAGTCCGCGGTCTCAGGAATAGCTGCCGGCTTTTACTAGGCCACAATGAAGATCATGATCGTCAAGCGGACCCACTATGAGGTGGGTGCAGCGTGCAGCCGGTCTCGGTGCAGGTGCGCTTCAGTCGCCCGGCGGAGACGGTTTGAATCAGCCCGGCGATCCAGCATGTTGGGCAGCCGCGGAGTGCGACCATGCCGGGGGGCGCGAGCAGGAGTGCCATCGGGCCGTGGCTCGGAGTCAGCGCGAACGCCGAGCCGATCAGCCCGAACCCGATCGCGCCGCGCGTGAGGTGGGCGGCGACGGAGGTACTGGCGAGAGCGCTTCGGGCGAGAGCGCTTCGGTCATGGTCAGGCATCCTTCACACCTCCGTAGCCGGTCGTGTTGTCTGGTGTTCTGAGTCGTGAGTGGAGCGTTTCGCGTCCGCGATGCAGGCGTGACTTCATTGCGGCACGGCTGAGCCCCAGCGCCTGAGCCGTCGCTGCTCCCGATAGGCCCTGAATGTCGCGTAGAACCAGGACGGCGCGCTGCTCGGGAGGGAGCCCTGCGATGGAGTCGACGATCCGCTGCATCTCCAGGCGGGCGAGTGTGGCGTCTTCGGCGGAGGGCTCGGCCATCGCAGAGGAACGGATGGGTCTATGGAGTGCGAGCCGTGATCTGCGGATGCACTCGTTGCGCACGATTTGGAACACCCACGATGCGAGTGCCGCGGTGGCCCTGAGCGTCCCGATCTTTCGGTACAGGACGATCAGAGCCTCTTGCGCCGCGTCCTCTGCGTCCTCGGGTGTCGAGCAGAGGGTGTGGGCGAAGCGTTGCACGTGCGCGTGGGAGCCGGAGACGAGTGTCGCGATCGCGCGGGGATCACCCTGTTGGGCCGCGCTGACGACCTGCTCGGTCGGCCATGATGAAGTGCGCGTATCAGTCACGAGATCTGGCTCTCATGATGAAGAAGAGGCAGCCACAGATAACGAGCGCGGCCGCAATGAGATAGATGGCGATGGTCATGATGAGCCTCCCGTTCTGGTCGATCGAGTGTCGACATGTAGATGAGAGGCCTGCCGTCGCGAAAAGGATTCTCCGACGATGAGGCTTACCCGACGACTGTGGCACCATCCGATGGGTGGCGCGGCAGGCGAGCACTGAAACCCAGGCTGCGGTCCTGCGGCGGGTGTGCGCGATTCCCCCAGGCTATGTCCGCACCTACGGCGACGTTTCGCCGGGCGCACCGCGCCTGGCGGGCTACGTGCTGAGCCGCGCCGATGCGCGCGAGGCGCCATGGCATCGGGTTGTTCGCGCCGACGGTTCGCTCGCAAAGGGAACCCGCCAGCGGCGCCTGCTCGAAGCCGAGGCAGTCCCCTTCCGCGGTGAGCGGGTACTGCTGTCGAGCGCACGACTCGACGATCTCGACGCGGTGTGACGGGCGCTCCGTCACACAAGGGCACTCGGCCGATTTATCCTGTTGTGGGATGGATGTCTGTGTTTTCGACATCATCCATGGCCCCGGAATGTTGGTAGCGGGCCGTATTCACGACATCGCCTGCGCAGGGTGTGGCGGGCGCAGCATGAGGCGCAGCGGCGGGCTGCCGGTAACTTGCAGCTCGTCGGTGAGCTGGAAGCCCAGGCGCTCATACAACGCGGCGTTGCGCTCGCTTGACGCCTCGAGATAGGCGGGCAAGCCCTCGCGGTCGCAGCGGTCGAGCGTTGGGCGCATCAGCGCCTTGCCAAGACCCTTCCCCTGCATGTTCGGCAGGACGCCGACATCACGAACGTAGTAGTGGCGCTCGCGCACGTGGCGCCACTCCATTTGCGCCCCCAACCTCGCCGCCCTGGACAGGTGGACCCCGAAGGCGCTGCCCTCCAACAGGGTAACGCGCAGTGGCACACGCCACGGGCCGGGCGGCAAGCTCAGCGCGGCGCCGGTGAGATCGCGTGTCGTCCACACGCGGCCGCGTGGCAACGCCAGGTGGCGCAGCTCGATCGCGAAGAAGCGACGCAAGCGCGCCAGTCTCTTGCTGTCGTCGGGCATCAACCAGCCGAGGACCGGGTCCTCAAAGAAAGCCTCCGCCAGCACCGCCTTCAAGCGGTGGACATCCTCTGCGGTTGCCGGCCGCAGCCCAGCATCGGCGAGCCGGCCGGACGGTGCGTCATGGCCAACGGTCGGTGAACTCTCACCCATCCTTGGCTCCTTTCTTCGTTGTCGCTGGTTCTTGCGATGAGCTTGCGACGCTCGGATCGGCCGCGCTCGGGTTATCGCGTGCGAGTGCTTGCAAAGCCTGGAAGATGAGCACGAGCATGTCCCCGTAGAGCGAATCGGGAACGGCGTCGGGGTCGGCCAGCTTCTCCAACGCCAGGCCGTTGCCCAGAGCGTTGATGAGCAAGCCCACGAGCTCGCCCGCCTCAGCGCCCGGCGAGTAGCCCTGGCGCTCCGCACCTTCCAAGGCCAGGCGGGCGCTGGCCGAGCGCAGAGCCGCGAACCGCTCCGCGAGGCGATCCCGAAGCCGTGGCTCGCGGATCGCGTAGGCCCAGAACTCGATCAGCAAGGGAAAGTAGGCGGGACGCTCGCGCAGTATCGCCATCCAGCGGTCCGCTGCTCCACGAGCCTGCTCCTCGACCGCGGTCCCCTCAGCGACGATCTGCGAGTAGTCGCCCACATCGGCAGCGATCCGCTCCTCGAAGAGAGCCAGGAACAGATCCTCCTTGCCGGCGAAGTTCGAGTACAGCGCGCCGGTCGTCGCACCGGCCTCGCGCGCGATCTCCTCAACTGAGGCGCCGTGATAGCCGCCACGAGCAAACACGGCTTCGGCGCCGTCCAGAAGGCGCCGGCGAGTGAGGGCCCTCTGCTCATCACGAAGAGACGGCCGCCCAGAGACATCTGACATAATGAACAGCATTACAGATAATAGTAACTATGTCAAGCTGGCGCGACGAGCTGGTATCCAGCCCAAGGGTTCCCCGGGCATGCCGATCCGCCCCAACTGCCCGAGCAGGGCGATCGAGTCGCGTATTCTCCGTCGGCAATGGCTATGGGAGACATCGCCTGGGTGCTAGTAGTACTTTGTTAGAGTTTTGGTAGGTGTTCTTGGTTGTTCGGCGAACTCCTCTGGCATGGTTGAGAATCGATGCGGGAGGGGTGAAGATGGCTGTTGTGGCGATTGATGAGTCTGTGGAGGTGTCGTTGGCGCCGGTGGTGAGGGGGCGGATGGAGGAGTTTGTGGCCGCTGTCGGGGCGGTGGCGATGAATCATCCGGCGCAGCGCGCGAACGCCGAGCGCTACGTGCGTGGCTTGTTGCAGGCTGGTCCGCGAAAGTCGCTTGAGCCGTTGGTCGAGCGCCTGGAGGGTGAGGCTGACTATCAGAGCCTGCAGCAGTTTCTGGCCGATAGCCCGTGGGATCCTCAGCGTGTGATCCAGGCGGTGGTCGAGCGCGTCGCGCCGGTCGTAGATGCCGAGGCGTGGGTGCTGGACGACACGGGGTTTCCCAAGGACGGCAAGCACTCCCCCGGTGTCAAGCGTCAGTACTCGGGCACGCTGGGGAAGATCGGTAACTGTCAGATCGGTGTGTCGCTGCACGCGGTCTCCGAGCACGCGACGTTGCCGTTGGGATGGGCGCTGTACTTGCCCGAGGACTGGTGTGATGATCCCGTGCGGCGCAGGAAGGCCAAGATCCCCGACGATGTCGGCTTTCAGAAAAAGCCCGAGCTCGGTGTCGCTCTCATCGAGCACGCGAGCACGTTTGAGATCGACCGCGCACCGGTCCTCGGCGATGCGGCCTACGGCGATAGCACCAAGCTGCGCAGCGCCCTTCACGCGCAGGGGATCGACTACGTGCTCTCGATCAAGGCAGAGACCACCATCTTTGCGCCGGGCACGGTCTTTGCCGTGCCGCGGCGAGCCCCTGGGAGCAGAGGACCCGCGCCCAGCGCGTTGCGTGCAGAGGACGAAGCGATCTCAGCCGAGCAGCTCGCGCGCTCGCTGAACCCCGAGGATTTTCACACTGTCACCTTCCGTGGCAAGGGTATGACACGGGTGCGCTCGCGCTTCGCCTTCCAGCGCGTCACCGCCGCGCATCCGGTGACCCGCGATAGCCAGGCGCCCCGCGAGGAGTGGCTGATCATCGAGTGGCCCGCCGGCCAGAAAACCCCCAGCGACTACTGGATCTCAAACCTACCCGCCCACAGCAAGCCCGCGCGCCTGGCGCGCCTGGCGAGACTACGCTGGATGATCGAGCTGGACTATCGCCAGCTCAAGGGAGAGCTCGGTCTCGACCATTACGAGGGACGCTCCTACCTCGGCTGGTATCACCACACCGCGCTCGTCACCGCCGCACACGGATTCCTCACACTAGAGCGCCAGAACCCAAAAGCCCGGCGGCGGGCCTCACGCTCCCCCAAGCGGTCCGCCTGCTGGAGCCCATCTTCGACTGCTGGGCCGGACACTGCCACACCTGCCAACAACCGATAAACCTCGCCAACCTCCCGCTACGCCACCCACCACGAGATGAGTGATACACACACAAAACTCTAACAAAGTACTACTAGGGGGCTGCCAGGGAAGCGCACCGGACGGATCGCACGCCCGGCGATCGACCTGCCTGCTGCTGCCTGCTCCTCAGCCGCAACCCGCCGCCGAGGGCTCTGAGCAGACGGGGACCGTGAGCGATGCCTGAGCATGCACCCCATCCCGTGTTCGCGCGGATCTACACGAAGGTCGCGGAGATCAGCGAGCGCCGCGGTAGCGCCGAGCATCGCCGAAAGCTGCTCGCGGGCTTGAGCGGCCGGGTGATTGAGATAGGCGCCGGCACCGGCGCGAACTTCTCCCACTACCCAACAACCGTTGACGAGGTAGTCGCCGTGGAGCCCGAGCGGTATCTACGCGAACGCGCCCAGCAGGCAGCTGCACATGCCCCGGTCGCGGTGTCCGTAGTCGATGGAGTCGGTGATCGACTACCCGGCGAGGCGAGCGCGTTTGATGCCGGCGTCGCCGCGCTGGTGCTCTGCACCGTGCCCGACCAGCAGTCGGCGCTCGCGGAGCTGTACCGCGTCATCCGGCCCGGTGGTGAGCTGCGCTTCTATGAGCACGTCATCGCTCATACAAAATGGGAGTCGCGCTTTCAGCGGCTCGCCGACGCAACTTTCTGGCCTCACGTCGCGGGCGGCTGTCACCTGGCGCGCGACACGACGAGCGGAATCGAGCACGCCGGGTTTCAGATCGAGACTTGCGAGCGCTTCCCATTCACACCCGCGCCGTTCTTGCCGCCCGACCCGCACATTCTCGGGATAGCGCGGCGCCCTGGATAGCGGCATCCAACGGCAGTCCTCGTTGCCGCAGTCGTCGGTGTGACTCCCAACCGATCGGCGCGCAGTCGGCACAGACCTTTCTGACCCACGCCTGGCGTGTAGATGAACCTCGTGCGTCGTGTCGCTCATGCCGGAG
Source organism: uncultured Solirubrobacterales bacterium (assembly GCA_963715495.1). Taxonomy (GTDB): domain Bacteria; phylum Actinomycetota; class Thermoleophilia; order Solirubrobacterales; family Solirubrobacteraceae; genus Palsa-744. The sequence continues at coordinate 2,672,402 of OY970247.1, forward strand.
GGTCAGCTCAGCCATGCGGATAGCTCCTTTAGTGCGTCGGGGATCACGTAGTAGTAGGCCCACAAGCCCTGACGCTCGGAGTCCACGATCCCGGCATCGCGGAGCTTCTTGAGATGGTGGGAGAGCGTCGGCTGGGAGATGTCGAACAGCGGCACCAGCTCGCAGACGCAGACCTTCCCGGCGTGCTTGCGCAGCACGTCCACGAGTTGCAACCGGATCGGGTCGCCGAGGGCCTTGGCGACTTCGGCCATCCGCAGCGCGTGGTCACGCTGCACGTCGGGGTAGACGACGGCCTCGCAGCAGCGCTCGCCGGCCGCTCGCTTCTGCTTGGGGGATAGCTCCAAATCGACAGGCATCAATCTACCTATATCAATAACACTGACATCTGTCGATGTAATACGATCCGCGCCATGAGCATGCGCAACCCCGTTGCAGTCATCACCGACATTCATGGCAATCTGCCCGCGCTGCAAGCTGCCCTCGCTCGGGTCGAGGAGCTTGGGATCGAGAGTGTGTTCTGCGGCGGGGACCTGGTTGGCTACGGCCCGCACCCGAATGAGGTCTGCGCGTTGATCGCCGAGCGCGACATTCCGACGATCTACGGCAACTACGACTTCGCCATCGCGCGGGACCTTGAGGACTGTGGCTGCGCGTATGTCACTGCGCATGACCGCGAGCTCGGTCAGCGCTCGGTGGACTGGACGCTCGCGCACACAAGCCAGGACTCCAAGGACTTCATGCGCGGCTTGCCGTTCGATCTGCACTTCCCGGTCGGCAACGTCGATGTTCACCTAGTCCATGGGTCGCCAAGGAAGGTCAACGAGTATCTGTTCGAGGACAAGCCGGCGAGTTTGTATGAACGGTTGGCGGCGGCCGAGAGCGATCCCGTGCTCGTGTTCGGCCACACGCACAAGCCTTGGGTGCGGGAGTACGGCGGTGTGCTGTTCGTCAACTGCGGCTCGGTCGGCAAGCCCAAGGACGGCGACCCGCGCGGCGCCTTCGCAGTCCTGACGCCGAGCACGGGCAGCGTGGCTGTGAGCATCGAGCGCATTGAGTACGACGCCGATGCGGTCGCCGCCGAGGTCCGCGAGGCTGGGCTGCCCGGCGAGTTCGCCGACAAGCTCCTGGTCGCGGCATGACGAACACGCCTCCGCTTGCCCGCCGTCTGCTCGCCGAGCTATTGGGGTCGGCGTTCCTCGCCGCGCTTGTGATCGGCTCAGGCATCGCCGCACAGACGCTCTCCCCGAACGACGTTGGCCTCGAGCTGTTCGAGAACGCCGCTGCCACCGCAGCAGGGCTGTTCACGATCATCCTCATGTTCGGCCCGGTGTCGAGCGGGCACTTCAACCCGGTCGTCTCGCTCGCCGACGCGAGCTTTGGCGGTATCCGCCGGCGTGACGCGCTTGCCTACCTACCCGCGCAGGTAGCCGGCTGCGTGCTCGGTGCCATCGTGGCGAATGGCATGTTCTCTCTCGCCGCTATCAGCATCTCCACTCATCATCGCGCCTCGCCCGCACACCTATTCTCTGAGGTGATCGCCACCGCCGGGCTGTTGCTCGTGATCTTCTCGCTCGCGCGCACCAAACGCGCACATATCGCTCCGGCCGCCGTCGGCGCGTACATCGGCGCCGCATACTTCTTCACCAGCTCCGCCAGCTTCGCCAACCCCGCGATCAGCGTTGGGCGTATGTTCTCCAACACCTTCGCCGGCATCGCGCCCGCGTCTGTGCCCGGCTTCATCGTGGCGCAGCTCGTCAGTTGCGCTTGCGCGATCCTTGCCGTGAGGATGCTCTACCCCGACCTGACGCCGGACGAGGCAGCCGAGGCCGTCATGCCGCATTATCAAGAGCAAGCGGGCGCCGATGGCTCGACCAGCCAACCACTCCGAACCTAGACGCGCGGCTCACGCCAACGAGGAGTAGTTGGCTCTGCTCCCAGCCCTGCACCGTGCCGGTGCGCGCGTAGGTCATGGCGCCGGCCCGGTCGGCGCAGCCCTTCAGTTCGATCACGCGCCCGCCGCGCATCGTGACAACGACCTAGGCAGTGCCCTGATCCAACGGCCGGCGGCCGTCTCGGGGCTGATCGGGACGGAACGCCACGACGATCCGCTCGCAAAAACTGTGAGAACACGTACGAACCGCCTCGTGCGTCAGATGACCGACCGAGGCCTACTCCACGGCGCCATCTCGGTGGAATCATTCACGGACGAGGACGCAATTGAGGTCGCACGCCTTCATCCAGAAACCCGTGTTCAGGGACTCTCGCTTGGTGATCGCGCGTGCCTCGCGCTCGCCCGCCGACTCGGCTTGCCAGCGCTCACCGCTGACACTGCTTGGTCTCGGCTTGATCTTGGAGTGGCGCTGAAGCAGATCCGCTGAGTCGGCAAATGGACTTCCGGGAAGCGGCACCGCGATCGCTAGTTTTCTCGACATGGCGCAGTTTCACTGGGACCCTGAGACGTACCTCGAGCTGATGCGGGAGGAGGTGCCCGATTACGAGCACCTCCAGGAGGAGGCCGCAGCCGCCACCGGCACCGGCGCGATGCGAGTGCTCGAGTTGGGAATCGGCACTGGCGAGACTGCGCGACGCGTCCTCGCACGCCACCCGACCGCAAGTCTCATCGGACTCGACGCCAGTCGTGAGATGGTCGACCAAGCCCGCCACGCGCTCCCGGACGATCGCGTCGAGTTGCGCGTCGCGCGCTTCGAGGATCCCCTGCCGGACGGTCCATTCGACGTGGTGATCTCAACGCTCGCAATCCACCACCTCGACGACCGGGGCAAGGCACAGCTGTTTCAACGCGCCGCCCGCGTGATAGCACCAGGTGGGCGTCTGGTGGTCGCAGACGTCATCGTCCCGGAGGACCCCTCCGACGTCGTGACACCGATCGACAACGACTACGACACGCCCAGCAGCATCGCCGAACAGCTCAACTGGCTTGCCGAAGTGGGCCTGGAACCCTCGCTGGCTTGGGCACGCCGCGACCTCGCAGTCATCATCGCCACACGACCCGCGACCTCATAGACCGACGAACTCCCGGCCGCATTTACTGACAGGAAAATAGCGTTCAGGCTGCTACCGCCTCCTGCAGCGTGACGGTGTGTCCGAGCGCTTCGAGTTGGGTGACGAGGCGTTTGGTGGTGCGCTCGGGGTCGCGTTTGCGGAAGTAGTCGCCGCCGAGGTCGTTGTAGAGCTCGCCGGTGGTGAGCATGTGCCAGCAGGCGATGATGATCGAGTGCTTGACGGCGCCGAGCGCCTTCTTGTGGCCGCGGCGGGGCCTGAGCCGCTGGTATTGCGCTGCGAGGTAGACGTCGTTGGTGCGGGTGGCGGCGAGCGCGGCTTCCTCGAGCGCCCAGTCGAGCCACTTCGATCCCTTGCGGGTTCTGCCGGAGCGGCGTTTGCCGGCGGACTGGTCGTTGCCGGGGCACTGCCCGGCCCAGGAGGCGAGGTGCCTTGGCGGTCGGGAACACCGACATGTCGACACCGATCTCGGCGATGATCACCTCAGCGGTGCGCCGTTGAACGCCGGGGATCGTGCACAGCAGCTCAACGGCTGACTCGAAAGGGGCGATCTGCTCCTCGATCGCGTCGGTGAGGCCGCTGGATCTGCTCGTCGAGGAAGTCGAGGTGCGCGAGGATCGCACCGATCCAGACAGCGTGCAACTGATCGAAGCGGCCCTCCAGCGCCTCTCGTCAGCGCGGGGATCTTTGCGCGCAGCCTGCCCTTCGCGAGGTCGGCGAGCACCTCGGGGTCGGTCGTGCCGGCGACGAGCGCGTCGAGCATCAGCCGCCCGGACTTGCCGAGGATGTCGGTGGCGACGCAGTCGAGCTTGATCCCGGTGTCCTCGAGCGCCTTGTGCAGCCGGTTGGCCTCCCGCTGAGCGCTCCTGGATCTGCGTCTTGCGATACCGCGTCAGGTTGCGCAGCGCACGGATCGGCTTGGGCGGCACGAAGCTCGCTCTCAACAGCCCGGCCTCCGCGAGCTGACAGATCCACGCGGCGTCCTGGACATCGGTCTTGCGACCGGGGACCTGCTTGACATGACGAGCGTTGACCAGCAGCAACTCGAACTCGTCCTCGAGGATCGCCCACACCGGCTTCCAGTAGACGCCGGTCGCCTCCATCGCGACCTGCGTCACACCGATGCGCGGTAAGCCAGTCGCGCAGCGCGAGCAGCCCCGCGACCGTCGTCGTGAACTCCGCCACGTGCTGCTCACGTCCGCCACCATTCGACCGGAACGCGCACACACGCGGTCACCTGCGCCTTGTGAACATCCAGCGCCGCCAGGGCGCTCGACGATCGTCTCCATCGAAACCTCCCGAGGCGATCGACGGACACGATCGTCGCCCAGGGGCCTCTGAGAACTAGCGAGTCTGACAGGCGTGCTCATAGCAACAGTCCGGAGGTCCGGGGAGACCCACACGCCAGACTAGCCTCGGGCTCACAGGCACCAAGAAGAGATCGGCGTCGCGGGCGACACCCCAAATCATCCCCATTTTCATCAGCCCGTGCGGGCCCGCGGCGCGGGCACGGGGACTAGCCGGCTTGGGCCCGATTCCGGCGCCGGGGGGAGACGGTCGAGGCCTTAAGCCATGACGAGCGCCGTCAGCCGAACACGAGCGTCACGCGGGGACATGCGCCGGCGTTCAGAAGATCTGCTTGTCGAGGAATCCAGCGACCAGGACCAGCCATCCGCCGATCTCGGCGATGATCAGACTGATCATGAGAGCATTGGTCCCAGGAACTGGATCACGGAACTGGTTGTCCGTGTCACGGCGCCAACCGTGAATCACATAGCCGACGACCGCCGCAAAGAAATAGAACGTCATTGCGCCCGCGGCCAGCAGGTTCACGAGCTCGCTGAAGCCGCTGAGCTGCACGAACGTTGCGATCAGCAGCAGCGCGAAGCTGTAGAGCAGCGCCGCGCGGTGCGCGATATCGACATAGATGTGTGAGGTGTGATCCTCGGAGCCGGCGATCTGGTGGTACTTCCAGACCCCGAGCAGCAGCGCTACGAGGAACATCACGGCGTCCGCCAGCAGCACCGCCTTGGTGTCGGCGCCGATCATCCCTTCACCTCGCCGAGGATGGGGGGACGGCGCATCAGTCGGTCAATGGTTGCTGATCTCTCACCCATCTTTGACTCCTGTCTTTTCGGTTGCCATTACTGGTGGGGCGGTTTGGTTGCTGTTGCTTGTTGGAGGGTTTCTGCGCTTGGCCGCTCATGGGGAGCGTTGTCTGTCCTTGAAGCTGTCGCGCACCGCGGCGTAGTGCGCGGCGAGCCCGACACCCCACCCGAGCAGCACATAAACGAACCAGGGGTATGCCGTCCCTCCCAGTCGCCACTGCAGCACCCACACGGCGAGGATCAGGATCTGGACGGCGACGAACACCGTCGCGTGGATTCGGAATCCCTTTCGATGGGCATGCGCCCAGTGCTCGCTCCGGCGCTGTCGGGACTCGGTTTCCGCGCGCTCGGCGGCGCGCTCGAATGCATCGACCATCAGTTTGCCTCCTTGGTTCTTGAGAGCCCATCGAGGCTCTCGATGTCGGCCGCCGCTCGTTGCAGGACGGCCGCTATCGCTTGTGGGTCCACTCGCCCCGAGAGCGGTACGAGCCGCGCTCTGAAGCGATCGAGCAACGGCCCGATCGCGTCCGCGTCGCCAAACCGCGCGCCGGTGCGAACTTCCAGCGCCGCAAGCGCATCGCGGCGCGCCTCGATCGCCTGCTCGCCGGCCGCGCTGACGCGATACGTGGTCCTGCCGTCGCTGCTCTGACCGTCGATCAGCCCCTCGGCATGCAGCGCCTCGATCGCGGGGTACACGCTGCCGGGCGAGGGCCGGTAGCGGGGTCCGAAGAGACGCTTGAGCTCGGCCATGATCTCGTAGCCGTGCCTCGGGCGCTCAGCAAGAAGCGCGAGTAGGACCAGCGGCAGCTCGCCGTGCCGGAAGAATCTCCTGGGCAACGCAACCGCTCCCTAGGCCACCGCTACGCCGATCATCCCGGCGGCGGATTGCTTGCGCTGCCCTCGCCACTGCTGCTCGTTTGCCAGCGAGCCTCGTACCGTTGGTGGGGGCGCTGCGGGGCGCAGCGCGGTAGCGCTCACCGGATCGCTGAGCCCCTTCAACGCGAGCGCACCGAGAGGCTCCAGTACATGAGTGCTCGGGGCACCGGCGAGCCTGCGCACCGTCTCCGACACGACGACCTGGCCGCCCTGCGCCACGTCGCAGAGTCGTCGCGCGACGATCACCGGTCTGCCGAAGAAGTCGTCCTGCTCGCGCACGGCCTCACCCATGTCGATCCCGATCCGCAAGCTCATTGGATCCCCGCAGAGCGCCACCGCGCGCTGCACCGCCACGGCGCACGCGACAGCCGCGCGCGCGTCCGTGAATGCCACCATCAACCCGTCGCCCAAGCTCTTGACCTCGCTGCCACCGTGCTCCTGAATCGCACCGCGCAGCAGCGCAAAATGCCGGCGGCGAAAGGCGTGGGCCACGTGGTCGCCGAGACGATCCAGCAACGCTGTCGACCCGACCACGTCGGTGAACAGGAACGTGTCGATCCGCTTCTCGGCACGCTCATCCAATGCCTCCACTCCGGACGCTGTCGTCCTATAGGTGATTTCGCCCTCGCGCGCCTTGCTCCCAAACAGGCCCTCGGCCTCCAGCACCCCGATCGCGCACTCGACCCGCTCTGGCGACGGTCGATAATCGGAGTCCAACCGGCGCGTGAGCTCGGCCGCGAGATCGCTGCGGCGCACAGGACGCTTCGCGCAGAGCGCCAGCAGGACCAGCAGGAGTTCACGGTGGCGATGAGTGTTCGACGACATCTGGCGGCCTTTCTGCGGGCTTACGGAACAGTTACGAATCTTATATCGAAACTATTACGAAGTCAAGGGCGGCCTTGCGGCTCTCGATGGCCGCCGAGCGTGACCATCGCTCAGCCCGATTGATGGCGCGGCTTGATCAGCGAGTCGGTCGCTGACGCCCCGAGTGTCCCTGTTTGCTCCTGCTCGCACAGAATGTGTGGCGATCGGTGTTGCGAGGACGCGAACCCCTGGTGCGATCTCGCCGTTTGCGTCGACGCACGCGACCACATCGAGCCAACCTTCCGCATACCAGCGGTTCGCGTTGACAACGGCTACATGGAGCCAGCCGGGATCGAACCGGCGACCTCCTGCTTGCAAAGGATGCCGTGGGATACTTGAGTGCGGACCAGAAATCCGTAAGAGCGCCTAACGAAATGAGTGTTGGAGTTGTTGGTGGCAGATGAGGGCGGCGCTGATGGTGAGGAAGGCTTCGTGGATGTCGGCGCGGCGCTCATAACGACGGTCGAGGCGGCGCTGGCGGTGTAGCCATGAGATGGTGCGCTCGATGACCCAGCGTTCTTTGCCGAGGCCTGAGCCGCGTGTGGTGTTGCGTTTTGCGATCCGGGGCGTGATGCCTCGTTCTCGGAGTGCCTTGCGGTGACTGCGGCTGTCATAGGCGCGGTCGGCGAGCAGCGCCTTTGGCCGGAACTTGCCATAGCGGCCGGTCGGTGAAACGCGATCCACCAGCGCCGGCAACTCGGTGATGTCATTGCGATTCCCAGCAGTCAACGTCATGGCCAAGGGGACGCCTTTGCCCTCTCCCGCGCGTCCGCCGTGAACTCGATGACCTCGAGTCCGAGGACGTGTTGAAAGCCTTGGCCTCGGGTCGCGAGAGCAAATCCGTGCTGTTTGCACGGCGCGGCGATCTAGATGTCGTTTTGCTGGATGGCAACACACGCGGCAAGAACCAGTGTCGGCCAGAGTCCTCGCTCGCTGTCGGACGTTCATGGGTTGTGACTGGTGCTGTGGTCGCACCACTACTACTCCCAGCGCCGTTTGGTGGGCTCCCAGTGAGCGCCTTGATTCGCGTAGAGGCCGTCGAGGAAGTCCACCACCGAGTCGACGACGTCTGCGTAACGCTCGGGTAGTGCAGGGAGGCCCGCGCGGCCGCGAAACGCCTCCCATGGCTGCTGACGGCTTTCCCGTAGCGTCACAAGCAACGGGCCCAGCGGCCGGGTCTCGCGGCCGCGATGCTTGGCGGTCGCCTGCAGGGCGTCCCATAGGGACTCTCCCTCGAGGGCGTAGGTACCCGAAAGAAGGTAGACATCGCCATAGTCGCGGTCGCGCGTGTTTGCGTCACCGAGGGCCATCATCGTCTCCGCCTTCTCGGCGATCACGTTCTCCAAGGGATAACCAAGCAACGAAATGACCGCATCGTCAAGCAGTGTTGGGTAGTCGATACGTTGAGGATCGACTGGATCACCGAATGACAAATCGAGTCGCAGCTTCAAGACGGCACCACCCAGACTCGCGGGCACGACAACTCGGATGCCCTCATATTTTGCGTCCTCGCGGATTGTGACCAGCGAGATGTGTTCGACGTCGAACACGACCCCGTCGGTGAGCTCGATCGCAGCGATCTCGCTGACGACATCGCGCAGGTTCTCCATGTCGTTGTCGATCCCCCGGGCGAGCATGTCGGCGTCGCGGGTGGCGCGCCGTGCATCGAGCGCCGCCAGCAGCATGCCGCCCTTTAGCACGAGCCGCTCGGCATAGCGCGAGTTTGCCAGGCGCGCGAGGAAGCGCTCGTGCACGTACAGCTCGAACGTCTGCTGGGTGGTGCGTCCGTCGGCACGCGCCAGCCGCTGCAGAGCCCTATAGGCCTCCTCCGGGCTGCGCGTGCTCACGCCAGCATCGTCTCCAGCGCGTCCGCCATAGCTTTTCCTGTGCGCAGCTCGCGAGCCAGCGCCAAGAGTTCGCCGGGCCGAGCGTCGCGACCGTCCAGATAGGCCCGCAGCACAGCGAATGCTTGATCGCGTCCCACGCGTGAGCGCAACCTCATGAGGTCGACGACTGTCCGCTCTCGGGAGCTGATCGCGATCGTCTCCCCCGACTCCACCTCCTGCTCTATACGGCCGAGCGAGAAGGTGGCGGCCGCGAAGATATGCACCCTTGTCGGCGGGTAGGCGACGCGCGGACGATGTGCGCCTCGCGGCACCGCGAGATGCACGACATCGGGCATCTCGTCGGTCAGATCCCAGAAGCTGGCGGCCGAGTTCAAGCAGACCGTCGCGGCCGGAGCCCGTCGGCACACCGCCACAAGATCAAGGTGCGCAGTCGCTGGAGCATCAACGATGCGATACACGCCGCGGGAGATCTCCACTAGGACTCCGAGGTCACGCAGCCGGTACAGGTCCTCCCACCGTGCTCCGCCGGCAATCAGCTCAGCCGAGGTGACGGTGCCACCGGCGCGCCTTACGATCTCGAGTATGCGGCCCGATCTCATCGGATGAAAGTCTACACATTAGAGCCCTATATGCGTAGGGTTTCATCCGGTGGCGAGGGTCGGCCTACTGTCCGCTCAGTCGGTTTCTGGGACGCGGGAGGAAAGTGCCCAAACGAGTGCCGAAACGCTTCTCCCTCCAAATGAGGCTGTTGCGCAAACCCCGTGTAAGCGGGTTTGTTGTGTCCGGGGTGGAGTTAAGACTTCTCGGGCATGGCTCAGAACTTCTTGTTGTGTGATCGGGAGCAGGAGCTGTTGTTGCCGCCCAGCTTGCGGGACTGGCTGGATGAGGATCATGTCGCGTGGTTCGTGTTGGACGCCGTCGAGACGCTTGATCTCGCCGGGTTCTATGGTGCTTATCGGGCTGACGGGCACGGTCGCGCGGCGCACGATCCGGCGATGATGGTCGCGTTGTTGCTCTATAGCTATGCCGTGGGCGAGCGGTCCTCCAGGGCGATCGAGCGGCGTTGTCGGGAGGACGTTCCGAGCAGGGTGATTTGCGCTAATCGAGCGCCGGATCACACCACGATCGCGCGGTTCCGCGCGCGTCATCAGACGGCGCTTGCGCAGATCTTTACGCAGGTGCTCGAGTTGTGTGGGCGGGCTGGCTTGGTGTCGGTTGGGCTGCTGGCGGTGGATGGCACCGCGATCGCGGCGAATGCGGCGTGGGCGTCGACGCGGACGCATGCCTCTATCAGGGAAGAGGTCGAGCGGATCCTTAGTGAGGCTGCCGAAACGGACGCACGCGAAGACGAGCAGTTCGGTGAGGCCCGCGGTGACGAGATGCCGGCCGAGCTGAGCGACCGTCGCTCCAGGCTTGCTCGGTTGCGTCGTTGCCGAGAGGAGCTCGAGGCCGAGCAGGCTCGTGCTGAGCAGGCCCACCAAGAGCATTTGCGACGTCGTGCTGAGTGGGAGGCGGAACATGGCCGCAAGCTCGGCGGGCGTAAGCCGTTCCCGCCCGACCCGGCGGCGCTTGAGTCGGCGTCGATCAATACGACCGATCCGGACTCGCGGCTGATCGCCCGCAGAGGACGAGCTCCTGTCCAGGGCTATAACGCCCAGGCTGTCGCGACGACCGGCCAGATCATCGTTGCTGCCGACATCACTCAGAACTCAAGCGACGGCGGGCAACTGGAACCGATGATCCGACAGGCGCTCACGACCGTTGTGGCCGCGGGCGTTGATCGGGCGGTTGAGACGGTGCTCGCGGACGGCGGCTACTGGAACTCACCGCAGATCACCGCGCTCGGACAGGACGGCATCAACGTGATCGTCCCGACAAGCGCCTCCCATCAAACGAAACCGCGGAAGCTGTCACCGAAGCAGGGACCCGAAGCCGAACGGATCGACAGGCTGCTCGATACCCCAGACGGGAAGGCGCTCTACCGGCGCCGACAACAGATGATCGAGCCCGTGTTCGCCAACACCAAGTTCAACCGCAGGATCACCAGGTTCCACCGACGCGGGTTAGCCGCCTGCCGCGCCGAATGGCGCCTGATCGCAGCCACTCACAACCTCCTCAAGCTCTATCGCACCGGGATCGGCCCCTCAGCCGCCTGAGGCGGCACGTTTCCGGCACTGGCCAAGAGTTCCGCTCTCAACACGACCCGTCCCGATCCCCACCAAACAACAAAGGCCACCTCACGGCGACCTTTGCGCAAGCCTCAAATGGGGCCTTTTTCGGTAAGCGTTCAGTTGGTTGCTGCTTGGGTGAGCAACGGCATTGGGTCGCCGCGGGCGTGGGCGGCGATCGCGTTTGTGAGGTAGGCGAATAGTGAGCGTTGCTGGAGCCGGCAGGTGGTGTGCGCGGAGAGCAGCTTTGAGATGCGTCGCTCGCCCTCTTCGGACTGGCTGCCGAGGCAGAGTTTGCGGTAGATGACCGCGCTGCGCAGGGCGCGCTCGGCATGGTTGTTGGTCGGCTGCACTCCTTCGTTGGCGGCGAATGTCCACAGCGCCGACCAGGCCTTCAGGAGATTGTTCGCCATGCCACGACAGCGCTTGTTGCGTGCGCGCTTGGCCGCGAAGGAACGGACGTTCGGCTTGTACTGTCGCTGCAGCGAGCGGACCGTGCGCTTCAGCTCGCGCCGATCATGGGTGTTCTGGAAGATCTCCCACGCCCAGAAGATCTGCTCACACAGCTGTAGCCCCATCTCGCCGAACTCCTTCTCGGCTGCGAGTCCTTCGGCGTGTGCTTTGAAATCTCTGCGCAGGTGCGCCCAGCACAGCCGGCGGCGGCGCAGCGGCAGGTGCGTGTAGGCCCACCAGCGGTCGGAGGTGACGATCGCCCTGGTGTCGCGGCCAACGGCTCCTTCGCGTGATCCTCGTGGCGATCACGCTCGATGGCGAAGTACGCGTGCTCGGAGTCAAACAGCCCCCACAGCGCGCGCCGTGCGCCGGCTGTGCGCCGGCCGGTCTCGTCCATGTTCAGCGCCGCTGCGGCGCGCAGCTGCGCCGGCAGATCATCGTGTGGCTCTGAAAGAGCCTGGGCCGCTCTGCTGAGGATCGCATCGACCGAGCCGGAGCTGATGCGCGCGCCGAACAGCTCTTCGACGAGCTCCACGGCGTCATCGCGCGAGACGCGGTTGCGCACCGAGAGCGTCGTAACCGCAGCCTGAAGGCGCGCGGATCGAAGGAGCTGCCCGCCACCTCATCGGGCAGTTTCGCCGCGCGTCCGCCTTCCACAGGAGCAGCAGCGCAACCGCTCACAGCGGTGCTCGATGACCCTGACGGTGATCGGCGGGAGCTCCTCGACTTGGTAGCGCGCCGGCACGCCCACCGCCTTGCGCTCATCAGCCGAGAACAGATGCCCGCAGCGACAGCGCGCCGGCCGGTGCTCGATGACCTCATCGACCGCCCACGTCGCCAAGAGCGCCCGGCCGTGACCCTCGTGACCGTCTTGGGCGCCACGCTTACGACCCGATGGGTCCTTGCTGCGCGCAGGAGACGACGGCGGATCGCAACTCGGCGGACGCGAGGAATTGCGCGAACTCTTCCTCAGCTCGCACTCGAGCTTCTCGACACGAGCCTCCAACTGCTGGATACGCCGATCCATCCCCAGCAGCACCCCCACCACGACCTCCCGACCCACGTCATAGACCGCCCCCGCCCCTGAGCGCTCCACAAACCCAGATTCGACGCGCCGACGGGTCATGTCCCCCAACCCAACTGAACGGTTAGAAAGCGCCGGGATAAACCGGCCCGGAGAAAGGAATGAGAGAGTCCAACATCGAAGACGTAGCGAGTCACGGTGGCCCCGACCATGCGTTGGCGACCCGCGAGGGCGCAGCGAAGCGTTGGTTTCGGGGTACGTGCAGGCCGGGCTATTGAGCCGCGAAATCAAGGGTTTCGGGGTGCCGACGTCGTTAAGTGAGGCGGAAGGCAACATCGTCGGTCGCGCTATCGCGAGTGGCCGGCGGACCCCGCGCGGTCGAAGAACCTGGGCATGTGCGGAATCTCCGGGCGCGAGAACCGGGAGGTCCCGTGGTTGCCCGTCCCTGTCGATGATGCCCCGTCCTGGATGGTTCGCGGGGTGGCATATCAGCAGGAGAGCGGGCCGCGAGGGGAACGCTGAGGCGGTAAGCCCTCGGTGAACGACCACGGGAAGTCAGACAGGCCCGTATTACCTGCGAAGCCGTCGAACAAGGCCGCGCGAGTGGTGGCGGAGACGGTGGAGGGAAGGGGCCTGCCCGAGGGGAACACGGCCAGCAAAACGCGTCCCGGACACAGTGCCGGGCAAGGCGCGTCAAGTGCGCTGGATCGTGTGCGACGAGCAGCACAGAAGGACAAGGAAGCACGGTTCACCGCGCTCCTGCACCACGTGGACCCGGACCGCCTGCGGGCGGCCTACCGGGCGTTGAGCCCGAAGGCCGCTGCCGGGGTGGACGGGGTGACGTGGCAGTCATACGGACAGGATCTGGAGGCCAACCTTCAGGACCTGCACGCGCGGCTGCACAGGGGAGCGTACCGGGCAAGACCATCACGCAGGGCGTATATCCCGAAGGCGGACGGACGGCTTCGGCCGCTCGGTATCGCCGCGTTGGAGGACAAGATCGTCCAGCGCGCCGTCGTCGAGATTCTGAACGCCCTATACGAGGTGGATTTCCTGGGTTTCTCCTACGGGTTCCGGCCTGGGCGCGGCCAGCACGATGCGCTGGACGCGCTTGCCGCCGGGATTCTCAAGAGGAACGTGAATTGGGTGATCGACGCGGATATCCGCGACTGCTTCACCGGCCTGGATCAATCGTGGCTGGTGAGGTTTCTCGAACACCGGATAGCGGATAGGAGGGTCCTGCGCCTGATCCAGAAATGGCTCAGGGCGGGAGTGATCGAGGACGGGTCCTGGACGGTGAGTGACCAGGGGGCACCACAAGGAGCGTCGGTTTCGCCGCTCCTTGCGAATGTCTACCTGCACCACGTTCTTGACTTGTGGGCCGAGCAGTGGAGGGGCCGCCACGCACATGGTGACGTTGTCATCGTGCGCTGGGCGGACGACTTCATTGTGGGCTTTGAGCATCGAGAGGACGCCGAGCGGTTCCTGGCCGACCTGCACGAGCGCTTCGCGCAGTTCACGCTGGAACTGAACGACGAGAAGACGCGCCTGATCGAGTTCGGACGGCACGCCGCCCGGGACCGCCAAGCGCGTGGACTCGGACGGCCTGAGACGTTCGATTTCCTTGGCTTCACGCATATCTGCGGGAAGACGCGGAAGGGACGCTTCATGCTGAAGCGCAAGACGATCGCCAAACGGATGGCGGCGAAGCTACGCGAGGTCAAGGTCGACCTGATGCGACGCCGTCATCTGCCGATCCCCGAGCAGGGGCGCTGGCTGGCAAGCGTAGTGCGGGGACACCTCGCCTACTACGCCGTGCCAGGCAACATCGACATGGTGGTGGCCTTCCGAACCCAGGCGACCCGGCACTGGTACAGGGCGCTCCGGCGTCGCAGCCAGCGCACGAGTCTGACCTGGGAGCGGATGAACCGCCTCTCAATCCGATGGCTCCCACCCGCCCGCATCCAGCATCCCTGGCCCGACACGCGGTTCAACGCCAAAACCCAAGGGAGGAGCCCAGTGCGGTAGTCCCGCACGCTGGGATCTGCGCGGGGGGCCGCCAGCAACGGCGGTCCCTACCGCGATCCAAAACACGCCAATTAGCAGGCATTTCTGAAATGGAGCCAACCGGGATCGAACCGGTGACCTCCTGCTTGCAAAGCAGGCGCTCTCCCAGCTGAGCTATGGCCCCAGGGGTCCTGAATATACCGTCATGAAGCTGATTTCCATCCACCGCCGGCTGTGACGACCAACCTCGGAGACTCGATGTACAAAGAGAGTTCGAGGCTACTGACCGAGCAGTGAGGCGGCGGTGGACGGTCGAACCCCCCAGATCCGTCCCCACTCTCGGGTCTCGCGCACTCGACGTCCAGGGTCTTTAGGATTGCAGAGTCCGCAGCGGGCCCGCCGGCAGCCGAGCCACGCCTGCTCATCCTCAAGGTGTCCCCACGGCCCACTCAAACGGGACTCCCAGGGGGCGTCGGGTGGTGTTATGCGGCGATACTGCGCGAAACGCTTGGCGACCCAACGCTCACGGTGGAAGCGGATATGTGCCTGAGAATGACGGTGGCGCGCCGGGACGTGCGTGCGGCGTGGCATGTGACCTCCTGAAGTAGCGCCCGCCGCGCCGAACATCTCGACGCGGCTAGGCGGTGGTTCGCTTCAGGAACGCACGCATGGTTAAGCCACGGCGAGCTGGAGCTCGGCAGGGTCCGCTGTCGCCGGTAGCTCGATCATCACCTTCTCGCCCTTCGTCTCTTTGAGAAGACGGCGCATATCAACGAGTGTCAAACCGACCAGTTCGCCATTGACGTCGTAACTGACGGCATGACCTTCTGGCGTCTCGTCGAAGTCGACCGCGCGCGGGATCGCCGTCGGCGAGGTACAGCACATCCGCATCGTGGTCATACCGGACACGATCAAAGGTATATGGGCCAATCTGAATGCTCATGAGTTGCTTCTCTTTGGAACGCCGTACGGATGCTCCCAATCGACTTCTCGTCAAAGGCTACTACGACCTTGAGCCAGCGACTGGGGCCTGCGCCCTCCAGGTAGAACCAGTCCTCTCCAGGGCGTGGCTGCGCTATCCGCTCGGTGGGCTCCCGGACTGCGCGCAGCACCTCCACTCGATATCGAGTCATGTAGGGATGGCCGTCGATGATGTGCTCCATCGCTCGGCGACCAAGTGGACCGTTCGACCAAGAAGATCACCACGAGATCACGCGAGCATCCTTAAGCACCACATAGATGGCGTTGTGAGGGCACGCCGACGAATAGACGGGCGGCTCGTTGTGCAGCAGCCTACGCCTATTTGTCGAAGTCGAAGTCCCGCGGGGGGCGCTGCTCGAACCACAGCCGCTCCTGCTCGGGCGTATCGCGCAGGAAGTCGGGGGTCTCCTCCAGGACGTCCTCGACGGGCTCGTCCGGTTGATCAGACGCCATGCTGTCGTGTGGATCCTGGGCGCTCGCGTGCCGGTCGCCCTCGACGGGAGCGTCTGACGCGCCGTCTCCCGGCATCTCCCATTCGAGCGAGTCATCCGTGGCGCCTTGCTCTGTATGCGCGCCTCCGGTCGAAGGGCCGCCCTCGATCGGCCCAACGGCGCCCGGTCCTGCCGGGGCGAGATCGTAGCCGGGTTCGTCGTCCAGCACCGTTCGCATGTCCAGCTCGGCGGTTTCCTGTCTTACGTTTGAGAAGCCCTGAGCTTGGTCTGGCTGCGACGTCTGCACGGAGCCGCCTTCCGTCGGCGAAGAACCCTCACCGACGAGGTCTCCTGGGGCGGCGCCATCGTCATCTGTGCCTGTAGGCTCATCGTCGCGAACGGGCCCAAAGGCCGCGTGCTCCTCACGGGCCACCAGCCCCGGGTCGGCGCCCCGCAGGCGCTTGAGCTCCAGATGCTCGCGGATAGCGTCGTCGAGCAATCCCATGCGCCGGCAAACCATACTGCGCCGGCCAGCTGCCCTTCGCTACCGCTTCGCGATCGCACTACTACACTTACATAGCTTTGCCCGGGCCTTTGCACGGGCGCATGGGGCTATAGCTCAGTTGGGAGAGCGCCTGGATCGCACCCAGGAGGTCGCGAGTTCGAGTCTCGCTAGCTCCATTTCTAAAGATCCCTGCACATACGCTGGTTTCTTGCAGGCGTGCATGGCTGTCGATGGCCGCCGATTGACTCGCGTTTGGGCACGCATCACCGCTATCCGTAAGCCCCCGCCGACACGCCATGCAAACATCGGCTCGCAACAGCTCACTTTGACCGGACCCACTGGACCAGAGCGGCGACGGGAGACCGCTGACGTCAAGAATCAACGAAAACGGTGCTGTGCAGGCAGGCGCCGAACTCGCCCGAGAGCCAGGCCTCGTACTCCTCCTCCACGGCGTCTGGGTCGCCGCCAGCGCGCTCGACGGCCCGAGCGCGAGCGCTGGCGACGTTGACGCCTCCACTAGACTCCCGCTGCAAGGTACGCAATGAGCGACAAACAGCATGGCGATCCGCCGAGTCCTGGCCACTGCGAAGCGTCAACGGAATCGCAGCCCCTCAACGGCGCTGAGCAGGTGCGGCCGACACCCCCCTCTCAAGACGCGGCTAGTCTTGCGGCCGCTGGGGACGCCGCAAAGATCGATCCGGCCCGGCAGCGAGCTCCGATCCCGGTTGACTTCCGTCCGGACGGGCACTCGGGGGACCCGTCGGCCGGCGTGGGGAGACCAGAGTTGCCTGCGGCGCCGGTACAGCATCTCGTGGTGGTCGCTACGTTCGACCTCGGCGGAGACGTCATAAACGCCAACACGCTTACTGACGCGCTCGTCAAAGCTGGGTTTCGCGACGCGAGGGTCTCTTCCAAGCTGGACGACATGTGGGAGGCGTCGTTTCTCGTCGCCCGTCCGCGGCCGGTCTTCGTGGGTGGCCTCGAGCACGACGGAGTGCCACTACCACTTCGTCCCAGCATCGAGCGGGCATCAAGCGAAGTGACGATCTTCCCGACCGGGGCGATCGCGATCGTCTATGCGATGGAGTTGCCCGCTGGCGCATCGTTGGCCGAGGCCGGGAATCTTGCGCGAGCGTTTAGGAGCGCAAAGAACGAGGGTTACCCAGATCATCTTCGGGCCGCGTACGCGTCGGGCGCTGGCACTGCCGCGGCCGACGAGTGCCGGTTCGGCGCCCAGCCGGAGTGGGAGATGGTCAATAAGCTCCGGTGCGTGGCCGCGGGAGCGATGCACTCGCGCTCGTTTACCCTTATGCCCTTCGGGATGAAGTACGTGTACACATCCCATGCGCTGACCGACCGCGACGACGTCACGACTGAATGGCTTCGCCAGTTCGCAACCCTCCAAGGCAACAAGTTGGTCGCCGGTCCGGAAACCTCGCTTACGCAGGTACATCACGATCAAAGGGTGGCAAGCTGGGAGGCTGCGGTGCTGGCGTCCTGGGGCGGGCGTGAATTCTACGCGCTTGCGCGTGATGAACAGACACTCAAGACGATCGTGGACTGCTTTGAGGTAGGCGAGACCTACAGGCTCGTTGTGCGAATCTGGCTCGACTATCTCGATCGGACGTACGCCGATCTCCGGGGCAAGACGTTCACAGCGACTGACCTTGCCGTTCTCGAGGACAAGTTGGTTGAGGCCTCGATGCTCCGCCAGCGGATCGCCAATTCGATGACGGAGCTCGACGCCGTCGACCTTGCAGCGAAGGACAACTTCCGCCGGCAGGTCATGCACGATCTTAAAGTCCGACTCCACCTGCGGACGATAGACGAGTTGATCGACCGCCGTCTGGCAGCACTCGATCAGCACCATGCGACGATCGCCAACGTCGTCAACCGCGTTTTCCAGGAGGCCTCACGCCAGCAGAGCAACAAGCTTCAAGCATTGTTTGCCGGCGCAGTCGTCGCGAGTCTCGCCGCCTTGATACCCGCGCTGGCGCAAACCCAAACCAGCGGACACCAACGCCCACTTATTGACTGGACTGTAGGAGTCGTCGTTGCTGGTTGGGTCATTCTCGTTCTCGCTGTGCGGCTCATATCGCCCGTCAAGGGGGTGTTCGGTTCAAAGCATTCCTCCGAGCCCCGAACGAGCTTCCGTGACTACTGGAAGCGCGTCGCGCTGCGCCGACCAACGCCGACGCTTGGCGATCATCGCTCGGCTAAGACCATGCCGGAGGCAGAAAGCGACGTCCCGAGCGCGCCTGACGAAGTCGTGCCGGAAGCACATCACGACAACCGAGGCCCGGTTGACGCGGCCGTGTCTGAAGCGCAGGGCGACGGGGGGGGCGCTGGTGCAGAGCCTCGGAGCTAATCGGCGACCCGAAATGCCCGTCGCGACAAGGCCCAGTCGAGGCTGCGCCGCCTAATCGCAAAGAGAACGATGGGACGCACGAACACCGAGCTAAGAACGATCGCGATTCTGTCAACCGGCGGGTCGATTGCCATGATGCCGAACCGCGGCGGTAGGCGAGAGCCGACGCTCGACGCAGCAGACGTACTTGCGCGTGCCGGCGACCTACCTCGAGCCGAATACCGCACGCGCGATGTCTCCGCGACCCCCAGCAACGCAGCGACGTTTCAAGACTGGCTCACGCTTGCACGGGAGATACGGTCTGAAGCAGAGACCGGGGCTTCATGCGTCGTGACACACGGAACCGACAGCCTGACCGAGGCCGCGTACTTCTGTGCGGAGACCATGCCTACCGTCGACGCGGTTTTCGTCGGCGCGATGCGCCCGCCTGGCAGCGTCGGTGAAGATGGAGCCCGAAACCTGCGCGACGCGACGCTTGTCGCCGCCACGACTCGAGGCCTGGGAGCGGTCGTGTGCATGAACGGCGAACTACTTTCGGCTTGGTCAGCTACCAAGTCGGACACAGTCGCCGTTGACGCCTTTATACCTCGCGCAGGCGGTCGTGTTGCCCGGATCCACGACCAGCGCGTGTGGTATGAGGGTGGCCCTATCCACGCAAACTGGATCGGAAGTCTCCCCGACGCAATCGGGCCAGACCAAGTGCCGCCACTCGTCGCGCTAGTGCCCGACATGGACCCGGCGTGGCTGGCAGCCTGCCTTTCGAGCACCGCCCAGGGCGTGGTTGTTCAAACGTTTGGTGGCGGCTCGATACCACCGAACGTGCGACCCGTCCTAGCAAGGTGCGCTCATGATAAAGAGATTGTGTTGACTTCCGGGCAGTGGTCCGGGCCTGTCGTTAGTAACGAGTTCTACCCCGACACCTTGAGCGAATTGCTAGAGGCTGGCGTCCACATCGAGAACGTTCTCGATAGCAGAAAGGCGAGACTGCGTTTGGCCCTTGCACTAGCGCTTGAGCGAACCTACGAGCCGCTTGAGCTTTCGAACGCGAGCGGATGTATACCTTCTAACGGAATGTGAACGTGCGCGCGAACGACGACCCGGGCACCGTCGGTCCGCGACGCTTCAAGTTCGGGCACTCATCGCCAAAAGTGCCTGACACCGCAATAATCGCCGATAATCCGCGTGCATCCGCATCAACCTCGGTGCTGTGAGTCTCTCGCAAATCCCCTGCTAATCGGCATCTTTCAATACGAAACCGCCGTCCAGAGCGGGCGCATCGCACCCAGGAGGTCGCGAGTTCGAGTCTCGCTAGCTCCATATCTGCGTTTCCCCAGGACTGGCGGGCAATCCGCCGCCTGGGGTGACGCTCAACCGCCGCATGAATCGACCTCGCGGGTACGGGACGGGTACACGCGCCACTCCGGGCAGCTTCAACCGCCGCCTCTGCGGGCAGCGTCGGCGCGTCCTCCAGCTCGTCGATGACGTGGCCGTAGCGCGCCGAACATCGCCGCGACCGTCGCGAAGAACGGCACGATCATGCCCGTCGTGGCCAGGCGCCGCCAGTCGCGTGTTCGCGCGATGTCGCGGATGGCGAGACCGGCGAGTGTAAAGAAAGCCACTGCTTGCGGCTCACCGGCACACCGAACGTCGGGTCGATTTGATTGCGCCCGCTTCAGGTGCGGCAAATCTCCTATCTCCGGCCAAGAACACCAGGTTGCCCATCGATGCAAATTCGCCGACATTGCGGGTCACAAGTTCGAAGGGCGCCGAACGAAGCGCTCTACAGATGCCGATAGGATGATGTCCGTTTCGAAGAAAAGCCTGGAAGCCCAAATCGGGGGCTCGTAGAGTCTTGGCGAACAAGCACCTGCGCGCCAGCGCATCTGCAGAGATTCTCGGGCGCTCACCTGTCCGACCACGCTTCCACACGCATCGTTGGTTAGGATCGCCTGAATGCCGACTCGCATCGTCATCCTCGGCGCAGGTTTCGGAGGTCTTGAGCTCTCGACCATGTTGTCGCAGGAGCTCGGCGATACGGCCGACGTGACCCTGATCGACAAGAACGATGCGTTCGTGTTCGGGTTCTCAAAGCTCGACCTGATGTTCTCGCGCGCGACAACAGACGCGGTCCGGTTGGCTTACAGCGAGATCGCAAAGCCCGGCGTGCACCTCGTGCGGGAGACGGTCACGGCAATCGACCCCGAGGCCCGGCGCGTGAGGACGGACGCGGGGATCCACGAGGCCGACGTCCTCGTGATCGCGCTCGGCGCGGACTACGACATGGACGCCACCCCCGGCCTTGCCGAGGGCGGGAACGAGTTCTACTCCGTGGCCGGTGCCGAGCGGCTGGCCGGGATCATCCCGAAGTTTTCGCAGGGTCACGCGGTCATCGGCGTGTGCGGCGCGCCGTTCAAGTGTCCTCCTGCCCCGAGCGAGTGCGCACTGCTCCTGGATGACGAGCTCACAGCGCGTGGGGTGCGCGAGAACTGTCAGATCTCGTTCGTGATCCCGCTGGGCACGCCCGTGCCCCCCTCGCCGGAGACCTCCGCTGCCCTGGTGAAAGAGTTCACCGAGCGCGACATCACGCTGATTGCCGGTCGCCGCGTCAGCGCGCTCGATCCTCGGCGCAGCGTCGCGATACTCGACGACGACACCGAGTTGCCGTTCGACCTCTTCCTCGGCGTTCCAAAACACCGCGCCCCCGACGTGGTCATCGCCGGCGGCATGACCGAGGATGGCTACGTGCCTGTGGACTCGGCCACACTGCAGACACGTTTCCCCGGCGTATACGCGGTCGGCGACGTTGCCACGGCCGGCGTGCCCAAGGCCGGCGTGTTCGCCGAGGGCGCCGCGCGCATCGTGGCACAGACGCTGATCGCGCAATTGCGAGGCGGTGAGCCTCCGGGGCCCCACCTCGGGCGCGGCACTTGCTACATCGAGTTCGGCGCAGGACGGGTCGGCAGCGTTGACATCGACTTCCTGTCGGGTCCCTCCCGAACCGGGACCTTCAACGCGCCCTCCACAGCCCTGGTCGCCGAGAAGGAACACTTCGGCTCCAGTCGCCGCACCCGCTGGTTCGGTCGCTGACCCGCGCGCGCTACCTGGACAGCCGCCCATGAGCCAGGCCGCGGCTTCTCGCCAAAGCGACCGGGGCGCTGGCGAGGATCACCTGGATGCGAGGATGAGCCGAGGGCACGGCCGACACCCTAGCGATCGTTGCCTGCCCGCGGACGAGACCGTGACGACAGTACTGTCTCAGCGCGCCCGCGCAGTCACGGTTCCACAGCGGGGGACCATTATGCTGCTCGTATGAACGATGTCGTCGACGGTCCCTTCCACAAGGGCCAAC
This sequence comes from uncultured Solirubrobacterales bacterium, assembly GCA_963715495.1. Lineage (GTDB taxonomy): Bacteria > Actinomycetota > Thermoleophilia > Solirubrobacterales > Solirubrobacteraceae > Palsa-744. The sequence continues at coordinate 2,694,404 of OY970247.1, forward strand.
CCGTCTGGGTGGTGCAGGTCGACGGCTCACGACGCGCCGCCGAGTACGTTGGCGAGGGCGAGCTGAGCGCCTGGTTTGGAGGATCGCCCACGGTCATCGTCGTCTTCCCCGACACGCACTCCGGCGCGGCCGTCGAGATTGATCGCGTGATCCCACAGTGACACCTGATTGAGGGGTTCCACATTCGACCGCCCCATCGCTTCCGAGCACTCTTTGCGCCCGTCAGCGGGGATGAGAGCGGTGTTGAAAACGTCCTCTCCATACGCGCGCGCACCGCCGCGGTCGCCGCGCGCCGACTCACCACCCGCGTGGGCTCGGCACCTTCAACGCCCTGCTTCACGCCCGCCGGCATCCTGTCCAAGCAGCGAGCCTCTTGATGGGATTGCATTTCGAAATCTCCCAGCACTTCCTCGATGAACCGGGGCAGCGAGCCGGGTTCGTGCTGCTGGGGGCGTTCCTCGCGTCGTTCCTGTTCATCCGCACGAGCGCCCGTTTGATCCGCAGCCCCAAGGTGACGTGGTGGCCGGGAAGCGTGACCACCAAGGGCGGTCTGCACCTGCACCATCTCGTCTGGGGAATCGTGCTGATCCTGAGCTCTGGCTTTTTGAGCTTTGCCCTGGCGCCCGGCAGCCCGTGGCACGAGGTCCTGGCCGGCGCTTTCGGCGTTGGCGCGGGACTCACCCTCGACGAGTTCGCGCTTTGGGTTCGCCTCGAAGACGTCTACTGGACACAGGACGGCCGCGCCTCGCTCGACGCCGTCGTGATCGCGACGCTGCTCGGCGGGCTCATCGTACTCGGCCTCGCGCCCTTCGATCTCACCGATCAGCGCTCCGCGGTGACCTCCATCGTGATCGTGGTCGCGATCGACCTGCTCCTCTGCACCTTGACGATTCTCAAGGGCAAGCCCGTCCTCGGCCTGATCGGGCTCTTCATACCGCCCGTCTCTTTCGTCGGAGCGATCCGGCTGGCCGCGCCCTCCTCGCCCTGGGCCCGCCGGCGCTATCCGGACGGCGGGCACAAGCTGGTTCGCTCGCAGGCGCGGTTCGAACGGGTGCGCTCTCGTCGCCGCCGGGCGCTCGACTTCATCGGCGGCGCTCCCAGTCTTCCGGCCGCGCACGTCATCGACACGCCCACGAATGACGAAGACGCCTGATCGCCTGACAGGCTGTCACCAACAACGCACATGCCCACCCAAGCCCTTGCCCTGGCGCTGGCCGCCTCGATCTACCCGCCCGCCGTGGCGGCTGTGATCGCGCTCGGCCGGGGCTCTGACGTGCGACCGCGCGTGTTTGCGTTCGTGCTCGCGGCCGTGCTTGTGACGTATGCGATGGGCGTGCTGATCCTGCTCGTCCTGATCGAACTCGGCGTGACCGGGCCACACCACCTGACTCCGGGCGCCGCGATCGACGTGGCGCTCGGAGTGCTGCTCATCCTCCTGGCCGCGCACCTGCGCCGCCGACGGCCTGACCCTGCGACGGCGGCCAAGCCGAGCACCGGACCGTCGAAAATCGAGCGTTACCTGGAGAGCCGCCGGCTGGCATTCGTGCTCGGCATCACCTTGTACGTGCTGCCCTCGCCGATCTACATCGGCGCGGTCAAAGCGATCGCCGACGCTCATCTCTCGACCAGCGGCGAGCTGCTGTCGCTCGTCGCGACCGTAGTGGTGATGCTATGGCTGATCGAGCTGCCGATGCTGATGCTGCTCGCCGTCCCCGACCGGGCGGCATCCGCCCTTGAACGCATCAACCTGTGGTTCGCGCGCAACGGACGCTCATTGGCGATCGCCGCGTCCGCCGCCGCCGGCATCTACCTGATCGTCAGGGGACTCATCAACTTGATCTGATCTGATCTGATCGGCTGAGCTGTTGCTAGGGCCCTGTCGCGGGCTCGGCCTCAGCATCGGCCGTTGCGTCGCCATGGCGCTTGGCGTGCCGCCGGGCCTTGCGCTCGGCCGATTTTTCAGAAGTCTTCTGGCGCGCCTCGGTGTAAGACTGTGTGACGAGCGTTTTGCCGCCCGTCCAGCCGAACGCCCGCACGAGCACGATGATCGCAAACAGGATGCTCCAAGCGGTGACCACGAGCTGCTGAGCCACCGAGTAGGCCGTCGCGTTCGAGGCGCTCGTGATGCCTTTCAACGACACCACGTTAAACGCCTGCGTAACGCCCGCGCCACCGGGGGTCACAGCGGTCATGTTGGCGATCGAGTTTCCCGCCACCACACGCATGATCGTATGGAAGCTCACCGGGATGCCATACGCGCCCAGAAACACGGCGATAATGCCCAGGCCGGCCGCCCAGCTGATCGCCTGCGGAAGCACGACCCGTCCGAGAAACGCGCGGACATGGACGACGATTCCCCCGCCGACCTTCGCCTGCTCCCACCACTCGGCGATTCGCTCGCGCAGCGCCTGCGCCACCAGGAACAGGATCATCGCGACGCCCGCCAGCAGAATCGCCGTGGCCCAGGGGTGTTCGCTGATGAACCCGAGCTGCAGGTCGAACGATCCGCCGACGGTCAGGAACAGATACACGTAACACGCCGTGCCGATGAGGGTGAAGAAGATCTTCTCCACCGCGAGCGCCCCCAGCACGCCGGCGAACGCGGCGCCGGCGATGATCGTCGTGAACATCAGCAGCATCGCGAACGTCCCGAGGTTCGCGGGCAGCACCCAGTTCAGGGCGACGGCCGCGGCGTAGCAGGCCAGCACCTGCACGAACCCGATGCCCGCGTCCGGGTACGCATAGTGCAGGATCGAGTACCACGAGGTTCCCACCATCGTCGTCTGCAGCGTGATCAGCGCGAGCGCTCCGAGCAGGCTGGCGAGCGGGATCGTCGTGATCGTGTCCCAGATGTGCCTGAACCACGCTTCGATGTTCCAGCCGAACAGCGTCGCGGCGGCACCGATCACGACCAGCACCAGCGCGCCGATGATGAGTCGTCTCACGGGAACGCGCTTTGAACCGGCCGGCGCCGCCGGGGCGGGCATGCCGCTGCTCTCAACGCTGCTCTCAATGTACGCTCCCACATGCTTAGATTAGGCTCTCAGCAGCCAATTGGATTTCTCCAGTCCCATCACGCGCCCGTAGCTCAGTGGTCAACGGTTCTCTTCGGGGAGCCAAAGAGCAGCGGTCTTTCAAGCCGCAGGCCGCGGGTTCGATTCCCGCCGGGCGCATTTTTGTTGGCCTCAAGTGCAAGGGATTTGGGGTTGGCCGACGGCTAACGTGGCCTTCAGGGTCCCGTGGGTACCACTCGTGGGTACCAAACTGGCGGCGTCAGCCGCGCATGTAGCGCGCATGGTTGAGGGCCGTTTGTGGGGCCGTTCTGGCCCAGCGCGGGCCGTAGCAGGGCAGAGTCGGCCGGTCTCGTCTTCGAGCTACGTGCCCACCGGTGCCTCCGCTGCGCGGTAGAGATAGATCAGAGGGGGGCTCGGGCGGCGCGCCCTGATGTCGCCGCCCGCGCAGGTACCGCAGAGAGCCGCAAGCGGCACCTTGGTCTAAAATCCGAACATGCTGATCGGTGTCGTCATCGGTTCAGTCGTGGCAGCCATCGGGCTCTCCCAGTCCTTCCCGAGACGTCACGAGCCTGAGCCTCCGAATAGTCGATGGAAGCTTCCGTCGTTGATTGTCATGACGGTTATCGGCGTGGTCTTTGCGGTCTCTGGCACCTGGCCGGTTCTCTGGGCAGCTCTGGTCGTAGTTCTCCTCGCGGAGATAGGTTTTGTCCTGGCTGGGCGCAACCCGTGGTGGATGCCGGGGCGTCTCGACAGGCGACGCGAGCGGCGCACGAGCGCCCGATAACTGCTCGCAGCAGGGAGTGGATGCCGGTGCCTACGACTGCGTTTCGTCCAAACCAGTCGCGTCGCCGCGCGGCGACAGACGCCTCCTTCGCGGGCAAAAGCGATTGTCCCCTTCCGTTCCAAGCAGGGCCCCCCGGCCCAGGACAGATGCCGGCCGTGGCGCGCCGATGCGCCAGGCGGGTAACGGCTTGGCGTCAGCTCTCGGTGATCGGGCTTCTCGCGAGGGAGACGGTGTAGGGCTGGAGCATCCGCCGCACGTGGTCGGGGATCGGGGCCTTCTCTCCGAGGCGGTCGGCGCGCACGAAGATATGGACGATGCGACCCTCGGCGAGCATGTCCCCGTCCCGCGCGATCCCGATCGCGGACACCATCGACGTGTTGCCAAGGCGCTCGACCTCAAGCATGATCTCGAGCTCGTCGTCGAAGTGCGCTGGGGCGCGAAAGCGCGCCCCCGTCTCGGCGACCACCAGGTCGAGGCCCTCGGCTGTGAGCGCTTTGTAGGAGCCAAGGGCCTCGCGCCACAGCTCGGTCAGGGTGACGTCGAAGTAGGCGAAGTAGTTGGCGTTGAAGACATGGCCCTGGGCGTCGCACTCGTTGTAGCGAACGCGCAGGCGGTGAGCGAACGGGGGCATCGCTAGGCCGTGCCCCCTGGACAAAGGGAGGCGATTGCCGCGGAGGGTCCCGTCGGAAGTTGCTTTTGCATGACCGGCGTAAATGATACGTTGGTCATGATGACTCGTCAAGCTCGTTCGATGGCCCACTGGGCCTGCTTGGGCATTCAGCCGTGATGAGCCTCCCGTCGTGGTACCCGTTCGCCTCGGAGGGGAAGCCGGCGCCGATGCCGTTGCTGTTGGTGCAGGCGTTCCTGAACACCCGATGCCTCGAAGGCGGTTCCGACCTGTTGAGCGATCCCGAGACAGCGCGGCGATGGCTCGTCGACGCTCAACTGCTGCCCCGCGCCGCGACAGTGACGGCGGCCGAGCTGGAGATGGCCCGCAGCGTGCGCGAGAGCATCCGCCCCCTGCTCAGCCTCCAGCGCGGAAAGGCGCCCGGCGCTCTTGCGCTACGGCCCCTGCGCGAGCTGGCCAACGCGCGCAGTGCGTGCCTGACCGTGGACGAGCAGGGGAGGCTGCGGCTCGATAACCCGCGCCACGACGATCTCGGTGATGGGATGTTCGACCTGTTGCTGATCGTTCGAGACGCCCAAGAGCACGGCAGCTGGAGCCGCCTTAAGGCGTGTGGCAACCCGGAGTGCCGGTGGGCCTTCTATGACCGCTCGCGCAACCGGCAGGGCCACTGGTGCGAGATGGCTGTATGCGGCAACCGCCTGAAGAATCGCGCCTTCCGCGCGCGCAGGCGCTGAATCCAAAAGATGGCCCCGTCGTGTCGGAGCGGAGCTGTCGCTCATGGACGACGTACGAGCGCGTCGGCCGAAGGCAGTTAGACATCTGCTTGCTGCGGCCAAAGCAGTCGCGCGGACTGGACGTGCCGGCGTTAGCGCTCCGGACGAGCTGTGACAGTCTCCCGACTTCCGGATCGTGCTCCGGCCGCGGCACAACTCCAAATGAGCAGACGGTGCTTCGCCGACCTCTCAAGGGCCGGGTTCGCTGCACTCATCGAGCAGCAGGGCCTCGATTCTCGACCGTACGTAGAGCCGTCGTCGGCCGACCTTCTTGGATGGGACGATCCCTCGTCGTGCCCAGTCCTCCACGGTCGATCGCGGTACGCGCAGCAGGGCGGCGACCTCAGCTGCGGTCATCACGTCTGCGGCGGTGAGCGGACGGCGGATGGTCGAGCTCATTGGCTGTGGCTCTTGCAGTTGTGAGGTTGGTGGGACCATCGTGGTTACAGACCGCGACCGGTCCGAACCGGCCACGGGCTTCGGGTCCGCATCCATGCGGAATGGTTGTCCTTGTTCCAAGATCAACGGATCCACCCGTCTGGCGGGGCACCGGGTCTCCAGGCACGGGTGACGCTGCCGCCTTCCTGGCGGAGGGTGTGGCCGTAGTCGGAGAGGCTGACTTGGAAGGTCAGCTCTTCACGCGGGTCCCGGCAGGTGTCGTCGATCAGCTGGCGCCATACGACCAGGGCGCACAGGATCTCGACGTGCGCCTCGCTCTCCCACCAGCCGTCCTTCAGGTCGGCGAGCGCTGTGGGGTAGCGGCCGTGCAGCGCGACGATCCCGCCCCACATCCACGAGCGCCATTCCCGGTCCCCACCGTAGGGCTCGAGCCACGGTGCTCGCTGCTCGGGCTCGTCCTCGTTGTAGGCGTCGAGTACGACGGGCGCCGGCTGAGCGTGCGCCGCAGGAACGTGCTCGCCGGTATTTGCTTCTGAAATACCTCGACGGACCATCTGGCCGGCGAGTCGCGCGGCTGGCTCGCCAGCGTTCGCCGCCAGCTCGTCCAGTTGCGTTGCGAGTGCGTCGGGCAATGTGATCTTCAGGCGGCGGCTCATCGGCTGTACCAGGGGGTGTGCTCGCCAGCCGTGTTTGTGCTGATGGGCCTTGTGGTCGTCATGTGGTTAATGACCGCGAGCGCGCGGAACCGGCCAACAAATTAGGGCCCTTAAAGGACCCGCTCGATTTTGTGCATCTAGTCTGTCCTGCCTTTTGCGCTGTCGGGAGGCCCGGTGAAAGCGTTACTGGCGCAGGGGGCTGAGACTCAGGGGTGACAACCGCTGATCGGTCGCGGCAGCGCAGCGCTGCGCAAACTTTTCGCTATCGGACGCGCCGTGGGTGAGACCTGATGCTGAGGATGGGGGAAGGCCTATCGCACGGGTAAAGGCTGATCCCTTCCTCTCCGAGCCGGCCGAGGATCAGGTCCGCAGTCCACGCGGCGGTGCCGGTGGTCTGCTCACCCGTCGCGCCCGCGCGAGCGGCTCGAGTCGCCCCGATGCCGCGGTCGCGTTGGCGCGGAACACGCACAGGCACAATCCACCCGGCCGCGCGGCGGAGTGATACAGCAGGCCGTCGCAGCCGGCCGCGTGCAGTCGCTCGCCGACATCCTGGAACAGTGGCCACTGGTCTCTACTCGGCTCGGCGGGCGGCAGTCCGAGGGCGACGAGCGTCTCGGTGCTGGTCAGGTCCGCGACCGAGGGCAGGCTTGCTCGGTAGCGCCAGAGCTCGCGCGGCAGTCCGCGCAGCGGCTCGATCTCGAGCTCTGCGAGCCACCGGTACCACTCAGCCCACACGGTCGCCTCCTCGGCTGCCAGATAGATGCCCTCAATGGTCTCGCCGCGTTGCCAGCGCCCGTCGGCGGGCGTGGGCGGACGGTGCAGTGGGTCGCTACCGGCGGGAATGTGGCGCAACCATGTGCCTGTCACCGGCATGCGCGTCACGCTCGCCGCGTCCACGGCGGGCTACGTGAAGGTCGGGGATTCGAGTGCGGCGACCATACGCGAGAGCTCCTCATAACCGCCGCCGGCGAGCACGTCGATCGGCTTGCGATGCCCGAGTGCGGTGAGTGGGCGGTTCAGCCACACCGGCACATAATCTGCCTCTAGCACTGCCGCGAGCCGGTCGATGATCGCTGAGAGCTCCACCAGTCGTTCGGCCCGGCGGCCGGTGGGCGCGCGGGTGCGGTGAAGCCACGCGCTGACCGTCGAGACGCCCGCTCCGGTCGCCCGGGCGATGTCGCGCTCGGTCAGCGGCGCGAGCTGCCTGATCCGGATTGCCTCGTCTGCGTAAGCCAAGCTCATGCTTCTAATGTAGCAAGAAACGGAAACAAAACAGAACTCAGACGGAAAGGCCAGCGGCATCGACTGGCGTGACGGGAGCAAAGGCCCGCGTGAACACCTGCGCCTGCTCACTCGCGGGTCGGGCGTGCAGGTAGCGCCCGGTGGTGGCGAGTGCGCTGTGGCCCATCGCCGCCTTGATAGTCACTACATCCACGCCTGCAACAGCCAGCAGCGAGCCGAACGTGTGGCGCAGGTCGTAGAAACGCAGAGGACGGACGCCAGCGGCAACTTGAGCGCGACGGTAGCGGCGGCGCAGCGCCGAGTCGTCGAGTGTCCGTCCGAGCGTGTTTGCGAACACAAGGTCGTCACGGCTGACAAAGTTCTCGCGGCGACTGACGCGATCCAATGCTGCGGCAGCTTGATCGGACAGCGGCACGCGTCGCACTCGCCCGGACTTTGTTGAGGATTCCACGCCCGCGCTCATCGCGCGGGCGACGGAGAGCGCCGAGCCGGCGAAGTCCACGTCGCGCCAGTGCAGCGCAAGCAGCTCACCCTGTCGCAGTCCGGCGTAGGCAGCGAGCCTGACCAGCTCGGCGTCCTGGTGGTCCTCGGCATTGCGCGCCTCTCGCTCCTGCTCGCTGACAGCTGGGCGGGAGGGGTCGCGGTGACGACCCTGCTCAAGCGCGCGAGCGACTGCCTCGACCTCCTCGGGTGTGTAGAACACGAGCGCTCCAGGGTGCGGCTCCCGGCGCTTGTCGGCATCTCTGGCGGGGTTCGCCGGCAGCGCGAACGTAGACGGCTTGCAGCCGTAGCTGAAGGCGGCGGCGATGACGCAGCGGTACTTGTTCACGGTACGTGGCGCTGCGCCCGTGGCGCTGATCGTCGTCAGCAGCTCGTCTATCTCTCGCGTGGTGATCTTTGCGGCAGGACGATCGCCGAGGGCAGCCATCACGTGTCCTTCGGTCACGCCGGCGCCGCGCTTGTAGGGGACGCCCGGCTCGCCGAGCACGTAACCGTGGTCGCGCAACGTCGCGGGCTTGGCGCCGGCCACGTCGGTGAGCCAGCGCAGATAGCCGGCTGCGACTTCTCGGAGTGTCACGCCACGAGAGCGACGTTCGCGGTCGACTCGCTCCAGATTGTCGGCATCGGCCGCATAGTCGGCCACGATCGCGGCGCCCCGCACGGTGGCGCCCCGCTGGTCGTAGTGGTCGTCCGGCACGCGCCCTTTGCGGCGGAGGTCCCACTTGCCCGTGGCGGGGTTCCGATCGAGCCACGCGGGGCCGATCCGGCGTTTGACCTGCTTGTGGCGCTTGACCTGCTTGCCCGTTCCAGGGTCCTGTTCGACCCATCGGTAGATGAACTTCGCCTCGTAGAACGGCTGATCGTCGTGCTCGCGGACGACGACCGCGGCGCTGGGGTTGGGTGTTGGCATTGGTCTTCCCCGGTGTCCATGTACCCGGTGAGCTTGGGCCGTGCGGGGGTCTCTCTTGGGTACTTGGCACCAGTCTACACCGTGGGTACCACGTGGGTACCACATCGACCGTGGGTACCACTTTGGGTACCAAATCAGCCTGATCGCATCTATCAAAGCCATATCTAGGACATCAAATCGTCCGTATCTACGCGCCTCGGCGCATCACTAGCGGTCTTTCAAGCCGCAGGCCGCGGGTTCGATTCCCGCCGGGCGCATTTTTGTTGGCCTCAAGTGCAAGGGATTTGGGGTGTCCCGTGATTCGCCAGGCGTTGGCGTTGCCGGAGGAGCGGTCCGGTGTAATGGCGACCGTCGCGGCGGCGTTTGCGGAGGACCCGGGATGGGCGTTTATCCTCGGGTCGGCATCGCGTGATGCCTCGAGACTTCGACGGCGGACAATCGCCGCTTCTATGAACGTCGGGGCTTCACGCAGGCAACGGAGGTCGTCCTGTCGGGTGGGCCCCCTACCTGGTGGCTACATCGACCTCCGACAGCGATGTCACCCGCGTGAGTTGCCGACGAAACAAAGCAAGTTCGCCACGCGTCGCCAGCGACGCTCGTCGGCACATGCGTTTCGAGCGTGCCGCGCGGGGCCGGTACCGGCTCGGCCGCGTCCGTACATGCCGTCTCGAGCCGGCGACGGTACGCGGCTTATGTTCACCGAGCAGGGCGCGTTCTTCGACGGTCTCGAGGACCCGGCCGAACGCGAGCACGGGATGGGCAAGCTTCTAGACGCGCTCGCGCGCTTCCTCGCTGGGGAGTGGGTCAGATGACGCTGACGCTGCACGAACATCCCTTCGCCGCATACTGCTGGAAGGCGCTCGTCGCTCTGTTCGAGCGCGATGTGCCCTTCGAGCGCCACTTCGTCGGCGGCGAGGCGGACCGCGCGCGGCTCGGCGAACTGTGGCCCATGGCCAGCATCCCGGTGCTCGTCGACGACGCCACAGGGCTCACGCTGCCCGAGTCCACGACGATCGTCGAATACCTCGATGGTCACGGCGATGCGCCGGTGTTGGTGCCTTCCGAACCGGCGGCTGCGCTGCAGGCACGGTTGTGGGACCGCGTGTTCGATGGGCATGTCATGACGCCGATGCAAAAGATCGTTGGTGACAACCTGCGCCCGCAGGGCCGCGGGGATCCCGAGGGCGTCGCCGAGGCGCGCGCCACGCTCGACTGCGCCTACGCGCTTCTCGACGCGCACCTGGCGGGCAGTGGCTGGGCCGCGGCATCGGCGTTCACGCTGGCCGACTGCGCGGCGGCGCCCGCGCTCTTCTACGCCCGCGTCGTGCACCGCTGGGACGAGGGTGGCCTTGACAACCTCACGCGCTACTTCGGCGCGCTCACGGCGCGGCCGTCTGTCGCCCGCGTCATCGACGAGGCGCGCGAGTACCGGGACATCTTCCCGCTGCCCTGGCCGGACTACGCGGAGTAGCCGCGCTCGAGCCGCCCGGTCCGTCCCCCGGGACAGTTCACCGACGGGCTCGGTCGCGTGCCTACCATCGAGCACATGACAATCCGGCGGATGGACCACGTGGGCATAGTCGTCGAGGACCTCGCGGACGCGGTGGCGTTCTTCGCCCAGCTCGGACTCGAGCTGCAGGGCGAGGCGCCGGTCGAGGGCGATTGGGTGGACCGCGTCGTCGGGCTCGAGGGCGTCCGGGCGCAGATCGCCATGCTGCAGACTCCAGACGGGCACGGACGACTCGAGCTGACGAAGTTTCACACGCCGTCGACCGACGGCGGCTACCAGCGCGCGCCGGCGAACGCTTCGGGCATCCGCCACGTCGCGTTCGCCGTCGACGACATCGACGCCGTCCTCGCTCGCCTCCGAGCCCACGGCGCAGAGCTCGTCGGCGAGCTGGGGCGCTACCAGGACAGCTACAGACTCTGCTATGTCCGCGGCCCCGCGGGGATCATCGTCGAGCTGGCGGAGCAGATTGGCTGACCGGTCCGCCCGCCGCCAGCCGCCTCGCCATCTTCCACGGTCGATCGCGGTACGCGCAGCAGGGCGGCGTCCTGTTCGACCCATCGGTAGACCCGCCGGGCGCACTTTTGAAAGCCCTTAGATCCACAGATCCAGGGGTTTGTAGAATTGGATCGCAGACCTGACGAGCTGCCGGTGCGGTGGACGTGCCGCCTCCCCCGCTAGTGCGCCATTCGGGCGTTCCAGGCCCGTTCGATCTCCCGCATCAGAGCCGGATATACGACTCGATGTCGGAACGGCGCGATCACGGCCATGTATGCCGCCCCGAACCTGCCGCGCGGCTTGACGTACACCCCCATCTGTCCTTGATAGAAGCCTCCTTTCTTCTCGACCCAGGCCAGGTGCATCACGGCGTGAACGGTTTGGTTTGAAAGCTCAGCCGCCCACTCCACATCAGTGCGGTAGAGGGGCAGGAAGCCATATGAGCTGAGATCCAGGCCCGTGGCGGTGTTGCGCAGATCCTCTGGAAGCCGCGCACCCAGGGTAGATTCGGTGTCGTCGGGGATGGCGAGTGGGCGCGGCGCGTCATCCCATCCGAGCCAGCCGCCGACGCGATAACGAATACTGAAAAGGGCGCGGGTCGCAAACGACCCCCCGTTGGCCGGATCGAGGGAAGCCATCACCTCGAGCAATGTTGCAAAGTCATCAGCGCCGCCGTGCGCTGGAAGCGCCCAAACATCCTCCAGCCTGAAGTCGGGCGCAACCTCGCGGATACGCCAGGCGTGAGATTCGTGCTCGCTATTCGAAAGCCTCATGGTCAGTCTCGAGTCGTGCGGCGCCGGTGGCGGGGCTCCAGGCGCTCACGCGAGCGCCTCCACACCCAGCTCGCGTTGGACCGCGAGAACCTCGGCCTTCATCGCCTCCGCGAGCGCGAGCACTGCCGAGCGCGGCCGGACCATCACGGTCAACTCGTCGATCAGCCCATCCTGACCTGTGTGAAGGAAGTCGCACCCGTGTAGCTCGCGGTCCCCCACGCGCGCTCTGAACAGCAGTGCATGGTCGCCGGCCCCCTCTGCACCAATTTCGCGTTCGTAGCGGAAGTCTTCGAAGACGCGCATGACGGCGCTGAGGATCACGCCGAGCGCCTGGCGTCCGTGGTAGGGGCGAAACACGACGGGGCTGTTGAACACAACCTCTGGCGAGAACAGCTCGAGCACGCGGTCGGTCTCGCCTGTCTCGATTGCGCTGCGGAACGGATGCATGGGACGCGACCTTTCTGTAGGGATTGGGCGAGCGCATTTTGCATCCGGACAAGATAACATACATGCATGCACGTAGGAGCGCCACAGGCCGGCCGTCCGCCGACCGCGACGGGGTCCGCTGGCAGCCGCCGCTCAACGCAGGCCGAGCGAAGCGCGCGCACGCGTACCGCCTTGCTCGAGTCTGCCGCGAGGGGTCTGTCCCGCTGTGGCTACGGCAACCTCATCCTGGAGCGGGTGGCGAGCGAGGCCGGCTACACCCGCGGAGCGCTCTATCACCAGTTCAAGGACAAGGAGGACCTCGCCTTGGCCGTGATCGATTGGGTCGATGAGACATGGAGGCAGGAGGTCGGCAGGCTCATCGAGCAAGAGTCCGATCCAGTCGTCGCACTGATCGTCATGGCGCGCGGCCACGCCGTCTACTGCCGGCGAGACGTGGCTCGGGTGGCGATGGCACTAAGGCTCGAGTTCAGCGGCCAGGATCACCCTGTTGGGCGTCACCTCGAGCGGGTCTCCGAAAGTCTCGTCAAGCGCTGCACCCGCCTCATCAGCGCGGGGCGCAGAGCGGGAACGATCCCAGCCGGGCCGCCGCCCAGAGTCGTCGCGCTTGCCTTTATCGGTGCCTTGGAGGGCACTGTCATCCAACTCACCGGACACGCGCCGCACGATGAGGTGCTGGCGGCGCGTGCGGCCGCCGGCGTGCTTGGACTGAGCTGCGTACCGGCCGCAACCCACGAAGCGGTAGTCGGCGGCGGGAGGTAACCGGTATGCGACTTCACCCCCCCCACTCTGACTGGTCTCCTGTCTCTGAATATGAGGGTGCCGGCTTGCGCTTCACGCGAAGGAGGCGTCGTCTCGAGGGCGCGAGCGCTTTCGGATCGGACGACGAGCAACGCTCTGTGTCGACCCGCACTGTCGACCTCACCCCTCCGTGATCGCCCGCCAGGCAGACTCGGCGCCCATGAACGGGGCGAGCGCGATATACACGATGTGGTCGGCCAGCTCGGGCAGGCGCTGCGTCTCACCGCGCAGGACGTAGTCGTGGAGCAGCTCGTACACCCCCCCGACGATCGCCTCGCCGACGACCGGGGAAGGCAGCAGCGAGGGCGAGTCCGCCGCCATCCTCAGATCGAGCAGCCCCGCGTAGAAACCGTTCGCCTCGTGCGCCCGCTGGGCCATGTGCGGGTAGGCGACCATCACGTCCACGCACGCCAGGTGCGCATAGGAGGGCTCTCCGGCGAGCAGCTCCAGCAGTGCCGCCACGCCCGCGCGCACCGCGCCGATCCAGCTCGACTGCCGGGCGAGCGTCTGGTTGATGACGGCCATGGCCCGCGCATGCCCCGCCTCGTAGGTGGCGATGAACGCGTCTTCCTTGTTGTTGAAGTGCGTGTAGAACGTCTGCAACGAAACGGCCGCCTCGGCGGCGATGTCGTTCAGGCTCAGCGCCGGGTAGCCATTCGCCGCGGTGAGGTTGGCGATCGCGTCGAATATCCGCTCGCGCTGGTTGTACACCACGAACCCGCGCGGCAGGTTGTGCTCGCCGCGGGGCAGTCCGCGCCCACCCGACAACGGCGGCGCCGTGAGCGTGCCGGGCGCGCGCCCTCCGAGCTGAGTTCCCCAGACCAGCTCACCGGGCGTGAGGGTACGAGGGCGCAGCGGCAGGCCCTCGGGCGAAGGGTAGTAGCAGGCGATCCAGGCGACCAGGTCAGGGATGAGCTTTGACAGTTCCGCTCTCAATGACTTGCTTGACCGCGCTGCGCGCACGCGCGTATAAAGGATCCTTCGCAGCGCCCCGACGATCGCCCTGGCCACCGGATCGGGCACCGTTCCCGGCCCGTCCGCCCGCACGAACCCCTCGACGATGAACCTCTGCAGGCGCTCGGCTCCGTCCGCCCAGCGCTGCACTCCGACCGGGCCCGCCGCGGCCATCTCCACACACACCAGCTTCGCCGCGTCCGGCCGGTCGCCGGCGGCGTCGAACAGCGTGCGCATGAACGCTTCGAACTCCTCTTCCCACCCGGCGGCTGAGATCTGCGCATTGCGCAGCCGCCGCCCCAGCCGCTCGATCACGGTGTCGTAGGTCGCGAGCAGACACTCGTCCTTGTTGTCGAAGTGCTCGTAGAAGCTGCGCCTGGAGATGCGCGCGCGGGAGACCAGCTCAGAGATGGTGCTCGCCACGAACCCGTGCTCGTTCACGCATTCGACCATCGCCTTGTACAGGCGCTCGCGCTGGTGCTCGGCGACCTGCTCGCGCGGTAGCGCCTGCGGCCCGCGTGGCAGCCCACTTCCTGCCTTCGACGCGGGCCGAGGCCCACTGTTTGCTCGATCCCTCCTAATAGCTCCCACAAGTTCCTCCTTGCCGTCGCCACCACCTTGACAGATCACGCGGTTAGAGGTTGACAGACTGAGTAAAACGTGATTTATATGTTGATAGCGGGAGAGGGCCTGCATCCATTCGGAGATCTTTTCGTCAGAGTGGTGTGGAGGCCAAAAGCGATTAGGGACCAGGGGTATGGGTCAAGGGTCAAGCATGAGGCTGGGACCGAACAGGAGGAGAGAGGGTGCGTCACAGATCGGGTCATGCTGCTCCCGTTCTGTAGGCGTCGTACTATTAGTTGAGACGTTCCGGCCCACAGCAGGGGGGTCGGTTGGCCGATCCGGCCGACGAACCGCGCGCAGGGCGCCGCTCTTGGGCAGACGCCGTGCTCGCGCCGGAACGAGCTGGGAGGTCTAGAGATGAGATTGCTGACTTGCGAGGAGAAGCGGATGCTTCGCTCGCTTCACCAACGGTGGCCGTATCGCCGCTCGCACTGCCGTCACGACCTGCACTGGTTGGTGCGGGTGCGTTCGCGCAGGCGCTGGTGTGCGGCCGGGCGCGTGCATTCCGTGGCGTGTCTGCCGGCCGGCCGCCGCCGGCCGCACGCCGGGTAGGGAGGGCGGTGAGATCCGTCTCGACAGGCTCGCTCGGGACGTGCGGGCCTGGAGGGATTGGACCGCCGGGCGGCGCGCAACCCCCACCGCGTTGCCGGCCGCCGTATGGGCAAGCCTCCGGCGAGCGGCCTTTCCCGCTTGTTGATAATCGGCGCCGCGTGCACGCGGCGCAGCCTCTAGGATCGAGCGGTGCCCGCAACCGAGATAGAGCGGCTCTCCATCGACACGGTCCGCGGCCTGTCCATGGACGCAGTGCAGAAAGCCGACTCCGGGCATCCGGGCACGGCGATGGCGCTGGCGCCGCTCGCCTATGTCCTGTTCAAGCGCTTCCTGCGCGTGAACCCTCAGGACACCGCATGGCCCGACCGCGATCGCTTCGTCCTCAGCTCAGGCCATGCATGCGTGCTGCAGTACTCGTTGCTTCACCTCACCGGCTATGAGCTGGGCCTCGACGATCTCAAGCAGTTCCGTCAGTGGGGCTCGCGCTGCCCGGGTCATCCCGAGCGCGGCCACACCCCCGGCATCGAGGTCACGACCGGCCCGCTCGGACAGGGCTTCGCCAACGCGGTCGGCATGGCGATCGCCGAGCGCTTCTTGGCGGAGCGCTTCAACCGCCCGGAGCTGGAGATCGTCGACCACCACGTCTATGCGATCTGCTCCGACGGCGACATGATGGAGGGCATCAGCCAGGAAGCGGCCTCGATCGCCGGTCACTTCGGTCTTGGCAAGCTGATCGTGTGTTATGACGACAACCACATCACGATCGACGGCACGACCTCGATCTCCTTCGACGGCGAGAACCACCCGGATCGACTCGCGGCGGACGGCTGGCACGTCCAGCGGGTTGTGGACTCCGAGGACCTGGAGGCGCTGGGGGCCGCGATCGCGGCTGCTCGCGACGAACGGGAGCGCCCCTCGTTCATATCGATCCGCTCTCACATCGCCTACCCGGCGCCGAATGCCGTCGACACGGCCAAGTCCCACGGGGCGGCGCTCGGCGAAGACGAGGTGCGCGCCACCAAGGAGGTCATGGGCTTCGACCCCGACCGCACATTCTGGGTCGACGAGCAGGTCTATGAGCACATGAGCATGCGCGAGCAGGGCGCGCAGAGGCAGGCCGCGTGGGAGGAGCGCTTTGAGGTCTGGCGCGAGGCTTCCCCCGACATGGCCGCGGACTGGGATCGCGCTTGGGCGGGCGAACTCAATGACGGCTGGCGCGAGGCCCTGCCCGAGTTTCGGCCTGGCGAGGAGATCGCCACGCGCTCGGCCGGACAGAAGGTGATGGCGGCGTTCGGTGAGTTCGCCCCGACGATGATCGGCGGTGCGGCCGACCTGGTGGAGTCGACCAAGACGCTGTTCGAGGGCGCAGGCGAGTTCTCCAAGGTGCATGCCGGGCGCAACGTGCCGTTCGGCATCCGCGAGCACGGGATGGGTGCGATCGTCAACGGCGCCGCTGCTCACGGCGGCATAGTCAAGCCCTACGGCTCGACCTTTCTGATCTTCTCCGACTACATGCGCGGATCGGTACGCCTGTCGGCGCTGATGGGCCTGCCGGTGGTGTGGGTTTGGACGCACGACTCGGTCGCGCTCGGCGAGGACGGGCCCACCCACCAGCCGGTCGAGCACTATGCGGCGCTGCGCGTGATCCCCCGGCTGTGGGTGATCAGGCCAGCCGACGCAAACGAGACGGCCCAAGCATGGCGAGTCGCGCTGGAGCGCGAGGACGGCCCGGTGGCGCTGCTGCTCTCGCGGCAGAACATCCCCGTGCTCGACCGCGCCGGCGAGGGGCTGGGCCAGGCGAGCGAGCTCGAGCACGGCGGCTATGTCCTGTGGGACTCCCACGCGCCCGACGCCGGCGCTTCGGGCGTGAAGGACCTGCCCGAGATCGTGCTGATGTCCACCGGCGCCGAGGTGCCACCGACGCTCGCGGCGGGACGGCAGCTGGCCGAGCGCGGCAGGCGTGTGCGCGTCGTCTCGATGCCCTGCATCGAGCTGTTCGAGGCTCAGACGCAGGACTACCGCGACGAGGTGATCCCGCCCGCCGTCAGAACGCGGCTGGCGGTCGAGCCGGGAGCGAGCATGAGCTGGTGGAAGTGGGTGGGGCTCGACGGCGATGTCCTCGGGCTGGACCGGTTCGGCGCGTCGGCGCCGGGTACGACGGTGCTCGAGAAGCTGGGCTTCACCGCCGAGAACATCCTCGCGCGTGCCCAGACTCTGCTTCAAACGCGACACTGACGGGAGACAACACGATGAGCACCGACAACGGCCCCCCGCCCCTGCAGCGCCTGTCACAGCTCGGTCAGAGCGTATGGGTGGACTTCCTCTCGCGCGACTCGATCCGAGGCGGTCACCTGCAGAAGCTGATCGACGACTATGCGGTCGTCGGCGCCACGTCCAACCCGTCGATCTTCGAAAAGGCGATGAGCGGAGGCATTACCTATGACGAGCAGCTCGGTGAGCTGGCCGCCCAGGGCAAGGACACCGACGCAATCTTCTGGGCGCTCGCCGAACGCGACATCAAGGACGCCTGCGACCTGTTCCGGACGGTGTGGGATGCGGGTGGGGGCGCGGACGGATACGTCTCGCTGGAGGTGGATCCACGGCTGGCCTACGACACGCTGCGGACCTTCCGCGAGGCGATGCGCCTGCACGAATCGGTCGACCGTCCCAACCTGATGGTCAAGATCCCCGCGACCAAGCCCGGGCTGGCCGCGATCGAGGATGTGATCGCCAAGGGCCGCTCGATCAACGTGACGCTGATCTTCTCCCTGCGCCGCTACGCAGAGGTGGCCGAGTCCTACCTGCGGGGCCTGGAGCGGCTCGTCGCCGAGGGCGGAAACCCGACCAAGGTGGCCTCGGTCGCGAGCTTCTTCGTCTCGCGCATCGACACCGAGGCCGACCGGCGTCTGGAGGATGCAGGCGGCCCAGATGAGCTGAGGGGCAAGCTCGCGATCGCCAACGCGCGCCTCGCCTACAGCCACTACCTGGAGACGTTCAGCGGTCCCCGCTGGGAGTACCTGGTGGGCAAGGGTGCCACGCCCCAGCGCGTGCTGTGGGCGTCCACCTCCACGAAGAACCCCGCTTATCCGGACACCCTGTACGTGGATGAGCTGATCGGGCCAGACACGGTGAACACGATGCCCGAGGAGACGATCAAGGCCTACCAGGATCATGGCAATCCGCAGGCGCGCCTTGAGAGCAACCTCGAGGAGGCACGGCGGGTGTTCAAGGCTCTGGAGCAGGCGGGCGTGGACTACGACGATGTCACCGACACACTCGAGCGCGAGGGAGTCGAGAAATTCTCCGCCGCCTTCGACGAGCTCATGCAGTCGCTGCGCACCAAGGGCGAATCGCTCGCTCGCGCGTGATCGACGTGTTGCGACGACCAGTTGAGCCCGCCTAATCGCACTGAGTCCAAGTGCGGACGGTTAGGAGTAGGGAATCGGCACCAGCACGCGGATCGTCAGCGGCCCCGACGGGAACGCTTCGGCGTGGAGCGTGAACACGCGGAAGGTGCGCCCGCGATAGTGGTAGGAGCCGGTGGCGGGGACCGTGCCGGGTGCGGGGCCGAGGCTGTTCTTGACCAGGCGCGAACCCATGTATATGAGTACGTCGAGCCCCGCCAGCCGTCCGGCGAGTCGCTTATAGCCCTCGTCGTCCTGGATCGAGAGCACGATATTGCCGATCTGCCTTCCGTTCAGGCGCAACGGCGCGCTCACGGGGGCGAGCACGTACGGGCCACCGACGTCTGACAGCAGCTGCCCGCCGGCGCTGACCCGCAGGCGCACGACGTGCTCGTGGAGCAGCGTTTCGACCGCCAGCCTCGTCGCCGCCGGGTCGTGCCGGGCGACCGCCCGCAGCAGCGGCTGGTTGTTCTGCACGCGGTGAACCTGCGTGAGCGCGTGCCTGCCGCCCTCGCCCGCGTAGATCAGCCGTGCGACGCGGCTGACCGTGTTGACGACCGTGTCCGTCGCCGTCGGTCTACACAGGGGTGCGATCGAGGGGATCGACCTGAGCAGGTACACGCGCAGCTTGCCCGCCGGGTAGGCATTGGCTTCAAACGAGGTGTAGCGGTAGGCGACTCCTCTCACCGTGAGCGCGCCCTGGGCCGGCAGTTCGCCCGGCGGCAGCGCAAACGAACCGGCGATGCTCTGCCCGCCCGACCGGAGCGCGGTCGCACCCTCGGTGATCCCGTTCGTCTCGGCGACAAACCCGTTGTCGGCCCACACGCTTGCGACGAAGCTTCCGATCTGCGCGCCGTTCGCGCCGAGAATGCTCCCGTGCAGCGGGGCGAGCGCGTTTGAGCCGCCTGCATTTGCGAGCGTCTGACCGCCTCGCATCACCTGCAGGTTCGTCATGTGCCCCGTCGCGATCAGTGTCTGCGCCGCGGCGCGCGCGGCCTGAGGGTCGTCGCGTTCGACGGCTACGCGCAGGGGGATCGAACGCGCGACGAAGCTCAGTGCGGTCGCCGTGCGTTCGCTGGAGACGCCCTCGCGATAGACGCGCCCGGCGACCTGGCCGAGCGTGTCCAGCACCGCTGAGGAGCACACACTCGAGACGGTCCCCGGTGGCGGAGGGTCGGGATCGGCGCTCGCCCGCGCGCTGATGCCGCCCCCGGCACTTGACCCGCAACCCGCCAGGACGGCGAGGATCGCCAGCGCGAGCGCCACTCGCGAAGCTGCGGAGGGCTTGGTCACACGCGGAACCATTGACGCACATCCTAAGGACTCGTTTAAGCGGCGGTGAGACCGCTCCCATTCGCCGGCACGCCCGCGTGTGCAGGTCCGCTAGGGTCGGCCCTGTGCCGACCGTACTGATCACCGGCGCCTCCACGGGTATCGGCCGTGCCACCGCGTTGCGTCTTGCCGCCTCCGGCTGGACGGTGCTCGCGGGCGTGAGGAAGGCCGCTGACGGCGAGGCGCTGACGGCCGCCGGGGGTGTGCGGGTGCTGCCGGTGGAGCTCGATGTGACCGACGCCGCGCAGATCGACGCCGCGGCCGAGCTGGTGCGCGAGCGGACTGGGGCGGGCTCGTCCACGGGCAGACTGGACGCGCTTGTCAACAACGCCGGCGTCGGCGTCGGTGGGCCGCTGGAGCTCGTCTCGCCGGATGACCTGCGGGCGCAGTTCGAGGTGAACGTGTTCGGCCAGGTCGATGTCACCCGGGCGCTGCTGGGAGCGTTGCGCGCCGCGCGCGGGCGGATCGTGCTCGTATCCTCCGTCGGAGGGCGCGTCGCACTGCCTTTCAGCGCCCCGTACGGCGCGTCCAAGCACGCAATCGAGGCGATCGGCGACGCGCTGCGCGGAGAGCTGCACAGCTCGCACATCCACGTGTCCCTCGTCGAGCCGGGCTCGGTGAAGACCCCGATCTGGGGCAAGTCCCGCGAGGACGCCCAGCGGATGCTGATCCCGCCCGAGCTCGAGTCCGAGTATGGGCGCGTACCCGCCGCGTTCGAGAAGGTGCTGCACGACACCGAACGCCGCGGCGTCCCGCCCGAGCAGGTGGCCGCTACGATCGAGCGGGCGCTCACCGCGCGCCGTCCACGCGCGCGCTACCTCGTCGGCCGCGACGCTTACGGGATGGTTCTTGCGCATGCGCTCCTGCCGAGCAGCGTCTTTGACCGCGTGGTCCGCCGCTCGCTCGGAGTCTGAAGAACCGCAGCCCATCTTTAGCGACCCTCGCTACGGTGAGATCAATGGATTCGGACACCACAACGAGCGAGCCCGTGGCCGCGCACGTCCCGGAGCCGCCCTCCGAACGGGGTAACTGGCTGCTGGCGGGTGCGATCGCGATGCTCGGGGCGGCGATGCTCGTCGCGGTCCTCACCGGGTTCGTCGGCCGCTCGTCCTCGGCCCCGTCCTCGGCCCCGTCCATGCCACCGCCCGCTGTGCTGGTGACCGCCGCCACGCCCGCTCCCGCAACGGCGTCGGCAGGCACATCGTCGGGGGGCACACATGCGAGCACGCGCGGGGCGATCGTCGCGCAACCGTCCCCGGCACAGCAGGGCCGGGCATTCGCGCGCCTGGAAGACCCGCTGCAGACGCAGGTCTCGACGCGCTGGATGGAAGGGTTCTACCCGATCTACTCCGTCGCGCAGAGCACGTTCGGGGTCAACTGGCTGTTGATTGCCTCGATCCACGAGCAGGAGTCGGCGTTCTCAACCGCGCCGAGCACCTACCACGGCCTGAACTTCGCGGGCTGCTGCGGCGGGCCGATGCAGTTCAACGTCATGAATGGGTCCCGCCCGGGTATCGGATCAACCTGGGCTCTGGTCAGCGACTCCTACCGCTACGGGCGGCGTCCCGCGGCGTACGACCATATGACCGCCAGGCACCCGTCTATATACGACGACTTTGACGCGATCATGGCCGCCGCCCACCTGCTGTCCGCGGATGGGGCAACGCTTGAGCTCAACGGCGCTGCCTGGGATGCGGCGTACGACTACTACGGCCACGACGCCGCCGGCATCACCTACGCCGATCAGGTGCTCGCGCGGGCGATCGGATGGTCACAGCATGGGTTCTGCGTCAACTGCGGCTCCGAGCCGACGATGGTCGACGCGGTGCACGCCGCTTACGGAGCGCCCGTGGCGGCGGCACTCACCGCCGCCGAAACCGCGCCCAAGGCGAAAGCCACCCGGGTTGCCTCGTCCGGGCGCAAGCGTTGATCAGGCTGCGTCGGCCTGTGCGATCAGCTCGCCCGCGACCCGGTCGGCCGCCGCGCCGGTGCCTCCGAGCAGGCGCCGCGACAGCTGTGCGCGTCTGAAATACAGCGGCGCGTCGTGCTCCCAGGTCGCGCCGATGCCGCCGTGCACCGAGATCATCGTGCGCGCGGCGTTGTCGAGCGCACGCCCCGCCACCGAGCGCACCGCGCTCGCCGCGAGCGGGAACTCGCCCGGGGAGCCGTGACGGGCCCAGCCGGCGTAGTAGAGCAGCGAGCGGCCGTTCTCCAGCTGGCGCAGCACCTCCGTGAGCGAGTGCTTGACCGCCTGGTAGGAGCCGATCGCGCGGCCAAAGGTGAAGCGCTCCTTGGCGTATGCGACCGACATGTCCAGGGCCGTCTCGACGCTGCCGAGCGACTCAGCGCCGATCAGCGTCTGCGCCAGATACCACGCTGCCGCGAGCTGCTCCTCGGATGCGTCCAGGACCATGGCCTGGGCGTCCTTCAGCGAGACGTGTCCGAGCGAGCGGGTCGAGTCATAGCGTGTCGTCGCCTGCACGTGCACGCCGGGCGCGTCCGCCTCGATCGCGACTCCCACGGGGTTGCCGTCGAGCAGGGCCACGCCTACGAGCAGGTCTGCGCCAGGCGCGTCGGGAACGAATGACAGCTTGCCGCTGACCTTCGCGGCGCCGTCACCGGTACCTGTCGCAGCGGGAGCCGGGGGGCGCTCAACGCCGCTGTGGGGATCCACGCTCCAGCTGTCGTGCACGTCGCTCGGGGGGCTTGCGGGTAGATATGCCGACCTGCGCTCACCCGTCGCCAGAGCCTGCAGCAGCGGGCCCGCGCTCGGAGAATCGTTGAGGATCGCCGTTGCCGGCAGGTGCCCGAGCAGGGGGATGCCCGCGAGCACGCGGCCGCACTCGCCGAGCACGAGCATCGCGTCGAACGCGTCCAGTCCGGCGCCACCGTGGGTCTCGTCGATCAGCAGTCCCGACCAGCCCGCCTCGCGCGCGACCGGCCACAGGTCGGGCAGGGCGGTCTCGTCGCCGTCGAGCGCCTCGCGGGCGGCCTCGAGCGTCGCAAAGCGCGACAGCGCGCCGCGCGCGGCCTCGCGCAGGAACACCTGCTCGTCTGAGAGTGTGAGGTTCATTACGCCGCTGCTCCTTCCTTGGAGCGCAGCTCCGAGAATGGGATGCCCTTGTCCAATCGCGGCTCGGGCGGTAGGCCGAGCACGCGCTCGCCGATCGTGTTGCGCAGGATCTCTTCGGTCCCGCCGGCGGACTTCAGGCCGGGCAGGAAGGAGATCATGTAAGCCCACTCGCTGTCCTGCGCCAGCGCGTCCGGGCCCTGCACGTCGGCGATCAGCTCGCCGGCACGGATCGCGCCGTTGACGATCGTGACCTTCGCCAGGCCCGCCTCCGGGCCGGGGATCTGACCCCGCTGCAGCGCGGTCAGCGTGCGGTAGCCGGTGAACTTGACCGCCAGCAGTTCGCTTGAGATCTCGCCGAGCTGGTGCCTGACCTCCGGGTCGCGTCGGGCGTGCTCATCGGCGGCGATCGCTGCCGCGAACCGGGTCGAGTTGTAGCCGAGCCCCTCGCCCCCGAGGCCGATTGTGACGCGCTCGTACATCAGCGTCGTCAGCGCGGTGCCCCAGCCGTTGCCGACCCCTCCGACGACCGCGCCCGCGTCGAGCGGGACGTCGTCGAAGAACACCTCGTTGAACTCCGCCTCGCCGGAGATCTGGCGCAGGCCGCGCACGGTCACGCCCTCGGCGTCCATCGGTACGACGAACATCGTCATCCCCTTGTGCTTGGGCACGTCTGCGTCGGTGCGTGCCAGCAGCAGGCCGTAGGCGGCGAACTGGGCGTTGGTCGTCCACACCTTCTGGCCCGTCAGCCGCCAGCTGCCGTCGTCCTGCAGGCGCGCCCGTGTTTGCACCGCCGCCAGGTCCGAGCCTGCGGCGGGCTCGGAGAACATCTGGCACCAGACCTCGTCGCCGTGCAGCATCGCGCCGAGATAGCGACCCTTCTGGTCCTCGTCGCCGTGGGCGATGATCGTCGGGCCGAGCATGCCCACGCCGATCGCGTCGAGGATCCCGGGCACTTTCGCGCGGGCGATCTCCTGGTTGCAGATCACCTGCTCGATCGGGCCGCGTCCCTGACCGCCGTACTCCTTCGGCCAGGTCACCCCGGCGAGGCCGCCCTCCGCGAGCTTGCCCTGCCAGATTCGCCGCGCGGCGATGATCTCGTCCTCGTCCACGATCGCTCCGGGCCCCTGCAATACGGGCGCTTCGGAGGAGTGCTGATCGAGCCAGGACCGCACTTCGGCTCGGTATGCGGCCTGCTCCGGTGTGTCGTCGAGATCCACGGCTGCTCCTTTTCGCGCTTTCCGGCAATTTGGCTGACTGGCCAGTCAATCTTCTGTGGACAGACTCTACTCCCCCGCCGGGATCGGCGGCTCGGGGACGGGCGGCTGGTGGTAGACGCCCGCGAACCCGCGGTTCAGCAGGTAGCTCGCCTGCGTACCCGGGTCGGGCGAGTGCAGCAGCACCACCCCGAGGCGCACGCCGTCGCGCTCGGCGGTAGCCACCAGGCAGCGGCCGGCCGCCAACGTATAGCCGGTCTTCAGGCCGGTCAGTCCCGGGTAGTGGTAGATCAGCAGCGGGTTGTTGTTGTACAGGAACAGATGACCGCCCTTGATCGGGAATGGCAGCGACGCCGTGTAGGTGCGCGTGATCGACGCGATGCGGGGCTGCTGCAGATCGATGTGGGCGAGCAGCGCGAGGTCGGCGGCGCAGGAGAAGTTGTACTGGTCGAAATAGCCCGATGGCGAGGAGTAGTGCGTGCAGCCCATCCCCAGTCGCGCTGCTTCGATGTTCATACGGGTCACGAACTGAGTCACGCTGCCGGACACGTGCTGAGCCAGCGCCACGGCGGCGTCGTTGCCGGAGGGCAGCAGCAGGCCGTAGAGCATGCTCTCCAGGCGGACATGGTGACCCAGTGGCAGCACGCCGACCTTCGAACCGGCCGAGTCGACCGCTTGGCGGGTCACGAGCACGGCCGCATCCGGCGGCGCTGAAGTGACCGTCAGCAGCGCGGTCATCATCTTCGTCAGGCTGGCGATGGGCAGGCGCGTGTATGGGTTGCGCTGCCATAGGACCTGGCCCGTGTCGAGGTTGAACAGCAGCCCGGCGCTGGGCGGAGTGTGGAAGGGGGGGTGCACCGGGTCCTGTAGGGGATCTCCGATCCCCGCGAGTGTCAGTGGGGGCTTGCCGAGGGGCAGGCCGATCGGAGAGCGGGTGGGGACGGCGATCGTGGCGATCGTGGTCGTGTGCACGTGCCGGTGCGCACGGTGAGTCGAAGCCGTGGCCGAGCCGTGGGATGAGTGGACCGTGGCGACGGCCATCACCACCAGGGCTGCCACGATCGCCAGCGCCAGGGCTCCGACGGCGATGGCGTGCCGGCGCGCACGACGACGACGCCGGGCGGACTCACGCCGACGCCGGCTCTGGTCGGGGGTCATATATAAACGGAGAGGCATTATCGGCGTCATCGTCGCGGTGGGTTCAGCAACGCACCGAGGATCCCGACCCCGAGCAGCACGAGCACGAAGACCGAGACGGCACTGAGCAGGGTAAACCCTTGCTGAGACACCGCGCTGATGGTCAGGAAGGCGAAGCCGAGAATGAACACCAGCGCGAGCGCAAGGACGAGGACTCGCGTCATGCGAAGGCGAGGCCGGCGAGGCCGAAGTAGAGCTGCACGGCGAGCCACAGGCCGAGCAGGAGCAGAGCCGGGACTTCCACGATCGTGAAGAAGAAGATGACGAACACGAGGCTGATTACGCGTGCGCGAGGGTAGAGCACGACGTGGGCGGCGAGCACCGCGGTGACCGCGCCCGCGGCGTAGTGCAGAGACGCGATCGAGCCGGGATCGATCAGCGTCTGGAATCCAAACACCGCGAATCCACCGAACAGATACAAGGCGAGGAATGCGGCCCGCCCGAGCGTGTCCTCCACGGTGGGTCCGAAGATCGCCAGGAACAACATGCTGACGAACAGCGCGAGAAGCTCGGCGGGAGAGTTGCCGTCGTGGTGGCGAATCGACAGCAGGCAGGCGATCGTGGTGAGCGCGATCAGGACGGCGGTGACGGTCGGGAAGCGCCGGCGGGGGACGTTGTCTGTGAACGGGAAGATCGCGTGAGCCTATCCGCGGGCGGACAGACCGGCGCAAGGTGGGCGGCTCGTGTGGACTACACGCCGGCCGCGAGCGGGCCGACGCCGGGCCGCGGTTGCGGTACGTGCTGGTCGGCGTGGTAGCTGGAGCGCACCAGCGGGCCCGCGGCGACGTGATCGAAGCCAAGCTCGTACGCGGCGCGCTCCAGCGCGGCGAACTCGTCGGGGTGCCAGTAGCGGACGACCGGCAGGTGGCGCTCGGACGGGCGCAGGTACTGGCCGACGGTGAGCACCCGGACGCCGTGCGCGCGCAGGGCGGCGAACGTGTCGACCAGCTCCTCGTGGGTCTCGCCGAGGCCGACCATCACACCCGACTTGGTCACGGTCTCGCCGGCGCCGAGCTCTGAGGCGAGACGCAGCACTCGGCAGGAACGGGCGAACTCCGAGCCGCGCCGCGCGAGGGGGTACAGCCGCGGGACGACCTCGACGTTGTGGTTGAACACGTCAGGGCGCTCGGCGATGACACGCGCCAAGGGCATTTCCTGGCCCTGGAAGTCGGGGGTGAGCACCTCGATCTGGCAGCCGGGCGCCTGGCGGCGGACCTGGCGGATAACGCCGACGAACGCGGAGGCGCCCAGGTCGGGCAGGTCGTCGCGATCGACGGAGGTGACGACCGCGTGGCGCAAGCCCATGCGCGCGATCGAGCGCGCGACCCGGGCGGGCTCCAAGGGATCGTTCCAGGTGGGCTTGCCCGTACGCACGTTGCAGAAGCCGCACCGGCGCGTGCAGGTGTCGCCGAGGATCATGAACGTCGCGGTGCCGCGCTCCCAGCACTCACCCACGTTCGGGCAGGCCGCCTCCTGGCAGACGGTGTGCAGGTTTTCCGAGCGGATCAGCTCGGTCAGCTCGCGATAGCGCTCGCCACCGGGCGGGGGCACCTTGAACCACGGCGGCTTGCGCTCGCGTAGCGGGCGGACGTTCGGGCCGAGCACGCTGAGCACGTCCATGCCCCCGGGGTTGGCGCGGGATCTGGTGACGCTCATACGGGGGCTCCGTGGTTGATTACTGCGGTCGCAGTGTCAGGGGTCGGGCTAGCTTGGGTCGCATCCGCGCGGGATGTCGCGGTCCGGCGGGCGTTGGCGCGGGGCGTCCGGCCCCGCAAACGCTCGGGCTGGGGCGGCGAAGCGTCGAGGCCGAGCACCCCGAGCCGCTCCGGTGAGACGAGTTGCGAGTAACGGCGATGGGCGTCACAAAAACGGCGTGCCATACGCGCGCGCAAGTCGTCCGGGTCGATTGTGTGACCAGGAGACAGCTCGCGAGCAAGGGAAGTCATCGTGACGTCGGGCAGGCCGCAGGCGACGATCCAGGAGAACGGGTCGAGGTCCAGGTCGACGTTGAGTGCGAACCCGTGGGTGGTGATGCCGCGCGAGACGTGCACGCCGATCGAGGCGATCTTGCGGTCTTCGATCCACACGCCGGTGTAGTCGGGGCCCTCATCGCAGCGGGAGCGCGCCCGGATGCCGTACTCGCCCAACGCGGCGATGATCGCCGATTCCATCGTGCGCAGGTAAGAGCCGATGTCGTGGATGCGCATGATCGGATACCCGACGAGCTGACCAGGTCCGTGGTAGGTGACACGCCCGCCGCGGTCGGTGTCGACGACGTTGATTCCCTGCGCGCGGTAGAAGTCCTCGCCGAGGGTCAGCTCGGTGGCGGCGGAGCGCCGCCCGCGGGTGTAGACGGGCGGGTGTTCTAGCAGGAGCAGGGTGTCGGGCAGCTCCTCGGCCAAGCGGCGTTCGCGGATGCGCTGCTGCAGGGCGAGTGCATCGCGGTAGGGGACGGTGCCGAGGTGGCATACCCATAGTTCAGGTGAGGACGGGTCGGCTCGATTCATGGGCTGTGATCTCAGGTTAGCGCCGGGCCGGAGCGGTCGAAAGTTGGCGCACCGATCGTCCGGGATCGGCCGGCGTCATCCGCTCATTCATCCGCTCATGGGTCCGATACACTGGAACATGCCAAGATGAGCGCGATTGAATTGCTCATTCCGGGGTCCGGCTCGCCGGGCCCCGTCTTTGTTAAGATGCGCTCTGGCGGGCATCGGGGCCGACTCCCGCCAGAGCTGGGTGGCTCTACGTCTGGCTGCGGATAACCGCAACCAAGAGCGCTATCGCCAAGATGAGCGCAATCGATTGACTCATCTCATCACCTCCTTTCCCGGGCCGGTCGGCCTCGGGCCGGCATGATCGGGCGGTGGGCGATAACCCTGTCGAGAATCTACAGATCGCTTCGGGGATTCCTTGGTGGATTACAGCGTCAGCGAGGCCGGCTGTTCGAGCAGCTCGCGGATGCGCGCTAGAAACCGGGCGGCGTCGGCGCCGTAGAGGATGCGGTGATCGC
This sequence comes from uncultured Solirubrobacterales bacterium, assembly GCA_963715495.1. GTDB lineage: Bacteria > Actinomycetota > Thermoleophilia > Solirubrobacterales > Solirubrobacteraceae > Palsa-744. The sequence continues at coordinate 2,722,694 of OY970247.1, forward strand.
AGGCGAGGGTGACGGTCATCGTCTGACGGGCGACGATTTCGCCGTCGTCGCCCACGACAGGCCGGGGCGCGACCGCGCCGACCGACAGGATCGCCGCCTGCGGCGGGTTGATGATCGCGGTGAAACTCGTGACTCCGAACATGCCCAGGTTGGAGACCGTGAACGTGCCCCCGCCCAGCTCGGGCGGGGTGATCGAACCGTCGCGCACGCGCGCGGCCAGGGCGCGGGTCTCGCGGGCGATCTCGCCCAAAGACTTGATGTCCGCGTCGAACACGGTCGGCACGATCAGCGCGCCGCCGGCTGGCTCGTCGGAATCGACGGCTACGGCGACACCGACGTTGACGCGCGAGTGCAGCTGCAGGCGCCCGTCGCGATAGCTGGAGTTCGCGCGCGGGTGCTCGCGCAGGGCCAGAGCGCAGGCCTTGACGAGCATGTCGTTGTAGGTGGGCGCGTCGGCGTGGCCGAGACGCTTGAGCTCAGAGCGCAGCGCGACGCACTCGTCCATGTCGATGTCGGTCTGCAGCGCAAAATGGGGGATCGTGGCCTTGGACTCGGCCATGCGCCTGGCGATCGTCTGCTGGGTGCGCGACAGCTCGACCTCGGTCGTCTCTCCCTTGGCTGTCGTCACACCCGCGAGTCCGGCGGCGGGTGGAGTGGTTGCACCTGTGTCAGGGGGTGACGCGCCCGCGGCGGGCTCCCTACCGGCGGCCGCCTGGACATCGGCCTTGACGATGCGCCCGCCCGGACCGGTGCCGGTGAGAGTGTGCAGGTCCACGTCGGTGTCCCGTGCGATTCGCCTGGCCAGTGGGGATGCCTTGACGCGCTCTCCGTCCGATGCGCCGGCAACGTCGTCCGCGGTGGTCGGGGAGGTCTCACGCGTGGGCTCGGTTGGAGGCGTGGCCGCGGTCGCGGTGGACTCTCCGGCGGGTGCCGCAGGGGCCTCGTTCGCGTTGCCGGTGTCAGTAGAAGTAGGCGTCTCACGCACATTTGCGCCGGCTGCCCCAATGGCTTCATCGGCCGAGCCCACATGCGCGATGAGCGCGCCGACAGGCAGGGTGTCGCCTTCGGCGGCGACGATCGCAAGGATGCCGTCGAGGTCGGACTCGTAGGTCATCGTCGCCTTGTCGGTCTCGATCTCGACCAGCTCGTCGCCGCGGTGCACGGACTCTTCGTCGGCGATGAGCCAGCGCAGGATCGTGCCCTCCTCCATCGTGTCCGACAGGCGTGGCATGACGATGTCGGCCATCAGCGCCTTCTCCCGGGCGTCAGACGCAAACCGGTATCGGAGCGCCTCGCCATCAGTGTGCCCGCTGCGTTGTCGCAGCCGCTCCGGAAGTGGCCGCTCCGGAAGTGGCCGTCTGGCCGAGTGTCGCCAGCGTGGCGGCCACAACCTCGGGCTCGTGCGGGTAGGCGATTTCCTCCAGCGGCTGGGAGTAGGGCATCGGCACGTCGGCGCCGGACACGCGCGCGACGGGCGCGTCGAGATCGTCGAAGGCATGCTCTGAGATCAGTGCGGCGAGGTTTGCACCGACGCCACCGTGCGGCCAGCCCTCCTCGACGACGACGCAGCGGTTGGTGGTGCGCACGGAGGCGAGGATCGTGTCGAGGTCCAGCGGGCGCAGCGTGCGCGGGTCGATCACTTCAGCCTCGATGCCGTGCTTGGCGGCGAGCGTGGCGGCCGCCCGCTCGGCGGTGAGAGCCATGCGCGAGACGCCCACGATCGTCACGTCCGAGCCCGTGCGACAGACGCGCGCGCGTCCGAAATCGACGAGCTCATCTTCCCCGTCGGGCACCTCGCCGCGGATGCCGTAGAGGGACTCGTGCTCGATGAAGATGACGGGGTTGTCGTCGCGGATCGCTGTCTTGAGCAGCCCGCGAGCGTCGGCAGGGGTGGCGGGGACCGCGACGAGCAGGCCGGGGACGTGCAGGAACATCGCCTCCAGGCAGTGCGAGTGGGTCGGTCCGAGCTGGTGGCCCGCGCCCTGAGGCATGCGGATGACCAGTGGCACGGAGACCTGGCCGCCGAACATGTAGCGGATGTGGGCGGCGTGGTTGACGATCTGATCGAACGCGAGCAGCGAGAAGTTGATCGTCATCAGCTCGACCACGGGGCGCAGGCCGGTCATCGCCGCGCCGACGCCCACGCCCACGATCGTGTTCTCCGAGATCGGCGTGTCGCGTATGCGGCGCTCGCCGAACTCCTCGAGCAGGCCCTCGGTCACTTTGAAGGCGCCGCCGAATACGCCGATGTCCTCGCCGAGCAGCACGACGCGCTCGTCGCGGCGCAGCTCCTCGCGCAGCGCCGCGTTCAGGGCCTCGCGATAGCGCAGCTCGGTCATCCGTGGTACCGCCCGTGGACCTGCTCGCCGAGCACGTATACGTCCTCATACAGCGACTCCGGCGCGGGAAAGGGTGAGCTCTCGGCGAACTGGACGGCCTGCTCGACGCGCTCGGCCGCCTCGCGCTCGATCAGCTCGCGGGCGGGCGCGTCGAGGATGCCTTCGCGCTGGAGCAGATCGCCGAACCGGGGGATGGGATCGCGCTCGCGCCACTGCGCGACCTCCTCTTTCGTGCGGTACTCCTCGGGGTCGGCCATCGAATGGCCGCGGAAGCGGTAGGTGACGGCCTCGACCAGCAGCGGCCTGCGGTCTTCGCGCACACGGCGCAGCGCCTCTCCTACGACGGTGCATGTGTCGAGGACGTCCATCCCGTCGCAGCGCATCCCGGGGACGCCAAGCGACTCGCCCTTGCGCTGCAGATCGGTGACGGCCGAGTGGCGGTCCAGGGAGGTGCCCATTCCGAACTGGTTGTTGACGACCATGAACACCACCGGCAACCGCCACAGCGCGGCGAGGTTGAGGGTTTCGCCGAACGTGCCCTGGTTGGAGGCGCCGTCGCCGAATGCGCACAACGTGACCTCGTCGTGGCCGAGATAGTCGCTGCTCAGCCCGATGCCCGCTCCGATCGGCAGGTTGCCGCCGACGATCCCGTAGCCGCCCATGAAGCGGCGCTGGGAGTCGAACATGTGCATCGAGCCGCCATGTCCCCCGCAGCAGCCGTCGACGCGGCCGAACAGCTCTGCCATCACGCGCTCGGGCGGGGTGCCGCGGGCGATTGCGTTGCCATGCGAGCGGTAGGTCGAGATCAGATAATCAGTCTCACGCAACGCCCGCGCGGTCCCGACGATCGTCGCCTCCTCGCCGATCGAGAGATGCAGGAACCCGCCGATCTTCGCCCGTGCATACATCTCGCCCGCCCGCTCCTCGAAGCGGCGGATGAGGGTCATCGTGGCAAGCCACTCGCGGGCGACGCCGGGCTCCGGCAGGAGCCGGGGCGCAGGCGCCGGGTCTTCGCCGGTGGCTGGGAAAGCACGGTCTTCAGCCATCTTGGCCACATTAGCGTGGCGAGTCACGCACCCTCGGAGAGGGTAGAACCCGGCGGGGGCTACGTCTTGGACCCGGCGGGGGCTGGACCTCGGGCTGGTGGCGGCTATGCCTCGACCGCGCTCCAGCGCGCGAGGAATTCGTCCGCCTGCAACTGGGACAGCTCCTCGCGCAGGGCGCGCGCCAGGCGCGAGGCGGCCTGTGGTGGGCGGTCCCAGAACAGGACGACCTCGCCGCCGTCGATCTCGACGACCTCGATGTGGTCGACCCGGCCGCTGTCGGCCAGCAGCGCGGGCGCGCGTCCACCGCGCGTGACGATCAGTCGGTAGGCGCGGTTGGCCTTCACCGTGTGCGAGCGGGGGTCACGGAGACGGTCCCATCGGACCCGGGTTTGCGCAGCGTCTCGCTGATATGGGCGGCGGCCTCGGCGAGGGAGCGCTCTCCGAGGAACACCTGCTTGCCGATGCGCACGGCGGGCACGTCGGTCACCCCGGCTTGTGCCGCCGACGCGGTGGCCGCGGACAGCTGCTCTCGAACCGAGCGAAGCTCGGTTCCACGGAGCACCGCGGTCGGGTGCATCTCGCACGCGGCGGCGGCGATCAGCACGTTGTCGGGCTCTGCGAGCGAGCGCCCGCCGGCGAATGCCTGACGGAAGGCAGCCTGGGCGAAGGGGACGGTACGACCGATCGACTTGGCGTAGGTGGTGGCGCGCATCGCGAGCGAGCTGTCGAACGGGAAGGGGTCCGGCCAGCGCAGCGCCTGCAGCCCCAGCTCGCGTGCGCGACGGGCGGTGTCCGCCCGGAAGATGTACTCCTCTTCTCGGCAGCGGAACGCCTCGAAGGTCTCCGCGCCCGGCAGCTCACGGGCGAGCACCGGCTGCCACTCCGCATTTACCGGACCCCCCCCACCCAGCACGTGCAGGACCTGCTCGGCGGCGAGGTAGGCCAGGGGGCTGCCCAGGTCGAAGTAGAAGGCGGCATCCGGCGCGGGCATCTCGCCGAGATTAGTCCTCGCGGCTCAGCCGTGGATCAGCCAGCCGTCGGCGGCACGTCCAGCCTCCATGACCGCCTCGGACAGGGTCGGGTGACCGTGGATGGTGCGCGCGACCTCGGCGTAGCCGCCCTCCAGCGCGCGCACGTTGACGAGCTCCTGGATCAGCTCGGTCGCGCGCGAGCCGACGATGTGCCCGCCGAGCAGCTCGCCGTACTTGGACTCGCCCACGAGCTTGACCAGGCCGGTGCGATCGCCGTAGACAGTGCCGCCTCCGACGGCGCCGTAGGGGACCTTGCCGACGACGACGTCATAGCCCTGCTCGCGCGCCTGCGCCTCGGTCAGGCCGAAGGAGCCCACGTTTGGGGTGCAGAAGGTGGCGCGGGGGATGTCGATGTAGGCGATCGGGTGGGTCTCAAGGCCGGCGGAATCCTCGGCCGCGATGATCCCCTCGTCGGAGGCCTTGTGGGCGAGCGCTGGACCGTGGACGATGTCGCCGATCGCATACACACCCCCCCGCGAGGTGCGCAGCGCGCCGTCCACCTTCACAAGGCCCCGCTCATCGATCTCCACCCCCGCCTCCGTCAGGGCGAGCCCGTCGACGTCGGCTCCGCGTCCGGCGCAGATCACCAGGTAGTCCACCTCCGCCGACTCTGAGCCGTGAGAGAAGCTCACGCTGTTCTCACCAGACTTCACGTTCGCCACGGGAGTGCCGGTGTGTACGGCGATTCCCTGGCGCTTGAGACCGCGCTCCACCAGCCGTGAGATGTCGGCGTCCTCGGTCGGCAGCAGGTGCTCGAGCGCCTCGAGCAGGATCACCTCACTGCCGAGCCGGGCAAAGCCCGAGGCGATCTCCGCGCCGGAGGCTCCCGCTCCGACCACCGCGAGGCGGGCGGGCAGCTCTCCCAGTGCCCAAGCCTGCTCGGTGCCGATCACGCGACCGCCGAACTGCACTTCCGGGATCGGCCGTGGAACCGACCCCGTCGCGAGGATCACGGCGCCTGCGCCGATCGTCTGATCGCCCACCCGCACATCTCCGTCGGCCGTCAGGGTGGCGTCGCCCTCGATCAGATCGATCTCGTTTTTCTTGAACAGACCGCTGACGCCCGAGGTGAGCGTATTCACGACCTTCTCGCGGCGGGCCTGGATCGCCGGGTAGTCGACCTCGACCCCGCTCACCTTCAGGCCGAACTCCTCGCCGTCGCGGATCTCCGAGAGCAGATCGGCCGAGCGCAGCACCGCCTTGGCGGGGATGCAGGCGTAGTTCAGGCAGCGCCCGCCCACCTTGTCTCGCTCCACCACCGCGGTCTTCCTGCCGAGCTGGGCGGCCCGGATCGCCGCGACATAACCTCCGGGTCCGGAGCCGATCACGATGGTGTCATAGGTGCTCTCAGCCATAGCCGGCCTGAGCCTATCGAAGCTCGGCGCGTGGCCCGGCCGGACTGGGGCTTGGCCGGGGTTATCTCCGTTCGCCGGCCTGAATACGCCCCATCACGCGCACGAGCTTCCAGAACAGCCAGCCCGCGAGCACGATCGAAAGCAGGCAGAGTCCCGCAGCGAGCAGCGTGGACGCGACCACGAGCGCGAGCGAGGTCACCAGGATCTGGAAGGCGAGCAGCCCCTCGAAGCCCAGCACCGCCCAGTAGCGGCGCTGGTACATCCCCAGCGCCAGCAGCGCGAGCACAAAGGCGAGGAACACCCCGCCCGGCAGTGAGCCGCCGTGATGGTTGAGCCCGTGGACGGTGAGCGCGCCGACGATCACCCCGAGCGCGAGCAGGACGGCGACGGCGACGGCGACGAGCAGGGCCGCAGGACGCTCGTCCTCGCGCAGCGGCTCCAGCGCGGTGCGGGCAAGCTCGTCGCGCAGCTCGGTTCGGCTGGGGCGCTCCACGGCTCAGCTCTCCGGAGGTTCGTCAAGTCGTGCACGCAGTTCGCGAGCCGCGCGCCCGGGATCATCGTCGTCTGTGATCGCGCGCAGCACACACACCCCGGACGCGCCCGCGGCAATCGTCTCGCCGACGTTGTCGACATTCAGGCCGCCGATCGGAAAGAACGGCGGCGCGGTTGCGTGGGCCGCGGCGTAACGCACGAGCTCCAGGCCCACCGCAGGGCGTCCGGGCTTGGTCGGAGTTGCGTGGACGGGGCCGACGCCGATGTAGTCGACCGGCGCAGTCCCGGCCGCGTCGATCTCGGCGGGCGCATGGGTCGAGAGCCCGATCAGCATGTCGGGGCCGACCAGAGCGCGGACCTCGGCAACGGGCATGTCCTCCTGCCCTACATGCACGCCATCGGCCCCGGAGTCGCGCGCAATCAACGGACGGTCGTTGACGACGAACAGCGCGCCGAGCCGCAGGCACAGCTCCCGTGCGCGCTGCGCGACCGCCAGCAGCTCCTCGTCGCCAAGAGTCTTGTCGCGCAGCTGCACGACATCCACCCCACCGGCGATCGCAGCTCCCAGCAGCTCGGAAAGCTCACGCCCCCCAGGTGTGCTGTCGCATACGAGATACAACCGCGCGGCGGCAAGGCGGGCGACGCGATCGGCGTGAAGGTCGGTGACGGGCACTTTCGTTGAGTCTGACACCGGACTAGCATCAACCGTATGTCCCCAAACACCGGATCGGTCGACGTCGCGATCGTTGGCGGCGGGATCATCGGGCTCTCCGTCGCCTGGCGCGCGCGGCAGAAGGGGTTGTCGGTGTCGTTGCTGGAGCGCGACACGGTCGGGCGGGGCACGTCGCATGTGGCGGCGGGGATGCTCGCTCCGGTTGCCGAGGCCGAGTTCGGGGCCGCGGGGAGACGACTGCTGCAGCTGGGCATGCGCTCGGCTCAGATGTGGCCGGGGTTCGCGGCCGAGCTGGAGGACGTGGCGGGAATGGAGGTGGGCCTGCTGCGCACCGGCACGCTGGTCCTCGCCCGCGACGAGGACGAGGCGCGCGAGCTGGAGCGCCGGCTCGCGTTCCGCCAGTCGCTGGGATTGCACGCCCAGCGCCTGCGTGCAAGCGCCGCGCGCGAACGCGAGCCGGGGCTTGCACCGACCGTGCGCCTGGCGATCGAGAGCCCCGACGATCATTCGGTCGATCCGCGACTGGTGCTCGAGGCACTGCGCAAGGCGTGCGAGATCGCCGGGGTGAGCATTCGCGAGCACGCGCAGGTTCGCTCGGTCGAGCTGGACGGCGCCGGTGCGCGGGTGACTGGTCTGGTCGTACCCGGCGGCGAGCATGTGCGCGCCGGTCAGGTCGTGCTTGCCGCCGGCGCGTGGACCGGGCAGATCGAGGGGCTCCCCGGGAACGCGCAGATTCCCGTGCGCCCGGTGAAGGGCCAGATTTTGCGCCTGCGCGATCCGGCCGGACCAGGCCTGCTGAAGCGCGTGGTGCGCTTTGAGGGTGGATACCTGGTGCCCCGCGCGGACGGCAGGTACGCGCTTGGGGCGACGGTCGAGGAGAAGGGATTCGAGCTGAGCCCGACCGCGGGCGGTGTGCACGAGCTGCTGCGCGACGCGAGCGAGCTTGTGCCCGGGATCGACGAGCTGCAGATCGAAGAGCTGTCCGTGGGGTTGCGCCCCGGCACACCGGACAACGCGCCGGCGATCGGCGGGGGCGCGTTGGAGGGGCTGGTGTGGGCGACCGGCCATCACCGCAACGGGATCCTGCTCGCGCCGCTCACAGCCGAGCTGGTAGCCGCGACCCTCACCGGCGAGCCCCAAGCTCCGCTTGCAGCCGCCTGTCAGCCGGATCGTTTCGCGGCGGTGCCCGTGTGATTGTGGTCAACGGAGAGAACGCGGACCTTCAGCCGGGCGAGACACTGGCCACCGTGCTGGTACGTCTAGGATTGACCATCGCAGCTCAGGGAGTTGCAATCGCCGTCGACGGTGAGGTCGTGCCGCGGGCTGGATGGGGGACGTTCACGCTTGCGGACAATGCACGTGTTGAGGTATTGACGGCGATGCAGGGCGGATGACGGACACCCTGACGATCGCCGGCAGGACGCTGCACTCGCGCCTGCTGCTCGGCACGGGCGGGTTCTCTTCGCTGGAGTTGATGGCCGCGGCGATCGAGGCGAGCGGCTCAGAGCTGGTGACGGTCGCGCTGCGCCGCGTGGATCCCGCCGCGAGGGGCTCGCTGATCGATGTGCTCGCCGATGCGGGCGTGCAGCTGCTGCCGAACACTGCGGGCTGCCGTACCGCGCGCGACGCCGTGCTCACGGCCAAGCTCGCGCGCGAGGCATTTCAGACCGACTGGGTCAAGCTCGAGGTGATCGGCGACGAGGACACGCTGCTGCCCGACGCGCCCGAGCTGCTGCGCGCCGCCGAGGAGCTCGTCGACGAGGGGTTCGTCGTGCTCCCCTACACGACCGACGATCCAGTGCTCGCACGCCGTCTGGTCGACGTCGGCTGCTCGGCGGTGATGCCACTGGGCTCGCCGATCGGCAGCGGCATGGGCATCCGCAACCCGTACAACATTGCCCTCATTCGCGACACCGTGTCCGTGCCCGTCGTGCTCGACGCCGGCGTCGGCACGGCCTCCGACGCGACGCTCGCGATGGAGCTGGGCTGCGACGCGGTGATGGCCGCCTCGGCGATCTCCCGCGCGCAGGACCCCGTGCGCATGGCCCACTCGATGCGCCACGCCGTGCAGGCCGGACGACTGGCGCACACCGCCGGACGCATCCCGCGCCGCCACTATGCGAGGGCATCGACACCCGACGAGGGGCTTCCCGACTTCTTTACTTGACGACTTCGATCGTCCCGCAATGTATGGAGTGCCCGGCCCCCCGGGCGGGCCCTCCCCCAGTGCCCCCTCCCGGATGTCAACCCGGGAGTGTGCTTCGTCGAGGGTCGTCTACTTCACTACTTCGATCGTCCCGTTCATCGACGCCGGGTGGATCGTGCACTCATAATGGATGGTCCCCGGTTTGGTGACCTTGATTTCGTAAGTGCCGTTTTCGCCGAAGTCCTTGGAGGCGAACTTGGCCGCGCCACCCTCGCTGGTGACGTTGTGTTCGACCGAGTCGAAGTTGGTCCACTTGATCGTGCTGCCGACCTTCACCTTGAGCGTGTCGGGGTTGATCGCGATGTTGCGGTAAGCGACCTGCACCGTCCCGCTCTGCACGGGCGAGGATGAGGACGGGGCGGCGTACTTCGGCGTCGTGTCCGCTTTCAGCCCGCCGGAGGTCGATGTGCTGGAGGTCTTGGCGGTGGTCGCCGTGGTCGAGTTGGAGCTCGAGCCGCTCGATCCGCAGCCGGCTGTGAGCAGCAGCGCGGAGCAGGCGATCACGACGGGTAGGCCTCTTCTCATCGAAACAATCCTTTCTCGGCGGACGTTGCGCTCAGCCTAACCTAGACTGGCCGGTCCATGACACGCCATTTTCTCACCGGGGCGGAGCTCACGGCTGCCGAGCTGGATGCGCTGCTCGACCGCGCGCTGGAGCTGAAGGCCGCGCCACTGTCCTCACAGGCGCTCGCCGGACGCAGCGTCGCGCTGATCTTCCAGAAGCCCTCGACGCGCACGCGGCTGTCGTTCGAGGTGGGCGTGCACGAGCTGGGCGGCCATCCGGTCGTGCTGCGCTCAGACGAGCTGCAGCTGTCGCGCGGCGAGGCGCTGCGCGACACCGCCTATGTGCTCGCCCGGCACGTGGCCGCGGTGGGGGTGCGCACGGGCCCCGATGGGATGCTGCAAGAGCTGGCGCGATACAGCAGCGTGCCCGTGGTCAACATGCTCACGGCCCTGCACCATCCGTGTCAGGCGCTGGCCGATCTGCTGACGCTGCGCGAGGCGTTCGGAGCGCTGCAGGGCGTACGCGTCGCGTATGTCGGCGACGGCAACAACGTCGCGCGCTCGCTGGCGCTGCTCGGCACGCTCGCGGGGATGCACGTATCGGTCGCCTCGCCTCCCGGTTACACGCTGGACGAACAGGCTATGCCGCTGCCCGCGCCCGAGGGGGGCAGGGGAACGCTGACCCTGCACACCGATCCCCGCGCGGCGGTGGAGGGCGCGCAAGCTGTGTACGCCGATGTGTGGGTGAGCATGGGCGACGAGCCCACAGCCGCCGAGCGCCGCGCTGCGCTCGCCCCCTACAGGGTCGATGACGCGCTACTCGATGCTGCCGCCCCGGGCGCGTTTGCGATGCACGACCTGCCCGCGCACCCCGGCGAGGAGATTTCCGCCGAGGTGCTCTACGGCGAGCGCCAGCGCATCTGGGATCAGGCGGAGAACCGTCGTCATGCACAGAAGGCACTGCTGGAGCTCTTGGTGGCATGACGCGCCCCGAGCGCGGCGACGAGCTGGAGCTTGAGATCGACTCGCTCGCCTTCGGCGGAGAGGGCGTCGCCCGGCTCGGCGAGGAGGGGTATGTCGTGTTCGTGGCCGGTGGGATCCCCGGGGATCGTGTGCGCGCGCTGGTCTACAAGCGCAAGCGCTCCTACGCGCACGCTCGTGCGATTGAGGTGCTCGAGCCCAGCCCCGAGCGCATTCCTCCGACCGCCGACCATCCTGGGGTCCCCTGGCAGGTGCTGCCGTACGAGCGCCAGCTGGAGATCAAGCGCGGCCAGGTGGACGAGGCGCTGCGCAGGATCGGGCGGCTGGACGGGTTTGAGCTCGATGAGATAGTGCCCGCGCTGGAACAGTGGCGTTACCGCAACAAGCTCGAGTACTCGTTCGGGATGGACGAGCACGGCGAGCTGGTGTGCGGCTTTCACGCTTCGGCGGGTGGGAGGCGGGTCGCGCCGATCGGAGACTGCCTGCTGGCCTCAGAGCTTGGCAATCGCGTGCGCGAGCTGACTCTTGACTGGTGTCGCGAGCAGGGTCTGACCGCGTGGGAGCGCAGCGTAGGAGGTGATGGCCGATCGGGGCGCGGTGGACGGGACGGCCGGCGACGCGGTGAGGGTGACGACGCCGAGCCCGGCCCCCACGACGCAGCGGACACCCGGGGCGGGGGGCGCGACGATCGTCACGAGCGCACGGGACCTGGACCGGACGGGCGCGCGCGATTGCGCAACCTGGTGGTGCGTGAGGGCCGGCGCACCGGCAAGCTGCAGGTCAGGCTCGTAACGACCGACGGTGAGCTGGATGCAGGGGCGTTGGCGCTGGCGCTGAGCGACGCGCTGGGCGAGCGCCTGAGCGGCGTGCTGTGGACGCGCTCGCGCAGCCTCGCCGAGACCACCATGGGCGGAGAGACCGAGCTTGTGTGGGGCGATGCCGAGCTTCCGGAGCGTCTCGGCGAGCTCGACCTGCGGATCTCTTCCGAGGCGTTCTTTCAGACGAACACCGAGATGGCCGAGCTGCTGTACGGCGTCGTCGGCGAGTACGCGGGGTTGCAGGGCTGGGAGCGGGTGTACGACCTGTACTGCGGCATCGGCACGATCGCGCTGACGCTCGCCCCGCGCGCGGGCGAGCTGTGGGGGATCGAGCTGGTCGAACAGGCCGTGGCCGACGCGATCGCGTCGGCCCGGCGCAACGAGGTGACGAACGCTCACTTCTTCGCCGGCGACACCCGTCTCGCCCTGCCCGAGCTGGTGCAGCGCGCCGGACGCCCGGACGTGCTCGTCGTCGACCCGCCCCGCGCGGGGCTCTCCAAGAAAGTCGTCCGGCGCATCGTCGAGGCATCGCCCAAGCGGATCGTGTACGTCTCCTGCAACCCCACCACACTTGCCCCCAACGCCGCCGAGCTGGTGCAGGCGGGGTGGACGCTGAAGAAGGTCCGCCCAGTGGACATGTTTCCGCAGACTCACCACATCGAGTGCGTCGCGCTCTTGGAGCGAGGATAGGCTTTCGCTCATGCGAGCCGCCACCATCCGCGAGCAGGAGATCGTGATCGAGCAGCACCCGGACCCTGAGCCGGGCGCCGGGGAGGTGCTGGTGCGGGTGCGCGCGGCGGGGCTGAACGGGGCGGACATGATGCAGCGCCGCGGGCTCTACCCGGCGCCGCCCGGCTCGCCACAGGACATCCCCGGGATGGAGCTGGCGGGCGAGGTGCTCGCGCTCGGTGCGGGCGCCGAACGCTTTGCCGAGGGCGAGCGCGTGATGGCGATCGTCGGGGGCGGCGCTCAGGCGGAGCTGGCCATTGTGCACGAGCGCCAGCTGATGCCGGTGCCCGCGGCGCTCGACTGGCCCGCCGCGGGCGGGCTGCCAGAGGTGTTCACCACCGCCCACGACGCGATCTTCACCCAGGCCGCTCTGCGCCCAGGCGAGCGCCTGCTCGTGCATGGCGCCGCCGGAGGGGTGGGCGTCGCGGCGATCGGACTAGCGCGTACCGCGGGCGCCCACGTGACCGCGACCGTGCGCCGCGAGGAGTTGCGCAAGCAGGTCTCCGAGCTGGGCGCCGACGCGATCCCGCCGGAGGACTTCATCCAGCGCGGCCCGTTCGACGTGATCCTCGAGCTGGTGGGCGCACCCAACATGCCCGAGAACCTGAACGCGCTTGCGACCGGTGGGCGGATCGTCGTGATCGGCGTCTCGGCGGGGGTGAAGACCGAGCTGAACCTGCTCGCGCTGATGGGCAAGCGCGCGCGCATTCACGGTTCCACGCTGCGCGCCCGCCCGCTGGAGGAGAAAGCGCTCGCGGCTCGCCTGTTGGAGCACGAGGTGCTGCCCCTGTTCGACTCGGGCGCGCTGCGCGTGCCGATCGCCGCGACCTTCCCCTTGGACGAGGCCGCCGCCGCCTACGAGCGCTTCGCGGAGGGCGGCAAGCTGGGGAAGATCGTCCTCGCGGTTCAGTAAGGCGGCTGCGCCGCGTACCAATCCCCGAGCGCGCGGAACGCCCCCCAGAACGCCCGCTTGGAGTCGGTCTCGTCGAGGGAGTCGTCGATGTTGGGGACGTACAGGGCATCGATCGTGGGGGTGAGCTGCTGGATCTCACCGAGCCGCGGCGCGAGCTCACGCGCGAGCGGGATCTCCATCTCGCCCAGGGCGGCGAGCGCGTCGGGGCCCATCACAACGACGATCTTCGGCTGCACGATCGCGATCTCCTCGACGACTCGCGCCACGCACGCAAAATCCGCCAGCGAAGCGTCGCTGAGCGGGCACTTCACGCACAGCGTGCCGTACACCGCCAGCGGGTCGATCGACAGGCGCTTGAGCGACTTCATCAGCGCGCCCCCGGCGCGGCCGTAGAAGGCAACGCCCTCCTCGATCTCCGAGGGCAGCGGCGCGTACTTGAGCAGCATCACGTCGGCCTGCGGATGTCCGGAGCCGAGCACCGGCATCAGGTTGCCGCGCGGGCAATGGGGGCAGGACTGCAGCTCGCGCGTCAGCGAGTTCAGCTCGCGGATGGCGCGCTCGAGGTACTTCTCGCGGATCTCGTCATCGGTTACAGGCATCGACCCCGAGGGATTTGACGGCCGTCTCGCTTGTCCTTGGCGCTGCACCACTACTTGCGGCTGCCGCCCATCGCGCGCTTGACCCGTCGCGCCCTGCTGGCCCGTCGCGCGGAGGGCGGGGTGGCGCGTGTTTGCAGGAACTTGAGGGCCTGCACGTACAGCAGGCTGGTGGGGCGCGTGACGATCTCTGAGTCGCGCAGGGACTGCAGGAACTCGGCCGGGCCGTCGAAGTCGCGCATCCTGATCCGCACCGAGCCGAGGCCCTGGGCGACGTGCGAGTCAGAGCCCGCGCCGGCGACGATCCGGTACTTGGCGGCGAACCTGGCGGCCTCTTCGTTGAACGCGCCGATCGCCACCCGCGGGTTGAAGACCTCGATCGCGTCGATGTCGGCGACGATCTTCAGCAGGTGCTCGTAATCGGGGACCGAGTGCATCCGGTCAAACGGGTGTGGCACGTACACAAGTCCGCCCTGGCGGCGGATCTCCGCGACGGTTTCTTCCAGGCTCATCCCGCGTGGGATCAGCTCCTCGATGAACAGGCCGATCACCTCGCCTTCCCCGGCCGTCTTGACCTCCTCGCCGACGATCACCTCGACGCCGATGTCCATATCCCGCGCCAGCTCGCGGGCCGCCAGCGCGCCGGAGATCTCGTTGTGATCGGTCACCGCGATCGCGCCCAAGCCCTGCTCGCGGGCGGTTGTTAGCAGCACCTCGACGGGGGTGGCGCAGTCGTGGGAGTGGTCGGTGTGCATGTGCAGGTCCACATCGATCCGCGGCCGCTCGGTCAGGCGGCGGCGCAGCGCCGGATCGCCGTTGGAATCGTGCCGACGCGCGGCGAGGTCGTCATAGATCGATTCGAGCTCCCTGGTCGCGTTCTCGCCGTCGGGCACGAGGCGGTACTCGCCGGGGAACTGGCGGGCCATGAGCTCGGCTGTGGCGGGGAGGCTCGCGGTGCGGGCGTCCAGCCGGCCGAAGAAGCTCTCCACGAAGCGCCGGGCCACGAGCGTCGAGAGCAGACGCTCGGTGGCGGAGTGAAACGAGCCGATGTTCAGCGCGCGCGAATGGCGCAGCGCCGCATTGGACGCGCTCGGCGCGAACGGCTCGTGCACATGGACGAAGTCCAGGGGGACCGTGCTCAGCAGTTCCTCGATCGTGCGCGCCACGTCGATCGGCAGGGCCGGCGTGCGCCGCCGTCCGGAACCGGGACGGGCATCGTGGTCGGGGCCCTGGAGATCGAGCACCTCCCCGACCGCGATCACCGCGGGCGTGCCGTCGTCGGTTCCCTTCAGCAGGCTCTCCGGATGTGCCCGCGCGGCGCGCAGTGCGCGCCGCGATGCCCGCACCCGCTCCTGCGAGCGCGACGGGGCGAGGATCAGCACGCGGTGCCCGTTCCGCGACAGCCCCTCGGCGACCGCGCGGACGTGGGCATTGACCTCGTTCTCCTGAGCCTCCCACGGGTAGGGGGTCACGTGGGCAATCGAGAACCGCGCGGATACCATCGGCTCCGCCATTATTCCGCCGCTAGCCGGCCTTGGCCTTGGCGGGGGCCAGCTTGGCCGGCGCTCGCCTGGTCGTGGGTGGGTGGGTACCGGGACGTCCGGCGTACTTCGCGATGAACTTCTCCGTGTCGGCCCGCGCCTGGTCGTCGGGGCGCTGGTTGTGGGGCGACTTCATCAGGTAGGAAGAGGGCCCGTCGAGCTGACCGCCGATGCCGTGGTTGAGCGCCAGCTTGCAGCAGCGCACCGCGTCGATCACGATCCCGGCCGAGTTGGGCGAGTCCCACACCTCGAGCTTCATCTCGACGTTCAGCGGCACGTCGCCAAACGCCTGGCCCTCGACGCGGATGTGCGCCCACTTGCGGTCGGTCAGCCACGGGACGTAGTCCGATGGACCGATGTAGACGTCCCCTGGTGGCAGCGTGTGGTCCATGATCGAGGTGACGGCATTGGTCTTTGAGATCTTCTTGGACTCCAGGCGCTCGCGCTCGAGCATGTTGTAGAAGTCCATGTTCCCGCCGACGTTCAGCTGGGAGGTGCGCAGCATCTTCACGCCGCGGTCGGCGAACAGGCGCGCGAGCGTGCGGTGCACGATCGTGGCGCCGACCTGGGACTTGATGTCATCGCCCACGATCGGCAGTCCCGCCTTCTTGAAGCGCCGGTCCCAGTAGTCCTCGCGGGCGATGAACACGGGGATGCAGTTGACGAACCCGCAGCCGGCCTCCAGCACCTGCTCGACATACCACTTCGTTGCCTGCTCCGAGCCGACCGGCAGGTAGGACACGACCACGTCGGTATGGGTGTCCTTGAGGATTTTCACGATGTCGGCGGTCTCGCCCGGGGCCTTTACGATCTTCTCTTTGAGGTACTTGCCGAGGCCGTCGTGGGTCATGCCGCGGTACACGGGCACACCGAGCTTCTTCGGCACCTTGGCGAACTTCATCGTGTTGTTCTGCCCCGCCCAGATCGCCTGGCCGAGGTCCTTGCCGACCTTGGTCCTGTCGATGTCGAACGCGGCCGTGAACTCGATGTCGCGCACGTGGTAGCCGCCGAGGTCGACGTGCATCAGGCCGGGCACGTCCTTGCTCGGGTCGGCGTCGCGGTAGTAGTTGACGCCCTGGACGAACGCCGAGGCGCAGTTGCCGACGCCGACGATCGCGACGCGGACCTTGTCGCGCTGATAGCGCGCGGCACCGTTGGAGGCGGCGCCGTTGTTGCTGGTGGTGAGAGTCAAGTGGTTTCCTTCCTGAAGATTCGTTCGAAGCTACCATGCCACGCGCGCGATGATGTTCGCCGCCCGCACGATGCAACGCGGGACCGAAGCCTCGCTTTCACGTCATCGAACGGCCGGCAAGCCCATAACGAGCGGGTCTGTCGTGCGCCTGGAGGCGTAGCTGTCATACACCGTCCTTTGTCTTGCAATCACTACCCCGCCGCAGGTGCCCGGTCACACCGACGCCAACAGCTCGCGGCGGACGTGGGCGATGCGCTGGGCGACCGTGATCAGGCTGAGCGCCGCCAGTACATACACCGCGGGAGCCAGCAGCTCAAAGTGGCCGAGCGAGGCGCCGCGGGCGAAGATCAGGCCGATCGAGAGGATCACGACGCGCACGGGGCGAGTGGCGATGCCGACCTTGCACTCGACGCCCAGCGCCTCGGCGCGGGCACGGGTGTAGGAGACCATCAGCGAGGCGAGCACCGCGACGACGACCGCGGCGGCCGCGACGCGGTCGCCCTGCAGCGCGAAGTAGCCGGCGACGGCGGTCAGCACGATCCCCTCCTCGATGCGGTCGAGCGTCGAGTCCAGGAACGCGCCGAACGGGGTGCCCTTGCCGGACATGCGCGAGTAGCGCCCGTCGAGCGTGTCCATGATCGAGCCGACGATGAAGGCGATACCACCGAGGAAGAACAGCTGTTCCCACACGAGCGCCGCCGCGAGCAGATTCAGCGCGAAGCCGGTGAGCGAGATCGCGTTGGGGGTCAGGCGCGACTCGATCAGGCGGTTGCGTACGAGCTCGCGCCGTTCGCCTGAGCCGATCGGAGCGCGTGCGCGCGGGCGTTCTGACCTGTAGGCGCCGCGCCGGGAGCGGCGGGGCCCTTCGTGGCGGCGGGGAGCCATGTTGGTCGGACTGCTGTCAGAGCTGCCGTCGGACGAGTCCAGGGTCATCCACTGCACCCAGTCTGAGCCGGCGCCCCGGCAAAGCGCCACACGGCCGGTCGTGCGCGCGCGAGCCACCTCGCGCCGTAGGCGGAGGCCCCGGCGGTGAGCGCGCCGAGGAGCGCGTCGAAGATGAAGTGGTTGGCGGTGACGACGATCACGAACGCCATCAGGAAGGGATAGATCAACCACAGGACCCGAACGATCGGGCTGCGCGCGAGGCGGGCGAGCGGCCAGCCGATCATCAGCGCGAACGCCACGTGCATCGAGGGAACGGCGGCGTAGGGGTTGAACAGCGCGGTCATCGAGCCGCCGGCGTGGGAGACGCGTACGCCCGTGAAGTCCGAGACCGAGTCGATGAAGCCCCACTCGGGCATGAACCGCGGCGGCGCGGTCGGGAACACGATGTAGCCGATCAGCGCGATGAACATCGCGATCATGAACATGTTGCGCACGAAGTAGAAGTTGCGGTTGTGGCGCACATACAGGTAGACGAGCGCGCTGACCGTGATCGTCGTCTGCGCGTTGACGTACATCCAGCTGGAGAAGCCCATCAGCACGCGGCTGCCGGATCCCCATGCCTGCACGGAGGGCTCGACGAACAGGTGCAGCGTGCGCTCCAGCGAGATCAAGTCGCGCGCGTGAGCGAAGGCGGCGTTGGCGTCGCCCTCGACCAGGCCGCGTACCAGCCGGTAGGCGAGATAGGCGGCGGCGAACAGGGCGACTTGGCGCAGCACGTCCAGCCATCCCTGCGGCAGGAGGCGCGCCTGCAGGACACGAACGCGGGCGGGCATCGACTGTGAAGCCTAGCGTGAGGGGGAGTCGTCGTCGAGGGCATACAGGCGCCAGTGCCTGGAATGCCATACCTCGCGCAGGTAGGGCAGCCCGTGGGCCACGAGCGCTCCCTCGGCCAGCCCGGCGTAGTCCAGGCGCGCGTCTGGGAGCGCGACGTAGACGACGCGGTTTTCTGAAAGCCACGCGTGGTAAGCGGATGCGGTGAGCGGAGTCGGGCGGTAGAACAGGGCGGCGTAACGCGTGTCGAGCTGGCGCTCCCAGCCACGCGCGAGCGAGACGTGATCATGGCCGGCGAGGAAGGCGGCCTCCGCGTGCGTGGCGGTCAGCGGCACCTCGACGATCGTGGGGACGTCGTGGCGTAGGCGGCGCAGCTGCGACAGCAGGGGGGCGTAGTAGGAAGCGTTCGCCGATTTCTGGCCGGAGATCAGGGACAGGTCGCCGAACGGAGTGTTCAGCTGCCAGTACAGGAGCACGGGGGCGAGCAGACACAGCGCCACGCGCCTATGGCGCTCCCACAGCACGCCTGCGAGCAGCGGCGCGGCCAGCGGCGGTCCCAGACGCGCGGCGTTGCCGCCGACGGGGGTCTGAATCGCGAACGATCCGATCAGCGCGAGCGCGTACAGCGCCGCTCCCACCCGCACGGCGCGGTGCGCGCGAGGGGGGAGCGGGGTACCTTGCGGCAGTAGCAGCGCGATCAGCAGCACGCCGCCGAGCGCCGGCCAGAAGGACGAGGGCGCGAACGGCTCGTAGCCACCCTCGGGGAATGCGATGCTCAGCGCGAGGATCGGCGCCAACGTGGCGAGGGTGAGCGCGAGCGGCCAGACCCACGGGCGATCCGGGTTTGCGATCGGCGCCGCCCGCCCGCCCGTCCCGTCACGTCCGATTCCTCCGGAGCGGTCGGAGGTCTGCCCGCCGGCGAGGATTCCTACCGTCAGCGTCCAGGCGAGGAACGCGAGCGCCAAGAACAGGCCGGCGATCGGACTGGCGACGCTGGTGAGCAGCGCCAGGACGAGCGCGAGCACGAAGCGCGCACGCATCAGCGCGAGCACCGAGCCGAGCCCGATCGCGAAACCGAGGTCATAGGGGACGCGCCCGGAGAGCAGCTCGGCGCAAATGCCGAACGCGAACACGGCGGCCGCCACGCGCCCGGCGGCGAGACCGAAGGCGCGCTCGGCGATCAGGCCGAACAGGACGCTCGCCGCGAGCGCCGAGAGCGCAAGCACGACGCGCACCCCGAGCAACGCCCCCAGCGCGGGGGAGATCAGCGAGTAGCCAAGCAGATAGTGGCCGTGAACGGCATACCACCCGTTGTCGCGCAGCGTGTAGCCGACGCGGGCGAACAGGTCGCTGCGATAGATCGCCGCGGAGAGATCCGCGGCGGGCGGCGCCCAGATCAGGTAGACGAGCGTAAGCGGTATTGCAATGGCGAGCGCAAGCGCCCATGGCCGCGTCAGCGGGTGCGACGACGAGGCCCCGCCCGCGTGCTCGACGGGCTCGGGTTGTGTCGGGATCGCGACGCGTGCTGCCATCAGGCGTCCGAGACGATCGCCCGCTCTAGGTCGCGGCCAGGAAACGCACGACGGAGTCGATCGCGTCGGGGCGGTCCAGCCAGGGCCAGTGGCCGGCGTCGGGCAGCTCGATGAGCTCGGCGTCGGGCAGCGCGTCGACGTAGGCGCGGCCGAAGCGCGCGGGGATGTAGGGGTCGGTCATGCCCCAGAGCACGAGCGAAGGCATCGACAGCCGGTCGAGCTGGGCGCCGGCCGCCGCGAGCACGTCGGAGGGCGAGGAGCGGTAGAGGCGCAGGATCGCGCGCTGGGTGCCCTGGTCGAAGTGGTCGAGGACGGTGTCCAGCCACGCCTCGGGCATCGGACCGGGCGTGGCGTTGGCCTCGCGCGAGAGCAGGCGCAGAAACCTGCGGGTGGTGGTTCCCATCGCCAGCTCCCCGAGCAGGGGGGCGCGCCAGATGCGCGCGGTGCGATGCCAGCGGTAGCCGGGCAGGAACGTGATGGCGTTGATCACGACCAGCCGCGCGACGCGCTCGGGGTGGCGTTGCGCGAACGCAAGCCCGACGACGCCCCAATCGTGCACGACCAGGCTGACGCGCTCGACACCGACGAGATCGAGATAGCGCTCGATGAAGTCTGCGTAGCCGTCGATCGTGTAGTCGAGGTTGCCGGCCTTGCCCGAGCGCCCGAACCCGGGCAGGTCGGGCGCGAGCCCGCCGGTGCGCGCGAGAAACGGCAGCCAGTCGTCGGAGTTGGTCGGCACCCCGTGCAGGTACAGGGGTGTGGGGGCCCCGCCCGGGGGCGTGAGGGTCCCGCCCGCGACGGCAGCCTCGCGCCAGAACACGGGCATCGTGCCGATCGTGGCGGTGCGGTCGTTGACTTCGGGCACGAGTCGAGCATATATATCGTGCGCCTGTGCCCGCGAGACTATGGAAGCCCCCGACCCGCGCGCGGGTGGTACGCGTCAGGGAACGGTTGCGCGAGGTGTATGGGATACCGCGCATGCAGCCCCACGGTCATCCGATTGCCGAGCTGGTGCTGACGGTGCTCTCGCAGAGCACGAACGACCGCAACAGGGATGTCGCATACCTGCGCCTGCGCGAGCGGCTGCCGAGCTGGGAGGCGGTTATGCACGCGCCGGTCGGGGAGGTGGAGGAGGCGATCAGGCCGGGGGGCATCTCAAAGGTGAAGTCGGCGAGGATCAAGGCGATTCTGGAGGCGATCGCGGCCGGGGACGGGCGGGCATCAAATCGCCCAGAGCACGAGTTGTCCCTCGACTGGCTGAAGGAAGCGCCGATCGAGGAGGGACGGGACTACCTCGTCGCCCTGCCTGGAGTGGGTCGCAAGACGGCGGCGTGCGTGCTGCTTTTCGCGTACGGCATGAGAGACGTGCCGGTGGACACGCACGTCTCGCGCGTGGGGATGCGCCTGGAACTGCTGCAGCCGGGTGCGCCGTTCGAGCAACTGCATGACCAGATGCTCGCGCTGACCCCGCCGGGAGATGAGCTGGAGCTGCACGTGAACCTGTTGCGCCACGGCCGCAGGACCTGCCACGCGCGCAAACCGGCGTGCGAGGAGTGCGCCCTGGCGCGCATGTGCCCGAGCCGCGGTCTGTTCATGTCCTAGCGACCCAGGTCCGAGACTTCGTCCCGACCCGGGATTTTCCGGTCGCGAGGACGTCCGGCACCTGAGGGCAGAGATGACCGATGTGATCGTGTGTGTCTACTCTGCGGACGGCCAGTCGAGCTGGGCGCCGAGCTCGCTCGCGCCCAGCTCGATCAGCTCGCTTCGCTCGATCGACCGGTACTCGCCCCCTCGCAACGCGAGCCAGTCGACGGAGTGCTTTGCGGGGTCGACGATCAGGACCTCGTCGACGTCGTGAGCGGCGTAGAACGGTAGCTTCTCCCAGCTCTCGTCGCCGGGCGAGACGATCTCCACCACGAGCGCGGCGGTGGGATGCCATGTGCCCGAGGCGCCAGTCCGATGTATGGCTCCGTCGGGCACACGAAAATCCTGTTCGCCCTCGCCGAGGTTGCACTCGCCGCTGAGTCGCAGTCCGGCTGCATCGGCGCACGGACCCAGCAGCCGTATCAACTGCGCGTCGATCAGGGCGTGTCTGAGGCTGGGCGCGGGGACCATATGCAGGACGCCATCCCACACCTCGTCGAGACGATCAAGACCGGAGCGGCGCCGACGCTCGAGCAGCTCGTCGAGCCCCGCCGTGGGGGGGTCGAGGACCAGTGCGCGCATACGATCAGCATACCGCCGCATCCGCTCAGCAGGAGCGGTCTTGGAAACGCTCCCGATCGACGCACGCGTCCTGCCGCGGTCACCGGGCTTGCCGGCCACGACGACCCCCCCGGTCTCGGCCACTCGGGCCACGACCTCTTGACGTCCCTCACATTATCTGCTTCAATGTCGCTTAGATTTTGTACACGTCTTTCTAAGGAGCATTTTTATGGGCAAGACCATAGGCATCGACCTCGGCACGACCAACTCGTGCATGGCCGTGCTCGAGGGGGGCGAGCCCACCGTCGTCGAGAACGCCGAGGGCGGGCGCACCACCCCCTCCGTTGTCGCGTTCACGGCCTCCGGAGAGCGGCTTGTCGGCACCGTCGCCAAGCGCCAGGCCGTCACCAACCCGCAGAACACCGTCTTCTCGATCAAGCGCTTCATGGGCCGCAAGGAGGCCGAGGTGCGCGAGGAGGAGTCGATCGTCCCCTACAAGGTCGTCTCCGGGCCCAACGGCGACGCGCGCGTCGAGGCCGGTGGCGAGCAGCACTCCCCGCCCGAGATCTCCGCGATGATCCTGCAGAAGCTCAAGTCCGACGCCGAATCCTACCTTGGCGAATCGGTCGACGGCGCCGTCATCACCGTCCCCGCCTACTTCAACGACGACCAGCGCCAGGCCACCAAGGACGCCGGGCGCATCGCCGGCCTCGACGTCAAGCGCATCATCAACGAGCCCACCGCCGCCTCGCTCGCCTACGGCCTCGACAAGGAGGACCACGACCAGACGATCCTCGTCTTCGACCTCGGCGGCGGCACCTTCGACGTGTCCGTCCTCGAGATCGGCGACGGCGTGTTCGAGGTCAAGTCCACCGCCGGTGACAACCACCTCGGCGGCGACAACTTCGACAAGGCGATCGTCGACTGGCTCGTCGCCGACTTCAAGCGCGATCAGGCGATCGACCTGTCCGCCGACCCGATGGCTTTGCAACGCCTCTACGAGGCGGCGGAGAAGGCCAAGATCGAGCTCTCCACCACCCAGGAGACGCAGATCAACCTGCCCTTCATCACCGCCGACGCCGCCGGGCCCAAGCACCTCGACACCCGTCTCACGCGCGCCAAGCTGGCCGAGCTCACATCCGATCTGCTCGACCGCGTCATCGTCCCCGTGCGTCAGGCGATCGACGACGCCAAAGACCAGAAGGGCGTTAAGGAGATCGAACATGTAGTTCTCGTCGGTGGCATGACGCGCATGCCCGCCGTCCAGGAGAAGGTCAAGGAACTCACCAAGAAGGAGCCCCATCGGGGCGTCAACCCCGACGAGGTCGTGGCCGTCGGCGCCGCGATCCAGGCGGGCGTCCTGGCCGGCGACGTCAAGGACGTTCTCCTGCTCGACGTCACCCCCTTGACGCTCGGGATCGAGACCAAGGGCGGCGTCATGACCAAGCTGATCGAGCGCAACACCACGATCCCCACGCGCAAGGGCGAGGTCTTCTCCACCGCCGAGGACAACCAGCCCTCCGTCGAGATCCATGTCCTGCAGGGCGAGCGGGAGATGGCTCAGTACAACAAGTCCCTCGGCAAGTTCCAGCTGACCGGCATCCCGCCGGCGCCGCGCGGCATCCCCCAGATCGAGGTCGCCTTCGACATCGACGCCAACGGCATCCTCAACGTCTCCGCCAAGGATCTGGGGACGGGCAAGGAGCAGAAGATCGAGATCAAGTCCGGCTCCGGCCTGTCCGACGAGGAGATCAAGAACATGGTCTCCGACGCCGAGTCCCACGCCGAGGAGGACGCTCGCGCGCGCGAGTTGGCGGAGGCCCGCAACAACGGCGAGAACGCCGCCTACCAGGCCGAGCGCCAGCTCTCAGACCTCGGCGACCAGGTCGACGCAGACTCCAAAGGTCGCATCGAAGAGGCCGTCAAGGAGGTCCGCGAGGCCCTGGAGTCCGAGGACCCCGCCGCGATCAATGCGAAGGCCGAGACTCTCCAGACGGCCTTTCACTCCGTCTCGGAGGCGATGTACCAGCGCGCCCAACAGGAGCAGGGTGCGGCCGGCGGCGGTGCCTCCGGCGATGGCGCGGGCGCAGATGGCACAGGCACATCCTCTGACGAGGAGGATGTCGTCGACGCCGAGGTTGTCGACGAGCCCCAGTCATAGGAGGTCGCGACATGAGCGGCGACACGCCTGAGCAGACGGTTGATGAGACCCCCGGCGCGGACGCCGCGTCGGGGGACGGGTCTGTGCCCGAGCCCGCCGACGTGGCGGGCGATGGTGGTGTGATGGACGATGGTGGTGCGGTTGAGATCGAGGGCGACCTCGATGAGCTGGTCACGGTGGCCGCCGAGCGCGACGAGTACCTGGCGCTTGCCCAGCGCACCCAGGCCGACTTCGAGAACTACCGCCGCCGCTCCGCGCGCGAGTCCGCGCTCGCGCAGGAGCGCGGTGTGGTCAAGCTCGCCCGCGAGTTGCTGCCCGCGCTTGACAACCTCGATCGCGCCCTCGAGGCCGCGGACCAGGACGATCCGCTGCTTCAGGGCGTACGCCTCGTGCGCTCCGAATTCACAGACGCGCTCGCACGCGTCGGGATCGAGTCCTTCGATCCTTCGGGCGCCCCCTTCGACCCGGCTCTGCACGAGGCGATGGCCGCCGCTCCCCAGCCCCCGGACGGCGCGGTGAGCGGTACCGTCGTCGAGGTCTACCAGCCCGGCTACCGGCTCGGCGAGCAGATCATCCGCCCCGCACGAGTCGTCGTGGCGGCATAGGCCTACTGGAGCTTCTGCACATGGCGTCTGGACCCGATTACTACAAGACGCTCGGGGTCGGCAAAAAGGCCACTCCCGAGGAGATCAAGAAGGCCTACCGCAAGCTGGCCCGGCAGTATCACCCCGACCGCAACCCCGACGACGCGTCCGCCGAGGCTCGCTTCAAGGAGATCTCCCAGGCCCACGACATTCTCGGCGATCCCGACAAGCGCAAGCAGTACGACAGCGGCACCGGTCCCTTCTCGACCGGCGGCGGTCCCGGGGGCGGCTTCGGCGGCTTTGGCAACTTCGACTTCGACGCCTCGAACATGGGCGACATCCTTTCCAACCTCTTCGGTGGCGCCGGCGGTGGACGCGGACGCGGCGCGGGCGGGGCTGGGAGCGGCGCTCGCGCTCGCGCCCAGCGCGGCGGCGACCTGGAGGCGCAGGTCTCGATCACCTTCGACCAGGCCATCTCCGGCGCGCAGATTCCCCTGTCCGTGCCGATGCACGACAGCTGCCCCACCTGTCACGGCACGGGCGCCAAGCCCGGCACGACCCCCAAGGTCTGCCCCGTCTGTGAGGGGCGCGGGGTCGAGGTCACAGGCCAGGGCATGTTCTCGATCTCCCAGCCCTGCTCGCGCTGCGGCGGCTCGGGGACGATCATCGAGGACCCCTGCCCGACGTGTCACGGCGCGGGCGCCGTCCGCACCGTCAAGCGCCTGCGCGTCAACATCCCCGCCGGAGTACGCGACGGCAGCCGCATCCGTCTGGCGGGCAAGGGCGAACCCGGACATGGCGGCGGTCCCCCCGGCGACCTCTACCTCATCACCCACGTCTCCGCTTCACCGGTGTTCAAGCGCAAAGGCGACAACCTCGAGGTCGAGGTTCCGCTCACGATCCCCGAGGCGTTGCGCGGCGCCGAGGTGCGCGTGCCGACTCTGGACGGCTCCAAGACCTTGCGCGTCGCGCCCGGCACGCGACCCGGCGCGGTCCAGCGTTTGCGCGGCGAGGGTCCCCCCAAACTCGGCGGCTCCACGCGCGGGGACATCCATTACCGCTTCGTCCTTGACATCCCCGACTCTCTGACCGACGAGCAGCGTTCGGCGGTCGACGCTCTCTCCGCCGTCATGAACGGCAACCCCCGCGCGCGCTTGTTCGAGGGCGCTGAGGCTGGGGAGGCGGCGTCGTGAGTCGTCTTCGGGCGGGTCGTGAGTGGGGAGGCGGCGTCGTGAGTCGTCATCGGGCAGGCCCTGTGTGGGGAGGCGGCGTCGCGAGTCGTCATTACTTTTTGTTCGTCGTCGCGCGCGCGCGCGTACGCGCGCACCGGTGTGCATCGAGATGAGCACTCCACGGTCAGACAGGTCCGTCACTCGCATCCAGGTCGAGACCGACCGTGGTGTGTTCATGATCTCGGTCGCCGCCGAGCTGGCGCACATGCATCCGCAGACGCTGCGCATGTACGAGGCCCGTGGCCTGATCGAGCCCAAGCGCTCGCCCAAGGGCACCCGTCTGTACTCCCAGGAGGACGTCGATCGATTGCGTCGCATCCAGGAGATGACGGCAGACCTCGGCCTGAACCTCGCCGGTGTGGAGCGCGTGCTGGACCTTGAGACCGAGGTGCAGGACATGCATGCGCGCATCGAAGAGCTGGAGGTGAAAGCTCTGCACGCCCAGGTGGAGCTGGCCGAACGCCTGGAGGAGGTTCGTCGCTCCTTCCGCGCCGAGCTGACGGTGCCCTACCGTGGAGGGACCGAGATCGTGCGCGCGGCCGACGCCCGCTCGCCGTTTGGCAAGCTCGCAACCCGAAGGGCAGTCGATGGACGCTGAATCGTCGCGCCGGCATGGCAGCCGATCGCGCTGTGGGTGACACTCTCTCTGTGAGGAAAGCCGATGTCGCCTAACGGAGCCAACCCACCCGCCGCACAACAGGGCCAACAGCCGGAGGATGAGCAAAAGAGCCCGCTGCAGCGCTTCGGGCGCGACCTCACCGAGATGGCAGAGCTTGGCAAGCTCGACCCCGTGATCGGGCGCGACGAGGAGATTCGTCGCGTGATCCAGGTGCTCTCGCGGCGCACCAAGAACAATCCCGTATTGATCGGCGAGCCGGGCGTCGGCAAGACCGCGATCGTCGAGGGCCTCGCCCAGCGGATCGTCTCCGGTGACGTGCCCGAGTCGCTGCGCGAACGGCGCGTGATCGCGCTGGACATGGGCGCGCTGATCGCGGGCGCCGCCTACCGCGGTGAGTTCGAGGAACGCCTGAAGGGCGTCCTCGCGGAGGTCTCAGACGCGCAGGGGGCGATCATCCTGTTCCTCGACGAGCTCCACACGATCGTCGGCGCCGGGGCGGCCCAGGGCTCGGTCGACGCCTCCAACCTGCTCAAGCCGATGCTCGCGCGCGGGGAACTGCGCTGCGTCGGGGCGACCACGCTCGACGAGTACACCAAGTACATCGAGAAGGACGCCGCCCTAGAGCGGCGTTTCCAGCCGGTGACGGTCGGCGAGCCCACCGTGGCCGACACGATCGCGATCCTACGCGGGCTGAAGGGGCGCTATGAGGAACACCACGGCGTGCGCATCCAGGACAGCGCCATTATCGCCGCGGCCACGCTGTCGCACCGCTACATCGCCGACCGCTTCCTGCCCGACAAGGCGATCGACCTGATCGACGAGGCCGCCTCGCGGCTGCGCATCGAGATCGACTCGGTCCCCACGGAGATCGACGAGGTCAACCGGCGCGTCATGCAACTGGAGATCGAGCTCACCTCGCTGCGCAAGGAGAAGGACGAGGCATCCAAGGCGCGCCGCACGGCGATCGAGACCGAGCTGGCAGATCTGCGCGAGCGCGCCGCCGAGATGACCGCGCAGTGGGAACGCGAGAAGCAGGCCCTCCAGGGCGTGAGCGACACCAAAGAGCGCTTGGAGGCCGCCAGGGTCGAGGCCGAACGGGCAGAGCGCGAAGCGAACCTGCAGCGCGCCGCCGAGCTGCGCTACGGCGAGATCCCCGAGCTGGAAAAGAAGCTAGCCGAGCACGAATCGGCCGAGCGCGAACGCACCGGGGATGAGGATTCCGCCCACCCGGTCTTCCTCAAAGAGGAGGTCGACGCCGACGACATCGCCGAAGTCGTCGCGCGCTGGACCGGCATCCCCGTCTCGCGTCTGCTCGAGGGCGAGACCGAGAAGCTGATCCACATGGAGGACCGCCTGCACGAACGCGTCGTCGGCCAGGACGAGGCGATCGAGGCGGTGGCCACCGCGCTGCGCCGCTCACGCGCCGGCCTGCAGGACCCCGATCGGCCGATCGGCTCGTTCCTGTTCCTCGGTCCCACCGGCGTCGGCAAGACCGAGCTGGCGCGGGCGCTGGCCGAGTTCATGTTCGACTCCCAGGACGCGATCGTCCGCATCGACATGTCCGAGTACATGGAGAAACACTCCACTTCGCGCCTGGTCGGCGCGCCCCCCGGCTACGTCGGCTACGCAGAGGGCGGCCAGCTCACCGAGGCCGTCCGCCGGCGCCCCTACTCCGTCGTGTTGCTGGACGAGATCGAGAAGGCCCACCCCGATGTCTTCAACACGTTGCTTCAGGTGATGGACGACGGCCGTCTCACCGACGGCCAGGGGCGCACCGTCGACTTCAAGAACACCGTCCTGATCATGACCTCCAACCTGCCCGTCGGCGTCGGCGCGCAGGACGGCGACTCAGACGGCGCAGATGCGGGAGCCGGGTCGAGTGACGGTGGGGCAGACGGTACGGGCGCGCGAGATGGAGCCGGCATTGCGGCGGACGCGCGGCTGCGTACCGAAATGCTCCAGTACTTCAAGCCCGAGTTCGTCAACCGCCTCGACGACATCGTCCGCTTCCGCTCTCTCACCCGCGAGCAGATCGCAGAGATCGTCGATCTTCAGGTCGCCCGCGTGATCGGCCGTGTCGCGGAACGCGGCGTCGAGGTGACCCTCACAGCCTCTGCCCGCGAGCTGATCGCCCGCATGGGCTATGACCCGACCTACGGTGCGCGGCCTTTGCGCCGTGTGATCCAAAAGCAGCTGACGGATCGCCTCGCGTTGGCGCTATTGGAAGGGAAGCTGCGCGACGGGGACTCCGTGCGCGTGGATGTGCGCGATGGGGAGCTTGTGCTGGAGACGGCGCGAGAGGCGGCGGCGGCTTAGGTTAGTTGAGGACGGCGGTGCGCATCTGCCCCGCCGTCCTCGGGCCTGCTAGTTGAAGGAGATCCAGAAGTTTGTGGCTTTGCTTTCTTTTTCGTTACCAGTCTCAACGAGAACTGTCGTGCCCGCCGGGCATACGCCTGCGCCCACCTCGAGGGACACAGCATCGAAGTTGGCGCTGACCGTCACGCCGTTTCCGCCTCCATGAACGATGTCTGTACCGCCGGTCACGTTATGGATCGGAACCGTGGTGGAGATGCAGTAGAGACCTTCGCCGGGGGTGACTTCGCTTGCCGCCGAGACATTCTTTGAGTTCGCAGAATCGAGCAGACCTGATGTTTTTTTGGTAGCTCCATTGATGTGCGCGTATGCGACGGCACTCCCGTTGGCACCGGGCGGTCCTTGGCCGCCCTGAGGTCCGATCGCTCCCGCTGGTCCCGCTGGT
This sequence comes from uncultured Solirubrobacterales bacterium, assembly GCA_963715495.1. GTDB lineage: Bacteria > Actinomycetota > Thermoleophilia > Solirubrobacterales > Solirubrobacteraceae > Palsa-744. Next base: position 2,751,917 of record OY970247.1, read on the forward strand.
CCCGCTGTGCCGGCGGGTCCCGCTGCACCATTTGCGCCATTTGCGCCATTTGCGCCATTTGCTCCGGCGTTGCCCTTGAGCTTCGTGAGCACCTTCGGGTTGATCTGCTTGGTCGAGTTGATCAGGTAGTGATTCGCGGCCAACGCCCCGCCGCTCATCGCGAACACGAGTGCGAGCGTGGCCGTGACGTTTGCGTAGTTGAGATGCCTCCTAGATATGTGCATGCGCGGCACCTTACGGGTGCGGGCGGCGGACATCGCAGGCCCTGGACGAAAGGACGATCGCCCGCGTTTGGCCGCGGATGCACGCGATGGCGAGCCGAAGCGAGCGGCCGGGCAGTCGATCCGCTACAAACAACGTTGCGCGCCGCACGACGCGCGACCCGCACAAACCGACGGGAGGAGCCTTCACCATCATGCCCACCTACATCATGCTCTCCACGCTCACCCCGGAGGGCGTGCAGACCGTCAAGAACAACCCGCAGCGGATCAGGGAGGTCAACAAGGAGGTGGAGCAGCTCGGCGCGAGCGTCAAGGCGCAGTGGGCGACCCTCGGTCACGTCGACTTCATCTCGGTCGTCGAGGCGCCCGACGAGGCGACGATGGCGCGCGTCTCGCTGGAGCTGGGATCGCGTGGCACCGGTCGCTACGAGACGCTCGCCGCAATACCTATCGACGACTTCATCGCGTCCCTTTGAGTGGATACGCCGACGCCTCGTAATACGCGAGCAGGAGATCGCTTGAAGGTCCTTGTCGTCGGCGCAGGGGGTCGCGAGCATGCGATCGTGCGTGCGCTGAAGCGCTCTGCGCGGCGACCGGAGTTGTTGTGCGCGCCGGGCAACGCGGGCATCGCCGCCGATGCGCGCATCCTCGACATTCCCGTCGACGATGTGCCGCGTCTCGTCAAGGCCGCGGAAGATGAGCGTGTCGACTTCGTCGTCGTCGGCCCCGAGGTTCCACTCGTGAATGGACTTGTGGACGCCCTTGTCTCGACGGGCATCGCCGCGTTCGGACCGACGGCGGCCGCGGCCAAGCTCGAGGGCTCCAAGGCGTATGCCAAGGAGATCATGGACGCGGCGGGGGTGCCGACCGCGGGCTTTGAGCTGGCCGGCACTGTGCAGGAAGGCCTGGCCGCGATAGATCGCTATCCGGTCGTCCTGAAGGCCGACGGGCTTGCCGGAGGCAAGGGTGTGGTCATCGCACAGAACGAGCGGGAGGCGCGCGAGACGCTGGAAGACTTCTTGGTGGGGCGTCGCTTCGGCACGCGGACGGTAGTGGTCGAGGAGTTCCTGGTCGGTGAGGAGCTCTCGCTGCTCGCGCTCTGCGACGGTGAGCGGGCCGTGCCGATGTCCTGCGCGCGCGACTACAAGCGGATCTTCGAGGACGATGAGGGGCCCAACACCGGCGGTATGGGCTCCTACTCCCCGGTGGAGGGCATCGACCGGCAGATCGTGAACGAGCTCGCCGCCGTCGTGCACCAGCCGGTGGTGGATCTGATGCGCGAACGCGGCACTCCTTTCCACGGTGTCCTCTATGCCGGTCTGATGCTCACTTCCCTGGGGCCGCGCGTGCTCGAGTACAACGTGCGCTTCGGCGATCCCGAGACCCAGGCGGTGCTGCCGCGCCTGCGCTCGGACCTGCTCGAGGCTCTGCTCCGCGCCTCGCGCCCGGGAGGGCTAGAGGGCATGCGGTTGGAGTTCTCGCCCGACTGGGCGGTGACGGTGGTGCTGGCGAGCGCCGGCTATCCCGCGTCGTCCTCCAGCGGAGACCCGATCTCGGGCCTTGACCTGGTGGGAGAGACGGTCGAGGTCACCCACGCGGGCACCGCCGGCAAGCCGGGGGGGATTGTCACGGCGGGCGGGCGTGTGCTGAACGTGACCGCGCTCGGCCCCGACCCCGGCTCCGCCCGCGACGCGGCGTATGCTGCCGCCGAGATGATCTCCTTCGACGGTATGCAGCTGAGGCGCGACATCGCCGCGCGTGCGGTGGGGGCAGTCGTATGAGTGAGCGGGAGGTCTCGTCGGGGCTCTCGTTGGCGCCGGAGCCGATGCAGGAGGCTGAGGTGCGGGCGCAACTGGAGGAGCTCGACGTCGACGCGCCGCGTGTGGGCATCGTGATGGGCTCCAAGAGCGACATGGAGGCAATGGAGAAGGCCGCGCACGAGCTCGAAGAGCGCGGCATCCTGCACGAGATGAGGGTGATGTCGGCCCACCGTGAGCCGGACGTCGTTGCCGAGTACTCGAAGAACGCGCGCATGCGCGGCCTGCGCGTGATCATCGCCGGCGCCGGCATCTCCGCGGCGCTGCCCGGCGCCGTTGCCGCGCACACCGACCTGCCCGTGATCGGCGTGCCGCTGTCCGGGCGCCTGACCGCCGCCGGCGGCCTGGACGCGATCCTCTCGATCGTGCAAATGCCCCCGGGCGTGCCCGTCGCCTGCGTCGGCCTGGACAATCCGCGCAACGCCGCGATCCTCGCGGCGCAGATTCTCGGGGCGTAGGCATAACCACCGGCCGCATGACTAAAGAAAAGCTGATGGGGTGGGCCTTCCCGCATGCGGGAAGGCCCACAGGGCCGCATGCGGCCCTGTCATGACCCCGCACATGTGCGGGGTCACCGGACGGTGCATGCACCGTCCGGCAGGTAGGCGCATGCGCCTACCTGGATAATGAGTAGGTGATCGATCGCTACACCCGTCCCGAGCTCGGCGCTCTGTGGACCGACGAGGCGCGCATGGAGACCTGGCGGCAGGTCGAGGTCGCCGCCTGCGAAGAGCTGCCCGGTCTGCTCGGGGACGACGGTCCCACGGCGGCGGAGCTGGAGGCGATCCGCGCCGCCACGTTCACGGTCGAGGCCGTCGACGAACGCGAGCGCGTCACCGATCACGACATGGCGGCCTTTGTCGACGTGCTCGCCGCCTCGGCGGGCGAGGCGGGACGCTGGATCCATTTTGGGCTGACCTCCTCTGACGTACTGGACACCGCGCTTGCCCTGCAATTGCGCGCCGTCGGCGAGGTGCTCGTGCCGGGAGCCGACGAGCTCGTGACGGCGCTTGTCGCGCGCGCACGCGAGCACGTGGGAACGCTGTGCGTCGGCAGAACCCATGGCGTGCACGCCGAGCCGACGACGTTCGGAATCAAGCTCGCCGGGTTCGCGTTCGAGGCGCATCGCAACGCTCAGCGTCTGAAGCGCGCGTTTGCGCAGGTGGCCGTCGGTGCGATCTCGGGCGCGGTGGGGACGTATGCAGCCACCAGTCCCGAGTTCGAGGCGCGCGTGCTGGAACGGCTGGGGCTGGCACGCGAGGATGTCTCCACCCAGGTCGTCGCCCGCGACCGTCACGCCGAGCTGATGGGAGCGATCGCCCTCGCCGGCGCCGGCCTCGAGCGGTTCGCCACCGAGGTCCGCCATCTGCAGCGCACGGAGGTGCGCGAGGCGCAGGAGCCGTTTCGGGCCGGCCAGAAGGGCAGCTCGGCGATGCCTCACAAGCGCAACCCGATCAAGAGCGAGCAGATCTCCGGGCTCGTGCGGGTGCTGCGCGGCAACGCCCAGGCGGCGCTGGAGAACGTCGCACTGTGGCACGAGCGCGACATCTCGCACTCCTCCGTCGAGCGCGTGATCCTGCCCGACTCGACGATCCTGCTCGACTACCTCCAGCAGCGTACGGTCGCGCTCGTGCGCGACATGACCGTCGACGTCGACCGGATGCGCGCCAACCTCGAGCTGACCAACGGCGCGCTGTTCTCCCAGCGGGTCCTGCTCGCGCTGGTGGCCGCGCACGGTCCCGAAGGCCGGGCTGGAATGGCGCGCGACGACGCCTATCGGATCGTCCAGGAGCTGGCCCAGCGCGCCTTTACTGGGGACCCACCCACCTCGCTGCGCGAGCTGTTGGCGGGCGACGAGCGCGCCGTCGGACTGGACCTCGATGAGATCTTCGACTACGGGCACTACGTTCGGTATGCGCAGGAGATCGTGGGGCGGCTGGACGGAATCGCTTGAGCCGACGGCGCCAACTGTAATAGGTCCCAAAGCCGGTCAGGTGACGGGGACGCCGGTGAACCCGTGTGAGGTTTCCGGGCGCCATCGCGCTATTTCCTCGAGCAGCACGGCCGGCGTTGAAGCAGCGGACGTCGTCTGTGGAGCCTTGTACCCTTTACAATATTCCACTACATATCCCGGGCGACAGCTCGCGCTGGTGGCCGCGCTCTTCGCTTCCCTGATAAACGTGGCAGACAGCTGCGGGCCACCATTCTGAAGCTTCTTTTCAAGCTTTTGTCCCAGCAAGTCCAGCTTTACGATGAGCAGCTCCTGCGAAAGGGTGCGTCTCATGCTCGTGAGCAGGTGCTGAAACTCCCCTTCGGTCGGATACCGTTCCGCTCTTATTTGCTTGAGCTTCTGCTGGACTTCTTCGCCGGTCACCTTGATACCATGATCGGCGTCGAAGTTGATGCTCCAATAGGACGAGACGAGGTAGGCGAGCGCCTGCGTCTTGATCGCCTGATACAGCTCCTTGCATTTGCTCGTCAGCTGTGCGACGGTCGGTTGGGCCTGCGGTTTTCCCTCACCCGGGATTGGGGCGATCGCTTTGAGGGAAGCTATGCAGGCTGGGTAGTCAGCCGGTTCTGAGACCAGTCGTGGGGGCGACTCGTGGGTCGCGACTTCATAGTAGTCTTCGCCGACCTTCTCCGTCATCCATTGATTGACCATGGCCTTGGTGATCGCATAGCCTCCAACCTGTGCCACGGTTTCGTTCGAAGGGTCGCCGCTGCTGCTGCTGCTGCTGCATGCTGCGAGGACTGTAACGGCAAGGCAGATGCAAGCAATCGGCGAAATGGTGCGAATCATCCTGGACACGATCGCACCACCATAGTCAATATCGCGGTTTTGCGTATAGGTGTTTCTGAAGCGGATAGATGTCTGCCGTGCGGTCGTACGTCAGATCGGCGCAGGGAGCGACGATATGCCGCGCTCGTGTTGACACGCGCAAAGTCGCGCCGATTGGAGCTCGTGTCTCCAACTCTTCCCGGCCCGTGGCAGTGGCAGCCCGGGGGCCACTGGGAGCGCTCCGAGACACTGAAAGGCCATGGTGAGGTCGACACTCGACGGGAGATGGTATGTGAGAAACAAATAGAGGCTAAATTCAATGGTGAGGAACCGCGTGCAGGCGGGCGCGCAGCGCTACAACGACTGGTTTTCAGAAACACTTGTACATACGGCGGTGGTTTTCTACTAGGCTATCCGTATTGTGTTCAAGGCAACCCGCTCCATATCGGCGCTTGTCGCTATCTGTCTTGCCGTTGCGGGCCTGGCTGCGTGCGGCGGCGGCGTTTCCGGCAACGTCGTGGCGCAAGTCGGGGGAAGTCCGATCACAAAGGCCATGCTCAATCATTGGATGTTGGAGGTGACCGGCGAAGACTACTACGCCTCCTCCACCCATAGGGCGCCCAGGGGCCTGGTGTCCGAACCGCCGAACTACCCCGCGTGCATCGCCGCCCTGGAAGCGGTCGCGCCCTTCCCAGGCAAGGGACAGCCCAAGAAGCCGACCGTGGCGCAGCTCGAGACCAAATGCCGGCTGCTTTATCAGGCGATCAAGCAGCAGGCGCTCAGTTTTCTGGTCTCCTCCTATCGGGAAGTCGAACTTGACGCTGCTCACGGGATCAAGGTGACCGATGAGGAAATCAAGCAGCACCTTGAACGTGTGAAGGCTGAAAGGTTCCCGAGGAACGGAGAGCTCCAACAATATCTCGCAAATAGAAACAGGACTCTCTCGGATGAGTTGTTCTTAATGAAGCTGAACCTGCTGTCGCAAAAGACCTCGCAGGACATCCCGACCGGTGGGAAGCAGTTGACTAAGCTCATCGAAGAAGCGAAGGCTTTCGCGGCGAGCTGTCGCACGGGGTACGTGGTGGAAGACTGCAGGCAGTACAAGGGCCCGGAAACGACTTCTATTCCCTCGCCGTCCGTCATACTCCAGGAAATAGCGCGATGGCGCCCGGAAACCTCACATGGGTTCACCGGCGTCCCCGTCACCGGATGAACCACTCAGAAGTCGTGCCAATGCGGTTCACGCGGATCGCGGGTGCCTCCCGCGTGTACTCGTCCATGACGTTCAGAGCCTGATCCGGGGAGCCGTCAGAGGCCGTGGGCACCCCCGTTGGGCGTGTGCGTCAAGGGGTGTCTCTGACTCATGGCGACCTTAGTTTCCCAGGCTTTCTGGATAGCTGGCTGCCAGTGCACGCTCCTATGGAGGACTATATGGGCCTAGACCGATCAACGCGAGGAGAGGGAGAGGCGGTTGCCGGGTCCGGGGGTTGCAGCAAGGGATATCGAGGTGGAGCACGGGCGCCGGGCGTCGGGCTTGTGCCTGCGTCGCTCTGCTGCTCGTTTTCGTCCTCTAACGTGCGGCGCGCGCGCTGTGTCTGTATACGTACGAGGGGTGCTCCCCTCTGCTCTCAACGAGGAGGAGATGCGCTGATGGTCCCTTGGAAAACACCCCTGTCCTGGCGTACCCGCACGCTTGCGCTCGTGTTGGGAACTCTGGCTGCGTATGCAGGCCCGAGCGTCACCCCTGCGTCGGCCGCCACGATCGAACACAAATTCGAAAAAGCGATCACGGAAGCTCCGTCGGGCACCCCGCTCGTTCACCCTTGGGACTTGACGTTCGACGGCAGCGGCAATTTGTTTCTCGCCGATCCGGGAAACGAAGGTTTGGGCCCCTCGGTTGTGGACATCTTCGATTCGGCGAATGCGCTCCAGGAGCAGCTCAAACTCGGCGATCCGCTCGAAGGGTATACACGCGGCGTGGCGGTGAGCAACGCGACCGGCGACGCGTATGTCGCGAACTCCGGCCCCGACGTGCTGCAGGTCTTCAAGCCCAATGTTCCGGGCGAACCTGCGAAAGGCTATGAAACGCTCCCCGAATGGACCGGTGCGACCACAGCCAACGAAAAATCCTTCGGCGGCGGCTGCTGTTTCATCTATGCCGCAGTGAACGACTCCTCAGACGCTCACGCCGGCGACGTGTACGTCCTCAAGACGGGGTCGGTAGCGACTTTGTACGTCGTGAAACCCGGGCCCTCAGGCGAAGAAGCCGAAAAGGTGCAGGAAATCTCGGTGCCCGGGACCGGACGCGAAGACGGTCTCGCGGTCAGTCCCATCTCGGGCGATGTGTACGTGGCCAGCCCGGAAACCAGCCCGGAAGCCGGCACTGTGGATGTGTTCAACGTCAACGGAGAACCGCAACTCGAACTCGAACTCGGTGAAGCGAGCGCCTCCGAAACACCGGCGAAATCGTTTAAGCCGATAGATGTGGCGATCGATCCGTCAACGGGTGAGGTCTATGTCGTCGACGCCGCTCACCATGTAGTCGACGAGTTCTCGAGCAGAGGCAAGTATGAGGGCCAGATCACGAAAGCGAAACCCGGGGAAGCGCTCGTCGAACCCCTGGGCGTCGCGGTCAACTCATCCGGTGAAGTATATGTCTCCGACGGCGGGGCGAAAGCCGTCGATGTGTATAGCGCCGAGCCGCCGTCCCCGCCGAACGTGGAAGGCGACTCGGTCTCGGAAGTGACAAACGACAGCGCGACGTTCGACGCGGAAATCACGCCCCGAGACGAAGGCGCGAAATACCGCTTCGAATATGGCGCGTGCGCGTCGCTGGGCGCCTGCTCGACGAGCGCCTACGAACACAAGGTGCCGGAACCCGATGGCGAGCTCGCCGCTGGTTTCGAACCTGACAGCGTCAGCGTGCAGGTGCAGGGTTTGACGGCGGGCACGGCCTATCACTTCAGGGTGGTGACGGAAAATGGTCATGGTCCGGACGAACAGGACACCGAACAGACCTTCACCACCCGCGGCACCGGCTCGTTCGCGTTGCCAGACGCCCGCCAGTGGGAGATGGTTTCTCCGCCCGAGAAGAACGGTGCGCTGATCGAGCCGCTCGGCGTCCTCGCGGCGATCCAGGCGGCAGCTGACGGCTCTGCGATTACGTACGTGGCAAATACGCCCACCGAACCACAACCCGGGGGGTTCGCGAGCCTTGTGCAGGTGCTTTCCACACGGGGGGGCACGGGCTCATCGTCTTGGCAGTCGCGGGATATCGCGATCCCGCACAGTGCCGCGACCGGCGTGTCCGCCCTGGGCCAAGAGTACCGCTTCTTCTCCGAAGACCTCTCGCACGCCATTGTGCAGCCGTTCGGGAGCTTTGAGCCGTCGTTGTCTGGGGAAGCCTCCGAACAGACGCCCTATCTGCGCACCGACTTCTCGGCCGGTGCTTCGGGGCAACCGTGCACGAGCTCGTGCTATCGGCCGCTGGTGACGGGCAAGGAAGGCTTTGCCAACGTGCCCGAGCCCGGCACCGCGTTCGGCGAACAGACTGACGGCGAATGTCCGAACACAACCGCCCCTTTCTGTGGCCCGACCTTTGAAGGTGCGACATCGGACCTGAGCCATGTCGTGCTCAGCTCTAAGGTGGCGTTGACAAAGGCAGCCATAGGACAAGAAGGCCTGTATGAGTGGAGCGCTGGTAGGCTGGCTGGCGAACCATTGCAGCCAGTCAGCGTGCTCCCACCGAACGCCGAAGGTGAAGAACTACCCGCAGGCGGGACGCTGAACCTCGGTCTTGGCGGCACTGCTGGCGGGGACGCCGGCAGGCACGCCGTGTCTGATGACGGCTCGCGCGTGTTCTGGTCCGCGGGTGGCCACCTCTACATGCGCGACACGGTCAAGCACAAGACGCTGCTGATCGACGCCCCCGAACCGGGCTGCCCGCCGCAGGACGAATGCGGCAAAGGGGCGGTCGACCCCGAATTTCAGGGAGCTTCGAGCGATGGGTCCAGGGTGTTTTTCGCGGACACGCAGAAGCTGACTCGGGAAGGCGGAGCCTACGGATCATCGCGTAACGACCCAAGGACTGCGGCGGACCTGTACGAATGCGAAATCCACGAAGTTGCTGGTGAACCTAAATGCAATCTGGTTGATCTCACACCGGTGGGTTCACAGCTGGGCTCGGTGCTCGGTGCAAGCGAAGACGGCTCTTGGGTCTATTTCGTCGCGAATGGCGTGCTTGCGCCCGGGGCCGTTCCCGGGGCGTGTGAGAACCAGGCCCCCTCACAGGGCTTCGAAAGCGACACATGCAACCTCTATGTTCGCCACGACGGCGCTACGAAGCTCGTCGCTGTTCTCTCTGGTGCGGATGAGCCTGACTGGGGTGTGCAGCTTGCGAGTCTGACTGCTCGTGTCTCGCCTGATGGTGAATGGTTGGCGTTTATGTCAGAGCGCTCGCTGACGGGCTATGACAACAGGGATGCTTCCAGTGGCAAGCCGGATGAGGAGGTCTACCTGTATAACGGGCGGACTGAACGGCTTGTCTGCGCGTCGTGTGACCCGACGGGCGCCCGGCCGCACGGCGTGGAATACGGGATAGAAGGAAACGGAGCCAAGCCGGACCTACCGCTCGCCGGTGGCGTCAGCGTTTGGAGAGGTACGAGCTGGCTTGCGGCGAACGTCCCATCTTGGACGCAGTATACGACCGGCGAAGCCGCCTATCAGTCGCGGTATCTCGCCAACAGCGGCCGGCTGTTCTTCAACTCGAGCGATGCGCTCGTGCCGAAGGACGTCAACGGCACCGAGGACGTGTATCAGTATGAGCCCAAAGGCGTTGGTTCGCAGGACGCGCCGTGCGGGCCCAGTGAAGTCAGCGGCAGCGACGTGTTCAAGTCCGCACGCAGCATTGACGTTGAAGGCCGTACCGTACAGGAAGGCGCAGGTTGTGTTGGCCTGATCTCCTCAGGAAGTTCTTCCGAAGAATCGGCATTCCTCGATGCATCTGAAACAGGCGGGGACGTGTTCTTCCTCACGACCTCTCAGCTCGCGCCGCAGGACTTTGACGACGCTCTGGACATCTATGACGCACAGGAATGCACCATCCAAGCGCCATGCCCGCCATCTCCGGCCACGCAGCCGCCGTCATGCTCGACGGAAGCCTCATGCAAATCGGCGCCTTCCCCCCAGCCCGAGATCTTTGGCCTCTCGGGTAGCGCGACATTCTCTGGTTCCGGTAATCCGGTGTCGTCATCGGTTGTGGCTGGCAAACCAAAGGCGCTGACACGGGCACAGAAGCTCGCGAAGGCATTGAAGCTGTGCAAGAGAGACAAAAAGAAGAGCAAACGCGTCAAATGCGAAAAGCAGGCGCGCAAGCAGTTCGGCGCCGCGAAAACAAAGAAATCCAGCAACGACCAGAGGGTTAAATGATGCGACGAGCAATGACAACTACAGTCGCTTTTATCGGGGTCATGTTGCTGACGGTGCTTGCTGGTGTGACGCCTACGCACGCGGAAGGGTTGTCCCCCTGGTTTCACCTGGCCTCTGTCTCTCGTCCAGGTAACCTGCAACCGGAAGTCGCCAAGAACGAGGTGCAGCAGCTGACCGTCAGCGCCACTAAAGGGGACGTGTTCCTGGCCAATAGCGAACGGCTCGAAAAAGGGGAACTGCTGTTTGCGACCCTCCCGTACAACGCGAGCGCGGAACAGGTTCAGGAAGCACTTGCCACCAAAGTCTACCCATCCAGGAGGGTGATCGTGACGGGCGGCCCGGGAGACGAAGCGGGCACTAAACCGTATATCGTGACGTTTCCCGACCAATCGGTGCAACCGCTCTTTGCCAGTGGAGAAGTCGCGGTTGAATTCGGTGGCGAAGCCCTTTCCTGCGAAGGTGCAACGGGCTCGGGCTGCAGAGGCGAAGGGGTCGTGTCGGAGCTTGAACGAGGCGCTGCCGGCAAGGACCACATTGCGGTGACAGCCATCAACGTGGGCGACGCGACCGTGGACGCTGAATCGACGCCCGTGAAGGTCATCGACAAGTTGCCGCCGGGGGTGACCGCGGTATCTGTCGAAGGCAACAGCCTCAGCAACGACAATGAAAACCACGGTGCGGTGGAATGCGCGACCAAGTCCGCCCATGAAGTCGAATGCACGTTCGTGGGGACTTTCGAAGAGAAAAACGGAAACAAGGAAGAAACGAAAATCGTGCCGAAGACCCTGCCGCCCTACACGCAGATCGAAGCCGTGATCGACGTGGCTGTCGAACCAGGAGCCGCGCCAGGCGAATTCAACGAAACCAGCGTCTTTGGCGGCGGCGCGCCCACCGCGCGGGCCAAGCACCCCATCACGATCGCCAAGGAGCCCGGTGAACCGACCCCGTTCGGCGTTGAAAGCTTCGAACAAACCTTCGAAGAAGTCGGGGGGGAGCGGACGCCCAGGCGGGCTCGCACCCGTTCCAGTTCACGACGACGCTCGAGCTGAACCAAACCTCCGAAGGGCTGCCCGCGGCGCTGCCAAAGGACCTCAGCTTCAAGCTTCCCGCCGGGGTGGTCGGCAACCCGACGGCCTATCCACACTGCACCTTGGCTCAGTTCGCCAACCAAGCATGTCCATCCAATACCGTCCTGGGGGCGGCCGTCGTCAGCATCCGAACCAGCGGGGTACTTGAGAGCCTGCCGGAGCCGGTGTTCAACCTGGAACCCTCCGTCGGCGAGCCGGCGCGCTTTGGCTTCTTTCCGCTCGTCCCCGTGTTCCTCGACACCTCCGTGCGTACAGGTGGAGACTATGGCGTCACCGTCCACGTCCAGAACATTCCCCAGGCGATCGGGTTCGTCGGCAACAGCGTGACGTTTTGGGGTGTTCCTGGCGACCGCCGCCACGACAATGCTCGCGGGAACACATGCCTCGAAGGCCAAGTCTGCCAGCACCTGGAAGAGAACAATCCACCCCCGTTCCTGACGCTGCCGACATCGTGTACGGGGCCGTTGCAGGACAGCGGCGAAGCTGATTCGTGGGCAGAACCCCACACGGGGGTCACATTCAAGAGCGAACCGCGCCAAGCTCCGTTGGAAGGCCTGATGTCCCCGCTGGATGGTTGCGGGAGCTTGGCGTTTGGTTCGGAAATCAAGGTATCCTCCGACGTTGAATCCGCGAGCACGCCGAGCGGACTGAAGGTCGACGTGCATGTTCCCCAGAACGAGGCGCTGAACCCCAAGGGCCTCGCGCCCTCGAACGTGAGGAACATCACGGTCGCGTTGCCCGAAGGCGTGCAGCTGAACCCCTCCGCCGCCGACGGCCTCCAGGCGTGCACCCAGGCACAGGTGGCTCTCAGCAGCGAAAGCGAATCCTCGTGCCCGAGCGCGTCGAAGCTGGCCAACGCGACGATCAAGACACCGCTGCTGCCGAACCCGTTGAAGGGCTTCGTCTATCTCGCCTCGCCGCAGAACTTCGCGGGGCTCCCGGAAAACCCGTTCTCGTCGCTCGTCGCGATGTATCTCGTCGCGAGAGATCCAGTTTCTGGTGTGCTTGTCAAGCTTGCGGGCAACGTGTCGCTCAGCCCGGCGGGTCAGATCACAGCGACGTTCGCCAACAACCCTCAGCTGCCGTTCGAAGACGCCGAAATCGAATTCTTCGGCGGCGAGCGCGCTCCCCTGGCGACACCCTCCCACTGCGGCCCTTACACCACGCACGCGTCCTTCGAACCCTGGTCGAACACCGAAACGATTCACGAAGCGCTCCAATCGACATCGGACTTCAACATCACCTCCGGCGTGAACAACAGCCCCTGCCCGGGCTCAGCGCTCCCGTTCACCCCCTCCCTGGCGTCTGAGACGACGAACATCAACGCCGGCTCGTTCAGCCCGCTGACGACGACGATCTCCCGCGAAGACGGCCAGCAGAGCGTCCAATCCGTCCAGCTGCACTACCCGCCGGGTCTCTCCGGCCTGCTCTCGGGCGTGAAGCTCTGCCCCGAAGCGCAAGCCAACGCCGGGACATGCGGCCCTGAAAGCGAAATCGGGGAAACGATCGTCAGCGTCGGCCTGGGCGGCGACCCGTTCACGGTCACCGGCGGCAAGGCCTACGTGACCGAAAAATATCAGGGCGCTCCCTTCGGCCTCTCGATCGTCAACCCCGCCAAGGCAGGGCCGTTCGACCTCCAGGAAGGCAGGCCCGTCGTGGTCCGCGCCAAGATCGAGGTCAACCCGATCACCGCGGCGCTGACGATCACGACCGACAGCTCGGGCGCACACGCGATCCCGTCGGTGATCGAGGGGATCCCGCTGCAGATCAGGCACGTCAATGTCACGATCAACCGTCCAGGGTTCACGTTCAACCCCACCAACTGCAACCCGACAGCCATAAATGGGACGATCGGCAGCAACGAAGGCGCATCCTCGCCCGTGTCCGTACCGTTCCAGGTCACGAACTGCGCAAGCCTGAAGTTCGTCCCAAAATTCGCCGTCTCGACATCCGGGAAAACCAGCAAAGCGAAGGGCGCCAGCCTCGCGGTGAAGCTGACCTACCCCTCAGGTCCCCAGGGTGCGTACGCGAACATCGCGCGCGTGAAGGTCGATCTGCCCAAGCAGCTTCCGTCGCGTCTGACAACGCTGCAGAAGGCCTGCACCGCGGCCCAGTTCGAAGTGAACCCCGCGGGCTGCCCCACGGCATCGATCATCGGGCACGCCAAGGCGATCACCCCGCTCGTCCCCGTCCCACTGGAAGGCCCAGCGTACTTCGTCAGTCACGGTGGGGAAGCGTTCCCATCGCTAATCGTTGTCCTGCAGGGCTACGGCGTGACGGTCGACCTGGTGGGCACTACGTTCATCAGCAAAGCGGGGATCACCAGCTCGACGTTCAAGACGGTCCCCGACGCGCCGGTGGGCAGCTTCGAACTGACGTTGCCTGAGGGCAAGTTCTCCGCGCTGGCGGCGAACGGGAGCCTCTGCAAGTCTCAGAGCAAGCTGAAGATGCCGACCGAATTCGTCGCGCAGAACGGTTTGAAGATCAACGAGTCCACGAAGATCGTCGCCACCGGATGCCCCAAGCGCAGGGCCGGGCACGCCGGGAAAGCCGGCAAGCGCGGGCGGGCCAAGACGCACCGTAAGAAGTAGCAGCGGCCGGACGGCCGGCAAACAGAAACATTTCTCGCAGATAAGAGGAAGCGTGGCTCGTAAGCTTTCGGCCCGTTTGGCTAGTCAGAAACGATTTACCGAATTCCTTGACAGGCAGGACGCCGCCGTGCAAAGCTCTCTGGTGCGGCTCCATCGCCCAGAGTATCGGTGCAACGGGCCGGGTCAACCGACAGCAAGCATAAAGGAGCAGTGGAGAATGAAACGTTTCAAACTACTCGGGGTAGCGTTCATGGCCATCTTTGCGTTGAGCGCCATCGCCGCTACGACAGCATCAGCCGAAGAATTTACAAAAATCTTACCCATACCAACCGCAGAAAACCCACTGACGGGAACCGACAAGAGCGGGCCAGGCACGCTCTTAACCATCGGCAAAAATCAAGTCACCTGTGAAAAAGATACGAGCAACTTCTCATTCACGAGTCCCAACTTAGGCACCTTCCACGCCACATTCGAAGGATGTAAAACAGAAGTCCTTGGACAGAAACTCACCTGCACGGGGACTGGCGACAAAGAAGGGCAAATATTACTGTTAGGCATAGTCCACTACTGGTTAGCGTTATTAACCGCAAAATTAGTGGCGGCCTTAGTATTCTTATTCGAAGAATTCCACTTTACGTGTAAAAACGTTATTGCCAAAGCATTAGTCTTAGTAAAGGGTTGCGCAGCGGCCTTAGCTGAACCGGTCGAAAAATTAACTAAAGTAACCAAGGACGTCTTTATAGAAGAAAAAAGCGGGGTCTCTGACATCAAAGAAGTCTTGCCTGAGGAAACCACCAAAGAGATCAAATGCATTACGGAAACAAATGTAAACGAAACAAAATTCGAAGAATCCGCTCAGACGGGGACTGACGAAAACGAAAAATTCGAACAGGGCAAAAAAGCAGTAGAAGTCTTACTGATGAACAAAAAAATGTAAGGTTGTCGGCGATTAAAGCGATTAAAGAGGGGGTGCGCGGGGCCGAGGAAGACCCCGCGCGCCATCTTCTCTAGAGCCGGACGAACGTCAACATGGGGAGTCGCGGGTTGGCGCGGCGGCGTTCGGCTCGCGGTCAGGTTTCGATACGGTCCCCAACATCGCATGCCAATACAGTCAGTACAGTCGAGGATATGCAGCTCAGTGAGCCAGTCGACGTGGCGGACCTGTATGGCCGTGCTGTGTGTGCTGCTAGGAGCGTCTGCGGTATGCACCGGTCCCGCGGGGGCCGTGGGCCAGTTCGGACACTATGGCACCCGGGCTGGGGAGTTCATCGAACCGAACGGGATCGCGGTCGATCAGCATAACGGTGATGTCTTTATCGTAGATAGCAACAACAGGAGGGTCGAGAAGTTCTCAAGGGATGGCGTCTTCCTGCTCGCTTGGGGCTGGGGGGTGGCCGATGGGAAAACCCACGCCCTGCAGACATGCGACACGAGGTGCTTTGCCGGCTTTGGGGATGCTGGCATGGGGCAGCTCGGCTTCGCGGAGGGCGTGGCGGTCGACAACAATCAGCTGAGCCCGTCCTATGGCGATGTGTATGTCGTGGATATCGGCAACCATCGTGTCGAGAAGTTCACTCCGGCAGGGGAGTTCCTGCTCATGTTCGGGGGCGAAGTCAACGAAACAGCCCACAACAACGGCGAACGCGCTGACGAAGATCTCTGTCCGGTCAACCCGGACGACAGATGCAACACAGGGAGGGTAGGACCCGCCGACGGACAGTTCGAATTCCCCGTCGAGGGCAGCTTTATAGCCGTCGGCTCCGACGGCACGGTGTACGTCGGCGACCGCAACCGCGTGCAGCGGTTCAGCCCGGCAGGGACCTACCAGTCCCAGGTGAAGCTGCTGCCCGAACCCGAGGCCACGGGCAGCGGTGAAGTGGGCGGCACAAGTGGGCTTGCCGTGAACGCGGCGGGGGATCTGTATGTGATTCGCCACGGGATAGTCGGCGTGAACGAGTACGAACCATCGGGCAGGCTCCAGCGGACCCTCGACGAACAGGGCGAATCGGCATACCCCGAAGGGCCGACGCCGACGCTGACGCTCGACTCGACGGGCGACGTCTTCATCGACGACGAAGCAAACGGGCAGCACCATATCGACGAGTACGACGCGATGGGCGCCAAGCTGGCGAGCTTTGACGCGGGCATGGAAGGCGGCCTGCACGGGATCGCCTTCAGCGACCGCATGGGAGAGCTGTATGTGGTCGACACCAACAGCAACGTGACGCCACTCGTCGCGCGCGTGCGTATCGTCTCCCCGCCTGATCCGGGACCGTTCGCCCCGACAGGCAGCGAGCTGGCCAGATGGCTGATCCCACAGCTCTGAGACGAGTGTTGTCGTGTCGAGGTCGGCGGTGAGCTGGAGTACCCGAGATAAGGCTGGGCTTCATCTGTGAGGCGCTACCACCGGGCGACCCTCCCGGCAATGTGCCGCGCGCGTCGATAAAGTCGGGGTACAGTGACTGCGCTCGCCGACCTGCCTCTGATCGCCAGCGGGAAGGTCCGCGAGATGTACGACCTCGGCGGGACCGACGGCGACCGCCTGCTGATGGTCGCGAGCGACCGGATCTCCACCTACGACGCGGTCCACCCGACCCCCATCCCGGATAAGGGCAAGGTGTTGACGGGGCTTTCGGCGTTCTGGTTTGCCAAGACCGAGCACATTGTCGCCAACCACCTGGTCTCTGCCACCGAGGGCGTTCCTGAGGAGGCGCTTGGCCGTGCGCTGGTCGTGCGCAAGCTGCGCATGCTGCCCGTCGAGTGCGTCGTGCGCGGTTACATAACCGGCTCGGGCTGGACCGACTACCAGGCGACGGGCGCCGTCTCTGGCATTGAGTTGCCGCCCGGCCTGCGCGAGTCCGAGCAGCTGGGAGAGCCGCCGATCTTCACCCCGAGCACGAAGGCCGATGTCGGTCACGACGAGGCGATCGACTTCGACCGCGCCGCCGAGCTGGTCGGAGACAGAGCCCTGATGGAGCGCGTGCGCGAGGTCTCGATCGAGTTGTACTCCTTCGCCGCCGCCCACGCCCGCGCGCACGGAGTGGTCCTCGCCGACACCAAGTTCGAGCTCGGGCTGGATGCGACCGGTGAGCTGGTCGTGGGCGACGAGGTGCTGACCCCCGACTCCTCGCGCTACTGGCCTGCCGACACCTTCCAGGTCGGCCGTGGCCAACCCAGCTTCGACAAGCAGTACGTGCGCGATTGGGCGGCTTCCAGCGGCTGGGACAAGCGACCGCCCGCTCCCCCGCTCCCGGACGACGTCGTGGCGGGCACGCGCGCGCGCTACGTCGAGGCGTACGAGCTGATCACCGGCGAGCCATTCCAGACTTGGCTTGACCGCACCGGAGCGCACGCCTGATGTGTCCGCGCGCGGCACAGCAGGAGCATCTGAGGATCGCGGCCCGGCTGTGATGAGAGCCCGCGTCCTGATCCGCCCGAAGGAGGGCATTCTCGACCCCCAGGGCGTGGCCGTGCAACGGGCCCTGCCCGCGCTCGGCTTCGCCGGCGTGGAGAACGTCCACATCGGCCGGCTGGTCGAGCTCGACGTCGATGATCCAGGGCAGCTGGAGGCGATGTGCGAGAAGCTGCTGGCCAACCCCCTCGTCGAGGACTACGAGATCATTGTTGAGTGAGGCCCAGATGCAATCTGGCCTTTCCAGATGAAGTTCGGCGTCCTTCAATTCCCCGGCAGTTGCGATGAGGTGGACGCGTTGCAGGCCGCCCGTCGGGTGGGCGATGCCGAGCTGATCTGGCACGCCGACCGCGACCTGTGCGGCGCCGATGCGATTGTCGTGCCCGGCGGCTTCTCCTACGGGGACTACCTGCGGGCGGGGGCCATCGCCAGCTTCTCCCCGGCGATGGAGTCGGTCATCGCCTTCGCCAATGACGGCGGCCTGGTGCTGGGGATCTGCAACGGCTTCCAGGTGCTGTGCGAGGCCCGCCTGCTCCCGGGAGCGCTGCTGGTGAACGCCAACCTGCGCTTCACCTTCCGGCAGGTCGAACTCGAGGTGCTTCTCAGCGGCGGCTCCTTCACGCAGGCCTGCGGTCTCGGCGAGCGGCTGAGCATCCCCGCCAAGCACGCCTGGGGTCGCTACCACGCCGATCCTGACACGCTCGCCGCGATGGACCGCTCGGGCCAGATCGTCCTGCGATATGCGCCCGGTGAGAACTTCAACGGCTCGGTCCACGACATCGCCGGCGTGTGCAATGAGCGCGGTAACGTCTTCGGCCTGATGCCCCACCCCGAGCACGCGGTGGACGAGCTCACCGGCGGCTCGGCCGACGGGCTGAAGATCTTCGAGTCGATGCGCCTGACCGTCGAGGGCGCCCGTGTCTGACACCGACGGCGTGACCCTGCCGACGCTCGAGGACGCGCTCGCGCTCGGGCTGACCGAGGCGGAGTACGAGCTCGTCTGCGAGCAGCAGGGCGGCCCGCCGAATCAGGTGGAGCTCGCCATGTACTCCCTGCTGTGGAGCGAGCACTGCGCCTACAAGCACTCCAAGCGACTGCTGCGCACGCTGCCCACGGAAGGTCCGCACGTCGTTATGGGTCCGGGCGAGAACGCCGGCGCCGTGGACATCGGCGGCGGCCTGGTGTGCGCGTTCAAGGTCGAGTCCCACAACCACCCCTCCGCGGTCGAGCCCTTCCAAGGGGCGGCCACCGGCGTTGGGGGCATCCTGCGCGACATCTTCGCCATCGGCGCCCGCCCGATCGCGGTGCTCGACTCGCTTCGTTTCGGAGAGCCGGGTGACATCGGCCGGCCGGACTCCGGTGCGGGAGACGCGGACGTGCCGGACGCGGGGGATGGATCGGGTGACGCAGGCGCCCGTGCTCGTTACCTTCTGGACGGGGCGGTGTCGGGCATCGGCCACTACGGCAACTCGATCGGCGTCCCCACCGTCGGCGGCGAGGTCTACTTCGAGGGCCCCTACGAGCAGAACTGCCTCGTCAACGCGATGGCGCTGGGGCTCGTCGAGCACGAGCGGCTAGTGCGCAGCGCGGCGGCGGGCGTGGGCAACATGCTGGTGCTGTTCGGGGCTTCCACGGGCCGCGACGGGATCGGAGGCGCCTCGGTGCTGGCCTCGGCGGAGCTCGGCGGCGAGGCCGACGAGGACAAGCGCCCAACGGTTCAGGTTGGCGATCCGTTCGAGGAGAAGAAGCTCTTGGAGTGCTCGCTGGAGCTGCTGGAGCTGGGGCTCTTGGTCTCCTTGCAGGACCTGGGCGCGGCGGGTCTGACTTCGGCGGCCTCGGAGATGGCTTCCAAGGGCGGGATGGGACTTGACCTCGACGTGGCGCTGGTGCCGCTGCGCGAGGCCGACATGGAGCCGTTTGAGATCATGGTCTCGGAGTCCCAGGAGCGGATGCTCTGCGTGGTGGAGCCCGCCCGGGTGCAGGCGGTGCTGGCGCTTTGCGCCAAGTGGGAGGTGAACGGCACGGCGATCGGCACGGTGACCGACACGGGCGCTATGCGGGTACTGCGTGGCGGGGAGCTCGTGGGGGAGATGCCGGTGCGGGCACTGGTCGACGACTGCCCGCTCTATGACCTGCATCCGGCCAAGCCGACCGAACCGGTCTATGCGCCGCCCGCCGCGACGCTGCCCCGCGAGAGCTCGCCGCGCGAGGCGCTGCTCGCGCTTTTGTCCTGCGCGAACATCGCCTCCCGCCGTCCTCTTTTTGAGCAGTACGACTCGATTGTCCAGTCCCGTACGGTGCGTCGCCCCGAGCAGGCCGATGCTGCCGTGCTCGCGATCCAGCCTGATGGGGGCGCGCGCATTGCCGGGGATGGAGCGGACTTGGAGGGTGGACCGGTTCCCGCCCTGGCCGTCAGCATCGACTGCAACGGCCGGCGTGTCGCCGCCGACCCCTACCGGGGGACGATCGAGGCCGTGCTCGAGTGCGCCTCCAACCTCGCCTGCGTCGGCGCCGAGCCGCTGGGGACTACCAACAACCTCAACTTCGGCAACCCCGAGCGCTCTCACGTCGCCTGGCAGCTGACCGAATCGGTGCGCGGCCTCGGCGACGCCTGCCGCGCGCTCGATGCCCCGATCGTCGGTGGCAACGTCTCCCTCTATAACGAGACCTCCTCCGGCCCGATCTACCCGACGCCCGTCATCGGCATGGTCGGCCGCCTGCCCGACGCACGCTCCGCCGGGCGCCTCGGCTTCGCCCGCGCCGGCGAGACCATCGCGCTCGTGGGCCCCTTCGCCCCCTCGCTCCCCGCGAGCGAGCTGGCCAAGCTGCACGGTCAGGCGCTGCCCGACGAACTGGGAGACATCGACATCGCGGCGGTGCGCTCCGCGCAGTTCGCCGTCCGCGGCGCGATGCGCGTCGGCGGCCTCTCCAGCGCGCACGACATCGCCGAGGGGGGTTTGGCCGTCGCCCTCGCCGAGTGCTGTCTCGCGGGAGGACTCGGCGCGGAGGTGCGCCTGGACGGGGACGGCGGGGGCGGGGAGGACCTGGCAGACCCGTTGCGGCTCCTTTTCGGCGAGGGTCCGGGCGGATTTCTCGTCAGCGGCACCCCCAGCGGCGTCCGCTCGCTCGGCCGCCGCACCCGCGTGCGCACGATCGGCGTCGTCGGCGGAGACGCGCTCACGATCGCGCTCGCCGACACGACCGTCAGCGCGACCCTCTCCGAGCTGATCGAGGCCCATTCCGCGCTCGCCGAGCTGTTCCCATAAATCGAAAGCCATCCTCCCCGTCTCGCCGCCGCTCGCAGACCTCGACGTACCCTGCCCCCTTACGCAAACGCTCCCTTCCACGCGCGCGCATCTCCGCGGACTTCCGCGTCCGCGTCCTCTACGGCCCCTCGTCTCGACCCCATGCTGTTAGCGTGTAGTCCTAATGCGTGACGGCCCTCGCGACGAGTGCGGTGTCTTCGGTCTGTACGCGCCCGGCCACGAGGTGTCGCGGCTGTCCTACTTCGCGCTGTTCGCGCTCCAGCACCGCGGTCAGGAGTCAGCCGGCATCGCCGCGGCCGACCGCGGCGGGCACATCGTCACGCGCCGCGAGCTCGGGCTCGTCAGTCAGGTGTTCAGCGAGAACGACCTGCGCACGCTCGCCGGCGAGCTCGCGATCGGGCACGTCCGCTACTCCACCACCGGCTCCAACGCGTGGGAGAACTCGCAGCCCGTCCAGCGCTCCGAGGGCACCCACGGTTCCACGCGCGAGCTCGCGCTCGCCCACAACGGCAACCTCATCAACGCCGTCGAACTGCACGAGGAGCTGCTCTCGCTCGGCGTCACCTTCAGCTCCACCTCAGACTCCGAGATCGTCGCCGCGCTGATCGCCACCCACCCCGCCGAGTCGATCGAGGACGCGATCGCCGACATCCTCCCGCGCCTGCGCGGCGCCTTCTCGATCGTCCTGATGACCCGCGACCGCGTGATCGCCTTCCGCGACCCCCATGGTCTGCGCCCGCTTGCCCTCGGCGCCCTCCCGCCCACCGACGACTCCGACGGGCAGACGCGCTGGGCGGTCGCGTCGGAGTCCTGCGCGTTCGACATCATCGGCGCCCGTTTCGAGCGCGACGTCGCCCCCGGCGAGATCGTCACGCTCGACGAGCGCGGTCTCTCCAGCCGTCCGGTTCAGACCGGCGCCCGCCGCGCTCTCTGCGTGTTCGAGTACATCTACTTCGCCCGCCCCGACTCGCGCATGAACGGCCACGTCCTGCAGGTCGCGCGCGGGCGCATGGGCGAGATCCTGTGGCGCGAGTCCCCCGTCGACGCCGACCTCGTGATCGCGGTCCCCGACTCCGGCAACGCCGCCGCCCGCGGGCTGGCCCGTGCGGCCGGTCTGCCCCAGGACGACGGCTTCGTCAAGAACCGTTACGTCGCCCGCACCTTCATCCAGCCCGGCCAGGAGCTTCGCAAGCACGGCTTGCGCTTGAAGTTCAACCCTCTTCCCGAGGTCATCTCCGGCAAGCGCTTGGTCGTCGTCGACGACTCGATCGTACGCGGCAACACCACCCGCCAGATCGTCCAGATGCTCCGCGACTCAGGCGCCGCCGAGGTTCACATGCGCATCTCCGCCCCGCCGATCAAGCACCCCTGCCATTACGGCATCGACATGTCCACGCGCGAGGAGATGATCGCCCACGGTCGCACCACCGAGGAGGTCGCCGCCGAGCTCGGCTGCGACTCCTTGCACTACCTCTCTCTGGACGGTGTTTACGAGGCGATCGCCGCCGACGGCTCGACCCACTGCGACGCGTGCTTCACCGGCTTTTACCCGTTGGACCGCACGGGTGAGGCGAACGGCAAGTACGCGCTGGAGGGGGGGCAGGAGGGCGAGGCCGTCTCGCCCCTCCCGCTCGTGCGCGCCTGACGGCTGAATCGTGCCAAGTCCGCTCCCGATCGCCGTGCTCGTGTCGGGCGCCGGCACCAACCTGCAGGCGCTGCTCGACACCGTCCACGGCCACGAGGCACAGGTTGTGGCTGTCGCGTCGTCCGTCGCCGGCGCCCCCGCATTGGAGCGTGCCGCCGCCCGTGACGTGCCGGTGGAGGTGTTCCCCCGCGCCGACTACCCCGATCGCGGCGCCCGCGACGATGCCCTCGCTGACTGGCTGCACGCTCGCGGCGCCCATCTGGTTGTGCTCGCCGGCTACATGGCCCTTCTCTCCGAGCCCTTCCTGCAACGTTTTCCCGGGGCGATCGTCAACGTTCACCCCTCCCTGCTGCCGGCGTTTCCCGGGCTCGGCGCGATCGAGCAGGCGTTGGCGTACGGCGTCACCGTCTTCGGCGTGACCGTCCACTTCGTCGACGCAGGCGTTGACACCGGCCCCGTCATCCTCCAGCGCGCGGTCGAGCTCCCCGGCGCGCACAGCCCCGACGAGGTTCTGGCGGCGTTGCGACCGCTCGAGCATGCCCTTCTGCCCGAGGCCGTCCGCCTGTTCGCGCGCGGCGCTCTGCGTATCGATCCCGAGTCCCCGCGCCGGATCGTCATCGACGGGTAGGCTGCCGCCCATGATTGAGCAGGCTGCTCCCGGCAAGGTGCGCGTTCGTCGTGCGCTCCTGTCCGTGTCCGACAAGACCGGCATCGTCGATTTCGCCCGTGGCCTGTCCGAGCTCGGTATCGAGCTGGTCTCCACAGGGGGCACCGCGCGTGCTCTCTCAGACGCGGGCATCCCCGTTCGGCCGGTCGAGGAGTTCACCGGCTTTCCCGAGATGATGGACGGTCGCGTCAAGACGCTGCACCCGCGCCTGTACGCCGGCCTGCTCGCGCTCCGCGACGACGATGCCCACCTGCAGGCCGCATCCGAGCACGGGATCGAGCCGGTCGACCTCGTGTGCGTGAACCTGTACCCGTTCGAGCAAACCCTTTCCCGCGGAGACGCCTCCGAGGCGGAGATAGTGGAGAACATCGACATCGGCGGTCCCACGATGATCCGCGCCGCCGCCAAGAACAGCGCCTTCGCGGCAGTGGTCGTCGACCCCGACGACTACGCTCCCGTGCTGACCGAGCTGCGCGAGTCCGCCGGGCGACTGACGCTCGACACTCGCACTCTGCTGGCGACCAAGGCGTTTGCGCTCACGGCTCGTTACGACGCCGCGATCTCGACCTGGTTCGCCCGTCGAACCTACGAGGGGCTTCCCCCCACCTGGCGGGACGCCTACGAGAAGGTCGCCGACCTGCGCTACGGCGAGAACCCCCACCAGCAGGCCGCGTTCTATGCCCGTGTCGGCTCGCCCACACACCTGCTCGACGGTGTCAGGAAGCTGCACGGCAAGGAGCTGTCGTTCAACAACCTGCTCGACCTCAGCTCCGCCCGCGAGCTGGTCGAGGAGTTCGATGCCCCCGCGTGCGCGATCGTCAAGCACAACAACCCCTGCGGCTGCGCTCTCGGCGAGACGATCCAGGCGGCCTACGAACGGGCCTTCGCCTGCGATCCGCTCAGCGCCTACGGCGGCGTGATCGTGCTCAACCGGCCCGTGGACCGCGCGTGCGCGGAGCGCCTTTCCGAGCAGTTCATCGAGGTTCTGCTCGCGCCCGGCTTTGACCCGGCCGCCCTCGAGATCCTCACCGTCAAGAAAAACGTGCGCCTGCTCGAGCTGGGAGACTGGCCGGTGCCCAATCACGAGGTCGACGGCAAACCGGTGATCGGCGGCCAGCTCGTGCAGACCCACGACCTCGTCACCGAGACCCGTGCCGAGATGCGCGCGATGTCCGCTGCCCAGCCGACAGAGGCTCAGTGGGAGGACCTCCTGTTTGCCTGGCGCGTCTGCCGTCACGTACGCTCCAATGCGATCGTCATCGTCCGCGACGGCGCCACGATCGGCATCGGCGCGGGTCAGACGAGCCGGGTCGACGCCGTCCACCTTGCCGTCGACAAAGCCGACGCCACACAGCCTGAGCTGCTTGCCGGCGCCTCGCTCGCCTCTGACGCCTTCTTCCCGTTTGCCGACGGCCCTCAGCTGGCGATCGACGCGGGCGTTGGCGCGATCATCCAGCCCGGCGGTTCCGTGCGCGACGAGGAGGTCGTTGCCGCGGCGGACGCCGCGGGCGTGGCGATGGTGGCGACCGGCGTGCGTCACTTCAGGCACTGACTCCTAACATACGCGATATATCGTGCTACTATCGTGACATTCAACGATAGGAGTTAGCATGCATCGCGTAAGACATCGACACAGAGATAACTTCGGCTTCCCCGGGCATGGCCCGCGCAGCGGCGGATTTTCGCCCGGCGGTGGTGGTCCGTTCGGCCGCGGGCGCAAGGCGCGCCGTGGGGACATCCGCACCGCCGCGCTGCTGCTGCTGGCCGAGGAGCCACGCAACGGCTACCAGATCATGCAGGAGGTGGAGGAGCGCAGCGACGGCGTCTGGCGTCCGAGCCCGGGCTCGGTGTATCCGGCGCTGGCGCAGCTCGAGGACGAGGGGCTGATCCGCTCCGAGGAGATCGACGGGCGCAAGCTGTTCCAGCTGACCGAGGCAGGACGCGAGTACGTAAATGAGCGCGGTGAGGACAAGCCGGCGCCGTGGGAGCAGATGAGCGGCGACGTCTCGGACCAGGCGCACGAGCTGGGCAGGTTGATACGCGAGGTCGCATCCGCCTTCACGCAGGTGGTGAAGACCGGCAGCGAGGCGCAGATGGGCGAGGCTCGCAAGGTTCTTACGAGGACAAGGAAAGACCTGTACCGCATCCTCGCCGACGGCGACCCCGACCCCGACGGCACTATTGTGGACGGCGATGAGTCAACCTGAAAACGGCGCCGTCCCCGCCGTATCGGTGGAAGGCCTGGTCAAGCACTACGGTGAGCTCGAAGCGGTTCGGGGGATCGAGTTTGCCGTGCGGACCGGCGAAACGTTCGGCTTCCTCGGTCCCAACGGCGCGGGCAAGTCGACGACGATCAGCATGCTGTGCACGCTCGTCCAGCCGAGCGCGGGCAGCGCGCGCGTGGCCGGACACGACGTCGTCAGCGAACGCGACCACGTACGGCGCAACATCGGTCTCGTCTTCCAGGACACGACACTCGACGGCTACCTGACGGCCGAGCAGAACCTGCGTCTGCACGCCGAGCTGTATGGGATGCCGCGCGGCGCCGTGTCTGAGCGCCTGCGGCAGGTGATGGAGATGGTCGGCCTGTGGGAGCGCCGGTCGAGCCTTGTGATGACGTTCTCCGGCGGGATGAAGCGCCGCCTGGAGATCGCCCGGGGCCTGTTGCACTCCCCGCGCGTGCTGTTCCTGGACGAGCCGACCGTCGGTCTCGATCCGCAGACGCGCAGCTCGATCTGGAGTTACATCTCAGAGCTCAAGCGCGACGAGGACATCACGATCTTTCTCACCACCCACTACATGGACGAGGCCGAGTACTGCGACCGCATCGCGATCATGGACCGCGGCACGATCGTCGCGCTCGACACGCCGCAGGCGCTGAAGGCGAGCGTCGGTGTCGACCGCGTTCAGATCCAGACGGGCGACGACGACGCGGCGATCGCCGCGCTGCACGAGCGCTTTGAGATAGAGGCCGTCGTCGCCGAAGGCGCCGTCACGTTCGGCGTACCCGCCGGCGAGGAGTTCGTACCGCGCCTGTTCGCCGAGCTCGGCCAGCCGATCCGCGCCGTCAACGTCTCGCGGCCCTCGCTCGACGATGTGTTCATGTCCTACACCGGCACCACCATCCGGGATGCCGAGGAGTCCTCGGGAATGACCGATATGCGGCGCAACATGGCCCGCATGATGAGCCGCTGATGGGCCGCGAGCGCGCCCCACGACGACGGTCTGCCGGAGCCCGGGTTTCTGTCCTCGATCGCACGCGCGGGCGTTCTATCGTGAGGCGCTGACACCATGGCCACCGAAACCGCCGCCACTACCACTACCACCACCACCACTACCACTCCCCCCAGGCCTCCCGCCGCACCCGGTCCCCCATCTGGGCACGTCGCGCGCGTGCACGTTCCCGCGCGCACCGCGCGCAGCGAGCTGCGAGCGATCCGCGTGGTCTGGAAGCGCGAGCTGATCCGCTTCAGCCGCGATCGCCTGCGCATCCTCACCTCGCTGATCCAGCCGTTCCTGTTTCTGTTCGTGCTCGGCACCGGCATCTCCACGCTTGCTTCGGCTGGAACCCACGGAGTCAACTTCAAAACGTTCATCTATCCGGGCGTGCTGTGCATGGCTGTGATGTTCACCGCGATGTTCTCCGCCGCCTCGATCGTGTGGGACCGCGAGTTCGGGTTCCTGCGCGAGATGATGGTCGCGCCGGTACGGCGCAGCTCGATCGTGCTCGGCAAGGTCGCCGGCGGCGCCACCGTGGCGACGTTTCAGGGCCTGATCGTGATCGCGATCGCGGGCCTGGTCGACATCCCCTACGAACTCAGCCTGATCCTCGAGCTGTTCGCGTTGTCGCTGTTGCTCGCGTTCGCGATCACCGCTTTCGGCGTGATGTTCGCGGCCAGGATCAACCAGATGCAGTCGTTTATGGCGCTCATGCAGATGGTGATCATGCCGATGTTCTTCCTGTCCGGCGCGATGTTCTCGGTCGCGAACCTGCCTCAGTGGCTGGCCGTCCTCAACCGCCTGGATCCGCTGACCTACGCCGTCGAGCCGATGCGCCGTGCGATATTCGCGCACCTGAATGTCTCCGACGCCGCCCGTCAGGCGCTCGACCCCGGCGTCACCTGGTTCGGCTGGCGCGTGCCCACCCTGCTCGAGGCCGCGGTCATCGCCGTGCTCGGGCTGGTTATGTTGTCGGTAGCCATCTGGGAGTTCTCCCAGGCCGAGTGATCGCTGTGTCGCGCGGTCCAGACCCGCTGGTCCGGGGTTGGATGGGTCTACTTGATGGCCTGGGCGGCGATGCCCAGCAATGGGTCCTGGTCGGCGACGTTGCCCGACGCAGGGTCGGCCAGGCGGATGGCCTCGGCCACGCGCTCGGGTTCGCTGAGCATGCGCCGTTCGACCAGGGGCTGGAGCAGTCCGCGCAACGTGATCATCGGGCCGACCCAGCGCGGCGCCCATACGCGCGCTGAGCGCCGTTGGATACCTCGCTCGATCGCGTCGATCGCCTTCACCAGCGGGGCGGGCTTGCGGATGAAGCCGGGGGTCCCGCCGTTGGCGATCTGCGCGGAGGGCTGGGCGTATCCGGCGCGCACGAGGTCGGTGTCGAGGAAGCCGAAGTAGGCGCAGCCGACGCGGACGCCGCTGGGCGAAAGCTCCGCGCGAAAACAGTCGCTGAGCGTCTCCACCCCCGCCTTCGCGGTCGCGTACGCCCCGATCAGCGGGGGATGAAATATGGCGCTCAGCGAGGAGATGTTCAGCAGGTACCCCTTGCGCGCGATCAGCTGCTCGACCACCGCGCGGTCGGTGCGCCAGACACCGAGCAGATTGACCGCGAACGTGCGCTCGACCTGCTCGATCGGAGCGGTTGCGAGCACTCCGGTGAACGCGACTCCGGCGTTTGCGATCGCCACGTCGATCCCCCCGAAGCGCTCGACTGTGCCGTCCACCGCGCGCCGCAGCGCGTCGAAGTCGCTGACATCCGCCTCGTACGCGGCCGCGCGGTCGCCTAGACGCGCCGCCAGCTCGTGCAACCGCTCGGGCTCCAGGCCTACCAGCGCAACGTTCGCGCCCTTGCGGTGCATCCGCTCGGCGGTCGCGGCGCCGATGCCGCGCGCGGCGCCGGTGATGAACACGGTGCGCCCGCTCACGTCGAACGGGGTCTCGGATCTGCGGCTCATACGGCGGTCAACTCTACGCGCTCGCGCTCGTGCACGGGCCGCGGATTCAGCTCGTAGTCGGCCGGATCGAATCGGCGCGTGCGCCGGCGATACGGCCAGGTGAAGCCGGGCCACACGGTCGCGTTGCGCCCGTGCTCGTCCAGGTACCAGCTGACACATCCGCCCGAGGTCCAGACGGTGCCGTCGAGCTTGCGCTGGATCTCCTCGTTGAAGCGCTCCTGCACATCCTCGCGCACGTCGAAAGTGCGCGAACCGGTGCGATCGAGGTGGGCGATGCAGTCCATCAGATAGTTCAGCTGGGACTCGATCATGAACACGATCGAGTTGTGCCCGAGCCCGGTGTTCGGCCCGACCAGCAGGAACATGTTGGGAAAGCCCGCGACGGTCGTGCCGAGGTAGGCCTGCGGGCTGCCCTGCCAGACGTCGTTCATCGTGCGATCGCCGCGCCCGTGCACCCACTCGGCAACAGGCATGTCGGTCACGTGGAAGCCTGTGCCGAGGATGATCGTGTCAACTTCCCGTTCATCCCCGTCGGCGGTGACGATCCCGTGTGGAGTGACCGCGGCGATCGAGTTCGTCACGACCTCGACGTTCGGCTGTGCGAGCGCCGGGTAGTAGTTGTTGGAGATGAGCGTGCGCTTGCAGCCGATCCGATAGCGCGGCGTCAGCTTGGCGCGCAGCTCGGGGTCGGGCACCTGTTCGTGAAGGTGCTTGCGCCCGGCGCGCTCGGGCAGCGAGCCCGCGCGGGGATGCATCAGCGTGAACACGAATAGCTCTCGTGACCAGTACACGAGCGCCCGCACGAGCCGCTGGGCGGGCGGAAACACGCGATACAGCAGCCGCTCGGCGCGCGAGGTGCGCCGGTCGCGATGGGGCACCACCCACGGCGGCGTGCGCTGGAACAGGTGCAGTCGCGATACGCCCGGCTGGATGTGCGGCACGAACTGGATCGAGGAAGCGCCGGTGCCGACCACCGCGACGCGCTTGCCCAGCAGCGAGTGTTCGTGATTCCATTCGGCGGAGTGAAAGATCGTACCCTCGAACGCGTCGATCCCGTCGATCTCGGGCAGCTTCGGCTCGCTGAGCGGGCCCGGCCCGGCGATCAGCAGCTCGGCCGTCAGCTCGCCCGCGTTTGTCTCTATCCGCCACACCTGCGCGCTCTCGTCCCAGCGCGCGGCCGTTACCTCGCGGTTGAAGCGGATGTGCGGTTCGATGCCCTGCTCGCGCGAGACACGTCGCAGGTACTCCCAGATCTCCGGCTGCAACGAGTACGTTCGCGTCCAGCGAGGGTTCGGCGCGAACGAGAACGAGTACAGGTGCGAGGGGATGTCGCACTGGCAGCCCGGGTAGGTGTTCACGTTCCAGGTGCCGCCGACGTCGGCGGTGCGCTCGAGCACGACGAAGTCCTCGATACCGGCCTGCTTGAGCTTGACCGCGGCGCCCAGCCCGGCAAAGCCCGAGCCGACGATCGCGATGCGGTGGTGATCGGGGGTGGCGGCCATCATGGAATGAAGCCCATCTATGCCCCGTGCGGGACTCGAACCCGCCCCACCGGATTAAAAGTCCGGCGCTCTACCCGATGAGCTAACGGGGCCTGCGGCGGTCAGTCTGCCACATGGTCGATATGTCATGGGCGGCGCGGTGTCGAGGCGGCGCTGCCGTGGGTCAAGTTGACCGGCACCGACCCCCGACGGTCGCAAACCCTACGAGGGGCGTTCGGACGCGGCGACGCGAAGGAGCTCGTCCAGACGCGTGAGCTTGACGCGCGGGCGCCCGGAGGGCTCCCCCAAAGCACGCTCGTGGCGGTCGATCGATTCCCAGCCGGAGTAGGTGACGAGCTCGGGCTGGCGGTCGCGCAGGAGGGTCTCGACGGCAGAGGGGTCGGGAGTGTCGGGAACGTGCCCGAAGGGCGCGTCGCTGTCGCCAATATCGCTGCTGCCGACGCCCTCGCCATCACTGTCGGCGTTGGGGGTGAGGTCGGCCAAGATCGCGTCGACTGTCTCTTGGGCATCCTTCTTGTTGGTCCCGATCACGCCGGAGGGGCCGCGCTTGATCCAGCCGACGACGTACTCGCCGGGCAAGGGGGCGCCGGAAGCAAGGTCGAGGACGCGACCGCGGTCGTGGGGGATGGTGGCGGCGCGCTCGTCGAAGGGGACGCCGGGAAGGGGGATGCCGCGGTAGCCGATCGCCCGGAAGACGAGACCGCAAGGGATGGTCTCGCGCTCGGAGGTGGGCTCGGCGCGCAGGCCGCCACCGGGAGCGGGGATGAGGCGGTTGCGGACAAGCTCGACGGCGCCGAGACGACCGTCGTCGCCGGGGATGAGCGAGGTGGGCGAGAGCAGGAAACGCAGGACGATGCGTCGGGGATGCCCGGAAAGGGGGCGGGAGGCGTAGGAGCGAAGAATGTCGACGTTGCGCCGGGAGGTGGCGTCAAGCTCGGCGTCCGGGTCGGAGACCGCCAGGGCGGAGTCGAGCTCGTCGGGGTCGACAATCACATCCGCGTCGGCAAGCTCTCCGAGCTCCCGCAACTCGGGGTTGGTGAAGGCCGCCTGGGCGGGGCCGCGGCGACCGACGACCACGACCTCGCGTACGCGAGAGCGCGCGAGCACGTCAAGGGCATGGTCGGCCGTGTCGGTGGGAGCGAGCTCGGAGGGCGCGAGGACGAGCATGCGGGCGACGTCAAGGGCGACGTTGCCGTTGCCGACGACAAGAGCGCGGTCGGCGGAGAGGAGGTCGACCTCCAGGTCGGTGTGGTCGGGGTGGCCGTTGTACCAGCCGACGAACTCGGTCGCGGCGTGCGAGCCGGGAAGGTTTTCGCCGGGGATGCCGAGGGGGCGGTCGGAAGGCGAGCCGGTGGCGTAGACGATCGCGTGGTAGTGGGAGAGGAGGTCCTCGCGGGAGACGTGCTCGCCGAAGGTGATGTTCCCGAAGAAGCGGAAACGCGGATGGGAGGCGGTGCGCTCGTAGATACGGGTGACGGACTTGATCTTCGGGTGGTCGGGGGCGACGCCGGAGCGGACGAGGCCCCAAGGGGTGGGTAGGCGCTCGAATATGTCGACGTCGAAGCGCTCGGAGGAGTCGGCGAGCAGGTGACCGGCGGCGTAGAAGCCGGCCGGCCCGGAGCCGATCACGGCGACGCGGAGGGGAGTAGTGGTGGTGGAGCTGTGGGCGGAGGGGTCGGTCATCGCTGGGAGTGGGGATGGGCGCGGCCCGACTCGAACGGGCGACCCCCTCGGTGTAAACGAGGTGCTCTGGCCAACTGAGCTACGCGCCCGTGGGTCGGGAGTCCAAGGCTAGCGAAGCGGACGCGCCCAGCAAAGCGAACGCGCGCGATCTGGGGAAGTGCGAAGCTGGGCGGGTGAGCACGGGTGCAGGGAGCAGGCGAGCGGCGAAGATCGCGGGTGGGGTGGTGGTGGCGACGATCGCGGTGCTGGTGCTTGCGCAGGTGCTGCTGCCGGGGATCGCGGCGAGGATGGTGCGTAAGAAGATCGAGAAGTACGGGACGGTGGAGAGCGTGAAGGTGAAGGCGTGGCCGGCGGTGAAGCTGGTGTGGGGGGAAGTGGATGAAGTGAAGGTGAAGGCGGGGAGGTTGAAGCTGAGCGAGGGGCAGACGGTGGCGCTGCTGAAGGAAGCGAAGGGTGTGGAGAGGATGGATGCGACCGCACAAAGCGTGGAAGTGGGAAAGCTGAGGCTGACGAGTACGAGCATGCAAAAGCACGGGAGCGCGCTGAGGGCGGAGGGGCAGGTGAGCGAAGAAGACGTGAAGAGAGCGCTGCCGGAAGGGTTCGAAGTGGCGCTCGTGAAGAGTGAAGGGGGATCGGTCCGGGTGAAGGCCAGCGGGGGACTGTTCGGGGTGAGCGCGAGCGTGGAAGCGGTGGCGGAGGCGGAAGACGGCAAGCTCGTGGCGCATCCGCAGGTGTTTCCGCTGGAAGGGCTGAAGCTGACGGTGTTCGAAAATCCGAGTGTGTATGTGGAAGGTGTGGAAGCGCGCGCGCTGGAAAGCGTTAAGGGGGAAGGGGCAAAGTACGAGTTGTCGATGTGGGCGAGACTAAGGTGAGCGCGAGTCCGGCAGCCGAGTCCGTGTGGGACGCGTCAGTGAGATGAAGCGTTGTCAAAATCCGTCCTGCTGAGCGGAGTGGGCGGAGTTGTGGCCCGGGGTGAGACGATCACGGGCAGGCCCTGGGCGGGACTGATCGTGGGCATCTGGCGGATGGAAAGTCGGAAGTCGGAAGGCAGGGAGAGGGAAAAGCGGGAGAGGATGAGCGTGGCGATCGTGCGGATCTCGAGCTGGCCGAAGCGCATGCCGATGCACGTGCGCGAGCCGCCGCCGAAGGGGATGTAGGCGCCACGGGGGAGAGCGGACTTGGCCTCGGGAGCGAAGCGCTCGGGGCGGAAGGAGTCGGGTTCTGCAAAGACGTCGGGCAGGCGGTGGGAGGCCCAGGAGCAGTAGTTGACGAAGACGCCGCCGGGCACGGAGTGCCCGCACAGCTCGAAGGGGGCGACGGAGCGTCGGGGGCCGATCCAAGCGGGCGGGTAGAGGCGGAGGGTCTCGTCGAGGACCGTCTCGAGGTAGGGGAGGCCGTCGCCCATGAGTTGGGACGGGCTGGGGAGAGAGCCGTCGGTGAGCTGGGAGTCCTGCTCGGCCAGCAGACGGGCGACGACGTGAGGGTGACGGGCGAGCTCGTAGAACATGAATGAGAGGGTCGAGGTGGTCGTGTCGTGTCCGGCGAACAGGAGGGTCATGACCTCGTCGCGGATCTGAAGGTCGGTGAGCGCACTAGCGCCGGAGTCGTCGGATGCGTCGATGAGCAGCGAGAGGACGTCCTCGCCGCGCTCGCCGGTGGAGCGCCGGCGGGAGATTTCCGAGTAGATCAGGCGGGTGAGCGCGCGGGTGGCCTGCTGCTGGCGATCCCAAGGAGTGAAGGGTCCGCGAAGCATGCGCAGGGGGTAGTCGCGAGCGTAGAAGGAGAGGGTCTGCTCGAACAGGGCGGCGGCGTCGATCGAGCGGGCGGCGGGACCGTCGGGGTCGAGGCCGAAGAGCGCGCGCATGGCGATGCGCAAAGCGAGGCGGCGCGTCCAGGCATAGAGGTCGATGGTGGCGCCGGGAACGAAAGAGGCGAGGGCGGAAGACGTCTCGTCGAGCATCGTGTTAAGCGAGGAAAGGATGCGCTCATGATGGAAGGCGGGGAGCATGATGCGCCGCGAAGCGCGGTGGAAGTCGCCATCGGTGGTGAGCAGCCCGTCGCCGGCAAAGCCGATGAGATCGCGGAAGTAGGAGGTGCGGTAGAGGAAGTTGGAGGCGTGGGAGACGGTGATGTAGTGGTTGGCGGCAGGCCCGAGCGCGAAGACGGCGTTGGAATGGAAGAGCCGCAGAGTGAAGACCGGCCCAAAGCGCTCATAGGCCTCAAGAAGCAGAGGAAGCGGTTCGTCGGCAAAGCGCCGGGTGCGGGCAAACGAGAGGCGGGTTTCCCCGGGTGGGAATGCAACCGTGGCAGCGCGCTCGTCGAGGAGGTCCTGGACGAGAACGACAAAGGGGTTGTAGGAGCGGAGTGGAGGAGGGCTGGCGAGCGGCATACGTGGGAGGAAAGCCTAGAGCAAAACTGGCTGGCTGGCCAGTTTGGCAGATGGGGCGGCCGAAAGGGGACGGCAGAGGCGACATGGGCAGCGGCTTGGCATACTGGAGAGGCGCGCAGGACCGCAGCAAGCGGAACGACCCGCGCAAACGCGGGGGCGTAGCTCAGTTGGTTAGAGCGCCGGCCTGTCACGCCGGAGGTCGCGGGTTCGAGTCCCGTCGCTCCCGTCATTTACCACCGCCTTTGCCGCTGAGCCTTTGTGCTCGAAGAACGGCAGGAATGACGGCTTGGGTTGGACGGCGACGATGCGGCTGTCCTCGATCCAGAGGCCGTCGAAGATGAGGTGCATGGCGTTGGGGTCGGTCTCGTTCTGCCAGAAGGTCGTGAAGTCTTCGAGCGCGGGCGCCGTATTGGGTTGCTCCTCCGGGTTGCTCATTGGTTATGCCTCGCTTTCCGTGCTTGAGATCGTGGTGGTGTAGGGCTTGGTGCCGTGCGGTGTGCGGCAGTAGTGGCAGGATTTCGGGGGCGGGGAGCCGTACCTATCTGTCTGCCGGCTCGTGGGTAGATCGTCTCCTCGCAGCCCCGGCAGACCTTCAGGTGCTCACGGTCGAGTTGGGGGTAGAAGTCCTCGGGGTGGTGGGTGAGCCGCCCGAGCGGTCCGGCTTTGCGCGCGAGCTGTCGCGCTGTTTGCTCGCGCCAGTCCAGGTAGACATCGCGCCGCTTGTGCTGTTCGCGGCGACCCGTAGCGTCATGTTCGGCGTCCTGTGGGAGCCCGGGCCGCTTGACGTGGATAGGTGTCCGGCATCGCTCGCCGACAGAGCCCTGTCGCCAGACGCAAGGAGAGCAGTGTCAGCGACCCAGCAAGGCTGGGCTGGGAGCTGTCGAGGATTGAGCCGGACACAGCAGAAAGACTAAACGCGCGGTTAGTCGATGTCAAGGTCAAGCAGAAAGAGCGCCCGGGCGGCGATAATCCGGGCCGTGACGAGCTGGCCCAAGCGCGAGCAGGTCGACCCCGCCGATCTCATCGGCGCGGGCGAGATCCTGAAGCTGGTCGGCTGGAAGACCCGCAAGAGCCTCCTGGACGCTCGGAAGACTCGGGACTTCCCGCCGCCGGTGGTCGTGGTCCGCGGCGCGCGGCTCTGGCACCGGGAGGATGTCGAGCGCTGGACCGAGACGCAAGGGCGTTAGCCGAGCGCAGAGCTAGCGCCAGCTCGGCTCGTCAGTGAATCGGACCCATTCTGGCTGGTCTTTCTATTTGACTAGGCCGTCATGATCCGTCCCATCGAATAGTATGGCGTTCGTGCTCAGCGTGGTGCCATCGAGTCCACACGCGACCGCGACGATGCGCGCAAATCGAGGCAAAGACACACGCCCCGAGCTGGCGCTACGCGCTTCTTTGCACCGCAGGGGCTTGCACTTTTACAAGGACAGACGACTGATATTGCAGCCGGACCGTAAGGTCCGTCCAGATATCGTTTTTCCAAGGCTTCGACTCGCCGTGTTCGTCGATGGCTGCTTCTGGCATGGGTGTCGGGTGCACCGCACGATCCCGGTGAGCAATGCCGAGTTTTGGACTAAAAAGATCGAGGCTACGCGCGAACGGGATGCGCAACAGACCGCATGGCTAGAGGCGGCGGCCTGGACGGTGCTCCGAGTTTGGGAGCATGACGCTACGACAGACGCTGCCACTCGTGTGACACACGCAGTTTCTGTGCTGAAGCACCGAGTCGCAGCATGAGCCCCACGCCGGCGACGATCGATGACGCTGATGCGCCGTCTACAGATGACGTTCCGACAACGGGGACGGTAGTCCTAGCGCTCGATCCGCGGTCACTGGATGCACTCGGGCGCAACCACACGCTTGAGGCCGCTCTTGCAGAGCTCGTCGACAACTCGATCGACGCAGAGGCTCGTCATGTGCTCATCCGGTTTGTCCGAGACGGCTCACGGCTGCTTCGCCTGCTTGTAATCGATGACGGCATCGGCATGGACGCGATGAGCATCGATGTCGCGATGAGGGTGGGCGGTGCTCGCAGTTACGGGGATGACCAGATCGGCCGCTTTGGGCTAGGTCTGAAGGCAGCTTCGTTCAGCCAGGCCCGCAGCGTGACGGTCGTTTCGGCTGCTGACGGTCACGAGGTCGTCGGTCGACGCTGGCAGATCGAGCAGGCGAAGAAGGACTATCGATGCGCGATCGTCGAGCCCACGTTCGCAACTGAGCAGCTCTCCCGAAACTGGGGATTTCCCGAGTCCAAGACGGGCACGCTTGTGCGGTGGGACGACGTAAAGGCTTTTCCAATTATCGATGACGAGCCGACCGTTGAGCGGTTCTTGCAGGACGCCGTCGCCAAGGTACGAACTCATCTAGGCCTCATCTTTCACCGTATCCTTGAAGGGTCTGGGATACGTGTCGTGATCGACGTAGAAGATGGCGGCGACGATGTGTATCGCCATGAAGTCACGGCATTGAATCCATTTGGATATACGCGAACCGGTGCGCGAGACTGGCCGAAGGCTCTGGTCGCCGGTCGCGATTCAAGCGAGCTGACTCTCACATGTCACATCTGGCCGGGGCGATCGACGGCCGAGCAATATCGCCTAGATGGCAAGGAGATCGAACGGCAGGGACTGTACGTCTATTACAAGGACCGTCTCGTTCAACGAGGCGGTTGGAATGGACTCACAAATCCTGATAAGCAGCTTAATCTGGCGCGCGTCGCCGTCGACATCGACGGCGACATCGAGCGGATGATCTACCTGAAGCCCGAGAAGAATGGGATAGAGGTCGGGCCAGAGTTTGGACCGGCCGTCAAGTCTGCGGAGGCCAGCGGCGGTAGAACTTTCGCCCAATACATCGACGAGGCACGCGGTGTTATGAAGGCCTCCAACCGGCGTGATCGAAGCCGCCCAGCCATCCTCCCGCCCGGAACCGGGATTCCTGCGGCCGTGCAAAGGGCGTTCGGTAAGGAGCTGCCGTTCAAGGACGAGGAGGCTATAGAAGTCTTGTGGGCCGACTTTGGGGACGACTGCGATGACTTCTTCGAGATCGATCGTAACCAAGGTGTCTTGTGGCTCAACAAGCGCTATCGCAGGGGGCTATCAGGAGGTCGGAGGGCTAGCGTAAGCGACGTACCCGTCGTGAAGGCGCTTATGTTCCTGCTCATGGAGCACATATTTGCGGGCCAAAACATGGGCTCGCGAGACAGAGATAACGTCGACCTTTGGCAGGCAATTCTTACGGCTGCGGCCAGAGCCGAGATACGTTGACTGGTCATCGACATCTTTCGACGCCCACGTTGATGCAGCACTGGGATGCAGGGATTCCCATCGTGATCCCGATCAGCGGAGAACCACGTCTTCGTCTACGGCTTGACCCGCCGAAGGGAAGGCTTACCCTTCGAGCCCCAGTCGCAGAGCATGTCGCGCTCCCGTTGCAACTGCTGGCGCATGTCACCACAGAACTCGACCAAGAGGCGGGACTCAGGTATGTCGATATTTCGACCACCGATGACCGGCTGGTGGTCGACGGTTATGCGATGCTCATGGCGATCGCTGATCGAATCCAGCTCGAAAATGTCGAACCACTGAAGGCGTTCGAGGATACGCTCAAGCTCTGGCACTCGGTCTTGGCGGAGCGGGTACGTATGGCTCTACCGGCTGAGATCGGTCTCTTTGGCGAGCTCCTCATCATCCGAGCGCTTCTAGAAACGTCGGCTGCTGAGGCGACTTCTTGGCGCGGTGGTCTAGCCGAGGAGCACGACTTTGGCTTCGAAGACTCTGACGTAAAGGTGAAGACCACCACTGGAGAGCGCCGACACCACTGGATCCACGGCTTGACTCAACTCGTGGAAACCGGGTCGACCCCACTCTGGATCACTTCGCTCCAAATTACCCGCGCAGGCGACGCTGGCGGAGAGACTCTGCCAGCCCTGATCGACTCTGTTCTCGCGGTCACCAACGATGCGGAGCGTTCTGTGATCGAGCAGAACCTCACGGCTGCTGGCTGGCGCGAGGATGCCCGGGATCTATTCGACGAGAGATGGCGGCTTCGCACACATCCGCTCGCACTGAGAGTCGATGACGCACTGCCACGGCTAACGCCTACACTCCTGCTCTCGGCCGGTATCGATACGGCACGGCTGCGCGAAGTCGTCTACGAGATCGACATCACTGACAAGATGCCAGCGGTGAGTCTTCCGAAGACACTAAGCACAGTCCTCGCCGAGTTGACCGAGACGGTACATGCTCACTAAAGTGAACTCGGTTGTGCTTAGCGACATCTACGGGTCAGCGCTTGACGCGATGGCGTCTAGCGGCCCATCCCGCCTCTCAAGCAGAATCAAGTTCG
The DNA here is from genome assembly GCA_963715495.1 of uncultured Solirubrobacterales bacterium. Classification (GTDB taxonomy): domain Bacteria; phylum Actinomycetota; class Thermoleophilia; order Solirubrobacterales; family Solirubrobacteraceae; genus Palsa-744. Next base: position 2,789,928 of record OY970247.1, read on the forward strand.
AGGCCGACGAGCGTAACCTACCCGCACTGGCCGATCCTTCAGTCCTCGTCAACTATCTCGCCGATGCTCCAATCGGTGACCCTCTTCTCGTCAAGCTGCGCCTCACCATTACAAAATGGGACGCGGCGACGCTAGCCGCCTGGGTTGGAGAGACTGCGCCGCGGACCCTGGACCGGCGAGCACTGATCTACCAACGGCTTGAGATCGACGACGATGTGGCCGCAAGCGTGGACGCCGCAATTCCAGTCGCCAGCGACGACGCCATCGTTATTAGCCGTGTCTTCGAGCCGTGGTACCAGCGGGTGATGGCTAAACGCAGCCCGTTCTATTGGGCGCACTACGCCGACTATCTCGCAAAACGACTTTGGCAACCAGAGGCCATTGCAGCCCTTGATCTCAACACGACGCGCATCGTCGAACGGCTCGCAGACCCTGAGCGCACTTCGGTCCACCAGGCAAAGGGTCTCGTCGTCGGCTACGTCCAAAGCGGAAAGACTGCGAACTTCACCGGCGTCATCGCAAAGGCAGTAGACGCAGGTTATCGACTTATCGTCGTCTTGAGCGGAACAACAAACCTCCTGCGTGCTCAAACGCAGCGAAGACTTGATAAGGAGCTAGTCGGATACGAGAATCTCATGCGAGGTATCGACGAGACCGACGAAGATGCGCTCCTTACGGTCGATTACATAGATGACCCCGATTGGAGTCAATTTGTCCGACACGACGCACTGCCGTCGACGATGCGCTTCTCGGATATCCATCGTCTTACGACGCAGGCGTTTGACTACAAGGCGCTGAAGCAAGGGATCGCAGCCCTTGATTTCGAGCCGATGGAGTATGCAAAGCCGCTAAACGCGAGCGAGAACCTGCACCGCTTGCCGACCCGCATCGCCGTCATAAAGAAGAACAAGAATGTCCTGAAAAAGTTCGTCCAAGACCTGAAAAAGATCCCCGCCAAGCTATCGGACATCCCCGTGCTGATAATCGATGATGAGTCCGATCAGGCCTCGATAAATACCTCCAATCCTGCGCGCTGGGCTGAAGGACATACCGAGCGGACGGCGATCAATGGGCTCATCGCGCAGCTACTTGGGCTTCTACCGCGTGGTCAGTACATCGGCTACACCGCCACACCCTTCGCCAACGTGTTCGTCGACCCAGGTGATGCCGTCGACATCTTTCCTCGTGACTTTATCATCTCGCTCGATCGGCCGCTGGGCTACATGGGTGCCAGCGATTACCATGACTTCGAGCCGCTCGCTGAGGGTGAGACCGCCAATTTCGAGAACTCAAACGAGCGCGCTTTTGTGCGACCGATTGACGATGATACGCCCCGAGCCGCACTCCAAGAGGCACTCGACATGTATGTCCTGGCTGGCGCAGTGAAGTTGTTTCGCGAGCACGCCGACACCACGCTCCGTCCCTTTGAGCATCACACGATGCTGGTTCATGAGTCTCACAAGCAAGAAAACCATCGAATGCTCGCCGACGAACTGCGCGAACTCTGGAAGGAAGCGGGCTACCTTGGCGCAGCAGGACACAAGCGCCTAGAGAAGCTATTCGTCCAAGATGTTCAGCCGGTCATAGATGCTCGCGAAAAGGCCACGCTCAAGCGTGCCCAGGAGGAAAATATACGACCGGTCGTCTATCCCCGTCCATCGGCGTACGCGGACCTAAAGCCTTTCGTATCGCAGGTGGTGGCCCGGGTAGAGGGCGCAGCGAACGACCCGGTAATGATTGTGAATGGCGACAAAGAAGCTGCCACCGAGGATGTCTCATTCGACAAGCACCCCGTGTGGCGCATCCTCGTCGGTGGAACAAAGCTCTCTCGCGGCTTCACCATCGAGGGCCTGACCGTCGCTTATTACCGAAGAGTGACCAGACAGGCTGACACGCTCATGCAGATGGGTCGCTGGTTCGGATTCCGGGCCGGCTACGAAGATCTCGTCCGCCTCTATATCTCAACTGGCGGCGATGGCACGACGGTCGACCTCTACGAGGCGTTTGAGGCTGCATGTCGCTCCGAGGAACTCTTTAGGTCGGAAATCAAAAAATACGCGAAGGTGGAAGAGGGCGTACCTGCAATCACACCTGCCCAAGTCCAACCACTCGTGGCGCAGCACCTTGGCTGGCTAAAACCATCGGCCTCGAACAAGATGTACAACGCGATGCTCGTCGAAAGGCGCTCGCCAGGCGAGCGCCTTGAGCCTGCCGGCTATCCCGAAGCGCCCGCCGCGCTGGCACACAACACTCGCATTCTTCTACCGCTCGTCGCGTTGGCGTCCAGGTCAGGACGCTTTGCCTACCCGACCGGCAGCGGCAAAAGTGACTATCCGGCGATTTACGGCATCGTCGATCATCAAACGTTTGTCGCGCAGCTCACCGATCTTCGCTGGCAGCCCGAGGACGACTTTGCGGCTGACCTCAAATGGCTATCCGGCCTCTCCCCGAACCAGATTGAGGACTGGGTCGTCATTCTGCCTCAGCACAAGGGGCCTGACCGTCGGTCCACGATCGCGGGTAACGAGCGTCTGAGCGTATTTGGACGCCGGAGGCGTCGTCGTCCGCGTTTCGGGGCCATCAGCTCAAGGCCACATCGATTTGCGCCTAGCCGAATTGCCGGGGTTGGCACTATCGATGATCCGCTTGCTGAGAGCCTCCATCGTCCGCGTCGTGGCTCGGTGCTCATCTATCCCGTCCTTGAGCAGGAGGAAACCGACGATGTCCCAGAGCACTTGGACGTAGATGAAGTGGTGATGGCCCTCGTGTTCTTTTCGCCTACCTCGACAGGCGCTCCTGACCGCACCCTGGTGAGCTTTGTAGCCCGAGACACGTCTCAAGAAGATGAGCCCATAGTCGAGGCGTCGTGACCGCGCGAATCGCACGCCGCCAGATCGGAAGTTCTCTTAGCCGGGCCCATGGTGGGTGCCGCGCACGGGCTATCCATGTATATACTAGGCACATGAAGATCGTGAAGGTTCGCCGTGTCGGCAACAGCAACGTGATCTCGATCCCCAGGGAGTTCGAGGCTCAGGGCTATGCCCCGGGCTCCTCTGTGCTTGTGGAGGAGCTTCCGGGGGGCGAGCTGCGGATCATGTCCACAGAGAAGGTTCGCGAGCGCATACACGACATCGGGGAGCGTGTCGTGGCGAAGCACGGCGAGGCGCTCCAGATCCTCGCCGATCACGACCCCGACTCTCATCAGCGGTAGCGCATGGTCGAGGATCAGCCCGGCGATACCGAGCCGGTCTACCTCACGCTTGAGGATGTCCTGGGCCTGCACGGCCTGATCATCGATGAGGCCGGCGAGGCAAGAGAGACAACTCGCTTCAACATGACGTAAGACGGCCCGTCTGCTGTCTCAGTGGTTGTCTCATATCGGAGTGGAGCGAACTTCGCTCGTGATCACCCGGCGGCAAGCAATACGGCGGCGGTGTCGGTTTCGTAGGAGGCGATGGCGTTTCTGCCCTGGGCGCGTCCGCTGAGGAGCTTAGGCGCACTCTGACGCGGGTGGACGTCGATGGCGAACTCGATGTCCAATGTCTGCGCGAGGCGGGCGAGCGTATCGATGGTGGGGTTGTGCTCGCCGGCCTCAAGGCGCGCGAGTTGTGGCTGGGTCATGCCGAGCTTCTTCGCCAGAGCTCGCTGGGAGAGCCCGTGGTCGGTGCGGTAAGTCAGCACCTTTAGCGCAACAGCCCGTGCGACCGCGGTTCTATTCCACTCGCGCTGGAACTCCGGGTCGCGTAGATCCTCGGCCAGCACCTGCTCGCTCGTCTTCATGTCGCTCAGCTTCACGCCATTCCTTTCGGTCTCATCAGGATGATAGCAAGACTGTTATCGGTCGCACGACCGAGGGTCATGTCTCCAGTTCCTCGAAGCGGCGCCGAGCGTCGCGGACCTTCTCATCGAAGCCGCGTTTGTTGATCTCAGCCTCGGGCGCCACGGCGAAGACCACGAATATGCCTGGGCCTACTCGCCGGTAGATCGGTCGCCAGCGGCTACGTCCTGCACGTGGGCGCAGCTCGCGCAGTCCCGATCGATCCTCGCCCTTGATCGCGCTGCTGTGCGGAGCGCCGAGCTGCGGACCGACCGCTTCGAGCTTCTCGCGCGCGTGCTGGATCGCCGCGCGCTCAGCCGTATCGGAGATCGCGGCATGCTCGGCATCGGCCGCCGGATGCCACAGCACTTTGTATGGCGTCCCGGGATCGGAAACCTGCTTGGGTGCGCGAGGCTGTTTGGTCTGCCGAGGCGGATCACGTCGCCGCTGTCGCTTATCAGGGCTCATTGCCGAGTAGGCATATCAGTCGCTTGGGACGGCCCATCGCTCTGTCCGTGACGAGGGGCTCGTCTCACAGCCGGATCTCAATCCACGGGGTGTCAATCGCGTGCTCAACCCCCGTCGCTCCCGCTTTTGTTGCCCCGCGTTTTGGTTTGCCTTTTGGGGGTGTCGGGCGGACTTGGTCTACGGGCCGGGATCGCGACCGGCTTCGAGCTCCGCTGGGTTGGAGCGCTCGGGACTCCGAGCAGGCTCGTCGGCGCGCCGACGAGCCTGCTTGCCAACGAGACACCCGAGGCTCTGTCTTCGCGCTGCGACCGGCGTCGAGGCCATCAATGGAGTATCCCGGCCGGGCGTTCGGAGACCGTGCCAATCCTGGGATAGCACGAGAGGGGCCGCAGCGCGCCGCTCCGTGCCTACGATCCTACTTCCGGCTGTGCGTTACTCGGTGTATGTTTGTGCCTACCGAACGCGAGGAGGTTTCCCATGTATGTACGTGTCGTGAGGTTCACCGATGTGAGCGCCGAGCGGATGGAGGGGCTGCTGGTGCGCATAAAGGAGTCCGGCGGGCCGCCTCCCGGCGTGCCCGCCACAGGCTTGACGATGCTGTTCGACGAGGCGCAGGGCACAGCGGTGGTCCTCCAGCACTTTGCAACGGCGGAGGACATGAGCGCAGGCGCCCAAGCGTTCAGCGCGATGGATGTCTCCGAGACCCCGGGCGCCCGCGCCTCCGTGGACATGTGTGAGCTGAAGCTCGAACTCGAGGCCTGACACGCCCCGGGCGGGCGCAACGTTATTCGCCGGCTTGGTTGCCGCGCCGGCGTGCGGCGCCATACTGCGCCTTCGAGAGCCTTGGCGAGGCCCTGACTTGAAACGACCGGAAGTCCGTCGCTCACGCGGGAACTGTCGGGAGGGGTGGCCGGCTGGGTAGCTGCGTAATGGAAACAAACCCATGATTTGTTAATCGCAGAGAGTTCGGTTCTAGAAAATCACCATTCAACTAAGGAATCCACTGTTAGGAAATAGATGCAGTAGTCGTGAAGCGCAGTAAGGCTCGATGAGCAGCCATAGCTCGCATCTCGTCAAACTCCGTCTCCGAGGAAACCGCATGGGGGGCGCACCGCCGACGCCAGTGCCCACAGGGCACCGCCAACGCCAGTGCCCTGTGCGGGAATCGCTTCGTCTGCAGGCTCGGGATCCCGCCGCGATAGCTGAGTCCCTGGGCCAGCAGAGCCTGCTCTCCGGGGGCAGGTGCGTGGGGGTACCCTCTTTGGGTGGGTCGTTCTGTCTTCGCTGAACTCGATCGTCCTGAGCTTTTGCTGCAAAAGCGGATTCGGTTCGAAGACCGCCACTTCAAATTTCGCCGCCGGGCGAGAGACCTCCGAAAGAATCGTAAGCGAGGTCAAGCCAAGTGAGGCCCGTTGGTCGGACAGCTTCCGCACCCTGGGCCTTGTCACAGACAGGGCTTGCGGCCGCGAGGCAGTGGCTGGCCGATCGCTGGCTCACGACCATGGTGGGCGTGTGTGCGGCTGGGCCAGTGATGGTCTCCACGACGCGGGCGCTGATTTACGGCTGGATACCGGCCGGGGATCAGGCGATCATCGCCACGCGCGCTTACGACGTGTTCACCTCTCATACGCCGCTCGTGGGCCAGTACTCGGACGCGACCGCCGTGACCCACCACACGCTGTACAGCCTCGGACCGATGCTGTTCTGGCTGCTGGCACTGCCCGCACGCTTTGGGAGTCCGGAGACGCTGGCGCTCACGATGGGCATCGTCAATACCCTGGCGATCGTCGGGGTCGTCGCGCTCGCCCGGCGCCGCGGCGGTCGCGCACTTATGTTCGCGGTCGCAATCGCGGTCGTTCTTATGTGCAGATCGCTCACCCCCGAGGTGTTCCACGACGTTTGGAACCCCTCGGCCGGCCTGTTCGGATTCATGCTGCTTATCTTCCTGTGCTGGTCTCTGGCGTGCGGCGAATATCGCCTGCTCCCTCTGACGGTGCTCGTCGCGAGCTTTGTCGTGCAGTGTCAGCTCGCGTTCCTGCCCCCCTCGCTCGGTCTGCTGGCCGTTGGTCTGGCGGGACTGGTGGCGTCGCGCGGATCGCGCTGGACTGTGCTCGGAGGGACCGCCGCCGCCGATCGTGGCAAGCGTGGACCGATGTGGCATTGGGCGCTCGCGGCGTTGGTCGTCGCCCTGGTCTGTTGGACTGCGCCTGTCATCGATCAGATCGAACGCCACCCTGGCAATCTGACGGTCGTCGTCAGCACCGCGAAAGCAACGAAGTCCACGCTCGGCGCAACCGTCGGATGGCGCGCGGTAGTACGGGCGATCGGCGTCCCGCCATGGTGGCTGATGGACCCGCGCTCGCCGTGGGAGAGGAAGACCGACGTGCGCACGGCGCCAAGCACGCTCGGCAGCGCGTCTTGCCTGCTGATGCTGTGCGCGCTGCTGGCTATCGCCGCCGTCGGGCTGCTCCGTCGCCGCTCCGACTTGTGTGCGGGCGCGCTCATTGCGCTGGCGCTGTGCGCTGCGTTGGCGGCCGTGGCCGCCAGTACGCCTACCACGCACCTGCTGGCATCCACGCTGGGGTACACGATGTGGTGGGGCTCGCCGGCAGGCATGTTCGTGTGGGTGATCCTCGGCTGGTCGGTGGCGACGCTGCTGACCGAGCGCGGCCTGTCACGCCTGCGAGTTCCGGCCTTCGCGTCAGCCATCGGGATAGGCGCCGTTGCGGCGACCGGGACGGCCGTGGCCGCCACCGAGAGCCAGGACTACCATCTGTGGGAGTACCGTCCGCTGGGGGCGATGTTCGCCGGTTTGGACAGAGACATTCCCGCAGGGCGAACGGTCCTGCTTGTGGGATCTCTCGGCAACACGACGTTTCGATTCAAAATGGCGGCTCGCTTTGCGATGGTGCGGCGAGGCATCCGACCGCTGTCGCGCGGCGCGAGCTTCCGGCTCGGCACCTGGTATGAGCCCGACCACCACCACTATGACTGCATTGTGTACGTCAACGATGGCATCGCGAGGCCCGCACGGAGCGCCGTGGTAGTCGCTCGGGTTCCCTTCAGCAACGGCACGGGAGGTCATGCCGTGACCGTGTGGGTATCGCGCGCAAGATGCCCGTAACGCGCGGCGATCTGATGCCCCGGATTTCGCCGACTGTCGTTCATGTGGACATGATGCAGCCCTCGCAGCCAACGGCGTCTGGCTCGCCTCTTGTCGCGGAGTAAGCCAGTCCACTGCTCGTGGTCGTGATTTGGGGTTCGACGGTGTCGGCCTGCCTCTTATGTCGGCGGCTCGGATGTAAGTGGGGTGGGGACCGGGTCGCCGGATTCCAGGCGCTCGTGGTCGCTCGTCGCGGTGTCGAGGGCTGCCCGCGCCGCGGCGAGCGCTTCGTCGAGACGCTCGCGCTCGGGACCGTCGGCAGCGGCATGACGGCCCTGTGCGGCGGCTGCGAGCGGCTGCAGGACATCGATCGGCAGCGGGAGCACGATCGTGGAGCTCTGGTTACTGCTCACCTCAAGCAGTGTCTGGAGGTAGCGCAGTTGGATCGTGACCGGGTTGCGGCTGATCACATCGGCCGCGTCGTTGAGCCGAGCGGCAGCCTGGAATTCACCCTCGGCGTTGATGATCTTCGCGCGGCGCCCGCGCTCGGCCTCGGCCTGACGCGCCATCGCGTGCTGCATCCGCTCGGGGATCTCGACGTCCTTGATCTCGACCGTGGTGACCTTGATCCCCCAGGGCTCGGTCTGATCGTCGATGATCTGCTGGAGGTGTTCGTTCAGGCGCTCGCGCTCGGCCAGCAGCGCGTCGAGCTCGGCCTTGCCCAGCACGGAGCGCAGGGTCGTCTGGGCGATCTGCGAGGTGGCGGCCAGAACGTCCTCGATCTCGAGCACGGACTTCGTGGAATCGATGATCCTGTAGTAGGCGACCGCGGTGACGCGTGCAGGCACGTTGTCGCGCGTGATGATCTCCTGCGCTGGTATCTGCAATGTGATTGTGCGAAGGCTGACGCGGACCATTCGATCGAGCGCGGGCAGCAGGAAGATCAGTCCCGGCCCGCGCTGGCTGGTAACACGGCCGAGACGGAAGACGACCCCGCGCTCGTACTCGCGCAGCACACGTACCGACACGCCCGCGAGCACGAGCGCCGTTATCATCACGCAGCCGAGGGCGATGACGAGCGCGAGGATCACGTGATGAGCTCCCACTCCTCGGCGCGGCGCACGGACAGCGTCAGGCCGCTCACGCGCTCGACCACAATGGGGTCCCCCTCGTGGAGCGGCTCCCCGCCGATTCCTGCCCATCCGTGCCGGGCGCGCCACAGCGCCCCGTCGACGAAGACCTGGCCACCTGGCTCGCTCCAGCGGCGCACTACGCCAACCCGGCCGCACAACGCCTCCGCGCCCGCCTGGATGCGCTCGCGTCGCGCGCTTGCAGCCTTGCGGGTCACCATGAGCGCCCATCCACCCGCCGCCGCCCCGAGGCCGACGCCGACTGGCACGGCCAGTACAGCGCTGCCACCCAGTACGGCGATGACGATGATTCCACCAAAGATCAGCGCCACGCCCCCTGCCACACCGAACACCCCCCCGGGCACATGAGCCTCGGCAACCACCAGGGTGGCACCCATCAGCAGCAGCGCAAAGCCGAGCGCAGTCATGTCAAGTTCTCCACACCCATCATACGACGCCGGCGACTGGCCTAGTCTCACCCATGCTCCACCGAGCTGCGCTGCGGGCTTCTGTGTCGCTTCGGCTTCTCGCTGTAGCCGGAGGTAGGGCGCTCAGTGACCCTGCACGACCAGCGCGCTCGCGTTAGCTCATCGATGTTCGCGTACCCGCTCAATGCCATCGCCAGTCGGCCGGCGTTCGCTCGCTTGATCGCCTTGCGCTCGATATGGGCGACGGCGTCGCTGAAGAGCGGGAGTTGGGCGTCGCGTGGGCGAACAAGTGGCTGCGGCGATCTGATTTTGGCGAGGATGAAGGCGGAGGGCTATCGGCGGCGCATGATGTAGCGGGGCTTGGTGAGGTCGCCGAGGACGTATAGGTCTTGGAGGGGGTCGAGTTTGGATCAGCAGTTCGCGGCGGTGCTCCTTTGGCGACTTCTGCGATGTCGCCGCAGAATCCCTCGGCACGACGCCTGAGCAGATCGCGCCCCTCCCAACGTCGGTCTTGCCGCGTCTTCTACGATGGCCAATCGAGCCGCTAGGCGCGTGCGCACCGCCGTCTGGAGCGAGAGGCGATGAGCCGCTGGGCGAGCAGCACGACCGCGGGCACCTTGAGGTCTCGTGGTGGGAGCAGCCCGATCTGCTGAGAGAAGTCGAAGGGGTCGTAGATCAGCGTATGGCGGGAGATCAGACCGTCGCGGAACTCGTACAGGTCGATGCCGTCGATGTCGACCGCCCGTCCGGTGGGCGCCAAAGCCGGTGGCTTTGGGCCGTAACGCTTGCCCCAGAACTGAAGCTCGCCCGTGAACGTTCCGGTCAGTCGCCATGGCAGCGCCATCCCTGTGCCCTCGAGCGCGAGGTAGAGCGCGCCGGTGCTTTCGAAGTGGACGTCGGGAAAGGCGCGGAAGAAGATCTCGATGAATGCTCTGAACTCGCCGCGGCCGTGGGCGGTCTCGCCGAGCATCGCCGGGTCCTCACACACAATGTCCTCGGTCACGAGAGCTTCGAGCTCATCGAGGTTGTGAGTGTTCCAGGCCGTCTCCCAGCGGCCGAGGAAGTCGTCAAGCTCGCTGACGCGGGGCAGCCAGCGCTCGGAGAACCCTTGTAGGCCTCCTCTGAGCTGCCCCGGCAGATCGGTGGTCTGCTGGGAGGTGGGCGGTGCGGTGGTGGTCATCGAAAGACTCCTTTTTGGCCTGTCAACAGGGTTTGACGTGCCTGCCGTCGGGTCGTCATGGCGAGTCGCGTGGAGGCTGGTCGTGTGACCCGTTCGGTGCTGGTGTCGGCGTCCGCCGCTCATCCGGCGCTCGCCTGCTACTTCTCATCGTCGTCCTCTTCATTCTCCTCCTCGAGCAGCCGCTTCCAGAAGCGGGCGTTCTCGCGCATGTGCCCGATTCCAGCGTCCAACGCGAGCCACGGGCCGCGGGGCACCTCGATTCCGCCGCTTGCGTTGCGCAACTCTTCATAGCGGCGAAGAGTGGCCTCGTGTTCGGGCGTATAGGCCCTTGCGAGCATCGCTGGGTCAGCTCCGAGGAAGAGCTTGAGCATGCCGAGGTCGCGCACCTCACTTTGCACCTCTCCCGGCTCCGCGCGCCACCTCTCCAGCGCCTCCAACCCGGCTTGCGTGACTCTATAGATGCGGCGGCGGCGCCCGGCCTGTTCGCGTTCTTCGCTGAGCAGTCCCTCCTTGGCCAATCGCTCGCACTCGGCGTAGAGCTGGCTGTGGGGAATGGTCCAGAAGTGCCGCGTGCTGAGCTGCGCCACCTGCTTCAGGTCGTAGGGGGTCGCGGGCTGGACGCGCTCCAGCATGCCGAGCACGATGTAGGAGGCCTCGGTCAGGCGCGGCGTGGACACCGCCCGGAGCATACTCGCCACCATAAGATCCAGCCTATATGTTATGGTCTGGACCGTCTAGATAGACCGTCCAAAAACAGACGTCTGGAAACGATCGTCTAGACGAGAGTATTGCTGAGGGTTGGCTCGCGAGGAGGGCTCGAACATGGCGGGAAGGTCGACGGAGAGGAGCGCTGCGCGACAGATGGCCGAGCGGGCGCTGCTGCCAACCAGGAACCTGCTCGAGGAAGTCGGGGACATGATGATCCTCGCCGGCCGGACGATCTCCTCGGCTCTGCGCCCGCCGTATCCGTATGGCGAGGAGTTCGTGTCGCAGTTCCTGTTCGTGCTGCGGTTGGTGTGGTTTCCGTTGCTGGTCACGACCGTCGCGATCAACTACGGGGCGCCGGGATTGCAGGCGGCGAACTTCCTGCGCCTCTTCGGTGCGACCGATCGGTTGGGCGGATTCTTCGTGCTCGCGGCGATCCGCGAAATCGGCCCGTTGATCACCTCGATCGTGCTCGCGGGGATAGCCGGCACCGCGATAACTGCGGATCTGGGGGCGCGCAAGATCCGTGAGGAGCTGGACGCGCTGCAGGTGCTCAGCGTGGACCCGGTCAAGAACCTGGTCGTACCGCGGTTTCTGGCGCTGATGCTGATCACCGGCCTGTTCGACCTGTACGCGCTGCTGTTCGGCATCTTCGGCGGCATTCTCGCCGCGACCGTCACAGGACAGCCGCTCGGCCCGTTCTGGGCGACGCTCTTCGCCAACGCGAGCTCCACCGACCTGTGGGGATCGGTGCTGAAGACCACGCTGTTCGGAGCGATCATTGCGATCGTCTGTTGCTACAAGGGCATGACGGCCTCGGGAGGCGCCGAGGGGGTGGGTCGGGCCGTCAACCAGGCGGTCGTGGTCTCGTTCCTGGGGATCGGGGCGTTCAACTACGTGTTCACGCAGACGCTGCTGGCCACCCATCCCAACATTCTGGTGATCAAGTGATGGTCTCCCACGAACAGTCCATCGCCACGGGCGCGGGGCGAGCGCGATGAACGAACTGCTGGCACTGCCGCGTGAATGGGTCGCCGCGGCGGGCGAGATCGCGAGCTTCACGAGCGAGATCGTGCGCAATGTGTGGGGTCTGCGGGTGTTGCGCTTCTTCGGCGAGGCGCTGCGCCAGGCGGGTATCCTGATCGTCGGCTCGACGCTCGTCATCTGGGGACTGGTGTTCATCACCGGTCTCGGCACGTGCGGCATCGAGGGTGCCTACTTCCTCGAGTCTCAGGGCGCGCCGTCCTACGCGGGCGTGTTCACCGCCCTGTGCAACCTGCGCGAGGCCGTGCCGTACGCGTTCGGGTACATGATGTCCGCAAAGGTGGGCACCGGGATCGTCGCCGAGCTGGGAGCGATGCGGATCTCTGAGGAGATCGATGCGTTGGAGGTGATGGGGTTCGACTCGATGACGTTTCTGTGCGGAACACGCTTGCTGGCCTCCTGGATCGTGCTGCCGTTCATGTACATCGCCGCGATCGGCGTCGCGTACCTGGCCTCCTACATCGCCGTGGTGTTGCAGATCGGATACACGTCTCCCGGGGGGTATCTATTGAGCTTCTGGGAGTTCCAAAGTCCACCGGACCTGTTGTTCAGCCTGATCAAGGGCATGACGATGGCCACCACGATCGTGCTGGTGGGCTGCTACTACGGCTACAACGCCAGCGGCGGTCCCGTCGGGGTGGGCGAGGCAACGGCGAAATCGATGGTGCTGAACTTGGTTCTGGTGACGCTGATCGGGATGCTCGGGACGCAGGTCTTCTGGGGCACCAACCCGCGCGCCCCGATCGGAGGCTAGGTGCGCCGCGACTTCATCTTGCCTGTCTTGCCCGTATGCTGAGCTATGAAAGCAGAACGTGGAGTTTGATGTCGTGATGGGAGCTGAGCTGGAGGGCGGTTACAGCGCGTTCGTGCCCGATCTGCCGAGCGTGGCGACCCAGGGCGAGAGGCGGCATTGCCCTCATGACGTGGCACTCTTCTGCCTGGCCAAACGCGCATCTCCAGACGGGCCGAGCCATAGCTCGGCCGCCAGGGTGGCAGAGGAGAGCTACCGCCGTCGCGCTGAGGGCTGGAGGGCGGGGCTTTGCCCATCCCCCGTCGGCGGGGTTGATGTTAGTGCCGGGGGTGACGATCTCGTCGATGCGGTCGAGGACGTCGTCGGAGAGCGTGACATCGGCGGCTGGGAGTTGGCTCTCGAGCTGCTCCATCGTGCGCGGGCCGATGATCGCTGCGGTGACAACCGGATGGTTGATCACGAACGCGATCGCCATCTCGATCAGCGACATCCCCGCCTCTTCGGCGAGCTGCGCGAGCTGGTCGGCCGCGTCGAGCTTGCTGGTTGGCGGGCAGTGACAGGTCGTAGCGGTCGGCCAGCCGCTTACGGGCCTCCGACATCGGCTCCAGATCATCGGCGTTCTTGCGCCAGCGGCCCGACAGCCAGCCGCCCGACAGCGGACTCCACGAGATCACGCCCATCCCGTAGCGCCGGCAGGTGGGTAGCACGTCGGCCTCGATCCCGCGGGCGAGCATCGAGTAGGGCGGCTGCTCGCACACGTAGCGCTGCAGGTGCCGGTCGCGCGCCGTCCATTGCGCCTCGACGATTGCCGAGGACGGGAACACCGAGGAGCCGATGTAACGGACCTTCCCCTGCTGGACGAGATCGGTGAGCGCGCCAAGCGTCTCCTCGATATCGACGTCGGGCTCGTAGCGGTGGATCTGGTAGAGGTCGATCCAGTCGGTCCCGAGCCGCTTCAGCGAGTTCTCGACCTCGCGGATGATCCAGCGGCGCGAGACACCGCGGCTGTTCGGGTCGTCACCCATCGCTCCCCACGCCTTGGTGGCCAGTACGACGTCATCGCGCCGGCCGCCGGCCAGGGCCTTGCCGACGATCTCCTCAGACTCGCCGTTGGAGTAAATGTCGGCGGTGTCGATGAAGTTGATTCCGGCGTCGAGCGCGCGGTGGATGATCCGGATGCTGTCGTCGTGGTCCTTGTTGCCCCAGTCACCGAACATCATCGCGCCGAGGCACAGCTTGCTCACCGAGACGCCGGTGCGTCCGAGTAGTCGATGCTCCATTTGATTGCTCCTTGTCCAAGCGCCGGTGCTGGTGTCGGCGCTCTTTCTTGTTGGTGTCCTGTCGGAATGAACGCTCGCGGGACGGCTATGACGCCGGCGCGGCGTTGTACTCATCGTCGGTGACGTGCTCGCCCCACGTGACGGGACTGCCCTGATCATCGACTTGCTGCATAGCGATGTGGGTCATGAAGCGGTCGGGGGCGGCGCCGTGCCAGTGATCCTCGCCCGACTCGAAGAACACGCGATCACCGGGCCGGATGACCTCGATCGGGCCGTCACGGCGCTGGCAGCGGCCCAGGCCATCGGTGACGTAGATGGTCTGTCCGAAGGGGTGGGTGTGCCACGCGGTGCGGGCACTGGGGGTGAAGTGGACGCTGGCCGCTTGCAGGCGGGACGGCTCCGATGCCGTGGCCACGGTGTCGATATAGACGGTGCCGGTGAACCAGTCGCTAGGGCCGGTCGCCGTCTGGAGGGAGTTTCGGGTGATCTGCATGTCGTGTCTCCTCGGTGTGTGGTGGGACGGGTTCAGCGCCCAGCGACAGCAGCCGTGCCGGCGAGCAGGTCGCGTTGCGGCGAACAACGGTCCTCGGCTCGTGTACCTCCGTGCGTGCCATCAGCCCACCTGTGCCGTGGGTCGGACGAGGATCTCATTGAGCGTCATGCGTCGCGGGCGTGTGACGGCGAACGCGATGACCTCGGCGATGTCCTCGGGGGTGATGGCAAGGTCCTTGACGAACTGCTGTGTGGCCCGCCTTGTCTCGGCGTGCGTGATGTGGTCGGTCAGCTCGGTAGCAACGGCGCCGGGCTCGATGACCATCACGCGCACGTCGGGCTGCAGTTCCTGGCGCAGCGCCTCGGACCAGCCGTTGATCCCCCACTTCGTCGCGGCGTAGACCGCGTTCCCTGCCCGGGCGGTACACCCGGCCACCGATGAGATGTTGACGAGGTCGCCGCCGCCGTCGCGCAACTGGTCGAGGAACACCTCGGTTGCGGTTATCGCGCCCAGCAGGTTGACCTCCACCATCTGGCGATGCTCGGCCTGCTGGTCGGAGGTGAACGGCGCGAGCAGCATCACCCCGGCGTTGTTGACGAGGATATCCGCGCCACCGAGCTCGCTTTGCACTCGTTCGGCGGCGGCGACGATCGAATCGCGGTCGGTGACGTCAGCCTCGATCGCGATCGAGCCGTCACCAAGCTCAGCAGCCAAAGCGTGGATGCGGTCCGCTCGACGCGCCAAAAGCGCGAGGCGGTGGCCCTCGGCGGCGAGCGCACGCGCGGTGGCCTCGCCGATGCCGGACGACGCTCCCGTGATAATCGCAACGCGGCCTGCATTCTGCTCGGTGGTCATTGGGGCAACCTTTCGTGTTTGAAGGGGCTCGGGGCGTTGGGAACAGGTCGCGAAGGGCTGTCCTGTCCGCGCGGCGTTGTTGCGGAAGGTCCTGTCGGGACCCGCTGGGCAGGCTGGTTGCGGATCTTTCGCTACGAGGTACGCCGCTGGCGCGACGGACATATCCCACCGCTCCTAAAGGAGTTTCCCGATACTGTGGATCGCCGCGCCGCCGAGCACCACGTCGAGAGTAATGCCGACGGCCCCGACGACGAGGGCCGCGACGACGATTAGGACGTCCTCGAGCAGGACTCCTAGCGAGAGCAGCACCACGCCTAGGGCCGGCAGGGTGTCAAGTCCGGTGAATGGAGGGGCGAGAAAGGCTCCCACGGACCCCGCGATCACGAGCAGCCCAAACGCGATGTTGCTCACACGATGACCGAACATGAAGCGTAGGCGAGGTCGGGAGAGGCGCTCAAGTCGACGGATGACCTTCATAAGGGTCGTTATGAATCGCTGCTGTCTGTCTCCCGCCAGCTCCAGCCTGCGCCAGCGCTCAGGCAGCCAGATGTTCTCGCGGCCGGCGATCAGCTCGAGCGCCAGCAGCACCGCGATGATCTCGAACACGTGTGTTGCGCCTCCGGTGGGCAACGGAAGTGCGGGGACGCCGAGAAGGACAATGAAGAGGATCGCAAAGCTTCTCTGTCCAAAGAGCTCAATGAGGCTACCTAGGGTCTTCTCGCCGTGGCTCGTGAGCCAGGATTGAAGTTCGTCACCGACCTTCTCTGGCTGCGAGCTGGTCTCACGATGAGGAACCTTCACGCCGTGCCCTTCCTGTTGTGGAGACTCCGGCATTTCGACACCGACGGTAGTAGGCGGGGAGCCGTGTCTACGAGCGAGGTGGTGATCCGGCGTTTGGATCGATCGAGAAGGGACCCTCGGCTGATGCTGGGCGCCGGTCGGTCACGCCTCGACGAGGCCGTTGAGGATTGCGTAGCGAGCTCGACGCGGTCGCGGGTCCCGACCTCATCTGTCTCGCGTGCACGGCGTGACCGGTCGCTCCGGTGCGCCCGCAGCCAAGCCGGGGGCTGGTGCGCCAGGTGAACTCCAACCCGAACCCGCCGCCATATCAGGTGTCGTTGCCAGGGCGGTCGGGGCTCAGGGCGCTCTCACGGGCCGGCGACGGCGAACCCAGGTCAGGGAGCCGGCAAGCAAAGTGCCAGCTCAGCTAGCCAGACGGTCCGGCAGCGTAGAAGATGATCCCTATGACCGCGTAGAGTGCGATCAGCTGCACGCCCTCAAACCAGGTCGACTCTCCATCCGAGACCAGTACAGGCGCGATCAGGCCGACCCCCAGGAGCGCCGCAATCTCAAAGGGGTTGAAGACCAAGGACATCGCCGCCGGGCCGAGGGCGAACGAGAGGAGCACCAGCACGGGAGCCACGAACAGCCCGATCTGGGCACTCGAGCCGATCGCAATATTCACGGCCAGATCCATTCTGTTCTTCCTCGCGGCAACGACCGCCACGTAGTGCTCGGCCGCGTTGCCGACGACTGCAACGACGAATGCGCCCACGAAGAACTGCGACACGCCGATATCGCTGGCGGCGTGCTCGATCGAACCCACCAGAACGTCGCTTAGGCCGGCGACGACAGCACCGACACCGGCGAGCGTCCCTACCGATCGACGTAGGGACCAGGCGTCCCCGGGATCGTCTCGGACGTCGTGAACACGAGCGATGGGCTTGCACCCGCGAGGCCGAGGCCAAACGCAATAGGGATGAACGCACCCAAGCCATAGACGGGCCTCATCCCGACGAAAGGCTATATGGCCCGCGCGCTCATCGCCCGCGAAGCGTTCGCGGTTAGAGAGCGACCCCGGCAATGCGCTCTGGACGAGGCCCGATCGTAAAGGCGCCGAAACAAGCACACCCGCCTCTCTCGCCGCAAGCGGGCAGATACGGGACCTCGGTCGGTACCGTTGAATTGCCTCTCAGTGGGGCGTCTGCCGCGGGCCGTCGACGGCCCGCACTCACGCGAACGCACCAGCGTGGTTCGATCCGTCTAATCGAGTGAGAGCACGTTGGCGGTCTTGGGGTCGACGCGACCCTCGAGCACATCGAGGTAGACGCGCTGAACCGCTTGCAAGCCCCGGTCGTGGACAACTTCGAGCCAACCACCCGTCCACTCGCAGAATGGGTGCCAGGCGTCGGAGACCCTCGTCTGAAGCCCGGCGCGGCCCCAGTCCTCGGAGCGTTTGGCGACGCGATCGGGGGCGAAGAAGAAGGTCGGTGATGGGCCGGGCAGCTCGCCCTTGCCGGCGCCTAACTCCTCCCAGTGTGTTACCCCCACTGCCATGCTGTGGACGAGCTCGTCACCGTAGTGCGAATGGACGGCGAGGCGCACCTTACCGTCTCCCGCGATATCGACGAACGTGGCGGGTCCTCGCTCGAGCGATTGGATCGCATCGTAGGTGACGGTGTGGCCGTAGACCCCGAGGGCTTCGACGAACTCGGCGTTCCGCGCCGAGGTCAGCCCAACCAGCTCGACTCCCTCGCGCTGCGCCAGCAGGAAGGCCGCGGCGATCGCGGTCTTGCTCGAGGCGCTTGAGATCACGATCGGCCCACGCGCACTCAGCCCCTCGTCAAAGAGCTGGTCGTCGATCAGAAACGAGGTGAAGAACAGCGGACGCAGCAGCATTTGCAGATCCTCTGTGTCCGCCTGGTAGAAGGGATCGGCGCTGGTTGCCAGGTAGCCCTGGTAGGCCGAGGGCAACGCCACGCGCTGCGGCGAGCCGTCGACGAACCCGTCCCCACCGGCGTGGGCGGGCGTCACGACAAGGTAGGAGGAAGGGGGCAGATATCCGTACACGCGCACGCCGGGCTCGACACCCTCGGCCTCGCTTTGTTCCACCTCGGCGAAGCCCCACATCGGGACGCGGCCCCATCCCTCATCGGCCGGAAAGAAGTCCCAGTAGGACATGATCTGGCCGAACACCGCATAAGTGACGTTGTTCGCGGTCAGCCCGAAGCGCTCGACCCGAAGCAGCGCCTGGCCAGGCTCGAGTTTGGGCACCTTGGACTCGGCGATCTGGCACTTGCGGAGGTCGTCGCGCTTGACCAGGAAGTCGCTCATCGGCAGATGCTCTCACGATCGGCGTCGCGGCGGGGCGCGACCGGGCTGCAGCCGTTGGCGAAGTTCGCCGCGATGCTCGAGACTGGGGAGATGATCTAACCGTAGCCTCAGGCAGGGGAGGCGACGGCTTTGCGCATCCACGGACCAATGATTGGCCCGTGGCCTTCGATCTCAGCCGCCGGTCACCTCGGCAAGGTCCGTTGAGCTCACGATGGTGTGGAACTTGACGTCCGGGGCCGCAATGATCGTCGTGGGGATCGCCTGAAGGAACTCTCTGACGTGTGAGGTCGCGAAATGCCGTTTTAGAGCCTCATCGCCGTCCCATTTCTCGACGAACACAAACTCGTTCTCGGTCTCGGTGTCCTCGTACAGGCGGTAGCTGATGCCGCCAACCTCGGTCCGCGACGCTGCGGCGACCGCCTGCCCAACCTGCATTAGCGCGTCGCGCTTGTCTGCATCGGTTCTTACTCGTCCAATGACGACGATCATCGTGTTTCCTCTCAATCGGTTATTACGTGCAATCAGTCAGGCCACAATGATGAGTCTGCCGCTCACGTGGTGAAGCGGTTGGCGTGCTCCAGAAAATGCGTGACCACGCCTTTTGGGTCCTCGATCTGTGGCCAGTGACCGATGGCCGGATCGAGCAGGATGACGTCGGGGTCGGGAATGACCTCCAGATAGCGATCCGCCATGTGCTGTCCGGAGTTGGGGTCGCAGGGGCCGTCGATGAGCCTCATCGGGACCTGGGTCTGACGCATCGCTCTCACCCACCTGTTGCGGTGGTGTTCCCGGTCTACCACGAACCGTCCGACCTTGTGACTGACCCGCTTGCCGTCGTTGTACTCCAGGATCTGGTGAAACTTCTCGATCAGTTCCGGCGAGGGCTTGGTGTTCGGCCCGAACATCTCGTTGATCGTGAGCGTGGTCAACTTGCGGAGCACCGGCCCGCGCTGATATCTCGCAGCCAGTCCTCCCAAGGGGGTCTTTGACAGTATCGTCTGCACCAGCCGTGGCGTGTACACCTCGTAGAAGAGTCCCCCGTTGAGCCAGGTGATGGAGTCGATCCGCAACGCTTGAGCCGGCCGCTCTGTATCGTCGCGGCGGGCGAGCATCTCCTGCACCACCGAGACCCCGAGGTCGTGGCCCATCACGTGGCACGCGCCGACGCCGAGCTGATCCAGGAGAGCTTCGTGCATATCGGCGTGATCGTGGACGGAGTACTCGTACGCGATCGGCTTGTCCGAGAACCCCATGCCCAGCATGTCCGGCGCGATCACGGTGAAGCGACTGGTGAGCTCCGGCCAGATATCGGACCAGTCATAAGAGTTGAACGGGTATCCGTGCACAAGCAGGAGGTTTGGTCCGGTCCCCTCCTTGATGAAGAACACGTCAAACCCGAGATAGTCGAAATACTCGCCCTTGGCCTTCCACTGCTCTAGATCGGGGTGCACGCTTGGTCTCCGTGTCTTTCGCCTTGGTTGAGTGGTCCCGACAAGGCCATCAGGCAGCTCTCTGCAGCCGGCAGTCGGAGGATCCGGCGGACGACATCGTAGCGGTCCGTCGGTGCTCGCCGATGAACGCGTGGACAAGGTGCGCCCCAAGACGCAGCCAACTCCAGGAGCGTCGTGAGGACATCATCTGCGAGCATGTATCGCGGTGAGGGGATGAACTCGATCGCGCCTGACGGGGAGCCGATCACGCCGGCTGGGCTGGTCGCGCTCGAGGCTGAGCTGCAGGAGCTCGAGAGCGTGGGGCGGCGAGCGATGGCCGCGCGCATCCTCGCTGCACGCGAGCTTGGAGATCTCAGCGAGAACGCCGACTATCACATCGCCAAGGAGGATCAGGCGCACCTCGAGACGAGGATCAAGCGCTTGCGCCGGCGCCGGAGCAATGCGCTGATCGTCGAGACGGATGTTGAGGATGGCGCGTTTGGCTTCGGGAGCACCGCCGAGGTCTTGGACGAACAGAGCGGCGGGGTCTACACGTGGACGATCGTGGGCTCGACCGAGGCGGATCTTGCACAAGGCAAGCTGTCGGCGCAGTCGCCGGTCGGGAAGGCGTTGCTTGGTCGCGGCGTTGGGGAGTCGGTCCAAGTACAGACGCCTCGCGGCGTCCGCGGCTACCGGGTACAGCGGCTCGTCGTGTGATGTGACGCAAGACGGCGGCATGGCGGAAATCTATTGGTTCGAACTCCCAATTAGATGTATCGTCCTGATGTGATAGAAATCGTCGAGATGCAGTCATATCCGTGCGACCGACGCGCTGGTGTGCAGCGCGCGAGGAGGAATCGAGATGGCAAGTGTCCCTTTCACCAACACCAATTGCGGCAAGACATCGGGAACGACCGTTCCGCTCGGTGGCGCCTTGAACCCGGGCGACCAGGTCGAGATCAACGGCAGCGTTGACCTGAGCACCTGCATAGTCGGAAACAGCAACGCGCGTGTCTTCAGCGTGACGCTCCAAAAACAGGCTGGGTTCTTCGCCTACGTCGTGGATGTCATTGCCCAGGGGCCCAGCGGGCCGTTTTCGGGGTGGTTGTACCTGTACTTCACCGATGAGACCGGAGATAGGTACTCGCTCGGGATATTCAGCTCGACCAAGCAGCAGCACACCGTGGCCTTCAACAGCGATCAGCCGGGAATTGTGAAGATCGAGTGGGGCGACGAATGATGGACGGGCGACCGTAAACAGACCGGCTGGGCTCTGGAACCGGGTCCCCCAAAGGATCGGCACGCCCGGATACGTCCCTGGGCGCGGCGCTGGATCGCCATGTGACGGCTCGCGCGTGGTACGAGCATGCGCTTCGCCATGTGACGGCTCGCGCGTGGTACGAGCATGCGCTTCGCCATCCGGCGTCGCCCAGCCTGGTCCCCCATGAGAACGCCCCGACTGGACCGGCTGTTTTTGACAGCAGGCTCTCAGCGACCCTGTACGACCAGTGCGCTTGCGTCCACCTCATCGATGTTCGCGTATCCGCTCAAGGCCATCGCCAGATCGAGGTCGGCGAGGAAGCTGCGGAGCACCTCCGCCACGCCGTCGGCGCCGCCGAGCGCCAGTCCCCAGATGTAGGGACGCCCCAGCAGCACCGCGCGGGCGCCCAGCGCAAGCGCCTTGAGCGCGTCCGCGCCGCTGCGAATCCCGCTGTCGAACAGCACCTCACAACGCCCGTCCACGGCCTCCACAATCCCCGGGAGGGCATCGAGCGCGCCGATCGCCCCATCAACCTGGCGCCCTCCGTGGTTGGACACCAGCACTCCCTCGATCCCGTGCTCTACCGCCAACCGCGCATCGTCGGGGTGCAGGATCCCCTTCAGCACGATCGGCAGCTCAGTGCACTCGCGCAGAAACGCCAAGTCCTCCCAGGTCACTGACGGGTTGGCGAATTGCCAAGCCCACTGCCCGATCGCGGCCTGCATGTTCTCCTCAGGAGGCGCCTCCAGCAACCCTTGGAAGACCGGATCCTCCAGGTAGTTGCGGTTTCCCTCACCCCACAGGAACGGCAGGAACGCCTCGCTCAGGTCCGCCGGGCGCCATCCCAAGAGCCAGGTGTCGAGCGTCACCACGATGGCGCTGTATCCAGCCTGTTGCGCGCGCGTTATGAAGCTGCGCGCCAGCTCACGGTCTCGCGGCCAGTAGAGCTGATACCAGCGCGTCAGCTCTCCCGCCGTATGCGCGATCTGCTCGATTGTGTGCGACGCCGCCGAGCTGGCCACCAATGGCACTCCAACCTGAGCTGCGCCCCGAGCCATGGCCAGCTCCCCCTCCGGGTGGGCCAGCGTTTGCACCCCGATCGGCGCCAGCAGCACCGGGGCGGGCAGCTCTGACCCCAGCACTGTGCGTGTGAGGCTCCGCTCTGAGACGTCGCGCAGCATCCGCGGGCGCAAGCGCCAGTGGTCAAACGCGTCTCGATTCGCGCGCATCGTCTCGCCCAACCCTGCGCCCCCTGCGATGTATCCTCGCGGCCCGCGTCTGAGCAGATTCAGCGCGTCCTGCTCCAGCCGGCGCCAGTCCAGCGACCGCGCGGGGCGCTGTCCCGTCATGCCGCGCAGGTATATCTCGTACTGGTAGTTGGCGTAGGGGATCGTGTCGCTCATCGCGTGGCGGGGGACTCTATACGGGAGGTCGAACTACGTCTGCTGGGGCAATGGCGCGGCGCGGGTGATCTTCCCGCGTTCCATGGCGCGGCGCGGGTGATCTTCCGCGTTATGTCTGACTGGGTCTCCCCGTGTTAGAGCTCCCCGTGTTCGAGCTCCCCCCGTGGTCGAGCTCTTGCAGAGGACACAGCCTGACAGTTGACGCCGACCGTGCGATCGACGAATATGCTTGATGATGATCGGAGAACGTGGCCTGCGCCGGCCATTGGGCAAGCTCTCACCGAGCACGCGTCGCCGCGCGCAGTGGGGGCTGGGCTCTGCCGGGGTCGGGATCCTGATCCCGCTGCTCGCGCTGGAGCGCGAGATGATGCGGACAGGCGGTGTCGGGATCATCCCGTTTGAGCTCGCGGGCACCACAGAGCGCGCTGAGCGGATCATGCAACGTTGGGGTGACGCTGGACAAGCCGCCGCTCGGCGGTCGTTGATCCTCGACTATCCGTTCCTGGTGGTGTATGCGTTGTTGCAAGCGATTACGTGTAACGCCGCCGCCGACACGATGCGCCGCCGGAGCTGTCGCCGCTGGAAACTGCTCGCCGCCGCCGGACCGCCGGTCGCATGGGGGCAGCTTGCTGCCGGCGGCTTTGACGCGATCGAGAATGCGGCCCTGCTCGCAATTCTCGCGGGAAGCGAGGAGGGCCGTCTACCCACGGTTGCTCGTGCCAGCGCGATCGCCAAGTTCTCGCTGCTCACCGCCGGCTGGGCCTATGGTCTGCTCGCGCTGGCGAGTAACGGCCGCTCGTGATCTCGGAGAAGTAGCCTGTATCGAGCAGATTGATTTCGGCATCGAACAGGGCAACGATCAATCCGAGATGGTGCGCTCGCTATTCCGGATTGGTGGGCACCGTATTCCGGATTAGTCGGTAAACTGATCCGGTATGATCGATCTGGGGAGTAGTCGGGTCTCGTGGCGCTGATCCCGCGGGGCATAGAGAGTGAGCTGCGCGACATTCTCAGCGTGAGTCGTGCGGGGGCGATCATCGGTCCGCGTCAGGCGGGCAAGAGCACGCTCGCCAAGCAGTTGCAGGCGGCGGGTGTGGTGCCGAACTACTTCAGCCTCGATGACGAAGCGATGCGCGCAGCGGCGCGTGCGGATCCAGACGGGTTCGCGCTGTCGCTCGCGCGTCCTGCGGTGATCGACGAGGTCCAGCGGGCGCCGCAACTTATGCTCGCCATCAAGCAGATTCTCGATCGCGACCAGACCCCTGGTCAGTTCCTGCTCACCGGCTCGGCCGATCTGATTACGGCCAGAGTCGTCGCCGACGCTCTGCCCGGCCGGGTTGAGTACGTGAACCTGTGGCCGCTGTCGCAGGCGGAGATAGCCGGCAGACAAACCTCGGTCATCGATGTGCTGTTCGACGGAACTCCGCCGCGGATCAGCGGGGCGCCCAAGGGTCGCGTAGCGAGCACCGAGCTGGTCCTTGCCGGTGGCTTTCCCGATGCTCGTGCCCGTACCCCGCACCAGCGTGGACGGTACTTTCGATCCTACGTGCAGACGATCCTGGGCCGTGACTTGCCTGAGATCGGCGATGTGCGGATCGACTCCTCAAAGCTTGAACAGCTGCTGGGGCTGCTGGCGGCCCGCACGAGCGGACTGGTCAATTACGCGGCGCTCGGACGCGAGCTCGCGCTCGACGATAAGACGGTCAAGGCGCACGCGGAGCTGCTGAGGCAACTGTTCTTGCTGTATCGGCTGCGTCCGTTCTCGACGAATCTCGGTGCCAGGCAGGTCAAGACGCCCAAGCTGTTGCTGACCGACACCGGTATGGCTGCTGCCCTTGTTGGCGTCGACGCGTCCCGCTATTCGGCGCCCGACCAGGGCGCTGTCGCGGGAATGCTGTTCGAGACGTTTGTGCTGATGGAGTTCGTCAAGCAGGCAACGTGGGGGGGTACACCTGTCCAGCTGTTCTTTTATCGTGATACCGATATGCGCGAGGTCGATCTCGTTATCGAGTCCACATCCGGTGACGTCGTCGGGATCGAGGTGAAGTCCGCGGCGACCGCCAGGGCATCGGACACACGCGGATTGTGTCTGCTGCGTGACAGGCTCGGCCCGCGGTTTAAGGCAGGCATCGTCGTGTACTCCGGAGAACACACATTGCCCCTCGGCGAGCGAATCTGGGCGGTGCCGTTGTGCGGGCTGTGGTCGTAGGCACGACGATGCCGAGCCCGCACGGGCGGTGGGTCCAAGCGCGGTGACCGCGGCAGGGCGCGTGCGCGGAAGGCAGCGATCACAATACCGATCTCATCCCCGCTGAGAAGGTTGCCCGGGCTACCGACGGGGGCGATCTTGCGATGTCGATGTGCTTCTACGCCGAGGCCTGGGACACACTCCTACAGCGTCCCCGGCGGAGCGAGCCACTCGCTCTCGAACACGAGACGGGTATGCTCGGCGAGGATGTTGTAGTCGCTGTCGTAGTGCAGTACGCCTGCTTCGGCTCTGTGCGCGCACGCGGCGATCATGACGTCGATCGGCGCGAGGCGGTGGTGGCCGACCTCGGCGAGTTCTCGCTGTGCCTGCAACGCGATGCGCTCGATCTCGCCGTCGATCGTGACTCGGGGCAGCTCATCGAAGCGGGCCATCAATGCATGGCGGTCCGCCGCCGAACGAGCGGAGTATCCGGCCTCCAGCAGAAACGGCAGGCAGACCCCGACTTCGTCGCGTTCCATCCACTCGGCGATCGTCTGCGCCCGATCCTTCGGTACTTCCGCTTGGAGCAGGTGCACCCACGCCGAGTTGTCGAGCAGGAGCACGCTACTCGTCGTAGTTGGTGATCAGCCCGAGGTGCTTGACCTCTTCGGCCGCGGCGATGTCCACCCTGGGACCATTGCCATTGCGGATCCACTCAGCGAGCTCTTTACGAGCCTTACGGGCTTTCTCGCTGCGATCGGGCAGTCGGCGCGCCTTCGCACGGGCACCGAGGATCACCAGCTCGGCAAAGTCGATCTGCTCGCCGTTCAGCTTCGCGCGCAGCTCGTCAAGCGCCTCGTGCACGGGCGGGGTTTCGGTGATCGTATGACGTGGTCTGGTCGTCGGCACCAGACAAGTGTAGCACCGTGCTGCACCAGCTCGGGGTGGTGCGATACTTTCAACATCGTTCGTGTCCTCGCCGACGAGCGCGAGCTGGGCAGTCTGGCGTGACTGTTCTATGCCGCTGCAGACTCGCGCTGGAACACTGCGCGCAGTGCGAGCGCGTTCATCGCCGGCAAACGGCGATCCGAGGTCGAAATAGAAGGTAACTTGCTGTCGGATGCCGGGTCGAAGTGCGAACGACTCGTCAGCCGATGCGGCGCAGTTGTGAGAGCGGGGCGAAGACGATCCTGTCGAGGATCGGTTCGAGCGGCATGGTGGTGATCTCGATCATCGCTATGTCGCCGTCGCGCAGCTCCAGAACTCCGCCGCGAGAGCCGACGGGGACTCCTTCGACCGGTTCGGTCAGTTCGACTATGTCGAGGGTGGTGATCTCACGGACTGCTGGCATGAGCTTCAAGTTAGCTTCATCAGGGGGTCGGGAAGGCGGTTACCAGTCGTGGGGTGTCGTCTGGTTGGGGCGTAGTGCCATGTGCTCAGAACGGGCGCGGTGCGTGTGCCGAGAACGAGGACGATACGCCCTCGCAGCTGACGCCGTATAGGGCTTGCGTCCCGGATCGAGACAATGGGGACACCGAGGATGGTTTGCGCGATAGCACTCCAGGCACGCTTGGCATCGTCAGGCGTGACATGAAAGACCCGTGCCCATTTCCGGCCCGTGCCCGTGTGCGGCGAGCATCCAGTCCAACTCCTCAGGCGTGGGCGTACGCTTCGGCGGCGCGGGAGGGGTTTTCCGACGGTCGGGATCGGTGCGGTGGTGGACATGGGAGCGAAGCAGGCTACTCACCGACCACGGGGGAATCGTGCGGCGCCCGCGACCGGGGTGCTGGCGTCGCGCTCGAAACGATCGGCGAATCCCGACAGTTTGTTGTAATCGCTACCAGTGCCGGATAAAATGGGGGGACGTGGAGATCCTAACGGAGGAGGTACATCCGGACCGTCCCGATCGTGTCCATCGAGGCATCTGCGCGGCAATGATCTTTGTCGGCATCGTTCTCATCGCCTTGTCTGTGCTGCTCGCTCTCCCTGGCGCTCTGCGCTTTCTCCTCGGTGTAGCGGGCGTCGTGGTGGTCATACTCGGCTTCTTGCTGGCTCTCGGCGTAAAGGGCTTCAAGGTCGGAGCGTCGGGCGACGGAGGGATTCAAGCGTCCGCCGACATGCCAACCGGCTACACACGCACGCTGACCGTCAGCGACTCGCTCGTAGAGGGTTCAAGTCCAGCGAAGTTTGGAGATCCGCCGCCGAAGGAGGGCGTGATGCCGCCCAAGGATGGGACAATGCCCCAGAAGGACGCTCGGCGGGGCTAGCCTTGAGCGGCTAGCTCGTTCTGCGGACGGGGAAAGGCCTCGGGACCGCCCGATGAGTTTTGCAGAACCTTCACTTGCTCCGGATTGATGACCACGGTCTCGCCGTTCTCAGCCTTTATTTGGAGCATCTGACGGTTCGTGAGGGCGTCCTGAAGGAGCTTGCGCACCTCGTCAAGCGACAAATCAACCTGAACTACTTCGCCTCCGCCAAATCCAATGCTAGTCATCTGCGTCTCCTTTAGCACATCCAGAGCCTGTTTTCAATAGGAGGCCCGCTGCTTAGTATGCCAGACATCGGCCATTTTCGGGGCATTATGGCGTAAAGATCGAGGGAAATGGACCAAAGCGCTATGCCGCCAGTCGCATGGCTCGACACTTGGCGAGCGCACGCGAAAGCTGCGAGAGGATCGTCAGGTCCGCGTGGAGCCTCACGCGCTCGATCCTGCGCACGCGAAGCGGTGCGAGCGCCCATTCGTTCTTGAGGCGTCCGAACGCACGCTCGACGGACGCGCGACCACGGTAGAGCCCCTTCCAGCGCAGCGTCTCGCCCGGGATCAGCGAGTGCAGGCGGTCGGCCTTGATCCACCCGACGCGGGCTTGCACTCGCCGGTCGGGCAGCGCCACTTGCAGACGTCGCGCTTGTGGTCGGCTCCAGCGAACCGCCACTCGCCGTGCTCGCACCGTGGTGGCTTGTACTCACCGCGCTTGACGGCGATTGTTTCTCTCAACGGGATCAACGACGATGAGTTCATGGCGAGATCGTTGCTGCCGATCGAGGGTGTTACCCGATGCTGGGCTTGGCTTTACACTCAGCAAGCGGTCGAGAAGTCTTTGAAGGCGGCTGCTCGACGGACCCCTCGCGCAGAACTGAGCGAGCCGCAGTCGCCGTCAGCTCGCGGCGAGCATCTTCGCGGTGATGATCCGCTCACGCCCATCAGCCGAGACGAGCACTATGGCGTAGCCCTCATCGAGCGCGCGCGCGATCTCATGCCCGGCGTGGGGTGAGTCGGCGTTCACAAACGCGGCGTGCTCGGGATAGGGCGAGCTTCCCTCGATCGCCAGGTCGATCGCGCGGTCCATCGCTTTCGCGGTGGGCGACTCGCCGGGGTTCACGTTGCGCGCCATGCGTCGATCATCTCCTTGTAACTGGTGCGAACCGTGGTGATCGCAGCCCGCATACCTTCCCCAAGAGTACCGGCATGGAACGTCTCCGCCGACGCCTTCTCCCCGGATCGGTCATGCCGGTGCATATCGTTGACGCCGTGCGCCCCGTCGTATACGCGCACCGTCACCGCCTCGCCCGCCTCATCATCGACCGTGAGGACCACCGCGTAATCCACGATCTCACGCCCGCGCGTTGGCGTCGAGAACTCCACGACGATGCGCGCGCCGATCTCATAGCTCAGCACGTCGCGGTAGCGCTGAGTCTTCACGTGCAGGTCGCTCTCGGCCATCCCGATCGCTGAGCCTACTTTCCAGCGTCACATATGCGGGCCACGCCGCTGCGCCTTTGCCGAGATGACCGCCGTGTACCCGCGATAACCGCGGTTCGCACCGTCTAACAGGACATGCTCTCGGAGGGTTCGAGGACACGAGGGAGGTTGTTGGCGCACTGCCCCCCTTGAGGAGGACAGTCGCGTCGAACCGCCCAGCTGGCCCAAAGATGCCTGAACTCGACCAGGATGTCCGAGCAGACGATTCCCAACACGACCTCCGCGACCAACGCCCCGGCAAGCAGCGTGGAGCAGTCACCGCAGGAGCCGCGACTGCCGTCCGGGCCACTGCCGACGTTCGCCGAGTTGTGAGCCCCCCGTGGAGGGTAGATTCCGCCGGTCGGGTTGAGGATGAAGAGGTATTCGCCGCGGGCGTGCTCGATCAGGGTGTTGCGTGAGTGGGCGAGGCCGCGGTTGAGCGGTTGGTGCAGGAGCCTGGCCGGTAGGGAGGGGTGATCGTCAAGGAAGCGGCTCATCGCCGATGCCGGGCGGTGTGGTTGTAAGAACGATGATGCCGAGCCCGCGCGGCGCGGTCGCCTTGATTGACTCCCAGGGTCGCCGAGGGGTTTGAGAGTCGTCCCACCAAGTGCATACCGAAGAGACTGGAAATAGGCCGGTTTCGGTTGTGGTCGCGGCCCGGGCCCGGCCTTTGGATACCCACGGATGACTGTGTTCGATGGCGAGCAGTTCGCCAAGCTGATCGAACGTCGGCGGCGGATCTTCCCAGCTGAGCCCGGCGCGAGCGAGATCAACGGACTCGCTCGCTGGGACGGGCGTCGGCTACTACAATCCGGTATCGAGGATCAGATGATGTCGAGTGTTCTAACCCCCATCGTCGTTGATGCCAAGCGGCTCCCAAGAGAGCTGCTGGAGCGTGCTGGGCTTGAGCACGAGCCGCTCGTCATCGTGGAGAGCACCGCGCGCGGTGAGCTGGTGCGGAAGCTCACACCGGACGAGAAGAACGAGCACCAGGAGCGCACGGGCGAGAGCGTGTTCTTCGCCTCCGAGCAGGAGTTCGACGAAGCAATGCTGGCTGCGCCCTACGAGGGCGAACACCAGGATCAGTAGGCCCACCGGGTGTCGCCCACCTACGAGCGCTCCGCGCGCTTTGAGCGCGACATGCGCAAACTGACCGGCGAGCAGCGTCGCGCCTTCCTGGCAGCCCGTGACGAGTTGGTGGCCGGCCTGCGCGCACAGCCGTCGCAGTTCGCTCCGCGGCTCCGGGCGTGGCTCGCAGCACGGCGCGGGCGTGGCTTGCGCATACACGTTCCCCGACGGGCGAGCGGGCCGTTGGTCTCGGCGCTTGAAGAGGCCTCCTTCTCGTAGGTCGTTTCGCGGTGGTGCGCGTATGCAGCGTGTGTCGGTCGCCGGCTCGTGGTGGGGAGATCCCCTCAGGGAAAGCCATCCTGCGGGTTCTGCGGAAGTTGCGACCGCGCCCGCAGTCCTGATCACACCGAGGTAATGCGTGAAGTAGCGAGTTCGAAGGTGCCGAGCCCGCGCGGGCGGCGAGTAAAAGCGAGGTGACCGCGGCAGGACGCGTGTGTGGAAGGCAGCGATCGCAACACCGATCCCATCCCCGCTGATGAGAAGCTCGTGTGAGACGTGGGTTCATCCGCCGTCTGGCAGAGCCGGCAGCCGTGGGAAGCGTTCTCGCATCAGCGCCTGGGTTGCGGGCGTGGTGTGCTCGTTGTGAGCCGTCGTAGAGCCGGGGGCGGTCTGCCGGTGCCAGGCGAGGACCTGGGGGACGTGCGCGCCGTGACCTTGGGCTTCTGCGCATCTACACCACAGGTCGTAGTCCTCCCAGCCGGCCAGGCGCGGGTCGGTGGAGTAGCGGCCGAGCTCGAGTAGGCGTGTGCGCCGGATGAGCGCTGTCCCGTCGATCCAGTTGTCGTTTTTGAGTCGCTCGGGCTCCCAGGGGAGCGAGCTGAGCAGTGCCACCGGCCGGTCTTCGTCGAAGACGGCGACCATTGGGTAGGAGAAGAGGGCCTGGGGATCTGCGTTAAGGGACGTGACGAGGCGTTGCAGGGTGGAGGGGTAGATTCCGCCTGTCGGGTTGAGGATGAAGAGGTATTCGCCGCGGGCGTGCTCGACGAGGGTGTTGCGTGAGTGGGCGAGACCGTGGTTGAGCGGTTGGTGCAGGAGCCTTGCCGGTAGGGAGGGGTGATCGTCAAGGAAGCGGCTTATCGCCGATGCCGGCCGGTCGTCTGATGCGTCGTCGAGTATGAGCACCTCGAGCGCGTCGTAGAGCGACGCAGCGACGCTTGCGAGCGCCTCTACAGCCTCTTGTTCGCGGTCGTGCGCGGCCACGAGCACCACGGTTACCCGTGGCTTGGTCTGAGCATAGGCAGGGGTCTGCTCGAGGACCTGCACGCCGCGACGTCGTCCTCTCAGCATGCGATCAGGGATGCTCCGGAGCAGGCGGTGCGGCTCACGGGTCCTGATCGGGGAGGGGCTCGCGTTGGCGTTGCGTGGTTGTGCCTCGGGAGTGGGCTGTGCCTCGCGAGGCGTTGTTGCCTCTGCCGTCGTGGTCGCGGCGTGCGACCGTGGATGAGGCGCAGGCAAGGGCTGCGGTTTTCCCCGCGACGATGAGTCGTGGCGGGCGGGCGGCTCCCGAGGCAGCTCCGCGGCGAGCTGGGCGAGCCGTTTCCCAGCGGGCTCCATCGGCAGCTGGTCGCGCACGAAATCGTAGGCACGCTCTCGCATGAGCTGCAACTGGTCGGGTTGATCGAGGAGGCGGTCTATGGCGGGTCCAATGCTCTCGACGGTCACCGCTATGAAGTGCTCGCCTGGAACGAGTGGCTCATTGTCGAGGCATGGCTCGGAGACCACTACGCATCCGTTGCAGATCGCCTCCAGGAAGCGCATCCACTCCAGTGCCGAGGAGGTGGTGCGGTGCAGGTTGAGCAGGATCTTCGCCGAGCGCAGGCGGTGGTACTTGTCTGTCTCCTTCAGGAAGTCTGGCCGGGGGCGCGTTCGTGGCTCCAAAGGGGGAACCAGGAGCTGGCACGTGCGTGCCGACAGGTCCCGGCCCAAGCCGGCCAGGAGTGGGTCCCGTCGGGGGTCGGCCGCTCCGAGGTAGAGCACGTCGATCGGGCGGCGCTGCACGCTCTCGCGCGCTTCTAACAGTCCATAGCGGCGACGATGCCGAGCCCGCGCGGGCGGCGGGTCAAGGCGCGGTGACCGCGGCAAGGCGCGTGCGTGGAAGGCAGCGATCGCAATACCGATCTCATCCCCGCTGAGAAGGTTGCCCGGGTCCTACGGATGGGACACGATGACCGAGTAGGTATCCATCATTCCCTTTGGAGGACGACCTTCCAAAACCAGGGTGGCTGGAAATCCGGGAGCGACCGTTCCTTTGGTGAGCCCTACTGATCACTGGCTTGCGCTGCAACATCGCGCGCAGCGCAAGCGCGTCCATCGCCAGCTCGGCGTGCTCGCGAATCTCGACCGACCCCCACGCGTCAAGGTACCTCGTCAATAGTCGGCTGCTATATCTTGCCGCTTCTAGCGATGGATGCCCAACGGTGGAGAACTGAGCAGAGGAAGCTGCGGGAGGCAGTGCGAGCGCAGCGGCGCACGCCCGACGGACGCGGCATGGTCGCACCCGCTCCGGAGATCCCGTCGGTCGACCTGCACCCTCCCGATCTGCTCCGTACCCCGATAGTCTCCCAGCGCGGCGTGACGGGGCGACTGATGATCGCGGCCAAGAAGCTGCTGCGCCGTCTGCTCGGGCCATTCGTCCTTGAGCCGCAGACTCATTTCAATCAAGCCGTAGTTGCGGCTCTCGCCGAGCAGCGCGACATACTCATGGCAGTGGCCGCACTTCCAGCCGCAGCTGATGTGGACGCTTCGGAGAGCGCAGCCACCGAGATCGACTACCTTGGCTTTGAGGAGCGCTTTCGTGGGAGCAAACAGGCAATCGAGTCGCGACAGACCGAGTATCTCGACTACTTCTTCGAGTGCGGAGAGATCCTCGACATAGGCTGCGGGCGCGGAGAGTTTCTATGGATGCTCCAGGAGCGTGGCATACTCGCTCGGGGCGTCGATGTCGACGAGGACATGGTGGCGCGCTGCCGTGAACAGGGCCTGATCGCCGACTGCACCGATGCGATCGAGTTCCTCGACCGCCAACCGGATGGTTCGTTTGGTGGTGTGTTCATAAGCCAGGTCGTCGAGCATCTCTCCACCGAGTATCTCGTGGCGCTGCTCGACGCGATCGGGCGTAAGACGTCCACCGGCGCGGTACTGATTATCGAGACGATCAACCCCGAGTCGCTGCCAGTCCTGATGCGCTGGTACTGGCTGGATCCGACACACGTGAGACTGGTTCATCCGGAGACATTGCAGTACTTCATGGAGCAGGCGGGCTTTGCGGTAAAGACCGTCCAGTTTCGTCGCGCTGTTCCCGATGAGGAGTGTTTTCCGAGCCTCGAGCTGGCCAGTGTTCCTGCCGACGAGCTCACAACCTATAACGAGGCGATCGCGGGGATCAACGCGCGACTGTTCGGCCCGCTCGACTACTTTGTCGTCGGCCGGAGCGACACGTGAGCGGGGCCGCTCCGCTCGCCTCGGTGATCGTCGTCTGCTGGAACTCGGCAGATGTCGTCGGGCGGTGCCTGGATCAGCTCCTCGCGCAGGACTACGACGACTACGAGATCGTGCTTGTCGATGACGGCTCGCAAGATTGCACTGTCGAGGTCGCAGAGGAGGCCCTCAGCAGCGGGAGGCTGACGATCGTGAGAAGCCCTCTCAATCGCGGGTGTCCTCACGCCCGAAACCTTGGCCTGCGGCACGTCAAGGGCGAGATCATCGCGTTTATCGACGCCGACGGCTTTGCCACTCCGAGCTGGCTACGCCATATCGTGGCTGAGTTTGGGGATGCGACTGTCGGCGGAGTTGCGTCCACCGTGTTCATGGAGGCGAATCCTCTCGTTCTCAACGGAGCCGGGGGAATCGTCAATCGCCAAGGATGGGGGGCTGATTTGTCAATGAACGTGCCGTATCAACGGGCGGAGCTCGCCTCGGAGGTGCTCTACCCGATGGGCTGCGGTATGGCGGTGCGACGCTCGGCAGTGGAACGCATCGGACTCTTCGATGATCGCATGCTCAACTACTACGACGATGTCGATTACGGGATACGGCTGTGGCGGGCGGGTTACCGCGTCATCGTTGCGCGCGACGCCTGGATCGATCACGGCTTCGGCCATAGCGGGGGCGACTCGCCGCACAAGCAGCTGCTCTGCGAGCAGCATCGCATGCGGGTAGTGCTCAAGCATGCCTCCAGAGGAACCCTCGCCCGATGGATCGCTCATGAGGTGCTCGCAACAATGCGCGCGCACTGGCCTCGTCGCGAGCTGAAGTTCAAAGCGATCCGCTGGAACGCGCGCCACTTGGTGAGCACCTTCAAGAGTCGCTGGCGCCTGCGAGGGTCGCCGCGGGCGCCAGATCGGCTAATCGATCCCTCGTGGGGAGAGGGATTTCCCACGGGCGTGCCCAAGTTGGTTAGACCGCGACCTGCGGATGCCACGAATAGCATCGATATGGCCGATCCGGATATCGAGGAGCAGTTGCCCTACGGCTGGTTTCCGATGGAACATATCCACGGACGCAGCTATCGCTGGGCGGGGGCTGATGCCGCGGCTTTGGTACGGCTGGAGAAACCCGCCAGGAGGGTGCGACTCGAATACTCTCAGGTGCCCGTCGACACCGGTGGCATAGACCTCAGCATCCGACGGCTGGGCTCGGCCGATCCGCTCGCCTCCGTCTGGGCGACAAGGCTCATTTGGCAGTACATCGAGCGTTCGGTCGAGAATCATCCGCTGGTCTTGCCGGCAGGTGACTATGAAGTCGTCTTCAGCACCCGTGAGGCGTGGTCAGATCCGCCGCTTGAGACACGCGCACTCGGGTTCGCACTCGCAAATATGTCCTTCGACGAGTCATACGAGCTCGTGCCAGGCGGCGTAGACATGGGATTGCAAGCGATCCAGGATCAGCTGGTGAGTGGCTGGTTCGAAGCCGAACTGATCGGCGAGCGCACCTCTCGGTGGACAAGCGGCCATGCAGCGCTGCTGGTGCGGCTTCCGGAGGGGGCCAGCGGCGCACGCCTGAGCTACTGCCTTCCTCCCGTAACCATCGGAGGGGTTAGGATCTCCGTACGCTCGCTGCACCGCAGCCGGGCGGTCTGGTCGGCGCGCATCCCCTGGCTCGACGGAGGCTGGCACGAGGATCGGTTCCCGCTGCGGCTGGCCGCCGGCGACTACGTCGTCTCTTTTGACGCCGACGCGACGTGGTCCAACCCCAACAGAGGGGACCCTTCGTTCTCCGCGGAGAGCCGCTCCCTGGGCGTCGCCGTCTCTTCGATCGTCTTCGACAACGAAGTCGAGCTTCGCCCAGCGCCGTGAGAATCCTCGAGGTTCTGCCGACCTATCCAGGGGATCCGTTCGACGGGTCCGCCGTGTACGAGCGCAACCTCAATCGAGCCCTGATCGAGCGGGGCACCGATGTCGAGGTGCTCACCACGCGCGCCCAGAAACTGCGCGCAGTCCAGCAGTTCTCGATCAGATGGCCCGACGAGCTATCGGTGCGCGACGAGCACGACGGAGTGCCGATCCGTCGCTTCCATGCTCTTGACACGAGACGAATCGGAGATGCGATGTCCGATGTGGTGGCCCGCCGGTGGAGTCGGGAGGACTTCGTCGAGGGAGCCGTACAAGCAGGGCCGTCGCGTGTCACCGAGGTCGCGGTGGCGCAGGCACGTCAGCGGCCTAAGCGCTTCGACACGCTCGCCGACATCGGTCGTGGACCGTTGGTTCCTCGGCTGCTGGCGCATCTGATGAGACGCGCGTCCAAGTTTGACGCGATCCTCGTGGGTTATGCTCCGTTCAGCCTCTCCAGGCAGGTCCTTTGGGCTGCGCAACGGTCACGAGTACCGGTGGTGCTGCTTCCCTTCATCCACGAGAGTGATCGCTATCACCAGTTCAACAGCCTATTGCGCACATATGAGCGAGCCGCAGCGGTGTTGACGCTCAGCCGCCACACTTCGGACTTCCTGCGTGAGCATGTCCCTCGCGCCAACCCGGTGACTCTCGGCGCTGGCGTCACCGCAGTCGGCACGGGGAGCATCTCGGCCGCGAAGTTTCGGACTCGCCACGGGCTCGATGGTCGTCCGGTTGTCCTGTACGTCGGACGCAAGGAGCAGACCAAGCGATATGATCTTGCTGTCGATGCAGTGGAGATGCTGTCCGGGGACGCCCTGCTCGTGATGGTCGGCCGGGACGTGGACGGCAAGGTGATCAACTCGGACCGAGTCCGTCATCTGGGTACCCTGTCCAACGAGGAGCTTGCAGCTGCGTATGAGGCCTGCGATGTGTTCGTTCTGCCTTCTGAGTTCGAGAGCTTTGGCATGGTCTTTCTCGACGCTTGGCTACGAGCCAAGCCGGTCATCGGAAACCTCGCGTGCGGCGCGGCGGCGTCTCTGATCGATGACGGCGTCGACGGCTTTCTCTGCCGCGATGCTGGAGAGATCGCGACCGCGGCCCGTCGGCTGATCGAGGATCCTGCGCTCGGCTTCCGCATGGGCGCCGCGGGTCGAGCCAAGACATTGGACCACTACACGTGGGAGCGGGTCGCTGACCGTGCGCTTGAGGCGCTTCACGATGTCGCTAGGGCCCGCTCATGAGCGGGAGCGTGGACGACATTCCAGGGCTAGCGCTCGTGCCGCCCGTCCTCGACTCATCGCAATGCATCGACGCCGCTACGGACGTCGGGCCCATGTATCTCCACAGGGATGACGAGGTCATCACGCCGACGCTTCTGAAGACCGGCTGCTGGGAGCCCGAGGAGGCGGCGTTCCTCAGGACCGTGCTGCGTCCCGGCGGTAGCTTCCTCGATGTTGGTGCCAACATCGGATACTTCAGCCTGTTGGCCTCCGCCATTGTCGGGTCCACGGGTCGCGTGCTCGCTGTTGAGCCCGAGCTACGAAATCTTGATCTTCTTCGTGCAAACGCGTGGCGGAACCGGGCATGGAACGTCCAAGTGCTTCCGGTCGCCGCCCAGGCCGAGACCGGGTATGTCGGGCTGCGCCTATCGGCCGTCAATCGTGGTGACCATCAGGTTGTAGACGCGTCGACGCACACCGGCGATCTCGTACCGGCTGTCTGTCTCGATGAGGTACTCGGTGGAGTGTCGATCGACGTGGTGAAGGTGGATGTGCAGGGCGTCGACCACGAGGTGGTCGAGGGACTCAGCGAGGTGGTTGCCCAGAATCCCGGCATTGTGCTGATGTGTGAGTTCTGGCTGACGGGGATGGAAGAGCGCGGCATCGACCCCCGCACGGTCATTGTCCGATACGAGGAGCTTGGCTTCCATGTCGGGCTGCTGGGCACGGCGGGCTCCGTGTCAAATGCGACGGCTGACGAGGTCACTGCGTGTTGCGTGGGCGATAATGACTTCGTCAACGTGGTCCTAACCCCGTCGGTGAGCGAAAGGACCATACTCGCGCGGCCATCAAAGGTCTCCAACCAGCCCAAACCCCGATCGATGAGCAAACAATCTGCAGCCCAGCGCGTGGCCTCGCACCCTTTCTGGTGGCACTCGATCGATCTTGGCGAGGGATTCGTCACGCCTGGACACAAGCCCTTGGCGGTTCTCCAGGATGAGCTTGATTGCATTCAGCTCCCTGATCTCCGCGGAAAGACGGTGCTCGACATTGGCGCGTGGGACGGATACTTCTCATTTGCCGCTGAGCGTCAAGGAGCCAGCCGCGTTGTGGCGCTCGACTACTGGACTTGGGCTACCAACCCAGCGGCCATCGTTAACCGCACAAGCAGCGTCTCCGCGACGCCAGCGTGGGATCCCGTCGGGCTTCCTGGTAAAGGCGGCTTCGAGATCGCGCGAGATGTACTAAGCAGCGACGTAGAGAGCGTCTTTGGGGATATGCATGTTCTGAATCCGAGCGACCTCGGTCAGTTCGACGTCGTTTTGTTGCTGGGGGTCCTGTATCACACACGATACCCTGTGGAGATGCTTGAGAAGGCTGCAGCCCTAACGCGCGGGATGATGATCGTCGAGACCGAGTCTTTCACTATCCCCGGGTTTGAGGAGGCACAGCTAGGCCAGTTTTTCGAGACCAACGAGCTGGAGGGGGATGATTCGAATTGGTGGAGCTTGACCGAGCCAGCCATCGCTGGGATGTGCCGAGCGAGTGGCTTCTCGGAGGTGACGTTCCTCCCGTCTTATCACCGATTCGCTCCTGAGAACAACGGGCTAGTCCGTCACCGAGCCGTGGGTCACGCCACAAAGTAATCGTGGCCAACGATGTCTCGCGGGAGTTGTACCTGCCTCTCCGCGCAATATCCGAAGTAGGCCAGAGCGTGTACCCGGCAGTGCTAGATCCGGCTCTTGGCGGAGCTGCTGAGCCAGTTGGAGAAGACCCGCGTCGGAAAAGTAAATCGAAGCCCTTTGTCAGTTAGGTCGTTGAGAGTTCGCCCCGAGGGTATTGATCAGGCTACGATGGGTACGTTGCTCGGTCGACAGGCCCTTTATACGATCCGGATCTGGCTCGGATTTGCTCGCAACTCTGCGATCTGTGTGGTGTTTCCTTTGGGACGAGCGCCTCAACGGGGGGCGATAACACTGACATAGGTCTCGTAGGCGACACTTGGTTCGCCTGCTTACCGGAGCAGGAGGTATCGAGCATGAATCTATCCATCCGCAAACATCTCGGCTACGCGAACGTTGCTGCTACGCTTGCGCTCGTGTTTTCCATGAGTGGCGGAGCACTTGCTGCCAAGCATTATCTCATAACTTCGACCAGCCAGATCAGCCCATCGGTGCTTAAGGAGCTCAAGGAGCTCAAGGGCAGCACTGGCAAGACAGGTAAAGGGGGGGCACCCGGCAAAGAAGGGGCACCCGGCAAAGAAGGGGCACCCGGCAAAGAAGGGGCACCCGGCAAAGAAGGACCGATCTCAGGGCTCGCGGGAGCCGAACAGAAAAAGCTGCTCGCGATTCTCCCCCACATCAACTACATTGCCTCCGGTGTAGGAGGCAAACCAACGATCCAGTTCTCTGGGGCCAACGTCCAGATCGTCTCTGGGTCAGGGACAACAAATGGTCCTGTCGATGGAGCTGGGAACCTGATCATCGGCTATGACGAATCGCCAGGTATACAAGCTGGCTCAAATAACCTCGTGCTCGGCTCCGAACAGTCGTACACCAGTTACGGAGCGATCCTTGGCGGAAAGAAGAACACGGCCTCAGGTCCGTCTAGCGTCGTATTCGGTCTCGAAAACGTGGCTGAAGGTACAGATGCCTCAGTGACTGGCGGCGCCTCCAACGTTGCCAGCAGCTTCCAGGCCTCAGTGAGCGGCGGCTACCAAGTCGGAGCCACAGGAGAACGGTCCTCAGTGAGCGGAGGCGCCAATAGCGAGGCTAGCGGCGACTACTCCTCGGTCAGCGGTGGCGAATTCAACCAGGCCACCGGCATACGATCCTCGGTGAGTGGGGGCCAGGCCAACACGGCCAGCGCCAACGCGTCCTCCGTGAGTGGTGGTGTCAGCAATGTCGCTAGCAACTATCACGCCTCGGTGAGCGGGGGGGAAGACAACACGGCTAGCGGCGTAGGGGCCTTGGTGAGCGGCGGCTACCAAAACCAGGCCAGCGGGTACTTGTCTGCGATCCTCGGAGGCAAAGAAAACGTGGCCAGCAACGCATTCAGTCACTTTCCCTAGTCAGACCATGTGAACGGACTTGCGCATGAGGCGCGCGAGTTGAGCGTTCAGGATTGGCCTGGACGCTCAACTCATTATCACCGCCACAAATGCTGCTTGGGAGAAGTCGCAGCCTGCGGACTGAGCTACACAATCGTCAAGTAGCTGCGGCTGGCCAGGATTTAGGTTGCGGAGTTCAAGTTGATGATGCGAGGGGCGGGCTCAGGGTGTGCTGGGTGACCGGTGCCGCTTAGGAAGTAGTTTGGCGGGCGCAGTGGTACCACCTCGGGCTTAGGCAGTACGGCCTCGAGGTCGGCGCGCACGAAGAAAGCGTTTACACCTGTCAGCTCGGTGTGGACGAAGCGGTACCCTTTCTCTTTGCCCAGTGAGCGCAACGCGCCCAGTGAGGCCCCGTAATTGTCGGTTCCTTGCCACACACGATCGGGGTCGTAAGGTTGGACCCAGCGCTCATGTACAGGCCACTGGGCGTTGTACTCAATCACAACGATGCGAGGTGAGTAGGTTGTAAGCGCTTGCCAGATCCAGTAGTCGTTCCCGTCCACGTCTATTGACAATACATCTGGTTCGGCAGGCACGCTGGCCTCGGCAAAGAGCTGCTCTACATTATCGGGTCGGACGAGGGCGCATTTTGTATGGACCGCTGGATTGGCGGAGTACTTTCTGTGTAGCTCATTGCAAGCATCCCGCTGTGGCTCTAGAAACAGGCCCGACCATCCCATCACATCGGCCAGAAACACACAGTTACCCTCGACCCCAGTCTCGATACCGAACTCTACGAACCAGCGATTGACCACACCGATGCGACGCAGGAGCTCGGTCAGCACCCCGTCCTCTCCATTTTGCGAGAAGACCCGGTGCTCATAGCGAGTCAATGACTCTTGAGGCGAGGGTGCCAGGGCGTTTCCCTGGGTGTGGCGACGCACCAGCTCGTTCAGCGCCAGGTAGGTCATACGATCACTCATTGACGGACTCTGACCTCGCGCCAGTCGGGTGGCCAGCTTCAAAGCAGAGTTGAGATCGACGCATGCTCAAACGCGTAGCAAGGTCTTCAGGATGTCACGCGAGTAGCGTATCACTCGCCTGCCGGCACGAAGCGGCGCAGTGATGCGCCAGCTTGCCGATGCGTGCACCGCGTCGAGCCAGCAGCGCATGCGCCTCAATTCCTCGGTGCGACCCTCGATCTCGGCACTTAGTTCCCGCACCATGTGCTCACGCGAGAGCAACAGACCGTTAAGTTCCGCGACCTCAGCACGGAGTTGCTCCTTTTGCTCGACCTCAGCACATGCCTCGTCAAGAGCTTGAGTGTGCTTTGCTGCGGAGTCGCCGAGAAGGTCGCCCAGCCGCACGAGCTGGCCCGCGAAGGCCGACTCCGCGAGTCGCAGCCGCTCGCCACCTCGAACGCCTGCGAGCATCAACGCATGGTCGTAGACAATCCGGTCAGCCGCGCTGCGCTGCGCGACCAAGTCAAGGGCGTCAGCTGTGATGAGCTTTTCTCCCCGCGACGCCGCAATATTCTCAAGATCGCCGGTCACATTAACCTTCATTGGCTCGAGACTCACGCCAAACAGCCGCGCGAGTCCTTGCCATGCATGGTCCCCAAGCTCCAGTACGCCGACGAAGCCAAGTGAGTCGAGCCGAGCGATCGCATCTGATGAGATTGCGTCGACATCGCCCTCGGCGATAAAGCCGTCGTGCGGGATACGTGGGTCGCCGTAGAGGAGCATCCGGCACACTTGGTTGTCGATGGCCGGAGCGAGACGCGGCTCGGCCATGAACTGGTCCAGGGGCATGAGCGCATCCTCTTCCAAGCTGTAGGGCAGCCACGGATCGAAGATCTTGGGGGTGCGCCAGAACAGATACAATGACAGAACTCGAGCGCGAGGCTCGCGCAGGATCGTTCCGATCGCTGACGCAGTAGTGATCTGGAGCAACGTGGTCAATGAGAAGTGGCCACTGACAGCCCGATACCGGCGCATCGATCGAACCTCATCGTCACCCACTGCGACCAAATCCCGCGTCGATGACCGCATGAGCTCAAACTCACGGAAGCCGCAGAAGGTCGAGGTGTCCATTCGGGGTGGGGCTAGCGAGCCCGTGGGCAACGCTGCTTCAAGCGCAGCAAGGACACTCGTTCCGGCACTCTTTGGAACATGCATGAAGCAGCAGGGAGAAACCGGCGTACGGGTTGCCTGTAGTAGGTCAGTATCGTAAGTCATGTTAGTCAGCCAGATGTCGCAGATAGCGCCTCCGTACACATGGGACCGCATCAGCGGCACTTTATAGCGTCATAGTATTTGCCTTGACGGTCTGATGCGGTTCGAAGCTGACCGACGAGTCTGATCACTCCAGGCTCGTGGTGGGTCGCGCCGATGGGCGCTGCTGATGGGCGTTACGATCGTCTTGCAGTTGCCTCCTCGAGCGCAGGGCGCCCGTCGATGCCGTCGAACAGCTCCGAGGCGGAGACCCCGAGTGTCTTTGCGAGCTTGGAGACCGTTCGGACGCCCGGCTCGCGCTCGCTGCGCTCGATCTTAGCGACGTGGCTCACGCTGAGGAATGCGTTGTGCGCCAGGCGTTCCTGGGTCAGATCGCGCTCTTGCCTGAGGCGTTTTAGGTTGCCGGCGAAGATGTGGAGCGGGTCGGACATGGCCCGACCATGCTTCATCACCTGTCCCAATTGTTCCAGATACAATTGGGACAGTTAGAATTAGCGCTGTAAGCTGCGGGCATGATGTCGATGGCAGGCTCCGAGAGAGAGTTATCGGACGGCGACGCTGAGCGCATCGCCGTCGTCCTTGGCTACTTCGGTGCACTTGTGGGGCGCGGCCTCACGGAGACCTTGCGCAAAGATCGAAATCTTCGGATCATCGAGACGGATCTGGATAGGGCTTCGCTCGAATATTCCGTCGCGAGACAGATGCCGCAGGTCGCCGTTCTCGATGAGGCGGCTGTGGTCGAGCCCTCGATCCTGAGGTGTCTGAGAGCGGCCCAGCCCGCGATCGGCATCATCGTGCTGGCCCACCGGCCTGCCCTTGAGTACCGTATGGGCCTACTCGCCTGGGGAGCCAGCTGTCTGTCAAAGGAGGTCTCTGCAGACGGCATTCTGGCTGCTGTTTATACCGTTGCAGACGGCAGACAAATGTATGCTGATAGTGACGGTCACCTGGTGGAGCAGAGCCGCCCCGCCACCATTGCCTCTCTGACACCACGCGAGGTGGAAGTGCTGGAATATCTCAGCAGGGGCCGGACACATGGCGAAATCGCATGCATCCTGCAGCTCGGTCCCGAGACCGTCCGCACGCACTCTGCCCACATTCGCGCCAAGCTCGGCGTTCGAAGCAGCCGGGAGTTGATCGGCCTGCCGATCCCATTCGAAGTAGGAAAGAGACCCAGTAAAGGGCGCACGCCCCCACATAGGAAATAGCCATATCTTTCGAAATCCCTGCCCACCTTTCCACGGTGCGACCACGTGTTCGCGTGAAGGTATGCTCTGTGCCTGCGCTTGTGCTGGTCGCCTGGGCGCTGCTGCTGACGGTCTGGATCATGGGCAATGCGCCCTTTGCCGCACCCGATGAGGCAGATCATTTCATCCGTGCTGTTGGTATGAGCGAGGGTCATCTGATCGGCAAGGCCGATCGGGGCGCCCGCATAGGCGTCACGCCGATTCAGGTTGCGTTCACGGCTCAAGAGGCGCGCCTCGTGTCGCTGCCGCGAGGCCTTGACCCCCTGCCTTTCACCTGCGAGCTCGCGCCGGGCGAGCGCGATGCGGCTTGCCTGAACGTCGCCCGGTCCACGCCCACCGCGGTGACACGCGTGACTGCGGTGGGCAACTACCAGCCATTCCCTTACCTACTGCCCGCTGTGGCCCTGCGCGCTGGGAGCTCCGCTCCGTCGGCGCTGCGGCTCGCGCGCGCGGCGGATGCGCTCGTCGCGCTCGGATTGCTCGCTGTCGCTGTCTTTGCGCTGTATGACGCCGACAGCCCGCTCGTCTCCCTTCTTGGCCTGCTGCTGGCCGTGACGCCGATGGCCCTCTTCTGTGCGGCCATCCTCAGCGGGAGCGCGACGGAGATTGCGGGCGCCGTGGCGTTCTTCTCGTGTCTGTTGCGCGTGGGGCGTCAAGGACCGGTGCCGGCGCGCTGGTGGACCCTCACGGCTCTCAGCGGCGCGGCGCTCGCGCTCAGCCGCTCGGCCAGCCCAGCCTGGCTTGCGCTGGCACTGCTCGTGGCGTTGATATGGGGTGGGCCAAGGGCCTTCGTTCACAGATGGAAGGCCGGCTGGGCGCCGCGTGCCACGACCGGTGTGCTTGCGCTCGCCGTCATTTTGAACCGAGCCTGGGAAGCGCTCTACGGCACGCATGTCTCGCTCGATACGGCCAAGTTGCATGCCGGCCTTGTCGCGGGCGTGCACGAGTGGTGGAGGGCGCTACCAGAGTTGGTCGGCAAGTTTGGCTATCTCGATGTCAAGCTGCCACTGATCATCCCGCTCGTGTGGTTTGCGCTGGTCTTGGCACTCATGGTGACCGCCGGCGCCGTGTCCGAAGGACGCGAGCGTCTCGTGCTGACGGCCGTGATGGTTGCCGGTCTCGTCGGGCCGGCCGTCTTCTACGCGTTTCTCATCCGGCCAACCGGGGCGGGATTGCAGGGACGCCATGTCCTACCCGTCCTCATTCTCGTGCCCCTCCTTGCCGGTGAGGCATTGAACCGTCATCGCGACTGCGTCAGAGCGGACTGGCTAAGATCCCTTGCTATCGCCGTCCCGGTCGTGGTCGCGGTCATGCAGGTGACTGCCTGGTATGTCAATGCCAAGCATTACGCCGTGGGCGGTGCTGGTCCCGAGTGGTTCTTGAGCCGCGCCACTTGGACTCCGCCAACCGGCTGGTGGATATGGCTTGGCGCAGTCGTGCTCGCAGGCGCCTGCCTAGCGGTGGTTGGTCTTACGGCAGATGTGGCACCTGGTCTGAGGCGTGCTCGTGGGGGTTTCCTTGGTGCAGGTCATCTGCAGTGATACCTGTGGTCCCATGAGGTAGCGCCACCACATGTGCAGGCGACGCACGAACGCTCGCTGACGAGCGACGTTGATCGCGGCGAGCTTGAATGAGCCCAGCACGCTCGCCTTGAGCGTGAGATGGATCGGGTCGTGCGAGTGGAAGGTGTCGAACGCGGGCTCGGTTATGCGGATGCGGTGAAAGCCGGCGCGCCATGCCATCCATAGGTACTCTGGGAAGAAGTACACGTGCTCGTTGCCGGCGA
Source organism: uncultured Solirubrobacterales bacterium (assembly GCA_963715495.1). Taxonomy (GTDB): domain Bacteria; phylum Actinomycetota; class Thermoleophilia; order Solirubrobacterales; family Solirubrobacteraceae; genus Palsa-744. The sequence goes on from OY970247.1 coordinate 2,834,311, forward strand.
ACTGCGCTACCTCCAGGCCGTGGTCGCGCTTGAGATCGGTGGGCCACCGCAACGGCTCGTTCATGACCAGCAGGCTCCCGCCGGGACGCAGCACGCGACGGATCTCGTGCAGGGCCCTGGTCATTGCCCGGCGGTCGTTGTGATGGAGCACCTCGCAGCAGAAGACCCAGTCAAAGCTGTCGTCGGCAAAGGGCAGCGCAGACATCTGCGCCAGCACCCTCTCGAAGTACGTGCCCTGGTCCTCAAACCACCAGTCGGCAGTGCGCAGGCCCTGCATATGGACCATTGAGATGTCCAGCGCCACCGCGCGCAGGCCGATACGGGCGAATGTGGCCGTGGCCCAGCAAGTGTTGGCGCCGATGTCGAGAATGCTCTGTCCGGGCGTGAAGGGGATCGTCTCGAGCAGGCGCTCCATCGCCCGTCGCTGAGTCCACCAGTAGCCGCTCTCCTCGTGAGGGAGGTCAAGCACCCGGGCACGATCCCAGCCGTCCTGGCGCATCCGCAGCGCAAAGCGCTCGAGTCCCTCAGCCTCCGCGCTCACCTCCGGGGATGGATCGAGCATCAGATCGGCTACGCCGTCGCGGACCGGGCGCTCCAGCCGGCAGAGCCGGCAGTGAGTCGACCCTCACGAGTCTCTCGCTCGTCGTCTGTGGTGAGGTCGAGTTGCAAGCTGCCCGGCGAGTCGCAGGACGGACATCGCAGCAGGGCAAGGAATTCGGACCGCATCCACCTATGAATGCTATCCGACAATCCCGCCACAACAAGTCTGATCACCCGAACTCACCCAAAGATCACCCGTTTCGGGGATAGACATGCTAATAGCGGGGACTACTGTTAGTCGCAATCATTCTGCTTACAGGGAACCAGCGGTCACGGACGATCCGATCAAGATCATCATCAGTCAGGCCATCAGGGGGTGATCGACGATGCGTCAAGCTGCAAAAAAACATGCGGCGTCACTAGAAGAGGTTCGTATGGGCGTGGTTGAGCGGCTGCGCTCGCGGCGCGCTGAGATCGAGGAGGCGATTGTTGCTCGCATACGTAACGTCGCATCCGGTCCGGCCGAGAGTGGGGATGTCGAGTACGAGCAGGGGCAGCGCGCCGCGGTCGTGGCGGTTCTGGATTACGCTCTGACGGGCATCGAGCACGAGGATGAGAAGGCGAGGCTGATTCCTGCGGAGGCGGCAGCGCAGGCGCGCCGTGCGGCGCGCAGCGGGATTGGGCTGGACACGATCCTGCGCCGCTATACCGCCGGTTACGCGGTGCTGGGGGACTTCGTGATGCAGGAGGCTGATTGCGGCGGCTTGTTGGGTAACGGAGCAGCGCTGCGCCGTGTGCAGAGGACACAGGCATCGCTGCTTGATGGCCTGATCGCCTCGATCAACGAGGAGTACGCACGCGAGGTCAAGCGCATAGACCGCTCGCCTGAGCAACGCCGTGCAGAGCGTGTGCGACGGCTGCTTGCCGGTGGGCTCGTCGATTCCGCGGAGCTCGGCTATGAGTTGGATGCCTGGCACCTCGGCATGATCGGCACGGGCCAGGGTGTGGGGCAGGCAATCCGAGGCTCGGCGGCAGGATTGGACTGTCGACTGTTGTGCGTGCCGCACGACGAGCAGAGCGTGTGGGCCTGGCTTGGTGGACAGCGCAAGGCCGTGGTGGGCGATGTCGAGCGTTTGATGTCGGCGAGGTGGCCGGCGGATGTGTCGCTGGCGATCGGCGAGCCTCGCCAGGGGATCGACGGCTGGCGCTGGACGCACCAAGAAGCCGAAGCGGCCCTGCTGGTCGCGCGACGCAAGCCGCAGAGGTTCACACGGTGCGCCGATGTCGTACTTGAGGCGGCTATGTTTCGAGATGACATGCTGGCCAGAACGCTGCAAGATGTCTATCTCTCTCCGCTCGATGACCTGCGGATTGGTGGTCGGGTGGCACGCCAGACGCTGCGTGCCTACTTTGCAACTGGTCACAATGTCAAGGTGACGGCCGATCGGCTGGAAGTGGATCGGCGCACCGTCTGGCATCGGCTAGACAAAATCGCGACAGGACTCGGCTGGTCACCCGGGGTGCGCCGTGCTGAGCTTGAGGTTGCGCTGCGCCTTGAGGCGCTAGACGACGCAACTCGTGAGACTGGCCAGGCCGACCGTAAGTAAACGCGCTGGCGCCATCTTGCTCGCCGAAAAATCAAGTCGCTCGTCGCTCTGAACAACCAGGTATTCGGGATGAGCGTCAGGCCGGTGGCTTGCGAATCACGACGATGAACTCTTCTACGCTCGCTTGAAGTAGTTCGAGCGAGAACGGCAAGTCGAGGGCGGTCAAGAACCGGGCGAAGGTGATGGGCTCCCACACATGGAAGTGCGGGCGCAGGCATTCGGCTTCCATTTCCCTCACACGCTTCATCAAAATCTCGCCATTATGGCCCTCGATGAGTCGTGCGCACTCTTCGTAATGTTCGCGACGTGAAACTCGAGGTCCTTCCCGATGATCTCGCAGCAGGTGCTCCACGGTGGTTCGCTCACGGGACGCGTCAAACGTGTAGCGAGCGTCGGGTAGGGCCAGGTAGAGAATGCCTCCCGGTTTGAGCACACGCAACTGATGTTCGAGTGCGGCAATTGGATCCTCTACATGCTCGAGCATGTGATTGGCGACTACGAAGTCCAGGGAAGCGTCGGGAAACGATGCGAGACGGGCACCATCATCGATGATGTCTGGCACGACGAGTGCAGGGCCCTCGCGCAGCACGCTGCTGTAGGTCTCCCTCAACCCGGTCTCGCCGAGATAATCGACATAGCGAACCCGCGCGTACCTTGGCAGTGGCAGTGGAAAGCCCAGGGCTCCGATCTCGATTCCCTCTCCCCGGAGGAAATGGAGGGCAACATCCGCCCGAATCGTCTTGCGGTCAGTCGCGCCGCGACGAAGCACCATGTTCCGTGCTTCTCGCTGACCACGCCAAAAGAAATAAGAGAACGCTGGAGTGATTCGGCGACCATAGCATGACCCTTTTGCCGACCTTTGGGACAATTGGGATATCTCGTGTTGCTAACTATCCCCCATTGGGCATAGGCGTCGACTACGTACTCGGGGATCATCACCTACGTAAGGGGCCTGTGCGGAGCCCTCCCGGTAGCGGTCGCCGTGGGATCGCTAGGAGGAATCAAGCCGCGTCCACAAGTAGGTGGTTGGCTCGGGCGATATGAGAGCGAGGAGGCAGGGATGGCGGGTCAGAGACTGGATGCAGCATCTGAAGTGGGTCGACGCGAACTGGGCAGCGGGCGCCGGGGGGATCGCTCGTTTCGTCGTGTGGTGTTCGTGGCGATACTGACTGTTGTGCTGCTTCTGAGCGTCGCGTCTATGGCGTACGCCACCTCGAATTTCTATTGGTATGGCGAAGGCAATTCGACGTGTTGGCAGACGGGGCAGCTTGGTTCGCCCTCTACCGCTTGTGATTCTGTGGGCGCTGGGTATCTGCCAACGCCGGGTGGCCATACGGGCGGGCTGGAACATATGTCTGAAGGTGGGATCGGCACGGACTTAAAACTGTCTCCAAGCGGAGATTATTGCAGTTATTACCGGCTCGGCGCCGAACTCAAGTATCAGGATTCGACAAACGAAGGGGGACTCTCAGGCATAACTATGCCGACTCCCTACAGCAGTTATCAAGAGGGCGATAAAACTTCGAGTGCCAATAACGCCTGCCAAGCGGATGGAACGTTTTGGGGCCAAGCGATCCGGGGAGTCTCGGGGAAAGGGTGCACGGCAACCTGTGGCATGCAACACTACGTCTCGTTCAGGAGCCAGGGAACCAGCGACAAACCGTGGAGCAGTGCATTCGGCGAACCGTCGCTTGTGCTATCCGCAGAAGCAGGGGTGACCACCTTTACTTACACCACCGGCACCTTATACAGTGGCTGGGGATACGTGTGTCCTGCCTTGGAAGATACTGAACCTTCTTTCCATGGTGTGATCGAGTATTGTCTCCAAGAGTGGCGGTCGACTCACAACAAGCCCGAATGGAAGAATGAGAGAATTGGAGAATGTGGCGGGGCTGGTTCGGCCCAAGTAAACACATTTTTCTATCCCGGTACGTCCTACGCGACCGAGATGCCAGGCTCCACCAACACCTTCGAAGTAGGGTCAGCCGGCTCGGGACATTTTGAAGCAAAGATCACCAAGACCAATCTCATAAAAGCGGTTCAACTCATCAATGCCGGCTGCGCTGGTTGGCATCTCTCGGAAAACCCTGAAAACTACGCCCTCGTTGGTGTGGAGCAAGGGCTGGAGGGTGAAAACGGAGTGAGCGCCATGGGCGGCTGGGCAGCAAACCTCAAGCTCCACACCGAATACACGCCCCTGCCACCCGAAGCGACTACGAGTGCGGCGTCGGAAGTAAAGTCGACGCAGGCAAAGTTGAATGGAACCGTTAATCCCAAGGGTACGGACACACACTACTACTTCCAGTACGGCACGACAACGTCGTATGGCTCCTCTACTTCCGAAGTCGAGGCCGGTTCGGGAACTAATAACCAAGCGGAGAGCACCAGCCTTACTGGCCTGCCGTCGGGCACGCATTACCATTATCGCATCGTGGCGTCCAACGTAGTTGGCACGAGCTACGGCGGGGATATGACGTTTATGACCACAAAAGCGAGTTTCGACGGCGATGATTTGGCCGACCTGATCATGTGCAACAACAATGAATATTCGGTTGCGCTTTCAAACGGCACTCAGCTCGGCGCGGCGGGCTCACAGGTCTGGTCGAAATGGGCTTGCAACCAGCATGCGGTTGTGGGTGACTTTAACGGGGATGGTAAGGACGACATCGTTGTACCAAACGAAAGCAATAACACATGGAACGTTGATTTGTCCACCGGGTCGTCATTCGAAGCGCCCGGTTCGGGCACGTGGCTGACGGGATGGACCGCAAAACCCACCTGGATTGGGGTGGGTGACTTCACGGGTGACGGTAAGGACGATTTGATCATGTGCAACAACAATGAATATTCGGTTGCGCTTTCAAACGGCACTCAGCTTGGCGCGGCGGGCTCACAGGTCTGGTCGAAATGGGCTTGCAATCAGCATGCGGTTGTGGGTGACTTTAACGGGGATGGTAAGGACGACATCGTTGTACCAAACGAAAGCAATAACACATGGAACGTTGATTTGTCCACCGGGTCGTCATTCGAAGCGCCCGGTTCGGGCACGTGGCTGACGGGATGGACCGCAAAACCCACCTGGATTGGGGTGGGTGACTTCACGGGTGACGGTAAGGACGATTTGATCATGTGCAACAACAATGAATATTCGGTTGCGCTTTCAAACGGCACTCAGCTTGGCGCGGCGGGCTCACAGGTCTGGTCGAAATGGGCTTGCAACCAGCATGCGGTTGTGGGTGACTTTAACGGGGATGGTAAGGACGACATCGTTGTACCAAACGAAAGCAATAACACATGGAACGTTGATTTGTCCACCGGGTCGTCATTCGAAGCGCCCGGTTCGGGCACGTGGCTGACGGGATGGACCGCAAAACCCACCTGGGTGGGTGAATAGTCGATGCATCCTCAATCGTCGGTTGCTCCACTTTGTCAAATGGGAATGAGGGTGGTGTCGAGAGCGCATGTGATCCCACGCGCGCTGCCGCGGTCCCTACTCTTTGATGCGCCGCCTGGATGGGCTCGGCACTCTCCGACGCCCAGAGGTGTAACCAGCCGAAGTTGATCCCAGGATCGGTGATGAGCAGCACGTTCTCCGTACGGGCCTGATCGCGCGGCTCGTCGGTGAAGCCGTGCCGGGTGAGGATCGTCGCGCGGGCGCGGGTCGTGTGAGGGCCGAGAGCGCTCTGTGCTAGGGCTTTACATGATCCCGCCAGCACGTGGCTATCTCGGTGTACGCTGACCACGGAGGTAGGGGTGCCGGGTCTGCGTTTGGGTGTTGAGCTTACATCCCGTGGACGATTGCAACGCTTACGTTATGGCCACGAAGACGAAAATGCCCGACCCGGCCTGGGACCAGGCTTTTACTCCAGAGGAAAGGGAGCTGCTTGCCGCGTTGCGTGCTGCGGAGGCGAAAGGCGAAGATCCTGTGGGTGCGCTGTATGAAGCGTTGAGCCCGGAGGGCCAGCGGGCTTTCGTCCAGCGTCGCACCGCGTAAGATCGCTTCGGTCGCTGTGGAGGCGTATCGCCGGATCACGCGTGCCCGTGCGACCCGGGACTGGAGTTCTGCGACTCATGGTGAGGTACTTACCCGGCATAGAGGCAGCCATCTGTTGGTCCGCTTCTTGATCGACCGGAGCCTTGACCATTGCTATGCCGGTAGGAATGATCTCTACTGGTTTGCTCTCACCCTGTTAGTGGGGATATGAGCGGTGTTTAGAGCGCCTTCTGATCGCGCACGCGTATTGCCGCGGTCACTGTGCTTTGACTCGCCTCCCAGTGTGGGCTCGGCACCTTTGGCGCCATACGTGTAACAAGCCGATCCGGACCGCGACTTCCGCTCGGGGGCGTGATGATCGCCGCGTGGGCGCGCGGGTCGCGCTGGGGCGAGAGCGCTCTGTGCCCCGCGTCGTTTTCGCGGGAGTGTCCGTTGCAGTGGCCTTCGTTCAGCGTCGCACCGCGTAAGCCTCGCATTCGTTTGCCGTGCAGAAGCATCGCCGTACCATGCGCCTGCGCGAAGGCGCGACCGGAACACGGCCACCCCCCCACCCCCGAGCGAGCTGGCGTGGTTGAGCTGCATTTGGTGTCGTGGTGCAGTGAGCGAGCACACTGATCATGAGTGGTCGTGGCCGCCGACGGGAGCATTCCCGCCGATCGGCTCGCGCGTCTGGGTGTGGCGCCTGGCGCCCACCTGCGTGTGGTGCCAGCGGGTCCGCCCGGATCGATCAACACTCTGGCGAGGTCTCGTGACATTCGTAGTACTCGATGTGCCAAGCCACCGACCGAGGTTAGCCTCGGGTGGGGGGTCGGCCGAGTCGGTCTCGTACTCGACAGCGCTATCGCGCTGGGCGCTGGCGAGCTGGCCAACTTCGGCTTCAAGCGCGGTCGCAAGCGCGAGGGCTATCGCGGCGACTACTACACGTTGCCTGCGTGAGCGCGCCAGATCTTCTCGGCCTTGTCCGCCCATCGCGGCGGCAGCGCTGCGCGGAGCTCGGCGACGAACTCATCGGCTGGTGTCGCGGTCGGGGGAGGAAGCTCGGCGAAGAACGCGTCGATCTCGGCGGTCGTCTGCTTCAACGCGTCCGGGTGGTTCTGCTCTGTCCATTCCAGGATGCTGCCGGCTACCTCCTCCAGCGATGCGCGCTGTGCGACCCTGGCGATCTGAAGTACCTGGGCGACCTCCAGGTGCTTGTCCCGGCGGCCCCATCGCTGCGGCTCGACGCCGAGCGCCCGAACTGCGCGGCTCATGCCGCCCGTGTCCAGGCCGATGAACCCGGCGGCCTGTGAGAGCGTTGGAAGCGAGCGAACTCGATCAGCGCGTGGGTGAATGGCTATCGCAGACATAGAGATAGGTTAGCACACGAGACGCTGATAACGAAGGATATGCAATATATGCAGTAGTCGCATAGAAACGTCGAAGCGCTGATAGTCCTCCGCGCAGCTCGCTTAGAATGCTCGCCTGTGAGCGGGCTTGCAGCGAATCCGTTCGGGGAGACGCCCGTGCCATGGTGGCGCAGATTGCACCGGTCCAGCAAGGGGCGCGCTCCCAAGCGCTATGCAGCAGCTGCCGGGGCAGCGGGGTCGCTCTCGGGTCTTGTCCTCCATAGCGGTGACGGGCTCGATAAGCCGATGCGCTTCGCAATCTTCGCTGTTCTGACCGTGATTCCACCTTTCCTTGTCGAGCGTTGGTGGCGCGAGCGGGAGCGTAGGCAGGAAGAACGGCTGCTGCTGGTTCTTCCCGAGTGAGCCAGACTGGCGACCGAATCCATGGCGGGCGCTGGAATTCACCGGCTGCTTCTCAACCCTGTATCTCGCTACAACGCCCGATGGCAGCCGCCCGATGGCCTCGGCCGTCTCGTGGTTCAGCAGACGCTCAAGGGAGACCTCAACTCGTCTCGTTCGCCGAGACCGGTCGCGGCATTCGCAACGGAACTGGTGGAGCGGTGCTGGTGCTGGTGGGGGTGGACAACGAGGGGTCGCGCCGTCGGTTACACCGCGGCGAAGGCTAGAGATCAGGTCGCAAACGTGCTCGCGGATCTCATCGAAGAGCCGCCCACGGTTGAACTTCACGAGTTGTGCCGATCTCTCGCACCTTGCGCCGTGTATGCGAGTCGTGCTCGGCGCCTGATCGGCAGCTGCGTTCACGCTGGCGTATGACGAGCCGCTCGCCAGCAGGCTCAGTGGCCGGGTGATCATCGTAAATGTGTCGTTTTATGTGTTTTCGTCGAAGGTTTCGAGTGGGTGGTTTTCGTGAGGTATTGGGCGGACCTGAGCGCGTCGAGTTGCGGCTGCAGCCGCCGTGTCGTCCTGCGGGGTGCGGTCGGCCGGTGCTCATCAGGTAGGGGCGAGGACGGTGACGTCAAGACGTCTGAGGGCCTCCGTCATGCGACTGTCGTAGGTGGCCACGCCAGCCAGATCCTTGTCGAGGCTGAGTGCGCTGGCGATGTGGATGGCGTCCAGTGCGCCCACATGGACCGGCGCTACGCTTCGTGCTGCAATGACAATGTCCTCGGTCAGCTCGATGATCGCAGCCGAGGCGATAACACCCTGAAGGATCAGGCTCCCGTCGATGACCGCGTCCGGTCGGTCCTGGCGGGCGCGCGCGACTGCGCGGGGTAGCTCGATTTCGGTGACGATGCTTGTGGCGATGCTTGGCCACCTGACGAGCTCGCGCTCGATCGCGGTCGACTCGGCCTCGCGCACCAGCAGCTTCAGCAGGGCGGAGGTATCGACGTAGAGGATGCCCGCGCGTTGCTCAGGCGGCTCAGTGCTTGCCATGCTCGCTATCGGACGCCTCGCCACGCACTGCTACGAGAGCGCGAGTGCCGGCGTCGGTGATCGGCCCGGTCAAAGGGCCACGCTCGGCGAGGACGTCCTCCAAGCGTCGTGTGGCCGGTCGCAGACGCCCGGAGCCAGTCATCAGTGCTGCGCGCAGCTCCTGCGGCTTACCGCTGGAGCCTGTGCGTCGGTGTGGCGTGTCGTTGCGACGTGCCTTTGCCATGCCTACAGGCTACCGGCTGCTGAAGCCAGCACCAAAGCTATCCCTCGTCCGGATCTCGATGGGGTGCCGAACGAGGGTCTGACCCCCGTCGCTCTCGTCATACCCCCGCTTTGACTGTCTCCCTGTGCTCGAAGAAAGGCAGGAAGGACGGCTTGGGTTGGACGTCGACGATGCGGCTGAACCTTGATGTCGCGTCGGGCGTAGTGGGCGGCGATAAACGCAGCGATCACCAGCGCAAGCGTGAGGAGCGCCAGTCCAGCCGTGGCTATGGCAGTGACCTCGTTCCAGTCCATCGTTCCATCATGGCGCTGGCACAAGATGTGACGTGGGCCATGATTCTGTCCTTCTCGAAGAGGAGTTGCCGTCGGCCCCAGCGAATCATCGTTCAATGGGCACGATCATCGTTGAAGCCTCGGAAGCGTGGCCTGTTGTCGCTGCCGGCCTCGGCTCGGCCCTGATCGTCTCGTGGATCACGCCGGCAGCGAGCAGACCCTGCGCGGAAGCCGGGATCGCACGGCCGAGCATCCTGATGGCCCACTCCAACACTGCGAGACCGAGCCGGCCTCTCGCAGACGGGGCTGGCCGCCAAAGCGGACACCGACCACACGTACGTATCGCGGGTTGAGCACGGCAGGATCGACCTTCGCTGGCGCACCCTCGTCCGCCTCTTGGACGCGCTCGATGCAACAGTGAGCGACCTCGGCGCCGTGTTGGGCGAGCAGGATCAGCCGTAGCGCTGACGGCTCGCTATCGAGATCGCTGGTCCTCTACGAGGGCGGGCGCGGCGGCGGCTGGCCGTGTATGCGCAGATGCGCAAGTTGGTAGACGCTGGAACGCCGTGAGCCTCGGGGATGGTGGCGCACGCCGAAAGCGAGGAACGCGAGAACGGGACGCCCGTTGGGCTCGAACTTGAGCATGAAGACCATGCCGAAGTGTCCATTGGGCGAAGGGAGATAGACCTTCGCGCAGTCGGGTAGGTTTGTGTGATCGTCACCGTGCTCGGCTACGCGACGTAGCTGCTCGATCGGGACGCCCTTCTGCTCGTAGGACCGGCGAGCTGCCTCGGCTGCTTCGCGCCCTGCCGGGGTGGTACGAGCGAGGTCTTCCTCCCAGGCGTCGGGATCGAAGTGCGCCCTGGCACCGGGCTTGCTTTTCGGCGCCGGCCTACGGCTCGTCATCGGGGGGGAGCATGTGCGGTTCGTGCTCGCGCCAGAACGCTTCGGATTGCTCAGGCGTTGGATCGAGCAGCCCGGCACGCTCGCGGATCGCCTCGGCGGAGGTGTCGGGCACGAGCGTCAGCTCCCCAGTGGGCCGGCGGTCGGTGATGACGTAGCGGCCAGAAACCGCTCCGCTCAGCACGACATGCGGTTGCTCACTCATGGCCCCATGATGGCAGGTGCGCCGACTTGTAGCAGCACCAAGACAGCGCTCTCATATGACCAAGCTCGGTGAAGACGCAAAGCGGCGGGTCACGCTTGGACCGCAGCGCGAGCGCTGGTGAGCATAGCCTTCAGTTTGGCTGTGGTAGAGAAGGCTCTGATCGCGGTGTCGAGGTCGTCGGCGATCGTGATCGCGAAGTCCTCCTCTGACAGAGACGAGCGGTCAGGTCGCGACGGATGACGACCCAATCTCGCTCACGGGCCGCCGCTCGGTACTCCTTCAGCAGCACGGTCTTGCCCTGTTCGATCTGATGGTTGAGGGCTCGGTAGGCACATCGAGTAGTCGACGTCATCCGTCGCGGCGAGCCGCTTGCCGCCCGCGCGGCAACCTTCGCCCTTCAACGCGTCAACCGCAGCGTTGTAGGCCCGCCGCTCGCGCTTGGTCATGTCGTTGTCTACGACACGCCGGACACTCGGGACCCGCAGGACCGTGAAGGGCACTACGCCGGCTCAAGCTGCCCGTGCTTCATCTCCTCCATCCCGCGCAGAGGCTCAGGACGTTGCTGCTCGACTCGATCGTGCAGAAGGTCGACGAGTGCAGGCAGCCAATCTCGGTTCTGTCCGCGTCTGCGCAGCTCATCGATCGCTCGATGAGCACTCCGGAGGCTCGAGCGCTCGATCAGCACAGGCTTGGCGCGAGGGACCCTGCGCAGGACGTGCCTTCGGCGTTCCCTTCCTCAGAAAGCGACGTGAAAGTGTCCGATGATGCGTGTGTCCTGCTCTAGCGGTTTGGGAAGTCCATCGGGGTAGGAATAGAGTTCCGGATGAGCGACCACTCCGCACGCTTTCCGGCCATTTTCGAGTTCAAAACAGGGGCTACGTTTTTCGTAGTTTTCGCTGCGGCAGGGGTAGGTGCTATTGCAGGGTGGCGGGTGGGGAACGGCATAGACCGCACCATCGTAGGTTCCCCCCGAGCACCAATGCCCGGTGGCAGACTTTGCCGGGGTGAGCGCGAGTGCCACGGGGCGACCAGGGTGTGGATAGCCGTAGTCGGTTTTCTCCATGTTGCTCGATGTCGCGCATGGAGGCGGCACATTACGCGTGTAATGCCTGTAGGGCTTCAGAACGACGACCGCGTAGTAGTAGCCGCCTTGCGGCAGGTGGTCGGTGGGGCGAAACGCGATGTGGATGTTGCGAGTAACGCTTAGCTTCTTCTGCACATAGACGGACACAGGCTTGGGGCGGGTACTGGCTGACGCGCCGGGCGCGCCGGCTACACTCAGCGCGGCAACACCGATGATGAGGACACGATACCTCGTATGCATTAAAGCGCACGATAGCATTGGGGCCACGGACGGCGTGCAATCGCAGGGGATGAACAGCGGATGATTGCCGCGAAGGCGCTCGTTGACACAGCCCGCCCTGAGGAAGCTGAGGAGAGGGAGAAATGGGAGAGGAAAGAGCCGTAGTGACAGAGCGTCTACGGAGCTTTAACCAACTTATCTTTCAGATGCTCATTACTCGCTCTGTGGAGCATTTTCTCGCATATATCTCAAATCTACTCCCAACCATATTCCACAAACGACCCGAGACACTCCGATCGTGAACATCTGCAGGCGGGTGCCGAAGAAGCTTCGCGCTGGCGAGTCCTTGACGATCTCACTCACTGCCTCTACGTCGGTCTCGCAGATGGGTGAGCTCTCGGCATAGTTCCATAGTTCCAGACCGTATTCCTGGATGCAGTAGGGGTAGCCCGCGGAGTCGCGCACGACCCGGCGTGCCACCGACCGACATCTTCCATATCCAGCGGCGTCTTGCCGATCTCAGTTGAGCACTGCCGACTTGCGCATCTTCCCCTGAGTCCACGAGAGAATGCTGCCGACGAGCTTCGCCGACTGCGGCTCAGCCGGGAGATCGGTGCTCAGCGGGTGGAATCCATCGCTGTCGACCGCGTATACGGGTTGCAGGTTGCGCATGGCCTCGTGTAGCGTCCAGCGTATGCCATCTTGTGGTGCCTGGCATGGGCCGTGCCGGGTCGCTCTGTCGGCGAACACGCCTTGCACGGCCCTTGGATTCTTCGATGGGGTCTTGGCGGGGCGCTCGGGGCAGCCTTTGGAGCGTGGCTTTGGGATCTGCTGAGGCCGCGCTGACGCGAGTTCCCCGGATCGGGGAGCCGGTGTCCGATCGAGCAGCTAAAATATATGTCATGAAAGAACAGTTTCTAGAGTGGCTTCGCAAGACTGCCCGCTATCTCAAGACAGCCGGTGCTGCCCTTAGCAAGCTTGCTGCCATGATCGAGACCTTGATCGCCATCATTGGTCCCGACTTTGGCTTCGGGACTGCGTAGGGCCCTAATAGCAGTCGCTATGGAGGCCCGTGAACATATAGCTGCAGATGCCATCGGATCGGTGCGGGCCGAGGGCTTGGAGCCTGGCGCTACCGTGATCGAGATCCTCGATCGCTGGACTGAGGGCACGATCGCGACCGAGCAACTCGGTGAAGCCGCCCAGCGGCTCGCATCCGGCGAGTCGGTGGCTCACCTGCTCGATGAGCCGGTGCCGGCGTCGGCACACCGCTGACCGCGCGGCGGCTCCCCGGCGCGGTGGCTGATCCTTACGCATATCCCGGGACCAGCGTGCTGCGAAACCTGGCCGTCTGCAAGATGCCGACGTGCTTGCCGACCATGAGGCGCAGGCGAGCACGCTACGACTCGTGCAACTCGCCGCGCTCAGGCTCGAGGGGGCTTACGATCTTGCCCACTTTCAGGAGTTCCATCGCTTCATCTTTCAGGACATGCCGCCGAGGCTGACCTGCGCGAGGCCGCCGGCCGTGACCTTGGGGATTGGTTTCGGTTCGAGGTTGGACCGCGGCGCTCAGTCGGCGATGAGTCGTCCGCGGTGCGTCTGCCCGTCGTGGCATACATCGGTCTGCAAGAGTGGGAACGCTTCCACATCGATCTGGTTGGCTCGGACTTGCGGATGATCGGCGAGCCAGACGTTGCGCAAACCCAGGTGCTCGCGCATCTCCCGCCGTTTGATGCGTTGATGCGTTAGCATCAAATGGATGCGCACGACGCTTGATATCGACGACGACGTAGTTGCTGCCGCTCGGGATCTGGCCGCCTGCGAGCACCGCTCGCTTGGCTCCGTCATCTCCGCTCTGGCGCGGCAGGGCCTGACGCCTGCGCGCGTGGAGGCCGACGATGGCCTGCCGGTGATCCGTGTGCCGGCTGGCACCCCGCCCATCACCCCAGGGATGGTCAGGCGCGCCCTCGATGAGGTTTGACGCGCTCTCATGGCGTTGCTGGACGTCAATGCGCTGATCGCGCTCGCGTGGGACTCTCATGTGCACCATGCGAGAATGCGAGCGTGGTTCGCCGAGAACAGCTCGGGCGGATGGGCGACCTGTCCGCTCACCGAGAGCGGCTTTGTGCGAGTGTCATCCAACCCCCAGGTGCTCCCGGCCGCCATTGGCATCGATGCGGCGCGCGCTGTTCTGTCCGCGTTGCGTGCGCGCGATGCCCACCGGTTTCTCACCGACGATGTATCGCTCAGTGACAGCGACGTCCCGGCAATCGCGGGTTACCGCCAGGTGACTGATGCGCACCTGCTGACACTTGCTCGCCGTCGTGGAGTGCGCCTCGTAACCTTCGATGCAGGAATGCTGGCGCTGAGCCAGGGACGCGATGTGGAGCTGCTGACCGTTCTCTGAGCGTGCTCGACCGGTCTCACCTGCTTGAGAGCCTGTTGTCTTGGCTGGCCATAGAGCAGCCATCGCCCTTCATTTTGTTCGGTGCAATTGCTTTGACGGCAGGCGCACACTTACGGATGTGTTCGGTACAATTAGGGAGTACATGGAGGTCCGTGGGTACGCCGATGCTGCCAACTGGGTCTACGGTCAGGCGCTCGACCCCGGCGACGGTCCGCGAGTTCCACCGCCTCGCCACACGGCAGGGTCGCGACCCGGAGGACTTCCTGCCGAGGCGCCTGTATCGCTACGACATTGTTCTCGCCGCTCTCCTGGACCGCTTATGCTCGTTGGTCAACAGCTCACTCGAGCAACAGCTCACTCGGCAGTCGTTCGGTAAGCGCAGCGACGATAGCGTCGGCAACTTGCGTCCCGCTGTCGATGACATGGGGCTCAAGTGGACCCAGTTCTGTGAAGTCGTGCCATAGACGCTCGACGACAGCGGCATCAGAGAGCCGGCCGGATCCACGGGTCGCGACTCTGGTTAGACAGGTGGGAAGTGGTGCTCGCAGCACCGCGTAGGCAACCGAGCTCCCAGTGGCGCGCAGGGAATCGCGCAGCGGTTGAAGGAACCACCGTGGGCTCACAATCCCGTCGATGATCGTGAAGTAGCCGGCGCTGGCGTAGTGTGCTGCGGCCTCAGCGACGATTTGCATGACGATTGTGTTCTGCTCGTGCGACTCCGGCCTCCACGGCTCGATGTAGCCGGCCTGGATGAAGTGGAAGAACTGATCGGATTCGATATGGACAGCACGCTGCCACTTGGCTGCAAGAAGCCGAGCTACGGTGGTCTTGCCGGAGCCTGGAGCCCCGGTGAGGATCAGCACAGGGTGCTTATCGGAGGTGCGCACGCGACCCGAAACACTATCGGCGCATGCGTCGGCAAATGGGCGCACGCCGAGCCCGTCGCGTGCACGCAACGCCTCTCATCATTCATCCGTCGGCGCGAAAGCATGTGTTCAAGCCTTATGACTATGGGCCGATGAGCGCAAGCTGAGGTGAGGCGGCTTGCAGGCGATGAGGACGATCGAGCGGAGATGCGAGCTATCCGCGAACAGATGGCGGAACTGGCGCCAGAGCCCACCGACTGAGGTGGTGCGCGGCGAGATATTTCGCCTCCCTGTCCCCCGAGGGACACGCGGTAGGGAGCAGCGAGGCGCGCGCTACGCGGTCGTCGTTCAAGCCGACGAGTTCCTGACGCTGAGCACCGTGCTCGTCTCGCCGACCTCGACGAGTGCACAGCCGGCGAGCTTTAGGCCAGCGATCACTCTCGATGGCACTCACGCGCGTATCCTTGTCGAGCAGACGACTGTCGTGGACCCCCAGCGCCTGGGACGCTCATCGGGACGCCTCGATCCAGATGAGCTGAACGCTGTCGATGAAGCGCTCGCGCTCGTCTTGGGCTAAATGCAGGTGTTGTTGATGACGTATAGGTCGCGCGGGGACGTCGAACCGATGATGGGACTCGCGGTGCAGTTGCGGACACTCGGCGCGGAGGTATGGCTATGAGCGAGCATGCGGTGGTGATCGCCGGAGGCGGTCCGACGGGGATGATGCTGGCGGCTGAGTTGGCGTTGGCGAAGGTCGACGTCGCGGTCGTCGAGCGGCGTCCCGATCACGTGCTCGTCGGCTCGCGGGCCGGCGGTTTTCACTCGCGCACGATCGAGGTGCTCGATCAGCGTGGGGTCGCTGATCGGTTCCTCGCGGAGGGTCAGGTGGCTCAGGCCGCGACGTTCGCCACGACCGTGTTGGACATGAGCGACTTCCCGACGCGTCATCCGTATTCGCTCGGGATCTGGCAGAACCAGATCGAGCGGATCATGGCCGCCTGGATCGCCGAGCTGCCGGTGCGGATCTATTACGGATGTGAGGTGACGGGCTTCGCGCAGGACGACACCGGCGTCGACGTCGAGCTGCTCCGACGGCCAGTCGCTGCGGGCGCAGTATCTCGTCGGGTGCGACGGAGGACGCAGCGTGATCCGTAAAGCGGCCGGCATCGAGTTCCCGGGGTGGGATCCGACGAGGAGCAACCTGATCGCCGAGGTCGAGATGACCGAGGAGCCGGAGCTGGGCATCCGCCGCGATGAGAGGGGCATCCATGGCCTCGGCAGGTTGGAGTACGAGATCCGCGACGGCGAGGTGGTCTACAAGGATGGGGGGCCGGTGCGGGTCATCGTGACCGAGCAGCAGATCGGGCCTGGCAGCGAGCCCACCCTGCGCGATCTGAGCGAGGCGCTCATCGCCGTGTACGGCACCGACTTCGGGATCCACAGTCCCACGTGGATCTCCAGGTTCACCGACATGACACGTCAGGCAGCGGCCTACCGCGCGGGACGGGTCCTGCTCGCCGGCGACTCGGCGCACGTGCACTACCCGGCGGGTGGACAGGGCCTCAGCCTCGGTGTGCAGGATGCGGTGAATCTGGGATGGAAGCTGGCTCAGGTGGTCAACGGGACCTCCCCGGAGAGCCTCCTGGATACCTATCAGGACGAGCGCCACCCGGTCGCTGCCCGCGCGCTTCAGCACACGATGGCTCAGGGCGTGCTCCAGCGCCAGGACGAGCGCATGCAAGGCCCTGGTCGATGTGGTGTCGGAGCTGGCGAGCATGGACGAGCCTCGCAAACGGCTCGCCGGGATCATCTCCGGGCTGGACATTCACTACGACCTCGGCGAGGGTCACCCCCTGCTCGGACGCCGTATGCCCGATCTGGACCTCGTGACCGCCGACGGCCCGCTGCGGGTCTTCGACGCTGCTGCACGACGCCAAGCCGGTGCTGCTCAACCTCGGTGAGCCCGGCGGCTTTGACATCACTCCATGGGCTGACCGGGTCCAGCTGATCGATGCTGAATATGTCGGTCAGTGGGAGCTTCCGGTACTCGGCGCGGTCACCGCTCCCACTGCCGTGTTGATCCGGCCCGACGGATACGTTGCCTGGGTCGGAGACCGAACCCACCTCGGACTCCCCGACGCGCTGACCACCTGGTTCGGACCGCCTACCGCGACATAGCACACCGGCTTCCAAGATCAATCCGAGCCGGCCGCCATCCAGGACAAGCTCACAGACACGCGCGACGCTGGTTATGATGTTGCTTTGGACCATCCTTCGCTAACGCTTTGGATCAATTTCGTGTCACATGGACCGCGGCATGCGTCTGTCTGGTGGCGCTCTGTCCGGTGCTACCCGCAGCCGACGCGCCTGCCGAGACGGTGATGCCATATGCACCCATCGCCGTCGGCTCGTTCACCGTGTCTGAAGCGCCGTTCGCTGCTATCGCCGGCAGCGCTTTGCCCTCGGCGGGAACTCCCTACATCGACGGGATCTCCGATCAGAGCCTTCCGTATTGGGAAGGTTCCTTCCAAGGCGGTTCCTTCTCCGAATTTTTTCACAACGCATGGGCAGCCGGTCCCTCGTCCCATATCGCCCTCGCACGCTATGTGGTTCAGTGGAACGTCATGTCCGGCGCTTATCCCGCCTACCTTTCCGAGTTTGAATCGTGGTATGCCGACGTTCTTGACATCGGCCTCACCCCCGAGGTTTCGCTGGTCAGTTATGACGGCATCCTGCCAAGCTCTTCCGTCGAATATCAGACCAGGCTGCAAGAGTTGCTCGACCGGTTCAAAGCCATACGCTACCTGGAGGCATGGGACGAGCCCAACAACACAGTCAACCTTGCCGGCGCTGAAGCCGCCCATTACACCAATGCGGCAGATTCTCTCTGTCAGAGTCGCAGCTGCACGGTGATCGCCGGCAACTTTCTCGACTCGCTGCCCAACCTGCTGACCTACGAGCATGAATACGAGCAGGCGCTTGACCCTGCGAACCTCACAAACTGGGGAATTCACCCTTACGGCGCCGTCAAGACGCGGAACGCCTCGACGGTCCTCGACTTCAAGGCGAATCTGCCGGGCGCCGGCCTTGGTGAGCAGATATGGTTCACGGAGGTCGGCGCTTATCAGTGTGAGGCTTACGGCCCATACCAGCTCTTCGGGGAACGTGAGCAGGCGCTCGACGCGTCGTGGCTGGTGAACCGTCTGATGCCCGCCATCGCGCCCCTGCATGTCTTTTATTACGAGTTCCTGTTCAAGGACCGCCGCCCGCCGCCGTGCGACGCTTCCAGCGCGGATACGGCTCTGTATGTTCCCAGCAGCAATCCGACCGTCCCCTATGCCCCTCGGGCCGCCGCCAACTACATCTACGATGGCCGGGGCGTCCCCTCCGCGTACACCGGCGCCTCTGTCGCGGACACCGAACACGTGAGGCTGACCGGAAGCGTCTATCCGGGTGGATTCCTGGCTGCCAGGTACCACTTTGAATTCGGCATCACCGCGAGCTACGGATCGTATTCATCCACAGGCGATGCCGGGCCGGGTCTCAGTGGGGTCGGGGCGGCCGTCACCGTGGGCGGTCTGGGGGCGGGCGCGACGTATCACTATCGCCTCGTCTCCTGGAACGCCGAAGGGGCTGCTTACGGCTCGGACCGGAAGTTCACGACTCCGCCTCGGCCGGTGTACTCCAGTCGATCGCCAGTCGCACGATCGCCAGGGGAACCATCAGGTGGTGGGCGTGAGGTCTGAGGGCTCGAATCGTCGCGCCGAACAGAGATGTCACGGGTCGGGTAGAACGCTTGGCTTCTCGACGGCACAGCGCTCAGTGTGACCACGGGCCGCCCCCAGACGACACCTCGTGCGGTGACCGGCGCCGGTGGGGTTCTGCGAAGGAACTGGCTCCCGGGTCTCCCAAAAAACATGTCCACCCCGCACCGATGGGCCTGCCAGATACCCTCTGGCTCCTATGGACATCGTTCCTTGCCGCCTCGACGGCCTGAGGATCATCGAGCCCGCCGTTCACGGCGACGAGCGCGGGTTCTTCGCCGAGACCTACCGTCGCAGCTGGCACGAGTCCGCGGGTATCCCTGTGGCGGATGAGTTCATCCAGGACAACCACTCGCGCTCGTCTCGCGGGGTCGTGCGGGGGATGCACTTTCACATCGGCCCCGGCGTCGCCAAGCTCGTGCGCTGCGCGCACGGGAGCATCCTCGACGTCGCCGTCGACCTGCGCCGCGGCTCGCCCACCTACGGGCAGTGGGAGGGCGTCAAGCTCGACTCCGAGACCCTGCGCGAGCTCTACGTCCCCGTCGGTTTCGCCCACGGCTTCTGCGTGCTCAGCGACGTCGCCGACGTGCTCTACAAGCAGACTGCCTACTACGACCCTTCCGTCGAGCGCGGCATCGCCTGGGATGATCCCGACATCGGCGTCCAGTGGCCGCTCCCGGCCGCGGAGCTGATCGTCTCCGAGCGCGATCGCTCCGCGCCGCGCCTGCGCGAGATCGCCGGCGAGCTGCCGTTCGTGCACAGCGGCGTCTGAGCCCATGCCCGTCGCCATCGTCACCGGATCGGGAGGCCTGATCGGATCGGAGTCCGTCTCGCGCTTCGTGGCGCTCGGCTATGACGTGATCGGCATCGAGAACGACATGCGCGCACACTTCTTCGGCCCCGACGCATCCACTTCGCACACCACCTCGGCGCTGCTCTCCTGCCATCCCGAAGAGTTCACCTCGCTGGAGCTCGACATCCGCGACATGCCCGCGCTCGAGCGCGTGTTCGCGCACCATGCTTCTGCGATCGAGCTCGTGATCCACACCGCCGCCCAGCCCTCCCACGACTGGGCGGCGTCCGATCCGCACACCGACTTCGCCGTGAACGCGCTCGGCACGCTCAACCTGCTGGAGGCCGCCCGCGCCCACGCCCCCGGGGCGACGTTCGTGTTCTGCTCGACCAACAAGGTCTACGGCGACCTGCCCAACTCGCTGCCGTTGCAGGAGCTGCCCCGGCGCCTGGAGCTGGGCGATGATCACCCCTTCCACGAGGGCATCGACACGTCGATGTCGATCGATCGCAGCACCCACTCGCTGTTCGGCGTCTCCAAGGCCTCCGCCGACCTGCTCGTGCAGGAGTACGGCCGCTACTTCGACATGCCCACCGTCTGCTTCCGCGGCGGCTGTTTGACCGGACCCAACCACGCGGGCGCGCGTCTGCACGGATTCCTCTCCTACCTGATGCGCTGCACCATCCTCGGCGAGCCCTACATCGTGCTCGGCTACCGCGGCAAGCAGGTCCGCGACAACATCCACTCCGCCGACCTCGTCGCCGCGTTCGAGGCCTTCCACCGCGCCCCCCGCGCCGGCGGCGCCGTCTACAACATCGGCGGCGGCCGCGCGTCGAACTGCTCGATGCTGGAGGCCATCGACCTCTGCCAGCGCGTCGCCGCCCGCGAGCTGGACTGGACCCTCGCCGAGCACCCCCGCACCGGCGATCACCGCTGGTGGATCAGCGACCTGCGCCCCTTCATCCGCGACTACCCCGTCTGGACGCTCACGCGCACCATCGAGGACATTCTCCGCGAAGTCCACGACGCCAATGCGGAACGCTGGCTCGCAGGGGGGTGACTCGTCGTCTTGGCGAAGCGTCGCTCGCTGAGCGCCGCTCTGGCTCCGTACAACATCGCGTAGTAAGCGGCGCTCAACGCGGTGTCAATGTAGGCGCTGAGTCCCAGCAGCGCAACTCGCACGCCTCGCTGCCCTGCACGACAACGGCCGCGATAGCCCTTGGGCCCCCATCCAGCTCGGCCGTCCACACCTCTGTGCTCGTATCGCTCTCACTCGGGTTCGCCGCCGAGGCGAGCCCGGTCCCGAGGCACTTGACCGTGGCCTCGCGCATCGTCCACGCACGCAGGAACTCGGCTGTATGGCGCTCGCGCGCGCACTCGACGTCCACCCCGACGTCGCGTCCGGCGGTCACGGCCACCAGCATGAGCTCCCCCGAGTGGGACAGGTTGAACCGCAGCCCCAGGGCCGATCCCGTTCCTTTGCGCAGCGCGGGCTTGCCGTGCGGCCCCAACTCGAACCGCAGCTCCCGCGGATCGCGGTCCACGTAGCGGCCGAGCAACGCGCGCAGGATTCCCCGCGAGCGCACCCACAGCGCGCGGTTGCGCTCGCCCAGTATGCGTGCTGCTCGCTCGCGCTCCTGCGCGCAGAGCAGGTCTGAAAGCCCCTCGTTCGCCATCGCGTCCAGGTCCGCGCGCCAGACGTCGACCACGCCCGGGGTCGTCGGCAGGCGCGCGCCGAAGCGCTCTCTTGGCAAACTTACCGCCATGTCCCAAACCCTAGACCGTCTGCGCGAGCGCACCAACGGGTACACCGTCACCCCGGCCCAGTACGCGATCGTGGCGTACGTCGCCCTCATCGCGCTCACGCTGATCGTGCTCACCGGCGCCGCGGTGCGGTTGACGGGGTCTGGCCTGGGCTGCCCCACCTGGCCGAAGTGCTACGGGAACGTCTATCCGCCGCTGAGCACCCATGCGGTGATCGAGTTCTCCAACCGGCTGTTGACCGTGCCCGTGTCGATCGCGGCGGGCGCCGCGTGGCTGGGAGCGCTGCGGCGCAGGCCCTACCGGCGTGACCTGATGTGGCTGGGAGCGCTGCTGCCGCTGGGCGTGATCGGCCAGGCGGTCCTCGGCGGGTTCACCGTGCGCGGTGATCTCGACTACGGCTGGGTGATGGGCCACTTCGCGTTGTCGATGCTGATCCTCGTCGCCGCCGTCGTACTCGCGTGGCGCGCCGGCCACAAGCCCCACGGTGAGCCCGTGGGACGCGAGCCGGGTGTGCTCGAATCCGGTGGCGCCATCGACTCCCGCGCCGGCATCGACCCTCGCGCCGATGCCGGCTCGCGCCGTGGGCGCGCGCCGGCCGACGGGACGCTCCCGACCGACAGGATGCTCGTGTGGTCGGTACGCGCGCTGGTCGGGCTCGGTGCGCTGACGATCTTCGCGGGGACCGCCGCCACCGCCGCGGGACCGCACGCGGGGGGCTCGCCCGGGCAGAAGATCAACCGCCTGGACTTCGACGGGCGCGCCACGATGGACTTCGTCATTCACCGCCACGGCGAGATCGCGCTCGCGTTCGGGCTGGCGGCGCTCGCCGTCTGGTGGCTGGCGCGCAGGCGCGATGCCGGCCCGGTCCTGCGACGCGCGCTGACGGCGCTCTGCGTCCTGATCGCGCTGCAGGGCGCGGTCGGGCTCGATCAGTACGAGACGCACCTGCCGACCGAGCTGGTGTGGGTGCATGTAGGCCTGGCTTCCCTGACCTGGCTGGCGGCCGTGTGGGCGGCCTGCGCCGCGGGTCGCCTGGCTCCGCGCGCGGAGCCTTCGCATGAGCGCCACGTGGCCCCGCCCGCGCGGGTTTCAGTCTGATCCGGCGCCTTTCGTGGCGCCCTCCGTGGCACCCGCTCGTGGATGCCCGTGCCACCGTTCGGCTTGAGTTTTGGCCTGAAATGCTCCCCAAACAGGCCTTACGCACGGGCCCGTTTCCGGAAATTAGGGCTTCTATCGGTCCAAATCCAGCAGTTGCCCGTGTCGTCGTCCTCACAAGCGGTTAGCCTGCGATCAGCAAAGACACCCGAGAAGGGAGTGCCATGACCAAGAACGAGCTAGCCGATAAGGTCGCGGGGAAGACCGGAATGGCCGCGAGCCATGCCCGTGAGGCTCTGGAGGCCGCGATCGAGGCGGTGTCCGATGAGCTGGCCGCAGGGGGTGAGGTCGCGCTTGCCGGCTTTGGCAAGTTCAGCGTCAGCCACCGTGCTGCCCGCCAGGGACGCAACCCGTCCACCGGCGAGACGATCAACATCGCCGCCAGCAAGGCCGCGAAATTCTCCGCGGCGAGCGCACTGAAGAAGCGTCTGAACCCGTAGGCCAGTAGTGGACGTCAAGCGGCGCCAGGCTCGCCGCCGTCGGATGTTCGCCGGCGCGAGCCTGCTGCTCGCGGCCGCCGTGGCGGCGGCGGTGGTGCTCGCGTCCGGCGGCGGTGGTGCTTCGCGGCCCGCGCGCGGTAACACCGAGCATGTGGGGTCCTCCCAAGCCGCGCGGTCTTCCAAGGGCGTCGCTCAGGGCACGGGGTCGGCCACGGGCAGGCCCGGGACCGAGGCGGTTCCCATTCTGATGTACCACGTGATCAACCCGCCGCCGGCGGGAGCGCCGTTCCCCGGGCTGTACGTGTCCGCGAGCGAATTCGCCGCGCAGATGCAGGCACTGGCGAAGGCGGGTTTTCACGCGATCACGATGGATCAGATGTGGGCCTACCGGCAACATGGCGCTATGCCGCGGCCGGCGGGCAGGCCGATCGTGGTCAGCTTCGACAACGGCTACCAGTCCCAGTACACCAATGCGCTGCCCGTGCTTCACCGTCTCGGCTGGGTGGGCGATGAGAACCTCCAGCTCACGGGCCTGCCCCCGTCCCAGGGCGGGCTGTCCGAAGCCCAGGTCAAGGGCCTGGTCTCATCCGGCTGGGAGCTCGACACGCAGGGCTTCAGCCACGCCGATCTGATCACCCTGAACGCGACCCAGCTCGCCTACCAGGTCGCCACCGCCCGGTCGGTCATCCAGCACCGTTACGGCGTCGCCGCGAACTGGTTCTGCTACCCCTCCGGCCATTACAACGCGACGGTCATAGCGGCCGTCCAGGCGGCGGGCTACACCGGCTCGACCACGGTCGTCCCCGGCTGGGCCTCACCCTCCAGCGACCCCTATCGCCTCCCGCGCCTGCGCGTCCTCGGGGGCACCAGCCCGGCATCCCTCCTGAGCGAGCTGGCGGCAATCCGCAACGACCCCGCTCCGCCTGGTTCCTATTCGGGCTGAGGTTCGCGGGAAATTCCACGCGCCCCTGAGCCACGAGAGGCAAGCAGATCAAGGACGCAGGAAGCGTGGCGTATTACATACGCGAGCGACCGAGGACGCTGAGATGCGCCGCCTCTCGTGGCTCAGCCGCAGCCGGTGTTGTTGCCGCAGCTCGAACACGTGTAGCACGAGCCCGTGCGCTGCATCATCCCTCCGCACTGGCTGCATGCCGGGCCCAGGTCCAGGCCTTTCATGCGGGCGGGAACCACCGGTGGCGTGTCGGTCAGCGCCGAGGTGGCGGGTGCGCCCGTTCCGCCGTTGCCGCCTGAGGCCGTGGGCGCACCGGCCGCGGTCTCGGCGCCTGCGGCGCTCGGGCCGGCGGTGTCGGTGGCGATCATCGACTGGGCGGCCTCCTGGGCGGACTTGCGGGCACGCACCGCGGGGGTGAGGATGCCGAGGTCCTCCTGGGCGTCGACGTCGAGGAAGCGCGAGGCCAGCCAGCGCATGATGTAGTCGGGCATCGACTTGGCGAACGGGATCTCCGTGTTGCCGGTGATTCCCTCGGGCTCGAAGCGCATGTAGCTGAACTTGCGCACGAGCGTCTCCAGCGGCACGCCGTACTGCAGCGAGATCGAGATCGCGGTCGCGAACGAGTTCATCATGCCTCGCAGCGTCGAGCCCTCCTTGCCGATGTCGGTGAGGAAGATCTCTCCGACCGTGCCGTCCTCGTACATGCCAGCGGTGATGTAGCCCTCGTGCCCGCCGATCGAGAACTTGTGCGTGATCGACTGGCGCTCCACCGGCATGCGCTTGCGTCTGGGGCCGGCCTCGTCCAGCGCGCGCGCGACGGCGGCGTCGACGATCGCGTCGATGTCGTCCTGCGTGGCCCTGTCCGCGGTGGCGTCCTTGCCCTGCCCCAGCCCTTCGGGCTGCGTGCCCGCGTCGGTGCGCAGCGCCTGTGCGGTCTTGGAGCCGTCGCGGTAGATCGCCAGCGCCTTGATCCCAAGATGCCACGCCTGGGTGTAGGCGTCGGTGATGTCCTCGACGGTGGACTCCTGGGGCATGTTCACGGTCTTTGAGATCGCACCCGAGATGAACGGCTGCACGGCGCCCATCATCCGCAGGTGGCCCATGTGCGAGATCGCGCGCTCGCCGACGGCCACGTCGAACACCGGCAGGTGCTCGGCGGCCAGGGCGGGCGCGCCCACGATCGTGCCGTGCTCGGCGAGGTGGGCCTCGATCTGCTCGATGAGCTGCTCTGAGTAGCCGAGCGTCTGCAGCGCGAGCGGGACCGTGCGATTGACGATCGTCATCTGCCCGCCGCCGACGAGCTCCTTGAACTTGACCAGCGAGAAGTCGGGCTCGACGCCGGTCGTGTCGCAGTCCATCAGGAAGCTGATCGTCCCGGTCGGCGCGAGCACGGTCGCCTGTGCGTTGCGATAGCCGTTTTGCTCGCCGAGCTCCACAGCCTGCGCCCACGAGCGCCGCGCAGCCGCGAGCAGCTCCGTGTCCTCGCAGATCTCATCCGCGATCGCATCGGCGGCGTCACGATGCATCTCCATCACGTGGTTGTGCTCTGAGCGGTTCTCCGCGTAGCGCTCGTACGGTCCGAGGGCGCCCGCGATCCGTGCCGACTCGCGGTAGGCGCGGCCGGTCATCAGCGCGGTGATCGCCGCGGCCGTGCCGCGGCCGGAGTCGGAGTCGTAGGGCATGCCGTTGCTCATCAGGTACGCGCCGAGATTGGCGTAGCCGAGGCCGAGCTGGCGAAACGCGCGCGCGTTTGAGCCGATCTTCTCGGTCGGGTAGCTTGAGGGTGAGACGACGATCTCCTGCGCGAGCAGCACGATGTCGACGGCGTGCTCGAAGGACTCCACGTCGAGGGTGCCGTCGGCGCGGCGGAACTTCATCAGGTTCAACGACGCGAGGTTGCAGGCGGAGTCGTCGACGTGCATGTACTCTGAGCAGTTCGCCACTACGACGCCGTCCACTATGTAGGAATGGTGTAGTGGCTCGGTGAGGTTGTAGACCATCTCCTGTCCGTCGTCCTCACGGGCGATCATCGTCGTGCCGGCCTTTGTGCGATAGAGCCTGCGCTTCTCGATCAGACCCTCGATCGCAGCTTGCTTGCGTGGGCATGAGAAGCCGATCTCGGTGGCGAACCTGGCCAGGTCGGTGCCCGTGATGCGCAGATCGAAGCCTTCCTTTGTTGCGTACTCGACGATTGTCCCATCCTTGCGGGTGTAGGAGAACTGGGACTGGTCGGCATCGGCGATGCGATAGATGCGCCCGCGGACACCCCAGGCAGAGAGCAGTCGTTGTACATCCTTCAGGAGGCCGTTGCTGCGGCTCCCGAGCCCTACGTAACGGCTCGCCTTTCCTCCAGCCTCTACTTGTGAGACGCATCCGTCGGCTCCAAACAGCCCTCGCAGGAACGCTGCCTGTATCTCTGTCGGGGCGGTAAAGATCGCCGCCGGAACACGCTTGTCGTGCGCACGAGCCGATGTAACCCCAAGTCCACGGAACAGCTCACGTACAGCCCCGCTGCCGGCTCGCAGCTGCAAGGTGCCATTTTCCATCTCCTGTCGAGAGATGCCGCCGATCAGCTCTTGGAGCAATCCCTCGTGGGCCTCGGCCAAGCCGTCTGCGAGATCGTCGCCCCCATAGACCCAGCCGGTCTGCACGTCAGTCAACCAACCATCGCCGATCAGGTGACCGGTGAGCTCTCCCAGCCCCTCGCTCCAACGGCTAGGCAGCTCTTGGTGCCTCACAGATCCGCCGTGTGCAAAGGACTTGGCCGGAGTGCTTACCTTTAGCGGCAGAGCCCAGCTTGCATCCTCCGCTGGAGTTGGGCTGTCATTGAGCAACACGCGATCCTCGCCAGTCAGGTGCTCGGCGGGCACGTAGCCACGATTCAGTGTCCAGATGCGGTGATTGGGAGTGCAGCGCAGATCGCTGCCGTTGGCGAAACGCAGACGCACGATTGGCTTGACGCCATTGCGCATAAACGCGATCGGCTGTGTTGCGACAACGCCATCGCCAGGCTGATCAGCCGTAGCTCGATGGGTGTAGACACTGAATGTCTCCCCGGCCTCGCCGCGGCTGATGAGCTCCTCGATGGGCAGTAGCCCAAGGGTCGTGTGCACACGAGCATCGCCAGGAAAACACGGGTTGCTCGCGTTGATCCGCCCCGAGACGGGGCTCGTGTGCCAGCGGTTGATCGTCGTGTCGTACTGCACGCCGGGGTCCGCGCAGCGCCAGGCCGCCTCGGCGATCTCGCGCATCAGCTCGCGCGCTGGGATTGGCTCACCGACCGGCTTGCCGGTCGCGCGGGCGGTCAGATTCCAGTCTTCGTCGTTCTCCACAGCCTGCATGAACTCGTCGGTGACGCGCACCGAGTTGTTCGCGTTCTGATACTGGATCGAGAGGAAGCCGTCGCCGTCGATCGACATGTCAAAGCCCGCGTCGCGCAGTGCCGCGGCCTTGTCCTCCTCCTTGGCCTTGCACTGAATGAATTCACGGATGTCTGGATGGTCTATGTCGAGCACGACCATCTTCGCCGCACGACGGGTGCCGCCGCCGGACTTGATCGAGCCGGCCCAAGAGTCAGCTCCTCTCATGAAGGAAACAGGCCCGGACGCCGTTCCCCCCTTTGAGAGTGGCTCCATCGAGCCACGGATCTTCGAGAGGTTGATACCGGAGCCGGAACCTCCGCGGAAGATGATTCCCTCCTTGGTGTTCCAGTCGAGAATCGACTCCATCTCGTCCTCAACCGAGAGGATGAAGCACGCCGAGGCCTGACACTTCGGGTCACCGACGGGATGCCAGCCGACGTTGAACCAGACGGGCGAGTTGAACGCGGCCATCTGGTGCAGCAGGATGTGGGTCAGCTCGGCCTCGAAGGCGTCCCCGTCGGCGTCGCTTGCGAAGTAGCCGCGCTCGCGCCCCCAGCCGGCGATCGTGCCGGCGACGCGGGCGATCATCTGCTTGACGGAGTGCTCGCGCGCGGGGTTGCCGATCTGCCCGCGGAAGTACTTCTGGGCGACGATGTTGGTCGCGTTCTGGGACCAGCTGACGGGGAACTCGACGTCGGTCTGCTCGAACGCGACCCGGTCGCCGTGGCCGATGCGCGCATCGCGCGTCTCCCAGTCCACGGCGTCGAACGGGTGCGTGTCCGCGGAGGTGAACCGGCGTGTGATCGGCAGCCCCGCTCCGGACGCTGTCTCCTGGGGGGTCGTGGGGTGCGTGGTTGGGTTCATCGGCCTGCCTCCTATGCGCTGTGCCGGCGTCGCGCGACGCCCACTCGAAGCTGTTGTCTGGGCCGCGCATCGTCCCGCGCGGGGCGGACGGAAAAACGAGTGGGGCACCCTCTATTTTAGAAGGCTCGGGCGGCTCTCGAAGAAGGCCGCAACGTGCGGCCGATTCAGTGCCCGAGCCGCATCCAGTCCGTGAATTCCGCCCACGTGGCGGACGTGCGGAAGCCCGCCTCGGCCATCGCGTGGCGCAGCGAGACCAGCCAGTGCGGTTCGTATGCGCGTGAGCGCGCGAACGCCCAGGCGGCGCACGCGAGCAGCAGCAGGACGGCGATCGCGGCGAACACGAACGCCTCCGTCGAGATATGTGTCGGACGGCTTGAATGCGCGCGTACGTGCGTGCGCGCGTTTACGGCCGTCGAGTTGAAAGGTTTTATCGCCGTCGGAGCCGTCGCCGAGCGGACGGCCGGCGCGATCGGGGTCGTCGTCGGATGGATCCGGGCCGAGGCGGGTGTCGGGAAGGTTGGTGTGGTCGGGGTCCTCGTGGAATGCACCCGGGCTGAGGAAGGTATGGGGAAGGCCGTCGTCGCCGGTGTGGTTGAGGTGCTCGCCGGATGGGCTCGGGCGGGGGAAGGTGTGGGAAAAGTTGGTGTGGACACGACGAAGGTCATAGTAGGTCCTCGATCGCGAGCAGCGCGTCGCCGAGGACACGGTGGGGCGGCAGGGAGGCGTCCAGCACGCTGAACCGCGCGGGCTCGGCGCTCGCAAGCTGGTCGTAGGCGGCGGCGATGCGGGCGAAGAAGGGCTCGTCCTCCAGCTCCAGGCGGTCGGGCTCGGATGCGCGAACGTCCTGGCGCGCGCGGCCGTCGGCGGGGGAGATGCGCAGCAAAAGCGTGCGGTCGGGCGAGAGGGAGCCCGTGGCGAAGAGGTTGATCGCGCGGACCTCATCAATCCCAAGCTCGCGCCCGGCGCCCTGGTAGGCCAGGGAGGAGTCGACGAAGCGGTCGAGCAGCACCAGCACGCCGGCATCGAGCAACGGGCGCAGGCGCTCGCGCACGAGCTGGGCGCGGGCCGCCGCGTAGAGCAGCGCCTCGGCGCGCGGGTCGACGGTCAGGGAGGGGTCGGTGACGAGCGCGCGGATTCGCTCGGACAACGTCACGCTCCCGGGCTCGCGCAGGAGCTCGACGCGGACGCCGCGCTCGCCCAGGGCGAGTAGGAGTCCCTGCGCGAGCGTTGACTTGCCGGCGCCGTCGAGCCCCTCGATCGTGATCAGCAGGCCGCGGGGCACCCCGGCACCGTAGCGTCTCTAGGATGACTGGAGTGAGGACTCTCTCCGACGCGACCGGAGCGCTGGCGACCGGAGCGCTGCCCGGGATCGAGGCGCATCCGCACGCACGCGCGGTGTTGGAGCCCGTCCTTCCCGGGCTGGGGTTGGATGGGCTGTCTCCGCGTCCATCTGCTCGTACGCCGTCGCACGCGTATCTGTTCCACGGTCCGTCGGGGGTGGGAAAGCGGGCAATTGCGCGGGCGTTCGCCGCCGCGCTGCTGGCCGACGGGTCGCCCGATGAGAACGTGAGGCGCGGCGCCGCGGAAAGGGTTGCGCGCGGGACGCATCCGGATCTGACGTGGGTGAAACCGAGCGGCGCGGCGGAAATGCTGGTGAGCGACATCGACGAGCCGGTCGTGGCGGCCGCGGCGCGGACGCCGTTTGAGTCGAGAAGGCGTGTGTTCGTGATCGAGGGCGTGGAGACGATGAACGATCAGGCGGCGAACAGGCTGCTGAAGACGTTGGAGGAGCCGCCGTCGTTCGCGCACCTGGTGCTGGTGAGCGACCGCAAAGAGGAAGTGCTGGCGACGATCGCGTCGAGGTGCGTGCACGTGCGCTTCGATGCGCTGGGAGCGGAGACGATCGCGCGGGGGCTGATGGCGGACGGGTCGGTCGCGGACGGAGATGGGGATGGGGCGCGCGCGTGCGCGAGGCTGGCGCTGGGGGACGCGAACCGGGCAAGGATGCTCGCCGGCGATGAGGGGAGGGCATTGCGGCGGGCGGCGGAGGGGTACGTGCGCTCGGCGCTGGCGGGGGAGACGGGGCAGCGCAGGTGGACGGAGCTGCTGCAGGCCGCGCAGGCGGCGGGGACCAGCGCGGGCGAGCAGACCGGGGAGCGGCTGGAAGCCGAACTGGAGATGGCGCCTGCCAAGGAGCGCAAGAAACTGGAAAGGGAAGCGCAGGAGAGCAGGCGAAGGGTGGAGCGAAGGGCGCGCGCGGGGGCGCTGGATCAGGGTCTGCAGGTGGCGGAGCTGTGGCTGCGCGACATCGTGTGCGTGCAGGAGGGGGCGGGGGAGCTCGTGTATGCGGTCGATCGGCAGGCCGAGCTGGAGGGCGACGCGGCGAAATGCACGGGGACGGCCGCCAGAAGAGGCGTGGAGCTGGTGCGCGAGACACGAGCGCGGATCGCGGTGAACGTGTCGGAGGAGCTGGCGCTCGAGGCGCTGGCGTATCGCCTGCAAGCGTCGGCGGCCGCCTGAAGGTTGTCTTTTGGGGCGATGAAGCGAGGTGGCCCCGAGAGATGCGGGCGCCGCTCAACTCGTTCGGGGCGGTCCTCAGAGGGTGAGTGGTCCTAGGTTGGGTTCTAGGCCATATGTTTCGAAGGCGAGGAAGCGCGAGAAGAGGCGGTTGTCAGGGCCGTGGAAGTCCGAGGAGCCCGTGCTGAGCAGGTCCAGCTCGGCGCAGCGAGCGGCCAGGAGCTCGGTCTGCTCGCGGGTGTGGGTGACGTAGAAGGCCTCGACGCCGTCGAGGCCAAGGCCGCGGAAGCGGTCGATCATCGCCAGGGTCTCATCCGCGTCGGAGACGTCCCAGAAGGGGTGCGCCCAGATGGCAACCCCGCCGGCGGAGTGGATCGCCTCGATCGCCTCGGCGACGGTGGGTGTCTCGCGCAGACGAAAGGCGGGGCGCCCCTCGATCAGGTAGCCCCGGATCAAAGAGCCGATGTCATCGATGTCCTCGTCGCGCAGGCGAGAGGCGTTGGCCGGCGCGGAGAGGACGGCTTCGGCCAGGTGGGGACGGCCGATCGGCTGTCCCGCGCGCACGCGCTCGGAGATCGCGGCGTCGTCAAGGACGAGTCCCTGCTCGCGCAGCGCGGAGGCCATGCGCAGGGTGCGCTGCTCGCGGTCTGCCAGGAACTCGGCGAGGGTCGCCGTGAAGGAGGGGTCGGAGTGGTTGATCAGGTAGCCGAGGATGTGCAGTTCGCGTGCGGTCCCGCTGCCCGCGCCACCGGCGTCATCCTTACCATCGTTCGCGCCACCGGCATCGCCCTCACCGGTGCCTGTGTCCCTCGGGCGGGTCTGCGCGGGGTCGTCGATCGAGGAGATCTCCACGGCGGGGACGACGCGCACCCCATGACGCTCACCGGCCGCGACGGCCTCGGAGACGCCTGAGACGGTGTCGTGGTCTGAGAGCGCGAGCATCTGCACGCCCGCTTGGGAGGCGCGTTGCACGACCTCGGCGGCTGAGAGCGCCCCGTCGGAGTGGGTCGAGTGGGATTGCAGATCGAAGGCGAGGGCCACGGCTTGTCGAGGCGCAGCCTATGTGATGGCCGACCTCAGAACCTCAGAAGCCGGCGTGCTCGCGTGCGCGGGCGCCGTTGCACGAGACGGCAACGAGCGCGGAGACCTGCGGGGCGATGGTCTCGCGCAGGGTGAGCACGTCCGCGTGGTAGCGGCGCGCCTTGGACGGCAGGGCCTCATCGGAGCCGGGCGAGATCACATCGTCCAGGTCGGCGAAGGCGGCGTCGGTCTCGGCCGCGAGCCTGCGGGCCTCCAGCCAGGTGACCTCGAGGTAGGCGAGCGCCGCCCCGAGCTGCTCCTCGGGGAGCTCGTCGGGCGTATGCAGCTGGCGCAGGACGGGGATGACCTCGCGGGCCAGCCAGCGCTGCTCGGCGTGGGCGCGCAGCATCAGGCAGACGTCTGAAGGGGGGGAGGGGTCGTCGTCGTAGTCGTCGGAAGGGTGGTGGGGCATGCGAAGCATCCTTGCTCACAGGTTGGTGCGAAGCGTCTGCTCAGGGCTTCGGCGGGCGGAGGCAAGGGCTTTAGAAGATGGGCCGAGTTTCCACGCTTTTTGGGGAATTTCGGCTGATTTGAATGTCGATGTCTCCAACGATCGGCCAAGGGCTCGTGCCGGAACGGACCCCACGCGCGAGTCCTCAAGGAACGGGTCGGGATGCACGATGTAGAAGGCAGAGAGTGAGACCGATGCACAATCACGCGATCGCCCACGACCCCGCGACACGTGCGCCCGGGCAGCACACACGCGCGATCGTCAAGCGCCTGCGCCTGCGCACGCTGGTGGCGCTCGGGGTGCTGGCCGTCGCGACGGCCGTGCTGGGACGGACGTTCGGCCTGCGAGACCTACGTTTTCTCGGCTCGGAGATAGCGTTGCTGGCGGCGATGTTCGTCGTGCTGAGGTATGTGCTGCCGCTCGTGGATCGTCACGATCGAGGAGCCACCGGCGAGGAGCACGTGGGCGGTCTGCTGGACGGGTTCGGGAGCAAGGGTTGGCACGTGATCCACGACGCGAGCCTCGGAAACGGCAACGTCGATCACATCCTGATCGGCCCGGCGGGCGTGTTCACGGTCGAGACCAAGAGCAACCCCGGACCGGTGCGTGTGGCGCGCGTGCACGGCGCGACGCTGAGACAGGCGCAGGCGCAGCGAAAGGCGATCGAGCGCGCGACGGGCATCGAGGTGGAGCCGCTGATCGTGTACAGCCGCGCGTGGGTGGACAGGCCGCTGGCCAGGCGCAAGGGCGTGAGGGTGCTGCCGGCAAGAATGCTCGCGGGTTATCTCGACCGGTGCAAAGCAACCCTCTCCTCCGAACAGGTGCAGTACGCCCACGAGCGCGTGGCGGTCGCGCTGCGCGAGCACAGAGAGCACCGCGAGCAAAGGCCGCGCCGCAGAGCCGCGGGCTGAGGCGCCCCCGACCTGTTCGCCTGAACCGTCTCGGGGACGGGTCTGCCGGTTGGGGGCTTGACAAGAGTTTCGACTTGAGCTATGTTGTGTCAGTTGTTTGCGTCCTGTCAAGGGATGTTGGATACATAAGATCGGGTTTGGGTCTTCCCTGAGTGGTCGACCTTGGTAGCGCTAATAGAGGGTTTCTTGTGGAGAGGGACCTGTATCGCTTCAGTGAGGGAGCTGTTTTCGCGTGAGTTCGTTGGGGACATACGTGTCGGGGATTGCTGCGGGCCATGATGGTTCCGTAGGTAGATGCGTCAGCAGCGCTGACTCATCTCTCTCTCTCTCTCTCTCTCTCTTGTCCGCTTAGCGCCGCTGGTCTAACCGCCAAGTCGCGCCGGGCCGCATGTCCCCTCGTGGGGAAGGGAACGTCCTGCCACGCGAGCAATGACGATCGCCGTCCGCGCAATGAAACGCGAGACCGAACGCTCAGTTTCGCGGCAACGAACGGCCGGCAAGCCCACTGCGAGTCGTCCTGTCACGCGCGCGGCGGCGTAGCTGTCTCACAGCACGACTCATCTCGTTCACAACGCACCCCCGCGCGTTTACAGCACGCCTCGTTGTGCCTACAGCACGACTCATCGCGCTCACCACGCCCTGACGCTCAGCCCCTTGCGGGGAGGGCCGCCTGATGGCGACGGCAGCACGCACGCCCGTGCGTTCTCGTGTGCGTGGGCGCTCGGATGTGGTGCGTTCGCGTGCGGTGCGTGGTGAGGCGCCGCGTGAACGCGTGGTGGAGATCCAGCGCGCGCGTCTGCTCGCGGCGACGTTGGGAGCGATCGACGACCTCGGCTATCCGCGTGTGACGGTCGCGCACA
Source organism: uncultured Solirubrobacterales bacterium (assembly GCA_963715495.1). GTDB lineage: Bacteria > Actinomycetota > Thermoleophilia > Solirubrobacterales > Solirubrobacteraceae > Palsa-744. Next base: position 2,868,324 of record OY970247.1, read on the forward strand.
TCGCGACGCGCGCGCGGGTGTCGCGGCGCACGTTCTATGACCTGTTCGACAATCGTGAGGATTGCCTGCTCGCCGCGTTGGAGAGCGTCGTTGCGATGCTCGGCGACGAGCTGGCGCACGCGGACCTCGACGACTTGGCCTGGCGTGAGCGTGTGCGTACGGGGTTGTGGATGATCCTGTCGTTCTTCGAGCGCGAGCCTGTCCTCGCGCGTGTCTGCGTGGTGCAGGCGTTGCGTGGCGGACCGAGGGTGCTCGAGCGTCGTGAGCGTGTTCTCGCGGGATTGGCAAGCGTGGTTGACCAAGGACGGTTTGAGGGCTCGTCAAGGAGCGTGGAGTGTCCGGCGGTGACCGCGGAGGGCCTGATCGGCGCGGCGCTGTCGATTGTCTACGGACGACTGGTCCGGGGTGAGCACGAGCCGCTCACGGGTTTGTACGGGGAATTGATGGGACTGATGGTGCTGCCCTATCTGGGACCGGCGGCTGCGCGTCGTGAGGAGGCACGTCAGACACCGCCTGTCGCCGTGCGGAACGAGGCGGTGCACGACGTCATCGGCGCCACGGACGAGTTTGGAAGTGATAGCGGTCGTGGCGAGGGCGATCGTGGTGGCGCGGGCGATCCGCTGGCGGGTGTCCCGATGCGCCTCACATATCGCACCGCGCTGGTGTTGGAGGCGATCGCCAAGCGTCCAGGGGTGAGCAACCGTGTCGTGGCCGATCTCGCGGATGTCACCGATCAGGGCCAGATCTCAAAGCTGCTCTCACGCTTGGAGCGCTTGGGCCTGACCGAGAACACGGGCGAAGGGCACGCCAAGGGCGAGCCCAACGCATGGACATTGACACCCCTCGGGCGCCAGGTCGCACGGCGCCTGGGTACGAGCACCCGTGATCAGAAAGAGGTCGCGTGATGTATCGGCGATCGGCGGCAGTAAAGGAAGACAACTGGGAAGGGAAGGCGCCGGGAACACCGGACCCCTTCATTCCATCAAAGACCGTCCGGGATCCCAGACGGTCGGGAGAGTGAGGTAACCGATGTTCTCAGCAATAGGCAAACGGATGCGTGTCAGTCCCACGACCGTGATCGCGACGCTTGCGCTGGTGTTCGCGATGACCGGGGGCGCGTATGCGGCGAAGAAGTATTTGATCACCTCGACCAAGCAGATCAGCCCGAAGGTGCTCAAGTCCTTGCAGGGCAAGGCCGGTCCGGCGGGCGCCGCCGGCGCTCAGGGCCTGGCGGGTGCGCAGGGCGCCGCGGGCGCTCAGGGCCCCGGCGGTGCGCCCGGCGGCAAAGGCGAAAACGGCGTCAACGGCGTGAGCGTGACGAGCAAAGCGTTGAAGAAGGGCGAAGGGGCCTGCACCGAAGGCGGCTCGGAATTCACCTCCGCCGGCGGCAAAACGTCTGCCTGCAACGGTAAAGAAGGCTCTCCGTGGACCGCGGGAGGCACGCTCCCGTCCGGCAAGACCGAGCGGGGTGTGTGGTCTGTGCTCTACAGCGCCACGGAAGCCGGGCAGCCCATGTCCGCCCCGATCTCCTTCGACATCCCGCTGGAAACCGCCCCGCAGGCAAACGCGCCAACTAACTTCATCGGGCCCGAAGAAGGCGAAGGTGAACCTAATGAAAACAAAGGGGCGATACCGAGTCATTGCAAGGGCACGGTGGCGAGCCCAGAAGCGGTGGGCGGCAACCTCTGTGTCTTCGTAAGGACTTCGGTGAACGCAACCGCCAGCGCCTTTGGCGCGGTGTTCTTTGACCCTCAGTCGGGCGGTGCGGAACCACTGCACGGCGCCGGGGCCGGCGGCGCGATCGTGGGCTTCTCTGCCAAAGCACCAGGAACGGTCTTTGAGGACGGCACGTGGGCGGTGACGGCGGAATAGCAAGCTCTGACGGCTGGCGCCCCGAGACCGGAGGTGAGCCGCCTCGCTCCGGCGAGCGGGGGCCAGCCGTCGGTTATTACTGGGACATCAATGTCATCTCACTCAAACCGAACGCTTCACGGCATGCAGCGATCCAGCAGAAAGGCATCATTATGAACGGCACCGAGCACAGCGTACAGAAGGTAGTGAAGCCGGTTGACGGGACTGGTCCTCTTGCCGTTTGCCGTGCGTGTCTTCGTGGGCAGAGCAGCGGTCAGTCCCCGGTCGAGCTCGGCAAGCGTTATTTGGTGTTGTTGGGTGTCCTCGCCGCGCTGACTGCCGCGGTCGCAATGGCTGTCCCGGCCCCGTCGGCGCTCGCTGCGGGGTCGGAAATCGAAATAAACCAGACCGAAGCCGTGCAGATTCGCGCCACTCGCGCCCACCTCCTGACAGCGATGGTGACTGGAGCCCATCCGGTGAATTGGCGCTGGGAATACTCCACCGAACCCGGGAACCCGGCCTCTTGGACCGTCGCGGACAGCGGCGTCCTAGAACCTGGCAACAGCTCCTCACCGCGCGCTGACCTCCACAAGCTTAAATCGGGAACCCACTACTCGGCGAGGATCGTCGCCGAAGGAACGGGGGGCCACGCGGAAGAAACCATCGAATTCAGCACCCATGCTCCCGAAGTGCCGGAACTCACCGTCGCCATCGCGACGCACTTGCATGACGGTGAACAGGTGCAGGATCTCGGCACGGCCTTCGTCACCTATCGTGCTCACGTCGAGACCAACGGCGCGGAAGCCGAATACCACTTCGAATACTCCGCGGAACCGGCGAACCCGGCGTCGTGGACGCCGTTTACGACCAGCGCGGCCGGCAAGGTGAGCGTCGCCGAAGACTCCGCCGAACGCGAAGCGAGCCTCACCGGCCTCACTCCGGAAACGGAATACCACGTCCGCGCTACCGCGACCAACCCGGTCGGCGAAGCCGAAAAACAGGAAACGTCGTTCAGCACCCTGGGGACCAAGCCCTCGGGTGTTTACCCAGGCGACACCGCGAACGATGTCACCGCGGTCTCGGCCTTCCTCGTGGGCAACTTCGATACGCATAGCTCCGAAGCGCATTGGCGCTACGAATTTGCGCCTGCCGAAGAAGGCCATCCGCCCGCCGAGATCAGCCCGTCGTGGACGGCGGGACCCGAAGGCACGCTCACGGCAGCCGAAGCAGCCGCCGACGCCGAAGCGCCCAGCTATATCGGTCCCGTGCAGATCTCCGGTCTGATGGGCGCCACGACCTATTTCGTTCGCCTGTTTGTCGAAAACGCCCACGGCGGCGTGACTTCCGCGCCGTCTGTCAAGTTCACGACCGCCGGTCCCCCCACGGCGGACACGTTCCCTGTTCATGCTCTCGCGCCGGGCAGCGAAACGCCGCGTATCCTCGGCTCGGTCGCGCCGCACACCGAACCGGTCAGCGAGCTGCAGCGGATCACGCTCGGGGGGTCCCCGACCGGGGGCACGTTCACGCTGTCGTTCAAGGGGCAGACCACGGCGCCGCTTCCCTTCGATGCGACCCGCGGCCAGGTGCTGGCGGCGCTCGAAGCGCTCCCGAGCATCGGCAAGGAAGCGATCCACATCGTCTCTGAAGCGGAAGGCTCCCCGTTCACGGTCGAGTTCGCCACGCTAGCCGGTGGCCCGTTGGCCGGTCGGGATCAGCCGCCGATCACCGCTGACGCGTCCGGCCTGACGCCCGCCGGCACGGTGTCGGTCGCGACGCTCCAGGATGGCTTCAGCTATGAAACCCACTACCAGTTCCAGTACCTCACCGAAGCTCAGTTCAAGGAAGACGGGGAATCTTTCTCCGGCGCCACCTCGACGCCCGAACAGCAGCTGGAATTCAAGGCGGGCGAAGGCGCGCAGGCGCAGGTCGTCGGGCAGGATCTCCCCGGCTTGACGCCCGGCACAGCCTACCGCTACCGGATTCTCGCGAGCAACACGACTCCCGGTAACCCGGCCGTCCAGGGCACCGAACAGGCCCTCACGGTTCCCACCCCCGCACCGGGGGAAGAACCATCGTGCCCCAACGCGGCGTTGCGCACCGGCCCATCCGCGCACCTGCCCGACTGCCGCGCCTACGAGCAGGTCACCCCCGCGGAAAAGAACGGCGCCCAGGACACCTTCACCTACAGCCCGGGCCTTCACACTACTGCGCTGGTGGGCGAAGACGGCAACCACGTGCTCGTGGTCCCGCAGGGCGCCAAGTGGGGATCGAACCCGGATCCCTCGAACACCTCGTATTTCTTCGCCCGCGAACAAGGAACGGGTTGGGGTATGACCTCTACGACGCCGCCCGGCGCGGGGGGTTTCAGCTACCGCCCGGAAGTCTTCAGCCTGGACCTCACCCACGTCGCCCTCAACGCGAGCGTCGCAGGCAGCCTTGAAGACACGTCGCACCCGCTCGAATTCGCGGCCGGCATCGCGGGCGGACCCTACGCGACCGTCGCGTCCATTCCCCGCGCCAAGAATACGAGCGTTAGGGAACCGCACTGGGTCGGTGCGTCTGGCGACTTTTCAAAGCTGATCCTGAGCACCGAAGATCGCGCGCTGGCCGGCCATTCGCCCACGAAAACGGGCAACGATCTCTACGAATACCTCGAAGGCGAACTGCGCCAGCTCAACGTCACGGGCCCTCCCCCCGGCGCCGTTATCGGCAGCTGCGGCGCCAAGCTCGCCTCCGGCGCCGCTGAACCCGGCAACCATGCTGTCTCTGCTGATGGTTTGCGTGTCCTGTTCGAAGCTGTGCCCAGCGGTCTTGCATGCTCGGAACCCACGCATCTGTATGTGCGAGTCGGTGGCGCGGAAACGATCGACATTGGTGCGTATAAGCTCCTCGCCGCCGACCCTCAAGACGCCAGGCTGCTGCTCGAACGGAAAACGGGGGAAGCCGGCGAATACTTTCTCTACGAAACCGGTGCCCAGGCGACGACGGCGTTGTTCTCCACCACGATCCAGGGTCAGCCGATCGTCTCCGAAGACCTCTCCACTATCTACCTCCGTACCACCGACGGCCCCCTCTACCGCTATGACGCCTCCATCCATGCTCTGCGCTTTACCGGCGTGGAAGCCGACCAGTCCGGCCAGGGCACCGCCAATTATGTCAGCCCCGACGGGCGCTATCTGTACTTCGGCTCGCGAGGCGTCGCTGGCATCCCGCTGACGAAGAACAGCCAAGAGCAGCTCTACCGCTACGACAGCGTCGAAAACGCGATCTGGTGCGTGTCCTGCGCGTCGCCGTTTGACCTGCGCCCGCTGCAGCATGCGGTGGCGGGTCAGGAAGGGCCGTTCTCGACTGGTAGTGGCAGTCCCAAGGTCAGCTACGCGTCGGGCAATGGGGACTATGCATTCTTCATGACTTCCTCTGCGCTGCTGCCGTCCGACTTCAACGGGGAAATACCCCCCTGTCAGATAGGCTCTACGGAAGCAGAATGCGGTAAAGAAATCCTGGGGGTCAGCGGCGCGGGTGATGCACCGGGCACCCACGATGATACCGCGAGTAGGTCGACTGATGTGTATGAGTGGCGCGCGAATGGCGTTGATGGCTGTGGGCATGTTCAGGGTTGTCTCGCGCTGATCTCTTCGGGTGGGGGCGATGGTTTTCGCAACACGTTGCTCGGTATCGCTGAAGAAGGCCGCGATGTTTTCTTTGCTACGCACTCACAGCTAGCGGCGAGCGATACGGATAATGCGGGGGATGTGTATGACGCCCGGGTGGGTGGTGGCTTCCCCCCGCCGGCGCCTTCGCCGGTGGAATGTGAAGGCGACGCGTGCTCGACGCCGTTTGCGCCGCCGAGCGATGTGACCCCGTCGAGCTCCACTTTCCAGGGAGCAGGCAACCCGCTCGCCGGTGGCCTTCCGGGGCTCAAGCCGAAGCCCGCCGCGACGAAGCCTAAGGCGAAGGTGAAGCGGTGCCGGGCTAAGGCGAAGAAGAGGTGCAAGGCGAATGCGAAGAAGCCCCTGAGGGGTAAGCGAGCCACCAGCAAGCCGAGGGGGAAGCGATGACACTCCGAGCAGTTCTGCCGACCGCCGCTCTGACGCTGCTCGTCTGCCTGTCGCTCGCCACGACGGCGGGCGCTCAGCCCAGCGAACATCCCTTCGAACTGGTCGCCGGTAGTTTCCACGTGCAACCCTCGAACGCTGAGGCCGGCGCTCACGCGGACCTTACGACGTCGTTTGACTTCGCTCATGAATCTACCGGCAAGACGTACAACGACGTTAAGACGACGATCGTCAACCTCCCCGCAGGCTATCTCGGTAACAATACGGCGGTCCCGACCTGCACGGACGCGCAGCTCGCCGGACTTGGCCTCGCTGGGGCCGAATGCCCGGCGGCGAGCCAGGTCGGGACGATCAGCGTCGAACTGAATGTGGGCCAGCACAGGCCGGGGCCGAGCATCTTCCCGATCTACAACATGGAACTCACGACTCCTGGTATCGCGGCGCAGCTTGGCTTCAACGCGCTCATCTTTACCCAGCTTTTGAATGTCACGGTCCGTCCGGGTGATTCGGGGCTCACGGTCACGAGCCCGTCGATTACCGATGTCGCCGAAGCCCACAACGTCTCGGCGACGATTTGGGGGGTTCCGTGGGCGCAGTCTCACGACCCCGAACGCGGACGCGTTTGCCGTGAAGGCTCCACGAGCGTGATCGAATGTCATGGCGGCGGGCAGGAAGTGAGCGGCACTCCCAGGCCGTTCCTGTCCAACCCGACGAGCTGCGGGCCGGCGACCGCGACGATGAGCTCGAACTCCTGGGAGGAACCCGGGAGTTGGTCGCAAGCGAGCAGCGAAGTCCCCCCGACGGGCGAATGCGATCGCGTGCCGTTCGACCCATCTATCGAAGTGACTCCGACGACGCGCTCGGCGGAATCCTCGAGCGGCCTGGACGTGTCGCTGCTCGTTCCCCAGGGTGGCTGGGAGCAGCCGTTCACGACCGCGACCGCGAACCTGAAGGACACCAGGCTCGCGCTGCCGGTGGGTTATACGGCCAACCCTTCGCTTGCTTCCGGCTTGGGGGTGTGTACGCCGCAGCAGTTCGAAGCGGAGACGTTCTCCTCGCCGCCCGGTGCGGGCTGCCCGCAGGAATCGAAGATCGGCACGGTCGAAGTCGAAACACCGGTCCTCGCGGAAAAGCTCTCGGGCGCCGTGTATGTCGCCAAGCCCTTCGAAAACCCGTTCGACTCGTTGCTCGGGTTGTATGTGACGGTGAAGAGCGCGGCGCGGGGGATCATCGTGAAGCTCGCCGGCCACATCGAACCCGATCCCGTGACCGGCCGGCTGGTCACGACGTTTGACGGGAACCCGCAGGTCCCGTTCAGTAGGTTCACGTTGAAGTTGCGCCAGGGCGCGACCTCGCCACTCGTGAGCCCTCCCACGTGTGGGACCTATACCGCGCAAGCGCAGCTCACACCGTGGTCTGCACCGCTGACCCCGATGCCCCTGGCCAACTCGTTCCAGATCGAAAACGGCATCGGTGGCGGCCCCTGCCCCGCGGGCGGCGTGCCGCCGTTTCATCCGGGGATCGTCGCGGGCACGCTGAACAACAGCGCGGGCGCGTACAGCCCGATGGACATCCGCATCACGCGCAACGATGGGGAACAGGAGCTCACGCGCTTCTCCTCGATCCTGCCACCGGGTTTGACGGCGAACCTGTCCGGTATACCGTTCTGTCCCGACGCGAGCATCGAAGCGGCCAAGCACGTCAGTGGCGCGCAGGAGGAAACCGAACCGTCGTGTCCCGCGGCGAGTGAGATCGGGCATACCCTTGTTGGGGCCGGTGTCGGGTCGGTTCTCGCGTATACGCCGGGAAAGATCTATCTCGCGGGGCCCTACAACGGCGCGCCGTTCTCGGTCGTCTCGATCACCTCCGCGAAGGTCGGCCCGTTCGACCTCGGCACCGTCGTGATCCGCTTCGCACTGGAGATCAACCCCGAAACGGGGGTCGTGACCGTCGACGCGAAAGCGTCCGATCCGATCCCGCACATCATCGACGGGATCGTGATCCACGTCCGCGACATCCGCGCCTACATCGACCGCAACGACTTCATGATCAACCCCACCAGCTGCAACCCCATGACGTTCGCGGCGAACGTCGGCGGCGGCGGAGCCGACCCAGCCAATCCCGCCGATCAGCAGTTCGTCACGACCAACGACTCATTCCAGCTCGCGAACTGCCAGAACCTTCAGTTCAAACCCGCGTTCAAGGTCACCACCAACGGCAAAACCAGCAAAGCCGGCGGAGCCGGCCTGAGCGTGAAGCTGTCCTACCCCAACGCCCCTCAAGGCACCCAGGCGAACATCCATCGCGTCAAGGTCGACCTGCCCAAGCAGCTCCCCTCGCGATTGACGACATTGCAGAAGGCGTGCACCGAAGCGGAGTTCAACACCAACCCCGCCAGCTGTCCCGCGGCGTCGATCATTGGGCACGCCAAGGCGATCACCCCAATCTTGCCCGTCCCTCTCGAAGGACCCGCGTACTTCGTATCCCACGGCGGTGCGAAGTTTCCCGAACTGATCATGGTCCTACAGGGCTACGGCGTCACGATCGACCTGCACGGCGAAACGTTCATCAGCAAACAAGGCATCACCAGCTCGACGTTCGCCGCCGTCCCCGACGAGCCGGTCTCGAGCTTCGAACTGACGCTGCCCCAAGGACCCGACAGCGCGCTGGCGGCGAACGGCAACCTCTGCGCCTCCAAGCTCGCGATGCCGACCGAATTCGTCGCCCAGAACGGCGCAACGATCCACCAGTCAACTCCGGTCGGTGTCACCGGCTGTCCCAGGAAGAAGGCCCTCACCCGCGCCCAAAAGCTGGCCGCTGCGCTCAGGGTTTGCCACAAGGACGGGAACAAGACCAAGCGCGCTTCCTGCGAGCGCGCGGCGCATAGGAAATATGGGCCTGTCAAGACGAAGAAGAAGAAGCGCAGGTAGCAGAGGAGGGTTTTTGGCGCGGGCCCGGTGGTGGTGTGGTGACCGGTAGCGTGGTGAGCGGGTCGTCGCGTGAGGGATGCGCATTGGCAGAGATCAGGCGCGCAAGGATTCTCGACGCGATGGTGCTCGCCGTCGGCGAGCGAGGGTTTGCGCATGTGAGGGTGGGGGCGGTGTGCGCCCAAGCGAAAGTATCCAGAGGCACGTTCGCCGAGCTGTTCGATGGTCCGGAGGACTGCTTTCTGGCCGTTCTGGACGATGGCTATAGGGGGACTCGTACGCTGATATCCCAGGCGTTTGAGCGAGAGGGGTCCTGGCTTGACGGTGTGCGCGGCGCGCTCGTGGCCTTGCTCTTGTTCTTTGACGCCGATCCGGTGCTCGCGCGTGTCCTGCTCGTCGAGGCGGCCGCCGCGGGCGCATGGGCGCGCGAGCGGCGCGAGCGGCGCATAGCCTCGCTGATGTCGCTGATCGAGCGGCGGTGGGGTGCGCCTCCGGGCGGTGACGCGCACCCGCACGTCACCGCGGGTGTGATGGCGTCAATTCTCGGGGTGCTGCATACGCACCTGGTGACCGGCCGCCGCGAGCCACTGATCACGCTGCTCGGCTCCCTGATGGGCCTCATAACAGCTCCCTATTTGGAGCAGAGACAGATCGTGCGGGAGATCGAACGAGCCGACGCTGCAGTGAGGGATCTGCTTGCCGGCCGGCGCCACGAGCCTCCATCACCCGTGGCTGAGGATGTCGCGATCCCCGCACTGCTGCGCAACTCCAGAGCGCATCGCGCTCGCGCGTGCCTGCTCCATCTGGCCGAGCATCCCGGGGCGAGCAACCGACAGATCGCGAGCGCCGTCGGGATCGTCCGCCATAATCACATCTCCGCGCTACTGGCGCGCTTGGCCGGCATGGAGCTCCTGCTCAAGCGGCCTCCCCACCAACGGGGAGGGCCCAACGCTTGGTCACTGACGCCGCACGGCGAGCGGGTTCTGCACGCGTTGATGAACGCTCACATGAGCGACGCTCAGATGACCGCCAGCCGGTGCGCCGCTCATTATCCGTCGGAGTAAATCTCGGCAAATATACAGGTCATTTCTCAGAACGACACACGATCGAAAAGTGACATCTTGACTGGATGCCGCAACACTTCTAGGTTCACCTTAAGCGGTCGGGCACGACGATCCGCCGCTCGGCGCAGCCAAAGAAAGCGCTGTCTCGGCGAAACGGTTGCTCGACCGATATCAGGCAATCAGGAGAACATCATGAGAATCAAGGTATTCGGACTAACACTCGTCGTGGCGCTGCTGGCGTTTGGTGTGCCGTCAGCATTGGCGGCCTCCCCGGGGTCATGGAAGCTGAACGGCACCGAACTGACCAAAAGTACGCCTATCACCGCGGAAGGAACCGTCGAATTCGATGAAACATATTCTGGCAACAGTTATTCGTGCTCTTTCGATCAGGAAGGCACGGTGGGTCCCGGCAAGGTCGGTGAGATAACCGGCAAAAAAGTATTCAATTGCGCGCATAATAGTGGCACGCCGTGCGAATCAGCCATTGAAGTCGAAGCGTTGCACCTGCCATGGAAGACCGAACTGGTCACAACCGGTGGCGTGGTGCGTGACGAAATCAAGAACAGTGGCAGCGGGATTCCGGAATGGATGGTGAAGTGCAAAGGGCCCGCCGGCAAATACGAAATCAGGTGCACCGGCGCCGAAACGACTACCGCCATGGCAAACTTCAAAGCGGGCGTAAAGGCTACCTTCGACGCCGAATCGGCTAAGGGCAGCTGCAGTCTCGGAGGCACCAAAACCCTCATCTTCCGAGGTAGTGAGAACATCGAGCCTGTGACAAGGAGTGAAGTGCTGAGGTTTGAAACCACAGAATGGGCTCTCAACAATGAATATCTGGAAAAAGGGGTGGCGGTCACGTCGAAAGGGACCTTGAAGTTCCAGGACTCGGGCGCGGGCGGCAAACCAGTGTTCGAATGCACGAGCACCGGCGAAGGTCCCGTGGGGCCCGGTGGCGCACGCGAACTGACAAAACTGACGTTGACGGGCTGCAAAGAAAGTGCCAAAGAACCGATTTGCGAAAAAAGCGGGATAACCGTGGAAGCCCGAAACCTGCCATGGCGCACGGTGTTGGTCACCTCCGCAGGAGCGACACGAGAGCTGATTTCCGAAGACGGCAAAGGTGCACCAGGATTTAAAACGAAGTGCAAATTGCCATTCATAGGCACGATTGAAGATACATGCACGGGTAACACCAGCGCGGCGATGAAAACCATCACGGGCGGCGTCGACGAGACGTTTGATTCGCAGTCGGAAAAGCTCAACTGCAGCCTCGGTGGTGGGGGTCAGGGAGCGATCGAAGGCACCGACCTACTCGAAAACCCAAGCGGCGGCACGCTCACGTTTAAACCATCGCTGTGAGCATCGCTGTAACAACCCGGTGGGGTCCACTCCACCAGTAAAGCGGAGGGGGGTGGGGCCGCATATGCGGCCCCACCCCCTCTGAACTGTCGCGTATGACCGAGCAGCGTGCGCGGGTGCGAGACAGAAGTAGGATCAGTAGTGTTGGATGTTAGTATGCGTGTATGAGGCGCACAAGCACCGCACGGGACATGGAGGAATCTGCTCGCGCGCGAGTGGGATGAGCCGACTCGCGATCGTTGACGCCGGACCGTGTATGCGGCGGCCGACTCCGATGACCGTGATTGCGGATGCGAGCCGTCGCATCCGCGGCTCGCCCCAGACAAATATGGCCAGCACGATCACACACCCGAAGCCGATCGGAATCGGCGAGCTTCCCCCATCGACGCGGCTGCCGCCCGGGCCGAGGATGCCGCCGGTCGTGCAGACGCTGATCTGGGCGGTTGCGCCGACCGTGCTGATGGACCGCTGCTTTCGCGAGCGCGGTGAGGCGTTCACGGTGACGTTCGCCCCGAGCGGGCGCAAGCTGGTGATGGTCAGCGACCCGGCCGCGGTCAAGACGGTGCTGACCGCGCCGCCGGAGGTGGCGCCGTCGGCCGCGGGCGACACGCCGATCGCCTCGATCCTGGGGCCCAGCTCGGTGATCACGCTGACCGGGCCCGAGCACATGCGCCAGCGCAAGCTGCTGCTGCCTCCGTTTCACGGCGAGCGGATGCGCGCCTACGAGGACACGATCGTCGCGGCGAGCAAGCGCGACATGGCGACCTGGCCGCTGGGCAAGGCGATGCGGCTGAGCACGCACACGCGGGCGATCACGCTGGAGGTGATCCTGCGCGCGGTGTTCGGCGTGACGGACGAGCGGATGGGTCATAGTCTGAAAGGCGCGATCGGCAAGCTCGCGGAACCGATGCGCACGCTGGCGATGCTGCGATTCGCGCTGCGCTCCCCCAGCTCCGAGCGTCCCAACGGCGAGCTGGGCGAGGCGCTGGAGCGAATGGACGGGCTGATCTACGCGGAGATCGCGCGCCGGCGCGAGCAGGTTGACCTGGACGAGCGCGAGGACATCCTGTCGCTGCTGTTGCAGGCGCGCGACGAGGGCGGGCAGGCGATGACCGACGACGAGCTTCGCGACGAGCTCGTCTCGCTGCTGCTCGCCGGGCACGAGACGACGGCGACCGCGACGGCCTGGGCGATCGAGCGCCTGGTGCGCAACCCGGACAAGCTGGCGCGGCTTCTCGCCGAGATCGACGCGGGCGACGAGGACGAGTACATGCAGGCGGTCATCCACGAGACGCTGCGCGTGCGCCCGGTCGTCCCAGGCGTCGTGCGACTGCTGCAGGAGCCGTTGACCGTCGGCGCATACGAGCTGCCCGCGGGCACGCGGGTGGTGCCGTCGATCTACCTGACGAACCACAACCCGCGCGTATACGACGCTCCGCGCGAGTTCCGCCCGGAGCGCTTTCTCGGCCAGGCCCCGGACACGTTCGCCTGGATTCCTTTCGGCGGCGGCATCCGCCGCTGCATCGGCGCGTCCTTCGCGATGCTCGAGATGAAGGTCATGCTCCGCACGATGCTAAGCGAGCTGCACCCCCGCGTGCCGCGAGGCAGCGTCTGGCGTAGGGGTGAGTTCAACCGCCGCCGCGCGATCACGCTCGTCCCGGCCGCGGGCGCGCGCGTCGTGTGGACGCGACGACCATAGGCCGCGCGCGTGGTGTGGACCCGGCGACCATAAGGCCGCGGGCGCGCGTGGTGTGGACTACGACGACTAATAAGGCCGCGGCCGCGCGCGCGTGTGTGTGGACTAACGACGACTATAAGACCGTGGGCGCGCGCTTGGTGTGGACTACGACGACTATAAGGTCGCGCGCGCGCGTGATTTGGACGCGCCAACCACTAATCGTACACGCGACGTGTATGATTGGTGTGTGAGCGCGGTACGGACGAACATCGAGATCGAGGACACATACGTCCAGGCGATCATGGACCGCTACGGCCTGCGAACCAAGACGGCGGCCGTCGATCTCGCCCTGCGCCACCTGGCGGGGCAGCCGATGACACGCGATGAAGCGCGGGCGATGCACGGAGCGCGCGCCATCTCCGAGATTCCCGCCGACATGCCTCCGCATGCGCTGGTGTGATCCTCGCCGACATGCCTCCCACGCGCCGGCGTGATCCTCGCTGACACCTCCGCCTGGGTCGAGTACGACAGGGCCACAGGCAGCGCCGTCGATCGGCGCCTTGCCGAGCTGATCGACACCGTAGGCCCCCTGGCGATCACCGAGCCGGTCCTCATGGAGGTGCTGGCCGGCGCGCGCAACGCGCAGCGAGAGGCCGATCTCCGCCGGCTGCTGCTGCGCTTCGAGCTTTTGAGCTTCGACGCCGTAACCGACTTCGACGGCGCCGTCACGATCTACCGTCGCTGCCGCACCGCCGGCGTCACCCCGCGAGGGATGCTCGACTGCATGATCGCGGCCGTCGCGTGGCGTGCAGGCGCGACACTGCTCTCCCACGACGCGGACATCGATCGCGTCGCGCGCATCGTCGAAATCGAAATCGACGATGCATCGCTACGCGCATAGGCGGACGTTCACGCCGCGCCCTGTCTCTGGGGTTCACGCTACGCCTGTCTCTGGGGTTCACGCTGCGCCCTGTCTCTGGGGTTCACGCTGCGCCCTGTCTCTGGGGTTCACGCTGCGCCCTGTCTCTGGGGTTCACGCTGCGCCCTGTCTCTGGGGATAGGAGCTCTTTTGGAAGCGCTGCCTGATCACGCACGCGTCCTGCCGCGGTCACTGTGGTTCTGAGTGTCGCCCGCGGGGTCTCGGGGCCCTCCCTCACGGCCTTCGTGATCCCCTCCGAAGCGGCGAGTATTTTGCTTGGAATGGATCCTTCGCCCTCCCCCGAGGCGCTCTTGCGGCGTTTCGGGCTCGACGCCTTCCGGCCCGGGCAGCGCGAGGCCGTGGCCGCCGCGCTTGCGGGGCGCGACTCGCTTGTCGTGATGCCCACGGGCGGGGGCAAGTCCCTCTGCTACCAGCTGCCCGCGCTCGCGGGCGACGGTCTCGTCGTCGTCGTCAGCCCTTTGATCGCGTTGATGGCCGACCAGCTGCGCCGTTTGCAGGATGCGGGCGTGCCCGCCGCCATGCTCGCGTCCGGTATGGCCGACGGGCACAACGCCCAGGCGCTGCGCGACATCGCCGGCGGCCATACCCGGCTCGTGCTGGCCGCCCCCGAGCGCTTTGCCTCCGGCGCCTTCCGCGAGGCCCTCGCCCAGCGACGCGTCTCCCTGTTCGTGGTCGACGAGGCCCACTGCGTCACCGAGTGGGGCCACGACTTCCGCCCCGACTACCTGCGCCTGCACGGTGCGATCGACTCGCTCGGCCGCCCCCCTGTGATGGCCGCCACCGCGACCGCCACCCCGCGCGTCGCCGATGAGATCGCCCTGCGACTCGGACTGCGCGAGCCGGTGTCCGTGCGCGCCGGCTTCGACCGGCCCAACCTCGCCTTCGACGTCGTCTCCCTGGAGGGCGCCGGCACCGTCGCCCGCAAGCGCGCCGCGCTCCTGCACGTGCTTTCCGACGCCTCCGCCCGCCCGGCGATCGTCTACTGCGGCACGCGCCGGGACACCGACGACGTCGCCTCGCTGATCGCCGCCTCCGGCATCCCGACCGTCGCCTACCACGCGGGCATGCCTCCGAACGCGCGCCGGGTGGCCCAGGAGGCGTTCATGACCGACGCCGCCGAGGTCGTCGTCGCCACCAACGCCTTCGGGATGGGCGTCGACAAGGCCTGTGTGCGCACCGTCGCCCACTGGGCCCTGCCCACGAGCCTCGAGGCCTACTACCAGGAGGCCGGTCGCGGCGGACGCGACGGCGCCCCCGCGCGGGCGCTGCTGCTGGCCTCGCGCATGGACCTCGGCCGGCTGATCCGCTTCAACACCCAGCGCACCACCACCGTCGCCGACGTCAAGGCCTTTGTCGCGGCGCTGCGTCGCCGCGGCGCCACAGACGATGGCGTGGCCACGATCGGTCACGGCGAGCTCGACGAGCACGACCGCGTGCTGCTGTCGATCGCCGAGCGCGCCGGCGCCGTCGAGCTTTCACCCGGCGGCGCCCGCGGGCTGCTCGCCCGCCCGACCGGAGCCGGCAGCCCGCGCCTGGCCTGGGCCGCGATCAAGGCCGCCAAGGATCGCGGCTGGGAGTCCTACCGCTCGATCGAACGCTACATGTCCGGTCCCTCCATCTGCCGCCGGCGACAGATTCTCGACCACTTCGGCGACCCCTCCCCCGGCGTGCCCACCGGTCGCTGCTGTGACGTCTGCGATCCCGACCCCGCCCTCGCGCGGGCACTGCTCGCGAAGCCGGTCGAGTCCTCGCGCCGGCGATCCTCCAGGTCGGATGGGCGGCGGCCACAGACGACCTCGGGGCGTCGCGAGCGAATCGCCGGGCACGCCCCCGAGCCCGAGCCCGATCCTGGGCCGCCCGCCGAGCCCGTCGACGAGCGCGAATTCGAGCGTTTGCGTCAATGGCGCTGGGAGCGGGCCGAAGGCAAGCCCGCGTTCACCGTCGCCGCGAACACGGTGCTCGAGGAGATCCTGCGCACGCGCCCGCACAGCGCCGAGGCGCTGCTTGAGATCCGCGGCATCGGCCCCGCCTTCTGTGCCAAGCACGGCGACTCGCTGCTGGCCGAGCTCGAGGCGCAGTGGGGGACCGCCTCTCGCAGCCTGGTTACCTCAGCATGAGCCGGCACTTTTCGGCAGAGCCGACGCCCGGAATCGAACCGGGGACCTCATCTTTACGAGAGATGCGCTCTACCAGCTGAGCTACGTCGGCGGGACGTCTGCATCGTACAGCGAGATGGTTCGCTGTCGTCCCGGCGAACCTGCTCGCCGGCGGCGCGCTGCTAGTTGCCCGGGTGGCGTGCGACGTGCGCGAGCGAGCTATGGCCGTTCTCGTGCTCGAAGGCGATCGGACCTGAGCCGGTGAGCACCTTGGCCATCGCGATCTCCGCCTCGTCGTACTCGAATCCGCCCGGGATCTTGACCTGGATCGAGTAGTCGGTGGCTTCCTCGCCCATCGACTGGATCGGCTCGGTGACGGTCTCGAGGGCGCCGTCGACGACGCAGCGTGCCCGGCGACCCTCGACATCGATCGCGATGTCGATGCCGGCGATCACGGGGTCGTGGAAAGTGTCGATGATCTCCGCGAGGATGCCGTAGAAGGTGCCGCCGTTCTGGCCGGAGAGAATTGCTCCCATCGCCTCCATCTGCTCGGGTGACATCGAGGCGTCGAGGATCGGCTGGCCCGCGCCGTGGCCTTCGTGCAGCGCGCCCGGCCACCAGTACTTGAACGCCCACTTGACACCGTCGAGGTCGACGTCGTCGAAGTGACCGCGCTCGACGATCATCGCCGCCATGCCCTCGCAGTTGCCGTGCGTAGGGTTGGCGTTGAAGTCGCATGGACAGCCGGGGTCGCAGTTGCAGTTCTTCATGTACGGACCCTCGAGACGCCAGTCGGCCATAGCGTTGCCTCCTCGATAGCTTGAGTTGCCCAGTCAACACTATTGCGTTACGGTCGAGTGCGCAATGGCATCCGTCGCGCAACGGCATCCCGCGCGGTTTCAAGTCGGCCTCCTGGCGTCGCTGCTCGCGCTGGGCGCCCTGGCGTGGTTGTTGACGCGCGAACGCATGCTCGGGATGGACACCGGTCCAGGAACCGACCCGGGAAGCCTTGGCTTCTACGTGGTGTCGTGGGTCGTGATGATGGCCGCGATGATGTTTCCATCGATCGCGCCGATGGTGCTGACGTTCGCGTTCGTCCAGCGCCGCCGGCGTGATCGCGGCGCGATCGATCGCGCCGTCTCCTCGTGGGTGTTCGTGGCGGGCTATCTCTTGACGTGGACCGCGTTCGGGCTGGTCGCCTACGGCCTGTACCTGGGTGTGCGCTCGCTCTCGATCGGAGAGCTCTCATGGCATCGCGGCGGCCCCTACCTCGCCGGTGGTGTGCTGATCGCGGCGGCGATCTACCAGCTCACGCCGGTCAAGGACGCCTGCCTGAGCCGCTGCCGCGCACCTCTGGACTTCGTGCTCACCCACTGGCACGAGGGGCCCTCAGGGGCCCTGCGGATGGGTGTCGTGCATGGCGCGTGGTGCGTCGGCTGCTGCTGGGGGCTGATGGCGGCGCTGTTCGCACTCGGCGTGATGAGCTTGGTGTGGATGGTCGCCATCGCCGGCCTGATCGCCCTCGAGAAGCTGCTGCCCCGCAAGGAGCTCGCCAACCGCATCGTCGCGACTACCTTGGTCGCACTGGCATTTGGTGTTTCGCTCGCGCCGCGGCACGTACCCGGTCTCACATTGCCCGACTCGCCGCAAGCTAGGGCGGCAATGCGCTCGATGCACGGGATGCACCCGGTCGACGGAGCCATGCCGCGGAATCAAATCGCGCCGATGAAGCAGAAATAGATCGCGGCGGGTCTGAGGCATGGCCACAGCGGGTATCCGAGATGGGCTTCTATGGAATGCTTGACCGCGCCCAAGGGGCGCGACGAGGGCGACCTGACCGAGATGTGGATCCGCCGTGAACGATGGGAGACGGCGTGCCCCAGCTACGTTTGGCTGTCTCGCAGGTCCTCGACCGGGCATGGCATGTCCCGATCGAGGATCTCCGGGTCTCCGGTCAGGAGCGTCAGGTTGCGAGCGCAGGCCGTGGCGATCGCGAAGCAATCGCCAAGCGCAATCGGGGTGCTCGCCTTCAGGCGGGCTGTCTCGATCATCAGCGTGGTGCCGGGCAGATCCAGCTCGAATGTCTTGCGCAACCCGGTGAGCACGTCGTCTGCTTCAGAACGGCCGTGGTCGCGCTGCACCCGGTAGTAGACCTCCACGGCGTTTACCCAGCTCATCAGCGGCCGGTCGCTGATGAGCTGCTCGATGCGCTCGTGCGCGGGCTGTTCGCCGTCGAGCCAGGCAAGGACCGCCCACGAGTCCAAGCAGACGGTCAACGTGGCTCGCGCGAGCGATCCTCGAGCAGGCGCTCAGCCATACCGCTCTGCGCGAACCGCCCACCCAACCCCGGGACACCACGTGCCGCCTTGATGCTCACCCGCTGTCCATCCAGCTCGAATTCGACGTCCGCTCCCGGGTGCAGTCCTGTCCGCTCACGCAGATCCTTTGGTATTACGACCTGCCCCTTGGCACCAACCCGATGAGTCATACCGGCACAGTATAACAACTGGGAACCGAGCCGCCCGGGTGTGCTCTCCAGGTTTAATCAAATGATCGTTTGTATGATACGATCGTTTGCATGACTACAGAAGAGACGAAGACGGCTCTGCTGGAAGCCGCGAAGCAGCTGATGGTCGAGCGTGGCTATGCGGGTACCAGCGTGCGGGAACTGGCGACCCTCGCCGGTACGAACATCTCGGCGGTCAACTACCACTTCGGCAACCGTGAGAACCTGCTGAACGAGGCCATCCTCGAGTCGTTTCTGGAGTGGGCTCACAACATTGGCGAGGTGTCCAGCGGGTTGACGAGCACCGACCCAAACGCCGGGCCGCTGGAGCACATGGCCGCGCAGGCCCGTCCGCTCTTGGCCGACTACCCGGAGAGGTTGCCGTTGTTCGTGATGTTCCTGGAGGCGCTGCTCCAGGGCCGGCGCTCACCGGAGCTGCTGAGTCAGCTGGCCGCCCACTACGCCGAGCAGCGCCGGCAGGCGAGTGAATTCATCATCGCCGCGACGCCCGGCTACGAGCCCCCGCCCCCCGACGAGCCCCTGCCCCGCATGGTGGAAGTCGCCGCGTCTTTCATGCTGGCCGTGGTGGACGGGCTGTTTTTTCAGTCGCTGCTCGATCCCAAGGCGGTTCCGACCGGTGACGAGCTTGCCGCACTCTACGAAGGGCTTGCGGCGGCCACCAGGGCAAGCGGTCCACCTTCGGCAGACGCCGGGAACGAGACGTTATGAGACGGGCGCCGGCCTTCGGCTTCCCGCGGCGGCACCGGACGCGCCCCGTCATGGCGCGACGGTTCCAAGGGCGGGCCTATCGGGATACGCCCCAAGCAAGGACAAAGGAGGAATGATCATGAGTCACAGAGCTCGGATCGTCGTCCTGGCGCTGATCGTTTGCGCGTGCCTCATCGGCACGGCGATCGCATTTGCGTCGGAGACGTTCACAACAACCACGTACTTCAATCCGGACAAGCTGGGCGCCCCGACAAATCTCTCTGCCAAGGCGGTGTTCGCCTCCGGCAGCACCGTGCCGACCCCCGTAGGGAACGTCTTGGCCTACGGGCCCGCCGGCCTTGAAGTGAACGTCGCCGGGACCGGCGTCTGCGGAAAGGCCACACTGGAAATGAATGGTCCCAGTGGCTGTCCCGCCAATTCTCGGATCGGTTTCGGCGGCGGTGTGGGATTGGTGGAAATCGCCAAAGAAGTCATCAAAGAGCCCTACACGCTCGATTTCTTCCTCGGGCCCAGGGAAAACGGGCATCTCGTGATTCTGGTCTATGCCAATGCCGTGAGCCCGGTCTCAGTGCAGCTCGTGATCGTCGCCAAAGAAGTCCGTGGACCCAAGCCCTACGGTCTCGGTTTCACCTTTGAAATACCACCGATTCCGACCCTTCCCGGAGCATCCTACGCCTCCGTGGAAAGTGCCTCCTTCACCCTCGGCAGCCAGAAAGTCGCCTATTACCAGACAGTTCACGGCAAACGCAAGCTCATCCATGTGAAGGGCCTCATCGTCCCCAAAACGTGTCCGACGGGGGGCTTCCCGTTCAAGGTGACGATCAGCTTCCTCGACGGCACCCAGAGCACGGACACCTACACGTCCCCCTGCCCGCCGGGCAAGTAGGGACAGAGACGACCTCCCAATGACACCAAGACCCAATCGACAGGTCACGGTGCACGCGCATCGCGCGGCGGCCACCATTCTCACCGCGGCGGCCGCCGCGCTCACGACATCCTCCGCGATGGCGAGCTCGATGCCGTCGCTGAACCCGTTGCCACCACCGTCACCTGCTCTGACATCCGCGACGATCACACCATCGCTGTCGCCGGACCGCCTGAGCGCGCGGGCCTCCCTGACGCTCAGGATCAACTACACCGGCGGGGAATTCGGCGTGCCCGCGCCGGTGCGGCGCTCGGTTCTGCGGTTGCCCGCCGGGATGAGCCTCGAAGTGCCAAGCCTGCACAGCTGCAGCGCCGCGCGACTGCGCGCCCGCGGCTCGGATGGTTGTCCGGCACGGTCGCGGCTCGGAGCCGGTCATGCGCTCGTGGAGGCGCACGCGGGCTCGCAGACCATCACCGAGAATGTTGCCCTGTGGGCGTTCCTCGGCCCTCCAGACAACCTCCAGCCGACGTTCGAGGTCCTCGCCCAGGGTTACACGCCGCTGGATGAGCGCGTCGTGTTCAGCGGGATGGTGATGTCAGACAACGCTCCCTACGGGGAAGCGCTCGTGATGTCCCTCCCCCCGGTCCCCACGCTGCCATCGGAGTCCGATGCCTCGATAGTCACCTTCTCGCTGACCGTCGGTGCGAATCGGCGGCGTCGGAGGGGTGCTCAGAGCACGGTGCTCGTACCCTCGACCTGCCCCGCGGGCGGATTCCCGTTCGCCGCGCAGTTCACCTACGCCGACGGCTCTGACGGTGAGGCCCTCGCAACGATCCCGTGTCCGTCATGAACGTCCGTCCGGCCGTCATGAGCGCTCCTACGAGCAGGCGGGCACCGGGAACGCATCGTCAGGGTGCTCGCTGGTCAAAGCTCGGTGAGGTCATGAAGCGGCTCGTCGGCGCCCCGGCCGTCCTGGCGCTGTCCGTGTGTGCACTGGTAGCGGTCGGGCCGCTTGCCCCGGGCGTGTCAGGGGCGGCCGTCCCGTCCGCGTTCGTCGCGAGGACGTTCTCCCTGAACGAGAGCGGCAGTCTGCATGCCACCAGCAAACACGGCTTCACGCTCAGCGAGCGGGGCTCGGCGTCGGGCACGATCACGGGCACGATCTACGTGCATCTGACGATCGTCTCGACCAGTCGCGTGAGCGCCGAAGTGAACATCTATCCGCACGGGGGCTCGATCACGGGCTACGGTACGGCGGGCTATCACAGGGGCAGCGAGACGGCCACGTTCTCCGGCTCGGCGTCGATCGGTCGCGGAACCGGGAGCTATGCCCATGCCCACGGGTCCGGTCTGAGCTTCAGCGGCACGATCGCGCGATCCAACGACGCGATCACCGTGCACATGAGCGGCCGGGTCTCGGACTGATCCGGTTCGGTAGGGCACCGTGCACCCAGCCATGCGAGAAAAACTGACCGGACGGAGGGGAGCGAGTGCTGGAGCTGCGTGACCTTGTGAAGCACTACCCGGCCGTGGGCGGGGAGCCGGTGCGCGCGGTGGACGGCGTGTCGTTGAAGGTACAGGCGGGGGAGATGGTCGCGTTGTATGGGCCGAGTGGGTCGGGCAAGACGACGCTTTTGCTGATGATCGCGACGTTGTTGGAGCCCACGTCCGGCACGGTCCTGATCGGCGGGCGCGATACATCTTCGCTCTCCGAGCGGGAGGCCTCGCACTTCAGGCTCTCCGAACTGGGCTTCATCCGTCAGAACTTCGACCTCCTGCCGGGTGTCAGCGCGATCGACAACGCGGTGCTGAAGCTGCTGAAGACGAGGCGCTGGCGCGAGGCCCAGCGCGAGATCACACCGTTGCTGCAACGGCTCGGGCTGGGTGAGCGCCTGCGCCATCGCGCCGAGACGCTGTCGATGGGCGAGCGCCAGCGCGTGATGATCGCCCGTGCGCTCTCAACCGAACCGCGGCTGCTGCTCGCGGATGAGCCGACGGGAAGTCTTGACACCCAGCGCGGCCGCGAAGTGCTCGAACTGCTGCGGGAGCTCTGTCGCGAACGTCAGGTCGCGGTCGTGCTCGTCAGCCATGATCCGATGGCCGCGCACTACGCAGACCGTGTGCTGGGACTGCGCGACGGCAGGCTCGTGGAGCACGAGGCCGATCCGGCCTACGCACAGCCACGGCCCGCCGTGCGGGCGAGCGGTGGCGCAAGCGTACACCCGAGCGGGTTGCGGGCCGGCGGGCCGGCGCTCGACCGTGGGTGAGGGCCAGCGGCTGTGAAACTCTCGAACGCGTTGCGGTTCTATCGTGTGCGGTTGCGCGCGCGGCTGGTGGGGGAGTGTTTCGCGCTCGTGGGCATCGCCGCGGGGGTCGCGCTGCTGTTTGCCTCGCAGGTTTCGAGCTCGAGCCTGCAGAGCTCCGTGGCCGAGCTCTCCCGCGGGATCGTCGGCAGGGCCACGTTGCAGGTGTCCGCACGCGACCCGCATGGCTTTCCACAGAGCATGCTCGCCCGGGTGCGCCACGTCCCCGGTGTGCGTGTCGCGGCGCCGCTGCTGGAAACCGGTGCGAACGCGACGGGCCCAGGGGGCAGTGAGTCGGTGCAGCTCGTCGGCGCCGACCCAAGCCTGTCTGAGCTCGGCGGAAAGCTCGTGCGACATATCGCGCTCGAACCGTTCGGAGGTTTCGGCGCGGTCGTGCTGCCCGCCCCACTCGCACGAACCATCGGCGTGACGAGGTTCGGCCGGGAAGTCACCTTCCAGCTGGCCGGACACACAGCCGCAGCCCCGCTCTACAAGCAGCTGTCTGCCCGGCAGATCGGGGCGTTGGCCTCCAGCCCCGTCGCCCTCGCGCCGTTGTTCTTCGCGCAGGAAATGACCGGTCTCGAGCGCCGTATCAGCCGTATCCTCGTGCAGCCCTCCGCCGGCTCAGAAGCTCAGGTGCGAGCCGCGCTGCAGCGGCTCGCCGGCGGACGCTTGAACGTGCAGGGGATCGGTTATGACGAGACGCTGTTCGCGAAGGCCGCGGCGGCGAGCAACCAGTCGACCACGCTGTTCGCGGTGATCAGCGCGCTCGTGGGATTCCTGTTCGCGTTCAACGCGATGCTCCTGACGGTCCCACAGCGCCGGCGGCTGATCGCCGATCTGCGCCGCGACGGCTACACCCCGATGACCGTGATCTGTCTGCTGCTGCTGGATGCGGTCGTGCTCGGACTCTTCGCTTGCGTGCTCGGGTTGGCGCTGGGGGACGAGCTCTCGATCCACGTCCTGCACTCGGACCCGGCGTTCCTGTCGTTGGCGTTCGCGATCGGCTCTGAGCGCATCGTGACGTGGCAGAGCGTCGCGATCGCCGCGGGTGGGGGGATGCTCGCCGCGATCGTGGCTGTGCTCAGCCCGTTGCGTGACATCATCTCCCGCGATCCCCTCGCCGCGATCAACCCGCCACGAGATCGTGGCGGCGCTCGGGCCACCGCGGGAGGCCGGCCGGCACTCGCCGGCGTGGCGTGTCTTGGCATGGCCACCTTGATCTTGCTCACCGCGCCACAGGCGGCGATCCCAGGCATGGCGCTGCTCCTGGCAGCGCTGCTGATGGTGCTGCCGTTCGCGCTGAGCATCACGCTCGCCCTGATCAAGCGTCTCGCGGGCGCGATCACAAGCGCCGTCCCGCACGTAGCGGTGATGGAGCTGAGCGCCGGGCGCGCAAGAGCCGTCGCGATCGCGGCGACCGGCGCGATCGCGGTGTTCGGCAGCGTCGCGATCGCAGGCGCTCACGGCGACCTGCTCAAAGGTCTGGAAGACGCCGCGCACGAACTGAATGCGTCGACGGCCGTGTGGGTCGCTCCCGCCGGCTCCTACAACCTCCTCGACACGACTCCGTTCGCACCGAGCGAGCAGGCCCAACTCGAGCAGCTGCCGGGTGTGCGAGCGGTGCGCATCTACCGCAGCGGGCTCCTCGACTACGGTCAGCGTCGCGTGCTGGTGATCGCCCCGCCACGCCAAGCCACCCCGCTGCTGCCCGCGGGTCAGATCGTCCAAGGCGATGCGACCCAGGCCACGGAACGCGTGCGCGCCGGAGGCTGGGTGGTCTTCTCTCGAGCACTGGCCGCAGAACAGCACCTGCACATCGGCCAAGCGTTCACGCTGCCCTCGCCCGACCCGATGACATTCCGCCTCGCGGCGCTGTCCACGAACGTCGGCTGGGCGCCCGGCGCGATCATGATGAACGCCACCGACTACGCACGCGCGTGGGGTAGCCAGGATGCGAGCGCGTTCAGCATTCTGCTCGCTCCGGGTGTCTCGCCCACCAGGGCAGCCCGCGAGCTCGACACAGCGCTTGGGATGGGGCGGGCCACCACCGGACTCACCGTGCAAACCACCGACGAGCACTCCGCCCAGCAGATCGCCCTGAGCCGTCAGGCGCTCGCGCGCCTGACCCAGATCGCCACGCTGATACTCATCGTCGCGATCCTCGCGATGGCCGCCGCGATGGGCGCCATGGTCTGGCAACGTCGCCCGCGCCTGGCCAAGCTCAAGCTGGAGGGACTTCCCCGAGCCGAACTGTGGCACACGATCCTGCTCGAGAGCCTGATCTTGCTCGCCGTCGGCTGCGTCACCGGAGCGATCTTCGGCCTGTATGGCCAGCAACTCGCCGATCGCGTGCTCTCAAACGCGGTCAACTTCCCCGTCGTCTACTCCATCATGGCGCTGAGTGCGCTGGAAAGCCTGGCTCTCGTGACCGCTGCCGCGCTCGCGATCCTTGCGATCCCCGGCTGGTTCGCCGCCTCCGTGCCTGCAGCCCTGGCGCTGCAGGACT
The DNA here is from genome assembly GCA_963715495.1 of uncultured Solirubrobacterales bacterium. Taxonomy (GTDB): domain Bacteria; phylum Actinomycetota; class Thermoleophilia; order Solirubrobacterales; family Solirubrobacteraceae; genus Palsa-744. The sequence continues at coordinate 2,893,206 of OY970247.1, forward strand.
GAGTTACGAGCCCAGCCATCCAGCCACCCACCTGCTGATCACTGTCGCCGCGGCGGCCACCGGCAGCGTCGGGTGTTTATGCGCTATTTGTCCATAAATCTTGACACGCGTTGTCCAAAATGATTGGATTTGCACCCGTGTTTGCGAATGAGGGCCCCCGGGCCACGTCCGCAGGCACGAGACCGGTGTCGAAGCGTACGGGTGGGAACGTCGACACCGAATGAGACGAAGTGCCGGCGCCGGGGCGCTACACCAAGAAACAGCGCTCCGGCGTCGACCTCTCGAGCCAGCGGAGCCTGTCCCTGCGACCGCACACCAGGAGCACCTCGCGCGTGCCCGAAGCCCACAGATCCCTCATCCAAAAGACCGGTGTCGAAGCGCCGGCTCCGATCCTTCCGGCCAACGCTCCGACACCGAATGAGACGAAAACTATTTTAGCAAATGAGATCGCCTGCAGAGCGAGTACCGTCGCCCTCGCGATTTGATTGCCATGCTTCGCCAGAGTCTCTAGTAGCCACGCCGCCTTCTCGTCGACATGAGCGCGCCCAGGCCGGCCAGCAGTCCCAGCGCGCCGAGGATCAGCGCGGCGATGCCCAGGCCCTTGCTTGCGCCGCCGCCTGACTTCACGGCGCCCGGTGCCGATGCGGACGCGGACCGGCTCCCAGCCGTCTGTCCCGCTTCCGGCCCTGCCTCATCACCGGCGATGTCCTCGATCACCCCGCCCTTCGCCGTGACATTGATTCTCGGGGCGGGATGTTCGGCGGCCAGCGACGGATCGATCCAATGCACGACCTGGCCGTTGCTGTAGGTCTGGACCGTCCTGAATTCCAGTGCCTTCCCCGTCGCGTTGTCCGGGATCGCCAACGAGAGCGGGAAGTTGATGAACTGGCCGTTGTTCACCTTGCCCAGCGGGCCAATCCAGGTCCAGACGATCTGAGAAACCTCTGTGTCGATCGTTTCCCCATCTTCTTTGATCGGGGTTGCGAGCTTCGTTTCGATGACCTTCGTGCTCCAGCCGGCAACGTTTTCGTAGTCAACGCCCGTGAACCCTTGCGGGAACAGCACATCGACCTTCCGGACGTAGGCGCCTTCCTGCTCGCCTGGAATACGGACGTCCAGCGTCGCGAACGCTCCCGCCGGGATCGTGTTCGGATGCAGGCTGATGTGCGCCTGCGCCGTCGCCGGCGCCAGCAACCCCGCGCAGCACGCTGCCAACGTGATGACGGGCGTTCTCGTCCTGCTCATGTGTGCTCCTGTCCTCGGTTTGACACGTTGATCGATCACATCTGACTCAGTGGATCGACTGCCGGCTCAGTGAGTCGGCAGCGGGTTTGATGCATTGGCATCTGGCTCGGTATCGCGGCTCTGTGGGTCTGCATTGGGCTCGGTGGATCGGCATCCGGCTCAGTGGATCGGGACGTTCACGGTCCGCGAGTGCTCTTCGAATTCGGACACCCTGTCGGTGATCTTTATCTCCCACGTGCCCCCAGGGCTCAGCACGGCCGAGTCGAAAACGTAGTGGCCGGGACCGGCCAGGTTCGCTCGCAGGGGCAGTGGACCGATTCCCTTGGCGGGCAGGCTTGCGGTGACAACCAGTTCCTTCGTGTCCGTGTATTGCTCGCCGTCGGCGGCGTCGATCAGGTACAGGTGCGCTGTGTTCAGCCCCACCTTCGCCGGTTCGACAGTCATCTCCAGCTCGATCGGGCCGAGCGTCGTGTTCGTCGCGAACGGTCCCGACGCGGCATCGATCGGTGGCGCGTAGCTGACCAGCGCCGCGGTCACCCCGAGCACCGTGAGCATCAGCGCGATCTCACCGCGCATCGTGCGCCGCGCGAGCATTCCCGTCCGCCCGGGTGAGCCACCCCCCTCGACAATCCGATGCAGCGCCGGGATCACGCGCTCGCGGTTGACCCACCCGAGGCCGATCAGCACGAGCATGAGCGCGACCTTGATCAGGATCAGCGTGCCGTAGGTGCTGTTCAGCAGAGCATCGATGCTGCGCACGTCGATATACGCCTGCACCACCCCGCTCGCGGAGATCGCGATCACGGATGCGAGCGCGAGCGGCGAAAATCGCGCAAGCACACCCAACAGCAGCCTGCTGCGATCGGGCCGCTGCAGCTCGCGCGTGGCCACCGGCAGCGCCAGCAGCAGGCAGGCGATCCCGCCGACCCACACACTCGCCCCGAGCACGTGCACCACGTCGGTCGGAAAGAACACCGCCGTCGGACCCTCGATGCTCGCGTGCCCAGCCAGCGCGGGAGTGATCGCCAGGTAGGCGGCTCCGAGGCCGAGCAAGCCGAGCACCCAGCGGGGGGGCCTGGCCTGCTCGCGCTTCCAACACGCAAGCACAATCCCCAGTGCCAGCCAGTCGATCGCCCGCAATCCCCACACCTTGCCGAACCGGCTTTCCAGTGTGCTTTCGATGACCGTGCCTTTCAGGGAGGACCACAGCGAGACGCCTGCGGCGCCGGCGCCCTGCAGCAGGATCCCGAGCACGCTCACGAGGACCCCGAGCGCGACGGCCGCGATCAGCAGCCGGTGCAGGCGCTTGGCAAACGCGCGCGACGCTGCTTCCCAGCGTTGCTTCGGCTCGTCTGCGACAACGCCTTCGTTTGCCACGGTGCTCTCGTCCGTCGCGGTGCTCTCACCCGCGACCGCGGCAAGTCCGGGTAGCCACGCGACGAGTAGGAACGCGAGCCCGCCGATGAACAGCGCCAGCGATACATAGTCCAGGCCGCGCACCACTCCGAATGCGACCTTCGTCGCCTCGCCGCTCTCATTGCGGTCGATCAATCCCGCGACGGTCACCTTCGGCGTTGGCCCGGCGTGACCGATGCTGAACACCAGCCCGCCGTACACGATGTGCGTGTCGGCCGAGATCACCCTGTAGGTAGCCGTATATGTGCCGTCGGATAGACCTTGCTTCAGCCCGACGCCCATCCAGTGCTCCTGCCCGTCAGGGTGGGACACGTCGAGGTCGTCGACCTCCGCGCCTTGCGCGTCATACACCCGCACCGCCCCGAGCGTGCCGCCGACGGCCTGGTTGAACTTGAATATCACCTCCCGTGGTTGCTTCTGCACGACCGTGCCGGATAGCGGCGACGTGCCGAGCAGCTGTGCGTGCCCCCACGCCGCCGGGGCATACGTCAGCAGGGCCGCGCAGAACGCAGCCGCGCACGTGAGCGCAGGTATGAGCAGCTGGCTGCGACGATGCATCGACTTATCTCGCTTCGTTGGCGTGTGGACAGGGACCGGCTGCGAACGAGCCGTCGATCCCGCTGTGCGAGAGGGGCTAGTTCGCGAGGAGTGTCGTCGTCGTCGCGGCAGCCGGTGGAGGGCGCACTGCCAGCGAGCGGGCGAGCAGCAGGCCGCCGCGCGGCACGAGCGCCGCGACATACGTTTGAGGCTTGCGCGCGCGTACACGCGCGCGCCGGCGCACGCGTGTGGGGGAGCCGGAGCCGGCAAGGCGCACGATCATGCGCTCGCCCGGATAGCGTCGGACGAGCAGTGCCACGACCAGCACCAGCGCTGGGGCAAGATGAAGCAGCCCGATCACGAGATCTCGAACTCTATACCGCGCCCAGCGGTTGCGAGCCGCAACAGGCGGACTGCGAAGAAGTTGGTAAGGATCGGCCCTGCGGGCGCTGTGGCGTCGAATACGGTCTGGTCGCACCGATATGGTCACGAACTCGACTCGACAGGCCGCTCCATGTCCGGGCAGGCCACGCTCGGCCGGCCGGAGGGGTCTCTCCATGACTCGGTAGGTCACTTATTCCGCTCCATCCCGGACCCAAGGGGGTCGAAGGTGAAGGTCGCAGACGCGCTTCAGTCCTCGCCGCTTCACTCGCGGTCGCCGGCCGCCGGCGGTGCGACTGCGCTCGCCGACCCCGCGCCGCTCTTTGGGCCGCGGATCAGCCGCCTGGAGATCGCCGACGCCGAGACCTCGTTCTCTCAGGATGAGATCCTCGCGCTCCTGGGCATGCGGGGCGATGAGTTCGCCGAACGCATCTTCAACCGCTGCGGTGTGCACAGGCGCCGGTTGAACCTGAGCGGCGACGTTCTCGCCACCACCCTCCAGGGCCGCACGGCCCAGATCGAGGATGAGCTGTTCGGTTATGCCGTCGCCGCGGTCGAACGTCTGGGAGTCGATCCTCTGCAGATCGGCACGGTCGTGACCGCGACGTTGTACTCGCTTGGTGGGCCGACGTTGGCCCACCGACTCGTCGACCACTTCCGGATGGAACCCGACACGGACAAGTATCACGTGGTCGGGGTCGGCTGCGCGAGCGCGGTGCCGTTGATGCGGCTGGCCGGCCAGTCACTGCACCATCACCCCGGCAAGCTCAGTCTCGTCGTCGCGGCCGAGAGCATGACCGGCATTCTGATGGGCGCCAGTGCGGACGACGCCAAGGCGAAGGTCGTCGGCTCGGCCATCTTCGGTGACGGCTGCGCCGCCGCGCTGGTCTCAGACGACCGCGGCGCGGACGGGCCTGTGATCGTCTCCGCCAAGGTCCACCAGATTGCAGGCACGCTCGATGCCGTCAGCCTCGAGTTGGCAGCCGGAGACAGCTATCTGCACCTCAACCGCGACCTCCCCGACGTCGCCGCCGCCGGCCTCGGCGAGCTGGTCGACTCCTTCCTTGACTCCGTCGGACTGGACCGCACGGAGATCGACCATTGGATGGTGCACCCGGGCGGGCGGCGCATCATCGACTGCGTGCAGGTGGCGCTTTCGCTCACCGACGAGGATGTCGCCGTCAGCCGCGACGTGCTGGCCAACCACGGCAACATCGGCACACCCTCAATCTTCTACGTCCTGAACCAGACGATCGAGCAGAGAGGGCCCGGTCGAGGTGAGCGCGGGCTTGTGGTGACCGTCGGCCCCGGCATAACGATCGGCCTGATGCTGCTTCAGTGGTGATCGTCGGCGGAGCGACTGCGCGGCGGTCATGAGACGCAACGGCTTGATCGCCCTGTCCGTCGTCCTGCTCGCCTGGGTCGTGGCCGCGATCGTAGTGGGTTCTCCCAGCCTCGACCTGTCGAGTTCGAGCACGACGGCACCGAGTGGCGTCTCGCCCTCGTGCCTGTCGGCCACGCTTGAGCACACAGCCGCGCTGCCCGGCACCGACGTCGACGTCTCACCCGCGCCGGAAACGAACACCGCCAATCCTCACACCCAGATCAGCTTCCTCGGCGTGTCGGTGGCGGATATCCGCGAGGTCTCCGTCGTGGGCACTCACAGCGGCCGTCACTCCGGGCGCCTCCACGGCTACTCGCAGGGCGACGGCGCGAGCTTCGCGCCAGACACCCCGTTCGAGACCGGCGAGCGCGTCACGGTGCGCGCCGTGATCGGCGCCGGACGATCCCGGACGATCGGTAACGGCGGCAAGCCGGTTGCCTTTCAGTTTCGCGTCGATACGCCATATTCGACGGCAACCACCCCGGAGTTTCCCAACCCACAGGCGGCGCCCGCCGACTATCAGAGCTTCTACACTCTGCCCGGCGTCCAGGCCCCGATCCTGACCGTCACCGTGCCGGATCGCGATCCCGCAGCCGGCGACATCCTCACGACCAACGGGCCCGGCCCGGGTCAGTACGGGCCGCTGATCTACACGCCGGAGGGTCGACTCGTCTGGTTTGACAAGCTCTCGGGGGGCGAAGCGGCGGCGGATCTGAACGAGCAGACATATCAAGGCCGGCGCGCCCTGACGTGGTGGAAGGGACGCGTGCTCTCGCTCGGCTTCGGTCAGGGCGAAGACGTCGTCATGAACTTCAACTACCAGACGGTCGCCAGAGTTCCCGGAGGCAACGGCCTGCACGCGGATCTGCACGAGTTCCGGATCGCCCCTCACGGCATTGCCTACATCACGGCATACAACCCGATCAGCTGCGACCTCACGACGGTGAAGGGAGCGCCGGACGGGGCGATCGTCGACACTGCAATCCAGGAGATCGACATGAAGACGGGCCTCGTGCGCTGGGAATGGCACAGCCTCGACCACGTCGGCGCTTCAGAGTCCGAAGTCGAAGTCCCGACGGGAGCGACGCCCTGGGACTATTTTCACCTCAACTCGATCGATCCAGAGTCAGATGGCGACATTCTCATCTCGGCGCGCAGCACTTGGGCCGGCTATCAGCTGGAAGGCGGTACCGGCAAGGTCCTCTGGCGACTCGGCGGCACCAAGAGCTCCTTCAAGATGGGGCCGGGCACGAGAATGGCGTGGCAACACGACGGCCGCGTCCTCCCGGACGGCGACGTCACTTTCTTCGACGACGGCTCGAACCCGCCGATCCACCGCCAGTCGCGCGCCGTGCGGATCGCGCTCGACTTCAAGACCCATGAAGCGCGCCTCGCCACCGTCTACACGCATCGCGACCCGCCGCTGCTCGCCCCAAGCCAGGGCAACATGCAGACGCTCTCCGACGGGAACGCAGTCGTGGGCTATGGCGGGGTGCCCGCGATCAGTGAGTACGCCAGGGGTGGCTCGCTGCTGTTCGACGCCCATCAGCCGTTCGACATGTCCTTCTACCGGGCCTTCCGCTTCCCCTGGAGCGGGCGCCCGCTGAGCCCCCCGGCGGTCCTCGCCAGCCGCAACGACACGGGCGAAGAGACGATCGTGCACGCGAGCTGGAACGGCGCGACAGAGGTGTCCTCGTGGCGCGTGCTCGCGGGGCAGCACTCGGGATCGCTGACGACGCGGGCCACGATCTCGGCCACCGACTTCGAGAACTCTACGTCCCTACCTGAAAAGTACGCCTACGTGGCGGTGCAGGCCCTCGACTCAGCAGGCCGTGTGCTCGGCACGTCGAAGTCGGTTGGAGTGATCGGCTACGCCGCATCGCTCCCGAGCCCTCGGAGGTCGGGGTGAGGACGATGCTCGATGAGCCGGCGGAAGCGCGATCCGCTGGGCACGAAGACCGGCGGCTTAGTAGGCCGGTTTGGACTTGTGCTTGTGCGTCGTCGTCGCGGGGGTGCTCGTCGCCGGCTTGGCAGATGAGCTCCCCGATTTGCCACCGCACCCCGCCACTGCGACAGTGGTCGCCAGGACGGCCACTAGCGTTAGCATGGCGGTCAGTGGCGTTCTTCTCATGGGCCGGCTCCAATCGTCGCTTGAAGACTCGGCGGCTCACCCTACCAGGCGTTTTGCGCCGCTGGCCGATCCCGAACGATCGGTCGCAATTGGGTAGGCCGTTATGAGCGTCGAGGCGACGGCGAGCCCAAGGGTAACGGAGACACCTCCGGTGCAGAGCAAGCAGGGCTCGGGTTCGGCGTGGCTGCTGGCTGTGTGCTGCGTCGCCCAGTTCATGGTCATCCTCGACCTGAGCATCGTCAACGTCGCGCTGCCCTCGATCCAATCGAGCCTCGGCTTCTCCTCGCCGGACCTGCAATGGGTCGTCGACGCGTACGCGATCACGTTCGCGGGCTTCCTGATGCTCGGCGGCCGTGCGGCGGATCGCTTCGGGCAGCGCCGGATGCTCGTCGCCGGGCTGCTCCTGTTCGGGCTCGCCTCACTCGTCGGGGGCGCCGCGCCCGACCAGGAGGTGCTTGTCGGCGCTCGCGCGGTGCAGGGCCTCGCCGGCGCCCTGATGGCCGCGACTTCGCTGGCGATCATCACCGCGTCATTTCCGCCGGGGCCGAAGCTCCATCGCGCGATCGGCCTATGGGCGGCGATGAACGGGCTCGGTGGCGCGGCCGGCGTGCTGCTCGGAGGGATCATCACCGAAGTGCTCAGCTGGCGCTGGGTTCTCCTGATCAACCCTCCGATCGCGATCGTGGCCGCGCTGGTGTCATACGCGGTCGTGGCCGAGCGCCGCAAGGGGCGGGATGATGCCGCCCCCTTCGACTTGGCTGGCGCGCTGACGTTGACGATCGGTCAGATGGTGCTCGTGTACGGGGTCGTGGAAGCAGGCCTCAAGGGCTGGGCCACGTTTGCCGCGCTCGGCCCGATCGTCCTTGGCGTGGTCCTGCTCGGAATGTTCGGCGTGATCGAGACGCGCGTGGCGTCCGCGCCGCTGATTCCCTTCAAAGATCTGACCAAACCGCTGAGAGTTGCCAACACCATCGTCCTGCTGTTCAGCGCGGCGCTGTTCCCGATGTGGTTCGTGGGCTCTCTGTATCTGCAGCAGGTGCTGGGCCTTTCGCCGCTTCACACCGGCCTCATCTTCCTCCCGATGTCATTGACGATCATGCTCGTCGCCTCACGCGCCGGCAGGCTCGTGAGTCACTTCGGCGTGCGGGCGGTGCTGGGCGGCGGGCTGATCATGATGACCGCCGGACTGCTGCTGTTCACGAGGATCGGAGCCGGCGGCAGTGCGATCGTGTACGTGATGATCCCCGGGCTGCTCACGGCGGCGGGGATCGCGATGTCGATCGTTCCCTCGACGATCGCCGCCACCCAGGGCGCAAAGGAGGGGCAGGCCGGGCTGGCGTCGGGCCTTGTGAACACGTCACGCCAGGTGGGCGGTGGGCTGGGGCTCGCGCTGCTGATCACGCTCGCGACTCAGCGCACCACCCATCTGATCGGCTCAGGCCAACAGGTGGCGCAGGCGCTGACCGATGGCTTCCGGCTCGCCTTCTTGATCGGCGCCGGCCTGGCCGCGGCGGCGGCGGTCATCACGTTCACCTCGCTCCCCAGGCCCGGCGCCGCGCTCGGAGTGGCACCCAGGCGCCTCGCACTCGCGATCGGCGTCGTCCTCGCGGGTTTCATCGCGCTCAATGTCGCGTTCGCCGGCTCTCACGGCGCTCCGATCGGTGCGTACACCACCCGCGGCGCCTACAGTTTCGTCACCGCGCCGTCGCTGCACCCTCCCAAGATCCGCAGCATCCGGCGGGCGCCGTTGGAGCAGCTGGCGCCTGGCTACATCTTCACCGCGAACTTCTACGACCTGAACGAACCACCGATCGTCGGCCAGAGCGGCCCGCTGATCCTCGACAATCGCATGCGGCCCGTCTGGTTTGAGCCAGTGCCAGAACGCGTTGCCGCCGCCAATCTCAGCCTGCAGACCTACGAGGGTAAGCCGGCGCTGGCCTGGTGGCAGGGCCGTGTCACGAACACCGGCGCAACCGAAACCGGCGAGGACGTGGTGGTCAACCAGCACTACCAGACGGTCGCGACGCTGAAGGCGACGGACGGCTGGGTCCTCACCCTGCACGAGTTCCTGATCAGGGGAGAAGACGCCTGGGTGACCGCCAACAAGAACATCCCGATTGACCTCTCCAAGTACGGCGGCGCCTACAACGGTGCGCTGATCGACTCAGCCGTGCAGGAGTACAACCTCAAGACCGGCAAGCTCGTCCGCAGCTGGGATGCGCTCGATCACATTCCGCTGAGCGAGTCCCAGGCCTCGTTGCCGACCAACGGCTTCCCCTGGGACGCCTACCACGTCAACTCGATCGACCTGAGCGGCAACGGGACCTTCCTCGTCTCGATGCGCAACACATGGGGCGCCTACCTCGTCGACATCGACACCGGCAGGATCGAGTGGACCCTCGGCGGCAAGCACTCGAGCTTCGAGTTCGGCTCGAGCGCCGCCTTCCAGTGGCAGCACGACGTGAGGCTCAACGGCTCGACGGTCACCATGTTCGACGATCACTGTTGCCAACTCACCGGTGGAGGCACCTCCGTTCCCGCGACGGGACCATCCCGCGGGCTCGTACTCAAGTTGGATCAGAGCACGCACACGGCGGCGCTTGTGGCCCAGTACGGCATCGGCGGCAAGTTCGAATCCGAATATATGGGCGCCACGGAGCCGCTGCCGAACGGCAACGTGTTCGTCGGCTGGGGGTCGGAATCCTACTTCTCCGAGTACAGCCGGTCCGGCAAGCTGCTGTTCGAGGGGGAATTCCCGGGGCCCAACCTCACCTACCGAGCGACGCTGGAGCAGTGGGTCGGTGAGCCGCTCTCACCGCCCGTGGGCGCCGCGCGCCACACGGACGGCAAGACCACGGTGTACGCGAGCTGGAACGGCGCCACCCAGGTCGTGTCCTGGAGAGTCCTGGCCGGACCCAGCGCCAGTCGGCTGACGGTCGTGAGAACCGTCGCCAAGTCCGGATTCGAGACGGCGATCGGGGTGCCACCGAGCTACCGGAGCTTCAAGGTGCAGGCGCTCACTGCCGACGGCCGGGTGATCGGAGCTTCCCGGCCGTTCACGCGGTAGGGTCGATGGCGATCCAGGTTGCGACAGATGGCGACCAGCGAGCGAGACGGGAGCGCTGAATGAGTGTGAGGCGAGCGACCGGCGCGGTGTCTGCCGCGATGGTGATGGCGATGGCGTTGTGCGCGTGTGGAGGCGTAGCCTCCTCCGCGAGCTCGGATGCTCTCTCGGGCCGGCTCTCTGACGGGCTCAACCCCGCGGCGGACGTGAGCGCCGCCGCGGCCAACCCTGTGACCGTCTCGCCCCTGCCGGGCACCGAGGACGCTTCGCCGGCGACCCAGATCAGCTTCCTCGGCGGGGTGGGCGGGAATACTGGTCTCCAGGTGCAGGATGTGCGCGTGGTCGGCGCGCGCAGTGGCGCGCACAGCGGTCGCATGGAGACATATTCGACCGGCACGGGCGCGAGCTTCCTGCCGTCGCACCCGTTTGTCACCGGCGAGCGGGTGACCGTGCACGCCCTGGTCGGGACCGGCCCCGGCGCCCCCGGCCAGGCCGCGAGTACGACGTTCACGATCGGCCACCAGGCGGCGGTCAGCCAGAAAGAGTTCCCGAACAACCCGGGCGACCCACACGCGATCCAGCATTACGTATCGGCGCCCACGCTCACCCCCTCCACGGTGCGGATCACCACTTCCGCCAAGCCTGGTGCGAGCCCTGGCGACCTGTTCCTCGCGCCCTATCAGGGCGACGGCTCGCCGGGGCCGATGATCGCCGAACAGAACGGCGAGCTCGTATGGTTTCACGTGCTCCCGGCCGGTGAGGATGCGACCAACTTCCAAGTCCAGCAGTACGAAGGCAAACCCGTGCTCACCTGGTGGCAGGGACACATCCTCGAGGTTGGCTTCGGTCAAGGCGAAGATGTCCTGTACAACACCTCCTATCAGCCCGTCGCGCATGTCAGGGCGGGCAACGGCTACAAAGCCGACCTGCACGAAATCCGTCTGACGCCGCAGGGCACCGCCTGGATCGACATCTTCGACCCGATCCACATGAACCTGTCCTCCGTGCACGGCTCAAGCCAGGGCGTGGTCAACGACTCGGTGATCGAGGAGATCGACATCAAGACGGGCCTCGTCATGTGGGAGTGGCACGCGCTGGGGCACATCGCCCTGAGCGAATCGCACAGCCCCGCGCCCCACAGCAGCTCCCCGTGGGACTACGTGCACATCAACTCGATCGATCCCGGTTCATCCGGTGAAGTGCTGATGTCCTCCCGCGGCACCTGGACGCTGTACGACGTGAACATGCACACCGGCGGCTTCGACTGGCGCCTGGGCGATCGGGACTCAAGCTTCAAGCTCGGCCCCGGTACGCGCTTCTACTGGCAGCACGACGCCGAATGGCAGCCCGGCGGGCTGATCTCGGTGTTCGACAACGGTTCTGACCCGCCGGAGGAGAAGCAGTCGCGCGGCCTGCTGCTTGCACCCAACACCTCCAACCACACCGTGAGTCTGGTCACGCAGTTCGTCAGCCCGACCAAAACGCTGCTTGCCTCCAGCCAGGGCAACCTCCTGAGTCTGTCGGGGAGCGACACTGCCGGCAACTGGCTGATGGGCTACGGCGGGCTACCGAACTTCACCGAGTACAACGCCTCCGGTCATGTCCTGCTCGACGGGACACTCGGCAAGAACGTGCAGAGCTTCAGGACCTACCTCTCGTCGTGGAGTGCGCATCCGACGAACACCCCGTCGCTGGCGGTGCAGTCCGACGCTGCCGGCACGTTGACGATCGCCGCGAGCTGGAACGGGGCGACCGAAGTGGCATCCTGGCAGGTGCTCGCGGGCGCGTCCCCGACATCGCTTGCCCCAGTGGCAAGCGCTCTGAAGGCCGGCTTTCAGACGACGATCGCGGTCAAACCGGCGCCGGCGTATGTCGCCGTGCAGGCGCTCAACGCCTCCGGCGCGGTGATCGGCCTCTCGCCGAGCATCAAGGCTTGAGCCTGAGCGATTCGGTCTCCAGTCGCGTGCGCTGCCCGTCCGCTCCGCCTCGCGCCTGGGGCGCCCCGAAATTGCGCCTTCCGGGCCGCCCCGTGCCGGAGATCTTCGGCAAGGAGGACTCGCGTTCGGCCCGGCGCTGTGTCGCGCGTTTGGCTATGCGGCCGGCGACCGAGAAGTAGTTGTAGAAGCCTCGCCCGTGGGCGGCGCGAAGCTGCTGGGGCAGGGGGCGGCGGAGCTCCTCGGCGTATGCGCGCTGAAGTGTGGCCTGCAGCGATTCTTCGAGCTGGCTGTCGCCGGCGCCGTTGTGCAGCTCCAGGCGGCCGCTCTGGGTGCGGTAGTCATACAGCTCCAGCTCCTGGCCGCGCACGAGCGGTTCGATCTCTTCGGCCGGCCAGTTCGAGTAGGCGGCGTACTTTGCGCTCGGTGTGCGCACCGCCACCACGTGCAACGGAGCGTCCGCGGCGTAGGGTTCGATCGCGAACTCGGTCACGGTCTCGTCCGTGGCGTGCACCACATATGGGCGCCCCGGCGCGGTCGGGTCGGCGAGGATTCCAGCGAGGTCCAACCGGCCCGCGAGATGCTCGTAGCGGCGTTCTTCTCGCCATTCATCTGAACCGCTCGCGATCGTCAGCAGCAGAGGCGCAACGTCCACGCTCGAGGTGAGCTGGGTGCGCGCGAGTTCGGGCGCCTTGGTGAGCACCCCGCGAGGATCTTTGACGATCAGTGGCACTCTGATCGCCTCCTCGTAGGCGCTTGCCCCCTTGCCGCGCAGGCCGTGCGAGGCGCCGTACTCGCCGTGGTCGGAGGTGAACACGATCACGGTGTTCTCAGCGACTCGAGGACGGCTCTCCAACGCATCAAGGACGCGACCGATGTGTCCGTCGACCTCGCGCTGGAGCTTGATATACAGGTCGAGAAACGGCAGCCAGGCGCTCGCGACTTCCGGGCCGGTGAACGGAACGGGCCCGAACGAGGCGGCGGCGGTTTCCTGTAGCGAGAGCTGCAGGCGCGGCTTGTTGCGCTCGATCAGCAGTTCCGGCGTCTCGAAGTTGGGTGGCAACCGTCCGGCAACGCTCGGCGCCTGCATCTCGGCCGGCACGCGGTCGCTCCAGCCATACCACCAGGCGATGTCGTGCGGGTTGACGAACGATACGGTCGTGCACCACGGCTCCGCCTCGCCGACCGTCGAGAACCATTGCTCGAACTGACCGGCGATGCCGGGATCCACGCGCCAACCCTGGCCGGGAGCCCCGTCGGGTGACGGGTAGGTGCCCCCGGCGAACCCGTAACGCTCGAGCGCATGCTCGCCGCGCTCGGGGGTCCACTTGTTATCGCCATGGGTGAGATGCCACTTGCCGTACCAGCGCGTGCGGTAGCCGTGTTCGCGCAACATCGATCCCCAGGTCGGAAAGCCCGGGTCCAGCGTGCTGCCACCGGTGATCATGCAGCCGGTCTGGTGCGTATACAACCCGGTCAGCAGCGTCGCCCGAGCCGGGGTGCAGTCGTTGGAGGCCGTGTAGTGGTTGGCGAACGACACGGCGCTCTTGCGCAGGCGTCGCAGGTTCGGGGGCAGGCTCGGTCCGCCCGGACCGGCGCCGATCCATTGCGGAAAGCGCAGCTGGTCGACCACGATCACCAGGATGTTCGGGCGTTGTGGCGAGCTCGCGGCAGTCTTTTGATGCGTCGGTTGGGTGGGTGCCGGCGCGGGGGTTGGGTTCGGCTGCGGGCCAGAGCCGTCGGTCGCGTTCGCCAGCCTGGAGACCGCCAGGCCCCCGCCGACCAGCGCGCCGCCCGCCAAGAGCCCTTTCGTGACGAACGTGCGTCTGTCGACGCCCTGCGCGCTTTTTCTGTCGATTCTCTTATTCTCGTCTGCTCTCATGGTCTCTGTACGCACTCCGATCGTCGGTCTGACAGCATTGCTGGCGCTCGGGCTCGCTGCCGGGAGCGCCCGCGGGGCTGTCCTTGCTTCTGCCTGCGCGCCAAGCACATTGAACACCTCCGCGCAGCTGGATGGGTCGGTCACCGTCTCTCCCATGCCCGGCAGCCGCGACGCCACGCCCCAGACGCAGATCAGCTTCCTCGGTGTTCCCGCCGGCGAACTGAGCGGCGTGACCGTCGCCGGCTCGCAGACCGGGGTGCACAGCGGACGCCTCGTCGCATACTCGCAGGGGGACGGCGCGAGCTTTCTGCCCTCGCGGCCGTTCGCCGAAGGCGAGACGGTGACAGTGCGCGCGCAGCTGCACTCCGGTGGCACCGTTCAACCGCTGTCCGATCAGTTCACGATCGCCCATCAGGACGTGATCAGCTCGACCCCGGAGACGATCCACTCCGCAGGCCCGAGCGAGATCCAGAGCTTTCGCACCCGCTCGGACCTGCGCCCGCCGACGCTCGCCGTGACGGCGCGGTCCCCCGCGGTCGCGCCCGGCGACGAGTTCGTCGCGCCCTACGATGGGCCCGGCCAGAGCGGCCCGATGATCCTCGACTCAAGCGGCGGGCTGATCTGGTTCAAGGCGCTGCCGCACGGCACCTCGGCGACCAACTTCCAGGTGCAGGAATACGCCGGCAAGCCGGTGCTGACATGGTGGCAGGGCGATATCTCCGTGCACGGGTTCGGGCGCGGCGTTGACACGATCGCCAACAGCAGCTACAACGACATCGCGCACGTCAAAGCCGGCAACGGCCTTCAGGCAGACCTGCACGACTTCCAGCTGACGCCCGCGGGGACCGCGCTGATCACCGCGTATGACCCGGTCTACTGCAACCTTTCGGGAGCCGGCGGGGCGGGCTACGGTGCGGTCACCGACGGGCTGCTACAGGAGATCGACGTCAGGACCGGGCTGGTCATGTTCCAGTGGACGAGCGTCGATCACGTCGCGCTCACCGAATCCTACGAATTCGCCGGCAACTCGCACGTCGACTGGCCGTTCGACTTCTTTCACATCAACTCGATCGGTGTCGCGCAGGACGGCAGCCTGCTGATCTCGGCGCGCAACACCTGGACAGCCTACGACGTTAACAGCGCCACCGGCCAGATCGCGTGGCAGCTCGGCGGCAAGCACAGCAGCTTCACGATGGGCCTCGGCACGAACACCGCCTGGCAGCACGACCCGCGCGAGCTCTCCAACGGCACGTTCAGCATCTTCGACAACGGCGCCTCGCCGAAGATCCACAGCCAGTCGCGCGGGATCGTCGTCAGCCTCAACTCCCAGCAGCACACCGCCACGCTCGTCGGCCAGATCACGCGGCCCTCACCCGTGCTCGCTTACAGCCAGGGCAACATGCAGGCGCTGCCGAACGGAGACTGGTTCCTCGGTTGGGGCCAGGTGCCGGACTTCTCCGAGCTCAGCCCGAGCGGCCAGCTCTTGTTCGACGCGCACTTTCCCCCCGGCGACCAGTCCTACAGGGACTTCCGCTTCGCGTGGACCGGCACCCCGGCGCATCCTCCGGCGTTTGCCGTGCAAGCCGGGGCGGGCGGGGTGGCGAGCACCGTCTACGCCAGCTGGAACGGGGCGACGCTCGTCGCGAGCTGGCGAGTGCTCGCGGGTCCCTCCGCGACGCGCACGAAGACCGTCGCCCAGGACCCTCGCACGGGCTTTGAGACCGCGATCTCCTTGCCGGCGGGTACGGTTGGTCCTTACTTGACCGTGCAGGCGCTCGATGCGAGTGGCCACGTACTCGGCGTCGCGCCGGCGGCGCGGCTGGATTGATTGAGGCCTATCGCGGGCAGGGCACCGCGCTTGTGGCGGAAGCGCGGGTGCCGTCCAGGAAGGCGATATCGGCGCGGAACGGGAAGCCTCGGCGGGGACAGTGCTTTGGCACAGCGATGCCTCGCGGATGAAATGGCACGATCTTGCCGCGTACGTGCCTGTAGTAGGTCAGCCCGAGCGGGCCGATCGTCGTGGTCATACGCGTGACGGCGACGTCGGGGCCGCCGGGCCAGGTCGGAATCAGCGGTATGGCGGTGTCCAGGCGTCCGCTGAACGGGGAGTTGTCGCTGAGCACCCGACCTGGGAACACCAGCTGCGCAAAGACGGGCGAGAGGCCTTCGGCGTAGAAGAGCACTTCCAGGTGTTCGCTGTTCGGGGGCCCGACGAGAGCGGTGAGATCGCCTTCCTCCTCCACGGGCTCGCTTCCGGCGGGGAGCGCGACGAGTGCGCTGCCGAGGCCGATGCGCGCGTTCGTCGGGCAGCCGGACGGGCCCTGTTCAAGCAGGACGGCGGGATCGCAGTTGGCCAGTCCGAGCGTGCTCGTGGCCAGTCCCAGGCCGGCGGGGAGATGCAGATCGACGTCGATCACCGGCGAGGGCGCCTGTTCAGGGATCGTGTTGTGGACCTGGAAGCTGAACTCGAGCGTCGTGCGTACGCCGAGCCGGTTGGGGTGAAAGCTTGTTTCCAACGCGACCGTCTGCGCCGCGCGCGCCGCAACCGGCAGGCATGTGCACAGCGCGAGCGCGCTGAGGAGGATTCTGGTGGCCACCGAGAGCCTGGTTCTGCCGGGCATGCCGTCGTTCCAGTGGACGCGCCGCCGCAGCCGCCCGCTACACGTGGATCTTGCCGTTGACGTGCACCGTGAGAGCGAACGTTTCGCGGTCGATGATGCCACTGATCCCGATGCTCGTTCCCGAAGCGTGAGCGTAGCTGCCCGTCCCGCGCGTGATCGCGATCGTGCCGCCGAAGTACCCGTTGGAGCCCTTCTGGGCAAACCGTGCCGAGCCCTTGCCTGTGACCGAGCCACCATTGGGCTTGACCGTAAACGTGGCCGTGACCAGGTTGGCGGACACGATCGTCAGGCGGACCGAGATCGAGCAGTTGAACGTGCCCGTGGCATGACCCTGCTCGATGACCGTCGTCCCCGGTTCGCCGACGCTGTGCAGATGTCCCGTCTCCTGCAGGCTGACTTCCCGTGCCGCCACCGCCACCGGACCGCCGTCGCCGGCGCGTGCCGCGACGGTCACCGCCTGTGCGGCCTGCGCCTGCGCCGCGCCAGGGCCAAGGATCAGCGCTCCGATCGCCGCCCGTAGCAGGGCGCTGCCGAGCGTGTGCACGGCGCGTCGGGATGCGGCAAGCACGCGTTGCGTACACCCGCGCGTCGCGCGCACTGCGGCCGTGCACCGATACGGCGGGCCGTTGCCCCGTCGGCCGGCGGGGTGGGCGCCGGATGTTTGTTGTGAATGGCGACTCATATTTTGCATACAACAGGCTACAGTCGCATGTTCCGATGATCAGACGAGGATCCGACACGTGGACTCTACTCGCCTGGGCGGACTATTGCGACGGTGGGGTGGCGCGGCCGGCGGCCCGTGATCCGCGACAGCTGAGCAGCTCGGCGATGTGGCGGGCAGCCCTGGCGGCGCCGTCGATCTCCACGTCGCGGTAGTCGACTCGGCGGCCGATCTCCTGCGCGATCGCCGCGGCGATCTGCTTGGGTGGGAGTCCGCGGGGCCGAGGCCGACACCGAGCGGATCCTGCGCACAGCGCGTGAACGGGTCCCCGATCACGTATCGGTGAGCACCGTACTGAGCAGCGATCCGGCGCGACCCGGGCTTCTGCACCAGCTCGAGCAGGGCCACCACGACCTCATCGTGATGGGCTCACGTGGCTGCGGCGCGGTGCGCTCGGTGTTGCTCGGCAGCGTGAGCCACTACGTGCTGCACCACAGCCTGGTCCCGGTGCTGATCGTGCACGCCGATGCGCTGCGGGCCGGACTCGAGCCGCCGGCATTCCCGCCGAACTCGATGGCGACGCCATCGCGGATTCTCGACTAGTCGCTCCGTGCCCGGCAGGCGCGAGCCTGCCGTTGTGCCGCAAAATGGGACCGGCGCGGCTCAGTCCGGGTATTCGTCCTTGCGCCAGGCGCGAGGCTCCTCGGGCGGGTCCTTCGGCGTTCGCTCGAGCAGGAACGAGTTGTACGGTGCGACGAACCGGTCGGGCGCCATGACCGTGTAGGTGTGGTACACGGTTCCGTTCTCGCGCGCGAAGGCGATGAAGCTCGGGCCCTCGCGCAGGCCGTCCTCGAGCTTGGCTCCGACCTGCAGCCCCCAGTCCTTGAGCCACTCGGGAGGGTTGTCAATCATCGCCTTGACCTCGGGGATCTCCTGCGCCTGCTCGGGCGTTAGTGCCAGCCCGAAGTCGAACGGGAACTCGGTTTCATAGGTCGAGACGTAGGGGAACTGCCAGCCCATCCGTTCCTTGTAGGCGATGAGTCGATCGATCGGCGCGCGCGAGAAGCAGATCAGCGTCACGTCGCGGTGACTCAGATGGACGCGCGTGGCGTCGAGCTCGTCCCCCAGATTCGAACACCCGGGGCACGCGCCGAGCTCGTAATCGGGGCCGAACATGATGTTGTAGGCCAGCAGCTGCGAGCGCCCGTCAAAGAGTTCGCCGAGCGTCTTCTTGCCGTCCTCGGTGTCGAACCGGTACTCCTTCTCCACCGGAACCCAGGGGAGCTGGCGCCGCTGCTCGGTCGCCTTCTGGCCGAGCTTGGTGTGCTCGGCCTCGAGCTTGGCAAGCTCATCGCGGGCCGCCTGCCATTCCTCGCGGGTTCCTACTTTGTGGCTAGGCATCGCGTTTCCTCCTTGTGTGCGTCGTCAGTGGTCCCGTACTGGTCGGGCCAGTCAACATAAGATCACCTAATGGCTAAAACTCATCGCTGCTCGCAACACCTTGATTATCCGCCTCGTACGGGTTGAGCGCCAGCGCGGCGTGGAGTAGTCTGCACGGAAGCATCGATGAGAGGTATCGTGGCGCCCTATCTCGCCGGAGGGGTGCTCCTCGCGGCGGCGATCTACCAGCTCACGCCACAAAGACGCCTGCCTGCGCCGCTGCCGCTTACCGCTTGACTTCGTGCTCACCCACTGGCGTGGCGGGCCCGCGGGAGCACTCCGGATGGGAGTCCTACACGGCGCGTGGTGCGTCGGCTGCTGCTGGGGGTTGATGGTCGCGCTGTTCGCCCTCGGGTGATGAGCCTGACATGGATGCTCGCTATCGCCTGCCTGATCGCAATCGAGAAGCTGCTGCCCCCGCAAGGAGCTCGCCAACCACCTCGTCGCCACCCTGGTCGTGCTCCCGCTAGGGGTCTCGCTCGCGCCGCGGCACGTCCCGGGTCTCACACTGCCCGATTCCTCGAAAGCCAAAGCGGCAATGCGCACGATGTCCGGGATACACTCCGTCGGTGGAGCAATGCCGAGGCATGAAATGGCACCGATGAAGCGGAAATAAGTCATCATGGGAGTCATGGCCGAACACAGGGTTGGGACGCAGGATGAGTGGCAGGCCGAGCGCGACGAGTTGCTGAAGGATGAGAAGGAGCTCACCCGCCGTGGCGATGAGCTGGCCAGGAAGCGGCGCGAGCTGCCCTGGGTCCCGGTTGAGAAGGAGTACACCTTCGACACCAGCGCGGGCACGAAGACCCTCGCCGATCTCTTCGAGGGCCGCTCCCAGCTGCTCGTCTACCACTTCATGTTCGGGCCGCCCTACGAGGCGGGCTGCCCGGTCTGCTCCTCGATCGCGGACACGCTCGATCCCCAGGTCGTCCACCTGACGGCCAGGGACACCACTCTGCTGCTCGCCTCCCGCGCGCCGCTCGAGAAGCTCCTGGCCTTCAGGGAGCGGATGGGCTGGGAAATCAACTGGGTCTCGAGCGACGGCAGCGACTTCAACCGCGACCTCGGCTTCCTGCACACAGAGGAGGAGCAGAAGCCGTTCCTGGAACGCGACATCCCGGCCACCGTCGAGCAGAACGCGCGCATGTGCGGAACGGACGTGGCGGGGTACGTCTCCGAGCGGCCGGGCCTGAGCGTGTACGCACTATCGGACAGGACCGTTTACCGGGCCTATGTGACGACCGCCCGCGGCCTCGAGCCCGCAATGGCCTACTACGGTCTGCTGGACCGGACACCGAAGGGTCGCGACGAGAGCACCCCCGACCCGTTGTGGGTCCGGCGCCACGACGAGTACTAGAAGCACGCTAGTGATTACGAGGGCGACTGTGCCACTCTGATATTCGTTGGAGCTCAGGATCAGTGGGACGTTCGCTTGCAGCCACGGAGCTCAGGATCAGTGGGACGTTCGCTTGCAGCCACGCATTGTCCTGGGCGATCGTGCCGTCGTGCATGTCGAAAGGGCTTCCTTCTTCTTAGCGTGTGTCGAGTATGCGCTCGCGCTGGTAGCGGAGCCACATTCGTCGGGCGGTGACGAGCGCCACGATCAGCAGCACCAACGGGACGAGTATCGCCGCGGCGATTAGCAGGACGACGAGCGTCACAACGAGCACTCTTCCCGCGTCGTGCAGCCCTCGGTGGAGGGTCAGTCCTTCGCTTCCTGTGTGCGCATCGCCGAGCACAGTCACTTCGACTTCGGCGGTACTCGCATGTTGTGAGACCGCTTGTAGCGACGAGCGTGCCTGGGCTATCGCATTGCGATTCTGTGAGATTCGTTCGTGCAGGCTGCCGATCTGGCCTTCAGTGGTCGCCTTCGCGAGGGCGCGGAGCAGCGCCTGTCGTTCGGCGGTCGCATCGGCCAGTCGCTGACGGGCTGCATCGTAGGTGTTGGTGATGTCCTGCAGCGACTGGCTCTCGGCACGCACCGGGGCGAGCTGTCCGAGGGAGGCGAGAGCGCCACCGAGCTTCGCGCTCGGGAGGCTCAGAGCAAGATTGGCTTCGCTTGTGCCTGTCTGCTGCACCTGTACGTGAGAGCTCTGCACGAAGCCACCATCGCTAACCGCCAGGCGAGACACGCGGTCGGCGGTTTCCTGCACGTCGTTGGGAGTGGCGGCCAGGGTGATCGAAGCCGCCAGTTGCTGCACGCGTCCCGGCGGTGCGGCCACCCCATTGAAAGCCGGTGCGTTTGAGGCCGCTCCGGCGGATGCCGAGGCGCTGGGTTCCGCCGCGGCGCCTTTAGCTGCGTGGATCGCGCCCTTCGGAGGGCTGACTCCAGAGGATTCCGCCTTGCTCGCGCTAGAGGACGCGGCCGGCTGGTTTGACGGTGCCTCGATCGGTCTCGTGCCGGCCCGCCAGGGGCCGGCGATGACCACGGCCCCGGTGACCGCGCCGATCGCCGCGACGGCGGCTGCGGCGCGCAAGCGACCGGGTGGACGCAGCCAACCCGATCGACGGTGCGGCTGCTTGGAGGCAGAACGCGCGCCACGTTCGGCGATCCGCTCCTCGAGCTTCCGCTCGAACTCGGGTGCCATCGGCGGCGCAAGCGCCCGCACATCATCGCGCAGCTGACGCCAGGAATCCGCACCTGGACTCTCACCTGTCCCGTTCAGCGCGGCCTCGAGATCGGCCAGCAAGTTCTGATCAAGACCCACGTCGGGGCCCGCGTCGTCGCGGCCTGGGAAGGGGATGATTCTCACGCGACCGCCTGTCGATCGATCTGAAGGCAGTGCTCGCGCAACCGGGTGAGCGCCCGATGCAGACGGGTGCCGGCGTTTGACTCGCTGATCTGAAGCGCCCGCGCAAGCTCACTATTGGAGAGCTGACCGTGAAACTTGAGCAGCACGACCTCGCGCTCACGCAGCGGCAATCTCGCAAGCGCATCGCGTACGGTCGCACGACGCTCGATGTGCTCGAGCGCCTCTGCGCAGTCGCGATCGGCGGCGAGCTCGTCTTTCAGCTCATACCGGGGCTGGCGTCGCTGCCGGCGCAGCTCATCCAGCGCGGCGTTGCGCGCGATCGCGAACAGCCACGCTCGAGGCGCTCCCCGGCGATGGTCAAGACGCGCGCGCGAACGGTAGAGGCGCTCGAACGCGAGAGCCGTCACATCCTCCGCTGCCGAGCGGTCGCCGAGCAGCGAGATGGCATATCCGTGCACATCGGCCCCGCACTCCCGGAAGAGCGTCTCGAAGGCCTCGGCGTCGAGG
This sequence comes from uncultured Solirubrobacterales bacterium, assembly GCA_963715495.1. GTDB lineage: Bacteria > Actinomycetota > Thermoleophilia > Solirubrobacterales > Solirubrobacteraceae > Palsa-744. Next base: position 2,915,162 of record OY970247.1, read on the forward strand.
GCGCCGGGCCACGCTCGAGCCGTGGCCAGCGGAGCATGCTCATTAGACGAGGGCACGGGTCTGCTCATCACCCTAACTACGTTCAGAGTCGAAGGTTCGTCACATATCGTGGCGCGGGCGTGGCCGCCGAGGCGCGAGAATCAGGCCAGAGCCCGCCCGGCGCTGTGCACATCGCCGCGCGGATAGCCGACGCGCTGAGCGCCGCGTCGAATCGACCAGCCTTCGTGTTTCGCGTGGAAGGGTGGCAGAGCGGTTGAATGCACCGGTCTTGAAAACCGGCAGGCGGGCAACCCCCGTCTCGGGAGTTCGAATCTCCCCCCCTTCCGTAAGGGTCTGGAGCCGACTCGCGCCAGTTAATTGCGTCAGGACTGGCGCGAGTTTGGCGCGAGCAGTGGAAAGCCCCGAGGATAAGGAGACGCCACGAACGCGAGGAGGGAAAGCCGTGGGAGCAGGATGACACAATGTGGCTCCTGCTCCGTCCGAGCAACGCAGCGGCTCGGATTCTGTCGATCGAATCCCATCACCTTACCCCGCTCGCGGGCCCACCACGGCCGTCACAGGCTCGGGCAGGACCCGGTCGATGAGTCGGATTATCGGTCGTCGCTCGAGCTCTGCTCGAACGTCGGGCCGGTAGCAGAGCCAAGCGAGGCTCGTAGCGATCATGAAGTCGGCCGCGTACAGCTGCTCGCCGTTGAGCACCTGGGCCTCGATCCACGCATCGATACGATCGAGCATGCCCGGCAGCGCCGCCAACAGGTCGTCGTCGGATCGAGCATTCACGGCGAACGCGAAACGGGCCACGAGGCGCGCCACCGCGAACCTCGCGGTCTCGTGTCGCGATATCAGCGGCCCGAGTCGGCCGTCCTCGCCGCGATTGACGATCCCATCCCGGCCGCGCAGCATGGCCGCGAGGAGGAGCCGTCGTGCTGCCATCTGGAAAACCTCGTCGCTCCATCGCTCCGCGTCTTCGACCGCGAGCCGCCGGTCTGGCTCCGCGGGAAACAGCGGCGGATCGGGCTGGACTTCGTCGAGGAAGCGAGCGATGTCGCGGTTCCTCATCACCCGGTTGCCGTCAAAGAGGAGCGCCGGCACTGTGCCCATCCGGTCGGCGAGCGCGAGCACTCGATGGGGTCGGTCATCGATGTCGCGAAACGGAGCTGCGTTGCCGCGGAAGCCGTGTAGCCGCAACGCCAGCGGATGTAGGGCGGCGGGCAGGTCTACCCGTCGGTAGGGGATGCGCTTGTGCTCCAGCATCAGCATCGCTGTGCGACACGGATGCGTGGGGATGACGTAGAGCTTCGTTTGCATCGCGGCGGTGCGACCCGTCGCCGCCCTCGCCCTCATGAGAGCACGGCGGCGACTATGAAGCACACCGTGGCGCAGCCCGTGGCGATCGCAGGCACGTAGAACCAGCAGCGGAGCGAGAGGACGAAGTAGACGGCGCTGAAGGCAATCGTCAGCGGTCGGATGGCGCCGATGCTCGTGACCAGCGTGAAGTCGTGGGCGGCGATCAGCACGCACATCAGCCCGAAGGCGAAGACGCCGAGACCGTGACTGGTGTTGAAGCCCAGCCACAGCCTCCACATCGTGGGCGTGACGTCGTTCGCGCCCGGAAAGAGGATCCGGAAGCGAAAGCTGGTGCTCTCCATCGCGGATCTGACGGAGTCGTCGATCGGCGTGAAGATCGTCGGGCGGACCATGTCGCAGAGGGCGACCAGCGCGTGTCCGCCTCCTGCTGCCATGAGGATTGCCGCACCGGCAATGAACCACGTTTGCGGGGCACCCGAGTTCACGATCGGCCCTCGGCTTCATTGTCGTCAGATCGCCCCGCTTCCGCGCGACGTAGAGATCGTGGGGACGAGGGCGGGACTGTGGTGGTACACACGGGATGGTGCTCCAGGTTCGCATCCGAGTAGATACTGACTGGTCAGTAGGTATACTACAGACGCGAGATGGCGACTGCAACCCAGAACCGACAACGACGACTCGACCGGCGCACCCGAACCGCGCGCGCGGAAGGGCGCGACGGGCGTGCCGCGCTGCTGCAAGCGGCAATGGAGGTCTTTACGCAGTGTGGGTACCGGGACGCCTCGGTGGATAAGATCGCCGAACGCGCCGGCTACTCGAAGGGGGCCATCTACTTTCACTTCTCGGGCAAGGACGACCTCTTCTTCGCCCTGCTCGAGGAGCGCATCGACCAGCCGATGCGCGAAGCGATCAAGCTGCTGGAGTCCGCGCCGCCCGGGGACGACATGGCCGCTGAAGCGAACCGGCGGTTCGTCGAGCTTGTGCACGGACAGCGCAAGCTGGTACTCCTAGACCAGGAGTATCGGTCCCAGGCACTGCGCGATTCCCGGCTCCGCGCTCGCTACGTCAGGCGCGAAGTGAAGTTGCGTGCTGCGCTCGCGAAAGGGCTTCAGGCGCGTCTGGAACACCTGGGCGCTCCGCCCATCGCCGCCCCCGAGCACGTGGCCACCGCTCTCCTCAGTCTAGTCTTCGGGCTAGCCCAGGAGTGGCTGATCGAACCCGACGCCGTCCCCGACGAGCTGCTCGGAGACATGTTCGCCCTCATCTATGCGGGGCATGTCGCGCGAGCGCAGCGTTAGCTGACGGCGAGTCAAGTGATAGGTGTATCGCGAATGAGCAGTCCACCGTTTGATGACAGCGCGTTCGATCGCGACACGGAGCTGATACCCAGCGCAGGCGGCGAGTTGCGAGGTTCGCTCTCCGAGCGCTGGTTGGCCGGTGGCGGACCACACGGCGGTTACGTAGCAGGGCTGATGCTGCGGGGCTTGATGATGGCTGTTGGTGATGCCTCGCGCGCGCCATTGACGCTGACGGTCCACTTTCTCCGCCAGCCCGCCTTCGGGGCGGTGGAGCTGCACGCGACTGTGGAGCGTACGGGCCGGACACTGACGTCGCTGGCAGCGCGGCTGAGGCAGGGAGATGACACGGTCGCGCTCGCGCTCGCCAGCTTCGTGGCGCCGGTTCGGGCGGCCCTTTGAGGGACGAGACGATCCGATGGTGGCCGGCGGATGGACAGCGCTACCGGGGGAAAGGCCGATCGATGCCCCTGCGCTTGCGCTATTCAGTGACGCGTGGTACTCACCGCCATACGTGCGACTCGATCGCTTCGTACCGTCTCCCACGGTTACGCTCAGCGTCTATTTCCGCGCCCGGCTGCCGCGTCCCCGCGCAGGGGGCGAGGACTTTTGCCTGGCGCGCTTCGAGACGCGACTCGTGCGCGACGGGTGCTTTCACAGCGATGGCGTGATCTGGGCCCAAGACGGAACCGTGCTGGCCGAGTCGCACCAGCTCCAGCTGCTACTAGCCAGCTGAATGGCAACGATCGCGTCCGACCGGCTTCTGCTCCGCGATGGATGCGGGCACCTTCGAAGGGCGTGATCTCGACCGACGCTTTGGACGAAAATCAGGCTTCTACTCAGCCTTCGACCGCGCGCCTCCCTCTGACCGTAAGCGCCCGCCGGCCGATAGGGGAGCACACCGGAAACCGCACGATCCGCGCTTGGACTGGCGCGGATTTGGCGCGAGTTGGGGCGAGTTGGGGCGGGGTGTTTGAAGGTTTGGGCCAGCACGCGATCCACTGAACCCGTCGCTTCATCGCATAGGGTGCGGGCCAACGCTCGGCGGCAGCGGCGAACCCCAAGCCCGCTCGTGACTTTGCCGGCCGCGGGAGTGTTTAGTGAAAGAACCTTCTTGCCTGGTAGGCCCACGACTGAACCGCGGTGAGACCGACGAGGTTGCCGAGCGCGATGTTGACGTCTGCCAGGTGCGTCCCCCACAGCGGCCCGTTGGTTTCGGCGATCTGCAAACGTGGATCGCCCCCATGCGTGACCTCGACCACCGTCGCTTTCGCTTCCCCGGAGAACGGGAACGATTCGAGTAGCGGCACCGCTTGCTGGGCGAGGCTCCCCGTGAACGTGATCACATACGGTTTGGTGCCTTTTTCATCACCGGGCCCGCCCGTGACCTGCACGTTACCTTTGCCGTACATCGAGCCGAAGACTTTCACCCTACCTTCGTCGTATTCCCCTTCAGATCCTTCAAGGGCGGTCTGCACTTCTTCATGAGTCGCGTTGAATCCAAAGAGCGCGCCCCCTCTTCCTTCAGGAGCAATCAGGGCGATTTCGCCGCTCGTACCGCTCACCGTGAGCCTCTGGACCTCGTCAGCAGGTCCCGTGAAGGGTGCCTCTGTCAGCTGCAGCCAGCTGGCGCCGTTGGCGTGCTTGCATTGGGCCGAGTACTGCCCGGGCGTGCTCACCCACGGAGTTGGTGCCGTCGGCACCTGCCAAACGAAACCGAGAAGACCGGGGAAGGGTGACGTCGACTCGTAGGGCAACAATAGCCCGGATTGATCCCCGTGCGAGCGCATGAAGTTGTCCCCATGGGAGCCTCCCGACTCGTCCCTCTGGGAGCGTCCGGACTGATCCCCCGGGAAGAGAGCCGCGGGGTTCACGCACAGGATCTGAAGACTGGGGTTTGGTTCGGTTTTGAAGAGGGGGCTCGCAACCCGGCCGAAGTTGGATGGTTCCGGCGGTTCTTTGAGGAAGCTTGAGTAGGCCACGACGCATCCCGTCTGCCACGCGGCATGGCATGCGGGGACGTGCTGGAAGTCGCCACCGACGTCCTTGCCGACCGGCACGGTGACTTGGCCGCCCAGCAGATCGGCGGACACCAGCCGATGGCGCAGCGCCGGGTTGGGGTCGATCTGTTCTTTGATCAGCTTCCTGAGCCCGATGGCGCCTTGGGAGTGGCCGATCAGCACGAAGCCCCGGCCGTGGTTGTAGTTGGTGAGATAGGTCCGCCACGCCCGCACCGCCGTGCTGTAGGCGATCGCTTCTGCTGCAGGGGTGACCTTGAGGCCCCCAAAACCGAGGATCGCGGGTATGGTCACCTGTGGATATGTCAAGGCGTAGACCTTGCACACTTGCGAGAAGCGCGAGGCCTGGTCGATCGCGATCTGGGTCTCTTCGGGGTCGACTTCCAGGTTTGCGTTGAGCGTATTCTGGCTGCTCACCGTGGGATACACGTAGATGCAGTCGATCGGCGGGTTCTTCGCCGGCTTGGAATGCTGGACGAACGAGGACCCGTTGGGGAGCTCGACCGTCGTGGTCAGATCGCTTTCGCAGGGATCGTTCGCAGCCCCCGGCTGGCACAGCCAGACCAGGGGGGCTTCCGCGAACTCCGCTTTGACTTCGGTCGCTTTGCTGGGCATTTCGAATTCGCAGGTGGGAGCTTCGCTGCCTTCGCAGGGCCCGCCGGACCATTTGACGAACTTGGAGCCGCCTGCGGGCGTCGCCGCCAGCTTCACTTTGGTTTTTTCTTCACGTTCTTCCGTACATTCGCTGAGCGGTAGGACACTTGCGCATTTGATTCCGGAGGGTTCGGAGGAGACGGTGCCCGTGCCGGCGCCCGTATCGGCGACGGTGAGCAGGAACTTGGGAAACGCGACCGTGCCGATCCGCCCGATCCGGTTGCCGTTGGGCTCGGTGAACCAGAGGTTGCCGTCGGGGCCCGCCGTGATCCCGGTCGGGCGGCTTTCGGGGGTGATCCCGGCCGAGAACTCGGTGACGTCGCCTGTCGGGGTGATCCGCCCGATCCGGTTGCTGCGCTCCTCGGTGAACCAGAGGTTGCCGTCGGGGCCCGCCGCGATCCCGGTCGGGCCGCTTTCGGGGCTGATCCCGTCCGAGAACTCGGTGACGTCGCCTGTCGGGGTGATCCGCCCGATCCGGTTGCCGCCGGCCTCGGTGAACCAGAGGTTGCCGTCGGGGCCCGCCGCGATCCCGTTCGGGCCGCTGCCGTCGGTGATCCCTTCCGCGAACTCGGTGACCACGCCCGCCGGCGTGATCCGCCCGATCCGGTTGCCGCCGGCCTCGGTGAACCAGAGGTTGCCGTCGGGGCCCGCCGCGATCCCGCTCGGGCCGCTGCCGTCGGTGATCCCGTCCGCGAACTCGGTGACCACGCCCGCCGGCGTGATCCGCCCGATCCGGTTGCCGGCCTCCTCGGTGAACCAGAGGTTGCCGTCGGGGCCCGCCGCGATCCCGTTCGGCTCACTGCCGTCGGTGATCCCTTCCGCGAACTCGGTGACCGTGCCCGCCGGGGTGATCCGCCCGATCTTGCCGCCGACCTCGGTGAACCAGAGGTTGCCGTCGGGGCCCGCCGCGATCCCGGTCGGGCGGCTTTCGGGGGGGATCCCGGTCGAGAACTCGGTGACCGTGCCCGCCGGGGTGATCCGCCCGATCCCCTCCTTGCCCAAGGCCTCGGTGAACCAGAGGTTACCGTCGGGGCCCGCCGCGATCCCGTACGGGAAGCTTTCGGGGGTGATCCCGGCCGAGAACTCGGTGACTGGGTTGGCCGACGCGCTCGCCCCGGCCAACGCCAGCGAACCCCCCAGCACGGCCACGACGACCACGACCGCAAGCATCAACCTGTCAGCGGCGGCGAGAGCGGGCTTGGCGGTGATCATCAGATCTGGCCTCCTGTAGGTGTGCGGCGGATAAGCTTCACCGTGGGGGTGCTGATCACCGGCAAGCAAGCGTCATGACGTCCCAACCGGCGTATTCGTGAAAGCGAAGTGTGTCAACTAAAACCAAAGCACCAACGCTGCGGGCCGGCGACCCAGTATTGGATGAGACCACGTCCAGTACTGGACGAACCGGAGCTTCGGTTCCTACGCTGCGCGTGTCCGCAACTCATGGATCTCTCGCACGATCAGCATCCGGCGCTCGGTGTGCACCCAGCCAAGCTCGCGGAGTTCCCGAAGCGCTTGGGCGACGCCGGCGCGCGATGCTCCAGTCCACGCCGCCAGCTCCTCCCGAGACAGCGGCGAGACGACCCTCACATCTGTGCCCGCTTGTTCGCCGTAGCGGTCGGCGAGCTCCAGGATCCGGGCCGCCAAGCGACCCATCGTGTCCGATTGGGTGGACTGGGAGCGCTTGAGCGTCGTCTCGCGAAACCGGCGTGTCACCACTTCGAGCAGCGCGACAGCCACGCGCGGCGTGGTCTCCAAGTGCCGGCGAAAGGTCGAGGGCGGGATCGTGAGCGCCTGAACGGGCTCGAGCGCGGTCACGGTCGCAAGCCGTGGTTCGTCGTCGACGAGCGCAAGCTCGCCGAGAACATCCCCGGGGTCGCGGATGCTCAACAACATCTCGCGTCCGTCTCCTCCGACACGCGTGACCTTAACCCTGCCGGCCAGCAGGAGCATCACTCGCTCTCCGGGCTCGTGCTCAAACATCAGCGCCGCGCCGCGAGGGAAGGCGCGGCGGACGCCGAGCGAATGAAGTGCGTCGCGCTCTCGACGATCGAGCAGCGCGAGGAACGTGCCGGAAACGGCGTCAAACGGCGGCTCAATCGGCGTCATTCAGCTGCCTGAGCGCATCATCCATGAGTCCAGCCATCTCGAGCGTCTTGCTGTGTTGTGGCGCGCATCAGCTCATCCGCCCACTGGGATCAGCCGCGCGCGGGTGCGCTGGATGAAGGGCAACTCGCCGCGGCCGCCGGTCGCCTCGACGGCCGCCGTGGCGTTCTCGAGCGCCTCCTGTATCGCTGCGATCTTCCCCGGGCCCCCAGAGGCCGGCAGCGCCTCGGCGAGCACCCGGTAGCAAATAGGGAGAAGCATCGCCGTGCCGTGCTGCAACGCGAGCGTTACCGACTTCTTGGCGGCCTCCAGAGCCCTCGAGTGATGGCCGACGCGCAGAAGAGCTTCGGACAGCGCCGCCATTCGCAACGGCTCGTGTTCGAGTCCGGTGCGCGACTCGCGCGAGCGCGCGAGCGAGCCTTCGATCGCGGCGATCGCCTCGCTTGTCTCGCCGAGCATCAGATGAGCGTAACCCAGCCAGAAGAGGGAGTACCCGCGTGATAGGGCGTCGCCGATCCGCTCCGCGATCTCGTATGCCTGGGTGGCGTGGGTGAGCGCCATGTCGGTCTGCCCCGTGTAACGCGCAAGCATGCCGTAACTGCAGTGCACCCACCCCACAGTCTCTAAGTCTTCTTGCCCTTCGGCGATCCGCAACGCCCGTTCGAGCTCCGCCGCCGGCTCATCGAGCCGCCCCATGACGCTGAGAATCCAGGCCCTCGTCATCACGCACCACGCGTACGGGCAGACCAGGGGGAGCCCACCTCCAAGCGAGGGGTCTTCGGCGCCCAGCGCGATCCCCTCCTCCGCCAGCGCGAGCGCCTCGCCCAGCCGCCCCCGGAAAGCGCGCGAGTGGATCGGGAGGGCCAACGCGGCCATGCGCACGCTTGGGTCGCCGAACTCGATGCTCATCCTGTTCACCTTCTCGGCGAGCTCGTCGCACTCCTGTACGTGGCCGGCCATTCCCCGCAGAGTCGCGTACACCCCGGTGATCAACCCCAGATTCACGCCGTCGCCGCTTCGCTGCGCGAGCTCTCTGCCTGCCTCGTAATGCGCGGTCGCCTCCTGCTCAGTGATCCCCAACCGCCAGCCGTAGTCCAGTTGGCGGAGATGGGAGAGGAGCGCGAGCGCGGTGATCTCCGGCGACTCAGGCAGACCGTCGGTCAGCTCGCGGACCTTGCGCCAGTGAGTGACGGCCTGGGAGATGTCGCTATGCCCCACCCAGATCGCGGCGCGGACATGCCAGCGTGTGGCGGCGAGCGCCTCCCCGGCGGCCTCCCAGTGTTGGGCCACCAGGGCGGCACGCTCGTCCAGCCGCTCGGGGTAGAGATGCTCGATCGCGAGCGCCACCTCGCTGTGAAGATGCCGGCGCTGGTCGGTAAGCTGGGAGCGGTAGGCGACCTCCTGAGTGAGCGGGTGCTTGAACGCATACTCGATGCCTGCCTCACCCGATCGCCCACTGAACAGCTCGGCTGAGACGAGCGATCGGAGCGCGTCGCTCAGCTCACCCTTTGGAAGGCCGACGATCGCGCTCAGCAGCGGCTCTGAAACCTCATAGCCGACTACCGACGCCACCCGCAACAGCTCCCTCTCGCGTTCTGAGTGGCGGTCGATGCGAGCAGCCAGCGTGGCCTGCACTGTCGCCGGCAACACGATCTCCTCGAGCGTTGCAGTCAGCCAGTAGGCTCCGCGCTCCCCAGCCAGGGGTTCGTCCTCGGCCAGCGCCGCAACGAGCTCCTCACAGAAGAACGGATTACCGACCGCGCGCTCAGCGATCAAATCCGAAAGCCCATCGAGCGAGCGATCATCGCCCAAAAGGCTTCCGAGCAACTCCGACACCGCGCCCTGGCCGAGCGGGCGCAACGCGAGCTGCTCACAATGCGAGCCACTCAGGACCTCGGCCGTGTACTCGGCACGGTACGTGAGAACCAGAAGCGTGCGGGTACCGGCGCTTGCCCGCACCAGCTCGGCCAGGAACACGCTGCTGGCGTCATCGAGCCAGTGCAGATCCTCGATCAGCGTCACTGTCACCTGCATGCGGCTGCGGGCGTGCACAAAGCGACGTACCAGCGAAAGCAGTTGGCGTTGACGGGCCTCCGGATCCATCTTCGGCGTCGGACGCTCGGGATCAGGCACACCGAGGAAGTCGAACAGAAGCGGCAGATCCTCCAGGAACGAATCGTCGAGGGCCTGGAGGCTCTCGGCTATCCGCCCGCGCGCGAGCGCCGGCGCATCCGCCTCGCCGACGCCCAGCGTCGTGCGCATCAGCTCGAGTATCGGCACCAGCGGGACGTCGCGGCCATGCGCGACCGCCCGCGTGCGCTGCATCGAGATCCCGTCGGCGGCACAACGCTCAGCGAACTCGTGCGCCAAGCGGCTCTTTCCAACCCCCGGCTCACCCACCAGTCCCACGACCTGACCGTCGCCCTGCGCCGCACGCTCGAGCGCAGCCTGAAGGGCCGACTGCTCCCGCTCACGTCCAACAAACGGCGAGAGGCCACCACGGGCGCCAGCGGCCTCCACACGATCTCGCGAGGGCGCCTTCCCCACCAGCTCGAACACGCGCTGGGGCACGCTTGAGCCCTTGACCTCGAGCTCTCCCAGCTCACGAAGTCGGAACTCCCCGGTCACCAGAGCGGCGGTCACTGAGCTCAATGCCGTGGAGCCCGCCGGGGCCAGCGACTCCATCCGCCGCGCCAACGCGACCGTATGGCCGACCGCCGTGTAGTCGATCCGCCCGACGCCGCCGATCTCCCCCACAATCACCTCACCAGAGTTCAACCCCACACGAACCGCCAGCGCCACCTCTTCGGCGGCGAGCTCCCGCACAAACGGCTCCAGCGCCCTGTGCAACTCCAGGGTCGCCAGGCACGCCCGGCGGGCGTGATCCTCATGAGAGACCGGCGCCCCGAACAGCGCCATCACCCCATCGCCAGTGAACGTGTCGATCATCCCCTGCACACCATGCACCGCCCCGGAGACGATCAGAAAGAAACGCTCCACCAACCCCCGCCAACGCTCCGAATCAAGCGCCTCCGTAAGCGCCATCGAGCGCACGATGTCCACGAACATCACCGTGACCTGCTTACGCTCCCCCTCGATCGTCCCTCGCGTAGCCGGGATCTTCTCTGTCAGTCCCGCAGGCAGAGCACCTACTGTCTCCGCCGCGGCCGAGTCCGCGTCGCCCACCGCCTGTCCGCAGCTCCGGCAGAAGCGAGCAGTCGCCGTCAGCTCAGTCTCGCATGAGGGGCAAGCACGGGCGAGTGGCGTACCACAGCTCTCACAGAACCGTGACTCGTTGAGATTCGTATGACCACAGCTCGCGCAATCCACAATCGTGCACCTACGCCAAATCAACCACCCAGGCCAGGCTGGAAGCCACGCAATGGACTCGCCACCTTACTCGCTCACGCGCTCGTCTCGCTGGAGTTTGGTCTCAAGATCGCGGCGGCGCGTGCATCATGAAGCTCCTCTCCGCGTGTGCTCTGGATCGATACGGGGCGGACGCGGTTCGCTCGATCCCACGTCAGCAGCATCGCCAGCATCACTTCGCAGAACCCGCAGTCGTCGTCATAGAGAACGATCAGAGTGTCCTCATGGAGGTGCGCATCAGGCACATCATGATGCCCGGGACGAGGCTCCCACGCGCGTTTCGATCTGGCGCATGAGTACCGGGTAGACGATCAGGTTCGGAAAGGTCGTCGAGCCCTGGCGGTGCCGCGGGTCATTCGGGTGCGGAGCCGCCCAGCGTGGTGGCCATGATCCCCACCCAGGTGTCGACGAGTGTTTCGTCGTCGAGTTGGGCTGGGATGCCGAGGACGTCGCGCAACAGGCGGGAGGAGAGCAGCGACCCGAGTCCGAAAGCGGCTATCGCTGTCGCCTCCTCGGCCGTTATCGTGCGCTCGGCGCGTTCGCCGATCCACGTAGCAAAGCCCGTAAACGTAGAGCTCACGAGCTCCTCGACGGCGGCGGTCAGCAGCTGCGGTCGGTTGCGCGCGTCGGAGGCGAGGATGCGAAGCAGCTCGGACTCGGTGTCGAGCTCGGCGAGGACGTAGCGAGCGGTCAGTGTCAGTTCGGCTTTGAGGTCTCCGAGTGATCCGAGCACATGCCGGATCTCGCGCAGCGCGCCGAGCCTTGAGAGCTGGCGCTCGATGCCGGCGGCGAGGACCGCTTCCTTGCTCTTGAAGTGGTGGTAGATGCCGCCGGCTCCAGGTGTGAGCCCGGCGGCGGCCTCGATCTTGGCGATGCTGGTTGCCGCATAGCCGTGCTGGCTGAACAGGCGCATCGCTTCATCGACGATGCGCTCGCGGGTTGGGGTGATGCTTGACATGGGCCTGACTAAGTATACACTTAGCTGAAGTCAGTAGATCGAGAAGGAGATGTGTTGGTGTCCGATGCCGGGCTTCCCCCAGATGCAGGTGACGCGCCGCCGAAGGGTGATGGCATCGGCCGTGGGCGGTTGCGGCGTACCGCCCCGCTGGCTGCGCTGAGCGCTCGTACTGCGGGCGAGGCGGTCGTGATTGGGCTGCGCGGTAAGCGGGCAGGCGCGGACAAAACTGAGTTTCACATTCGAACGGCGGAGCGCTACGCTGAGCTGCTCGGCCGCTCCAAGGGCGCCCTGATGAAGGCCGGGCAGATGTTGTCGTTCGCGTCGGCTAGTCCCGCAGTGCCGGCGGAATTCCAGTCGATCTACCAGGCGGCGCTGACACGGCTGCGCGATGATGCACCACCGATGGCGCCGGAGCTCGCGCGCGCGGTGCTCGAGCGCGAGCTTGGCCGTCCTATCAGGAGCGCGTTTGCCGAGTTCGACTCGGAGCCGCTCGCGGCGGCTTCAGTCGGCCAGGTCCACGCGGCCCGGCTGCACGACGGCCGCGCCGTGGCGGTAAAGATCCAGTACCCGGGGGTGGCGGACGCGATCGGGGCGGACCTGAAGAACACCGAGCTGCTGGCCACATTTCTGAGCTTGATTATTGGCGGCATGTCCACGCGGAGGCTGAGCTTTGACCTTCGCGGCGCGGCGCGCGAGATGAGCGTTCGCATCGCCGAGGAGCTCGACTATCGGCTCGAGGCGGCCAACCAGGCCGAGTTCGCCCAGTACTACCGCGGGCATCCATTTATCCATGTCCCGCAGGTGGTCGGTGAGCTGTGCACCGATCGCGTGCTGACCCAGGAGCTCGTGCAAGGCCGGTCCTGGAGCGATGCTCTCACAGCCGGGCAGGAGCTGCGCGACCAGTGGGCGGAGGCAATCCACCGCTTCGTCTACGGCACCTATAAACGCCTCCATTTGTTCAACGCCGACCCGCATCCCGGCAACTACATGTTCCACGAAGACGGGAGCGTGAGCTTCCTGGACTTCGGCTGCGTCAAGCGCTTCCGCCGCGATCAGGTCGAGATGATGGACGCGATCGTGCGCGAATGCTTTCGCAATGACGTGCTGGGAACTTGGCGGGCGTGCGTGGAGGCTGGGTTCTGGCGATCCTCGGACCCCGTCACGCCCGAGGAGGTGTTCGCCTACTGGCGGGAGGACTGGGCGATGCTCTGGGCTGAGCAGCGGTTCATCGTAACCCCGGAGTATGTGGCAAGGAGAATCGAGCGCAGGTGTTCGCCAAACGGCCCCTCGGCCAACGCTTTCCGGCACATCACCGCATCGCCCGAATACACGGTCATGAGCCGGATCGAGGTCGGGGTGGCGTCCGTGATCGCGCAGCTGCATGCCGGCACTCACTGGGGCTCCATATCGGCAGAGCACTTGGAGAACGCCGCGCCGCTCACTGCGATGGGTAAGCGCGAGCGCGCTTTCTTCGCCGACCGCCAGGCGGCGAGCAACCATGCCTGACCGGCGAGCCTGGCCGTTCCCGACCGGTGACGCGCTGGGCAAGGGCGATGGCATCGACCGGGGGCGCTTGCTGCGTACCGCCCCGTTGGCCGCTCTGAGCGCTCGCACTGCGGGCGAGGCGGTCGTGGTTGGGCTGCGCAGCAAGCTGACGGGAGCAGACAGCACCGAGTTCCACGTCCGCACAGCGGAGCGTTACGCCGAGCTGCTCGGCCGCTCCAAGGGGGCCTTGATGAAGGCCGGACAGATGCTGTCGTTCGCGTCGATCAGTCCTGCGGTACCGGCGGAGCTGCAGTCGATCTACCAGGCGGCGCTGACACGGCTGCGCGATGATGCACCGCCGATGGCATCCGAGCTCGCGCGCGCGGTGCTTGAGCGCGAGCTTGGCCGCCGAGCCGAGAGTGCGTTTGCCGAGTTTGACTGGGAGCCGCTCGCGGCGGCTTCAGTCGGCCAGGTCCACGCGGCCCGGCTGCACGACGGCCGCGCCGTGGCGGTAAAGATCCAGTATCCAGGGGTTGCGGACGCGATTTGCGCAGACCTGAAGAACGCCGAGCTGCTGGCCGTATTTCTGAGTCTGACAATTGGCGGCCTGTTCCCGCGGAAGCTGAGCCTTGACCTTCGCGGCACAGCTAGTGAGATAAGCGTTCGCATCGCCGAGGAGCTCGACTATCGACTCGAGGCAGCCAACCAGGCCGAGTTTGCCGAGCACTATCGCGGACACCCGTTTATCCATGTGCCGGAGGTGGTCGGTGAGCTGTGCACCGATCGCGTGTTGACCCAGGAGCTCGTGCAGGGCCTGTCCTGGAGCGATGCGCTCACCGCGAGACAAGGCCTCCGGGACCAGTGGGCCGAGGCGATTCACCGCTTCGTCTGGGGCTCCTATAAGCGCCTGAACCTGTTCAACGCCGACCCGCATCCCGGTAACTATGTGTTCCACGGGGACGGGAGCGTGGGCTTCCTGGACTTCGGCAGCGTCAAGCGCCTCCGTCGCGATCAGGTTCAGATGATCGACGCGATCTTTCGCGAATGCCGTCGCAATGACGTGCTCGGGACATGGCGGGCGAGCGTGGAGGCTGGGGTATGGCGATCCTCGGACCCCGTCACGCCCGAGGAGGTGTTCGCCTACAATCGCGCGGACAACGCGATGCTCTGGGCGCAGGAGCCGTTTGTCCTAACCCCCGCCTATGTCGCGAATGGGATCGAACGCAGGTTCTCGCCGAACGGCCCATCGGGCAATGCTCTGCGGCACAGCACGATGCCGCCCGAGTTCACGTTCATGATCAGGATGGAGATAGGGCTGGCGTCGGTGATCGCGCAGCTGCATCCCTGCAATCACTGGGGCTCCATATCAGCAGAGCGCTTGGAGAACGCCGCGCCGCTTACTGCGATGGGCAAGCGCGAGCGTGCGTTCTTCGAGGAACGCCAGGTGGCAAGCCATGCCTGACTGGGCAGCCTGGCCGTTCCCGATAGAGGACCCCTATCCCGCCTACCACGCGGCGCGCGCGCGGGCGCCCGTCCAGTACAACGAGCAGCTCGGTGCCCATCTCGTGCTCTCCTACGAGCACGCGGAGGCTGTCCTGCGTGGCCCCGAGTGGAGCTCCGACCCCCGCAACAGCCCACAGCTGCTCGCTTCCCTCGGCGGACCCGGCCCTGTCGCGGAGCTGTGGAGCCGTTCGCTGCTGATGAGCGACCCGCCTGCCCACACCCGCCTGCGGACGGCGGTCAACCGTTTCTTCACCCCCCGCGCGGTGCAGCGGATCCGCGAGCGCGTCGCCGCGATCGTCGAGACCGCATTCGCACCACTAGCTGAAGGCGAGCCGATCGAGCTGATGAGCGAGCTCGCCTACCCGATCCCGCTTGCCGTGATCGCGGAGCTGTTCGACATCGGCCTCGAGGGCGCAGAGCTTCTCCGCTCCGAGACCCCGACGCTCGCGCGGATGCTCGAGCTCGACCCAACGTCCGCGGAGCGCGAGGCGATCGGTACGGCGGCGATGACGGTGATGCTGTTCCTCGTCCCTATCGTCGCGCAGCGACGAAGAGACCCGAGTGAGGATCTGTTGAGCGCGCTGATACATCCTCCGGACGGCGTCGCGCTCGAGACCGAGGAGATCATCACGATGTGCCTGCTGCTGCTCGCCGCCGGTCACGAGACAACCGCGAACCTGATCGGCAACGGCACGCTCGCGCTGTTCGAGCACCCCGACCAGCTCGACTGGCTAGAGCGGCATCCCGACCGCTCCCTCCAAGCTGTCGAGGAGCTCCTGCGCTATGACAGCCCCGCCCAGATCGCCTCCCGTATCGCCCGAAACGACCTCGTCCTCGACGAGACCAAGGTGTGCAAGGGACAGCAAGCGCTCGTCGTACTCGGCGCGGCGAACCGCGACCCCGCACGCTACTCCGACCCAGACCGGCTGAACCTCACGCGCACCGGACCGCCGCACCTCGCTTTCGGCAACGGCCCGCACTACTGCGTCGGCGCCGGGCTCGCCCGACTCGAGGCTCAGGAAACCTTCATACGCCTCTCACAATCGCCACTGAGACCAAGAGTCCACAGCTGGTCACATCTCAGGGGCGACTCTCGTAGCTTCCGCCGGCTGCAAACGTTCCGTATGTGGAACAAGCGTCGGCAAGCAGGACGCTTGCTCGGTGCCGCCCATTCCGACCAGCGTGACGCGGCCGGATACGCCAAGCATTCCCTGGGAAGCCGTCCTCGGGGATGGGGGATGAAGACACCGGATGCGACTACACAAGAAGACAGTGCGTGATGAAGCCCACTATTCGGATCGTTGCTACAGCGCTCCTGGTTTGCGCGTGTCTGATCGTCGCCAGCGTGAGTTCGGCGGCGCAGACGCTGACGGTCCACGCACGCTTCACGCCCGACAAGCTCGGTGCATCGACGAACCTCTCGGCCACGGCGACGTTCGGCTCGACCACGGCGGGCCCGCAGCCGCCTGCCGTCAAAGTGACCCTCTATGGACCCAAAGGCATGTCGGTCGACACCCGCGGCGCTGGCACCTGCACCGCGACCCCGGCGACGCTGGAAGAAACCGGTCCCAGCGCGTGTCCACCGAGCTCCCGTGTCGGCTTTGGCTCCGGAGTCGGGCTGTTTGAAATAGCCAACGAAATCATCGATGGTCATTTCACGCTCGAATTTTTTCTCGCGCCCTCGGAGGCCGGACATCACGTGATGTTGATTTACGTCGACTCTGTCACGCCGGCCGCTGGGCAGAAAGTTCTGGTCGCTCGAGAAGTTCAAGGGCCCAGCCCGTACGGAATCGGCATCACGTTCGACGTGTCCGAAGCTCCCACGCTTCCCGGCGCCCTCCCCGGCTGGGAGGAACACGTCTCTCTGACGTTCGGCGCTTCGCACGTCGCCTACTTCAAAACGGTCCACGGAAAGCGCAAGCTGGTCCACGTAAAGGGCATCGTCCTCCCCAAGACGTGTCCCCACGGTGGCTTCCCGATCGAGGCACAGGTCGGCTTCGCGGACGGCACCATGACCACCACTACGACCACCGTCCCATGTCCGGGCAAGTAGCCGGGCGCACGGTCCTGGCGGCACTGATCGTGTATATGGCGCTGGCCGCGGCTGCGCAGGCGGAAACTTTCACCACGATCAACCCGTCCCCGGAGACTTTCGCCTCGATCACGCCGGTCCTCTCGCCTGACCGCCTCGGCGCCAAGGGTGCGCTGACCTTCACGATCTCCTATACGGGGGGCGAACTCGGTGTGCCCTCCCCAGTGCGCCGGGCGGTCCTGCGGTTCCCAGCCGGACTGACCCTCGACATCCCCAGCCTGCGCAGCTGCAGCGCGGCGCGCCTAGAAGCCCGCGGCGCGCGAGGCTGCCCGAAGCAATCTGAGATCGGCACCGGACACGCGCTCGTGGAGTCGAACCTGGGAGCCCAGCCAATCATCGAGGACGTCACCCTGCGGGCTTTTCTCGGTCCGCTGGACAACCTGCAGCCGACGTTCGAGATCCTCGGCCAGGGCTATACGCCGATCGGCCAGCAGATGGTGCTCACCGCGACGGCGCTAGGAGATCGTCCGCCGTATGGGGAAAAGCTCGTGATGTCCATTCCCCCGATTCCCACGCTGCCCCCCGAGCCCGATGCCTCGATCGCCAGCTTCTCGCTGACGATCGGCGCGAGCCGGCACCATCGCACGCACAGCACCAACTCGGTCCTGATCCCCTCCAACTGCCCTGCGGGCGGGTTTCCGTTCGCTGCCGGATTCACCTATGCCGACGGCTCTGTAAGCAGCGCGCTGGCCACAGTTCCATGTCCGTCATGAGAAGGAGAAAGAAAGGAGGCGCGAGGAATGCTTCAGCAGAGCACTCGATGGTCAAGATTCGGTGAAGTTCTGAGGTGGCGCGGGGGTCTTATGAGGGCGATGGCGCTGCCCGTGGGCATGCTGATCGCGGTTGGGCCTCTCACTCCCGGCGCGTCGGGGGCGCCGGGGCGGGCGGGCACTCAATTCTCGCTGGCCGCGAGGACGTTCTCGCTGAACGAGAGCGGCAGCCTGCACAAAACCAGTAAACACAACTTCACCTTGAATGAGCAGGGTTCGGCGTCGGGCACGATCAAGGGCACGATCTACGTGCACTTGACAGTCGTCTCGACCAGTCGTGTTACGGCTGAAGTGAACATTTATCCGCGTGGGGGCTCGATCACGGGTTATGGCACCGCGAGCTACCACCGTGGCAGCGCGACGGCCACGTTCTCGGGATCGGCGTCGATCAGTCGCGGGACCGGAAGCTACGCCCATGCTCACGGGTCCGGTCTGAGCTTCAGCGGCACGATCGCCCGCTCGAACGACGCGATCACCGTGCACCTGAGCGGCAGGGTTTCGGACTGACCGGATCGGTACAGGGAACCTTGCGCCGTCTAACCACACAGGACTGAGGGAGCGGAGGAGAACACATAGTGTTGGAGCTGCGTGACATCGTCAAGCATTACCCCGCCGTCGGCGGGGAGACGGTGCGCGCCGTCGACGGCGTCTCGTTGAAAGTGCAAGCGGGGGAGATGGTGGCGTTGTATGGGCCCAGCGGGTCGGGCAAGACGACGCTATTGCTGATGATCGCAACGCTGCTGGAGCCCACGGCGGGCGCGGTGTTGATCGGTGGGCGAGATGTCTCGTCGCTGTCGGAGCGTGAGGCTTCGCACTTCCGGCTCTCCGAGCTCGGGTTCATCCGTCAGAGCTTCGACCTGCTGCCGGGTGTGAGCGCAGTGGATAACGCTGTGCTCAAGCTGCTCGGCACGATGCGCTGGCGCGAGGCGCAGCGCGAGATCACACCGCTGCTCGAGCAACTGGGGTTGGGCGAGCGCCTGGCGCATCGCTCAGAGACGTTGTCGATGGGTGAGCGCCAGCGCGTGATGATCGCCCGCGCGCTCTCCACCGGGCCGCGCCTGCTGCTCGCGGATGAGCCGACGGGTAGCCTCGACACCCAGCGCGGGCGGGAAGTGCTCGAGCTCTTGCGCAACCTGTGCCGCGAACGCCAGGTCGCGGTCGTGCTCGTCAGCCACGACCCGATGGCCGCCCATTACGCCGACCGTGTCTACTCGCTGCGCGACGGACGACTCGGGGACTACGAGACCGATCACGCCTACGCACAGCCGGCCGGGGCGACACCCAGCCCGCGGGCCGAGCGGTTAAGTGAGGCGCAGGCCGGCGGGCCGGCTCTCAGTCGCGGGTGACACGGAGACGGTTGTGAAACCTGCGAACGTCCTGCGTCTCTATCGTGTGCGCCTGCGCGCACGGCTGGTGGGAGAGTGCCTTGCGATCGTGGGTATCGCCGCGGGTGTCGCGCTGCTGTTCGCTTCGCAGGTCTCCAGCTCGAGCTTGCAGAGCTCGGTTGCCGGGCTCTCGCGTGGTATCGCCGGTGACGCGACGCTGCAACTGCTCGCGCGTGACCCGCATGGTTTCCCGCAGAGCATGCTCGCGCACGTAAGACATATTCCTGGTGTGCGTGTCGCGGCGCCGCTGCTGGAAGCGGGCGCGAACGCGACCGGCCCGCGCGGCAGCGAGTCGGTCGAGCTCATTGGTGCCGACCCAAGCCTGTCAGCGCTCGGCGGGACGCTCGTGCGTCACCTAGCGCTCGAACCGTTCGGTGGCTTCGGCGCGGTAGTGCTGCCCGCCCCACTTGCGCGCACGATCGGTGTGAGCAGATTCGGTCAGGAAGTGACTCTCCAGATCGCTGGGCACACGGCCGACGCTCCATTGTACGAACAGCTGTCCGCGCGGCAGATCGGCGGGTTGGCCGCCAGTCCCGTCGCGCTGGTGCCACTGTTCTACGCCCACGAACTGACCGGCCTGCAGGGCCGTGTCAGCCGCATCCTCATCGCACCCATCCCCGGCAGGGAAGTCCAGGTCAGAGCGGCGCTCCTGGGGCTCGCCGCCGGCCGGTTGAACGTCGAGGCGGTCAGTTATGACGAGACGCTGTTCGCCAAGGCCGCGGCGGCGAGCAACCAGTCGACCGTCCTGTTCGCGGTCATCAGCGCGCTCGTGGGGTTCCTGTTCGCGTTCAACGCGATGCTCCTCACCGTCCCACAACGCCGACGTTTGATCGCCGATCTGCGCCGCGACGGGTACACGCCACGGACGGTGATCGGGGTGCTGCTCACAGACGCGCTCGTGCTCGGATTGGTCGCGTGCGTGCTGGGACTGGCGCTGGGAGATGAGCTATCGATCCACGTGCTGCACTCCAATCCCGCGTTCCTGTCACTCGCGTTCGCGATCGGCTCCGAGCGCGTCGTGAGCTGGCAGAGCGTCGCCATCGCCACGGGCGGAGGAATGCTCGCCGCGATCATCGCCGTGCTCAGCCCGTTGCGTGACATCCTCTCCCGCGACCCCCTCGCCGCGATCAACCCGCCACGGGCCCGTGCCCGCACGATGACCAGAGGTGGAGGCCAGCGCCGCGCCCTCGCGGGGCTTGCGTGTCTCGCCACCGCCAGCGTGATCCTGCTCGCCGCGCCCGACGCGGCGATCCCCGGCATGATCTTGCTCGTCGCATCGTTGCTGCTGGTACTGCCTTTCATGCTCAGCGTGACGCTCGTCATGGCCAGAGCCCTCGCGCGCACGATCACCAGCGCCGTACCGCACGTAGCAGTGATGGAGCTCAGCGCGGCCCGCGCCCGAGCCGTGGCGATCACGGCTACAGGCGCGATCGCGGTATTCGGCAGTGTCGCGATACAAGGAGCGCACAGCGACCTGCTCTCGGGGCTCGAAGGCACAGCGCACGAACTGAACGCCTCCACAGACATATGGGTAACCCCCACCGGCTCATATGACCTACTCGACACCACCCCGTTCGCACCCGTCGAGCGGTCAAGACTCGAACACCTCCCAGGAGTGCGAGCGGTACGCATCTACCGCAGCGGACTGCTCGATTACGGTCAGCGCCGCGTCCTGGTGATCGCCCTGTCACGCCAAGCCAGCCCGCTCATCCCAGCAGGCCAGGTCGTGCAGGGCAACCCCACCCAAGCCTCAGAACGGGTGCGCGCCGGCGGCTGGCTCGTACTCTCCAAAGCGCTCGCCACAGAACAACACCTGCACATCGGCCAGGCATTCACACTGCCCTCGCCTAACCCAACGGTGTTCCGTATCGCGGCGATCTCCACGAACGTCGGCTGGGCGCCAGGCGCGATCATCATGAACGCCACCGACTACGCCCACGCATGGAACAGCACGGACACGAGCGCCTACAACATCCTCCTCGCACCCGGCGTCCCACCAGCCCAGGCCGTCCGCGAGATCGAACACGCGCTAGGGCCGGGCTCGGGACTCACCGTGCAGAGCACCGAACAGCACGCCGCCCAGCAGATCGCGCTCAGCCGCCAAGCACTCGCGCGCCTCACACAGATCGCCAACCTCATCCTGATCGTCGCGATACTTGCGATGGCCGCGGCGATCGGCGCGATGGTATGGCAACGCCGCCCACGCCTGGCCAAGCTCAAGCTCGAGGGAATCCCCCGCGCCCAGCTATGGCACACGATCCTGATCGAGAGCCTCATCCTCCTCGCCACCGGCTGCCTCACCGGCGCCATCTACGGCCTCTACGGCCAACAACTCGCAGATCGCGCGCTCGCCCAAACGATCAACTTCCCCGTCACCCACTCCCTCACACCACTCACCGCGCTCTGGAGCCTCACCCTCGTCACCACCACCGCGCTCGCGATCCTCGCCATACCCGGCTACCTCGCCGCCAGCGTACCCGCCGCGTTGGCGCTACAGGACTGACGTTTTCGCCCCAACACAGTCCCCATGACCCCATGGCCGGCCGCCTCCTGCGCGAGCCGCCGGCAGAGCTCAGTCCCGACCCCACGGCCGCGTGTGCGTTGCCCGCGACGTAGATGCTGCACGTGGCTCGCAGGAGAGCGCGAACCACCAGTATGTGGCGATGCGTACCGATGACGAGCCCGCGGTACACGCGGCCACCAACGCCGGGGAAGCCGCGCGCGTCTCCGTGCTCGCTGCGACTCTGATTCCCGTCCGGTGGACCATCTAGGGACGAGTTAGGGACATTCCCGATTGCGCAACCGGCGCCGCAGGTCGACACTGTCCCCATGTCCAAGACCATCACCGATCGCCGCGCGCTTACCGGCGGCGCAGCCGATGTCCAGCTCTGAGACCGAGCGTAACCCGCGTCGGCGACCGCGCCTCGTCCGCTCGCGACGCGGGCGCCTGATCGGCGGCGTGTGCAGCGGCTTAGGGGCTCACTTCGACGTCGATCCCATCCTGTTTCGCATCGTGTTCGTGGGGCTTGCGATCTTCTCGGGGGTGGGCATCGCGCTGTACCTGGCGATCCTGCTGCTGGTGCCGGAGGAGGGGGCGAGCCGGGCGCCGATCTGGCTGAGCCGCTCGTCTTGGCGGAGCGTCCTCGGCGTCGTCGTGGTGATCGTGGCGGCAGCGATAGCCCTGCACGCCGGCGGCCATGCTGGACATCGCGGCGCGTGGGGGTTCAGTGTGGGCGTTGGGTCGCTCGCGCTCGTGGGTATCATTGCCGCGCTGGCGTGGTTGCGGTTGCGTAGGCCCGCCGGGGGGCGCGGGCCCGTCGGGGAGCAAGGGCACACGAGCGCCGATCGGCGGCTGTTCGGCTGTCTCGCGCTCGCGACGGCCGTCGTCGTCTGTGCCGTCCTGCTCGCGCTGGCGGGCGCGTGGCTCGAGGGTATCGATGGGCAGCTCGCCGCCTGGGCGGTGGTCGCGATCGGCGCGCTGCTGGTGCTCAGCGCGTTCACGGGCTGGGTCCGCTGGCTCGTGCTGCCGCTCGTCGCGTTGCCCTGGCGGTGGCTACGATCGCCGCCGCACACGTGGACCTGCACGGCGGCATGGACGAACGCACGTATCGCCCGCAAACCCTCGCTGAAGTGCGCAGCGGCTACCAGCTCGGCGCCGGGCGGCTCGAAATCGACTTGCGCGACGGCGAGGGCTTCGAGCTCGCGGCCGTGCCGCAAGCCAGGCGCGGCGTGCGCGAGTCGATCATCGGGCGGATGGGGCGCGCCGGTGGCAGCGCGGCGGCGCGTGCCTTGCCGGGCGGTGGCACCGAGGTCGAGATCGCAATCGATCGTGAGGACCGGCCATGAGCGGGGGACCGGCGGCGCGGGTTGCGATCGTCGACGATCACGACCTGTTCCGTGCCGGTGTGCGCGCGAGCCTCGGCCCGGAGGTCGAGGTTGTGGCTGAGAGCAGCGACGAGGGCGCCGTGCAGGCGATCGAGGAGCTCGAGCCCGACGTCGTCCTGCTCGACGTCCACATGCCCGGGGGTGGCGGGGTGGAGGTGATCCGGCGCGTCGGCGAGAGCCGGCCGGCTGTTCGCTTTCTCGCGCTGTCGGTCAGCGATGCAGCGGAAGACGTGATCGCGCTGATCCGCGCGGGCGCGCGCGGCTACGTGACCAAGACGATCTCCGGCCCTGAGCTGACCGACGCCGTGTGCCGCGTGACCCAGGGTGACGCCGTGTTCTCGCCCCGCCTGGCCGGGTTCGTGCTCGACGCATTCGCCGGCGAGATCCCCGCCGTGCAGGTGGACCCGGAGCTTGACCTGCTCACGCCGCGCGAGCGTGAGGTGCTGCAGCACCTCACGCGCGGATACATGTACAAGGAGATCGCCGCCCAGCTCGACATCTCGGCGAAGACCGTCGAGGCGCACGTGTCCGCCGTGCTGCGCAAGCTCCAGCTCTCCAGCCGCCACGAGCTGAGTCGCTGGGCGGTACACCGGCGGCTGATCGACGAGTAGGGACGAGTTATGGACCACCAGCCGGAACGGAATCAATCATCTAGCCCAGAGGGGCGGGTCAACGAGTCCGTTGCCGCGCCTGACCGCCGGATGATCGTCCTCACGAGCGACCCACGCGACAACGACACAGACAGCTGAGCCAGTCGTGCCGAATCGACTAGCCTTCGATGAGGTCGCCCTGGAGGGGTGGCAGAGCGGTTGAATGCGGTGGCCTTGAAAGCCATTGGGCGGGTAACTGTCCCGGGGGTTCGAATCCCTCCCCCTCCGTTGGGTTAGTGGACGAACCCGGTCCGTACCAGAAACGGGCTGGGGCGGTGTCGGAACCTCGGTTGAGCGGGCCGGTCAAGGAGGCGGGGAGCCTGTGATGCGCGGGTCACGCGTGCTTGGCGCCCGGCGCAGCCGAAAGTGGAGCCTGCCCGTGTGAGGTTGTGTATGCGCGTAGAGTGACTGTTCTACGAGGAGGTCGCATGGATCAACAACAAAAGCGCAAGGATCACATTGCTAACGTCGCTAAATCACGCAGCATCGCCCAGGAGCGTCGAGCCGAGCACACCGCTGAGATTGCCGGAAAGCAAGCCCAGCTGAAGCACGAGGCACGAGAGCGGCGGGAGAAGAAGCCCAAACCTCAGTGACGAACGCAAAGACGCGGTTCTGGGTCGCTTGAGGAATCCGCCCCGGCTCGGCGTCTCGAGGTTGGATTGATGGCCACGACTACAGGCCGGCCTTGCCGCTCTTGGCCGCCGGCAAGACCGACGTATCCGGAAACTCGTCCGTCGTGCCGATGAGAATTGTGAGCAGGTCGCTGATCCGCTGCACGCGGCCGAGGCGGTCAGGAAGCGGGAGGCCGGATTGGATCGTGTAGTAGTTGCGTCGTCCGTTGCGTTCTCTCGTGATGTAGCCGCCGGTCGCGAGCTCGGTGACGATCCGATGAGCGGCGCGTTCGGTGATTCCGACTCGCTCGCTGATCTCGCGTAGAAGCACGCCTGGATCGTGGGCGATGCAGGCGAGGACCTGGGCGTGGTTCGTCAGGAACTTCCAGCGGTGAGTCCCGTCCTCGGCCATGTATCAAGACTAGCGTATCTAGACTTCTATTTCATAGACATGGATTTCATGCTATGTTGTTCAAGTCTGCGGTGCAGCTCAGGTCGCTGGCGCTCATGCGCACAGGCGCACATCCATCGAAACGAGGCCCACCGTGCCCAGCTCAGTCATGCCCCATCCGTCCGCCGCGACAACTGGCAACGGCGTAACCCCCGACATCGCCGAGCCAGTATCCAACGGACTGCACCAAGACCCGCAGCTCGATCACGCGCCGCGCAGCCCGCTGCTGGCGAAACTGACCGGCCTCACATCGATCGCCACGGTCGCCGCGGCGGGCATCATCGTCGTCGGCGTCATCGCCGTTGTGGGAGGTAGCTACGACAAGCAGGTCGTCCACGACCAGCTCGTTCCGCAGAAGATCTTCTTCCCGGCCGCAACCAGTCCGGAGCTTCTGCCCGGCGTCAAGCAGTACGCGGGCCAGCAGCTTGTGAACGGTGCTCAGGCGAAGGCGTACGCCAACAACTTCATCAACGTGCACCTTTCCAAGATCGCGGGTGGCCAGACATACGCCCAGGTCGCCACCGCGGCGCTGGCCGCGCCAAAGAACGCGAAGCTCGCCGAAGAGAAGGCGACGCTGTTCCAGGGCGAGACCCTGCGCGGCCTCTTGCTCAACGCCTGGGGCTGGTCGTTGGTCGGCACCATCGCCACCCTCGCCGGCTTTATCCTGATCGCATTGGGCGGTGTCCTGTTCCTGCTTCCGCTGGCCAACTGGCAGGTGAACCTTAGAGACCGACGCCCAGCGGTCGCCGGCGCCTGACATGACTCCAAGATGAGCGGTTGGTGCGGTGTCCCGCCCGCTATGGACCCGCGACGGAGGGCAAACGCAAGCCGCATCTCGTTCTTGATGGCGTGTGACCTACGGAGCGGCGTTCGATGGGGCGGGGCTCGAATTGGTGGTCGACGGTTTGGCGGACGTGGCGGTAGGCGTGGTTGGCGGGGAGGGTGTGGTGACCGTCGCCGTTTTGGTGGGCGCAGTCACGGTCGTTGTCGTTGTCGGTGTCGTAATCGTCGTCTGTTGTGTGACGGTCGCGGCCGGCGCGACGGTCGTCGTGTGCCCAATACTGAGCGATTGGCTGGGGACGGTTGATGTGGTCTTGGAATTGCCTTTGGACGCCAGCAGGATGACTACCACGATCAGCAAGATCACCAGCGCCGTGCCACCGGCGATCGCCCAGCCATTGCCGCCGGACTGCCCACCCCCTTGAGGTGGAGCGCCGCCACCTTGCGAGGGATCGCCGGGATCGCCGGGATTCTGGCCGGGGTAGGGAGTGCCGCCAGGCGGAGTCCCACCGGGAGGCGGCGGATAACCGGAGCCTGCGCCTGAGGGCGGAGTGCCGCCTGGTGGCGGTGGATAGCCCGGCTGGTCATAGCCGTCGGTCATCGTCGACTCCTTTCGGGGTTAGGGTGGCGAGCGCGACGGTTCAGGCTATCGCCTACGCTGTCACCGGGCGAAACGACCGCAGCTCATGAGCACCCTCTTGAGCTATACGGTCGCGCCGTCGACTAAACTTGCCGGACCTCCAGGAGAGGTGGCCGAGTGGCTGAAGGCACTCGCCTGCTAAGCGAGTATGGGGGTTAAACTCCATCGCGGGTTCGAATCCCGCCCTCTCCGTTGATGTCTGAGACAGAGCGGTGTGTGCTGCAACCACACACTCAGCCTCTCCGTCACGTTTGACTCACTCGGGCTCATCCGGCGCGGCGACCGCGAACACGATGTGCCGCCGGGCGACGGTCAGGAACGGATACAGCTCGACAGGTCCCCCCGACAGTGGTTCGACAGAGACCTCGGTGAGCGTCAGAAAGTCCCGCTCGGACGCGTTGAGCACGTCGGAGATACGGCTGCGGTAGCCGTCGCGGGCGAGGGTGAGGAAGCCGACGATGCGGTGACGTCCGGTCTCGATACGGATGCGCTCGCGGCGGTGATCCATGCTCGGGCTGGAGTCGTCCTCGGGGGGGGCGTGCTCGTCAGGCGGAGTCGACGGGTTTGTGTTCACGCACGCATTATCGCGTGACCGAGTAGGTCCGCGTGACGACCGTGCGCCGCCCGGTGGGACCGACGGCGACGATGCGTACGACCGCGATCATCGCGGTGTGGCGCCCCAGGGCCCGCCGCAGACGGCGCAGCGAGCCAGAGCCCACGCCCAGGCGCACGTGTCCGACGTGCACGGGTGGGAGCGGGCGGGCGACCGCGGTCAGCGCGATGGCGTGCCCGGAGGAGGAGGGTGCGGTGAGCGTCGCGGTGGCGAGAACCTTGCAGCCCCGTTCACAGCTGACGATGAGCGCGAGGGCGCGCCGCGCCAGGATGCCGGAGCGGCGGGGCAGGCCAATGTGGAGCACCGGCGCGACGTCCAGCGGCGGGGGCCAGGTACCGGGGGCGAGGCAGCCGACGCCCGCCGGCGAGGCGGGGTCGAAGCGCTCGACCCGGTTGTTGTTGGTGTCAGCCACGAACACGCTGCCTTCGCAGCCGACGGCGACGGCCGTCGGCTGGGAGAACTCGCCCAGCCTGATTCCGCGCAGGCCCCACTTGGTCAGGTAGTGCCCCGATTCGTCGAACACCTCGATGCGGTTGTTGAAGTTGTCGACGACATACACGTGCCCGGCGGCGTCGACGGCGACCCCGGTCGGGCTGTGCAGCCGTCCGTCGCCGGAGCCGAGCTGGCCGAACTGGTTCGCGTAGGAGCCGTTGGGCGTGAGCTCGACGATGCGGTTGTTGCCGGTATCGGCCACGTACACGTTGCCGGACGGCGCGACCGTGACGGCCGCGGGATGGTTGAACGCGCCGGGTGCGCTGCCGGCCGAGCCATCGCCTTCGCTCGCTCCGGCCTTGGCCAGCAGCGAGCCGGTGGGGGAGTAGACGAGGATGCGGTTGTGGTTTGCGTCGGCCACGTAGAGGTCGCCTGTGGCCGCGGACACGGCGAGCGAGCCCGCGCCGCTCAGCCCGGCTCCGCCGAGATCAGCGGGGCCGCCGAGCTCTGACAGGTACGTCCCTTCGCCCCACATCCGGGTCACGCGCGCGTTGGCGGTATCGGCGATGTATACCGAGCCGCGCGGGTCGATCGCGATACCGGCAGGTTCGGCGAACCCTTGCTTGAACCCGCCCGCTCGCGACCAGGCGCCGAGGAACGCTCCGCCGCCCTGGGCGAAGGACTCGATGCGGCCATCGACCGTGTCGGACACGAACAGCCGCCCGGCCGGATCGACCGCCAGCCCGCGAGGCGCGACGAACGCGCCGGGCACGGCGCGCGCGGAGGCGCCGATCGTGCGCAGATAGGCGCCGCCGGAGTTGAACACCTCGACGCGATCGTTGGCCGTGTCGGCGACATACGTGTCGCCCGCCGGATCGCTGGCCAGCGCGCGCGGGAACGCCAGCTGACCGGGCGCCGAGCCGAAGCCGCCCCATTCGCCCGCAGGGCCGAGCTGAGGATCGAGCTTGACGATGCGATGGTTGATGTCGTCCGCGACGTACGCGTCGCCGGCGGCGTCGAGGGTGACGCCGTAGGGAAACCCGAACTGCCCCGGGCCCGTGCCGTTGGAGCCGACCGAGCCTTGGTATTCGCCGCTCGGGCCGAACTTCTCGATGCGATGGTTGTCATCGTCGGCGACCAGCACCTCGGTCGCGTTGGCGGCGACGCCGCGCGGGTAGGAGAACTGGCCGGGTCCTTCGCCCTTGGTCCCCCATTCGATCGGTTCGCCCCCGGACAGGTTAAAGCGCTCGATGCGGTTGTTGCCGGAGTCCGCGACATACACGTATTCGCCCGCGACCGCGATTCCGCCGCCCGGGGGCTGGGTGTAGTTCTGGGAGGACCCAAAATTGAATTCTCCGGGTTCGAATCCTTTATGGCCCCAAGCGGTCAGGAATTCCCCTTCGGAGTTGAACTTCTCGATGCGGTCATGACTGGAGTCGACGACGTACACGTTTCCCGCGGCGTCGGTGGCGAGGCCGCCGATCGGCCCGAACTGGCCATGACCGCCGCCGTAAGAGCCCCACTCGCCGAGATACGCGCCGGAGGCGTTGAACTTCTGCACGACATAGCTCAGCTGGTCGGCGACATACACGTCGCCGGCGGCGTCGAGCGCGACGGCCTCGGGAAACCGCAGGATCGATTCGGCGCGCTGGCCGATGATCGCGGCCGAGGCGTACGGGCAGGCTTCGGGCGCGTCGCCGGAGCCGAGACACGCTTCGGCGTTGGCGGGCGTCGGCAGTGCCAGGCCGCGGGCGAGCGACAGCGCGAGCGCGAGCAGCACTGCAAGCGCGATGTGCGCGGGGCGACGGCGCCGAGGATGCGTCATCGCCAGATCACAACACACGATCTTGCCCGACGGAGCGGAGGGGAGCATCCGATTGCAGGGGGATGACGTGCCGCATGCGGCACGTCACGGGAGCGCACATGTGCGCTCCCGCCGTCGGCGCATGCGCCGACGGCGTGACGACCCGCATGCGGGTCGTCACGGACCTGTGCATGCACAGGTCCGCCTGGCGGCGCTTGCGCCGCCAGGACATCATCAGCTTTTTTCAAGCATGTGCCGTCCCGGCGGATTTGGCGCATGCGCCCACCGGAACATCATCACCCGACGCGCTCCGACGCGCGCGCCTGCAGGCCCGCGCGCGCGAGGGGCGTAGTCATCATCGTCGCCGGATCGTCAGGATCGCCGGCGGGCCGGTTGCGCTCGTCGCGGACGATGTACAGCGGGCGGTGCTTGACCTCGTCGTAGATGCGCCCGACGTACTCGCCGATCACCCCCAGCGCGATCAGCTGAATCCCGCCGAGCAGCAGGATCGCGATCGTGATCGAGCTGAATCCCGGCAGGTAGGAGTCGAAGATGCGCAGGATGATGACGACCGGGATCGCGATGAACGCGACGCCCGCGGAGAACAGGCCGGCGTAGGTGGCCAGCTGCAGGGGCAGGTGCGAGAAGGAGGCGATCGCGTCCAGCGAGAAGCGGAGCATGCGGCGCAGCGTGTACTTGGTCTCGCCGGCGTGGCGGGCGTCGCGTTCGTAGGAGACGGCGGTCTGGGAGAAGCCGACCCAGACGGTCATCCCGCGCAAAAAGCGCGAGCGCTCGGTCATCGACAGCAGGGCGTCCAGCGCGCGGCGGTCGAGCAGCCGGAAGTCACCGGAGTTGGGCTCGAGGTCGACCTGGGCGAGCTTGTCGAACAGCTTGTAGAACCACGAGGCGGTGGCCAACTTGAAGGCGGTCTCGCCCTCGCGCCGGCGGCGAACGGCGTAGACGACGTCGGCGCCGGAGCTCCAGCAGTCGATCATCTCGGTGATCAGCTCGGGCGGGTCCTGCAGGTCGGCGTCGATCATCGCGACGATGTCTCCGCGGGCGTGCTCGAGGCCGGCGGTGAGCGCCGCCTGGTGGCCAAAGTTGCGGGAGAGGTGCACGACGCGCACGCGCGGATCGGCATCGGCGATCCGGTCGAGGATCTCGGGCGTGCCGTCGGAGGAGCCGTCGTTGACGAGGACCAGCTCGAACGGGTAAGCGGCGACCGCGGCGATCGTGCGGGCGACGAATGCCTCGATCAACTCATTCTCGTCGTAGACCGGTGCTACGACGCTGAGTAGGGTGGGAGTGCGCAGTGGTGAGTCCGGCATGATCTTTGTCCCTGCGGGCCGCGGCGAGGACCACGTAGAGCAATGTTGGACGAGCGCCCTAAGCCGCAGCTCAAATTATCGTTCATCCTGTGTACGTATGCTTTCCACGCACGACGAGCCGCGGGCACAGTCACCGAGCGTAGCGCGGCCGGGGCCACGGCGGTTGAGCCTGCCGGTGATCGTGCAGTTCGTGAAGTTCGGGATCGTAGGCGTCTCGAACACGCTCATCGCGTTCGCCGTCTACACGGTCCTGCTGAAGGTATTCGGCATCTGGTACGTCGCGGCGTCAGGGGTTGGGTTCGCCGTGGGGGCCGTCAACGGGTTTCTGCTGAACCGGCGGTGGACCTTCAAAGAGCATGTCGGCGACGCGCTGACACCGGTGCGTTGGATGATCGTGCAGAGCTGCGGGCTGGGGCTGAATCTTGGCCTGGTGTACTTGTTCGTGCACGATCTGGGCATGGACGAGCTGGTCGGCCAGATCCCGACGACGGCGATTGTGACGGTGCTCACGTTTGCGGCGAACCGGTCGTGGACTTTCAGGACCCCGGCTGCAGTCGCGCTGGCCGACGGCGACGGTTGACGCCCCCCAAGCGGCCCTGCGCGCCTTTCCGGCCGGGACGAAGTTCCGATCCTCAGCGAAACAGGGTTAGCAGGGAGAGCCCGGCGGGGATGCGTCCGTGGCGTCCGATGATGGCGGCCTCCAGCGTGAGCGGACGCTCGAGCAGCCAGTTCAACGGCGCGGGCGGAACCCACAGGTCGAGGCTGGACTCGGTCGTCGCGGTGGAGAAGCGGTCCAGGCCGCGCAAGAGGATCGCGACGGGGAGCAGCAACGAGTTGAAGTAGGTGGTGCGGACGGTCTCCCAGCCGGCCTGCTCGGCGACCCGCTCGAGCGTACGGCGTGTGTAGCGGCGGTGATGGTGGTTGATCTCGTCATGGCCGCTCCACAGCCACTGGTAGGCGGGGACGGTGACGAGCAGGGCGCCGCCGGGA
The DNA here is from genome assembly GCA_963715495.1 of uncultured Solirubrobacterales bacterium. Lineage (GTDB taxonomy): Bacteria > Actinomycetota > Thermoleophilia > Solirubrobacterales > Solirubrobacteraceae > Palsa-744. The sequence goes on from OY970247.1 coordinate 2,946,286, forward strand.
GCGACGACACGGCGCAGCTCGCGCAGGGCGGACAGGTCGTCCTCGAGGTGCTCGATCACGTCGAGGGAGACGGCGATGTCGAAGCTCGCCGAGTCGAATGGCATCTCCAGCACCGACCCTTCGATCACCTCCCCGGCGGAGCGGTCGCGGGCAAGGGCGACGCTGGTTGCGGAGAGCTCGACCCCGGTGACCGTGCCGTGGTGGGCGAGGTCGACCATGTTGCGTCCGCTGCCACAGCCGGCGTCGAGGATGCGCGCGCGGGCGGGCAGGCGCAGGTCGGCGATCACGCGCTCGAGCACCAGGCGCCTGCCCCGGTACCACCAGTGGCGGTCCTCGGCGCGGTGGGTCTGCAGCTCGTAGTCGCGGTCCATCAGCGAGGCATCTTTTCCTATAGGTCCCCTTACGCGCGGTGCGCCTCGCCCGAAGGTGGGTTCCAGTCACGGGCCATGCCGTCCGCGGTCCGCCGGATCCGAGTCGGCTGGTGCGTGAGAAGGGCTTGAAAAGGGCTTGTAAAAGCCGTTCAAGCCAGGACTTGAGAAAAGTTGAGGGATACCATAAAATAAGTTTGATGTCGACCCAAGAACAGGTGCGCTCCGGGCAGGCGCGCTCGCCCGCGGTCGAGGACTACTGCAAGGCGATCTACACGCTGCAGTCGCGCGGCGAGGCGCCGGTGTCGACGAACGCGCTGGCGCAGCGGCTTGCAATCACGCCGGGATCGGTGTCGGCGATGCTGAAGCGGCTCGACGGCGAGGGGCTGATCGTGCGTGTGCCCTATCGCGGTGTGCGGCTTACGCCCGGAGGGCGGAGGGTCGCGCTGGAGGTGATCCGCCACCACCGCTTGCTGGAGCTGTTTCTGGCCGAGACGCTGGAGATGGGGTGGGATCGGGTGCATGCGGAGGCGGAGGTGCTCGAGCACGTGCTATCCGAGGAGCTGGAGGAGTTGATCGCGGCGAAGCTGGGCGATCCCACGCGGGACCCACACGGCGACCCGATCCCGAACGCCGAGCTGGAGCTGCCCGAGCGCGAGAGCAGCCGTAGCCTCGACAGTCTCGACGAGGGCGAGGGGGGAGTGTTCGTGCGCGTATCCGACGCCGACCCGGAGATGTTGAGGTACCTGTCCGAGCACGGCATCTCGCCAGGGGATCGCGTCCGCGTGAAGGAGCGCCAGCCGTTCGGAGGCCCGCTGCTTGTGAGTCTCGCCGAGGGCGAGCGCGAGCAGGCGATCGGGGGCCAGCTCGCGCGTGCGATGCGGGTGACGCTCGACGATGCGGGTGCGGGTGCGGGTGCGGGTGCGGGTGCGGATGCGGATGCGGATGCGAGTGCGGGTGCGGGTGGGGATGCAGGTCCGGGCGCGGGTGCGGGTGCTGAACCCCAGCCCGCCGCCGGCAAGGGCCGTCCGGGTCGCGCTCGGCGGCGGGCGGTGAGGCGCTGATATGAGCCCTCCACCGCCACCGCCACCCCCCGTGGGAGCCGAGCCGGCGCTCGAAGGCGCCGCGGTCGCGGGGGTGGCGGGGGTCGCCGGTGTGACGGGCGAGGTTGCGCTCGGACCCAGCCATCTGGACGCGCTGCTGGCGAAAGGGCGCGTGAAGGCGTCGCTGGCGATGCTGGGACCGGCGTTCGTGGCGGCGGTCGCATATGTGGACCCGGGAAACTTCGCCACGAACATCCAGGGTGGGGCGCAGTTCGGGTATCTGCTGCTGTGGGTGGTGCTCGTCGCCAACGCGATGGCGATGCTGATCCAGTACCTGTCCGCGAAGCTGGGGATCGCGACCGACCACAACCTGCCGGAGCTGTTCAGCAAGCGCTACCCGAGATCGCTGTCGTGGGGGATGTGGGTGCAGGCGGAGGTGATGGCGATGGCGACCGATGTGGCGGAGTTCGTGGGGGCGGCGCTGGGGCTGAACCTGCTGTTCGGCGTGCCGCTGGTGGTGGCGGGGGTGATGACGGGGTTCATCGCGCTGGCGATCCTCGAGCTGCAGTCGCGCGGATACAGGCGATTCGAGCTGGCGATATCGGCGCTGTTGGGAGTGGTGCTGCTCGGGTTCCTGTACGAGGCGCTGAAGATCGGGCCCTCGGCACGAGAGTCCCTCGGCGGGCTCGTGCCGCACCTGGGCGATCGCGACAGCCTGTATCTGGCGGTGGGGATCGTGGGAGCGACGGTGATGCCGCACGTGATCTATCTGCACTCGGCGCTGATGAACGGGCGCACGCCGGTGCGCAACGAGCGCGAGCGAGCGCGGGTGTTGAAGTTCGAGCGGACCGACGTGATCATCGCGTTGGGGCTGGCGGGAGTGGTGAACATGGCGATGCTGGCGGTCGCGGCGAAGCTGTTCCACGGGACGGGGCATACGGGAGTGAGCACGATCGAGCAGGCTCACTCGGGCATCGCGCAGCTGGTGGGCGGCGGCGCCGCGCTGGCGTTCTCGGTCGCGCTGCTGGCCTCCGGCGCGTCGTCCTCGAGCGTGGGGACGTACGCGGGCCAGGTCGTGATGAAAGGGTTCGTCGGCCTGAACGTCCCGCTCATCGCCCGCCGTCTGGTGACGATGGCGCCCGCGATCGTGATTCTGGCGCTGGGACTGAGCCCGACAAACGTGCTCGTGCTGAGCCAGGTGGTGCTGTCGTTCGGGATCCCGTTCGCGCTGATCCCGCTGGTGCTGCTGACGAGCAACAGAGAGGTGATGGGAGTGCACGTCAACCGCCGCATGACCACGCTGGCGGCGTGCGGGCTGGCGGGGCTGATTACGGCGATGAACGTGTTCCTGATCGGACAGCAGGTTCTCTGATCGGTACGCCGGCCATCGCACCGCCTTTTGCAACATGTTCTACAGACGACGGATGCCGGCGTAGCCATCGAGCTCGCCGGGCTCGAAGCGGCACAGTCCGGCGCTCCACCACAATCTGCCGTTCGGATCGCCCGTGAGCCTGTAGCTCCCGTCGGGGTACAGCGTCGCGTTGCCTTCGGGCATCGTCAGCAGCGTCGCCTGCTCGCTCAGCGAGGTGCCGTCGAGTCGGCTCAGGACCACGGACTCGTTGGCCAATCCGGCCGCGAGCGACGAGGTCTCCCGGCTCCATGCCAGAGCGGCGACTTGCGCCGGAAAGCGGTATGTGCAAATCAGCGACGGTGCCATATCCGGCGGTGAGCCGTCGTCTCGGGCTTTGAAGAAACGCCTTCGCGGCATTAATGCCCGGGTGAGATCCCACACGCCGACGGTGTTGTCGCTGCCGATGGCGAGCACCGCGCGGCCGTCGAGAAGGCGCACGAATGAGATCGTCTGACGCATGTTGCGATCGTCGGTGAACGTATGCACCCGCCGTCCTGTGATCGGATCCCACAGGTGCACCTTGCCGTCACCTCCCTCGTATTCGTCACCGCCACAGCTGGCGAGGATGGTGCGTCCGTCGGGGAGTTGTGTGAATTCGAGTTCGCGAATCGTGTCGTTGTGGCCGATGAGCTTGTTCAGGTGCTGCCCCGTCAGAGCGTCCCAGATGTGTATGACGCCATACTTGCTGTTTCTTTCCTTGTCATATCCCGAGGTGCCGGTGGCGAGGATGGTGCGCCCGCCGGGAAGTTGTGTGAGCGCCGTTGCCCATACCCAGTTGTCATGGTCGGTGAGGGTGCTCAGACGCTCTTCGGTGGCGAGGTCCCGAAGGTGTATGACTCCATGTGTCTTGTGGCTGTCGCGATCGACATATCCGCCGCCCGTGGTCAGCATGGTGCGCCCGTCGGCGAGCTCTGTGAGCGCCATCGTCTGGGCCAGTCCGCGCGAGTCGGTGACCGTGTTCAGACGCTCTCCGGTGACGGGATCCCACACGTGCATGATGGTGCGGGAGGTGGTGCTGGAGGTGGTGCGCTTGTGGCTTTCGCTGGCGCTGGCAAGAATGGTGCGTCCGTCTGGCAGTTGCGCCGATGCGACTGTCACCACCCGATCGTCGTGGCCGGTGAGTGTGCTCAGATGCTCTGCTGTGACAGCGTCCCACAGGTGTACGGGGCCGTCCCCGCTGCCGCCGGCGAGGATGGTGCGTCCGTCGGGGAGTTGCATGAAGGTGACAGTCAGTATCCACCTGTGACCGTCAGACAGCGGGCGTGGATGCCCTGTGACGGCATCCCAGAGCTCGATGTACTCACCGTGCCCATGGTCTATGCTGCCGCTGACGAAGACGGTGCGCCCGTCGGGGAGTTGCGCCGAGGCGAGTTCCAGTATCAAGTTGTTGCCGGTGAGAGTGCGCAAGGTCTCTTTTGTGGTGGGATCCCAGAGGCGTATGTTCTCATTTTGAGTGACGCCGGCGAGGATGGTGCGTCCGTCGGGAAATCGTGCGAACGTGATCGCGCCAGACACCTCACCGTCGGCGGGCAGGGAGCCCAACTGTTGTCCTGTGGTGGGGTCCAACAGATATATGTTCTCGTGGAGCTGTCCACTGCCGGTGGCGAGGGTGGTGCGTCCGTCGTGCAGCTCGCCGAACGCCAGTCTCGATACGTTGCTGTGAGGACCGGTGAGCGTGCTCAGATGCTCTCCGGTGGTGGGGTCACAGATGTGTATGACGCCAACGGAGTAGCCGCGGCTGTCTTTTTCATGGACGCCGGCGGCGAGGATGGTGTGGCCATCGGGCAGTGCTCCGAACGTCAGCGCCTTGATCTTGCTGCCGTGATGGGTGAGCGTGCTCAGGTGCTCTCCGGTGACGGGGTTCCAGATGTGTATGACGCCGAGGGAGAGGTCGAGGCTGTCGTCGTCGTCCCTGTCGTCGTACCCGCCGCCGGTGGCGAGGATGGTGCGCCCGTCGGTGAGTTGTGTAAACGCCAGCCTCGGACCTTTCCCGCCGGCGCCGGCGAGGGTGTGCAGGTGCTCTCCGGTTGTTGGATCCCAGATGCGCACGGCGCCGTCGCTGCCGCTGCCGGCGAGGATGGCACGTCCGTCGGAGAGGTCTCCGAATGCGATGTCTTCGACCTGCTCTCTCTCGATCGGCAGAACCGTGAGACAGCGTTCGGTGGCCAGGTCCCAGAGTTGAACACCGTCATCGGCGTGCGCGGCCAACAGCGTCAGGTTGCCGGAGATTGCAAACACGCACGATGTGACTGGGCCGGAGATGCAGAGCCTCGGAGTGCTATCGGGCAGGGACGCACCGAGCAGACGCTCGGCGGGAGTGGCCGTCAGATCGACCTGTGCGCCGATCAGCCGCGCGCGTCGCCATGACGTGCCGTCCAGCTTGCAGCCGGTCAGGTCGGCGCCGATGAGCGACGCGCGGTCGAGCACGGCGTCGCTGAGGTCGGCGCCATTCAGATTCGCGCCGTCCAGGTGTGAGGATTCCAGCCGAGCCCCCGCGAGCGACGCGTCGGCGAGTCGCACGCCCGAGAGCTGCGCGTCGCTGAGATCGGCGTCTCGGAGATCGGCCCCACTCAGATCCTCGCTCGGCGAGAAGATCTCACCTCGCAGCGAGTGATCGCGGAACGACAGGACGCGGAGATCGCGGGCTTGTCCGGCGGCCTGCAGCACGTTGAGCAGCGTGCGGGCGTTGCGGGCGGACCAGTCAGCCATCGACGCCCGTTCGGTCGGCGCGCGAGTCCTCGAGCGAGCGAATCCAGCTCGCTGCGTCCTGTGGCGCCAGATCGCGCAGGAAATACGCGGTCAGCTCGCTGAGCTCGGCCTGTCCGAGTTGGCTCCACTGGGTGTCGTCCCGCAGAGCCCGGGCCAGCCGGCGGGCGAGCAGGTACTCATAGACCGACTGGTGAGCGAACCGGCGCCGGTCCCCGTCGCCCACGAGCAGCGTACGGCTCCCGATCTCCTGGGCGGCCTGGGAAGTCGTCAGCCCGAATCGCGGCAGGTCGAGCGCTCGACCGGCGACCTCCTCGAGCAGCACCTGGTCGACCTCGGGCACCTGGTCGCGCCACAGCACCAGCGCAAGCTCCTCGGCGATCTTCCAGCGATCCTCGCTGGAGAGCTGCGGCGAGCCGTCCGTCTCCCCGCCGACCTTTTCGGACTCGGTCGAGAGCCACTTGCCGATCAAACGCTCGTACAGCCCGGCGGCGGTCATCGTCTGCCCGGATTGGGCCGCGGCCTCGATCTCCTCGATCCGCAGGTCGCTCACCATGAACGAGAGCATCCGCGGGGTGCGAGCGAGCTCCGGCAGGTTGTCGACCACTGCCAGGCCATCCATCCAACGGGTCGCGCAGGCGTCGGGGCTCGGGTCCCCGGCGATTTCGAACCAGCGCTGGAGAAACTCCTTTTGTTCGGCGGCTGCAAACGGCTGCAGCTCGTAGATCTGATGGCGGGTGTGCGAGAGCTTGTCTTGGAAGACGACCGAGGTCGCCTGCTCGCGCGATCGAAAATGGCTTGGCCGCGTGGTGAGCAGGATCTTCGATCCTCCTCCCATCGCCTCCAGGAAGGTCGTCAGCTGATCCGCGGCGCGGTCATAGCCGACGCGGATGGCGAACTCGTCATATCCGTCCACGAGCAGAACCAGGCGACCGGTCGTGAACATGTGTTGAAACCGTTCAGCCTGAAAGAAAACACCACTGTCTATGACCGTTTGGCTGACCATCTCGACGACGGTATGGTTCTTCTCCCAGTTGCGCAGCGTCACCACGACGGGCATCAGCCCGGAGCGTCCCTGCAGCAGGCGGTAGGCGATCCGGCGTATCAGGAACGACTTGCCAAAGCCGGCGTCGCCAAGGACCATCCCAAAGCTCTGCTCGTCGGTGAGCAGCCAGTCGTGGATGGTGTCGGCGAGGTCGGCCTTGATCTCGGGGATGGCCCTGCCAAAGCGGTCGACGGAGCGATAGCGCTGGTCGAGATACAGGCTCTGGGGATACGCCGGGTCGCGTTCGAGCTCCTCCAGCAGGCTCGAGGTATAGGGGGTGAGATCGAGCAGGTTCTGGTATTCCGTCAACGTTCTCAGCAGGATTCCGCGATCCGCGGCCCATCGCTTCAGCTCGGGCTGCGGAGGACCGGTGTGCACGAAGTAGGAGCGCACGTGGGGTGATCGCTGCTGGAACTTCTCATGGACGGTGCGGTCAAAGGCCTCGACCGTGTGACGACTGGCCTGCGCGTCGATCACGCCCACGGGTTGGACGTCTGTCCCGGAGAAGGCGACCAGGTATTCGAGGTATGGGTCCTTGGGACTCTGGCGGCGCTCCACGTAGCAGTCCGGGCCGTGGTCCACCTGCGTGACCTTCTCCACTTCGTCCAGCAGGTCCGAGCGTGGCGGCCCGTTGTGTGATCGACTTGCCAGGCGCTTGCCGGATTTACCGTGCGCCGGGTCGGCACGCAGGTTGGGAATCGCGATTTCCTCGCGCCAGGTATCGCCGTTGAGGCTGAGCGAGTTATCGCCTATCCAGCGCTTCTTGTCCGGCTGATACAGCCGCGCCCGCCGTTTGACCGCGCCCGCGGTCAGGCTGAGAATCTGGTACTGGTTGCCGACCGCTTCCGGGCGCCACTGCTCGGTGACGGCCGCGCTGCCGGTCGCCAGGATGAGCGTCCCGTCGGGCAGGCGATCGGATTTGCCGTCATGCGTATGTCCGTGGAGCACAAGATCCAGATGGGGACCGAGAATCGTGGTGAACAGTTCGGTGTCTTTAATGCACTCGGAATCGACGATGCCGCTTTGCGCTCTGAGGTTGTGGTGCACAACCGCGATGCGCGTTGACTCTGGATGTTCTGCCAGCTGGTCGGCGAACCAGCGCAGCTGTTCCTCACCGCACAGGCCGTAGTGGTCCTCGTCGCGGTGGCTCTCCTGCATGGTCGAGTTGAGCGCCGCCACGACCAGATTGAGCGGCTCGATTCTGAGCAGGCTGTAGGGTCGCTCGGCCGTGAAAGCTTCGGGTCCGTGCAGGCTCTGGACGAAGTCGATATACGGACTCCACTTGGGGTCATACGGCTCGACTGGAGTCGCGCCCACGCCTTCCTGCCTGAGAAAGTAGGCCTCGCAGAGTTGTCGATTGACGTCATGGTTGCCGGGCACGACCACCACCCGGTCACTGCCAAGACGCGCAAACGCGGATATCCGCTCGACGAAGGCGCGGGCTTGCTCCAGCTCCGCAGGCATACCTCGCTCGGCGAAATCTCCGGAGAGGGCGATGAGGTCAATCGGGGGAATCTCCTCGCCGAGGCCTTCGAGGTCTTGTATGAGTCGACTGGACAGCGACTCGATTCCCTCCCGAAAGCTGTGATGCGCACCGAACTGCATGTCTGAAATGTGCAGGATCGTGATATCTGGTGAGGATCTAGGGCTCATCGCAGCGAGCAGAATAGTCGGTTTGCAGTTCTCGGCCGCGGCCATTGGGCGGCTCAGCGGCTCGTGTGAACGTCGGTGCCCGGGTTATCGGATCCCGCGCGCCGTCGCGTGAGCGATGTCTGTGATCCTGCGATGTCTGTGATCCTGCTCGGATCTTCGCCGCATGAACGATGGTGGGCGGTGGTTCGGCCCCGCGGTCAGGATGGAGCGCGCAGGGAGTAGTCGACCGCGCCGTCGGAAGTCCGCCAGGCAGCGATCGCACGGTCGGAGTCGGGATCGATGGCGATGGCGGCTTCGCCGGTCGAGCCGGATGCGCCCGGTGCGGTGATCTGCTCGGGTGCGCTGAAGCTCGTCCGCCCGGGATAGGTGTCGATCCCGCGCGCGGCGTATACGGCCTGATCGGTCAGGTCCAGACCGGCGGGCGTCGTGTGCGGTTCGCTCCACAGCGCGTATGCCTCGCCTGCGGGTCCGGGCGCGAGGTCGGCAAGCAGGGCGTCGTGGCCGGGGGCGGAGATCGTGTCGATCGAGCGCACGCCGCCCAGGTCGACGGCGGCGGTGCGCACGACCCAATGGCCGGATTCGGCGCCGGTCCAGGCGAGCATCACCGACTCGGACAGGAGGCGCACCAGGCGCAGCGAGCCGCTCGGGGGAGCCATGCCGTGGGGGTCGGAGAAGCGTTCGAGCAGCCGTGGGGTGCCGAAGTGGATGTTGGGCGCGGACAGCTCGACATAGACGCTGGTGATCCCGGCGCGGGTGTCGGCCCAGGCGAGGATCGCGCGGTTGTCGTCGCTGCGCAGCGCTGCGATCCGCGCTCCGGGCGCGGCCGAGGCGACGTGCATCACAGAACGCGCCGACCGGCCCGAGCCGGGCAGGTCGCGGGCGTAGATTGCTCCGGCCCGCTCCCAGACGGCGAGTGCGTCAGAGCGGTAGTCCATCGCCAGCGTCAGCCCTTCGACTGAGCGGCTCGCGGGTGGGCTCACGCGGACGGGCGCGAGGAAAGAGCGTGCGTAGTAGCGGTGGACACGCAACGCGATCGCGCTCGTGCCGCTGTGGGAACCGCCCGGTGAGGCGAGGGCGACATCGCCGAGGTAGGCGGTTGTGAGCGCGAGCGGGGTGGCCGCGCCGCCCGTGGTCCACGGCTCGGTGAACGGCCCGCCGGCGAGACCTTCGCTCAGCAGCAGGCCACCCGTGGGTCCACCTGTGCTTGCGGCGGCAGCCGTGCCGGCTCCGTTGCCGGCGGTTGCCCCGTCACCCGCCGCGGCCGTCCTCACGTCGGCCGTCCTGGCCACGGCCGTTCTGGCGACGGTTGCTCCGGCGACGGTTGCTCCGGCAAGCAGGATCTGTCCGTGGATCGCCGCGGCCGCGGCGATCGGGCCGGTCAGCGCGAGCGCTTGGCCTGTCGAGGTGCGCGGAATGGAGGCGGTTCCCGGCGCGTCTGCGCCGGGTGCGATCACCGAGAGGCGCGGACCGGCGCCGCCGGGGCAGAGAGAAGCGGAGCTCCAGACGATCGCGCCGGGACCGGTGCCGTGCCGGGGAGTGTCGCTCGGGAACAGGATCGCGGGCCCGCCGGGAGCGGAGCACGCGCTGAGGACGGCCGGCGGCGACCACGGTCCCTGATCGCTCTGCACGGCGGCGGGCAGCAGCGCGACGAGCGCGGCGCAGGCAAGTATCGCGACTCCCTCCAGCGCGACGCGTCGCCCACGTCTGGTGAGGACGAGGCGGGGAGGCACGGAGGACCGCACGGAGGACGTCCCCGGGCGGGGAGATGAGGGTCGGGGTGGAGCGGGCATCGTGTGAATGTGGCCGACGGCGGGCACGAGTTTGCTGGATGGTCCCGACGGACGCACGTATCCACCTCGCCGCTTGGGGGCCCATTCCTCTGGGCCGCCCACGCTCCTATCGGGACGGATCCCTATCGTGGTCCGTTCGTGTCCGCCACCTTTCAAGCCTCGCTCGACAGCGGCGAAGCCGTGCTGTGCTTTCCCTACGACGACGGTATGCGCCGGCTCCTGCGTGCGATTCCCGGACGGCGCTGGGATCCGGGCGAGAAGGCGTGGCGGATACCGCTCGATCCCGAGCGCGCGGAGGCGCTGGCGAGGCTGCTTGCGGGCCTGCCGGCAAGGCCACAGGTAAGCGACGCGCTGGCCCGCGCGATCGCGCGCCGTCGCGCGAGGCGCCGGAGCGGAGAGTGCGTGCTGGACGTTGCGCGGCCCGACGAGAACTGGTGGCTGAGCTTCCCGACGGATGTCGACGAGGGTCTCGTACAGGCGCTTACGGGGCACCCCGATGTCTGCGCCATGCCGGCGATCGGCCGGGCGCAGATCCCGCTCGACGAGCGCTCAGAGCGCCTCGTGGGCGAGCTGCTCGAGGACGAGTCGGTGAGCCTGCGGTTGACCGAAGACGCGTCGCACGCGCTCACCGAGATCGCACAGCGCGCTTACGCCGCGCAGCAGACACCGGGCACGCAGCGGGTCGAGCCTCGCGTCGAGGCCCGACAGGAGCGCGCCAGACGCTGGAACGGCACGATCGAGGTGGCGGGCGAGCGGGATGAGCCTGTGTTCCTGCTGCTCGGCGAGATCGAGCGTCTGCCGGACGCGCTGCGCGAGCGCGCGGCGAGTGCGCCGGGCGGGGCGACTGTGCCGCTCACGCTGGAGTCCTGGCAACTGATGGATGGACGGCTGCACGGCTGGATCAGCAAAGCTGCGCGGCGGTGTGTCGCGGCGGTGCGCGAGGGCCTGCCGGCGCCGCCGGCGGTGCTGGAGCGCTCGAGCGTTCACGAGGATCCGACGTTCGTGCTTGCGCCCGGCCACGACAGTACACAGCTCGACGAGTTCGCCACGCTGGCGGGCGCATCGCCGATGAGCTCGCGTCGTGGCGCGGCGCACGAGCATGCGCGGCTCCCGGCGATCCGTGCGGACCCGTTTTGTGTGCCCGAGCTCGACCGGTTTCTCGCCGCGCACGGAGCCTGGGTGGACCCCGAGGCGCTCGCGCTGCTACAGGAGGTTCGCGAGCAGCACGCCCACGCGGAGGGACTCGTGGCGCTCTCGGCCGCGACCGACGGCGCGCTGGATGTGGTTGGCCTCGGCGGCGAGCTCAAGCCGTTCCAGCGCGCCGGGGTGAGCTATCTGCTCGCCCAGCGACGCGCATTTCTCGCCGACGAGCAGGGGCTCGGCAAGACGATCGAGGCGCTCGCGGCGCTGCAGGCCGACGGCGCGTTCCCGGCGGTCGTCGTGTGCCCGGCCAGCCTCAAGCTCAACTGGCTGCGCGAGATCGAGCGCTGGCTGCCGCAGCACAGCGCGCGGGCGCTGGTGGGAACCGGGGCCACGGTGCCGGGGGCAGGGGCGGACATCACGGTCGTCAATTACGACATTGTGGCGGCGCGGCTGGATGAGCTGCGCGCGCTCGAGCCGCGCGCGCTCGTGCTCGACGAGTCTCACTACTGCAAGAACGCGGCGGCCAAGCGTACCCAAGCCGTCCAGCGGCTCTCCGCGGCGGTCCCGCGCGACGGGCTCGTGCTCGCCCTGACGGGCACGCCGGTGATGAACCGCCCACCAGAGCTGATCTCGCAGCTGCGGATCATCGGCAGGTTGGGCGACTTCGGCTCGGGCGCTCAGTTCGGTCGGCGCTTTCGCGGCCCCGACGCTCATCTGCGGTTGCACTGGCATCTGCGCTCGCGCTGCTTCGTGCGCCGCCTGAAGTCCGAGGTTCTGCCGCAGCTGCCGGCGAAGACGCGCAGCGTGGTGCCGATCGAGCTCGACAACGAGCACGAGTACCGGTTCGCCGAGCGCGATGTCGTCGCGTGGCTGCAGAGTCAGCCGCTGGATCTGCGCCGGCTCGACGCAAAGGTCGCGGCTGCGCTGCGCGCCGAGCGGCTCGTGCGGCTGAACGCGCTCAAGCTGCTCGCGGCCCGCGGCAAGCTCGGAGCCGCGCTCGCCTGGATCCACGACTTCTGCTCCTCGGGCGAGCGGCTGGTCGTGTTCGCCAAGCATCGTGAGATCCAGCGCGCGGTGATCGAGCGCTTTCCCAAGGCGCTGCACATCCTCGGCGAAGACAGCCACACGGCCAGGGATGAGTCGTTGCGCGATTTCCAGGCGCCAGACGGCGCCGAGAACCAGCTGATCGTCTGCTCGATCGAGGTCGCCGGTCAGGGCCTGACGCTGACCCGGTCCTCGAACGTCGTGTTCCTCGAGCTCGACTGGACGCCGGCCAAGCACGACCAGGCCGAGGACCGCTGTCATCGGATCGGCCAGCAGGACGCGGTCAACGCCACCTATCTGCTCGCGGCCGGCACGATCGATGAGACGATCGCGACGCTGCTGGAGCGCAAGCGGGCGGTGATCGCCGCCGTCACCGACGGTCGTGAGCAGGACGAGGAGGGCGTCGTCGACGCGCTCGTGCGCGAGCTCGCGGGCGAGCCGTACCGGGCTCTGCGCGCCGTTGCGTAGTTCCATCCGGGTGAACGTGCAGAATATTCGGCCACGCGGTAGATTCTTGTCGCATGAACGATTCTGGATCTGTGGGTGGCACGGCCAGGCGCCTGCACGCATTGCTGCACACGCACGGCATCGTGCTGGTACACGACCGCCGCATGCCGGGATCGCGGGCGAACATCGACCACCTGGCGGTCGGCAAGGGTGGTGTGACGGTGATCGACACCAAGCGGTTGCGGGGCAAGGTGAGGGTGCGCCGCGAGGGCGACCGACTCTCCGAGTCGCGCGAGCGCCTGACTGTCGGCGGGCGCGATCAGACCAAGCTGGTCGAGGGGGTGCTCCGGCAGGTCGCCGTCGTAACAGAGGTGCTCGGCGGCAGCGTTGGCGTGGTCGGCGTCATGTGCTTCATCGAGAGCGACGGGCTGCCGCTGTTTTCCAAGCCAAAGCTCGACGGGGTGCGCGTCGCCGGCCTACGCGGTGTCGCACGGCTGGTGAGACGGGACGGGCCGCTCAATCCAAGTGAGGTGCAGGAGATCGCTGAGCGCCTCAGGATGGCGCTGCCGGAGGCGTAGGGAGCTCGGTCGCGTCGACGACGCGTCGCTGTGACTCCGTGAGCCAGTCGCGCAGCGCCTCATGCATCGCCTCCACGCCGACGATCGGACCGGCCGGCTCGCTCCAAGCGGTTGGCACGACGGCAAAGGGCTTGGTCTGCGGGCCGCCGAGGCCGCCGTGCGAGCCCATGAACTCCTCGAACGGAGCCACCTCGTCCGCATGCGGGTCATACATGCTGTTGACGAGCAGGTCCGGACAGTGCGGGAAGCGATCGTGACGGCGCAGATGGTCGGCCACCGTCGGATCGAAGTGGGCGAGCGGATCCTCTCCCTCGACCGTGTCGTCCGCCAGGCGCCGGTGGCCCGCGGCGCCGATCACGAGTGTCCCCCGCTCCTGTGATCGCACCATCACGAACCCGATCCCCGGGTGGGCAGTCAGGGTGTTCAGCAGCTCGGGATGCGCCTCGGCGATCTGCTCGCGCGTGAGTCGCTCGGGGCTGCGCGGCAGGTAGACCAGGCCGAGCGGACCGGAGACGAGCACCACCGCCTCCTCCCGCTCGAGCTCAGGGTCCGTGGGCGCACTGCCGCGCTCCGCCAGGGCCTCCCGGTTAGGTCCCAGTGCGACGGTGCCCTGCACCGATCTGCCGCGTGTGGCACGTGCCAGCACGCGTCCCCCGACGCTGGGATCCTGGCGCGCGTCGGCGAGCACCGCGCCCACGTCGCCCCAGGCCTCATCGACCGCCGCGGGGGCGCGCACTTCACCCCGCGCGAGGGCTCCGCGCACGAGCTCCTCGAGCGTCTCGCCGTAACGCCGGCGAAACGGCGCGCCCTGGGTCTGACCGTGGTCGGAGAGCACGACCAGGTGATACGGGCGCGGCGACTGCGCCACCGCACGCTCCAGCCGTTGCAGCTGACGATCGTGGCGCTTGAGCACCGCGAGCGCATCGGGCTCGCGGATTCCCGAGTGGTGGGCGACCTCGTCATAGCCCACGAACGTGGCGTAGCTGACAGGCACGCCCTCGACGATGTCGGCCATCAGCAGCGCGACGTTGAGGTCGCGCATGACCACGGCGATGGCGGCGCGGATGAGCGGGTAAAAGCCACCCCGATCGACGTGCTCGGCGCCGCTGCGACGCTGGCGGCGCGCCGCCAGCCGCTCATAGGAGATGTCGGCGAGCGACAGCACGATCGTGCGCAGAAACCCGTAGGGATCGGAGAAGTAGGCGAAGAAGTCCCCGGACTTCGAGCGCGTGCGGTCACGGATCACGCTCATCGTGGCCGTGCAGCGCGGCGCGTCGCCGGAGAACATGTTGCCCCGGCTCGTGCCCCCGACGGCGAGCAGACCCTCGCCGGTGGAGCGTCGCCGCTCGATCTCGGCCGCGTCGGCGGGATGGTTGGAGACCATCGTGCGGCCGGACTCCTTCTCGTACCAGCGAAACGCGGGCATGTCCCAGTTGCTCCCCAGCAGCAGGCCCGCCTGGCTTGCTCCCGTCTGGGATGAGAGATCGCACTCCCAGCCCAGGATGCGGTGTGTCCCATCTGAGCACCAGCGCGCGATCGTCGGCACGTGTCCGTCGCGCACGGCCTCACGCAGGACGGTCTCTCCGAGGCCGTCGATCTCGAACAGGATCACGCCCGGGACATCGGTGTGGTTGTCCTTGCGCCCGCGCCGCACTCTCCGCCGGACCACGCGCAGATGCTGAGCATCCCCGTCGACGTCGAGCAGGGGCGCGATCAGCATCGACACGAGCGCCATCGCGAACGCGATCGCGAGGTCGCCGCCGATCGGGATAGAGGTGCCGTCGACCACATAGAACCCCAGCGCGACCGTGCCGGCGCTGAAGACGAGCGATCCCAGCCCGAACGTGAAGACCGTCAGCGGGAGCGCGACGCGGATGACGATCGGCCACAGGACCGCGTTGATCAGCGCCATCGTGGCGGCCACGAGCACCGCGGCTCTGAACGAGGGTGTTGCGACACCGGGCAGGATCGCCGCCAGTGCGAGGATCACCAGGCCCTCGATCACCAGCAGGACCACAACGCGGATCGCCAGCCCCGCGAACCGTCGCCACCTGCTCATAGATTGGGACCCGCGCTGATTGATTGCGCGCCGTTGGTCTCTGCCGGGATCGCTCCTGCGCCGCTGGATCCCCGGAGGCATCCCGTTGCTACGGTCTCGCACATGGCCGATGGTGCGGGTATGGCTCGTCGTGCAGGCACGTCCGCGGACCGTATCGTTTTCCTAGGGCACTCCACGTTCCTGATCGAGCTGGACGGCGTGCGTCTGCTCACCGATCCGTTGCTGCGTGACCGCGTCGCGCACCTGCGTCGGCAGACCCCGTCGGTTGACAGGAGCGTGACCGCCGGTCTCGATGGGGTGCTGATCTCACACCTGCACCATGACCACCTCGACCTGGCCTCGCTGCGACTGCTGGGCCGCGATACACCCCTGCTGGCGCCGGCCGGCGCCGGTGCGTGGCTGCGCCGCCGACGGTTCACCGCTGTGACCGAGTTGAGCGTGGGCGAGCGGGCGCAGGTCGGCGCGCTCTCGGTGGAGGCAGTGCAGGCGCGTCATGATGGCCGCCGCCACCCCGGTGGCTCGCGCGCCGAGACTCTGGGTTACGTCGTGCGTGGCCGGCGGCGTGCGATCTACTTCGCGGGCGACACGGAGCTGTTCGAGGAGATGGCCGGTCTGGTGCCGTCCAGTCCGGCGTCCGCCCCGGCGCGGTCGCCCGCTCTGGCGCCGTCGTCCGCCCCGGCGCCGCGACTCGACGTCGCGCTGCTGCCGGTCGCGGGATGGGGGCCGACGCTCGGCCCCGGCCACATGGACCCACTCGACGCCGCTCGCGCGGTCGGTCTGCTGCAGCCGCGGATCGCCATACCGATGCACTGGGGGACCTTGCTGCCGATCGGTGTCGCGCGCAGGCACCGGGAGCGCCTCGGCGATCCGCCGCGGTTGTTCGCCCGGCACGTCGCGCGCGTGGCCCCCGGTGTGGAGGTGCGCATCCTCCAGCCCGGCGGGGAAGCGATCCTGCCCAGCTGATCGTGTGCGACCACGGTGTTAGCTTGTGAGGATGCCCGACATGCACATGCCCGCCGAGCACATCCCCGCCGGGCGTGTCGTGGAGGGGGAGGCTCCCGCCGTTGGGCTGCTCGGCCCACGGACCAGGCACGTGCTTGCGCTCGAGTTCGGCTCCAAGGCCCAGTTCGACGATCCGAGCCTGGAGTGGCGCAGGCTGTTCTCGGAGCTGCTCGGCACGTTCATGCTGGTGCTCGTCGCCGCCGGCGGCGGGATCCTGCACGGCAAGGGCCAGATCAGCCTGGCCGCGGCCGTGGTGGCGCCAGGGCTGATGGTCATGGCGATCATCCTGTTCATGGGCGCGGTCTCGGGCGCCCACCTGAATCCCGCCGTCTCGCTCGCGTTCGCCCTGCGCCGAGACTTCCCGTGGAAGCGCGTCCCCGGGTACATCATCATCCAGCTCGTCGGCGCCGCGCTGGCATGTCTGTTTCTCAGGGCCGTGTTCGGCAACGTGCAACATCTCGGCGCGACCCTGCCCGGCCCGGGGTACGCGAACTGGCAGGCGCTGCTGATGGAGGTCGTCCTCACCGTGGCGCTGGTGAGCGTCATCTTGGGAACCGCCTCGGCTGCCCAGAACGTCGGCGCGATCGCCGCGCTGGGCGTAGGCGGATACATTGCGCTCGCCGGGCTGTGGTCAGCGCCGGTGAGCGGCACCTCGATGAACCCCGCGCGCTCGTTCGGCCCGGCGCTGGTGAGCGGTGACTTCTCGAGCTACTGGGTATACGTGCTCGGCCCGATCGCCGGGGCGGTCATCGCCGTCGGTTGCGCATACATCCTGCGGGGAGGGGGCGGGGATCCGATCGCCTATGCGGCCGGGTCCGGCAGACTGGAAGCGAAGGTGAAGGGTCCTACAGACCCTTCTCGGCGGTGATCTGTCCGGACTCGACCGCTTCTGCCAGGGCCTTGTAGTCGCGCTCGTTCTGCTCGGCGTAGGCACGGGAGAACTCGACGATCGCGCGGTCGAAGCTCGCGCCTTTGCCGAGGTAGGCGGCGATCGCGATGCGGTCGCCGCTGCGGGCGTGCGCGCGGGCGAGCGTCCAGCCGCACAGCCGCCCGTAGGCGGCCAAGCCCTTGGGGTCCATCTGCTCGATTTCCGCCGAGCCCTTCCAGTCCTTCAGCTGGCGACCGTAGAAGTCCCGCGGCTGGCCGTCGAGCCCGGACTCGACGTGCAGCCAGCCGAGGAAGATGTCGCTTGCTGGCCTGCATCAGCCGCTGTCCGGTGACGACGCGCTCGCCGTGGTTCTCGAACTCGCTCGGGCCGAGGAACTCCTCGAGCACCGACGCCTCGGCCTCCTTCATCTGCAGGAACAGCGGGTCCTGACCGTCCCGGCCGAGCATCAGCGCGATCCATGCGCGCGTGCCGACGCTCCCCACGCCGACGACCTTGCGCGCGAAGTCGACCAGGCGGAACTGCTCGAGCAGCACGCGCCGGTCGTGCTCCAGCGGTCTGGCGGTAGGAGCGCACCAGCTCGTGCAGGCCCTCGAACATTTCCTCGCGTTCGGCGCCCTTGCGCGAGGTCATCGATCGGCACGATCAACGGCGGTTCGGCGACGATCCGCGCCTCTCCGTCCACGACGTGCGTCAGCTTGGAGAAGGCCGACATGCTGTCCTTGGTACGCGCCTTGGCGAGTGTCTTCTCGGTTCGCTTGACCTGCTCGGGTTTGAGCTGCGAGCCGAGTTCCTTGAGCGCGGTCTCGATGTCCAGGTGGGCGTACCAGACGTCGAGGTTCTTCATCGCCGCGAAGCCCGCCATCGCGGTGCGGTACTCCTCGACGGTGTCCAGCACGATCTGGTCCTGGTCCTTGACCGCGAAGTCGTTGTCGCGCGCGGCGATCAGCATGCTCACGGCCAGGCGCTTGACGTCCCACTCCCACGGCCCGGGGAGCGTCTCGTCGAAGTCGTTGAGGTCGAACACCAGTCGCCGCTCGGGCGAGGCGAAGACGCCGAAGTTCGACAGGTGCGCGTCGCCGCAGCACTGCACCGTCAGCCCCGAGCGCGGCGTCGTCGCCAGGTCGCTGGCCATGATCATCGCGGCGCCTCGATAGAACGTGAACGGCGAGACCAGCATGCGGCCGTAGCGGATCGGCACGAGCTCGGGCACGCGCGTCTGCGCCTGGCGCTCGAGCAGCTCGATCGGATCGACGCGGCGCGCCGTCGGCTCAAACACGGCGTGGCTCGAGCGCGGCACCTCGGCCCGCGCCGCCTTGCCGCGAGCCACCCGCTCGGCGACGCTCAGGTGCGGCACCGTCGAGGTTGCATCGCTGACCGTGGCCATCTGCAGACCATACTCCTCAATCGATCGCCCGCCCCGCGAGATATGGTGGATGCTCAGCGATCGAAGGAGGCTCGATGTACGTCAACCCCAAGTACGCCGAGCGCGAATTGCCCGTCCTGCACGACGCGATCGAGGCCGTCCGGTTTGGTGTGATCGTGCTCTGTGCAGACGGTCCTCTCGCCGCCCACGTCCCGTTCGTCTTGCACCGGGACGAGGGTCCATATGGGACGCTTCGCGCGCACGTCGCCCGCAACGACCCGCTCGCCCGTCACCTTGGCTCTGGAGGTGAGGCGCTTGCGATGTTCAGCGGTCCGCGGGCTTACATCTCGCCGCGGTGGTACACGAGTGAAGGACTGCCCACCTACAACTTCGTCGCGGTCCATGTGCACGGCCGTCCGCGGCCGATCGAAGACCGCGAGGCGGTGCTCGCCCATCTCGTCCAGCTGGTCGACGTCCACGAGCAGCGGTTCCCGTCCCCATGGTCGATCGAGTCCGTCTCGGAGGAGTACGTCGACGGATTGTTGGCGCACATCGTCGCGTTCACCCTCGAGATCGATTCGATCCAGGGCAAGCGCAAGCTCAGTCAGAACCGGGACGTGGAGGACCGCGACGGCGTGATCCGCGGCCTGCGCGAACGCGCCGGAGACGACGAGCAGGCGATCGCCGAGGCGATGATTCGACCAGAAACCCGGCACTGCCATCAGCGCAGACCGTGACGAGCTGAGGTCGGGAAGCCATGGTAGCCGGCCGGGGCTCGACACGTAACCCGCGCGGAAGGTTTCAGCGGGCGGCGGCGTCTGAGGGCTTGACGCACTAAATCCCTGATCGGAAGCGTTCAGCGGCCGATCTTGCTTGAAGGCAATCCGCCACCACACCCCACCACGGAGGTCTCATGCTCACGAAATCATCTGACGCGCACGCAGGCGCCAGGCCACGCCGATGGGTGGCGCTCAGCGTCGTCTTGGTCGCACTGGGAGTGGCCGGTTGCGGCAGCTCGAGCTCTGGAACCTCGTCATCGTCATCGCCGGCCGCACCGGCCGAAAGCAAAGCCCCTGCTGAAGAAACGAAAGCTCCCGCCGAAAGCAAAGCGCCCGCCGAAAGCAAAGCGCCCGCCGAAGAAACGAAAGCGCCCGCGGAAACGAAATCCGAATCTTCGAGCTCCGGTATCCCACAAGGGCCGAATGCCGGAGACAAGGACAGCGACAACAACGGCGGGCCCAGCGACGGGGATGGCAACCTCTAGGACGCTGCTCGTCGGGCTACTGGCGCTGTCGACGGCGGCGAGCGGGTGCGGCGTGAGCACCGGCGCGCCGCCGTCAGGCGCCGGGCGGGGCACGACGCAGCAGGCGCACCCTTCGCCCAGTGCAGCGATAGCCGCCTTCGCGTGGCTGCGGCCGGCACCTGCGCCCGCAGACTGGCTCAGCGCGCGGCTGCCCACCGGAGCGACAATGGCGTATCCGCCGGGCTGGCGCACGGTCGCCGGTGATCGGGGCACTGCGTCCGCGGCGCTGCTCGACAGCCATGGCCATTATCTCGGATACCTCAACCTCACTCCGCGCCAGGCCGCTGAGACGCCGGCGAGCTGGGCCGCCTTCCGGCTGCGCCACAATGTCGCCGAGGGAGAGAGGGAAGTGAGGTTGGACGCCGCGGCTGGTGGCCTGCGGTTTCGCACCGGGCGGGGAACATGCGTGCGCGACGCCTACACGACCTCCGTAAACACGCGCTAC
The DNA here is from genome assembly GCA_963715495.1 of uncultured Solirubrobacterales bacterium. GTDB lineage: Bacteria > Actinomycetota > Thermoleophilia > Solirubrobacterales > Solirubrobacteraceae > Palsa-744. Next base: position 2,966,575 of record OY970247.1, read on the forward strand.
GTGGAGATCGCCTGTCTCGTGGGTGGTGGGCACGTATCGTCGGTGGTCGTCGGTGCTGCCCCAAGCGAGCACTGGACACAGGAGCGTTCTGTGATCGAGCAGGCTATCTCCGCATTGATCACGTAGACAACGTCGGACTCCTCATAGAAGCGCGTCATGAGCACCAGAGTGACCGTGTATCCCGAGGGCGACATTGACGAGGCTCGTGCCGGCGCCGAAACGCCTCGCCCAGGAGCGGGGCAGCGTTCTTGCCACGCGAGTAGGGCTCTCAGCGCGCGCGCCCGATCCGCCGACGCAGGGCGAGAGAGCACGCACCCACCACGAACGGTCCGATCAGCGGGGTGACGATCCGTGCTCTGCTCACAGTACGCGCCCGGTCGGCTTCCCCGGTGGCAGTGACGGGACTTGTCGAGCGCGCCTCGAACATCCGATTCAGCGACTCTGCCCTGCGCTTACAGCCGCCACACGGGCGCACACCAGCCGCTGTCGTCGCCGCGGCGATTGAGTCGCCCAGACGCATGTTGTCAGTTGCTCGCCGGCAGTGCCCGGCGCCACTCGGTCCTGGCGACAACGACAAGACATAGCGCTACACCGAAGAGCCCAACGACGAGTGCCCACTCCAGCGACCCATTGCCGTGATCCGGATCAACGTTGAACACTGTCTCGATCCAATCGCTCCAGACCGCCGTGAGCAATGCTGCCGCAAAGCATACTGCGGCACATGTGGCCTCGAACCAGAATCTACTGCGAGGATGGCGATTCATATGACTCCCTTCTACAACGTTGATGTTTCAGGCTGTTCGCCGGAGTCACCCGGCTGAGGATCGCAACCATCGATGAGCGGATGGTAGATCCACTGGTTCGTGAGATCCAACTGAGCTTCGTAGGTCGCGTTCTGCGCGGGCGTCATATCGGTCGGCTTCGTCCCAGACGGGGCATAGGGCGGGCAGTGGGCGGTCGCCTCGCACCACCTGGTCCTCCAATTGGCGAAGTCAGCCCCATAGTCGGCGCTAGGGATGAGCTGGATCGTCTTTACGGGGTGAAGCTCGTTCCAGCCCGAGTGCCCGGCGTCGCACACCCATCGGCCGGTGACCACAATGAGATCGCCGAATTCGAGTTTTCCGCTTCCCCCTACCTCTGCATCCGTTTCGTTGCCGTCGTGCGCGCCAGCCCAGGCAATCCCAACCGCAAGCAGCATTACTGGCAGGGTAATGACGTCGATGACGAGACACGTGAGCCAGCCGATCACGGGGACTTCACAGAAGGCGGAGGCAGGACCCTGGACGCCGCTGATCGCGTTGCATACATCGTGGATACGCGACCCCTCGCACTCGAGATGGAGGTCTGGCACGTAGAAGGGCTGACCGTCGCTGCCGCTAACCTGGTACGGACTCTGCGAGGGATCGTAGGCGACATAGTTGTTGTCGGGATATTCCGTGAAGTGGCCCTGGTAGCGGGGGGACGGGATACCACCCGGCGGGTTTCCCCCTTGCCACGGTTCGTGCGGAATTGGCATGTCCGGCGGCACTTCCAGAAGCCATCCCTGCTCCCCGTCGTTCACGACCGCCTCATAATTTTCAACGTAGGAGCGGGTCGTCATCTCGTCTAGGCTGTGCGGCAGCAGGAGGATACTGATCGAGAAGTCGTCGTCGATGTCTTCAAAGGGGAGAATGCTGTCCTTGGGGCGGTCGAATTTTGTGATATGGCCGATGGCGCATTGGTCCTTGCCATCACCGAGACAGATGAGCTTTCCACCCAACAGATACGGACAGACGGATGCTAGCCACTTGGCGATTGCCAGCGGATCGGTCAACCCCTGGAGCAGCGCCGATTTCAAGTCGGGCGGCGGCATGTTATCTACGTAGTCGGCCGCTTGGACGCAGTGTGTGTATTCACGGTAGCCCATCGCTCAGCTCTCCACGACCAACGTCACGCCGCCGATGAGACGGTTATGCTCGTCAAAAGCGTGCACATTAAACGGCTGACTGCCGGTGAACGTATCGGGCGCCGTAACGTCGACCGTGACCGTGCGGCTCTCGCCTGAATCGATGGCAACTTCCGCGGGATCCACGACGACGCTCCACCCGGCTGGGATTGGAAAGGCAGCCGGGTTGTGCTCTGCCCGCGCGGTGGCCGCGCGGGCTTGGATTTCGTCGGCCGTCGGCGGTGATACTCTCGCGACGGCTTGACGCTCGCAGCTAGGGCGAGGTCCGATTGCGTACGCGTCCGAGGTGAACCGATAGACATGCCGGTCGCGATCGAGGTTGGCCGCCTCGAAGTCGAACTTGGCGTACGGAGATTTCAGCTTCTCTACTTGAGTATTGCTCTGTCCCACATTGTTGAGGGGGTTGGCATCGTCGGCCCAGATCAGTTCGATCAATAGGCAGTAGTGCCCAGGGATCGCCGGCGTCGTCCAGCTCTGGGTTGCTTCGGTCGGGCAATTGGGTGCCCCCTTCGCGCCGAGGTCGACGGTCGTGTCTCCAATCGGGTGGGCTTGTGTGCCAACTCCAAAGCTGAGGTAGGAGAATCGCACGGGCAGGCCGATCGCGGGCGCATCCGTAGAGCCGTTCCAGATCCGCGCTACCACGTCGTACGTCGTGCCGGGAAGCAGCTTGTCTGGATCGACGGCCACGCCCCCCTGCTGGATAGTGACGTCCGGGTTGGTCCACGTCACCGCCATACCCTGCGACTGGAGGTAGCGCTGCGAGTAGATCATCGGATCCGGCTGGCGGTATATGTGCGGCGGTACTGGGGCACATTCCGGTCTGCTGGGCGCACTGAACCGCGACGCCTCCTGTTTGCGCTGCAGCCACCAGCGCCAGACGAGCAGGAGCGGATACACGACGAGCGTCACAAACGCCACCGCTCCGAGGAAAGCCTCCAGACACCGCCTAGCAAGCACTCGGATGAACCACATCGCTTACGCTCCCTCATGCCTCAAATCGGTGCCCAGCCTAGCGGCCATACGGCACCGTACCAAACCTGCTGCACATGCGGTCAGGCGGTCAACAGGTTGGAGTTTGTCTAATGCACTGGACGGAACTGGCTGACGGTTGCTGCGCGACGACCTCTCGTTTGTCATCGCTCGCGTTGAGCTTTATATGGGCGCGGCGGGTTTCGAACCTGCGACCTCTCGCGTGTGAAGCGAGCGCTCTCCCACTGAGCTACGCGCCCTGGACCCCTGATTCTATTGGCCCAGGACATTGCCGGCAGCGCGGGCAGGAGTCCTCTGGTCGCTGCTGCTGCCCAATCTCGTCCTTCCACATGGCCTTCAGGTGCCCGCCAGACTCCGGTCAGGACCCGAGCCGGACCCCGGCGTGCGGGTGCAGGCGGACCGCGGCTTCGGAATAGGCACTCGCCAGCGCATCCACTTCGTTCTGGGTAAGCGCGCTCCCGAACGCGGACGGGCCCCCGAGCTGGTGGTAGCCGTCTGTCAGGTGCTTGTCGATCTGGGCCAGATCAAAGTGGGCGTCGTAGACGCTCTCGATGTACAGCGCCACGTTGTCCCGCGCGAACCGCGCGCTCGCGGGCGAGCCGTGTTCGATCTGATCGATCGCCGCGCCGGTAAGTTGCCATCCGCGTGTGGCCAGGCCGGTGTAGGTTCGGAACAGGCCCGCGAGCCCCGAGGCCGGGCCGGTCAGGGAGACCGCCTGCGCTTCTGTAAGCAGTGAAGGCGTGTGGATCTTCGCGGCGCTGCGAGCGGCGGCCGCGACCGGCGTACGTGCGTCCGCCGGCGCCTGTGTGCTCGCCGACAGGCCGTTGGCGATGAGCGGCCACGCTCGCTTGGCTGCCGCCACCTCGTTGGCGACAGGGTTCTCGATCCGCCTGAGGGCTCTGCTCACAGCGATCAGGTCTTCGCGCTGCAGCCTCAGTTCGGCCGGGGTCACCGTCGTGCCGCCGCAGCCGGACAGCACGCCCGCGACGATGCTGCCCACGACCAGCGACAGTGCCACGACACGCACAACGACCCCACCACGCGCGACCCCGCCCGGTGGTCGTCGCGGTGGCCGGTTACCGGCGATCGTCGTCAGCGTGGCTCGTGCCGGGTCGTCGTCTGGAAGTGCTGTTGCCGTGGCTCGGCTCGGTGTCGCCTACGCGCCCAGCAGGTCGATCACGAACACCAGCGGTGCGTTCGGCGGGATCGTCGGGGGCGAGCCTTTGGCGCCGTACGCGAGCGCGGCCGGGATGATCAGCTCGCGCCTGCCGCCCACCTTCATGCCCGGAACGCCCTGTTCCCAGCCGGGGATGACCTGACCTTTGCCGAGCGTGAACGGGAACGGTTCGTTCCGTTTCCAGGACGCGTCGAACACTTTGCCGCCGTGGTAGAGCGCACCCACGTAGTTGACCGTGACCGCGTCGCCCGCCTTCGCTTCGGCGCCGGTGCCCGGGACGATTTCCTTGGTTACGAGCTTGCTCGGCGCCGAACCGCTCGGGGGGGTCACATGCGGCTCTGTGGACAGCGGGCCGCTCGTCGGGGTTTTCGCTGCCGCGGTCGTGCTGGTCGAACTTGTCGGCGAGCTCGTGGTCGCCAGGGATTCGTTGGCCTTGTTCTCGGCACCGACCGTGATCGTGCTGGAACCGCCGCTGGAGCCGCAGCCGGCGATCAGGACCGCCGCACCGAACGCGGCGAGGCCGAGGCCGAAGGGGGGACGGGCTCGCTGGAGCCGTGGAGAGGGTGGGGAGACATCTCTGAAGTAGGTCACGGCCGGGCAGCCTAACGCAACTGGGGTCGGCCGTGTGCAGTTGTTCTCCCGACGCGTGAATGCGCGCGCACACGCACGCGCGCATTCACGCCCGTAAGAAGAAGTGTGCGCCGAGCGCGCGCCGCGGCGGGCGGGTCCAGCCGGGTTCCTGACCGGCGCTCCGTTAGGATCAGCGACGGACCGTGCTAGGCGGGGATGTAGCGGCGCCCTGAATCCGCAATCCGCTCTAGCGGGGCTGAATCCCCCTCGGAGGGGTTTCCGTCCCGGTCGCCCCGCCGCCGCGGGCGTCGATGGCTCGGGTCCCGTGCGGTGTCGGCTCGCGAACCAGGTCAGGTCCGGAAGGAAGCAGCCTTAAGCGAACCCCGGCAGGCGTAACGGGAGCTCCCGGACCGGAGTCTTCGGTGGCGACCAGGCGCCGGATGCGGAGGCAACGATGAGGGGTGCACGGTCCATACGTGCGTCGCCGACTGAAACCGGTGTTACGAGCAGCGCTTGAAGATCAGCCACGTGCTGTTGGCGGCCGACTCGGTGAACCCGGGCGGTACTGCCACGGGCAGGTGCGGATCGTGGGGGTCGAGCACGTAATCACGTTCGACTTCCACGCTCGCCGGGTCGACGTACGTGCCGTAGGAGAGCTGACTCACCTGAGCGCTGAGCACATTCACGGGGCTCGTCTTCAGGTACAGCGACAGCAGCGGGATCGGCGCGTGATTGGGCACTCCCACCTTCCCGCATTCCAGCCCGATCGCGTGACTGCGGACGAGCGCGACGAGGTCGCCTTCGATGTGCTGCTGGCGGGCCAGCGCATCCAGTTCACGATGCGCTGATCGATACTGGCTCGGCGCGTACACGATCAGTGCGACGAGCACGATCAGTCCGCCCGCCATCCACACGCGCCGACGCGGATCTCCGCGCGCCAGCAACGTCCATCCGAACACGCCCGCGCCGCAGAACACGCACAGGATCGCCGCCGCGAGAAACGCATAGCGCGTGTTGATCGGCAGCCCTAGGGTTGCGAACGCGGCGAATACAAGCACCGCCACGACCCCCACGATTGCGCCGAGGCGCGCGCCGTCCCGTCCGCCAGCCGATTCGTTGGCCAAATCACCGGCCGAATCAGCCCCCCGAGCGGCGTGTCCCCGGGCGATGCCGGGCAGCCACAGCAGCGACAAGACGCCGCCGAGCGCAGCCCCCACGAGCACGGGTGGGCGCAGGATCTCGCCGATCCGACGGGGGATGTACTCGGGCACGTTTGCGATCCCCGTCACACGATCGAGCACATCGACGGTGTGGCGGGTGTTCGTCAGCGACCACAACGCATCTCCGGTGATCGCCAGGTCGCTGAGCACCCACACCAGCGGCGCTGCCGCTGCGAGCAGAGTCAGGTTCACGATTTGACGTCGCGAGTATTCGGGATGCCAGGACACGCCTGCGGCCCGGCCTGCGGTCCGCTCTTTGCCCGGCGGGTGATCTGCGCCGGCGGAGGGTCCACCGACATGATCTCCAGAACGCCGCTCACGCCACGCCGGCCAGGCGATCAGGTACAGCCAGTACAACCCCGAGAACGCCCACGCCTCGGGGCGCAGCAGGCCCGCGAGCGCGAGCAGTCCCAGCACCGGCCGGCCGGCGCGCGGGCGGCGGGACTCGACGAGCAGGGCGCTGAGGATGAGCAGCAGGTAGGGGATGTCGATGTACGCGCGCACGCCGTAGGACAGGACGGGTACGCGCGTGATCAGCAGCAGCGCGGCGAGCGCCCCCGCGGCGCGTCCGAACCAGTGGGAGGCGAGCGCGTAGATCACCCATGCGCACGCGGACAGCCCCAGGAACGCGAGCGCGACGGTCACGTGCAGGACGCCCGCCGGCCCGAGTGGGGCCAGCACGACGCCGAGGATCTCGATCAATGGATGGGGCGTGGGCGCGAGCGGGACCCCGTACGAAGGGATGCTGCCGCGCGAGAGCTGACCGCCCCAGGCGAGTGCGTACAGGGTGTCGTAGTTGACAAACCCCACGCCCGCGAACAGGCGCAGGACGACTGCCCCGACGACGATCGCGACGGGCGTGCCGAGACGTTTGGTCCAGGTTCTCACGCGGCCGGACGCTATCGAGCGAGGAGCTCGTCCGTGGATAGACTCAGCCGAACGGTGGCGAACGAGCCAAAAGCAGAGCAACAGGCATCCCTGTATCGCAGGCACCGCCCGCGCACGTTCGACGAGGTCGTCGGCCAGGAACCGGTGGTGCGCACGCTCAGGAACGCAGTCGAGCGCGACCAGGTGCATCACGCGTACCTGTTCGTCGGCTCGCGCGGGACGGGGAAGACGTCGATGGCGAAGATCCTCGCGATGTGCCTGAACTGCGAGCAGGGCCCGACGGTCACTCCATGCGGCAAGTGCGACTCGTGCACGGCGATCGCGCGCGCGAGCTCGCTGGATGTGATCGAGATGGATGCGGCCTCGAACAACTCGGTCGACGACATCCGTGAGCTGCGCGACAGCGTTGCGTTCGCGCCCGTGTCGGGCAGGCGCAAGGTGTACATCCTCGATGAGGCTCACATGCTCTCGACGGCGGCCTGGAACGCGTTCCTGAAGACGCTCGAGGAGCCTCCGCCGGACACCGTGTTCGTGCTCGCCACGACCGAGGCCCAGAAAGTGCCGGCGACCGTCGTCGATCGCTGTCATCGATTTGACTTTCAGCGCCCGACGGTCGAGCAGATCGCGCAGGTCCTACGCCGGACCGCCGAGTCGGAGTCGATCGAGATCCCACCGGAGGCGATCGCGGCGCTCGCGCGGTCGGCCACCGGAAGCTTCAGAGATGCGCTCGGCACGCTCGAGCAGTTGCTCTCCTACAGCGGCAGCACGATCGCGCTGGAGGACGTGCTCGCGGTGCTGGGCGTGGCGGACGCACAGCTGCTGGAACGGACCATAGATGCGGTCGCCGCCGCCGATGCGCGCGGAGCCCTGCTGGCGCTGGCGGAGTGCGCGGACTCCGGGCGTGACGCGGGCTCGTTCGCGACCGACCTGGAGAGCAGGGCACGCGAGCTGATGATCGTGCAGACCCTGGGCGAGGTCCCGCCCGAACTGGCGCTCACGCCCGAGGCCGACACGCGGCTGCTGGCTCAGGCCGAGCGTGTGCGGCACGCGACGGTCGTGCGCCTGCTGGAGTTGCTTGGGGGGGCGCTCGAGTCGGTGCGCGCGGGGGCGGACGCGCGCACGTGCATGGAGCTGGCGCTGGTGAAGGCGTCCAGACCTGAGGTCGACGCTTCGACCAAAGCGTTGCTGGCCCGCATCGAGCGGTTGGAGGGGGGACGAGGCTCGACACAGCCCGTCTCCCAGGCCCCGCACCCCGCACCCGACGCGCCCGCCGCGCCTGTGGCACCCGCTGCGCCCGTGGCACCCGCGCTCGCAACCCCAGTGCCGATGGGCGATTCGACGAGTGAGATTCCCTCGGACACGGCACCCGTGGCAAGCGAGTCGGAGAGGGTCGTCATGCCCGCGGCGGATGACCTGCAGTCGATCGCCGACGTATGGCCGGCGGTGGTCAAGCTTGTCACCGACGGTCATGCGCTGTGCGGCGCGGTGATCGCGGATACCAGGCCGATGGCGATCGCGGGCGAGGATCTGACCGTTGGGTTTCCGACGAGTGCGGCGTTCCTGAAGAAGAAGGCCGAAGACCCGTCCAACCGCCAGATCGTGACGGATGCGCTGCGCCGGCTCGCGGGCGGGCGTTGGCGGATCAGCTATGAGCTGCGCGAGGACCTCGACGCCGCCAACGGCGACGGCGCTCCGCGGATGTACACCGAGGAAGAGTGGATCGAGCGGTTCAAGTCAGAGCTCGACGCCGAGGAGATCCCGATCGAGCCCGAGCCCGGCCGGGACGCCGAGCCCGAGCCAGAGCCCGCGGCGTCGGTCGCGGGCGGCGCTACGCCTGAGCCCGCAAACAGCGAACCGAACGGAGCCTGACCGTGCCCAAGGGACCCAAACAGGGAATGCCCAATATGCAGCAGATGATGAAGCAGGTCCAGCAGATGCAGCAGGAGATGGAGGCCGCCCAGGAGCAGCTCAAGCACGAGGTCGTCTCAGCCTCCGCCGGCGGGGGCATGGTGACCGTGGAGGTCACCGGCGAGCTGCAGGTCAAGTCGGTCACGATCGATCCCGAGGCGGTCGATCCCGAGGACGTTGAGATGCTCGCCGATATGATCCTGGCGGCCGTTAACGAGGCGCTGCGTGCCGCCCAGGAGCTCGCCGCGAACAAGCTCGGAGGCGCGACGGGAGGTCTGGACCTGGGGGGCCTCGGCGGCTTGGGTATGCCCGGCCTGCAGCCGTGAGCAGCTACGCGCCGCCCGTCCAGCGGCTCGTGACCGAGCTGTCGAAGCTGCCCGGCATCGGCACGCGCACGGCGCAGCGGCTCGCGTTTCACATTCTGCGCGCCTGCGACGAGGATGCGTTCGGGCTGGCCGACGCGATCCGCGAGGTCAAGGAGAAGATCGGGTTGTGCGAGGTCTGTTACAACCTCACCGACGAACCGCGTTGTCGCATCTGCCAGGAATCGCGCCGCGACCATGGCCTGATTTGCGTGGTCGAGGAACCCGGGGACGTGATCCCGATGGAGCGTACGCACGAGTACTCAGGCGTGTATCACGTGCTCGGCGGCGCGCTGTCGCCGATCGACGGGGTCGACCCGGAGGATCTGAAGATCGCGGAGCTGTACGCGCGCGTCGCGTCGGAGACACCGCCCGTCAGGGAGATCGTGCTCGCGACGAACCCTACGACCACGGGCGAAGCGACCGCGCTGCATATCGCCGGCGAGCTGCGCACGCGCGCGCCTGGGCTGGTGGTCACCCGCCTGGCCAGCGGCCTGCCGGTCGGGTCGGATCTGGAGTACGCCGACGAGGTGACCCTCGGCAAGGCGTTCGCGGGACGGCGCTCGGTGTAGCTGTGGCGTGCGGGCGGCGCAGGCCGAGCCGAGCGGGTGCCGCGCATGCTTATAGAAGCTGATTTTGTTCCGGGCGGCGCATGCGCCGCCCGGCGAACCCGTACATGTACGGGTTCGGGCAGGGCCGCATGCGGCCCTGCCGTCCATCTATCCTGCGCACGTGTCCGACATCGTCGTCATGAAGTTCGGCGGCACTTCCGTCGCCGATGCGCAGCGCATCAAGCGGGCGGCGCGCCGCATCGTGGGCAAGCGCGACTCGGGCTGTCGTGTCGTCGCGGTGTTGTCCGCGCGTGGCACTACCACCGATGAGCTGATCGGTATGGCTGCGGAGGTGTCCGAGACGCCGGACCCGCGCGAGATGGACATGCTGTTGTCCTCCGGCGAGCGCATCTCCTGCGCGCTGTGCGCGATGGCGATCCATGATCTCGGCCACCGTGCGATCTCGCTGACGGGCTCCCAGGCGGGGATTGTAACCGACGCGTCGCATACCCGCGCGCGCATTCTCGACGTGCGTGCCGAGCGCATCGTGTCCGCGCTGGACGAGGACCGGATCGTGCTCGTCGCCGGGTTTCAGGGCGTGTCCACTTCCTCCAGTGATGTCACCACGCTCGGCCGCGGCGGCTCGGACACGACCGCCGTCGCGCTGGCGGCGGCCGTCGGCGCGGAGGTGTGCGAGATCTACACAGACGTTCCCGGCGTGTTCACCGCCGACCCGCGGATCGTCCCGGACGCGCGCAAGCTGAGTGTGGTCTCGTTCGAGGAGATGCTCGAGATGGCCGCCTCCGGCGCGGGCGTATTGCAGCTGCGCTCGGTCGAGTACGCGCGCAACCACGGCGTGCGCATCCACTGTCGCTCGTCATTCGACGATGCGCCCGGTACCGTTGTGCTCGCGGAGTCAGACACCATGGAGCAGCCCCTCATCACAGCCGTCACCCACTCGACCAGCGAGGCGCGGGTCACGCTCGTGGGCGTGCCCGACGCGCCGGGCGCCGCCGCGCGCATCTTCGAGGCGCTGGCCGAGGCGGGTGTGAACGTCGACATGATCGACCAGAACGTGCCCACCTCGACGGGCGGTCTCGCCGAGATCTCGTTCACGGTTCCGCGCGAGGACCTGCGCCTCGCGCGCGCGGCGCTGGAGCCGCTCGCCGGGGAGGCGTACGCCGAGCTGTTCGCGAACCAGGACATGGGCAAGGTCTCGATCGTCGGCGCCGGCATGCGCACGCACCCGGGCGTGGCCGCACGCGTGTTCGGAGTGCTGGCCGCGGAGGGCGTAAACATCGAGATGATCTCGACGTCCCCGATCAAGATCTCCTGCGTAATCCCCCGCGACCGTGTCGAGCCGGCGGTGCGCGCGTTGCACGACGCGTTTGAGCTGTCCGGGCCGGGCACCATCGCGCCCGAGCAGCCGTTCGCGGCCGGCGCCTGAGCTCAGCATATTTCGAGTCACTGAAATTTGGCTCTGGGCCTTGCATTTCCCGCGAGTTTGGTGCAGACTCTCCCGCTATTGAACCTGGGCCGCGAGGTCTCATCGTTACCAGGGTTGAGGTGTAGCTTGTTCACGACGGACGGATAGCTGTCACGGACCGAGACTCATCGGTGAAGAGCAAGGAAGCGGGGAGGCGCTGTGAGTGGCGAGTTGGGCATGGGCAGGAAGGTCGAGCGTCGTGCTGCTCTGAGTCACTCGACGCTTGAAGACCGCGCTTACGTCAGCGGTGAGCGTGGTTACGCGAGCGGCGAACGCCCGATCGGCGATCGCGGCGTGGATGGTCTGGGGATCAGGCGTTCGCCGGTCGAGGAGATCGCCGAGGCGCGCCGTCCGGCGGCGACCATGCGGCGGGAATACCTGTTTCGCCGAGCGCTGCTGGTGGCGGACGTGCTCGCGATTGCGCTGGCGTTCGTGCTGACGGTGGAGCTGTCCTCGCGTTCGCTGCAGCTCACCTGGATGAGCATCATCGGCCTGCCGGTCCTGCTGGTGGGCGCGAAGATGCTCGGCCTGTATGACCGCGACGAGGCGCTGCTGCGCAAGACCACGCTCGACGAGGTGCCCAAGCTATTTGAGGTGGCGACGCTATGCGTGCTGGTTGCATGGCTCGCCGGTGGGCTGGTGGTCGGAGGCGCCTTGAACCGCCACGAGGCGCTGTTCCTATGGCTGACTCTCGCCGCTCTGTTGATTCTGGCGCGCACCGTCGCTCGTGCGCTCGCGCTGCACGTGGCGCCGACCGAGCGATGTCTGTTCATCGGCGACGCTGAGCTGGCCGAGGCGATCCGCCCGAAGTTGACCGGTCACGGCGGCGTCAAGGCCGAGATGGTCTCGCAACTGGATCTCGACAAGGTGGGCCCGTGGTCGACCGATGCGTGCTCGGCGCGCAGGCTGTCGGAGATTCGCGAGCTGGCCCGCACGCTCGACGTCCACCGCGCGATCGTCGCTCCGCGTAGCGCGGACGCCGGCGAGATGCTCGATCTGATGCGCACGCTCAAGGCGATCGGGGTGCGGGTGAGCGTGCTGCCGCGCCTGCTCGAGGTGGTCGGATCGTCGGTCGAGTTCGACGACCTGCACGGCGTGACCCTGATGGGCGTCAGGCGCTTCGAGTTGACCCGCTCCTCCGCGGCGCTCAAGCGCGCGTTTGACCTGCTCGGCGCCTCGGTCATGCTGCTGGCGGCGGCGCCGTTGATGGTCCTCATCGCCGTCGCGATCAAGCTCGACAGTCGCGGCCCGCTGTTCTTCCGTCAGCTGCGCGTCGGGCGGCACGGCAGGCGCTTTCAGATGCTGAAGTTCCGCACGATGGTGCCTGGCGCGGAGGCGCTGAAGGAGTCGTTGCGCGATCGCAACGAGGCGCAGGAGGGACTCTTTAAGATCGCCGACGATCCGCGCGTGACGCGCGTCGGCGGGCTCCTGCGCAAGAGCGCTCTCGACGAGCTGCCCCAGCTGCTGAACATCGTCCTGGGTGAGATGGGTCTGGTCGGGCCGCGTCCGCTGGTGATCGAGGAGGATCGACGCATCGAGGGTTGGCACCGCCGGCGCCTGGAGTTGACGCCGGGGATGACCGGACCGTGGCAGATCCTAGGCCCGGCGCGCGTGCCGCTTCGGGAGATGGCGGTGATGGACTACCTGTACGTGGCCAACTGGTCGCTATGGACCGACGTCAAGATCCTGCTGCGGACGTTCTCGCACGTGATCGGACGCCGGGGGCTGTGAGCCGGGCGTCCTGCGCCTGAACCGACAGCTCGGGCAGACCCTCCCACACCATCAGCCCGTCGCTGGTTGCAGACTCACGTCTGTCGGCGCTCGACGAGGACTCCGTGTTCCCGCGCGCGGCCATAGCGCAGACGGCCCAGCAGAGCGCGGCTACGGCCAACCATGCGATCGGTATCAGAGCAAAAAGCATGTCAACGTTTATTTGCGAGAGCTCATGTGTATTCCTTCCATCGGACGTCTCCCTTCATTCCTGATCGCCGCGCGCGCCGATCGAACACATGTCCAGAGAGGCCCGCAGACGTCCTTCCAGGCCGCGGTAAGGTTGTTCGGGCAACGCAAGGACCCGTCCGTCGCCTGAGGATCGAGCTGTCTCGGTCAGAGGAGGCAAGCCGGCGGGGGATTGAGCTGGTCACAGAAAGGTTGGGTCAGGCGTGGGTTAAGTCAGGTGTGGTGAGCTTTGACCCGATGGAGCTTGATCTTCCCGGAGCCTTTGGTGCAGCTCCGGTAGGTCTGGTTTCCTGACAGACGCTGGTTCAGGACGGTGGTGGCGACGACGCTGATCTTGTAGGTCCCGCTTGGCAGTGCCTTGAGGGCCACACCTTTTTTGAGGCCCTTTACGCCCTTGACGTCTGCGACCTTCCTACCGTTGATCTTGACGACGACCTCCTTGAGGGGGTCGTACTTCGGGTCTTTGAGCTTGATCTTCAGCGAGTGGCTGACGCAGGCTTTGGCGTTGGGCAGGACCACGGTCTGGCTGAACGTGATTACCCCTGAGCCGCCCCCTGAGTTGCCCTTGCCGGAGTCTTCTCCGCTCACCGTGGGCAGTGGCGCCAGCGGACTTGATTCCGTGCAGCCATAGGTCACGTTTGCTTCCTTGCCGTTGGCGGCGATCGTGGGGTGGGATTTGCCGCCGGGCGTGTTGAAGCACACCTTCAGGGCGCGAGCGCCATCGGAGTTCTGGAGCACCCTCCATACGGTGAGGCCCAGCTGGGGGTTCTCTTCGCACGTGGCGCCGTGGTACCACTGGTGCAATCCCCAGAAGGAGCCATCCGTCTGAGGTCGCATGTCAGTCCACATAACTTGGCCGACGGGATGCTGGCAGTTCGCGAACATCGTCGGACTCACCACCGTGCCCTGGAACCTGCCGTCGGACAGGGACTGGATCCCGATCGCGCCGCCGCTGAACGACCACACTCCTTCGATGTCGTTCGGCGTTGCGGCCGCGTCGCCCCCGCTTAGTGCCAGAACGGCGACAAGGACGACCGGGGACGACTTGAGTGCTCGGCGAGGGAGTAGACGAATGTTCATAGTCCCGAACATAGAGAATTTTTCACGCAATGGCGTCACCTGGGCAAAGGAACGTGTGGTTATTTCTAGACATACCTACTCATTGCTACTTAAATTAACCGCAAGTTTCACCGTCCGCTGCGCGAAAAGGCTCCGAGGAGGGTCGTCCACGCGTCTGGCCCGCGCTCTGGACGATCTGGCTGACATGCTCCGCGAGCCGGCGCTGGAAGGAGGCCACTGAGAAGCGCTCGGCGTTTGCCTGAGCGAGGGCGGGATCGTATGCCGGCACGTCGAGGTCGCACATCGCCTGGGCGAAGGAGTCGACGTCATCGAGGGTTACAAGGCGCCCCGTTTGCCCGTCGATCACGGTCTCCAGGGCTCCGCCGGCCGCAGCCGCGATCACCGGTCGACCAGCGGCTTGGGCCTCCACAGCGGTGATCCCGAACTCCTCCATGCTGGGCACCACCACGGCGCGGGCGCCGGCGTAAAGGTCGACGAGCTCCTCGTCGGACGCCCGCCCAAGAAACTCGGCCTCCGGGTATGCCTCGCTGAGCGTGACGTGATCCGGGCCGGAGCCGACGATCTGGATGGGCACTCGCGCACGGCGAGCCGCCTCCAGCGCCACGTGCACGCGCTTGTGGCGGACGATCTCCGAGACAACCAGGAAGGCGTCTCCGGGCACGCCGACACGAAAGCGTTGAGTTTCTACCGGGGGATGGATGACGACCGCCTCGCGGTCGTAGTAGCGCTTGATCCGTTCGCGGCTCAGCTCGGAGATCGCGATATAGGCGTCGACGCGTTGGCTGGCCCTTAGGTCCCATCTACGTATGCGGCCCAGCTGGTGTGCCAACAGCGGCCTCAGTGGCGCGGGCGTCTCGCTCAGAGCGCGTTGCTGCTCATACCAGGCATAACGAAACGGCGTGTAGCAGTAACAGACGTGCACGGCGCCATCCGGGACGCGCACGCCGTGAGCGAAGGCGCTGCTGCTGGTCAGCACCACGTCGCATGCTGATGGTCGCAGGCGTTCGACGGCCAGCGGATAGAGTGGCAGCAGGCGCCTGAAAGACGACTGGCCGACGCCCAGGCGCTGGAGTGGGGACGTGGTGATTAAGCGCCCGGCGAAGCGCTCGTTTGTACCCGCCTCGTCGTAGAGCAGGGTGAAGATCGGAGCATCGGAGTAGAGGCCTGCGATCGCCGCGAACGTGCGCTCGGCGCCGCGCATCACCAGCAGGTAGTCGTGCGCGAGCGACAGTCGCGGTGGTGCTCGGTGCTTAAGGGGCGTGGCGCTCATCCCAGCCGCGCGGTGTACTTCGCCGTCCCGAGTGAGCCACTGTCGTCGGTTATGTACAAGACGACGCCATGCACGCCCGAGTGGGTGTAGAGCACCGAGACCTTCTGGCCGATCAGACGCCGGCCTGTCCCGGTGCTCCATTCATACCTGATGAGGCGCCCGCCCACCGGATCGAACGAGCGCGACCCGTCCCATGTGACGTGCCAAGCGCCATCCTCATACGAGGAGTGGACGAGGATGATGGCCGTTGGTCGGGGGCAGTCTCGGTTGAGCGGATAGTGGGCGACCCGGCCGGGACCGTCGTACTCGTTACGCTGGCAGCCCGGCGCGTCGAAGGTCTTCTCGCCGTTGCCTGGAGCGGTGCCGGCCTTGGTGGCCGAAGCGACGACGACGACCCCGCCGACTCCCACCGCGGCGATCGTCGCGCTCAGTAGGGCGGGAATCGAGGGCCTCAAGGCGATGGCATCTGATTGTGATGGACTCAACGCCACGCCGGTAGCCTCCCCGGGCATGAGCCACGCGGCGCAGAGCGGTGAAGAGTATCGGGCTCTGGACCCGCGACCAGGTCACCTGACGACGGGGTGGGCGCCGCTGTCAAAGGTCGGGATGGTTCTCCTGCTGGGGCTGCCGGGCGCCCTGACTGTGTACTTCGCGTTCAACTCGGGGGGCATGTTCGAAGTCACGACGGCCTTCGGGGCGCTTGTGGTGCTGGTCACGATGCTGGTCGGCGCCACCGTGGCGCGCAAGCCGCTGGCGGGTCTCACTCCGCGAGGGCTGCTTGCATGTGGTTCGCTTGCGCTGTTCGCGCTGTGGACGCTGCTGTCGGCGCGCTGGTCGCATGCCACTGGTCGCGCGCTGGTCGCCTTTGACCGAGTGCTGCTGTATCTGGCGATCCTTACCCTGTTCGCCTGCGTCCCGCGTTCGGTGATGCGACTTCGCTGGATGTTGCGCGGGCTGCTGCTCGGGAGTGCCGCCGTCTCGGTGATCGGCCTGGCGAGTCGTCTGCTGCCCGCCCTGTGGCCGACCGGGCATGGGCCGGCCGAAGAACGCCTGAGCTACCCGGTCACCTATTGGAACACGTTTGCGCTGCTCGTGGGCGTGGGCTGCATCCTGGCGGTGCACCACACGTGCGACGAGCGCGAGCCACCGGCCGTGCGGATCTGCGCTGCGGCCGTGCTGCCGCTGCTCGGGGCGACCCTGCTGCTGACGTTCTCGCGGGGTGCGCTTGCGGTCACGCTGCTGGGGGTCTTCGTGTACGTCGTGATTGCCCGTCCGCGCGGCCTGCTCGGGGGGCTGTTGGCGGCTGCTCCGACGACGGCCCTGGCCGTCAGTCGGACCTACTCCGCGGACCTGGTGCAGAAGGGTACGCCGCTTACGTCGCCGGCGATCGCCGAGGGGCGCCGCCTGGCGCTGACACTGGGGGTCTGTGTGCTCGCGGCGGCGCTCCTGCGTGCGCTCGCGTTGGCGCTGGATACGCGGATGGCGCGCATCTCGATCACGCGATCGCGATCGCGGCGCATGTCGCTGATTGTCGCGGCCGGCGCGGGGGCCATCGTGCTGGTTGTGTTCATCGCCGCCCATGGCCCCTCGCGGATTCACGACCAGTATGAGAAGTTCGTCAACGACACCCACGAAGCTCGTCAGGGCGCCGAAGGCCGGCGCAGCCGTCTGCTCTATGTCGGCAATGACGGGCGCTTGCCGCTGTGGCATGTGGCGCTCGACGCCTATCGCCAGGATCCGCTGAAGGGGACCGGCGCCGGGACCTACCGCCTTCAGTGGGAGCGCCATCCTCAGGCTGGCTACGACCGGGTCTATGCCTACTCGCTGTATGCCGAAGTGCTCGGCGAGCTCGGCCTGGTGGGGATCGTGTTGCTCGGCGCGAGCCTGCTGACGATCCTGGTAGCGATCGCCGTTTGCGCACGCGGTCCCGGAAGACCGGTCTACGCGGTTTCCTTCGCGCTGGTGCTCGCGTGGGTCGTGCATGCGGGGGTGGACATCGACTGGCAGACACCAGCGGTGAGCGTGTTCGTGTTCGCGCTTGGCGGCCTCGCGCTTGCCAGGCCGCGCGAGCACAGCGTGCCGGCCGCTGCCTCCGATCGGCCGAGCAGCTGCTCGCAAGCGGGTGTCCTTGCCCGTGCGAGCTCGCACGGGCTCAGGCCCGTTCTGGCGCTGGCGTGTCTGGCGGTCGCGGTGATCCCGGCGCGGATGGCCGTCGCCCAGGCGCGCCTGCAGGACAGCATCGATGCACTGGACGCGGGCGCCTGCGTACGTGCGCAGGCCAGTGCTCGCGGCGCGATCTCTGCGCTGGACAGCGGCTTGCGGCCGTATGAGGTGCTGGCGATGTGCGCCGCCCGGCGGGGAGATGCAGGTGCCGCGGTGGTCTGGGGCCGCATGGCGGTGGCCCATGACCCGGGCAATTGGGAACCGTATTACGCGCTCGCGCTAGCCGAGGGCGTGGGGGGTATTGACCCGCGCAGGCAGGCCAGGGTCGCCTACGAAGACGACCTCCTTGGACAACTGCCGCGCCTGGCGGTGGCGAGCTTCCGCGGACGTGATCCTCGCCGCTGGCGGTTCATCGCTCGTGCGCTCCCGTTCTCTGTTGGTCGATAGCCCTCGCTCGAATGAGGAGTTGCAGCGGCAGGGTGCCTTCGGACTGCTCCGGAGCCACCGCCGTGCGTATCCTGCATGTGACCGTGATCGCGGTCTGCCCATGCGGATAGCCATGTACCACTTCAGGTTGCCGCAGCCGGGACGCAAGCCGGGGGGCGTCGAGGTGTTCGTCGATCGTCTGGCCGACGCGATGGTGCGGCGAGGTCACGAGGTCGAGGTGCTGACCTACTCGTCCACGCCGCCGGGGGCGCTGTACGGCACGAGACGCCTACGTCCGTATGCGACTGAGCATCGACGGCTGCTACGACAGTACGGCTCTCCGTGGCTGATGAACTTCCAGTCGTTCAAGGGCTTCGACGTGGCCCACTTTCACGGCGACGACTGGTTCTTCCTGCGACGCAACCTACCCGTGGTACGCACCTTTCACGGCTCGGCGCTGCTTGAGGCGCTGAGCGCGGCGTCGATAAAGCGCCGCTTGGACAAGGCGTTGGTCTTTCCTCTAGAGCTACTCGCTGCTCGGCTCGCGACCAGCAGCTACGGCGTGGGCGTGGACTCCGAGATCCTCTATCGCACGGACGGCCTGCTCAACCTGGGGATCGATCTTCCCGACCGCGCGCCGCAGCGATCGCCCAATCCCTCGATCCTGTTCATCGGCACCTGGGAGGGACGCAAGCGCGGCTCCTTCCTGCACGAGGTCTTCCAACGCGAGGTCCGTCCGGCCATCCCCAACGCCGAACTCTGGATGGTCTCGGATGCGTGTGAGCCCTCAGCGGGAGTGCGCTGGATATACGCCCCCAGTGATGCCGAGCTAAGCGAGCTGATGGTCCGTTCGTGGTCTTTCTGTCTGCCCAGCAGCTACGAGGGCTTTGGAATTCCATATCTCGAGGCCATGGCCCATGGGGTGCCGGTCATCGCCTCGCCGAACCCGGGTTCCCGGGCACTGCTCGCGGGCGGGTGCGGAATTCTCGCCGAGGACGGCGACTTGGGGCGACGACTGGTCGAGTTGCTTGGCGATGAGAAGCTGCGGAATTCCCTGGTCGCCGAGGGCAGCAAGCGAGCGGAGGAGTATTCGTGGAAGCGCATGGCCGAGCGCCATGAGGAGGCATACCGCAAGGCCATCGAGCGCTGGAACTCTCGCAACCAGACTCGTTAGTAGCCCCTAGAGATGACGCTCACGAGGCCGAACTCGCATAATTCGATTATCAAACTCCCGAGCGGCGATCTGGCGTTTTATGAGCGATGATAGGTACGCAGTCCTAGGATACGTCCCGATTGAGTGCCGAAGAAGAGTGGCCAGCGAGCATTCCCCTGGGCCAGCAACGAGCGGATCACTTGTGCGACGCCAGGGGCTGTTCTCGTTCCGATGGCAAATGCCCAGACGAGGTACATTGGTCGCCGCCAGGCTGGCAGATGCTCCAGCACGGCGAGGATTTCATTGTGTGCGGCGTCTCGTACCTGATGAGGGCCAAACTCGCGTGCCTCTGCAACCCGTGGCTGTGGCCGGTGATCGACGGCGATTGCCGGGTCGTAGACGATACGAAAGCCCATCCGGAGCAGCTTGAGGCATAGGCCCAACTCCGAGTGGTGCTCGGTCGTGCTCCCACGCAGACGGGTGTCGAAGCCGACCTGTCGAATCTGGCTTCCCCGGATGCTGAGGTTGACGCCCTTCAGTATCGCCACGTCTCGCGGAAGACCCACGCCAAGATGGTGTCTGCCGATAATCCTGCCCCACCAGGTGACAATGCCGACGGTGGACTCCGCGCCGTCCTCCAAACGGCTGCCGTGATAAACCCAGTCGCGTCCCCCCACGGCGCCGATCGAGGGGTCGCGGGCGAATGTTGCGAGAATGCGCGAGATCCAGTCTGGGTGGGGTTCGGCATCGTCGTCGGTCAGGCATACGATCTCTCCGCGAGAGGCGTCGATGCCTGCGTTCAGCGCCGCCACAAAGCCCGGGCGTCCGGCGGGCACGTCGACCGGAACAAGATGGATTGGCTCGCCCTTGCGCTCGCTGATGCACTGCCGGCTAACCTTGTCCTCGCGCCGTGCGACAACGATGATCTCGTCCGGTACAGTGTCTTGGCGCGCGAGGGCATCCAGGCAACGCCTCAGAGCCTCCGGACGGCGATAGGTGGGGACTACGACCGATGTGCGCACGGGGACATCGTTGCATTGATGTCAGCTCGGCGTCGGTCCTGGCACGCTAATCTTTGGCGAGCCTGAAGCCGGGGGTCGGCCTTCAGCGACGGTCTGATGGTGCAGCAGGAAGATTACGCCCGATCCCAACGTTCCTATGACAGCTGGTGCCCGGCCATGGATGGAGCCCTGACGCAATGAACGACACGAGTGACGCCACCGCGATCTTCGCACCGCTGTGGAAGCGCAAGTGGCTGATCCTCATCGTTGGAGTGCTGGTAGCCGGGGCCACGTATGCCTACTACAAACACGATCAGCCGGTTTATGGGGCTTTGACAGAGGTTTACCTGGGAGGCGGCTCGGAAGTCCAGGCGCTGATCAGCAACACCCAGGCCAATACGGCCGAAAGCGATCGCAGCATCGCCGACCAGGTTCAGCTCATCAACTCCAGCTTGGTGGGCAGCGCGGTGGAGCGCCAGCTGCTCAAAGAACACAAGCTCCTGGCGGCCCGCGGCACCGTCGAAGCGAGTTCGACTACAGGCAGCGACTTCATCTCGATCTCGACCACGGCGCACAGCGGTCAGGCCGCAGCGGATCTCGCGAATGCCTATGCGCAGGTCTATCTGCAAGAGCGAGACTCCACCTATCGCCGGAACGTCCAGGCGGCGCTTGACAATACACGGCAGCAGTTGCAGACGACGCAGAAAAAAGGCTCGCCCACCGCGTCGCAGACGCTGCAGATCCAGGACCTGGTCGATCGGATCAACCAGCTTCAGTCCCAGCTCTCGCTCGGTGATGCCGGTGATCAGCAGATTGACCCGGCTGTGGCGAGCTCGACGCCGCTCTCGCCCAAGCCAACCAGGAACGCCATCTTTGGATTCGTCCTCGGCATCGTCCTGGCCTCGATCGCCGCCTATGCGCTGAGTCGCTTCGATCGCCAGTTGCGCTCACTGGACGACATCGAGGCGGCTTTTCAGGTTCCCGTGCTGACCGCCGTCCCCTCGATTCGTCGTCCGATCATCCAGGTGGACGGGCAGCCGGTGCCCGCACAGGCGCTGCGTGAGCCCCTGCGCCGTTTGCATACCACGCTCCAGTTGCGTGGTATGCCTGCTGACGAACTCGATTCGCGGCCCTCGCCGCGAACGGTGCTATTCCTCAGCGCCGAGGCTGGAGATGGCAAGTCGACGTTGATCGCCGGCCTGGCACTCGTGCAAGGCGAGGCGGGCGAGCGGGTGGCGATAGTCGAGTCCGATCTTCGTCATCCGATTCAGGCCGAGCTGCTCGGCGTGGATGGTTCGCAAGGGTTGGCCGAGGTGCTCGCCGGCACGCTCACTCTGCAGGGCGCGATGCAACGAGTGTCGGCTCCCTCGCAGGCCGGCGCCGCATCCGTCGGTGGGGGGGATGAGTCTGCTGTCGCGGTCCAGTCACGTGACTTCGGCTCGGTGTCGGTGTTGGCGAGCGGCGGCACGGTGGCAAATCCGCCTGCGTTGCTGGCCGGGCAAACGATGCCCAAGCTTCTACGCTCGGTTGCCGAAGATTTCGACTACGTGCTGATCGATGCGCCGCCTCCCCTGGAGGTGAGTGATGCGCTCCCGCTGCTGACGATGGCGGACGCGATCGTGATCGTCGCCCGCGTCGGGCATACCGGCGAGAACTCGGCTCAGCGGCTTGTGGATCTACTCGCGCGCGCGAATCACGCGCCGGTGGCGGGGATTGTGGCCAACGACTTGTCCGGCGGGGAGATCGAGGCGTTTGGATTCTCTTCGGGCTACTACGACGAGCGCGGACACCGCTCCTAAACGGTCGATGGGCGTGTCATCCGCTGGCCTGTCAGGTGTGCTGTCGAGGACCCATCCGATGGTCCTAAGCCGCCGTAGACACGAATTGCTCATCACCTTGCTGGCCGGGGCGATTCCACTGATGATCGCGCTGGGCATAGCTGTGGAGGTGCCCAACCCGAACTTCTTCCTGGCGGTCGGGATCGTCGTCGGGGCGCTGGGACTGGTTGCACTCGCTGCGAGTGTGCGCTACGAGGTGACTCTCGCCATTCTGGCGCTCTACCTGGGACTGGTCGATGGTGTGATTAAGCTGGAGACCGCCAATCAGCTGGTCTCGAGCTTGCGCGACATCATGATCGCATCGATATGCCTGGGAGCGGTGGTGCGGATGGTTGTGCGGCGTGAGAAGGTGCGCCTGCCACCGCTCTCAGGCTGGGTGATCGCCTTTGTCGTCCTCACGCTTGTCGGTGCCTTCAACCCGAACACGCACGGAGTTCTCAAGATCCTGGGCGGCTTCAGGCAGCAGCTCGAGTGGATACCGTTCTTCTTCTTCGGCTATCTACTAATGCGCTCCAAGGAGCGCTTTCGCAAGTTCTTCCTGATCCTAGGGGTGATCGCGTTGGCCAATGGAGCGGTCAGCACCATCCAGACACAGCTCACGCCTGCGCAATTGTCCAAGTGGGGACCGGGATACGAGCGGCGCATTACCGGCACGGGCCCCGTCTCAGGCCGTGTCTACACCGACAGTGAAGGGACGGTGAGAGTACGCCCGCCGGCTCTGGGGTCAGACTTTGGGTTCGGCGGATACGTGGGCGTTCTCGCCCTGCCCGGCCTGCTGGCGTTGCTGGGCACCGGTCGTCTGCGCCGACGGTGGGTGGTCGTGCTGCTCTGTCTCGGAGCGCTGCTCGCTGTTGCCACCTCTCTGCAGCGCGAGGCGGTCCTCGGGGCCGTGATTGCGGCGGTGGCCTTCGCCGCACTCTCAGCCAGCGCTGGTCGGCGCGCCACACGTGTGCTGGTCGGGCTCCTAACGATCGGAGCCCTGGCGTTCGTGCTTGCGTCATTGCTTGCCCCCGATGCGGGCAACGGGGTCTTCTCGCGCTATGCGAGTATCACCCCCAGCAAGGCGGCGACGACATCAGTCAACTATCGAGAAAAGGATCTCGCGCAGATCCCGACCGATATAAAGAACTATCCGTTTGGCGCTGGACTGGCGACCGCGGGCGCGGGGCGGTTTTTCGGCGGAGGATCAATTGCAACAATAGAAGGTCGTCTGGCCAGTGCAGAGTCGCAATACAACTACGTGACCCTCGAACTTGGTCTGCCGGGCCTACTACTGTGGATCGCCCTGTCGGTCAAGGTGATCGTGCTCGGTGTGCGTCGTCTGCGGCGAATCGGTGATGTCGAGGTGCGCCTGAGCCTCGCGGGCGTATTTGCCACGGTCATCGCATTTACCATCATGGGATTTGCAGGCCCGACAATGTCGAGTCTTCCGTTTGGTCCATATTTCTGGTTTGCGGTTGGGATTGCCTCCTACTGGTTTGCGGGCGGTCTACAACGCCAGCAGATGGTTCTGCGAAAGATCACGGCATGAGTACATCAACGCGAGCACGACACCGGATGATGCCTTCCAGCCCACTCGCCCGTGGTGATCGATCGCGGCAGTCGTCTATGTGGTCGCGGCTGGGTCCGCTGCTCGGCGATCGGCGTAAGGCGGTAGTGGCGCTCGCGATTAGCTCGGTGCTCTCCGGGTTTACGGAAGCCGGGGTCCTTGCAGTTGTCGCGCAGGTCGCGGCCAGCCTCGTCGACGGTGCGACGCGGGTGCATGTCAACATCGGCCCGTTCCACTCAGACGCAACCATTGGGGCTCTCCTTGTCGTCGCGTTCGTCCTCTCCGTTATTCGCCTCGCATTGCAGGTGCCGATCTCCTACCTGCCGGCGCGGATCGCCGCCGATGTACAGGCTCGCCTGCGCGATGAGTTGTTCGACGCCTTTACGCGTGCCTCGTGGACGGTTCAGTCCCGCGACCGCGAGGGACATCTGCAGGAGATCATGACCAGCCAGGTGCTGCAGGCAGCACAGGGTGCGCTGCAGGCGGCGGTTCTGGTCACCGCGTCGCTCACGTTCCTCGTTCTGGTCATCTCCGCGCTGGCACTCAACGTCGGAGCTGCCGTTGTTGTTCTGGTAGCAGCCGTCGCTCTGTTCGGACTTTTGCGGCCGCTGAATGCACTCGGAGGCCAGCGTGCCCGTGCGCTCTCCCAGTCACAGATGGCCTACGCCAGTGGGATAGGCGAGGCAATCAGGGTTGCCGAGGAGACCCAGGTGTTCGGTGTGGCAGCCGCTCAGCGCAGCAGGATCGATCGTCTCACTGCCACGGCTCAAGATCTCTTCTTTCATACCCAGTTGCTTGGTCGCCTCGTTCCGAATATCTACCAGAGCCTGATCTACCTAGTCATAGTGGCAGGTCTTGCCGGTCTCTATGCCACGGGCAGCGGCGATGTGGCATCACTCGGGGCGGTAGTCCTGTTGCTCGTGCGAGCGGGAACGTACGGCCAGCAGATTCAGGGCTCATACCAGTTCGTCCGCCAGGCCCTGCCCTTCGTCGAGCGCTTGCAGGAGGTGGAGCGACTCTATGCGGCGAGCAGCCCGGTCACGGGTGAACGGTCGCTGCCGAGGGTAAAAACGCTGGCTTTCGAGAAAGTCTCCTATGCGTATCGGCTGGGCCGACCGGTGTTGTCAGACATCAGCTTCGAGATAGCTGGCGGGGAGGCAGTTGGCATTGTTGGTCCGTCTGGTGCCGGCAAGTCGACGTTGGTTCAGATTCTGCTGCAGTTGAGGAGACCGGACCACGGTCGCTATCTTATAAACGGTGTGCCCGTGGAGCAGTTCGCGTGCGATGACTGGCAGAGACGGGTCGCTTACGTGCCGCAGGAACCCCGTCTGATCCATGCATCCGTCGCAGATAATATACGGTACTTTCGGAGACTCGACGACGATGCTGTGGAGCGTGCCAGCCGGCTCGCGCGCATCCATGACGACATCAGTGGATGGTCGAATGGCTACGATACTACCGTCGGCCCTAGGGCCGACGCAGTTTCGGGGGGACAGCAGCAACGAATCTGCCTCGCCCGTGCGCTTGCAGCTCAGCCTGAGGTTCTCGTGCTTGACGAGCCGACCAGCGCACTCGATCCGCGCTCGGAGACCCTCATTCAAGACTCGCTGATTGCGCTCAAGGGGAAGGTGACACTGTTTATCATTGCGCATCGCATGTCGACGCTCGAGATGTGTGGTCGCGTGATGGTCATCGTCGATGGTCGGTTGGACGCATTCGATACGATTACGCTTCTGCAACGCGAGAACTCCTACTATCGCTCCGCCTCGACGCTCGCTGCTGGAGCGTCCGGAGGGAGATCGCTTTGACGCAGGATGACAGCATTGCCCATTCCGAAGATGAGGCGGTGGATGACGCTGTGAGACCAGTTACAGCTTGCACGTTGCACCGAAGAGTCCCCGACTTCTTTATCGTCGGTCATCCCAAGTGCGGTACGACCGCCCTGTATGAGATGTTGAGACGCTACCCGCAGATCTATATGCCTGATGTTAAGGAGCCTAATTTCTTTAACGCCGAATGGCAGACATCCACTGGGCCTCCGGAAACGTTTGAGGATTATTTGGCGTTGTTCGATGCCGCGGAGTCGGGGCAGCGCATCGGAGAGGCTTCGGCGTTCTACCTAATGTCTCGCAATGCCGCTCGCGGCATTGCGGATGCGCAACCTGCCGCACGCATCATCGCCATACTGCGAGAGCCCGCGAGCTTTCTGCACTCACTGCATCTTCAATTTGTGCAGAGCGATATCGAGACCGAGAAGGATCTCCGGAAGGCCCTCTCCCTTGAGGATTTCAGGCGCCGAAGTCAACATGTTCCTAGCTCCGCATCAAATTGGCAACGACGGCTCCTTTATTCAGATCACGTCCAATACGTCGAGCAATTGCGCCGTTACCAGGCACTATTTCCGCCCGAGCATATGTTGGTGCTGATATATGACGATTTTCGGCGTGACAACGAGGCAGTCCTACGCACAGTGCTGCGTTTCCTCGATGTGGATGATGCAGCTCCAATCAACGTGATGGAGGTCAACCCTACCGTCCGTGTGCGGCGTGGAGGCCTCAACCACATTATATACGCAGTATCCAGGGAACAAGGTGCGGTCTCCCGAGTCGCAAAGACAGGAGTCAAGGTGCTCACGCCCAGACGACTGCGCCGCTATCTCTGGCGATCACGGCACCGCATCATCTACGGTGCCCCTCCCTCACCTGACAAAGGGTTGATCGTTGAACTGCGTCGCCGCTTCAAGCCGGAGGTGGTGGCGCTGAGTGAATACCTAGACCGCGATCTTGTGACCCTGTGGGGCTATGACCGTATCGACTAAGTTACGTGTGTCTGGGTGCTGCACAATAACAAGTTGCCTGCAATAAATCAGCAGCTAATGGTCGACTAGGCACGGTGACTCGCCGTGTGCAAAAGATCAGCGATAGTCGATCGTCAAGAGTCGCGGATAATCGGTTACTGAGAGTTCGAACACGGCTTCGCCACCCCTACGGGCCACCAGCCGGGCCTGTGTGGATCGGTTAAGCAACGGGTCATACGCTCTGACCGATGGAGAAGGGCGTGTCGTCGGCAGATCGCCAAGTCTGAGCCTGAAGGCCTCTACGGGAAGGTCATAACGGGTCATGTCGCCAGCCGGCAAGTTGGGCCGATAGGGCGTCGCGAGGTTGCGCGTCATCACGTAGACCGGAATCACGAAGCGAGTCGGAGAGGACTGGAAGGGAAAGACAGCGAGCACTTCGCGGTCGTAGAGAGCGGGATGCGCGGCGGTTCCATCGCCCGCAAACTGAGCGTGATTGCCCTCCTGGGCTATAGAGAGAAGTCGGAGCTGACGTGCAGGGCCGCGAGGGCCGGATCCTCGGAAGTGGGCGAGCAGGTTCCGAAAGCCGCGCAAGGTTTCGCCGCCCAGGCGGTCCCCGGGATAGGTACGAGGGTGCGCATCGACGGCCGAGATGAAGTTGTCGCCGATCATGCTCAGGCTCGCGGCATGCGCGGCCGCGTAGAAGTACTCGCGGGTCATGCCCTTGCTCGCCATCGAGACGAGGCTGCGCAGCAGTGCCTTGGCCTGGAGATGCGTGCGCTCAGCCTGCGGTAGCGCCGCTGCCGCTGCCGAGCCGGTGCCCGTGGCTGCGCCCACCGGCACGAGGTTGTACTCGGTCATCCAGACCTGTGGTGGTTCGCCTCTTGGCGGAGCGACGTTTCGACCGTGTGGGATGCCGTAGATGGTCGTGGTGATCGGGGCGAGGTCGCGGATCACCGTCTCGGTTTGTGTGGCGGTGAGGAAGTACTCGGGCAGCGCGGAGACGTAGCTTGGAGTGAACAGTGGGGTGTAGATCGGGCTGGACTTGATCCCGCTGATTGTGTAATCGGGTTGGCCGAGCGCGTTGAGTGGCTTGATTCCTGGCTCGGTGGTGTATTCGGAGGGTATGCTTTTCGGGGACTCGTAGAGGTGCTTGCTGAGTGCTGTGGTACCGGCGGGTACCCGAGCGCCGGTGGCGAATGGTGTCTGACTCGCGAAGCCGTCGGTGATACCGACTTCGGAGGAGATGCCATGAGCAGGGTCGCGGACGTAGGCGACGGTTTCGTCGAGCAGCGCTTCGGTGACGGAGCCTGAGCCGATTTCGCGCGTCGGAGAGTAGTAGTTTTCCTGGTTGAGGAACTTTGAGCCGAAGCTGAGCTCGTTCCAGACCTCGAGGTCGTAGCCACCGGGGCCGAAGATGCTTGCGGCCTCGTGGCAGACTGTCGCGACGTAGCCTAGCCAGCCTGTGAGCGTGGCTTGGAAAGCGGGATTCGCTGCTCCGTTGGATAGCTTGGGTGATCCGAAGGGTGCATAGAGCAGAGTGGATCCCTTGTGCGCTCCTGCCGGAAGTTCCGCAGGCAGAGGCATTGACAATTGGGCAACGCCTTTGCTGTTGACGGAGGTGATCAGAATGTCGGGGTTACCACCGAAGGCGAGTTTGTCGAAGCCTGTCTTGCCGGGCACGGCCTGCGCGGCGCTGGTGGCAGTCAGCGTGACCGTTTGTGCTCCTGCCGGCGCCGCGGATACGGTGTTCAGGGTGGCTTCCTTGGCGGGGCCCGGTCCGCCGCTGTTGGCGTTGAGGAGGATCAGGGGCCGCAGGCCGTGTGCGTGCAGTGCGACCAGTCGCCGGCGGATGTTGGGTTCATTGACGAACTTGGTTGGGTCTTCGTAAGAGAGTGAGTTCCACGGGATCTCGATGCGCGCGAGCTTGAAGCCGCTGTCCTGGAGCAGTCGCGCCGTTGCCTCCGCCTCGTTTGCGGTCACATTGAAGTTGATCCCAAGCGAGTCCAGCAGCCGCGAGGCAGGCCAGGTGTCCAGGTAGGCGCGCCACGGCTGGATCCAGAACGAACTGGTCCCGAACGGGACCTCGGTCAGGTACTTCGGGTCGATCGGGTCACTCACAACCCCACCCGTCGAGAAGCGAGGGTGCCGAGAGTGCCGTGCCAAGAAGGCTGGCCGTTGTTCGGATGCGGACGAGAGCACCGAGGCCGTGCTGGCAAGGAGAAGTGCTGCACTGAGGGCGATCGCAAATCGCGGCGTCGCTGGACGGACGACTCGGCGCAGGCCGTCCCGGCGCTTGCGTGGGAGGTCGCCACTTGCCCGATCTGACCCCATCGTGCCATCATAATCCCGCAGTGCTTGCCAGTGCGGTCTGCTCCGCGCTCCCCCGACGGCTCCCCGGCTACCACGCCGCTGCCCCGACACACACTCCAACGCCGGTTCCTACAACAGGGGGCGTAATCCCAATGACTGCGAATACGATCACTGTGCGCCTCTACCGCTACTCACCCGTTGTGTATTCAACCCCTACACGACGGTGATACCATCGGTGGTGTGAGCAGCAGCTTGGGCAGGCAATTGGTTTTGGCTGTCCGAGAACGCGGCCTTAAGAGTGCGCTGCGAGAGCGCTATCCGAGGGCTGCGCACCGGTATAAGCGGCTTGTACGTTCGTATATTGGCTCGCGTCACCGCTTCGCGAAGCTTGACGACTGGGCGACAACCGGTCGGAAGCTCCGTGTGGAGTACGGCGCTGTGGCCGTCACCGTCGACGCGGAGGGTGTCTGGGTCCACGACAGCGGCGGCCTGCAGTACTCGTACGTTGACGGTCCCCAAACAATGCTGGGGCTAAAGACCGGTGAGGAGTTCGAGCGCGCAGAGGTAGCACTGCTGACGTCGTCCCTGCCGCCCGGCGGCGTATTCATCGATGTCGGGGCGAACATCGGACGTCTTACGATGGAGGCTGCAGTTGCCGTGGACGGCCTGCGGGTGCTGGCTGTCGAGCCGGTCAAGAGCACGTACGCTGCACTTGCGGCGAACATCACCAGGAACGGGCTGAACTCGCGTGTAGCCACTCTTCGTCTCGCGCTGGGCGCCCATACCGGTCGCGGTGCCATAACCGCGGATCTTGGCTCGGCCAATCATCTCGTGACCGGTAGCCCATCTGCGGGACAGGAGCACATCGAAATCGCCACGCTGGACGACCTGCTTACGCAGCATGGGCTCAACCGGGTCGATGTAATCAAGTGCGACGTCGAGGGTGCCGAGCTCTTTGTGCTCGAAGGCGCCGCACGGACGCTAGAGGCTTTTCATCCGGCCCTCCTGCTCGAGGTGGAGGAGCGCTGGGTGACGCGCTACGAGCGCAGTGCGATTGAACTGTTCGACTTCTTGCTGGCACGAGGCTACAGTTACGAGCGCATCCGGATGGATGGGGTAGAGCCAGCGGGATCTTCGGTTATCGAGGACCTCTCTGTAACCAACAACTTCTGGTTCACTGTAACCTAGTCATACCAACCGGACCACTTAATAGGAGATTGCCCTAGGTCATGCTGGCCCGCGTGGGTCCAATCTCTGAGTACCCCTGCTTCGGTAGAAATGCGAAGTCGACCCCGTTACCGACCGTCCCCCAGTCGACACCACTGGCCGAGCTGGTGTCGTAGCCGAGCTTCCCAAGCAGGTCGATGACTTGCAGCGTGGTATCAGCATACGCGCCGCTGCCGCCGAGCTCGGTGTATATTACAGGCATGTCCCTGCCTATTATCTCCCTAGCACCCTGTAGTACCTGCAGCTCATAGCCCTCGGTATCTATCTTGAGCAGGGTCACGCGACGATCACGAATCTCCGGGATGTCGCTGAGGGCCAGGATGTCCACAGTCTCATGATGTGTACCCTTACAGACCATGGAGGGAACTAGTGTATTATTACCACTGCTTTTGGAGACAGGGACAAGCTTAAGTGTCTCCCGCGTAGCACCGATTCCCACATTATAGGGGACGACCTGAGTCAAATTGTTGACGGCTATGGTCTTCAACAGCTTCGAGTACGTCAACCAAGATGGCTCGAATGAAAGAACCGTTCCGCTTGGTCCCACCAGCGATGCGAGCATCGTGGTCACAAATCCTATATTGGCACCGACATCGACAACGGTCGAGCCAGGCTCAACGTACCGCGAATAGAAAGCCATATCTTTAGCATGCCAGGCTTGCTGGCTTAGGTGGTAGTACAGCTCCTGACGATCATTGTCGTCACTGAAAAGCAGCTTGATCCAGCCATAGTCGACAAAGAGATCGCCACCCGCGAGCTTCTTCCGGGTCTTCAGCTCGCCCAGCTTGACTGCGCGCCGCAACTTGGTGGCAAACTGTGTATGCAAGCTCACGATGTATCATAAACCCAGATCAGACCGTCGCGTCTATCGCCGATGCCGAACAGTCGATTGCCGATGGAGCGTACCACAGGCGGTTCAGCTTTAGCTCTCAAGCCCGGGCGGGATCCCACGCCCCCACCCACGTGCCCAAGGCTATCAGTGATCCTGAACAGCGCCTAGTCTATTCTTCGAAGCCGATCGTAAGCAGGCGGGGATAGTCGGTGGCCGCGAATTCGAAGGCCGCACGATCGCCTTGGCGCGACACGAACCGCGCGGGTGTCGATTCGTTGAGTATAGGATCGTACGCGCTGACTGCCGGAGGATCGGTGGTTTCCGGCAGGTTACCGAGCGTGATTCGAAAATTCTCGTCGGGCAGGTCAAAGCGCGTCAGCGAGCTTTCTGGAGTGCTCATGTCGTAGACGGTCGTCAGGTTGGGTGTCATGACATAGACGGGGATCACGAAGCGGGTAGGAGACGACTGGAACGGGAAGACTGCGAGGACTTCTCTATCATAGAGGCTGAGGTTAGCGGTTGTTTGGTCACCGGCGAGCTCAGCGTGGTTGCCTTCTTCGGTGATGGACAGGAGTTCGAGCTGTCGAGCGGCGCCGCTGGGTCCCGGCCCTGCGAACTGGGCGAGCATGCGTCGGAACCCTTCCATGGCTTCCCCGCCCCACTGATCGCTGGGATAAGCGCTGGGGTTGGTGTCCACGACCGACATAAAGCTTTCGCTGATCAGGCTGTTGCCTCCCGCATGCGCGGCCGCGTAGAAGTACTCGCGGGTCATGCCCTTGCTCACCATCGAGACGAGGCTGCGCAGCAGGATCTCAGCCTGCAGACGGCTGGCTTGGGCTGGGGATATCTGAGACCCAAGGTACTCGCCGGGATGTTCGGAGCTGATTGGAGCGAGCGTTTTGGTGCCGAGGTTGTACTCGGTCATCCAGACCTGTGGTGGTTCGCCTCTTGGCGGAGCGACGTTTCGACCGTGTGGGATGCCGTAGATGGTCGTGGTGATCGGGGCGAGGTCGCGGATCACCGTCTCGGTTTGTGTGGCGGTGAGGAAGTACTCGGGCAGCGCGGAGACGTAGCTTGGAGTGAACAGTGGGGTGTAGATCGGGCTGGACTTGATCCCGCTGATTGTGTAATCGGGTTGGCCGAGCGCGTTGAGTGGCTTGATTCCTGGCTCGGTGGTGTATTCGGAGGGTATGCTTTTCGGGGACTCGTAGAGGTGCTTGCTGAGTGCTGTGGTACCGGCGGGTACCCGAGCGCCGGTGGCGAATGGTGTCTGACTCGCGAAGCCGTCGGTGATACCGACTTCGGAGGAGATGCCATGAGCAGGGTCGCGGACGTAGGCGACGGTTTCGTCGAGCAGCGCTTCGGTGACGGAGCCTGAGCCGATTTCGCGCGTCGGAGAGTAGTAGTTTTCCTGGTTGAGGAACTTTGAGCCGAAGCTGAGCTCGTTCCAGACCTCGAGGTCGTAGCCACCGGGGCCGAAGATGCTTGCGGCCTCGTGGCAGACTGTCGCGACGTAGCCTAGCCAGCCTGTGAGCGTGGCTTGGAAAGCGGGATTCGCTGCTCCGTTGGATAGCTTGGGTGATCCGAAGGGTGCATAGAGCAGAGTGGATCCCTTGTGCGCTCCTGCCGGAAGTTCCGCAGGCAGAGGCATTGACAATTGGGCAACGCCTTTGCTGTTGACGGAGGTGATCAGAATGTCGGGGTTACCACCGAAGGCGAGTTTGTCGAAGCCTGTCTTGCCGGGCACGGCCTGCGCGGCGCTGGTGGCAGTCAGCGTGACCGTTTGTGCTCCTGCCGGCGCCGCGGATACGGTGTTCAGGGTGGCTTCCTTGGCGGGGCCCGGTCCGCCGCTGTTGGCGTTGAGGAGGATCAGGGGCCGCAGGCCGTGTGCGTGCAGTGCGACCAGTCGCCGGCGGATGTTGGGTTCATTGACGAACTTGGTTGGGTCTTCGTAAGAGAGTGAGTTCCACGGGATCTCGATGCGCGCGAGCTTGAAGCCGCTGTCCTGGAGCAGTCGCGCCGTTGCCTCCGCCTCGTTTGCGGTCACATTGAAGTTGATCCCAAGCGAGTCCAGCAGCCGCGAGGCAGGCCAGGTGTCCAGGTAGGCGCGCCACGGCTGGATCCAGAACGAACTGGTCCCGAACGGGACCTCGGTCAGGTACTTCGGGTCGATCGGGTCACTCACAACCCCACCAGGAGATTCAGCAGCAGGCGAGACTGCAAGGACATCCGCGTTCTCTGCGATATAGCTGGGTTTGGCCCTGCTCGTCCTGCTGACTTCAGCTTCGGTCGGGCAGCGGACCCTCCCCGGCATCGTCCCGCCGGGCACCAGCTCGAGGCGGATCGTCTGCGTTGTGGGTCCCTGATCGATACCTCCAAAAGTCTCCGTGTCACCAGAGGAGTTAAGCCCCACGCACTGAGAAGCGGCGTCCGGTGCCACGGTGCTTCCGTAGGTCAGCAAAACGTCTGCCGGTTGTTCGGCAAAGTCCTCCCCTTGGGCACCGAGTGGCGCGGATACGCTCGAAGTAGGCTCGCTCGACGAGGGTGGTTCCGAAGTCGGGGGTGGGGATGCTTCCGGGGTGGTGGATGGTGGTACTTCGGCAGGGATGCCCGGGGATGGAGTCGCTTCTGGCGTTGGTGTGGTCGTAGGCGCTTCCAGGATGGCTGGAGGGCTCGGTGGTCCATCGAAGACCGTCGTCCTAGGCTCGGTCGATCCTCTCCCCGATGGATGGCTCGGCCGGCGGGCGCTGGCGACGCACCCGTGAGAGGTTTGAGCGTGCTGGGTGTGCTTGACGTGAGCCTGTCGCGCCCGCTTGGCACCGCGTCCGGCTTTGTGACTGGGTGATCGCTTGCGGTGTTCAATTGCGCATAGCTTGCGTCGGGCGACGTGCTTGTGTCCGATAGCTTGGCGTCGGCGGATAGACGCTCCCGATGCGGGTCCGGAGGTCAAGAAGACGAGTGCAAGTGCCGAAACGCATAGGAGTGGAAGCAGCCGGAGAGGCCACCTAGCGGGAAAGGGCATATTGGGTGCGGAATCGCATCGGAGGGAGCATCAAGGGAGTTATTCAGTTGGTTGATCGACCAACCTCCTGCGGTGCTTATGGATGGCAGGTCAATCTTGGCCATTTGGCTGAAAGCAACGTCGGCGGATTTCCTTGCAACGCCGTCGAGGCCTCTTTCTTCAAATATGATTAGATCTAATGTGCGGAATAGCTGGCAGTACTGACGACCCTGAGGGACGCCGCGTGCGGGCGATGGCTGCAACGATGCGCCACCGTGGTCCGGACGACGAGGGTCTGCACACGGACGCTCAGGCAGGCGTGACGATCGGCGTCAGGCGCTTGGCGATCATGGACGTGGAGGGGGGTCACCAGCCGCTCAGCAACGAGGACGGATCGGTGTGGGTGGTGTTCAACGGCGAGATCTACAATCACGCCCGTCTGCGCGAGGAGCTTAACGCACGCGGGCATCGCTTCGCCACGAGCAGCGACACCGAGGTGCTCGTGCATCTGTATGAGGAGTTTGGCGACTCGATGGTCCACGCACTAGAGGGGATGTTCGCGTTTGCCCTGTGGGACGAGCGGCCTAGACGCCTGCTCTTGGCTCGCGACCGCTTCGGCGAGAAGCCGCTGTTTGTGCATGAGCAGGCCGGCGAGCTGCTATTCGCATCCGAACTGACGGCGCTTCTGGAGGCGAAGCCGGCGCTGCGCGAGCTCGACCCCGCCGCGATCGACGCCTTCTTCGTGCTCGGCTACGTGCCGGGGCCGGGCACCGTGGTGCCAGGCGTTCGGCAGTTGCCCCCGGGTTATCTCCTTGCATGGGAGCGGGACGGTCGTCACACGGAGGAGTCCCGCTGGTGGTCGCCGCCCGACGGCCCGGCCGAGTTGCGGGAGCCGCTTCCGGCGCTCGCGGCCGAGGCCGAGCGCCTGTTCGGAGAGTCGGTGCGCACGCGCATGATCGCCGACGTGCCGGTGGGGGTGTTCCTCAGCGGCGGGATCGACTCGACCCTCGTGGCGGCCGCGGCCACCCGGGAGTCCACGCAGCGGCCAAAGACATTCACGATCGGCTACGACGTGGGGTCCTTCGACGAGACGGCCCGCGCCCGTCGGGTGGCGCGGCGGCTGGACACCGACCACCACGAGGTGACCTTTACCGAGGCCGAGGTCGCCGCGCGCGCTCCCGGGGTGCTGGCGAGCCTGGATCAGCCGCTGGCCGATCAGGCGCTCGTGCCGCTGCACGCTCTCTCGGAGTTCGCCCGGCCCCTGGTGACGGTCGCCCTCGGCGGCGAGGGGGCGGACGAGCTCTTTGGCGGCTACCCGCGCTACCGCTGGCTTGAGCGCGCCGGACGCGTGGAGTCCGCCCTCCCCGCCGTCGCCGCGCGGCCCCTGGGCAGTCTGCTGCGCTACTCCTCGCGCTGGAGCTCAGCGGCGCTGCTGGCAGAACGAGTCACCCCCACGCCGTTGCTCGAGCGCCACCTGGACTGGGTAACCGGTGGCCGGCGCCACCGACGCCCGGCGTTCTACGGACCGCGTCTGGCCGATCTGAACGGCGCCCAGGTGCTCGACGACCTGACGGGTCGAGCGGGGGAGCTGAACGGCGACTCGATCGGCCGGCGCCTGATGCGCCTGGATCAGGTCGACTACCTGCCCGACGATGTGCTGATGAAGACCGATCGGGCCGGAATGCTGGCGTCTCTGGAGATTCGTAGCGTCTACCTGCATCAGGGTCTGGCTGAGCTGGCTGCGTCGGTCGACACCTCGGTGCATCTGCGCGGGCGCGGCAAGACCCTGCTGCATGCGATCCTTCCGCCAGGCATGGACACTCCGCGCTCACCTGGTCGTTATCGCAAGACCGCCTTCCGGGCGCCCGCGGCCGAGTGGTTGCGCGGGCCACTGGCACCGGTCCTACGCCGCCAGGTTCAGAGCGGAGTCATCTATCGGGAGGGCTACTTCGACCGCCAGGCTGCCGACGTGCTGGTCCGCGAGCATGCCTCCTGTGTTCGCGACCACAGCGACCTACTCTGGCCCCTGCTCGCGCTCGGCCTGTGGATGGACCGGTTCTTCGGGCTCGATGTTGGCTAAGCCGCGGCTGCTCGTCATCACGCCCGACTTCCCACCCGCCCGCGGCGGCATACAGGTGCTCGCGCAGCGGC
Organism: uncultured Solirubrobacterales bacterium; assembly: GCA_963715495.1. GTDB lineage: Bacteria > Actinomycetota > Thermoleophilia > Solirubrobacterales > Solirubrobacteraceae > Palsa-744. Next base: position 3,002,429 of record OY970247.1, read on the forward strand.
TTGCCGGCGGCCTCGAGGGTTTCGAGACGAAGGTGGTCACACGAGACTCACCCGGCGCGAGGCGATTCGACGCTGCCGGCGATCTGGCTGTACAACGAGTGCGGGCGGACAGGCGACTGGGAGGAGGACGCAACCTCGCCCTCAACGCGATCGCCATCCTGGAGGCGTGCCGATTCCGTCCGCACGCGACCCTCAGCGCTCACATCGTCACCAGTCCGGCCGCTGCGCTCATTCACCGGACCCTGGGCGCGCCGACCCTCCAGTATTTCCACGCAAAGGAGGTCGGAGCCAAGCCGAGGCTCGCCGCGTTCGCGGCGCGCCAGGCCCAGGACGTGGTCGCTGTCAGCGAGTACACCTCCCGCTTGGTTGCCGCGACGGGAACATTCTCGGGCGACACTCACCTGATCTCTCCTGGGGTCGACATACCGGCTGACACCGGGCCCAAGCCCGAGCAGCGCCCCACCTTCCTGACCATCGCCCGGTTGGAGGATCGCTACAAGGGTCATGACGTCATGATCAGGGCGCTACCCCTGATCCGCGCCAAGGTACCCGACGTCCACTGGGTCATCATCGGCGACGGACCGTTGCGTCCAGGACTCGAACAGCTCGCCCGCTCCCACGAGGTGGCGGACGCGGTCAGCTTTGTCGGCGCGCTCTCCGACGACGAGCGCAACGCCTGGCTCCGGCGTGCTCACCTACTGGCCATGCCCAGCCGCCTGCCGGCGGGTGACTTCGCCGGAGAGGGTTTTGGGATCGTGTACCTGGAGGCGGCCACCTACGGCAAGCCGGTCGTGGCCGGAAACGTCGCGGGCGCGCTCGACGCGGTGGTTGATGGAGAGACCGGACTGTTGGTCGATCCCACCGACCACCTAGCCGTGGCCGAGGGGATCACGCGGCTGCTGCTCGATTCCGAGCTGGCGCTGAGGCTTGGAGACGCGGGCGCCAAGCGTGCGCGCGGCTTTGCGTGGCCGGTGATCTGCGCGCGCGTTGAAGCGGTGCTGCTCAAGCGGCTTGGACTCCCGTCGGATGATGCCGTCGCCGCTGGAAAGTCACCCGACCATTCCGCCCGGATTTCAGCATGAGAGTCCTATACGTCAACCACACCGCTGAGGTCAGCGGCGCTGAGCACTCGCTGCTCAGCCTGCTCGCTGCGCTGCCGGACACGGTGAGTTCGCTGGTCGCGACGCCGTCCGGCCGACTCGCCGGAGAGGTGCGGCGTCTGGGCCTGCCCACGACCTCGATCCCCGGCACGGCCGGCAGCCTCCGCTTGCACCCGCTACACACCCCGCGCGCGCTTGGGGAGATGGCCGCCGCGGCCGGATCCGTCCATCTTGCGGCTCGTCGTCACCGCGCCGATCTGATCCACGCGAACTCGATCCGGGCCGGCATCGTCCTCGGGCTCGCCCATCCTTCCTCCGCATCGATCGTTCACGTCCGTGACTGCCTGCCGCCCGGACCGGTCACAACCGCCACCATGCGTCTGATCGCCGCGACCGCTACGACGGTGGTGGCCAACTCCGAGTACACGGCCCGTTCGGTGCGGAGCGCCGCGCCGAACGCTCGCCTGGAGGTCGTCCACAACCCCGTTGATCTCGAGCGCTGGGATCCCGGCCGCCTCGACCGCATTCGCGCGCGTGCTTGTCTCGATGGTGTCGGTGAGCGCGCGCTGTTGATGGGTGTGGTCGCCCAGCTCAGCCCCTGGAAGGGCCAGGACACCGCGATCGAAGCGCTTCGGATCCTGCGCGAGGAAGACATCGACGCGCACCTGTTGCTGATCGGCTCAGCCAAGTTCGTCGCTCGCGCCACCCGCTTTGACAACGAGGGCTACGTGGCTCGCCTGCGTGCGCTGGCGGCCGACGCCGGCTTGGAGGATTACGTCTCGTGGATGGGGGAGCGGGAGGACGTCCCCGAGCTCGTGTGCGCTCTCGACGTTTTGCTGCTGCCCTCCTGGGAGGAGCCCTTTGGTCGGGCGCTGATCGAGGCGATGGCGCTGAACGTGCCGGTCGTGGCGACGACCATCGGGGGGCCTCCTGAGATCGTCGAGGATGGGCGCGAGGGCTTTCTGGTGGCGCCGCGGGAGCCCGGCGCCTGGGCGCAGGCAATCCGTCGCTTTGCCGAGGAGCCCGAGCGAGGATGGGAAATGGGGCGCGCGGGTCGACGCCGGGTGCAGCAGGCATTTTCGGTCGAGCATCATGTGGCCGCGATGCTTGACGTGTACAGGCGCGCGATCGTCTCGGCGGGAGGCGGAAAGCCACGATGAGCGCGAGCCTCGATCCCGTGTCCCGCTTGCGGGCGGTCCGCACCCTCCTGATCGACCAGCTCACGGCCGAGATCGCCGGAACGTTCGCGGCGGAGGGCATCGAGTCGCTCGTGCTCAAGGGCCCGGCGCTGGCCGCGTGGTTCTATCCCGACGAGGTCCGTCCGTACGGCGACTCCGACATCATGGTCGCCCCAGGCGACTGGCAGCGGGCAGCCGATGTGCTCGAGCGGCTCGGCTTCTCCAACTATATGCAGACGATGGCGCATCCCCGGATGGAGTCCTTCGCCTCGACGGCATTCCTGCGGGATCGGGATGGCGCGGAGCAGGACAACGTCGATCTCCACTGTGCGCTGCACGGGTGCGACGCTGACCCGCGGAAGATCTGGGCCTCGCTGGCCGCAAGCTCCGATACCCAGGTCATCGGAGGCGCCGAGCTGCGGATTCCGAGTCGGACGGCCCTGCTGCTCCACATCGGGCTGCATGCTGCCCATCACGCCGAAGGCAAGCCGATCGAGGACCTGCGGCGCGCGATTGCCCGCGCGGAAGAGCGGCTTTGGCGCCAAGCTCTCGAGATCGCGCGAGATTTTGATGGCCTGCCGGTGTTTGCCAGCGGACTGCGACTGCTGCCGGAGGGCCTGGAGCTGGCTCGCCGGCTTGGTATCGACGACGCGCGCTCGACCCTTCACGAGCTCCGCTATCAAGGAGTTCCCACGGCGGAGGGGATCGATGCGCTGCTCTCGCCCGGAGTAGGGGCGCGGCAGCGGCTCGCGATGGTGGTGAAGGAGTTCTTTCCCCGGCCTGAGTTCATGCGCTGGTGGTCGCCGTTGGCGCGACGTGGCCGCCTCGGGCTGGCGGTCGCCTACGTTTGGCGCCCCGTCTGGCTCATCGCCCATGCGCCGCGCGGGATGATCGCGTGGTGGCGGGTCCAGAGGGGGAGTTCAGGCGGATGAGGGCTCCGGGTCGGAGTCGCTCGTGGGAATCGTCAGGATGCCGGTGCCGAGTCCGCTTGTCGGGTTGAGGATCAGGGTTGCGGCCTCGGTCCGCGAGCGGACGCCGAGCTTGCGAAACGCGGAGTTCAGATGACTCTTGACGGTGCTCTCGGCCACGAACAGCCGCTGAGCTATCTCGATGTTCGCGAATCCGAGCACCACCATTCCCAGGATCTGCTTCTCGCGGGTGGAGAGAGTGGGACGCTCGGTCTCAGCGGCGAAGGCGCGCGGCACGCAGAGCTGGCCGCAGGCCACAGCCGAGATGGTGGCGGGCAACGTGCCGGCCAGGGCGCTGCGCTCGACCACGCCGGCGGCCCCCTCCCGCAGGGTGGCGGTCACCGTGCGGGGATCGGCCGCGGAGAGAACCACCACCGTGGGGTACTCGGGCCATGGCCCGGCGTCCAGAGGGCCCTGCACGATGGCCACGTCGGCGTGCGGGCCGCCAGGGGAATCTGGAAGGCAGGCCCGAGTACTCAGCACACGGTACCCCGCGGTCTGGCAGATGTCAGCCAGCTCAGTCCTCAGCGCGACATCGGCGGCGAAGATCGCCAGCTTCCATATGGTCGGCATGGGCCTGAGCTTCTAGCACAGGGAGCGGGCGAGCCCACCGAGACGGAGGACCCGCCCGCTCCAAGCGTGCTACGGAGTGCTGCTGATGAACGTGACGACGTCGCCGCGCGAGAAGTTCGCGTCTGCGCGCCCACCCGTTTTGCCGGCAGCGGTCACCTCAACCAGATCGCCGTAGTCTGAGATCTTCGGCTGCGTGTACTCCGCCGAACGCTCTTTGTTGTCTTCATGACTTGTCTTGGGCATTGTTCTCCCTTTGATCCTTGAACGGCTGACCAGCAGAAAGCTATGTCTCGGAGCCGGGGAGCGCAAGGTGGAAAGAAGTTCGGGTCTCGCTGGCGCGACTCAGCAGCGTCGTGGCATCGGCTGGATCCTCTTGGGCACGCAGCCAGCACTCGACGGAGATCATGCGCCAGATGTCGATCGCCCAGCGCTCGGGGCCTTGCGGGTGGCGTTGCGGCGCACCCTCGAACAGTTGCTCGCGGACGACATCGACCTCTACGAACTCACGGATCCGCGCATCGGAAGCGAGCAGCAGACTGCGTGCCAGCGCCAGATCGTCGGCGGCAAGGGCCGTGGATAGCACCGGCGCGAAGTCGCTCTTCCCGACGCGTGTACGGATCTGCTCGGGGATCAGGCCCCTCGCGGCCGTTCTCAGCACCGGCCGGTCCATGTCGGAGCTGAAGGCCAGCTCGGGCGGGAGGCTGAGCACCAGCTCGACCAGGTCCAGGTCCAGCAGCGGTTGATGCACCCTGATCTCCGGACGCTGATAGAGACGACGTATCTCGTCGCTGAATCCAACGATCTCGCGACCTGCGCTCAGGATGTAGGCGCGGTATCTCCACCAGCGCGGGCCGTCGAGTTCTCTCCACCGGAATGGGTTCTCCTCCGCTCTGTGCAGCTTGGCAAGTCGTGGTCTGAGCCAGGCTGGCTCTCCCATCCAAGCGTTCGAGGGTCGATCCAACCGTTTGAGCAACGTTGAGGGAAGCGTCGAAGCCGCTGTTTCGGTCAGACAGAGTCGAACCAGCGGTCCCAGCGGTTGACGCTCGCCACCGGGCACCCGGCGAGCAAGCCCGAGCGCGGAGGCCGGTCGGCCCGCGAGCAGACGATCTGCTAGCAAGGGCGAGGAGAGTTCGAACAGCTCGTCTCCCCCCTCGCCGCCGAGGAGCAGCTCGGTGCCGTCTTCACGCACGCGTTTGAGCATGTCCGGCCAAAAGAAGCAGTTGACGGAGTGGGAGGGGACCCGCCACTCGGCGATGAATCGCAGCACGCCGCCGATCGGACTGCCTCCCAGGACCGCCATCTGCACGCTCGGGATCCCCAACTGCTGACAGACCGCCTCGATCGCCTCACTCTCATCCGTCTGCGGCTGGCCCGGGAAGACCGCCGAGTAACCTGTCAGCTGCCCAGCCGAGCCGTCGAGCCCCGCTCGCGCGAGCGCGGCCACGCTGGTCGAGTCCACCCCACCGCTGAGGAGCACCCCGACACCCTCTCCTGATCGGGTGTGCGACGTGATCGAGCGCTTGATCGCGTGACCGACGGCTTTGGCGGCGTCGTCCAGTCCGATCTGATCTGGCGGCGAGTAGCGTGGACGCCACCAGGCCCGCTCTTGGACCTGGCCCGCCTCCAGGGCGAGCAGATGTCCAGCGCGCAGCGGAGCGATCCCGTCGAAGAAGGTGCGTTCGTCCCAGCAGATGTCGCTGCTTAGCCAGAACGCGAGCGCGACAGGGTCCGGCGGCGGCACTGTCCGCAGGGTCGCAAGCAGCTGCCGGATCTCCGAAGCGAAGACCAGAGAGCCTTGAGTCTGCGTTCTCACCAGAGGTCTCAGGCCGGTCGGATCTCGTACCAGCAGCCCGGATCGCCTGGTCCCGTCCCAGAGCACCAGAACAAAGCTCCCACGCAGGCCTGCGACCACCTCCTCGCCGAGCCGTTGCCACGCCTCGAGCAGCTCCGTGGGCGAACACGGTCGGTCGGTGCTACGAGCCAGTGCTCGCCACGGAGCCGCCGTGATTTCTCCGTCCATCACACACAGCCGGCTGGCGCTTTCCGCAACCGCTGGTGTTTCATGCCGCGGCCAGGCGAGCGCGAGCTCTCCGCGGTGGATCACTTCGACCTCGCTGGAGGGATCTCCGGCAGCGGCCCCAGCACCGGTTCCGACGCGCTGTTCGGCGTCACGGCCATAGGCGCCGACCAGCATCAGAGCTCGATGATGCGCTGGTAGGCGCTCGAGCCGGGGGCCAGCAGGGGAATGCCGGCGTGCTCGACCCACGCGTGGGCGGCGAACTTGGGTTGGGCGCGCACCGCGATGATCAGCATGCTCTGAAGCCCGCGGTGGGTGAGCATCGCGTCGAGCACCAACGAGCGGGCCAAGCAGCGGTTGTCGGTGGGCAACAGGCTGAGGGTGCGAGCGACCGCCCGGCCGAGGCGGCAGGCCAGCGGGAACTCCTGACGGGGCTTGCCCGCAGGGGTGCCCCGAAGGTGCTCGACTATGTCGCGTACGTCCGGGCGACGCATCTGCCAGCGCGCCCGTAGGTACAGCGGCAGGATCTCGCTCACCAGCGAAAGCTTGTCGCGCCGGGTCAGGGGGGGCAGCGGAGTGGCCACTGGGCTCACCGGTGGCATCTCGTGGCGACTAGCTCTTGCATGTGAGTCTCCAGGCGCTCGGCCAGGGCTGAGGGGCTCTCCGAGGCAGAGACCCGTACGGGCACCACGGGCACCGAGCCGGCGATCCCCGATTGCAGCTCGAGCTGGCCGACGAGGCGCCCAGGGTTCTGTACGTAGCGAATGTAGCTGAAGCGCATCAGGTCGAGCACCGAGGCCTCGCGCGGCTCCCCGACCGGGCCATCCTCATCGCGAGCAAGCAGGTAGAGAGCGCCCAGCGGCGCTACTGCGGGAGTGGCACGGGGATCGAGGGCCAGCAGCTGCTTGTCATCGGATCCCAGCGGCTCGGCGACTCCTGCGTCGACCAATCTGCTTCCAAGATGTCGCTGCTCGTGGCGTAGCGTGAGAGTCAGGCTGCCCCGATGGGCGAGAGGCGCCCTGTCGGCGTCTAGCGACACGGTGAGCACATCATCGCTCAACAACTGCTGGCCGCGCAGGGTCAGCGCGGCCGCGAGGGTGGACTTCCCGCTCCCCGGATCCCCGAGTAGCCCGAAGGCCACGCCGTCGAGCACCACGGCCGCGGCGTGCAGCACCTCGTAGCCGCGCAGGGCGGCGAGCAGCGGCAGCACCTGGCCGATCAGCAGCCTCTGCCAGCGCCAGGGCTCGAGTCCCGCCACGGGTAGGGAGCACACGGTGGCGCCTGCGGCGTCCACCAGATGCGTCCCGAACTGAGGTGCGAAGATCCGAAAATCCCCCTCTGGAGATTGCTCGATCGACATCGCCGGGCTGCCATCGGGGTGGCGGATGTCGCGAAGTATCCGCCCCCGGGTCTCTGGCAGCTCGCCGTCCAGCGTGAGCGACACGAGAGGCAGCTCGGATGTGGGGTCGCGGGCTACGGCGAGGAGCCGGTAGGAACTGTGCAGGGCCAAGCCAAAGCCCTCGCCCTTCCATCCCTCATCCACACCGACGCCGTCCATCTACTCGTCGGCGTGAACCGCCAGCAGGCCGCGGGAGCGCAGACCCTCGCACAGCTCCCGCAGGTCGACCTCTACCATCGCGGCGTCCTGTCCATACTCCTGGGCCACGGTCGCAGCGGCCTCGGCGATCACGGGATGGCGCTGTAGGGCCTCGAGCATGCGACCGGCGGTAGAGTTGAGCCCGTGGTACGTGCCAGTCTGCAGGTTCAGTACGACGGTCTCCTGGGCAAAGCCGCGGAACACCACGTGCTCGGGAACCCGCACGGCGCTGGCGGAAGTGAGCGGCGGTTCGGCTGAGTCTGAATCGGTCGACATTTCGGATCCTCGTCAGTGAAGAGATGAAATAAGAGTTGCTGAATCAGTGGCTGAGTCGAGCCCGGATCGCAGCGCGGCGGCGAGCTCGGCAGGGATTACCAGGACACCCGCGTTCATACAAAATACGGGTACTCGCGCCACCAGGTCGCTTGCCGCCTCAAAGCGGGCTTGCAGCGCGCCGGGTCGCGTGCGGAAGGCGAGGGTGTGCGGGATGACCCTGAGCAGCGCGTCGGTCATGGCACTCATCTGCACATCGTGGCTCTCGCCTTCGCGTGCAAGTAGGACGAGGGCGCGCAGCGGCTGGGGCTCGGGGGGCTCTAGGTCCAACTGCACCCAGGCCTCCGGGGAGTCCGGCTCGTCGTCGAAGTGGGCCAGGATCCGGCCGATGGCCCGCGGCTTGGCTACTGCTCCGGGGCGGGTAGAAAGATTCATGAGTGCGGGGCCGGGATCGGCGATCACCCGGTTGCCACTGGTCCGGTAGGCCAGGATGTCGTCGGTGAACAGCGGCCAGCCTTCGTTGAGCAGTTGGGCTACAAGGGAGCTCTTACCGGCTCCCTGAGCTCCCGCGATTGCTACCACGCCCCTGGGAGACAGCACCGCCCCGGCGTGCAACAGGGCAACGTCACGGAGCAGGGCGACGCTCCACAGCACGGTGTCCAACAGGGTCCTGGTCCAGTCGGGGTCGCGCCCCACGGGCTCGGCACAGGACAGGGTGCCCCCGTCGGGAGAGAGGTGAAAGGAGGGGACGCCGGGATATCGGATCAGGTGATCCCCCTTGTTTCCGGGCAGCAGCGAATAGTGGGCCCCGGGGCCGAGCATCGTCTCCCACACCGGCTCTCCGGCGGGGCCTGACCAGAGAGCGGTGAGCTGCTCTAGGCTCACGGCCTCAAGCTCGACGGCGGGCGTCTCGGCTGAGGTGGCTCGTCGCGGCAGGCCGGGCAGCGCAAAGCGTGGGTGCAGAGCGAGACCGAAGGCGGATGAGGGGGCGGGGGTCAATACTCGATCAGTGTGCCGCGACGCTGACAGACCTTGATCCCGCGCGAGATCGCTATCACCGAGATAGGCAGCCCCACAAGCGCAAACGCCGCCAACTTTCCCGCCGCCTGCAATGCCGAGCCCGAGATGGGCGCTCCGACGAGCTCGTGCCGAGCGAGTTCGAGCGCCGGCGTGAGCGGCTGGACCTTCGAGATCCACTGCAGCGTGGATGGCAGGACAGACACGGGAAAGAATGCTCCTGCGGTAAGCGCGAGTCCGCTGATTACAAAGGTGGCGACGTTGCCGGCTTGCTTGACGATCAGCACGGCGCTACCGAGTAGCAGCGCGAGCGGCAGGAAGGCCAGCATCCCGAGCAGGAGTGCCGGCACCGCAAGCGGCAGAGTTTCCCACTGCAATGGAAGCGTAAACAGAAGCGCCGCAAAGGCGAGCGTGATCGTGCCCATCACGCTGGCCAGGGCCATCGGGAATAGCGACAGTGCCACGATGCCGCCCAGCGGGCCAAACGGAGAAACGACCATGCGCTCGAACGTCCCGGCTACCAACTCGCTGCGCAGGTTCGTGGGTACCGTGTGCAGGGCTGCTGTCAGCAGCTCCATGACCGCCAATCCGATCACGACAAAGGCAAAGTAGGCGTCATGGCTTGGGAACTGCCGCACGCTGACCAGTCGCGATACATAGTAAAAGAGCACGACGCCAAAGAACGTTGAGAAGACCTGCGAGGCGAAGCGCAGGCGGTAGCTCATGAAGAGCTGGAAATCCCGGCGTACGACGGCCCAGGCGGCCGCGCAGTTCAGGCGGACGCTAGTCATCCCTCTGCAGTCCCCCCGATGCGAGCAGCAGCTTCTGATCGACGTTCGTACCCAGCTCGTCACCCGCAGGGGAGCACCAGAGCGTTGCGCCCCCTTCGTTCTGATGCCGCTCGACAGCTGCGATCAGCACCTCACAGCCCTCCGTGTCGAGGCTGTTCGCCGGCTCGTCCAGCAGGATCAGCCGCGGACGATGCAGGAAGGCCATCGCGATTCGCACACGTTGGCGTTGCCCCATCGACATGCGGTCCATGCGCCGGTTAGCCAGAGCACCGAGCGTGAAGCGCTCGATGAACTCGTCGGCTCGCTCTTTTCGCTCCTGGGATGCGACCAAGGCGAGACGGGCCCAATAGTCGAGGTGCTGTCGAACGGTCATCCTCGCGTAAAGACCCGAATTGCCCGCGGTGAGCAGGCCAATGAGCCGTTGATATTCACGGCGATTGCTGCCCGCCTGAAGATCGCATACGCGCACTCCTCCCTGGTCGGGGGCGATGATTCCGGCGATGATCCGAAGCAGTGTTGTCTTTCCCGCTCCATTGCCTCCCGTCAGCCACGCAAGCCGGCCCGGCGCGAGCACAAGATCGATGTCTCGCAGGACCGGGTCGGTCTGGCGAGGCCAGCGCTTGGTGACCGAGTCGATCAGCAGTGTGGGATGTTCTGTTCGCTCGGGCCCCGCATACTCCCGCTGAGGCTTGAGCTGGATGGGGGGCGAGGAATGAGTCACGAACGGTTCACGTCATCGAAGCCCTCAACATCCAACCTGCCTCTTGGCTGACGCAAAGGCACAGGTCACGCAATCGTATGCTCGACATTGCGGTGCGTATTTGCAGAAGTCGAACAGGATACATCCATGATCGCGCCCAAACGGTGCCGAGACCTCGCCGCCCCGGTAGCCTTGGCGCCGGCGAGCGCCTGCTCGTCGCAGAAAGATGGGCGGTGACCGTGGATCACGCAAACGAACTCTTGGTCCGGCTGCTGGCCGGTCGCCGGCTCAAGCGCTTGGCCGAACGGCTGCTCCCGGCGAGCTGGTTGAGGGCGCTTCGAGTCTGCAAGTTTCGCTGGGATCGGCGCCGCTACGGGGAGCGCCTAGTGGAGCACACCTACGCTGATGATCGCTTCAAGGTGGTCATAGCCTCCTCCTACGGAGAGCGATATGACCGCGATTGGCCAGAATTGGCAGAGATCGCGATGCTGAGGGACGGAAAGCTTCGCCCTGGTGCGCGCGTGTTCGACCTGGGAGCGAGCTACGGGGTGATCGCCATGATGCTGGCTTCGGCGGTTGGGCCTTGTGGTCAAGTCATTGCCTTGGAGGCACATCCCGCGGATCTCAGCCTCGCTCAGCGCAACCGCGACCTCAACCGGTTGTGGCATCTGGAGTGTCTGCATGCCGCGGTGGCCCGGACCAGCGGGGAGGTCATCTTCGGCTTGAACGGGCAGATCGACGACGGCCGGCGTCGGTGGGGTGAACTGCGTGTCCCCGCCTGGTCGATCGACGATCTTTCGGCGAAGTACGGCGTGCCAGATGTCGTGTTCATCGACGTGGAGGGCTTCGAGCACGAAGCGCTCATGGGCGCTCGGGAGACGCTCCGAGCTTGCCCTGACTGGTTTGTCGAGGTCCATCCCCAAGAGCTTGCCCACTATGGCATAGCTTCCTACCGGCATATCGTAGAGTGCTTTGACAGGCGCCACTATGACCTCTTCGCGGCGTCCGATGGGTTGGCGCTGCTCGACGGGCAGATCCTCCAATCGCCGACTTCGTTTTCTCCTCTCGATGAGGTTGCCCCAAAAATCCTGGACCGGCGCTTCTTCCTGATCGCCCGAGCGCAGGGAAGATAGGAGCGGTTTATCTATTCTCCGCTGCCGTTCGAACCACCAGCACGGACTCCCGCCACCGGCTCAGCCCATCTGCGCACGCTCGAGGCTGAGGCGGTCCACGTTTTGCGCAAGGTGGCCGCCGAGTTCGAGTGACCAGTGCTGCCCTCTGGCGGCGAGGACGGATGCAGACGGTCACTTTGCTGGACGCGATCGCTGCGCACGGTTTCGACGCGGTGTTCGGTGGCGTCCGCCGTGACGAGAAGTGCGCACGCGCAAAGGAGCGTCGACAAGTTTGGCCAGCGGGTGCTCAGCGCCGGCGACGGCCGAGATGTGGAGTATGTACAATGGCTGCATCCGCAGGGGGGAGCAACTTGGACGGAGTTCGATGTTTGGCGGTACATCGTGGTGGGGACCCCTGGTGATGGGGCTCGCAAGCGGCGAGGGTGCTTCTGATGCGCACCCCTGAGATGTCGAGGCCCTGCATTGCGACGAGAGCGCCGTGGCGCTCGAGTTCAACGACTTTGGGCAGGTGCGGCTGGAGTTCTGCTCCCCGCTGGTGTCCGACTCCTGCTGGCGCAATCGTGTCATGGGCAGCCCGATCGTGATCCACGAGGTCACCAACGAGACGGTCGCCGCCGGGGTGGTCCTGGACACGGAGACCGAGCTGGAGGAGATGGTCAGCGACAACGAAATGAGGACCGAGCGCAGCCCGAACGTGCGCTGGCAGGGATCGAAGGTCACCCGTGCGCGCCGGTGGGAGTCGCTGGGTCACGCCGGAGCAACCGTCTGGTTCACGGGCCTGCCCGGCGCCGGCAAGTCGACGGTCGCCGCCGCTGTCGAGGAGCGCCTCATAGTCACCGGCCGGCCGGCGTTCCTGCTTGACGGCGACAACCTGCGTCACGGTCTCAACGGCGACCTCAACTTCGACGAGGCGGCGCGCTGTGAGAACGTGCGTCGCACCGCTCACGTCGCGCGGCTGCTGGCGGAGTCGGGCACGATTGCGCTGGTCAGCCTCGTCAGCCCCTACGCCGCAGATCGCGACTCAGCGGCTGCTCTTCATGCCGCCGAGGATCTGCGCTTCATCGAAGTCTTCGTCAGCACCCCGCTGGAGCGGTGCGAGCAGCGCGATCCCAAGGGACTGTATGCGCGTGCGCGTGCCGGTGAGCTGAAGGGCCTCACCGGTGTGGGAGCTCCATACGAGGCGCCGACCGAACCGCATCTGGTTCTAAGCACATGCACCGAGAGCGTGGAAGACGAGGTCGAGCGCGTACTGGAGCTTCTCGCTGACCGGGAGCTGCGCTGATGGGCGATTCCCACGGCCGGTAATCGTGACGGTGCGGCGACCGGCTTGCCGTCGTTCGCGCACCCTTGCTCGGGCGCGGGGCAGGACGCCCCGCGCTCTTCACCGTGGAGGCCTCATCGGCCTGCGCGGATGCGACCCAAAGCAACCTTCGTGCCGGCCGTTCCATCCGGGATGGCTAACGGGCGTGGATTGCCTTCCGGGGCTTGCGCACGGTTCTGGCGAGCAGCTGTTCTTTGCTGCTCGGCAACGGGGCCAGATCGACTTCATCGTCCCCCGCTTCGCTCACTATCCTTGGGCGACCCACGGCCAGTTGCGGTAGGCCGTTCTGTCGAGCTTGATCGACGACTGCCGATATGGGGTTTAGATATGACTGGTCGCCGAGTCGAGCTCTCCCACGGCGTGGGGTATGCCTTCGTGCGCGGAGGGAAACCGTGGTGTCCAGGTCTCCCGCAACCACGCGCGTCCCCTGCGGCTCGAGCCGGACGGCGCACGAGCGCTGATATCTCGTGGCCGTTCGCTGATACCTGGGCGCATAGTACACCGCCGATGAAGCCGCTGGCGCCTGTGACGAAGATGCGCATCGCGGCAGGAGTGACGTCAGGCGATCGCGCGGATCGCCTCGTCGCGGCTGGTGGCGCCGAGCTTGGCGACCCCAGCGGAGATGTGGCGACGGACGGTGATCGGCGAGAGCGAGAGGCGCTCGCCGATCTCGATCGTCGAGAGGTCCGAACGGAGCAGGCGCAGGATCTCGGACTCCCTGGCGGTGAGCTCGACGCCATCGACACGCAACGGGGCAGCCTCCGGTGCGGGGAGTTGACGGAATTCTTGGAGCACGTGCCCGACGAGCCTGCGAGGGAGCGCGGCCTCGCCCTTGAGCACCCCACAAAGCGCCGCGGGCAGGCGCTCGGGAGAAGTGTCCTTCGGCAGATATCCCTTTGCGCCGGCACGCAATGCGGCGAGCATGTCATCAGGGCTCGCTGAGACGGTCAGCATGACGACCGCGGTCGCCGGCGCTGCTTGGAAGAGGATCGCGGCGGCCTCGATCCCACCGCCGGGCATGTAGATGTCGAGCAGGCAGATGTCGGGACGCTCGCGCAGCACGGCCTCGACCGCACCCTCGCGATCGGCGGCTTCGGCGCGGACCTCGAAGCCGCCGCGCATAAGCGCCATGCGCACGCCCAGGCGGATCACGGGGTGGTCGTCGGCGAGGACCACGGTGGGTATCCCGCTCATGGAAGGGACACCTCCACGGTTGTGCCGTCGCCATCGCCGCTGTCACTGCCGCCGCGCACGCGCAGCGCGCCGCCGAGCGCCTCGGCTTGGCGGCGCATGCTGTTAAGACCGAAGCCCTCGTGGCTGACGGCGCCGTTGACGGCACCGTCAAAGCCCCGGCCGTCGTCGCGTACTATCAGGCGCCACTCGTCGTCGTGCTCGAACATGACTTCAATCGCGCCGGGACGGGCGTGCTTGACGGCGTTGGTCACCGCCTCGCGAGCGATGTGCACCAGCGCGTCGCGCGTGGGCTCATCGGGCTGTGCGACGGTTGGCATGTTGCCGGCGTAGAACGTCAACGGGATGTGCCGTGCGGCTGCTCGCGCGCTTGTCTCGACAGCCTCGGCGATCGGCTGCGAGCTGTGCTCGGTGAGGCCGCTGACGACGCCGCGCGCGCCGGCCAGTGCGCGTTCCCCCGCAGTCACGACCGTGCTCGCCTGTGGCGCTCGTGCGGGATCGTCGACGAGCGTGCGCGCGTTGGCGAGCGCGAAGGACAGGTCCTGCATGATCAAGTCGTGGACGTCTGCGGCCATCCGGTCGCGCTCACGAGCGAGCGCGTGCACGGGGGCATGGCGCTCGTCCAGCGACCACTCGACGCACACGCACGCGAACAGCGCGGCGAGCCAGCCCAAGCGCAGGATGTCGGCGACCCCGACGCGCGACGTGTAGAAGGAGGGCATCGTGCAGGCGGCGAGCGCGGAAGACGCAGCGAACGCGCAGGCGAGCGCGAGCAGACGCGCGGCCGGGTTGTCCGTGCGTAGCGCCTCGCGCCGGAAAGTCACGGCGGCGACGCCCGTCAGCAGCGCCAGCAGGATTTGGACAACGAGCATCGCCGTCGAGTTGCCGAGCGGTCCGCTGTGCAACGTTTCGTAAGGAGTCACACGGGCATTGAGCGCAACGACCAGTGTTGCCAACGCGGCGATCGCCCCGCCACATAGGAGGATCGTGCGGATCGCGGCCGGGGTGGGACGCCGCAGGCGCCGATCGGAGGAGCCGACCGCGGAGCCGGCAATCAGCATCCAGCCGGCGAGGCGCCCGCCGAGCACGATCCACGCGGCGGAATGTCCGGCAATCACGAGATTGCTCGCGAGCAGCATTCCGGCGCCCAGATTGGAGGCGGCCATCACGGCGAGCCCGCCCGCGAGCAGCAGGTCGCGCAGCCGCAAGTGTCGCCAGAAGCGGTCGAAGAAGAGGATCGCGGCGAGCGCCGAGATCAGCGTGGCGGCGGTCTCGATGTTGACTTGGTCGGAGGTGGTACGCAGTTCGAAGCGCGTCCATGGGATGAACGCGCTCGCAACGAGGGTGAGCAGGAGGAGGGGCACGACCGTCTGGATGTGAAAGCTCCGCGGCGCCGCGCGCAGTACGGCGCGTGAAGTCCCAGCTGTGCGCTGTACACGCAGGAGCGCTCTGTGGAGGCGGTCGAGGGCCGTGGGAATCCGCGGCTTGGGCGGAGAGTCCGTAGCGGCCGCGGCCGCACTCCGTTGTGCTCCAAGGGCAGCTGGATCGAACGCTGCCGAGGCGGCATGGACTTGCCCTCGATTCCTGCTTGCGATGATCATCCGTGTTCCTCGCTGTCCTTATGCGGCGTCGTCAAAACTAGGGATGATCCCGTTATTTTGACCACCTTGCCGCTGCGTATGCGGCGTATGTCGTCACAGAACTATGCCCAAACTGGACCTATTCCGCTGCACCTGCACGCCAATCCGTGCTGCTGCTGCGGCGGAAGTATAGATGGTCCCGCCGCAATTTGCGGCAGATTTCATGCTTTAGACACAACTTTGTGAAGGACTACGTACCTCGACCTCGACGGCTCGATTGTGCTATGCGGGTTGCTCGGGACAGGTCTACGAGGACACATCCGCAGATCGGCATAGGCCTTTGATTCGGCCAGGTCGCACCGAAGCATGGCCGATCACGGCGTTCAGCTCATTGAACGCAGGTCGCGACCAGCGGGGGATTGTGGGAGGCGCACGGCAAGCGCATCATCGGTGCCGGAATCCCGACTGTGTCTTTTACGCATACACCGTCCATACGCCAGGAGGGCGTGACGGGAGGGCTTTCCAGGACGAGAGAACTCTAACCAAGGATGGGGAATGCACCCGGTGCTCACTTACGTCAAGAAGTCCGATGAGGGTCAGATCGGCCTGCGCGCACGCACAACCCTCGACGAGTCGCCTGAGGCGATGCGCCAGGTGCGCCTCGCGATCGCACGTGCCAAGGAGGGGGACCGTGAGGCGCTGCGGCTGCTGTACGTGCGCTACTCGGGCAACGTCTACGGCTACGTTCGCGGCATCGTGCGCGACGACAAGGAGGCTGAAGACCTTACGCAGCACGTCTTCATGAAGTTGATAACCGTGATCTGCAAGTACGACGACCGCGGTGTTCCCTTCACGGCCTGGCTGTTGCGCCTCGCGCGTAACGCCGCTCTTGACCACCTGCGTCGCCGTCGCGCGATCCCGACCG
Source organism: uncultured Solirubrobacterales bacterium (assembly GCA_963715495.1). Lineage (GTDB taxonomy): Bacteria > Actinomycetota > Thermoleophilia > Solirubrobacterales > Solirubrobacteraceae > Palsa-744. Next base: position 3,018,793 of record OY970247.1, read on the forward strand.
AAGAAGTGTATGGCCCCGACACACACGTCGACGAGAGTGCTCTGGATCACGCCCACAGCCTGCGCGCGGCGCTGGACACACTGCCGGAGGAGCAGCGCAACGTCGTCGTCATGCGCCACGTGATCGGCCTCACCCCGCTCGAGATCGCCGCGCAGATGGGCCGCTCGGAGAGTTCGATCCACGGCCTGCACCACCGCGGTCGTAAAGCGCTGCAACAGGAGTTGCGCCGACTGGACTCCGCGCCGTCCACTGCCGTCGCGGCCGCCTGAGCATCATGCCGAGCACGACTGTGGCACATGACGCCACGGGCACGGCAACGCTTGCGCCTGGCACGGTACAGGCTGCCGCTCCTACCGCTCAGGTTCCGTTCACGCGCATGGACTGCGCCGACCCGGAGCTGCTCGAGGAGCTGATGGGGACCGTGCGCGAAGTCGCCGAGCACGGCGCGTTCACGCTCGGTCATCACGTCGAGGCATTCGAGCGCGACTTCGCCGCGTACTGCGAGACCGACTTCGCGGTGGGTGTCTCGTCCGGCACCGAGGCGCTTGCGCTCGCACTGCGCGCCTTGGAGATTGGACCGGGAGACGAGGTGATCGTGCCCGCCAACTCGTTCATCGCGACGGCCGAGGCGGTCAGCGCCGTCGGCGCCGTCCCGCGACCGGTGGACGTCGATCCCGACTCCCACCTCGTCACCGCTGAGCACGTCGCCGCCGGGTTGGGTCCACGCGTACGCTGCGTGATCCCGGTGCACCTCTTTGGCGCGACCGTCGAGCTCGATCCGATCCTCGAGCTGGGGCGCGAAGCTGGTATCCACGTGCTCGAGGACGCCTGCCAGGCGCACGGTGCGCGCTATCACGGCCGGCGAGTGGGAACGCTTGGTGCGCTCGGCTGCTTCAGCTTCTACCCCGCCAAGAACCTCGGCGCCTGGGGTGACGGCGGCGCGGTCGTAACCGCCATCCCCGAGTTGGCTGACCGCGTGCGATTGCTGCGCTCCCACGGTGAGCGCCCGCGCTACCACCACTGCATGGTTGGCGCGACCGCGCGCCTCGACGCGCTGCAGGCCGCGATATTGCGGCGCAAGCTTAAGCGTCTGGACGGCTGGAACGAAGATCGTCGGCAGCTCGGAGCCGCGCTGCGTGCGCGACTTGCGAGGATTCCCAACGCTCGCGCAGTCACCCCGGTTGACCAGCCCCTTCCCGACGCCGACCATGTTTACCACCTGTTCGTAGTGCGCTGCGCCGAGCGCGACGCCCTGCGCGAGCACCTCGCCCAGGAGGGCGTCGCGAGCGCGATTCACTACCCCGTGCCGATCCATCGCACCGGGGCCTACGCCGAGCTTGGCCTTGATCCCGACAGCCTGTCGGTAAGCGAGGCACTGGCCGAGCGGATCTGCTCGCTGCCGATATTTCCGGGCATGAGCGAGATCGAGATCGAGCAAGTCGCCGGTGCGGTTGAAGGCTTTACAAAAGACGCACCCTCACAGATGCGTTGATCGTGCATATGAGCGCTGTTCCTACACAGCCGGTAAGGGAGTTTGCGAGAGCCGCTCTGGCTCCCGCCGAATCGGATGTACCGGACGTCGAGTTGGGTGCCGGGCGCAACGAGTCCCTCACGGGGCGTCCGCGCGAACGGCACCTCGCTACGAACGGCGTACGGCGCATGCTGGACATCCTCGTGGCCGGTGCCCTGCTGCTGGTGCTCGCGCCGCTCATGGCGCTGATCGCGCTTGCGATCAGGATCGACACCGGCGGTCCCGCGCTCTTTCGCCAGCGTCGCGTCGGGCGTGGACTGTACGAGTTCACGATGCTCAAGTTTCGTACCATGTACAGCGACGCCGACGCGACTCCTCATCGCGAGTACGTGCAGGCACTGATCGGTGATGACCGCAGCCCCGAACGCGGCCGGCTGTACAAGCTCTCGGTCGACAACCGTGTCACTCGCGTCGGGCGCTTCCTGCGCTCCTGGAGCCTCGACGAGGTGCCGCAGCTGATCAACGTGTTGCGCGGCAAGATGGCGCTGGTTGGACCGCGGCCGGTGATTCCCTACGAGGTCGAGATGTACCCCGACGAGTACCTAAGCCGATTCGATGTCAAGCCAGGGCTCACCGGTCTGTGGCAGGTGAGCGGCCGTAACGAGCGCACCTACGAGGAAATGGTGCACTTCGACCTCCAGTACGCCAGGGACTCTTCCCTGCTGCTCGACCTGCGCATCCTCGCCAAGACGGTGCCCGTAGTATTCGGCCGCCGGGGGGTGGCCTGACCCATGACTGGGCAGTGGGGTGGCAGTCGCGGTATCAATGGCGCCGGGGAATCCTCTGCGCTTACGGACCTCGTCGCACGCGATGCCGGTGGTGGGCGCATCCTGCCGCGTGAGGCGCCGCTTGGTACGGCGGTGATCGGCTATGGCTACTGGGGCCCGAACCTGGCCCGCAACATCGCCGAGTGCCCGCAGTTGCGCCTGGAGGCTCTGTGCGACCTCGACCCCGTCCAGCTGGGCCTCTTCCGTCAGCGCCATCCCGAAGCCCGCGCTATGCGCGAGCTGGACGCCGTGCTCGTCGACCCCTCGATCGAGGCGGTCGTGATCGCCACTCCGCCCCAGACCCACCACGCCCTGGCCAAGCGCGCTCTGCAGGCCGGCAAGCATGTGCTCGTCGAGAAGCCCCTCGCCACGCGCCTGCAGGACGCCTACGAGCTCGCCGAGCTAGCCGCCGCGAACGAGCGCGTACTGATGCCCGGACACACCTTCATCTACAGCCCCGCCGTCAACACCGTGCGCGAGCTGATCCGCAGCGGCGTGGTCGGGGACGTGCACTTCATCACCTCCTCGCGCATGAACCTCGGCAAGTACAACGGCGACGGCGTCGTCTGCGACCTGGCCCCGCACGACCTCTCGATCCTCCTGTACTGGCTGGAGCAGCCGGTCGTCGAGATCGCCGCCTCCGGCAGCAGCGTCCTGCGCCAGGGTGTGTCCGAGACGGCCTTCATGACGCTCACCTTCGCTCACGGGCAGACCGCCAACGTGCAGCTCTCCTGGCTGGCGCCACGCAAGCTCCGCCAGATGATCGTCGTCGGCAGCCAGCGGATGGTCCAGTACGACGACACCGCCTCCGACGAACCCGTGCGGATCTACGACCGCGGTATGGACATGCTGCCGCCCACGCCCGCCAACTTCGGTGAGCATCAGCTGATCTACCGCACCGGCGACGTCGTGATTCCACGCGTCGAGCCCCAGGAGCCGCTGCGCCTGGAGCTGGAGGACTTCGTGCGTGCGGTCCGCACCGGCGAGGAGCCCCGCTCGAGCCTCGCCCTCGGGATTGAGGTAGTTGCGGCCGTGGAGCTCGCCGAGGCTTCCTTGCGCGCGGGCGGCCAGCCGCTTGCGCTGCCAGTTTTCGCCGACCGGGCGGCTGCCTGAGGAATATGGAGATGCCCCCTCGTCGTCCTGGAGCCGAGCTCCCACGCATCCTCTCCGTGATCGGGGCCCGCCCGGAGATCATCCAGGCCGCACCCGTCTGCGAGGCGCTTGCTCCGCTCGCCGAGGAGATTCTGGTACACACCGGCCAGCACTACGACGAGGCGATGTCCGAGGGTCAGATCCTCGCCACCCGCCTTCCCCGTCCGCACCACAACCTCGGAGTCGGCTCACGCGCTCATGACGAGCAGATCGACCTCGCCCGGGTTCGGCTGGAAGAGCTGATCGAGCTCGAGCGCCCGGACGCGGTGATCGTGCGCGGGGACACCAACGCCACGCTTTCCGGCGCTCACGCAGCCGTCGCGATGGGCGTGGCGCTCGTGCACGTCGAGGCGGGACTGCGCTCATATCGCGCCGACATGCCCGAGGAGTACAACCGCGTCGAGACCGACCGGCTCGCGCAGGTCCTCTGTGCGCCGACCCCGGGCGCGCGGCGCAACCTCGAAGTCGAAGGCGTACAGGGTGAGATCCACGTGACGGGAGATCCATTGTGCGACACGCTGGAGAGCTGGCGCTCGCGCGTGCGGCCCGCCGGCTGTGGCGACTACCTGCTGGCCACGGTGCACCGCAACTACAACACCGACAGTCCTGAGCGACTGGCGGCGGTGCTGGCCTGTCTGGGACGCTCCCCCTTGCCGGTCCTGATGCCGCTGCACCCCCGCACCCGCGCCAGGATTGACGGCTGGGGCCTGCAGGTGCCTGCGTCGGTGAAGCTGCTCGACCCCGTCCCATACACGCGCATGCTCGAGCTCGAGCGCGGCGCCGGCGCAATCGCAACCGACTCCGGTGGAGTCCAGCGCGAGGCCTACCTATGGGGCGTGCGCTGCATCACGTTGCGCGAGGAGACCGAGTGGACCGACACCGTCGAGGCCGGCTGGAACACGCTCGTCGGCGTCGACCCCGACGCTTTCGCCGCCGCGATGCGCAGTCCGCTGCCCGTTGCGCGGCCATCGATCTTCGGCGACGGTCATGCCGCGCGGCGAATCGCAGGTGTCGTCATTGACTTCTTGGGGACAGGGGCGTCTACCGGCGGCGAGGCAGTGGCGCTCGCCGCCGGCTCAGGCGTGGGAGTCCCAGCATGATGGACGAGCTGAACATCGGGCTGATCGGGACTGGGCGCATGGGTGCTTACCACGTTGAGACGTGGGAGCGCATCGCGGCAGGTCGCCTGGTCGCGGTCGCCGAGCCCGACGAGGCGGTCGCCCGCGGGCGGATCGGGCGCAGGCCGATCGAGTGGGTCGGCGACTATCGGTGGCTGCTCGAGCGCGCCGACGTTGACGCCGTCTGCATTTGCGCCCCCTCTGCGCGCCACGCAGACATCGCACTCGATGCGCTCGCCGCCGGCAAGCATGTATTCGTCGAGAAGCCGATCGCCACTGCCCTCGAGGACGGGCTGCGGATGGCCGCCGCCGCACGTTTGGCCGGTCTGAAGCTGATGGTCGGTCACGTCGAGCGCTTCAACCCCGCCGTCGGCAAGCTGGCCGAGCTGATCGACGAAGGACGCATCGGACGCGTCTTTCGGGCCCACGCCACCCGCGTGGGGCCGCTGCCCGTCCGCATCCAGGACACCGGTGTCGCGATCGACCTCGCCACCCATGACCTCGACCTCATGCAGTTCGTGCTCGGTCGCGACATCACCAGCATCTACGCCGAAGGCAGTCGCTGCGTGCACCCCACCCAGGAGGACATGATCGCCTGCCTGCTGCGCTTCGGCGATGACGGCCCGCTGGGACTGCTCGATGTCAACTGGCTGACTCCCGAGAAGCGCCGTGAGATGACCATCATCGGAGAGGGTGGGATGCTCAGCGCCTCCTACTTGACTCAGGACGTTTGGTTTACCGAGTCAACCGGCACGCCCACCGGGTGGAGCGAGCTTGCCCGCATCCGTGGTGACGCCGAGGGCGCCGCCGTGCGTTTTGCCCTGCCCCGTGTCGAGCCCCTGCAGGCCGAGCTGGAAGCGTTCGCCCGCTGCGTTCTGGATGACACCCCCGAGCCAGTCAGCGCTCAGGACGGCTGCCGCGCACTCGCCGCAGCACTCGCCGTGCGCGACTCCGCTGCCCACTCCCGTCCTGTGACCTTGCTCGACATGCCGGCGGCCCGTCCCGTCCCCATTGCGGCCTGACTACGACGTTCTTGCATAACACACCACGATCGAGACCTTTCACGCGCCACCCTCCGCCCGCCGAACCAGGAGAACATCGATGATCCGTTTTGTCATTCCCGCTTACAACGAGCGCGAGAACATCCCTCGGCTGATGGCCGAGCTAGCGCCCGTCGCCCGCGATCTCGGCGCGCGCGTGATCTTCGTCGACGACGGCTCCACCGATGGCACCAGCGAGGAGATCGCTGCGCACAGCGACTCCCTGCATCTGGCGATCGTCCGGCACGAGATCAACCGCGGGCTGGGCACCGCCATCAACTCCGGTCTGCGCGCCGCACTCGGGGAGTCCCAGGACGACGACGCGATCGTCATGCTCGAGGCCGACAACACATCCGACCTGAGCGATCTACCGCGCATGCTCGAGCAGTTCGAGACGGGTGCCGACGTCGTCCTCGCCTCGGTGTATGCACCCGGCGGGCGCATCCTCGGCGTTGCCCCGTGGCGACTCGCGGCATCCAAGGCGGTCTCCAACGTCTTTCGCTACACCGGCGGTCTGCGCGAGATCCACACGCTCTCCTCGCTCTACCGCGTCTACCGTGCCGGCACGCTGCGCCGTGCAGCCGAAACCTACGGCTACCTGCTCGTCCGCGAGCCAGGCTTCGCCGCCAACGTCGAGCTGCTGCTGAAGCTCTACAACGCCGGCGCCCGGGTTGCCGAGGTTCCCACCGTCAACGATTGGTCTCGGCGCCTGGGCACCTCCAAGATGAGTTTGCGCCCCACCGTGCTCGCCTATGGACGATTGATGGCCGCTCACCTCGTCGGACGCATCCAGCCGCCCCCGATCTCGCCGCTTGGCAGTGAGGATTTCGCCGCCCGCGCCGAGGATCGCCCCACTGCGCAGCTGTACGCGATTGCCGGGCGGCGATGAGCGCCGGGCGGGGCGCCAGTGCCGGGCGGGGCGCCAGTGCCGGGCGGGGCGCCAGTGCCGGGCGGGGCGCCAGTGCCGGGCGGGGCACCAGCGCCGGGCAGGGCACCAGCGCCGGGCCGCGCACCGGCGGAGATACCAGTCGTCCTCCGCGCGTCGGCATCGTTGGCGCCGGGATCCTCGGTACTGTCCTCGCGCTGCGCCTCGCGCAGGGCGGCGCAGATGTAACGCTGCTGGAGCGCGCTCCAACACCGGGCGGACTTGCCGGCGCGATCGACTTCTCAGGGCACCGGGTCGATCGCTTCTACCACGTCATCGTGCCCTCCGACGAGCGCATGATCGCGCTCGCCGGGGAGCTTGGGCTCGCCGATCGGCTGAGCTTCACCCCCGTCGGGGTCGGCTTCTTCGTGGACGGCAAGATGCATCCCTTCAACGGCATCGGCGACTTCCTGCGCTTTCCCCCCCTCTCCCCGCTCGGACGTGCGCGGTTGGCTTGGTTTGTACTGCAGTGCCAGCTCCGTCATGACTACAGCTCGCTCGAGCACGAGCCGCTCGAACGCTGGCTCACACGTCACTGCGGGCGCAAGCTTGTGCAACGCATCTGGCAGCCGCTGCTGGACTCGCGCTTTAACTCCAACCACGCCGAGTTGCCCGCCACCTATCTGTGGGCGCGCACCAACCGCATGCGCTCCGCCCGCGAGGGCCGCTCCGCCGGCGAGACCATGGGCTGCCTGCGGGGCGGCCACGAGCAGCTTGTGCTCGCGGCCGCGCAGCGCGCCAGCGAGCTTGGCGTCGATATCCGTCTCGGGGCCGGCGTCGAAGGGCTCGTCCGCGATGCCGAGGGGGCCGTAGCCGGGGTGCGCGTCGACGGTGCGCCAGAGTACTTCGACCTGACGATCCCCACCCTCCAGCCGCCCGCCCTGCGCCGGCTGTTGCCGGTCGAGCTACACCCGCTGCTCGCCGCCTACCCGAGCCGCTACCTCGGGGTCGTATGCCTGGTCCTCAAGCTGCGCCGCTCGCTGCTGCCCTACTACTCCGTCAACATCTGTGACCCCACTCCCATCACCACCGTGGTCGAGACCTCCCACGTCGTCGGCACCGAGCACACCGACGGCCTGCGGCTCGCCTACCTACCCAAGTACTGCGACCCCAACGCCCCTGAGTTCAGCGAGGACGACGAGTCGATCTACCGGCGCTTCACCGCGATGCTCGCACGGCTGGCTCCCGAGTTCAGTCATGAGGACGTCGTTGACTGGACCGTCCAGCGTGCTCCCCTCGTTGAGCCCGTCCATGCGCTTGGCCACGAGCCCCGCAGCGCGCCCGTCTGGCCCGGGGTCGAGGGTCTGGCGCTAGCCTGCGCCAGCCAGATCTACCCGCGCCTGCTCAACGGCGAGTCCGTCGTCGAGCTGGCCGAACGCGTGGCCGGCGAGGCGCTCGCGCATGTGCAGACGCGTCGCGCTGGGTCCGTTCCCAGCGCCCTCGATTCAGTCGCCGCCTGAGGGCCAGACCCGTCGCGTCGCGTGTGTCCACTTTGCGGGTCTACTTCGCGGGGGTCCCCTTCTGAAGGGGTGTCTACTTCGCGGGGGGGGTCTACTTCTGCGGGGGGTGGTCTACTTCGCGGGGAGTCTAACTTCGTGCGGGGTCTACTTCGCCGTGGCCCACTGGCAGGCGGTAGCCCTACTGGCGCAGTCGCGCCGCCTGATGACGGCGATCAGCGGGCTTGACGGCTGAGCGTAAGCTCGTCCACGAGGCTCAAATAACGCTCGCGCTGGCGCGCCCACGCGATCTCCGCAAGGCGCTCCGTCGCACGTGCCGCCCGCTCGCGCGCGCGCGCGGGATTCGCGCATACCGACTCGATCGCGGCCGCGATCGAGTCCGAGTCGCCGGGGTCGAACAGATGCAGGTCGCGCTCGGAGAAGTAGCTGGAGATACCTGGCAGCCGCGAGGCGAGGACCGGCAGGCCCATATGCACGTACTCCAGCAGCTTCACCGGTAGCAGCAGCTCCGTGAAGCGGTCGTCCAGCGTGGGAACCACGCCGATATGCGCCGCCTGAAGCTCGGCGGGAATCTGCTCGAACGGGACGGGCTCCGGCGTCACGTGGATGCGCTCCGGGTCGACCTGAGCGGCAAGCTCCGCCAACCGATCGCGATCTTCGCCCGAGCCACAGACGCGCAACTGCAGGCGCGGCGCCGTCTCGCGCAGCCTACCCCAGGCCCGGATCGTGCTCTCCACACCGAAGCGCGGAGCCAGACCGCCGTGGTAGAGAACCCGTAGCGGCCCCTCCTGCGGCCAGCGCACCGGCTCGCGCGAAGGTCCGAACACCCGCTCGTCGGGAGAGTTCATGACGACCGTCGTGCGGCCAGCTCCCACCCCGCGGCCTTCCAGTCGCAGACGGGTCTGGTCGGTCACCGTCACCACGTGGGTGGCGAGTGCCGCGCTCACGCGCTCCTCACGCTTCAGCAGCCATTCGAGCCGATCGCCCGGGGGACGGCCGTACTTCGTGGCGAACAACTCCGGAAAAGTGTCGTGCACGTTGAGGATCATCGGCGTCCCTCGTAGCCGCGGTCCGAGTGCTGCGGCCGTCAGCAGGTCTGGCATGTTGTGCACCTCGACCAGGTCAAACCGCCTGCGCGCATCCAGTGCGCTCACCCGCCACAGCGCACGCGCCAGAAAATCACCGTAGCTGCGCAGGTATGCGGTTGCGCCCCCGCCGGCCTTCTTTGCGGCCACCGGATGCACGCGAATCACGCCCTCGCCGACATGCAGCTCATCACGCTCGCCGATGCACACCAGGTCCACCTCATCGCCGCGCTCGGCCAGCGCTCGCGCCTGGCGCTGGATGCGCGAGTCAAGACGGAAGTCCGAGATATGCACCATCACCACCCGCAGACCGCGGCGCGGGTGCGTCCCACCCGCCGTCTGGTTGACCGGATTCACGGTGCCGAGCGCCTCAGGGATCGGGGATTCTCGCTCGCCTGAATAGTCAGCTGGGATCTCGACCACGTCCGTGGCCAGGGGATTCAGCACAGTGCCACCTCGCCGCCGTCTCCGACGTTCAGGCGAAGCGCACGAGGCAGGGAAAAGTCGCGGAATACTCGTGCTTGGCGACCGACCACGCTTCCCACCAGGCGTCCGCCGATGTGCGTGATGCTCGCACCCGGCAGGATGATCGAGCGCTCCAACTCGGCGCCCTCGATGTGGACATCCGCTCCGATCGAGGTGTAGGGCCCGATGTAGGCCTCGAGCACCACCGCACCGGGCCCCACTATCGCTGGACCGACGATCACGCTCGATTGCACGACGGCCGTGGGATGGATCGTGACCGGACCCTCGATCCTGTTGCCCGAGGAGCCGTTGATGCTCACCGGTTCGGGCGCCAGCGCATCCAGCAGGTAGCGGTTCATCTCCAGGAGCGCACCGGTGTCGCCGTCGTAGAGCCACCAGCCGCGGATGCGCTCTACGTGCAGTCGCCTGCCGTTGTGCACAAGCTGCTCCGCCAACGTCCCGAGGTCGAGCTCCTGACCCTGCCACCAACGCGTTCCGTCGGCGCGGCGCAGAGCGCCCGGTCCGAACAGACACGCGTCCACCAGATCGAGGGGGCCGTCCTCGAGAGGCAGATCCACGAGGCGCAGCAGCCGCCGCGTCGCCAGACCGATCGATTCGGAGTTCGTCCGAGGCTCGTGTACCAGCGCGAGCAGATCGGGGGCGTCCTTGCGCAAAAGCTCGACCAGGGGCCCGAGCGGCTGGGCGAGCATCCCGTTGGCGACGTGCACGACGCACGCCGACTCACCGACGAGCTCAGCGGCGGCGGTGAGCGCCTGGTTGAAGATCTCGTCTCGCTCGTAATACACGCATTCCAGGACTAGGCCCGACGGCCCGTCGGCATCGATGCAAGCCTGCAGCTTGGGGGCTTCGTGAGCGGAGACCACGACCACGACCTCGGTGATTCCCGCCGCCCGCATCTCCTCCAACACATGACACACGATCGGCCTGTTGGCGACACGTTGCAGCGCCACGCCATAGGGCCCGCTCCCTGAGGCGGCATTCGATGCCACCACGATCAAGCCCTTTGGAACCATACTCAGGTAACGGTTGGCGACGGGCACTGCTCGCGCAGTGACCTATTGCGCCTGGACCGGATCCCTGCCAAGCATCCGCATGCGCAGCTCGCGACGCGTGAATGATCTGTACTCCGGATCGGGCACCTGTTCCACCTTTCGCGCCGCAGCGCGCACATAGCCATACAGGAAGGCGATCCCCGACAGCCCGACAGGCGAACGGCGCGCGACCTTCAATGAGCGCAGGGCGACCCAGATGGGAGCGTAGTGGGCGATATAAGCGCACTCTCCGTGGCGTGCGTGCCCACGCAATGCGCCGTCGGCGCTGGCCAATGGACGATGGTGGACGGAGACCAGATCGGGAAAGCTGCGGGTTTGGAAGCCTCGCATACGCGCGTAGGTCTGATCGATCGTGTCCCAGCCCAGCCGCTCCTGCACACCGCCGATCGCCGCGAAGCAGGCGCGTGAATAGCACTTCAACGCGCCGTGCACGTAATAACTGGGGATCCGGACTCGTCGCATGTCGCCACCAGGCGCCGGTTCGACGAGCACGCCGCCGGCCAGTCCGAGGGAGGGGTCACGCCCAAAGCGCTCGAGCAATACCCGCAGATAGTCGGGCGGAAGCTCGATATCCCCGTCCAGCTTCATCACATGCGTATACGAGCGCCACTGCACATCAGCCAGGGCGATGTTGAAGTTGCGGATCTCCGCCGCCTGGGCGAGACGATCTCTGGAGGCTTCCACCGACCTGTCGACTGGGGCTGTCAGGACCGTTAGGAACGGGATCTCGCGCTCGAGCTCTCGCAGCTGCTCGAGGGTGCCGTCGGTGGAACCGTCGTCAATCACGATCCAGCGCGCGGGCGTAAGCTCCTGGGCAGCCACGGCGCGCGCGACGCTCCTGATGTGTGGTTCCTCGTTGCGTATCGGAGAGACGATCAGGACCCGTGGCTGTTCGGCTGTTGGTCGCATGCCCGTGACACAAAGAACGTGGCTCAGAGGCCATTCCTCGCACGATCGACGCCTCCTCTCCGCATTGGCCGAAGGCTGTGAAAGAAGCTGGCGGGGTCCTGCGTTGCCTCACCTGAAGGCGCTAAAAGCACATCACTTCGAACCAACCCGCACATCACTCCGAACCAACCCCAAGCGAACGAGCCCCCAGGATGGAACTAGCCGAGATCTTCAGAATCCTCTGGACCCGCAAGCTCGCGACCATCGCGATCGTGGTCCTGGCCGTGGTCGTCGCCATAACCGTTCGGATAGCGGTCTCATCGGTGCCGACCGGTGCAGCGACCGTCCAGATCCTCGTCGACTCGCCCGACTCGGCATTGGCGAACCTGTCTCAGGAAACGGTGCCGCTGACGACGCGGGCATCCGTCTTCGCGCAGGTGATGACAAGCGAGGCGGTGCTCGAACAAATTGCCACGTCGGCCGGTATACCCACAGACCAGATCACCGCCCAGGGACCCTATAGCGGGGCGGGCCAGCCACAAGACGTGATCACGCCCTCCCCGGCGCGCGGCAATCAGCTGATCGCCGAGACGACCAAGTACAAGCTTACGTTCGTCGCCCAGACGAACGAGCCAGTCGTGACCGCCTCCGTGCAGGGTCCAAACGCCGCCGCCGCCGCGGTCGTCGCGGGAAGCATCTATCCAGGTGTGCAGCGCTACGTCTCCACGCTGCAGAGCCAGTCCGGGACACCGGCCTCACAACGGGTGACGATCCGTCAGCTCGGGCCGCCTCAGGCCGGCACAGTGGACTCGAGCTCGCGCTCGACCTTCATGATCGCGGCGTTCCTCGGTGTCCTGGTGCTCGGTCTGCTTGCGCTGATCGGCATCGAGGGCCTGCGCCGGCGCTGGGATGAGTCAGGTGCGTTTGATCAGGACATGCTGCCCGACTTCGACCACGTCGCGCTCGACACGCGCTCGCGGGCCCCGATTGATCCCGACGCGCCGTCCAAGATCGGCGTCGGCGCGGTGCCCGCTCAGCGGCGCCGCTGAGCACGGAGACACGACGTGGGCGCGCCGGCGCACCCGAACAGCCGCCGACAGATGCAGCGGGCGGCACTGATCATTGTGCTGATCGCCGCTGTCGCGGCGCTGCTCACGGGATACAAACCTTCACTGTGGCCGCCGGCGCTGCACCCACGGGAAACGTCCGTGGGAGTGGCCCAGGCGGACGTGCTCGTCGACACGAAGGACTCCGAGATCGGCAACGTCGAACAGGCGACAAACGGCAACTCAGAGCTCGCCGCTCAGCTCGCGGTCAAGTACGCGCTCTACCTCCAGAGCGACCAGGTGAGCGCCCTGCTCGGCCAGGCTGCTCACCTGCATGGCCAGAGTATCAGCGCGTCGGGACCGTTCACGCTGCTGCTCGGCCGCACCAACCTGTCATCGAAGCCGACGTCATCGCCCAATCCGATCCAGGTCAATGGCGCCTACCGGCTCATGCTCGACGTCGACGGGGAACGCCCGATGCTTACGATCTACTCGCAGGCACCCAACACGCGGGGCGCGGTCGCGATCGTGGACACTGCCCGCGCGCTGCTCTTGCAGCATGTGGTCGGCCCGCAATCGACCTCTGCCGCGGCGCCGCCCAACACGGTGGTGCTGCGCACGTTGGGCTCGACGGTGGGAGGACGTGTTGGGACGGGCGCCCGCTGGCAGCTGATGATCTTCGCGTTCGTACTCGTTCTTGTGCTCGGCATGAGCCTGCTTGCCGCCCGCCGCTACCGCCGACGAGCATTGGCAGCCGGTCGCGCGGCGGTGCTCGCATTGGATCGACTCGACGTGGAGCCGCCCCCGCACAGCGACGACTGGCCGCACACCAAACGCGTATTGCCTTGGTGGCTCGCCGGCTTCATGGTGATGCTGTTCCTCGTTCCCTTCGATGCGATCAATCTGCCGATCAATCTCCCGCTGAACAGCAGCTTGGACCGGCCTGTGCTGGTCGCGCTCGCGACGCTGTGGCTGTTGGCATTGGCGATCGTCAGCGGTGCCGCCCGTCCGCGTTTGAAGCTCACGCGCGTGCACTTTGCGGTGTTCGCGTTCTTCGGTTTGTGCTGCCTGAGCATCGCTCTGGACGGCCACGCGCTGGCGAGCATGGGCGAGGTATCGCTGGTCGTCAAGAAGCTCGCGCTGCTTGCCTCCTACATAGTCTTCTTCGTCGTCGTCGCGTCGGTCATACGCCCGCGCGAGGTGCCTCGCTATGCCGCCCTGATGGTCGGGTTGGGGGTGATCGTCGCGATCTCGACGATCGTCGAGTATCGCCTGCATTACAACGTCTTCTACTCGCTGTGGGGCAAGGTGCTGCCGATCACGATCCCAAGTGAATTCGACACTCTGGACTCCCTCGGTCGCCTCACGGTCTACGGGCCGACCAGCCATCCGCTCGAGCTCGCCGCCCTGCTCGCGATGGTCCTGCCGTTCGCGATCATCGGCTTGATCGAGGCCACCACGCGCCGCCAGCGGGTGCTCTACACCTTGGCGATCGGATTGCTGCTCGCGGGCGGGGTCGCAACCTCGCGCAAGACGAGCATCGTGGCGCCCGCAACGGCGGTCCTGTTGCTGCTCGCCTACCGCCCGCGGGCGGTGTTCCGCTCACTTTTGACCTTGGCGGTGGTGCTCGGTGTCCTGGTACACGTGACGTCACCGGGCGCGCTCGGATCGGTCATCACTCAGCTCGAGCCCAACCACTTCGACAATGCTCTGACGACGACCGACCGGACTGACCGCTACGACGCGGTGCGCCCGGACATCATCAGCCACCCGCTGCTGGGCCGCGGTTATGAAAGCTACGACCCCCACGTTTACCGCATCCTCGACAACGAGTACCTAGGGCTCCTGATCACCACCGGGCTGCTCGGGGTCCTCGCGTATCTGGGCATCTTCGGCGCGATGATGAGCGCTGCGCATCGCACGATTCGGGGCTCTGATCCCGTGCGATCCTCGCTGGCGCTCGCGGCATTCGCCTCAGTGGGCGTGATCGCGGTCTCGAGCGTGCTGTTCGACGTCCTCTCCTTCCCGCACGTGCCCTACCTGCTGTTCTTCATCGGGGCGATGATCGTAACGCTGCGAGAGCCCTCGCCGGCTTCCGAGCCGGTGCACCGGGCCGCCTCCCGTCCCAGCCCGCTCCCATTCGGGGACGCAGATCTACCACTTGGCCCGATCCGGGGGATCGATCGCGACGATCCGCGCGATTGTGACGATCCGCGCCTACCGGACCCTGATCACGTACCCGAGCAGGTACCAGCTCGCCGCCAGCCGGCGCCGGTGGGCTGAGCCTTGATTGATGCTTCAAATACCGGCGAAAGTTGCCGCGGATCTCGCGCGTTTGCTCATCGAATGCTCACGCACAGCGCTCTCCCTAACACACGGATCGCGCGGGTCGGTTTCGGCCTGCTCGCCTCGCTCATCGCCGGCTGCATCCTGCTCATGTGCGGCGTACCCGCGCGCGCGGCGGCGGCGGTCACGTGTCCCAACGCCAACCCGGTCGTCAACGAGAACAACTGCATGGGCGAAGGCACGACGGAAAACCAGTCGGCGCTAGAAAACTACAGCGAAGACATCGGGGGATTCTCGACCCAGTCGAGCTATCAGCTCGGGGAAAACATCCCGCTGAAGATCGGCACGGACCTGCCCTCGTTCCCGGGCACGAGCATCAACATCGCGATCTACCGCATCGGCTACTACGGTGGCGACGGCGCTCGTCTGATCTCGAGCGCAGGCGCGAGCAACGTCTCGGTCAACAACTCCTTCGAATGCAACCCCAGGAACCCGACCACCGGAGAACTCAGCTGCTCCAACTGGAACGTGACCTACACGGTCCCCGGCAGCAAGCTGCCGATCTCTGGCGTCTACGAGGCCGTATTCACGGACCTCGCCGCCGGCGACATCGAGAACTACGTGGTCTTCACGGTGCGCAACGACTCGCGATCCTCGGAAGTCCTCGATGTAATCCCGACTGCTACCTACACGGCCTACAACACATGGGGCTGCAAGTCGGTGTACTTCGATGCCTGCGGTGGCGCGAACACGATCGCAGGCGATGGACGGGCCGTGGCGGTCTCCTTCGACCGGCCACAGGCCGAAGGCAGCGCCCAGATCAACCACTTCTTCGGGCCCGACTACAACACCGTCGCTTGGCTGGAGCAGCAGGGCTATGACGCCACCTACACCGAAGACATCCAGACGGACTCCAATCCCAGCTCTCTGCTCAAACACAAGATCGTCCTGATATCGGGCCATAGCGAGTACTGGTCCCACGCCTCCTTCAACAACGTCAAGGCGGCGCGCGATGCAGGCGTGAACATCCTCTCGCTGAGCGCCAACACCGCCTACTGGCAAACACGCTACGAAAACAACCACCGCACGCTTGTCGTCTACAAGACAATTCAAGGCTCCGCCAACGGCAACCCCGGGGGCACGCCGAACGACCCCGCCTCGATCGGTCCCAACGGCGAACCGATCCCGCAGAACGCCACGACGACACGGCGCGACCCCGGCGCTTCCCCCGGCGATCCCAATGCGCCCCCAGGGGGACGAATCGGACCGAATGAACCGGAGAACTCGCTGTGGGGGAACATGTACGTCGGCGACAACGACGAATTCTCGTTCAAACCGACGATCCCCGCCGGCAACGCCAACAACGAATTCGCATCGAGCCGGGTCTGGCGACACACCGGGATCTCGACCAGCTCATCCACCACTCTGCCAGAGAACATTGTCGGCTGGGAGTGGGACCAGATTCCCACCCAGTCGGGCTATCTGGCGCAGGAGCCGGCCGGGGTCAAGCAGGTCACGCTGACCAATGTGAGCAGCTCCGAAGACACACAGGACTCCTGGATCCAGGACGCAGGGCGGGCACGCGCCTCGACGCCCCCTCCGGGCGAGCCCGCCAACGTGAGCGCGGTGGAGTACCGCGCTCCGAGCGGCGCCCTCGTGTTCGCCACCGGCACCATGGAGTGGGCGCTCGGCTTTGATGACGAAGAAAACTCCGTGATCGATCAGGCCACCTACAACGTAATCTCGGAAATGGGCGTTAAGCCGACCACGCCCGCCGGTGACATCACTGTGGACACGCCAGGCGAAGCCCAGCCGCCGTGGCCCTCGTTCACCGCCACTCCCACCACGGCCTATATCGGGGAACCGATCTCCTTCAACGCTTCCGCGTCCCGCGACCCCGATGCGACGATCACCGACTACAAGTGGGATCTGGACAACAGCGGAAAATTCGCCACCGATACCGGCACAACGCCGACGCTGACGCATACCTTCACTGCGCCCGGAGCCTACAAAGTGATCCTCAAGATCACCGATAGCAAGGGACAGCAGGAAACCACCGAGCGCACGGTCAACATCTCGAACACGGTAACGGCGAACCTCGCTGCCTCCATGAACCCGGTCGGAGCCGGTCAGCAGGACACCTTTACCGCGGTCGGCTCCAGCGACATCGGCGGCACGATCACCGACTACAAGTGGGATCTCGACGGCAACGGCACCTATGAGACCGACACGGGCACAACCAAGACGGTCACCAAGACCTTCTCGACCCCGGGCACATACACGATCGGTCTGCAGGTGACCGACAGCCATGGCGCGATCGCGACGAGCACGCTCTCGGTGACGGTGTTGAGCCACGGTGTCAGCAGCTACTCGGACTCGGTCCTGGCAGCCCCGAGCCTGCTGCACTACTACCGCTTCGATGAGACCTCGGGCACAACCATCGCGGACAGCAAGGGCGCCGATCCCGGCACGCTCACAGAAGCCAACCTGGGAGTCCCCGGCGCCGTCAACGGCGCCCCCGGCACCGCCGTCAACTTCACCGGTGACGGCGATACGTTCGAGGGTGAGCGGGGCTCCGACGGGGCGATCCCGATGGACCTCTCCTCTCAGACGGCGGTGACCGTCGAGTTCTGGCTGAAGTGGGACGGATACGGCAACAACGACGCGCTGGCGATGGAGTTCACCCCCAATTACAATGAACACGCCGGAGGCTTCATCGTCGATCCCGATGCCTCGGAGTTCGGTGGGACGTTCGGCGTCGGCGTCGGCGTTGGTGGAACTCGCAACAGCGTCTTCTTCGCCCGGCCCAGCGCCGGGGTCTGGCACCACTACGCCCTCGTCCTCGATCCCACACAGCCCGCGGCGACGCAGATCACTCCCTACGTCGACGGTCAATCGGTGAGCTACCAGAAGGAGAGCAGCGGAACGGGCGCCGGCGCGTTCGCCAACTCCACCCTCTACCTCTTCTCTCGCGATGACAACTCCCTGTTCGGCAGCGGTTCGCTCGACGAACTGGCGATCTACAATGGCGATCTGAGTGCGAGCACCGTTCAGGAACAGTTCACCTCGAACGGTCCCGAGCCTCGTCCGGTCGCGTCATTCAGCGTATCGCCGAATCCTCCAAGGGCCGGCCAGACGATCACGCTCAACGGATCGGGCTCTCACTATGCCGACGGCTCGATCGCCAAATACGAATGGGATCTAAACGGTGATGGTACGTATGAGACCAACACCGGCTCGACGCCCACGACGACCACGTCCTTCGCCAGTCCCGGCACCTACACCGTCGGGCTCAAGGTGACCGACAGCGACGGGGCGGTCGGCTACAAGACAGAACAGATCTCCGTAGGAAGCTTTCCGCCGGTCGCACACGTCAACGTGTCCCCGAACCCCGCGCTTACCGGTCAGACGGTGACGCTGAACGCGGGTGAATCGACGGACCAGGGCACGATCACCGACTACAAGTGGGATCTCGACAACAGCGGCAACTACGCCACCGACACCGGCTCGACGCCGACCGTCACGACATCCTTCCAGACGGTTGGGCTCCACACGATCGGTGTGAAGCTGACTGACAGCGAAGGCATGACCACGACGACCACGGTCAAGGTGACGATCCTTTCCCAGGGGGTTAGCGACTACGAGGATGCTATTCAGAACACTCCCGGCTTGATCGACTACTACAAGCTCGGCGAGCCAACTGGTCCGATGATCTTCGACAGCAAGGGATCAAGCAACGGGACGATCTCCGGCGGCACGTTCGGCCTGCCCGGCGCCGTGCGCGAAGATCCGACGACCGCGATCGGCTTCAACGGATCGAGCGACTCGGGCGCGGTCCCCCTGAATCTGTCGGGCACGAGCCAGTTGACGGTCGAGTTCTGGCTGAAATGGAACCAGTACGCCAACAACGATGCGTTGGCGATGGAGTTCACCCCGAACTTCAACGAAAACTCAGGAGGCTTTCTTGTCGATCCGAACGCACCTGAGTTCGGAGGCACCTTCGGGATCGGGATCGGCAGCAGCTCAGACCGCAACGTCATCTTCCTGCAGCGGCCGAGCGCGGGCGTCTGGCATCACTATGCGATCGTGATCAACACCAACGCTGCCTCCAACAGCGAGATTACTCCCTACGTCGACGGCGAACCGGTCACCTACCAGCAGGAAGGCAACAACACAGGTCAGGGCGCCTTCGCCAACTCGACGCTCTATCTGATGTCGCGAGCCGGCAGCTCGCTGTTCGGCAACGGTGAGCTCGACCAGCTCGCGATCTACAATCAGCCGCTCAGCGCCGCGACCATCTTCCAGCACTTCGAGTCCTACGGCACAAGCAAGGCGCCGACCGCGTCGTTCACGATCTCGCCCAGTCCGGCGCGTCCCGAACAGAGCGTGACGCTCGACGCGTCGGGCTCGACCGATCCGGATGGGCAGATCGTCGATTATCAATGGGATCTCAACGGCGACGGGACGTATGAGACCGACAGCGCCGGCAATCCCAAGCTCACCACAAGCTTTGCCACTGCGGGCACGAGGAACATCGGCCTGCGCGTGATCGACAGCCGCTCTGCAAGCGCCACCGCCACCCATTTGCTCACTATCGGGAACCTGCCGCCGGTGGTGCACGCCAGCGCGTCGCCCAGCCCAGCGGTCATCGGTCAGACGGTGACGCTGAACGCGAGTGAATCGACGGACCAGGGCACGATCACCGACTACAAGTGGGATCTCGACAACAGCGGCAACTATGCCACCGACACCGGTACGAAACCTAGCGTCACCACTTCCTTCCAGACATCCGGTAACCACACGGTCGGAGTTGAAGTAACTGACGACCATGGTCTGAGTGCCAGGTCGACGGTAGTTGTCACGGTGCTCGAACAGACGGTGAGCAACTACGCCGAATCGGTGATGAGCACACCTGGCCTGATCGACTACTACAAGCTCGTTGAATCTGCCGGCCCGACGATCTTCGACAGCAAGGGCCTGTCGAACGGGACGATCACCGGCGGCACGTTTGGACTGCCCGGAGCGATCCAGCCAGGCACCGCGATCGGCTTCAACGGATCAAGTGACTCGGGGGCGATCCCGCTGAACCTGTCGGGTACGAGCCAGTTGACGGTCGAGTTCTGGCTGAAGTGGAACCAGTACGCCAACAATGATGCGTTGGCGATGGAGTTCACCCCGAACTTCAACGAAAACTCGGGCGGCTTCCTTGTCGACCCGAACGCGTCGGAGTACGGTGGCACCTTCGGCGTCGCGATCGGAACCGATGGCACCCGCAACGGCGTCTTCTTCCAGCGGCCGAGCGCGGGCGTTTGGCATCACTATGCGATCGTGATCAACACCAACGCCGCCTCCAACAGCGAGATCACTCCCTACGTCGACGGCGAACCGGTCACCTACCAACAGGAGAGCGGCAACACGGGTCAGGGCCCGTTCGCCAACTCGACGCTCTATCTGATGTCGCGAGCCGGCAGTTCGCTGTTCGGCAACGGTGAGCTCGACCAGCTCGCGATCTACAACCAGACGTTGAGTGCCACGACGGTCTTCAGCCATTACCACTCCCATGACGTCGACCTGTCGCTGGTCCCATCTTTCACAGCCACTCCTTCGACCGTGGTTACAGGACAGAACGTGACGTTCAACGCGTCTGGCTCCAGCGATGCGCAGGGAACGATCACCGACTACAAGTGGGATCTCGACGGCAGCGGCAACTACGCGACCGATACCGGTGCCACGCCGACGCTCACGCACGCCTTCTCCGCACCCGGTGTCTATATCGTGGGGCTGCAGACGACTGACAGCACCGGTGCCGTCGCGAGGACGACGCAGCCGATCACCGTCACCCAAGCTCCGCCCTCCAAGCCCGCCCTGACGATCTCCGGGGCGAGCGGCAATACTCTGGCTGTCGGCAGCACTGTCTACTACGACCCACAGAGCGGAAGCTCTGGTGCCTTCTCGGTCAACGCCAGCACGAGCGATCCGTTCTCTGGCATCAAGAACGTCACCTTCCCGACGCTGAGCGGCTTCAGCAGCGGTGGCGGTGTGTTGACGAGCACGCCTTACAGCACCACCTACACGTGGTCTGGTCAGGGCGCGAACGCCTCCGGAGCCCAGACGGTGACAGCCACCGACAACGCCAATATCAGCAGCAGCTCGAGCTTCACGGTAGCCCCGGACAACACTCCCCCGAGCGGCGGTGCGCTGACGGTCAACGGCACAGCTGCGACCGCCGCGCCGTCAAAGAGCTACAGCCTTACCGGCAGCTACACAATCGCAACACGTACCGACTTCACCGAGCCGCAGTCGCCCACCCAGTCGGGTCTGAAGTCGAGCACGCTGACGCTCGCGTCAGCGTCGCTCTCGGGCAACGTGTGCGGCACTTTCGGAGCGCCGAGCACGATCACGGGCAGTCCAGCTCAGACCGAGCCCAACGGCTGCTACCTGTACACGCTCACAGGCGTAGACAACCTCGGCAACTCGATCAGCCTGAGCACGACGGTGATGGTCGACTCGACCAGTCCCACGACGCCATTGCTCGCCTTCAGCGGCCTGTCAGCGAGCACCTTCTACAAGACCTCGACGAACGCCCTGTACTTCAGGCCCGCAGCGAGCGGTACCTTCACTGTCACCGCAAGCTCATCCGATCCTGAGAGCGGTATCGCGAGCTACACATTCAGCGCGCTGGCCGCGAATGGATTCAGTGCCGAACAGACCGGCGGCAAGATGGTTTACACGTTCGGAACCTCGGCCACGCAGCCGCTTGTCGCCCCGACCGTGTTCGCCACGAGCAACGTCGGCGCCAGCTCCGCGAACGCGACGTACAGTCTGATCGCCGACACCAGTGGCCCGACGGGGGGTGCGCTGACGGTCAACGGGACCACCGCCACCGCTGCGGGCTCCACGAGCTACAGCACCTCCGGGAACTTCACGATCGCAACACGCACCGACTTCAGTGCCGACAGCGGCTCGGGCTTCGTCTCCTCGGCGCTGACGCGAGCGAACGGAACGCTCAAAGAAAACATCTGCTCTAACTATGGGACTCCGGCCACGATTACCGGCAACCCGAGCCAGACTGGGCTTGCGGCCGGCTGCTACCTCTACACGTTGACGGGCACCGACAGAGTCGGGAACACCTCAGTGCTCGCCACCACCGTTGAGGTCGACAAAACGGCTCCGGCCGCCACCACGAGCGTCCCGGCGTTCGCAAACGGCGCGGTGCCCGTCACATTCAGCGCAACCGACGCGGGCTCGGGCGTTAACACCGCCTCCGGTCAGCTCAGGCGTTCCGCGAGCACCTACACGGCTTCGAGCAACACCTGCAGCGCGTTTGGTATTTTCAGCAACGTCGGCTCGCTCGGGCTCGCCTCGCCGTTCACGGACAGCAGTGCCACCACCGGGCATTGCTACGAGTACGAGTACACGGTTCCGGACCGGGCCGGCAACTCGACCACCTCGGCGCCGGCAACGGTCCGGGTCAACACGACCAAGCCCACCTTGACCTCCATCACCGACACCACCCCCGGCACCACGACCGGTCTGCCTCAGGTGGGCGATGTCATCACGCTCACCTTCAGCGACACACTCG
This sequence comes from uncultured Solirubrobacterales bacterium, assembly GCA_963715495.1. Taxonomy (GTDB): domain Bacteria; phylum Actinomycetota; class Thermoleophilia; order Solirubrobacterales; family Solirubrobacteraceae; genus Palsa-744. The sequence continues at coordinate 3,041,208 of OY970247.1, forward strand.
AAACTTCGAGCGTCCCGAGCACGGTCACGCTCACCTACACGCGTGGGGCAACGGGCTCGACGACCGTCGCGATCAGCGGCATCGGCTCCGCCACGGCCTGGAGTACAGGGGATTCCGGCACCTCGCGCTACAGCAAGACCGGCGGCACCTCGGCGGTCGTGACCGCGAGCGCCGCGGTGAGCGGAGTGACCGTCAAGCTGACAGTCACCGCCATAACAGACCCGAGCGGCAATCTGACTGCCGGCGGGCCCGGCGCCGTGAGCGGAACGCTGAACCCCGCGCTCAAGGATGTGTTCGGGAACACCGCCAGCACGAACACTTTCACCACCTCCAGTATCAGGCTCTTCTGAGTCCCAGTCGCGAGAAACGCACCGTCTGGCGCGTTTTTCAATCATGAGCTCCCAGACGCTGGCGATCGGAGCCGACGCCAAGAGCCGGCCCGCGACGGGCTCCCCCACGAGCACCCACAAGGCGCGCGCCGGCATGGCGATGTCGCTGGCCACGTTCGCAATGGCAGCAGCCTCGGCGGTCCAGGCGGTGCTCTACCTCAGTCGCTTCGGCACGAACGCGCGCACCGACGGCTTCTTCGTCGCATTCGCGCTGTACTCCACCTTCGGCGTGTTCAGCCAGAGCCTGAGGCTCACTTCGGTGCCGCTGCTCGTCGAGCCCGGCGCCCGCCTGAGCACGCGCGAGTTCGCCGCTACGCTCGGCTTGATCGCGCTGCCGGTGGCGCTGATCACCGGACCGCTCGCCGGACCGCTCTCGCATCTCATCGCGCCGGGACTGAATGATGGCGGGCGCAGCGTGACCGCGGCGGCCCTGCCCGTGCTTGGTGGCGCGATGATCTTGCAACTGTGGGCGGCCGGCGCAGCGACCGTGCTTGCAATCCGTGATCGCTTCACGACCATCGCGGGCGCCTACATGGCCGGAGCGTTCACCGGGCTGGTCGTGTTCCTCGCCATCATGAGCGAGGCCGGCGTGCAGACACTCGGATGGTCGATGCTCTCGATGGGAGCTGTGACGTGCACCTGGATGCTCGTCGGTGTGCATCGCTCAGGCGCGCTGGGAGCAGGAAGAAGCCGCTCGCGCTCGCTGGAGAACCTCCTGCATAACTGTGGCATGGTCCTGGTGCGTACCGCCATATATCTCGCATTCAACGTGCTGTTCGTGATCACACTCGCGTTCGCGAGCCGTTCCGCAGCCGGCGAGACGACAGTCCTCTCCTACGCATACCTGTTTGCCAGCTACCTGGTGGCGGGCACGGGCATGGCGCTGGGAATGTCGAGCATTCCAGACATGACGCGCGAGGCACGGACAGAGCAGCGCGCGGCCCTAATCGCGACGGTGCCTCGCGGCTTTCGCTACGCGATGTTGATCGTCGCACCCGCGCTCGCAGGTTTGATCACCTGCGGAGCACCGCTCATACACGCTGTGCTCCCCAAAAGTCTCTCCGCGGCTGAGGTTCACACCCTGCAGGTGTTCGCTGCGCTGCTCATACCGTGGACGCTGGCCGCCCTGCTCGTCAACTTCCTGCTCCCCGTGTTGCTTGCGCTCGGTCGCGCGCGGCTGCTGGGCGCTCTGGCCCTGCCGCTGGTCATAATCCACATCGTTGCAACCGCAATTGGCACCGCACTCTTCGGCGTCGATGGTGCGGTGGGGGCGTTTTTCATAGCTCCGACATGCCTCGCTGCTGTGCTGTTCGTCGCTGGCGTCGGGCGGGAAGGGGCCGCAATGCTCGTGCGTGAGGTGGGCGGAGATGGCGCTCGCTTCATTCTTCTGGCAGTGATCGCTTTCGGCGTGGGCTGGGTTGTAAGCATGGCGGTGCCGGCCGGTCTTGCGCAGGCCGTCATCGCAGGAGCGATCGGCTGCGGGATCTACGCTGGTGAGCTGTTCCTGGTGGCGCGCCCACAGCTAGAGGTGCTGATCGGCACTATCGTCGTCCGTCCAACACCAGCGTGAACACAACACTCACCCCTCCACGACCGGCGCTTCCCGGTGCGTCCGTGCCCGAGCCGTTGCCCGTGCTCTCATCTCGGCGCACGCCGGGTGATCGCGCTGTAATCGCAGTGCTCGTTCTGTGCTTCGCGGCACTTGCGGCACTGACGTGGCGTAAGTGGGGAACACCGGAGATCGACGCCGGCGTTGACATGACGACCGCGGATCTGATCAAGCATGGAGCGCTGGCCTACCAGGACGTGCGCTACTACTATGGCCCGCTCGGCATCTACTCGATGGCCCTCAGCTTCAAGCTCTTCGGCACCAGCTTCACCACCGCCTACGGCTTCGGATTCGTCCAGGCGGCAGGGATTCTGGCCGCTTTCTACGCCCTCGCACGTCACTGGTTGGTACCGCTGACCGCCGGCCTCGCGACGGCGGTGTTGCTCGCGATCGGCTTCTCCGGCACGGCGTATAACTTCGTGCTTCCGAACACGAGCTCTGCCACCTTCGGCATCCTCTGCCTGCTACTGGCACTGCTCGCGCTCAGCCGCCAGCGTCCGCTCCTCGCCGGCGCGGCGATCGGCTTGGTGGGACTCACACGCCCCGAATACGTGGCGTTGGCCGCGGGCATGGCCGCCGCCTACGTCCTTGCGAGCTGGCGTGTGACGGGGCTGAGGTCCGCGCTGCGCGTCAGCTGGCGGCTCGCGCTGCCCGCGATCGCGATCCCGGGCGCCGTGCTCGGATGGTTTGCGGCACGGGTGGGACTTTCGAAGCTCATCACCGAAAACCTCTGGCCCGTGAAGTTCCTGCACGGAGGCGTGGGCACCGAGAAGCATTGGGCGCCGTTTGATATCTCGAGCATCTTTGGACTGCTTGCCCGTGGGGCGATCTACGTCGCACTCCTCGCCGCTCTCGTCATAAGCGTTCAGGGGTTCAGGCGAGCACGCGGCGCCCGGCGCGTGGCCGCCCTATGGCCGCTGCCGGCGGTCGCCCTCGCGCTCGTATTGGTTGACGGCCTGCTGCGCGCGAGTGGCCTGCTCAGCACCCAGCGTGAAGCGATCGAGCTGGAGGCTCGCCATCTGGTGCTGAGCATGAGCGTGCTGCCTGCGCTATGTCTCGCGGTCGCGGTGCTGGCGGCGGTGCGCCTGATTGCAGGCAAGGACTCGCCACTGGGCCGCACCTGGCCGGCGGATCTCGCGCTGATCGTCGTGGCCGCCGGATTGGGACTTCGGGCCTATAACGCCTTCACGACAGAGGGCTCCTACGCGCCCTACTACGCCGCGCCACTGGTATTGATCCTCGGGATCCTCCACGAACGCGTCTCGGAGCTTTGGCCGCAGGCACGCGGCGCCGTGCTCGCCGTGCTGGGGCTGATCGCCGTGGGCCTTGCGACATACGCGGTCGGAGGGCTCTACAGGCACGACACCACGGCCGTTCACACCCCACGCGGGACCTTCGTCACCACGGCCGCGGCCGCGACGGCGGTCCAGGCGGCCGTCGATCAGATCGACGCAGATACCACGCCCGGTCAGCTGATCTTCACCGCGCCGACCGATGGAGGCCTGTACTTCATGTCCGACCGCCGCCCGGCGCTCTACGACCTCACGTTGCTGCCCGGCCTGATCGCGTCGCCGGCTGAACAGAACGCGGCGATCGCGCGCTTGCGCCACGAGCACGTCTCCCTGGCCGTGATCGCCGCCCGCGACCTCTCGGTCTGGGGCACTCCCACCTTCGGTGCTGACTACGACACGGTCCTGGGGGCTTACCTACGGAGCTCGGCAATCTCGAGCACGATCGTCGGCAGCCTGTCCGAGCCGGTCGGGGGGACAATTCCGTCAAAGGGATTCACGATCAGGAAGCTGAGCTTGAGATGAGCGCCGGCAACGACTCAACCGGCCTCGGGGAGCGTCCTGGTCTTGGGGAGCGTCCCGGCGCCGGGACGCGTTCTGGTCTCGGGAAGCGCCTGACCGATCGTCTGCGGTTCGTGCGCTCATACGCGGACTGGCGCAAAGCCGTCCGCGAGCTGTGGCGCTTCAAGTGGCGTGAGAACCGCCGCAAGAAGATCGTCGGCGCATATCACACCCGCAGCGCGGGCGTGCCTTACTACGTGCGTCACACGACCCGCGACATCGGTGTCTTCTCCGAGATATTCGTGCTGGGGGAGTACGAGCCGCCGCATGAGGTCGCGCGGTGGCTCGAGGAACTTGGTCGTCCTCCGCGCGTGCTCGACGTCGGGGGAAACGTTGGCCTGTTTGCAACCTTCGCGCGCGATCGCTGGCCAGGCACGAGCGTCGTGGCGATCGAGCCAGATCCGGACAATCTCGAGATCCTGCGACGCAACGCTTCGACCGGGCAGAACCTCGATGTGGTGGCCGCCTGTGCGGCCACTCGCGACGGCGCCCTGCGATTCGTAGCAGGCCAAGAGGCGGGGTCGCATGTCGCCAACGGCAGCTCCACCGAGGAGACGATCGAGGTCCCGTGCGTGGACATCTTTCGCCTGGCCGAGTCGGCAGACTTCGTCAAGATGGACATTGAGGGGAGCGAGTGGGAGATCCTCGCCGACCCTCGCATGGCCTCTGTGCCCGCCGGCGCGTGGGTGTTGGAGTGGCATGAGCTGCTCTGCCCCCATCCCGATCCAGGCGCCGCCGCTCATGAGGCGCTCGAGCGAGCCGGCCTGACGGTGGTCTCCGATCGCACTCCGTTTCCGGACGTGGGGATGATCTGGGCCGTGCGGGCCTGAGGGCGCAAGGCTCTCGCCTGGAGCAAGACGATGCCGCAAGAGCTGATCCTGACCTTTCACGGTCTCGGCGAGCCCCCCGAGACGGCGAGCGACGTCGAGCGGCATGTTTGGGTTGGGGTCGAGTGGTTCGATGCGATCGTCGACGCGCTGCCCGCTGAAGGCGTCGGGATCGCGTTCGATGACGGCAACAGCTCCGACATCGAACATGCGCTCGGGATCCTCCTCAAGCGGGGACGGCGCGCACGTTTCTTCGTCCTGGCGGGCAAGCTCGAAGAGGACGGATACCTGTGCGCCGAGGACATCCGCAAGCTGCACGCGGCAGGGATGCGGATCGGAAGCCACGGCCTGCACCATCGTGACTGGCGTGCGCTCACCGAGACCGAGCTAGACGAGGAGCTGGTGGTCTCGCGCCGTATGCTGGGCGAGGTGGTGGGAGGCGATGTTGCCGAGGCGGCTTGCCCCTTCGGCTCCTACGATCGCCGCGTCCTGCGCGCACTGCGCGGCGCAGGCTACCGCAGGGTCTATAACAGCGACGATGGTCCCGGCCCGTCGAACTCCTGGCTAATGCCCAGGACGACCGTCCACCGTGGCCGTCCACTCCAGCACTGGTTGGATCTCACAACAAGCGGCGTCGGCGCTCGTCCCGGGGCGAGGATGATGGGCAAGCGGCTCTACAAGCGCCTACGGTGAGCCTCGCGCCTCGATCTGTGCTCGTGGGCTTCGCTGACGCGCTGGCCGCACCCGAGGCTGCCGCAAGCCTGCTGGGCGCGGGCCACGGGGTCGTGAGCTTCTCACGCCGCGGACGAGCGGTACCGCTGCGACGGCTGAGCGGCGTCGAGATCGTCGAGGTGACCGCGCCGGAGGACGACTTCGACGCATGTGTCCGGGAGGTCGCGACGATCGCGACCGCTCATAACGTGACGATGCCACTGGACGACCAGGCGGTACTGGTATGTGACCGGGCGCTCGCTGCCGACGCCCTGGTGGCCGGACCGCGTGGCCCACAGGCAGAGCTGGCGTTGGACAAGCGACTGCAGCTGCGCAGCGCAGGTGAGGCGGGACTCGACGTTCCTGCTTGGTCGGAGCTCGATCCGGAGGCAGGCTTGCCCGAAGGATGGGAGCTGCCTGTGATGCTCAAGCCCGCGCTCGCCGCCGAAGTGGTGGACGGCCGTCTCAGGCGTTTCTCTCCACGCCTGGTGAGCACTCCCGGAGAATTTCAGGCTCTGCGACGCTCATGGGGGTGCTTGACCCCGGCGATCGCGCAGCAGTGGGTGCGGGGAGACGGTTGTGGTGTCTTCGGGCTCGCCAATGGTGGCACCATCTCGCACCTCAGCTCACACCGTCGTGTCCGGATGATGAACCCGGCCGGCTCGGGCTCGAGCGCGTGTGCCTCCACGCCGCTGCCGCAGGCGCTCACAGGACCGATCGAGCGCATGCTCGCAGCGGCGGATTGGCAAGGCATGTTCATGGTGGAGCTGCTGCGTGCAGGGGACACCTGGTGGTTCATGGAGCTCAACGGGCGTCCTTGGGGCAGCCTTGCGCTCGCCCGGCGCCTCGGCTTTGAGTACCCCGCATGGGCTGTTGCCAGGGTCTTCGACGAGCAAGCGGTGCTGCCCGAGGCCCCGTCCTTTTCCGAGCTGTGCTGCCGCCATCTGGGCAGGGAGATAGTGCATCTGCTGTTCGTCCTGCGAGGCCCCGCCTCCCACGTGGGGGCGTGGCCCGGTCGAGGAGAGACGTTGCGCGCGCTCCTTGGGAGCGAGTGCCGCACGTCCTGGTACAACCTGGCGCCAGGCATGCGCGGTGTGTTTGTCGAGGACACATGGCAGACGGTTGCCAACCAGATCTTCAGAAAGCGGTCCTCTTGAGCACGATCAGAGCTGCATTTCACGTGCATTCGGAGTGGTCTTACGATGCCAAGCTGTCGCTCGCAGAGCTCTCATCTCTGTTGGGGCGCCACGGCTATGACGCCGTGTTCATGTGCGAGCACGACCGTGGCTTTACTCCCGAGCGTCTGCAGGCCTACATTGCGGCCTGCGAAGAGGCGAGCGCTGGCGGCGCCCTGCTGATCCCGGGGATCGAGTACGCCGACCCAGAGGATCGTGTTCACATACCTGTGTGGGGACCTGTCCCCTTCCTGGGTGAGGGCGTTCCCACCAGCCGGCTGGTGGGGGCGGTCGCCGAGCATGGCGGCGTCTCGGTACTTGCACACCCCGTCCGTCGCGATGCCTGGGAGGTCGTTGATCCCGACTGGCTGACATTGTGCACCGGCATCGAGATCTGGACGCGCAAGTGGGACGGTTGGGCGCCGAACCAGCGTGCCTGTCGATGGGCTGCCGACGTCGGCCTGGTGGGAGTCGCGGCACTCGACCTGCACTTGGCCAGGCAGACGTTCCCGCTTGGGATGCAGCTAGAGGTCGCGGATGTCGTTAATGTCGAGATGTGCGTCGACGCGTTGCGCCAGGGGCGTTGTTACGCCCTCATCGGCGGTCGCCCCGCGGCTCCGCTGACCCAGGGCGCGCTGGGCCTTGCAGCGCGCGCTCTCGAGAGGTTGCGCCGGCCTGTGTGGCGGACAGGGCGTCGCGCCCGCGAACGGCTGTCGAGCACGAGATGAGGCGCAGCGCGTGGGTCGCCCCTACAGGCAGAGCGTTTGCAAGGCTCGCCGGCGCGCAAGCCTGCCCCTCCTCGCATCGTTGGATCGTTAAGGCATGCCGCAACCTTTGACATCCAGCCCAAATGGAGCCGGCTCGGCGCAGGACGAACTGACCGCGTTGCCGAGCGCCCCGACCGCGTGCGATCTCGCGATTATCATCGTGTCGGCTAACGATGGGTGCTGGCTGGAGCCCTGTCTGACGACGGTGCTCTCCCACGCGGGTACCGCGAGCCTTGACATCGTGGTGGTCGACAACGAGTCCAGCGACGGGACCCGCGAGCTGGTCGAGAGGCAGTTTCCCCAGGTGCGGGTGATCAGCTCCGAGAACCGCGGTTTCGGCCATGGAAACAACCGCGGCCTGGAGGCGACGACCGCGCGGTATGCGCTGTTCCTGAACCCAGACACCGAGGTGATTGACGGGACGTTTGGGGAGCTCGTGAAGATGCTCGACGAACGCCCCGACATCGGACTCGTGGGCGCGCGCCAGATCACTCCCGATGGCACGCTGTTCCCGACGATTCGTCGCTTCCCCAGCGCGGGTCGGGCGCTCGGTGAGGCGCTTGCTTGCGAGCGCTGGCCGATACACCCAGCGTGGGCGGGGGAGCGCGTGCTCGATCGTGAGGCCTACGAGCGTGAGTATGAGTGTGATTGGACCTCCGGCTCGTTCATGCTTGCGCGCCGGGAGGCTCTGCTGAGCGCGGGCTTCCTCGACGAGCGTTTCTTCATCTACGCCGAGGAGCCCGACCTCTGCCTACGCATAAAGCGGGCGGGCTGGAGCGTGCGACACATCCCTCAGATGACGATCCTCCATCATGCCTGCAAGGGCGGGGTGCGACCGCGGATGATCGCCCAGGAGGCCTTCGCTCGTCGTCAGTACGCGCAGAAGCACTTCGCACGGCCCCACCAGGCTCTCTATCTTGGCGCGATCGGTGCGCGTCACCTGATTCGTGCCGCGGCGGCGGGCAGCAGCGCCGAAGCCCCGCTCCACAGAGAGGCGGCCAGGCGTGCTATCGCGACATTGCTCGGTCGGGCACAACCGCCGTTCGGAGAGCCGCCGCTGACAGCTCTGCAACCCGCCGGAGCGCCCGCGCTCTCAGAACAGGCAGAGCAATTGCCCCACTCTCAGCACAGGCTGAGCAGCAAGCCTCCTGAGGCTGCTCCCTAGCTCGCCACCGCTTCGGCGGCGGGCTCGGCCGTCTCGGTCGTGACCGGTCGAGTCTGGATTGGCTGGGCATCGATTGGCTGGGTCTGGATTGGCTGGGCATCGATTGGCTGGGTCTGGATTGGCTGGGCATCGATTGGCTTGGCATCGATCGGCTGGGCATCGATCGGTCGACGGATGCGCGCAAGCGGCCCGAGCAGCATCAGAGGCCCAAGCACCCGCACGATCAGCATCCGCACATCACTCCAAGCGGTGGCGAAGCCGATCCGCAGCACGAACGCGTAAACGGAGAGTCCGGTCATTCCGACAAGCGCGATGAGCAACACCCGGGGAAGCGTGCCTTCGAGCAGATGCAACAGCGGGAAGGCGACGGCCACAAGTGCGCCGCAGCCGATTATCGCCGGTCCGAGCTCCGGGATCAGCCGCCCGATCTTGATCCCGACGTAGCGCTGGAGCAGGATTCGATACGCGCCGATGAGGATCACCACATAGGCCGCGACGACCGCGCCCGCCACTGCCATCAGGCCGTGTCTGGAGGCCAGCAGCACCACTCCCGCATAGAGCGCCAGCCGCCCGACGTTGAACAGCAGCAGCGGCCGCGGACGCCCGATGGCGAGCATAACCTGCGAGTAGCCGGTGAGGACCGCGGCGGTCATGCCGGCAATGGCAAGGACCTGGGTGGGTCTGACGGCTGGCTCCCAGGCGCTGCCGAACAGGAAGGGCACCAGCACCGGCGCGAGCACGATGAGTGATGTGAGCGCTGGGAAGATGATCGCCGCGTGGACGCGAGCAGCGCGCTCGTGCATGGACCTAAGCTCGGCCTTGTCCGAAGTGCGTGAGTAGACGGGGTAGGCGACCTGCACCATCACTCCGCTCAGCTTGTCTTGATAGACCACGCCAAGATTGAAGGCCCGGTAATAGATGCCGGTGGTGGTAGCCGAGAGCCGTGCGGCGAGAATCGCATAGTCGACGTTGCGGAAAAGCACCTCCACGAGGCCGGCGAGCGCCGCGGGGAGCCCGAAGCCGGCGATCCGCCGCTGGGAGTGCCTGGACCAGCGGGGCGGTGGCGGACGCGAAACGCCCATCAGCAACAGCGAGCTGAGCGTCGTCTGAACGAGTGCGCCGATTACGATCGCCTTCGCACCGAGCCCGGCGAGAGCCAGCCCGACAGCGACCACATAGCCGCCAATCAAGCTGGTGGTGTCGATGAGACTGGTGCTGCGGAAGTCGAGATCGCGCAAGAGCGTTGCGCGCGATACCGAACCCAGCGCTGCGATAAACAGGATCGGAGAGATCTCTTCGATCAGCTTGGCGGTCTGTGCGCCGAACAGCGGATGCCAGACCGGTGAGGAGAGCGCAAATGCCAGTCCCGAAAGCAGCACGCCACCTACGAGGCTCATGAACATCGCCGCGCGTCTATCGTCCTCGTCGACCGTCTCCCGCTGGACCAATGCGGAGGCGAATCCCTCGAACGTGAGGATGCCCGCAAGCGGCACGAAGATGAGCGCCACGGCGGCATGGCCGAATTCGGCAGGCGTCACGAGGCGGGCGAGTACCACGGCCGCAACGAAGGCCAGCGTCTCACCCACGGATCGGGTGACTGCCAGCCAACGCAGGCCGCGGATCGTGGTTTCTTTGAGCGTCTCCGCAGGCACGGCTGGTCCTCCTAAGACCAACGTCCGGCTCCGCTTGTCGCTTGCGCGGCGCTTCGCTCGTGGCTCGCACGTCCAGCCTCCGCTCGTGGTGTGTGCGGTCAGCCGCTCGGTAACCCTTGTGGTCCCACCATTGGTGACAGTGATGCTCACCGGTCCAGCGGGCACCGATGCCTTGTCCGGTCTACAGCCCTGGTCGGTGAGGGCAAACCGGAGCTTCGCCGCTCCGTCCTCCGATCCACTACTCCCGCAGGCGCCCAGCGCCAGGGCGGCGCCAACACCAAGCATAAGAAGTGCCGAGATATGCAGCTTTTCCTCTTGTGACAGAAGCGCAAGCCGCGGTCTCCTGGCTCGTTATTTAGTAGAACAGCCACATCAAAGTCTGGTTAGGGTACCCTAATACATCGCCAAAGGTGGACCGTGCACCCAGAGTCCGGCCGACTCGCTGCCGCACAATTCAAGCGTAATCTGCTCGGATGGCCTGAAGGAGGATGGCCTGAAGCAGGATGGCCTGAAGGGGTCTTCAGGCGGCTGCTTTGCACCTCCTCGCTATTTGTGTTGCTCGCGACATTCTCCTTCAGCGCCAGTGCGCCCGCGCTAGGCAGCCAAAACCTTCAGCCCGCCCAGAACGCGACCATCAGTAGAGCCGATGCGGAGGGGCTGCACGCACTGCTCACGGTGGTATCCGCCCCCGCTTCCCCGATGGGAACGTGAGCGCTGAGAGATGAACAGCGCGTCTAGCCAAGTGCTCGTGAGTGCCCCAAGGGCGACCGCGGAAGAGGATGTCGCCTTTGCTTTCTCGTATTTGAGCTGGGACGCCGCCTCCCGGCGCGGCTGGTTCATGCCCGAAGACAGGCTCGCCAGGGCGCTCGTCACGCACGAGCGTGTGCGCGGGCTGCTGGTATGCGACCGCGTGCGCAGCCTGCCGTTGAAGCTGCTGCGTGACCGCTTCTCCAGCGGCGGAGCGACGCCTTTTCCGACTGACGAGCGCACGCGTCTGCTTGGCCCTGTGCGGTTGCGCCGCACCGATCCCACTTCGCTGCGGGGTGTGAGACGCACATTCTCAGCGTATGACCGAGCGATGGAGCGAGCCGCCGCGGACATGGGGCTGCAGGCGCCGGCCGTGATTACGACCAACCCTCTGCTCGCAGGATTCGCGGAGTTCGCTTGGGCTCGGGCTGTGACGTTCTATGCCGTGGACGACTGGGCTGTTCATCCGGTCTATCGTCGCTGGTGGCCGGCCTATCTGAAGAGCTACGAGCTCATGCGGGAGCGCGCTTGCCGCGTCGCGGCAGTCTCTGGCCCGCTGCTCGGACGGCTCGCGCCCACGGGGCCGAGCATGGTGATCCCCAATGGCCTGGAGACGGCAGAGTGGTTGTCTGCCCACAGATCGGCGCCCGCGTTTGCCGCGCTGCCCAGGCCGTTGCTGATCTATGTAGGAACGCTCGACGGGCGCCTGGACGTGAAGTGGCTGCAGGAGACCGCGAGGGGTCTGCGTTCCGCGACCCTCGCGCTGGTAGGGCCTCTCGTCGATGCCGGTCACGTGGAGCCACTGCGCGCCGAGCCAAACATCTCGATCCATCCCTCTCTGGCTCGCGACGATCTCGTCGAGCTGGTGCGCTCAGCCGACGTCGGCATGATCCCGCATGTGCGCTCGCCGCTCACTGAGGCAATGAGCCCGCTCAAGCTCTACGAGTATCTCGCGGGCGGGTTGCCAGTGGTCGCGACCGATCTCGAGCCGATGCGCAGAGTCGATCCCCGTGTCGTGCTCGTGCCCGAGGGCGGTGACTTCGCCGCAGCCACGCGCAGAGCGCTGGCGCTGGGCCGTGCAGATGAGCAGGAGCGACGCGCCTTCCTGGAGGACAACTCCTGGGAGAGCCGTTACGAGGACCTGCTCGATCTCGCGCTCGCCTGAGCTGCTCCCCATTCCCCATCAGCTGCTCCCCATTCCCCATCAGTGACTTGGAGCGTGGTCAGCCGGTCTCAGCGCTCGTACCCGATCTCTTCCCTCGGTGACGATGCGCCTCAGCAGTGGACTGAGTCGCATACGGGGCAACGAGACAGCCTTCATCTGCGTCGTAGGGGCCAGCGTCAGCTCGACCGTCTCGCCGCCATCCACATTCAGTCGGGCGATCTCTGTGGCTGTCAGCAGGATTGGCTGGCGATGCTCACCAACGAGCGCCCGCAGGTGTGTGCCGGCGATTGGGGACAGCGCCCGTGCGTCGAGGCGCAGTTCGCGCACGCTTGCAGGCACGGTGAGCGTCGTGTGACGGGTCAGCATGGTGACGTCGAATCTCTGATCCAGCAGTCGCGTCTGGACTCCGGCGCGCGCCACTTCCGCGAGCGCGCCCCACCGCACATCGCCCAGCGCATTGATCGTCGCGGCCGCTTCTGAGAGGACCTCGAGGCCATGCGCGAGCAGGTCGTGGTGGCCGTAGAGGATGAGTGGCTGACCGAGAAAAGCGCGCAGAACGAGGTCCTCACGCGGGGCGTTGAAGCCCGCGCGCAGCAGCAGAGGAAGTCCACCGGTGACGATCTCGGGGCTGGTCCAGCCTGCGAGTGCGCCACGCTCGGGTGGCGCGATGAGAGGCGATTGATTGTCGCCCGCAGCGATCCACGGGTACGGTCGCGAGACACTCGCCGCCTCGTAGCCGGCGACGAACAGACCTCGAGCGGCGGAGCGGCTCAGCTTCTCGTGGGGTGGAACCATCACCTTGTCGACGGGAATGCCGGTGCGCCGCTCGAACGCGCGAGCCCGCTGCAGAGCGTGCCAGGCGAGCGCCGCGCCCTTACTCTCGGAGGTGACTCTGCCCAGCTCGGGTCCGTCGTGATCGTTGCCGTGTATGCAGATCGACAGCTGGGCTGAACGCTCTTTGAAGATCCGAACGACGCGTGGATGCGCCAGCCAGCCGTCAAGAGGAACCATCGCCACGACCACGTGATAGTTGTGGGCGAGTGCATGGCGCGAGATCTGCTCATAGTTGACGTGGCCGTAGCTGGGCCAGTGGAGGTTCGGATCGTCGAGCACGAACGCGGCTTGCAGTGGCGGCATGTGCACGCGCGGATCGCGCGAGACGGCTTGAAGGAAGTGGGCCAGCGCCAGCAGTGCAAGGCAGCGCCCGGGGACGAGGCGCTCGCGCAGCGCTTCCCCGGGGGCGAGCTCGGCGGGAGTTGCGCAGACAAGCTCCTTGTTCGTGCCATCGTCGACGGCAGCCCACACGGGTATGGCCTTTGCCGTAGCGATAGGCAGGTGCCCTTGCCACACTTTGCTGTCGGGCGTTGGACTCCAGCCATCGGTGAGTCTCGCCCCACGCAGCGGACGTGCGAGCTCGGCATCGTCGATGAGCGTCAGTGTGCGCATCGAGTCTCCCCGCCGCTCCTCTCCCAGGGCGTGCAGGACCGGCAGGCTCGGGGGCACTGCCGGCGGAACCTCGGTGCCGACGATCAAGAGACCGTCCAACCCCTCCCACGCACCAGCCTCGCGGCCGTCGAAGCTGACCGGATAGGCCGCTTCCAGCGCCGCGAACAGGCGGTGCCTGGAGTTTAGCTCGCTTGCAGGAAAGAGCCCGATACGGACCTTGGTCAGGCTCGCAGACATTGACGACCCTTGTAGCTTGCAATCGAGAAGGGGTAGGCGCTCACGCAATGCACTCATACTCAACGACTTCAGGGCTGTGCGACTCGCGCATAGCCACCTGCCTCACTCACGGCGGGAAGGATGGCACGAACGTGCGTCTGGCGCGGTATCCCTCAGCCCTGTGGTCCGTAGCGCTGACGTGCAGGATTCCAATCGATGCCGACGCGGTGTGGGTTGCTCGCGAGACGATAGGGGTTGCCAGCGGCCTCGATGAAGCGCGGCCTTGCGATCGTCCTGTCTGTGGCGCTGGGCACGAAGGACAAGGGGGGATGGCCGAAGATGTTGTAGCTCTCGGTGAGGGTGTACGGCGTGCCGACGGCCTTGCTGATCGAGAAGTGGGAGAAGAGGTTGTGATCGACCGTCGCCGATGGTGAGTTCTGGGCGTCTTCGGCGACGAGCACCATGCCCTTGCCGTCCCAGATCGTGTTGTGCTCGACGGTCAGGCCTTGGACGTTCCACATTTGCGCGAGGTTGTAGAAGCGTTCGCCTTTGCCGTCCGGTTCGTCGTCGCGCAGGAACAGGTTGTCTGTAATCGATACCTCGGCTGCGTCTCCGTCCTTTATAAAGAAACCCTGACAGTCGTTGTCGTGCTCGTAGTTATGGGTAAAGACCAGTTCGCTGCCGCCGTAGACAGACTGAACGCAGTCGGTGTGATTGCCTGACTCGATGATGTGATCGAACTCGTTGTTTGCGATCATCACATTGCGCCAATTGTCCAGGTGGATCGCGTCTTCGGTCCCGGACTGTCCGATGTTGTGAATGTGGTTGCCAGAGATCACCACGTCTGTAACCGGTTCCAGTGGACTGCAGCCTGGCCATTTGGGAGAATTGGGGGCTGTGCAGTCTGATGTTTCAAACACAACTCCCTCGCCACCGCCGCTGATGTCGTTGTGATCGATCGTGATGTGCGACGCACCCGCATCCACCACCACCTCGCCTTTGATCCACAGGTCGCGCACAACCAGATGACTGCCGCCGATGTCGATCTTGCCGATCGTCACGTGCGCTCGCGGCGCCGCCTGCAGCGTCACGTTGCCCGCGTGGCCGGCATCGAGCGAGAGGTTGCCCGCGTAGCTCCCAGCCTTGAGGCAAACGACCTCGCCGGGCGGGGCGAGGTCCACCTTGCTTGCCGCGGCGGCAAGGCTCCCTGCCTCCAGCATGCATCTCCTCGAACTTTTGCCCGCGTGGGAAGCTCGATTGCTCTGGGAGACCACAACGCCCGGAAGCCCGATCGCCGCCGCGGCGATCAAGGCAGCGAGCACAATCAACTTGCTCCGGCGCGTCATCTGACCGCCCCTGCGACCTCATGCGGTTGGAGACCTGTTCGCAGAATGCCCACGGTGATCTAACGCCCCGCGGGCGCCAACGCTCGCGAATGTCTGGCTGTGCGCGGCAGCGCATCTCACGCTCAGCTCAGCTGATCGGACCGTACTGCTGGACGGCGGGACTCCAATCGATACCGATCCCGTTCGGGTTGCTCGCTAGGCGGTAGTCGTCGGTCGCCGTGTTGTCGAACTGTGGCTTGGAGCTGACGCTGTCGGTCGAGCTTGTGCTCAGCCCGAGTGGAGCTTCGTCGAAGATGTTGTAGCTCTCGGTGAGGGTGTACGGCGTGCCGACGGCCTTGCTGATCGAGAAGTGGGAGAAGAGGTTGTGATCGACCGTCGCCGATGGTGAGTTCTGGGCGTCTTCGGCGACGAGCACCATGCCCTTGCCGTCCCAGATCGTGTTGCGCTCGATGGTCACGCCCTGTGTGTTCCAGATCTGTGCGAGGTTGCCGAAGCGTTCGCCTCCACCGTCCGGTTCATCATCACGGAGGAAGAGATTGTCGGTGAAGGAGACTCCGGTGGCGTCTCCGTCCTTAATAAATATGCCCTGACAATCGTTGTCGTGCTCGTAGTTGTGGGTGAAGTTGAGTGTGCTGCCGCCGAAGACGGATTGCAGGCAATCGGTGTGATTGCCCGACTCGATGATGTGATCGAACTCGTTGTCCGAGACTGTGACGCTGCGCCAGTTGTCCAGGTGGAGCGCGTCTTCGGTTCCCGGCTGTCCGATGTTGTGAATATGGTTGCCTGAGATGATCACGTTGGTGATCGGCGGATCCGGTTCACAGCCGGCCCACGTTGGCGCATTGGGAGCGGTACAGTCAGATGTGTTGAAATAAATGCCCTCACCCCCACCGGTTATGTCGTTGTGATCGATTGTGATGTGTGAGGCGCCGGCTTCGAGCACCACTTCGCCATCGACCCACAAGCCACGCACAACCAGATGGCTGCCGCTAATCTCAACCTCGCCCGTCGTGACGTGAGCTGCAGGCGCGGCTTGCAGGGTCACGTCGCTGGAGGACGTCGAGCTCAACGTCAGGTGACCATAGCTGCCTGAGTTCAGGCAGATCACGCTGCCGCCGGCCGCGCCCGACACCGCAGATGAGATGTTTGCGCCCTCGCTGAGCGTTTGGGTGCATGCCGGATAAGACGTGCCCGTGCCTTCTACTGAGGCCGACACATCTGCTGTCTGCCCTGAGGTGGCCGGTGTCGAGCCGCCCACGTTGGTCGCGGTTACGATCACTCGCATCGTATGCCCGATGTCGCTTGAGCCGAGCATGTGGCTGGAGGTCGTTGCGCCGCTCACGTTCGAGCATGCTCCGCCCGAGGTGTTGCAGTCCTGCCACTGGTAGGTGTAGCTGGTGGGGCTGCCGCTCCATTCGCCTTTGGTGCTCGACAGGACTTGACCCTGAGTGTATGTGCCGCTGAGCACCGGCAGGGCGGTGTTCGTCGGGGCCGGCGGTGACGGTGCTTCGACAGGGTGGGTCGGCACCGTCGGGGAGGGCAACCCTGGGGGAGATGTGGGGCTGGGCAACGTGACGAGCTTGATTGGCGAGGACGCCGCACCAGCCGCTTCGAGAATGTACGCGGAGACCGAGCAGTGGGTGTGGGCGTGCGTCCTGCCCGCGTGCCATGAGGCTGGCAGCCCGTTGAGGCTCGCCTCGGCGCTCTCGTCGCTGCGGCATTGCCCGTGGCGGCGGTCGCGGAAGCGCAGCGTCCCATCCTCACCGAGGATCGTGAGCCAGTACGTCCTCGTCGACACGAGCCGGGTGGGCGCGAGAGGCACCGTGGTCCAAGAGCCTCCCAGGGGACTGGAGATGGACCCCGTGCTCAGCAGCGAGCCCGGCCGATCGTCCGCATTGTCATAGACGCCGACGACGACCGTTCGCGCTGTGCTCTTGCGATCGATGTAGATGCGAGCGTCTGCGGCGAGGCCGGAGGCGTGTGCCCTCAGGCGGAATGCCTCTGACTTGCCGGCGGTCAAGAAGTCACGTTGTGGCTGCAGCGCTTCGTCGCCCAGAATCACGCGTCCCTGCGCGGCCTGGGCGCCGTATGCCGCCGACGCAATGGAAAGCACGCACGCTGCGATGGCCGGCGGAAAGCGTCGATCCAGCAGTTTGAGCATCGGAGCCTCTCCTTGTCTCGTCGCAAACATCCCGCTACCGCGCTGCGCTACCCCATCATACGATACATAAATCAGCCCACGGGTATGGCCACTCTTCCGCACCGACCGCGATTTTCCTGCCTCGGAGTACGGATCGCGACTCTGGTTGTCGTCGGAACCGATCGCGAGCCTCGGTCGGCGCGGTGAGCCCCCCTCGCAATGAGTCCACCGGTCCCCGCAGAAGCAAGACATCTGGAGCGACGACGGGTTGGTGCCCTCGAGTGTCTCCCGATCTCCCGAACACTCCGCTGGTGCCAAGTGGACGATGAGCCCGTCTCGTGTCAGTTCTAGCTCTCAGTTGCTGGGTCCATACTGCTGCGTTGCGGGGCTCCAATCGACGCCAATATGGTTCGGATTATTCGCAAGACGGTAATCATTGATGGCCGTGTCGACGAATTCGGGGCTTGAGTTTTTGACGCTATGAGCGCCGATCGTAAAGCTCCACTCGTTGTTGCCTGTAAAGATATCGTAGTCCTCGATGAGCGCATACTTCCCGGCCGGGACATTGAATGAGTCGAATACATTGTGGTTGACTGCGACAGTCGGATTGCTCGCCGAGCCTTCGGATTGGACATCTGAGCCGGACGTGCCCTGATAGGTGTTATTGGTGATCGACAAACCGACGGTGTTGTCGTCCACGAACATCCCGGTGACTTGGCCTGTGGAGGCCATGCGAAGAGCGAGGTTGTCGGCGATCGTAACGTTGCTGACGTCCCCGTCCTTGAGAAATGGAAAGCCCTGAGCACCCACACAGTCGTGGATGTAGTTTCGTTCTAGGGTCAGCCCGCTCGTCGGGATGCCCGCCTGATAGGACTGGAGCGTGTCGGTGTGACAGGTATCGCTCGCGCACTCACGGATATTGTAGATGTCGTTTTCCTTGACGGTGATATTCGACCAGCCGTCGAAGCGCAGCGCGTCGCCCTCGCCGGTGCTGCTGGTTTCGTGGACTTCGTTTCCGGAGATCGTAACGTTAGAGATGGTGTCTGAGGCGGCGCAACCACGGGTGCACAACACGCTGATCCCATAGCCCTCGGGGTCGGTCACGTCGTTGTGTTCGATCACATCGTTTCCCCCACCGCTGATGACCTCGATACCCCCGGTGCTGTGAAGCTGACTGACTACCAGGTGCTTGCCGCCGACCTGAACGCCGCTCAGAACCACATGAGCACCAGGTGCCGCGGTGAGTGTGGCATTCGACGCCGGATTCGCTGTCAGCGTCAGTGACCCGTACGAGCCGGCGCTGAGGCACACGATCGCGCCCGGTGTAAGGTCGGTGTTCACCGCGGAGATGCTGGAGACGGTGACCGTGCAGCTGGTGCCGCCCGACGAGGGGGCAGTCACAATACCCGCCTGTCCCGAGGTGGCCGACATCGAGCCGCCGGCGTTTGTCGCGGTGACGACCACGCGGATCGTGTGGCCGACATCGCCGCTGGTCAGGGTGTACTGGGCGTTGATGGCGCCACCTACATCCAGACAGCCTTCACCCAGTGCGTTGCAGTCTTGCCACTGGTATGCGTAGGAGGTCGGGTTGCCTGCCCAGGTGCCGGTCGTGGCGGTCAGCTGCCGGCCTTCGACGGGCGTTCCGTTGATCGTGGGCAGCGCGCTGTTGGTCGGCGCCGCGGGCGGCGGAGGGGGAGGGGGAGGCGGTTCCACGGGTGGAGGAGGGGGCGGTTCCACGGGCGGAGGGGGAGGCGGTTCCACGGGTGGAGGAGGGGGCGGTTCCACGGGCGGAGGGGGAGGCGGTTCCACGGGTGGAGGAGGGGGCGGTTCCACGGGTGGAGAGGGGGGCGGGACTGCGACCATCGCTGTCGTCGTAGAGGTTGCGGGCATCGAGCCGCCTGCGTTACTCGCCGTCACAACCACCCGTACCTTGCGACCGACATCGCTCGTGCCGAGCATGTAACGAAAGCTTGTCGCGTTGCTCGCGTTCGAGCATCGGCGTCCAGATTTGCTGCAGTCTTGCCACTGGTATGCGTAGGAGGTCGGATTGCCTGTCCAGGTGCCGGTCGTGGCGGTCAGCTGCCGGCCTTCGACGGGCGTTCCGTTGATCGTGGGCAGCGCGCTGTTGGTCGGCGTCGCGGGCGGCGGAGGGGGAGGCGGAGGCGGAGTGGGTTCCACGGGCGGGGAGGGGGGGCTTTCAGGTTCGACCGGCAGAGGGGGCGGGCTCACGGGTTCGACCGGCAGAGGGGGCGGGCTCACGGGTTCGACCGGAGAGGGCGGCCCCACCGGGAAGGTGAAGCTTGCCTGGGTCACATAGGCAGAGATCGGGCAGTCAGAATAGGTCGTGCCAGTGCTCCAAGCGGTGGGCAACGCGCTGAGGTTAGTCTGAGCACTGGTCTCGCTCGGGCAAGGCCCTGATCGGCGATCACGATAGCGAAGCGTTCCACCTTCGCCGAGCACAGCGAGCCAATAGGTGGACCCCGAGACGACCTGACTGGGGGTTACCGGTACAGTGTTCCAAGCCCGTGCCTGCGGGGAGGTGATCGAACCTCGTGTCAGCAAGGCCCCGGGGTGGCCGTTTGCGTTGGTGTAAAGACCCACGATCAGGGTCTTGGCCGCGTTTCGGTAGTCGATATAGACGTGCACTGCGCCCGTGACGCCCGACGATCCGGCCTGAACGCGAAAGGCTTCGGACTGGCCGGCGGTCACATAGTCAGCCTGTTGCTCGACCACACCGTCGCCAAGCAGGAGTTCTGATGGTGCGGCTACTGCCTGGTGGGACCGTGCGTGATTGACCGCCTGATGCCGGCGAGCTCGCCGGCCAACCCTGCGATGGTGATGCGCCCGGGCGTGATTTGCACGAACCGTCTCATGGCGCGAGTGGCGTGCGCCGAAGGCCGATGAGGCAGCTAGCAGAAATAGCAGTGCAATCACCGTGAACATGCTGCGCATCAAAAGCTTGAGCATCGAGACTCCCATCCGTGTGCAAGTATCCGTTGGGGCTCGACGCCGCTGTACGCGCACTTGATCTCCACGGGGGGCGCCTGGACGTTTGACTGCCGTGCTGCCCGACATCTGGGTTGGTGTCCGATTTATGAGACGACTGGGTGTCTGGCGAAACGGACGTGCCGTGTCCGGTCAATCGGACGACCCGATATCGGTTAATTGATAACCAGGCTGCCTGGATACTGGGCTACCCGGTGTCCGATCCATAATCGTCCTGTCCGGGAGGCTGCGCTTCAGGTGCCCGCCGGCGGTGGTGGCGCACCGGTTCTGCATGCCATGCCCGATTCGTCTATTTTCCGCATGTGGACCTCTCCGATGACACGCTGCGCGTTGTGATCGCAGACGATCACCACTTTTTCCGCGAGGGCCTGCGCGGGATGCTCGAGGCCGGTGGCATGGAGGTCGTCGGCGAGGCATCCGATGGGAACGAGGTGATGGCGCTGGCCCATGAGCTTGCCCCCGACATCGTGGTGCTCGATCTGAAGATGCCGGGCGCTTCGGGGTTGGATGCGTTGCGCGGGATCGCGCGGACATGTCCTGACGTGCAGACTGTGGTCCTGACGGTCTCCGACGACGATGCCGATGTGCTCGCCGCGCTGGCGGCGGGAGCGTGCGGATATCTGCTGAAGGACACGCACGCGGATCGTCTCGCGGACAGCATCCGGCAGGCGGCGGAAGGGCACATGGTGCTCTCGGGGGAGATCGCGCGGGCGCTGATGGGGCACGTGCGCGCCGGCGCGGCCGCGGCGCAGGCCGGCGCAGAGGCCGAGGCGGAGGTGAGGGAGACGGAGGACCGACTCGCGCTCACGCCGCGCGAGGTCTCGGTCTTGCGCCTGATCGCGGAGGGCGCCGATAACACGGCGATCGGTCTGGAGCTGTCGATCAGCCCGCACACGGTCAAGCAGTACGTGGCCAACATCTTCGAGAAGCTGGGAGTGCGCAGCCGCGTGCAGGCAGCCGTCTACGCGGTGCGCGCCGGCCTGGTCTGACCTCGCCGAAGCACTTCCGCTCGTACGCGGGGCTGGATGCCCCGCGCCCTTCACCGTAGAGGTCGCTCGGCCGGCGCGGATGCGACCCAAAATACCCGCTTCAGTGTCTGTGCTTCGCTTGGATGACGACGCACGACGCGTAACGCGTTTTTTCGGTTGCTTGGCCCGCGCTGGGGCACCTCTTCAGACGCCTACCGCGACTTTTGCTCGGCAAACGGGTATATAGCTGGTATGCACACACGCCTTCATATGCGCACTCGTGGCCTCTCGCCAGGTTTGCGCCTGCCCGCCGTCCTACTCGCGCTGATCGCCAGTGCCTTCGTGCTGCCCGCTTCCAGCGCCCTTGCGGCCTCCTCCACGCCGAGCGTCACCACCTCCAAATCCTCCAACGCGACCTTTTCGTCTGTGATCCTCTACGGCTACGTCGGCGCGCACGGGCTGGCCACCAACTACGTCTTCCAGTACGGCACCACCACCGGCTACGGTGGGCAGACACCGCTCGCCCCGGCCGGTAACGGGACGATCACGATCAAACTCAGCCAGACCGTGTCCGGCCTGCAGCCCGGCACGCTCTACCACTACCGGATCGTCGCGGTCAACTCCGCCGGCACCGCCAACGGTGGGGACCGCACCTTCAAAACGGCGAACGTGCCGCTGTCCGTGCAGATCACCGGCGTGCCCAACCCGGTCGTGTTCGGCAATCCGTTCGTCGTCGAGGGCCACCTGTCCGGGACGGGCGCGACCAATCACGAGGTCATGCTGCAGGCGAATCCGTTCCCCTACCTCGGCGGTTTCACGAGCGTCGGCAACCCCGAGATCACGAACTCCGCCGGGGGCTTCTCGTTCCCGTTCGTGGGTCTGCTCGAAAATGCCCAGCTGCGCGTCGTGACGGTCGGTGGCTCGGTCGTCACGAGCCCGGTCGTGGTCGAGAACGTCGCCGTGCGCGTCAGCTTCCACGCGCGCCGTACCCGCCGTCGCGGCTTCGTACGTCTGTACGGGGCGGTCGCGCCGGCGGAGGTCGGGGCGCTCGTCGGCTTCCAGCTGTTGCAGCCGGGCAACTCGGTCAACGAGGGCGGCACCGTCGTCAAAGCCGGCACGCCCACAGTCTCGCGGTTCAGCCGCATCGTCCGTGTTCGCCGGCCCGGTCTGTACCGCGCCCTGATCAAGGTCTCCAACGACGGCGCCCACGTCTCGAACTACAGCGAGCCGATCCTGGTTCGCTGAGCAGTTCGGCAGCAAGCTTCTCTCGGGCACCGGGAGCCCCTTCGACAAGGTCTGAGCAAGGGGGGCGCTGGATGAAGCACTCCAGGGCGCTGGTGCCCGCTCGGTCATGCACGATCACGACTAAAGGTTTGTGGGTCGCCTGACCGATATGCGCAGCAACATGAGCGATCGCTACGAAACAGTCAAGGTCATAGATAGTCGTACCAGGGACTATCGCAAGATCGCTCTGTCAATTGCGCTGCTGCTTGCGGCGGCCGCGGCGCTTATCGGTGGGGCCTTCGCGACGTTCACAGACTCCGTGACGGCGGGTCCCCAGGCGATCTCCTCGGGCACGATCAAAATTGCCGTGGGCCCGACAAACGACGTGGCCACCGGGGCGACCAACATCGCCGCCGGCGACACGATCGCCCGTGAGGCCGATCTGAACTCGACCGGCGCGACCCTCGCGAACAAAGAAATCACGCTGAAGTTCTCGGCTTCGCCAACGTCGTTGCTCGACACCGACGCCACCAACGGCCTGCAGGTCAGCATCCAGGCGTGCTCGGAAGCGTGGAAACGAACGAAAGTCGGCTCACCGCCTCCGGCATTCGAATACACATGCACCCCTGGCGCCACCACGGTCAAAATCAACGGAGCCGCCACGACGTCGGTCAGCGCGCTCGAGAGCACCGCCCAGCCGCTGACGCCGCTGAACTCGCTGGCGACAGGCGGGCAGGACTTCCTGGTGTTCACGCTCACGCTCCCCGCGACGGCGCCCGGCAACATCGGCGAAGTGGCCGGCGCGTGCTCGGGCGTCTCGGGCGGTACCGAAAAAACCGAGAATCTCGAGGGTTGCAAATCGACCCTGACCTACACATTCCAGGCGACGCAACGGGCCGCGATCGCCCAGTAGCGATGGCTGCCGCGGCGCGTGGGCTGGCCCCTGCTCTGTACCGCTCGGTACGGGCCCATGCCCCCCGGTCCATAGGCGTCCTCTGCATCGCTGTTGCCCTGCAGTTGACTTTGCTGGGCACGGCACTGGCGAGCTTTGTTTTCACCCCGAAAAGCGTGAAAGCGGGGGCACTGGCGACGGCATCGCTTGTGAAGCCGACCGGCCTCGAAACCGCGAACGGAGGATGCTCCGGCGGCAGCGGACAGACCAACGTGTCTGCGACATGGACCGCCTCCGCGGAAAAACCCGACGCCAACGGAAACGCCATGATCAACGGCTACAAGCTCTGGCGGTCCACGAGCTCCAAAGGCGTCTACTCCGAAGTTGGCAGTACAGGAATTGCCACGAGCTTCACCGACGTCGATCCATCCGGAACGGAAGCGCCGCAGGTCTTCGTCGGCAACGGTAACGCGACCAAAACGGTGCACGCCGTCAACACGTCCACCAACGCCGGCACGTCGATCACAACCGGGACTATCGGGATCGAGCCCAACGACATGGCCGTCACTCCTGAAGGAACCAACGTCGTCCTGGCCGAGGGCGCCTCGAGTCAGGTGCAGATCGTCACCGTTGCCTCAGACGCAGTCGCCAAAACGGTTGCGATCCCGAAAGTGGGCGTCACCGTCTCGCGGCCCGATGCGGTTGCCATCACTCCCAATGGGAAAACGGCGTACATAGTCGATGGCGCCAACGATATCGTCTACCCGATCACGATCTCCTCAGGCGCGCGCGGTACTGGGATCGTCGTCGGCGCGCAGGGCGACCCGGGTGCGATCGTCGTGACGCCGAATGAAGAACAGGTGTACGTCGCCAACTACGGCTCGCACAATGTGTCGGTGATCACCACCTCTTCCAAAACGGTGACCGCCACCGTCCCAATCGGAGCCGGCGAAACGGGTAAGCCGATCGCGCTCGCCGTCACCCCGAACTCGGCCGACGTGTACGTCGCCGATCAGGGGAACGGGCAGATCGACGACATCGCGACCTCGACCAACACGGTCGTCCACACGATCGCCGTTCCCAGCATGGCCGACGCCAACGTCGCCGGCGGCGGGGACCCCAACATCCTGGCCATAACGCCGGAAGGGTCAAAGCTCTACGTGGCGAGCTACACCGGTGGCCACGTGGCAGACATCGCCACCTCCACCGACGCGGTGACGAGCACTATCGTGCTCCCGGGGACCACCCCCAACCCGAACGCGCTCGCCCTGACGCCCAACGGCTGTCAACTCTACGTTCACGACCACGCCAACAACCAGGTGGACGCGGTCACGGTGTCGAGCGACGAAGTCGCCGCCTCCCCGGCGGTCGGGACCGGCGGGGACCCGACCGGCATGTCGGTGACGCCCGACAGCATGCATGTGTACGTCGCCAACCACAACGCCAACTCCGTGTCGGTGATCGCGACCGCGACGAACACCGTCTCCGCCACGCTGGCCGAAGGGACGGTCGGCAAAGAACCGTACGCCGTGCTCGCAACGCCTTCTGTGTACTACTACGAGCTGCAGGCGGGGCATGGCGGCTGGCAGAGCGCCCTCGCCGCGGCGGTCCTCTATGAACTCGGCTGGGATCAGGGAGGCTGGCAGTAGATGCTCCAGCGGGTGACGGCATATACCGACTCGCAGCCGCTGGACATCCCGGCCGAGACGCGCCGCCGGACTCTGAGGCGGGGGAGCGCGATGAGGATCGTCTCCTCGATCATGCTCGGGGGCGTCGTGCTCCTGATCCTGGCGGTGGTGGTGGGGATGGTGCTTGGCCTCTGGCGCTTCACGGTGATTGACACCGGATCGATGCGTCCGACCCTCAACCCGGGGGATGTTGCGATCCTGACATCCGAGCCGACCGCGGACCTGCGGAAGGGTCAGATCGTCGCTTTTCACCCGCCCGGCGAGCCGAACCTGACCGTGACGCACCGAGCCGTCTCCGTCAAGCAAACCAAGAACGGAGCCATCATCCGGACGAAGGGCGACGCGAACAACGCCAGGGATCCATGGCGTGCCCACATCGTTGGCGCTACCGTGTGGCATGAGGACTTCAGGCTGCCAAAATTCGGATATCTGGCAGTGTGGAGCCAGCAGCGTCTCGTCCGCTTCGGCCTGCTCGGCATCATCGTGATCCTGATCGTAAGCATGCAGCTGGGCTGGATCTGGCAGCCCGCCTCACGCCGACGCGTCGAAGACGTCAGCCGAGCCTGACCGCCGGCCGCGGGCCGCTCTCCAAGGCTCCGCCCTTCAAGGCTCCGCCCCGTACCGTGTAGTGAGACATGCGCGACTCCAGCAAGAGAGTGTCGCTGACCCTCACCCCTCCAGCGAGCGCTGCAACCGCTCCAACACCCTGACCACGCGCAGGCCGCTGTGCCCGTCCGAGCGCGGAGTATGGCCGGTGCGGATGCACTCGATGAAGTGCTCGCACTCCACCCGCAGCGGCTCGACGTTGGGCACGCGCGGGGAGTAGATGTCGCCCGAACGGGCGATGTACTCCCCCCACGAGCGCACATCCTCGTCAAACCCCTTGTCGTACACGGTCAGCTTGCCCTCGATCTGCATGTCGTCGAATGTCGCCATTCGCTTGGAGCCCACAACAGTCAGGCGCCGCTCCTTGTGTGGATCCAGCCACGACAGGTGCAGATGCGCGACCGCGCCCGATGCAAACCGCAGGTAGCAGAACACTACGTCCTCGACCCCTTCGCGTACGAACGACGAGCCGTGTGCGAGGCACTCGACCGGCTCTTCGTCGATCAGCGCCAGCACCACCGACACGTCGTGCGCGCCCAGGCTCCACAGCGCGTTCTCGTCGGCGCGCAGCTTGCCGAGGTTCAGGCGGTTGCCGTACACGTAATACATGTCCCCGAGCTCCCCCTTGTCGAGCAGCTCCTTCAGACGGTGCACCGCCGGGTGGTACTCGAGCAGGTGCCCGACCATCAGCGTCATTCCCGCCCGCTCCGCCGCCGTCACGGCGCGTTCGGCGTCGGCGGCCGTCGTCGCCAGTGGCTTCTCCACGAAACAGTGCTTACCCGCGTTCGCGACCCGCACCGCTAGCTCGGCGTGCGTCTGCACGGGCGTGGCCAGCACGACCGCGTCTAGCTCGGGGTCGTCCAGCATGTCCTGCAGCTCACCGGTGGTGCGGGCGCCGGTGAACGCCTTGGCCGGCTTCTCGCGGGCAGCCTGCGCGGCGTCGCACAGCCAGGTCAGCTCACAGCCTCCGATCGCATTGAAGTTGCGCGCGAGGTTTGGGCCCCAGTACCCGAGTCCCGCGATCCCCACGCGCACCGGCTTCTCCGCGTTCACAGTGCCCCGATCGCCGCGACGCAGCGCTCCGCCGCGTGGCCATCGCCGTAGAGCGCGGGACGCTCCGCCGGTGGTCTGCGCTGTAGCGCGGTCAACGCCGCCTGTGGGTCGAGGTCCACGAGCGTGTTCCAGCCGGCATCGACCGTCTCGACCCACTCGGTGTTCGCACGCAACGTGATGCAGGGCACCCCGGCAAGGTACGCCTCCTTCTGGACGCCCCCCGAGTCGGTCACGACCGCTCGCGCCTGGCACAGCAGCGCGCTGAGCTCCACATACCCGAGCGGCTCGGTCAGCTTCATGCCGTCCGTGCGGGCCAGCTCGTCCAGCAGTCCTGCATCCTGCAGGCGCGCGCGCGTGCGCGGGTGCACTGGCAGCACGACCGGTCCCGGCAGCGCCTGCAGCAGCTCCACCAGCTTGCCCAGCCGCGCGGGGTCATCGACGTTGCCCGCGCGATGCGCCGTACATAGCAGGTACTCGCTCGGCTGCACACCATACGCGCGGAGTATCTGCGTGTCGGCGCGCGCTCCCGGCTGGCGTCGCAGCGCGACATCGACCATCACATCTCCCACGACCTCGATCCTGCCCATGGTCGACTCGGCGCGTAGGTTCGCCGCGGACACCTCCGAGGCACACAACAGCAGCTCGCTGAGATGGTCGGTCAGCACCCTGTTCAGCTCCTCAGGCATGGTCCTGTCAAACGAGCGCATCCCCGCCTCGACGTGCACGACCGGGATACGCGCCTGCGCAGCGGCCAGGCCGCCCGCGAGCGTCGAATTGGTATCCCCGTACACCAGCACCGCATCCGCTATCAGCTCGTTCTTCAGCAGCGGCTCCAGCGCGGCCAGCATGCGCGCCGTCTGCGACGTGTTCGTGCCGCCGCCGATGCTCAGCTCACGGTCTGGCTCGGCGAGACCCAGCTCGGCGAAGAACACCTTCGACAGCGCGTCGTCGTAATGCTGGCCGGTGTGCACGAGCACCTCTTCGTGATGCTCTCGCAGCAGCCCCGATAGGGCCGCAGCCTTGATGAACTGCGGCCGGTTGCCGACGACGGTGAGGATCTTCACCGGTATGGCCTCGACTGGTAGCGCGGGGGGAGGCCGGGAGGGGGGCTTGCCCCCCTCCCGCTCGATTGCTGCGGGCGGTTGCCCACGACCGTGAGGATCTTCACCGAGGCGGCTCAAACCACACAGAGTGCGGGATGGAGTGCCGCACTCAGGCAGCCGCCGAGACGGGCCCGGGGATCTCGCTTGGAGGCTCGTGGGCGATGCGTCGCTCGCGCAGGATGACCCGCGCGCCGTGTGCCGGGCTCACGGCGATGCCCCTGCGGCGGGCATGCTCAAAGCCCTCACTCGCCGGGAGCGGCTGCACGCGCTCGAGCACCGCGCGCAGCACCAGCTTCATCTCCAGCAGCGCGAAGTTGGCCCCCAGGCAGCGACGCCGACCTCCGCCGAAGGGAATCCATGTGTAGGTGCCCGGGGGGTTCTCCAGGAAGCGCTCGGGTGAAAACGCGTAGGGCTCGGGGTAGACCCGCGGATCGTGGTGCACCAGGTAGGCGTTGGCGAACAGCACCACTCCGGCGGGGTAGGTGAATCCACCGATCTCGATCGGCTGCTTGACCAAGCGCGGCTCGGCGTTGATCAGCACAGGACGACAGCGCATGATCTCCTGGATGGTGGCCGTCAGATATGCCTCGTCCGAATCGCCATCGATCTCATCGATCAGGCGGGTGAGCACGCGAGGCTCTCGCACCAGGCGCTCAAAGCCCCAGGCCAGCTGTGAGGCCGTGGTCTCGTGTCCCGCCACCAGTGCCGTCATCAGCTCGTCGCGCAGCTCGTCAGGGCTCATCGGCGAGCCGTCCTCGTGACGCGCGCCAAGCAGCATCGCCAGCACGTCGTCTCCCTCGCCCTCCCCGGTGCGGCGCTGCTCGATCAGCTCGAAGATCAGCTCATCCGCACGGGCGCGCGCTCGTTGCAGACCGGCGTAGGGGCCGCGCCCCGCGTATGTGCGATGGGCGAACGGGATCAGCGAGAGCGGGCTTTCGCCAAACGCCAGGATCTCCGTCAGCAGCGTGCGCAGCTCCTCCAGGTCGGCGCCCTGCTCCAGACCGAAGACAGCTCGCAGAATGATCTCCAGGGTCAGGTTCTGCAGGTGGGGGTGCAGTGCCAGTGGCTGCTCCACCGGCCATGAGCTGACCTCGCGCTCGATCTGCTCTTCCATGATACCCGTCAGCCGCTGCATCCGTTCGCCCTGGAACGCCGGGAGCATCAGCTTGCGCTGCTCCAGGTGCGGACCCTCGTCGAGCAGGATCACCGAATTGCTGCCCACGATCGGCTCCAGGATGCGCGCCCCCTCGCCGGGGTGCAGGACCTCGGGCGCAGCTGTGAATATTTCCTTGATCTCATCCGGTGTCGAGATCATCACGAACGGTGGCTGGCCCAACGTGCGCAAAGTGAAGCGCGGGCCGTAACGCGCCCGGCAGCGCTCGAGGAAGGCGGTGGGCCTGCTCCACTGGCCGAGTGTCTGGATCGCGGCCGGCATGCGGGGGCCGGGCGGCAGCTGGGTCTTCATGGCGACTCCTTTGGAGGGTAGCCGGAGTCTACGCCGCTGCGCCCACGACCGACGTAGACCAGTCGATCACCGACGTCGGCCGCACAACGTGGCGGCTGAGGCCCAGTTCCTTTGGCTCCAACCCGAGCGCGAGACCGACCAGCTGGGGCAGGTGCAGGATCGGCATGTGCAGCTCTCGTCCGACGACGCCTTCGGCGGCGGGCTGCTGGAAGTCGAGGTTCAGGTGACACAGCGGACAGGGCGTTACCAGGCAGTCGGCCTGCGCGTCGACGGCGTCTCCGAGATGGCGGCCGGCCTGCTTGAGCGAAGCCTCCTTGTTCATCGTCACGATCGGAAACCCGCAGCACTTGCGCATCCCGGCGTACTCGATCACGGTGCCCCCAAGCGCCTCGATCACCTGCTCCATGTAGTGATCACGTGGGTGCTCCGCATCAATGCCCAGCCGCGCGCGGGGACGCACGATGTAGCAGCCGTAGAACGGCCCCACTTTGAGGTTCGTCAGCGGCCTGCGCACTTTCGCGCGCAACTCGTCCAGGCCGATCTCCTCGACGAGCAGCCACAGGAAGTTCTTGTTCGTCAGGGGGTGGGCAGGATCCTTTTCATATGTCAGTCCCTCATCGGCGAGCGTCTCATTGACGTGGGCGCGGTACTCGGCGTTGGCGTCCAGTCGCTCCTGGCACTCGCCCTGGGCGCCCTGACAGGTCGAGCAGATGTTCATCATCAGCTCCGCCCCCTCCACCTGCTGGGCCAGCGCGAACGTGCGCGCGTTGAGCGTGTCCGCGAGCTCCTGGTTGTGCTCGGCGATCACGCCGCAGCCGCAGCAGCTGGCGCGGTCGAGCTGCACCAGCTCGATGTCCAGCAGCGGCGCAACTCGCGCCATCGAACCGTGCAGCTCGGGGGTGAACCCGCGGCTGACGCACCCGGGCCAGTAGGCAACCTTCATGCTATTGCGCTCCCTTCGCCGGTGGACGACGTCTGCGAGTCGTCCGTCTGTGTCCTTGTGTCCGCCGCAGCGCCGCCGCTGCCGGCATCGCTCCCCGGCGCGTCCCCACCCGCGGTTACGCCAACGGGGACCTGCTCGGTGTCGTCCTCGTCGTAGCCGGTCACGTACAGGTTCAGCTCATACCGCTGCGGGCGACTCTCGACCTTGTCGTAGATCGCTTGCACCGCCTGCAGGTCGTCTTTGGGGATCTTGTGCCCGAAGATCGCGATCTTCGGGTTGACTTTCCTGCGCAGCAAGCCCTTGATCACGGTAGGCAGCGAGCTCAGCAGCTCTTTGCCGGCGGCGGGGTGGAACTTGCCGAACCACGAGTTGCCGCCGTAGGAGCGCGGGATCAACTCGGCCTCGTGCAGCAGCCCGTAGTCGCGCACCAGCGTAGTCAGCGCCTGCTCGTGGCGCTCGCCGTTGTTGCGGTCGACGATGTGCTGGTCCGAGCCCGCGATCCTGCGTAGGCGCATGATCTGGCCCATCGGGTTGACGTCCTTGGGGCAGGCATCGACGCACTTGAAGCAGTGCGTGCAGTCGTAGATCCCCTGGGGGTCTTCGGCTAGATCGCGCAGACGGATGTCTTGCTGATCGTCGCGCGGGTCGCCCACAAACCGGTACGCCTTGGCGAGCGCCGCCGGACCGATGAAGCCCGGGTCGACCTCCATCGCCAGGCAGTCCGACACGCACGCTCCGCACTGGATGCAGGCCATCGACTGGGTGATGTCGACCATGCTCTCTTTTCCGACGATGTACTCGCGCTCGGGCACCGGCTGCTTGGCGATCAGCCACGGCGTGACCCGCTGGACCTTCTTCCAGTGCACCGCATCCATGTCGACGATCAGGTCCTTGATCACCGGCATGTTGCCCATCGGCTCGATCTCGATCACGCCGTCCGTCGAGGACTCACGCGCGTGGTCGAGGTGCGTGTGGCAGGCCAGACCCGGCTCGCCGTTGACCCGAACGCCGCAGGATCCGCAGATCGCGGCCCGGCAGGAGCAGCGGATACCGATCGAGCCGTCGAACTTGGCCTTCGCCTGGAGGATCCCCTCCAGCACCGAGCGGTGCGGCTCCAGCTCGACCGTGTGCTCGTCCCAGTAGGGCGCCTCGCCCGACTCGGGGTCGTAGCGGCGCATGCGCAGCTTGAAAGTCTCCGGCGGCTTGTTATGCGTTTCGCCCATGACTAGTACTTCCTCTCCTCTGGCTGCCACTGGGTGATCGTGACCGGCGAGTAGCTGATTTGAGGGGTTCCGTCATCGTTCAACGAGACGTTGATGTGCTTCAGCCACTGCTCGTCGTTGCGCTCTGGGTAATCGGTCCGGAACTGCGCGCCGCGCGACTCCTTGCGCTCGATCGCGCCGAGCACCGTTGCCTCGGCGCAGTCGAGCATGTAGCCGAGCTCGATCGCGCCGAGCACGTCCTGGTTGAACACCGTCCCGCGATCGTCGATGTACGCGTGTTGCGCCTCCTCTTTCAGGCGCGCCACGATCTCATGCGCCTGCTGCAGACCAGCCTCGTCGCGGTAGACGGCGACATGCTGGTTCATCGTACCGCCGAGCTCCTGCTTGATCTCCGACACGCGCCTGCCGGCCCCTCGCTCGCGCGCGACGATTGCGTCGAGCATCGCCACGTCTTCGCGCAGCCGCGCGTCGCTGACGCTCGGCATTGCCATCGTCTGCGCACGGTTGGCGGCATGCTCGCCCGCCCGCCGCCCGAAGATCAGCGTGTCCAGCAGCGAGTTCGCCCCCAGCCGGTTGCCGCCGTGCACCGACACGCACGCAACCTCGCCGGCCGCGTACAGCCCCTGCACCTGAGTAGCGCCGCAGATGTCGGTCTTGACGCCGCCCATGATGTAGTGCTGCCCCGGCCGGATCATGATCGGCTCGCGCGTGATGTCCACGCCCGCGAAGTCTTTGCCGATGTTCACGATCTCGCGCAGCGCCTCCAGCGTGCGCTTACGCGGCACGGTGGTGATGTCCAGGTAGATCCCTTCGCCGTTCACGCCCACGCCGCGGCCCTCGAGGATCTCGGTCTGCTCGGCGCGCGAGACCACGTCGCGTGAGGCCAGCTCCATCTTGTTGGGCGCATATTTCTCCATGAACCGCTCGCCCTTACAGTTCAGCAGCACCGCGCCCTCGCCGCGCGCGCCCTCCGTGATCAGCAGCCCGTTCTCGACGAGCGTCGTCGGGTGATACTGGACCATCTCCATGTCCATCAGCGGCGCGCCGATCCGGTAGGCCTGGGCGATGCCGTCCCCGGTCACGATCAGCGCGTTGGTCGTCGGGCTGTACACCTGTCCCGCGCCGCCACAGGCGAGGATCACGTTCTTGGCGTGAAAGGTCTCCATCCGTCCTGAGCGCACGTCCCGCGCGATCACACCACAGCAGCTGCCCTCGTCGTCCTGGACCAGCGAGGTCGTGAACCACTCCTCGTAGCGGTCGACCGTTTCGTGATGCTTCATCAGCTGCTCGTACAGCACGTGCAGGATCGCCTGGCCGGTGATGTCAGCCACGTAGGCGGTGCGCTTCATCGAGGCGCCGCCGAACGCGCGCAAATCCAGCTCGCCCCGCTCGTTGCGGTGGAACGTGACGCCGATGTGCTCGAGGTGCATGACCTCGTGCGGCGCCTGTGAGCACATGATCTCGATCGCGTCCTGATCGCCCAGGAAGTCCGAGCCCTTGACCGTGTCATACGCGTGCGAACGCCAGTCGTCGGTGGCGTTGATCGCCGCATTGATCCCGCCCGCGGCCGCCACCGAGTGCGAGCGCACGGGATGGACCTTGCTCATGATCGCGACGCTCGCGCCCTCCTGGGCGGCGGCCAGCGCCGCGCGCTGGCCGGCGAGGCCGGCTCCGATGATCAAAACGTCGTGTGCTGGCATGGGGCGGGACTCTATATACCGGCGGCCGGGCGCAGCGCTTTGCGCAGCTGCCCGACGGTCACGACGCCCTGCAGCACGCCCTGCTCGTCGACTGCGACCATTGCGCCGAGCCGTCCCAGTCCCTCGCTGCGCAAAAGCGATTCCACCGGCTGGTCTTCGCTGATCCGCACGGGCATGTCCTCCTCGAGCACGTCCACCACCGGCAGCGCCGGTCGTCCGGCCTCGATCTCCGCGTCCACGCGCTGTTCGCGTACCACCCCGAGGAAGTGGCGCGCCGGGTCGACCACCGCGAACCACGGCCAGCGGTAGCGCAGGAAGAACTGCTCCTGGGCGTCGAGCAGACTCAGACCCGCGGGGATCGTTACGGGCTCGCGATCCATGATGTCGGCGACCGTAACGCCCTGGATGCGCTGTCCGAACGTCCCCTGGGCGACCGCGCCGCTCGCCGCCTGGTAAAGGATGAAAGCCAGCACCATGAAGAACAGTCCAGAGCCGTCGCCGTAGCCGAAGAAGGCCAGTCCGAGCACGCCCAGCGCGAGCGCGAACCCCTGCCCGGTGCGCCCCGTCCAGCGGGTGGCGCGGTTGCGATCGCCCGTCTTCCACCAGATCAGCGCCTGGGCGATCTGGCCGCCGTCGAGCGGAAACGCCGGGATCAGGTTGAACAGCAGCACGAACACATTGACGATCGCCACCCAGCTCAGCCATACCAGCACGGGCGTGGCATTGATTTCGCCGCTGCCCGTCGCCACTTCGGCGAAGTGTCCCCCCGGGGCCGCCAGGCCGGCGGCGAGTGCGCAGGCGACGACCACCCCAAGCGTCACCGCCGGGCCCGCGATCGCGACGCGCAGCTGCACCCCCGGCGTGGTCGGCATCTCGCGCATGCGCGTAAGCCCGCCAAACGCCCACAGATCGATCCCCGCCACCGACAGGCCGTTGCGCCGGGCGACCAGTGCGTGCCCGAGCTCATGCAGGATCACCGATATGAAAAACGACAGCACGACCGCGACCGCCACCAGGTACGCGGTCGTCTCCGCGCCCCCGAGCACTCTGTGGAATTCCGGGGTGAACACGATCACGAACAGGAACAGCACCACGAACCAGCTGATCCCGACACCGATCCTGATGCCGAACACGCGAGCCAGCTGGAAGTTCGTGCGCGGTCCCATGCTTCAATGGTAGGGCCGCGGACTCGCGTCACGCCCGTCGGGGCATCCGATAGGCCGAGCGCGGGCGGTAAGAGCGCGATGGCTTCAGACGGACCGGGGCAGGCGGCGAGCGGTGAATGGTCTGAGGGAACCGCCTCAGGCGACCAATCAAAGAGCGGTCTGCGGGCGCCCGCGCGCGATGATCGCCTCGAAGTCCGTGTCCGCCGGCAGGGTCCCGTACTCCAAGCCCCCGTCGCCCGCCAGGCGCGCGGCGCAGAACGCGTCCGCGACCGCATGCGGACCGTGGCGCACGAGCAACGAGCCCTGCAGGCACAGCGCCATGCTCTCGACCACCCGCCGCGCGCGCGACTCCAGCGTGCTGGGATCGGCGGCGAACTGAGATTCCAGCGCGCGCGCCCGCTCGTCCAGGCGCGCGTCGGCGCCCTGGGCCAGCTTGACCTCGTGCATGAACACTTCCAGTGAGCGCGGCGTACGCACGAGCGCGCGCAGCACGTCGAGGCTGATCACGTTCCCCGAGCCCTCCCAGATCGAGGCGAGCGGCGCCTCGCGGTACAACCGCGGCATCCCCGACTCCTCGACGTAGCCCGCGCCGCCGAGGCACTCCATCGCCTCAAACGCGTGGTTCGGCGCGCGCTTGCACGCCCAGTACTTGCCGACCGCCGTGGCCAGGCGCTTGAACAGCTGGGCGTCGCTCGAGTCCTCGCCGGACTCGGCGTCGGCCGCCGCCTCGTCATACGCGCGCGCGAGGCGCATCGCCAGCGCGGTCGACGCCTCGGCCTCCAGGCACAGGTCCGCGAGCACGTTGCGCATCAATGGCTGGTCGATCAGCAGCTTGCCGAACGCATGGCGATACGCGGCGTGGTGCGTGGCGGTGACCACGGCCGCGCGCATTCCCGCGGCGGCGCCGATCACGCAGTCCAGGCGGGTGTGCCCCACCATCTCGATGATCGTCGGCACGCCCCGTCCCGGCTCGCCGACCATGCGCGCCCACGCGCCGTGCAGCTCGATCTCCGATGACGCGTTCGAGTGGTTGCCGAGCTTGTCCTTCAGGCGCTGGATGTGCATCGCGTTGCGCGAGCCGTCGGGCAGGATGCGCGGCATCAGAAAGCACGACAGCCCCTCATCATCGCCGCCGGGTGACTTGGCCTGGGCCAGCACGAGGAAGATGTCGGACATCGGCGCCGAGCAGAACCACTTGTGCCCGGTGATCTCATACTCCGCCCCCGCGCCGCCTCCGTTGCACGGGCGGGCGAGGGTCGTGTTCGCGCGCACGTCCGAACCGCCCTGCTTCTCGGTCATCGCCATGCCCGCGATCGCGCTGCCCTTCTCTGCCGCGGGGATCGACCGCGGGTCATATGTGGTCGCGGTCACCAGCGGCTCCCACTCGGCCGCCAGCTCGGGCTGGGCGCGCAATGCGGGGACGACCGCGAACGTCATCGTGATCGGACACGCATACCCCGCCTCGGCCTGCATCGCGGTCATATACATGGCCGCGCGCGCGACATGCGCGGCCGATCGCTCCTGCTCGCGCCAGGGCAGCGCGTGCAGCTCGTGCTCGACCCCGAGCGCCATCAGCTGGTGCCACGCGGGATGGAACTCGACCTCGTCGATGCGGTTGCCGTAGCGGTCGTGCGTGCGCAGCACCGGCTTGTTCTCGTTCGCCTGCCGGCCCCATACCTGCTGGGGCTCACCGCCGATCAGCTCGCCCAGCTCGCTCGCGCGCTCGGACACCCATGAGGCGCCCTCGCGCTCGGTGGCCTCGACCAGAGGCGTGTTGTCACCAAACACGTTTCGCCCCTCCAGCGGGGGGGGCTGGTTGAACACCTCATGCGTATGCCAGGGCGCGCTGCCCTCACCTGTCGCTGTCCTCGGAACGGTGGCCATCAGCTACAGAGTACCCCGCCCGCCCGCTCGCCCGCGATAGGGTTCCGCCCGCCCCGGCAAACAGCTTCCAGACCCCCCCAAGGACCAACACATGGCCAGCAAGATCAAGGTGCACAACCCGGTAGTCGAGCTCGACGGCGACGAGATGACGCGGATCATCTGGTCGTTCATCAAGGACCAGCTGATCGTGCCCTATCTGGACATCGATCTTCGTCGCTACGACCTGAGCATCGAGTCCCGCGACGCGACCCGCGATCAGATCACCGTGCAAGCCGCCGAAGCGATCAAGCAGCATGGGGTCGGCGTCAAGTGCGCGACGATCACTCCCGACGAGGCGCGCGTGCAGGAGTTCGGCCTGCACGAGATGTACCGGTCTCCCAACGGGACTATTCGCAACATTCTCGGCGGGGTCATCTTTCGCGAGCCGATCGTGATCTCCAACATCCCGCGCCTGGTGCCCGGCTGGACCAAGCCGATCGTGATCGGCCGTCACGCGTTCGGCGACCAGTACCGCGCGACCGATCTCGTCGTCCCCGGCGAGGGCACGCTCACGCTCACCTATACGCCCGCCGACGGCAGTGAGCCGATCGAGCTGAACGTGTACGACTTCCCAGGTCCGGGCATCGCAATGGCCATGTACAACCTCGACTCCTCGATCCGCGACTTCGCGCGAGCCTCGATGCGGTACGGCCTCGACCACGGTCTGCCTGTGTATCTGTCGACCAAGAACACGATCCTCAAGCGCTACGACGGCCGGTTCAAGGATCTGTTCGCCGAGGTTTACGCTGACGAGTTTCAAGCCGAGTTCGAGGCGGCCGGCCTCACCTACGAACACCGCCTGATCGATGACATGGTCGCTGCGGCGCTGAAGTGGGAGGGAGGGTATGTGTGGGCGTGCAAGAACTACGACGGCGACGTCCAGTCCGACACGGTCGCACAGGGGTTCGGCTCGCTCGGGCTGATGACCAGCGTGCTGATGAGCGCTGACGGCTCCACGGTCGAGGCCGAGGCCGCGCATGGCACGGTCACCCGTCACTACCGCTTGCACCAGCAGGGCAAGCCTACCTCCACCAACCCGATCGCCTCGATATTTGCGTGGACGCGCGGTCTGTCCGCGCGGGGGCGGATGGATGGCACACCCGCCGTCAGCGAGTTCGCGGACACGCTCGAGCGCGTGTGCGTGCAGACCGTCGAATCCGGGCGCATGACCAAGGACCTCGCGCTGCTCGTCGGTCCCGACCAGGAGTGGCAGACGACCCAGGAGTTTCTCACGTCAATCGACGACAACCTCAAGCAGGAGATGAACCAGTGAGCAAACCAGTACGAGTAACCGTCACCGGCGCGGCCGGCCAGATTGGGTACAGCCTCGTGTTCCGCATCGCCTCCGGGCAGCTGCTCGGCCCCGACCAGCCCGTCGATCTGCGGTTGCTGGAGATCCCGCCCGCGATGGGCGCGCTGGAGGGCGTGGCGATGGAGATCGTCGACTGCGCGTTTCCACTGCTGGCAGGTCTCGATCTGCACAGTGACCCGAACGAAGCGTTCGACGGTGTGCAGATCGCGCTGCTGGTCGGATCGCGCCCGCGTACGAAGGGCATGGAGCGCGCCGAGCTGTTGAGCGAGAACGGCAAGATCTTCACCGTGCAGGGCCGCGCACTGAACGAGCATGCCGCCGCTGACGTCAAGGTGCTGGTCGTCGGCAACCCGGCGAACACGAACTGCCTGATCGCGATGTCCAGCGCGCCCGACATCCCGCGCGAGCGGTTCACTTCGATGATGCGTCTCGACCACAACCGCGCCGTCGCGCAGCTGGCGGCGAAGGTGCAGGCGCCGGTGAGCGACGTCTCGGATATGGGCGTATGGGGAAATCATTCCCCGACGATGTACCCCGACCTGTTCCACGCCCAGGTTCGTGGCGAGCAGGCTGCGGCCGTCGTCGACGACCAGGCGTGGCTCGAGAACGACTTCCTGCCCAACGTCGGCAAACGCGGCGCGGCGATCATCGAGGCACGCGGCGCCTCCTCCGCTGCCTCGGCGGCGAACGCGGCGATCGACCATGTCAGCGACTGGGTCTCCGGTACTGACGGGCGGTGGGTGTCGATGGGGGTTCCCTCTGACGGTTCCTACGGGATCCTTGAGGGCCTCATCTGCGGCTTTCCGTGCACGTGCTCGAGCGGGGAGTACGCGATCGTGCAGGGCCTGGAGC
Organism: uncultured Solirubrobacterales bacterium; assembly: GCA_963715495.1. Classification (GTDB taxonomy): domain Bacteria; phylum Actinomycetota; class Thermoleophilia; order Solirubrobacterales; family Solirubrobacteraceae; genus Palsa-744. The sequence continues at coordinate 3,079,537 of OY970247.1, forward strand.
TCGACGAGTTCTCACGCGCCCGCATCGACGCCTCGGTGGCCGAGCTCACCGGCGAGCGGGACACTGTCAAAGATCAGGGCCTTATTTGACAGTGGTCCGCGCCTCGCGGAGGCGTGCAGAGGCATGAAAAAAGGGCGCGGCCTCGGCCGCGCCCTTTTTGTGACTGTGATCTGTCCGACGATCAGCCTTTAGGGTGCCAACCGCGTCCCTGCTTGCTGAGCTTCCCTTCCTGCTCAAGTCCAGGAAGCACGCGGTACAGGTAGTTCTGCTTGATGCCCATCTTCGCTGCGAGCTCGGGGATGGTGATGCCGGGCTGTCCTTGCACGAACGACAACGCCTGCGCGGCGCGCGTGCCACTGCCTTTGCGCCGTCCTGCGCGACGACGTCCGGTGGCGGGGGCCGCGGTTGCGGCTTTGGTGGTGCTACCCGCCGGGCGTCCTACTTTTTTGGGCCTGCCAACTTTTTTGGGGCGACCTGGCCCTTTTTTAGGCCGGCCTGGCCCTTTTTTGGTGGGAACCGCCACAGCGGCTCCGCCGGCGGAGCCACGCGGGCGTCCGGGTCCACGGCGGCGAGGAGCGGCCGCGAGTGCGGTCGAGCCGCCGATTCCGTCCAACGCCGAAGCGGCGTCCTGGAGGCGGCGGTACTCCTCCACCAGCGGGCCCAGTTCAGTCAGCCGGTCGGTGATCTCTCGGCGCTTCTCGTCAAGAAAGTCGGTCACGGTTCAATCCTCTTCACTAGTGTAAATGTGATCTAAATCACATGATTTCCGGTATCACCTTACACTATCTGAAGACAGAAACCCTGCAGATTTGCGTGCAGGGCGGGGGTCAACGTGCAGGCGACGGTCAGTCAAAATGCGCGCGCAGGCGCTCAAGCGTGTGCTCGGCCTCACGCTCAGGTATGCCTCCGACGAGCGCTCTACTGACGACCGCTCCGATCGGGCCGAACGGGGGGTGGAACTCGTTGCGGTAATCGAAGTGAGTGCCGTCGCCCTCGGCGCTCAACGCGTACTCCGTATGCGCACGCGAGCGCGCCGGTCCGCGACCCTCCCATACCGCCAGTGTGCAGGGATCGCACTCGACGAGCTTCCAACGAATGTCGATGCTGACACCGCGCAGATGGACATGCTGGTCCATCCTGTAGCCGACATGTGGTGGGCCTGCGTCCGCGCGTCGGAGCTCGCGGTGGATCGTGACCCAGTCGCCCAATCTGGCTGAATCCATGACCATGTTCCATACCTCCTTCGGGGGTGCGTCGATGTGGATGGAGGCTGTGACGAGGCTCATCGCATTCGAGGGGGTATCGGCGGAATGTGTGTGCAAGCGGCTCGTCGCATTCGCGCAGTCTCGCGGTGAACCGTACCCGCCGGGCTCACCGCGCCGCGAGTGGTTCGACCGATTCCCACTCGCGTAGCGAAGATTCGACGGAAGAGTCGAAGGAGTGCAGATCGACTCCCAAAAGCGTTGCGGCATGCATGTGGGCCCGACCGTGATGGACCGCCGGGCAGAAGGTCTCCCTGGAGGCTTGCCATCAATGCCGTCACGAGCTCGGGATCCTCGTCAGCGATCGCGGCGGCGACGCGGGCTGTGAGGAGCGTGGCGTTCACGCGCAGTCCGACGGCCGGGCGTGCCAGCAGCATCAGCTCAGCGATGCGCCGGACCATCTCGCCGTAGCTGAGCACATCCGGTCCGCCCACATCCAGCGAGCTGCCCGCGGCGGCGGTGACAGTCGCCGCGGCGGCGAGCATGTCGGTGACGTCGCGTGCGTCGATTGGCCGTGTGCGGTACGAGCGCCAGGCGGGCAGTGTGAGCACGGGCATGCGCTCGACGAGTCGCACGAGAAAGCGAAAGGAACGCGAACGCGCCCCAATCACGATCGACGCGCGCAGCGTGACGGTGTCGGGAACGGCGTCGCGCAGGATGCGCTCGACCGCCTCGCGGCTGCTGAGATGGGGTGAAAGCGCATCAGGGTCGTCGTGTGAGCCGGCGGTCCAGCTCGCGGTCGGGCCTCCGAGGTACACGATCCGTTGCACACCGGCCGCGGATGCCGCTCGGGCGAAGTTCTCCGCGGCGATGCGCTCGCGCTCGGGAAATGGAGTGGCTCGCCCGCCCGCGACGTTGCTGCCTGCGGGCGAACTCTCCATGGAGTGGATCAGATAGTAGGCGACCTCGACTCCGCGCAGAGCCTGTGCGAGTCCCTCGCCGGTGAGGATGTCGCCGGCGAGGACTTCCACTTTTCGGTCGTTAACGCGCATGCCCGCGTGTGCGCGTGTCGCGCCCGCGCGCGTTGACGCCTCCAGGGAGTCAGACATCTCCAGGGAGTCAGACATAACCTCCGCCACATCCACACGAGCCGGGTCTCGCGCGAGTGCGCGCACGAGATGGCCGTCGGACAGCAGCCGGGGGATGAGCCGCGAGCCGACGAAGCCGCCGGCGCCGGTGACGAGGATGCGCATGCCATCCAGATGATGACCGAGATGGGTCGGCATCACCGCAAAGTGGGCGGAAAAGAGAGAGATTGTCACGAGAAAGCGACTTGAAAGCGCCTCTTTCCGGGTAGAAATCGGTTTTCTCTGCGATTTGCGGAATGGCTCCCGCGCGGCTGGGCGGACCGTGAGAGGATGGTCGCGGTCCGTTCAATCCAACTCGCTGGAGGGCATGTTGCAGAGAAAGCAGGGCACGCCTAAGGGCAGGCGCGCAAAGACCGTCACTTGCGAGGACTGCTTCTTCCGGCGCAACCTGCTCTGCGCGCTGGAGCTCGACGAGCCCTGCGCCACGTTCCGCCCGAACGAGGCCCAGCTGAGACCGCCACAGCAGCTGCGGTTCGTGTTCCGCCAGGAGCGCCGTTCGCGGGCGGCTTGGGCGTTTCCCTCCGCACAGGAGCAGGCAGCGCTGCATATGTAGGAGTAGTGGTAGTTCGGGTCGGTACATGTGCCTTATCGGGCTGATGTCGTCCCGGTCGGCGCATGCGCCGACCGGCGGGGGCGTGCATGCACGCCCCCGCGCAGGGCCGCATGCGGCCCTGCTACCTCACCGTTTTTGGTTTGGGCGGATCGCGTCAGGGTCGCGCGACGGGTTGGCCGCGCGTTCGCCGTGTCGGGCGATCCAGTTCGCGCCGGGCGTGTCGGACAGGCCATGGACGATGATCGAGCAGAACACGACCAGCGCGACCAGATCGAAGATGCGTTCCCCGGAGGGGATGTTGCGGTCGAGGACGAGCAGCGCAAATGTCATCGTGGCGACGCCCTTCGGTCCGAACCAGCCCATGAACAGGCGGGTGGCGCGATCGGTGCGGGTGCCGAGCAGGGCGAGGAACACCGCGATCGGGCGTGCCAGCAGGAATACGACGGCGACGAACACGATCGCCGTCCAGCCCTCGCGCGTGAGCGCGTGCAGGGTCAGCAGCGAGCCGAACACGAGGAAGATGCCGAGCTTGACAAGCTCCACGATCTCATCGGCGCGGCGCTCGAAGTGCACGCGCAGGTCGGGTCGGCGGATGCCGAGGACGATCGCCGCGACGAATACCGCGATGAAGCCGTTCCCTTTGGGCGAGAGCACGGTCAGGCCGTACGTGGCGAACGCGACCCCAAGCGCGAACAGCGACTTCTGATGTGAGGGGATCGAGTGCTCCAGCGGGCGGCGCTGCGCGCGTGGCATCAGCAGCGAGGCGAACCACCCGCACGCCAGCCCGTACACGAATCCCAGGCCGATGTCCTGGATCACGAACCGCCACCACACGAAGTTCCCGGATTCGACGCTGAGCGCGGCCAGCAGCGCGAGCACGGCCGGCAGCGCGAGGCCGTCGTTGAGCCCGGACTCGAGGTTCAGCGAGTGGCGTATCAGGCGGGGCACGCGCGGGTTGGTGACGATGCTCGAGGTCAGCACCGGGTCGGTCGGTGAGAGCAGGGCTCCGACGAGGAAAGACTCCGTCCAGGAGAAGCCGATCAACGCATGTGCGGCATAGGCCACGATCCCTGCCGTGATCGGCATCGCCAGCACGAGCTTGCGTGCGGGCAGGTGCCAGGCGCGCTGCAGCATCTCGCCCTCGACCTCCAGACCGTCGCGGAACAGGATCACGATCAGCGCGGCGAACGCGAGGTCCTCGACGAAGCCCGAGCTGGCGCGGAAATCGACCCAGCCAAAGCCGCCCGGGCCGAGGACGAAGCCGGTGAGCACGAACAGGGCGGTGAGCGACAGAAACGAGCGCTGCGCCAGACCCGAGGCGAGCGCGCCGACGATCAACAGCAGCCCCAGCACGGTGGCGGTCGCCTGAAAGGTGGGCACGATGACGCCTATTCTCGCGTGTGGTTCGAGGGGGCGTATATTGGGGAGCAGAACTGCAAGCTCTTCCACGGAGGCGGTGCCCAGATGGCGGCGAAGGACAAAATTGGCGGTAGGTTCAGCAAGGCCGGTGAAGCGGCGCAGGCTGCGCGGCGCAACCGGTACATAGAGCGGTTGATCGAGGACGAAGAGCTGCGCGGGACTCTGCTCGCCGCGTATGGCTCGGCGCGCAACGCGTATGGGCGCATGAGCAACGGCAAGCCTGCCGGCAAGGCGCTGTTCGAGGATCGTAAGCTCCAAAAGGAGTTGCGCGATGCCGCGAACGCCCTGCGCGACGCGGCAAGCACGCTGCGCGAGCCCCCACGTAAGGCCAGGCGTCGTCGCGGCGGGCTAGCTCGCAAGCTGGTGCTGCTGGCGATCGCCGGCCTGCTCGCGATGGCGCTGAGCGAGGATCTGCGCGGGAAGGTGCTCGACCTGCTGTTCGGCGCCGAGGACGAGTTCGAGTACAGCTCGACCACGACCCCGGCGGAGCCGGCGCCGGCCTCTGCGCCGGCCTCCTGAGCGCGACGGCGACGGACTCCACAGAGATGGCCGCGACTGCCGAGGGCGCGAAGCCGCGCGGGCTCGCCGCGGAGGGGAAGCCGCGCACGGGGGGTGGTCCACGCAGGATCACGGGTGCAGCCAAGCCGCCCGTGAAGCCACGGGGCGTGAAGCCGCGCAGGATCACCGAGGGCGAGAAGGCGCAGCGAATCATCGAGGCGATGCGTCGCAGCGTCGCGCGACGTGGGACGGCGGGCTCGACCTTCGATCACGTCGCGCGCGAGGCGGGCGTGTCGCGGGGGTTGCTGCACTACTACTTCGGCACCAAGGAGCAGTTGCTGGTCGAGGCGGTACGCCGCGACTGCGAGTTGCGCATCGAGCTGCTCGAGCAGCAACTCGCGGGCGCGCGCACGGCGGAGGACTTCATCGGCCTGATGGCTCAGAACCTACAGGAGACGGTGCGAGAGGACCCGGACTTCGTGACGCTCGTGTTCGAGCTGTTCACGCTGTCGCGCCGCAACGAGGACATCGCGGCCGAGTATGCGGAGCTGACGCGACGCACGCGCGAACAGGTCGCGGACATGCTCGCAACCGCGCAGCGGGAGGGCGTTGTGCGGCTGCACGCCGATCCGGAAGCGGTCGCGGAGATCCTGTTCTCCCTCGCCGACGGGTTCGCGCTGCGGATGCTGACCGAGCCCGAGCGCGACTTCGACGCGACCGTGCGGGCCGGGATCGCCTGTGCGCGGGCGCTGCTGGCGGATTGATCGACCCCCGTCGGACAATCGGCGGACAGACCGCTCATATAATCGGCCCTATATGCCCATCTACGAGTACAAGCGCCCCGACGGGAGCACGTTCGAACTGGTGCAGTCCTTCAGCGACGACGCCCTGACCCACGACCCCGACACGGGCGTGCCGGTCGCGCGGGTGCTGCATGCCCCGGCGGTGCATTTCAAGGGCAAGGGTTTTTACAACACCGACTACGGCACGCGCAAACGCCAGCGTGAGAACGCCGCCGCCTCATCGGAGGGCGAGTCGGCAAAGAAGGACTCATCCTCAGATGGCGCCTCCAATGCCTCCAACAAAGATGGCGGCGCGAAGGGCGAGAAGACGTCAACGTCCTCCGACGGCGCCAAGTCCGATGGCGGTAAGTCCGACGGCGGTAAGTCCGATGGCGGCAAGTCCAAAGACGCAAAGCCGGCCGCCGCCAAGAGCTGAGCCGGGCGACGCCGCGGGCCGGCGTGAGAGCTCGGCCTCAGCTGCTGCTCAGCCGGCCTCAAAGCGTGCGACGGCCGCGCGACGCTCGGATTCTGAGACGGTCAGGCCCTGCTCGCCGTCGGGCAGCGTGACGGTCCCCGACGGCGTGAGCACGTGCGTGGGCGGTGTGCCGGAGATGGCCAGCGCGCCGAACAACCCCAGCAGTGTCGGGCCGCTCATGTCGGAGATGATCGCCGGCGGCGCGTTCCAGGCGATCCAGGGCAGGCGCAGGAAGCTCGAGGGAGAAAGCAGCTGGGACTTCATGTCGGTGAACAGCGCCTGCTGGTGTTCCTCGCGCTGGATGTCGGTCTCGTTGGGGGCGCACAGGTTCTCGCGGGTGCGTGAGAGCGCGAGCGCCTGCTTGCCGTTCAGGTGGTGGGTGCCGGCGCTCAGACGCAGCGTGTAGCCGCCCTGGCTGAAGCCGCCATCCAGGCGCGAGACGATGCAGCCGCCGGTGTAGGTGATGCCGCCCATCGCGTCGATCAAGGCGGGGAAGTTTTCGAAGTTGACTTCGACCAGATGGTTGATCGGGAGGCCGAGCCAGCTCTTGATCACCGAGATCGACAGGGCGGGTCCGCCGAACTCGTGCGCGGCGTTGATCTTCTGCAGGCCGTGGCCGGGGATTTCGACGACCGTATCGCGCGGGATCGACAGGCGCGCCGCGTGTCCGCCGCCCGTGCGGATCAGCATGATCGTGTCCGAGCGTCCCGGTCCGGTCGTTTCGGCACCTGGTTCCTTGCTGTTCTTCTGGCGGCGATCGGAGCCGAGCACGAGGATGTTGTTGGCCGATGTCAAGGGATACCCCGCCGGGTCGAGCACGGATGAGACGTTCGACGGCGGGGAGGTGCGCTCGAACTGGGAGCTGATCTGAAACATCACGAGCGACAGGATCAGCCAGCATGCGATCAGTCCGAGCAGACCGAGGATCACCCGTTTGGGGGTTATCCGCTCTCGCCATCCCCGTCCCCGTTCGGGTCCAGTTGTTGGGCGCACGCGATCGGCGCCCAGGGCGGTGTCCAGGCCCTCCTCCTCGCGCCGTGGCAGCAGGCGGCGTCCGGCGCGGTAGCGGGTGTATTGGGGTGGCTGGTCGGGTGGAGTGGACATGACGGGATGGCGGCCGGGATGTACGAGATGAAGGGGTGGTCGGGGACTCCGGTGGAGTGATCGCACAGTCAGGCGTGTGCGCGGCGGAACCCGAGGTGGAACCTATAGTTGCGAGATGAGCGCCCAGAACCCTCCGGTTGCACACGACACGCACGGACGCTTGCTGGTGTGCGCGACGCCGATCGGCAACCTCGAAGACGTGACCCTGCGCGTGTTGCGGGTGCTCGGCGAAGCCGATGTGATCGCCTGTGAGGACACGCGGCGTACGCGGGTGCTGCTCGATCGCCACGGTATCCGTGCAGCCTCGCTCGTGAGCCTGCACGAGCACAACGAACGCACCCGCGCACCCCAGTTGGCGGATCGCGTGCGTGCTGGAGATACGGTCGCGCTGGTCAGCGACGCGGGCATGCCGCTGGTCTCCGATCCCGGCTACGCGCTGGTGCAGGCGTGCATCCGCGAGGATCTGCCGATCGAGGTACTGCCTGGGCCGAGTGCCGTGCTGAGCGCGTTGATCCTCTCAGGGCTCCCGTGCGATCGCTGGCGATTCGTCGGGTTCCTGCCGCGTAAGCGCGGACAGCGCGAGCGTCTGCTCATGGACACGGTCGAGACGTTGGTGGCCTTTGAATCGCCCAAGCGTCTGCCGGGCACCCTGGAGATGCTCGCGCGCGGCGATCCGCAGCGCCCTGTGTCGGTGTGCCGGGAGCTGACGAAGCTCCACGAGGAAGTCGCACGCGGCACCGCGGCCGAGCTGGCCGAGCGCTATGGCGAGCATCCTCCCAAGGGCGAGGTCGTGCTGGTGGTTGGAGCGGCGCGTTCGGCGAGTAGCCTTCAGCGCGAGTGTCCTACTACGTAACCACACCGATCTACTACGTCAATGCGGCACCCCATCTCGGGCACGCGTATACGACGATCGCCGCCGACGTGATGGCTCGGCATCACCGCCAGCGCGGCGAAGAGGTGTTTTTTCTGACCGGCACCGACGAGCACGGCGAGCCGGTCGCCGACGCGGCGCACGCGCTTGGGATCGAGCCCCAGGAGCTGGCGGATCGAAACGCCAAGCGCTTTGAGGCGCTCCTGCCAAAGATCGGAGCGTCGAACGATTTTTTTATCCGTACGACCGACCCCGAGCACATGGCCAAGGTGCAGGAGGTACTGGCGCGCGTGCGTGAGAACGGGTTCGTGTACGAAGGTAAGTACGAAGGCTGGTACTGCCCGCGGTGTGCCGACTTCAAGGCCGAGAACGAGATCGACGAGGGCAAGCGCTGTCCGATTCATCACGTCGAGCTGACTCGTGAGCAGGAGGACAGTTACTTCTTCAAGCTGTCCTCGTTTCAGGAGCCCCTCGAACGGCTGTACGCCGAGCGCGAGGACTTCGTCGTGCCGCGCACGCGCTACAACGAGGCGCTGTCGTTCATTCGTTCGGGTCTGCGCGACGTGCCGCTGACACGGCACAAGCTGACCTGGGGGGTGCAGGTACCGTGGGATCCCGAGCACGTGTTCTATGTGTGGTTCGACGCGCTGCTGAACTACTACTCAGCGCTCTCCTACGCCAAGCCGGGCGTTGACCTGACGGAGACGTATTGGCCCGCCGACTGGCATGTGATCGCGAAGGACATACTGCGATTTCACGCCGTGTACTGGCCCGCGCTGCTGATGGCCGCCGGACTGGAGTCGCCCGAGCGGATGTTCGTGCACGGGTACCTGCTGATGGACGGCGAGAAGATGAGCAAGTCGCTGGGCAACGTGCTCGACCCGTTTGCGGTGATCGAGCGGTTCGGCGCCGACGCGCTGCGGTTCTACCTGTTGCGCGACGTGCCCTTCGGCCAGGACGGCTCGGTGTCGACCAGTTCGTTCGAGCAGCGCTACGAGAGCGAGCTGGCCAACGAGCTTGGCAACCTCGCCAGCCGGACGCTGGCGATGGTCGGGCGTTACCGCGACGGGGTGGTGCCGGCGGTGGAGCCCGATCCGGCGCTCGCAGTCGATTTTGCGGGTCTGGACGAGCGCGTCGCGCAGCTGATCGACCGCGCCGAGCTGACGGTCGCGCTCGATGAGATCTGGCAGCGTGTGCGCCGACTGAACCGTTACGTCGAGGAGCAGGCGCCCTGGCAGCTGGCCAAGGACGATGCCCGAGCGGGCGAGCTGGACCGCGTGCTGGGAACGCTGATGGAGGGGCTGCGCGTTGTGTCGGTGCTGCTGTGGCCATACCTACCGGCGAGCACCGAGAAGCTGCTGGCGGCGCTCGGTATGCCCGACGTGGCGCTGGCCGGCGCGCGACTGGGGGCGGGGATCGTCGGGCGCGTGGCGCCGATCGAGCCACTGTTTCCCAAGGACGTCGAGTCCGGTAGCGACGCCGGTTCCAAACCGCGCGCCGGCCGCACAAGCGACGCCGGTTCCAAACCGCGCACCGGCCGCACATCCGGCGCCGGTTCCACACCGCGCGCCGATCGCACATCCGGCGCCGGTTCCACGTCCCAGGCCGACCCTGCCTGACGACCCAACCTGAGCATGATCGACAGTCACACCCATCTCGACCTGTGTGAGTCGCCCGACGCGGAGCTGGTCGCGGCGGCCGACGCGGCCGGGGTGACGCGCATGTTGACGATCGGCACCGAATCCGCGTCCTGCCGCGCGGCGCTGGCCGCGGCCGAGGCGTTCCCTCAGGTGCATGCGGCGGTCGGCCGCCATCCGAACGCGACCAGGGGATTCGACGACGCCGACCTGGCGGAGCTGCGCGCGCTGGCGTCGCACCCTCGCTGCCTGGCGATCGGCGAGACCGGGCTGGATTTCTACCGCGACGGCGCTCCGCGCTCAGACCAGGAGCGGGCGTTTGCCGCGCACATCGGACTCGCGCGCGAGACGGGCAAGCCGCTGGTGATCCACTCGCGCGACGCCGCCGCTGAGACGCTCGCGCAGCTCGCCGCCGAAGCGCAGGGGTGCAGCGTCGTGATCCACTGCTTCTCGATGCCCGATCAGCTGCAGGAGTGCCTGGATCGCGGGTATGCGATCTCGTTCGCGGGCAACGTCACCTACAAAAGCGCCGCCGACCTGGCTGCAGCCGCACAGGCGGTTCCCGACGAGCGGCTGCTGGTCGAGACCGATGCCCCCTACCTGACGCCGCAGATAGTGCGCAAGCAGCGCAACCAGCCTGCGTTCGTCATGTATACGGCCGAGTTCGTGGCAGAGCTGCGGGGCGTGAGCCTTCAGGAGCTGGACGCGGTGCTCGAGCGCAACGCGGCGCGCGTGTTCGGCTGGGGATGAGCGTCATGACCGACGCCCGACCAGGCGGGGTCTCGCCGTCGCCGGCTTCCCCCACGGCTCCAGAGCCGGCCCAGCCCAGCCTGCGACGGATGCGTCGCTTCGACGTGTGCCCCGATCGTGAGCTCGGGCAGAACTTCCTGATCGACTCGAACATCCTCGGCGTGATCGACCGCGCGGCGGAATTGACCGAGCAGGATGTCGTCCTGGAGATTGGCGGCGGCCTGGGGGTGCTGTCCGAGCATCTGGCGCAGCGGGCGCAGCACGTGCATGTCGTTGAGATCGACACGCGCCTGCGCGAGGCGCTGCTCGACGCGACCGACCCGCATACGAATGTGAGCGTGCATTGGGGCGATGCGATGAAGATCGACCTGGCCGGGCTGAGTCCGGCGCCCGGCAAGGTCGTCGCCAACCTGCCCTACGGGATCGCGGCGGGTGTGCTGCTGCGCACGATCGAGGAGCTGTCGGATGTCCGGCTGTGGGTCGCGATGGCCCAGCGGGAGGTCGGCGAGCGGCTGGCGGCGGCGCCCGGGGGCGGGGAGTACGGCGTCAGCTCCGTGATCGCCCAGCTCGCCTGTGAGGTGCGGGTGTTGAGAGCGATCCCGCGCACGGTGTTTTATCCGCAGCCGAACGTCGACTCGGTACTGGTTGGTATGCGCCGCCTGGAAGCGGCGCCGTCGCCGGCGCTGCGCGCGCTGGTCGGCGGCGCGTTCGCGCACCGGCGCAAGACTCTGGCCGGCTCGCTCGCGCTGGCGGGGCGCGGATCGCCGGGGCGTCTCGTCAAGGGCGCCGGTCGGGGCGCCGGCGAGCCGGCCGGTGAACCCACCGAAGCCTTCCTAGGCGGACGCGCCGGAGCTCTCCTGGGCGGGCGTTCGCGCGAGGAGATCCGCTTTGCCGTGACCGAGCTCGGCCATCCCGACAACGTGCGCGCGGAGCGGCTGTCCCCCGAGGACTTCCGCGAGCTGGGGCGTCTGCTCGACATATGACATTGTCATCGGAGCCCCTGCACGTGCGCGCGAGCGCACCCGCGAAGATCAACCTCGGACTGTTCGTGGGGCCGGTGCGCGTCGAGGATGGCAGGCACGAGCTGGCGAGCGTGATGCAATCGATCTCGCTTGCCGACGAGCTCGCCCTGGAGTCAGTGGAGTCGGCTCCCGGAGCCGGCGGCGCCCGCACTTTCGCCCACGGCGACGCCGACATTTCAGGTGCCGGCGAGGACGAGATCGTCTGCCCCGGGGTGCCCGGAGCCCCCGGTGAGAACCTGGCGGCGGAGGCGCTGCGTCTGTTTCGTCAGGCGACCGGCTGGGATGCCGGGCCGCTGCGGTTGAGCATCGTCAAGCGCATCCCGGTCGCCGCCGGTCTTGGAGGCGGATCGGCGGACGCCGCGGCGGCGCTGCGGCTGGCCAGGCACGCCTCAGGTCTTGGCTCGGATGAGCTGCTGCTGGCGCTGGGAGCGCGGCTGGGGGCGGATGTGCCCGCGCAGATTGCCCCCGGGCGCTGGCTGGCCACGGGCGCGGGCGAGCGCTTGCGCGAGCTGGTCGCGCCCAGCCATCCCTTCGGCGTGCTCGTGCTGCCGGTCGCGGCCGAGTTGTCCACCGCCGCGGTGTACGAGCGGGCGGACGGGCTCGGGATCCAGCGCACACCGCAAGCGCTGAATGACATCGTGGATGCACTGGGTGTCGCGTTCGAGCTCGGCGCGGCGGCACCCGATAACCGGGAACTTCTGCACAACGACCTGCAGGCCGCGGCCGTCTCGCTGTGTCCACAGATCGAGCTCGCACTCGAGCAGGCGCTGGAAGCAGGCGCCGACGCCGCGTTCGTAAGCGGGTCGGGCCCGACGGTCGTGGGCTTGTTCATGCGCGCCAACGGTCCCGGGCGCGCCGAACGTGCGGTGGCCGGCCTGGCCGGACGAGACCCCGCGCCGATCTGCGCTGTGCCCGTGGACGCGACGTTTGCGCATGCGACCGACATCCGGGTGCGTCACAATCACGATCGATGAGCAGGACAGCCGTCAACGACCTGGTAGCCGTCTGCGCGGGCGTGTTCGGGCTGGCGCTGTACGCCGGCCTGATCCTCGTGCCGGTGTGGGGCAGCTACTCGCGCTTGTGGGAGCGCGTGGCGGCGAGCATCCTGTCGCTGTACGTGCTCGCCGTGCTCGTCGGCGTCGGCGTGGCGGGAGCGCTTGCCGTCGTCTACTTCTGGGGCTGACCGGGCCCATGTCCGAGCTCGCGGCGCTGGAAGCCGTCACCGAGGCGGTCGAGTCGGGCGCAGGACTGCCCGAAGTGGTGCGCGCGGCGGCGAAGGCCCTGGACGCGAGCCTGGCGGTGGCCGACGCGTGGGGGGCGACCCTGGCGGTGGCCGCACGCTCGCCGGCGGAGGAGCGTGCGCTGCTGTCCCAGGGCAAAGGTGTGAGCAGCACGCCGTTGCGCGTGGGAGATACGGTCGTGGGCACGTTGCACATGCGCGCGACCACCAGCTCCGGCGATGGCGCCTCCGATCTCGAGTCGGCCGAGCCGAGCGCGCAGATGAAGCGCCTGCTGGTGACGATGATCGCCTCCGAGGTGGAGCGCGTGCGTGCGCCGGAGCGCGCCTCGGAGATGGCGGCGGCCGACTTCCTGCGCGCGATCCTGCGGCGCGAGTTGACCGGGCGCGAGGAGCTGCTCGCGCGTGCGAGTGAGCTGTCGCTGGACATTCAGGACGGCGCGAGCATGATCGTCGCGCGCGCCCACCCGCAGGCGCCGACCGACGAGGGCTGGCGTGCGCGCGTGCGCGCGGTCGCCGAGCGTGGGGCGCGGGCGGTCGTCAGCCGCTCGATCGCCGCGCTGTCCGAGCGCGAGGGCGCCGGCACGGTCATAGTGGGCGCGGAGGTGTTGCTGCTGGTGCCGGGCGGCGACGAGGCGACGGCCGCGCGGGCTGCCGAGGCGGTGCAGCGCGAGATGGAGGCCGGCCTCGCGGGCTACACGTTCGCGATCGGACGCAGCCGCATCGCCGAGAACCCGGCCGATCTGCCGCGCGCCGCCGGCGAGGCGCTGCTCGCGGCGAACGTGGCGCAGGGCGGTTCCGACGGTGTCGCACTGGCCTTCGAGCAGACCGGCGCCTACCGGCTGCTGCTGAGCGCGATGAGTGAGAACCCCTCCGAGTTGCAGCGCTTCTACTCAGAGACGGTTGAGCCGCTGCTCGCCTACGACGAGCAGTACGAGACCGAGCTGGTGCGCACGCTCGCGACCTTCCTGGAGGCCGACGGCAATGTCGCCGGGACGGCCCAGCGCCTGTTTACGCACCGCCACACGATCTACTACCGCCTGGAGCGGGTGCGCGAGCTCTCAGGCCTGGACGTCAGCTCGAGCGACGGTCGCGAGAAGCTCAGTCTCGGGCTGAAGGCGATGCGTGTGCTCGGCATCTCTGCCGCGGGCGGCCCTGCCTCCGAGGCCGGCACGGAAGGCGGCCGGGTGCCGGGTCGCTCCGGCCGACGGGCCCGCTGAGGGCAACGGTCCGCGTCAGGGGCCTCTATTGCTTCGCCGGCTTAAGGCCTATCCCGATAGGAGCGTGTGGGCCTAGCGGGATATGCCCTTGGTGCGCTTGGCCAGCTCAAGCGCGTACGTAGCGCCGGTCTGGCCTTCGGCGAAGCGTGTCGGCGCCGCGGCGGTAGTGCCCACGCCCGCTTCGCGGTATTCGCCGGTGAGGATGATTTCGCGATGGGGCGGGGACTGCAGCCAGGCCGTGACCATCTGTGCAGGCGTTGCCAAGCCACCGGTGGCCCAGCCGATGTTCTCTCCGGTGGACAGGCTCGTAGCGTGCCGCCCGTAGGGCTTGGCGGCGATTAGGGCCCCTGGGGTTGTCCCCGAAGGACGGTTGTCGGCGAAATAGTCAAAGCGGACCATGCTCCTGACCTGGGACACCGCCACCGCCTGCAGTTCGCGGTTCGTCTTCAGCGGGAGCAGGCCGTGCGCGATACGTACCTGGTCGATCAGGCATAGCGTGGCTGCGTCGATCGTTGCGGCGTTCATGGGGCTGGGCAGCAGGTTCGTTTCAGGACAGAAACTCGATGCCGCGCGAGCGCGAGCGCGGACGCGAGTGTGAGCTGTTCCGGCCCGGGCAACGCCTGCGCACAACACGAGCGCGCATAGCACGAGCGCGCATAGTGCGACGGCGAACAGCTCTGTCGCGAGCGTGGCGCCGGTGCGCGCCGACCCCATTCTCAGGTTCTTCCCCTCCACGGCGCATGCATAGTTGCAGAAGCAGGAGTTGCGTGTGTCGTCGCGACGTTACCCGGCTTCAATTGGCCGGATCGGCGGTCGTTAGTACAGGTTCCGGCGCTCGTGCGACGATGTGTGTTCCCTTGGGGGGTCGTCCAATGGCAGGACATCAGGTTTTGGTCCTGAGAATCGGGGTTCGAATCCCTGCCCCCCAGCTTTTGTTCCGGTAGGCGCATGCGCCTACCGGCTGGGTCGCGCATGCGCGACCCAGGGTCCGCGCCGCATGCGGCGCGGCCTCCCTGAGGGAGGGGAAAGTGAATAGAGCTAGCATCCCCGAAGTGAGAACGTGTTTTGAAAAGATCGGCACGCCCGGATGCGCCCCTGGACGCGGCGCTGGATCGCCACGTGACGGCTCGCACGTGCCACCAGCATGCGCTTCGCCGACCCGCGTCGCCCAGCTTGGTCCATGAACGCCCCGACCGCACCGCCTATTTCAAAACACGTTCTGACTCCGGCTCCGACGGTTCTGATCCTTGCCGCGGGCAGGGGCACGCGGATGCGTTCGCACACGCCGAAGGTGCTGCACGAGCTGTGCGGAATCCCGATGGTGCTGTGGCCGGTGCGCGCCGCGCTGGCCGCGGGCGCCGGACGGGTCGTCGTCGTCGATTCGCCTGAGCGGGCGCTGGAAGGCGTGTTGCCGGAGGGCGTGCAGCTGGCCGTGCAGCCGCGCTCGAACGGGACCGGCGGCGCGGTCGTGGCGGCCATCGCGCAGCTCGACGCCGCCGACCCGGATGAGGCCGCGCCGGTGGTCGTCCTCAGCGGGGACGTGCCGCTCGTGAGCGCGCAGACGATCGAAGAGCTCGTGCGCGCGCACGACGCGAGCGGCGCGGGCGCGACGATGGCGAGCACGTTCCTGGACGATCCCAGCGGCTACGGGCGGGTGGTGCGCGACGAGCATGGCTTGGTCGAGCGCGTGGTCGAGACCAAGACCGCCGGGGACGCGACGCCCGAGCAGCTGCGGATACGCGAGGTGAACACCGGCATATATGTGTTCGCGGCTAATGCTCTGCGCGATGCGCTACCGCGTCTGAGCGCGGACAACGCCCAGGGCGAGCTGTACCTGCCGCAGGCGCTCGATCTGATCCGCGCCGACGGCGGAACGGTGGCGGCGCATGCGGTCTCAGACCGGCGGCTGGTGCTCGGCGTCAACGACCGGGCGGCGCTCGCGCAGGTGCGCAGGCTGGCGCAGGGGATGATCCACGCACGGCATATGGCGGCGGGCGTGAGCATCGTCGATCCGCCCGCGACCGTGATCGACGTCGATGTCGAGATCGGTCAGGACACCACGATCGAGCCGTTTACGACCATCAGGGGAAGCGCCCGGATCGGCGAGGATTGCGTCGTGCGGCACTCTTACCTGATCGATTGCGTTCTCGAGGACGGCGCGACCGTCGGGCCGTTCGCATACCTGCGTCCGGGGTCCGTCCTGCGCGAGGGGGCGAAGGTGGGAACGTTCGTGGAGGTCAAGAACTCCGACATCGGAGTCGAGACGAAGATCCCGCACCTGTCCTATATCGGCGACGCCGATGTCGGGGCTCACACCAACCTCGGCGCGAGCACGATCACCGCCAATTACGACGGTCACAACAAGCACCGCACGACGATCGGCAAGCACGTGCGCAGCAGCGTGCACGTCTCGTTCGTGGCACCGGTGACCGTCGGCGACGATGCGTACACGGGCGCCGGCTCGGTCATTCACGAGGATGTGCCCTCCGGTGCGCTGGGCATCGCTCGTGCGCGTCAGACCAACAAAGAGGGATACGCGTCCGCACGGCGGGATGCGCAGTCTTCGGAGAGGAAGTCATGAGCCCTGCAGAGCTCGGGCGGTGGGCTTGTCGTACCGGCCGTTTACACTGCGAGGCACGATGAGCAGCGCGATGGATACGCGCGCGCAGCAGTCCGCGCATACGAGCCTGCCGATCGACTACAACAAGCGGTTGATGTTGTTCAGCGGGCGCGCGAACCCGCAGCTGGCCGTGGACATCGCCGACAAGCTGGGCGTGGATCTGGGGCCGGTCACCCTGAAAACATTCTCAAACGGCGAGGTGTACTGCCGCTATGAGGAGTCGATTCGCGGGGCGGACGTGTTCATCGTCCAGTCCACATGCGGAAACTCACAGACGGGGGTGACGGCGAACGACTCGCTGATGGAGCTGCTGTTCATGATCGACGCGGCCGTGGGGGCCTCGGCCCACCGGGTGATCGCGGTGACGCCGTGGTTCGGGTACTCGCGCCAGGACAAGAAGTCGGCGCCACGCGAGCCGATCTCGGCGCGGTTGGTGGCGCGCATGCTGGAGGCGGCAGGAGCCGACAGGGTCCTGACCATGGATCTGCACGCCGGTCAGATTCAGGGCTTCTTTCAGAAGCCGGTGGACCACATGACGGCGCTGTTCATGCTCACCCAGTACTTCGCCGACCTCGGGCTCTCAGACCTCGTGGTGGTCGCGCCGGACGCGGGCAGGGTGAAGCTGAACAAGAAATTCGCGTCGAAGATAGGCGCCGAGCTGGCGATCCTCGACAAGGAGCGCCCGGCCCAGCAGGTGGCGGAGATCGGGTATGTGATCGGCGACGTCAAGGGCAAGACGGCGGTGATCGTCGACGACATGATCGACACCGCGGGAACGCTGAAGGCGGCGGCCAAGACGGTGAGCGAGGAGGGTGCCGCACGGGTGTACGCGGCGGCCACGCATGCCGTGTTCTCCGGGGACGCATTCGAGAACCTGAAGACCTCGGGTCTCGAGGAGATCGTGGTGACGGACACGATCCCGGTGAGCCCCGATCGTCCGCAGAACATCCGGGTTCTGCCCTGCGCAGAGCTGCTGACAGAATCGATCCGGCGCATCTTCGTCGACGATTCGGTCAGCGAAGTGTTCGGCGGCGAGAACCAACTGTTCTGACTGCCTGCGCCCCAACGCTGCGTCTGCGCCTCTACGCTGCGTTTGCGGCCCCTACGCTCCGCCTGGGCTCCAAATGCTGCTCGCGATCGCTGTGCTGGGCCACCACGCGCCTGCGCCGAGCGCCCTAAATGATTGACCCCCCGTTGGGGTCATCTAGGCTGGGGAGCGCTGTGCAGCCCTCCTCCCAGACAGTTTCGCCCGAGCGGACCCCGCGCTCGTGGTGGCGACAGATACCGCGGGGTAGGCGTGTGGCGATTGTCCTCACCGCAGTCGTCCTGCTGCTCGTGATCAGCACCCTGCTCGGGCGATATCTGTCGGCCGAAAACGCCGAACGCAATGACATCCTGGCGGTGTTGCAGGCGCAGGCCAGGGGAGACGCCGTCGGCGAGCTGGCGCTGCTGGACGGCTGTCGGACACGCCCGTCCTGCGCAGCGACCGTACGCACGAGCGCAAGCAGGCTGAAACGGCCCGGCGCGGTCAAGATCCTGTCGATCAAATCGTCGACCGCCGGTTCTCTGACCGGCACGACGGGGACCACGCGCGTGGCCTGGACGGTGATCGGCAAACTTCCGATCGTGCAATGCGTGATTGTGCGTCGCACGGGCAACTTCCTGAAGGGCATCGATATCTCGCTGCTGTCGCTGAGCGCGGCGATCGAAAACGAAGCCAGTTGCTAATCTGCCGTCGCGATGGCAGATACCACGACCAAGCTCGCAGTCAACAGTCGCGCCTCCGAAGGTTCGCGGGCGGCCCGACGCCTGCGCCGGTCCGGACGGGTGCCGGGGATTGTGTACGGCGGTGGCGGAGAGTCCGTGAGCTTTGATGCCGACGCACGCGATCTGCGCCTCGCGCTGGCCAGGTCGGGCGCCGTGCTGGACCTGAGTGTCGACGGCAAGACGTCCACGCCGGTCGTCCTCAAGGAGGCCCAGCGCGATCCGGTGCGCGGCGAGACCGTGCACGTCGACCTCCTGCGGGTGCGCCTGGATGAGGCGATCCACGCGGTCGTGCCGCTGGAGCTGACCGGCACGGAAGACGCCCCGGGCGTCAAGGAAGGCGGCGTGCTCGAGCAGATCACGCGCGAGCTGAACGTCCAAGCGCTGCCGACCGCGATCCCAGAGTCGATTGTGCAGGACATCGGCGAGATGCAGATCGGCGACACGATCGCCCTGGAGATGCTCTCGGCGCCGGAGGGCGTCACGCTGCTGGACGATCCCGAGACTGTCCTGGCGACCCTGTCCCCGCCACGACTGCAGACCGAGGCGGAGGAGGAGATCGAGTCAGAGACCGAGCTCGTCGGCGACGGCGAGGCCGCCGAGCAGGGCGAGGCCGCCGAGGGCGCCGGGTCCGAGGGCGCCTCCGGTGGGGAGTAGTACCCCCTGCGGCGGCCGTTTCGTCGCGGCTTGAACGGCCGCTGAACTGTGCTGGCCGATCGGCGAGCGCATCTGATCGCTGATCGGTGGCGTCCTCGGTCGCTCGCGTACGTAGTACGCCACGCTCCCTGCGTCCTGGCCTCGCTTGCCCATCGACCGTTCCAGTGGCGCGGTGCTCGCAACAATCGAGAGATGATCGGAGCGAACGTGGATTGGCTGATCGTTGGGCTGGGCAATCCCGGACGCGAGCACGCAGACAGCCGCCACAATGCCGGCTTCATGGTCGCCGATGTCCTCGCCGAGCGCTGGGGGCTGTCGCGTCCGAAAGAGCGCTTTCGCGGGCGCATCGCCGAAGGCCGCGCGGGGGGTCCTCCGGGAGTCGGGCCTGAGTTGAGCGGGCCTGGTGAGAGAGAGCCCGGCGGGTCCACGGGTGGCGTGACCGCCCGGCCGGTACGACCGCGCGTGGCGGTGCTGTGGCCGCAGACATACATGAACGACGCCGGCCGCTCGGTCGGCCCGGCGCGCGGCGCATTGAAGCTCCCGCTTGATCGAGTGCTGGTCGTGCATGATGAGATCGACATCCCGTTCGGTGAGGTTCGCGCGCGCCTCGGCGGCGGGCTGGCGGGCCACAACGGGCTGAAGTCGCTCAAGCGCGAGCTCGGCGGGACCGACTTCGTGCGTGTGCGCGTCGGCGTCGGACGCCCCGCCTCCAGCGACCCGGAGATCGTCTCCGCGCACGTGCTCGGACGTTTCCGGGAGGACCCCGCGCAGGTACGCGATCTCATCGAGGACGCGGCCGACCGGGTGCAGCGGATCGTGCTCGGCGAGGAACCCGCTTAGTGTCTCTGCGCTCGCTGCTCGGGCTGATCGAGGACGACCCCGTTGCCGCCACGCTCGGCCGCGAGGGTGGCCACGCGTTTGTGTCCGCGTCGCTGCGGCCGTACGTGATCGCGGCACTGGCCGATCGCGAACCTCCTGGGCAGGCATCGTCGGCGTCGTCGTCATCATCGTCATCGCGGCCGACATTGGTCGTGGTCGGCGACGACCGCGCCGCGCGTGATCTCGCCGCTGACCTGAGCGCATGGCTGGCGCCCCGCCGGGTGCGCTACTACCCCTCCCGCGGGGTCGCCTACGAGTCCCATCTCGCGCCGCCTGCGCACCTCGTGGGTCTGCGCGTCGCGGCTCTGGACGCGCTGCTCACCGCGCCGGAAGAGAAGTCGGAGCCGCCGGTGGTCGTCGTCAGCGCCGTCGCGCTGTCGGAGAAGGTCCCCGACCCGGCCCTGCGCCCGCACTCGTTCAGGCTGCGCGTCGGCGAGCTGCTGGATCTCGAGGAGTGTGCGGCCGAGCTGGTCGCGGCGGGGTATGAGCGCGTCGACCAGGTCCAGGAGCGCGGCCAGTTCGCGCTGCGCGGAGGTCTCCTGGACGTGTTTCCCGCAACCGAGGACCGGGCGGTACGCGTCGACATGTTCGACATCGAGATCGAATCGCTGCGCTGGTTCTCGACGTTCACCCAGCGCTCGCTCGGGGACATCGCGGAGGTCGAGATCGCGCCGGCGGCAGAGCTGGCGATCGAGCACCGCGAGCTCGCGGAGATCGCGGCGTCCGAAGATGTCTCAGAACGCCCCGACATCGCCGAGCTGCTGCCGGTCGAGCGCTTTGGCGCGCTGCTGGATCTACTCGACGCCGACACCGAGCTCGTCGTGGCCGCCGAGGAGGAGCTGAAGCCGGCCCTCAGCGACCACTGGACCGATGTGTGTGCGGCGTTTGCCGACGAGGATGCGCATCACCTGTATGTGAGCCCCGACGACATCGAATCGGCGCTTGCCGGGCGAGCCCGGATCTGGCTGTCGGCGATCTCCGGCGATCAGCCCCTGCAGCTGCGCGCTCAGGCCGCCGACACCGCGGCGCGCTCGCTGGCCGAGGCCGAGCCCGAGCTCGAGAAGCTCGTGCGCTCCGGCTACCGCACCGTCGTTGCGTTCCCACGCCGTGGCGAGGGCGAGCGGGCCGCCTACAACCTCGGGCGCATGAAAGCCACGTGGCTGGGGGAGGACGTCGACGCCGGCCGTCAGGTGCTCGAGCCGTCGCTGCGCTTCGCATCCGCCTCGCTGCGCGAGGGCTTCGTCGCGCCCCAGCTGAAGCTTGCGATCTTCCCCGAGCATCGCCTCCTGCGCCGTCGCCGCGCCGAGCGCTCCGGCTCTGGCGTCGGAGCGGCCGAGCGTGGCGGCCGGGGCGGTGTGCGCCGGGGGGCGTTGCGCTCGTTCACCGAACTGCGCACCGGGGACATCGTCGTGCACGAGGATCACGGGCTCGCGCGGTTCGCCGGCTTTGAGACGCGCACCGTCGCGGACGTCACGCGCGACTACCTCTATCTCGAATACCAGGGCGACGACCGCGTGTTCGTGCCCACCGATCAACTGGCGAAGATCTCGCGTTACGTCGGCGCCGGTGGGGAGCACCCGCCGCTGTCGAAGCTCGGCGGCACGCGCTGGGAGACGATGAAGGCGCGCGCGCGACGCGCGGCGCAGGAGCTGGCGGGCGAGCTGCTGAGCCTGTACGCCGAGCGCCGCCGGCGCAGCGGGCACGCGTTCGAGCCGGACTCGGACTGGCAGAGGGACTTCGAGATGCGCTTCCCATTCAACGAGACCGCCGACCAGCTGGAGGCGATCGAGCTGGTCAAGGCGGACATGGAATCGTCGCGACCGATGGACAGGCTGATCTGCGGCGATGTCGGCTATGGCAAGACCGAGGTGGCGCTGCGCGCCGCGTTCAAGGCGGCCAGTCAGGGCAAGCAGGTGCTGGTGCTGGCGCCGACCACGATCCTCGCCCAGCAGCATTACGGAACGTTCTCCGAGCGCCTCGCCGACTATCCGATCAACGTCGAGCACGTATCGCGGTTTCGCTCGGCCGCCGAGCAGAAGATCGCGATCAAGGGCTTCGCCGAGGGGCGTGTGGACATCCTGATCGGCACTCATCGTGTGCTCTCGCGCGACGTGCGCGCCAGGGACCTGGGGCTGTTGATCCTCGACGAGGAGCAGCGCTTCGGGGTCAAGCAGAAGGAGCTGCTGCGCCAGCTGAAGCTGAAGATGGATGTGATCTCGATGTCGGCCACCCCGATCCCGCGCACGCTGCAGATGTCGTTGGCGGGCCTGCGCGAGATCTCCGTGATCGAGACGCCCCCAGAAGGGCGCCGGCCGGTCAAGACCTATGTCGGCGAGTACGAGGAGGAGCTGGTCAAGCGCGCGATCATGCGCGAGCACGAACGCGACGGCCAGGCGTTCTTCCTACACAACCGGGTCGAGTCGATCGACGAGACCGCCGAGCGGCTGCGCGCCCTGTGCCCGGGCGTGCGCTTCGTGGTGGCCCACGGCCAGATGGCGGAGGGAGATCTGGAGACGGTGATGATGGACTATCTGCGTGGCGACTCCGACGTGCTCGTGTGCACGTCGATCATCGAGTCCGGCATCGACATTCCCCAGGCGAACACGCTGATCGTGGAGCACGCCGACGCGTTCGGCCTAGCCCAGCTCTACCAGATCCGTGGGCGTGTCGGACGCAGCCGCGAGCGGGCTTACTCCTACCTGATGTACGACTCCGCGGCCGCCCTCACGCCCGATGCCGCGCAACGGCTGGCGGCGCTGTCGGACTACACCGAGCTCGGCGCCGGATTTAAGATCGCGATGCGCGACCTGGAGCTGCGCGGCGCCGGGAACCTGCTCGGGGACGAGCAGTCCGGGCATGTCGCGGCGCTCGGCTTCGAGCTGTACATGCAGATGCTCGACGAGGCGGTCCGCAATGCTGGGGCGGATGGGGATCGAGCCGTCGGCGAGGACGAGGAGCTCCCGGATCCTGTGCGCCTTGACGTCAACGTCGACGCCTATATCCCGACCGACTACGTTCCCTACGAGCAGGCCAAGATCGAGATCCACCGCCGCGTCGCCGGGGCGCTGGAGGTGGCCGAAGTCGAACTGCTCCACGACGAGCTCGAGGACCGCTTTGGACCTGTGCCCGAGCCGCTTGAGAACCTGCTGGCTCTGCAGCGGGCGCGGATCAAGTTCGGCCAGGCCGGCGCCACGATGGTGAGTTTCCGCGGCGACCGTCTCGCCGTCACGCCGATCGAGCTGGACTCCGTGCGCGCGCGCCGGCTGCGCGAGGAGCTGCCCGAGGCGCTGTACGAGGCCGGGCGCTCGCAGGTCTCGGTCCGTGTGCCGCGCGAGGGTCCCGCGCGCTTCCCGACGGTGATCAAGGCCGCCGACGTGCTGCTCTCGCTCCTGCGCGAGGCGGCATAGGGCCTGGGGGGTACGCGGTTCGTGGGGCTGACGGAGTTCGCGACTCATAGGTATTTGCGCCCCGTATGAGTTGGCGGTTCATAGAGCGAATGAGCAGGTTTTGACGAGGTCTGTGGAACGAGGCGCAGCGGTCGCAGGCCATCTTCAGGAACTCCTTAAGCACGGGGGCCTCAGTTTCCGCTAGAGTGCCCGCGTCGTGTCCAAGCACATCCGCTCCATCTCGGCGCTCGGCGCCGTTTTCTTTGCCGTCGTCGGCTTGTCCGCGTGCGGTGGGGGTATCCCCAGCAACGCGGTCGTGCAGGTCGGTGGTAACCCGATCACCAAAACGACGTTCGAACACTGGCTGTCGGTTGCCGCAGCCTCGACCGCCACTACTGCTGGAGCGACCGCGGCCAAGCCGGTCGTTCCCGATCCGCCCACCTACACGGCGTGCATCGCCCACCTTGAAGCGACTGCGCCCAAGCCCGCCAAGGGCCAGGCCAAGCCGACCCCCGCGCAGCTGAAGAGCCAGTGCGAACAGCAGTACAAGTCGCTGCAGCAGGAGGTGCTCGGCTTCTTGATCTCATCGGCGTGGGTCATCGGCGAAGCCGAAAGTCAGGGCGTGAAGGTGAGCGACGCGGAAGTCAAGAAAGAATTTGAAAAGATCAAGAACCAGCAGTTCCCCAAGGCCGCTGAATTCCAGAAATTCCTCGCGACCTCCGGCCAGAGCGTCTCGGACCTGCTGCTGCGCGTGAAGCTGAACCTGCTGTCCTCGAAAATCCAGCAGAAGATCGCCAAACAAAAAGGCACTGTCACCCAGGCGGAGATCAGCAAGTACTACAACGAACACAAGTCGCAGTTCGGAGCGTCGGAAAAGCGCAACCTGAAGATCATCCTTACCAAGACCGAAGCCGCGGCGAAGAAGGCCAAGCAGGAAATCGAATCGGGCAAGAGCTTCGCGTCGGTGGCCAAGAGCACTTCGATCGACCCGACGAGCAAGGCCAAAGGCGGCGAACTGACGGGCATAACCAAAGGCCAGGAGGAGAAGGCGCTCGATGAAGCCGTCTTCTCAGCTAAGAAGAACGTGCTCAGCGGGCCCGTAAAGACACCGTTCGGCTACTACATCTACGAAGTCACCGCGACCACTCCCGGCAACCAACAGACGTTGGCCCAGGCGCAGTCCTCGATCAAGCAGCAGCTCACGGCCCAGCAGCAGCAGCAGGCGCTCAGCAAGTTCGTCAAAGAATTCCGCAAAAAGTGGGAAGGCAAAACCGAATGCCGCAGCGGCTACTCGGTGCAGGACTGCAAGGGCTACAAAAAACCGAAGACGACTCCCGCCGAAGGCACCGCCACTCCACAAACGGGCACGCCGGCGCAGACGACCACTGCGCCTGCCACCACCACTCCGACCAAATAGGCTCGGGGCTCGGGTGATGCCGACGCCACATCTCGCCGGTTCGTGGATCGCCAGCCTCTCGGGCGGGGGCCGCGCACCGATGATGGTCTCTCAGGGGATCCAGCTGGCATGAAAGTCGCCACGGCGTGAGCCAGATCGAGCGTGTTCATGCCCGCCAGATCCTCGACAGTAGGGGCAACCCGACGGTCGAGGTCGAGATCGGGCTGCGCTCCGGCGCTCGCGGCCACGCAGCCGTGCCTTCGGGCGCCTCGACGGGCGAGTTCGAGGCGCGGGAGCTGCGTGACGGCGGCGAGCGCTGGCAGGGCAAGGGCGTCACTGCAGCCGTCGCCAACGTGCGCGGCGAGATCGCCGAGGTGGTCACGGGCCTCGACGCGTCCGACCAGCGCACTCTGGACACGGCGCTGATCGAGCTGGACGGCACCCCCGGCAAGTCACGCCTGGGCGCGAACGCGATCCTCGGCGTGTCGCTGGCGGCCGCGCATGCGCAGGCGGCTGAGGAGGGCCTCGCGCTGTGGCGCTACCTCGGCGGCGAGGCGGCGCGGGTGCTGCCGGTGCCGATGATGAACGTGCTCAACGGCGGCGCCCACGCCGACAACAAGGTCGACTTCCAGGAGTTCATGATCATTCCGTGCGGTGCGTCGACGTTCTCGGAGTGCCTGCGCACCGGCGTCGAAGTGTTCCATGCGCTCAAGCGCACGCTGCACGAGCGCGGCCTCAGCACGGCCGTCGGTGACGAGGGAGGGTTCGCGCCCGATCTGCGCTCCAACGAGGAGGCCTTGCAGATGCTCATCGGGGGCATCGAGGCAGCCGGCTTCCAGCCCGGCGCCGACGTCGTCATCGCGATGGACCCCGCCACCAGCGAGCTCTATCGCGAAGGCGCCGGCTACGTACTGGAGCACGAGGGCCGCACGCTCAGCGCCGCAGAGTTGACCGACTACTGGGCCGACCTGGTCGCGCGCTATCCGATCGTATCGATCGAGGACGGCATGGACGAGGAGGACTGGGCCGGTTGGCAGACGCTCACCGAGCGCCTTGGCGAGCGCACGCAGCTCGTGGGCGACGATCTGTTCGTGACCAGCACCGAGCGCCTGCAGCGGGGCATCGAGCAGGGCGTGGCGAACTCGATTCTGATTAAGGTCAACCAGATCGGGACGCTGTCCGAGACGCTCGACGCGATTGCCCTTGCGCGCGAGGCGGGCTACACGGCGGTGATGAGCCACCGCTCGGGCGAGACCGAGGACGTCACGATCGCCGACCTCGCGGTCGCCACCGGCTGCGGGCAGATCAAGACGGGAGCGCCGTCGCGCTCGGACAGAGTCGCTAAGTACAACCAGCTGCTGCGCATCGAGGAGCAGCTCGGTGCCGACGCCGAGTTCCCCGGGCGCACGGTCTTTCGCGGCTGACTGGGAGGAGGTTTGGCCGCCGGCGCGAATGCGACAGTATGGCCACTGTCCAAGCATCAACGGCACGCCCACGATCGACCACCGCGACGAGCCACGTCGCGCGCGTGCGCTGGGACAGGTTGGGACGTATCGCAATGCTGTGCCTGCTGGTCGCGCTCGCATACCTGTACCTGAGCGCGGGCATCCGTATCTTCTCCACATGGCGTCAGGCGCGCGGCGACAGCGCCCAGGTCGCCGTGCTGGAGCGCGAACATACGCTGCTGCAACACCAGCACGAAGCGCTCGGCCGGCGTGGCACCGTCGAAGAAGAGGCACGCAAGCTGGGCATGATGCACGCGGGTGAGCAGCCCTACGTAGTTCCCGGCCTGCCCAACAACTGACCGGAACCCACCTAGGGGTTCCTCGCACGGCTTCCCGACGCGCGACTGTGGCGCTAACCTCGACCGGTGTCGTTTGAGAACGCGATCTACCAGTGGAGTCGAGGCGAGCGCCGCTTGCAAGACGCTCCACCGGAGCGCATCGCCCTGCTGGAACGTGTCGTCGCCATACTCGTCCCAGAGCTGCGCCGGCGCCTCGGCGGCAGGTTCTCGGCGCAGGAGCTTGCCGACCTGTACGAAGCCGGAACGGGCTGGTGCATGCAGACGGCTATGCAGGTCGCCCCCGATCATCCCTGGGCGTGGGATTCCAGCGTGGTCGTCGATGCCGCGTTCGGCCGCTACCTGCGCGAGGCAACCGACTACGCCGGGGGCCGCCGGGAGATAAAGGCCTAGTCGTCCTCGCCGACGCGTCTGATCACAATCCGGTCCTCTTCGACGGCCACCTCGACGGGCCGATGGCCGGCCCAATGCTCGGCGTAGATCGGGTTGTCCTGGATCGCGGGGTCCAGCCATAGGCCGTACCCCTCCTCGCCATGGTCGAACGTGCCCTCTAGGGTGGTTGCGCTGCTGCGTACAGAGCCACGTCTGCGGCCTCCGCGCCGGCCGCGGCGGCGGGCGGGAGCGGGCGATGCCTCGTCCTCCTGCGCTTCGTCCTCAGGATTGTCTCGCTCGGCCTCCACTTCGGCGGCCTCCACTTCGGCGGCCTCCAGCTCGGCTGCGATCAGCGCATCGTCCTCGGCCCTGAGATCGACTTCGTCGGGGTAGCCGGTTGCGACCGTGCCCTCGGCGGACTCTCCGTCGCTGACGAGCTCGTTCTGGCGCTTGAACTGCTCGATGTCACGGACGGTGACCTCGAGTTGGTGGGCGACCCAAGCGTCGGTACGGCCTTGCCGTACCCACGCGCGGATCTGGTTCAGATGGGGGCGCAGAGATTTGCGAGCCATGGGCGGTCCGGGAGACTAGCGCATGACGTACCCGCGACGGGACGGGGCGCGTCGGACTCCCCTTCGACCGCCCCTGCGACTATGCTTGCCTGACCGGCGCCGTCGGGGCCAATCCCGTCGACTGCCCGCCGGCCAAGAGGAAGGGTGCGCACCATGCTGGTGCTGACGCGCAAGTCCAACCAGAGCATCATGATCGGGGATGACATCGAGGTGTCGGTGCTGTCCGTTATGGGCGACAAGGTACGCATCGGCATCCAGGCGCCCCAGGACATACCGGTTTTTCGCACGGAGATCTATCTGGAGATCCACCGCGATGATGAGCACCGTCCCCCAAGCGGCGCGCCGGCGGCCGGCGGGCCCGCGGCCACGACTGACAAGGACACCCACGCAGAGGTGGGCGACGCGCTGCACGAGCTCGGGGATGGCTAGCTTCTAGGGCGTCGATGGGCAAGCGAGGCAAGATCGTCGATGGGCAAGCGAGGCAAGATTTAAGATGCCCGCCCCCGCGTGGCGTGCTTTCGCACGCGAATGGCCGAGGACGCAGACCGATCGAAGATCGGCCCGGCGATCGGTCGGCGCCGCTCAACGGCATCCCTAGCCAAGCAGCAGGTAGAGAGTGCGAAACATGACCACGATGACGATCGCCGCGGTCATGATCAGCATCAGCACGAGCAATACGAACCGGACCGATCCGCGCTTGTGACGGCGGTCTACTTCGCGCTTGGCTGCACGCTGCTCGGTCGTGCGTCGCAGCGACGCACGGCGGTGACGGTCGAGCGAGATCTCTTTTACGAACGCCTGCTCCAGCTCGGCCAGACTCTGCCTCATCCTCATGACGGTGCCTCGTCGCCCCTGGCTGTGTCCTCGATCGCTCGTGTGCATAGCACGCCACGCTCACTGCGTCCTTGCCATGAACGACGATCCACCGCCATGAGCAGGGTCTCTCCGACATCGGTCGCATGCGTCCCCAGCATGTTCAGCCGACCGGGGCCTCTGTCTCGGCCCGCTCGTACACCCTGACGAAGCGCAGGTAGTTCTCGGCGATCTGCCTGGCGCCGGCCGAGCGTTCGATCTTGCCGTCGACGTAGGCTTTCAGCGGATTCCACCAGATCGAGCGGCCGATCGCGAAGCCGACAAAACCCTCCACGGGCGCGGCCTGAGCGAGCCAGTGGTCGACCTTGGCGTCGTTGGCGCCACGGCCGAGCACGACGCAGACGACCCCGTCACGATGCTCGCCCGCGCGGGCTTGGGCGGCCAGCATCTCGCAGTCAGAGCGAGCGTCCACGCCCTCGATCTTCCAGATGTCCACCTCGATCCCGGCGTCCTGGATCTCTGCGATCGTGCGCCTCATAAGCTCTGGGCGCAACTCGGCGTCGTACCGGTCGGAGTCGCCCCCAACGGCCTGCAGCTGTGCGTCCTCGGCCGGCACGAGCAGCTCGAACAGGAACTTGCGCTCGTGCTTCACCAGCCAGTCGGACAGGCGCTTGAGCTTGGCCACCTGCTCGCGGTTGCCGGCGGCATCTCCGTCGGGGTTGTACCGCACGAGCACCTTGCAGAAGTCGGGGTCGAACCGCTCGATGTGCTCGCCGAACTCGTCTCCGTACTGGAAGTCGAACATGTTCTGGCCCGAGCGCTCGGCGGGCATCGCCAACTTCAAGCCCCCGGCGTGTGTCTCCTCGGGCACGGTCGAACCGAACTGCTCGTCCACGAGCACGCCCGTCACCGACGGGTCCGCTCCGGCGGCGACCGCTTGCGCGAGGCCCTCGAAGATCAGATGCTTGGCGTCGGCGATCATCGCCGTCTGCTCGCCGTCCGGTTCGCCTTCGATGCCGAAAAACTTCTTTTGGAAAGACCCGCGATGGTCGAACGCGAGCACGTACAGCTTCTGGTCATATCCTGGTTGCATGGCCTGAGTATCCCACGGGCGGACTCTCTGAGGTGTCGACCGTCGCCGGGACGGCCGGGCCAAGCCGGCGGGGCGGGGACTGGCCAAGCCGGTCGACGGCAGTGGGGCGGGGCGGAGTCCGGACCTGCGCAGAGGGCCCTTAGAATGGGATGACGATGTCACCCGGCCCCGACCTGTTCGTCGTGTGCAAGCAGTGCGGGTCGGAGGTCAGCCCGTACATCACCGAGTGCCCCTACTGCGGTGGGCGGCTGCGCCGGCGCGCGCCCAAGCTGCCGCGTGTCAAGAGCCGGGGTTCAGCTCTGGGGCGGCTCACACGATTGCGAACCCTCGGTCGAGCGCCGTCGCACACGGACACGCGCGCTAGCCGGGGGCGAACCTCGCGAGGGCATGAATATGCGCGAGGGGACTTGCCCCCATACGCGACGATCGCTCTCGTAGCGGTTGGCTGTGCCGGCTGGGTGGCTGTCCGTGGCGGATACGTCGACTTCGGCAGGATCGCGATCCTGGGCCCTCTGCACGGCGATTGGTGGAAGCTCTTCTCAAGCCAGTTTGCCTACCTGGACGGCCTCTACGCGTTCATCGCACTCCTCGCGACCGCGATCTTCGGCTGGCTGCTCGAGCGCCGCCGCGGACCGGCGATCGTGCTCCTCGTGTTCTTTGGAGGCGGCGTCACCGGTGCGCTGGCGGCGAGTGCCGTCTACGCCGAGCCGATCGTCAGCGGCGCCAACGGGGCGGCGCTCGCGCTGATCGCCGCGTGGACGATCCCGGACCTGGTAGCCGCCCGCCGCGGCTACTACTACGACGGTGACCTGCTCGGTGCGGGCGCGATCGCGGCGACTCTGCTGGTGCTGCCTTACGCCCGTCCCGAGGCGAGCTGGCTGGCGGGCGTCGTGGGCGGGATAGTCGGCCTAATTCTCGGTCTCGGCCTGTACCTGATCGACGACGACCCTCCCGAGTTGTAACCGGTCCGGTGCGGTCGCCCGGCAAGCGGCCTGCGTCGGCCGTGCCTCACGGGGTCGATCCACTCGTCCCGCAGACGCTCCTATGATGGTGTGCTCTCAACGCCATCCAGACCCCCGACGACACAGGAGTAGCAAACAACATGGAGATCCGTTTCCTAGGCCATGCGACATTCGAGCTCAACGACGGCTCTACCTCAGTCCTGATCGACCCGTTCCTGACGGGCAACCCCGCGGCGGCCGTCGCCGCGGATGAGCTCAGCCCGCAGGCGATCCTGATCACGCACGGTCACGTCGATCACTTCGGCGACACCCTCTCGATCGCCACCCGCGCCGGATCGGATGTGGTGGCGGTCGTGGAGATCGCCAACGAGCTCTCCGCGGACGGTGTCGAGAAGGTTCACGATCCGAATATCGGAGGCACCGTCTCGTTTGAGTGGGGCTCGGTCAAGCTCGTCCCCGCCTGGCATACGTCGATGACGCCCAAAGGCACCGCCAACGTGCCGGCCGGGCTGATCGTGCGGATGGGCGGCGCCACGATCTACCACCTCGGCGACACCGGGCTGTTCTCCGACATGCGGTTGATCGCCGAGAGCGAGGGCGGGATCGACGTCGCGCTGATGTGCATCGGCGGCCACTACACGATGGACCGTCACGACGCCGTGCAGGCCGCGCGGCTGATCGGCGCCAAGCAGGTTATTCCCTGTCACTACGACACGTTCCCACTGGTCGCCACCGACGTGCAGGCGTTCAAGTCCGAGGTCGAGTCGGCCGGCATCTCCGAGGTGGTCGTGCTCGCTCCCGGGGAGCACCATTCGCCATGACGATGACCAACGCCGTCGTGCTGATCGAAGCCGAGCGTGACGCGCTCTCCACGCTCGGCGGTGCGCTCGCCGACATCGAGGGCGTCGCCGAGGCCTACTCGGTGACGGGCGAGTGGGACTTCGTCGCGATCGTCCGCATCCCCGACCACGAGCAGCTGGCGGACGTCGTCACCGGGCAGATCGGCAGCCTGCCGGGGGTGACGCGAACCCAGACGATGGTCGCGTTCGCGGCGTTCTCCCGCCACGATCTCGAAGCCCTGTTCTCGCTGGGTGAGTAGTGAGCCGCAAGGTCGCGATGGCCTCCATTCCCCTGAAGCCGGAGTACGGCCCCACGCTGGGCCGGCTGCTCGCGCCCCGCTGGCACGCCGCGTCGAGGACCGTGCATGCGCTGGTCATCGCGGCATGCATCGCTGCGCTCGCGATTGTCGTCGGAACGGGACTGACGCTTGAGAACGCCCATTACTCCCACGGGGGACCCATCCCGTTCTCGTTCAGCTATCGCAGCCTCTACCGCACTGTTCCCGCCCCGGGGGAGTACGTCCAGGTGCGACGCCCCGCGCATGGGCCGCTGCAGGACTCCTACGCGGTCGGCCCGCTGCGGCTGCCGTCGTACGCGGGTGGGCTCAGCGGTGAGCTGCCGGTGTATGCGGCGTCCTACATCGACGGGCTACGCCGGCGCTACACCGGCTTCGTGCTGCGCGGCGAGGGCAAGACGCGGGTCAATACCGTGCCCGCCTACGACATCGTATACACGGCCGAGATCGCGGGCCGGGCCGTCTACGGGCGCGACATCCTGCTTTTGCCCGGACAGCCCGGCGCGCGTGCCGGTGTGCGCATCGTGATGTTGACCTCGCCGAGGGCCAACTCGCAGGTGACCTCGCCGCTGCTCGTGGGTACCGCGGGCGTGCTCGAACGGCCGCTTGAGACCTTTACGTTTGGCTAGCTTTGGGGCGCCGGTTCTGTGGGTTGTGCCGCGGGCGGCGTTTCGGTGGGAGCAGGCGTTTCCTGCGGTTGCGTCGTAGGTTCTGCTGGTTGCGCGGGTGGCGCCGGTTCTGCAGGTGGCGTGGATGGTGTAGGTGGCACCGGTTGCGCCGCTGGCGGCGTTTCGGTGGACGGCGGTGAGGGGGTACCGCCCGTTTCAGACGCGGCCGGCGCGGTTGGCGCGGCAGGCTGGGGCTGGTCGGTTGCGGCTGTCGGCAGTTCGGTGGTGTCGGTTGTCACCTCTGTCACCTGCGGCGGGGCAGGCGGCTTCGGCGGCGTGACAACAATCGGTTTGACGGCCGGCACGACTGCGGGTGTGCTCGCCACCGGCTGATGCGCAAGTGCGCCGGCCGGAGCGACCTTGA
The DNA here is from genome assembly GCA_963715495.1 of uncultured Solirubrobacterales bacterium. Taxonomy (GTDB): domain Bacteria; phylum Actinomycetota; class Thermoleophilia; order Solirubrobacterales; family Solirubrobacteraceae; genus Palsa-744. Next base: position 3,111,937 of record OY970247.1, read on the forward strand.
CCGTCTTGGCCACCAGGCGGTGATGAGCGGCGGGTGGTGTCGTGGAGTGATTCGCCGCAAACCTGCGAGTCGCGGTGCTGACCGGCTGGACGCTGTTGTGCACGACGATCGGTTCGCCTGTGCTCGCGTGCACCGCGGGCACGTATGCGGTCGTGTCGGCGACGGAGGCGTGATGGTGGTGTGCGGGCCGCGTAACGTGTTCGGCCGCTACCGCGCCGGCGGTGACGATCGCCGCGGCGGCCAGCCCGGCGACGGCCTTGGTCGCGATCGCCCCTGCGCCCGCGGTGAGCAGGCCGCCGGATACGCTCGCTCCTCCGCCTGCTGCCGCGCTTGCGGTGGCTCCGGCCGTGGCGCCTGCCCCGGCCCCGACGTGGCCGGCGGACGCGGTCGAGCCCAGCTTGGTGAGCAGCAGCTTTTTGGCCAGCAGCAGCGGTCCGACGGGGAAGATCGCGGCGAGCGCGTGATTGTTGTCCTTGAGCTGCTTCTTGAACGATCGGCAGCGCTCGCACCCGCGCACGTGCCTGCGTGCCGGCGCGCCCAGCTTGCCCAGTCCCTCCGCCACCTCTCCGAGCTGCATGCGCACTTCCTCGCAGCTCAGCATCCGCGCCTCGGCGGCCTCGGCGAGTGAGATGCGCGCACGCACGAGCAGCGACTTGACGGACGGCACGGTCGTCTCCATTGCGTCTGCGATCTGCTCGTATGACAGCGCGTCGATCTCGCGCAGCAGCAGGGCGGTGCGCTGGGTCTCGGGCAGCTCCTTGACGTCCCCGAGCAGCTGCCTGAAGCTCTCGCGCCGCAGTACCCGATCGCCGGTCGACAGGCCATTGTCGGCGTAGTGGATGTCCATCGAGTCCACGCCGATCGCCGATGCGCGGCGCAGGTGGTTGAGCGAGCGGTTGCGCGCGATCCGGTACAGCCACGGCCTGACGTTGATCTCACGCTCGTCGGCCAGCACCGCGTTGAACGCGGCGGTGAACACCTCCTGGAGGACGTCCTCGGCGTCCTCACGCGAGCTCAGCATGTGCCGGCAGAACGCCAGCAGACGCGATTGGTAGCGCGAGAACAGCACCTCGAACGCGGCGTGCTGTCCGCGCCGGGTCATTGCGATCAGCCGCTCGTCCGACTGCAGCCGCAGCAGCGCCGACGGGCCGCTCAGGCCCGGCATGCTCTTGCGCGTTAGTGCTGAGACCTCCACGGCGTCATCGGTCCCTTCGTGCCGGCTGTTGCTATCTACTCCATTTACACCGTAGCAACCCAAAAGTTGCGCTCGACCACCAGCGGGATGCCCTCCCTGAACCAGCCGCGGTGCAGGTCTTCGATCTTCGCGCGCGTCGGGCGGCCCTTGCGCCACAGTGCGCACTCTGCGTAGTCGAACGCGTTCACCGTCTTGCAGTAGGCCGTCACGGCCGGTTCGACATCCGCTGGGTCACTGAGCTCTCGTGCCCTGCCCTTGAATGTCCCACCCCGAATGCGCACCGTCACGTCGGGATCGGCCTGGATGTTCTTCAGCCAGGCCGCTTTGGCGCCGCCGATCGAGACGATGTACACGTGCTCGCCACGCCTGATCGCGCGCACGCATTTGCGCCGCGTCTTGCCGGTCTTGCGCCCTGTGGTGGTGAGCACGCCGAAGCCCTTGGGCGGCATCAGCATGAACAGCGGCAGCTGCATTGCGCTGAGCGCCTTGCCGCCGTGAAAGCTCACGCCGAGCACGGTCGTCTTCTTCCCCCGGATAAGCGGGTTGTGCGGCCGCTCGCGTGGGTAGGGCCTGTAGTGCTCGGACTCGCTCATGCCCGTGCGAACTGGCCGTGGAACCCGAACGGTATGTGATGAGGCGCCCGCGCCCGCGCCAGCTCACTCAGATCGGCGGCATCAAGCACCAGCAGGAACGAGGAGCCGGCGGCGGCGTCGAGCACGACCGACAGCAGGACTCCGTCGTCCTCCCGCTCCGCTTCGGGCCGGGCCACGAACACCGGCTCGCCCGGGTAGCAGGAGGGCTCAGACCAGGAGAGCGTGGCGCCACCGGCCGTGTCCACCTTCAGGATCCGCTCGATCCATCCATTCGCGCCGTTGCCGTTGCCCCAGACATAGCGGTACGGGCGCTCGTTGCAGCGCCCGTAGTTGATGCGCGGCAGCTCCAGGTCCTCGTCGGCGAGCTGCTCGCGGCTCACCGATCGGTCGGCGAGTCCGAGGCGAAAGCGGGTCAGCGTGGCAGGTGTCACAGGCTTGCCGGCGCGCAGTCGGTCGAGGTAGAGATCCTCGATGATGCCGGCATCGGGGTAGGTGCAGAGGTCGACCACGACCTCGCCGCCGTCCTCGTAAGCGTTGACGTGGTGGAAGGCGAAGCAGGCATCGGTTTGGAAGCCGCCCGTGGCCTCGCCGGTGGCGCGATCGATGAGCGTGAACCGCGTGCCGAGCTCGGGTTTCCAGCGGTAGTTCTCGATATACGGTCGGCCCGACAGGGCCAGCGCCAACGGGTTGACGACGTACGGGAACTCGGCGAGCACCAGCCGGCGCTCGGTGAGACCGAACGAGTGCATATAGGCGGGCTCCTTCACCGGCAGCGAACCGATCACGCTGGGCTTGCTCTCGTTCGGCGCAATGTGAAAGAACCGGTAGCTGCTTCTCGCTCCGAGCTTAGCCGCGTAGTTGAGCATCCCTCCGCTCGCCCGATCGAGATGGGGGTGAGCGGTCGAGAGCTGTCCCGGGACCTCATACGGACGCACTTCGGCCGCCTTCAAGGTGTGCGGGTCGAACTGAACGGGCAGGGGCGTCTCGGTCATCGCGATGAACCGCTCGCCCAGCTTGGTCACGTTGATGTTCGCGTTGTCGGGCAGCGAGCTTCCCGCCGAGAACAGCGTCTGCACGCGCTTGAACAGCGACCGGCAGGGATCGGTGGCGAACTCTCCGTACACCATCCTTCCCTGCTCCCGCGCGGCTCTGCAGGAGCGGCTCTCCAGATGGCGGTTGCCGTATGAGACGCGCCCGTCGTCGATCGTGAACCGGTGCAGCATCGCCAGCCCGTCAAACCAGTGGCGCATGCGCTGCTCGCCGATCTCGAACTTGGCCGGGCCGGTGCGCAGCAACGAGCCGCTCAGCCAGCCGGGCAGCTCGCCGCTCAGCTCCAGCTCGTCCGCTGCGACCTCGTTTTCGAGCGTCGAGAACCCGAGCGTGGGCGAACCGAGCGTTGGCGCTGCCGATGGAACCGTGTTGACGGACATAACGTTTCCTCTCGTATGGTTCGGATCGAACGATACACACCGTACGCTACTCTGCCGACGATGTCAACCACGACAGCGTCGACCACGACCACTACGCGTCTGACCGAGACCTCCTACATCGTGCTCGGCCTGATCGAGCAGATCGGCCCCGCCACGCCGTATGACCTCAAGCGGATGGCCCAGATCAGCACGTTCAACTTCTGGGCCGTTCCCCATACCCAGCTCTACACCGAGTGCGCGCGGCTCGCCACCGAGGAGCTGCTATCGGAGCAGCGCGAGCAGACCGGACGTCGCCGGCGGATCTACAGCCTCACCGCACATGGGCGTCAGGCGCTTGCCGAATGGCTGCGCGAGCCGACGGAAGAGTTCGAAGAAGTTCGCGACCCGGCCACGCTCAAGCTGTTCTTCGGCGGTGACCCTGCCCAGCTCGCCGCGGCCCAGCTCGCCGCTCACACTCGTCGGCTGCTTGCCTACGAGGAGCTGTTCGAGCAGTTGCCCGACGCGCCGTCGGGGTGGCGGTTGGCGCTGGACTCGGGCATCGGCCACGAGCGCGAGTCCGTCCGCTTCTGGTCGCGCCTGGCTGACGACGCCGACGACGCCGACGACGCCTCCGGCTAGCGTCCTTGGCCCGCGCGTCCCTCGTCCGGGGGGATGAGATGCGTATCGAAAGCGCCGTGTACCGCGCACGCGCACGGCCGCGGTCAGACCGTGCTCGTCTTGCCTCGCGCTCGGTCTCGGTGCCCCCCTCACCCCGACGATGGCGCCTCTGTGCTTCAGTGAGTAAAGTCGCGTCCCTGATGGCGACCGTCGAGGAGACCACCGACACTTTTCACGGCGGCCGCCTGGTCGCCCGGCGGCTGCGCGCGCATGGCGTCAGCCGACTGTTCACGCTGTCCGGTGGGCACCTGTTCTCGATCTATGACGGCTGTCGCGATGAGGGGATCGAGATCGTCGACGTCCGTCACGAGGCGACCGCCGCGTTCGCCGCCGAGGGCTGGGCCAAGGTCACGCGCGAGCCCGGCGTCTGCGCGCTCACCGCCGGTCCGGGTGTCACGAACGGGATGAGCGCGATGGGCTCGGCGCAGGCCAACCATTCGCCGATGGTCGTCCTCGGCGGACGTGCTCCCGCCGGACGCTGGGGGATGGGCTCGTTGCAGGAGATCGACCACATCCCGTTCGTGCGCCCCCTGACCAAGTTCGCGGTCACCCCCGAGAGCACGGCCGAGATCCCCAGCCTCGTCGACGAGGCGTTCACCACCGCGCTTGCGCCGCACGGTGGCCCCACGTTCGTGGACTTTCCCATGGACTACGTCTTCATGGAGGCCCCCGAGCCGGAGGGCATGCTCGAGAGCCTGCCCTCCCGCTCTGACCGGGGCGCGGATGGCGATGCGATTGAACGCGCCGGCGAGCTGCTGCGCGGCGCCGAGCGTCCGGTGATCATGGCCGGGACCGACCTGTACTGGGGTCACGGCGAGTCCGAGCTGCTCGCGCTCGCCGAGTCGCTGCGCATCCCCGTCTTCCTGAACGGCCTCGCCCGCGGGTGCGTCCCCGCCGACCACGAGCTGTTCTTCTCACGCGCGCGCTCGCACGGGCTCAAGGGAGCCGACGTGGCGCTGGTGATCGGCGTGCCGATGGACTTCCGGCTCGGCTTCGGCGGCTCGTTCGGGGACGACACCGAGATCGTGGTCATCGACACCGCTGAGCCTGCTCGCCGCCATCCGCGGCCGGTCGCCGCCGAGCTCTACGGAGCGTTGCCGGCGACGCTCGCGGACCTGCGTAGCGTTGCCGCGGGCGGCCAGGCCCTGCACAGCGAGCGCTGGATCGAAGACCTGCGTGCCACCGAGACCGAGCGCCGTTCCGCCGAGCGCGTGGAGATCGAGGACGACCGCTCTCCACTGCACCCGATGCGGCTGTACGCGGAGCTCGCCCGCGTCCTCGACCGCGACGCGATCATCATCGGCGACGGCGGCGACTACGTCTCCTACGCCGGCCGCGTCATCGACTCCTACCAGCCCGGCTGCTGGCTTGACCCGGGCCCGTTTGGCTGCCTCGGCGCGGGCCCCGGCTACGCGCTGGCGGCCAAGCTCGCGCACCCCAACCGTCAGGTCGTGCTGCTGCTCGGCGACGGCGCGTTCGGGTTCTCCGGCATGGAGTTCGACACCCTCGCGCGTCACGGCGTCAATGTCGTCGGCTTGATGGGCAACAACGGGATCTGGGCTTTGGAGAAGCACCCGATGGAGTTCCTCTACGGCTACTCCGTCGCGGCCGAGCTGCGGCCGGGTACCCGCTACGACCAGGTCGTCCAGGCGCTCGGCTGCCACGGTGAGCTTGTCGAGCGCCCTGAGGATGTCGTCCCCGCCCTGGAGCGCGCGTTCTCCGCCGGCGTCCCGGCGCTTGTGAATGTCCTCACCGACCCGGACGTCATCTACCCGCGCAAGTCCAACCTGGCCTGACGTGCGTCCGCTGGCCTGACACGCGTTCGCTGGTCTGACACGCATCCGGCGCCGCGGCGGGCGAGCTTTGATGAGGCGGCTCTCGCGTGAGGAAGCCGCCCAGCGCGGACGGCTTCCTCGGGATCCCCGAGGATCAGGCAGGGGTACATGCCTCGGGGTAGGGCGACCCGGATCAGCGGAAACGCCGAGGGGTTGCTCGGCGATGTCCAGGTCTATGAACCAGCTGGGAAGACGTAACAAAGTGCACGCCCTCTCCTTACCGATTGTATCACATGTCCGAACTGCCGTGTTCGCTCGAATCTAGTGGTCAACGCCGAGATCACGGCGGGCGAGTGAGAGGGCGCCGCCGTGCAGGATGTCGTGCTCGGAGACCTCCACCTCGTCGAGATTGAACGCGCGCATCGCCTCCGACAGCAGGATCATCCCCGCGACGATCGTCGGGGCGCGGTCTGGGTGCAGGCCGACGAGCCCGCGGCGCCGAGCTTCGTCCATGTCGGCCAGCCGCGCGAGCAGCATCTCCACGGTTGCCAGCATCAGCGGATACCCGTGCACACGCTCGGGGTCGTATGGCTCGAGCTCCTGGTCGATCGCGGCCGCCGAGGTCGCGGTCCCGGCGACCGCAATGCCGCGCTTCACCTGCGCCCGCTCGGCTGGGGGCAGGCCGGCGAGATAGATCGCGCGCGCATCCGCCGCGAGCTCCTGCAGCTCGGCGGCCTTGGGCGGATCGCTGTGGATGTGCCGCTCGCTCATCCTGACGACGCCGGCGGGCAGCGACACGTGAAAGCCCGGTGTCAGTTCGACGCCCACGATGAACTCGGTGGACCCCCCGCCGATGTCCACGACCACGGTCGGCTCGGTTGGGGTATGCCCGTCGCCGATCGGCCTGCCGGACATCGCACCGAGGAACGTCATCTTCGCCTCTTCCTCTCCCGTCAGGATCCTTGCGTCCAGCTTGTACTCGGAGCGAATCTTCTCGGCGAACTCGCGCCCGTTGCGTGCGTCGCGGACGGCCGAGGTCATCACCGCGAGATTGGGATAAGACCTGCCGTCCTCGTCGCCGTCCTCATACGCGTCGATCTCATCGCGGAACCCCTTCAGTGCGGCCAGCACCCGCTCGCAGCCCTCGTCAGAGAGCTCGCCCCCGGCATCGACCCCCGCGCCGAGTCGTGTCACGACCGAGCGGCGCACTATCTCTGCCACCCGCCCGTCCGTGTCCACGTCGGCGATCAGCAGCCTGGTGCTGTTGGTGCCGATGTCGACCACGGCCACTCGCATGCGCGGAGATGCTAGACACTGTGGCGGTCCAGACTCATCATCTCAAGCGAAGGGGATCCGACATGCACGACAGCTCCAGCCCCGTAGCGCTGGTGACAGGCGCGAACCGCGGGATCGGACGCGAGGTCGCCAGGCAGCTGGCCGAGCGTGGCTACGAGGTGCTGCTGAGCGCACGCGATGAGGCCAAGGCCGGTGAGGCCGCGGCCGAGGTGGCGGCGCAGACGGGCGCCGGCGTAAGTCCGCTCACGCTGGACGTCGCCGATCCCGCGAGCATCGCGGCCGCGGCTCAGCGCCTGGAGCAGAGCCCCGGTCGGCTGGACGTGCTCGTGAACAACGCCGGCATCGGCACCGACTGGGGCGTCAGCGGGACCGCCCCCGACTTCGACGCGATGAACCGGGCGTTGCAGACGAACTTCTACGGGGCGTACCGCCTGACCGTGGCGGTGCTCGGGTTGCTGCGCGAGAGCACTCACCCGCGAATCGTCAACGTATCCAGCGGCATGGGTGCCATCACGGAGATGGGCGGCTGGTCGCCTGGGTATCGGGTGTCGAAGGCGGCTCTCAACGCGATGACCCGGATCCTCTCGACCGAGCTCTCCGGCGAGGGCTTTCTGGTCAACTCGGCCTGTCCCGGCTTCGTGCGCACCGACATGGGTGGCCCGATGGGCGCGACCAAGTCGGTCGAGGATGGGGCTTCCGGGATCGTGTGGCTGGCCACCCTGCCGGACGACGGGCCTACCGGCGGCTTCTACCGGGATGGATCGCCAGTGGCGTTCTGATCGGCGCTGCCCGGCTTGAGGCGCGAGTTTTTGCTAGAACGTTGTTAACGACGCGGGGTGGAGCAGTCTGGTAGCTCGTCGGGCTCATAACCCGAAGGTCGCGGGTTCGAATCCCGCCCCCGCTACTAAGAAAAGGCCCGGAAATCCGGGCCTTTTCTTTTGGGTCGGCCGGCTCTCGCCGGGTGTCATTGTTCCAATATCGTTCCAATTTGTTTTGGAACTCGGGACCGCGCGTAGGGTGGAGACGATGGATACCCGCCGTTGACTTTCCCTTTCTCGACTTTTTTGGAAGGAAAAGTGGTATGGTGGGCGATATGACCAAGCGCGAGCATCGAGAGCTGGTCGCCAGCTTCGTCACGCTTGACGATGTGATCACGCGTGCCAGCCACGCGCTTTCCAACGGCGACGTCGCGATGGTCGAGCGTGAGCTCGAGCAAGCGAAGCAGAGGGTCTGCACAGATGCGCCCGCTCTTACCGTGCCCGAGGTGGCAGAGGAGCTTGGTGTGAGTCGCCCGACCGTGCGCAGCTGGATCGTCAAGGGCCTGTTGGATGTCGTCGCGGACAGCTCGCCTCAGCGTGTGAGGTTCGCAAGCGTTCAGCAGCTCAAGGAGCGCTTGGGCAGGTTGCGCGCTCTCGCCAAGGACGAGCGCCGTTTCTCGCAGCTGCTACGGGAGGGCGCTGACCAGCGGGCGCTGGAGCAGCCGGGAGCGCGGGAAGGTCTGCAAGACGCCGTCGCCGGCGACACTGTGGACCTGTGATCGCAGACCGAGGGGTCGTGCGGGTCGGCTTATGGCATCACGCTTCAGGGTCACCGTAGCGCGGCGCTGCGACCAAGGTGTCAAAGCGCTGCGCGGTGCGGCCAAGAAGCACTTCGATCGTGTGGTTGAGGAACTCGGGCATCGTGGGTGCGAGGCGGGCGGGATCCGTATGCGCGCCGACACGGGTGCAGATCACCGGGTGTGCGAGAGGCGCTTCTACGCTGCCTGGCGGATGCACCTGGTTTTCGGAGACGACGAGAACATCGTGATCTCATGGGTGGGCGAGCACACCGAGGATGAGGACGTTCATATGGAGCGTGCGCAAGGCATCCCTGGTCTCAGCGGCATCGGTCGCGCTCGTGACGAGCAGCCCAAGTGCTGCGACGATCTGGACGATCCACCTGCAGACCCGGATTTGGTCGATCTCGTCAATCAGATCCGTGACGGACGGCGGCGACATCGAGCCTGGGGAGCACGCGGGCGATCGTAGCCTGCGCGACAGAGCGTGCCACGTGGCCGCTCCGTAGTGGGAGTGCCGTCGGTGGCTACGCCACCCAGCGGGCGTCTTGCCAGCTCGTCCCGGTACTTGCTGGTGGTCAGGAACGCCTGCAACCGGCGGCCGGACCTTCACAGATCACGTACTGGGCAAAGCGGGTACTCAAGGGCGTTGTCGACAGGCGTGAGACCCGCGATCGAGCGAACCGTCCCAAGCCGAAGTTACGATTAAAGAAGAAGAGGAAGCATCGAACTCTTCGGACTTCGGTCTACTCGCCCGTCATCGAGTAGCGGCTCGCGCCCGAAACCCTCGGCACTGCCCTGACTCCTTTGACGGCGACACGCCCCACGGAGACGTGCCGGAGTCGTACAGGGCCCGCCGCTGGGATGGGCATGGACAACGCAGGAAGGAACATCATGGGCTGGACCGCCGGACATCTACAAGGACCATTCACCGCACGTACCGCGATCGAGTTCGACCTCGGCGCGGAGTTTGCCGCGCGAGTGATCGACGCCGTTCGCTACGGGCGGGTCATCTATGCGGCTGTACGCTCAAATGATGGCCAGGGAGTATTTGGTCTGGTGCTGTTGACCGAGCGCCACAGCGGTGTGCTCTACACCAAGCCGATCAGCGAGGACATGGGTCCAGTCGAGGACCGCTGTCCTGCGCGCCTCCTCGATCGGCTCACCGAGCCCAGCAATCAGCACGCACGCGAGTGGCGACAGCGCTGTCGTGCCCGGCTAACGAAGGCATGCCCAGGTCAAGGTCGATCGGGCGGCGGCAGCCATGAGGCGAGGGGGCCTACATTGCTCGACGCGACCTCCCTTCGAGCCACTTGAAAGGAGCTCGACTTCTCCTGTCGACCGGTGGCCTTGACCGGTCTCGGCGCCAGCTCGGTCGACGCAGACCTCATTCCAGGCGCTCTGCGGCAGCGCGATACACGCCGCCGCGCGATCCGCAAGAATCAGCCGATCGCGCGAGCCCAGAAAGCACGTCGTCGGACTCCGAATGGTCGAGCAGGTCTCGACCCGGTCACGGGTGCCCCCGGTCGTCCTGCGGGAGCGGGGATGTACCTGCACTGGGATGGGCGTCGCGGATACCGAACGCGGATGCCCGCGCCGCGCGTTCTTGAGCCTGTGCCCAAGTTGTCGTACCGCGACGCTGAGGGCAGTCGCGTCATCGAGGGCGACAACCTGCAGGTCATGGTGTCGCTGCGGTCGCAGTACCAAGGGCGAGTCGACGTCGCCTACCTGGACCCGCCATACAACACCGGCAAGAAAGATTTTGCGTACTCCGACGCGCGGTTCCACGACCCCAACGCCGATGCCGACGACATGGTCTACGTCAACAACGAGGACGGCGGCCGGCACACGAAGTGGCTCAACTACATGGGGCCGCGCCTCTGGCTGACCTGGCAGCTCCTCGCCGAGCACGGGATCTGCTTCGTCTCGATCAACGATGTAGAGCTGTTCCGCCTCGGAATGCTCATGGACGAAATCTTTGGCGAGCAGAATCGAATCGGTACTCTTGTCTGGAAGCAGGCGGTCTGGCCCGACCCCATAGTTTCGGTCCGCTTGGTGTGAGAGTCCTTCTGCTCATGGAGAATGGGCGAGAGGAGGACCGATCACGTGAAGCGCAGACGACACACGCCGGAGCAGATCGTCAGGAAGCTCAGGGAGGCCGACCGGATGTTGGCCGAGGGCACGGAGACGCCCGAGGTCTGCAAGGCGCTGGAAGTGTCCGAGGCGACCTATCACCGCTGGCGAGCGCAATATGGCGGGATGAAGGCCGACGACGTGAAGCGTTTGAAGGAGCTCGAGCGAGAGAACTCGCAGCTCAAGCGGCTGGTCGCCGACAAGGAGCTGGAGAACCTGGCTCTCAGGGAGATCTCGCGGGGAAACTGGTGAGCCCGTCGCGTCGACGCTCCGCGGTCCTGATGCTCCAGGACCGGTTGGGTGTCTCGGAGCGGCGGGCGTGCCAGCTGGCCGGGCAGCACCGCTCTACCCAGCGCCGTGAGCCGATCGTGGCGTGTGATGACGCGGGGTTGCGTGCCAGGTTGCGCAAGCTCTCTCGCGAGCGGCCTCGCTGGGGTTATCGCCGCGCGCACGCTGAGCTCGTCGGTGAGGGCTGGCAGATCAACCGCAAGCGGGTGCAGCGCGTCTGGCGGGAGGAGGGCCTGCGTGTCCCGAGGCGCCGCCGCAAGCGCCAGCGCCTCGGGGATTCCACGGTCCCCGCGAGCCGGCTGCGGGCCGATCGCCCCGACCATGTGTGGGCGTTTGATTTCCAGTTCGACCAGACCGCGGACGGGCACATCCTGAAGCTTTTGCATGTCGTTGATGAGTTCACCCGCGAGGCGTTGGAGATCAAGTGCGCGCGGAGCATCGACGCGGACGCGACTGTCAACGTCCTGGAGGCGCTCACGATCGCCCGGGGCCGCTCGCCGCAGTTCGTTCGCTGTGACAACGGCCCGGAGATGACCGCGAATGCCCTGAAGGACTGGTGCCGCTTCTCCGGTACTGGCGCCAGCTACATCGACCCCGGCTCGCCATGGCAGAACCCCTACGTCGAGTCCTTCGGCTCCCGGGTCCGTGACGAGCTGCTCGCCGTCGAGCAGTTCTCATGCCTCGCCGAGGCACAGGTCCTCATCAAGGACTACCGCCAGGACTACAACGCGAACCGACCCCACTCAGCGCTCGGCATGACCTCACCCGCCCGGTTCGCCCGCGCATGGAGGGCCCAGCACGAGCCGCTCCCCGACTCGCTACGTTCGCCCGACGGGCTCACTCCGCGAGCCGGGGACACCCCTACCCTCAAACAGACCAACACCCACCGACTCTCACAACAGGTGGACCCATGAACGGGGTCCGGTCAGGTCGACAACAACCCCACCCGGATCGCAGTCGAGCACGAGTACATCCTGTGCTACACCAAGCACATCGACTCGGTTTCTGATCGCTGGAGCGGCATCAGCCCGGCGAAGGATTGGCTCCTTACCACGTACGAGAAGCTGCACGCGGAAGAGGACGACCCGAAGAAGCTCGAAAAAGCGTACCGAGCTGCGATCAGCTCCCAGAAGGCCGCACACCGGCAGGCGGTCGAAGACGGGAAGGGAGATGACGTCATCGATCTCGGTCGTATGGACCGCTACCGGAACGTGGATGAGCGCGGCCCGTGGGCGAAGGACTGGCATCTTGAGAACCCACGCTCAGGTGGCTACATGTACGACGTCGTCCATCCGAAGACCGGGAAGGTCTGTAAGAAGCCACCAAAGGGCTATCGCTACCCCGAGGAGTCCATGAAGCAGCTCCTTGCCAACAATCTCATCGTCTTCGGCAAAGACGAGACAGAACCGCCACAGCTCCGCCGATACCTCAAGGATGCGGCGACGGCGCTGCGCAGTGTCGTTGTCATCCCAGGGCGCAACGGCTCCGACCTGCTCAACGGCCTCATTCCCGGCGCGACCGAGCACTATCCGAATCCGAAGCCCGTCGAGCTGATGACGCTGCTGCTCGGCGCGGCAGCTGATCTTGATGCTCTCGTGCTCGACCCGTTCGCTGGATCGGGAACCACGGGACACGCCGTCATGCGCCTCAACGCGCGGGACGGCGGTGTGCGTCGCTTCATCCTTATCGAGGAAGGGTCGCGCGACGACAGGTATTGCCGGACGTTGCTCGTCCCCCGACTGAAGGCGGCAATCAAAAAGGAGAGCTTGCCCGGTGGGTTTGTGTTTGAGGCCAAGGGCCGCCGCCTCAACCGCGACGCGATCCTCGAACTTGAGCGTGAGGCGATCGCGAACCTCATCATCCAGACGGACGCGACCGGCAAGGGCCGCGGTATCCGCAAGGTCGCAGGCGACTACGTCATCGGCTCCAACACCCGACAGGAGGCGATCTGTCTCTGCTGGAACGGCAGGACCAAGAGTGCGATCACCAGGAAGGTGCTTGTTGCCATGTTCGACGAGGTCAAAAAACGCGGGCTTCGACGGCCCGTTCGGGCATATGGCGCGACATGCGAGGTCGGCGAAACCGATTCATTCCGCTTCTGCCAGATCCCCGACGAGATACTCGCTGCGCTCCAGATTGATGACGACGATGGAGCGCTTGCCGAAGATCTCGAAGCCGTCGAACGCTTTGAGGCTGCGGCCCTGACCACAGCCAATGGCCGCGGATAGCTTCCGACTCTTTCCCTTCCAGGAAGACGCATCGCAAGCGATGCGCGATGCCGCCCTGGCGTGGATCGAATACGCCGTCGAGTACGGCCCACCGAAGTACGGCCCAGCACCGATTCCCTTCCTGGGGCAGCTCAAGGCGGTAACCGGGTCGGGCAAGACGCCGGTACTCGCTCAGACTGTCGCCGGCCTGGGTGACGGCGTCGTCCTCTGGACGACGCGCTCCAGTGCAGTCGTCGAGCAGACCTTTACCAATCTCAATGATCGGTACCGCGCGCTACTACCGGCCTACGTCACGATCCTGCGCGACATTCCGAGCCAGATTGTGTGGCGCGACCTGATCGACAACACCAAAGGACTGACGATATGGGTGCTCACTGTTGCGTCATGGAACGAGGCTGAGGCGGACACCAACGGCTCCGCGGACGCGCGTCTTCGCTTGCGCCGTGAACAGCCTGACTGGGCTGGGGAAGGATCGCCGTGGGAGCAGCTCCGTGACAAGCTCAAGCGTCCGCTCTGGATTGTGTCGGACGAGAGCCACAATCAGAGTGCGGCGCAGCTCGACCAGCTCGCCGCGTTGCGTCCCAAGGGGTTCTTCATGGCGTCGGCCACGCCGCTCGTCAACGACCTCTTCACCAAGTGGGCCGAAGCGCTAGACGAAGACGAGCAAACCCGCGAGCTGCTAGCGAACGCGCACGTGCCGATCGAAACGCGCGATGTCGTCGACGCCAATCTGCTCAAGACGACGATTGAGTTGATCGACTTCCGCAGCGGTGCCGAAGAGAGCCTCGATGGCGCACTCGCCGCGCTGGAGCGTGTCCAGGACGCCGCTGACAAAGAAGGTGCGCCCGTCACGCCGCGAGCCATCTACGTCGTCGAGCGCAGCAACTCGCCGCGTGGATCACACGACGACCCGCCCCCGGTAGCGATCTGGCGCCACCTCCGCGAGCGAGGCGTTTCGGCCGATGAAATCGCGATCTTCACGGAAACCAAGACGCTCCCGGACGAGGCCGAGCAGGTCACAAGTCTCAGCAAGCTTGAGCCCAGATACCGCCACATCATCTTCAACCAGACGCTCCAGGAAGGCTGGGACGACCCCGAGGCGTACGTCTGCTACTTCGACGGCGTAACGCGCTCTTTTCTGCGTATCCGTCAGATCGTGGGAAGGGTGCTCCGGCAGCCAAGAGCACAGCGATTTGCAGCAGAGGACCTGAACACCGCGACCCTCATTCTGCAAACACCCGCAGCCGCGTACGAGACCGTTGTATCCGAGTTGCGCGCCGAGCTGCGGCTGTACGCGCCAGACGATGAACCGGCCTTTGCGACCATCCGGGTCAAGACCAGCAAGGAACCGCTCGACCCGATCCCTGTCAAGCGCAACGCAAAGAAACTCAGCCTGCCGCGGCGGGCGCTCAGCGCTCCGAGCATGATCAAGATCGAGCGCGATCTCAAGACTGCAGGGGAACGACCTTGGCCGCAGGCAGCACTGGAGGCGCCCGGCACCGGAAGGAAGGCCACCGTCTCGCTCACAGACGGAAGCGAGGCATATGAGTACATAGATGTGTTGCGTAGCGCGCGCACAAAGAATGGTCCGTTTCTACGGCGACGCATCCAGCAGCGAAACCGCACGTGCGCCAATGCGATCCATCCCGACTGGTGCCGCGGTCCGGCATTCGAGGAACTTGCCTGTCATGGGTCGCAGGCGCAGGAGGAGCTAACAACGCTGGCCGCCAACACCGTCGACTACTTCGAGGATCGCGTGGGATACGAGGACGATCCCGACCCCGAAAAGGCGACATGGCGTATCGACGAGTACCGGCCGCGCGGAAAGGACATGCACGACTTTGATCGCGCGGCTCACGCTCAGTACTCAAAGGCAGACTTCAACCAGGACGAGCTGGCCTTCGCGCGCACCATCGACAGGATCAAGGGCATTGTCTGGACACGCAACCCAACAACGGACGCCCAGGGGTTCGGCATCCCACTCCCGAAGAAGGTCGGAGATTCTTCGACCTTCTATCCCGACTTCCTGATCTGGAAAAAAGACGCCTGTTGGGCGGTCGACACGACTGGGCGCCACCTTCTCGACGAGAAGGTCCGTGGCAAGCTCGTGGCGCTGGAGACGCCGAGGATGGCGCTCGTCGTGCGTGGCACCGTCGACCTTGGCAGTGGCTCGCGCGAGGGCAAAGAGGGCTGGAGCCTTGTGCTCGGACGGCCCAACCTTAAGCCAATCGTTGAGCATTCTGACGACCTCGACATTCTTATTAAGCTGCTGTTTGAGCAATAGGAAAGTCCTGGATCCCCATGTAGCAACGGACCGAACGAGCTTGGGCCGTGCCCGCGACTATGGGCTCCTCTTGGAGCGAGTAGCGACATCCCAGTCTGTTTCCGTTATCCATCCCTGGTACAGCTTCTCGTCGATGAGCTTCAACACGACGGGAATGTCGTCATCGGTGAGCGCGAGCTTGCCTTTCACGATCAGGCGTTTTGAATCGAGCTTCTGCCGGTTCATCTCGGCACGGAGCATTGCCGTGGTGAGTGTGTGCTGGAAGACACCGCGCTCGTGCATGCCACGGAGCTGCTTGGTGAGACGCCCATTGTTAGCGGCAAAGACTTGCAAGCGGTCTGTGGTCTTGTCATCGAGTGGAAGTGCCGTGATGGCCGCACCGCTCCAGACGGGGATCCTGTCGACCATGGCGTCAATATCGCGAAAGACCTCCTCGAAGGCACGTGGGTCGAGCACAGCGATTGCGTTCTCTGTCACAACCATGTCAAACGAGCGCTCGAAGACGAGGAGCGGTCCCTCGATCTTGCGAAGGCGGTCGCCAAAAAAGGTGGTGAGTCGACCCGACATGCTGGCCTTGTACGGGTTCCACTTATCGACAAATGCAACGCGGTCCTCGGGCTTGTCGCCCACGACGGCGGCGTAGAAAACAAATGATTGGCTCTTCCACTGGCCGTTCGCATCCTTTAGTTCGGGCGTGCGCAGCACTGGCAGCGATGACGCATCGGCAAGAACCTGCCGCGCTGGCATCTACTTCAATCTGCGGTCGCTCAACGGGGTCGTGCGCTTTGCGGCGACGGTGGCGCGATTCCGGGCGGTGGGCAAAGAGAATAGTTGTGGGGGCCACGCAGTACTGCTTCTCGTCGTCGAACGCGAGATCGTCCGCGTAGGGGACAGCGACTCGTTTTTTGAGAAACGCCAGCGTGTTGGCACAGATCGTTCGTAGCTCCTCCGCAACGTCAGTGTGCATCACGATTCGGTAACCCTTCAGATTCTTGCCGGTTCGTCTAGCAATCACGAGGATGATTGCGCCGCTTACGTCGATGCTGGATGGTTTGAAGGACGGTTGTTGGCTCACGATTTGCTCTTCTTCCTCGGTACCACGACGCGAACCTCGGCGTTGAGGGGGGCGGCATGGATGTCCTGGCCGGGCTCTATCGGTGATGATCCCGCGATGACAAAGCCGGACCACCCGCCGGTTGTGGTGACTCTCACTACACGCCTCCCAAGAAGGTAGAGGGTCGGATTGATTTGCGTCATCTCTGAGCGGACGTAGATAAGGCCGGTGACCAAGAGGAAGAGGACATACGCGGTTATGTCTCGCGTGCTCGGTTCGGCCACTGTAAGGAACGGCAATAGATAGGTAGCGAGGTAACCGGCGACTTCTGGACCAGCGTCGGAGACTTCCGCGACGTGGATGGGTTCGGCTTCGGTTCGTTGCGACACCCCATACACGATCCAGATCATGTCAAGAAGCCCGACGGCCGCAAGTAGGCCGCAGACGATCTCCAGCCATCCCGTGTGAAACCTGATGGCCAAAAGCACGAAGAGCGCAGCGTAGGACCCCAGGAAGAGGCGCGACCGCTGCACGACCTGCGTCATCGTCGAGCCGGTGGGGCGGTTGGCGTTTGCATGGTACGGCGGAGCATGAGGGAGGCGGGCGACATCAGCTTGTCGTGCACGATGCTGGTTGGCGGTGAGCGCAGAACGCGCACCGCAGTCTTCTGCCAGATGAACGGTCGCTGGAGTTCGGGCAGCGCGAGCTTGCCCAGATCGATGTCGCCGAGGAGCTGGCTCAGCTCGTAGGAGACCGGCTTGAAGATCGTCTTGGCCACCGAGCGAATCCTAATCGGCGGGACCAGCAGATGCGGCTAGAGTTTGCCAGGACACCGCGTTTCCGAGGCACCTCCGGTTTCCGCAACTCGCGCTGCAACGGACCCACGTCATGTGGGTGTGGGCGGCTTCCACGGTGGTTCGTACTCGTAGCCGGCAGCAGTGAACGCGATGTCGCCGAGAGCGAGTGTGCCTTGACCCTTTGCGCGGTCTCTGGCCTGCTGTTGCATGGCTGGGACGAGCTTGGCGGTTTTCGCGTAGAGGTCGGTCATGATCCGCTCGCCCGCCTCGTTGTCGGTGGCAAAGATCATGTGGTACACGGTCCCGCCGCGTGTGTTCTTCAGTTCGAACGGGTGAGTCTTGGCGTATCCGAGGTCGTTGGTGAGACGCCAGCGCATGAGATTGACGTACTCCTCCCGTGCCTCAGAGGCACTCAGCGTCCCCGCGACGCGGCGGTCGTAGATCGCGCGCCAGGCGTCGGTGCCGTAGAGCTTGGTCGCGCGCTCCTCGTCGGCGGGCCGCAGCTTACGTTCGTCGAGCGCGAGGGTGCGGATGAGGCCCTGCGTCGGGAACAGCAGCCAGAGCTCGACCTTGTACTCCGGCTTCGGGCTGCCGGTCGGCCGGTAGCCGCGCTTGTGATCGGCGAACTGCTCAAGTGTCTCCCACGCGAACTCCATGCCGTCCGGGTCGATGAACGCGAAGGTTGGCGTCCACTTGAGATGGCGAAGCTCGGCGAGCGCCTTGGGAATCTCGACGTTGCAGTCGCCGCCATAGACCTTGATGTCGCGGCCCGGGTACTCTGCGACGAGTCTGTCCTGCAACTCCCTGGCCTTGGTCGCCCGCTCGAAGTACCGCAGCCGTGTAAAGCCACCGGCCTCGTTCGTCTCGATTGCGATGCGGGCCGAGCCGTTGAACTCCTCGCCGGTCAGCCGGTCAATCCCGAAGCCGTCGCCTGCGAACGCATCGAGGTACACGAACTCGGTTGTCTTGCCGGCGGATGCGCGCAGGAAGGCGGGCAGATATTCCGAGAGGATCGCGAGCTTCAGCTGCGTCCAGTAGCCCCACGGCCGACCTTCCTGATGTTCGGTCATGCCAGTTGCGGCGCCAGCGACCTCGGCAGCTCATCCCAGGTGCGTCCATCCAGCACACGACCACGGCTCTTCGGGCGATGACCTCCCCACTGCTTGAAGAAGTACGCAACGCCCTCGTCTACGCAGCGGTCGCGCAGCTCGCGCAGCCACTCGATCCTCACGGGCCGATGCTTGGCGCCGGACTCGCCGCCGGAGATGAGCCAGTCGATGTCAGTCAAATCGAGTCCTTCGAGAGGCCCGAGCAACGGCTCCGCGGAGATGAACCGCACGGCCACGTCGACTTCGCGCAGGTAGTCGGCGCGGTGGACAAAGCGCCGATTCTCGATCGTTACGCCCATCCAGATATTTGGATGCCAAGGCAGAGATGGCGCCAGATCAGCCAGGCGCTCGTGACGCTTGGTCAAGATCTGAAACGTGTGCCAGTGGGCCTGTCCCATGACCTCGAAGACCTGTTCGATGTAGGCGTCTGGAATACGCTCGTGGAAGAGGTCGCTCATCGAGTTGACGAAGATCATTCGCGGTCGCGCCCACTTCAACGGTTGCTCCAACCGCTGTGGCCAGAGCTTGAGCGCGAAGCCCTGCTCGTAGGGGTGCCCCGGGATGCCGCGCCAGCGCTCGGCGAACGTCTCCGCGTAGCAGTGCGCGCAGCCAGGCGAGACCTTGTCGCAGCCCGTCACTGGGTTCCAGGTCGCCTCAGTCCACTCGATCGCGCTCTTGTCAGCCATCACTGTGCTCGTTCGCCGCCTGCAAGTGGCATCCTGCCTGCTATCGAACATATGTTCCCTATGGCAGTGGACAGACGGCAGGACGCTCGTCAGACGCGAGCCTACACCCGATCCGCCAGCCCGCTCCCGGCGGCCGCCACGGAGCTCATCTCCTGAAGGCGGGCTCGGCTGCCGATCGCTTCGCTCCAACGGCCAGGACAGACCATATGCACGAGGATGCTGTCGCTGTGCGAGTGCTGTGCAAACTCGTTGGCCGTTTCGGTGCGCTCACGGTCATCACCTATGTGATGACCGCAGCAAGCATCGGTGCCGCCAAGGGCGGCGGGTACGCCCGCTACCTGGAGGGCAAGACCGTGAAGCCCGAGCGTGGCGACTACTACCTGTCTCCGGATGGGGAGCTAACCCAGGCACCGGGCCGCTGGCTCGTCGATGAGGAGACGCTTGGTCGGCTGGGGATCGAGGCAGGCGAGCCGGTGGACGGCGCGGACTTCATCGCGCTCATGGAGGGCCGCCATCCTGGCACGGGCCGATGGCTGCGTCCGGAGGGCGCCGGTGGCGGCCGGGGCGGCGGGATCGACGTGACGTTCAGCGCCCCGAAGTCGGTCTCGACGGTGTGGGCGTTGGGCGACCCGTGGCAGCGGGAGCAGATCGAGGCGGCGCACGGGCGCGCGGTCGAGCAGACGATTCTCTATATGCGGGAACGAGTGCCGCTTGTCCGACGTCGCTATGGCGGCGAGGTGGTCGAGGAGCCCGCGCGGGATGTGATCGCGGCGGAGTATCGACACACGACCGCCAGAGGTGTCTCGGGCGCACAGGCTCCGGACCCACAGCTGCACAGCCACGTCGTGATTACTGGCGCGGTGCGTGAGGACGAGCGGTTCGTCGCAGTCGCCTCGCGGCCGGTCTTTCGAAGCGCACGTGAGCTGGGCGCGTTCTACCGCTCCGCGCTCGCCGGCGAGCTGGCACGCGAGGGCTATGGGATCGAGCAGGCAACGGGGAAGGACGGTCGCTACTTCGAGATCGCCGGCGTTCCGAGGGAGCTGTGCGAGGCGTTCTCCGGTCGCAGCCGTGAGGTCGCCAGGGCAGCGGAGCGGTTCCGTGCCCGACGTGGTCGTGCGCCCGAGCGTGGGGAGCTGCGCGAGCTGGCGCTTGAGAACCGCCGCGCCAAGACCCTCACAACCCGGAACGACCTGCAGCGTGTCTGGACGGAAACCGGCGGCCGCTACGGGTTCGGCCCCGACGAGGCGCTGCGGCTGCTTGCGGCTCCCGAACGCGGCCAGTCTGATCGTTCGGTAGAGGACCGGGTGGAGGCGCGGTTGACCGAGCACCACGCCGTCTTTCGGGAGCGCGATCTGCGGAGCGTCGTGCTGGAGCAGACCGCCGGGGAGATAACGCCGGATGAGGCCCTCGGGATCGCGCGGGGAATGGTTCGTGACCGGCGGGTCCTCAGCTTGGAGGGCGGACGGATGACCACGCTCGCCGTTCGCGCCCAGGAGCAGGCGATCGAGCGACGGATCGCGGTGCTCGCCCAGCCCGCCGGGCGGGATGTGGGCGACACTGTCAGAGCCCACGCCACGCGCGAGGTATCCGAGCGCATCGCCGGACGTCTGAGCCTTGAGCAGGACCAGGCGCTGCGAACATTGACCGGGCCTGAGCGAGTCGCGACCCTCGTCGGCCCCGCCGGGACCGGCAAGGGCGTTGTGATCGACACGGCCGCACGCGCAGAGCAGATTGTCGGCCGCGAGACTGTCGGCGTTGCCGTCTCGGGTTCCACGGCGGAGCGACTTGGCGCAGACAGCCCCGCGCTTGCCGGACGCACGCTCACTTTGGACGCGCTGGTAGCTCGGGCGAACACGGGCACCGTGCAGGTCGGCCAGGACACGACGGTGTTCCTCGACGAGGCCGGGATGGTGGACCACAAGCGCCTCGACGCCCTCACAGAGCTTGTGGAGCGCTCGGGGGCGAAGCTGGTCGCGGTCGGCGATGGCAAGCAGCTCCCCTCGATCGGCCCGGGCGGCATGTTCGACCGCATCGCCGGCCATGCTCCGGTCGCCGAACTCGCCAACATTCACCGCACCCACGACCCCGATGAGCGCAGAGCATGGGCCGCGTTGCGCGCCGGGGAACCAGAGCGGGCGATGGCCCACTACCAGGCCCGCGGCCAGCTCTACTTCATGGACACTCGCGAGCAGGCCGGCGAGGGCGCCGTGCAACGCTGGATCTCCCTCACCGAGGAGCATGACATCCGCCAAGTCGCGCTGATCGCTGACGCCTCCACAAGGAGATCGACCGGCTCAACGCCCGCGCCCAACACCTACGCGCCGAACGCGGCGAACTCGGCCCTCGCGAGGTTCCGCTCCCGCACTTGCACTACGGGCTTCGCGAAGGCGATCTGATCGCGTTCACCGCCCAGCACAGGCCACCAGGACAGTCCCGCGTCGAGAACGGTGCCCGCGGCCAGGTCACACACGTCAACGAACACGGCGGCCTGACCATCACGCTCGACGGCTCCGACCGCCAGGTTGGGCTTGCCGGTGAGGATCTGGAGTCTCTGCGCCTCGGCTATGCCCAGCACGTATACCGCCAGCAGGGTGCCACTGTGGAGCGCTCCGTGGTGCTCACCGGCGGCTGGCAGACCAGCAAGGAGACTGCCTACGTCGAGGCCAGCCGCGCCCGCCAGGCCACCGAGTGGTTCCTCGCCCGCGACGAGCTCGGCGCCGAGGGTCAGGACGAGCGGCGCGTTATGCAACTCGCCGGCCGGATGCGCCAGAGTCGTGCGAAGACACCCTCGCTCGCGCACCCCGAGCTGCCCGACCCACGTTGGGGGCCGGGATTCGGCCTCGGGCGGATGCGACCGCCAAGCCTCGCGCGCTGGATCACCCGTACCGCGCGGAATCTCGATCGCGCACCCGAGCGTGGCGCGGTTCGCGGTGGACGCTGATCAACTCGTTGGCCGTTTGGCGCACGTCGCGGTCATTAACCAAGACAGCATCAAACCACGAGCTTCCGAAGGGAACCGCATGATGCCTATCACGCAATCGACCAACGAGCCGTCCATCTCTCATCCGCCGAGTGCGCGGCTGCAAGACCCACTGCTGCGACCGGAGGAGGCAGCCCGGCTGCTCTCCGTGAGGACGAGCTGGATCTATGAAGCTGTGCGGGCTCGGCGTCTTCCGTGCGTACGGGTCGGCCGCCATATCCGGTTCACACAACGAATGCTGGAGGAGTGGCTGGCCGACAACACCCATGCCTGATCGCACGCCCACGCGCCCCGCGCCGTGTTCCCGGTCTCGCCCGGTCTCGACCCCGATGCTCGCCGGCCGCTCTGCCGCCTACAATCGGGCGGTCATGGCTAAGCGCTCCTACGGCAGTGGTCGTCTCTTCGTCTACAAGGACAAGACGGGCAAGGAGAGCTGGTATGGCTCGTGGCGAGCTGGTACAAGGCGAGTCCAGCGCAAGATCGGTCCCAAGCGCTCACAGGGCGGCACGAGCGGTCTGACGCGGGTTCAGGCCGAGCGCGAGCTTCGCACGCGGATAGACCACGATCTCGTACTCGCCACCGCCGAGCGTAAGACGCTCGCCGACGCCGGGGCGCTCTACATCGATCACCTGGAGCACGTGATGGACCGCAAGCGCTCGACGATCCAGGACTATCGCGGCTACCTGCGCGGACACCTCGAGGGATTCTTCGGCGATACGCCGATCGACAGGATCGACCCGGCCAGGGTCGCCTCCTACCTCAAGCACAAGCGTGCAGACGGCCTGTCGAGCAAGACGGTTCAGAACCACCTGAACTTCCTGCATGGCGTCTTTGCCTTTTCGCTCAAGCGCGGCTGGATCCTGACCAACCCGGTGGATCACGTCGACCGCCCCAAGAAGGCGCACTCGCCGCACCGGCGCATCCGCTTCCTGCAGCCCCGCGAGCTCGACAAGCTGATAGACGCGGTCCCCGATGATCCGCTGGGCGCCGTCGAGCGGCTGCTCTACCTGGCTGCGGCCCTGACCGGACTGCGCCAGGGCGAGCTGCTGGCGCTGAAGTGGATGGACGTCGATTGGCTGGCGGGCAGAGTGCGGGTCGCCGACAACTACACCCGCGGGAAGTTCGACAGCCCCAAGTCCCACGAGGGCCGCTCGGTGCCGATGGCCGACCGTCTGGCGCGCGAGCTCGAGCTTCACTTCCAGCGCTCGGCCTACCGCACAGACGAGGATCTCGTCTTCTGCCATCCCCATACCGGCAACGTGCTCGACCCGTCGAAGATGCGAAAGCGCTTCGGTGAGGCCACCACCCGGGCAGGTGTGCGTGAGATCACCTTCCACGAGCTGCGCCACACGTTCGGTACGCAGATGGCGGCCGCCGGCGCTCCATTGCGCGCGATCCAAGAGTGGATGGGCCACGCCGACGCCAAGACGACCGAGATCTATCGCCATTACGCCCCCGACCCAACCAACGGAGCGCAACTGGTCGAGCGGGCCTTCAGCACGCCCCAGCCGTCGGTGCCGGATGAGAGCCCAACGCAGGAGCAAGCACGATGAGCGCCACAGCAGACGGGGTGACGATTGAGCGCGCCGGACGAGCGCTGATTGAGGCGACAGCGGCTCCAGTCAAGGTGATCTTGTTCGGGTCGCGTGCTCGTGGCGATGGGGACGATCGAAGCGACTTCGACTTCTTGGTGATCGAGCGGGAGGTCGACGATCGCTTTGGGGAGATGGTGCGTCTGGGACGGATTCTCGGGCGGCTGCTGATACCTGCCGATGTCGTGGTAGCCAGCGAGCAGCATGTGCGGAAGTGGGAGTCGGTCAAGGGCACCATGATTCACGAGGCTATGAGCCAGGGCCGTGTCGTCGCCGAGTCCTGAAGCGCGCGAGCTGGCAATGCTGCTGGTGCGCAAGGCCGAAGGAGATGAGTCGATCCTCGATAGGTTGCTCGACGACTCCGACGTGCCTGATGACATGCTGGGCTTTCACGCTCAGCAGGCCATCGAGAAGCGCCTGAAGGCGGTGCTTGCGTTCCGCGAAGTTGACTACGACCGAACGCATAGCATCGGCTATCTCACCTCTCTTTTGGAGCATCACGGGATCGGCCTTCCCGAGGAGCGCGAGCAGATCGAGGAGCTGACGCCGTGGGCGGTTGCCGCGCGGTATGAGGACAGGTTCGAAGAAGTGCTCGATCGCGCCGCCGTACGGAAGCAGGTGTCGGTCGTGCGCGACTGGTCTGGACGCCTGCTGGGGGACGAGGAGTAGCAGGCCCGACGCCGAGCCTCAACGCCATTGTTCCATTCGTTGTTCCAATTTGAGCGAATCCGGGCTCAACGAACCACCCGCAACCCCAATAAACACAGGCATCCCAACCGTACCCGACCTACGTCCTGCGATCTCATAACCCGAAGGTCGCAGGTTCGAATCCTGCCCCCGCTATATACGAATACCCGACCGTCAGTGTGGAGGTCGGTTTGTTAGGGATTGCTCCCTGGCGGGTGTATGAGGTTGCCAAAAGCTCGAGGGTGTGGACTAGACGCTGCGGCGGTCATTCTGCAAGGCGCAGAGTTCCGACAACCTCGTTGATCAGACCAGCTGAACCGCAGGTGCCCGTGGGCTTATTGCTCTGCCGGTGGCAGGGCGGTTTGCGGCTCTGCGCCATCTACGGTACGTAACCCGCGGTGGCTGACGCCGTCAAGAAGCTGCCGGTGACATCAGCCACTCTCCGAGCTGCGCTTCACAGGTCCACTTCAGAGGCTAACGTGCCTTGCGTGGAATCTTCGGAGTTCAGGCCATTCGCACATCTTGGAACGCCAAACGCCACCCTGTACAGACGGGTGATGGCAGTGTTTGTCAATGAGAAGCGGCGGTTCACTGTGCATCTTCGGCCTGAGGATGTCCAGGAGGCCCTTGTCTCGCGCGGTGATATGCAGAACAACCTCACTCGCGCCGAGCCACAGAGTGCAGACGCTGGCGGACCAGAGGGCAGCGATAGCGACGGGGAGGCCTTCGCCGACCTCGCTGCGGTCGTCGAGACGCTCGACCGCCTCGTGCAGTGGGGCAACCTGCGCGCCGACCCCGACACCAGCCGGGTGACCACGGTCGAGGACTTCCACCGCGCGCGGTTCCTGTATCAGATCACTCACCGTGGCGAGGCCGCCGAGCGGGCGCTGGCGCTCTATGAGGATCAGCTCGGCCGGCCCGGTGCGCTGCAGTCGGTGGCGCTCGCGGACATAGTCGCTTCGCTGCGCGCCCTGCGCGAACTCGCTCGCGACGGCGATCCCGAACCGGATCCCACGCGCGCCGGTCTTCTGCTGCGCGACCTAGTCGGGCGCCTCGCTGAACTTGCAAGCAATGCGCAGGCGTTCATGGGCTCTCTGCAGCGGACGATTGACCTCTATGACGCCGACGTCGAGGCTTTTCTCGCGTACAAGGACCGTCTCGTCGACTACCTCGAGCGCTTCATCCGCGACCTCGTCACGATCGGCGGCGAGATCGCCGCGCTGCTCGACGAGCTCTCCGACGTTGACGTCTCGCGCCTGCTCGCCGCGGCCGCTCGCCGTGATGCCCAGGACGCCGCCCCCGGGGCCGATCCCACCATCGGCTCCGACGACACCGGTGCACACGACCCGGGCGCCGTCGCATATCTGGCCGAGTTCGCCGCCTGGCGGGAGCGCTGGCAGGGACTGCGGCGGTGGTTCCTCAGTGAGCCCGGGCACCCGAGCCAGGCCAAGCTGCTGCGTGCCCGCGCGCGCTCCGCAATCCCCCAGCTGCTCGCGGTCGTCTCGAGCATCAACGAGCGCCGCACCGGCCGCTCTGACCGCTCGGCCGACCTGCGCGCGCTGGCACGCTGGTTCGCGCAGGCACCGGATGATGCGGCCATGCACCGGCTGTGGCGCGTCGCCTTCGGCCTTTCGAGCTCCCGCCACCTGATGATCGACGGCGACACCCTCGCTGCGCGCGCCGAGGACCCGGTTCCAGCCGGGACGTCGTGGTCGCAAGCCCCGCCGCTGCACGTCAGCCCACAGCTGCGCCGGACCGGCAGCTACGAGCGCCGCGGACGTCCCAACCGCGTTGTGCCCCGCCGCGAGCAGCAGCGGCTACTGGCAGACCTCGCGGCACGGCAGACCGCCCAAATCGCCGCCGCGCGAGCACGCCTGGCCACGACCCGGCCCGTGCGCCTCGGCGAGCTCGGTGAGCTCGACCCGGCGGCATTTGGCCTGTTCCTGACGCTGCTCGGGGATGCGCTAGGTGCGCGCGCTCACGACGAGCGTCAGGTTGAAACCACAACCGCCGACGGCACGATACGAGTTTGCCTGACCGCGCTGGAAGATGACACCCGCGCCACGATCCGCACACCCGCCGGCGTGCTCAGCGGCCCCGATCACATCGTCGAGATCCTCGACCTGGCACCCGTTTCCGCTGTCGTCGCTGAGCAGGACGAGTTTGAGATGGGAGACGGGGAGATCGCAGCGTGAGCACCTCGCTGTCGGGAACACTCGAAAGCACGCACGCCGCCGAGCTGCGCCGCGCAGCGCGGGCACTACTGCGCCAGCCACTGCTGCACGCCGGCGGGTCCGACGGCGAGCACTTCCGCCTCGTCCGTCGCCACGCCGAGGAGCTGCGCTCCTGGTTTGACGCCAACACAGGCTGGCGGCTCGTCCTTGACGCCGAGGTCGCGAGGCTCGTCAAGCTCGCACCAAACACCGCCGAGGACAGCCATCCGGCGCGCGAACCCCGCTCGGGCCAGCCATTCACTCGGCGCCGGTACGTGCTGAGCTGCCTCGCGCTGTCGGTGCTCGAGCGCTCCGATCCCCAGATCACGCTCGGGCGCCTCGCCGAGCAGGTGATCCTGGCCGCGGCCGACGAGGAGCTCGTGCGCGCCGGCGTCGTCTTCCGGCTGGAGGGTCGCGAGGAGCGCGGCGACCTGGTCGCGGTCGTGCGCCTGCTGCTCTCGCTCGGGGTGCTCGTGCGCGTGGCCGGAGATGAGGAGGCGTTCGTGCGCAACGCTGGCGACGCCCTCTATGACGTCGAACGGCGCTCGCTCGCCGGTCTGCTCGCCGCGCCGCGCGGTCCCTCAACGATCCACGGCGAGCGATTCGAGGAACGCTTGTGCGAACTCGCCGAGGAGCCGATCGCCGAGACCGACGAGCTGCGCAACCGCGCCATCCGGCACCATCTCACACGCCGGCTGCTGGACGAGCCGGTTCTCTACCACGACGAGCTGGACGAGGTCCAGACCGCCTATCTGACCTCTCAGCGCGCCGCGCTCGTGCGGCGAATCGCCCAGTTCACTGGCCTCGTCGCGGAGATCCGCGGGGAGGGGATCGCGATGGTGGACCCCGAGGACGAGCTCACCGACGTGCGCATGCCCGAGCAGGGCACCGACGGGCACGTTGCGCTGCTGGTCGCCGAGCACCTGGCGCAGCATCTCGTCGATGGAGGGCCGGCACCTGCGGTGGGCGAACCGGAGCTGCACGGCCTCGTGCGGCGCCTCGCCGGCGAGCACCGCACGTACTGGCGTCGTGCCGCCTGTGAGCCGGGGGCCGAGGTCGCGCTGACCACGACCGCGCTCGAGCGCCTGCAGGCGCTTCATCTCCTGCGGCGCGAGCCACATGGCATAGTGCGCCCGCTCCCTGCGCTCGCGCGCTACGCGCTCTCCGCGCCCACGCTGTTGGGAGTCTCGGCGGAGCCCGGGTAGTGACGCGCCAGCTGCCCCAGCCAACTCGCCGACGCTGGCAGCCATTGCGGGCCGGGCTTGTCGACGTCTTCTACTACGACCAGGAGGAGTTCTGGTTTCGTGACGGCCGCCTGCTGCTGCGGGGCAATAACGGGACCGGCAAGTCCAAGGTGCTCGCACTGACGCTGCCGTTCCTGCTCGACGGCGAGCTCGCGCCGCACCGCGTCGAGCCCGACGCCGACCAGAAGAAGCGCATGGAGTGGAATCTGCTGCTCGGCGGCCAGCACCCCAACCCGGAGCGGCTCGGCTACAGCTGGCTGGAGCTGGGGCGTGTGCAGGAGGACGGCAGTACGGTGTTCTGCACGCTCGGCTGTGGCCTTAAGGCGGTCGCCGGCCGCGGCATCGCAGGCCATTGGTTCTTCCTCACCGGCCAGCGTGTCGGTGAGGATCTGAGGCTCGTCGACGTCGCCGAGATCGCGTTGACCCGCGAGCGGCTGGAGGAGGCGCTGGGCGCGCAAGGTACGGTGTTCCGCACCTCACGCGACTACCGGCGCGCCGTCGATGAGACGCTGTTCGGCCTGGGCAGCGCTCGCTACTCCGCGCTGATTGACCTGCTGATCAGGATTCGAGCGCCGCAGCTCTCCAAGCGACCCAACGAGCGCGCTCTCTCCGACGCGCTGACCGAGGCGCTCCCTCCGCTCGACCAGGCGCTGATCGCCGATGTCGCTCAGGCGTTTCGCAGCCTCGAGGACGATCGTGCCGAGCTGTCGGCTGTGATCGACGCCCAAGACGCGGCCGAGGCATACGTCGACATCTACCGCCACTACGCGCGGATCGCCTGCCGGCGGCGCGCCGAGCATCCACGCCGATCGCAGTCGCACTTCGACCGCGTCAGCCGTGAGCTGGCGGAGGCCGAGCAGGCTCACACGCGTGCGCAAGCCGACCTCCAGACGGCCGTCGAGCGTCTCGCTGCTCTGCGCGATCAGGAAGCCCGTCTGCGCGCGCGCGAGCAGGCGCTCAGGGAGAGCCCCGAGGCGCGCAGCGGACGCGAGCTCGCACGCGCTGCCGAGGACGCCCGTCGCACCGCCGAGCAGGCCGCGCGCGCTCGCGTTGAGCACGAGCGTGCGGGGCGGCGAGTAGAGGATCTCCAATCCCGACTAGTCGCCGCTGAGGAGCTCTGCGTGAGGGCCCATGGTGCACTGCGCGAAGCGCGTGCCGGTAGTCTCTCTGCCGCGCGCGCCGCCGGGGTCGCCGACGCTCACGTTCTGCACGTCGACTCTCCGATCGACTGTGTCAGTGGCACCGGCGAGCAGGCTGTCGGGACGATGCATGGCAAGGCAAACGCGGGAGCCCTCGCCCAGGATGACGGTGGCCTCGAGGCGCTTGAGCTGCGCCTACGTTCGGCGGCCGAGGAGCTGGCCGTTGCGCAGGAGCGCTCGATTGCCCACATCCGGGGGCTGCTCGCCGAGGCCGCACGGTGCGTCCAGGCGCTCGCCCAGCTGCGCCGGCGCGTTGAGGAGCTGGCCGCCGAGGCCGACGCGCTGGCCGAGCGCCTTCAGGTCGCCGCTGCACGGGTCGTGCAGGCTGGGCGCGAGCTGCTGGCGGCGGGGCGTGAGCACCTCGACGGCGTCACCGCCTTCACGGTGGCGGACCCCGCGGGGGCGCTGGCTGCGCTCGAGCTGTGGATTGAGACGCTTGACGGTCCGAACCCGCTCGCCGAGGCGGTCCAGGCCGCGGGTCGCGCGGCCGCTGCGGAGCTGGCCCGCCGGGAGGCGCAGCTCGCCGTGCAGCAGTGCGAGCTCGAGACCGAGCTCGCACTGCTGCAGGACTCGATTGCGGGACTGGAGGCCGGCGAGCACGACGTGCCGCTGCCCCCGCATACGCGCGCCGAGGGCGTGCGCGAGCAGCGCCACGGAGCGCCGCTGTTCCGGCTAGTGGACTTCCGCGAGCACGTCGAGGAGGAGCGGCGCGCCGGGATCGAGTCGGCGCTCGAGGCAGCGGGGCTACTCGACGCCTGGGTTACCCCCGACGGATCGCTGCTGGAGGCCGGCACACACGACATCGTGCTGGCGCCGGCCGAACAGGAAGGCCGCCCGCCCGCGGGAGCAGCCAGAGAATCGCTGCCCTCCGTGGCGGGCCCGCGCCTGGACGCGGTGTTGTGCCCGGCGATCGACCCCGAGGACAGCCGGGCGTGCGCTGTGTCTGAGGCGGTTGTCACGCGCCTGCTTGCAGCCGTTGGTCTGGACGAGGGTGACGGTCCCGTCTGGGTGAGCCCTGATGGCGACTTTCGCAACGGACTTCTGCGTGGCGCCTGGCGCAAGCCGCAGGCGGCGTTCATCGGGCGGGGCGCCCGCGAGGCCGCACGCCGCCGGCGCCTTGCGCAGCTGCGCGCACGCCAGGCACAGCTGCGAGACCAGCTGGCTGCACTCGCGACCGCCGAGCGCGAGCTTGTGGCGGCCGGCGCCGGCCTGGAGGAGGAGCTTGCGAGGATGCCGGGCGACGGTAACTTGCGCGACGCTCACGGCGCAGTCGCAGCGCTCCAGGCCGAGCGCGGACGTCTCGCTGAACGTACCGCCGAGGCCGCTGGGCTCTGCGAGAACGCGACCGCGGCGAGCGAGACGGCCGAGCGCGCGGTCCGCGAGGGAGCCGAGGAGCTCGCCGTACCCGCCACCGACGGTGGGCTCGACGCGATCGCCGCAGGCCTCACGGCATTGCGCGTTGCGCTCTCCGGGCTGTGGCCAGCCCTGCGCGAGAGCCTGCGCGCGGAGGCCGAGCACGTGCGAATGGCAGCCGAGCACGACGAGGCCGAGCGCGAGCGCGAGGAGCGCGCGCGGCAGCTCTCGGCTGCTGCCGCGGAGGCGGGCGAGCGCGAAGAGCGCCACCAGACGCTGCGCGAGACCGTGGGTGCCGCCGTGGCGGAGCTGCAGCGGCGGCTCTCCGACGTGGCCGCCGAGCTGCGCGCGGGCGAGGGGGAGCGCAGCCTCGCCGAGCAGCGCCACGAAGCGGCGCTCGTCGCCTCGGGGCGCGAAGGAGAGCGCCGCGAACAGCTCGCCGCAGCGCGCGAGCAGGCGATCGAGCGCCGGCGCGAGGATGTGGAGGCGCTCCGCCGCTTCGCGACCACTGGGCTCGTCGCGGTTGCGCTGACGGAGCTGGAGGTGCCCCCGGTCGAGGATGAGTGGAGCATCACAGCCGCACTGCGGCTCGCACGCGAGCTCGAGCAGGAGCTCGCGGAGGTCGGCGCCGATGACACCGCGTGGGAACGTGCCCAGCGTCGTGTCACCGACGAGCTCGGCACGCTCGCCGACGCATTGCGCCGCCACGGCAACAACGCCTCCGCGCGGATGCTCGAGGACGGCATCGTCGTGGATGTCGTCTTTCGCGGGCGTACCACTAGCGTGCCCGCACTCGCCGAGGCGCTCACCGAGGAGGTGGCCCAGCGCGAACGCCTGCTCGACGAGCGCGAGCGCGAGATCCTCGAGAATCACCTGGTCAACGAGGTCGCTAGCACACTGCAGGAGCTGATCGCCACCGCCGAGGAGCAGGTGCTGGCGATGAACGCCGAGCTCGCGCAGCGGCCGACGAGCACCGGTATGCGTTTGCGCCTGCAGTGGCGGGTCGCCGAGGATGGGCCGCCCGGGCTGGCTGTCGCGCGGGAGCGCTTGCTGCGCCAAGCGGCCGACGCTTGGTCGCAGGACGATCGGGCAGCCGTCGGCGCGTTCCTGCAGCAGCAGATCCGCGAGGTCCGCGCGCGCGACGAAGCGGGCCCGTGGGTCGAGCACCTCACCGAGGCGCTCGACTACCGCGGCTGGCACCGCTTCGTGATCCAGCGCCACCAGGGAGGTCAGTGGCGCTCGGCGAGTGGGCCCGCCTCCGGCGGGGAGCGGGTCCTGGCAGCCAGCGTGCCGCTGTTTGCAGCCGCCTCCTCGCACTACGCCTCGGCGGCCAACCCCCATGCCCCGCGGCTGGTCATGCTCGACGAGGCGTTCGCCGGAGTCGACGACGACGCGCGCGCAAAGTGCCTCGGCCTGCTCACGGCGTTCGACCTCGACGTGGTCATGACCAGCGAGCGCGAGTGGGGGTGCTACCCCGAGGTGCCTGGGCTCGCCATCGCCCACCTCACCCGCGTCGATGACATCGCCGCCGTGCTGGTCACGGCTTGGGAGTGGGACGGCATGACGCGCACTCAGGTCGAGCGTCCGTCCACTGCCGCTCCGGTCGCGCCCGCACCGAGCTCCGACTTGCAACCGACCGGACAGGACCTCCTGTGGCCGTCGCCGACGACGGACGTCTGAGGCGGCTGCTCGGCGACCCCGAGCTCGCGTGGCTGCTGGAGCGGATCCGCCGCCGCCTGGAGCTCGGTCGCGACCTGGACGGCACCGTGGCCCTGCGTCACGCCTCGCCGTCGCAGCGCCAGGCCCTCCGCCGTCTGCTGGGCCGTCCGGCGCGGCCCGGCGAGACTCTCACAGTTTCACTGCCGGCACTCGACGCGGTCCTGCGCCGCTCGGGTGCCTGCCGGGACGGCCTCGCCGCGGCGGTCATCGCGCTGACCGGCGAAGTCACCGTACGCGCCGAGATCGCAGCGGTCCGCGCGCGCGCCTGGACGGAAGCGTTCAGGCCGCTCACCGAGACCGTCGCACAGCGCCCGGAGCTTGCAGGCTGGCTCGAGCAGCTGTGGGCCTCGGGCGTGGTCAAGCGAATGGCGCCGCAGCCGGCGGAAGCGAGCGAGCTGCTCGAGCGGTTGGCAGCGGTGATCGCCGGGCTGCCTGGTGGGGGCGAGCCGGTCGCGCGCTTCGCGTCGCGTCGTGCCGGAGGCGCCCACGAGCTCGACGACGGCAGGCCGCTGGCGACGCTGGCCCTCGGTGCAGCACGCACACTTGGCGGGCTGCCCGCGTGCGGGGAACTCGAATCGGAGGCTGAGTGGCGCCGCGAGGTGTGGGCGGCCGTGGGGCTGCTGCGCGATGAGCTGTCGAGCACGGTGCTCACGCTTGGTCTCCCCAGCGAGCCGGCGAGCGGCACCGGCCGGATGCTGCAGGTCGCCGGCGAGAGCGGTCAGCCGGTCTGGCTGACACTGCGCCAGCTCGTCCGCGACGCGCCCCGCTGGGACCGTCTGTCAGTCGTGGTCCACGTGTGCGAGGGTCCGTCGGTCGTCGCCGTGGCGGCCGACCAGCTCGGCGCGGCGTGCGCGCCGCTGGTGTGCACCGGCGGCCAGCCGGGAGCGGCGGTGATGGTGCTGCTGCGCGCGCTCTGTGCTAGCGGCGCGCGGCTGCGCCACCATGGGGACTTCGACTGGGGCGGGCTGCGCATCGGTAACCTCTTGCACACACGATTGGAGATCGAGCCGTGGCGGTTCGGCGCCGACAGCTTCGCTTCCGCCGCGCGGCTGGGATACGGCCCGGCACTGAGCGGCCACCGGGTCGAGGCGTGCTGGGACCCGCGCCTTGCGAGCCTCATGAGCGACGCCGGCCGGCGCATCGAGGAGGAGCAGGTGCTCGACGAGCTGATCGGCGACCTCTCGACTTGAGCCGAGGCGTCAGCGCCGGTTACGGCGACGAGCCTGCTTTGCCGCGGTGCGCTTGCTGCGGCCGGCGCTCGCTGCACGTCGGCTGGAGGGTTGAGTGTGTTGACGGGGGTCGTTGCGAGCGACAGCGAGTCTCGTGTTGTACGCGGCGATCCACGCTTCGCCGGCTATCGGATCGGTGGGGTCCACGCCGTCGGCGATCATCTGCATGACGATCGACTTGCTCATGCCCCAGTGGGAGGGGTCCCGGCACGCAGCGACGCTCTTGTGGCGAAGGCGCTCACAGATTTCCATCAGCGCCTCGACGCTGTCGCCTTCGAGCTTGCCAGCTCGATCGAGGAAGCCCATGAATGCCGCGAGGCAGTCGGTCACGGCCTGGATCGCCTCGTCGTCCATCGTCATCTTGCGTGGCGCGAAGTCGAGCATGAACTCTTCGACGTGGGCCACCGTCCAACGGGTCGGGTGCCCGTCGTGATAGTCGCGCTTCCAGTCGAGCAGCGCACACGAGACGAACTCTCCGTGGCGCCACACCGCGCTGTCCGGGCCGTGCTCGTTGTACACGTAACGCCCGTAGTCGCCCACCAGCTCATCGAGCAGGGCATCCTCTACGGCGTCTTCCTCGGGGAAAGGCTCATCGTCGAGTTCTTCGTCCTCGATCTCGGGGTACGTCGTCACATGGCCCAATGCCGCGGCTTCGCCGCTGATCGCGCGAGCGAGGATGGGCACGCATACGCCCACCTCCAAAGGTGCCGCGAGCTGCGCCTCGTTCATGTTCTCGATCGTGGTGCGTAGACGCTCGGACAGCGCCTTCTCGGTCGATCGCTCTGCCCCTTCCGCGAGCAGGGCGAGCGCTGCGTCAAGCTCGTTCGCCGGCCCCGTGCCGGTCAGCAGCGCATCGACTGCGATCGGTCCCTCGCCCCTGGTCTCGAGCGTCAAGCATGCTGCCTGCGGCGCTTCGTGTCCCGGACGGTCCAGGATGGCGACCCACGCCTCACCCGAAGGAATCGCACTGTGCCACACCTCTCTCACCTTGAGCTCCCCAACATTGCCGACTGCTCCTCCGTCGCGACCGGGGAGCACACGCGCCGCCTTTATCGCATCGTGGGCGATGGTCTTGCGGCCGAACGCAGCGAGCACAGCCAGCAGGCCGACGGACGCCTCACAACCTCGATCTGCGAGCGCGTCGACGAGCACCTTCCCCAGCTCCGGAGGTGCCTGTGGAGCGTCGAACGCGGCAAGCAGCGCAACCCCGACTCGCTCTAGTCCAACGACGTCACTGGCAATCTCCGGCTCCTCGAGCAGCTCATCGAGATGCGCTCGCGTTGACGCGCGAATCGCGCCGAGTTCATTGTCGGTGATAGCTGCCGACATGATGCAACCGTAAAACCTGTGTCGGACGCGTGTGCCCGACTCGGATCGCCAGCTTCTTATGGTCCGAGCAGTGCCGCAGGTATGACCGCGATCCCGTCTGGCCGTCGGTAGGCCGCAGATCCAGTTGTGACGACGATGGCGTCTGTGAGGTCATCGCCGAGCTCATTGCGGAGCCAGCGGAGATGGCGCAGGTCTTGCTCGTCGGGTGTCTGCCCGAGCTTCACCTCGATTGCGAGGATCTTGGGTCCGCGTTCGACGATGAGGTCGATCTCGCGGTCGCCGCTCCAGGTTCTTAGGTGGGCGGTCCGAGCCTCGGCAGCCTGTGCGTAGACACGGACGTTGAGTGTGATCAGCGACTCAAAGAGCGCTCCAAGTAGCGTTCCCTCGCGAGTCATTGGAGGGCCGGCCGGCTGCGCGTGCAGCAGCGTGGCTGCGTCGACGCCCAGTAGGCGGGCTGCGAGCGCCGGATCAGCGAGGTGGTGCTTGGGTGGTGAAGAGAGACGCGCGAGCCGGTTGCGGGTTGGCAGCCATGCGGGAACAGGGTCGAGGATCCAGAGTCGCTCGAGCGTGTCTCGGTAGGGCTGCGTCGTCGCTCTGGCTGGCTTTTCGCCGCTGTCGCTCATTGCGGCGTCTCGGATCTTCTCGTAGGAGGCTGTTGTGGCAGTTGCCGCTGCATACGCCTGCATCCACCTTCGCAGTGTCCCCGGCCGTCGCACCTGGCGGCCGAGATCCTCGAAGTCGCGGTCTACGATGCGATCTACGTAGCCGTCGAGCTGTGCGCGCGATACGCGGTCGGGAAGGCCGCGGAGTCCGGGAAATCCGGATGCAAGGATCTCCGTCACATAGCGTTCCAGGTTGACCTCTGTGCGCCCGGTGATGGGGCCTCGGTCTCCCTGCAGAAGCTGTCTGAGACTCACCGTTGGGGAGCCCACGTCGCGCTCGGCGAGCGTCATCGGTCGCAAGCGCATCCGCACGATCCTGCCGGCTCCCGAATGCGTAGGCGGGTCCGTCGGGGATGCCGAGCCGGTGAGGAGGAAGCTCCCGGCGCCAGCGCCGTTATCGACCGCGCGGCGTACACGGTCGAAGACCTCGGGGTAGCGCTGCCACTCATCGATCAGGACCGGCCGCTCACCCTCGAGAAGTCGTGACGGGTCCGCCTGCGCGATGGAGCGTTCCGCCTCGTCGTCGAGGCGGTAGATGGTTGCCGCGCGTCGAAGTGCTGTCGCCGTCTTGCCGACGGCCTTTGGGCCCTCGAGCGCTATCGCGGGTAGGCCGGCGAACAGCTCGTCGAGTTCGTCGTCGACGATGCGCCGCCTGTAGCGCGCATTGGCTTCCGGCTTCTCGTCTCCAACCACGAGTCTACTATACCATTTCTCGGCATACTATAGAACAGTTACGCAGTAATCTACGATACATATTCGCTGTCTTGCCGCCACAGGCCTGCTGAACACCGCCATGACGGGCGCGCCCACGGCGGCGCTCATGACCGTACTCGGAGCCCTCGCGTGGCTCGCAGGCCAATGGGTCTATGGCGCGCGCCATCATTACTTTGCTTCGCCGCTTGCGCGTCGCGTCTTCCTGCGAGCGCTCCCGCGGCGCCTCGACCCCACACGAGACGCTGGGGTATTCCCAACATCCCGCCAGACCGCCGATAACGCCGAACAATCACGGGATAAGCGGTGCGCCACCACTACTTCGGCTCGCCCCTCGCGCGTCGCGTCTTCCGCGAGGCGCTCCCCCGGCAGCTTGACCCACCAGGGGGTGGGTGTTCCCAACGTGCCACCGGAGCGCCGGTAGGTTACAGTCAGCCAGCGCTTATCAGGAGCGCGCTGCTGGGATTGAGTCTGTCCGGAAGTTTGTGTATTTGGCGTGATCTGAAGGCCGCCCTGCGAGGCGTGCGGGCACTTACCAAGAGTGTAAATTGCTCGCGCCGCGGCGATGGCTCGAGTCGGGCAAAATCCGGTGTGACGTACCGAGCCACAGCGAGAAGAGCCGTTGGCTCGCGTTGTAGCCTGATGGGCGGGATGTGGGAAGACCTGGCTGGGCGTCTAGAGATTGAGTTTTGCCGGCGATGAGTTTCCGCGCGTACGGCGGTCGTAGTTCAAAACGAGCGCAAATAAGCGCATAGGAGTCAGCTGATGATCATCGTTGCCGGAGCCCTTACCGTCGATCCCCACGGACGCGACGCATACCTGGAAGGTTGCGCGAGCGTCGTCGCGGCCGCGCGCCAGGCCCGAGGGTGCTGTGACTTTGCGCTCTCCGCCGATCTTCTCGACCAGGGCCGCATCAATGTGTTTGAGTGCTGGGAATCTGAGGAGGATCTCCATCGCTTTCGCGGGTCAGGTCCCGACGATGGCCAGCGTGCCGCGCTTCTGAATGTCCAGGTCAACGAATGGGCTGTCGTCGAGTCTTCGCGATAACGCGACCGCACCTCAGCGCCGCAGGCGAACCTATCGGCGAGCAAACGAGAGAGGATGAAACCATGGGCATTACGTTTCCAGGGGAGTCGGCGGAGTACCGGGCGGCGCGCGATCGGTTGCTCGAGCGGGAGATCGAGCTGCGCCGTGCGATGGAGGCGGTGGCCGCCGCGAGGCGTGAGCTGCCTACGGGCGGGGTCCTCCAGGAGGACTATGTCTTTCACGGAGCCGCAGCGGACGGCCGGCGGGCTGACGTGAGGCTGTCGGAGCTGTTCGCACCGGGCAAGGACTCATTGGCGATCTACAGCTTCATGTTTCCGCGCGATCCGGGCGACAGCGCCCCAGGGCCAGCCAGCGGCCAGACGGCGCTCCTCGATCTGGCCGAGAGCCCTTGTCCTTCGTGCACGGCGCTGCTTGACCAGCTGGACGGCGCAGCCGAGCACGCCGCACAGCACATCAACTTCGTTGTCGTCGCCAAGACGGCACTCCCGCGCCTACTCACCTTCGGCGAAGAGCGCGGATGGCGAAGACTGCGACTTCTGTCCTCGGCCGCCAACACATACAACCGCGACTATCACGGAGAAACCACCGAGGGATTCCAGCGGCCAATGCTGAACGTGTTTCACCGATACCCGGACGTTATCCGGCATTTCTGGGGCTCTGAGCTCTTCTATGCCCCAACGGAGGGCGATCAGGATCCGCGTCACGTCGGCACGATCGAGCCGCTGTGGAATCTGTTCGATCTGACCCCCGAGGGCCGTCCGGCCGACTGGCATGAGCAGCTGAGCTACCCAAGCTGGCATGGGCCGCACCAGCCTTGACGGGGGAGGCTGTCTTGGCGGCCATCCGCGGTTATGGCTGGTATGGCGATGCTTCTCCCCATCCCCAGTGGGGCATGGGGGCCTGTGGTGGTGGGTTGGCGTCTGGCTGGGAGTTGTGTAGCGCGAGACGTGTGCCCCACTCGATGTAGGCGATGAAGGCGGAGCGGAACTCCGGGTCAGACGGTAGGCCGGCGTCGTCTGCCGCGAGTCCGATCAGCTGGACCCAGCGCGCTCGTTGTGGCTCGGTGAGCGCGAGTCCGATGTGCTTTGAGACCATGTGGGCGTATCCGCCGTGGTGCTCGCTGTACTCGGCGGGGCCGCCGAACACCTCGGCGAGCCATAGCGCGACGTGGTGTGGATGGTCAGCCGGCACGTTCGCGAACACCGGGCCGAGAACCTCATCATTGTGCACGTGCTCGCGGTAGAAGACCTCGGTGAGGCGATCAAACGCCTGACTACCCCCGGCCCAGTCATAGACCGTGGGTGTCTGCTTGGCTTCAGACACGTCTACTCCTCTCGCTAGAGGCCGTCGCTAGCAGATCGTCGCATAACCCCCAGCAACGCGAGCTTTCGAATCGCTTGAGCGTCGGCGGTTATTGCGTTACGGTCGATTGCGCAATGGCGTCTATTGCGCAACAGCGTCCGGTGCGGCCTGTG
This sequence comes from uncultured Solirubrobacterales bacterium, assembly GCA_963715495.1. Classification (GTDB taxonomy): domain Bacteria; phylum Actinomycetota; class Thermoleophilia; order Solirubrobacterales; family Solirubrobacteraceae; genus Palsa-744. The sequence continues at coordinate 3,150,457 of OY970247.1, forward strand.
CGGTTTCAGGTTGGCGTCTTCGCGTCGCTGCTCGCCCTGGCCGCGCTGGCCTGGCTTTTGACCCGCGAACGAATGGTCGGTATGGATGCCTGGCGTGACGGGCCCGCGGGAGCGCTGCGAATGGGTGTCGTGCACGGCGCGTGGTGCGTCGGTTGCTGCTGGGGGTTGATGGCCGCGCTGTTCGCCCTCGGGGTGATGAGCCTGACCTGGATGGTGGCCGTAGCCGGTCTGATCGCCATCGAGAAGCTGCTGCCCAGCAAAGAGCTCGCCAGCCGCCTCGTGGCCGTTACGCTCCTCGCGCTTGCGCTAGGCGTCGCGCTCGCGCCGCGTGAGGTACCTGGCCTCACGCTGCCCGGCTCGTCGCAGGCCAAAGCGGCGATGCGCACGATGTCGGGGATGCACTCCGTTGGGGGAGCCATGCGGGGCCATGGAATGGCCCCGATGAAGCGGAGATAAGTCATCATGGGAGTCATGGCCGAACACAGGATCGGGACGCGTGAGGAGTACGACGCCGCTCGCGGCGAGCTGCTGAAGGAGGAGAAGGAGCTCACCCGCCGCGGCGACGAGCTGGCCAGGAAGAGGCGTGAGCTGCCGTGGGTCCCGGTCGAGACGGATTACCGGTTTGAGACCGAGGACGGAACGAAGACCCTCGCCGATCTGTTCGACGGCCGCTCGCAGCTGCTCGTGTACCACTTCATGTTCGGGCCACCCTACGACGCGGGGTGCCCGGTCTGCTGCTCGATCGCGGACACGCTCGATCCACAGGTCGAGCACCTGAAGGCCCGGGACGCCACGCTGCTGCTCGCCTCCCGCGCGCCGCTGGAGAGACTGCTGGCCTTCAGGGAGCGGATGGGGTGGCGCATCGACTGGGTTTCGAGTGCCGGCAGCGACTTCAACCGCGACCTCGGCTTCCAGCACACAGAGGAAGAGCTGAAGCCGTTCCTGGAAGGCGAGATCCCGGCCACCGTCGAGCAGAACGCCCGCATGTGCGGGACGGACGCAGCGGGGTATGTCTCCGAGGGGCCGGGCCTGAGCGTGTACGCGCTCTCGGACGGGACCGTCTACCGGACCTACGTGAGCACCGCACGCGGCCTCGAGCCCGCGATGGCCTACTACGGCCTGCTGGACCGCACGCCGAAGGGACGCGACGAAAGCGCCACTGAGCCGTTGTGGATCCGACGACACGACGAGTACTAGAACAAACTAGATAAGAGAACAAATGACTGAGCAGCGGATCGGTACGCGGGAGGAATGGCAGGCGGCGCGGGATGAGCTCGCGAAGCTCGAGGCCGAGCAGGCAGAGCGAAATGCGAAGATCAAGGAGAAGCGGCGGGCGCTGCCCTGGGTCCGTGTGGAGAAGGAGTACGAGTTCGACACCGAGAACGGAAAGAAGACGCTCGCCGAGCTCTTCGATGGCCGCTCCCAGCTCCTGGCCTATAACATCATGTTCGGCCCCGTCTACACCAACGGCGCGTGTCCCGGGTGCACGTCCCTCGGCGACGGCCTCGACGGCTCGCTCGTCCACCTTAACCATCACGACGTGACGCTGCTGTGCTTCTCGCGGGCGCCGATCGAGCGGCTTACGGCCTACAAGCAGCGGATGGGCTGGGAATTTCCTTACGTATCCACCTACAACACCGACTTCCCCTTCGACTTCGGCCTAGCGATGACCGAGGAGCAGGCACAGGAGGTCCCCGAGGTGAAGGCCATGATCGACAGCCCCCCGGATTGGCTGCAGGACTGGGGGCGCCAGGTCGGGGCCGAGCTCAAGGACGGCCTGCGCGAGGGACCGGGCTGGATCGCGTTCGCGCGCGAGAACGGGACCGTTTACCACACCTATACGGTGATGGCGCCCGATCCGTTCGTCGCGCCATACTTCAACTTCCTGCTCGACCGCACGCCCAAGCCCCAGCCTGAGGAGCCTCGGACCTTCCGCAAGGACGAGTACCCGGACGCCACCATCGCCCACCCCGGCTAGATGCACAAGCAGTACGGCACGACGGCCTCCAAGGTAAAGAGTTAGGGCGCTGCCAATTATCCTCGGCGATCTCGTACAGTGTCTTGAAGTTACGACCAAGCATATTGGACAGTCTAACGCATTTTGCGTTGCTTTGTCCGCTTGGGATAAAAGATCCCAAGCCTGGTCTACTTCCACGAGCTCCGTGCTAGCTTCCGCATCAGAGATCACACCGTTCTTCGATTCGATAGATCCCAGCGTTCTTCGATGCGGAGCAGGTCGCGGGTAGGTGTATCAATCCCGCCCCCGCTATAAGAGAAACCCGTTGGAAACGGCCGGTTTTTCGGTTTTTTCGTTTTTCTTTGCTAAGAAGCGCGGCTAGGCTCTGGTTGTGGTTCTGGGTCAAGCTCTGGGTCAAGGTCTTACAGGCCTTGAGAACCGCGAGCGCAGGGCGTCGGATCACCAATCTGGGAACTCGGCGGGAGAACGAGCATGGAATACGCGTGTCCCCCAGCGACGCTCCGTGTGATCCTCGGCATGCATCGCCTGTCGAACGGGATGCGCCACTTTCAAACGGGACCGGTTAGACTCCGGCGAACGTGTCGAAACGCAGCCTGATGCTCGTCAACAGCCTGTTCCGCGTGAGCTACGGGCTGGGGGCTCTTTTCGTTCCGCCGAAGATGGCCGAGCTGAGGCTGGCGGCGGATACCGCCGAGCATCCAGAGGCTCGCCTATTCGTTCGTGGGTTCGGTGCACACCAGATAGGCGTAGCGGCAGTGGGCCTTGCCAGTCGACGCTGGCGGCGCCTTGAGCAGCCGGCCGCGGTTGCCGCTATCGCGATCGACGTGTTCGACATGCTCTCCGCGCTGGTTGAGGCACGCGGTCGAGGACAAGTGGACGCCGACCTATCCGGGGGCCTGGTGTTCTCGGCGGCAGGCGTGGCTACCGCCGCGGCCGCTCTACGGACGCCAACGCGCGATGAATGGCTCCCGGACCGCCGGGTCGCAATGTTTGGCCTCAAGCGCGCGCTTCTCGGCGTCGGGATCTTCACCGGCGGGGTAGTCGTGCCCGGGACCGCAGGCGAGCGGCAGCGATGAGCGGCCGTCCCACGGTGGCCCGGGAAACGTCCCATCCACGTTGATGCGTCGGCCGTCGACGACGATGGTGAGGTAACGGTGGACATCGACGAGCCCATCGCCGGGGACGACGTTGGCGACCCTCGTGTCGAACAGCTCCCGGGCGCGAGCGCGATCCAACCGGTAGACGCGATGGACGATCAGCGGTTCGGTCTCGGGGAAGCGTTCGGACAACTCTTGGACGAGGAGCAGGTGCTTGGTGGAGCAGGTGCCGCGACGCTCGCGCAGCATCCCTTCCACGCTGTGGTCACTCGGACGGCCATATGGCAGCGCCCGCACTGCTTCGATCAGGTCGAGCAGAGAGGAGTCGGATGCAACGCGTGCGTTCATTGGTAGTCAGGGGCGCGGTGCCGCGAGGTCCGTTTCCCCATTCCCCTTTCAATCCGTGCGTGCGGTTTTCCCGCACACGGCTTACCGATGATCTTCTTGATGGTCACGACGCTGTCGCCGGGTAGCGGATGGTGCCGCGCAAACGGTAGAGGCCGTGGGCCTCGAACCACTCGCGCGTCCAGGTCTCCCACTGGCCGGGTCGCAAGTTGCGGCCATAACGCTTGCGCATCAGGACACTCAAGCGACGCACGACGTAGCGGTCGATCTGGTTGAAGCGGATGGCGGCATTACCGGTGCGAAAGTAGTTGCCCCAGCCACGCAGGATCGGATTGATCCACGAGATCACCTCGCGGATATCTGTTCCGTTGCGGCTATGGCCGGTCAGCACCTTGATTCGCTGACGTACCCGCTTCATCGCTCGCTGTGAGGGCCAGCGCTGAAGGTAGTAGCGGCGGATGCCGCGCTCCAGCAGCTTGCCCGACACGCGAGCGTGAAAGTGGCAGCCAAGGAAATCGAGGCCTTCCCGGCCTTCGGTGAGGTCAACAACTCTCGTCTTCTCCTGGTGCAGCTCCAACCCAAGATCGGCCAGCACCCTCCCGGCCAGCTCCCGGGCGGCGTGGGCCTGCGCCTCGCTCTTGCACATCACGACGAAGTCGTCCGCATAGCGGACGAGCCTGCCGTGAGTGCCATCAGCGAACGCTTGGTCCAGCGCGTGCAGGTAGATGTTCGACAGAAGCGGCGATATCACGCCGCCCTGTGGGGTCCCAGCGACTGATCGCCGCAGCACCCCTTCGTCCATCACCCCTGCCTGGAGCCACTGCCGCACGCAGCTTGAGCACGCGCCGGTCCGAGACCCTCTCTGCGACCATCCCGAGCAATCGCTCGTGGTCGATCGTGGAGAAGTAGTCGCGGATGTCGGGCATCGAACACGAAGGAGTACCCGTCGATGAACGACCGGCGCAGCACCTCCTTAGCGTCGGTGGCCGACCGGCGCGGACGGAACCCAAACGAGACATCCAAGAAATCGGCCTCGAAGATGGGCTCCAAGCATCATGCGCGCGGCCTGCTGGACAATCCGATCCTTCACGGTCGGGATGCCGAGCGGCCGCACACCACCCTTGGGCTTGGGGATCTCAACCCGCCGGACCGGCCGCAGACGATAAGACCCCTGACGCAGGTCACGCTGCAGCTCGGCCAACAGCCGCTCCACACCGTACTCCTGCACCGCCGCCAGCGTCTGAGCATCGACCCCGGCGACACCCTTGTTCTTCTGCACGCGCTTCCACGCCTCCTTCAGGACGTCACTCCTGAAGATCCGGTCAAACAGGGCATGGAAACGCCTACCCGGCGACCGCTTGGCGGCCACCCATAGCTTGCGCTGAAGTTCTCGCACACTCCCACCAGTGGCCTGAAGGACCATTTCGCTGCCGGGATCACCGGGCTTATGCCCGGCGGGGTCGGTGGATCGAGCAGTCTCGACCATGCCCTAACGCTTACCCTCACCGCTCGCGCGATCAAAGCAGGGGTCCTTCGCTCCCGGCGCGTTGTTCTGCACGCCGATCTCAACTACTACGACCCCCTCGGACTCCCGCTGCCCTCCGCTCGACTTTCACCATCAGCTTATACGAACGGTCTTTGCTGACGAGGCTAGCCAGACGGGTCTCCCTTGTTCCGTGATCAGACCTTACGCGCGTGCAAGTCTCCATACCCCGCAGGGACCCACCGCACCCGATCCGGAACCAGGACTGGCGGACATGACCTTCACCGTGACATGAGCGGCTCGGCTCCCCGATTGTTTCTGTGACGAGGCTGCAATCCCAGCCCACGCGCTTGCTCCCTCCAAAGAGGCTCTCGACGCCCCGCTCAGCCCGCCGCCTCTCGACGACGAACCGGGGCCTGCTACCGGGCACTCCGGCGTCTACCCGGACAGGACTCACACCCGCCAGCCTGATCCAGCTCTCAAGGCGCACCATGAGCGCAGCGTAGGGCCGTACGTCTGTAACGACCGGCTTTATGCCCCGGGGGTTGCCTGACCGTAGACGAAGAACTCGCTCGTCGTCTGCACCTCGGTGTTCCAGCCGAGCTCAACGAGTCGCTGCCGCAGGCGGCTCGGGTTCATGAAGCGCTTGACGATGCGGTACTCGCGGCCGTCAGCAAGCCGGCGGAGCATGGTTTCCTCGTCCTGGTCGGGAAGCGTGTGGTCGATGGCGGAGGCCTTCTCGGCGCGCAGGCTGTCGATGAAGAACACCCGACCCTCCGACCCAACGGTGCGCCTGACTTTCTCCCAGAACGTCTCGAAGCGCTCCTCGGGGACGTGTGAGAGCCAGAAGCCGAAGAAGCACACGTCGTATGTCCTGTCGGGCTCCCACGCGAACAGGTCCGCCTGGATGTAGCTGACACGCGGATCATTCACGCGGGCGCGGCACAGCTCGAGCATCTCCGGGGAGCCGTCGATCGCGGTCACGCTGGCGGCGTGACCGGCCAGTCGTTGGGTCCACAGTCCGGTCCCGCACGCAAGCTCAAGGACATCTCCGGCCGGATCGAACCGCTCCAGGGCGTCTTGCACCTCGGCAGCGTCAGCGAACCAGCGGGCGTTCGTCTCATGGCCGTGGTCGTAGCGTCCGCGGCGGAACCACCCGTCGTCGTACTCGGCGGCGTGTTCGCGGTAGTAGTGGGCCTGCTCGGCGAGCAGGCCTTCGAGTACATCAGTCATGCTCGTTCTTTCGGCGCTGCGGCAGACACATCAACCCTCACCTCACACGTGACCGAGTTGGCTATGAAGCACGCCTCGTGCGCGCGGTGGTGAAGCCGGTCGAGAACCTCGGGAGACACGTCGGTCGCAAACATTAGGCGAGGACGGAGTGCTACCTCCAGGAACCGCACCCCATCCATGGTTCCCTCCGGATGATCCTCATAGGAGAGGACACGCAAATGCTCACGCCGGGCGAAGTCCAGAAACCACAGCATGTGACAGGCCGACAGCGCGGCGACAAACAACTCCTCCGGATCGGCCCTATCGGAATCACCGCCAAAGGCGGGCATGGAGGACGCGCTTCGGATCGTCCACTCGGGCATCTCATGCGCGACCTGTTCGCGCCCGGAGATCGGGCCCTCAGCCAGTTCGGGAGCTTTCACGAACTCGCCCCGATCACGGTCGAGCAGTGGACGACCGGCCTGCGTCGCCGACTCAAACTGGACGACACCACGATCACCGACGACGCCCTCCAACACCTGATCGAGCTCGGCGAGAGACACCCACGCGCCACCATGCTCCTCGCCCAGCAGGCGCACCTGGTGTGCATCGAGGAGCTCTCGCGCGAGATCGACAACGCGACCGTCGTACAGGCATTGGACCGCTCGCTCGGCGCCGAGCGACTGCGCCACGAGCAGCAGATCGAGCGCATCCGCTCCACCGGTCGCCACGGTGAGCGCATGGCCATCCGCGTCGCAGCCGGCTCAGAGCTATACGCCAACCTGCAGTCCGAGCAGGCCTCCAGAGCACTGAACTCGCTGCGCGACATCGGCGTGATCGACCGCGGAGACAAACACGGACAATGGTTGCTCACCGATCCACTGCTACGCCGCTATCTTGCCGCACGACGCGTGGAGCCACTCAACTTCACACGCTCGACGACAGATGAACTCGGCCTGCGAGACTCCGCGAGCGCACGCATGACGAAAGCCGACAAGCAGCCAACGTAACGGGAGTCAGCCCCTGACGAGGAGCGATGAGCAGGAAAAACGACAGGCGTGCGTACGGCCTTGGCTCCCTGGAAGAGCACCGCGGATCTTGGTACGGACGCTGGCGGGTGAACGGCCGGCAGGTCAGGCGCAGGATGGGAGGTATCCGCCAACCCGGGTCAACCGAGGGACTCACCCGCAAGCAGGCGGAGACGGTACTGCGACGCATGATGACCGAGGTGCGCATCGTCCTACCGGAGGCACAAATGACCTTCCAGGAGGCCGCAGACCGCTACCTGCACCATCTGCAGCACGTCAAGCGACGCAAGCCCTCGACGATCCAGGACTACCGCATCATCCGTGCCGATGGCGGACCGGCTCGGCGGTGAGCTTGACGGCATCTTCCAGCGCTCTCACTACAAGGGGCGAGGACCAGTTGAGTACGCCCTGTTGACGAGCATCAGGCTACGTTTTGACATGTTCTCCGGAGCCTAACGAGCGGTGCGTGCGACCGTGGCGAACGTCGAGGATGAGATCCTCATCGCAGCGGACGGGTGTTCTCGATTATCTGCAGGCCGACGCCTGGGTCGTGGAATGGCTTGCCCGCCGCAATCCAGCCTTCGCGCTCGTAGAACCGTCTTGCTCGGGCCTGCCCGGCCGGCGTGAACAGACGCATAGCCGTGAACCCACGCCGGCAGGCGTCCTGCACCGCGCGGTCATGCAGTGTGCGCGCAAGGCCCGTGCCCCAGAAGTCCTCAGCCAGGAACATCTGACGCAGATGCGCGAGCCCGGAGTCCTCGACCGCACGCCACGCCTGTTTGGCGGGGAGGAACGCAACCTGCCCGGCCAGGTCACCACGCGCTTCTGCAAGTAGGCACCAGAAGTCTGTGCTGTCAAGCAGTGTCAGGAGCTGCTCCGTCTCCCGTTCGGCTGACGGTGGCACCCACCCAGTGGGCGCGAAGTCGCGGTAGCTCTCAAAGCCATCCGCGATCGCGTTGCCGAGCCGCTCAGCATCGGAGGGAACCGCCGCACGCAGCTCGAGCCCGAACGGCTCGTTCCGCTTGACGAACTCGCTCTTGGCCTCGGTGTACGCCTCACGATCATCCCGGTAGCGCTCCGCGAGTGCCCGCTTCAGCGCTGCGTACTCACTCGCAAGGACCGGATCGGCGCGCAGACGGTCGCGGAAGCGCAGGCGCCGCTCGAGCTCTCCCGGCTCGTCCACGAGGTGCAGGTGGTGAGTGCGGTGGGCGGCCGTCGGGTAGCACAGGAACCGCCGGTGGGTAAGCGTCGCGTTGAACGCCTGCGGGTACTGGTAGCCACCGCTTTGCACCAGCGCCGCAATCGGCGCGTCGAGGTCGTCCACGAGCGCGATCATGTCGATCACCGGCTTGGCTGCCAGACCCGGGACGGCGGTGGACCCGAAGTGGTGCAACTGAACCCCGACAGGGAGCAGCGGTGCGAGCCGTTCCCGCCGGCCTCGAAGGCAGCCGGCCATCCGGGGTCGTATTCGACAATCTCGATCGGGGCGTTGCGCCCACCGGCACGCGCCAGATCTGCCAGTGCGGCCCTGCGATGATCGGCGGCTGGCATCTACCCGTAGTCTCTCATCGTCGCTGGCGAGCGTGTGGGGGCCCCGACTCCAACTCCATCAAAGCCGGGTCAGATCAAGCTGTATGTCAAACCGCGTCCGCTCTCGCTCTACATCCCAGGAGATAACCGGCCCTATGCCACGTCGTCTGGCAGCTTGGCTCGTGTGAGCGCGATATCAGCGATGGTGTAACGCAGAACCAGAAGCGCGCCAAGCTCGCGGAGTGCGCACTTCAGTTCGGTGTGATCTCACATCGCGATCTCGGTTGAGTCAGCCTTTACTCTTCGTGAGGGGCGGCGGGGCTGTGCTCGGAATCGGCGCGGTCGGTATCACGGTGATGCCCAGATCGGGATTCCCCTCGGCGCTGGGTGTCGGTGGCCGACTGCTGCACCGCGCTCATCGGCTCCGCGCTCAAGAACCGAGCTACGGGGCTTCACACGGGGCGGGTGTGAGTGCGCTCACGCCGCGCGCACAGGATTGACGAGCGTGCCGAGCCCGTCGATCTCGACCTCGACGGTGTCTCCATCGCGCAGGAACCGTCCCTGTGCCGCGCCTACGCCTGCTGGTGTGCCGGTCGCGATGATGTCGCCGGGCAGCAGGGTCATCGTGCGCGAGAGCCACGCCACCACCTCGGCGGGGCCGAAGATCAGGTTGGCGGTGCTGCCCTGCTGCAGTTGCTCGCCATTGACGCTCGTGCGCAGCCCGAGGTCGCCGAGGTCGCCGGCCTCGTCGAGCGTGACAAGCGCGGGGCCACACGGGGCGAAGGTGTCGATCGCCTTGCCACTTGTCCACAGGGGATTTTGCATCTGCAGATCACGCGCGCTGACGTCGTTGAACGGCGTCGCGCCCGCTATATGAGACAGCGCGTCCTTCGCGTCGACGTTCCTGGTTGCTCGCCCGATGACGAGGGCGAGCTCGGCCTCGTAGTCGACGTACTCCGCATGTGCGGCCGGGAGCACGATGTCCTGGCCGCTGCCGATCAGCGAGTTGGCGAACTTGGCGAACCACATCGGGGCGCTGGGGATGTCCTGGCCGGTCTCTTCGGCGTGGTCGCGGTAGTTGAGGCCGAGGCAGATGATCTTCTGCGCGTCGGTGACAGGGGCGTGCAGGGTCACGTCGGTGAGCGCGATTCGCTCGTCCGCTTCCTCGGCGCGTCTGGCAAGCTCGCGCAGGCCGTCGGCGTCGAGCGCCGCGATGAGCCCGCGCACGGTCGGGGCGGGAGCATGGAGCGCAGAGACCGGGACGAGGCGCCTCCCCGAGTTGAACCGCGGCGGCGGGTCCGTCCTCGGTGTGAAAGCTCACGAGACGCATGGTTCGGTCCTCCGTTGGGATTTCGAGGGGCGGCTTGCCGCCGGAGTCGTGTGAGCCTACTGGCGATGAGCCCTGAACTATCATTGCGCCGTGCTCGAGTCAGTCGTGTCGGTGACGTTCGACAACCTCGGCGAGGCTGCCCAGCTCGAGCTGGGCATGTGGCCGGCAGAGGTGTCTGAAGGGCAGCACTTCACCGTCGTCGAAGTCCTTCCGAGACTGCTCGAGCTCCTCGCGATGCGGCAGGTGAAGGCGACGTTCTTCGTCGAGGGCCTGAACGCGGAGATGTACCCGCGGGCGCTGCACACGATCGCGGACGGCGGCCACGAGGTCGCGGTGCACGCGTGGCGCCACGAGGAATGGGCGGCGCTCGACGCCGAGTCCGAGGTCGCGCTGCTGCAGCGTGCCACCACCGCGCTGCGCTCGATCGGCATCGAGCCCAGCGGTTTTCGACCGCCCGGAGGCGGCTTGACCGAGCGCACGCTCCAGCTGCTCGGCGAGCACGGCTACAGCTACGTCTCGCCCGCGGGCGAGCGGGAGGGACTGCTCGAAGGTCTGGCGGTGCTGCCGTTTCGCTGGCCGCTGGTGGACGCCTATTCCTATCTGCCTACGTTCGCCGGTCTGCGCGAACGCTACGGTGACGGGCCCGATCCCCATACGCCCAAGGAGATGCGAGATGCGATGATCTCCGCCCTGGAGAGCCACTCAGAGCAAGAAGGACATTTGACGCTGCTCTTCCATCCGTTCTCAGTCGCCTTCACCGGCGATCCCGGCTGGGAAGCGCTCGACTCTGTACTCGGCGAGACCGTTCGCCTCGCCGCAACGGGGGCCCTCGCAGTGATGCGCATGGACGAGGCGGCCGCACAGATGCTCGAGCGTCCCGATGAGCTCAATCACCCGCCACAGCTCAATGATGCCACTTGGATGAAACAGTGACGTTGCGTCCGCGTCGACCCTTCACCGTCCTCACCGCGCTCGGCACCGCCGCCCACCACGCCTTCGAGGTTCGCGCGGGCGTCGGTTTGGTCTTCGAGCCGTTCATAGGCAGGCGCGGCGCGGTCGCAATGTGGGCCGGAGGGCTGCCCGCGTGGGCGCTCGCGGGATGGATGGCCGAGGGCGAGCAAATCGAGAAGTGGATCGCCCTGAACAACGCGGCCGGGCTGGCAGGTGGCATCGTTCACTTCGTCGAGTGGCCATGGGAGCGGCGTCACGGCATTCCATATCTGACCGAAGCGGAGGGCATGACCACCGAGCAGCTTTCTCCCTACAACAGGGTGCTTCACCTGTGGACACTCGCGGGCCTGCTGGCCGTCGCACTCGAGACTCCGCGACACGCTCGAAGGTGGGCGCTTTTGGGCCTGCTGCTCGGCGAGCCTCTGCGTCGCTCCGCCGTCCACCACTTCAGTTGGGCGCGGGAGCAGGCAGAGCGCGACCCTGAGCGCTGGAGCTCGATGCTGAGGTCTTAGCCCGATCCCTTCGAATGTAGCCGTCCGTATATCAGCCGCAAGGCGGGCTCGAAACGGCGTCGGCATCGTGCTCTGCGTGAGGGCGGGTTGTTCGCCGCGCTACGCCGCGAACCGTTGTGCGCTGCGTGCCTTGCGCTTCGCCGCTTCGGCCTCCCTGTCCTTCGCCGGCGCTGCGGTCACCAGCTGACCCAACAGCCTCGCCGAGGTCTCGGCCACCTCATCGACAGCACGCTCAAACGCCTCAGCGTTTGCTTGCGAAGGCTTGGTGAAACCGCTGATCTTCCTTACGTACTGCAGGGCCGCGCCACGCACCTCGTCCTCTGACGCTGGAGGCTCGAAGTTGTAGAGCGTACGAATGTTTCGACACATGCCACAAAGGTTAGCCGCATTTAGATGGGGTGCGAGTCGCTGAGCTTGTTGCGGGGATGAGCCCGTGTCGAGATCGCTTGCTGCTCCCGCACGCGCTGGGCCGCGGTCCCGACGCTCGGCCTCGCTCCGCGCGACGTCTCGGCATCGATGGCTTCGGCACGGAGTCTGTCTCAGTACTGCCTACACTGGTCGGGTAAGAAGGGGCACGAGTGGCGGTCGGGACACAAGACATCGCGGCGCTCGTGTTGAGCGAGTTGGCGACCAACGCGGTGCTCCACGCCGGCTCCCCGTTCTCGATTGCGGTCCGGGTGCAGGACTCAATGCTGCGTGTCGCCGTTCAGGACGCGAGTCCGCTTGCGACGACGGCGCGTGATGGGGATGGATCCCACGGCCCATGCATGGACTGGCGGTGATCGACTCACTCTCAATGCACTGGGGCGTAGAAGGCACACATGACGGGAAGGTTGTGTGGGCAGAGCTACCCGTATGAGTGGGTTGCGGGTTCATGGCCAGGTTAGAAGACACCGAGACCGGGGTAAGGACAGCGACGCGGGATGTATACGCATACTCGGACGGCCACTTTAGGAGTAGCGTGGCCGGTAACCGTCGACAACGAAAAAAAAGGGGGACCCGTGGACCTGCTTCTGCTTCTCATCATCATCTTGGTCATTCTCAGCCTCGCGGGCGGAGCATTTGTGAGTCCGCTGGTGCTGCTTCTTCTGATCGTCGTGCTGGTGCTGTTCCTGGGCCCCTACCGTGGACGCCGTGGGCGTCTGTAAGAAACGAGATCCGAGATGGCTGAGATATCCGCTGGTAACGCAAAGCTCGTTCAATACCTGAACGAGGCTTACGGCATCGAGAAGCGTTTGGAGACTTCGCTTGAGGCCCACATCGCAATGACCACCCAGGCGGCCTATAAGAAGCGCCTGAAGCAGCATCTGTCGGAGACGAAGCATCATGGCCGGGAGGTCAAGAAACGCGTCAAGCAGCTCGGTGGCGTGGCTGCGACCATTGACACGCCCGGACCTGCGCCGGTAGCCGAGGCTGCGCAGGCAGTCCTCAGCGGCGCCCAGAAGGCCGCCGCGCTCGCCCAGGGTCCGTTGCACGCGCTCAGAGGCACCGGCCAGGAGGAGAAGCACCTCAAGAACGCCAAGACCGAGTATGCAAGCGAGTCCGAGGAGATCGCCGCCTACTCGGCGATCGAGACGCTCGCCGAGACGGTTGGCGACAAGGAGACTCGGCAACTCGCGCGCACGATTCGCCGCGAGGAGGAGCGCATGCGCTCATATCTGGAGAAAGAGATCCCGCGTCTGACCAAGGCGGTGGCTAAGGCAGAGATCCCAGCCTCGCAGCGTAAGACATCCACTCGTGCCCGGAGGACCTCTACTCGCGCGACGGCTGCTACCGCGGCAAAGAAAGGCAGGCGGTGAGGAGGCGCCCGTGAAGGTCCGCGCTGCGGTACTGGAGAAGTTCGCTTCACCGCTCGTGATTCAGGAGCTGGATCTGGCCGACCCCAGCCCCGGTGAGGTGCTGGTGAGGCTAGTCGCCTGCGGCGTGTGCCACACCGACCTGTACAGCGCTTCTGGGTCTGACCCGTCTGGATACGCACCCACGGTCCTCGGACACGAGGGGGCAGGCGTGGTCGAAGCCGTCGGCGAGGGGGTGGCATCGGTTGCGCTCGGCGACCACGTCGTCACGCTGTTCTCGCCCCAGTGCAGGGAGTGCATTCACTGCCTCGACCCGCGCACCAACCTGTGCTTGGCCATTCGCGAGCAGCAGAACAGCGGCTACCTTCCGGACGGCACCACGCGACTGTCTCGCGAGGGCGAGCCGATCCGGCACTTCATGGGGACCTCAACCTTCGCGGACCATGCCGTCATACCGGAGATCGCGCTGGCCAAGGTCAGCCCCGAGGCGTCGCTTGACCGAGCATGCCTGTTCGCGTGTGGACTGTCGACGGGACTGGGAGCGGCGATCTTCACCGCCCAGGTGCAGCCCGGCGCGACGTGTGTGGTGTTCGGCGCGGGCATGGTGGGCCTCGGGGCCGTGGCCGGATGCCGGCTGCGGGGAGCCGAGCGGATCATCTGCGTCGATCTGTCCGATGAGCGACTGGAGCTCGCCCGTGGCCAGGGCGCCACCGAGTGTTGGCGCGCCGACGGGCACGCCGTCGAGCGCACGTTGCAGACCACCGACGGGTTCGGGGCCGACTACACCTTCGAGGCGACCGGTCTGGTTTCGGTCATGCGAGAAGCCGTCGAGGCCGCGCGCATGGGCTGGGGCCTGTGTACGGTGTGCGGCGTGGCGGGCAGGGGGGAGACGCTCGACATCGTGCCGCGCCTGCTCATCACCGGGCGCCGCGTCTGCGGCTCGTCATTCGGTGGGGTCAAGGGTCGAGATCAGGTGCCCGAGCTCGTGGAGCTGTATCTGCGTGGAGACATCGACGTCGATCCGTTTATCTCACATCGCATGCCCCTTGACGAAGTCAACCGAGCCTTCCAGCTCATGGATGCGCAGGACGGGATCCGCTCTGTGCTGGAGCTGAGTGCCCCATGACCGATGGCCTCTCACGGAGTCGAGAGACGCATCCCATGGCTCAGCCAACCTTCTACTTCGACCTCGGATCCCCCTACGCCTACCTCGCGGCGGAGCGCATCTCCGAGGTTCTGCCAGAGTCAGTCGCATGGGAGCCCATTTCGCTGGGCGCCCTGTTCAAGCTGAACGGGCGATCCTCGTGGTCGCTGGGCGATCCCGACCACCGCCAGGCGGGGATGGCCGAGGTCGAGCGCCGCGCGCGCCTCTACGGGCTGGCGCCCGTACGCTGGCCCGACCCCTGGCCGGCCAACTATCTGTTCGCAATGCGTGTCGCCACCTTCGCCTTCCAGATGGGCCTCGGACGGGAGTTCACATTGCAGGCTTTCCGCCACGCCTTCCGGCACGGTCGCGACCTTGGCGTTCCCGATCACGTCCTGCAGGCCGCCGCCGATGCGGGCCTGGACCCCCGGGCAGCCGGCGACGCCGCCGGCGACCCTGAGATCAAGCTCGCGCTGCGCTCCGCCACCGATGCCGCCCACGAGCTCGGTGTGCTTGGGGTGCCCACCGTCTCCATCGCGCATAAGCTGTTCTGGGGCGACGATCGCCTGCAGGACGCTGCTGCTGCTGCTGCTGCTGCCGCCGCTGCTGCTGCCGCTGCTGCCGCCGCTCTGGGCGCCTGATCACCCCCTTCTCGCGCATTTCTTCAGTGCGCTTGACCCCCGCTTGAGCACACGCTCAGGAGTTCTTTCTCGATGTGCGCTTTCCTGAGTGATACCGATGACCGCATCCGGTCGACCCTTCACGCGCAGGCAACTGCTTCGCTCCGCCGGGGTCGGAGCTGCCGGACTCGGCTTGGCCGGCGCCCTGGGTGAGGTCGTCTTCGGCGCCTTGGTCTCGCATGCGCCCGCTCCTCCTCGGCCACCCAACTGGCATACCCGGCCAGACCTTCGCATCCCGTCCCTGACGGTCACTCGCAGCGAGCAGGGCGCCTCCACCGATCCGATCTTCATCGCCCCCTACAACGCCCCGGTCGGTCAGGCGGGGGCGGTGATCGTCGATCACCGGGGGCAGGCGATCTGGGAGAACCCGCTCGCGGGGCTGGTGACCACGAACTTTCGAGTTCAGCGCTATCGCGGCAGTCCGGTGCTCACCTGGTGGGAGGGCAGCATCGAGCTCGGCCACGGCGTCGGCGAGTATGTGATCGCTGACTCGAGCTATCGCACCATTCGCCGAGTCCAGGCCGCGCGCGGTCTTCGCGGTGACCTGCACGAGTTCGTCATCACTCCCCGCGACACCGCGCTGCTCACCAGCTACGTGGTCACCGGAGTCGACCTGTCCTCCGTCGGTGGCTCACGGCACGGCACCATCCAGGACGCGATCTTCCAGGAGATTGACCTCGCCACCGGCACTGTCCTCTTGGAGTGGCACAGCCTCGATCACATCCCCCTTGATGAGTCCTACGCACCGGTCAGCGCCGACTGGGACTTCTTTCACATCAACTCCGTGGGCCTCGATGGTGACGGCAGCCTGCTGGTCTCCTCGCGCAGCACGCACACCATCTACAAGCTCGACCGCACCGGAGCGATCCTCTGGCGTCTCGGCGGCAGGCGCAGCGACTTCAGCATGGGCGCCGGCGCCGGCTTCGCCTGGCAACACGATGCGCGCCGCCAGCCCGACGACACGCTCACCATCTTCGACAACGGAGCCACTCCGGCGGTGGAGTCCCTTTCACGTGGCCTGATCCTCGACATCGACGAGCAGGCGATGACGGCCACCCTGGTGCGTCAGTACACCCATCCGAGAATCCTCGCCGGCAGCCAGGGCAGCGTGCAGTTGCTGCCGAACGGCAACGTCTTCGTTGGCTGGGGAGAATCTCCCCACGTCTCGGAGTTCCATCGTTCGGGCCGAATGCTGTTCGACGCCGTGCTCGGCAACCTCTACCAGTCCTACAGGGCCTTTCGCCTGCCCTGGACGGGCCGCCCCGCCGAAGCTCCCGCGATCGCCACGACCGGCCACGGCGGCGACCTGACCGTCTACGCGAGCTGGAACGGAGCGACCGACGTGCATACCTGGCAGCTGCTCGCGGGTAGGCGCCCCGAGGATCTCCGACCGAT
This sequence comes from uncultured Solirubrobacterales bacterium, assembly GCA_963715495.1. Taxonomy (GTDB): domain Bacteria; phylum Actinomycetota; class Thermoleophilia; order Solirubrobacterales; family Solirubrobacteraceae; genus Palsa-744. The sequence goes on from OY970247.1 coordinate 3,166,938, forward strand.
CTCGAGCACGCGATCGCGCGGGTTTGAGAGTGCTCTGCCAGGCACGGCCGCAGGGCCTCATTTCGCCGTGCGGGCGCTCGACGCCACCGGCACACCCTTCGGGCAGTCGACCACCGTCATGGTCACCAGCTGATCCCCTCTCCTTGTCAGGGGGGATGAGATCCATATCGAAAACGTTCTCTCTCCCCGCACGCGCTTGGCCGCGGTCCATCACCTCGCTTTGCCACGCGCGTGGTCTCGGCGTCATCGCCCCGATCGTGATGGACTCACGGTCATGGCATCGACCGTCGCCGACTCATCCGCGGGCCGCACGGCCTGGGCTCGCAATCTCGGCGCGCCCGTGCGCGACTTCCTGCGTGCCGAGACCGGCGGGGCGGCGGTTCTCGTCGTCGCCGCGTTCGTGGCGTTGATCTGGGCCAATTCGCCCTGGCCGCACTCATACGAGTCGTTCTGGAGCACGCGTCTGGCACTCAGCCTGGGCGATCATGTCCTGTCGGGCAGCCTGCGTCAGTGGGTCAACGAAGGATTGATGGCTCTGTTCTTTCTCGTCGTCGGTCTGGAGGCCAAGCGCGAGCTCGATCTCGGCGAGCTGCGTGAGCGCAACCGCATCGCGATCCCGGTCGTCGCGGCCATCGGCGGCATGGCTGTCGCCGTCGGGTTCTACCTGGCGATCAACCTAGGCGGCGCCGGCGCCCCCGGTGGCTGGGGTACGGCGATGTCAACCGACACAGCCCTCGCCCTCGGCGCGCTCGCGCTCGTGGCGCCCACCGGAGGGGCGAGGCTGCGCGTGTTTCTGCTCACGCTCGCGGTGATCGACGATCTCGGCGCTCTGCTAGTCATCGCCATCGCGTACACCCACGCGGTCTCCCTCGTCGCGCTCGCCGTCGCGCTGGTGCTGTTCGCGATTCTGATCTCGCTGCGCTTCGCCCCCCGCTGGCGGGGCGCCGCGGCGGTGTTCGTTGGACTAGGCATCTGGCTGGCGCTGTTTCAGTCGGGGATCGACCCTGTCATCGCCGGTCTGGCGATCGGACTCGTGACGAGCGCCTACCCGCCGGCACGCGGCGATCTCGAGCGCGCCACCGAGCTGACGCGATCCTTTCGTGAGCAGCCGACCCCTGAGCTCGCCTACACCGCCCAGCGCAGCCTGACCTCCGCGATCTCTCCCAACGAGCGGCTGCAGTTCCGGCTGCATCCGTGGACGAGCTTCGTGGTTGTGCCGCTGTTCGCGCTGGCCAATGCCGGCATTCACGTCGATGGCGGCCTGCTGCGCGATGCGGTCAGCTCGCCGGTGACAATCGGCATAGTTCTGGCGTACGTCCTCGGTAAGCCGCTCGGTGTGCTGAGCGCCTCCTGGCTCGGCACCCGCCGGGTTTTCGGCGGCACCCGTCTGGGGGTGACCTGGCCGGGGCTCGCCGGGACGGGGGCGGTCGCCGGGATCGGCTTCACGGTCTCGCTGCTGATCGCTGGTCGCGCCTTCAGCGGTGGCCTGCTGGCTCAGGCAAAGCTTGGCGTGCTCGCGGCGGCGATCATCTCGCCGCTTGTGGCGTGGACCGTTTTCCGGATCATCGCCCGGGTGCCCGCGCCGGTGCGGGCGCGCCAGTTCGGGCGCACCTCCGAGGATCTCATCGACCTTGCCGACGAGGTCGATCCGCAGCGCGACCACATTCGGGGTCACGAGGACGCCTTGGTCACGCTCGTCGAGTACGCCGACTTCGAATGCCCCTTCTGCGGACGGGCCGAGCCGATGATCCGCGAGCTGCTCGCCGACTACGACGACGACCTGCGCTACGTCTTTCGCCACCTGCCGCTCAGCGACGTTCACCCCCGCGCGCAGATGGCCTCGGAGGCAGCCGAGGCGGCTGGCGCTCAGGGCCGGTTCTGGGAGATGCACGACCTCCTGTTCGCTCACCAGGGTGAGCTCACGCTGACCCATATGCGCGACTATGCGGCGGAGCTCGAGCTGGACGGCGAGCGTTTCTCCGAGGACCTTCGCCACCGCGCTTACGCTCCCCGCATCGCTCTTGACGTGCTTAGCGCGGATGCCAGCGGCGTGTCCGGCACGCCTTCGTTCTTCATCAACGGGCGCCGTCACCACGGTGTCTACGACGTGGACACACTCAGCGCGGCGGTGCGTGGGGCCCGATCGCGCGTGGTCGTGAGCCCGGCCCGCGTGTCATGACGGGTTTCAGAAGCTCATCAGCGCCAGCGCAACCGTCAGGCCCGCCGAGCGCCGCAGCGTGGCGATGCGCCGGCCGGCTTGGACCGCAGGCCGGATCGGACTTGCGTGCGGGCCAAGCAGCTCCACCGTCCGATCGAGATCATCCACTCGCATCGCGAGACCCCAGAAACGCGCCGGACGGTCTCGGCCGCCTTCCCGCTCGACCAGGTCGTAGGGCTCTTGAACCAGCTCGAGGATCTCCGCTCCAAGACGGAAAAATGCCTGCCGCGGCGCGCCGGCGGGAGTGGGCTGCTCGCGTATCCGGCGCAACTGCAGGCCGGCGTCTTCGAGTGCCTTGACGCTGCGATCCAGAGACGGTGACATCGCGACGACGTGATCGATCGCGACGACACCGTTTGGGTGTGCAGGCCGGGACCGGGCATCGCTCGGCCACGACTGCTCCGATAGGGATGTCGGCAACCCGTCGAGCTCGGTACTTCCAACATCGCGCAGCGACCAGCCGACGATTCCCCGCCCGGGCGCGTCGCCGCCGAGGAATCGCATGCGCACCTCGCCAAGCTCACAGCACCCGTTGGAGATCGCGAACCCGAGCTCGGCCCAGCGCTCGGGGGCGTCGGCGATCAGCAGCTGGTCGATCGTTGGTTTAGGCATGCGTGTGCTTGTAAGTATTGGCGATAGCCCTCTCCGCTGGTGGCTCCTCCTATAGTGGTGGCCGTCCCCGAGGCCAGCTCCGCGATGACCTCGACCAGCTCGTGGGAGCACAGCTCGATCGCGGGCCAGTCTCGATCGGCCTGGCTAATCTCGTCGACGATCCGCTCGGCAAGATCGGCGGCGCGGATGGTTGTCTGCGTATCGCTCATCGACGTCGCTCCCAGTTCGAACACACGTTCGCAGAGAGCGATACTACGAGCCGCATATGTCGGAATTGGGCCCCATCGGGCCCTTGTCAATCCCTTGTTACAGAGAAGTCACGCTCTTGTGACAGATGCGCGACGCGGCGTGCGCTTACGGGGTCAGTCGCACCGGCAAAGACTTGAGCTGGTTGAGAAAAACCGACTCCACAATCGTCGATCTGCCCGCGGGCTCCATCGCCGGGAAGCGCTTGAGGGTCTCCTCGAGCAGGACACGCAGCTCCAGGCGGGCCAAGGCAGTGCCCAGACAGAAGTGACGACCGCCGGCGCCGAACGCCTGGTGCTCGGTGGTGCGGCGAACGTCGAAGCGGTCGGGGTCCTCGTGACAGGTCTCGTCGCGGTTGGATGAGACGTACCACATGACGACCTTGTCTCCCTCTTTGATCTGGCGCCCGTTCAGCTCGGCATCACAGGTCGCGGTGCGGCGAAAGTGGGCAAAGGCGGGAAACATCCGCAGCGACTCCTCGACCGCGCCGGGGATCAGGCTGGGATCTGCCAGCACCAGCTCGCGCTGGTCGGGGTTCTCCATCAGCGCCTGCATGCCGCTGCAGTAGGTGGCCTTGGTGGAGTCGTTGCCGGCGGCGACCAGCAGAAAGAAGCCCATCACGATCTCGTGTTCCTCGAGCCGTTGCCCGTCCACTTCGGCGTGGACCAGCACGCTCGTCAGGTCGTCGGTCGGGTGCTCACGGCGTTCGGCGATCAGCTTTCCGCAGCGCTGAAAGATCTCGGTGACCCCTGCTTCCACCCCCGCCTGGGGGCTGCCGTGCGGGTTCAGATCGGGGTCGCCGGCACCGAGCATCATGTTCATCAGGCGCGCCCAGATCTCGTCGTCCTCGGGGGGGATGCCCATGAAGCTGCCGATCACGCGTGAGACCACAGGCTGAGCGACGTCGACGACCAGATCGCACGTCTCCTGGCCCTGCAGGCGGTCGAGCGCATCTACCACGATCGCCCGGACGGCATCCTCGTGGGCGGCGATCCGCTTTGGCGTGAAGCCCGCCTGGAACAGGGCCTTGATGCGGTCGTGCTTGGGTGGGTCCATGCCGATGAACATCGCCCGCGTAAGCTCGATCGGCAAGCCGATGTTGGCGGCCGTGACGCCCCCTAGTTCGGAGGAGTAGGTCTGCCAGTCGCGGCTCACCGCGTGAATGTCCTCGGCCGTCGTCACCGACCAGTAGCCGGCCTCCTCCGGGAATTCGGTGATGCTGGAGGTCCAGTGCACGGGACACTCGCCGCGCAGGCGCGTGAATAGCTCGTTCGGTACGCCGTTCTCCCAGACCTCGCGCTCGGTTACGAGCACGTCCTCAAGGTCGCTGCTGTCTACCGCCGCCATGTGGACCTCCACGGGATCGCTGTCGGGGATGCCGTGTCGATGTTACCTCCCAACGCGCCCTTCGCGGGGGCCGACGATGGTGCGACGCAGGCGCTGGACGCGGCGCAGCTCCTGGATGTCCTCGTCCAACGAGGGGGCCGTCACGTCGGAGGGGTCGGCCGCGCCAAGCAGCTCGGGCCGCAGGCGATTGCGAACGAGCTCGCCGGCGATCGCATCGACGCGCTGTGCGCCCGCGCCGGGACGCGAGCTGACAACCCGGCGCAGATGCGTGCCCCCGAACAGCAGGCCGACGCCGTCATCCACGGCCCAGCCCCCGGGCAGGACGCCGTCGCGCACGGCCGCGAGCCACACGGGCAGGCGCTCGGGCTCGCCGTCGGCGTGAACGGTGAGCGACCCGGACAGCAGCCCCAGGCCCGCGAGTGGCTCGGGCGGTCCGCTGGAGCGGGTGATGCCGCCTCCAAACCAGCACATCGCCCCGGCGCTGATCCCGGCGAGGACGATCCCTCGCCGCCAGGCGGAGATCAGCAGGCGGTCGAGATCGTGGGCGCCCCAGATCGCGAGCAGGTTGCGCATCGAACCGCCACCGACGTAGAGGATGTCCTGGGACAGGACGATCTCCTGCAGAGATCGGCGGGACTCGCGCAGGCGAAACAGCGACAGATGCTCGGGGACGCAGAAGCGGTCGGCAAAGCGCGCGTGAAAGGCATTGATCTGCGCGGTCGTGTCGCCCGAGGCGGTCGGCAGGAACAGGATGCGGGGCTCGCGCGCGGAGGCGGATACGGGGGCGGGTACGAGCGACAGGACGAAGTCGTCAAGCAGGGGATTGGACGGCTCCATCGTGAACCCGCCGCCGCCCATTGCGAAGATCACGCGCCGCTCGGGGGGCGCGTCCGGAGGGCTCAAGCGGCCGTGCCGATGGCCAAGTGGGTGGTCTGACCGCGGGTAAGCGGTCCGCGGGCAAGCGGCCCGGAGGCAACCGAGCCGGGAACCTGGGAGGAATGGGCGTCGGGACCGGACGCGATCGGTTCCGCACCCGCGGGATCGATCTCACGGGTCGGCGCAAGGCCGGGGTCCACGCCCAGCTGGGCGACGTCGAGCGGGACCTCGACGATGGAGTCCCCGGCGGGCTCGACGCGGTAGGCGCGCCCATTCGGGCGCGAGCTGACGGCGCGCTCCAGGAGGGTGCCGCGGAAGTGCAGTGCGACGCCGTCGTCCGCGGCGAAGCCGGGGCGCATGCCGGTGGCGACGAAGCGGTGGTACTCGGCGCGGCGCGCGGGCTCGGCGTCGTAGTGGACGCAGTTGGAATAAGGCAGCAGGCCGAGGCCGCGCACGCGACGGGGGGCGCCGTGGAAGGCGGAGAGGGACTCGGCGAACCAGCACAGCGACCCCGCCGAGGGACCGCACAGGACGATGCCCCGGCGCCAGGCGCGGCGCAACACCGAGTCCAGGCCGTGGGCACGCCAGGCGCCGAGCATCGACACGACGTTGCCGCCGCCGACGTAGATCAGGTCCTGGGAGAGCAGGTGGGTGGCGAGATCGTCCTCGACGCCGCCAACGCCCTGGTCGCGACGAAACAGCGAGACGTGGGATGCGTCGCAGTGGGCGGAGAAGCGACGGTAGAAACGCACGACGTAGTGGTCGGCGTCGCCGGAGGCGGTCGGCAGAAAACAGACGCGTGGACGCGAAGATGAGGTAAGCGAGAGGATGTAGTCGTCGAGCAGCGAGGAGGATTTCTCCATCGAGAAGCCGCCGCCGCCGAGGGCCACGATTTGGGGGGCCCGCCGGGGGGCTCGTCTGGTGGTTCGCATCGCTGAAAGCTCGAACGGTACGTCAAAAAAGGGCTATCCCATGCTGTATCAGCCTGCCGGAGGGGGCGCCGTGTCGGTATGGACCGGCGTCTGAGATTCGCTGTGCTCGCGATGGACATATGCGCCCATGAAGGGCGTTCAGCAAATCATTAGGTTCTTAACACGGTGTTCCTACGGCGGGCGGGGATGCTGCTCGGCTATGAGTACACACGGGCAGTCATATTTGGGGGTAACCCGTAAGCCCAGATCCTCTACAGCCTTGCCGGCGCCGGTTACCGCAGCAGTGGGCACCGTCACGCTGCAACTGGTGGCGTTGCTGACATTGGCGGGCGGGCTGAACCCGTGGGCACGCAGGGGTCGCGCGGCGGCGCTGCTGAGCACGCAAGAATCACGCTCGTGAGAGTTCTGGTTGTAGATGACGACCGAGCGGTGCGCGACGCGTTGCGCAGGGCGCTGACGCTGGGCGGGTACGAGGTGCAGATGGCCGAGGACGGAGAGCGGGCGCTCGAGCTGGTGGTGCAGAGCGTGCCGGATGCCGTCGTGCTGGACGTGGGGATGCCCGGGATCGATGGGCTGGAGGTGTGCCGGCGGTTGCGGCTGCTGGGGAACAGGGTGCCGATATTGATGCTGACCGCGCGGGACGCCGTGTCCGACCGCATCGACGGGCTGGACGTGGGCGCGGACGACTACATGGTCAAGCCGTTCGACGTGGGCGAGCTGAAGGCGCGGATCCGCGCGCTGCTGCGCCGGGCGGGGCCGGAGGCGACGGACGATCCTGACGCGCTCACGTTCGCGGAGCTCAGGCTGGACAGCTCAAGACACGGCGCGGAGGTGGAGGGGCATAAGTTCGTCGAGTTGACGCGGACGGAGTACCAGCTGCTGGAGCTGCTGATGTTGAACCCGAAGCGGGTGTTGGCGCACGGTGTCATATACGACCGTGTGTGGGGGTATGACTTCGGCCCGGCGTCGAACGCGCTGCGGGTGTATGTGGGATATCTGCGGCGCAAGCTGGAGCAGGCGGGCGCGCGGCAGCTGATCCATACGGTGCGGGGGGTGGGGTATGTGTTGCGCGAGCCGTAGTAGTGATCGTTGTGCCGGCGGCGATCGGAGCTCAGAGCGGTGACCCTGCGCACGCGGATCGCGGGGGTGGCGGGCGTGTCGGTCGCGGTGGCGGTGCTGGCGGCGGCGGTGGGGCTGTATATCGCGGTGAGCACGGACCTGCGGGGGGAAGTCGACAAGGGCTTGCGCGAGCGCGCGAGTGCGTTTATGCAGCCACTGCCCGGCAGGGTAAACGGCGGCAGGGTAAACGGCGGCGGGGAAGGCGGCGCAGAAGGAGGTCCGGGCGGGGGAGGGCTGTTCGGGAGCGGACCGCCGAACGGCGGACCCGGGCGGGGCGGCGGCGGTAGGGATGGCGGCGGTGGGGGCGGCGGCGGCGGTGGGGATACGGGCGGTGACGGCGAAGGCAGGCTGCCGAGCAGCGTTCAGCCGGCGCCGTTCGGCGGGGCGTCGGGGTATGTGCAGTTCATCGCGCCGGATGGAAAAGTGCAGGTGCCGGGTGGCCAGGGTTCGTCGCCCGCGACGATCCAGGCAAGCGCGGGAGACAGGGCGATTGCACGGCGAGGAAGCGGCAGTGCACTGACGGATAGGACGGTGAAGGGGACGAAGCTGAGGGTGCTCACGGAGGGGATCGGCGTAGCGCG